>CAWFPU010000001.1:0-1136080 GCA_963817845.1 uncultured Solirubrobacterales bacterium
CGGCCAGCTCCACGCGGTTGCCCACCTGCAGCTTGCGATACACGTTCGAGAGGTGCATCTTGACCGTGCCTCGCGCGATGAACAGCTCCGCGGCGATCTGCGGGTTGGACATGCCGCCGGCGGCCAGTCGCGCGACGTCGCTCTCGGCCGGTGTCAGGCTTGCCCAGCCGGCCGGCGCGCGCGCGCGCGGTCCCCGGCGCCGCCGCGCATAGGCGATCGCAGCGACCAGGCCGAGCGCACGGCCCTGCTCCCACGCACCCTGCCAGCGCTCGTCCTGGGCGCCGCCTGCGACCTGCGAGCGCGCGGCTTGCAGGCGCTCGAGCTCGCCTGCGGCCGGAACGCAGCTCAGTCGCGCCCGCGCCCCGGCCGCCGCGCCCGCCAGCCGGGCGGCGCGCTCGAGCTCGCCGCCCTGCGCCGCGAGCAGCGCGAGCTCGTCGAGCACGTCGGCCGCTTCGCGTTCGAGCCCGAGCTCGGCGCACAGCTCCAAGGCGGCGTGCAAGCGATCTCGGCCCGTGCTCGTCTCGCCGGCCCGCACCGCGGCGCATCCCCGGATGTACCGGACGAGCGCCTGCTGGCGCACGCTGCCCAGACGCTCCGCCAACGCCTGCAGCTCATCGGCGTGGGCTTCCGCCGCTTCGGTTTCGCCTCGTCTCAGCGCGATCCGCGCGAGCGTGGCCCGCACCAGCACAAGCGTGTGCAGTTGCGGCATCTCGAGCAGGCACTTCGCGCACAGCTCGGCCGCATCCAGATCCCCGCTCATGAAGTGCGCCACCATCAGCGCCAGCTCGATCGCCGGCACCGCCTGCAGCGCGCCCGACTCCCTCGCCCGACCCAGCGCGTCCGCGCCCTCGGCAAGGGCCTGGTCGGCGCGGCCCATCCTGGCGAGCGCCTGCACGCGGAAGCCAACGACCTGAAAATACGTCATCGACGGCCACTCGCCCTCGAGCGTCATCTCCCGCTCGATGTGCGCCAGCGCTCGCTCCGGTGAGCCGACGCTCACCTGCGCCCACGCCGCCGCCTGCTCGGCCCACGCGCGCAGCCGCGGGTGCTCGCAAGCCTTCGGCACCCGCAGGAAATCTCCGTAGGCGCCCTCCACCACCTCGAAGCGCTCGCACAGCGTCGCGGCGACAGCCAGCGCCGCCAGCGCGTTCGCCAGCGTGAGCGGGTCCTCGGCCTCGCGCGCCAGCTCGACCGCCCGCTCGGCATGGTGCAGGCCCGCCTGCAAATCGGCACCGGTCTGGATCAGCACCATCGAGGAGAACAGCAGGCAGGTGGCCCGCACGCCGTCGTCCTGGACAGCTGGCACGAGCGCGAGACCGGCGCGCGTGCTCACCACCGCGTCCGCGTAGTCCTCGCTCAGCATCGCCACCAGCCCGGCGCCGCACTGCAGCAACGCGCGCGCCCCCGCATCGCCGGTCCCGTTCCCAGCCGACATCACCGCGAGGCAGGCCCGGCGCGCCTGCTGGAAATGCTCGGCGAGGATCCAGTGGCGCATCAACGAAGCCACGATCTCCTCCGCGCCTGCCGGGTCGCACACGATCGCTCGATCCAGCGCCGCGCGCAGGTTCTCGGCCTCCAGGTCGATCAGCGCATGCCCGTTCACCTCCAGCAGGCGGTCGTCGGCGCGCGCCGCGCAGGCCAGGAAGCACCGCATGTGCCGGTCTGCGATCTGCTCCCATTCTCCCTCGTGCGCCAGCTGTTCAGCCGCATACTCGGCGACGGTCTGCAGCAGCGTCCAGCGCTCCGCCCCCTGCTCGGATGCGGACATGACCAGGCCCTTTGCCGCCAGCGCGCTCAGATCGCGGCGCACCTCGTTCTCGCCGTCCTCCGGCCGGGCCACGGTGAGCGCCGCCGCGGTCGTGAAGCCACCCCGGAACACCGACAGCCGTCGCAACAGCACACGCGCGCGGTCATCGAGCAGGCGATAGCTCCAATCCAGCGAAGCGCGCAGCGAGCGCTGCCTGGAGGGCACCTCGCCGTGCTGTGCCGTCGACAGACGACCGCGCTCGGACAGGCCACGCGCGATCTGCTCGGCGGTGAGCCTGTCCAGACGGGCCGCCGCCAGCACGAGCGCGAGCGGCAGCCCATCCAGCTCGCGACAGATCTCCGCCACCGACCGTGCCACCGCCGGGGTGAGCGCGAACGCCGGGTTGCTCACGGACGCGCGATCGACGAACAGCCGCCCGGCGTCCGAGCGCACCACCGCGCCGACATCGCCCTCGCCACCCGGCACGCTCAGCGGGCCGAGCCGAAACACGCTCTCCCCGGCGAGCGCAAGCGGCTCCCGGCTCGTGGCGAGCGCCTGCAGCTCCGCGCCCGCGCCGAGCAGCCGGACCGCAAGCGCGCCGATCTCGGCAAGCAGGTGCTCGCAGTTGTCCAGCACCAGCAGCATGTGAGCGTGAGCCACGCGGTCAACCAACACCTGCGCCGGCGTGCTCGCGAAGCGCTCGCGCGCGCCGAGCGCGCTCAGCAGCGCCTCCACGATCCGTTCCTCGCCCGCCACGCCCGCAAGCCCGACGATCGCGCACTCTCTCGCTCGCTCCGCACCGGCGAGGCGAGCAGCGAGCTCGAGCGCCACGCGGGTCTTGCCACAGCCACCGGCCCCCGTGATCGTCAGCAGCCGGGTTTCCTGCAGCATCCGTGCGAGCTCGGCCAGCTCCGGCTCGCGGCCTATCAGTGGGCCGTCCGACGCCATATGCCTCCGGATCCTCGCAAAAGCCCGGCAACCATGGCCACGTGGGGGTGGTTTTCAGCGAACGCGTCTGCTTGAATTCGGCCGGATCGTGGACTGCGCGCACTGCGGTAGCGAGGTTTCGCTGGAGGCCCGCTTCTGCGGCGAGTGCGGCGGCTCGCTGGCCGCGACCGTCGTGTGTCCCGGCTGCGCCGCGGAGCATCCGGCGGGCCAGCGGTTCTGCAGCTCGTGCGGCCACACCCTGAGCGCAGCCGACGCGCAGACGGCGAGCCCTGGCAGCGGCGACGGCGCAGCGCTGCCAGGCGGGGCGACGCTGTCAGGCGGGGCGACGCTGTCAGGCGGGCCGGCGCTGTCAGGCGGGGCGACGCTGTCAGGCGGGCCGGCGCTGTCAGGCGGGCCGGCGCTGTCAGGCGGGCCGGCGCTGTCTGCGGGGGCGCCGGGCCTCGACGACGGTCGTGCGGGCGCGCGCAATCCGCGCGACTACACCCCAGCGCATCTGGCGCAGAAGATCCTTGGCGCCCGCGCCGATCTCGACGGCGAGCGCAAGCAGGTGACCGTGCTGTTCGCCGACGTGATCGGCTCGATGCAGCTCTCCGAGCAGACCGACCCGGAGACCTGGCGGGCGATCATGGAGCGCTTCTTCGCGATCCTGTGCGACGGCGTCCACCGCTTCGAGGGCACCGTCAACAAGTTCACCGGCGACGGCATCATGGCGCTGTTCGGCGCTCCGCTCGCCCACGAGGATCACGCCCAGCGGGCCTGCTGGACGGCGCTGGCGCTGCAGCGCGAGCTCTCCACGTACGCCGCCGAGGTCCGCCGCAACCAGGGGCTCAGCTTCTCGGTGCGCATGGGGATCAACTCGGGCGAGGTGATCGTCGGCGCGATCGGCGAGGACCTGCGCCTCGAATACACCGCGATCGGCCACACGGTCGGGCTCGCGCAGCGGATGGAGTCGCTCGCCGAGCCGGGCAAGGTGTATGTCACCGACCATACGGGACGGCTCGTCGCGGGCTACCTGGAGCTCGAGGATCTGGGGGAGTTCGAGGTCAAGGGCGTATCCGCGCCGATCCGCGTGCACGCGCTCACCGGCGCCGGCGGCGCCCGCACCCGGCTCGACGTCTCGCGCGCGCGCGGGTTCACGCGCTTCGTCGGCCGCGAGGAGGAAGCTCGCAGTCTTGTCGGCGGCGCTCGAGCGCGCGCAGAGCGGCGAAGGCGTCGTGGTCGGCGTGGTCGGGGAGGCGGGGGTCGGCAAGAGCCGCCTCTGCAACGAGTTTGCCGAGCGCTGCCGCAAGCGAGAGATCCCGGTGTACGAAGCGCATGGGCAGGCGCATGGGCGCGCGATCCCGTTCCTGCCGGTGCTCCAGATGATGCGCAGCTACTTCGGCGTCACAGACCGCGACTCAGACCAGCAGGCGCGCGAGAAGATCGCCGGCCGGCTGCTGCTGCTCGACGACGCGTTCGCCGATGACCTGCCGCTGCTGTTCGACTTCCTGGCGGTCCCCGACCCGCATCGGCCGGCCCCGCAGATGGACCCCGACGCCCGCCAGCGGGCGTTGCTCGCGAGCGTCAAGCGGCTCGTGCATGCGAGCAGCCAGCGCGAGCCCGGCGTCAACCTCGTTGAAGACGTCCACTGGCTCGACCCCGGCAGCGAGCTGTTTCTGACGCAGCTCGTCGAGGTGATCCCCGGCACGCGCAACCTCACGATCGTCAACTTTCGCCCCGAATACAGCGCGGACTGGATGCGCAAGTCCTACTACCGCCAGATCTCGCTGCTGCCGCTCGACGAGGAGGCGATCGAGGCGCTGCTCGGCGAGCTGCTCGGCAGCGATCCGTCGCTCAACGGCCTGCCGGCGCTGATCCGGGAGCGCAGCGCAGGCAACCCGTTCTTCATCGAGGAGCTCGTGCGCACGCTCGCGGAGTCCGCCAACCTGGAGGGCAGGCGCGGCGCCTACCGGCTGGTCCGTCCGGTCAACGACGCGGCCGTCCCGCCCACCGTGGGCGCTGTCCTGGCGGCGCGGATCGACCGTCTATCCGAGCGCGACAAGGCGCTGCTGCAGAGCGCTGCCGTGGTCGGCATGGAGCTTGCGCGCCCGGTGCTCGCCCGTGCGGCGGCGCTGGCAGAGGACGAGCTCGAGGCTGCGCTGCGATCGCTGATCGCGGCCGAGTTCCTCTACGAGCAGGAGCTCTATCCCGAGGCCGTCTACTGCTTCAGGCATCCGCTGACCCAGGAGGTCGCCTACCGCTCGCAGCTCAGCGAGCGGCGTGCTGTCGTCCACCGCCGCGTGGCTGAGGCGATCGAGCAGCTCTACCCCGAGCGCCTGGACGAGCGCGCGGCGCTCGTCGCGCGCCACTGGGAGGGCGCGGGCGAGGCGCTCGCCGCCGCGCGCTGGAGCGCCCGCGCCGCCGCCTGGGTCGGACTCAGCGACATCGCCCAGGCCGTCTCGCACTGGCGCAGGGTCTCTGAGCTCGTCGAGGGCCAGCCCGACTCGCCCGAGGTCAGCGGCCTGGCGCTGGGCGCGCGCATACGGCGCCTGGACTACGGATGGCGCCTGGGCATCAGCGAGCAGGAGGCCGCAGCTCATTACGAGGCCGGCCGCGAGCTCGCGCTGCGGTCCGGCGATCACTTCAACCTAGCCCTGCTCACAGGCCTATACGCCACCGTGCGTGGCGTCGCAGGCCACGTGGAGGAGTACGTCGAGCTCGGCGACGAGGTGATGCGCCTGACCGATCGGATCGGCGACCCCAACGCGCGCATGGTGGGGCTTACGGTGGGAATGTACTCGCGGCTCGTGCGGGGACGGCTGGGCGAGTCGCTCGCGCTGGTCGAGCGCGGGATCGCGCTCGGCGAAGACGACCCGATGGTCGGAACCGGGCTCGGCTTGGTCTGTCCCTACTCGTGGTGCTTCATGCTCAGGGGCTGGCTGCTGGCGCTGATGGGCTACCGCGAGGAGCCCGTGGTCGAGCTGGAGCGCGCGCTGGGAGTCGCGCGCGAGCACGAGGACTTCGAGATCGTCGGATGGACGCACGGCGCGCACATCTGGCTGGCACACTTGAGCGGCGACACCGACGGGGTGCTGGCGCACGCCACCGAGGCGTACGAGATCGGCGAGCGCATCGGCGACGCCTTCTCGCGGGCACTGTCCGCCTACTACGTGGGCTGGGCCCATCTCATGCTCGGCGAGCCCGCCGCGGCGATCCCGGCGATCGAGGACTCGCTCGCGCGCTCGCGCGAGACCCGCACCGGTCTCGAGCAGGAGTCGAATCGCCTCGCCACGCTCGCCGAAGCGCTGCTCGCCGCCGGCGAGCCTGAGCGGGCGCTCGCGACCGCTCAGGAAGCCGTCACGATCACGCTCGAGCGCGCAAGTGAATTCACGCTGCCATGGTCCTATCGAGTGCTGGCCGAGACGCTCCTCGCCGCGGGCGGCCAGGGCAGGGTCGCCGCCGCGACCGAAGCGCTCGACAAGGCAACCGCGGCCGTCGAGGCCACGGGCGTGCGCGCCGAGCTGCCGTTCATCGAGCGCGCCCGCGAGAAGCTGATACCGGTACGTTGAGGCGGGCTGGCAAAGGGAGCGGTCAGTGATGACAAACGACAGCTATGTGATGTCCGACACCGATGCGACCAGCGAGTCGCAGCGGCTGGGCCTGCTCGAGGCCAGCCGCGATCCCGGCACGATCGACCGGCTCGAGCGGCTCGGGGTCGCCGGCGGCTGGCGCTGCCTGGAGGTCGGCGCGGGACGCGGCTCGATCGCGCGCTGGCTGGCCAAGCGTGTCGGACCGACCGGCTCGGTGGTCGCCGCCGACATCGACCCGCGGTTCCTGACCGACATGCCCGAGAACGTGCAAGTACGCCCGCTCGACGTCCGCGAGGACCACCTCGAGCCGGGCGCCTATGACCTCGTGCACTGCCGTGCGCTGCTCATGCACATCGGCGACTCGGCCGACGTCCTGGCCCTATTGGCCGACTCGCTGCGTCCCGGCGGAATGCTGCTCGCCGAGGAGGGCGACTACGGCCTGTACCACTACGGCAACCACGCCGACGCCGAGGAGCTGACCGCGAGCGCCCACCAGATGTTCGAGACGATGACCCGCGCGGGGATCATGAACGCCTACTTCGGCCGGCGCCTGCCGGCGTTGCTGGCCGCGTGCGGGCTCGAGCTGTGCGGCGCCGAGGTGGACACCGCGATCGGCGGTCCGGGCGATCCGGCCTACGAGTTCGCGCGCGCGTCGGCCCTCGACTCGCTCCCCCGGCTGATCGACGCGGGCGTCATGCCGGAGGCCAGCGCTCGCCGGCTGGCGGGCTACTTCGGCCAGACGGGAACCGTCATCACCTGCCCCAGCCTCGTGGCCGCGTGGGGGCGACGGCCGCTGTAGCCGCGTCGGGGACCGAGGCGGGCAGGCGATCGGTGCGCTGCCGGGCGATGGCTGGGCTGCCGGGCGACGGCTGCGCTGCCGGTTCCGGAGATTCGTCAACCCTGGCCACCTGGCCGTGGTTTTCGCCACGCTGATCTGGCAGCGTTGCGCCGGTGTCCGAGCTGATCGAACCGCAGCCGCGCGTGCCGCCCTCGCGGGCGCGACACTCTGGAAGACCTCTCAAAGCACCGCGGCTCGCGGCGTATGGGAGCATGTAGATCGATGGCGTCGGTTGATCAAGAGCTCGACGGGGTCCTGGTGGGCGATCTCGAGCTGTGGCAGGAGGGAGCGCCGAACGAGCTGTTCGCGCAGTTGCGCCGGGAGTGCCCGGTGCACTTCACCGAGCGGATCAGCGAGTTCCCCGAACAGGCCGGGTTCTGGTCGGTGACCACCGCCGAGGACGTCCACACGGTCAGCCGCGACTGGAGCACCTACTCCTCGGAGCTCGGCGGCGTGACGGCGACCAACGCCACGTTTCCGCTCGAGCTCACGCGGGCGATGTTCATCGGCATGGACCCGCCCCAGCACGACCGCGTCAAGGCTCTCTTCCAGGCGGGCTTCACGCCGAAGCGGATCGTCGCTCACGAGCAGCCGATCCGCGCGATCGTCACCGGTGTCCTCGATCGGCTGGACGGACGGGAGACATGCGATCTGGTGTGCGACGTCGCCCAGCCCGTCGTCTCGCGGGTGATCGGCAGCTTCATGGGCGTCCAGCCGGACGACGACGCGGCGTGGGCGCGGCTGATAAACGGGATGCTCGCGCCGACCGACCCCGACCTGAACCCCGATGGGCTGGAGCGGGGGGTGCAGCGCAACCGCGCGGAGCTGTTCGCGCGCTGCGGCGAGCTGATCGCGGAGCGCCGCGCCCGGCCGACGGACGATCTCATGAGCGTGCTCGTGCACGCCGAGGTCAACGGGCAGCGCCTCGACGAACACGAGATCGTGATGGGCTTCTTCCTGCTGATGGCCGCCGGCAACGACTCCACCAAGGCCACCTACTGCAGCGGCATGAGGGCACTGATGGAAGACCCCGAACAGCGGCGGCTGCTGCTCGAGGACCGGGCCCTCATCTCCGCAGCGGTCGAGGAGTCGCTGCGGATGTTCCCCGCCTTCGCGCACTTCCGGCGCACCGCCACCCGCGACACCGAGCTGCACGGCCAGCAGATCAAGAAGGGCGAGAAGGTGGTGATGTGGTACGTCTCCTCCAATCGCGACGAGACCGTCTACGAGGACCCCGACCACTTCGACGTGCGCCGCTGGGCGAAGCGGGGATGCTCGCCGGAGACGGGCGTCCCACGGGCTCGGTCCGACCACCAGGCGTTCGGCGCCGGCGGCCGGCACTTCTGCCTGGGCACAGCCCTCGCCCGCCTCGAGCTGCGCATCCTGTTCGAGGAGACCCTCGAGCGATATCCCGCGATCGAGCCGGCCGGAGACCCAGCGAGCGTCAAGTCGACCTTTCTCAATCAGCTCAAGACGCTGCCGGTACGGCTAGCCCGGCAGCAGTCGCTGAGCTGACGCACCGCCAGTCGCACAGCTGACGCACCGCCAGTCGCTCACCAGGGGCGGTCCCAGAGCGGTGGTCTCGAGCTAGTGTCGAGTCAACGCGCTCGCCTCGCTGGCGATCGCGAGCGCCCAATGCTGCCCCAGATATGGCATCAGGGCGAAGAACAGCAGGTCCGGCAAGAGCTCCGGAAGCTCGCTGGTGCGATCTTCGAACACGTGCCTGCCGACGATCGCGGCGATCCCGCCGACGATCGCTTCGGATGTCTGCGGCGGCAGATGGTTGGTCTCGAGCGCCTCCGCGCGTCCCCGCTCGAGCGCCGGCACGAAGTCCGCGATTGCATCGCGCATACGCGCGATCGCGGGCCGGCCCGCGGCGAGATACTCGATGCACGCCACGCGCGCTCCGTCCGGATGGCAGGCGAGCGCCGTAAGCAGCATCTGCAGACCGAGACGCACCTGCTCGGGCCAGCTCGTCTGGCCCGCGACCGCCTGCCGGACGACCCTGCGAAGCGCTTCGATCAGATAGTCGAGCGCCGCCAGCAGACAGTCCTGCTTGCCCTCGAAGTGCTCCTCGAACACCGCCCGGGGCACCTCCGCCACGGCCAGCACGCGATCGATCGATGTCTCCTCGTATCCACGGCGCGCCACCGTCTGCACGAGCGCGTCGAGGATCCGCTCGCGCGCGTTCCGCGCGCGTCCGCTGCGCGTAGCGGGGCAAACGGCGTGTTCGACCGCGATCGTCCAGCGTTCAGGCGGGACCTGCACCTCGAAAGTGTGCGGCTCCCATGCGCTGGCGCCCTGCCTGCGCACGTCCGACATCCAATCTCCTCCCTGGCCTAGCTCAGGCGAAAGCACGCCGAGTCATTCGGCGACCCCTGCTCACGACCCCTTTCCCGCGCTCCCTCAGCGAGCTATAAACTCCTTATGACGCCATATCGTAAACGGCACCACGGTATGTTGTCAAGTCCAGGTCGAGGGACCTGTCGCCAGCTGTCGGGGGGTCGTGGGCGATAACGATTAATATCTGAGAGGTGGAGATGGTCAACGACGTGCCGGAGGGTTCTGAGGAGGGCGCGGGCACCGATGCCGCGAGCGCGCTCGCGAGCAGGAGAACGCGGCGTGGGGCCGACGAGCGCGAGCACTTCCAGTACCACTCCAGCGAGCTCGACCTGCTCGGCGAGCCCGACGACGAGCGCTGGTCGATCCGCTGCCTGGACGTACACAAGCGTCTCGGTGGGGTCCCGGTCCTGAACGGGCTCAACGTCGCCATCCCGGATGAGACCATCACGGTCGTGCTCGGGCCCTCGGGGACGGGCAAGAGCGTCCTGATCAAGCACATCATCGGCCTGATGTTCCCGGACTCCGGGGATGTCATCGTCAAAGGGCAGTCGGTTCCAAGCCTGACGCTCCCCAAGCTGCTCGAACTGCGGCGCAAGATCGGGGTGCTGTTCCAGGACGGAGCCCTGTTCGGGTCGATGCCGGTGTTCGACAACGTCGCCTTCCCGCTGCGCCAGCACACGGACATGTCCGAGGCGCAGATCGCCAGGATCGTCAAGCACCGCCTGTCCGACGTGGGGCTCATGGAGGCGATCGACTACATGCCATCGCAGCTGTCCGGTGGCATGCGCAAGCGCGCCGGGTTCGCCCGCGCGCTCGTGATGGAGCCGGAGATCGTGATCTTCGACGAGCCCGACTCCGGGCTCGATCCGGTGCGCACCGCGCTGCTGTGCGACCTGATCCAGGAGATGCACAAGCTCTACGGAGGCACCTACATCGTCGTCACCCACAACATCGCCTCGGCGCGCCAGATCGGCGAGTACATAGCGCTGCTCTGGCGCGGGCGGATCGTCGAGGCGGGCGACGCCGAGCGCATGTTCACCTCCGAGAACCCGTTCGTGCGCCAGTTCCTCAGCGGATCGGCCGAGGGGCCGCTGACGATGGATTGACGCCGGTCGGCCCGGGCTACCTGTGGCCGCGCCGCGCCGCAGCTGGGCCGCCGGAGTGGGAATGGGCTGTCCGCAGTCGAGTTCGGTGGGTCGCAGGCGTGCAGTGTGGCTGCACGTAAGTGCCCGACGTGGAAGCCCGACGTGGAAGTGCCCGACGTAGAGTGCCTCCATGGACGCAGAAGGCTTGCGCGCGCGCCTGAGCGACTTGTTGCAGTTCACCGTCCCGCCGCGCTCGGATCTGCGCGGGCAGGCCGCCGTTCGGCACGAGGGTTACGTCGAACAGCTCGTCAGCTTCGCGGGCGACGAGGGCGAGGTGCCCGCATTGCTGCTGCTGCCGGCAGAGCCATGCGGAGCGGGCGTGGTCGTGCATCACCAACACCACGCGCAGTGGCACCTTGGCAAGTCGGAGGTTGCCGGGCTCTGCGGGGACCGGTGGCAGGCCTTCGGGCCGGCGCTCGCCCGGGCAGGCGCGACGGTGATCGCGCCCGACGCTGTCGGCTTCGAGGACCGCAGGAGCGGGCCGCCCGGCACCGACCCTCGTGACTCGGACGCGAGCGACTACTTCACGACCATGTGCTACCGGCTCGTGCGCGGACGACCTCTGATGTGCACGGTTCTGGCCGATGCCGCCGCAGCACACTCGGCGCTCGTGGGCCTGGATGGGGTCGACGAGACGCGTATCGGGGCGCTCGGGCACTCGATGGGCGGCGCCAGCGTGCTGCTCCACGCCGCCCTCGACACGCGGATCGCGTTCGCGGTCGCCAGCGGCTCGGCCTCCAGCTATGAGGACAGGATGGCGCGCGGGGTGGGCATTGATTGCGCCCAAGCCGTCCCAGGGGTGCTGGAAGTAGGTGACCTGGACGAGATCGCGCCGCTTATCGCGCCGCGGCCGCTGCTGCTGTGCTCGGCAGACCGGGACAAGTACTCGGCCGACGCCCCACGCATCGCCGAAGCGGCCGCCCTGGCTTACCGCGACGCTCGAGCTCCCGAGGCGCTGCAGCACTATCGCGCCCATGGCAGGCACGCCCTTACGCAAGATCGCTTCGAGGCCATCGTCGGCTGGGTGACTGCTCAGCTGAACGAACAGCGAATCAGTTGACGCCAGCAGATCATCATGCGAACATATGTTCGCATGATCGTCTGCGTCCACATCCCTCGCTTCGAGCTGCTCGTCGCCGTCGGTGGCGAGGCGAGCGGTGGCGCCGGCGACGCTGACGGTGGTGCCGGCGAGTCTCGCGACAGGGCGGCGCATGCGCGCGCGCGCGCGTACGCGCGTGGTCTCGCAGGTGAGAGCTATGGAGGCGGGGGTCGTGCGGGCGCAGGTCGTGCGGGCGGGAGCCGCGCGGAAGGTGGCGGGGCCCGCGCCGGAGGCGGCCGGGCGCTATTGGGGCGCGCGCTGGCGCTGGCACCGCAGACCGGCGGCGAGCAGCGCGTGGGAGAGGTCTCAGGGGCCACCGAAGCATGCGGTGTGACGTCCGGGATGGCCCTCGGTGAGGCGCTCGCCCGTTGCCCCGACCTCGTTCTCGTGACTCCGGACCCGGTTGCGGTGGCAGAGCGGTGGGAGGGCATTCTGCGCGCACTCGAGGCGATCGGTGCGTCCGTCGAGACACCGCGACCGGGACTTGCCTACTTCGCCGCCGATCCACTGCGCGCTCTCCATGGCGGCGATTCCGCGACGATCGCCGCCGCCCAGAAGGCCATTCGCTCCGGTCCTAGCCGGCCTGGTTCTGGTCGTCCCGGTCCCAGCCGGCCTGGTCCAAGCCGGCCCGGACCCAGCCGGCCCGGTCCGGTCCGCTCAGGTTTGGCCCGGTCCGCTCTGGCCCGCTCCGATCAGCCTCCGTTCGGTGGCGCAGGCGCCGCGCGTATCGGAGCTGGTCCGACGCGGTTTTGCGCATTGGCGGCGGCGCTGGCGGCGCGCCCTCGCCGGGCCTGCGTGATCGCGCCGCGGGAAGCTCGGCGCTGGCTCGCCCACCGCTCGATCGATCTGCTCGCCCACCGTCGCGAGACCGCGGCTCTGCTCGCACCGCTGCACCGCCTGGGCGTGCGCACGCTCGGTGAGCTGGCGCAGCTGGGGCGCCCCGCGCTCGCGGACCGCTTTGGCAAGCCTGGAGCGCTCGCCCACCGGCTTGCGTGCGGCGAAGACACCCCTCTGCGGCCGTGCCTGAGCGAGGAGCGCCTGGGGGAGACGATGAGCGTCGGCGACGCCAGCTCGGGCCCGGCGCTGGAACGCGTGCTGGGAGTGCTCGTCAACCGGCTGCTGGCACGTACCGAGCGTCGCGGACGGACCCTGCGCGCGGTGACGCTGTCTGCTCGCCTGGACACCGGCGGCGCCTGGCGCGAGCGCGTGGTCTTTCGCCAGGCGCTCGCCGATCCCAAGCGGATCAGGCTGGCGCTCGCGGCGCGCTTGACGATGCTGCCTGCACCGGCGGCGGCGCTGGGGCTGGCCGTCGAGCGCTTCGGCCCCGCCTCCGGAACACAGGAGACGCTGCTGGAGCAGTCACGCACCGCGCGCCTCGTGCGCCTGCGCGAGGCGGTCGGTCAGGTGCGCGCCGCAGCCGGACAGGACGCGGCGATGCGGGCCGTCTGCGTCGACCCCGATTCGCGTGTGCCCGAGCGGCGGGTACTGCTCACGCCGTTCCCCTCCTGACGGCTCGACTCTGCGCCTGATGGCTCGCGCTCTGAACCTTCCCCGTCCCGCACGCGTGCGCGTGCGCGGCGATGGGGTGCCCGTCGAAGTCGATGGCCAGAAGATCGAGCTGCTGTGCGAGTCGTGGCTTGTGGAGGATCGCTGGTGGACCGACGCGCCGCTGTGCCGCCGCTACTGGGAGCTGGTGAACGCGAGCGGGCGCAACGTGGTCGTGTTCCGCGACGTGCACGCCGGCGGCTGGTTCGCGCAGAGGGCGTGAGGCGCGGGCTTGGCATGGACGCACAACGAGGGTGTGAGATGGGGCGGGGGCGCGGCCGCGAGGCGGGGCGCGGGTGTGTGGCGGCGGGTGTGAGATGGGCGGCGGGTGTGAGATGGGCGGCGAGTGTGAGGTGGGGCGCGGGTGTGTGGGCGGCGGGTGTGAGGTGGGGCGCGGGTGTGTGGGCGGCGGGTGTGAGATGGGGCGCGGGTGTGTGGGCGGCGGGTGTGAGATGGGGCGCGGGCGTGAGGGCCATGGGCGTGAGGCGGGGCGCGGGTAGTCGGGGATGAGCGCGAGATGACCGCCACGCCCCCTTACGCCGAGCTGCACTGCCATTCGGCGTACTCGTTCCTGGATGGCGTCTCGCTGCCGCAGGAGCTAGCCGAGCGCGCCGGCGAGCTGGGATACGAGGCGCTGGGGCTGACCGACCACAACTCGGTGTCGGGCTCGATGGAGCTCGCGCAGGTGGCAGAGGACTGCGGCGTGAAGGCGATCCATGGCGCTGAGATCGACCTCCGCGGTGGGCGCCACCTGACGCTGCTGGTGTGCGATCAAAGCGGCTGGTGCAACCTCTGCCGGATCATCACCCTCGCCCATGCCCATACCCGCGATGGTCCAGGCCGGCGAGAGCTGGGGCAGGCAGCGGTCGATCTGCAGGTCGTGCTCGACCACGCCGAGGGACTCATCTGCCTGACCGGTTGCGCGGGACGATCGACGGTCAAGGAAGGCGCCCGCGACGAGCCCACGGCCAGGCGGCTGCTCGAGGCGTTCGGCTCCGAACGCCTGCGGGTGGAGCTGCAGCGACCCTACGAGCGCCATGATCGCGCCCGCAACCGCATGCTCGCCGCGCTCGCCCGGCGGCTCGGCGTGGCGTGCGTGGCCACCGGCGACGTGCACGCGCACAACAGATCCAGAGCCGAGCTCCAGGACGCGTTCGTCGCGCTGCGCCACCGCACCACGCTCGACGCCTCCGAGCCATTGCGCCGCGGCAACTTCAGCCACGTGCTGAGCGCGCCGGAAGCGATGGCCAGGCGCTTCGCCGACCATCCCGAGGCGGTGCGCGAGACGCTGGCGCTGGCCGAGCGCCTGTCGTTCGATCTGAACAGAGATCTCGGCTATCGCTATCCCGGCGGCGAGGACGAGGGAGCGTCGCGGCGCCTGGCTGAGCTGTGCGGCGCGCTGCTGGAGAACCGTTACGGACCGGGAGCGATCTCCAGTCGCGGACCGGGGGGAGGCTGGGGGCCGGGAGGGCGCGGCGGGCTGGGAGGGAGCTGCGGGTGGGGAGGGATGTACAGTCACCAGCCGGGAGGGAGCTACGGACGGGAACATCGGTCGCAGACGACCCACGCGCGCGCGTGCGCGCGTGCGCGCCTCGAGCAGGAGCTGCGCGTGATCGACGAGCTCGGGCTGGCGGGCTTCTTCCTGCTGCACTACGACATGCTCGAGCTCGCTCGCGAGGTCGCCTGCGAAGTGCGCGGGGGAGACCCGGTGCGCGCGCTGCTGGCGCCCGGGCGGGGCCGCGGGTCCTCCGTCTCCTCGATCGTCTGCTACCTGACCGGCCTCTCGCACATCGATCCGATCGAGAACGAGCTGGCGCTTGGGCGCTTCCTGCACGAGGACCTGAGCGGGCTGCCCGACATCGACCTCGACTTTCCGCGCGACATCCGCGAGGCGCTGATCCCGCGTGTGCGCGAGCGCTACGGCCACGATCGCGTGGCGCTGGTCGCGGCCTTTCCCACGTTTCGCGAGCGCGGCGCGATCCGCGAGCTGGGCAAGGTGCTCGGCCTGCCCCCCGGCGAGATCGAGCGCATGGCGCGCTCTGCGGACCACTTCGGGCATGGCGCCGAGCAGGACATCGGCGGGCGCGGCGTGGATCGAGGTGCTCCCCCGAATCGCTGGCGCTGGCTGGCTCGCCTGGCAGCGCAGGCGTACGGTCTGCCGCGGCATCTGTCCCAGCACTCGGGCGGAATGATCGTCGCGACCAAACCGCTGATCGACTGCGTGCCGATCGTGCCCGCGGCGATGGAGGGCAGGCAGATGGTCCAGTGGGACAAGGACTCCTGCTCGGACGCGGGCTTCTTGAAGATCGACCTGCTCGGCCTGGGCATGCTCTCGGCGGTGGAGCGTTGCGTGCAAGAGATCGCGCGCTCGCGCTCGCGGCCGATCGATCTCTCGCGGATTCCGTTCGATGACCGTCCCACCTACGACGCGATCTGCGTCGCCGACACGGTCGGCGTCTTTCAGATCGAGAGCCGCGCGCAGATGCAGTCGCTGCACCGGACCCAGCCCAAGAACCTGCGGGACCTGGCGATCCAGGTCGCGATCGTGCGACCCGGGCCGATCCAGGGCGGCGCCATCAACCCTTACATCGAGCGTCTGCGGCGCCTGCGCAAGGACCCTTCCTACGTGGTTCCCTACGAGCACCCCGCGCTCGAGCCGGCTCTGCGCGAGACACTCGGCACGATCATCTTCCAGGACCAGGTCATGCAGGTGGCCGAAGCCTTTGCGGGCTTCACCCCCGGCGAGGCAGAGCAGCTACGGCGCGCGATGAGCCGCAAGCGCTCGCACGCGGACATGCGGCGCCAGCGCGGAGACTTCCTGAGAGGCGCGCGCGAGCACGTCGGCGCGGACGAGCGCACCGCCGGGCGTGTTTGGGAGATGGTCGAGGGCTTTGCCGGCTTCGGCTTCCCCAAGGCCCATGCCGCCGCCTTCGCCCTGCTCGCCTACCAGTCAACCTGGCTGCGCGTCCACTACGGCCCCGAGTTCCTGTGCTCGCTGCTCAACGAGCAGCCGATGGGCTTCTATGCCCCCGACAGCCTCGTACACGAGGCCGAACGCCGCGGCATTCCCGTGCTGGGCCTCGATGTCAACGCCTCGCACGTGCAGTGCACGGTCGAGCGGGTAGGGGGTGGCAGGGGAGCGGCCGGTGAGGGGAAGGTGGATGCGGGAATGACTGGTGGAGGGACGGTCGGCGCGGGTGTGGCTGGTGCGGGGGCGGCCGGCATGGGGGAGGTTGGTGTAGAGGTGGCTGGTGTGGGGATGACCGGTATGGGGGAGGCCGGTGAGGGGATTGTGTTGGGGGTGCGGCTCGGCCTCGGCTACATCAAGGACGTGCTCGCCACCGACATGCGCGAGCTCGCCGCCGAGCGCGAGCGCGGCGGGCCCTATCGCTCGCTCGCCGAGCTTGCCGCCCGCTCCGGCGCGGGACCGGCAACGCTGGCCCAGCTGGCCTGGTCTGGCGCCTGTGACCGCCTCGTGCAGGAGGACGCGAGCTGCAATGACGCCGACGCAGGCAGGAGCGGCAGCGCTCGCGCAGGCGCGAGCGGCAGAAACGTCCGGGCGATGACCGGCGTCGAGGAGGTGGGGGCGGAGGCCGGCGCCGAGGACGTCGGCGCCCGCCGGCGTCTGGCCCTGTGGCAGCTGGGGCTTGCGACGCCCGCTGCGACCACGCGCGACGGCGCACAGACCCAGCTGGCGCTTGCGCTCGAGGCGCCCGCCGCTCCGCGCCTGCGCCCGCTCGAGCGCTGGCAGCGGCTGATCGCCGACTACTCGACCAGCGGCGTCACCGTCGGGGACCATGCCCTGGCGATCCTGCGCGAGCGGCTGTCGATCCCGCTGCTCGCGACCAGCGCCCAGCTCGCGCACCTGCCCTCGGGCTGCTCGGTGGCGGTGGCGGGGCTGGTGATCGCGCGCCAGCGCCCGGGCACCGCCAAGGGAACGATGTTCCTGCTGTTCGAGGATGAGCACGGCACGATCAACCTGATCGTCTCCAAGCTCGTCTACGAGCGCTACCGCCAGCTGGCGCGAGCCGAGCCGCTGCTGCTCGCGCGCGGGCGCCTGGAGCGCTCGGAAGGGGTGATCAACGTGATCGTGCGCGAGCTGGCGGCGCTCGAGCGCTTCCTGGCACCTGCCGCGGGCGAAGAGTCCGAGCGCGACCGCGTCCGCCACCTGCCGACGCTCGAACCGCCGCTCGAAACCGGCTCGCCGGGCGATCGCCAGACGCCAGCATCCGGCGGACAGGAGGAGCAGCAGCAGCAGCGCCGGCAGCAGGCCGCGGCAGTCGGCTCCAGCATGCGTGCCGTGGTCCCGCCGATGCAGAGCTTCGGGCGCGGCCGGCGGCGCTAGCCAGGGCGTAAGGTCTTGCGGAAGCCGGCCCTTCGGCCCGCTGCTGCAGGCGCGTGTTGCGGAGACGGCGAAACATACGTGGCGCCGCACGGGGCCGCGTGAGAGCGAATTGGGGGTTCTCTGATGAAGCGAATGTGCGTTGTGGCTGCCCTGCTGGCGGCGTCGCTGATGACGGTATTTGCGACCTCGGCATCGGCGCTCAAGCTCTGCATACCGAAGAAGGAAGGCGCTGGGC
This sequence comes from uncultured Solirubrobacterales bacterium, assembly GCA_963817845.1. Classification (GTDB taxonomy): domain Bacteria; phylum Actinomycetota; class Thermoleophilia; order Solirubrobacterales; family Solirubrobacteraceae; genus Palsa-744. Next base: position 17,815 of record CAWFPU010000001.1, read on the forward strand.
TCGTCACTCCCAGGCACGGGAAGTGCAAGAAGGGGTACACGCTGAGCAACCTCGGGGCCGAAGGGAAGACGGGTCCCGGAGGCAAAGCCGGGTCCGAAGGCAAAGCGGGACCGGAAGGCAAAGCGGGACCGGAAGGCAAAGCGGGACCGGAAGGGAAAGCAGGATCGGAAGGGAAGGTAGGCAAAGAAGGCAAAGAAGGTAAAGAAGGTAAAGAAGGTAAAGAAGGGCCAGAAGGTGGTACCGGGCTGACGAGCGAACAGCGCGAAGCGTTGAAAATGCTCTTGGCGCACATCAAATACGTCGGCTCTGGAGTGGGCGGTAAGCCGACCGTCCAGTTCTCCGGGGTCAACGTGCAAATCGTCAACGGAGAAGGCAAGACTGAATCCGTCAACGGCGAGGGCAACCTCGTGATCGGCTATGACGAAAGCCCCGGCACGCAGACCGGGTCGCATGACCTCGTCCTCGGAAAGTCACAGGAATTCACCTCATATGGCGATATCCTCGCGGGCTCGGGAGACGCGATCACGTCGCCGTTCGCATCGGTGCTCGGTGGCGGCGCCAACAAGGCCGCAGGGGAAAATGCCACTGTCCTCGGCGGTGGCCAGAACTCTGCGGAAGGTGAATACACGACGGTCGCGGGTGGCTACGGGAACAGGGCTTACGGCATGGACGACACGGTCGCCGGGGGCGAAGACAATATCGCGGACGGCGACAGCGCAGCCGTCAGTGGCGGAATTGGCAATACCGCACGTCGGCCCTACGCGTCCGTGAGCGGTGGTGCGGACAATGTGGCTGAAGCCGACGCGGCCTGGATCGGTGGCGGCTATTTCAACCTGGCCATTGGGGAAGTGTCGGCAATCGGCGGGGGTGAGGAAAACAAGACAGAAGGCAACTTCTCGTGGGTCGCCGCCGGAGACGAAAACATCGCCAGCGGCGAATGGGCCTCGATCAGCGGCGGCGGAGATAACACGGCCAGCGGCAAGTTCTCATCGATCCTCGGCAAAAAAACACAGACGGCGAGCGGAGAATTCGAAGCGCTCCCATAGCCAGCGATGGTTCCCGGCGGCTGGGCTAGGACGGCCGGCCGCCGGGGACGCGCCAGCACGGCCGCCAAGGCGCTCGGGCAGGGCCAGCTGACGCGCCACGCGTTTGAAGTAGGCTGCTGCGCGTGCGATTGCGCAAGCTCGGCGCCAGCGACCTCCAAGTTTCCGAGATCAGCCTCGGCTCGTGGCTCACCTACTCCGGAGGGGTCGAGCGTGAACAGTCAAAGGCTTGCGTGGACGCCGCCTTCGACGCCGGTATCAACTTCATCGACACCGCCAACGTCTACGGGCGCGGCGCCGCCGAGACGCTGCTCGGCGAAGCCCTGGCAGGTCGCGAGCGCGGCTCCTACGTGCTGGCCACGAAGATCTTCTTCCCGATGTCCGACACCGACCGCGGGCTCTCCGCGGCGCAGATCCACAAGCAGATCGATGCGTCGCTGCAGCGCCTGGGCACAGACTACGTCAACCTCTACCAGTGCCACCGCTACGACGACCAGACGCCGCTGGAGGAGACGATGCAGGCGCTCACCGAAGTCGCCCGCGCTGGCAAGACACGCTACATCGGCTTCAGCGAGTGGCCCGTGTCGAAGGTCGAGGAGTCGCTGGCTTTGCCCGGCGTCGAGCGCTGGGTCTCCAGCCAGCCGCAGTACTCGATGATCTGGCGCAAGCCCGAGGCCGAGCTGATCCCGCTGTGCGAACAGGAACGGATCTCCCAAATCGTGTGGTCGCCGCTCGCACAGGGGGTCCTGACGGGCAAGTATCTGCCCGGTCAGCCGGCGCCCGCCGACTCGCGCGCCGCCAGCGAGTCGATGAGCGGGTTCATCGGCGGCTTCATGGAGGACCGCGTGCTCGAGGCCGTCCAGCGGCTGAAGCCGATCGCGCAGGAGGCCGGACTTACGATGGTGCAGCTCGCTCTGGCCTGGGTGCTGCGCCAGCCCAATGTCGCCTCTGCGATCGTCGGCGCCAGCCGCCCCGAGCAGGTGCACGCCAACGCCTCCGCCTCCGGCATCGAGCTCAGCGCCGACACGCTTGACGCGATCGACGAGGCGCTCGGCGATGTGATCATGCGCTGAGGCGCGCGCCGCGCGGGCTCAGCGAGGCTGCACAACGAGCGTCTGAAATGCCCGCCCGATCGCGCCGGAGAGATCGTGCACGACGCTTTCGCTCGTCCCCATCCCGTTCTCGTAGAGCAGAGTGCGCGAGTCCAGCCCGATCCACTCGCCTTGCGGCGTACGCCACAGATGAATCGCGAGGTCGGCGTTGATATACAGGTAGCGATCGAACGGCAGCTCCGCGCTGACGCCGTTGGCGAAGTCAGCGACCGCCGCGACCCGGACCAGCGGGCTGGGCTGCTCGCTCGGCACGAGCGGACGCCGCATGCGCATCCACACCCGACCTGGGCCGGGAATCCAGGACTCGTCGAGCCAACTCATTTCCATGCCCGTCGTCGCAAAGCTATCGCCGGCCTGCTCATCGAGTGCAAACCGCATCACCGTGCCATGCTCGGGCCCCGGGAGTCTCTCAACCGACGCCCGCGTGTTGCTGAGCACGCCGAGGGGGACAGCCTGGACACGCAGCGCGCTCGCGCGACAGATCGTCTGCCCGTCTGCCCTCAACTCGGCATGCAGCTCGCGCACCCGCCGTCCTAGGCGCACCACCTCGGTCTCGACCGCCAGCTTTGCGAACGGAATCGGCCGCAGAAACGCGAACTCGAGCCGTGCCAGCGCGAGCTGCTCGTCCGGCTCGCTCCGCTCGAACGCTCGGGTGATCAGGGCCGCAGCCGCGCCGCCGTGCAGCGCGCCATGATCCCAAGGGCCCGCCGCGTGTACGGTCGGCTCGAAGACCCCATCATCGCCGACCCTGAAGACACCTTCGACCATCAGGTAGCCAGCGGCTCGGGCCTGAAGGCGACAAGCTTCTTCAGCAGGTACAGGTCCTCCACCGGCTGCCACATGGGGACCGCACAGTACACAGACGCGCGGCGCGCCCTGCTTGGGAACGAGGCCTATTCGGCGCGCACGGGCGGGCCGACCGCCGGCTCCGGCGCGTCGGCTGCGAGCAGATGCTCGATCGACCGCGCCCGATCGGGCTTCGCCATCAGGTAGCCCTGGCCGATCTCGCAGCCCATCTCGAGCAGCGCCCTGGCCTGGCTCTGATGCTCGATCCCCTCGGCGATCACCGTCAGAGACAGCGCTTGACCGACATCCAGGATGGCCTTCAGCAGCTTGCGAGTCTGGGCGCTGCGGTGCGGGTCTCCGTCGTCCAGCGCCGCCACGAAGCTGGTGTCAACCTTGAGCACGTCAACCGGCACCCGCTGCAGCGTCGAGATCGATGCGTATCCGGTGCCGAAGTCGTCGATCGCGATACGCACCCCGAGCGCGCGGATCGCCTCCAGATGCCCGCAGGCCGCCGGCACGTTGCGCATCAGCGTCGTCTCGGTGATCTCGAGCGTCAGCTGCGACGGCGCGATCCGCGACTCGTCCAACGCGCGCTGCACGTCGTCCACGAATTCCCTACGGCTCAGCTGGCTCGCGGACACGTTCACCGAGACGCCCACCTGCAGGCCTTGCGCTGCCCACGCCGCGACCTGATGGCACGCCTCCTCGAGCACCCAGCGGCCGATCGGCACGATCAGTCCGCTCTCCTCGGCGACGGGGATAAAGCGTTCGGGCGACACGACTCCTTTCCGTGGATGCTGCCAGCGCACCAGCGCCTCGACGCCCGTGACCTCGCCGCTCACGAGCTCGTAGATCGGCTGGTAGAGCAGAAACAGCTGACCCTTACGCAGCGCCTCGCCGAGTTCGGTCTCGAGCTCCAGCCGATCGCCCACGCCGCTGTACATCGCCGCGTCGAACAGCACGTAGCGGTCCTTGCCGGCCGCCTTGGCCGCGTACAGCGCCAGGTCCGCGTCACGCAGCAGGGAGTCCGGGCTCGTGTAGCGCCCGACCGCCACCCCGATGCTGGCCGTCAGCGACGATATCTGGCGCCCCGCGCCAAGCTCGACCGGCTCGCGCAAGATCTCGGTCAACCGATCCGCCAGCGCTCCCAGCATCGCCTGGTCCGCTGGCTCGACCAGCACGACGAACTCGTCGCCCCCGAGGCGACCGACCGTGTCCTGGCGGCGCACCACGCGCTGCAGCCGCTCCCCGACCACCCGCAGCAGCTCGTCACCCGCCGCGTGCCCGAGGTTGTCGTTGACGCGCTTGAAGCTGTCGACATCGATGAACAGCGCGCCCGTCAGCGCTCCAGGGTGACGCGCGGTGCGGGCGAGCATCTGCTCGGCGCGGTCGAGCACCAGTGCGCGGTTCGGGAGTCCGGTGAGCGTGTCGTGCAGCGCCTGGTGGTAGAGCTCGCGCGTCTTCTCCTCGACCAGCGCACGCGCGCGCGTGCGCCCGGTTCCAAGCACGAACACAAGCAGACCGAACAGCAGGCTCAGCAGGCAACCGCCGATCAGCAGCGTCAGGGCATGGAAGTTGCCGGACACGCTGCTCGATACCGGAGCAGCGTAGGTTTGCACGGTCCAGCCCTGGTGTACGTCGGCGAGCGCCCGTGATCCGGAGCGAAGATGCAGCCGGGTGCTCTGGGCGTGAGCCGGGACCGTGCCGTCGGTGAGCGTCACGTGCGAGAAGCGCGACTCGTACCGGAACGCCACGGCGATGCCCGGATGCCCGTACCGCGCTCGCTGCAGCAGCACGTTCGGCGTGATCAGCTCGCCGAGCCAACCGATGAACGCCCGTTCGCGCCCCGCCACCGTCGCCGGCGCCACCCCGCCGCGATACACCGGGGTCTCGACTCCCAGCAGCGTGTCGGTGCCCTTCGCGAACGGTGCATAAGCGGTCATGCCGGCGCTGCGATCGAGCACCAGCTGCGGCGCCAGTGCGCAGTAGTCCAACCCGGGCGGCAGGTATGTCGCGGAGCTCCTTGCCAGTCCGGCCACGGCCAGGCAGTAGTGCGGTCGCCTGCCGGCCGGCAGGATCTCGAAGCCTCTCTTCGGGTTGACCGAGTCTGGTCCCAGCGCCCGGACCGGATTGGTCGCGATGCGCGCCTCGAACGCGTGTAGATCAGCTGCCGGCACGTAGGCCAGCAGACCGATGTTCTGCAGCTCGGGATAGCGCTGCATTGCGTGCACCGATTCCGACCAGTGGTCGAACACGGCCGGCGACATCTCGGGGTTGGTCGTGACGAACGCGCTCGCGCTGATCACGAGGTCTTCCTCGTGCTGGATCGCCATCCTCAGGTTCGTGGCGATCTCAATCGAGGCCGAGCGAAAGGCCAGCCGGGCTTTCGCCGCTTCGGAGCTGGCCACCGCGCGCGCCCCAAGCACGGCGCCCACCGTGCCCGCGAGCATGAGCACAGCCATGACCGCCGCCCATACGCCGTTGCGCCGGCCCGTCAGCGTCCGCAAGTACCTGGGCATGCGTGGTTCGGCCGGCCTGCGCGGCTCGGCCGGCTCGCGCCGCTGCACGGGCTTGCGCCGCTCGGTCGCGGACCCGCGTGACGTGGGTGATGGCGCGTGTGCTGAAGCCTCTGCGCCGGACTGGTTTGACTGGTTTTCGGGCACGATCGGCGAGCCTTGGCTTGACCAGGTTGCAGTGTCGGATCGGGCTGCTCAGCGGGCTGCTGTCGGGCGCGCGCCCCAGCGTGGACGAATAGCCGGCGCAACAAGGACTATTCGATATAACCGACTTTGTCGTGCGTTTGAAATCAGGCGTGCAGATCTCTCGTGGCCAGCGGATTTCTACGGTCAGCCGCTCATCCCCGCTGCTCCCATGAGAATCCTCTGATCGCGAAACACAACCCGAACACGGCCCACACGCCGATCACCGCCAGCGCGTCGAGATTGGCGCCCAGTCCCGAGCCCGTCACGATCGCCCCAGACAGGCCTTCGATCAACGGCTTCAGTGGCAGGGCGCTGGCGAGGGTGTTCAGAAAGGCGGGCGCGCTCTTGGTATCGAAGGCGTAGAACGACACGAACACCACCGGCAGGAACACCGCGTTCACGTACGCCGCCGTAGACTCGAAGTTCGGGATCGCGTGAGCGAACGCCACGCCGAGCGCCGCGAAGCAGACCACGCCGGCCACCACGAACACCAACAGCTCGCCCCATTCCTTGGGCCAGCCGATTCCGAAGAACAGGCGTCCGGCAAGCACCACGAGCGCGATCTGCAGCGCCGTGTTCGTGACCGCGTTGGCCGCCACCCCGCTGAAGTACGAGCCGGTCGGCAGCGGCGCGCCGCGGATCCGCTTGAGCACCCCGCGCTCGCGCAGGAACACGATGTTGTACGCCAGCGCCGTGAACGTCGTCAACATCACGCTCATGCCAGCGATCGCCGGCACGAGCCGGTTCAGCTGATGCTGATTGCCGTGCAGGATCGCGCCCCCGCCGATCAAAAACAGCAAGGGCAGCAGAAAATTGAAGAACGCCGCGCTCGGGTTGCGCCAGAACATGCGCCGCTCGAGGCGGTACTGGCGCCAGCTGAGAGTCAACGCCTCAGGCATCGGCCGTCATCGCGTCAGGCACGAGTTGTCGCCACTCAGGCAGGGGTTGTCGCCACTCAGGCAGGGGTTGTCGCCACTCAGGCATCGGCTGTCAGCTCCAGGTAGACGTCCTCGAGCGTCGGGCGCCCGACGCTCAGCTCGTGCAGCTCTTCTCCACGGGCCAGCGCCTCGGTCGTGAGCTCAGCCAGCAGCCGCGTCGGCTCGTCGGTCTGGCGCTCGAGCAGCTCGCCGCTGGCGTCACGCCACGCCACGCGGTAGTGCGCCGCGCCCGCGCCGAGATCACGCGGCGCGCCGATCGCGAGAACGCGACCGTCCTTGACGATCGCCACGCGATCCGCCAGCTCCTGAGCCTCGTCGAGATAGTGCGTCGTCAGCAGGATCGTCTTGCCGAGGCTGCGCAGCCCGCGCACGGTCGCCCACGCGCTGCGCCGCGCCTCCGGATCGAATCCCGTCGTGGGCTCATCGAGGAAGATCAGGTCGGGATCGCCCACCAGCGCCAGCGCGAAGTCCAGGCGGCGCAGCTGGCCTCCCGAGAGCCTGCGCGTGCGCACCTCGGCCTGCTCGCTCAGACCGACCAGGCCGAGCACCTCCTGCACGTCCCGCGGCCGGGGGTACAGCCTTGCCCAGTGTTCGAGAGCCTCGCGCACGGTCACGTAGCTATAGATACCGCCGCTCTGAAGCACGATTCCGATGCGACGACGCAGCTCGATCGGCCGGCTCGCGGGATCCCATCCGAGCACCGACACCTCGCCACCGCTGCGCTGCCGGTAGCCCTCGAGGATCTCGACCGTCGTCGTCTTGCCGGCTCCGTTCGGACCCAGCAGCCCGAATACCTCGCCGCGGCGCACATTCAGATCGATGCCGCGCACGGCCTCGGTGTGTCCGTAGCGCTTGTGCAGATCGCGCACCTCGATCGCGTTGGCTTCAGAAGCGATCACGGCTCAATCATGACTTCGCGTGCGAGCCGGCGCTGCGCCTCGCGTCAGGTAGGTGACCAGTGAGCCGTACGCCTACCAGTGCACGCCGCGCGTCAGCGTTGCCATTGCGATCTGCTCGAACGACGCGCGTTCCTCGACGTCGCGATGGCCCTTTGACGCGGCCGAATCCGGGAACACGCGGAACGCCAGGTGCAGCAACCTGTCCACCGACTTCGGCGAGAGCGTGTAGGCGACTTCGCCGAACGTACCGAGACGCGTGCCCATGTGCTTCGGGCGCGTGCGCAACGCCTCGCAGATCATGTCGGCCGCCTCGTCCGGCGTGATCGCCGGGAAAGCGTCGTAGATTTTGGTCGGCGCGATCATCGGCGTGCGCACCAGCGGCATGTGGATCGTGGTGAACGTCACCCCGTCGCCGATCACCTCCGAGGCGACCACACGGGTGAACGCGTCCAGCGCCGCCTTCGAGGCCACGTAGGCCGAGAACCGCGGCGGGTTGGTCTGCACGCCGATCGAGGAGATGTTCACGATGTGCCCCGAGCCGCGCTCGCGCATGTGCGGCAGCAGTCCGATGATCAGCTTCACGGCGCCGAAGTAGTTGAGCCTCATCGTGCGTTCGAAGTCGTGGAAACGGTCGTAGCTGAGCGCGATCGAGCGTCTGATCGAGCGCCCGGCGTTGTTCACGAGCATGTCGACGCCGCGGTGATCGGCCAAGACGCGCTCGATCAAGCGGTTGACCGAGTCCATATCTGAGATGTCGGCGGCGTACACGTACGCGATCCCTCCCGCGGCGACGATTTCCGCGCGCACTTCCTCCAGCTTCTCGACGTTGCGTGCCACCAGCAACGGCACTCCCCCCGCCTCCGCGACCTTCAGTGCGGTCGATCGCCCGATCCCCGAGGACGCGCCCGTGATCATCACGTGCTTGCCGTCGAGCGTCGCCTTCAGGGTTCGGCGTCTGGACAGGTCGGGGTCCAAGCGGCGCTCCCAGTAGTCCCACAGGCGCGCCGCATACTCGCGCACCGGCGGCGGCTGTTCGAGCGGCGTGCCCGCCAGCGCGAGCTGCGCCTCGTGCGTGTCGAAGCGCGGCACCAGCTCGATGTGGCCCAGGACCTCTTCCGGGATACCGAGATCGCGCAGCACCAGGTTCTTGGCCTGACGCCACGGAGGCAGCGCAAGCGCCAGCTGCAGCGGCCACTTCGGCAGCGGGTCGGTCAGGCGTTTGCCGAGCGTGATCTGGAATCGCGGCGCGTGCGCCGCGGCTGCCAGCTCGTTGATGACCTCATCGACGCGCTGGGTGCGCGGATCGGTGAGGTGAAACGCCTTGCCGTCGAGATCCGGCTCGTGCGCGATGTGCTCGAGCGCGCCCGCCACCCAGTCGACCGGCACGACGTTGGTGTAACCGAGATCGACGCCCACCAGCGGCGCCCACTCCGGGAACAGCTGGCGCATCCGCTGGATCGCCTTGAAGAAGTAGTAGGGACCGTCGAGCTTGTCCATCTCGCCCGTGCGCGAGTCGCCCACGACGATGCCGGGCCGGTAGGCGCGCCACGGAACGTAGGGCTGCTCGCGCACGATCCGCTCAGCCTCGAACTTGGTGCGGTGGTAGGCCGAGGGCAGCTTCTGCCCCTCGTCGAACATGTCCTCGCCGAACGTCCCGCGGTAGGTGCCGGCGACGGCGATCGACGACACGTGGTGCAGATGATCGACCTCGAGAGCGCGTGCCAGCTCGACGGCGTGCGTAGTGCCGCCCACGTTCACCGCCGTATTCTGCTCGGACGGCGCCGTCATGTCGTAGATCGCGGCGAGGTGGAAGAAGTGCTCGATCTTCCCGCGCAGATCCTCGACCTGGGGCTTCTCGACGCCGAGCAACGGTTTGCGGAGGTCTCCCACGACCGGCTCGACGCGCTTGGCCTGCGCCGCGCCGAGCGTCGCGTGCCAGTGCGCGATCAGGTCCTCCAGCCTGCCTTGCGAGCTTTCGCGCACGAGCACATACACCGTGCCCTGGCGCTTCTCGAGCAACCGTTCGGTCAGCCGCCGCCCGATGAAGCCGGTAGCGCCCGTCACGAAGTAAGCCATCGTCAGCTGAGCATATCCGTCAACGCGCCGCGGCGCTCATCATGCCGGCGTCCAGTCTGCATCTTTGCGTGCAGCGCCGTTCAGGCCTCACACGCCGGCGCCGGCGCCGCCGCGTCCCTCGCCTGCCGCGAACCGCGCCGCCCCGCGAGCTCCTTCTTCGAACACCTGCGGCCCGGACTGCGCCTCGAGCGCCAGTCCCTGCTCGAGGCTCAGGCCGAAACCCTCGATCGCGGCACGGCGATCGGCCAGCATCGTGCTCTGGGGAAACCCGGCCAGACCCTCGGCGATCGCGAGCGCCCGCTCCAAGTGCGCGCCGGGCGGGACGATCTCGGTCAGCATGCCCATCTCGAGCGCCTCGCTCGCCCCGATCATCCGACCGGTCAGGATCAGGTCGAGAGCGCGTCCCATCCCGACGATCCGAGGCAGCCGCTGCGTGCCGCCGTCGATCAGCGGCACCCCCCAGCGCCGCTCGGGATAGCCCAGCGTCGAGTCCTCGGTCGCGATCCGCAGATCGCACCACAACGCCAGCTCGAGCCCGCCAGCCAGACAGAACCCAGAGATCGCCGCGATCGTCGGCTTTGAGGCGGTCAGCCGCGTGAAGCCCATCGGGCCCTCGCGCGAGGACAGCCTGCCCGCCATCGTCTCGGTCAACTTCAGGTCCGCGCCGGCGCAGAACGCCACGCCGCCGGCGCCGGTCAGCACCATCGCCCGCGCGTCGTCGTCGTCCTCGAAGCGCATGTACGCCTCGTACAGCAATGCGGCGGTGTCCCCATCGACGGCGTTGCGCCGATGCTGGCGATCGATCGTGATCACCGCGGCTGCTCCTCGGCGCTCGTAGCGAACGGCCTGCGGATCGCTCATCGGAGCGCCCGTCCGCGCATGGCGCTCGAGCTCTGGCGATCGACTGCGATCGTGGTCGCCTGCCAGTCCACAGCGATTATCGGGGTCTGCCTATCGACAGCTATCGAGAGACAGACCGTCGGCTCTACCAGCCGCCGCGCCACTCGATCTCGCCGAGCTGCTTCTTGGCCGCTTTGCGCTGCGCCTTGCGCTTTTCCAAGGCTTTCTGGATCAGGGTCAGCACGAGCACGAGCGTCGGGAAGAAGATGATCAGGATGAAGCCCGCGTCGGTCACGACTTTGTCGTTCGTCGCGCCGTAGAGCCCGCGACCATCGCCTTCGGCCATCGCCACGGGGGCCAGCACGAGCGACAGCAGTAGGAACGAGCCGCATAGCCCGAGTAGGCGGTGAAGCGTGCATGAGCGCGAGCGCGTCATCGCTGCGTAGCCTAGCGCAGGCCCCGCCTACCATGCCTGGAATGGCGGTCCTGATCGCTTCAGATCTGCACAAGGACATGGCGGGCAAACCGCTGCTCCGCGGCGTGTCGTTCAAGCTCGAGCGGCGCGAGCGGATGACCATCGCCGGGCGCAACGGCGCCGGCAAGACCACGCTGTTGCGGATGCTCGCCGGGGACGAGTCGATCGATCGTGGCACGGTCAGGCTGGCGAAGGGTGCGCGCCTGGCGCTGCACGACCAGCGTCCACCGCGCGATCGCGATCGCGTTCTGCGCGACTACGTGCTGTCCGGCTGCACCGAGGAGCTGCAGATCGAAGCTGAGCTCGCGAAGCTGGAGGGCAGCATGAGCGCCGGCACGTCCGATGAGCCGACGCTCGAGCGCTACGCACGCGCTCAGGCGCGGTTGGAGGCGCGGGGAGGCTATCTATGGCGCGACCGGGCCAGCGCGATGGCGCGCGGACTCGGCTTCACCGACGACGATCTGGACCGCACGCTCGATACCTTCTCCGGCGGTCAGCTCACGCGCGCGTCGCTCGCGCGTGCGCTCGCCACGGGCGCCGACCTCTTGCTGCTGGACGAGCCCACCAACCATCTCGACATCGAGTCCTTGGAGTGGCTCGAGCAGACGCTCGTTGGGCTCGACGCCGCGATCGCGCTGGTGGCGCACGATCGCTGGTTCCTGGAGGCGGTCGGGACCTCGGTGCTCGAGCTCGAGGCGGGCCGTTCCCGCTTCTTTGCCGGCACGTGGGCCGCCTGGCGGCGCGAGCAGGCCGCTCGCGAGATCGCGCTCGGCAAGGCGATCGATCGCCAGCAGGCCGAGATCGCGCGCATGGAGCGCTTCGTGGAGCGGTTTCGCTACAAGGCCACCAAGGCCCGCCAAGCGCAGTCGCGCGTGAAGAAGCTCGCGAAGATGCAGACGATCGAGCGTTGGCCGATCTCCGATCGGTCGCGCGACCAGCGCAATCTCGAGTTCGCGTTCAAGCCGGCGGAGCGCTCCGGGCGGGTCGTGTTCGAGCTCCTGGACGGCTGCGTGCAGGTCGGCGAGCACGTCACGTTGCTCGAGCGCGCCGAGCTATGGCTCGAACGCGGCGAGCACGTCACGCTCGTCGGGCCGAACGGATCGGGCAAGACGACGCTGATCGAAGCGCTCGCCGGGCGCCGTCCCCTCGCCGGCGGCAGGCTCAGCACGGGACATAACGTCAGGCTCGGCTACCTCTCCCAGCATGCCGACGAGCTCGACGCGGGCCCCCGGACCGGTGGGAATCTCGACCCGAGCGTGCTCGAAGCCACCCAGCGCGCCACCGGGCTCACTCCCAACAAGGCACGCTCGCTACTCGGGCGCTTCCTGTTCTCGGGTGAGCAGGCCGAGAAACCACTCGCCGGGCTCTCCGGCGGCGAGCGCCGGCGATTGTCGCTGGCAATCCTCGTCGGCGCAGCGCAGCCGCCGAACGTCCTGATCCTCGACGAGCCCACCAACCATCTCGACATCGAGAGCCGCGAGGCGCTCGAGGACGCCCTGCGCGCGTTCACGGGCGCGATCCTGCTGGTGTCGCACGATCGCGCTCTGCTCGATGCGGTGGGCGCCCGAACCGTCGCGATCGAGCAGCGCACGCTGCACAGCTATCTCGGCGGCTGGCCCGAGTACGCGCGCGTCCGCGAAGAACGCGCCGCGGGCCTGGATGGGGACGACGCCGCGGATTCCGCGCCGGCGCCGGTCGCGGCGGAAGCTGCGTCGGACGGCGGTTTGCCGGGAGCCGATCCGGATGGTCAACGAACCGCCGCGGACGGCACACGCGGGGCGGCGGCGAACGGGGCGTCGGCCGTCCGATCGAAAGGCGCCGGCGCGTTCGACGCGGGAACCGGCAAGGCCGGTTCTATCGTCAAGGCGAAAGGGAGCGCCAAGCCGAAAGCGACGGGACCGTCGAAGAACAGACTCAATGCGCAGGCCAAGGCCGAGCAGGCCGTGGAGGATGCCGAGGCTGCATTGCGCGCGCTCGAAGGCGAGCTGGCGCAGCCCGAGGCATGGGCCACTCGCTATGAGTCGGCCAAGTCCGAGGCTCGCCACACCGCGGCACGCCGCGCGGTCGACGAAGCGTATGCCGACCTGGAGGCGCTGATCGACTGAGTCGGGCCTCGCCGGCACAACGGGACCCGCAGGCCTTGCCGGCGGCTGAGCCCGCGGTCCTTCTCGGGGCCTTTCCGGCGGCTGTGCGGGCGGGCCTTCTCGCCAGCCGCGCCTAAGATCCTCCTGATGGAACGCCTCAAGGTCGCCCGGAATATCGCGATCATCGTGCTGATCGCCGCCGCCATCTATCTGCTTCCCGGTGGCGGGCGGGCGTCGCACACGTTTCTCGGGGTCGTCTACATCGGCTTCGCGGTTGCGATCGGCTACCTCGGCCTGCGCCTGTATCGCGAACACCGCGTCGCTCTGCACTCGCTCGGCGATGTCTATCGCGGCGTGTTCTACGGCGCGATCGCGTTCGCCGTGCTCACCTACGCAGCGCGCGCGCGCATGTGGGAATCGGGACTTGGGCAGCTGCTCTGGTTCGTGCTCGTCGGCGCCATCGTCTACGCGTTCCTAGCCGTCTACCGGCACTGGCGCGCTTACTGACCGTTCCCAGCCGTCTACCGACACTGGCGCGTACTGGCGATCGGCGCCGGAGTGCCGGTACGCGGACGCCGAGAGCCGGTAAGGGACGGGGAGGGTCTGCACGCGGAGACGAAAGTCCGCGTGCAGACGGCGAGAGTCAGGTCCGAGGTATGCAACGTCGAGAGCGAGCGTCCGTGCTCATCTGATCTCGTGGCCTCAGCCCCCGACCGGCTCCTCTGCAGGCGGACCCTCGATCGCCGGCCGTTCCACCGCCGAGCGCTCACCATCGGGCTGATCGCCCGGCGCTTCGCCGTCGCCAAGCTCATCCCTGATCGAACCTTCCGCATAGGCCCGCATCGCTTCCATCACGGGGCCCAGACGCATGCCGCGCGCGGTCAGGCGGTACTCGACGGTCGGCGGGCTGGTGGGGAGGACGGTGCGCTGCACCAGCCCTGCCGCCTCCAGATCGCGCAGCCGCTCAGACAGCATTCGCGGTGAGATCCCTGCGACCGCATCCGCGAACTCGTTGAAGCGCAGCGCTCCCGCGAGCGCCGCATAGATGATCGACAGCTGCCAGCGCCGCTCCAGCAGGCTCGCGGCTTCGCGAACCTCGACCGGAACGGGCTGGCAGCGGCGCCCTGGACGGCGTGACATCGCCGGTGTGCCTTACGAGCTGACGGGACTCGGCGCCTCGTCCCGCGTCGCCGGCTTGCTTGGTTTACGCCGCTGGCCGTCGGCTCCGGCGCCGACCTCGGCCTCAGCGGCCGAGCTCTCCCGCGCCGGCTCGAGCGCGCGATCGAGCACCTCCTCGACGGTCATCACCGGATGGAACGCCATCTGGTCGCGCACCTCTTCGGGGATGTCGTCCAGGTCGCCACGGTTTCGCTCGGGCAGGATCACGTCGGTCAGTCCGGCGGCGTGCGCCGCCAGCGCCTTCTGCTTGAGGCCGCCGATCGGCAGCACGCGGCCTTGCAACGTGATCTCGCCGGTCATACCGACCGTGTGCTTGACCGGTCGGCCGGACAGCAGCGACGCCAGCGCGGTCACCATCGTCACGCCCGCGCTCGGGCCGTCCTTGGGGATCGCGCCCGCGGGCACGTGCAGGTGGAACCCGCGGCCGTCGAATACGCTCGGCTCGATTCCCAGCTCCTCGGCATGCCCGCGCACGTAGGAGAGCGCAATCTGTGCCGACTCCTTCATCACGTCGCCGAGCTGGCCGGTCAGCACCAGGCCGCCGCCGGATCCGCCATCGGACTTCATCGATGTGGCCTCCACGAACAGCACGTCACCACCGGTGCCGGTGACCGCAAGACCGGTCGCCACGCCCGGGGTCGCCGTTCGCGACGCCGACTCCTGGAAGAACTTCTGGCGACCCAGCGCGTCGCGTACGGCATCGACGTCGATCGTGACCGGCGCCTGAACCGACGCCGAGGCGATCTTCGTAGCCGTCTTGCGCAGCACCGTGCCCAGCTCGCGCTCGAGGTTGCGCACCCCGGCCTCGCGCGTGTACTCGGCGATGATCATCTTCAGGGTCGCGTCCGAGATCTCCACCTCGTCCTCGCGCAGGCCGTTGCGGTCGCGCTGGCGCGGCCACAGGTACCCCTTCGCGATCGCGAGCTTCTCCTCGGAGGTGTATCCGTCGAAGCGGATCACCTCCATGCGGTCCAACAGCGGCCCGGGGATCGTGTCCGCGACGTTCGCCGTCGCCAGGAACATCACCTGGCTGAGGTCGAGCTCAACGTCGAGATAGTGATCGCGGAAGGAGTGATTCTGAGCAGGATCGAGCACCTCGAGCAGCGCCGAGGATGGGTCGCCACGCCAGTCCGCGCCGACCTTGTCGACCTCGTCGAGCAGGATCACCGGGTTCATCGTGCCCGCGTCGCGCAAGGCGCGCACCAGCCGTCCCGGCAGCGCGCCGATGTAGGTGCGGCGGTGTCCGCGGATCTCGGCCTCGTCACGCACCCCGCCCAGCGACATGCGCACGAACTCGCGACCGGTCGCACGCGCGATCGACTCGCCGATCGACGTCTTGCCGGTTCCGGGCGGACCGATCAGCGTGAGGATCGCCCCTGACTTGGGATCGACCTCGATGCCGCGATCCTGGCGCAGCTTGCGCACGGCCAGGTACTCGGTCACACGGTCCTTGACATCCTCGAGACCGGCGTGATCGGCGTCCAGCACCGCGCGCGCGCCGACGGGATCGAGGTGCTCCTCGGAGCGCTTGCTCCAGGGGACGGCGATCAGCCAATCCAGATAGGTACGGATCATGCTCGACTCGCCGGTCTGCTCGCCCATCCGCTCGAGTCGCGAGAGCTCTTTGAGGGCCTGCTCCTCGACGGCCTCGGGCATCTCGGCGGCCTCGATCTTCGAGCGATACTCCTCGACGATCGAGCCCTCGTCTTCGCCCAGCTCCTTGCGGATCGAGTCCATCTGCTTACGCAGGAAGTACTCGCGCTGCTGCTTCTCGGCACCCTCCTGGACGTCCTCGCGGATGCGCTTGCGCACCTGCAGCTCGGCCAGGCTCTCGCGCTGCAGCTTCACGGCCAGCTCGAGGCGCTCGGTCACGTCGAGCGTGCGCAGCAGCTCGACCTTCTGGGTGTACGACAGGTTCGGGGAGTACCCGGCGGAGTCGGCCAGCGTGCCCGGCTCGGCGATCGCGCGCAGGAACGCCGCGATCCGCCCGTCGTCACCGCGCAGCTCGAGGATCTCCTCGACGGTCGCGCGATACTCGCGCTCGAGCTCGCGCGTGCGCTTGTTGACCGGCACGTCGTCGGGCCGCTCGTCGACCTCGACCCGCAGCTCGCCGCCGGGGCCCGTCTGTGCGGCGCCGATCAGCGCACGGTGCTGTCCGGAAAGCGCAACGGCATTGCCGCCGCCGGGCAGGCGCACACGCTCGGTCACCTCGGCGATCGTGCCGACCTCGAGGAACTCATTGTCGTGGCGCGGCACCAGGACGACGCGCTCGTCGTCGCCGACGGTCTCAGTCAGGGTGATCCCCATGTTCGGGAACACCACCGTGTCCTCGAGCGGGATCAGGCGCAGCACCGGCTTTTGGGCCTGGGAAGGTGTGGTGCTTGGTGTATCTGGTGATGGCGTCATAGGTATGCGCTCCATATCTGCTTACGAAAGTGTAGTTAGTATAGCGCGGGGTCGTTGTGTGCGCAAGTAGTTGGGATGGAAGGTGGAGACCCCCTAAATGGCGCAAAACCGGGACATCGGTCCGACCCGGCCCCAGGGTCGCCGCGGGCCGATACGCGGCCCGCCGCCCAGGCGGGAGCCGCGGTCGAGATCGGGGCTGGGTCTGCCTTTCGGGCGTCGCGCGTGGGTGGCGGCTCTGGTCGTCAGGCGAGCCCGGTGCGCGCGCCGGGTAGGGGCCCCGGGATGGCCGCGAATGGCCCAAACCCCGTCGGTGCCGGCGCCGCCGCGGCCCTCGAGGTCGGCGCGGCCCGCTAGGCGGGCAGGCGTCTAGCGCAGAGCGGCGAGAAGGGTTCGGGTCGGGCCGTCGGCGTCGGCGGGTCCGGGCAATGTGGGTGGACGCCGAATCGCGGGGCCGCGCTGCGCATCGTCTCGCCGGCCGGCGCTTCCCTGTCGGTACGGGGACGTGCGGGGCTGCACGGCTCTGTTGAGCGCCGACTGCTGCTCCTGGCGGAAGCGAGCGTGTGGAACTATTGGTCGGCGCTGTCGAGAATCGTCGTGGGTGTCGCGTAAACCCCCGGTCTGTCCGGGGAGTTGAAGACCATTCATGGCATGGCTATGAACTTCTTGGCGTGTGATCGTGAGCAGGCGTTCTTGATGCCCCCGGACCCGCGGGATTGGCTGCCGGAGGGCCATCTGGCGTGGTTCGTGGTGGCGTCGGTCGAGGAGATGGATCTGGGCGCGTTCTATGGCTGCTACCGCCAGGACGGGTGGGGCCGCGCGGCGTTTGAGCCTTCGATGATGGTGGCGCTTCTGATGTACGCCTACGCCCAGGGCGAGCGATCCTCGCGTGGGATCGAGCGTCGCTGCATCGAGGATGTCGCCTATCGGGTGATCGCCGCGCGCAGCAGACGCCTGATCACGCGACGATCGCTCGGTTTCGTGTGCGCCACGAGGCGGCGCTCGCGGGCTTGTTCAGCGAGGTGCTGGGGCTCTGTCGGGAGTCGGGCCTCGTGAAGGTCGGGGTGATCGCGATCGACGGGACGAAGGTGCACGCGAACGCCTCGCATCACTCAAACCTCGACTATGAGCAGCTCGCGCGGGAGATCCTGAAGGAGGCGGGCGAGGTCGACGCCGCCGAGGATGCGCTCTACGGAGATGCGCGCGGCGATGAGCTGCCTGAGCATCTGCGCACGCATGAGGGGCGACGTGCTGCGCTGCGGGCGGCCAAGGAGAAGCTCGCGCGCGAGCGCGCGGGAACAGGGGACGCGACAGAGCGAGGCTGCCGGCGAGGGAGAGGCGGCCGAGGTGAAGATCGAGCTTGACCCGGATGTCATCGTGGCCCGCACTCAGGGTCGCGAGGGCTGGCTACGTGAGGCCCGCCACCAGCTCGATGAGCACCGCCGCGAAGAAGCGAAGCCGATCGTCCGGTCGCGTGCGCAGCGGCTGTTAGAGGCTGAGCGCCGAATGATGCAAGACCTCGAAGTCGAGCGTGCGGCGAACGAGGCATATGAGCACTACCGCGCGCACGGACGCGACACGCAAGGCCGGCGACTCAGCCGCCCACCGAAACCATGGGAGCCACCCGATGTCCCGGCGGGGAAGATCAACACGACCGACCTGGACTCGCGGAACGTGAAGACTCCCCGCAGCTACACCCAGGGCTACAACGTCCAGGCTGTCGTGAGCGAGGAGCAGATCGTGCTCGCGGCCGAGGTGAGCGCGAGCTCACCGGACTTCGGTCACCTCGAGCCGATGGTGAAAGCAACCAAGAGAGAACTCCAGGCGATTGGTGTTACAGAGACACCAGGGGTCGCGGTTGCCGATAGCGGCTACTGGAACGAGCAGCAGATGGACCATGTCGTGGCCAACGAGCACGTGCAGGTTCTCGATCCCTCCCGACGCTGGCAAGCGCCAGACCCCACGGCCGGGATGGCAAGGCGGAAGGTACACGGCGATGCGCCAAGCACTCGCGAGCGACTACGGCGGCCGGCTCTACCGGCGACGAAAGGCGATGGTCGAGCCGGTGTTCGCACAGACCAAGCACAACCGGCGCATCAACCAGTTCCAACGACGAGGACGATCGGCCGCGCTCTCAGAATGGCGGCTGATCACCGCCACCCACAACCTCCTGAAGCTCCACAAGCACCAGTTGGCCGTCCAGGCGGCCTGAGACTGCCCTACGCCGCAGGTGCGCGCGGCCAGGCGTGCAGCATCAGACCTCGAAGAGCAGCGCCGTCAACACCGATGCGCACTCGTCCATCGCCCGCGTCAGCTTTGAGCGACACCCACCGTCCATCGCGATAGCCGACGAGCGTTGCTTTGCCGTCCTTCAACGGCTCGTTGACCCGCCCGTTGACGGTGGAGCCGTTTTCGCCGTCTTCGTAGGTGAAGGCGCCGTTGAAGGTCGCGAGCAGCCGCCAGCGCTGTCCGTAAGGCACCATCATCGGCCCGCGCACGGTGGCGTTGGGCGGCTCGTAGCGTCCAGGGTAGTAGGCGATGGCGGTGCGTGAAGCATCGAACCACGCCACATAAGCGAACAGCTCCGGATATTCGGCTTCTGGGCGGAAGGTCGTCACCAGCACCGCTGGGCCTCCGTTGACCGGCGGCACTGTGGGTTTCCAGATCCCTTCCCCGGGCAGCGGATGCGCGAACACCGGCTTGATCCGCGGCGGCCAGGCGCCAGTCTGCTTGCTGCGCGAGCGGCGCAGGCCCACCACCGGCAAGCGCTTCGGTGCCGCTCGGTGCTTCTTAGCCTGGATCCACCGAATAATGGTGTGAGTTCGGGGGTGTGGGTCAGATTTCGTGTGGGGCGTCGGGCGGGGCGGTCGGTGGGCGGGGCGAGCTTTTGATGGTGGGTGGCGGCGCGAGTTTTGCGCTGTTTCCGGACAGCCCTGATCCGTCCGGTGGACGGGAAGGCTGCTGGTGTTCAGGGAGGGAGTGCGCCGTGGTCGGTCAGGCGGCGGGGAGCGCGCGGATTCGGTTGAGCGCGTCGAGGTAGTCGCCGTGCCAGGGCCAGCGGGCGGGGAGGTGAAGCGTCCAGGTTCGGCCGTGGCGGGTGAGCCGGCCGGCGATCTGAAGCCAGCGGCGGCGTAGGGTGCGCGCCGCCCGGACGGTGCTGTCGGGCAGGCCGACCAGTTGCGTCCAGCGCAGCAGGTTGTGCGCGAGCGCGCCGAGCACGGTCCAGGCGCCGTTGGCGGCAAACTCGCCGGAGGGGAAGTGCGCGAGCGCCTGGTCTTTGAGGTCGGCGATCACCTGCTCGACGACGGCGTGATCGCGGTGCTCGGCCTCGACGATCGTGATGTCCTCGGTGCGGTTGGTGATAAAGCAGAAGTGTCGCCAGTCGGGCCACAGCTCGGCTTGCGCTCCGAGGAGCCGTGTGCGGCGGACGATCAGCCGCCGGCCGGCGTGGATGGTCTCGGCGATCTGCGCCTCGCCTTGCTCGGGGTATTCGATCGCCTGCCACGCGTCCTCGTCGATCGCCTGCACAGCCTTTGAAATCCCCTTCTGCATGCGCACGCCGATCGAGTAGCACCAGCCGGCCTGCTCCAGACGGGCGAACACCTTGTTGCTCCAGAACCCGGAGTCGGCGCGCAACAGCTTCACCCCGGTGGCGCCGGCCCGGTTCACGCGGGCGATCAGCTCATCTGTGAAGCGCAGCATCCCCTTCTGCGTGTTCGCCGACCCTTTGCGCAGTCGGATGTGCAGCACCTCCCGCGTGTCCGCGCGGGTGGCGAGGATCGGGTGATAGCCGAGCAGCTTTGTGTACCCGTAGGCGGCGCCCTGCTTCAGGCGCCCGCACACCTCGCCGACGAAGCTGTCCACGTCGATCACCAAGCGGTCCTCACCGGGACCGGCGCCGGCTCGCCACGCTCTCACGAGCGCCTCGCCGAGCAGCGCATCGAGCTGACGCACGTGCCCGAAGGTGAACGCGCGCAGGAACGTCCCCAACGTCGAGGGCGCCGGGATCCAGCCACCGAGCAGCCGGCGTGTACGGCCCGCCCGCAAGACCTCGCAGTCGTCGATGCTGTCGGCTCCGAGCACCATCGCGAAGATCAGCGCCATCACCTTGCGCCCAGCGTTCGCCGCGCCCGGTCGCTCCCGCCGCAACCGCACCAGCCGTCCCGCCAGAACCTCGATCCCCAGTCGCGCCGCGAGCATTGCGACCAGCATCACCCCTGCGTCCGAGACGGCGCGCTCGTCATCGAACTGCACCCGCAGACCCTCTAGTCCGACCCGCTCGCCATCATGCACCATGAAGGTGACCTCCTGAACTCGGGCCGCGGCTGGCCCAACAGCCGCTCATCAAGCCCTTTCAGGAGGTCATCCTTTGTTTCGCGCCGGACGGAATCGGTGGATTGGGGCTTAGACCCTATGGACGTTCGGCTCTCCGGCGTTTGAGGCAGGATCGGCCGGCACCCCGCGCATAGGTGTGCGGGGACTGGGCGTCGGGGTGGTCCCGGCGCTGACACCCCAGCTATGGGAGGTGCCGACCATGTCAGAGAGTATGGCCCTTGTTGGGCTTGATGTTCATCAGGCGCAGACGGTCTGTGCGGTGCTCGACCCGGGTTCTGGTGAGCTGCGTGTGCAGCGGCTGCGGGGTGAGCCGGCGAGGGTGGTGCCGGTGTTCTTGGAGGAGCTGGAGCGGCCGGTGACGGCGGTGTATGAGGCGGGGCCGACGGGGTTCGCGCTGGCGCGGGTCGCGCAGGAGCGTGGGCTGGATGTACGGGTCGTGGCGCCGGGGTCGATCCCGAAGGCACCGGGAGACCGGGTCAAGACCGACCGGCGTGACGCCAAGCGGCTGGTGCGGTTGTTCGCCGCGGGCGAGCTGTCGTATGCGTTCGTGCCGAGCGAGACCGATGAGCGTTTCCGTGACCTGGTGCGCTGTGTCGAGGATGCGCGCAAGGACCTGATGCGCTGCCGCCATCGCCTGTCGAAGTTCTTGTTGCGCAGGGGACACCGGTTCCCGAGCAAGGCGTGGACGCAGCCGCACGAGCGGTGGCTGTGTCAGCTTCACTTCGAGGATGCTCCCTCCCAGGCGACGTTCCTTGACTACCTGTCCGCGGTGCAGGCGCTGGTTGCGCGTCGGCGCACACTGATTGGCGCACTCGAAGAGGCAGTGCCAGCTAGCAGCCACGCCGAGACGGTCGCGCGCGGCTGCGCTGCTTTCGCGGGATCGACACGCTCACCGCCGCTGGGCTGTGCGCGGAAGTCGGCGACTTTCGCCGGTTCGCCAAGCCAGCGTTGCTGTCCGGGTTCCTTGGCGTGGTGCCGAGCGAGTACACCTCCGATGAGAAGCGCGTGCAGGGCCAGATCACGAAGGCCGGGCCGCCGCACGCCCGCCGGCTGCTGGTCGAGGCCGCCCACCACTACCGCCACCGGCCCGCGGTCGGGGAGACGATCGCCGCTCGCCAGGTCGGACAGGACCCGCGTGTCGTGCAGATCGCCTGGCGCTGCCAGCGTCGCCTGCACGAGCGCTGGACACATCTCGCGGGCAAGCGCGGCAAGCGCACCGGAACGGTCGCGATCGCCTGCGCACGCGAGCTCGCCGCGTTCTGCTGGGAGGCTGCGACCCTGGACTGACACCCACGCACATCCCGCGCGGCGTCCGGCGGCTGCCGGGGCGCCACGAGCAACACGAAGGCCGACACGTCGCCGCTCAACACGGGCCCGCGAACACGGGCTATGGGCAACCCGCGCACGGTTCACCTGTCGGGTGGCGCCCGATCTTAGAGATTGCGAGCCCGGCGACGAACAAGGGTCTTGAGGTAACCAGCCCTCGCATATGAGCCTGACCATGACTGGTCGACCAAGCCGGCACTTCAGCTCGTGACGCCCCGGGAACCGCCCACGCCCACATGCCGAGAACGCCAGCCGCACCCCACCGGCCGATCACCCCTACCCCTTGACAAACGCCCCTCCATATGAGCCTGGATCCACCGAATAATGGTGTGAGTTCGGGGGTGTGGGTCAGATTTCGTGTGGGGCGTCGGGCGGGGCGGTCGGTGGGCGGGGCGAGCTTTTGATGGTGGGTGGCGGCGCGAGTTTTGCGCTGTTTCCGGACAGCCCTGATCCGTCCGGTGGACGGGAAGGCTGCTGGTGTTCAGGGAGGGAGTGCGCCGTGGTCGGTCAGGCGGCGGGGAGCGCGCGGATTCGGTTGAGCGCGTCGAGGTAGTCGCCGTGCCAGGGCCAGCGGGCGGGGAGGTGAAGCGTCCAGGTTCGGCCGTGGCGGGTGAGCCGGCCGGCGATCTGAAGCCAGCGGCGGCGTAGGGTGCGCGCCGCCCGGACGGTGCTGTCGGGCAGGCCGACCAGTTGCGTCCAGCGCAGCAGGTTGTGCGCGAGCGCGCCGAGCACGGTCCAGGCGCCGTTGGCGGCAAACTCGCCGGAGGGGAAGTGCGCGAGCGCCTGGTCTTTGAGGTCGGCGATCACCTGCTCGACGACGGCGTGATCGCGGTGCTCGGCCTCGACGATCGTGATGTCCTCGGTGCGGTTGGTGATAAAGCAGAAGTGTCGCCAGTCGGGCCACAGCTCGGCTTGCGCTCCGAGGAGCCGTGTGCGGCGGACGATCAGCCGCCGGCCGGCGTGGATGGTCTCGGCGATCTGCGCCTCGCCTTGCTCGGGGTATTCGATCGCCTGCCACGCGTCCTCGTCGATCGCCTGCACAGCCTTTGAAATCCCCTTCTGCATGCGCACGCCGATCGAGTAGCACCAGCCGGCCTGCTCCAGACGGGCGAACACCTTGTTGCTCCAGAACCCGGAGTCGGCGCGCAACAGCTTCACCCCGGTGGCGCCGGCCCGGTTCACGCGGGCGATCAGCTCATCTGTGAAGCGCAGCATCCCCTTCTGCGTGTTCGCCGACCCTTTGCGCAGTCGGATGTGCAGCACCTCCCGCGTGTCCGCGCGGGTGGCGAGGATCGGGTGATAGCCGAGCAGCTTTGTGTACCCGTAGGCGGCGCCCTGCTTCAGGCGCCCGCACACCTCGCCGACGAAGCTGTCCACGTCGATCACCAAGCGGTCCTCACCGGGACCGGCGCCGGCTCGCCACGCTCTCACGAGCGCCTCGCCGAGCAGCGCATCGAGCTGACGCACGTGCCCGAAGGTGAACGCGCGCAGGAACGTCCCCAACGTCGAGGGCGCCGGGATCCAGCCACCGAGCAGCCGGCGTGTACGGCCCGCCCGCAAGACCTCGCAGTCGTCGATGCTGTCGGCTCCGAGCACCATCGCGAAGATCAGCGCCATCACCTTGCGCCCAGCGTTCGCCGCGCCCGGTCGCTCCCGCCGCAACCGCACCAGCCGTCCCGCCAGAACCTCGATCCCCAGTCGCGCCGCGAGCATTGCGACCAGCATCACCCCTGCGTCCGAGACGGCGCGCTCGTCATCGAACTGCACCCGCAGACCCTCTAGTCCGACCCGCTCGCCATCATGCACCATGAAGGTGACCTCCTGAACTCGGGCCGCGGCTGGCCCAACAGCCGCTCATCAAGCCCTTTCAGGAGGTCATCCTTTGTTTCGCGCCGGACGGAATCGGTGGATTGGGGCTTAGCGGGCGTGCGCCGCATCGTTATGCCCCCCTCAACCCCAACGGGCAAGGCGGACAGAGGGCCACCAACCAGACTATCCGTAACGCCAAAGGGGTAAATCGCCCCACCGGGATGCCCAAACCCCGCTCCCACACCGTTTTCCCCCATAATCCTGTGCGCCCGATCCCAGCTCCCGCAGCGCCGGCCAATGGCGAGGGTGGGGTGTGCGCTTGCCGAGTCTTATGAGGCTGGCGTAGTGGCGGGAGAGGTGGGTGGTCGCCTTTACAGTGCTGCGAAAGCGTGCTATTCCAGATGGCCGAACACGTAGTCACCATCGACGGTCAGGAAGCCGAACTGTAGATTCACTGTCACGTGCTTCGAGCATTCAGGCGACGAGTTAGTCTTCGACAGCTTAACCTTCTGTTCGGTGAAATCTACACCCGCGTACCCTTCGACTTCGAAATGTCGGCTTAGCGCTAAGGTGCCCTTGAGCTTCGTCGAGGTGTACACGCAAAGGTCGCCATCGGAGTATTCGATCTTGAGAACGATCGGTTCATCTTTGGACTTTGCCTTCACTTCGGCCTTACCCTTCGACCCGGAGAGGCTTAGCCTCGCACGCTGGGGGTAGGAATAGACGTGGGCGTCTTCGCCGAGCCCCGAACTGTTAGAGCATGCTTCTTCACCATCGAGAATGCCTGTCGCGCTTAGCAGTTCGAGTTTGTCGGTTGGTTCATCGTTCGTCTCGTCCTCCGCTTCCCACCCGCTATGAGCAAATCCCGGCTCACAGGTGACCGCTCCGGGATGTGTGTAAATCGTGGCGGTGCCGTCTTCGCCAGGGCCGTTCGCGATGGCCAAGTGAACCGTTTCCCCGGTCGCAAGCTGGTGTTCGTGGAAGTTCCACGTCATGTCGAAGTTTGGCGTTTTCGCCGCAGCCGTTCCAGCGGCGAGCGCCGAAGTAGCCAGGACCGCCACGAACACCGCCCCGAACGCCGTAAATCGTCGCACGACTACCTCCCTTCGATCAGGCGAGGCCACCGCATCCCGCCCCAGGGTTCGCCTAGGAAGACAAGCTACCAGTTTTCGCGCCGTTTTGTCAACCGCCGGTTGAGAATTTAGACCCTATGGAGCGTCGGCTGTTCGGCGTTTGAGGAAGGATCGGCCGGCACCCGCGCATAGATGTGCGGGGACTGGGCGTCGGGGTGGTCCCGGCGCCGACACCCCAGCTATGGGAGGTGCCGACCATGTCAGAGAGTATGGCCCTTGTCGGGCTTGATGTTCACCAGGCGCAGACGGTCTGCGCGGTGCTTGATCCAGGTACCGGCGAGCTGCGCGTGGAGCGGTTGCGCGGTGAGCCGGCGAGTGTGGTGCCGGTGTTCTTGGAGGAGCTGGAGCGGCCGGTGACGGCGGTGTATGAGGCGGGGCCGACGGGATTCGCGCTGGCCAGGGTCGCTGATGAGCGCGGGCTGGATGTGCGGGTCGTGGCGCCGGGATCGATCCCGAGGGCTCCGGGTGATCGGGTGAAGACTGACCGGCGTGACGCCAAGCGGCTGGTGCGGCTGTTCGCGGCAGGCGAGCTGTCGTATGCGTTTGTGCCGAGCGAGACCGATGAGTGCTTTCGGGACCTGGTGCGCTGTCTCGAGGATGCGCGCAAGGACCTGATGCGCTGCCGCCATCGCCTGTCGAAGTTCTTGTTGCGCAGGGGACACCGGTTCCCCAGCAAGGCGTGGACGCAGCCGCACGAGCGGTGGCTGTGCCAGCTTCACTTCGAGGATGCTCCCTCCCAGGCTACGTTCCTGGACTATCTGAGCGCGGTGCAAGCGCTGGTGGCGCGCCGGCGCGCACTGATCGGCGCACTCGAAGAGGCAGTGCCAGCTAGCAGTCACGCCGAGACGGTCGCGCGGCTGCGCTGCTTCCGCGGGATCGACACGCTCACCGCCGCCGGGTTGTGCGCGGAAGTCGGCGACTTTCACCGGTTCGCCAAGCCAGCGTTGCTGTCCGGGTTCCTCGGTGTGGTGCCGAGCGAGTACACCTCTGACGATAAGCGTGTGCAGGGCCAGATCACCAAGGCCGGCCCGCCGCACGCCCGACGACTGCTGGTCGAGGCCGCCCACCACTACCGCCATCGGCCCGCGGTCGGCGAGACGATCGCCGCTCGCCAGGCCGGACAGGACCCCCGTGTCGTGCAGACCGCCTGGCGCTGCCAGCGTCGCCTGCACGAGCGCTGGACACATCTCGCGGGCAACCGGGGCAAGCGCACCGGAACGGTCGCGATCGCCTGCGCACGCGAGCTCGCCGCGTTCTGCTGGGAGGCCGCGACCATCGACTGACACCCCACCGACATCCCATGGCGTCCGGCGCGGCTGCCGGGGCGCTCACGAGCAACCAACAAGGGCCGTCACGTCGCCGCTCAACACGGGCCCGCGAACACGGGCTATGGGCAACCCGCGCAGTTTCACCCAACGGGTGGCGCCCGATTTTAGATTGCGAGCCCGGCGACGAACAAGGGTCTTGAGGTAACCAGCCCTCGCATATGAGCCTGACCATGACCTGGTCAACCAAGCCGGCACTTCAGCTCGTGACGCCCCGGGAACCGCCCACGCCCACATGCCGAGAACGCCAGCCGCACCCCACCGGCCGATCAACGCTGCCCCTTGACAAACGCCCCTCCATATGAGCCTGGATCCACCGAGGGGCTGGGTGGGTGAGGTGGATTTGGCGTGATCGCGGTGATTGTCGGCGTGTTGGGGGTGACGGGCACGGTTTTGGTGTCGAGGTGGGTGTCGGCGTTCCCTTGGGAACGCCGAGGTAGGGATTTTCGGGCAGGGGTGAGCGTGCTGGTGGGCGGAGGGTCTGCTGGTGCTGGTGGTGAGCGGCGCGGTGTGTTCAGGTGAGCGCGGGGAGCGCCCTGATCCGGGTTAGCACGGTGGTGAACTGGTGCTGCCAGGGCCAGCGGGCGGGCATCCGGAGGGTCCATTGGCGGCTGCTGCGGGTCAGGCGGGCGGGGATCTGGAGCAGCTGGCGGCGGCGGGCGCGAGCGGTCTGGACGGGCGCGGTCGGCTGGCCGATCTGGGTAATCCAGCGTCCGAGGTTGTGCGCGATAGCGGCGATCACGGTCCAGGCGCTGTTGGCGTGCATGTCCCCCGAGGGGAAGTGGGCGAGCGCCTGGTCCTTGAGGTCGCGGATCACAAGCTCGATCGTGGCGTGGTCGCGATGATCGATATCGGCCACGAGCATCGGCGTGGTGCGGTTGGTCGCGAACGCGTGGTGGCGCCAGTCGGGGAACAACTCGGCCTGGGCACCGAGGAGGCGGGTGCGGCGCACGATCAGCCTGAAGCCCTTCAGCTGGATCTCGGCGAGCTGCGCCTGTCCGGTCTCGGGGTAGTCGGCGATCGTGACCCAGTCGTTCTCGGGAACCTGGGCGATCAGCGTCTTGATGGTCGGGCTCTGCTTGATGCCGATCGAGAACGCGATCCCACGCGCGTGAAGGATCTTCATCAGCTTGTGGTTCTCAAACCCGGAGTCGGTGCGGATGACGATCGTGCCGGCGTGCCCGGCGCGACGGACACGCGCGATCAGCTCGTCAACGAACCGTGCGACACCGCGCTGCGTGTTCGCTTTGCCCTTGCGGTTGCGGATGTGCAGCACCTCGCCGGTGTCCGAGCGGACCGCGATCAGCGGGTGATAGCCGAGCTTCTTGGTGTATCCGTAGCCGGCGCCCTGCTTCTGCTCGCCGTGGACCTCGCCGGTGAAGCTGTCGATATCGATCACCAGCGGCAGCCCATCGCCCGGGCCGGCCCCGGCCGCCCATGCCCGGCCAAGCGCGACATCCAGGACACGGTCGAGCTGGCGGACATGCCCGAACGTGAACGCCCGCAAGAACGTCCCGAGCGTCGAGGGCGCCATCACCCGGTGTCCAAGGATCAGGCCCGTCGACCCGGCGCGCAGCACGTTCATGTCATCGATGCTGTCCGCGCCAGCGAGCATCCCGTGCACCAGCGACATGACCTTGCGGCCCGGCAGGCACGCTCCCGGCGCCCGTGGGTCAAGCCACACCGACTCGTTCACCAGCTCCTCGATCCCCAACCGCTCCGCGAGCGTGGCGCTCATCAGCAGACCCGCGTCGCTGATCAGCCGCTCCTCGTTGAACACCACACGCACCGAATCGAGGTTGACCGGCCCCTCAGGAACGTCCGCACCGTCATGCACCATATGGGTGACCTCCTGTTGCAGGCCCGCCGTCGCCGCATACGACAGCTTTCTGCCTGCTCAGGAGGTCATTTAAAGCTCACCACCGGACAGAACCAGCAGCGCTACGCGGTGGATCCAGGCTTAGGCGCATTCGCCGTGTAGTAAACGTGCTCGATGTCGTCAACGATCGCGTTCCCGAAGGGCGTCTCGGTTCTCACCCACTCGACGCTGCGCGCCCCGAACGACATGCTCGTCGGTTTCAGCATCCAACTCCCATAGGAGATGACCGCCCACGCGAGCACGCCGAGCAAGGGG
Source organism: uncultured Solirubrobacterales bacterium (assembly GCA_963817845.1). Classification (GTDB taxonomy): domain Bacteria; phylum Actinomycetota; class Thermoleophilia; order Solirubrobacterales; family Solirubrobacteraceae; genus Palsa-744. The sequence continues at coordinate 46,414 of CAWFPU010000001.1, forward strand.
ATCCCGATCAAAAGGCCACGGCGTCGTCGCCGTCGCCCGGCCGCAGCCTTGCGCCGCCGCTCGCTGCGCGCCTCGAAGCGCTCGAGCGGCACGGAGACGCCCGTTGGACCACGCGCCTGAGGCGCATCGCTCGTGCTGGGATCAGCGCCGCCACTCGGACCGCTGGGCATGTCCACCGACGCGGTGGCGCCCGAATCGTGCTCTCGCGCCCGCACGGCCCAACCATAGGCAAAGCTCGCGTCACCACCCAGTGAGAATGCTCTCATCGGTATCGCTCAGCGGCGGACTGTGGCGCACGGAAGGTCGGCGCGCTGTCGTGCCTGAGCCGGCGCGCCTGCGGTGCTGTCAGCTCGAACCGTGGAGCTGGCGGAATGACACGGTCGTCTCGGGCGGACGCTGAATCGTCTGGAGGACCACGCAGTAGCGCTCGGTCAGACGCAGGAGTGTCTCCAGATCCGCTGCACTCGCGTCGCTCACGAGGTCGAAATGAAGCCGGATCGCCCGAAATCCAACCGCAGCCTCAGCGCTCACGCCCAAGGTGCCACGGAAGTCCAAATCGCCCTCGGCGGACACCGTGCCGCCCTGCACCGGGATCTCGAGCGATGTGCAGACGGCGCGCAGGGTGACCCCGGCGCATGCGACCAGTGCCTCGAGCAGCATGTCGCCCGAGCACAGCAAGGTTCCGTCGCCGCCGCTTGCAGGATGCAGTCCCGCGGCCGCCAGCGCGGACCCCGTCTTCACCGAGCAACTGATGCCCTCGCCGAGCTCGCCGGCCGCGCTCAGGGTCACCACCGCCGCCTCAGGATCAGTGCGGTAGCGGTCCTTGAGCGGGGTCTGCACAGCACGCAGCTCTTCGGCACGCATCAGAGCTCAATGCTCGCATGCTCGAAGGTGCGCTGCAGGCCGCCCGTGGGCCGGGTCAAGGCGCAGCGCCTTCCCTCGCGGATCGGGAGGCTGAAGCGACGCGGGCTCCCAGGCGGCGGTACGTTAGAGTCGCGGGCGTGAACGGTGGGAACGCGCTCAGCGCGCTGGTAGGACTGAGGCTGGCCGTCGGTGTCACCTCCTGGCTGACTCCCCGGCCCGCGGGCAAGCTGTTTGGATTGGACGTGCCGGCCAACCCGCAGGCGCCGTACCTGGCGCGCCTGTTCGGAGCACGCGACGTGGCGCTGGCGTGGGGTGCGTTCTCGAGCGACGGGGATACGCGGCGCCAATGGTTGCTTGCGGGGCTGGCCTGCGACGCTGCGGACGCTCTTGCGGGCCTCGCGGGGGCCCGCGGCGGGTATCTGCCGAAGCTGACGAGCGCGCTCGTCACCGGCACCGCTCTCTCAGCCGTCGCCCTGGGCGCGGTTGCACTTCGCGAGCCGTAGCCCGGGGCCTCAGGGGGCTGGCGGTATCGCCTATTCGGGCTCGTACGGGGCTGGCGGTATCCCCCTACTCCGGCTCATCGAAGCTGACCTCGATGTTCTGGTCCTCGAAGCGCTCCTGGACCTCGGCGGCGGAAGTCAGCGCCCGTCTGTCCGCCTCCAGCAAGTGATCTCCGAACAGGCTTCGCGGCCACAGCCGCCGCGCGCGCACGACGTTGATCTCGGCCGCCAGCACCGTCACCTGGGCGCCGAGGTACAGCCACGCCAGCAGCCCCAGCACGAACGCGAACAGGCCAGAGGTCTGTTTGGCGTGGCGCACCACGTGATCGACGTAGTAGCCGCCCACGTGCTGTAGCAGTTGCCACATGATGGCCGCGACAATCACGCCGGGGATCAGATCTCGCGTCTTGATCTCGTCGCTCGTGAGCACCCGAAAGGCGGTGAAGAACAGCAGCAGGTTAACGGCCAGGGCAAGCAAGATCCCGCCCAGCACTTCGACCGCGCCGGCGGTCTGCGCGGTCACGTAGCCTGCGGCGGTCGTCGAGACGATGCTGAGGATGCCAAGCAGCAGCAGCAGGCCGGCGCCGCGCAGGCGCCAGATCAGAAAGTTCGGGCGGCGCTTGTGCGGGATGTACCAGACCTGGTTGAACGCGTTCTGGGTCGCGCCGGTGATGCCCAGCCCAGCCAGCAACGAGCCGACCAGGCCGATCGCCAGCGCCAGCGCGCTGCCTTTGAGCGAGTGCACGTTGCTCTGCAGCTGGTTGCCGATGATCGGGAACTGGCTGAGCGTCGAGTGCAAGACGCTCTCCTGTGCGCTCGGGTTGCCCTCGAGCACGAAGCCAAGGATCGTCACGAACACGAGCAGCAGCGGAAACAGCGAGAAGAAGCCGTAGTAAGCGATCAGCGCCGCAAGCTGGCTGGCCTGGTCGTCACTGAACTTCTTCACGACGGCCGCGAGGAAGCTCAGCCAGCGGCGGCGCTGCTGGAAGCGATCGACGACGCGCAGGCGATCCTCGAGGCTCATCGGCGCAATTGGTGGGGGGGTCTGGGCGCGGCCCGGTGCGACATGCATGCGTGTCTACTCCATCTCGCGCCCAAACACGCGCCGGGGCGCGCGGCCAAACACTCGCCGGGGCATCGCACGCTCGCACATGCGCTGGGCAGGACCTCGTCGAGCAGCTCGCGCTGGTGTCGGCGTCCGCGCGCGGGCGCCTGCTCGCAATCCACCGACGGCGCCTGCGCTGGCAGGACCTGGAGGATTGCTACAGCCAGGCCACGCTCGAGCTGCTCGACCAGGCGCGGCGCGGAACGCTGCATTGCTCCAGCCGCGTTCACCTGCGCAACATCCTCGAGCAGCGCTTTCTCTCGCGCGTGCACGACCGCCGGCGTGCGCTCGGCGGCCGCAGTCCGGGCCAGGCGCTGCTCGACGGCGCGATCTCGCTTGGTGCTCCCGGCGAGCGCCATCTCGAGGTGGCCGACGGGCGCGCTGATGTCGAGCGACGAGCGCTGCTGCGCTTCGAGCTGCGCTCTCTCGAGCGCGCCGCGTATGTCTTGAGCACGGACCAGCGCCTCGTCCTTTGCTGCCAGCTCATGCAGATGAGCCGCCGCGATTTTTGCAGCAGGTTCGGCTGGTCGCACGAGAAGTACCGCAAGGTCGCGCAGCGCGGTCGAGCCCGTCTGCGCAGCGAGCTGTCCGTAGCCGAGTCCTGTCCCGCTAGCTCGGCGGTGTCGGAGAAGGCACCAGGGACAGACCTATGAAGCCATCTCCCCCCAGTCATAGGAAAGCCCCTTGGGACGCCGGCGGTCGATTGGACGGACGACTGCGCGGCGGCACCCACCCGCGCGCAGGCGGCCGGAAGCTGGACATCTCCCCGTCTCGGCTCCCGGCCGCTCGCGTGGCCTCGCCTGCCCCGCGCCCCGGCTACCGCGTGTTCAGCGAGGACGCGTACCTGGCAGGCGTGGACATGCGCCTTGGCCCGCGCGACCCGCTCGCAGGCGCTGGTCGAGGGCGCACGCTGCAGCGCCTGGCCGGCGCCGCCGCGCTGAGCGGGGCTCTCGGCGCGGGCATCGGCGCTGTCGCACTTGCTGCCTGGCGCCCGGCGCGGACCGCTCGCCGTGACACGTCCTCCCGGCTCTTGGCCGAGCGAGCCTCGCGCGGCGCCGGTCGTGTTGCGCGAGCCTCGGTCGGGCCGGCGTCGGCTTCGGTGCCGGCGTCCTCCGCGCCGTCAGCACGCAGGAGGCCGCTCAAATCCGAGCCGTCTGTTCGGCGGCTGGCGCGAGCGACGGTCTCGATGCGCAGGCATCTGACGCGTGACCTCCATGCTCCCGCCGGCCCACGGCCAGTGACGGCGCCCGCGACGCCCCAGGCCGGCAGCGGCGACCAACAGACCGCAGACGCGCCCAACGCCGTGCCGCCGCCAGCAAAGACGGTGCCGGCCTCAGCCGACGCACAGAGCCAGTTCGGGTTCGAACACTGAGATGCGCGAGCGGCACGAGCTTGACGATGAGGTGATTCGCACGCCAGCACGCGTGACCGTCACCGCCAAGCCGCTGTGGCGCGTGCGGCTGGCGCGCGAACTGCCTCGGTATCTCGTGTGCGGGCTCTCGCTCGCGGGGATGCTCGCGAGCGTGCGCTTTGCGATCGCGCCGCCGCAGTCGGGCGCCGTGTCAGCGCGGCTCGCCGCTCCCGTGGCCGACCTCGCCGCCGAGGGTTACGCGCAGCAGTTTGCGCGCGCCTACCTCACCTGGGAATCCGGCGATCCCGAAGCGCACCGTACGGCGCTCGCGTCATTCGTCGGACCGGGCATGGAACCCGGAGCGGGCCTTCAACCACCGGCGAACGGGGAGGAGCGAGTGCAGTGGACCGACATCGCGCAAGAACGTCTGGCCGCGACCGGCGAGCACGTCTACACCGTCGCCGCACAGACAGACAACGCCGGCCTGGTGTACCTGTCGGTGACCGTCGCCCGCACAGCCGAAGGCGCGCTCCAGCTCGTCGGCTATCCCGCGCTCGTCGGAGCTCCCGAGTCGGTGCCCGCAAACGCCGAGGACGGGCTGCGCGAAGTCGACGAACCGGCGCTCGCGGCGGTCGTCGAACGCGCTCTGCGCAACTACCTCGCGAGCTCGGGCAGTGAGCTCGCCGCCGACCTGGCCGCGGGCGCGCGCGTGTCGCTGCCGGCCCGGCCGTTGAGCCTGGAAGTTCTGCAGCGCCTCGACTGGTCGCCGGAAGGCGGCGATGCCGTCAGTGCGCTCGTACAGGCCGAGGACGCGAAGGGCGTCCGCTACACGCTCGCCTACACGCTCGACCTGACGCGCGTGGCCAGCCGCTGGGAGATAGCCGCGATCCAAATCGATTCGAACACGTCAGCCCCGTGAAAAGCATGTCATCCGAAAACGAGGAGCTCCAATGAGCGCGCTCTCCCGAATCGCCGCCGTGCTGGCGGTATCCGCGCTGGTCGCCGTGCCCGCAAGCGCTTGTGCGTCGATCGCAGTTTCCACGCCGACGGGCGCGCAGACCCAGAGCGGCGGTCAGGAAGGTGCCTCGCTGGAATCGGCCGCGGCCAAGGCCGGCGACACCGGGCGGGCGGTCGCCATGAGCCTGATCGGGCTGGCCTTCGCCGTGGCGGCGATCGTGCTCGCCTTCCGCCGCGACTTCAAGGAGGCCGCCGGCGTGTTTGCCGTGGGGATCGTCTCGGTGCTGCTGGCGACACCGACCGGCGTCAGCCTGCTGCAGGACACGGTCAACTCTCTGTTCGGCTCGCACTGATCGATGGAGATTCGCTCCTACCGGGCCGTCTTCGATCTCGAGCGCAGGATCTACCGAGTTGACCGGCTGCGTCTGAACCCCGGCGGAGTGCCGTTGCGGGGCGTCGCGTACTTCCTGGCGCTCCTGGCGGCAAGCGCTCTCGCGAGCTGTCTCCCCGGCGTATCTGCGCTGACGGGGCTCGTGCCCTGGTACCTCGCCTACGTCGCCGCGCCGGCAGCCGGCGCGGCCGTGCTCACGGCGATCAGGCTCGAGGGACGGCCGTTTCACGTCGCCGCGCAGGCGCTGACGCACCATCGCATGACTCCAAGTCGCTCGGCGTGTTGGCGTGCCTGTGAGCGGGGACTGGTCGAAACATCCAGCGGCGAGCGCGCCCGCTGGTGGCCGCCGGAGCTCGTGCTGCTGCCCGACGGATCCGACGCACGCATGCGTCGCCTGCGCTACACCGGCCCGGGCGCGGTACTCGTGAAGGTCAGCCACGAGCGCGTCGACGCCGTCGGCCCAGTCATCGGCTGGCGCGCGCGGCTGCGGCTGCGCGAGCGCGCGGGCCGGAGCCCGCTCGACCAGGGTCAGGTGATCGCGCTCGCGCGCGGAACCCGTCTGCGGGTGCGCTGATGCGATGACCCTCAGGCCGCCGATCTCGTTCGTATACGGCAACTGTCTGTTCGGACGCTCTCTCGATGACGCCTGGGCCGCATTCGCCGTGCAAACGAGCTCGTATCAATGGCTGTCCGAGGACGGCAAGCGCGCGCGTCTGCTGGAGCTGCTCGGCGCGATCGAGGCGGTAGAAGCCGACCTGCAGATTCTGCGCGTCAGTCGCACGTGGCAGCTCGACAGCTACGTCGCCGAGCTGGAAGCGGGCAGCGAGCCAGGCATAGGCCGCGAGGAGGGCGGGGCCGACGGCGACGGCGAGGAGGGCGGGGCCGACGGCGAAGGCGAGGAGGGCGGGGCCGACGGCGAAGGCGAGGAAGGTGGGCGCGGCGATCGCGACGAGAGCGCACACGCGCGCGCGCACGCGCGTGTGCGCCGCGATTACCTGCAAGAGCACGCCGGGCGCCTGACCGACATCGGTCAGGCCAGGCCCGCAGTGTTTCTGATGGTCAGCCTGCGGGAGCCGACACAGGACATCACCGCGTACGTTTCGAAGGCCGCGGAAAGCGCGCCTCGACACTGGCTGGCAGAGCTCAGGCGCGCCTTCTCCGCGCGCGAGCGAGCCATCCTCACCGCGACCGAGCTCGAGCGAGCGCGCGTCAAGGCCGACCAAGCGCATGCGCGGCTGGCCGACTTCCTGCCCGTGAGGCCGGCGCGGGGCGTCGAGCTGCAGTGGCTCGTGCGGCGCGCATTCTGCCGGGGTCTCGGGGAGCCCGAGGTTGACGGCCTGCATGAGCCCAGAGCGCTCGTATTCGAGCGCAACGGCGAGGCGGTGCTGGCGCCACTCGAGGGTGACGTGCTGCGCTGGATGGACTCCTATGTAGAGCACGAGCTCAGGCGCCTGCGCGTCGAGTCCGAGCTCGGCACCAGCTGGCAGGCGCAACTGGTGCTCGGCGCCCTACCCGAGCAGGCCACCTTCCCGGGGATCAGGGTCGAGCTCATGTTCGCATCGCCCGAGAGCCTGCCGTTCGGCATCGACCTTTCTCTGAACGCGCGCTACCTGCCCAACGCGCTCGCGCTGCGGATCGCAAGGCGGCGCATCCAGGACGCCGATCAGATCGTGAGGGCCGAGTCCGACGGCGACCAGGGAGTCTCAGACCTGGGCTACCAGCGCACCCAGCAGGCCCGCGACCTGCTCGCCTACCTGCAGGCCTCGAGCCGGCCGCCACTACTGCGCGCCACGCTCGCCATCGCCGTTGGCGCACGCCAACCCGAGGAGCTCGAGGAGCGCGTCGAAATGGTCAGGCGCGCCTACGGCGAGATCAAGCTGCACCGGCCGCTGGGCGACCAGCTGCGGCTGTTCGCGCAACACCTGCCCGGACAGCGCACGTGCGTCGCAGGCTACGACGACACCCTGACGCCCGAGCAGGTCGCCGCGATGATGCCGACGGCCACGCACACGGTCGGCTCGCGAACCGGCTACTACCTCGGCTACACCCTGTCGGGATCGCGCCAACCGGTCCGCTTCAATCTGCGCGAGGGCTCGGACAGCGACCGCAACGCCGCGATCCTCAGCGTGGGGGCGCTCGGCTCGGGAAAGACCACGCTCGACCAGAAGCTCAAGTACGAGGGCTTCCTGCAGGGCGCGAAGGTGATCGATTGCGACCCCAAGGGCGATCACCGCTTTCACCTGCTCGACGAGGTCGCGCCGCACACCGAATGCATCACGCTGAAGCCCGATCCGGCGCTGCGTGGAGTGCTCGATCCGTTGCGCGTCGCGCCCGCGCACCTGCGCCAGGACGCGACGGTGTCGTGGCTGCGTGACCTGCTTCCGGCCCGCGCCGATCCGGCGTGGGAGACAGCCGTCGTGGCGGCGGTCAACCGCGTGCTGCAACGTGCACGCCAGCCGACCTGCCACGAGGTCGTACTGGCCCTTAGCGACGGCGACGACACCGATACGAAGGTCGGCGCCACGCTGGCCGTATACGCGCGCTCGGGCCTCACCCAGCTCGGCTTCGCCGACCCGCACGTGCGTCTCGCGCCGGTCGGCCATAGCCAGGTCACCTACCTGCCGATCAGAGATCTTCCCGGGCCCGAGCCCGGCACGCCCCGGTCGGACTACTCCCAGGCCGAGCGCATCGGCGCGCAGGTCGTGCGCCTGATCGCGATGTTCGCGATGCAGCTGCTCGGCGCCGAACCGGGACGACTGAAGCTGTTCTCCTTCGACGAGGGCTGGCGACTGCTCGGAGACCCTGTCGGGCGTGCCCTGCTCGCGTCGCTGCAGCGCATGGGGCGCTCCGAGCTGGCTGTGCCGATCGTGAGCACGCAGCTCGTGACGGACGCGCTGATCGGCGAGCGCGAGTCGCTCGAGAACCTGATCGGCGCCACCTTCGTATTCGGGATGCGCTCGGAAGCGGAGGCCGCGCGCGCGCTCGCGCTGCTCGGACTCGACCCCGAGGACCGGCGCATGCGCCAGAGCCTGCTCGAGCTCGAAGCCGGCAGATGCCTGCTGCGGGACCATCGCGGCCGCGTCGAGGCGATCCAGGTGAACGTCGTCGCACCGGCGTTGCTGAGGGCCTTCTCGACCACGCCCGCCCGCGCGTGACTGGCGCCTCACGGGTTCGTGCGCCCGCACGGCAGGTCGCGCTCACGCTGGTCCTCGCGGTCGCGAGCACATGTTGGGCTCTGCCGGTGGCGAGGTGTGGGGCGAGGACGCAGCCGCATGGGCACGCGGGTGGCCACGCCCCAACGAGCTCCGGGACCAGCCCAAACGTGGCACCCAGCGGACCACCGCTCGACGCCGGCGGCGGCGTCGAGAGCGCCGAAGAAGAAGCCTCGTCCGCGGGCGGCGCCAGCGCGGGCGACCCGCTTGCCAGCAACGGCCTGAACAGCCCGCTGTGCCGCGACGGCGGTGCGGCGGAACTGTCGGCCAGCGGGGCGCGCAACTGCGACATCTCCGGTCTGGAAGCGGCCGGGGACCCCACCGGGGACTACGCGTTCGACGTCCACATCAACACCGGCATCGACTTCGGCAACGACGCCGCGGCGATCATCCAGGATCTCGCGCAGCTCGCCTGGACGGCGCTGGTCGCGGCCGTGCACGGACTGATCGTGATGCTCGACTGGTGCTTCACGCTCGACCTGCTGGGCAGCTCGGTGATGGGCAGCGTCGGGCGCGGCCTGCGCGCCACACAGGCGACATTCACGCAGCCGTGGCTGGTGCTCGTGCTCGCGCTGGCGTCGGTGCTCGCGACCTACAACGGCCTCGTGCGTCGCCGGGTCGCCGAGACGCTCGGCGAGGCGCTGCTGATGCTGGCCATGATGGCCGGCGGCCTGTGGGTGATCATGGACCCGCTCGGGACGATCGGAGCGCTCAGCGAGTGGGCCAACAAGGCCAGCCTGGGGACGCTCGCGGCGGTCGCGGCGGGGGACCCCGAGCACTCCGCCAGGACGCTCACCGAAAGTACCCAGAGCCTGTTTGCGAGCGCCATCAACGGACCGTGGTGCTACATGGAGTTCGGCGACGTCAGCTGGTGCGCCGACCCCACGCGTCTGGACCCACGGCTGCGCGCCGCTGCGCTGAGGATCGCCTCGGAAGGCACCAACGCTCCCGGCCCCAGCGCGTTGCTGCTGCGCGCGGCGCGCACCAACGGAGAGCTGTTCCTGGCGCTGCCCGCCAACCAGATCGCGCGCAACTCGATCAGGACCGGAGGGTCGTTGTTCAACGTCCTGTGCGGCGGCGAAGAAGAACCGTGCCATGGATCGACCGCCAAACAAGCGGAGTTCCGCACTCAGAACGGCACCGCGCCGCGGCTCGTGGGGCTGTTCCTGATCTGGGCCGGCGCGCTGGGGATGCTGCTGGCGCTCGGATTCGTGACCGTGCACCTGCTGGGCGCGGCGTTGACCAGCCTGCTTTACCTGCTGCTGACGCCAATAGCGGTGCTTGCCCCGGCACTCGGCGAGGGCGGACGCGCGGTGTTTCAGAAATGGGGCCTGCGGCTGCTTGGGGCGGTCACGTCCAAGCTGCTGTATTCGTGCCTGCTCGGGGCGATGCTGGCGGTCGAGCACGTGCTGCTGAGCATCCGGCTCGGATGGTGGACGCAGTGGCTGCTGAACTCCGTCATGTGGTGGTGCGCCTTCGGCCAGCGCCACCAGGCGCTGAGCCTCGCACACGGCCGTGGCAGCGGAGAGCGTCTGTCGCTGGCGCGGAGGATGGGCAAAGCGCTCGAGACCCCGTATGCGGCATGGGCGCGAGCGAGCTGGATCAGGGACAAGCTCAGGACGCCGGCGCCCGACGCCGAGCAGCGCCGCAGGCTTGCGCTGGCCGGTCGCGAGCGGGCGCGCAGCCGAGCCGACGAGCAGGTCGGGCGAAGTCTCGAGCACGAGCTCGCGGACGCGCGCGCGCAGGTCAGCGCCGGCGGGTCTACGCAGGCGCGGCTGACCGCGATGCGCACCCGACTCGCGCGCATTCAGGACGCGCGCGCGCAGGCCGTCGCGGCGGGTGACAGGCGCAGAACGGCCAGCCTCGACACGCGTGCGGCTCGAATCGGAGCCGAGGTCGAGCGCGATCAGGACGCGCTCGCGCAGGCCGGGCGAACGGTCGCCGACAGCGAGCGCGCGCAGCGCACCACCGGCGAGCCCCACACGCGCGAGCAGCGTGAGCAGCAGGCTCGCTTCCTCGACACCCAAGCGGCGCTGCCCGCGGGCGGCCGCGCCCGGCGCTCGCCCGGTGGAGAGGGCGCCGAACGCCGCGACTACGCAGCGCTGGCGTCACTGGCCGGCCACGCCCCCGCCCGCTACGAACAGCTCGACGCCCGCGCCAAACGGGCTGCACGAGTCGAGATCGACCACGAGCTCGCGCTGCGCAAAGAGCTCGGGCCTGCCGCGAAAGATCTCGAGAGCGCCACCGCGAAGGGCTCGCTGGGGCGGCGCGAGCGCCAACGGCTCGATCGCCGCTTCGACCAGGCGCTCGGTGAGCGCATGCGCGCGAGCGGGCAGCGGCGTCCCACCGACGGGCGCGACGCGCCTGCCGGCCTGGCCGAGCTTGACGCCTGGAAAAGTGAAGGCGCCGCGGCCCGCACGCGGGCAAGGCCGGGCGAGAGGCGCTCGCCCGTGCTCGACGACGCGCGGGAGGTGGCGGCACGGCGCAAACGCCAGCTCGGCCGCGACAACTCATGACGACCGAAGCGCCCATGGCAAGGGACCGACTCGTGGCGAGCGGGCGCGTGCTCGTCGCCGGCGGGCGCACGCTCGCGCGCGCCGGTCTGCTCCCAGGCGCGGCCGCCACGCTTGCCGCCGCAGTCGCCGCGGCCGTGACGATCGCGCTGATGTTCGTCGTCGTGATCGCTGGCGTGGGCGGGCTCTCGTGGAACTCCGGCGATCAGCCCGCCACGGCCGAGCCGGACGATCCTCCGTCAGCGCTGGCGCTTGCGGAAATACCGCCTCTGTACCTACGTCTGTACGAGGCCGCCGCGCGACGCTATGGACTGGACTGGGCGGTCCTCGCCGGCATCGGCAAGGTCGAGTGCGACCACGGACGTGACCCCGACCCGTCCTGCAGCCAGGAGGGGGCGGTCAATTCCGCGGGCGCCGGCGGACCGATGCAGTTCCTGGCCGCGACCTGGGCTCGGTACGCAGTCGACGCCGAAGGCAGCGGCACGCCCGATCGCTGGAACCCGGCGGACGCGATCTACGGGGCCGCCAACTATCTGCGTGCATCCGGTGCGCCGCAGAACTACGCGGCCGCGATCTATGCCTACAACCACGCCGGCTGGTATGTCGCCGAGGTTGACTCCTGGGCCGCGCGCTATCGCAGCTCTGGGTCCTCGCGCCCCGTCGCGCCCGCTCCGCTGGGACGCGGGCAGGAGGCCGGGGAAGACCGTGCACGGACGGGAGGGGAAGATCGCAGGCAGGCAGGCACGGAAGGCGCGCACGGCGAACGAGGACTGAGGTCAGGGCGACGAACAGGCCCCGGCATGGGGGAGATCCCGCTGACGGGCGCCGACACATGGCTCGCCGGCGAGACCACGACCCCCGTTCGTTTCATCGCCGGCGAACACGCGCTGCTCGACCCGAGCGATGGTCACGTCGCGCTGGTCCCTGCAGGAGTCCCGGCGATCGTTCAGGCGATGCTCGTGGCCGGCAACGAGCTGCAGGATCTTCCCTACGGGCCGGGCGGACACCCCGATCCTGCGGGCGCATCGCAAGAGGACTGCTCGAGCACGGTCAGCTACGTGCTCTACCGCTCGGGTGTGCGTCCGCTCGCGGAAATCGTCAAAGACAATCCGCTCGCCCAGGACTACGTCGATTGGGGTGTCGCCGGCCCAGGGCGCTGGGTCACGATCTACGCGACCGACGCCCCGACGCCGCACGTATTCATCGTGATCGCCGGACTCCGTCTGGACACCAGCCACGACGGCACCGACACCGGCCCCAATCGCAACGAAAACGGGCCGCGCTGGCGGATCCTCGGCTACATCCCCACATGGGCCCACTGGTCTGTCCACCATCCGCCGGGGCTCTGAGCGCGGCGCGATGAGCCGCTCGCGCAGGCCCGCGCTCAACCAGAAGTCGGCTCGCAAGCTCTTGCAAGACACGGATGGCGCGAGACCGTAGGCACAGGCGGCGCCTCCTCGCTGACCCCCTGCACGCTCCGGCGTTCGCGTAGATTGCAGGCATGGCGCCGCGCAAGGTCAACTACCTGCTGATCGGCGGAGGGCTGGCCAGCGCCAACTGTTCGCGCTGGCTGCGCGAGTCCGGCGCCGACGGCACCGTGCTGCTGGTCGGTCGCGAGCCCGACCCGCCCTACAACCGCCCGGACTGCTCCAAGGACTACCTGCGCGGCGAAGAGGAGCGCTCCAAGGCGTTCTTTCGACCGGATCCGTGGTGGGACGAGCAGGACATCGAGCTGCTGAAGCGCACCAGCGTCACGGCGGTCAACCTCGGAACACGCGCCGCGACCCTCTCGGACAAGCAGGAAGTCGAGTTCGGCAAGGCGCTGTTCGCGACCGGCGCCAACGTCAGGCGACTCGATGTACCCGGCTGCCATCTCGAGCACGTCTACTACCTGCGCACGCTCACCAACTCCGACTCGATCCGCGCCGGCGTCGCCGATCTGCAGGACGTGGTGATGATCGGCGGCTCCTACATCGCCTGCGAGGTCGCCGCGTCGCTAACCGCGATCGGCAAGCGCTGCACGATCGTGATGCAGGAGCGCGCCACTCTCGAACGAGGCTTCGGCGCTCGCGTCGGGCGTCACATCCAGAGCCTGCTCGAAGGCGCCGGCGTCACTGTACACGGGCAGGACGAGCTCGAGCGCCTCGAGGGCACCGACGGCCGCGTCCGCACGGTCGTAACCGGCAGCGGGCTCGAGCTGGCGGCCGACGCGGTCGTGATCGGCGCCGGCGTCACCCCCGAGGTCGGGCTCGCCAAGCGCGCCGGACTCGCGACCGGCGAGCGCGGCGGCGTCGTCTGCTCGGACCGGCTCGAGACGATCACGCCCGGCGTCTACGCCGCGGGCGACATCTGCGAGTACGACTCTCCGATCCATGGCCGCCCGATGCGCATCGAGCACTGGGACGTCGCCTTCAATCACGGCAGGACCGTTGCGCTCAACATGCTCGGCCACGACATCCCGCACGAGACCGTTCCGTACTTCTACTCGGTGCTCGCCGGCCTCGGCGAGCTCGAATACGTCGGCCCGGCCCTGAAGTGGGACAAGGAGATCCTGCGCGGCTCTTTCGAGCAGGGCACCTTCACCAACTGGTATCTGCAAGACCAACGGCTCGTGGCGGCGCTCACCTTCGGCCGACCCGATGACCTGGACACCGCGCGGCGGCTGCTCGTGGCAAAACCGATCCTCGACGAGCCACGGCAAGCCGCGCTCGCGAGCCTCGATGCTGACCTCGAGGAGGTGACCAGCTGATCGGCAGGCCGCCAGCTGAGCCCGCAGACCGGTGTTGTGGGTTGCGATCGAGCCGGTGTTGTGAGTCGCGACACTAGTGGGCGGTCGAGGTGGCCGGCCGCGCTCGTGGCAAGTGCGGCTGTCATGCTGTCTGTCCCGGCGCTCGTGGGCTGCGGCCTCGGCGCGGGCCCGGTACCGAGGTCGGTCACGCTCACCGTCACGCGCAACTTCGGCGCCCAGGTCGTGCGCAGCTGGAGCGCCCCCAAGCTCGCCGGACAGGAAACCGTGATGAGCCTGCTGATGCGCAACACCGACGCCAGCACCCGCTTTGGCGGGGACTTCGTGCAGAGCATCGACGGCTTCTCCGCGAGCACCAGCTCGAGCGGCGCGCCCGTCGCGTGGTTCTACTACGTCAACGGCGTCTCTGCTCCGAAGGGCGCCGCGGAGACCACCGTACACCCGGGCGATCGCATCTGGTGGGACCAGCACGACTGGAGCCAGACCGACAACGTCCCCGCCGTGGTCGGATCGTTTCCCGAGCCGTTCGTCAACGGGATCGAAGGCAAGCGCCTGCCTGTCCGCGTCGAATGCGCCGCCGGGTCGCTGGGCCCCTGCCATACCGTTGCCGCCCGCCTGCAGAAGCTCGGGGTGCTCGCCGCGATCGCCGCGATCGGACCCGCGGGTGAGCCGGAAACGCTGCGCGTGCTCGTCGGCCCCTGGCGGCAGGTCAGAAGCGGTCCCGGCACCGCGGCGATCGAACAGGGCCCACGCGCGAGCGGCGTCTACGCGCGCTTCTCCTCGACCGGCGCCACGCTCACCCTGCTCGACGAACAGGGCCAGCCGGCGCGCGCCCTTGGCGCCGGAGCCGGCCTGATCGCCGCGACCAGCTTCGGCGAAGAAGCCCCGCAGTGGGTCGTCACCGGCACCGACACGGCGGGCGTCGAAGCGGCCGCGAGCGCGTTCGACCAGACCACGCTCGAAAACCGCTTTGCCGTCGTAATCGCGCCCGGGGGCGCCGCCCTGCCAGCCCCGGCACGAGGCTGAGGCCGTGCGCTCGCACCCGCAGCCCTTCTACTACCGCAGGCTCGCCAGTCCCCTGCACGCGACCCGTGCCGGGGTCGCCGCCGCGTGGGCGCTCGCGCTGACCGCCGCCGCGCTCGCGCTGTTCCAGCCGCTGGTTCTGCTCGCGTTGACCTTTGCCGTGCTCGCCGCGGGCGCGGCCGCCGGAGTGGGCCCGGCCATCGCCCGCGCGCTGCGCGCCGCCGTGATCGTCGCGATCCCGATCGTCGCGATCAACGTGCTCGTCTCGCGCCAAGGGCTGACAGTATTCGCGCGCCTCGGTGACCTCGGGCCGTTCGGCCAGGGCGACCTCACGGTCGAGGCGCTCGTCTACGGCGCTGTGATCGCGCTGAAGGTCACGCTGCTGATGCTCGTCAGCGCGCTCGCCAGCCTCGCGATCGACCCCGACGAACTGCTCCGTGCGTTCAGACGGCTGTCGTTTCGCTCCGCGCTGACCGCGTCGGTGTCCACGCGCATGATGCCGCTGCTCGCTGCGGACGCCGGACGACTCGCCGAGGCGCAGCGCACGCGGCCTGGGGGCGGTGCCGATGGCGCCAGAGCGAGACTCGCGTTGGTGGGGGCCGTCGTCGGCGGCTCGCTCGACAGGGCGATGGACGTCGCAGCCACGCTCGAGCTGCGCGGCTTCGCGGCACACGCGGGCGCCCGGCGTCGATCGCGAAGCGCTCACGCCGGCGACGCGCCGCAGCGAGATCCGTTACGGGCGGACCTCAACGGCTGCGCTCGACCGGGCCTCGGTCGCGCCGCCGGTCACGACATCGACGCTGCTCGGCGCGCTCGTCCGACGATGCGCGCCCTGCGGCGATGCTCGCGCCACGACCTCGCGTTCGCGTGCTCCGCCGTCGCGGTCCTAGGTCTCACCGTGCTCGCGCGCCTCGGCCAGCTGGCGCCCTTCCAGGCATACCCGCGCATCCACGCCCCGATCACGGCCGGCACGCTCGCGCTGTGTCCAGCGCTGCTCACAGCCATCCTGCTCCCATTCGCCGATCGTCGAGGGATCGAGCCGTGACTCCGATCCTCGCCTTCGAGCGCGTCACCTACAGCTACCCCGGCGCGTCTGAGCCGGCGCTCGCCGATGTCACCCTCGAGATCGAGCCCGGCGAGCTGTGCCTGCTGGCGGGGCTCTCGGGGCAGGGCAAGTCAACGCTACTGCGCGCCGCGTGTGGCCTCGTTCCCCATTTTCACGGCGGACGCTTCGCCGGTGCCGTCAGGATCGCGGGTCTCGACACGCGCACGCATCCGCCGGCGCGCCTCGGCACGGTGGTAGGCGCGCTGTTCCAGGACCCCGAGACTCAGCTGGTCACGAGCTCCGTGCGGGCCGAGCTCGCGCTCTCGCTCGAGAGCCGCGGCCACCCGCCCGCCGCGACCGCGCGCGGGGTGGAGGAGGTCGCGCTAGCGCTCGGGATCGACGCGCTGCTCGATCGCTCCGTGCACGAGCTCTCGGGAGGCGAGCAGCAGCGCGTCGCGCTCGGGGCCGCGCTTGCGGGGCGGCCGCCCGTGGTCCTGCTCGACGAGCCCACCTCGCAGCTCGACCCAGTCGCCGGCGATGAGCTGATCGGACTGCTGCGCCGGCTCAACCAGGAGTGGGAGACGACGATCCTGCTGGCCGAGCACCGGCTCGAGCGCTGCCTGTCGGCGGCCGACCGCGTGATCGCGATGCACGGCGGGCGCATCGTCCACGACGGCCCCGCGAGCTCGTTTCAAGCCTGGGCCGAGCGCAGCCAGCCCCCGTTGCGCACGCCCGCGGCGCAGCTGTTCGCGCTCGCAGGCCTGCGCCCGCTGCCGATCGGTGTGCGCCAGGCGCGCGCCGCGCTGCGCGCGCGCGGCCTGCTCCCCGACGAAACCAACGCACCGACCTGGACCGGATCGCCCGCGCCGAAGCTCGCCGTCACGCCCGATCCCGCACAGCCCGCCCGTGCGGACGGCATCGGTGCGGGCCCCACAGCTGCGCGCCCCTCGTCCCTGTTCAGGCGCGGCGCGCGCAGCGCTCCGCTCGCGCTGCGCATGCGCGGCGTCTGGCATGAGCTGCGCGACGGGCCCGCGGTCCTGCGCGGCCTCGATCTCGCGCTCGAGCCCGGCGAGAGCATCGCGCTGATGGGCCGCAACGGAGCGGGCAAGTCGACGCTCCTGCGCCACGCCGCTGGTCTGCTCACGCCCACGCGCGGCAGGATCGAGCGCGCCGGACGAGTCGCGCTGCTGCTCCAAAACCCGGGCGACTACTTCCTGCACGAGCGCGTTCGCGACGAGGTCGCTGCAGACGACCTGAGCGCCGCCGGCCTCGAGCACCTGAGCGAGCGCAACCCGCGCGACCTGTCCGGCGGCGAGCGTCAGCGCCTCGCGCTCGCCATCGTCGCCAGCGGCCACGAGCCCGCGGCGGTGCTCGCGCTCGACGAGCCCACCCGCGGCATGGACCGTGCCGCCAAGGCCGAGCTCGCGCGCGACCTCGCCCGTCGCTCCCGCGCCGGGCAGGCCGTGATCGTGGCCACCCACGACCCCGAGTTCGCGGCGGCCTGCGCCCGCCGCGCGGTCCTGCTCGCCGACGGGCGCATCATCGCCGACGGATCGGCTGGCGAGCTGCTCGCCGGCGGCTGGTATTTCGCGACCGAGACCGCCCGCGTGCTCGGCGGCGCCGGACGCGCGCTGATGCCCGAGGAAGGAGCCGCGCTGCTGCGGGCCGCCATGCCGGCGCGGTGGCTTCACGAGCAGCCGGTGGTGGCGGAGCGAGAGCCAGCGGAGCAGCAGCAGGCGCGGGAGCAGAGGGAGGATGCGCAAGGAGCGCAGCGGTCGGACCAGCAGCAGCCGAGGGAGGAGGTGGCGCTGTGAGCTGGCCGGCGGCCTCCTTCACGCTGGTTGCGCTCGTGCTCGCGGCCGGGTGGATCGCATACGAGCGCACGCGACCCTCGGCGCGCATGGTCGCCGTCATCGCCACGCTCGCCGCCGTCGCCGCGCTCGGTCGCGACATGTTCGTAGCGCTCCCCGACGTCAAGCCGATCACGGCGATCACCTTCATCGTCGGCTACGCCCTTGGCCCGTTGCCCGGATTCACGGTCGGCGCAATCGGCATGCTGGCGTCCAACGTGATGCTCGGCCAGGGCCCTTACACGCCGTGGCAGATGCTGGCCTGGGGGCTCGTCGGGCTCGCCGGCGCGGGACTGGGGACGCTGAGCCGACGCCGCCTCGGCCGCGTCCCACTCGCCGCTGCGGCTGGATGTTCGGCACTCGCCGCCAAGGAGATCATGAACCTCTACACGTGGACCATCGGCGCCAGCCACTCCGCCGCGGCGTTCCTGGTCATCGCCGGCGCCGCGCTGCCGTTCGACCTGACCGACGCCGTCTCGACCTTTCTGTTCGCGCTCGCCTTTGGCCCGGAGCTGGCCCGGCTGCTGGCGCGCACGCGCGCGCGCATGAGCGTGCGCTGGGAGCAGACCTGGGAGCAGACGCCGACCCCGCCGATCGCGGGCTTGCGCCCCGACGCTCGAGCACGCGACACGTGAGTGCGCCCTGACGCTCGAAGTGCGATACCCGAGCGCGCCCGACGCTCGAGTATGGCGCCCCAGATGAGCGCGCCCGACGCTCGAGTATGGCGCCCCCAGATGAGTGCGCCTGGCGCTCGAGTATGGCGCCCCAGATGAGTGCGCCTGGCGCTCGAGTATGGCGCCCCAGATGAGTGCGCCTGGCGCTCGAGGCTGAGGTCCCGATGCTTGGCCTGCAACTGCGCCCGTGCTCGCGTACCGCATTTGCGTTCCCGCGACGCTTATCGTCGCGCTTAATATTCGTCGCTAACGTGCATCGCATGTCGGTCGCAAGCGGCTCTACCTATACGAGCGTGGCCCCTGTGCGGCCTGCGCGCGCGCGTGGCGCTCGACCGTCCGGCCAGCCGGCCGTGCGCACCCCGCTGATCCTGGCTGGCCTGTGCCTGATCGCGCTGGCGCTCACCTGGGTCGTCGCGGCGCTCGTGCCGGCCGGTCAGTTCAGAGACGCGCTCGCGCTCTACGACTTCACCCAGCTCGACCAGACCCGCGCGCACACGCTCGCGCGCGTCGTCCTGGCGCTGCTCAAACCGCCGCTCTTCGTCGTTTGGGCGCTCGCTCTGATCGCGGTTGCGCTCGCGCGCCGGCGCCCGCGCGTGGCCGTGGCGGTGGCGCTCGTGCTGGCGCTCACCCCCCTCACCGCCGAACTGCTCAAGCCGCTCACTGCCCACTCCCACATTCGCATCGGCGCCCCCGTCGTCGGTCCGGCGTCGTGGCCGAGCGGCCACGCCAGTGCGGCGCTCGCGCTCGCGCTATGCGCCGTGCTCGTCGTGTCACGCCGCTGGCGCCCGCTCGTCGCCACCCTGGGCGCGGCCTTTGCCGTCATCGTCGGCTGCTCCCTGCTGATCCTCGCCTGGCACATGCCCAGCGACGTTCTCGGCGGCTATCTGCTCGCGGTCCTGTGGACCGCACTGGCGCTCGCGACCCTGCGAGCGGCCGAGCGACGCTGGCCAACCGCCCGTTCCCCGGCGTGATCAGGCGTTCGGCCCGCCGGCGCCGGGCTCATGTGCTCCGCGTCAGTGCTCGGGATCGTGCCCGCCAGCATCAGTGCCGGGGTTGTGTGCCCCGGGATCCCACAGCGACTCGGCCGGCATGCTCGCTTCCTCCGGTTGGTTCGCGGCCCTGCTGAGGATGAACAGCAGATCCGACAGCCGGTTCAGGTAGCGCACCACCTCCGGATTGCAATCGTCTTCGACCGCCAGCGCTCGCCGCTCCGCGCGGCGGCACACCGTGCGGCACACGTGCAGGTGGGCGGCCGCGGCCGTCCCGCCCGGGATCACGAATGAGCGCAGCGGCTCGAGCTCGGCATTGACCTCGTCGCACGCCTGCTCGAGCCAGGCCGTGTACTCGGGGCCCACGCGCAGGCGCGCCCGCGCGGGCTGACCCGCGTCATCGGTTTGATCGACGCCATCGGGCAGATCGGCCGCATCGGCTCGCTCGGCACCATCGGCTGGCTGGGCATCATCGGGCCGATCGACACCGTCGGCCGGATCCTCGGCACCACCGGCCGGTTCGCCCGGCACCGACAGATCGGCGCCCACGTCGAGCAGATCGTTCTGGACACGTCTCAACCAGATCGCGAACCCATCCCGCAACCCCGGCTGCAGCAGAGCCACGCCGATCTCGGCGTTCAACTCATCGACCGTGCCATACGCCTCCACGCGCGGATGCAGCTTGGACACCCGGCTCATGTCGCCCAGGTGCGTCTCGCCTCCATCGCCGAGCTTCGTGTAGATGCGGGTCAGGTTCACGGTCATTTCGACATCGGCATCAGACGGCCGATCGGTCCTGATGATAGGCCCGCCGAGTTGGCGTGGCCAGCGGCAAGATGCTGCGGCCTCACGCCCCTGGTCGGTCGAACCGTGGGATGCCGGACGAGTGTGTCCGGTGGTTCGCACCTCGACCGGACGGCCGGTCATCGCACCGATCCGGTACGTTCTCGCACCTCAGATGCGCATCGGAGTTCCGAAGGAGACCGCGGCGGGGGAGCATCGTGTAGCGCTCGTCCCCGAGGTGGTCAGCAAGCTGCAAACCAAAGGACTTGACGCGGTCGTCCAGCGCGGAGCGGGCGCCGACGCGCTGCTGCCCGACGAGGCCTTCGCCGACGCCGGCGCCCAGCTGAGCGACGACACGACCGCGATCTGGGCCTGCGACGTCGTCGTCAAGATCGCGCCGCCCGACCCCGAGGAAGTGCGCGCTTTGGCCTCGGGCTCGATCCTGGTCGGGTTCCTCGCGCCGCTCACCAGCCCGCAGACCACGCGCGCGCTCGCCGACGCGGGCGCCACCGCGTTTGCGATGGAGGCGATCCCAAGGATCTCGCGCGCCCAGTCGATGGATGCGCTCTCCTCGCAAAGCAACGTCGCCGGCTACGAGGCCGCGCTGCTCGGCGCCATCAGCATGGGTCGCTTCTACCCGATGCTGATGACCGCGGCGGGCACGATACCGCCGGCGAAGGTCCTCGTGCTCGGAGCCGGCGTCGCCGGCCTGCAGGCGCTCGCCACCGCCAAACGCCTGGGCGCGCGCACCACCGGCTACGACGTTCGCCCCGAGGTCGCCGAGCAGGTCCAGTCACTCGGCGCCCAATGGCTCGACCTGGGCCTGCAGGCCAGCGGCGAGGGCGGCTACGCGCGCGAGCTCACCGCCGAGGAGCGACTCGCGCAGCAGCAGGCGCTGACCGACGCCATCAAGACCTTCGACGTCGTCATCACGACCGCGCTCGTCCCGGGCCGGCCCGCGCCCAAGCTGGTCACCGAGGAGGCCGTCCGCGGGATGAAGCCCGGCTCGGTCGTCGTCAACCTGGCAGGCGAATCGGGCGGCAACTGCGAGTGCTCCCAGCCGGGCCAAACCGTCATCCGGCACGACGTCCGCATCCTCGCGCCGCTCGACCTGCCCGCACGGATGCCCGAGCACGCCTCGCAGCTGTTCGCGCGCAACGTCCTCGCGCTGCTCGAGCTGTTCATCGGGGAGGACCGCACCCTGCACC
The DNA here is from genome assembly GCA_963817845.1 of uncultured Solirubrobacterales bacterium. Lineage (GTDB taxonomy): Bacteria > Actinomycetota > Thermoleophilia > Solirubrobacterales > Solirubrobacteraceae > Palsa-744. Next base: position 67,625 of record CAWFPU010000001.1, read on the forward strand.
TCGACTTCGACGACGAGATCGTCGCCGGCGCCTGCATCGTCCGCGAAGGGCAGATCGTTCACGCCGGAGCCCGGGCCGCGGTCGACGCCGACACGGGAGGCAGCGCATGAGCTTCGACAGGCACCACGGGTGCAGCTTGAATTCCGGAGGCGGCCAATGATCATTGCCAGCACGCTCACCACCAACCTCGCGATCCTCGTGCTCGCCGGCTTCGTCGGCTTCGTCGTGATCTCGAAGGTCCCCAACACGCTGCACACGCCGTTGATGTCCGGCACCAACGCCATCCACGGGATCGTCCTGCTCGGCGGACTGCTGCTGCTCGGCCTGACCGGCCTGGACTCGCTCAGCAAGGCCCTGCTGGTGATCGCAGTCGCGTTCGGCACGATCAACATCGTCGGCGGCTTCCTCGTCACGGACCGCATGCTCGAGATGTTCAAGTCCAAGCCCAAGCCCGCCGAGCCGAAGCAGCCGGCGTCCCAGGACGGGGCGCACGAGGACGCGGACGAGTCGTGAGCCCGCTCGCCAACGTGCTCGCCGCGCCCGTGCTCGCCACGAGCGTGCTGCAGAGCGAAAGCTTCATCTACGTCCTGTACATCATCGCGTTCGCCCTGTTCATCCAGGGCCTGCGCGGCCTCGCCGGCCCCACCACCGCTGTGCGCGGCAACCGCACCGCCGCCGTCGGCATGGCGATCGCGGTCGTCGCGACGCTCCTCAATCCGGGCGAGGGCAACTGGGGCCTGATCGCGCTCGGAATCGCACTCGGCATAGCCGTCGGAGTGCCCGCGGCGCGTCAGGTGAAGATGACCGCGATGCCGCAGATGGTCGCGCTGTTCAACGGCGTCGGCGGCGGCGCCGTAGCGCTGATCTCATGGGTCGAGTTCCGCCACCACGGCTCCACCTACGGCTCGCACACGCTCCACATCGGGACCGAACTCCCCGGCGGCCTGTTCCAGAGCGGCATCATCATCCACACGCCGGGCGTCCCGACCTACGTGGCGATCTTCTCGGTGTTCGCCGCGATCGTCGGCTCGATCTCGTTCTGGGGCTCGAACATCGCCTTCGGCAAGCTCCAGGAAATCATTCCCGGACGGCCGATCTCGCTGGGCGCCGCGCAGCAGGCGGTCAATCTCGTGCTGCTCGTGCTCGCCCTCGCCGCCGGCGTCTATCTCGTCTCCGGCGCCCACTCCGAACTGCTGTTCATCGCCATGCTCGTGATCGCCGCCCTGCTCGGCAACGCGGTCGTGCTGCCGATCGGCGGCGCCGACATGCCCGTCGTCATCTCGATGCTCAACGCCTGCACCGGCCTTTCGGCCGCCGCAACCGGCATGGCGCTCGACAACCCTGCGCTGATCGTCGCCGGGATGATCGTAGGCGCCTCGGGCTCGATCCTGACGAACCTGATGGCCGTCGCGATGAACCGCTCGATTCCCGCGATCATCGCCGGCGGCTTCGGCGGCGGCGGCGCCGTCACGGGTGCGCAGGGCGCGGGCGAGCACGCCGGCACCGTCAAATCGACCACCGCCGCCGACGCCGCGATCCAACTCGCCTACGCCAGCCGCGTGATGATCGTGCCGGGATACGGCATGGCCGTCGCGCAAGCCCAGCACGCCGTGCGCGAGCTCACCAAAGAGCTCGAAGCCCGCGGCGTCGAAGTCAGCTATGCGATCCATCCCGTCGCCGGACGCATGCCTGGCCACATGAACGTCCTGCTCGCCGAGGCCGACGTCCCCTACGACCAGCTCGAGGAGATGGACGAGGCCAACTCCGAGTTCCAGCGCACCGACGTCTCGCTCGTAATCGGCGCCAACGACGTCACCAACCCCGCCGCCAACAACACGCCCAGCTCGCCGATCTACGGCATGCCGATCCTCGAGGTCGACGACAGCCGCTCGATCATCGTCATCAAGCGCTCGATGAACCCCGGCTTCGCGGGGATCGAAAACGAGCTCTACTTCGACCCCAAGACCTCGATGCTGTTCGGCGACGCCAAGACCGCCGTCAGCGAAATCTCCGCCGAGCTCGCGCAGCTCTGACGAGGGGGCCTGGGTGGCGACTGGGGGCGTAGGCGAGCTCGCCCCGGTGTGAGCATGTGTTTCGGGGCCTGAGCGGCAACTGGGGGCGAAGGCGAGCTCGCCCGGATGTGAGGATGTGTTTCGGGGCCTGAGCGGCTACTGGGGGGCGAAGGTGAGCTCGCCCGGGTGTGAGCATGTGTTTCATTTTTTCAGACTTGGTGCTCTTAGGTATATACGCTGTTACTACCATGGCGCGCGCTGGCTGCACAAGTTATGCAGACCTGGGGCCGTGTGCGCCGCGTGTTACATATGGTAAATACTATAGTGCACGTCCAGCGAAATTGAGATATATAGGTTGAGCGGGCGTCGCCCGCGCCGAGGCCGCGGGCGCCTCTGCGAGACTGCGAAGCGTGATCGACCGAGCCCAGGCTCTCGCGGCGATGTCCTCCAACGAGTTCGATCTGGTCGTCGTCGGTGGCGGCATCACCGGCGCCGGTGTGGCGCTCGACGCCGCCACGCGCGGCTTCAGCGTCGCGCTGCTCGAGCGCTCAGACTTCGCGGCCGGCACCTCGAGCCGCTCGAGCAAGCTCGTCCACGGTGGCCTGCGCTACCTGCAGCAGCTCGACCTCGCGCTGGTCCGCGAGGCGCTGCTCGAGCGCCAGCTGATGGTCGCGCTCGCGCCGCACCTGGTCCGTCCCTTGCCGCTCGTGGTCCCAGCCTTCGACGGAGCCCGCCTCGACCGCCTCGTCGGCGTCGGGCTGAACCTGTACGACGTCATGTCGGTCGACCGCGAGCGCCTGCGCCCGCGCCGGGGGCGCCGCGCGCGCGAGACCGAGGAGCGCGGCGACGAGGATGCGCGCGCGCGCTTCGCCGAGGGCGAGTCGTGGAGCCCCGAGCGCCATCGCGTCATCTCGGGCGAGGACGTCTGCGAGCTGCTACCCGCGCTCGCGCCGCGCGAGCCGACCAGCGGCTACCTGTTCTACGACTGCCAGACCGACGATGTCCGCCTCGTGCTCACAATCCTGGGCGAGGCCGAGCGTTTCGGCGCGGTCTGTGCCAATCGCCTCGGTGCGTGCGAGCTGATCGAGCGCGCTGGGCGTGCCACAGGCGTGCGCGCCCTCGACGGCGAGACCGGCGCCACGTTCGAGATCCAAGCCGCCAACGTCGTCAACGCCACCGGCGTCTGGGCCGAGCAGCTGACCGCCGAACCGGCCGACGCCGGCTCGCTCGAGGCCGATCCGCCCCATCGCGCTGACAGCGGCGGCGCGAAGCGAGCGTCGCTGCCGCACATCCGGCCGAGCCGCGGCACGCACCTGGTGCTCGACCGTTCCGACCTCCCGCTCACCGCCGGCGCGATCGTTCCCGCCGGCAGCGGACGCACGATCTTCGCGCTGCCCTGGCTCGGGCGCGCCCTCGTCGGCACGACCGATCGCGACTACGAGGGCCCGCTCGAGCACGTGCCCGCGCCGCTCGAGGACATCGACTACCTGCTCGGCGCCGTCAACGACTTCTTCGGGACCACGCTCTCCGCCGGGGACCTGGCCGGAGCCTTCGCCGGCGCCCGCCCGCTGATATCGAGCGGCGACCCCAAGCGCTCGACCGACATCTCGCGCAGAGCCGAGCTGTATGAAGCGGACTCCGGGCTGCTCACGATCACCGGCGGCAAGCTCACCACGTGGCGGCGCATGGCCAAGCAGACGGTCGATCGCCTCGTCGAGCGCGACGCCCGCGATGCGCCCTGCCGCACACAGGAGATTCCGCTCGGACAGGCCATCGACGCCGACGAGCTCGAGCGCGTGCCGGGCGTGGCCGACGCGTCCTACGCCCCGCTCGCCGCGCGCTACGGCCACGCCGCTCACGACGTGCTCGCGCTCGCGCTAGCGCGCCCGGCCCTCGCGCAGCCGGTCGTCCAGGGCCACCCCGACATCCTCGCGGAGATAGTTCAAGCAGCCGAGCACGAGCAGGCGCGTAGCGTCGGCGACGTGCTCTTCCGCCGCACCCGGCTCGCACTGCTCGCCGCCGGCCAGCTGCGCAGCGAGCCCGCGCGCGTCGCACGCGTTGCAGAGGCGCTCGCGCCCACGCTGGGATGGGACGGCGCCCGCGTATACGCCGAGACCGAGCGCTATTTCGCCGAGGCCGAAGCCGAGGGGATCGAAACGCTCGCCACGCCCGCGCGCGAGGTGCCCGCCGCGTGACTCCCGAGGGCCTCGTGCTGCGCGCGGGCCATCGCAAGTTCGAGCTTGGTCCGCGCCCGCTGTTGATGGGCATCGTCAATGCCAGCCCGGACTCCTTCAGCGATGACGGCTCGGTCACGACTCACGATCAGCGCGTCCGTCTGGCGGGCGAATTGATCGCGGCCGGCGCGGACATCATCGACATCGGCGGCGAGTCGGCGCGCACCGGCCTCCCGCCCGTACCGCCCGAGCAGGAGATCGAGCGCACGCTCCCGCTGGTCCACGCGATCGCCCGCGGGCTCGGCGCCACGGTCTCGATCGACACCTACAAGCCCGCGGTCGCGGCCGCCGCGCTCGAGGCCGGCGCCAGCATCGTCAACGACGTCTCAGGCCTGCGCGATCCGGCGATCGCCGAGATCTGCGCACGCACCGGGGCGGCGCTCGTGCTGATGCACACGCGCGCCGAGCCCAAGCAACGGCTGCAGGATCCCGAGCTCTACGACGATGTCCTCGCCGACACGCTCGACTTCCTGCGCGCCCGCATCGAGCGCTCGCTCGAGGCCGGGATCAGCTTCGAACAGCTGCTCCTCGACCCGGGCCCCGACTTCGCCAAGACTCCCGTCCAAACGATCACGCTGCTCGCCAGCCTCGAGCGTCTGCATCAGCTCGGGCGGCCGCTGCTGATGGCGATCTCGCGCAAGGATTTCATCGGCGCCCTCACCGGGCGCCGCCCGGGCGAGCGCCTGGCCGGCACGCTGGCAGCGCTCGCCCACGGGCTCGACCACGGCGCGCAGGTGTTTCGCGTCCACGACATCGCCCCCGCCGCGGACTTCATCCGGGTCCGCATGGCCCTGCGCGGAGAGCTCGACGGGGGCAGGGATCTGCAGCTCGCCGAGGAACTCCGCAGCGAACGCTAGGCTGCAGGGCGATCCGATCGAAGGAGAAAGCAGGCAATGGCCGTACTCGAACGCTCAGAGCTCCAGGACAGCCCGCTGGCCGATCTGCACGCCATCGCAGACCAGCTGGGCCTCGAAGGCTACCGGCGGCTGCGCAAGGCCGAGCTGGTGGACGCCATCCTCGGGGGCTCGGACGTCGATCGGGCGCAGGGCGGCGGATCCACCGACGTGCTCGCCTCAGACACCGCCGCGGACTCCGACGGCGCTGCGGAGTCCGACGACGCCGCGGACTCCGACGACGCCGCGGACTCCGACGACGCCGATGACTCCGAGCGCGAGCAGAGCGCGACCGCGCGCGGCACGCGTCGCCGCCGGACCTTGCGAGCGCGCCGCCCGCGCGAGCACGCCGACGGCGCACCGAACCGCGGTGGCCGGGGCTCGGCCGCGCGCAATACCGACGACGAGGGCGCCCGCGTCGCCGAGGGCGTCGTCGAGCTGCTGGGGAACGGCTCGGCGTTCGTGCGCGTGTCCCCGCCGGAGGCCTCCGACGAGGACGTCTACATCTCGGCCGCCCAGGTCCGCCGCTGCGAGCTCGTCTCCGGCGACCGCGTCAGCGGTCCCGTACGGACGCCGCGGCGCTCTGAGCGCTATCCGTCGCTCGTACGCATCGATGCGATCAACGGCGCCCCCGCCGATCAGGTCTCAGAGGGGGCTCGCTATGACGAGCGTCCCGTCGCCTACCCGAGCGAGCGCCTCGCGCTCGACGGCGGCGATCGCACGCTCGAGGCGATCGAGTGGCTCACCCCGTTCGGTCGTGGCTCGCGCGTCGTCATCGCGGGACCGGCCCGCGCCGGCAAGACCGAGCTGTTGCGCCGGGTGCTCGCGTCGCTGGCCACGCGCGACGATCTCGAGGTCACGCTCGTGCTGGCCGGCGTGCGCCCCGAGGAGATCGCCGAGTGGAGCGAAGGCGAAGGCTCGATCGCACCCGCGGTGGCGCTCAGCTTCGCGGCTTCCGCTGACGCCCAGGCACAGGCGGTCGAGCACGCGATCGAGATCGCCAAGCGCACCGCCGCTCGGGGAGCCGACGCGCTGGTCGCGATCGACACGCTGGACGGCCTCGCGCCGGAGGCCGCGCGCAGGGTCCTCGTCGCCGCGCGCAACCTCCGCGACGGGGGCTCGCTCACGATTCTTGCCACCGCCACCAAACCGCTCGGCGGGGAGACCACGGTGATCGCGCTCGACCCCGAGCTCGCCGGCACCGCCGGGCCGCCGCTCGACCTCGTCCACAGCGGCACCCTGCGGGCGGAGCTGCTCGTAGGCCAGGACGGCGCAAAGGCGATCGCCGACGCCCGCGCCGCCGCCGTCGCACATCGCCAGGACTAGCTCGAGCTGGTGCGGTAGGCGACCCGGCCCCAGGAGGGCTCGCGCGCCAGCTCGATCGGCTCGTCGTCGCGCTGAGGCTGCACGTAGGTGAACCCGCCGGTCCGTTCGTCGAACGCCACGCTCAGCTCGCCCTCGTTGACGCGCTGATCCAGCCATGCGCCCCTGAACACCAAGCGCCGCAGCCAGTGCACGAGCGAGCGCTCGGCCGGCCCGATCAGCTCCGGCCAGCAATCGTTGACATGCTCGCCCAGCGCCGACGCGGGATCGTAGACCTCGCCGTTCACCGCCAGGTTCACGAGGTCTTCGAGCTCGTCCTCGCTCAGCCTGTCGCCGACGAAGCCCAGCTGCAAAGCAGCCTGCTCACAGCGCTGGGAGAAATCCTGCTCGTTGAAGGTGAACCTCAGCTCACCGTATTCGAGCACGAAGTCTTCCCCCGAGTTGTAGTTGCCGCGGCGTTTCGACGCTCTGTCCATGATGTCGCTCTCTGCCGGGATCGTTCCTGCCGGGACCACCTTGGTTTCCTGCCGAGGATCACTGGCCCGGCTCTCGTCGGGATCATATGTCGGAGTCCTGCTTTGGCCGCTGCGGTGCATGAGATTTTGCAGCTGTCTGACGCGTCAGATGGGGTGAGATCGGGCCTGGTAGGCCGATCTGGGCGGTAGGCTCCGGCTCGGATGGCTCGACTCACGGAGCGAGGACTGCGGCGCACTGTTGGCGTGCCGGGGCTGTTCGCCACGGCTTACGGAAACGTTGGGTCGTCGATCTATTACGCGCTCGGGCTGGTCGCCGCTCATGCGCTTGGGCTCACGCCGCTGGTCTTCGTGTTTGCCGGCGGTCTGTTTGCCCTGACTGCCAAGACCTATGCCGAGGGCGCGGCGATGTTTCCCGAGGCGGGGGGATCGTCCTCGTTTGCGCGCCATGCCTTCAACGAGGTCGTTTCGTTCTTCGCCGGCTGGGCGCTGAGTCTGGATTACATCCTCACGATCGCCATCTCGGCGTTCTTCGTTCCCCACTACCTGAGCGCCTTCCCGGGCCTGCATTCGCTCAACGAAAACCCCGGCGACATCGTCGGCGGGCTGGTCGTGATCGCGGCCCTTGCGGCGCTGAACATTCGCGGGCTGGGCGAGTCGGCCAAGCTCAACTTCATCCTCGCGGTCGTCGATCTGGCGACGCAGACCACGCTGGTGATCGTCGGTGCGGTCCTGGTGCTGAACCCGTCGCTGCTCGTCAACCAGGTCCATCTCGGCAGCGTCCCCACCTGGCATGAACTGATCTTCGCGCTGTCGCTCGCGATGCTCGCCTACACCGGGATCGAGACCGTCTCGAACATGGCCGAGGAGGCCAAGGACCCCGGGCGCCAGGTGCCCCGCGCGGTGAACCTGGTGGTGCTCGCGGTGCTCGGCGTATACCTCGGCATCTCGATGATCGCCCTGTCGGCGCTGCCCGTAGAAGCCGTGCACGGCCATCCAGGCACCTACCGCACGCTGCTCGGAGTCGAAGGCCACGGCGGCTTCCAGAACGACCCCGTGCTCGGGATCGTCTCGCGGCTCGGCCTGCACGGTACGGTCCTGCATCTGGCCCAGTACTACGTCGGGCTGCTCGCGGCGACGATCCTGTTCATCGCCACCAACGCCGGCATGATCGGGATCTCGCGCCTGTCGTGGTCGCTGGCCGAGCACAGGCAGCTACCGAGCATCTTCTCGCGCCTGCATGCCCGCTACCGCACGCCGTGGTTCACGCTCCTGTTCTTTTCGGCGCTCGCGGCGATTCTGGTGGGCTACGGCAACACCAACGTGCTCGGCAACCTGTACTCGTTCGGCGCGCTGCTGTCGTTCACGATCGCGCACATCGCGGTCATCGCGCTGCGCGTGAAGGACCCCGATCGCGAACGCCCGTACCGGCTGCCGTGGAACGTCCGCATCCGCGGCGCTTCGATCCCGCTGACGGCCGTCATCGGCGGGATCGGCACCGCCACCGTGTGGGTCGTCGTCGTGCTCACGCACCCCGAGGCGCGCACCGTCGGCATCCCCTGGATGGTGCTCGGGATGGGCGGCTACCTGCTGTATCGCCGCCGGCAGGGGCTCAGCCCGCTCAAGCAGTGCACGCTCCCGCGTCCCGAGCGTCCGCCCGACTTCCACCCGCTGGGATATCGCACCGCGCTCGTGCCGATCTTCGGCGATGACATCTCGGCCAGCGCCCTGTCCAGCGCCGCCAGGCTGATCGGTGAAGATGGCGTCGTCTATGCGGTGTTCGTGCTGCCCGTCCCGAGGCAGCTATCGCTCGAGGCGGGACTCGAGGAAGAGGAGGCGCACGGGCGCTCGGTGCTCGAGTCCGCGCGCATCCAGGCGCGCCGGCTCGGGATCAAGATCCATACGGGCCTGATTCGAACGCGCGAACCGGGAGCGGCGCTCGTCGAAGAAGCGCAGCGGATCGGCTCCGACGTGATCTACTGGTCCACCATCCATGCGCCCGCCGGCGAGCAGCGCATCGGTCCCACCGCCGCCTATCTCTTGAGCAAGCGCCCTTGCCGGGTGATCATCGAGACCGAGAACCCGGCCCCGCGCGGGCGTGAGCCGGTGGCGGCGTAGTGCTCAGCCCGGGCTGGGGTGCCTTCAGCCCGAGCACCAGCCTGAGCCGGTGGCGGCGTAGTGCTCAGCCCGAGCTGGGTGCCTTCAGCCCGAGCACCAGCCTGAGCCGTTCGATTCCCGTCGCGGGGGTGGCGCCTCCGCCCGTGAGCTGCGTCGATCCGCGCAGGTAGGAGGCGAACGGTGCGATCGTTGGGTCTTCGCCGAGGCCGATCCCTTCCAGCAGGCCCATCAGCGAGACGACGTCCACGCTGATGCTCGGCGTCACGCTCGCGCCGAGGGCGCTCTCCGCGGCGCTCAAGGCGCTCGAGCTGGCCATCGTGCTCGACGGGTGCAGGGCATCCTGCACGGAGGTGGAGCTCACGCCGATCACCAGTTTCGGCTGGCCTCCGGCGCCGCGACCGGCGGCGATCGCGAGCGTCACCGGCAGGCCGCTCACCTTCGCTTCGACCGCCGTTTCCGTGCCCGAGATCGTCGTCGGAGTCGCTTCGGCCCCGACGCTGTGCAGGGTCGTCGCCATGCTCGCCACCGCCGCGCGCGCGGCCGCCGCGCTGTGCGAGTCGATCGTGATCGCCGCCTTCAGTTCGAGCACCGTCGTGCCGCTCGCGAAGATCGCCGTGTCGCCCATCCAGCTGGTCGCGCTCGGGCCGCCCGCGGTGAGCGCCTTCAGCGGTGCCAGCACGCCCTCGATCAGCCCGCGCACGCTGAGCGTCACCTGTGGCGAGGCCGCCGCTTCGGCGGCCGCCTGGCCGCCGAGCGTGCCCGCGTATGAGAGCACGCCCTGCAAGGCTTTGAGGTTGCTGCCGGCGGCTGCGCCTTCGCCCAGACCGGCCGCGAGCCACGAGTTGCCCGGGAGTGCGCGGAATGCAGGGCCGCCCTTGGCTGCGGCCCGCACCAGACCGCCGGGGGTGTGCGCTGCGCGCCCAGCCGGCGGTCCGACGTCGGCGTCGAGTGCCAGCGAGCCTGCAGCCGGTACGAGCGACGCGTTCAGTGGGCTCGTGCCCGCGAGCGTGCTCAGCAGCGACGGCAGGCCCGGGTGGGTCGCATTGGCCGCGGCGCCGGCGAGAGTCGCCGCCGAGCTCGCGTAAACGTGTCCCAATGCATCGCTCGGGGCGACGGCCAGTAGCCGGCTGTAGGTCGCGTTGCTGCTCAGCGGCGCCCCGCCCTGAGCGGTGTCGATCACCGCTTGCACAGCCGCTTCACTGCCGAGCACGACGAAGCGCTTGACCACGGCAAACGCGTCTCCGTCGCTGCTCGCCTTGTAAGAGACGCCGCGATAGCTCGTCGGATGGGCATTCACGTGCGCCGCCTCCTGCGCGACGAACGATTCCGCGCTCTTCAGATTGCTCGTATCGAGCACGATCGCGCCCTTGGCTCCGCCGGGACCAAACGGCCATGCGCCTGTCGTCGCCCCGCTCGCGCCGGTTCCGCCCGCACCAAGCCCCTGCCCGAGCAAGCTTTCGATCGAGCTCGAACTTCCCAGCGCCGTGACGAACATCCCCGCATTCGGCCCCAACCATGGGGCCACGTCGCGGTCGTAGCTCAGCGCCGGGCTCCCCGGCGTCTGCAGCACGCTGACCAGACGCCCGAACGGGTCGCTCCGGCCGGTCAGCGCGTGTCCGGCAGCGAGCGTCTCGGTCTCGAGGCTGCCGCTCGGCCGCACGATCGCGCCGATATACATCGGCGCGCCCGCCGGGACCACCCCGGCTGGATCGGCGCTGGTACCCGGCGAGCTGCTCCCGCCGCAGCCCGCGAGCGTCGCCAGCGCCAGCGCCAGCGCCAGCGCACACGCAAGCACGGCGCCCGCGTGAGGCCGCCGAGGCGTCCGGCGATGGTCGCGCTCGAGCCGCATCTGGCGATCGTATCCGTCCGTGCCGTCGCGATCGCCGGGTCTCGGCTTGCAAGCAGCGCTTCAGCGGGCGGCAGCGCACGCGCGCGCGCGCGTGCGCGTGCGGCCCACCGGGCCGGCTACTGCTCACGCGACTCGCCCCGCTGCGGGACGCGATCGCGCGGGTCTGGTCTGCAAGCGGCGCTGCAGACCGTGCCTGTGCAAGCGGGCCTGCAGCGCACGCGTACGCGCGCGCGTGCGCCGTCCGTGTCCTCAAGTGGCGCAGGCATGGGCTTTTCGCAGAAATCGAGGGCCCCGGGCGAGCCATGTGGGAAAAAATGTGCAAGCGGGGTTGCATTGTGGGAGAAAGTGGGGTACGTTGCCGCAAGCGAGCCGGGGTGGAGGGGCTCCTCCCACTCCTCCACCTCGGCTCGGTATTCCAGCCACGGAGCGAGCGGGAGACACGGAGCGACGGAGCGAGATGGTCTCCTTTCGAGGCGCCTTCGACCACACACTCGACGCGAAGAACCGCCTGACCGTGCCCGCCCGTTACCGTGCCACGCTCGCCGAGGGAGCCGTGCTGGCGATGCCCGTCGATCTGAAGCCGTGCGTGGGCGTCTGGCGCGAGGAGGACTACGAGCGCTACACCTTGCGCGCGCTCGCGCAGCTACCGCCCCTATCGCCGCGCCTGAGCGAGCTCGAGCGCTTCTTCTACGGCAGCTCGCAAGACACCGACCTCGATGCCGCCGGGCGCATCATGATTCCGAGCTTCCTGGCCGAGCATGCGCAGCTCGTCAAGGAGGTCGTCGTGGTCGGCGCCGGCGATCGCCTGGAGCTGTGGGATCGCACGGGATGGAACCAACACCGACCGGCACTGCTCGGTGGCGTCGCGGAGATCACAGCGCATGTCGACCATGCTGCTTGACATGAGACCCGTTCACGTCCCGGTGCTCGCGGGCGAGCTGATCGACGTGCTCGATCCCCGCCCCGGGCAGACCGCGATCGACTGCACGTTCGGCGGCGGCGGCCACGCGCAGCTGATCGCCGAGCGGCTCGGCGCCGAGGGCACGCTGATCGCGATCGATCGCGACCCGCTCGCGCAGGAGCGCTTCGAGGAGCTCGCCGAGGAGGTCGCCTGCACCGTGCGCTTCATCCGTGCGAGCTACGCCCAGGCGCTCGACGGGCTCAGCGCCGAGGGCGTCCGCGCCGACATCGCCTACTTCGACCTCGGCATGTCCTCGCTGCAGGTGGACACGCGCGAGCGCGGCTTCTCCTACTCGTACGACGCGCCGCTCGACATGCGTATGGACCCCGACCAGGAGCTCACCGCCAGCGAGATCGTCGCGAGCTGGGACCAGCGCCGGCTCGCGCGCGTGCTGCGCGACTTCGGCGAGGAGCGTCATGCCGGAGCGATCGCGCGCGCGATCGTGCGCCGCCGCGAGGCCGCGCCGATCGAGACCACACTCGATCTGGTTGACACGATCGTCGCCGCGCTGCCGGCACCGGCTCGCTTCGCCGCCGGCCACCCCGCCAAGCGCACCTTCCAGGCCCTGCGCATCGCCGTCAACGACGAGCTCGACCAGCTGGATCAGGCGCTGCCGCTCGCCTGGGGGCTGCTGCGCGACGGCGGTGTGCTAGCCGGGATCAGCTTTCACTCCCTCGAGGATCGGCTCGTCAAGCGCTTCATGAGCGCCCGCGCGCGGGGCTGTATCTGCCCGCCGGATCTGCCCGTGTGCGCGTGCGGGCGCACGCCCGAAGCGGTCCTGCTGACGCGCCGCGCGATCGCGCCCTCCGCCGGCGAGGTGGCCGGCAACTCGCGCTCGGCCTCGGCGCGACTGCGCGCCGCGCGCAAGCTCCATGGAGGCGTGTTCAGCGAGGGTCAGCTCAGCGAAGGTGCACCCAGCCGAGGAGGGCTCAGCGAAGGCAGGCCCAGCCGAAGCAGGCTCAGCGGAGGCATGCGATGACGCCGCCCGCGACCGCACGCGTCAGGCCAGTTCCGGCGGGACCCGCCCCGGGCCTGCGCACGCGTCCACAGTCCAGGCCGCGCCCCCGCCGCGCCCCGGCGATCGCCCCGCGCATGCCCCGGCGCGTATCGGGCCCCGCGCGCCTGCGCCGGGCCGCCGGGCCTGCACTGGCGCTGAGCGAGCTGCCGCTGCTCGATCGCCTGATCAAGGGGCGCGCGTGGATCGGCCTGGTCGCGTTCGCGCTGATCGGGATCGTGACGATGCAGCTGGCGCTGCTGAAGCTGAACGCCGGTATCGGACGCGCGCTCGTGCACCAGAACGCGCTCCAGCGCGAAAACTCCGCGCTCAGCGTGGAAGCCTCCGAAGCGCAGGACGCCGACACCGTCGAGCTGCGGGCGGGCCAGCTGGGGATGCAGTTCGTCGCGCCTGGCACGCTGCGCTTCCTCTCGGCGCAGGGGGGCGAAGCCGACGTCGCGCGCGCCGTCGCGGCGTTGAACGCCGATGTGGCTCGCGAGGGCGGCGGCGACACGTCGGCCGGCTCGCCCGGCGGCACCGCCGAAGGCGCGGGAGGTGCCGCCGGCGAAGGTTCTGAAGCGGCCTCCACGAGCAGCGAAGCGACGTCGGCGGACGGCGAAACGACGGCCGGTGGGGAAGCGGAAGCGACCGCCGGGGCCGGCGAAGCCGCCGCGAGCGGCAGCGAAGCCACTGCCGGCGCCGGCGAAGCACCGGCAGCTCCCGCCGGCGAAAACGTGGCCGGTGCAACCGCGGAATCCGCCGCCGGCTCGGCGGGCGCCGCGGCAGGCGAATCGTCCGAATCGAGCGCGTCGGGCGCGGCCGGCGCGTCCGCGAGCCCACAGGGATAGCGGGTGACGGCGGTCCAGAGCCGGATCGGGATCATCTTCGCGCTGTTCGTGGCGCTGCTGGCGTTCGCGTCGCTGCGCACGTTCTATCTGGGCACGCTGCACAGCGGCGCCCTGCGCCGGGCGGCGCTCAACCAGCAGCTCACCGTCGAAGCCGTGCCGGCCCAGCGCGGCACGATCACCGACCGCAACGGCGTCGATCTGGCGGTGTCCGAGCCCGCGCAGGAAATCTCGGCGACTCCCTATCTGATCAAGAACCCGCTCGCGTCCGCGCGCCGGCTGGCCCCGCTGATCGGCCAGTCGCAGGCGCAGCTGCTGAGCGAGCTCAGCCAGCGCACGGGTTTCGTGTACCTCGCGCGGCGCCTACCCGATCGGCAGGCCCGCGCCGTGATGGGACTGCACATCGAAGGCATCTCGGCGAGCCCGACGATGCGCCGCGTCTACCCGCGCGGCACGCTCGCGGCCCAGGCGCTCGGATTCGTCGGCACCGAAGGCAAGGGCCTGTCCGGGCTCGAATACTCGCAAAACGCGCTGCTCGAAGGCCAATCGGGTCAGCGGCGCGTGGTCAGCGACGCCCGCGGCCAGCCGGTGTCGATCAGCAACGTGCGACCCGAGCGGCCCGGCAAGACGCTGACGCTGACCCTCGACGCGAACATCCAGCAGCGCGCCGAAGACGTGCTCACCGCGGTCGGCCGCGTGTTCAGTCCGAAAGACGCGACGGCGATCGTGATGAACCCGCAGACCGGCGCCCTGCTGGCGGTCGCGAGCTGGCCGCAGGTCAACGCCAACGACCCCGGCGCGTCGCCGGCGAGCGCGCTCGAGGACCGGGCGGTCTCGTTCAACTACGAACCGGGCTCGACGTTCAAGGTGGTGGCCGTTTCCGGTGCGCTCGAAGCCGGGCTGATAACGCCCAACACGCCGTTCGACATCCCCGACCAGATCCAGGTCGCCAACCGCACGATCCATGACGCCGAGGAACATGGCGAAGAGACGCTCACGACGGCGGAAATCCTGGCGCAGTCGAGCAACGTCGGCGCGATCAAGATCGGCGCGCTCGAGGGGGCGCCCAGGTTCGACAGCTGGGTGCACCGCTACGGCTTCGGCACGCGCACCGGCGTGGAACTGCCGGGCGAAGAAACCGGCTTCGCGCTGCCGCTGCGCGAATACTCGGGCTCCTCGATGGGCAACCTGCCGATCGGCCAGGGCGAGCTCGTCACGCCGATGCAGATGGTCAGCGCCTACGCCGCGATCGCCAACGGCGGCATCTGGCGCCCACCGCACCTGATCGCGGCGATCAACGGCCGCGCCCAGCCCGCGCCGGCCGGGCACCGCGTCATCTCCTCGATCACCGCGTCCGAGCTGCGCCAGATGCTCGAGGGCGTGCTCGGCCCCGACGGCACCGCCAGCGAGGTCTCGATCCCCGGCTACCAGCTCGCCGGCAAGACCGGCACCGCCAGCAAGGTCAACCCGGCGACGGGCGAATACTCGGAAACCGCGTACGTCGCCTCGTTCATCGGCTTCGCTCCCGCGCTCAACCCCAAGCTGCTGTGCGCGGTGATCGTCGACGAACCGCAGGACGGCTCGATCTACGGCGGCACCGTCGCCGCGCCGGCCTTCGGGCAGATCATGAGCTTCGCGCTGCCCTACCTGCGGATCCCGTCCACGGGCTAGGCAAGACGGCTCCAGCGGGGCCGGAAACTAGACTTCGGTCGTGTCGTGGCGGAGACCTGAGAGATGAGGCTCGCAGAGCTGGTTGCCGGCTTGCCGGTCGTCAGCGGCGCGGGCGCCTCGCCCGTGGACCCCGATATCTCGGCCCTCGCCTACGACAGCCGCAGGGTGACGCCGGGAACGCTGTTCTTCTGTGTCCCCGGCGAGCACAGCGACGGCCACGACTTCGCCGCGCAGGCGATCCGCGACGGCGCCGTGGCGCTGATCGTGCAGCGGTCGCTGGCACTTGGCGTACCGGAAGTCCTCGTGCCCTCCGCACGCGCGGCCATGGGCCCCGTCGCCGCGCGCTTCAACGGGGATCCCACCAGCCGCCTGAAGGTCGTAGGCGTCACCGGCACGAACGGCAAGACCACGACGGCGTTTCTCGTGCGCGCGCTGCTGGAGGCGGCCGGTCGCGTGTCGGCAGGGGGGAGCGATGGTTCGCCGGGAGAGCGCGACGGGGCGCGCGCACGAGCGAGTGGCGGCGTCACGCCAGTGAGCGAGGGCGGATCCGCCGGCGTCAAAACCGGCCTGCTGGGCACGGTCACGTCGATCGTCGGCGGCGAGCAGCGCCCGGTGCAGCGCACCACGCCCGAGGCGATCGACCTGCAGGCGAGCCTGCGCGAGATGCTCGACGCCGGCGACGGAGCTTGCGCAATGGAGGTCTCCTCGCACGCGCTCGCGATGGGTCGCACGGACGGCATCAGGTTCGCGGCGGGCGTGTTCACCAACCTCAGCCGCGATCATCTCGACTACCACGCGACGATGGAGGACTACTACGCGGCCAAGCGCCTGCTGTTCCTTCCCGACGACGGCGCCGAGCCCGGCGTCAGCGTGATCAATCTCGGCGATCCGTACGGGAAGCGGCTGGCCGCAGAGATCGGCCCAGGCGCCGTCACGTTCGCGGTATCGGAGGATGGTCACGCCCGGTTGGAGGGAGGTCACGATGCCGACTACCGCGCCACGGACATCCGCTGCGATGCCGCCGGCTGCCGGTTCGTGCTGCATACGCCGGCCATGCGCGATTCGGTCGCGGAGCGCGAGGTCATGCTGCCGATGCCCGGGCGGTTCAACGTCGAGAACGCGCTCGGAGCGCTTGCAGCGGCGCATGCGCTGGGACGCGAGCTGGCCGCGCTGGTCGCGGCGCTCGAACGCGGCGTGCACGTGCCGGGGCGGTTCGAGCCGGTCGACGAGGGTCAGGGTTTCAGCGTGCTGGTCAACTACGCGCACACCCCCGACTCGCTCGAGAACGTCCTGCGTGCCGCTCGCGAACTGGCGCACGCGCGCGAGACGATAGGCACGCGTGGCCGGGTCATCAGCGTGTTCGGCGCCGGCGGGGATCGCGATCGTGGCAAGCGTCCGCAGATGGGCGAGATCTCGGCTCGGCTCGCCGACCTCACGATCGTGACCTCCGACAATCCCCGCTCCGAGCAGCCGCAGGCGATCGTCGCGCAGATCGTGGCCGGTGTCGCGTCCGCAGACGCGCGCTCCGTGGAGGTGGAGGTCGATCGCCGCACCGCGATCGACCGGGCGATCGTGCAGGCGCGCGCGGGCGACGTCGTCGTGATCGCCGGCAAGGGCCATGAGCAGGGGCAGGAGCTCGCCGGCGGCGCGAAGGTCCCCTTCGACGATGTCGAGGTCGCCCGCGCGGCTCTGCGCCGACGGATCGGCGAGCCGGCCCGCGAGGCGGGACCGACGGTGGCGCATGCGGGCGGCGGTGCCGCCGGATGAGAAACTGGGACGCCGAGCGCCTGGCGCGCGCCGCCGGCGCCGAGCTGATCTCGGGGGGCGCGGCGGATCGGGAGCCGAACGCGCCGCAGGAGCTCGACGGCGGGCGCCCACACGGCCACGATGTCGAGCCCGGCGCCGCGCCGGGGCCGGCCGGGGTGAGCATCGACTCGCGCGCGCTCGCGCCGGGCGAGCTGTTCGTCGGGCTCCGCGGCGAGCGCTCGGACGGGGGCCGGTTTGCCGCTCAGGCGCTCGCGGCGGGCGCGTGGGGCGTGCTGGTCGCGCCCGAGCACGGGCGGGCGGCGGCCCCGCGATCGCCTGAACGCGGGGCGCAGCGGCCGATCCTGATCCACCCCGATCCGCTCGCCGGCCTGCAACGGCTCGCGCACAGCTGGCTGGGCGAGCTGCGCCGCGCAGGCGCGCACGTGGTGGCGATCACCGGCTCGACCGGCAAGACCTCCACCAAGGACATCCTCGCGGCGCTGCTGGCACGCAGCCTGCGCGTGGCCTGCAGCCCAGAGAACCTCAACACCGAGATCGGTCTGCCGCTGGCGATCCTCGCGGCCCCGCCGGGAACCGAAGCGCTCGTGCTGGAGATGGCGATGCGCGGACCCGGACAGATCGCGCTGCTGACGCGGATCGCCGAGCCCGAGGTCGGGGTCGTCCTCAACGTCGGCCCCGTCCATCTCGAGCTGCTCGGCTCGCTCGAGGCGGTCGCGGCCGCCAAGGCGGAGCTGATCGCCGGCCTAGCGGCCGGCGCGACCGTCGTGCTGCCGGCCGATGAGCCGCTGCTCGACCCCCACCGCCGCGAGGACATCGCGACGATCACGTTCGGCCCGGGTGGAGACGTGCGGCTGGCCGAGGTCCGCGAGCAGGACGGCATCGTGATCGAAGACCGGCGCGAGCCGGCGCGGATGGTGCTGCGGCCGTCGTTCCGCCAGGCGCACAACCTCAGCAACCTGCTGGCGGCGGTCGCGGCGGCACGCGCGCTCGGGCTGACGCCCACGGGCGAGCTCGAGGTGCGCTTCTCGGGCCTGCGCGGCGAGCGCGTGCAGCTGCCCGGGGAGATCGTGCTGATCGACGACTGCTACAACGCCAACCCGATGTCCATGCGCGCGGCGATCGACGAGCTCATCGCGAGCGCGCAAGGCCGGCGCGTGGCGGTGCTCGGCGACATGCTCGAGCTGGGCCACGAAGGCCCCGAGCTGCACCGCGAGATCGGCGCCTACGCTGCGGCCCGCGGGGTCGAGCTGCTCGTCACCGTCGGCCCGCTGGCTGCGCAGATGGGCGACGCCTTCGGCGGCGAACGGCGCGCGGCCCCCGACGCGCAGGGCGCTGCCGAGCTGCTCGCCGAGCTGCTGCTGGCCGGCGACACCGTGCTCGTCAAGGGCTCGCGCGGTGTCGGCCTGGAGCGGGTCGGGCAGGCGCTCGCACGGACCCGAGCGCACGCGCAGGCTGGAGGCGGCACCCCGGCGCACGCCCGGGCGGGCGGAGGCTAGTGGTCCATCCCGGAAATTCGGTGCGGGTTTGCCGGATGTATTCGCGTGATCTGACGGTTCACGGGGACCGTGCGCGTACCGGCAGTACGTGTGCGGACGCCGGGGGCCGTCAGGCACGTGCAGACGCCGAGAAACACCAGCGTATTTCCGGGATGGACCACTAGATGGGCCGCATCCTGATCGGCGGCACCGCCGCTCTGCTCATCTGCATCTTCCTGAGCCCCAAGTTCATCGAGTTCCTGCGCCGCCGCGAGTTCGGCCAGCAGATTCGCGAGGACGGACCCCAGGGTCACCTGGTGAAGGCGGGCACACCCACGATGGGCGGCGTGATCCTGTTCATCGCGGTGTCGGTGCCGTTCCTGATCCTGACCGACTTCGAATGGCGCTCGGTCGGGGTGTTCGCCACGGCGATCGCCTGCGCGCTGCTCGGCTTCGCCGACGACTACACCAAGCTGGCGAAACGGCGCTCGCTCGGCCTGCGGGCTCGCACGAAGCTCGCGGTCACGATCGCCATCTCATTGGGGCTCTGGTTCATCGCCAGCCACGAGGCCCATCTGGCAAGCACGCTGCGCTTGCGCGTCGTGGACTACTCGATCGACCTCGGGCCGTTCTACCCGGTGCTGATCTACCTGGTGCTGGCGGGAACGACCAGCGCGGTCAACCTCACCGACGGGCTCGACGGCCTGGCGGCCGGCTGCGCCGCGATCGTGCTGCTGGCCTACATCGCGATCGCCTTCGTGACGGAAGACTTCGACCTGGCGATGCTGGCCGGCTGCCTGGTCGGAGCGTGCATCGGCTTCTTGTGGTTCAACGCCTTCCCGGCCACGATCTTCATGGGCGACACCGGCTCGCTCGGGCTCGGCGGCGCGATCGCGGGGCTGGCAGTGATGACGCACACCGAGGTGCTGCTGATCCTGCTCGGCGGGATCTTCGTGATGGAGGCGCTGTCGGTCGTGATCCAGGTGATCTCGTTCCAGACCACGCGCCGGCGCCTGTTCTTGATGGCCCCGATCCATCATCACTTCGAGCTCAAGGGCTGGTCGGAGACGAAGATCATCCTGCGCTTCTGGATCGTCGCCGCGATCTTCTGCGCGATCGGCTTCACCATCTACCACCAGAGCATTCGTTAGGCGGCGCGATGAGCATGCGTTGGCCGGCGTGATCACTCCAGGAGGCGCGGCAAAGTGAAAGCGAGCACCCGGTGAAGCCGCGCCCGCCGCTGCCCGCGGGCCCCTATCTGATCGTCGGCCTGGCGCGCTCGGGGATCGCCGCCGGGCTGGCGCTGCGCGCGCGCGGCGAGACGGTGATCGGCGTGGACGCCGGCGCCCCGGAGGAGCACGTGTGCTGGCCGAAGCCGGTGCAGAGCTGCATCTGGGCGAGGAGCTTGCTCGGGCGACAGGGGAGAGCGCCGATGCGGCCGATGAGCACGGGATCGTGCTGCTCAACCGCGTACGGGCCGTCGTGAAGAGCCCGGGCGTACCTGGGCAGGCACCCGTGATCGCCCACGCGCGCGCGCGTGGGCTGCCGGTGATGGGCGAGCTCGAGCTGGGCTGGCGCCTGTTGCCAAACGAAGTGATCGCCGTCACCGGCACCAACGGCAAGACCACCACCGTCGAGCTGATCGGCCACATCTACCGCACGGCCGGGCTGCCCGTGGCCGTGGCCGGCAACGTCGGAGCGGCGCTGAGCGGGCTCGTGGGCGAGGTGGACGGCGATGTCACGATCGTCTGCGAGGCATCGTCGTTTCAGCTCGAGGACACGCTCGAGTTTGCGCCGGAGGCGGCCGTACTGCTGAATATCGCCCCCGACCACCTGGATCGGCACCTGACGTTCGCGGCCTATCGCGACGCCAAGCTGCAGATCTTCGCGCGGCAGACGGCGGACGACCTGGCGGTGCGCCCGCTGAGCTTCGACGTCGCGCTGCCCGGCGCCGCGCGCGAGGTTTGCTTCGGCGAGCGGTCCGACCCACACGGTGGGCCGCGCTCGGCCGCGGTGACCTTGGCCAAGCATGGGGCGGTGGACAGTCCCGAGAAAGCGGCAGGGGACACCGGGGCTGCGATGGAGGCCAGCGGGCGGGTGGCGGAGCCGTCCGGAACGATCCGCTGGCAGGGCAAGCCGCTGTTGGACGTCGCAGAGCTGCGTCTGCGCGGCGCGCACAACATCCAGAACGCGATGGCCGCCGCGGCCGTGTGCCTGGCTCGCGGGCTCGAGCCGGACGCCGTGCGCGCGGGACTCCGCACGTTCGCCGGCGTGCCGCACCGCCTCGAGGAGGTCGCGTCCCGAAACGGGGTCCTGTACGTAAACGACTCGAAGGCCACGAACGTGGCCAGCACGCTGGTGGCGCTCGACGCCTTTCCCAACGGGACTGCGCATCTGATCCTCGGCGGCCAGGGCAAGCAGCAGGACTTCTCCGCCCTGCGCCAGCCCGTGGGCGCGGCCTGTCGCGCCGTGTACCTGATCGGCGAAGACGCCGGTGTGATCGCCGGCGCCCTCGACAGGGCCGGTGTGACGGTGCACGCATGCGGAGAGCTCGAGCGGGCGCTTGCCGCCGCCGCAGCCGCGGCGGCGCCGGGAGACGTGGTCCTGCTCTCGCCGGCATGCGCGAGCTTCGACCAGTTCGCCGACTTCGAGGCCCGCGGCGAGCGCTTCCGCGAGTTGGTGATGGCAGGGCAATGAAGGCATCCGCAGCAGGGCGTCGAAGCTCGCAGGGATGCCTGCATCCGCAGCACGGCGCACGTTGCCGGCGCCGTTCGCTGCCCGCCGCGCGAAAAGCGCCGGCCGTCGCCTGACGCGCGCGCCGGCCGCGCGATACTCGCTCGAGCATCGCATCCTGATCACCGCGACGATGTGCCTGCTGGCGTTCGGCGCCGTGATGGTCTACAGCGCCACCTCGGCGACGGCGCTGCTCGCGGGCGAAGGCGACGGCGCCTCCGACCTGATCAGGTTCGTGGCGTTCGCCGCGATCGGGCTCGTGCTGATGCGCGTACTGGCGCGCGACGGGGTGGCCAAAGTCCAGGGGCTCGTGGGACCGCTGCTGGGCGTGTCGTTCGCGCTGGTGCTGGCGGTGCACATCCCCCACGTGGGCGTCTCGGTCAACGGGGCGCGGCGCTGGATCGGGCCGGGCTCGCTGCAGTTCCAGCCCTCGGAGCTATTGAAGCTGGCGCTCGTGCTGTACGCGGCGACGCTCTTGGCGAGGCGCCCAAAGCGCGTACACGACCTGCGTGCGCTCGCGCGCCCGCTGCTCGTCGTCGTGGGCTGCGCCTGCCTGCTGGTTGCGACCGAGCCCGACCTCGGCACCGCCATGACGATCGCGTTCACGACCGCCGCGCTGCTCGTGGCGGCCGGCATCCCGGGGCGCAACCTCGCGGTCATCGCGGGCGTCGTCTGCGCGTTGGTGCTGCTGTTCGCCGTGGCCCAGCCATACGAGCGCGCGCGGCTGACGTCGTTCCTGGACCCGTGGGCGCACGCCTCGACGAGCGGCTTTCAGGCGGTCCAGGGCCAGATCGCGATCGGCTCGGGCGGCCTGTTCGGGGTCGGGCCGGGCCAGTCGGTGCAGAAGATCTTCTACCTCCCGGAGGCCTCGACCGACTTCATCCTGGCGGTGATCGCGGAGGAGCTCGGGGTCGTCGGCGTGCTTGCGCTGCTGTTCCTGTACGGGCTGATCGCCTACGCCGGACTGCGCGCGGCGCGATCGGCGCGCAGCCTGCACAGCGCGCTGATCGCCGTCGGCGTGACCGCGCTGATCGTCTCGCAGGCGGTGCTGAACGCGTTCGCGGTGCTCGGGCTCGCGCCGCTGACGGGCGTGCCGCTGCCGCTCGTCTCCTACGGCTCCAGCAGCATGGTGATGACGCTCGCAGCGATGGGCCTGCTGCTGAACGTCGCCGCCGGCGGAACGGCGCACGTGCGGGCGGTCGGCTCGGGATCGGCGCGCCGCGAAGCAGCGCGGCGCGCGCGGACAAGCGCGGAGGCGCGGGAAGCTCAACCTGCGCCGACATACGGTCTGCGTGTCGAGGCAGGGCGGCGCGCGCGAAAAGCGGCAGGATGGAGCGATGAGCGCGAGACGGATCGTGATCGCGGCCGGGGGCACGGCGGGACACGTGGCGCCCGCGCTGGCGGTGGCCGACGCGCTGCGAGCTGACGGCGCCGAGGTCGCGTTCATCGGCGGCGATCGCGCGGAGAGCGAGCTGGTGCCGCGCGCGGGCTATCCGCTGCGCCAGCTGTCCGTCGAAGGCCTCAGCCGCACGAACCCGTTAGGTGCCGCCCGCGCGCTCGCTCGCGCCGCGCTCGCGCTGCCTCGCGCGATCGGGCTGCTGCGCGAGCTGCGTCCCGACGCGGTGCTCGGCGGAGGCGGCTACGTGGCGGGCCCGGTCGGGCTGGCCGCGCTGGGACTGCGTATCCCGCTGGTGCTGAGCGAGGCCGACAACCACCTCGGGCTCGCCAACCGCATGCTCGCGCACGGCGCCCGCCGAGTTTGCCTGGCCTTCCCGCTGGCCGATCGCAACGGCGCCCGCTATCGCGTCACGGGCCGGCCGGTGCCGGATGCGTCGGCCGGCCGGGCCAGCGCACGGGCGCGCTTCGGGATCGCTCCCGAGCAGACGTGCGTGCTGGTGTTCGGTGGATCGCTCGGTGCACACTCGATCAACATCGCGGCGCTCGACGGGCTCGCGGGGGTCCTCGAAGACCCTTCGCTACGGGCGGGTCCGCTCGAAGACGCGGGGCCGCTCGAAGACTTGTCGATACGGGTGCTGCACATCGCCGGCCGCCGCGACTATCCGGAGCTCGCCGCACGGACGCGACCCGCCGGGTATGACCTGCGCGAGTACCTCGAGCTCGACGAGTTCGCGCAGGCGCTCGCCGCCGCCGACCTGGCGGTCGCGCGCTCAGGCGGTTCGGTGTTCGAGATCGCGGCCTGCGGGCTGCCCGCGATCCTGGTCCCGTATCCCCATGCCGCCGCGGACCATCAGAGCGCCAACGCGCGCTGGATGGCCGACGCGGGCGCAGCGGTGGTGATCGCCGACGGCGAGCTGACGGCGCCGCGCCTGGCGAGCGAGGTCGCCGAGCTGCTGGCCGACCGGACGCGGCGCGAGGCGATGGCACGCGCATCGCGCGGGCTGGCCCGACCCGAGGCCGCGCGCGAGGTCGCCGGCGAGCTTTTGCGGGCGGCCGGCGGATGAGCCAGGGCAAGGCGACGGGAGCGCGGGCGGACCGGGCCCAGGGTGCTCGGCCTGACCGGGCCCAGCGTGCGCGGGCTGAGCCGGACGCGGATGTGCCCGCTGTCCGGGGCGCGCGACCGTGGAGCGGTCGGCGGATCCACTTCGTCGGCGTGGCGGGTGCGGGCATGAGCGGCTACGCGCGGGCCGCCGCCGCGCTCGGCGCGCAGGTCAGCGGCTCGGACCGGCGCGCGTCGAGCTATTCCGAGCGCCTGGCTGCGGACGGCGTCCTGCAGGCGCGGATCGGCGAGCACGATGCCGCCAACGTGCCGACCGGCGAGGACGTCGAGCTGGTCTACTCGAGCGCCGTCGCCGAGGACAACCCCGAGCGCGCGGCGGCACACGCTCGCGGCCTGCCCGAGCGCTCGCGCGCACAGCTGCTGGCCGAGCTCACAGGGATGCGCCGCACGATCGCGGTGGCGGGCACGCACGGCAAGACGACCACAGCCTCGATGCTCGTGTACGCGCTGTGCGGCGCGGGCATGCGCCCCGACTGGCTGATCGGCGGGGGCGTAGGGCCGGGGCTGGCGAACGCACAGTGGAGCGGCGAGGGCGAATGGCTGGTGGTCGAGGCCGACGAGTCCGATCGCTCGATGCTCGAGCTGAACTTCGAGATCGCCGTGCTCACGAACGTCGAGCTCGACCACCACGCGACGTTCCAGACGCTGGCGCAGGTGCGCGAGGCGTTCCGCGAGATGCTCGCGCGCGCCGGTCGCGCAATCGTCGTGTGGGAGCGCCCGGAGCTGCTGGAGCTGGCGCCGGGCGGGGTGGAGCTGGTCTCCTACGGCGCGCCCGGGCGGGAGGTGACGCTCGCCGTCCCGGGAGTGCACAACGCGCTCAACGCGAGCGCCGCGCTGGAGGCCGCGATGCTCGCGGGTGCGGCTCCCGAGGGTGCGGTCGCCGGGCTCGCGCGCTTTCGCGGCGCCGAGCGGCGCTTTCAACCGGTGGGCGCGACCGCGAGCGGGGCGCGCGTGTACGACGATTATGCGCATCACCCGAGCGAGGTCGCCGCGACACTGGCGGCGGCGCGCACGCTGACGTACAGCCGGCTCGTCGCGGTCTTTCAACCGCACCTCTACTCGCGCACCCGCATCTTCGCGCGCGAGCTGGGCGACGCCTTGACCGAAAATGCCGACGTGGCGGTGGTGCTCGACGTGTACCCCGCGCGCGAGCGCGCACAGGACCATCCCGGCGTCAGCGGCCTGCTGGTCGCGGAAGCCGCGGCCGAGGCGGGCGCGGGCCGACCTGTTTACTGGCTGCCGACGTTCGCCGACGCCGAGCCTGCGCTGCGCGCGCTGCTGCGGCGGGACGACCTGTGCGTGGTGATGGGCGCCGGCGACATCGACGAGCTGGCGCGCGCGCTGGTGAACGCGTGACCGTCAGCTGCGCCCGCGCGCCGGCGGGTGTGCGCGGCGAGATTTCACTCGCGCGCCTGACGACGGTGAGGACCGGCGGTCCGGCCGAGTGGTTCGCCCGCGCCGGCAGCGAGGCCGGGCTGCTCGAGCTGCTGCGCTGGGCGCAGGCCAAGCGCCTGCCGGTCGCCGTGCTCGGCTCGGGCTCGAACCTGCTGGTGGCGGATGAGGGTGTGCGCGGCTTGGTCGTCAAGCTCGACCGCGGGCTTGCGGCGATAGCCGTCGAGGGGGCCCGGATCCGGTGCGGAGGCGGCGCGCGCCTGCCGGCGGTCGCGGCCCGCTCGGCCCGAGCCGGGCTATCGGGGATCGAGTTCGGCGTGAACATCCCGGGCACGGTCGGCGGAGCGGTCAGGATGAACGCGAACGCGTACGGGGGAGAGCTCCAGCGCTCGCTCGCCTGGGTCGAGATCGCGACCGTCGCGGGCGTCGAGCGCCGCGGTCCGGGCGAGCTGGGCCTCGCTTACCGAAGCTCGAGCCTGCGCGAGGGTGAAATCGTCACCCGCGCGGAGCTGGCGCTCGAGCCGGCCGACCCCGAGACGGTGAAACAGACGCTCGCGCAGATGCGCGCCCGTCGCCACGAGGCCCAGCCGCAGGGCATCAAGACCTTCGGCTCGACCTTCAAGAACCCGGACGATCCCCGCGCGCAGGGCCGCACCGCCGGCCAGCTGCTGGCGGACGCCGGCTGCAACGGGCTGCGCGTGGGCGGCGCCCGCCTGGCGCTCAAGCACGCCAACTTCGTGGAGAACGTCGGCGGCGCCACCACGGCGGAGGTCGTCGAGGTGATGGCCGAGGGACGGCGGCGCGTGCTCGAGCGTTTCGGCGTCGCGCTCGTGCCCGAGGTGCAGACGCTGGGCGATGTGCGCTTTGCGTGGGAGGAGTAGCGCCCACGGGTGGGCTCGGCCTCTGGCGCAGCCCGAAATTTCGGTGGGACCGGACGGACTATGCGCGGAGCCGGCGTCGGCGCTGCATATGGCCGGCGCGGGCAAAGTCGTGACGAGCTTGTGGGACGTTCGTGGGATGGGCCTCGAAAAGCCCAGTAGCAATGCGGGTTTACGGGCGGGCCCGCGACTGATCTAGACGGGGAACACTGCCGCCGGCGATCGCCTGGACGGTAGCCTCGATCAGATCGGCGCGCGTCGCCTCGAACCGTCGATGATCGCCGCAGCGGAGCGTGTTGGAGCTGGCGAAGGTCACGTCGTACGCGCGTCTAGCGGCGGGATTCACCTGTACCCTCGCGCTCATCCTCGCTCCCCATTTCCCTCGATCTTCCCTCTCACAGTCCCTCTCAGTGCTCCTCGGCCAGGGCGTGATTCACCATCGCCAACTCGTGCGGCGCACGCCGGCGCATCGCTCCCCAAGCTCGCCTCCCGGCTTTGTGGGAAGAATGAGAACATATCCCGCCGAACTTGTCAAGGGGCTGTCAAGAAACCCTGAAAACAGGGGCTCCTACGCGCGAGTGACCCCCGTCTAGATCATACGGGGGCCGCGAGTTTCACTGATTTAGAAGACGCCCTGCGCGATGTTTTCGGGAGCGTGGAGGGGTGCGTTGTGGCGGCGTTCGACGAGGGTGTCGCGCGGCTCGGACAGGTTACCGGGGGCGCGGCCGCCGGTGAACGTGGCTGGCGCGAGCGGGTTCGCGCGGCGTTGGCGGCGGCGCTCGAGTTTCTGGATTCCGAGCGGAACTGGGCGCGGTTTCTGCTGCTCGATCCGCCGGTCGCGACGATCGCGGTCGCCGAGCGTCGGCAGCAGGCGCTGCGGGCGCTGGCGTCGGCGCTGGAGCGCGACACACGTTCCAAGAATGAATTCCCGAGAGGGCTTACACCTTCACCGGTGCTCACCGCCGAGCTGGTGGTTGGCGGCGTGTTCTCTGCCGTGCGCGGGCAGCTGCTCGAGCATCCAGAGCGGTCGCTGGCGGCGATGGCGCCGTCGCTGATGTCGTTCATCTCGACGTCGTATGCGACGGTCGAGGCGGGCCCGGAGCTCGGTCTGCCGGTGCGCACGACCTATCGCACGACCCGTGTGCTCGAGGCGATCGCTGAGCGGCCGCGCTCGAACAACCGTGAGATCGCCGACGCGGCCGGTCTGCGCGACGAGGGGCAGACCTCGAAGCTGCTGAGTCGGCTGGAGCAGCGCGGGCTGATCGAGAACGTCGGCCTTGGCGCCGCCTATGGGGAACCGAACGAGTGGCTGCTGACCGGTGCGGGCCGGCGCCTACTCGAGAACGCGCCTCGGCCATCCGCAGTAGACGGCAGCCGGGAGCGGGGCAGGACGGTAGGAGGCGCGGCATGAGAGGCGCGCCCAAGTGCTTGCCGGCGCTGCGTCGCGGAGCGTGCGCGACGGGCGCCGTTGGGCGCACGCGAACGACGCAAGAAGTGTTCGAGAGGCACCTATGGGCGTCGCCGCTTGCGGTTGCAGACGACCGGTCCGAGTGCTCGTGAACACGGGCGCTCGTGCCACCGATCGACATCACCGAGAGGAAAAGGAGTAGTGGAAAAGTGAGACGTGTAAGGATACTGGTGCTGTGTCTGGTGGCGGCATTCGCGATGAGTGCAGTCACGCTCTGCGTCGCTTCGCCAGCGTTGGCTAGCGGCAGCGCCATTAAAGCAGTAAAGGGAAAAGAAAAGCAGGAAAAGAAGGAAGCCAAGGCAATGTTGTCGGGGCTCGCCACCGGGTCGGCGCTGGCCGACGACCCCCCGCTAACCCTCAAGAAGACGGGCACGGGCGAAAGCATCATCTACGGCGGCGGCATCTTCTGCGAAGCGGCATGTCACGAAGAAACGTCTGAAGAGGAAGAAAACCAAGAAGTCACTCTGTATGCGTATGCCTACCGTGGCTCCGAATTCGTCGAGTGGACGGGCTGCGAAAGCAATCCATCATCCAACGAATGCACGGTCAACATGACCGAAGCGAAGACGGTGGAAGCCGAATTCAGACCTGCGACTCCGCTTCCCCTGACCGTCAAGAAGACGGGTACGGGCGAAGGCACCGTCGAAGCCCCCGGCATCGACTGCGGGCCGGCATGTCACGAAGAAACGACGAATAAAGTCTATGAAAACGAAATAGTCACTCTGTATGCGAGAGCCGAAACTGGCTCCGAATTCGTCAAGTGGACGGGCTGCGAAAGCAATCCATCACCCAACGAATGCACGATCGACATGACCGAAGCGAAGACGGTGGAAGCCGAATTCGGACCCAGGACTCCGCTTCCCCTGACGCTCAAGAAGACGGGTACGGGCGAAGGCGCCGTAACCTCGTCGCCCGGCGGCATCGACTGCGGGCCGGCATGTCACGAAGAAACGCATGACTTCTATGAAGACGAAACGGTCATTTTGACGGAGAAAGCCGAAACTGGCTCCGTATTCGTCAAGTGGACGGGCTGCGAAAGCAGTCCGACCCCCGCCGAATGCACGGTCGCGATGACCGCGGCGAAGACGGTGGAAGCCGAATCCAGACCCGAAACGGCGAAAGAAAAAACCGAAAAACAGAAGGAAAAAGAAAAGCTGGAAAAGCAAGAAGCGAACGAAAAAGAAAGAGCGCAGAAGAAATACGAAAAGGAACTAAAACAGTACGAAAAGGAACGTGCCAAGGCCGATCAGAAGGAAGAAAAGCTGCATCCGTGGGAAAAATATCTCGGGGAGTGTCCAATGCCTGCAGTTGCAATGGAACACCAGACCGGATGCCTCTGGGGCGAAGCCGGCCCGGAATCGTTCTTCCAGGCCGGTAAGGCTACCGTCTATTTCAAGAAGCCGGTGATCTTGCAGGGTGGCACGAATGCTGAATATATATGCGAAGAAGAACACCACGAAGAATGCAAATCGATGGTGCCGGCCGCTGATGGGAAAACCATTGTGCCGGAGGCTGAGCCTGGTCCTAGCCTGACCGAAGGGGTGGACGCGGAACTGTTGCCCCCAAAGGAAAAGGCGCGGTACGAAGCATATGTGGCTGCCGGCAAGTCGACAAAGACGACCGAGACGGTGGAACTTGCGGCGCCGGCGCACGACATCACCGTCAACCCGCTCGGGGAGCTGACGGAAGAAAATGTGAATGCGTTCGTCTTCCCGATAATGGTGCGCATCAGCGATCCGTTCCTCGGCGAACATTGTTACGACGGATCTACGTTCAGTCCGATCGTCGTGCCGTTCACGACCGGCGAGACAAGTCCGCCACCGCCGAACACACCGATCCATGGCCACGGGGGAACTGTGACAAGCTATGCTGGTGGCGTAGTTGCCGAAACCCAGGGCGGGATATTGGTGAACAACAGCTATGCGGCCCCCGGGGTGCAAGGTTGTGGTGTTGAAGGCCAGGCCGATGCGGCGGTCAACGCGGGCCTTGGCTTGCCCTCACCCGCCGGCAGCAACACGACAGAGCTGGTCGGCAACTTCCAGGTCTCGGGCGTGAGCCTGGACGAAAGAACATTGAATGAAGTGCCGCGTCCACCCTTCTACCCGCCGTTCGGTCCGCCAGAAGCACCGTAGGCTGGACGAGGGGAAGGGTTATTAGGTAAAGATAATGGGGTCCGTCGCGACCGGCGACGGACCCCAGACCGCTTCGAGAAGACGAAAGAGGGAGAACGATGAAACTGAGATGTTTGGGCATGCTGACGGCAGCGGCCGTCGTCGTGAGTGCTGTTGTGGCGAGCGCGGCGTGGGCTGAAGCGCCGGAAATCGGGCGCTGCGTGTCACATTCAGGCGGGAAAGACACGAACAACATCTGCACGAAGGCAGCGAAAGGGAAAAAGGTGGGCAGTTTCGAATGGGAACCTGGAGCGGTGAAGAAGAAGTTCACCGGGGTGGGGGGGGTTGGGACGCTTGAAACTGTCAATCGTGCGATAGTGACGTGCAAAACCGAGAAATCGGCCGGCGAAATGACGTCCAGCAAAACGGTCGGCAACGTCAGCGTCACGTTCACGGGGTGCGAATCGGCTGGCTACAAATGCATCAGCACCGGCGCCAAAGAAGGCGAAATCGCGACGAACCTGCTGGCGGGCACGCTCGTGTGGGAAAAGTTTGGCAAGAAGGTCGCGATCGATCTGGTGCCGCAGAGCACCGAACTGTTCGTCGAATTCCAGTGTGGCCCCGCGAACGCGAAAGTCAAGGGTTCGGTGCTCGCGCCGCTGCCGGTGAACAAAGCGCAGACGACGTTCGAAGAGAAGTTCAACGCCAAGTACGGTAAGCAGAAGCCGGAATACTATTACACCTCGAAAACTGAAAAGGTCAAGGACGTGTTGCTCGCCAAACTCGGAGGGCCGGCGGCCGAATTCGAACAGTCCGGCCAGACGATCAACAACAGCCAGACCGACGAAGAAGCGCTGGAGATCAACACAAAGGCGTAGTTGGAGCGCGGTCCGCGTCGAGCGGATAGGTCGAAGGCGGTGATCCGCCGGGGTTGGGGCGTGCGCGGCTGGTAAGGCCGTGCATGCCCCGCGGCTTGCCCGAAGCGACCGCGTGGGGTGCCCAGGCATGCACATGGACATTGATATGGGAAGGCTGAAGTGTGGGTGCGCGGCGATGCTTTGCGTCGTGGGCTGCCTGCTGATCTGTGCATGCCCGGTGGGGGCGTTGGAGCAGCGCGGCCATGCCTTGGGGTTCTCGTTCGGGGGCGAGGGCGAAGGCGATGGCCAGTTTCGCTTCGAAGACGCGTCGGTCAAGGTGAGCGAAGCTGCCGGGATCGCCGTGAGCGAAGCGACGGGCGACGTGTACGTGGTCGATCGGGGGAACGATCGGGTTGAGCAGTTCAGGCCGCGGCTGGGTGCCGGGGGCGAAGTGGTTGGTGAGGAATTCGTCGCCGCGTGGGGCTGGGGCGTGAGCGACGGCAAAGCGGAATATGAGGTCTGCACGAGCGGCTGTAGAGCGGGAGTCGCGGGCAACGGCAAGGGCCAGTTCAAGGAAGCGGGGCCGGTCGCGGTCGATAACACGCCGGGCGGCGCGGAAACGGTGTTCGTGGGCGCGGACGCGTCGGCGAAACGACCGGATGTGCAGCGGTTCGAACCGGACGGGATGAAAGCTCTCGGGAAGGTGCCGGTGGAAGAAGAAGGGGCGCTGGATGGTGTGGCGACGGATCGGCAGGGCCGCGTGTGGGTCTACCGGGGGGAAGAAGAAGGCACGGGGGTGGTCGAAGGGTTCACCGACGCCAGTCCGCCGGTGTTGGTGGAACCGGTGCTGTACTCGGTGATCGCGTGCGCGAAACCGGGGTTCGGGGTCGATGGGTTGGGTGAAGACTTCTATGTCGATCGTGAACTGTTGACCGGGGAAGAAGAATGCCCGGCGGCGCTGGAACAGGAAAAGGCCGAAGAAAAGGAACCGGAGGAAGGGGTGTATGCGCGTCCGGTCGTTGCGGCGGAGGTGAACGCCGCGGAACTGTTGGACGGGGTGAGCAATCCGCTGATTGGCGGCCTGGATTGGCAGCAGACCAGCGCGGTCGCGGTCGACCAGGCGAGCAGCCCATCGACGCCGCTGGGCGAAGCGGCGAACGGCGACGTATATGTCGATAACGGCGGCTCGGTCGCCGTATTCGACCGCGCTGGCGGGCTGGTGCAGACGCTGGGCGCGGGGATGCTGGACGGGGGCATGGGCGTGGCGGTGGACTCGAAGACCGGGGACGTGTTCGTGGTCGATGCCGCCGAAAGCGAGGTCATGGTATTCGAACCTGAATCGGCGTCCAAGCCGGTCGTGGAACAGCTTTCGGCGCAGAACGTGACGCCGGGCGAAGTGCAGCTGTCGGCGTTGGTCGATCCGAAGGGGTCGGACACGCACTACTACTTCCAGTACGGCACGGTCGATTGCGTGAGCGAACCGTCGGGGTGCACGGATGTGCCGGCGTCGCCGGGAGCGGAGCTCGGCGCCGGGTTTGGTGTGCAGCAGGTGAGCGTGACGCTGCGGGGGCTGACGCCGGGCAGCACCTACTACTATCGGGTGCTCGCCAGCAACACCTTCGGCCAGGCTGAAGGCGAGCAGCGGCTGGGCACGTTTGAAACGCTGCCGGGCTCCCAGGGGCTGCTGGCCGATGGTCGGGCGTGGGAGCTGGTCTCGCCGGCGGAAAAGGATGGGGCGGACATCGAACCGCTCTCAAAAGAAGGCGGTCTGATCCAGGCGTCGCAGAGCGGGGAAGCGGTCGCGTATGTCGCGAACGGCCCGGTCGTGGCAGAACCGGGTGGTAGTCGTGCGCCGGAAGCGACGCAGGTGCTCGCGAGCGACTCAGCGGAAGGGTGGTCCTCTGAAGACGTGGTGACACCGCATGAGAAAGGGGAAGGCATCGCGCCGGGGGAGCCGGACGAGTACCGGTTCTTCTCCGAAGACCTCGCCTTGAGTCTGGTGGAGCCGTCGCTGGAGGCGGTCGAACCACTCGAAGCGCCACCATTGGCGCCCGGTTCGAGCGAAAAGACGATGTACGTGCGCGACGATCCCGGCCTGGCCCCGGTAGGCGACGAGGCGGGGGCGTACGCGGCGGCGGAGGCGAACAGCGGGTTTCTCGCGCCAGGGTTCGCGCCCTTGGTGACCCCTGCGCAGGTCACCGCGGAAACACAACCTGGCGAAAAGAGCCGGTTTGGCAGCAAGCTCGGCTTCGTGGACGCGACGCCGGATCTCGCGCACGCGATCTTCGAATCGGCGGTGCCGCTGCTGGCGGGATCGGCGGCGGGATTGTACGAGGCGCAAACGGGCGGCGCGTTTGCGCTGGTGAGCGTGCTCCCGGACGGGATGCCCGCGGGGGACCCGGAAGCGAGGGATGAACCGCAGCTCGGCTATGAAAACACGAACGTGCGCGGCGCAATCTCCGCTGACGGGTCGCGCGTGTTCTTCTACAGCGCCGGTGTCGAAGAAAACAGCGAAGTCGGCGAATACCACCGGCTGTACATGCGCGACACGGCTACTGGGGAGACGTTGCAGGTCAACGCGGCGCAGGGCGTCACCGAACCGGTCGGCGAAGAAAGCGAAGTTGGTTTTCAGGCCGCTAGCAGCGACGGCAGCAGGGTGTTCTTCACCGACACCGCGCCCCTGACACCGGAATCCGAGCAGCGACCGGCGTTCGGAGCGACGGACAATCCGGCTGATCTGTACGAGTGCGAAATCGTCGAAACGGCCCGCCGGCTGTCGTGTGATCTGAAAGACCTCACAGCGGTGGCGTCCGGTGGGGGTGCGGACGTGCTCAACGTGATCGCCGGGATCAGCGAAGACGGCTCGAACGCGTATTTCGTCGCCAACGGCGTGCTCGCGCCGGGAGCGAAGCCGGGGGATTGCGTGCACCAGTCCCAGGAAGAAGCGCCGGCGGGCGCGACGTGCAATCTCTACCGTTGGCATGAAGGGAAGATCAACTTGATCGCGGCGCTGTCGAACGAAGACTCGGGGGATTGGGGCAGCCTGAAAGGGTCGGGCCGGCAGGGCGCCAACGTCGAGCCGCGCCCCGACCTCGCCGATCTCACAGCGCGCGTGTCCTCGAATGGGGAATACCTCGCGTTCATGTCCCAGCAGCCCCTGACCGGCTATGACAACACCGACGCGAATGAACCCGGCGTGCGCGACCAGGAGGTCTACCTGTACCACGCCAGCGCCGGCATGTTGACATGCGTCTCGTGCAATCCCAACGGTCCCTCGACGGGAGTGCTGGACACCCCGCTCGCCGGCGAAGGCATCGGCCTGCTGGTCGACCGTCGCCAGGACTGGCTGGGCGAGTATCTCGCGGGCAGCGTCCCGGGCTGGACACCGTTGGGCATCGACGGCGCCGTCCACCAGCCCCGCTACCTGTCCGACAGCGGGCGGCTGTTCTTCGACAGCCCCGAGGAGCTCATGCCGCAGGCTGTGAACGGCAAGGAGGACGTCTACGAGTACGAGCCCGACCAGCTCGGCAGCTGCGCTGAAGCGCAGGGGTGCGTGTCGCTGATCTCCTCCGGCAGCGCCCAGCAGGAATCAGCGTTCGTGGAAGCCAGTGAAAACGGCGACGACGCCTTCTTCGTCACCGCCCAGCCGCTTGTCGCCGCCGATCACGACACCAACTACGACCTGTATGACGCCCGCGTCTGCACCAGCAGCTCACCGTGCCTTACCGGTGAAGAATCCTCGCAAAGACCTTGCGAAACATCGAAAACCTGCAAACCGGGCTCCACGTCCCCTGCCAGCCTTTCGACGCCTGCCACTGCGACACCCGGACCGGGAAACACAGGCACACAACAGCCCGCTAGCAAACCCAAAGCGGCCGGCAAACCCAAACCGCTCACGCGCGCACAAGAGCTGGCCAAGGCGCTCGCGAAGTGCCGCAAGGACAGGCGTGAGCACAAACGCCTGGTGTGCGAAAAACACGCGCGCAAACTGTACGGCCCGAAGACCAAGGCCAAGAAGACCGGCAGGCACGCGAAGAAGGGGAGCCGTAAGTGAGGCCGTTGCGCTTCTTGCTGGGCGGCCTGCTCGCGGGTGCCCTCGCGCTGGTGGGATGCTCGCCGGCGTTCGCCGGCGGCGTTATCTGGCGGCTGGATTCCAACTCGGCGCCGACCGTGCTCTTCCCCGGCAAGGAAGCGCGGATCATCGCGAGCGCGAGCAACCTCGGCGACGCGCAGGTCCAGGGCGATGGCGCGCACCCGGTCACCCTGACCGACACGCTGCCTGTCCATGTTCATGTGTCGGCGGGTGTGAGCGCCAGCATGATCGAAGCGAAGCTGGAAGCGCCCGAACGCAGCGAAGCTCGGAGCTTTCTGCGTTGCACGATCGAAGAACCGGCTCGCAAACAGATCGCCTGTCAGACGATCAGCACGACCGAGCCGCTGGCGCCCTTTACCGAGCTGAAGATCGTCATCCCCGTCGAACTGGAAGCCGGCGCCGCCGGCGGGGAAGAGAACACGGTGAGCCTCAGCGGCGGCGAACCCGAAG
Organism: uncultured Solirubrobacterales bacterium; assembly: GCA_963817845.1. Classification (GTDB taxonomy): domain Bacteria; phylum Actinomycetota; class Thermoleophilia; order Solirubrobacterales; family Solirubrobacteraceae; genus Palsa-744. Next base: position 102,740 of record CAWFPU010000001.1, read on the forward strand.
GCGGCCGTCCGGAATTACCGGCCCCGCCACCGTATACCCGACCGGTCAGCATCGGCAGCGCAGCGAGCGCGTTTGGCGTGGAACGCTACGAAATCGCGCCCGAAGAAGCAGACGGCGAAACCGACACCGTTGCCGGGTCGCATCCGTTTCAGCTGACGACGACGCTCGATCTGAACGAGACGCTCGCGCCGCTCGGTGAAGGCCAGGCCAGGCTCAGCCCGGCCGCGCCCGCGCTCGCACGCAACCTCAGCTTCGAACTGCCGCCAGGCCTGCTCGGTGACCCGCAGGCGGTGGCCCAGTGCTCGGATGTGGACTTCTCGAGCATAGGATCGAACAACGTCAACGCGTGTCCCGCGGACACCGCGATCGGGGTGGCGCTGATCACGCTGACGCTGCCCAACCCGCCGCTGCCCGAGCTCACCGAAGCGGTCCCCGTGTTCAACCTCGTGCCCGCGCCGGGGGAGCCGGCCCGTTTCGGCCTGGAGGACACCCAGGTCCCGATCATCCTCGACACGAGCGTGCGCACCGGCGGGGACTATGGCGTGAACGTCAGCATCCGCAACACCACCCAGGCCGCGCAGCTGCTCTCCAGCCGCGTGACCCTGTGGGGCGAACCCGAGAGCCCCGCGCACGACGGCTCACGCGGCTGGGCGTGCATCCGCGACACCGAAGTCAACGGCGAAACCTGCACCCCGCCCACCGAACGCTCGAGCACCCCGTTCCTGACGCTTCCCACCTCCTGCCTGGGCGCGCTGGCCACGCGCATGAACGGCGACGCATGGACAGGCCAGACGCTTGAAGAAACGTACGCGTTCCAAAGCGGCCTCGGCGAACCACTTTCGAGTCTCCAGAACTGCGAAATGGTCCCGTTCAACCCGACGATCAGCACCCAGCCCGTGGAAGAACAGGAAGGACAGGCCACGGGAGCATCCGTGACGAGCGCGAGCACCCCGGCCGGGCTGAACGTCAACGTCAGGCTCCCCGCCGAAGAACGCGGGCTCGGCGAGTCGGCGGTAAGGAGCACGGCCGAGACGCTGCCCGCCGGGGTGCAGCTGAGCCCGTCCGCCGCGAACGGCCTGGAAGCCTGCTCGGAGAGCGAGATCGGCTATGAAGGCCCCGGCAGCCCTCAGGACCCGTTCTCGCCGGGTACCGGGGAACCATTACGGTTCTCCTCGGCGCCAGCGACATGTCCGGAAAGCTCGAAGGTGGGCATCGTGCATATCAAGTCGCCCGACCTCTCCCACGAACTGGAAGGCGGCGTGTATATCGCGCAGCAGACCAACAACCCGTTCGGTTCGCTGTTCGCGCTGTATCTCCTCGCTGAAGACCCCACTCTGGGGATCCGCGTGAAGCTCGCGGGCGAAGTCTCGCTCAACGAAACGACCGGGCAGGTCACCAGCACGTTCAACCAGACGCCGCAGGTCCCGTTCGAAACGCTCCATCTGCACTTCTTCGAAGGACCGCGAGCGTCGCTGAGCACCCCGCCACTGTGCGGGACCTACCCCACGCAGGCCGCGTTCACGCCCTGGTCGAGCCCCACATCGCTCGCACGGGAAGCCAGCTTTCCGGTCACCAGCGGCCCCGAAGGCGCACCGTGCGCGAACCCGCTGGCGTTCGCCCCGACCCTGAAAGCGGGGTCGGCGAGCCCCCAGGCGGGAGCGTTCACGTCCTTCAGCCTGGCATTGGGCGACGCCGACGGCGATCAGCGGCTGGCGGCCTTGAGCGTGCACCTGCCGCCGGGGATCGCCGCGATCCTCGCCTCGGTCACGCCCTGTCCCGAACCCCAAGCGGCCCAGGAACAGTGCGGTCCAGAAAGCCTGATCGGCAGCTCGCTGGCGAGCGCAGGACTCGGCCCCGAACCGTATGAGCTCCCGGGAAGGGTGTACCTGACCGGTCCGTATGAGGGCGCGCCGTTCGGGATCGAGGTCATCACCCCGGCCGTCGCCGGACCGTTCAACCTCGGCACCGTCACTGTGCGCTCACGGATCGAAGTCGATCCGCACACCGCCGCGGTCACGATCACCTCCGATCCGATCCCCCAGTTCGTCAAAGGCGTCCCCTCCCAGATCAAACAGCTCCAGGTCACCGTCAACCGCCCGGGCTTTCAGTTCAACCCGACCAGCTGTGACCCCGGGCCGGTCACGGCGACGCTCACCGGCAACCAGGGCGCCACCAACACCAGCTCCTACCCGTTTAACACTCAGAACTGTGCCAGCCTGCCGTTCCATCCCGGCGTCAGCGCTACCACCGCCGGGAGGACCAGCAAAGCTGACGGCGCGAGCCTGGGTCTGACCTTCACCAGTCACAGCGGTGAAGCGCATGTCGCCAAGACGATCCTCACGATCCCCGCGACCCTCCCCGCGCGGCTCACCACGATCCAGAAAGCCTGCGTCGCCGCGGTCTTCGAAAAGGACCCCGCAGCCTGTCCCGAAGGCTCAGTGATCGGCACCGCCACCGTCCACACCCCCGTCCTGAAAAACCCCGTCTCCGGACCGATCTACCTGGTCTCGCACGGCAACGCCGCCTGGCCCGACGCCGAGCTCGTGCTGCAGGGCGAAGGCATCACCGTGATCCTCGACGGCCAAACCGCCATCAAAAAAGGCATCACCACCAGCTCGTTCGAGTCAGTGCCCGACGTACCTTTCGAAACCGTCCAGGCGACCCTCCCCGAGGGACCCCACTCCGCGCTCACCACCAATCTCCCGCTCAGGGACCACTACAGCCTGTGTGGACAGCACCTCACCATTCCCACTGCCCTCACCGGTCAAAACGGCACGGCAATCAACGACACCGTGAAGGTCTCAGTCCAAGGCTGCCACGCCGTCAAAGCGAGCAAGACGAAAAAGCGGCGCCCGAGACGACGGCGCCACCGCGCGCGTTGAAGGCTCAGTCCATGCTGGCGCGTGGTGCCACCCAGATGCTCGGGAAGGCGAGCGTGGTGTGCTTGGCGATCGTGTCGTAGTCGTGGTCGTAGTGCAGCACGCCGATCTTGGCGATCGCTGCGATCGCGGCGATCAGGAGGTCCACCGGCTTTACGCGGTGCGAGATGCCAGGCGTCTTGGCGAGCGCTGCTTGTGCGGTGAGCGCAGATATCGCGGCCTCGCTGGTCAGTGGCGCGTGCTCCAGCGCGTCGAGCTCGTCGGCGATGGCGGCGAACTGCTCACCATCGCGGGCGCTATAGCGCATCTCGAGCAGCGCCGGGGGGCAGGTCCACAGCTCACCGGCGGCGAGTGCTGTGTCGAATTTCTCGCGCGGGCGACCGGTCAGGCGCCCGTCGCTCGCCCGAGCCCACACCGAGTGGTCGATCAGCAGCGTCCGGCCGTAGCCGGCGCTCAACGGTGGACCCAGCCGTGCTCGCGGACCTCGTAGGCCGCGTCCGCGTCGATTCCCTCACCGGTGTGCAGTCGCTCGACCAGCTGGCGGCGGAGCTCAGCTTTGCGCGCCTCATGATCGCGTTCGGCTTCCAGCTCCCGCAGCCGCTCGCGCGCTCCGCGGATCACCAAATCGCCCATCAGCACCGGCTCGCCGCGGCGGCGCAGGGCGTCGAGCGCCTCGCGCACGGGCGGCGTCTCGGTGACCGAGTGGCGGGCATGACGGGTCGGCACCGGCCAAGTGTAGCACCCCGAGCAGCACCATTCGGCGTGTGGGAAGAACGTGGGAAGGCCCGCGAAAACCCCAGTCCTGATGCGGGATTACGGCTGGGCCCGCGACTTTGTAAGACGGGGGCTACCGCCTTCGGCGACGACCTCGACGGTCGCGGCGATCAGCCGCTGACGGAGACGATCGCTGTCTCGAGAAGTCCTGTGGACGTGGGGCCGCGAGCGGCTTTGGGTGTGACTGGAAAAGCGCTCACCGAAGCGGTTGATCTGGATCCCGTCCCCCATGATGGTGCCCTCGTTTCCCTCCGTCGTCCCTCTCGCTGAGTCCCTCTCGCGCCGCTGTCCCAACACCCGAAGCTTGTGGGTGGCGCGTGGGAAAAGGAGAACATACGGGCACAAGTTTGTCAAGGGGGCCTGAGAAATAGGGCTCTTGAAGGTCGAGTGACCCCCGTCTTACAAATACGGTGGCCACGCGCGCGGGGGTTGCGGAACGCGTTTTCTTTGACGTTTTTGCGAGCACCGAGGAGTGTTACCTGGCTACGTTCGACCACGGCCTCGCACGGTTGGTGCAAGCGGTGGACGAGGCCACCGGGCGCGAGCGCTCGTGGCTGGCGCGCGTGCGCGCGGGCGTGGTGGCGTTGCTCGGGTTCTTCGACGATGAACCAATGTGGGGGCGGCTGCTGCTCGACGAGGCGCCCGCGGCGGGAGCGAGCACGCTCCATTTGCGCACGCTCGGCGTGCTGACCCAGCTGCTCGACGACGGCAGCCCGCAGGCGATCGGCGAGCTTGTACCCCGTATGACGGCCGAGCTGGTGGCCGGCGGCGCGTTCGCGGTCATCCGCGCGCGCATGATCAACGAGAACGGTGAACGCGCGGGCTTCGGCGACAGCCTGGTCGAGCTGGCGCCGGCGCTGATGTCGTTCATCGTCCGTCCTTATCTGGGCGAGACGGCAGCCAGAGCCGAGCTCACGGGAGCAGCGGTGCCCGTCGACACCCCGCCGACTCACTCCGGAGTGCTGCCGATCCGACCGACCCATCGCACGACGCTCGTGCTGCGGGCGATCAACGCGGCCCCGCGTTCGACCAACCGCGAGGTAGCAGACGCCGCGGGCCTGTCGGACGAGGGACAGACCTCGAAGCTGCTGCGCCGGCTCGAGCGCCACCGCCTGATCGAGAACGTCGGCATCGGCGCGGCTCGTGGTGAACCGAACGCGTGGCTGCTGACACCCGAAGGGCGCCGTGTCGTCGAGCTGCTCGGCGAGAGCTTCGCCGAGCGCGCTCCGAGGCGGACGGGCCAAAGGGTCGGGGGGGCGCTGTGACAGGCACGTTGGGTCATATGGGCTTTGCGGCGCAGCGTCGCGCGTGCGGCAGCGCCGTTGAGAGGGCGAGCGGATGGCAGCGGGGGCGTTCGAGAGACGCGTCCGATGCTCGCCGCTTGCGGTTGCAAGCGATCGGGCGCGAGGGGTCGCCAGCGAAGGGGCTTGTGGCGCCGGGTCGATATCACCGAGAGGAAAAGGAGTAGTGGAAAAGTGAGACGTGTAAGGATACTGGGGCTTTGCCTCGCGGCCGTATTCGCGATGACGGCGACGACTTTGGTCGTCGCGTCGCCGGCGTTCGCCAAGTGCGACGAAGAATGCAAACAGGAAAAGCAACACGAAAAGGAAGAAGCCAAAAAGGCAAAAGAACGCGAAAAGCTCAATAAGAAGGAAGAAAAGGAACATCCGTGGCAAAAATTCTTTGGAAACTGCCCACCGACGAACAGCGACGGTGGCGTTTTTGGGACCGTCAACGGGTGCATCTACGGCGCGGCCAGCTCGGAATCGTACTTTCAGGCGGGTAAGTTCACTATCCACTACGTGAAGCCGGTTGTGCTGCAGGGGGGCCTGTTCGAAGAAACAGAACCATTCATCAAACATCTGGCGCCAGCGCTCGATGGAGTAACGATCGTTCCCGTCGCCCAGCCCGGACCGAGCCTGACGGAAGCGATCGACGCGGAAGCGCTGCCGGAAAAAGAAAAGCAGCGTTACGAAGAATATTTGGCCAAAGGCGGGTCAACGGCCGTGACCGAGACGATTGAACTCGCGGGACCGGCGGAAGACATCAGCGTGAACTCGCAGGCCACGCTGAACGAAACCGGGGAATCAGAACCGGCGTTCACGTTCCCGGTCATGATCCACATCAAGAACAAGTTCCTCGGTGAAGACTGCTACGACGGCTCGACCGCGAGCCCGATCGTGGTGCCGTTCATCTCGGGAGAAACGAATCCGCCGCCGCCTAACGTGCCAATCCACGGACATGTTGGCAAACTCAAAAGCCACAGCAGAGGCACCGTCGTCGAAGTTTATGGTGCCATCTTGGTCAACAACACCTATGCAGCCCCCGGAGTGCAAGGGTGCGGTGTCTATGGCAACGCTGACGAAGCATTGAATGCAGGCATCGGGCTGCCCTCGCCAGCTGGGAGCAACACGAGCGTGCTGACGGGAGCCTTCCAAATCGCGAACAGTGAATTTGTCGAAGAAGGCTTGAAAGGAGAAAGACCCTACGACGGTCCGCCGTACGAAGCCTAGGGTCAAGTCGTGTGCAGGCGGACGCCCGCCGCTTCCGCGGCGGGCGTCCGACATCGGAGAATAAGCGGACTTACAAGAGGGAACAAGGAGACCACATGAGTCGCTTGAAGCTGATAGCAGTATGTGCAGTGGCGGCGTTGGCGCTAGGTGCGGTGATGGCTGCCAGCGCGTGGGCGGAAGCGCCCGAAATCGGCCGGTGTGTCTCGCACGCGGGCGGTAAATACACGAACAACGTCTGCACGAAGCTCGCGAAAGGTAAAAAGGTAGGCGGCTTCGAATGGGAAGTTGGGGCCGTCAAAAACAAGTTTTCGGGCAGCGGCGGAGCAGGCACGTTGGAAACCGTCGTGGGAGCGGAGGTCACCTGTAAGACGGAGGCGTCCCGTGGGGAATTCACGTCGAGTAAAACCGTCGGTAACGTAGCGGTAAGCTTCACGGGGTGCGAATCGGGCGGATTCAAATGTGATACCGTTGGCGCTAAAGAAGGCGAAATCGCGACTAATCCGCTGGCGGGCACGCTGGTGTGGGAAAAATATGGGAAGAAGGTCGCGATCGACCTCGTGCCGCAGTCAACTGAATTGTTCGTTGAATTTGCGTGCGGCCCAGCGAACGCAAAAGTCAAGGGCTCGGTCCTGACGAACATTCCGGCGAACAAATCGGAAACGAAAATCGAAGAGAAGTTCACTGCGAAAAAGGGCAAACAGAAACCGGAATACTATTACACGTCGAAAACCGAAAAGGTCAAGGACGTTCTGTTCAGCAAACTCGGCGGACCGGGCGCGGCCTACGAACAGTCAGGTCAGACGATCACGAACGTCCAGGTCGATGAAGAAGCGCTCGAGGTGAACACGGTCGCCTAGCGGCTGCAGCGCGTGACCGCGCCGAGCGCAGGGCACCAAGCGGTCGCCGCTCGCCTGTTTTGATCGGAGCGTGCCTGGATGTGTCGTCGCGTCCAGGCCCGCTCCGTGACGAGCACGCGATACCGGTCATGAGAAACGAGATGGCAAGAGTGGATCGGCATAGGACGCCCGGGCTCCGACGTGCGGCTGCCGTGCTGTGCGTGCTCGTGGGCGGGGTGGTGCTGTGGGGGGCAGCGCCGGCGTGGGGTTTGGATCAGCGCGGGCATGTGCTTGCGTTCTCGTTTGGGGGCAGCGGCGAAGGCGCGGGACAGTTTCGCTTCGAAAACGGGGCGTTCAAGCACGACGAAGCCGCGGGGGTCGCTGTCAGTGAAGCGACGGGTGATGTGTATGTGGTGGACCGCGGCAACGATCGCGTAGAGCAGTTCAGGCCCATGCTGGGCGCGCACGGTGAACTGGCGGGTGAGGAATTCGTCGCGGCGTGGGGTTGGGGCGTCGGCGATGGGAAAAGCGAATACGAGGTCTGCACGAACGCTTGCCGAGCCGGTGTTGGCGGCGTCGGTAAGGGGCAGCTGAAGGAAGCCGGGCCGATCGCCGTTGACAACACGCCGGACGGCGCGGAAACGGTGTTCCTGGGCGCTGACGCGGCGGCGAAACGCCCGGATGTGCAGCGGTTTGCGGCCAATGGCGAAAAGGCAGCGGGGAGGCTGCCGGTCGAAGAAGAAGGCGAGCTCGACGGGCTGGCGACGGACCTGCAGGGGCGGGTGTGGGTCTATCGCGGGGAAGAAGAAGAAGAGGGCGTGATCGAAGGGTTCACCGATGCGAGCCCGCCGGTGGCGGTCGAACCGGTGCTGTATTCGGCGATCGCTTGTCCGAAGCCGGGGTTCGGCGTCGACGGGCTCGGCGACGACTTCTATGTCGATCGTGAACTGCAGAGCGCCGAAGAAGAATGCCCGGCGGTGATCGAACGGGAAAAGGCCGAAGAAAAGGAACCAGCCGAAGGCGTTTACGCGCGGAGCACGGTGGCGGCGGAGGTCAATGCGGCGGAACTATTCGGCGGCGCGACGAACCCGTTGATCGGCGAGCTGGACCCGCAGAGCACCGGCGCGGTTGCTGTCGATCAGGCCAGCAGCGAAGCCAGCCCGTTGGGCGCCGCGGCCGCGGGGGATGTGTATGTCGAGAACGGCGGGTCGATCGGCGTGTTCGACGACCGGGGCGCGCCCGTGCAGACGCTGGGCTCGGGCGAGCTGCAGGACGGGATGGGCGTGGCGGTCGACTCGAAGACCGGCGATGTGTTCGCGATCGATTCAGCCAGCGACAGCGTTGAGGTGTTCACGCCGGAACCTGCCGGCCTGCCGGTCGTGGAAGACCTGACGGCGCTGAATGTCATGCCCGGCGAAGCAGCGCTCTCGGCGCAGGTCAATCCCGAGGGCTCTGACACGCACTACTACTTCCAATACGGCACAGCCGACTGCGCGAGCGATCCGCAAAGCTGCGCGGATGTTCCGGCTGCTCCCGGGACGGAGATCGGCAGCGGCTTCGGCTCGCGGGCGGTCAGCGTGACGCTGCAGGGGCTCACGCCGGGCGCCACCTACCACTATCGGGTGCTCGCCGCCAACGGTCTCGGGCAGGCCGAAGGCGAGCAGAGCGTGAAGACATTCGAAACGCTTCCCGGCTCCCAGGGTCTGCTGGCCGACGGGCGCGCGTGGGAGCTCGTCTCTCCTCCCGAAAAGGACGGCGCGAGCATCGAACCGCTCTCGCGCGAAGGCAGTTTGATCGAGGCCTCCCAGAACGGTGAAGCGATCGCGTATGTCGCGAATGGGCCCGTCGTCGCCGAACCGGATGGCAATCGCGCGCTGGAACCGACGCAGGTCCTGTCCACGCGCACGAGCGAAGGCTGGGACGCGGAAGATGTGATCACGCCGCACGAACGCGGCGAAGGTTTGAAAATCGGCGAAGCCGCCGAGTACCGCGCTTTCTCGAAAGATCTCGCGCTGAGCCTCGTCCAAACGCCGGCGGCGAGCGCGGCCGAACCGCTCGAAGCGCCGCCGTTGGCGCCCGGCTCCAGCGAAAAGACCCTGTATTTTCGCGACGACCCCGGGCTGGCGCCGGAACAGGACGAAACGGCGGCATACACGGCCGCGCAGGCCAACCAGCCGTTCCTCGCGCCTGGGTACGCGCCGCTCGTCACACCCGCACAGGTCACGAGCGAAACCGGCCCCGGGGAAAAGACGCGGTTCGGTGGACGCCTCGATTTCGTTGACGCCACGCCGGATCTGGCGCACGTGATCTTCGAAGCGAGCGTGTCGCTGCTGTCGGGGGCGGCGCCCGGGCTGTACGAGGCTGAAGCGGGCGGCGGCTTTCAGCTGGTGAGCGTGCTCCCGAACGGGCAGCCGTCCGGCAATGGGGAAGTCGGCGAGGAACCGGAGCTTGGCGATGAAGGCACCAATGTCCGCGGCGCAATCTCGGACGACGGGTCGCGTGTGGTCTTCTCCGGCGACGGGATCGAAGAACCGTATGAAGTCGCCGAATACCACCGCCTGTACATGCGCGACACCCGGACCGGGCAGACGCTGCAGCTGAACGCCGCCCAGGGCGTCGACGAACCGGTCGGCGAAGAAAGCGAAGTCGGGTTCCAAGCCGCCACGCCTGACGGGTCGAAGGTGTTCTTCACCGACACCGCCCCGCTCACTCCCGAATCGGCACAGCGGCCGGTGTTCGGGGCCTTGAACAATCAGGCCGACCTGTACGAGTGCGAAATCACCGAAATCGCCGGCAAACCGTCCTGCTCGCTGAAAGATCTCACGCCGAACCCGTCCGGGGGCAGCGCCGACATGCTCAACGTGATCACGGGGATCAGCGAAACCGGCGAAAGCGTCTACTTCGTCGCCAACGGCGTGCTCGCGCCGGGAGCGAAACCCGGCGACTGCACCCACATCGCCCAGGAAGCTCCGCCACCCGGCGCCACCTGCAACCTGTACATCTGGCACGACGGCACGACCAGCTTCATCGCCTCTCTGTCCGCCGAAGACTCTGGGGATTGGGGCAGCCTCAAAGGCTCGGGCAAAGAAGGCTCGCACGTCGAGCCCCGCCCCGACCTCGCCGACCTCACCGCGCGTGTCTCTCCCGACGGGGAATACCTCGCGTTCATGTCCCAGCAGCCCCTCACCGGCTATGACAACGTCGACGCGAACAACCCGGGCGTGCGCGACCAGGAGGTCTACCTTTACCAGGCCGGCACGCGCCAGCTCACGTGTGTCTCGTGCAACCCCGGCGGTCCTTCGACCGGGGTACTCGACACCCCCTTCTCGGGTGAAGGGCTGGGTCTGGTCGTCGATCGACGCGGCGACTGGCTCGGCCAGTACCTCGCCGGCAGCATCCCCGGCTGGACGCCCCTCGGCCTCGACACCGCCACCCACCAGCCTCGCTACCTGTCGGACAGCGGGCGGCTGTTCTTCGACAGCCCGGACGAGCTCGTGCCGCCGGCCACCAACGCCAAGGAGGACGTCTACGAGTTCGAGCCCGATGGCGTGGGCAGCTGCGCCGAGACCGCAGGATGCGTCTCGCTGATCTCCTCGGGCAGCGCACCGCAGGAATCAGCGTTTGTGGAAGCGAGCGAAACCGGCGACAGCGCTTTCTTCGTGACCGCTCAGCCGCTCGTCGCCGCCGACCAAGACACCAACTATGACCTGTATGACGCGCGGGTCTGCACCGGCAGCTCACCCTGCCTGACCAGTGAAGCATCCTCGCTGAGACCTTGCGAAACGTCGAAAAGCTGCAAACCCGGAAGCGCTGCCGCGCCGAGCGTCCAAACGCCGCCGACCGCCACCGCCGGCCCGGGCGGCGCCGGCACTCAACAGCCCGCATCGTCGAGCAAAAGGAACACGGCCAGCAAACCGAAGCCGCTCACCCGTGCGCAACAGCTCACCAAAGCACTCCGCGCGTGTCGCAAAGACAAGAGCAGGCACAAGCGCAGGACTTGTGAACGGCGGGTGCGCAAGGACTACGGGCCCAAGGCGAAGAAGACCGAGCGGCGCGCCAAGAGCAGCAAGAGGTCGCACGGATGATGCGACCGGTCGCGATCGCTCTGCTCTCGGGATTGCTCGTGGTGTTGGGTTGTGCGCGGGCGGATGCGGCGGTGGTGTTGCGGTTGGGCTCGACCTCGGCGCCCACCTATCTGCAGCAGGGCAACGAAGCGGTCGTGGTCGCGAGCGCGAGCAACCTCGGCGAGACGCCGCTCACACCCAGCGTCGCGCATCCCGTCACGATCACCGACGTGCTCCCTGCCGGACTCCAGGTCCCCGCCGCTGGCGCGATCCAGGGGACGATCACCGTGCCCGGCAGCTCGGCCGAAGAGAGCCTTGAAGAGTGCGCCGTCGCAGAACCCGCACGCCGCGAAGTGGCATGCAGGACGGCGAGGGCGGCGCAGCCGCTGGCGCCCTATCGCCAGCTGAAAATCGTCATCCCCGTACAGGTCGCCACCAGCGCGATCGACGGTGAACAGAACGTAGTGAGCTTCGGTGGGGGCGAAGCCGAAGGAACTCCCGTCGCCGCACCCGCACTCCTACAGCAGCCGCTGACCGTCAGGGACGAACCGACGCCCTTCGCGATCGAACGCTTCGCACTCACGCCCGAAAGCGAAAGCGGCGCTCCGGATGTCCAGGCGGGCTCGCACCCGTTTCAGCTGACGACCACGCTCGACCTGAACGAGACGCTCGCGCGCGAGCAGGAAGACGAGCAGCAGGCCCAGCCCGAGCCCTCAGCACCCGCCCTCGTCAGGAACCTCGGGTTCGAACTGCCGCCGGGGCTGCTCGGCGACCCCCAAGCGGTGGCGCAGTGCCCGGACATCGACTTCTCCACGATCGGCAACAACGACGTCAACGCCTGTCCCGCCGACACCGCGATCGGCGTTGCGCAGGTCACCTTGAACCTGCCGATCGACGTCAACGGAGTGTTCACCGAAACCGTGCCCGTGTTCAACCTCGTGCCCGCTCCCGGCGAGCCCGCCAGGTTCGGCATCGAGGACGACAAAGTCCCGATCATCCTCGACACGGCCGTCAGGACCGACGGCGACTACGGCGTCAACGTCACCGTGCGCAACATCACCCAAGCCGCACAGGTCCTCGGGAACACCGTGACCCTATGGGGCGAACCCGGCAACCCCAGCCATGACAGCTCGCGCGGCTGGGCCTGCCTGCGCGACACCGAAGTAAACGGCGAAATTTGCACCCCGCCCACCGAACGTTCGAGCACCGCGTTTCTGACGTTGCCCACGTCGTGCTTGGGTGGGCTGGCGACCCGCGCGCAGGCGCAGGCGTGGTCGGGCGCACAGAGCGAAGCCGGCTACGCCTTCCAGAACGCTCTCGCCGAACCCCTCGCTGCGCTCGAGGATTGCGGTGAAGTGCCGTTCGATCCCACGATCGGCGTACAGCCCGTCGATGAACGCGAAGGCCAGGCTCCCGGCGCCGCGGTGCAGAGCGCTGACACGCCCGTGGGATTGAGCGTCAACATAGGCCTTCCGGTCGAAGAACGCGGGCTCGGCGAGTCGGCTGTGCGCAGTACGACCGTGACGCTTCCCGAAGGAGTGCAGCTCAGCCCGTCTGCGGCGAACGGGCTGCAGGCGTGCTCGGAGAGCCAGATCGGCTATGAAGGCCCTGGCAGCGGAGAAGACCAGTTTTTGCCCGGGACCAGTGGTGTCGGCGAACCGTTGCGATTCTCCTCGGCGCCGGCGTCGTGTCCGGAAGCCTCGAAGGTGGGGTTGGTGTCGATCAAGTCGCCGGACCTCTCGCATGAACTGGAAGGCGCGGTCTATATCGCGCAGCAGACCAACAACCCGTTCGGGTCGCTGTTCGCGCTGTATCTGGTGGCTGAAGACCCGGCGTCGGGGATTCGCGTGAAGCTCGCCGGCCAGGTCTCGCTGAACGAACAGACCGGCCAGGTCACCAGCACGTTCAACGAAACGCCCCAGGTCCCCTTCGAAGCGTTGCACCTGCGGTTCTTCGAAGGCGCTCGCGCGTCGCTCAGCACCCCGCCGTCGTGTGGAACCTACGCCACCAGAGCCTCGCTCACACCCTGGTCCAGTCCCGCTCCGCTCGTGCGCGAAGGCGCCTTCCAGATCACCAGCGGCCCCGAAGGTGCACCGTGCGCGAACCCGCTGGCGTTCGCCCCGACCCTGAAAGCGGGCTCGGCCAGTTCCCAGGCGGGAGCGTTCACGTCCTTCGGCCTGACCCTCGGCGACCCCGACGCCGACCAACGCCTCGCCGCCCTGAGCGTGCACCTGCCCACCGGGATCGCGGCGATCCTCGCGTCGGTCACGCCGTGCCCAGAACCCCAGGCCAGCCAGGAACGCTGTGGTCCGGAAAGCCTGATCGGCAGCTCGCTCGCCAGCGCCGGCTATGGCCCGGAACCGTATGAGCTGCCCGGCGACGTGTACCTGACCGGTCCGTACGAGGGCGCGCCGTTCGGGATCGAGGTCGTAACCCCCGCCGTCGCCGGACCGTTCAATCTCGGTAGCGTGACCGTGCGGTCGAGGATCGAAGTCGATCCGCACACAGCCGCGGTCACGATCACCTCAGATCCCATCCCTCAGCTGGTCAAGGGCGTGCCCTCGCAGATCAAACAGCTCGAGGTGACCGTCGACCGGCCCGGCTTCGAGTTCAACCCCACCAGCTGCAACCCCGGCCCCGTCACGGCGACCCTCACCGGCAACCAGGGCGCCAGCGCCACCGCGTCCTACCCGTTTAACACCCAGAACTGTGCCAGCCTGCCGTTCCATCCCGGCGTCAGCGCTACCACCGCCGGGAAGACCAGCAAAGCTGACGGCGCCAGCCTGGCCCTCATCTTCAAAGCCAAGGCAACCGAAACGCATGTCGCCAAGACGATCCTGACGATCCCCGCGACGCTGCCCGCCCGGCTCACCACGATCCAGAAAGCCTGCATCGCCGCGGTCTTCGAAAAGGACCCCGCCGCCTGTCCCGAAGGCTCAGTGATCGGCACCGCCACCGTCCACACCCCCGTCCTGAAAAACCCAGTCGCCGGACCGATCTATCTGGTCTCGCACGGCAACGCCGCCTGGCCCGACGCCGAGCTCGTGCTGCAGGGCGAAGGCATCACCGTGATCCTCGACGGCCAGACCGCGATCAAAAAAGGCATCACCACGTCGAGCTTCCTCTCGGTCCCCGACGTGCCCTTCGAAACCGTCCAAGCGACTCTACCCGAGGGACCCCACTCCGCGCTGACCACCAACCTTCCGCTCAAAGACCACTACAGCCTGTGCGGACAACACCTAACCATTCCGACCGCTCTCACCGGCCAAAACGGCACCGCCATCAACCAGAACGTCAAGGTCACCGTCCAGGGCTGCCACGCCGTCAAAGCCTTCAAAGCCAAGAAGCCCTCCAAGCTCGCGAGCGCGCTGAAGGCGTGCCGTGCACGCTACAAGCGTTCGCGCCCTAGGCGTACGAGCTGCGAACGAGCAGCCAGGAAGAAGGACGCCGCAGCAAGAGGACGCCTACCCGGAAAGTCGCGCTAGACGCCTACGATCATGGGGTGCATGAAGTATCTGCCAGCCTCCCCGGCCATGAGCTCGTGAACGCGGGGCTGCGCGATCTCGCCGCCGGCCGCGAGAGCGAAGCGTCGCTGCTGGTCGCGATGGCCGCTCGGCGGCTGCGCGCCGCCGGGGTGCAGGTGCCCGACGGCGGGGAAGAGCTGCCCTCCCATCGCCTGTACGAGCTGATCTGCGAGCGCGACCCTGACGGCGCTCATAGCCGCTACAACGCCCTCGTTGGGCGCATCGTGAGCTTCGCCCGCGCGGCTGAGCATGCGCCCAGCGGTTGACGAGACAGGCATCCGTGCGTTCGCGCGGGAGCTCGGACGGATCGCTCGAGCGCCCGTCAAGGTCTATCTGACCGGAGGCTCGACGGCGGTCCTCGAGGGCTGGCGGGCCTCGACGCTCGACGTCGATGTGCGTTTCGAGCCGGAGTCGGATGAGGTGCTGCGGGCGCTTCCCGCGCTCAAGGACCGACTCGGCGTGAACGTCGAGCTGGCCTCTCCTCCGGACTTCATCCCTGAGCTGCCCGGCTGGCGAGAGCGCAGCCCTTTCGTGCTCCGCGACGGCAACGTCGCGGTTCATCATTTCGACCTCTACTCGCAGGCCCTCTCGAAGATCGAGCGAGGGTTCGAAATCGACCTCGCCGACGTCGCCGCCATGATCGACCGCGGCCTAGTGGACCCGGAACGCCTGTGTGCTCTCTATGGCGCGATCGAGCCAGAGCTGTATCGCTACCCCGCGATCGACCCGTCGGCGTTCCGTCGCAAGCTCGACGATGCCGTCGAGGGCGGTTGAGGCCGAACCTCCGACACGACGCTCGGGAGCACCTCAGTACAAGAGCTCCTCGGCGGCGAGGGGTTTGCCCTCGGAGGTCGAAAAACGCCTGGATGGAGCACTCGATCGCCGCGCGCCTGGGCCGTCGCTCGAGCGGCTTGCGCGTGCCCCGTCCGCTGCGGGTCGCGCTGCCGCGCCGTGGCCGGCGCTGGCTGCTGGCCGCGCTGATCGCCCTGCCGCTGCTGATCGGCGCCTGGCTGTGGTTTCGCCAGTCGCCGTTCGTCTCCGTTCAGCGGGTGCGGATAAGCGGCCTCGCAGTCGTACACGGCGGCGATGCCTCGCAGATCCAGGCGGCGCTCACCGGCGCCGCCCACGGTATGAGCACGCTCGACGTCAACACGGCCGCGCTGCGTGCTGCCGTCGCATCGTTCCCGCTCGTGCGCTCGCTGCATGCGCGAGCCAGCTTCCCGCACGAGCTGCGCATCGAAGTCCTCGAGCAGCCGCCGGTCGCGCAGCTCACGGTCGCGGGCGCCCACACCGCGCTCGCCGCCGACGGCGTCGTCCTCGGCGCCTCGTTCCTGTCGAGCTCCCTGCCCGTCGTGAGCGTCGGCGGCGTGCGCAGCGACTCGGTGCCAGGCGTTGGACGGCGCGTGCGCCAGGCGCAGTTGAGGCAGATGCTGGCCGTGCTCGGCGCTGCGCCCGCGCCGGTGGTGCCGATGGTTCAGCACGCCTACTGGGGACCGCAGGGGCTGACGTTCGCGCTGCGCGGAGGCGTGCTCGCCTACTTCGGCGACGCCACGCGGCCGCACGCCAAGTGGCTCTCGCTGATCCGCGTGCTGGCCGATCCGAGCTCGGCCGGCGCCGTCGTATGTCGACGTCCGCCTGCCGGAACGTCCCGCCGCCGGCTTCCCGCCGGGTGTCACGCCGCCGGGCGCCATTACCCACGCCAGCGAACCCACCGGCGCGTCCGAGTCGGCCACGTCCTCTGAACTCGACGCCGATCTCGCCGCTGCGCTCGGCGCCGGATCGAGCGCCGGCGCCAGCTCCGCGGCCACGAGCAGCCCCAGCTCAGATGCGGCTGCCGAACCGTCCACGACAGAACCCGCTGCCAGCGGCGAAGCTGCCGCACAGGCCGAAGCGGCTGAAGCACCGGCCGGATCGACCCCCGAAGGGCCGGCCGGCTCCCCGACAGAACCCGGCACGGCGCCATCGAACGGTCAAGCCACCGAATCCCAGTCTGCAAGCCAATCCACGGGGCAACACTAACCCTCGACTCGAGAGTTAGGCACTCATACCGGCGTGTCTCGCGGCGCGGTCTAGAGTTCCTCGTTCTGCAATCATCGTTGCAGAACTCGTCGCTGTCGTTGACACGGCGAAGTTCCCTGCATAACGTCCACGATCCGGCGGGGCAAGCGACCAAACCGGCCAAACCCTTAATCAATACTCGAGGCTTCGGCGGGAATAGCTTCGGCCGGGAAAGCGCGGAAACGGGAACCATGGAGAGCGGAACTCACAGCAGCGGCGTAGCAGGCGCGGGCAGCTATCTGGCGGTGATCAAGGTCGTCGGCGTCGGCGGCGGCGGCACCAACGCCGTCAGTCGCATGATCGACGCCGGCCTGCGCGGGGTCGAGTTCATCGCGGCCAACACAGACGCCCAGGCGCTGGCGATGTGCGACGCCGACGTCAAGCTGAACATCGGCCACGAGTCCACCAAAGGCCTCGGCGCGGGCGCCGACCCCGACGTCGGCCTGACGGCCGCATCGGAGTCGCGCGACGACATCAAGGAGGCGCTCAAGGGCGCCGACATGGTGTTCGTCACGGCCGGCGAGGGCGGCGGCACCGGCACCGGCGCGGCGCCCGTGATCGCTGACATCGCCAAGAACGAGATCGGCGCGCTCACCGTCGGCGTCGTCACGCGCCCGTTCGACTTCGAGGGCTCCCAGCGCGCCCGCCAGGCCTCGGAGGGCATCGAGCGCCTGCGCGAGGTCGTCGACACGCTGATCGTGATCCCCAACGAGAAGCTGCTCGCCGTCGTCGAGCGCCGCACCTCGATGCTCGACGCCTTCCGCGAAGCCGACAACGTCCTGCGCCAAGGCGTTCAGGGCATCACCGACCTGATCACGATCCCCGGTCTGATCAACCTCGACTTCGCCGACGTCCGCACGATCATGCAGGACGCCGGCTCGGCGCTGATGGGCATCGGCATCGCCGGCGGCGAGACGCGCTGCGCCGACGCCGCGCGCGCGGCGATCTCCTCGCCGCTGCTCGAAGAGTCGGTCGACGGCGCCACCGGCATCCTGCTCAACATCACCGGCGGCAAGGACCTCGGCCTGTTCGAGGTCCACGACGCCGCCGAGATCATCCAGAACGCCGCCGACGCCAACGCCAACATCATCTTCGGCGCCGTCATCGACGAGAGCATGAGCGACGACGTCCGCGTCACCGTGATCGGCACCGGCTTCGACCACCGCCCAGGGCATGCCGCCCGCCGCGAGACCCGCAGCCGCCGCGACCGCAGCCCGCGCATCGACGCCCGCCAGCGCTCCTCGCTCGAGATCTCCGACGAGGACATCGACGTCCCGCCGTTTCTGCGCTAGTGGTCCCTTCGGGAAATTCGTTGAGGGTTTGCCGGATGGATGGTCTGCGGCTGAGGCTTGACGGACGCGGTCTTCGTACCGGTCGTACGGGGACCGTGGCCGGCGAGACTCAGACGCGAGCAGGCGCCGGGAAACACCAGCGAATTTCGCGAAGGGACCACTAGACACCGCTCACCGACGCCCTAGCGATCGTTTTCGTTTGGCTGTGTAAGGCGTGACGCGGGGCGGCAGGTGGCCGAACGGGTCTGTCGGGGGCCGCGCGCGTCGCTACGCTGCGGGCCGTGCCGCCCAACTCCCCGCGCCGTACCGCCCTGTTCGACCGTCACGTCAAGGCCGGGGCCAAGCTGATCGAGTTCGCCGGCTGGGAGATGCCCGCCTCCTACTCCGGCGCCGCCGCGGTGCGCGAGGAGCACGTCGCCGTACGCCAGGACGTCGGCGTCTTCGACGTCTCGCACATGGGCCAGATCGAAACCCGCGGACCGCGCGCCGGTGAGCTGCTGCAGCTGCTGCTCTCCAACGACGTCGCGAGCGTGCCCGTCGGCGGAGCCCAGTACAGCGTGCTGTGCCGCGAGGACGGCGGCGTGCTCGACGACCTGTTCAGCTACCGCCTCGACGCCGACCGCTGGCTGACCGTCACCAACGCCGCCAACCACTCCCGCGATCTCGACTGGTTTCGCGCCCGCGCCGGCGACGTCGAGGTCCGCGACCGCATCGACGACTACGCGATGCTCGCGATCCAGGGCCCACGCGCGCGCGAGCTCGTCCAGGCGATCTCCGACGCCCCGCTGCCGGCGCGCATGAGCGCCGAGCCCAGGCGCATGCTCGGCGCCGAGGTGCTCGTCTGCGGCACCGGCTACACAGGCGAGGACGGCGTCGAGCTGCTGCTCGACCCCGACGCCGCCCCCGCGCTGTGGGACGAGCTCGTCCGCCGCGGCGCGCGCCCCGCCGGCCTGGCCGCGCGCGACACGCTGCGGCTGGAGGCCTGCTACTGCCTGTACGGCAACGAGCTCTCGACCGAGCGCGGCCCGATCGAGGCCGGCCTCGGCTGGTGCTGCAAGGAGAGCACCGACTTCATCGGCGCCTCCGCCGTGCGCGCCGTGCGCGACGCCGGCCCGCGCGAAAGCCTCGTCGCGTTCGCGATCGACGGCCCCGGGATCGCGCGCCAGGGCAACCCGATCGCGGACGGCGGCGTCGTCACCAGCGGCACGCTGTCGCCCTGCCTCGAGGCCGCCGTCGGCCTCGCCTACGTCCCCGCCGAGCACGCCGCCACCGGCACGCACCTGCAGATCGACGTCCGTGGCAAGATGCGCCAAGCCGTGGTCCGCGACAAGCCGCTCTACCGAAGGGGTTCGTGAATGGCCGTCCCCTCAACCGACTCGTAAATGGCCGAAACCAGCTATCCCGACGAGCTGCTCTACCACCCCGAGCACGACTGGGCCCGCATCGACGACGTCGACTCCGAGGCCACGCTCGGCATCACCTGGTACGCCCAGGACACGCTCGGCGAGGTCGTCTTCTTCGAGCCGCCGGCGCCCGGCACGACGCTCACGCAGGGCGCGCCATACGCCGAGGTCGAGTCCGTCAAGGCCGTCTCGGACGTCGTCGCCCCGCTCTCGGGCGAGATCGTCGCGGTCAACGACGCGCTCGCGGAGCAGCCGCAGCTGATCAACGAGGACCCCTACGGCAAGGGCTGGCTCGTACGGATCAAGCTCAGCAGCCCG
The DNA here is from genome assembly GCA_963817845.1 of uncultured Solirubrobacterales bacterium. Lineage (GTDB taxonomy): Bacteria > Actinomycetota > Thermoleophilia > Solirubrobacterales > Solirubrobacteraceae > Palsa-744. The sequence goes on from CAWFPU010000001.1 coordinate 122,401, forward strand.
GCGAGCGCGATGCCCTGCTGGCCGCCGACGCCTACACGGCGACGCTGGGTGGTTCTAGGCTCGAAGAATCCTTGAGTCGCTACACCTCAACCACCCCAGACGACCGGGCCCAGATGCTCGCGGCGATCGGCGTCGACTCGATCGACGAGCTGTTCGAGCGCCAGATCCCGGCCGGAGTCCGTCTCGCCGCCCGCTCGATCTGCCCGCGGGCATGACCGAGCAGGACGTCTATGCGCACCTGCGCCAGCTCGCCGCGCGCAACGTCAGCTGCGAAGACGAGATCTCCTTCATCGGGGCCGGAATGTACGACCACTACGTGCCCGCGCTCGTGGACATGCTCTGCGAGCGCTCTGAGTTCCTCACCCCCTACACGCCCTACCAGCCCGAGATCTCACAGGGCGGCCTGCAGGTGATGTTCGAGTACCAGACCGCCATCTGCGAGCTGACGGCGCTGCCGGTCTCGAACGCCTCGGTTTACGAGGGGCCGAGCGCGCTCGCCGCTGCCGCCTACATGGCGAAGCTGCACAACGGCCGCAAGCGGCTCGTCGTCAGCGCCGGCGTCCATCCGCACGCGCTGCAGACGCTGCGCACCTACGCGCACGGCTATGGCATGGAGGTCGTCGAGGTTCCGCTCCTCGCCGGCGTCACCGACATCGACGCCTGGCGCGCCGCGATCGACACCGACACCAGCGCCGCCATGTTCGCGCAGCCCAACTTCTACGGCGCCGTCGAGGACGCCGCGGCGCTCAGCGCCGCCGCTCGAGAGCGCCCGCATGCGTCGGCGTCGCGGCACGTTGTTGGTGGCGACGGGCCTGTGGTGGTCGCGTCGGTGGATCCGATCACGCTCGGGATCCTCAAGCCCCCGGGCGAGTGCGGCGTCGATGTCGCCGTCGGCGAGGGTCAGCCGCTCGGCAACCGCCTGGACTTCGGCGGCCCGTCGTTCGGGCTGTTCGCCGCGCGTGAGCCCTACCTGCGGCGCATGCCCGGACGCATCGCCGGCGAGACGGTCAACGTCGACGGGCGGCGCGGCTTCGTGCTCACGCTCCAGACCCGCGAGCAGCACATCCGCCGCGACAGAGCCACCTCGAACATCTGCACCTCGCAGGCGCTCAACGCGCTCGCCGGCGTCGTCTACCTCGCCTGGCTGGGCCGGCGCGGCCTCGTCGAGCTCGGGGAGCTGCTGCTCGCGCGCACGCACTACGCGCGCACCGCCCTGACTGCGCTCGAGGGCGTGCACGCGCTGCACGAGCAACCCGTCGTGCGCGAGTTCGCCGTGCGCCTCGACGCCGACGTGGCTGCCGTCCGCGCCCGTTGCGCCCTCGCCGGCGTCAACCCGGGCGCCGACATCCAGGCGCTGACCGGTCGCGAGCAGGATCGCGGCGGTCTGCTGGTCGCGCTCACCGAGCGCCGCACCCGCGCCGACATCGACCGGCTGGCCGATGTCCTTGGCGCGGCCGTTGCGTCGGAGCGCCAGGCGGTGGTCGCATGAGCCAGGGACTGGGACATCAGCAGCGGAATCAGCACCTGCGTGAGCAGACGCCTGCGCAGGCGGGGCAGGGACGCCCCGCGCCGGCAGCCCTGTCGAGATCACCGCGCCGCGAGGATGCGGACCAAAACCAGAGCCCATTTTTGATCGCATGAGCACAGGCGTCCACCATCCCGCCTTTGAGTCGCCGCTCCAGCGTGACCGTGCGCGCACGATCTTCGAGAAGGGCGCCCCCGGCCGTCGCGCCTTCGTCTGCCCGGACATCGACGTTCCCCCCACCGACCCCGAGCAGCTGCTGCCGGCCCGCCACCGCCGCGCCGCGCCGCCGCGGCTGCCGGAGGTCTCCGAGCCCGAGCTCGTGCGCCACTACGTCTCGATCTCCAAGCGCAACTTCGATCTCGACTCCGGCTTCTACCCGCTCGGCTCGTGCACGATGAAGCACAACCCGCGCCTGCACGAGCGCGCCGCGGCGCTCGACGGGCACGCGCGCCTGCATCCGCTGCAGGACCCCGCCCGCGCGCAGGGCGCGCTCGAGCTGATGTGGCGGCTGCAGCGCGCGCTCGCGGAGATCGCCGGGCTGCCCCACGTCTCGCTGCAGCCCTCGGCCGGCTCGCACGGCGAGCTCGCCGGCGTCCTCTTGACGCGCGCCTACCACGAGTCGCGCGGCCAGCAGCGCCGCAAGGTACTGACGCCCGACACCGCCCACGGCACCAACCCCGCGACCGTCACGATGGCCGGCCTGCAGGTCGTCAAGCTCAACACCGACTCCCACGGCGGCATCGACCTCGACGACCTGCGCGCCAAGACGGATGCCGACGTCGCCTGCCTGATGCTCACCAACCCCAACACGCTCGGCGTGTTCGATCCCAACATCGAGCAGATCGCGGCGATCGTCCACGAGGCGGGCGCCACGCTCTACTACGACGGCGCCAACCTCAACGCGATCATGGGCCGCTCGCGGCCGGGCGACATGGGCTTCGACATCGTCCACTTCAACCTGCACAAGACCTTCACCCAGCCCCACGGTGGCGGCGGTCCCGGCTCGGGTCCGATCGCGGTCAGCGACCGCATCGCGCCGTTTTTGCCCGTGCCGATCGTGGTCAGGCGTGACACGAGCGAGCACAACGGCCACTCGCCCGCACAGCCGATGTTCGACCTCGATTACGGCGACTCGCGCTCGATCGGGCGCCTCCGCGGCTTTCACGGCAACTACGGCTGCTTCGTGCGCGCCTACGCCTACATCTGCTCGCTCGGCGCCGACGGGCTGAAGGACGCCTCCGAGACCGCCGTCCTGAACGCCAACTACCTGCTCGCGCGCCTGCGCCAGCTGGGCGTCAGCGAGCGGCTGCCGCTCGCCTACGGACAGCTCTGCATGCACGAGTTCGTGCTGAGCGGCGAGCCGATGAAGCGCGAGCTCGGGCTCAAGACGCTCGACCTCGCCAAGCGCCTGCTCGACTTCGGCTTTCACCCGCCCACCGTCTACTTCCCGCTGCTCGTCAACGAGGCCCTGATGGTCGAGCCCACCGAGACCGAGACACGCGAGACCCTCGACGCCTTCGCCGAGGCGATCGCCACGATCCTGCACGAGGCCGAGACCGACGGCCCCGAGACCGCGCGCGGCGCCCCGTACACCACCCCCGTCCGGCGCCTGGACGAGGTCGCCGCCGCCAAGCGCCCGGTCCTTCGCCAGGCGCTCTCCTGAGCGCCACCCCGCCGTCCCTCAGCCCACGATCCCTCAACCCACGACCTTCAGCTGGCAACTCTCAGCCCACGAACCGTGCCAACCCCACCACTGCGCATCTTCTCCGGCATCCAGCCCACCGGCACCAAGCACCTGGGCAACTACATCGGCGCGATCGCCCAATACGTCGCCGGCCAGGACCGCGGCGAAGCCCTCTACTGCATCGTCAACCTGCACGCCATCACCGTCCCGTACGACCCCGCCTCGCTGCGCGAGAGCGTCTATGACCTGACGGCGATACTGCTCGCGGCCGGGCTGGATCCCGACCGCTGCATCCTGTTTCGCCAAGGCGACGTGCAGGAGCACACCGAGCTGTGCTGGCTGCTCTGCTCGGTCACCGAGCTCGGCCGCCTGCAGCGCATGCACCAGTTCCGCGACAAGTCGAGCGCCCAGCGCGAGCTCGTATCCGCCGGCCTGCTCGTATACCCCGTGCTGCAGGCCGCCGATGTTCTGGCCTACCGCGCGCACGAGGTGCCTGTGGGCGAGGACCAGCGCGAGCACCTCGAGCTGATGCGCGACGTCGCCCGCCGCTTCAACGCTCGCTTCGGAGACGGCGAAGAAGTGCTGGTCGTGCCCGAGCACCGCATCCCAGAGGTCGGCGCCCGCATCATGGACCTGCAGGACCCGACGCGCAAGATGTCCACCACCGGCGCCTCCGAGCTCGGCACCGTACACGTGCTCGATGAGCCCCCCGCGATCGAAAAGAAGATCCGCAGCGCCGTCACCGACTCCGGCAGCGACATCCGCCGCGCCCCCGAGAAGCCCGGCGTCTCCAACCTGATCGAAATCCTCGCCGTCGCCCGCGCCATGACGCCCGCCGCCGTCGAAGCCGAGCTGGCCTCCGCGCGCGGCTACGGCGACCTGAAGGCCGCCGTAGCCGAGGCTGTCGTCGCCTACCTCGCGCCCGTCCGCGAGCGCTACCGCGATCTGCGCGCCGACGCCGCGGCGCTCGAGGGCGTGCTCGAAAGCGGTGCCGCGCGCGCGCGCGCGATCGCCGCGCCGACGCTCGCCGACGTGCGTGCACGCATGGGCGTTGGTCCGCCCGCGCCGTCGCTTGTGGGCACGGACGCCGCTGGCGGCGGCGCACGCGCGCGCGCGCGCGTGCGCGCTGACGGACCGACGTCGGCCCGGACCGCGCCCACGTCTCCACCGACGGGTACGGTAGGCGGCACGTGACCACGTCCGCGATCAACGCACTCGACCTCGACCTCGACGTCTTCAGCGGACCCTTCGACCTGCTGCTCGCGCTGATCCTGCGCGAAGAGGTCAACCTGCTCGAGCTGTCGCTCGCCGACGTCGTGCTCGCCTACCTCGATCACCTGCACGCTCGCGGCGAGCTCGACCTGGAGACCACGACCGAGTTCGTCGTGCTGATCGCTGCGCTGCTCGAGCTCAAGTCCAAGCTCATGCTCCTCGGCGAGCACGACCAGGACGAGCTGCTCGAGCTCGAGCCCGAGCAGGCCGCCCACGAGCTGCTCGCGCGCATGCTCGACGCCCGCCGCTACCGCGCCGCCGCCGGTCACCTGCGCTCCCTGCTCGAAAGCCAGCACGGCTACCGTTTTCGCCAGGCTCCGCCTCCGGCACACCTGCGACGCATTCAGCCGCAGCCGCAGGAGGGGGGCACCGCCGCCGAAGGCGGTGGTCAGGACCCGGCAGTCCTCGGCGAGGCGATCGGCAGGCTGCTGGCGCTGCCGCCGCGGATCAGCCTGCAGCACATGGGCGGCGCGCGCGTCACCGTCGCCGAGCGCCTGGCCCATCTGCGCAGCCTGCTGCGCTCCGGCACGTTCAGCTTCGACGAAGCCGTTCAGGGCGCCGATCGCATGACCGTCGCCGTCACCCTGTTCGCGCTGCTCGAGCTCTACAAGCGCGGCGAAGCCGACTGGCGCCAACCCGAGAGCTTCGGCGAGATCTCAATCAGCCCGTCCGCGCCGGACCGTATGACCCTCGCGCCGGTGGCCGCATGAGCGAGCCTCTCGAACAGTCCGAACGGGTCGAGCCGGATGACCCAGAGGCGCTCGGGCCCGACGCGCCGGAGCAGGTCGAGCCGGACGCCATCGGGCGGGACAGCCCAGATGACGTGGAGCCGGCTGGCAATGAGGTTCAGATCGGCGTGGAACGCTCGGGGCGGGGTGGGGAGGACGCTGAGCTGGCCGCGATCGCACAAGGAGAGCCCGGCGCAGACGGTGAGATCCGGGCGGTCGCCAACCCGGGTGGCGCTTCCCGCTCCGAGCCCGCACAGACCGTGGAAGCGCTCCTGTTCCTCGCTCCGGACCCGCTGACCCTGGCTGAGCTCGCCGAAGCCGCACGGCTCAGTGAGCTCGAGGTCGACGCCGCCCTCGCGACGCTCGCCGAGCGCTACGCCCCCGGCAATCACGGCATCGTCCTGCGTCAGCTCGGCGGCGGCTTCACCTTCGCCAGCGACCCTGGCAGCGAGGACGCTGCGCGCCGCCTGTTCAGCCGTCCCCGTGTGGCCACGCTCAGCCCCGCCCAGGCCGAGACGCTCGCGATCGTTGCCTACCTGCAGCCGGTCTCACGGCCAGAGATCACACGAATCCGGGGCGTCAGCGCCGACTCGGCGACGACCACGCTGCTCGAGCGCGGACTGATCGAGCAGCACGGGCGCTCGCAGTACGGCGCCGCCACGTACCGCACCACGATGCTGTTCATGAAGCTGTTCGGGCTGCGCTCGCTGGACGACCTGCCGGACATTGCGCGCTGGGACCCGACACCCGCGGAGCAGGCGCAGCTGTACGACCGCCTGATGCGCGCCGGCGACGCCCGCGCCGGAGGCGGCCCCACGCCCGAGTGACGCGGCCCCGCCGCCAAGTCGTGAGTCACAACTTCGGTCGGCGTTTGCCGGATCGATGGGGGCGCGGGCAAACGCCAGCGAATTTCTGACTCCCGAGATGCGTCTCGCCAAGCACCTGGCCCATGCCGGCGTCGCCTCGCGCCGCGCCGCCGAGACGATCGTCCGCGCCGGGCGCGTCGCCGTCAACGGACAGATCGTGCGCGACCCCGCGCTCCAGATCGGCGAGGGCGATCGCGTCGAGCTCGACGGCCGGCCGCTGCCCGCTCCCGCGACGAACGTCGTCTACGCGCTCAACAAGCCGCTCGGCGTCGTCTCGACCGCGCGCGACACCCACGGGCGCCCAACCGTCGTCGGGCTCGTACGCGACCCCGGGCTGCGCCTGTACCCCGTCGGGCGCCTGGACATCGACACCAGCGGCCTGATACTGCTCACCAACGACGGACCGCTCGCCGAGCGGCTCACACACCCGCGCTACGAAGTCCCCAAGACCTATCGCGCGCGCGTCGGCGCCGGGCCCGTCAGCGACCCTGATCTGCGCGCCCTGCGTGCCGGCGTTCGACTCGACGACGGCCTCACGGCGCCCGCGCGCGCGCGCCGCGCCGGCGCCGACGCGATCGAGCTCACGATCCGCGAGGGCCGCAACCGCCAGGTGCGGCGCATGTTCGACGCCATCGGCCATCCCGTGCTCGAGCTCGAACGCGTCGCGTTCGGTCCGCTCCGGCTCGGAGATCTCGCGCCTGGGGCTCACCGCCGGCTCAGCGACGCGGAGGTGCAGAGGCTGCGCGCCAGTGCCGGTGGCACCGCCCGGCCATCCCGCAAGCGATAGCCGGCAACCGGCTGTCGGCGCCGGCTCTGGCAGAATCTCGCGGCCATGCCGCGACGACTCTTTGCGTTACGGGGCGCCATCGACGTGCCTGCCAACGACGCCGACGCGATCCTCGACGCCACCAGCAAGCTGATCCGGGAGATCGTCCAGCGCAACTCGCTGGAGTCCGAGGACCTGCTCAGCTGCATCTTCACCGTCACCGAGGACCTCGACGCCCAGTTTCCGGCGGCCGCTGCGCGCCAGCTCGGGTTCACCGACGTGGCGCTTCTGTGCGCCCGCGAGATCCCCGTGCCCGGCTCGATGCCGCGCGTGATCCGGATGCTGCTCCACTACTACGCGGACGAAGACCATCGCCCGCAGCCCGTCTACCTCGGCAAGACCGGCGCCCTGCGCGACGACCTCTAGCTGCCGCGCGTCGCGGGTCTTCAGCTCGGTTTCGGCACAATAGGCGCGCCATGGCACTCGAGTTCGCCGAGCGCATCCGCCGCATACCGGTCTATCCGGCCGCGGGCGGCTACGCCGAGGAGGCGCCGCTCGTGCGGCTGGCCAGCAACGAGTCGCCCTTCCCCCCGTTCGAGGGCGTGCGCGACGCGATCACCGGCGCGCTCGGCTCGCTCAACCGGTATCCCGACCCCACCAGCTCGCGCCTGCGCGAGCGCCTGTCAGAGCGCTACGAACTCCCGCCCGCGCGAATCGCCATCGGCAACGGCTCCTGCGACATCCTGCTGGCCGCCGGCGACGCTCTGCTCGAGCCCGGCGCCGAGCTGGTCTACGGGTGGCCGTCGTTCTCGGTCTACCCCCATCTCACCGCCGCCTCCGGCGCCCGTGCAATCACCGTCCCGCTCGATGCCAACCAGCGCCACGACCTGCCTGCGATGCTGCGTGAGATCACCGTCGCCACACGGCTGGTAATCGTCTGCAACCCCAACAACCCGACCTCGACGGCGCTGCCTCCCGAAGAGATCGCCGCGTTCGTGGCCGAGGTGCCGCCACACGTCTGCGTGATCGTCAACGAGGCCTACTGCGAGTTCAACCTGCTCGGCGACCCCGACTCCTCGATCGAGCTGCTGCGCCGCCACTCGAACCTCGTCCTGTTGCGCACCTTCTCGAAGGTCTACGGGCTGTGCGGGCTGCGCGTTGGCTTCGCGCTGTGCGGCTCCGAGGCGTTCCCCCAGGCGGTCACGCAGGTGCGCCAGCCGTTCTTCTGCAACACCCTTGCTCAGACCGCCGCGGTCGAGGCGCTCGCCCACCAGGACGAGGTCGTCGATCGTGTCGCGGCCACCGTCGCCGAGCGCGGGTCGGTCATCGACGGGGTGCGCGCGCTGGGCTTGACCGTCGCCGACTCGCAGGCCAACTTCTGCTGGATCATGCTCGGCGAGCGCGACGAGAGCCAGATAATGGACGGCCTGCTCGCGCGCGGCGTGCTCGTGCGCGGCGGCGGCGCGCTGGGCAGCGACGGGCCCGCGCTGCGAGTCACGTTCGGCACGCCGGCCGAGAACGCGCTCTTCCTCGAAGCGCTCGCCGAAGTCCTGTAGCGCCCGGCAAGCGTCTCCCACCCCTCGACCGCGGGCCGATCTTCTGCTACAAACCCCTGTAGACGGCCATGTCCACATCGACGCTCACATTCACCGTTAGCGCCTTCACCGCGTGGTCGTCCTGCGCCTACCGCGCCTGGCGATTTATCTAGGCGCTTCGGCCCTCGCCCGTCCGTGAGCGGGCTCCGCCGGCCGCACAGGGTCCCTCCAGTGGGACCGAGCGCCACCCGCATCGGGCCCACACGCTCTCCTCACGGACGTAGCACCTACCATTCCACGAGCAGGTGAAAGGATGAATCGATGATGATCGTGATGAAGGAGACCGCAACGCCCGAGGAGGTGGACGCGGTCGTCGATAAGATCGAGCGAGCCGGCGCGCGCGCGCATCGCAGCACCGGCGCGCGCGTCACCGTGATCGGCGCGATCGGGGACGTCGAGCAGGATGTAAGCGTCGAAGGGCTCGGCCTCGAGGGCCAGCCCGGTGTCGACCGCGTCGTACCGATCCTCAAGCCCTACAAGCTCGCCTCATTACAGTTCACCCACGGCGAGCGCAGCGTGCTCGACATCGAGGGTCGTCGCATCGGAGGGGATAACTTCGCGCTGATCGCCGGGCCTTGCACGATCGAATCGCGTGAGCAGACCCTGCAAACGGCGCGCATCGTGCGTGACGCCGGCGCCTCGCTGTTCCGCGGCGGCGCCTACAAGCCGCGCACCTCTCCCTATGCCTTCCAAGGGCTGGGGCAGGAGGGCCTGCGCCTGCTCGCCGAGGCGAAGGCCGAGACCGGCCTGCCGATCGTCACCGAGCTGATGGACATCCGCGACCTGGACGCCGTGCTCGAGGTCGCCGACGTCATCCAGATCGGCGCGCGCAACATGCAGAACTACCCGCTGCTGGCGGAGATCGGTCGTGCCGGGCGTCCCGCCCTGCTCAAGCGCGGGCTCGCCGCGCCGCTCGACGAGCTCGTGATGGCGGCCGAGTACATCCTCAAGGAAGGCAACCGCGACGTGATGCTGTGCGAGCGCGGCATCCGCACGTTCGAGACCGACCATCGGCGCGTCACGCTCGACCTGATGGCCGTGCCGATCCTCAAGGAGCTCACGCACCTGCCGGTCGTCGTCGACCCCAGCCACGCCGCCGGGCGGCGCGAGCTGGTGCGGCCGCTGTCGCTCGCGGCCGCGGCGATCGGCGCCGACGGGATCATCGTCGAGACCCATCCGAATCCAGAGGAGGCCGTCTGCGACGGCCCGCAGGCGCTGCGCGCCGACGCCTTCGCCGAGTACGCCTCGGCCGTCGAACGCGCTGCCGCGCTGGCCGGAAAGACGCTCAGCGCCGCGGTGTGATGGCCGGCCGGCCGACGCCCGCACACAGCGTACGGCCGGCCGCCCCGCGGGGGCGCCGTTGAGCGTCGCCGAGCCCGACCCCAAGTTCGTTGCCGAGGCCGAGCGCCACCACACAGCCGAGGGCGAGCGCCAGCAACTCGCTGAGCCCGCGCGCCGGCCTGTGGCCGAGCAGACCCGGCAGTTGCGCGTCGCCGTGCTCGGCATCGGCCTGATCGGAGGATCGATCGGGCTGGCCGCACGCACGCGCGCGGGCGCGCGCGTGAGCGGCTGGGACCCCGATCCCGACGTCCGCGCTCGCGCGCTTCGGCTGCACGCCGTCGACGCCTGCGAGCCGGAGCTCGCCGGCGCCGTAGTCAACGCCGACATCGTGTTCGTCGCGACCCCCGTCGGCGCGCTCGTGCAGAGCACTCGCGCCGCTCTGGCCTGCGCCGAGCCGCAGACGATCGTGACCGACGTCGGCTCGACCAAGCGAGCCGTCGCCGAGGCCGTCGCCGATCCTCGCTTCATCGCCGGCCACCCGCTCGCCGGCGCCCAGGTCTCCGGCGTCGAGCACGCCCGCGCGGACCTGTTCGAGCATGCCGTCTGGTATCTGGACGGAGGCGGGGCCGCGTCGCCGCTGCTCGAGCAGCTGATCCGAGCCTTCGGGGCCGAGCCGGTCGCGATCGACCCCGAGCTCCACGACCGGCTGATGGCGACCGTGTCACATCTCCCACACGTGCTCGCAAACCTGCTCGTGGCCCAGGTCGCCGCCTCGCTGGACGAGGATCTTCCCGGCCCCCTGGCGGTCGGGCCGAGCTTTCGCGACGCCACCCGCGTGGCCGGGTCGAACAGCGCGATCTGGACCGACATCTACATGTCCAACCGCGACTCGCTGGTGGCGGCGCTCGACGAGCTCGGGGGGCGCCTCGCGCAGGTGCGCGCGATCCTGCAGGCGGGCGACGCCGAGGGCCTGCGCGAGTGGAACGAGCGGGCACGCGTCGAGCGCGAGGCGCTGGCGCGAGCGGACTCGTAGGCTGCAAGCGCCATGAACAGGCGTTTTGAGCCATCGAGCGGGCTCGCCGGTGAGCTGCGTCCGCCGCCCGACAAGTCGATTTCTCACCGGGCCGCCCTGTTGGGAGCGATGGCGTGCGAGCCCGTCCACGTCGAGAACTATCTGCACGCCGCCGACACCACCGCCACGCTCGAGGCGGTGCGCGCGCTCGGGGCCCTCGTCGAGATCCGCGCGGGCGAGGTCGTGATCCGCGGGACCGGTCTGCGCGACGTTCGCGAGCCCGCCACGCCGATCGACGTCGGCAACGCCGGCACGCTCATGCGCCTGCTGCCCGGCTGGCTCGCCGCCCAGGACGGCCGTGCCTTCACGCTCGACGGCGACGCCTCGATCCGGCGGCGCCCAGTCGACCGGATCGCCGAGCCACTGCGCCAGATGGGGGCAGAGCTGGAGGCCACGGGCGGGCGCTTCCCGCCGCTGACCGTCCGCGGCGCCCGCCTGCACGCGATCTCATACGAGCTGCCCGTCGCCAGCGCGCAGGTCAAGTCCTGCATCCTGCTCGCGGCCCTCGCCGCCGACGGCGCCACCACGGTGGGCGAGCTCGAGCGCAGCCGCGACCACACCGAGCGCTTGCTCCTGCGCGCCGGCGTCAACGTCCACCGCAACGGACGCCACGTCACGGTCGTCAACGCCGATGAGCTCGTGCTCGAGCGTGTCACCGTCCCCGGCGACGTCAGCTCCGCCGCCTTCATGATCGCCGCCGGCGTGCTCGTCCCCGGCTCGCGCCTGCTGGTCGCCGACGTCGGCGTCAACTGGACCCGCACCGGCTTCCTGCGCATCCTGCGTCGCATGCGCGGGATCGTGCTCGGCGACCTCGAGGAGGAGACCGGCGAGATCGTCGCCTCCGAGCCCACCAGCGACCTCGACGTCGCCCACGGTGCGCTCGAGGCCACCACCGTCGAGCCGCAAGAGGTGCCCGGCACGATCGACGAGCTGCCGCTCGTCGCCCTGCTCGGCTGCTTCGCCGAGGGCGAGACCGTCGTTCGTGGCGCCCGCGAGCTACGCATCAAGGAGTCCGACCGCATCACCGCCGTCGTCGAGGGCCTGCGCGGACTCGGTGCCGACATCGACGCCAGCGACGATGGCTTCGTCGTGCGCGGCACCGGTGGGCTGCGCGGCGGAGTGCTCGACGCCCGCGGCGATCACCGCTTGGCGATGCTCGGCGCCGTGGCCGGAATGGCCTCGCGCGAGGGCGTCGAAGTGGTTGGGATCGATGCGGCCGCCGTCTCATATCCCGGGTTCGTCGAGGACTTGATGGGGCTGGTGTCATGAGTCCTGTTGTGGGCGGGCGTGGACGGCGTTGGCGCGATGAGTTCTGATGTGGCCGGCGTGGATGGGGCGCGATGAGTCGTGATGTGAGCGAGGGTGGGATGGGGCTGGTGCGATGAGTCCTGACGTGAGCGGGCGTGTCAAAGCGTTGTAAAGGTCCGTGTGGTGAGTATTAATTTTTGCGTGTTAGGTGCGCAAAGGTATCTACCTGGATCTGGTTGGAACGTACCCGGATTTTGATTGGAACGGGATTTGGTGAAAAAGAGCGCATCTTGTTCGCAATAGGGAGTTTCGGCTGCACGTGCTCAATAGTACCGCTGCATATACATATGCGCACATGGATTGGAAGAGCGAAACGCATGCGGGGCCGATGCTCGTAGCAATCGACGGGCCCGCCGGCGCCGGCAAGTCCACCGTCGCCCGTGCTCTCGCTGCCCGGCTCGGCTTCGGCTATCTCGACAGCGGTGCGCTGTACCGGTGCGTCGCGCTGCTCTCGCTCGAGTCCCCCGAGGCCGTGCCGGCCCAGCTCGCGCGCGACGCCGCGATCGAGCTGCGCCGCGCGGCACCAGGCGCGCCGAACATCGTGCTTCTCAGCGATCGCGACGTCAGCGAGGCGATCCGCGCCGCCGCCGTCTCCGAGCGCGCCTCGCACGTGGCCGCCGACCCGGACGTACGCGCGGCGCTCGTCTCACGCCAGCGCGAGCTGCTCGCCGACGGCGACTGGGTCGCCGAGGGGCGTGACATCGGCACGGTGGTCGCGCCCGAGGCCGAGCTGAAGGTCTTCTTGACCGCTGACCCGCGGGAGCGCGCGCGCCGACGCGCTCGCCAGTCCGGCGCGGACGAGCGCACCGTGCTCGCCGAGCAGGCCCTGCGTGACGAGCGCGACCGCACCCGCGAGCACAGCCCGCTGCGACCCGCCCCCGGCGCCGTCGAGCTCGACACGACGGGGCTCACCGTCGAGCAGGCGGTCGAGCGCATCGCGGGGCTGGTGCGCGCGCGGGCAAGCTGATCCTGACGCCGGGCCTGATCGCGCGCGGAGGTCATACTGGCCTCATGCTCAAAGTCGCCGTTGTCGGATATCCCAATGTCGGCAAGTCCTCGCTCGTCAATCGTCTCAGCGGAACGCGCGAGACGGTCGTCCATGAGCGACCCGGTGTGACGCGGGACCGCAACGAGGTCGATTGCGAGTGGAATGGCCTGCACTTCGAGCTGATCGACACGGGCGGCGTCGATTTCGCCGATGACGATCCGCTGGCGGGCTCGATCCGCGACCAGGCGCGCGCCGGAATCGCCGATGCCCAGCTCGCGCTGCTCGTGGTGGACGCGCGTGCCGGCGTGCGTCCCGGCGACGAGGAGATCGCCGAGCTCCTGCGCCGCTCGACGGTGCCCGTGGTCGTCGCGGCCAACAAGTGCGACGGGGTCGCGGACGTCCCGCTCGCCGCGGAGTTTCACCGCCTCGGCCTCGGCGATCCGATGCCGGTCTCGGCCACTCAGGGCCTCGGATCGGGCGACCTGCTCGATCGCGTGGTCGCGCTTCTGAGCGAGCCCGAGCCTGAAGCCGAGGACCGACAGGACGACGAGGAGCCGGTGCGCCTGGCGGTGATCGGCCGCCCCAACGTCGGCAAGTCCTCGCTCGTGAACCGCTTCCTCGGCCACGAGCGCGTGATCGTCTCAGACCTCGCGGGCACCACCCGCGACGCGATCGACACGCCGCTGATCGTCCAGAATCCCGATGGAACCGGCCAGCGAAGGTTGATCCTGATCGACACCGCCGGTATCCGCCGCCAGGCCAAGGTCGCCGACTCGCTCGAGTACTACACGTCGCTGCGCTCGCGCCGCGCCGCCGACCGCGCCGACGTCACGCTTGTCGTATGCGACGCGCGCGATGGCGTCACCACGCAGGACCAGCGAATCGCGGAGCTGGCGATGCGCTCAGGATGTGCCACGGCGCTCGTCCTGAACAAGTGGGATCTCTACGACGGCGACGAGGACCAGCTCGCGTCGGAGCGTGCACGGGTCGCCCAGAAGCTGCGCCTGCGCCCGCGCGTGCTCACCGCCAGCGCAAAGACCGGTCGCAACGTCACGCGCCTGCTCCGCGAGGCCCTCGCGCTCGGCGACCGTGCCGCAACACGCATCCCCACGCCCGAGCTCAACCGCTTTCTCGCCGAGACCGTCCAAGAACGCCAGCCGCCCGTCGGCACCCGCCGCGGCGGGCGGGGATCCAATCACCGACTGAAACTGCTCTACATAGCCCAGATCGCCGAGCGCCCGCCGCGCTTTGCGATCCAGGTCAACTCACGCGCGCGCCTCACGCGCGACTACGCCTACTTTCTGGAGAACCGCCTGCGGGCCCGATACGGCATGGACGGCGTCCCGCTGATCATCGATTTCGTCGAGCGCTCCAGTCGCGGGCGCAAAGCTGCGCGCGGCACCGCACGCCCCGGACGAGCGTCGGCGCGTGGGTAGACTCTCCCGGCCGAGCGCCGTCCGTCAAGCCCCATCCATTCACATCTCGATCCCGCCGCCCACTCCAAGCCGGAGCCCGATCCAGACATGAGCGACAACAACCACCACGAAGAGTTCCTGTTCACGTCCGAGTCCGTCACGGAGGGCCACCCCGACAAGATCGCCGACCAGATCTCAGACGGTGTCCTCGACGCCGTCCTGACCGACGACCCCTACGGGCGCGTCGCCTGCGAGACGCTCGTCAACACGGGCCTGGTCGTCGTGTCCGGAGAGATCTCGACCGACACCTACGTCGACATCCAGCAGATCGCGCGCGACACGGTGCGCCGGATCGGCTACGACGACGCCGCCTTCGGCTTCGACTGCGACACGTGCGCCGTCATCAACGCGATCGACAAACAGTCCCCGGACATCGCCCAGGGCGTCGACGCCGCGTACGAGACCCGCCACGATCCCGCCGACGAGGACGAGCTCGACGTCGCCGGGGCGGGCGACCAGGGCATGATGTTCGGCTACGCCACGTGCGAGACCGACGAGCTGATGCCGCTGCCGATCTCGCTCGCCCACAAGCTCGCCAAGCGCCTGGCGGAGGTGCGCAAGGGCGATGTGCTGCCGTACCTGCGACCGGACGGCAAGACACAGGTGACCGTCCGCTACCGCGACGGCAAGCCGGTCGCGATCGAGAAGATCCTGATCTCCACCCAGCACGCAGACGGCATCGACGCCGAGGCGCTGATCAAGCCGGATCTGTTCGAGCACGTGCTGCGCCCTGTGCTGCCCGCAAATCTGTACAGCGAGAGCTCGCTGCTGAAGAACTTCCTGGTCAACCCGACCGGGCGCTTCGTGATCGGCGGCCCGATGGGCGACTGCGGCCTCACCGGACGCAAGATCATCGTCGACACCTACGGCGGCATGGCTCGTCACGGCGGCGGCGCGTTCTCCGGCAAGGACCCGTCGAAGGTCGACCGCTCGGCCGCCTACGCCGCGCGCTGGGTCGCCAAGAACATCGTCGCCGCCGGCCTGGCCGATCGCGCCGAGGTGCAGGTCGCCTACGCGATCGGCGTCGCCCACCCCGTCTCGGTGATGGTGGAGACGTTCGGCACCGAGAAGATCCCGCGCCAGCAGATCGCCAAGCTCATAGACGAACACTTCGACCTGCGACCCGGCGCCTTCCGCGAGGAGCTCAAACTCCACCGCCCGATCTACCAGAAGACCGCCGCCTACGGTCACTTCGGCCGCGAAGACCACGACTTCACGTGGGAGCGCACCGACCGCGCGGCGGCGCTGCGTTCCGCTGCTGGTCTCTGACCGAGGCGGGCTCTAGGGTCGGGGCGATGCCGAGCATCGCCCAGGTCGAGCCGATGACCACCACCCGCGCGCTGCGCGGGCCGTTCGACTACCACCTTCCCGCGGAGCTGCGCGGCGACGTCAACGTCGGCTCGACGCTGGTCGTGCCGTTCGCGCGCCGGCAGGTGCTCGGCGTCGTCGTCGGCCTCGCCAGCGACAGTGACGTGGCCACGGAGAAGCTGCTTGCCCCGTTGCGCTCGCTCGAGCCGGGCGTTCCCGTCGAGCTCGTCGAGCTCGCGCGCTGGATCGCCGCCGAGTACTGCTCGACGCTCGCGCGAGCCCTCGCGCTCGTGCTCCCGCCCGGCGCCACGCGGCGCCTCAGCGGCCGCAAGCGGCGCACGCCCGCTCGCGTGCGTCATCTCCCGGTCGGTCGCAGCCGTCCGCAGCCGCCTGAGCTCACCGCCGCGCAGGAGCACGTGCTCGAGTCGCTGCGCCGGGCGCTGCTGGAGCGGCGCTTCGCCCGGCGCCTGCTGCACGGGGTGACCGGATCGGGCAAGACCGAGATCTACCTGCGCGCCGCCGCGACAGCTCTCGCACAGGATCGGGGCGCGATCGTGCTCGTGCCCGAGATCGCGCTCACGCCTCAGATCGTCGGCCGCTTTCATGAGCGCTTCGGCGAGACCGTGGCCGTGCTGCACTCGCGGCTGCGCCCCGGCGAGCGCTACGAGGAATGGCGGCGGCTGCGCAGCGGAGAGGCGCGCGTCTGCGTCGGTCCCCGCTCAGCCGTGTTCGCGCCGGTCGAGCGTCTCGGCCTGATAGTGATCGACGAGGAGCACGACGCCTCCTACAAGCATGAGGCCGATCCGCGCTACGACGCCCGCGACGTGGCCGTGCAGCGCGCTCGCACGTGCGGCGCGCTGCTGCTGCTCGGAAGCGCCACCCCGCGCCCCGAGAGCGCACACGCGGCCGGCGACGCCCAGCGCCTGCGCCTGCCCGCGCGCGTGGACGGCCGCCCGCTTCCGCACGTGTCCGTGCTCGACATGCGCGAGCACAGCGCCGGCCTTCACCCTCTGACCGCGCAGGCGCTCGCCGAGGCGCGCGCCAGGCGCGGCAAGGTGATCGTGCTGCTCAACCGGCGCGGCTGGTCGAACTTCCTGTCCTGCCACTCGTGCGGAGAGGTGTGGAGCTGTCCGCACTGCGACGTCGCGCTCGTGCTGCATCGTCGCGCCGTTGCGCCGGCGCCCACGCCGGAGCGGCTCGCGACGAGTGGCCCCGCCGTTGCGCGGCACGCGACGAGTGGCCCTGCGGGGGCGCGGCGGGCGACGAACGGCCCGACCTTGGCCTGTCACCACTGCGGCCACAGCCAGCCTGTGCCGCACCGGTGCGAGAAATGCGGCTCGGTCTCGGTCGCCCGCCACGGTGCCGGCACCGAACGGGTGCAGCACGACCTGAGTGCCGCGCTCGACGGCGACGGCCGCTTCCCCGTATTCCGGCTCGACGCCGACAGCTTCGCCACACCCGCCGGCCGCGCGAGCGCCGAGTCGGCCGAGCGTGGCGCCAACGCGATCGCCGAGCTCCTACGCCGCTTCCAGGCCGCAGAGGCCGGCGCTCTGATCGGCACTCAGATGGTCGCCAAGGGTCACGACTTTCCCGACGTCACGCTCGGTGTCGTACTCGACGCCGACGCCACCCTGCGCTTTCCCGACTTTCGCGCGGACGAGCGGACATTCGCGTTGATCGCACAGCTCGCCGGTCGCGTCGGCCGCGCCGCCGACGGCAGGGTGCTCGTGCAGACGATCGCTCCGGACGCGCGTGCGATCGCACACGCCGCGCAGCACGACAGTGACGGCTTTCTGGCGAGCGAGCTCGAGCGTCGCCGCGCGCTCTGCTACCCGCCCTTCGCCCACCTGATCAGGATCGTCTGTGCCTCGCCCGAGATTGCCCCGGCGCAGGCGGCCGCCGGCGCGCTCGTCAAACAGCTCGCCGGCGCCGCGCCGCCCGGCACCAGCCTGCTCGGTCCCGCCGCGCTGTTTCGACTACGCGGTCAGGAGCGCCGCATGGTGGTGGTGAAGACGCCCGAGCGGCGCCCGGTGGTGAGCGCGGTGGGGGAGGTCGTCGCGACGCTGGCGCGCGCACGCGAGCATCGCGGGGTGAGCTTCAGCGTGGATGTTGATCCGCAGTAGGGGCGCTCGTCGGCGTCGAGCAGGCGCGGGACCGGGACTGTCGCGCTTCGTCACAGTTCCGACATGTGATACCTTCGCATTCTCGGCGAAGCGATCAACGGGGAGGGTGAAATGGAGGGAGCGGCGCCCATGGGACTGCTCGGGGCCGGCCGCGTGCGTGCCGGGTGGGCTGCGGTCCGCCGCAAACGCGGTGTCAGCACTCTGTGCTTGCTGGCGACGTCCGGCCTCGTGTCGGTGACGGCGCCGACGGCGGTTGCGAAGACTCCACCATCATTCACATGGATCGGAGGCGCCACCTTTACCTCGTTTGAATCTGCAGGCTGGACCGAAAGCTCGAACTGGGAAGGGGGCAAAGCGCCCGAGCCCGGTGCTGCGATCGGAACGCTCACGTTCCCCCGCCTCACCGACGGAGCCTGTCTCGTCGAAGAACCCACCGAGAGTTGCTATCTCAGCTTCAACGACGTGAAGGGATTGACCGCCGAATCGATGCAGGTATATGACGGCGAAGACTATGCCTTCTTCGGCGAAGAACTTGGCCTCGGAAGCGGCGGTCTCACCGACTCGCCGACCGGTGGCAGTGGTGGTCCCGCCGGGACCTTCATGCTGATGCCTCTCAGGCTCGATACCGCTCAGCGATGGACCCTCGCCGATCGCAGCGGTGGCTCGATCGGCGAAAACGGGCTACTCCTCGGCGCCAGCGTGAACGGCTCCTCCAGTAGCGGCTTGACGATCGAACAGAGCAACGGCTCGCTGCTTGTGCTGGAGGAAAACGAAACAGAGGCCGGACCTGTGACGATCGAAGGATCGAATGCCTCAGGCGAGCGCCTCGACAACGGTGTCGCGCTGCTCGTACACAGCCAGCTCAACTCCTCCGACGGGCAGCCGGTGCTCCTGAAGCACATCTACTTCGAAGGCATCGGCGCTGTCGGAGCGCTGCAGGCGGAAGCGTCCACCGTGGTAGTCGGCAGCGAAGAAACAGAAGAGCCCGAAGGGATCACGGCGTCCAGCGTGAGTCTCGGCGCCGAAAGCGACGCGCGCTTCCAGATCGACGGCAGCGGAACAGCAGCAGGACGGGAATATTCTCAAATCGTCTCGGCCGGCCCGGTCGATCTTTCTGGCGACCTCGTGGTCGAGCTCAGACCGCGGGAAAAAGGGAAGCCGTGCCCGGTTCCCGCCGCAGGTACCACCTACACGCTGGTGACGGCGAACGGGCCGTTGTCAGGCGCCTTTGAAAACGCGCCTGAAGCGGGAGCGGAAATACCAATCGCGCTCGCCGGATCGTGCAACCGCGTAAACCAGACGATGAGGATCAGCTATCACCGCAGCGGCGGACTCGAGACGGTCACCGGCACGGTCGAAGCGGCGGCCAAGGAACGGCAAGAACACGCCGAACGAGAAGCCAAAGAAAGAACTGAACGCGAAGCAACAGAAAAAGAAGCGAAAAAAGAGGCAGAAGAAGCGCAGAGGAAAGCCTCGGAAGAAGGCG
The DNA here is from genome assembly GCA_963817845.1 of uncultured Solirubrobacterales bacterium. Lineage (GTDB taxonomy): Bacteria > Actinomycetota > Thermoleophilia > Solirubrobacterales > Solirubrobacteraceae > Palsa-744. The sequence continues at coordinate 141,878 of CAWFPU010000001.1, forward strand.
CCAGGCGTGCCGCCGAAGAAGAATCCAAACTTCGTACCGAAGAACGGCTAACACAGAAAAAACACGAAGAAGAAGCCGCGGCCGCGGCCACCAGCAAGCGTCAGGAAGAAGAAGCTGCGATCGCGAAAAAGCATCAGGAAGAAAGAGCCGCCGAAGCGGCTGTGCTCGGCGTGAAAGAAGTCTCCCCCGACGCCACCATCGCAAGCGCGTCGCTGGCCGTGAGCCCTTCCGGTGCGTTTGTGATCAAGATCGAGTGTCCCGCCGGCGAGGCGAGCTGCACTGGGACGATCACGCTGCGCACGCTCCACGCGGTGAGCGCCGGCGTGTCTGGGCGCGAGGGCAAGAGCAAGGCGGCGATTGTGACGCTCGCGAGCGGCTCCTTCGCAGTTGCGGGAGGCCAGTCCAAGGCACTAACCCTGCATCTGTCGGCCACCGGTCGAAAGCTGCTCGCCCACAGCCACGTGCTCAGCGCGCGCGCGACGGTCGTCGCTCACAACCCCGCCGGTGGAACGCATACTGGGCAGGCGATTGTCACGCTGCGCCCACAAAAGCGCAAGCGTCACTGAGCCAACGGACGCCGCCTGTTGCGTGCCCGTTGATCTGGGCGGCGCCCGGCGACAGCCGCCGCGCGCAGGCCGCGGCTGGATAAAGCCGGCGCTGCTCATAAACTCAGAGCACCATGAGCAGCGAAGACACCGCACAGCTCGAGCAGGAAGCGCCCCAGGACGCCTCGCCTCGACCCGTGCGCGACGCCGAGCCGCCAGCTGGCGGCGACGCGCCCGACATTGATGCCCCCGAGCCCGAGGAGCTCGACGAAGAGACGCGCCTGCGGCGTGACGCCGCGCTTGCGCGCGTGCGCAAGCTCGGAGACCCTGTGCTGCGCGCGAGCGCGGTCGAGGTGGAGCGCTTCGACGACGAGCTGAAGGCCGAGATCGCGCGCATGGGCGAGCTGATGAGCGACGCGCTCGGCGTCGGTCTCGCGGCCAACCAGGTTGGGATCCTGCACCGCGTGCTCGTCTACAGGGCGGACCCAGACGAGCCGATCACGGCGCTCGTCAACCCGGTGATCGAGTGGCGCAGCGACGAGCTCGAGGCCGCCCAGGAGGGCTGCCTCAGCATTCCCGACGTCCACGTCGAGGTCGAGCGCCCGGCGCGCATCCGCACGCGCGCGCGCGATGCCGCTGGGGGTGAGATCGAGATCGAGGCCGAAGGGCTCGAGGCGCGCGTGATCCAGCACGAGGTCGACCACCTCGACGGCATCCTGATTCTCGATCGCATCTCGCGCGAGGCGCGTCGCGACGCCATGCGCGCGGCCCGAGAAGCGCGCGAAGCACGGGCCGCCGCTCAGACGGCGCCGAGCGGTGACGATTCCAGCGTGGGGACTCCCGGGGCGGACGACTCGGCGTCATGCGACTCCGCGTCAGGCGGCTCCGCGGCGGGCGGCTCCGCGGCGGACGATTCGCCGTCGGGCGACTTCGCGGCGGGCGGCTCCGCGGCGGACGATTCGCCGGCGGGCGGCTCCGCGGCGAGCGATCCCGACGCCACGCGGGAATAACCGGTCTCGCGGTTCCGCGTGGTCCGCACAGTCTTCCTGGGCACATCTGACTTTGCGGCGGCCGTGCTCGAACAATTGGCGGCCGCCAACCATCGTCCCCAGCTCATCGTCACCCGCCCCGACCGGCCGCGCGGCCGCGGCCGGCATCTCGCCTCGCCACCGGTGGCCGACACGGCACGCGCGCTCGGTATCGAGCTCGACCAGCCCGAACGCGTCAACGACCAGGCCGCGCGCGAGCGCATCGCGCGGGCGCATCCGGACGTGGTGATCGTGTGCGCCTTCGGGGCGCTGATCAAGGAGCCGCTGCTGTCCGACTACGAGATCCTCAACGTGCACCCGTCGCTGCTCCCGAGCTGGCGCGGCGCCGCCCCCGTGGAGCGCGCGATCATGGCCGGCGATCAGCGCACGGGGGTATCGATCATGCGACTCACCGCCGGGCTCGACAGCGGACCCGTGTGCCTGGCCCAGACCGAGCCGATCGAGCCGGGCGACACCTACGGTTCGCTCGCGCCGCGCCTTCAGGCGCTCGGCGGCGAGCTGCTCATACACGCGCTCACGCAGATCGACGCCGGTCCGCCGCTCCACTTCGCCGACCAGGATGACAGCGCCGCCACCTATGCCGAGAAGATCGGCCCAGCCGACCGGCTGCTCGATCCAGCCCGGCCGGCGGTCGAGCTGGACCGGGTAGTCAGAGCCCTGCACCCGCACATCGGAGCGCGCCTGCAGCTAGCCGACGGAACCCTGCTGGGCGTCCAGGGCGCCCGCGCGATCGTCAATCATGCTTCGGCCGGCCAGCTCACGCGCGACGGCGAGCGGCTGCTGTACGGCACCGCCGAGGGAGCGCTCGAGCTCACGTCCGTGCAGCCGCCCGGCGGGCGCCCGATGGACGTGAGCGCATACCTGCGCGGCCATGCCATCTAAGGCTCGCCTCTGTGCCTACGCCGTCGTCCGCCGCGTCTTCGAGCAAGGCTCCTACGCTGACCGCGCGCTACCCGCAGAGGCGCGAGCGCTCGACCGGCGCGATCGCGCGCTCGCTAAGCGGCTCGCCTACGGCACGATCCAGCGCAAGCTCACGCTCGACCACCTGATCGCCACGCTCGCCGAACGCCCACCCCGACGGCTCGACCGCCCGGTGCTGGCGGCGCTGCGGCTCGGGCTGTATGAGCTGCTCTACAGCGACGGCGCTCCCGACCGCGCCGTCGTCGCCGACGCCGTGCAGCTCGCCAAGGACGCGGCGCCGGCCGGCCACGGCCTAGTCAACGCCGTGCTGCGCCGCGCCACGCGCGAGGGGCGTTCTCTGCTTGATGCGCTCGGCGACGCCACCCCCGAGCAGGCAGCGATCAAGCACTCGCATCCGCCGTGGCTTGCGAGCCTGTGGTGGGAGCAGCTGGGCGCCGGGCAAGCGCGCGCGCTGATGGCGCGCGACAACGAACCCGGCGAGCTCGCGCTGCGCGCCAACACGCTCGTGACGGACGCCCGCGCGCTCGCGCGCGCCCTCGCCAGGCCGGATCGTGAGGACGGACGCGATGCTCTCAGGACCCACGGGGACCCGAACGTTCCCGAGGCGCTGGTGCTCGATGACCCCTTCGACGCCCAGGGCTCGCGCCTGTGGCGCGAAGGCGCCTTCATCGCACAGTCGCGCGCCGCGATGCTCGTCGCGCGCACGCTCGCGCCTCGCGCCGGCGAGCATGTCCTCGACCTGTGCGCCGCGCCCGGCGGTAAGAGCACCCACCTCGCGGCGCTGATGGAGGGCTCCGGCGAGGTGCTTGCGGTCGAGCGCAACCGCGCCCGCGCCGGTGCCCTTAGCCGCACGGCCGGGCGGCTGCATGCCGGCAACGTCCGCGTCGAGCTGTCCGATGCCAGGCGCCCACGTCGCGACGACGCCCCGTTCGACCGCGTGCTGGTCAACCCGCCGTGCTCGGGCCTCGGCACGCTGCAGGCGCGCCCCGACCTGCGCTGGCGCATACAGCCTGACCAACTGCACACGCTTGCCGAGACTCAAGCCAGCATTCTCGGCGCGGGCGCCGAGGCCGTCCGTCCGGGCGGCGTGCTGGTCTACTCTACGTGCACTATCTCCGCGACAGAGAACGAGCGCCAGATCGCCGCCTTCCTGGACGCCAACCCCGGCTTCGGGCTCGATGATCTGCGCGCCGAGCTGCCCGGGCTCAGTAACCCGCGCGCCACCGACACAGTCCTGACGATGCCCGGCCGCGATCACACAGCTGGGTTCTTCATCGCTCGCTTGCGGCGCGAGGAGTGACCCGTGGGCGACGAGCAGCAGGCCTCAGCGCGCGCTCCGGTAGAGCTTGGCCCACGCTGCCCGAACTGCGGCGAGCCGTGGCTGCGCCCCACCAACCTGCCCGGCCGCTACCGCTGCGTCTACTGCCTGCACCGCTTCGAGCTCTCATCAGTGTGCGCCAACTGCGGCGAGCATTCGACGATCGTGCGCATGTCCTCGACCGCGATCCTCAAGTGCAACAGCTGCGGCGACTCCATGCTTCAGCCGATATGAGCTGCTCATATCGAGCTCGTGATGTCGTCCTGACCCGGCCGACGACATGAGCGAGCGCTCGCGCGAGCTGCTCGCGGGGGTTCACGTCGCGCCGTCGATCCTGTCGGCCGACTTCGCGCGCCTGCGCGAGCAGGTCGCCGAGGTGCTCGACGCGGGCGCCAGGATCATTCACGTCAACGTCATGGACGGCCACTTCGTGCCGCCGATCACGGTCGGCCCGCTCGTGGTGGCCTCGTTGCGCGAGCAGACCCACGCAGCCGGCGCCGTGCTCGACGTGCACTTGATGATCGAGCGCCCCGAGCGTCACGTTGCAGAGTTCAGCGCCGCCGGCGCTGACTCGGTGACCTTCCACAGCGAGGCAACGCCCCACGTCGCGTACACGATCGGCCTGCTGCGCGAGCAGGGCACCGGCGTGGCCGTGGCGATCAACCCGGCCACCGCGGTGGGCGCCCTGGCCGAGGTCGCTGGCGTGATCGACATGGCGCTGTGCATGACCGTCAACCCCGGCTGGGGCGGGCAGCCGTTCATCGCACATTCGCTCGACAAGATCCCGCGCGTGCGCGCCATCGTCGGCCACGACGTTGCGGTGCAGGTCAACGGCGGCATCGAGCCGCACACCGCCACCGCGTGCCGCGAGGCGGGCGCGAACGTGTTCGTCGCCGGCTCGGCCATCTTCGACGCCCCCGACCCTGGCGAGGCCTACCGGGCGATCGCGCGCGCCGCTGGCGCCGACTGAACGTCGCGGCCCGCCAGAGCGCCGCGACTGGCGCTCGCGCCCGGTTGGACCTCGACGCCGTGGCGGCTCAGCGGCCGCGAACCCTGGCGGTAGAGCATCCACAGCATCACCGCCAGCAGGCCCGTCGAGCCGGCGTAGCCGATCTCCGTACGCGTCAGCTGATCGGCGACCGCCGGGCTCACCATCCAGATCACGAACACCACCGCCACCGTCAGCCAGCACGTCGCAGCCGCGCGCGCGCGGTTGCGCGCCAGCGCCGCCTGGTTGAGCGTCCCCGACGCCAGGTGCAGGCCCATGCCCACACCCACCAGCGCAAGCCCCACCCGGCTGTACGGATAGTGCTGCCCGAACAGGTGCCCCATCACGAACGGACCGATCGCCAGCAGCCCCAGCGCGACCGCCGTCGCGAACGCCAGGATCGCCAGCAGCGTCACGCGTATCGCCCGGGCGAACGCCTCGTGCCCGGCAGTCGTCTCCAAACCCGTCAAATGGGGCAGCAACGAGGTCTGGATCGCCTGAAAAAGCTGCAGCGGCGCGCGTGCGATCAGCAGCACGTCGAACACGATCCCCGCCAGCGCCTTGTTCGTGGACGTCGCCGCCACCGTCAGCACCGCCGCATTGAGCAGCGTCTGCTCTGAGAGCATGATCCCCGACACCCAGCCGGCGAAACCCGTGCCGCGCCGCAGCGACAGCTCGTCGTGAGCCGCCGCCTCCTGCACGCCCTCGGTCGCCGGTCCCGCCAGCGCCGCGTCCGCCTCGTCCGCGGTGATCGGCGCCTGCAGCGCGGCGTCCGCACGATGGCCGAGCAGCGGCTCGTGCCCAGGCGGCTCCCCGTGCGCCGCTCGCCGTTCCTGGCCGCGCCGCGCGAACGCGCCCGGCACCACCACCAACGACACCAGCGGCGCCGCCGCGATGCCGGCTGCGACCGCCGTCTGGCCGCTCGCGATCCCGAGCGCCACCGCCAGCGCGAAACACAGCCGCGACAGCGACTCGATCAGCACCAGGCCTCCGTACAGTGCGAAATACTCGTGTCCCGCCAGCCAGCCGCGCGCGAAGTAGCTGGCCGCGTACGCAAGCGTGCCGATCATCAGCACGTCGTACAGCGCCTCGTAGTGTTCGAACACGTCGTTCACCAGCTCTTCTTTGAGCGCCAGCGCCGCGACCAGGAACACGAGCGCGAAACCGGCCTGGATCGCGATCGGCACGCGCAGGGGATGCTCGGCGTGACCGCGTGCCCGGCGCTCGGCGATCGTGCGCGACAGCAGCTGTTCGATCGGCCGGTAGATCACCGAGATGATCACGAACATCACCGACCACAAGAGGGCGATCCGCGAGGCGGCGCTCGGTTCCAGCACGTGGCTCGAGATCGAGAAGTACGCGAGCGTCAGCAGGCCCGTGCAGGCGATCCCGACCGACAGGATTCGCGCCCCGTGCCCGTACGAGCGCTTGCTCGTGTCGGCGCCCGCTGCCACTACAACTTGACGAGCAGCATCGTCCACGGCAGCGGCGAGCGCACCTCGGCAACGCTCCCGTGGCGGGAGAGCATCGCTACGAACGCCCGCCGCGACCAGTGGTTGAGATGGCCAGGCGTGTCTCCCAGCGTCCGCCAGTAGGCGCCGCGCGCCAGGTTCAACATCCGCCACAGCGGTTCCCGCGGAACCGACACCAGCAGATGGCGCTGCGCACAGCGCGCCATCTCGCTGAGCGTGTGCTCGGGGTCCGGGACATGCTCCAACACCTCGATCGCGCTCGCCAGATCGAACTCGCAGTCCGCGAACGGCAGGTTCTCGGCGCGCATCACGCGGTACTCGAGGTTCGGCGCCTGCCGCTGGGACCAGCCCGCTTGGATCGACTCCTCCTCGAGATCGATTCCCACCACGCGACACTTGGGGCCGAGGCGCTCGGCCCAACGCTGGACCAGCACCCCCTCGCCGCACCCCACATCCAGCAGCGACCGCGGCTGGGCCGTGCCCATCAGCTGATCGAGCGCCCCCTCGAACCCCGTCATCATGCGCCGCACCAGCGGATTGGACGACCCGTACTTGTCGTAGGTATTGCCGGTGACGATCCCGTCCTGCGAGACCGTCACGCCCGCGCTCACAGCCGCACCGCCTCGCGCCCCGGCGCCGCGTCCGGCGTGGCGGGGGCCTTGGCCGTGGCGGGATCTGGCGTCCGGCCGCGCGCGATCCCAGCACGCACCTCGCCCGCCCCGGCGTCCTTCGCCGGGGCGGGCGCCGGCGCATTGGCTTCGTAGTGCGAGGGCGCCACGTCCAGTTGCAACTCGATCCGCCGCACGCGCTCGAAGGTCCTCTGCGTCATCACGCGCTGCGCCGCCAGCAGGTCGCCGATCACGCCCAGCGCCCACAGCACCACGGCCGCGATGAACAGCACCGCGCCGAGGATCAACGACTGCACGTGACCCTTGCCGCTCCCTTCGGTGTACGCCACCACGAACCGGATCCACACCCCCAGCGCCGCCAGCGCGATCAGCGCCGCCAGGCTCCAGAACACGCGCAGCGGCTCGTACTGGGCGTAGATGCGAAAGATCGACACCGCGTTGCGCCGCACGTAGGCGCCCATCGACGGAAACAGGCGCGACTCGCGCGTCTTGGGGTTGGTGCGCACCGGGACGTGATCGACAGCCACCAGCAGCTTGCCCGCCTGGATGATCGTCTCGAGCGTATAGGTGAACCGCGACACCACCATCATCTGGATCGCCGCCTCGCGGTTGTACGCGCGAAAGCCCGAGGTCGTGTCCGGCACCGAGGTCGAGGACGCCTGACGGACCACCCACGAGCCCAGTCGCTGCAGCGTCTTCTTCAGGAGCGAAAAATGCTCGATCCCACCGACCTCGCGGTCGCCGATCACCATGTCGGCGCGCCCTTCGACGATCGGGCGCACGAGCTTCGCGACGTCCGGACCGTAGTACTGGTTGTCGGCGTCGGTGTTCACGATCACATCGGCGCCGAGCTTCAGCGCCGTGTCGATGCCCGCCTGAAAGCCCGTCGCCAGCCCCTTGTTGTTGGTCAGCCGCACGAGATGGTCGACCCCGTGTGCGCGCGCAACGGCGACCGTCGCGTCGGTCGAGCCGTCATCGATCACCAGCCACTCGACCGTGTCAAAGCCCTCGACCGACCGCGGCAGCTCGGCAAGCGTCTGCGGAAGCTGCTCGGCCTCGTTGTAACAGGGGATCTGGATGATCAGCTTCATTGGCTTGACCTGGTGCCCGATGTCGGTAGTGGGGGGAGGTCGGGAGGGGGGCCTGCCCCGCTCCGGTCTTTAGAGGGGATCTGGTGGATCAGCTTCATTGGCTTGACCTGGTCCCGGTTACGGGTGCGGGGGAAACGGTAGGGGTTTGCCCCTCCCGCAAAAGCCTACCCCGTGCGAGAACCGATCCGGCGCGGCAGCCTGCCCGGATAGGCTAGACGGCCCGATGGCCAGCGCTACGCTCACCACGCGGCGGCCCGCTCCCACGCCATTTGGGCGACTGCGCGCCATACCGGCCGGGACGTGGGCCAAGGTGGGCTTCGCGCTGCTCTGCGCCGGGGCCCTCGCGGGCTATTTCGTCTACCCGACATACCCGACCTACGACTCGTTCTATGCGCTGCTCTGGGGTCGCGATCTGCTCCATCTGCACGCGCCCGACTTCCGCGTCTACCGCGCGCCGACCGAGCATCCGCTGGCGATCGCGTTCGGAACGCTCTGCTCGATCTTCGGCCAGGGCGGCGCGCGGCTGGTCGTGCTCGGGTCGATCGCGTCGTTCGTCGCCGTGGTCGCCGGCATGTACCGGCTCGGACGGCTCTGCTTCGGCCGGGTCGTCGGGCTGTTCGCCGCGCTGCTCGTGCTGAGCCGCTTCTTCATCGAGAACCTCGCCGCCCAGGGCTATCTCGACATCACCTACATCGCGCTCGTCGTATGGGCGCTCGCACTCGAGGTCGAACGTCCCCGACGCGGAACACTCGTCTTCCTGCTGCTCGCCGCCGCGGGCCTGCTGCGCCCGGATGCGTGGGTGTTGAGCGGCGCCTACTGGTTGTGGTGCGCGTGGCCGTCGTTGCGAGCACGCGCCGCGCGAACGACGCATGGCTCCGATGGAAGCTCGTCCGGGCGTGTCGCGGTCTCGGGCGGTCAGCTGCTCCGGTACTTGTGCCTGGCCCTGATCGGGCCGGTCGTGTGGGTGTCGGTCGACGCGCTCGTAACGGGCAACCCGCTGTACTCGCTGCACGCCACCGCGGAACTGGCCCAGGAACTCGAACGCTCACAAGGCCTCACGAGCGTGTTCGCCTCGGTGTGGACGTTCGGCACGCGCATCGACAAGCTGCCGGTTCTGCTGGGCGCGATCGTTGGTCTCGGGCTGGCGCTGTGGCTGGCCCCCCGGCGCACGCTACTCCCGCTCGGCGCGCTGCTCGCGATCATCGCCGCGTTCGTCGCCGAGGGCGCCGCCGGCGCCTCGCTGATCGATCGCTACTACATGAGCGCCGCCACGGTCGTGCTGCTGTTCTGCGCGGTCGCGCTGGGCGGCTGGTCGATGCTGCGTCCCGGTTCGGCCTGGCGACGCGTATGGATGGCCGCCGCCGCGGCGCTGATCCTCTACGGCGGGCTCTCGGCCGCGAGGTCGCTGAGCCTGTCGAACCTGCGCACCACGCTCGCCTATCACGAGGACTTCCACAAGGGCCTAGCCGCGGCGCTCGCCAGCCCGCCCGTCAAGGTCGCGCTGGCGCGCTGCCCGCTGCTGTCGCTGCCGGACAACAAGCTGATCCCGGACGCCCGCTGGATCCTCGGCAGCGCCGGCCAGCAGGACATCGTGGCCCGCAGCCAGGCACGCAGTCAGGCCGAGGCCGGCGACCCGCGCCTTGAACGGCGCCTGCAGCGCGGCAGCGTCGCCGTATACCCGCTCGGCAGCGCCGTCTTCTTCGAGGCGATCGTCGACGTCGGCGACGACCCGCGCGTGCAGGTTCCGCAGCCCGGCTTCAGGCGCATCTACACGAGCCACTACTACGCCGTGTATGCCAACTGCTGAGCTCTCGTCCGCCGCCGCACCCGCCCCGCCGCCACGGACCACACGATCGCGCAACTGGGCCTGGGGCGGGCTCGCGGTCGTGCTCGCCGCCGGCCTCGCCCTGCGTCTGTGGGGCATCAAGCAGGGCCTTCCCTACACGTACAACCTCGACGAGCTCGACCACTTCGTGCCGCACGCCGCGAGCATGTTCGAACACGGCCTGAACCCCCACTACTTCGCCAATCCCCCTGCCTACACATACCTGCTGCACATCGTGTTCGCGATCCGCTACGGCGGCGGCCACGGTACGACGGCAGCGCTGATCGCGAACCCCACCGGCGTGTACACGCTCGCGCGCCTCGTCGCCGCGCTGCTGGGGGTGCTCGCGCTGTGGCTGCTGTATCTCACCGGCGCGCGCCTGCTCTCGCGCGCCGCCGGGCTGCTTGCCGCCGCGATCGAGGCGGTCGCCTTCCTGCCCGTCTTCTACGCGCACCTCGCGCTCAACGACGTCCCGACGCTCGCGCCGCTGACGCTGTCGCTGCTCGGCAGCGCCGGCGTCCTGCGCAAAGGCCGCGCCCGCGACCACGTGCTCGCGGGCATCGGACTCGGACTCGCCTGCGCCAGCAAGTACACCGCCGGCATCGTTCTCGTGACCTATCTCGCCGCCGCCGCCGCGCGCTACCTCCGCACCGGGTCGCGTCGGGGCGTGGTTAGGGGCGAGCGCGTTGGGGGCGAGGGTTCCCTGCGGGGCGAGGGCGTGGTTGGGGGCCAGGGCTCGGGGGGAGGCGGGGGTTCGGTTGGAGGCGAGGGCTCGGGGGGAGGCAGGGGTTCGGTTGGAGGCGAGCGTTCGGAGGGAGGCGAGGGTCCCGTTGGAGGCGAGGGCGCGGCTCGACGCTGGGGCTCGGCTCAGCGCGAACACTCGACAGACGAGCCCACGCGCGCGCGTCGCGCGTGCGCATACGTCGCGCTCACGGGGTTGGTCGCGCTCGTCGCCTTCTTGATCGCCAACCCTTACTCGATCCTCGACTTCAGCGCCTTCCGCCACGAACTCGCGCATCAGTCCTCGCTCTCGGCCGAAGCTCAGGGAAAGCTCGGCGCGCCCAAAGAGGGCGGACTCGTCTACTACCTGTGGACGCTCACCTGGGGGCTCGGCTGGATCCCGGCGCTCGCCGCGCTCGGCGGCGCTCTGACGGTATGGCGCAGAGAGCGCGCCCTCGGTTGGATGCTCGTCACCCCCGTCGTGCTCTACCTGGCGTTCATGGGTCTGCAGGGTCGCTATTTCGGCCGCTGGCTGCTCCCGGTGTTTCCGCTGCTGTGCTTGCTGGCGGCGCTGTTCGCGTTCGAGCTCGTACGGGCGCTCGCGCGCCGTGCCCCGCGCCTGCGCATCGCGATCGCCGCGGTCGCGGTCGCTGCGCTGCTGGCGCAGGGGCTCGTCTACAGCGTGCATTCAGGGCTCGTCCTCTCGCGGGCGGACACACGCAGCCTCACGCGCCAGTGGATGGTCGCCCACATCCCGGCGAGAACGCCGATCGTGGTCGAGCCGGTCTCGCCCGACATCTGGGGAGAGCGCTGGAACAAGTACCCGTCGCTGCTCTCGCGCATCGCTCCCGACGGCGCCATCGAACCCAGCCGCGCGCGCCTCGTCGGCATCGAGAACTACGAGCTCACGCTGAGCCCCGCGCTGCTCGGCTACTACCAGACGCACGGCTACTGCTGGATCGTGAGCGGCTCGAGCGAGTCCGGGCGCGCCTACGCGGACCCACGTGCAGCGCCGCTCGCGATCGCCTACTACCGGGCTCTTGCGCGCATAGGGCAGGTCGTCTATCGCGTCTCGCCATACGCGCGCAGACGCGGCCCGGTCGCGTTCGACTTCGACTGGAGCTTCGACTACTACCCGCTCGCCTACGCCCGCCCCGGCCCCTCGATGACGGTCTACCGGCTCAACGGCGGGCGCTGTGCTCGGGCAACGCCGCATCCGAGTTGAGGCGTGGTTGGGACGGTTATCCTGGTCGATGGAGCGCAAGGCCTCAGGCCATGAGCATCTGCGCCGGCCCCGAGCCGTGACCGTCTACACCGACACCGACAAGCTGCACCTCGAGCGAGCCATCGAGCTCGCGCGCAAAGGTGTGGGCAAGGTCAAGCCCAACCCCGTCGTCGGGGCGGTCGTCGCCCGCGACGGCGAGGTGATCGGCGAGGGATACCACGAATGCTTCGGAGGCGCCCACGCCGAGGTCAACGCGATCGAGGCCTGCGGCCTTGCCGACCTCAGCGACGCCACGCTCTACGTCTCGCTCGAGCCCTGCTGTCACGAGGGCAAGACGCCGCCGTGCACCGACGCGATCGCACAGGCCGGCATCAAGCGCATCGTCGTCGGATCCGACGACCCGACCGAGAAGGCCGCGGGACGCGGGCTCGGCATGCTGCGCGACGAAGGCATCGACGTCGTGATCGCCGACGGCGAGCTCGCCACCAGGGCACGGCTCCTGAACCAGGCATTTCGCAAGCACGCCCGCGTCCGACGGCCGTGGGTGCTGTTCAAGTCGGCGATGACCCTCGACGGCAAGGTCGCCACCAGGACCGGCGATTCCCAGTGGATCAGCGGCGAGGCCAGCCGCGAGCTCGCCCACCGCTGGCGCGCCTCCGTGGACGCCGTCGTCGTCGGAATCGGCACGGCGCTCGCCGACGACCCTCGCCTGACCGCGCGCCCCGACGGTCTGATCGACGAGATCGACAACCAGCCGCGACGAGTCGTATTCGACTCGCTCGCGCGCCTCTCGCCCAGCTCGCAGCTGGTCGCCGCCGCTCAGGAGATACCGCTGACGCTCGTCGTCTCGCGCGCCGCCGCGCGCGCCGACACCGACGCCCTCGAGGCCGCCGGCGTGCAGGTGCTCGTCGCGACCGGCGAGAACGAGCCAGCGCGCGTACGCTCGGGACTCGAGCAGCTCGGCGCGATCGGCGTCGGCTCGGCTCTGCTCGAGGGCGGCCCCCACCTGGCGGGCGCCTTCCTCGACGCCGGCGAGATCGACGAGATCCGCCTGTTCCTCGCACCGCTCCTGCTCGGCGGCAGCGCCGCGCGCGACCCGCTCGAGGGCAAGGGCGTCGCGCAGATCTCCGAGGCTCTTCGCGCGCTGACCTTCGACTGCGAGCGCGTCGGCGAGGACCTGCTCGTCAGCGCCCGCCTGCACGAGTGGTGAGCGGCGTGAGCAACGTGTTGCCGAGGCGCAGCGCACGCGCGCGCACGCGCGTGCGCGCGTGCGCTGCGATTGGAGTGGTGTCTGGATTGCCGGGAGGGCGATGTTCACCGGCCTGATCGCCGACCGCGGCAGCGTCACGGCCGTGCGCCGCAACGGAGCCGGTGCGCAGCTGAGAATCTCCACGCGCCTGGCCGGCGATCTGCAGCCCGGCGACTCGGTCGCGGTCAACGGCGTGTGCTTGACCGCCACCGACATCGGCGACGGCGGTTTCGCCGCGGAGGCCGTGAGCGAGACGCTGCAGCGCAGCACGCTCGGTGACCTGGCCGCCGGAGCAGGCGTCAATCTCGAGCTCGCTCTGCGCGCCAACGACCGACTCGGTGGACACGTCGTGCAGGGACACGTCAACGCCACCGGGGCCGTCATCGATATCCGCGCCGAGCAGCTCGCGCACGTGCTCGCGATCGACACCGACGCCGGGCTCGAGCGCTACCTGGTCGAGAAGGGCTCGATCGCCGTCAACGGCGTCAGCCTCACGGTCAGCGCCCTCGACGGCAGCCGCTTCGAGGTCGCGCTGATCCCGGAGACGCTCCAGCGCACTACGCTGGGAGCGTTGGAGGTGGGGGATCGGGTCAACCTGGAGGCGGACGTGCTCGCCAAGCACGTCGAGCGACTACTGGAGGCCCGCGCATGACCGAGTCCGAAACCACCACCACCGACGCCACCGCGACGGCGCCAACCGGGCCGTTCGCCACGATCGAGCAGGCCATCGACGACATCCGCCAAGGTCGCATGGTCGTCGTATGCGACGACGAGGACCGCGAGAACGAGGGCGACCTCACGCTCGCCGCCCAGTTCGCCACGCCCGAGGCGATCAACTTCATGGCCAAGGAGGGCCGCGGGCTGATCTGCCTGTCGCTCACGGCCGGACGCTGCGACGAGCTCGGGCTCGACCTGATGGCCGCCAAGAACGAGTCGCCGTTCGAAACGCCGTTCACCGTCTCGGTCGAGGCGCGCGACGGCGTCACAACCGGCATCTCCGCGCACGATCGCGCCCACACGATCCAGGTCGCGATCGACCCCGACAGCCGCCCATCGGACCTGGTCCAGCCGGGCCACGTGTTTCCGCTCAAGAGTCGCAGCGGCGGCGTCCTCGAACGCGCCGGGCAGACCGAGGCGGCGGTCAACCTCGCGCGGCTTGCCGGCCTCAATCCAGCCGGCGTGATCTGCGAGATCATGAACGACGACGGCACGATGGCGCGGATCCCCGAACTCGGCGCCTACTGCGCCCGCCACGGGCTCAGCATGGTCACCGTCGCCGACCTGATCGCCTACCGGCGCCGCCACGACAAGCTCGTCGAACGAGTGGTCGCCACGAGCCTGCCGACCGCGTTCGGCGAGTTCCAGGCGATCGGCTACCGCTCGCTGATCGACGACAAGCACCATGTCGTCCTCGTCAAGGGAGAGGTCAGCGGGCGCTCGGATGTGCTTGTGCGCGTCCACTCCGAGTGTCTCACCGGCGATGTCTTTCACTCGCTGCGCTGCGACTGCGGCGAGCAGCTGCTGGCCGCGCTCGCGATGATCGAGCGCCAGGGCGAGGGCGTGCTGCTCTACCTCTCCCAGGAGGGACGCGGAATCGGGCTGCTGAACAAGCTGCGCGCCTACCGCCTGCAGGAGGACGGCCTCGACACGGTCGAAGCCAACGAGCGCCTCGGCCTGCCGGCCGACCTGCGCGACTACGGCATCGGCGCGCAGATCCTCGTCAACCTCGGCCTGTCCTCGATCCGAATCCTGACCAACAACCCGAAGAAGATCAGGGGCCTGGAGGGATACGGACTGTCGGTCAGCGCCCAGATCCCGATCGAGCCGGCACCGAACGAACACAACCAGGCCTACCTGCGCACCAAGGCTCAGCGCATGGGCCACACGCTGCACCACCAGGGCCTGAACCTCGACGAGCAGCTGCTGCACGGCGAGCGTCGCAAGAACGACCGGCGCCAGGGATGATGAGCGCCCAGCCGGGCGAGGGGTCGCGACCCCGGTTTGCGATCGCGGTCGCGCGTTTCTACGAGGACCTCGCCGAGCGGCTCGTGCAAGGCGCCGCCGCCGCGTTCGACGAGCACGGCTCCGCCGACTTCGAGGTGTTCGACGTACCGGGCGCCTTCGAGGTCCCGCTCGCCGCGAAGCACGCCGCCGAGTCCGGGCGCTTCGCCGGCGTCGCCTGCCTTGGCGCGGTAATCCGCGGTGAGACCGACCACTACGAGTTCGTCTGCACCCAGTCCGCCGCCGGCATCATGCGCGTCCAGCTCGACACAGGCGTTCCATGCGCCTTCGGGGTGCTCACCTGCGACACGATGGAGCAGGCGCTCGCGCGCGCCGGCGGCGACAAGCGCGATCAGGGCCGCCACGCCGCCGAGGCCGTGATCGGCATGGCGGCCCTGCGGGCGCGGTTGGCGGGCACGCGGTAGGACGCCGCGGTTCGAGGCTTTGCGGTTTGGTGGTCGTCTTTGGTTGGACGTCCTGCGGTGGGGGCACCGCGGTTGGCGGGCACGCGGTAGGACGCCGCGGTTCGAGGCTTTGCGGTTTGGTGGTCGTCTTTGGTTGGACGTCTTGCGGTGGGGGCACCGCGGTTGGCGGGCCCGCGGTAGGCCGCCGCGGTTCGACGTTCTGCGGTTTGGTGGTCGTCTTTGGTTGGACGTCTTGCGGTGGGGGCACCGCGGTTGGCGGGCCCGCGGTAGGCCGCCGCGGTTGGACGCTTTGCGGTTCGGGGTCTCGTGGTTGGAGGCTTCGCGGCCGGGGCCGGTGGGTCAACGGCTCGCGGTCGCGGCGCCTGCATTGGACTAGCGGCCAGCTCGTGGCCCGCTAGACTGCGGCGCGATGGCCAAGGTCTGTCACAGCTGCGGCAAGGGCCCCGCGTTCGGGCAGAGTCGCAGCCACTCGATGGTCGCCACCAAGCGCCGCTTCAATCCGAACCTGCAGAAGGTGCGGATCATGGACGGCAAGGCGCCGCGCCGCGTCTACGTCTGCACGCGCTGCCTGAAAGCCGGCAAGATCACCAAGGCCCTGTAGCCCTCACTGGGCGGCCACCGCCGATCGGAGCGGGCACCATCGCCGTGCATGTGCATCTTGCGGCGCCCGCGGATGCTCGCACGGCAACGACGGCGCGCGAGGCGTGGGCGGTCCGGGTCCGTCAGGCCCGTTGACTCCGCCCGACCTGATAGACCTAAGCCCAGTGAGCGACACCAACCTGGTTCGTTTTCGCGCCGCGGTGGCAGGAGCGCTGGCGCAACTGGAGTCTCGCCGCGAGGAGGTCAACGACCTCAATGTCTTCCCGGTCGCCGACGGCGACACGGGCGACAACATGGCGCTCACGCTGCGCGCCGTACTGGCCGAGCTCGACCGGCTCCAGGACAGCAACGGCGTGCTCACGATCGATGAGATCGGGCGCGAGGAGATCGTGCAGTCGGTCGCCCGCGCAGCGCTGCTCGGGGCCCGCGGCAACTCCGGCGTCATCCTCTCGCAGCTGATCCGCGGTGCCGCCGAAGAGCTCGTCAGCCGGCCCGGCGAGCTGATCGACGCCGCTCTGATCGGCGCCGCGCTGGCAAACGCCGCCGACCGCGCCTACGCCTCCGTCCGCGAACCCGCGGAGGGCACGATCCTGACGGTCGCGCGCGAGATGGCCCACAAGATCATGACCGACGTCGCGCACAGCCCGGAGGGCCTGCGGCTGGGCCCGGCCACCGCCCCCGCCAGACAGGACACGGCGATCGCCGACACGCTCGAACGCGCCCTCGCGGCCGGCGAGGAATCGGTCCGGCGCAGCCCCGAGCTGCTCTCCGCGCTGCGCGAGGCCGGCGTCGTCAACGCCGGCGGCTACGGCCTGACGATCATGTTCGCCGGGGTCGTCGCGGCTCTGCGCGGCGAGGATCCGCCACCGCTCGAACACCACGCCCCGGCTCAGATCACCCACCCGGAGCACTCCTCCAGCACCTACCGCTTCTGCACCAACTTCGCGGTCACCGGCCGCGGGCTCAGCGCCGGAGGCTTCATCGCCCCGCTCGAGCAGCTGGGGGACTCGGTCCTCGTCGTCGGCGACGCCAACACCCTGAAGGTCCACGTCCACACCGACCACCCCGAGCGGGCCACCGAAGTCTTCGCCGATGCGGGCGAGATCTCGCGCCTGGACATCGCCGACATGCGCACGCAGGTCGCCGAGCGCGAGCACCGGCTGCACGCGGGCCGCGGCGCCGGGCCGCACGCGAACGCGGCTCGTGCGGGGGCTGGTGCGCCCCCGAACGGTGCCAGCCCCGAAGACAATGGAACTGCTCCGCACGTCAACGGCGCGAGTCTCGACGCCGGCGGAGCGTCGCGCGTCGATGGTGCGAGCGTGGACGTCGGCGGGGTGTCGCGCGTCGATGGTGCGAGCGTGGACGTCGGCGGGGTGTCGCGCGTCGATGGTGCGAGCGTGGACGTCGGCGGGGTGTCGCGCGTCGATGGTGCGAGCGTGGACGTCGGCGGGGTGTCGCGCGTCGATCGTGCGAGCGTGGACGCCGACCGGGTGTCGCACCTCAATGGGGCCGGTCTCGACGCCAGCGGTGCGTCCGCGCGCAGCAACGGCGCCGAGCCGGCAGCGCACCGAAACGGAGCCGGTCCGCCCGTCGCCAGCGCGCCCGAGCCGCGCGTCCGTTGCGGCACGCTCGCCGTCGTCGGCGGCGAGGGCGTTGCGGCGATGTTCCGCGCGCTCGGCGTCTGCACGATCGACGGCGGCCCGACCCTGAACCCCTCGACCTACGAGCTGCTCGCCGCGATCCACGACGTCCCGGCCGAGGAGGTGCTCGTGCTCCCCGGCAGCCCAAACGTCGTGATGGCCGCCGAGCGCGCCGCCGAGCTCTCAGACAAGCTCGTGCTCGTCGCGCCCGCCGTCTCACAGCAGGCCGGCCTCGTCGCCGCCATCGCGCTCGAGCACGATCGCAGCGTCGAGGAGAACGCCGCCTCGCTGCGCCAGGCGCTCGCCCACGTGCGCACGGGCGCCGTCGCGCCGGCGGCCCGCGACGACGCTCAGGGCCGCTTCGCCCGTGGCGACGCCGTCGGCTTCGTCGCCGACGAGGTCCACGCCTGGGGCGATCCCGCACGCACGCTCGCCGCCGTGATCGAGCGCCTCGCGCAGGACGCCGAGCTGATCAGCTGCCTCGAGGGCGCCGACGCGCCGCTCGTCCGCGCTCAGGTCGAAGCGATCGCCGGCGCCGGCGTCGAGCTCGAGCTGCACGACGGCGGCCAGCGCGCTTACTGGTGGCTGCTCGCGGCCGAGTAATCCGCGACGGGCGCCATTATCTGGCGGGCGGATGTGTCCTCTGCAAGCACCCACGCTGGAGCCCGCGCCGGCGGGTGAGCGGCCCGGGCCGCGCGCCTTCGCATCGGCCAGGACGCTGACCAGGCCGGAGCTCCTCGACGCGCCGGTGCGCTGGCCCCGGCCCTCGCGGCTGCGCGCGCCGCTCGAGGTCGCCTCGAGCAGGGTCGAGGAGGGCCTGCGCGCGCTCGGACTCACGAGCGTCGGAGCGCTGCTCGAGCACCTGCCCCGCGACAGCCGCGACGCGCGCACGATCAGCCGCCTGGCCCGCGGCGAAAGCGCGACCGTCGCCGTCGAGGTACGCGAGATTTCCGTGCGCCCGCTCCGCCGCCGGGCGATGAAGCCGCTCGTGGAAGCCACCGTCTTCGACGAAACCGGCACCATGTGCGCGCGCTTCTTCAATCAGCCATGGCTCGCGCAGCGCTACAAGCCTGGCACCAGGCTCGTGCTCCACGGCAAGCTCGCCGGCCGCGGCGCCTTCAACGTCGCCCACCACGCCGTGGGTATCGACATCGGCACGCCGGCGCAGGAGGGTCGAGCCGGAGAGCCGGGGCGACCGGGCGAGCCGGGGGGATTCGGCGGCTCGGAGGAGTCGGGGCGTTTCGGGGAGTCGGGACGCGTGGCGCACTACCCCGCCACCGATGGGCTCAGCTCGACGCAGATTCTCACGCTGGTCCACGCCTCCAGCGAGCGGCTCGCGGACATACCGGAGGCGCTCGCCGCCGGCATCAGGGTCGACGAGAAACTGCCCGATCGCGCCGCCGCGCTCGCGGCGATGCACTTTCCCCGCGGCCCCAGCGACCTCGAGCGTGCCCGCCGTCGTCTAGCGTTCGAGGAGCTATTGCTCAGCCAGCTCGCGTTCCTTCGTCGGCGGGCCATGCAGCGGGCACGACGCGGCGCGCCCGTCCTAGCGCGCCCGCCCGAGCTCAGCGCGCGCTGGCTGGCGCATGAGCTTCCGTTCGCGCCCACCGGCGATCAGGCCCGAGCGATCGACGAGATTCGCGACGACCTCGCACAGGACTGCGCCATGCAGCGACTCCTGCTCGGGGAGGTCGGCAGCGGCAAGACCGTCGTCGCCAGCTACGCGCTGCTGCGCGCCGTCGAGCACGGCCAGCAGGCGGCGCTCATGGCGCCGACCGAGACCCTCGCCGAGCAGCACTTCGCCACGCTCCAGCGCCTGCTCGGCAGCGCCCAAGCCGAGGTCACCTGCGCGCTGCTCACCGGCTCCACCGCCGCCCGCACGCGACGCCAGACGCTCGGCCGGCTGCGCACCGGCGAGCTGCAGCTGATCGTCGGCACCCACGCCCTGATCGAGCCCGACGTTCTCTTCCGCGCGCTCGCCGTCGCCGTCGTCGACGAGCAGCACCGCTTTGGCGTGCGCCAGCGCGCCGCGCTCGACGGCAAGGCCAGCTCGTCCGCGGGCCCGCACGTGCTGCACATGACCGCCACGCCGATCCCGCGCACGCTCGCGCTCGCGCAATACGGAGACCTCGACACCAGCATCCTGCGCGAGCTGCCCCAGGGGCGTCAGCCGATCGAGACGCGCATCGTCGCCGGGGACGGCGCCCGCGCGCGCGCATACGCGCGTGTGCGCCAGCAGCTGCGCCAGGGGCGCCAGGCCTACCTCGTCTGCCCGCAGATCGAGCAGACCGAGGACGACGCCGGCCCAGCCGACATCGGCGCAGATGCCCGCGCCACGGGCACCGCAGCCGCGCGCGATGAGATCCGCGCCGCGGTCGCCGAGCTCGAGCGCCTGCGCTCCGGCGAGCTCAAAGACCACCGACTCGTGCTCCTGCACGGCGCCATGCGCCCGCGCGAAAAGGCACAGGCGATGGCCGAGTTCGCATCCGGGGCCGGCGACGTCCTGATCGCCACGACCGTGATCGAGGTCGGCATCGACGTCCCCAACGCAACCGTCATGCTGATCGAGAACGCCGAGCGATTCGGAATCTCGCAGCTGCATCAGCTGCGCGGCCGGATCGGGCGCGGCCAGCACCGCTCGCTGTGCCTGCTGATGGGACCGCCCGGCGCCCCGCGCCTGCGAGCTCTGCGCGAGCACGCCGACGGCTTCGCCCTCGCAGAGATCGACCTGCGCCTGCGCAAAGAGGGCGAGCTGATCGGCACCCGCCAGTCCGGCGTCGGCCAGTTCAGGATCGCCTGCCTGCCCGACGACGAGCCACTGCTCGAGCGAGCCCGCGTGCACGCTCAGGCAATCATGCGCGACGATCCCGAGCTGCAGGCGCCCGAGCACGCCTTGCTCGGCGACCGGCTCGCCCTCGTGCTCGGTGCCGCAGCGACGGAGCCGATCCCTGGATGAGGCTCGTCCGGCAGCGAGGCTCGTCCGGCAGCGAGCTCGTCCGGCAGCGAGGGTCGTCTGGCAGCGAGGGTCGTCTGGCAGCGAGGGTCGTCCGGCGATGAGGGTCGTCCGGCAGCGAGGGTCGTCCGGCAGCGAGGGTCGTCTGGCAGCGAGGGTCGTCCGGCGATGAGGGTTGCCGGGCGACGAGCGTCGTCGGGCGATGAGGGTTGCAGGGCGATGAGGGTTGCCGGGCGATGAGGGTCGTCGCCGGCCAGTACGGCGGACGCCGCTTGGAGGCGCCCGTAGGACTGGCCACGCGACCCACCTCCGACCGGGTCAGAGAGGCGCTGTTCGCGATCCTCGGCGACCTCGCCGGCGCCCGCGCCCTCGATCTGTTCGCCGGGACCGGAGCGCTCGGCATCGAGGCGCTCTCGCGCGGCGCCCGGCGCGTCGTCTTCGTCGAGCGCGACCGCGATGCGCTGGCCGTTACGCGCGCGAACCTCGAGGCTCTCGGCGTGGACAGCGACCACGCCACCGTCAGGCACGAAGACGCGATGAACGCGCTGGAAAGAGCACGAGATCGCAAAGAGACATACGATCTCGTCCTGATCGATCCTCCGTACAAGCTCGCGCGCGAGTGGGGGGCAAGGCTGTCGGCAGTGCTGCCGGCGCTGCTCGAGCCGGGTGCGCGCCTCGTCGCAGAGAGCGATCGCCGGACGCCGCTCGAACTCGAACCGGAGTTGGCGCTCGTAACCCAGCGCCGCTATGGACACACCGAAATCCGGATCTACTGTCACGAATGACATGTTCTCTTTTGTCAAGCAGATGAAGCGTTCGGCGAGCGTTGTCAAGCGGATGAAGCGTTCGGCGAGCGTTGTCAAAGCAGTTGAAGCGTTCGGCGAGCGGACGATGAGGCCCGCGCGATGAGTCCGGCCAGTGAGCCCAGGAAGAGCACCACGACGGTCGTCTGCCCAGGGTCGTATGACCCGATCACCAATGGCCACATCGACGTCATCCGCCGTGCCGCCGCGCTCTACGACGAGGTCGTGGTGGCCGTGGTCAACCGCTCGGTGCGCAAGAACGAGACGCTGTTCGGCATCGAGGAGCGGTTGCGCTTCGTCGAAAACGCCACGTCCGAATTGCCGCACGTCAGGGCCGAGCCGTTCAACACGCTCGTCGTCAACTTCGCCCGCAAGGTTGGCGCCAAGGCGATCGTCAAGGGGCTCCGCGCGATCTCGGACTTCGAGTACGAGCTCGAGATGCACCAGCTCAACCGCAGGCAGGATCCGGAGATAGAGTCCGTCTACCTGATGGCCAGCTCGAAATACAGCTTTCTCTCCTCCAGCGGTGTCAAGGAGCTCGCGATCTTCGGTGGCAACATCGACGATCTGGTGCCCGCGGAAGTCGCGCGGCGCTTGCAGGAGGAGCTCCGGCGGTGACGAAACTGGCTCTGAGGAGCACCGCGCGACAGACGCGGCGCTCTGCGCGCGCCCGTGCCGAGCGATGGTGGCAGCGGAACGGAGATAGTGTTTAGAAAATGGACGTCCTCGTGCTGATAGACAAGCTCGACGATCTTGTGCACAACGCCAAGACGATTCCCCTGAGCGACTCCGTGCGCGTCGACAAGGAGGAGATCTACGACATCCTCGACCAGATGCGCGCCACGATCCCCGAGGAGATCAAGCAGGCGCGCTGGATCGTCAAGGAGCGCCAGGAGATGCTGGCAGAGGCCAAGAAGGAGGCCGAGCGCATCCTCAAGGAGGCCCAGGAGCGCCAGGACCGCCTGATCGGCGAGGAGGAGGTCACCAAGCAGGCCGAGCGCGCCGCCGAGGACATCGTCGAGGACGCCCGTGCCCGCGAGCGCGAGATCAGGCTCGGCGCCGAGGACTACGCTGACGAGATCCTCAACACGCTCGAGGTCAACCTCTCCAAGTTCATCGCCGCTGTCCAGCGCGGGCGCGAGCGCCTGCAGGGCAAGGACGAACCGGCCGAGGTGGGCTAGGACGCAGGGAGCGTCGCGTACGTAGTACGCGACGCTCCCTGCGTCCTACCGATTGGCGATCGACGGGATCGCCAATCGGCCAGCATGCTCAGCGACGCCCTAGCCGGCTGCAGGCCAAACGAGGGGTACGTTGGTTAGCGCTTAGCTCACTGAATCAGTCGAGATTGGCTTGGCGCTGGTCCGATAGGGTGCGCGCGATTCGATGAACTCGCGCGAGGCCAAGCACAGGCTCGAGGTCGCAAGGACGCTGCTGGGCACCGGCATGATCGAGCCCGTGCGCCCGGACAAGCTGGTGCGGTCGGTCGCGACGCTGCGCCGCTGGGGACCGACGCCGGCCGCCGCCTACACCGGCTCGGCGATCAGATACCCCGACCGGCAAGCCATCGTCAACGAGCGTGGCACGCTCACCTTCGCCGAAGTCAACCGGCGCACGAACGCGCTTGCGCGCGCGCTGCGCGCGCAAGGCGTCGCCGAACAGGACTCGGTGGCGATCATGTGCCGCAACCATCGCGGCTTCATCGAGGCGACCGTGGCCTGCTCCAAGTTGGGGGTCGGCGCTCTGTATCTGAACACGATGTTCGCCGGACCGCAGATCGCAGACGTAATGCGCCGCGAAGACCCGGTCGCGCTGATCTACGACGAGGAGTTCAGCGATCTGATCGCGCAGGGCGGGGCAGGACGCAAACGCTTCGTCGCCTGGCACGAGCCCGGCAAGCAGCCGCTGGCCGCCTCAGATCCGCGGATCGAGGCGCTGATCAGCGGTGAGTCCGATGCTCCCCTGACGCCGCCGGCGGAGAAGGGCCGCGTCGTGATCCTGACCTCCGGCACGACCGGCACGCCCAAGGGTGCCGCGCGCAAACAGCCCGACTCGCTCGAGCCGGCCGCGGCGCTGTTCTCGAAGATCCCGCTGAAGGCCCGCGAGGCCACGATGATCGCCGCGCCGATGTTCCACTCGTGGGGGTTCGCGCACTTCACGCTCGGGCTGCCGCTGGCCTCGACGCTGGTGCTGCGCCGCCGCTTCGATCCCGAGGACACGCTCAGAGCGGTCGCCCATCACCGCGCCACGGCGCTCGCGGTCGTGCCGGTGATGCTGCAGCGGATCATGGAGCTCGACCCCGAGACGCTGGCCGCCTACGACTACAGCTCGCTGAGGGTGATCGCGGTGAGCGGCTCGGTGCTGCCCGGTGAGCTGGCCACACGCGTGATGGACGTCTTCGGCGACGTGCTCTACAACCTGTACGGCTCGACCGAGGTCGCGTGGGCGACGATCGCCAACCCCGAGGACCTGCGCGCGGCGCCCGGAACGGCCGGACGCCCGCCGCTCGGGACGATCGTCAAGCTGCTCGACGCCGATGGGCGCGAGGCTCCGCCGGGGGACGGCGGGCGCATCTTCGTCGCCAACGAGATGGTCTTCGAAGGCTATACCGGCGGCGGCGGCAAGGAGATCGTGCGCGGACTGATGAGCACCGGCGACGTCGGCCACTTCGATGCGGCGGGCCGGCTGTTCGTCGACGGACGCGACGACGAGATGATCGTCAGCGGCGGCGAGAACGTCTTCCCGCGCGAGGTCGAAGACCTGCTCGCCAGCCACCAGCAGATCGAAGAGGCCGCCGTCGTCGGCGTCCCCGACGATGACTTCGGGCAGCGGCTCGCCGCCTACGTCGTGCGCAGGCATGACGCCGACCTCGATGAAGACGCGGTCAAGGAGTACGTGAAGTCGAATCTCGCCCGCTACAAGGTCCCACGCGACGTCATCTTTCTGGACCGGCTGCCGCGCAACGCCACCGGCAAGGTCCTCAAGCGCGAGCTCGGCGCGCCCACGCAGGGGTCGGCAACGGCGTAACGCCCACGCACCTCTCGCCGGGCAGTCTCGGCGCGACGGTCCAGCGGTCAACTGCCGCTAGCCTGCAGCCAGTGGCGATGCAAGCTCGACATCTCGATCTCGCGTCGCTCAGACTCAGCGCCGGAGAGGGGCGCAGACTCGAGCTGGAGCTGTCCGTACCCGCGCTCGTGCTCGGCGGCGAGCACTACCCGGTGCAGGTGGACGAGCTGCCTGCGACGCTCGATATCTCGCGCATGACCGCCGGCGGCTACGCGCTGCGCCTGCGCCTGAGCGGTTCGTTGCACGGGCCGTGCATGCGCTGCCTGAAGCCAGCCGCGCCCGAGATCGAGGTTGACGCGCGCGAGGTGTTCGTGCCGGGCGCCGGCGAGGAGCTCGAAAGCCCCTACGTCCAGAACGACACGCTCGACCTCGAGGCGTGGACGCGCGACGCCTTCGCGCTGGCCGCTCCCGCCAAGGTGCTCTGCCGCGAAGACTGCGCCGGCCTGTGTCCCGAGTGCGCCGCCGATCTCAATGACGCAGGCCCCGAGCACGCCCACCCGCGCGCCCCCGACCCGCGCTGGGCAAAGCTCGGCGAGCTCGAGCTCGAGCTCGAATAGCCGCGCCGGCGCGGGCTCGCCGGTGCGATCGATAGATCGGCGAGCCGCGGATGCGATCGGTTGATCGACGGGGGAGTTGTCGGATGCGATCGATCGATCGACGACGATGCCACCGGATCCGATCGATCGATCGACGACGATGCCACCGGATGCGATCGGTTGATCTACGGCAGCCGCCGGATGCGATCGACTGATCGACGGCGCACGCGCGCGCGCGCGCGCGTGCGTGCGTCGCTGATCTGGCCTACGTAGCCGCACCGGCCGTGTGCAACCGGCGCGCCGGCTGATCGCGGCTCGCCGGCGGGGTCACACTAGGCTGGTAGCCTGTCCTGCGGTCATGGCCGTACCGAAGAAAAAGCAGTCACACAGTCGCACCAACAAGCGCCGGGCGCAGCACAAAGTGCCCGCGCCCACGATCAACGTGTGTCCGCGCTGTCACAGCCCGCGCCGGCCGCACCGGGTCTGCCCGGTCTGCGGCACCTACGCCGGTCGCGAGATTCTCGCGCAGGGCTCGCCTGCAGAGCACGAGCACGACCACGAGTAAGGGCTCACGACAACAACCTCCAGCACTGGCGGCCGAGGGCGAGCGCGACGAGCAGCATGTGATCGTGGCGGTCGACTGCAACGGCGCCGACCTCGGTCCGGGTGAGGTGGCCGCCGGGGCTGCGCTGGCGGCTTCGAGCGGCGCGCGAGTGCTCCTGTTCGGACCGGCAGACCAGCTGCGCCAGCCCGTCGCCCAGGCGCCCACAGGCACGATCGAGGTAGTGGACGCGCCGGTGTCGATCGCCAAGAGCGCCGATCCGGCCAGCGCCGCCCGCAAGCGCCCGGAGGCTTCGATCGTGCAGGCGTCGAAAGCCGTCGGCGAAAACCGGGCGCAGGCGCTCGTATGCGCGGGTGGGACCGGCGCCGCGCTGGCGGCCGGCCTGTTCAACATCAAGCGTGCCCGCGGCATACACCGGCCCGCGCTGGCGCTGCCGATCCCGGCACCGCCACCCGCCCGGCCCGTGACGCTGCTCGATGTCGGCGCCAACGCCCAGGCGCGCAGCGAGCACCTCGAGCAGTTCGCGTTCATGGGCGCCGCCTTCGCGAGCACCGTGCTCGGCATCGAACGCCCGCGAGTGGGCCTGCTGTCCAACGGCGAGGAGGCTGAGCGCGGAAGCAGCCTGGTCGTGGAAGCCCACGCGCGCCTCGCGGCGCTGGGGTCACCGGCCGCGACCGAAGCCGGCATCGGCGAAGCCGGTGCCGTCGAGGCCGGCGCGCTCGAAGCCAGTGCCGTCGAGGCCGGCGCGCTCGAAGCCAGTGCCGCCGGGGCCAGCGCGCCGTTCAGGTTTGTCGGCAACGTCGAGGGCGGCGACGTCGTGGCCGGCGTGGCCGACGTGATCGTCACCGATGGGTTCACCGGCAACGTCGCCTTGAAGCTGATGGAGGGCGTGTCGCAGACGGTGCTGCGCGCGGTTCGCGACGCCGCGCTGTCCTCGACGCGCGGCAAGCTCGGCGGCATGCTGCTGAGGCCGGCGCTCAGCGCGTTCCGCGACGAGATCGATCCGGAGGGTCAGGGCGGCGCCTACCTGCTCGGATTGCGCCAGCTCGGCGTCGTGCCGCACGGCGGCTTTTCGCGCAAGGGCTTCGCGCAGGCGATTCTGCGCGCGCACGCCGGCGCTCAGGCCGATCTGGTCGGACGCACCCACGCCGCGCTCGCGCGAGCGGGCGCCCTACGCGCCGCGCCGCTGTCACGCGCAGGCGCCGCGCCGCGGTCCGACGGCGCCCACGCAGGGTCCGGTCCGATGTCCGTGTCGAGCGCTAGCCTGCCGAGCGATGACGCGTGAACAGGTGTTCGAGCTGATCAGAGACCATCTCGCCGACGAGCTGGACCTCGATCCGCTCCAGATCGCCGAGGGGACCCGATTCAAGGAGGACCTCGAGGCCGACTCGCTCGACCTGTACACGCTCGTGCAGGAGCTCGAGGACAGCTATGGGGTGCACATGACCGACGAGCAGGCCGCCACCATCGGCACGGTCGGCGATGCCGTGGAATTCGTTCTATCCCATGCCCCGGCGTGATGATCGTCCGGTATGAGGCTCCTACGCGAACTGCTCGAAGAGCTGCCCGAGGAGCTGCAACGCCAGGTCTTCACACACGCCTCCTGGACCGAGCGCCGCGAGGACTCCTACGCGCGCCTGGCCTTCCTCGGCGACAGCGTGCTCGGTCTGGCCGTCACGGCGCACCTGTACCCGCGCCTGGAGGCCGAGCGCTTTGGCGCGGGCCGGCTCACGAAGATCCGGGCCCAGGCCGTCTCGGGGCCGAGCTGTCGCCGAGTTGCGGAGCGGCTCGGCGTACCGGCGCGCCTGCGCGCCGCGGCGCCGCCCGGAAGCTCGGATGGCGCCGCCGCGCTCGTCGAGACCGAGCGCGTGCTCGCTTCGGTGATCGAGGCCGTGATCGGGGCGTGCTACCTGACCGTCGGCTACACGCGCACGGCCGAGGCGGTGGTCGACGCGTTCGCGCCCGAGATCGAGCAGGCGCTCGAGAACCCGGTCGATTTCAAGTCGGCCCTGCAAGAGCTGCTCGCGCGGCAGGGCACGCTCGTGAGCTACGAGGTCGAGGGCGAGACCGGTCCCCCGCACGAGCGCGTCTACGAAGTGGCGGCGCGCGTCGACGGCGAGACGATCGGGGTCGGCAGCGGCAGAAGCAAGAAGCAGGCCGAGCAGGAGGCCGCGCGCGTGGCCGTCGAACGGCTGCAGCCGCAATGAGGTCAAGCGCACTCGAGGTGAACGATCCGTGGGCCTGAAGGTGAACGATCTGTGCTCCTGAAGTCACTGACGCTCAGGGGCTTCAAGTCGTTCTGCGAGCGCACCACGCTCGACTTCGGCCCAGGGGTGAGCGTCGTAGTGGGTCCGAACGGGTCGGGCAAGTCGAACGTCACCGACGGCGTGCTGTGGGCGATGGGTGAGCAGTCGCCGTCGGCCGTCAGAGGGCAGTCGATGCAGGACGTCATCTTCGGCGGTGGCCGCGGCGTGCAGCCGCGCAGCGAGGCCGAGGTCGAGATCGTGCTCGACAACTCAGACGGCACGCTCGAGCTGCCATTGAGCGAGATATCGATCGTGCGACGGCTCGATCGCGCCGGCGAAGGCGGCTACCGCCTCAACGGCGCGCGCTGCAGGCTCGGCGACGTGCTCGAGCTGCTGTCCGACACCGGCCTCGGCAAGGAGACGCATACCGTCATATCGCAGGGCCGCGTCGAGGCGATCGTGACCTCCAAGCCACGCGACCGGCGCCTGCTGATCGAGGAGGCGGCCGGTCTCGGCAAGCATCGCAAGCGCCGCCGACGCGCCCAGCTGAAGCTGCAGCGCACCCAGGAGAACCTCGACCGGGCGCTCGACGTCGAGCGCGAGGCTCGCGCGCGCCTGCGTCCACTCAAGCGTCAAGCCGAGGCGGCCGAGCTGCACGAGCGCCTCGAGCGCCAAAGCCTGGACGCACGCTGGACGCTCGCCTGTGAGACGTTGCGCGCGCGCAGCGAGGAGCTGCTCGCTGCCGAGCGGCAGGTCGCCCACACGCGTGAGCACCGCGAGCAGCTGGAGACCCGCATGCAGGCCGTCGTCGAGCGGCGCGGCCGCGCCGAGCAGGCGTTGACCGAGCGCTCCGAGCGTCACGACGAGCTCGCGCTGCGCGCCTATGAGGCGCGCTCGGCGCGCGACCGGATCGGCCTGCGCACAGAGCAGGTCCAGGCAAGCGCACAGGCGCTCGAGCGGCGCATCGACAGCCTTCAGACCGCATTGGCGCAGCCGCCGCCGACCGCTGACAGACACGGCGCTCTCGCGAGCGCTCCGGTTGTGGGCGACGCTGCGGCGGGCCTTGTCGGCAACGGCGCCGCTCCGCTTGCCGCCGGCGACCAGGCCGAGCGCGAGGCTGGCCGCGATGACTGGGAGCTGACCTGGAGTCGTCTGCGAGCGACGATCAGCGACGGCGTGGAGCGTGCGCTCGTAGAGGCCGAGCACGACGCACGCGCGCGTGTGCTGGAGCAGGCGCTCGCACAGGCCGAGCAACTGGCCCGCATCGCACACGAGCAGGCGCTTGCGCGAGCACTGGCGGGCGATCACACCGAGCCCGAGCGCCTTCGAGCCGAGCGGGCCGCGGCCGAGCTGGCCGAGCACGTCCGTCGCAGCGAGCATGTGCGGGCCCAACTCACCGCTGACCTTGCGCTCGCGCCCGTGGCGCGACGCCTGCAGGCATCGCTCGAGCGGCTCGGCGCCGCGGCCGACGCCGTCGTCGTACAGCGCCTGCGCGAGGAGCTCGAGGGCGCCGGCGAGCAGGGCGACGGACTCGCCGGAGAGCTGCGCGAGTGTGCGCGCCTGGAGGCCGAGATCCAGGCGTCGCTGCGCGCCGCCAGCGACGCCGTCACCGAGGTCGAGGTGGCGGCGCAGCGTCTGCGCGACCAGGCAGCGGAGGCCTCCGGCGAGCTGCAGAGCATCGGCGAGCGGCTCGAGCGAGCCCAGCCGAGCGAGGACGAGCCGCTGGAGCCACTCGCGCCCGAGGAGGCCGAGGCGCTACTCGCGCGCGTTCAGCGGCTCGAACGCCGGCGCGAACAGCTCGGCCCGGTCAATCCGCTTGCCCAGGAGGAGTACGCGGAGGCGCTCGAGCACGTCGAGGAGCTCGAGTCTCGGCGCGTCGATCTCCAGACGGCCCTGCGCGAGCTGGCCGGCGTGATCAAGGACGCCGACCGCCAGATACGAGAGACCTTCGAGCAGACCTTCGCGACGGCCGCGCGCAACTTCGAGGAGCTCGCCGCCGACCTGTTCCCCGGCGGCAGCGGCCGGCTGCGGCTGGTGCGCGAAGACCCGCCGCCGCAGACAGGCTCTCGTAGCCAGAACGACGCCACCGATGCCGCGGTGGAGGACGCGGCTGAGTCCCCGCACGACGGCGAGGACGCGGCCGAGGCGGAGTCGGAAGGAGGCGAGCGCGAGCGCGAGGGCGAGGAAGAGAACCCGCTCGGCGTCGAGATCGAACTCACACCGTCCGGCAAGTCCACCCGCCGGCTGTCGCTGATGTCCGGAGGCGAGAAGTCGCTGGTCGCGCTCGCCTTCATGTTCGCCGTGTTCCTGGCCAGACCATGCCCCTTCTACATTCTCGACGAGGTCGAGGCCGCGCTCGACGACGTGAACCTCGATCGCTTTCTCGAGCTGCTGCGCAGGCACGCGAGCCGCGCCCAGTTCATCGTGATCACCCATCAGAAACGCACGATGGAGGCCGCCGACTGGCTGTACGGAGTGTCGATGGGCGCCAACGGCGTCTCGAAGGTCATCTCTCGACGCTTGCCGGCGAGGTCCGGGGACGCAGGCGAGCAGCAAACGGAGGACTTGACTGCGCAGCCCCAGCACGAGTCGCCCGAGCACCCGATCCAGGAGTTGCTCAGGCAGCCGGGGCAGGACTCGCCCGAGCAGCCGATGCACGAGTCCGGCGGGGCGCAGGCTCGGGGCTCGAGCGACGAGTCGGTCCGGATGTCGACCGCCGAGTCTGCCCAAGAGTCGCTCGACAGGCAGCTGCCGAGTCCCGACGCCGAGGCGAGCGCCACGGTCGCCGAGGTGCTCTAGTGTCGTCGAGGCTCGAAAATCGGCCGGCATTTTCCGCCTGACCACGCCTAAGATCCGCTGACGAGATCGCCCGTGCCACGCGACTGGAGCGAGCTGTTCATCCTCGGCCAAGACGCCGGCGCCGCAGGCGACAGCGTCAAGTCCGGAAGTGAGCGCAAACGCGGGCTGTTCAGGCGCCTGCGCGAGAACCTCACCAAGACGCGCACGGCCCTCGGCGGCGAGATCAAAGCGACGCTGTTCGGGACGCTCGACGAGCAGGCCTGGGAGCGGCTCGAGGAGGCGCTGATCGTCGCCGATGTCGGCGCCCGCACGACGGCCGAGATCGTCACGACGCTCGAGTCCGAGGCCGAGGCCGGCGAGCTCAGCGGCGGCGAGGCGCTCAGCGAGCGGCTGATCGGCCTGCTGGCCGACAGCGCACGCGTCGGGGACGGGCACATCGATATCCGCCCGCAGCCGACCGTGATCCTGGCGGTGGGGGTCAACGGCACCGGCAAGACCACCACGATCGGCAAGCTCGCCTGGCACCTGCAGAAGGAGCTCGGGCGCAGCGTGCTGCTCGCGGGCGCCGACACGTTCAGGGCCGCCGCAGGCGAGCAGCTCGAAGGCTGGGCGCAGCGTGCCGGTTGCGCGATCGTGACCGGTCAGGAGGGCGCGGACCCCGGCGCCGTGGCGTTCGAGGCGATCGGCCGAGCACGCGCGCAGAATCTTGACGTTGTGATCGTCAACACCGCCGGGCGCCTGCACACGCAGGACGATCTGATGGCCGAGCTCAGCAAGGTCCGCCGGGTCATCGCGCGCCAGCTCGAGGGCGCCCCGCACGAGACGCTGCTCACGATCGACGCCACCACCGGACAGAACGGGCTGCGCCAGGCGCAGCTGTTCGCGCAGGCGGCCGGCGTCAGCGGGGTCGTGCTGACCAAGCTCGACGGAACCGCGCGCGGGGGGATCGCGCTGGCGATCGCGCGCGAGCTCGAGCTGCCCGTCAAGCTGATCGGGATCGGCGAGACGCTCGAGGACCTGAGGCCGTTCGACCCCGAGGAATTCGCGCGCGCGCTCGTGTCCGACGCATAATTCGCCGGTCGCTTGCGTACCCCCGAGATGAGTGGTTCGGGCGAGTAACCTGAACACATATGGATGCGTGGATCGCGTGGCTCGTGCTGGCGGCCCTGCTCGGCTTCGGCGAGATGCACCAGGGTGCGTTCTACCTGGCCCCGTTCGCGCTGGGTGCGGCGCTCGCCGCACTCCTGAGCGTCGTGGGGGCCGGAGCGGGAGTCAGCGCGATCGCGTTCTTGGTTGCGTCGGGAATCGTGTTCACGACGCTGCGGCCCCTGGCGAGCCGTCACCGGCGGCTGCCTCCGGCGATCCGAACGGGCGCAGCGGCGCTGGTCGGCAAGCGCGCGATCGTGATCGAGCGGATCGCCAACGACGAGGGCGTCGGCTGCGTGAAGATCGATGGCGAAGTGTGGACCGCGCGCAGCTATGACGAGGACGAGATCATCAACGCCGGCGAGCGTGTCGAAGTCGTCGAAATACGTGGCGCCACCGCCCTGGTGATGCACTGAAAGGAACGGCGCAATGGTCGTGATAATCGTCGTGGTCGTACTAGTCGTGCTGTTCGCGCTGTTCACCGCGGCGCGCACGATCCGCGTGATCCCGCAGGCGAAAGCGGGCGTCGTCGAGCGGCTCGGCCGCTACAGCCGCACGCTGCAGCCAGGCCTGGCGATCCTCACCCCCTTCATCGACCGTGTGCGGCCGCTCGTGGACCTGCGCGAGCAGGTCGTGAACTTCGCGCCGCAGCCGGTGATCACCGAGGACAACGTGGTGGTGGCGATCGAAACGGTCCTCTACTTCACGATCACCGACCCGCGCTCGGCTACATACGAGATATCCAACCCGCTGCAGGCGATCGAGCAGCTCACCGTCACGACGCTGCGCAACGTGATCGGTGGGCTGACGCTCGAGGCGTCGCTGACCTCGCGCGAAGGCGTCAACACCGAGCTGCGCACGGTGCTCGACGAGGCGACCGGCAAGTGGGGGATCAGGATCAACCGGGTGGAGATCAAGTCGGTTGAACCTCCCGGCGACATCAAGACGGCGATGGAGAAGCAGATGCGCGCCGAGCGCGACCGTCGCGCAGCGATTCTTACGGCCGAAGGCGAGAGGCAGTCGCAGATCCTGACCGCCGAAGGCGCCAAGCAGGCGGCGGTGCTGACCGCCGAAGGCGAGCGCCAGGCCGCGATCCTGCGGGCCGAGGGCGAAGCGAAGGCGATCGACACAGTGTTCAGCGCGATCCATCAGGGCAACCCGACGCGCGAGCTGCTGAGCTACGAATACCTGCAGATGCTGCCGCAGCTCGCCGAAGGCGACGCCAACAAGGTGTTTGTCGTGCCCTCGGAGTTCGCGCAGGCGTTCGGCGGCATCGGCGAGGCGCTCGCGCGTCGCGTGGCCGATGACAACTCGCCGCGACCAGGCAACAGCGGCGACCGCGCCACCGGCAATAGCAGCGACCGCGCCACCGGCAAGAGCGGCGACCGCGCCACGGGCAACAGAAGCGACGACGCGCGCCCGCCGGCGCCGCGACCGCAGGCTCCGCGACCGGCCGGCGAGAAGGACTGAGCGCGAACACGGCCGTCCGCGGCGCGCGCTGCCAAAATCGCTGCCATGTTCGACGCGCTCGCGGAGAAGCTCCAGGCCACGATGGCCGACGTGCGCCGGCACGGAACGCTGAGCGAGCAGGACGTCAACGCCGCGATGCGTGAGATCCGGCTCGCGCTGCTGGAGGCCGACGTCAACTTCAAGGTCGTGCGCCAGTTCACGGCCCAGGTCAAGGAGCGCTGCCTGGGCGCTGAAGTGGTCGGCCGGCTCAACCCCGGCCAGCAGGTGATCAAGATCGTCGCGGAGGAGCTCACCGCGCTGATGGGCGGCGCCGCCGCTGACCTGGCCTTCGCATCGAGCCCGCCGACCGTGATCATGATGGTCGGACTCCAGGGCTCGGGCAAGACGACGGCGACCGCGAAGCTCGCGCGCCACCTGCGCGAGCAGCGCGAGGCATCGGTCGCCGTCGCGGCCTGCGACACCTACCGGCCGGCGGCAGTGGACCAGCTTGTCAAAGTCGGCGCTCAGGCCGGAGCGGAGGTGTACGAGCGGGGGACCGAGCTCGACCCCGTCGAGATCGCCGAGTGGGCGCTCGACCGCGCCAAGCAGGACGGCAAGGACGTGCTGATCGTCAACACAAGCGGACGGCTGCACGTGGATGAGCGCTTGATGGACGAGCTCGTGCGCATGCGCAAGGCCGTCAAACCGATGGACATCCTGCTGGTCATCGACGCGATGACCGGTCAGGACGCCGCAGGCGTCGCCGAAAGCTTCGCCGACGCCGTCCAGTTCGACGGCGTCGTGATCAGCAAGCTCGATGGAGATGCGCGCGGCGGCGCCGCACTGTCCGTCCACGCCGCCACGGGCAAGCCGATCATATTCGCCTCGACCGGTGAGAAGCTCGGGCAGTTCGAGCGCTTCCACCCCGATCGCATGGCCCAGCGCATCCTCGGGATGGGAGACGTGATGGGTCTGATCGAGCAGGCCGAGCAGCAGTTCGACGAGGACGAAGCCGTCGCCCTGCAGCGCAAGCTGCGCCGCGACGAATTCGGCCTGGATGACTTTCTCGCACAGCTGAAGACCGTGCGCCGCATGGGCCCGCTAACGAACCTGCTCGGGATGATCCCCGGACTTGCCGGGCACCAGCTGCAGAACATGAAGGTCAACGAGCGCGAGCTCGACCGCGTCCAGGCGATCATCCTCGCGATGACCCCGGAGGAGCGCCGCCGGCCGGAGCTGATCAACGGCTCGCGGCGCCTGCGCATCGCGCGCGGATCGGGCACGAACGTGCAACAGGTCAACCGCCTCGTCAAGCAGTTCGGCGACACGCGCAAGCTGATGAAGCGAATCGGCCGCGGCAAGATGCCGGACTTCGGGGCCGTGATGCGCCAGGGTCGGTGACGGCTGTTGACACGCGGGAACCTCTGGCTGAGGCTCCATCCACCGGCCGGCGGTCACCTCGGCGCCGACGCTAGCCCCGTTGTCCATAGATCCAGGCTAAGCTGCGCTTGCGGCAGAAAGCTCTGTGGCGGCTCAGGCGGGCCACCGGAAAACTGCGGCGTGCAGACGTCAAGCTCTCAGAAAGGCAAAAGTGTCGGTTAGGCTCAGGCTCACCCGAGTGGGCGGCAGGAAGGACCCGATCTGGCGGGTGGTCGTCGCCGATCAGCGCTCACCGCGCGACGGCCGCGTGATCGAGACGATCGGGCAGTACAACGCTCAGACAGACCCCTCGACGATAGTGATCGACGCCGAGCGCGCGCGCAGTTGGCTGGCGCGCGGAGCACAGCCGACGGACACGGTGCGCAAGCTGCTGCGCACCCAGGGCATCACAGCCACAGGCGACTGACGGTCGCGACCGGGGCTTCGCCGTGGAGGGCAACGAGCAAACGCCGAGCGCTCCGCGGCAGCTGCTCGCATATCTGGCGGAAGGGCTGGTCAACCAGCCCGAGGACGTCTCGGTCGAGCAGTTCGAAGAGGACGACGGCACGATCGTGCTCGAGCTGTGCGTGGCCGAGGGCGACTACGGCCGCGTGATCGGTCGCGGCGGGCGCACCGCGCAGGCGCTGCGCACGGTCGTCAAAGCGGCCGCCACGGGCGCCGGCTGCAGAGTGCTCGTGGACATCGTCAACTGACTCGATTCGGCGCGCCAGTAGCGAGGCTCTTGCGGTGCAACGTCCTGCGGCACCCGACGGCGACGACACCCATCAGCTCGACGCGGGCTGGGTCGGACGCGCGCACGGCCTCGACGGCAGCTTCTACGTGACCCGTGCGCGGCCGCACCTGCTCGCGCTGGGGGCAACGGTGACGATCGGCGACAGGACCGCGAAGATCGCACGCAGGGCGGGAGCCGATCGGCGCCCAATCGTGCGACTTGCAGATGTCACCGATCGAGCCGACGCGGAAGCCCTCCACGGGCAGCCGCTCACGGTTAACGTGCGCGACGCTCCCGCGCTGGCCGAGGATGAGTACTGGCCCCACCAGCTCGAAGGGTGCACGGTTCTCGACGGCTCGCGAAAGATCGGCACAGTCGTCCGCGTGATCGAGCTGCCGTCGTGCGAGGCGCTGGAGGTCGAACGGCTACCGGCCGGTGAGCCGCGGGGGGTGCAAACTGGCTGTTCGAGTGAGCCGCGGGGGGTGCGAACTGGCCGTTCGAGTGAGCCGCAGGGCGTGCAAACGAACACCTCGAGCGAGCCGCTGCTGATCCCGATGGTCAAAGACGCAATCCGCTCGATCGACCCGGAACACGCTCGCATCGAGGTGAACATGGAGTTCATCGAGGGATAGCCTTGGAGATCGACGTCTTCACGCTGTTTCCGGAGTGGTTCCAGTGGTTCTTCGCTCAGCGCCATGTGCGCAACGCTCAGGCGGCGGGAGCGCAGATTGATTGCGTGAACTTCCGCGAGCACACGCCTCTCAGCGCCGGCCAGGTGGACGACGCCCCGTTCGGGGGTGGCGCTGGCATGGTCCTGCGGGTGGATGTGCTCGACAGCGCGCTGCGCGCCCACTATCGAGCCGATCCGGTGCTGCTGCGCCGGCAACGCCGCGTGATCGCCCTGACCCCGGGCGGGCGCCTGTTCGACGACGCGTTCGCGCGCGAGCTGGCCACCGAGCCCGCCATCACGCTCCTGTGCGGCCGCTACGAGGGCTTTGACCAGCGCATCCTCGACCAACTGGCGAGCGAGCAGCTCTCGATCGGGCGCTACGTCCTGGCCGGCGGAGAGCTCGCAGCGATGGTCGTGTGCGACGCCGTCCTGCGCAAGCTCCCGGGTGCACTCGGGGACGAGCGCTCGGCCGTGGAGGAGTCGTTCAGCCCTGCGCTCGACGGAGCGCTCGAGTATCCCCAGTACACGCGCCCCGCCGAGTACCGCGGCTGGAGAGTCCCGGAGGTCCTGCTCTCCGGTCATCACGCCGAGATCGAGCGCTGGCGTCGCGCACACAGCCAGATGCAGGACGACGGCCGGTGAGGCGAGCGCCCGAGCGGGTCCGCTACCATGCTGACCGCGCCGGCCGAGCAGGATCGTTTCGCGGGCTTGCAGTGGTCGTGCCGGCATCCCTCCCTAACCGTCAGTCATGAGCAGCGTCATCGAAACCATCGAGCGCGCGCAGTTGCGGCGCGTCCCGGACTTCGCGCCCGGCGATCGCGTGAAGGTGCACTTCCAGGTGATCGAGGGGTCCCGTCGCCGCGTGCAGGTGTTCGAGGGCGTCGTCATCAAGCGCCAGGGCCACGGCGCGCGCGAGACCTTCACGGTCCGCAAGCAGTCCTTCGGCGTGGGAGTCGAGCGCATGTTCCCGCTGCACTCCCCCAAGATCGAGCGCATCGAGGTGGCCGCACGCGGCGATGTCCGTCGCGCCAAGCTCTACTACCTGCGAGGTCGCGTGGGCAAGCGCGCGCGTGTACGCGAGCGTCGCTACATCGGTCCCGAGGAGACCGTCGAGCCCGGGCTCCTGCACGAAGCCCAGGACGCCACCGACGCCGAGGGTCTCACCGCCGAGGAGACCGTCGCGGAGGGCGCCGATCAGGCCGGCGGGGAGGAGGTTGCAAGTGGGGAGGCTGTCGGCGGCGATCAGGCTGCGGGCGAGGCTGCGCCGGGCGGCAACGAGGCTGCGCCGGGCGCCGATGAGACTGCGGGCGAGGCCGCGGCGGGCGGCGACGAGGCTGGCGGAGGCGAGCAGGCGGCTGCGGACGAGGCCGTGGCCGGTAGCGACGCGAGCGCGGGAGGCGGACCAGAAGGGACTGCTGACGTGGCCGAGGCCGCGGCGCCTGAGCGCGATGCCGACGCCGCCGGGAGCGATGACTCTACGCCCGATCCTGCCTCCGATGGCGATGCCGAGTCAGGCGAGGTCGCCGGCGGCGCACCGGCGTGAACGCCCGAGCCAAGCGCTCGAAATCGTTGACGAGCTCGATCATCGAGCTCGTCGTGATAATTGTCGTCGCGCTCGGCTTGGCGCTCGGGATCCAGGCGTTCATCGTCAAGCCGTACCGAATTCCGAGCGGTTCGATGGAACCCACGCTCAAGGTCGGCCAGCGCGTGCTCGTCGATCGCATCGGGACCCACTTCGGCGAACCGGAAATCGGTCAGATCACGGTCTTCCACCCGCCGGAAGGCGCCCAGCAGGAGGAGTGCGGGCCGATCCCGCACACCGTCAAACTGGGCGGCGCGGCATGTGACGCGCCGGTGCCGAAGGAGGCCACCAGCATCAACTTCATCAAGCGCATCGTCGCAGGCCCCGGCGACGAAATGTATGTCACCGAAGGCCACGTGCTTCTGCGCAAGCCGCATCAGGCCGGCTTTCACCGCGAGAGCGACTCCTACATCCGCGAATGCGGGGCCAGTCCAGAGTGCAACTTCACGGTCCCGATCAAGATTCCGGCCGGCCATTGGTTCATGATGGGCGACAACCGTGGCGAATCCGACGACAGCAGGTTCTGGGGACCCGTCCCGACCGGGTGGATCATCGGAGAGGCCTTCGCCACGTATTGGCCGCCTGACCGCATCGGGTTCTTCTAGCCCTTCCCCCGCCCCCGACGCGGCGTCCGATCGGGTGGCCGTCCGCGGCTCGTCCGCTCGCACGCGCAGGCGCAGGGCGCGCGCTCGCTCCAGCGGACGTCGCCTGTTCGCGTTCGACCGGCGGCTCGGCACACGCCTGATAGCCGGCGCCGACGAGGCTGGCCGCGGCTCTCTGGCGGGCCCGCTGGTGGCTGCCGCCGTGCTGTTCGATTACGAGGCGCTGGAGCCCCGCGACGTGCGCGCACTGCGCGCCCTGAACGACTCGAAGCAGCACACGGCTCAGGCGCGTGAGGAGCTCTACCCGCTCGTGTTGCGAGGCGCCGCGCGCGTGGCCGTTGTTTCGCGCTGCGTGCGCGGGATCGACGAGCGCGGCCTTCACAAGACCAATCTGGCAGCCCTGCGCGACGCAATGCGCGTGCTCACAGCACGTCTCGACGGCGAGGTTCTCTGTCTCGTGGACGGCTTCTCGGTGCCCGAGTTCGAGCATCCGCAACGGGCGATCGTCAACGGCGACGCCACCAGCGCAGCGATCGCCGCGGCGTCGATCGTCGCCAAGGTGACACGCGACCGATACATGCAGCACGCCGATCGTGAGCACCCGGGATGGGGCTTTGCCGAGCATGTTGGCTATTCCACCCCCGACCATCGCGAAGCGATCGCCCGTAACGGCGTCTCACCGTTGCACCGGCTTTCGTTCCAGTCACTCGCCTATCAGCAGCTGGCGCTCTGACCGCCGCTCTCACCATGCTCCCTCGATGTGGTCGAGCCGCACGAGGCGGCTCTGGCGATCGAGCGTCACGCCGATCGCGTCGAAGCGGATCGTGTGCGCAGTTGGGCGGATATGCTCCTGATCGGCCAGCCAGGCGACCGCCAGCCGACGCAGGCGCAGCCGCTGGCGAGGGCGCAGCCAGACGAGCGGCTGTTGATGTGGTCGCAGTGAGCTGGCGCCCGCTTCCAGGCGACGTGTCTTGACCTCGGCGAACACGAGCGTGCGCCCGTCGAACGCGATCAGGTCGATCTCGCCGTAACGCGTGCGCTCATTGCGTCCGAGTCGAGCGAAGCCGAGCCGATCGAAATGAGCTGCGGCAAGCTCCTCTCCCCGGCGACCGAGCGCGAGGCGCGAATCGCATCCGGTGCGCGCGGGAGAGCGGCGCCGGGCCTTGTCGCTGCGGGCTAGATCCATGACCAGCACGCTAGAGCGCGTCGCGTTGCGTGCGTGTGCCGTACGTGCCAATAGCGAGGCGAAATCGTGACAAAACAGATACAACCGGCGCCGGCTTCGAGGACGTGCGGCCTCCCGGCGTATCCGGCTAGCGTTCACTGACGGTTTTGGTGACCGCAGCGTGGCGCTCGCGGATCGCCACGCGGCGGTCCTCCAGCTTTGCTCGGAAAGCTTCGACAGCCGCTTCCTCGGCGACCTCCCTGGCCGTCCGCACAGCGGCTCGCGTGAGCTCGGCCGCTTCGCGCCGCATCCCGTGCTCGCATCGCTGCTGTGGTCGTTTGCGCTGATCGCGGTATTCGCGCCGATCGCCACCTCGCTGTACCGGCGCCCGACGACGGACTGACGGGCCCAACAGCCGAAAGGGTCGATCGCTCCACTCGCCGGATGGTTGGGCGCGCCGGCGAGGGTTGAGCTCCGGCGGGGCGACGGCACCGTGTTCTGTCGTTTCGGCCAGGCCCACGCGCGTGCGCGCACGCGCGTGGGCTCTCGGAGGGTCGCTAGGCTCCCTCTGATGACCGCCGGCGGCACCGATCCATCTGTCTCGCCAATCGAGGAGGCCGACGACGGCGAGCATCCGGTCGCGTCCAACGGCGGCGACACCGGGGCTGCAGCGGGCGGCGACGGGCGCGTTCCAGCCCACGACGATGTGGGCGCTGCAGCTGGTGGCGACGTGCGGGCCGCGGACGGCAGCGACGGACGCGCCCCGACCGGCGATCCGGCGTCGACGAGCCGCGCCGGGCGGACCGGCGGGGGGCCCAGCTCGCTCGACGGCGTCAGCAGCTTCATGGGCATGCGCTGGGAAGATCCGCAGACCGTAGGTCTGCAGATCAGGCCCGAGCTGATCAACGCCGGCGGGCTGCTCTCAGGC
Source organism: uncultured Solirubrobacterales bacterium (assembly GCA_963817845.1). Classification (GTDB taxonomy): domain Bacteria; phylum Actinomycetota; class Thermoleophilia; order Solirubrobacterales; family Solirubrobacteraceae; genus Palsa-744. Next base: position 182,232 of record CAWFPU010000001.1, read on the forward strand.
GTGGTCACCTACGCCCTGGTCAACTACTGCATGGGCTCGGCGCTGTGGGCGCAGACGACCGCCGAGGAGCGCATCGCGACGATCAGCATCTCGATCAACTACATCCAGACAGCCACCGAGGGCGAGATCGTGTGCCGCACCGTCCTCGACCGGCGCAACCGCACGACGGCCGTGCTGCGCAGCGAGGTTCGCCACGAGGACGGTCGCCTGCTGGTCACGGCGATCGGCAGCTACACGATCTTCGCCCGCCGGCGCACCCAGCGTCCCGGCTGATCAGGTGGCCGCCGACTCGCGAGCGGTCCAGACGAGCACCGGCGAGCAGCTGATGAGAACGCCGGTGGCGCTCACGATCGCCGGCTCGGACTCGGGCGGAGGCGCGGGCATACAAGCCGACCTGAAGGCGTTTGCGCGCTGCGGGGTGCACGGCGCGAGTGCGATCACGGCAGTCACGGCGCAGAACACCGTCGGCGTCAGCGCGATTCACGCGCTTCCACCGGACTTCGTGCTCGAGCAGGTGCGAGCGGTCGTCCGCAACATCGGTGTGGACGCCGTCAAGGTCGGCATGCTCGGCACTGCCGAGGTCGCTCGGGCGGTCGCACAGGCGCTCGACGAGCTGCCTCCCGACACGCCGGTGGTCGTCGACCCCGTGATGGTCTCGGAGTCCGGGGCCCGTCTGCTCGACGCCGACGCCCAGCGCGCGCTGGTGACCCAGATCCTGCCGCGCGCCACGGTGCTGACGCCGAACCTGCTGGAGGCGCGCGCTCTCGCCGGCGTAGGCGAGCGCGCCGTCGAGGGCGATGGCGAAGCCGAGGCGCTCGCGCGCGCGGTGCTCGCGCTCGGTCCCGGCAGCGTTGTGCTGACCGGCGGCCACCGCACGCGCGCCGTCGATCTGTTCATCGCGTGCTCCCCGGCGGATGATGAGAGCACAGAAAGCGAGATCGTGGTGGAGCTCGAGGGCGAGCGCCAGCGCGACGGCGCCGCGCACGGCTCGGGCTGCACGCACTCCTCGGTGCTCGCCGCCCAGCTCGCACTCGGACGGACCCCACTGGAAGCCGCGCGAGTGGCCCGCAGGATCGCCGGCGAGGCCGTGGCGCACGGCCTGCGCGACGTCGGCTCCGGCCACGGTCCGGTGGACGTCCTCGATCTGGCGGCGCGCCGCGGCGTGGCATAATCGGGCGACGATGAAGCTGCTGCGGATGAAGCCCGGTCATGGTGAGATCGTGCTTGCCGAGGGCGACGTCGAGGTGCCCGAGCAGGAGCGCGAGCTGATCGAAGCCTTCCGTCGCGAGCTCGACGAAGGCATGTGGGCGGCCGTGCCGATCCAGACCAGCGGCGGACGGCGCGAGGCCGAGCTGGTCAAGAGCTTCGCCGAAGTTCCCCGCGACGCCGACCGGGTGATCTTCTTTCCGCGCGCCGCCGGCGGCGCACCTCCGGGAGCGCAACGGAGCACATGCTGATCGGTCTGACCACCGGCGCGCTCGTGCTGGCCGTGTTGGTCTGCGAGCTGAACCGACCAAAGCTCGCGGCGGCGGCGTCCAGACTCAGGGTCCGGTGGACCGCTCACCGCACGGCGGGCAGCCACGCGCAGGTCGGCTTCGATCCGGGTCGCGAGCGCCGCGCCGAGCTGCGCGCACGCGCGCTGCTGAGCTCCTGTGTGAACACAGAGGAGTGGGCCATGTACCGCGATCTCGGCTTCCTGCGCGTCTGGGGCCGAGCCGGCGGCCACTACGCCTATCTGATCTACCCGCACAAGCCGCTGCTCGCCTACATACCCAGCACCGGCGCGCTGCTGAACGAGTACTGCGTCGCCTTCCCCGACCGATCGCGGCCATATGGAAGCGCACGACTGCCCGACTCCGACGACGTGCTCGCCAAGTGGATGGCGCTACAGGCCGACGAGCGCGGCCTGGTCGCCGACGCCAACATGCACCTGCCGGGCCGCCAGCTCGATCCACAGCGCGTGCGTCGCGATCTGCTGCGCCTGGCGCGCTGGGACCGAGAGCGCGGGGGAGCGGGCGTGGAAGCGGTCTCTGAACGGACGCGAGCCCGCGCCCGCCGAGAAGAGCTCGAAGAGCTCGACATCACGGTGCGCCGCCGGGAGCATGGGCGCAGATCCGCCGTCGCAGACAGCGGCTCCGCCCGTGTCGCCGACCGGTCTGATCTCCTCGCCGACCGCTCCTGTCTCGCTGCGGACCGGTCTGATCTCCTCGCCGACCGCTCCGATCTCGCTACCGACCGCTGCGGTCTCGCGGCCGACCGCGTCTCAGGTCTCACCGCCGACAGTGCCCGTGCAGCGTGAGCGCTGAGCGCGCGACGAGCCCGTCGGGGTTCGACGTCAAGCACAGAAGCCGCACGCTGACCGAGGGTCCCGCGCGTGCCGCGGCGCGCGCCTACCTTCACGGGATCGGCTACTCCGCCGAGGATCTGGCCAAGCCGATCATCGGTGTAGCGCACTCGTGGATCGAGACGATGCCGTGCAACTTCAACAACCGCGTGCTCGCGGCAAAGGTCAAGGAGGGCATCCGCGCGGCCGGCGGGACGCCGATGGAGCTCAACACGATCGCGATCTCCGACGGAATCACGATGGGAACGCCCGGCATGCGCGCGTCGCTCGTCTCGCGCGAGATCGTCGCCGACTCGATCGAGCTCGTCGCGAGCGCCCAGCAGTTCGATGCGCTGGTTGCCATCTCGGGGTGCGACAAGACGATCCCAGGCACGGTGATGGCGCTGGCGCGGCTGAACATTCCGGGCCTGATGCTCTACGGCGGCTCGATCCGGCCAGGCCACTACAAGGGCGCCGAGGTCACGATCCAGCACGTCTTCGAGGCGGTCGGCGAGTTCGCGGCAGGGAGAATCACCGAAGAGGAACTGCATGCCCTCGAGGACGTCGCATCCCCGGGCGCAGGAGCGTGCGCTGGCCAGTTCACCGCCAACACGATGGCGATGGCGTTCGAGGCGCTCGGCATCTCACCCGCGGGCTCGTCGATGGTGCCGGCCGAGGACGGACGCAAGCTCGAGGTGGCGCGCCAGTGCGGCGAGCTGGTGATGGACGTGCTGCGTGCCGGCCGCCTGCCGAGCGAAGTCATCACCAAGCAGGCGCTCGAAAACGCGATCGCCGCGGTCGCCACCAGCGGCGGCTCGACCAACGGCGTGCTCCACCTGCTCGCCGTCGCGCGGGAAGCGGGCGTACCGCTCGTAATCGACGAGTTCGACGCGATCTCCGAGCGCACCCCCCTGCTGTGCGACCTGCAGCCAGGCGGCAGCTACGTCGCGACAGACCTCTACGAGGCCGGCGGCGTCCCGCTCGTGCTGAAGCGCCTGCTCGACGCCGGCGCGCTGCGCGGCGACGCGATCACCGTCACCGGCAAGACGATCGGCGAGTACGCCCGTGAGGCCCTCGAGACGCCCGGTCAGCGCGTCGTCAGGGGGCTCGACGAGCCGCTGAAACCGACCGGCGGCTTCGCGATCCTGCGCGGCAACGTCGCACCGGACGGGTGTGTCGTCAAGCTCGCCGGTCACGAGCGGCGCAAGCACTCGGGCCCGGCCCGGGTCTTCGACGGCGAGGAGGCTGCAATGGCGGCCGTGCTCGCGAAACAGATCCAGCCTGGCGAGGTCGTCGTCATTCGCGGCGAGGGGCCGGCGGGCGGACCCGGCATGCGCGAGATGCTCGCGGTCACCGCGGCGATCGTGGGAGAGGGCCTCGGCGAGGACGTCGCCCTGATCACCGACGGGCGGTTCTCCGGCGCCACACACGGGTTCATGGCGGCGCACATCGCCCCGGAGGCCGCCAAGGGCGGACCGATCGGGGCGCTCCGCGACGGCGACACCCTCACGATCGACGTGGACTCGCGCAGCATCGACGTGGCGCTCGATGATGACGAGATCGCCGAACGCCTGTGCGACTACGAGCACCGAGCGCACGCCAACGGGCACATCGAGATCGCCATCGAGAAGTACGCGAAGCTCGTGGGCAGCGCCTCCGAAGGCGCCATCGCGCGCTGAGGGCGGCGCCTGCTCGCCGAGGAAGTCTTTGAGCGGCGCGTCGGATGGCGCGCTGAGGATGGCGCCTGCTCGTCGAGGAAGTCTTTGAGCGGCGCGTCGGACGGCGCGCTGAGGGTGGCCCCTACTCGGCCAAAAAATCTTTGAGCAATGCGTTGAACGCCGCCGGCCGCTCGAGCTGAGCCACGTGGCCGGTGTCGGCGAAGATCGCTTTGCGCGAATGCGGAACCATCTCCGCATAGATATCGGCGTCGCGCACCGTAATGATCCGGTCGTGATCTCCCCACACGATCAGCGTCTGGCAAGAGATCTGGGGGAGACGCGGGCGCAGGTCGCAGCTCAGGATCGCCTCCAGCGCCGGCATCAAGCCGGGCTTGCCGGCCCCGCGAACCAGCTCGGCCGCGAGCGGCGCGGGCAGCAGGCTGGGGTGGCGCGCCACGACGCCGAGCGTGGCGGCGCGCACACGCCGGCGCCCGGTGACCAGCCCGGGTCTCGCCGCCACCCAGCCGACGCGTCCGGCAAGCGCCAGCTCGATCAGGCGCATCACCGTTAAAGCGCGCCCTCTGCCCGGATGGCGGTACGTGCTCACGCCTCCCGGTGAAACCAGCGCCAGCCGATCGACCCGGTCGGGAGCGGTGATCGCGAGCTCAGCCGCGATCAGGCCGCCCATGGAATTGCCGACCACCGCGCTCGCATCGACCTGCAACTCGTCGAGCAGGCGCTCGAGCAGGCGCGCGTATCCATCGATCGTGATCGCCTCGCGTGGCATCGGGGAGTGGCCGAAGCCGGGCAGGTCCATCGCGATCACGCGACGGTCGCTCGCGAACACAGGCAACTGCTCGAGCCAGTTCCCCCAGCAGCCCGACAGACCGTGCACGAACACCAGCGGCGGACCCGAGCCCAGTTCGATCGTGTTCACCGGCTGGCCATCGACGCGCACCCAACGCTGATGCTCGCGCCAGTCAACGTCCAGCCACGGCGAGCGCGCGACGGGCCCGTAGACGTCGGGGCTGCGATGGCCGTTGACAGCGGCGGCGACAGCGTCGCCCCCCGGCACAGGCAGTGTCGGCGTCATGCCGGGAAACCTAGCGCGCATCCGACCGCCGGTGCCGCGACGCGAGTCCCGGCTTCCGGCTGAGCAGGCCGCACCGCGCCCGCGGCGAAATAGCTCCAGCATGGACACGGTCTGGACCGACGCTCTGCGCCTGCTCGACGAGGACCTGGCTCGCCGCGATGCCGCGACCCGCACGAGACGCGCCTACAAGGCCGATCTCGGCCAGTTTGCCGAGTGGGCGGGCGAGCGGGGCCTCGCTCCCGCGAGCATCGGCGTCGCCGACCTGCGCCGCTACATGGCGGCGCTGTCGATGCAGGGGTCCGCGCCGAGCAGCAGTGCCCGCAAGCTCGCGGCATTGCGCGCGCTGTTCCGAAGCCAGCAAGATCACGGCCAGGTCGCACACAGTCCCGCCGAGCTCATCTCTGCGCCCCGACGTCCGCGCAAGCTCCCACGCGTGCTGAAAGCACGGGAGGCAGCCTCGTTGCTGGACTCGATACCCGCGTCGAGCGCGCTCGAGCTGCGCGACCGCGCGATGTTCGAGCTCGCCTATGCGTGCGGGCTGCGTGCCGAGGAGCTCGTGACGTTGCGCCCCACCGACCTCGACCACGACGCCGAGCAGCTGCGCATCCAGGGCAAGGGTCGCAAGACGCGCGTCGTCCCTGTGGGCGAGCTTGCGCAGCGGGCGGTTGACGACTATCTCGAGCGCGGTCGCGGAAAGCTCCTCGATGCGACGCGCCCGCAGCTTGTCGAAATCACGCGCACAAAGCCCGGCTCCCCAAACGTTGGTGGTGACGTGGGGGCCCGCGCGAGCAGGCCGGATGCCGAGCAGGCATTGTTCCTGAGCAAGAGCGGCCGGCGCTTGAGCACAAGCGACGTCAGGCGACGCCTGCGCGGCTGGGCGCAACGGGCCGGGATCGAGTCGGCGGCAGGCGCCGTCAATCCACACGCGCTCCGCCACAGCTTCGCCACCCACCTGCTCGACGGTGGAGCCGATCTGCGCTCGATCCAGGAGCTGCTGGGGCACGCAAGCGTCTCCAGCACTCAGATTTACACTCGGGTAGAGTCCGCGAAGCTCAAGAGCGCCTATGCGCGCAGCCACCCGCGGGCTTGATCGGGACAGGGATCAGCTCGTGACAATGCTCGGAACTACGGGACGGACCAGGATGGAGACGAACGTCAAAGCGATCGAGCTGCGCGAAATGTGGCGGCGCTACAAGACCGACGGCGACCAGCGTGCGCGCGAGCGCCTCGTCGTCGCCTACTCGCCGCTCGTCAAGTACGTCGCCGGACGCACCGCCGCAGGCCTGCCGCCCCACGTCGAGGAGGCCGACCTGATCTCCTACGGCCTCGGCGGCCTGATCGCCGCGATCGAGCGGTTCGACCCCTCGCGCGAAATCAAGTTCGAGACCTACGCAATCATGCGCATCAAGGGGGCCATCATCGACGAGCTGCGAGCGATGGACTGGGTCCCGCGCAGCGTACGCGCGCGCGCCCGCGAAGTCGAGCGGGCCAACGCCAAGCTCGAGCACACACTGCAGCGCGCCCCCACCGACAAAGAGATCGCGGCCGAGATGAAAGTGAGCGTCGAGGAACTGAACAACTCGCTGCTCGCGATCTCGCACTCCTCGATGGTCGCGCTCGACGAGCTGTGGAGCACCTCGGACTCGAGCGGCGACCAGGTGTCGCTGATGGACACCCTCGAGGACACGACTGCGCCCGATCCCGCCAAGGCGCTCGACGTCGGCGACCTCAAGGACCGCATAGCCGACTCGATCGCGACTCTGCCCGAGCGCGAGAAGCTCGTCATCGCTCTCTATTACTACGAGAACCTGACCCTGCGAGAGATCGGCGAGGTGCTCGGCGTAACCGAGTCACGCGTCTCGCAGCTCCACACCAAGGCCGTCCTGCGCCTACGCTCGCGCATGCAGGAGGAGGCCTTCGAGGCCTAGGGTGGCCGGTCTCAGCGTGCTCCCGACAGTCGGGGGCCCGCTAGGCCTTTGAGCTGGGACGAGTTCCCGAGGCCTGAGCCGCGGGCTTCGGTATGTGCGGGCGAAAAAGGGGTCGACGCCTGGGTCGGCGCGCGCGCGTGCGCGGCGCTCAACACCGGCGTGAAGCACCGGGTCGTAGCATCGCGCACGAAGCTGGCGCTCGGGCCAGGACGGCGGTATGGTCCCGGCACCCGCTATAGGATCCGGCAAACAAAAGGAGATCCCGTCATGGCCCAAGCAGCGGACCGCATTCGCAACGTCGCTCTCGTCGGTCATCGTGGTGCGGGCAAGACGTCGCTGCACGAGGCCCTGCTGTTCGAGGCCGGCGTCACCACTCGCCTCGGATCGGTGCCGGACGGCACCACCGTGTCGGACTCCGGCGCGGACGAGCAGGCCCGGCAGATGTCGATCGCCGCCACGCTCAGCTCGCTGCAGTGGGACGGGCGCAAGGTCAATCTGATCGACACACCCGGCGATCCGAGCTTCGTCGCCGACGCCCTCGGCGCGCTGCGCGTGTGCGAGTCCGCGATCTTCGTGATCAACGCGGTGATGGGCGTCGAGGTCTCGACGGCGCGGCTGTGGCAGCGAGCCGCCGAGCTCGACCTCGCGCGGATGCTGTTCGTGAACATGCTCGACCGGGAGCGCGCCGACTTCTTCAGAACGCTCGACCAGCTCAAGAAGGCCTTCGGCCAGCACGTCGTCGCCAGCGAGATCCCGATCGGCTCCGAGCACGAGCTCGAGGGCGTGATCGACCTCGTCAACATGAAGGCCTACAGGCAGGACTCGCCCGAGCGCGCCGGCTGGAGCGAGATTCCGATACCCGACGCTCAGCTCGAGCTCGCGCAGGAATATCGCGAGAAGCTGATGGACGAGGTCAGCGAGGTCTCCGACTCGCTGATGGAGCGCTATCTGGAAGGAGAGGAGATCTCCCACGAGGAGATCGTTGGTGCCCTCAAGGAGGGCACCAACCACGGCAAGATCTTCCCGGTCGTGTGCGGCGTGGCGACCTCGAACCTCGGCACCACGCGCCTGCTCGACGCGATCGTCGAGGACCTACCCTCTCCGGTCAAGCACGGCGGGCTCGAAATCGGCGAGCTCGAGCTGACGCCCGACCCCGACGCCGAGCTGTTCGCGTACGTCTTCAAGACCCGCGCCGACCCGTTCGCCGGCCGCGTCAACCTGCTACGCGTCTACCAGGGCACGCTGCGCTCCGACAGCCACGCGCTGAACACCCGCGCCAAAGTCAAGGAGCGCATCGGCCAGCTGATCGTCTTCGCCGGTCGCGAGGCCGGACATCTGCAGGAGCTCGGCCCCGGCGACATCGGCGCCATCGCCAAGCTCAAGGAGACCCGCGCCGGCGACTGGCTCACCAGCCGCGCCGAAGCATCGTTGCCGACCCCGCTCGAGATGCCCGCGATGAAGCTGCCCGCGCCCGTGATGGCATTCGCGATCGAGTCCAAGACCAGGGGCGACGAGGAGAAGGTCTTCGCCTCGCTGCGGCGTCTGCAGGAGGAAGACCCCACGATCGATCTGCACCGCGACCAGCAGACCGGCGAGCAGATCGTCGCCGGCCTGTCACAGGTCCACGTCGAAGTGGTCGTCGACCGCTTGCGCGAGCGCTTCGGCGTCGAGGTCATGCTCAAGCCACCGCGCGTCCCCTACCAGGAGACCATCAGGGGCACCGCCAAGGCTCACGGCCGCCACAAGAAGCAGTCCGGAGGCCGCGGCCAATTCGGCGACTGCCACATCGAGATCGAACCGCTGAGCGACACCGAGGACTCGACCGGCTTCGAGTTCGTCGACAAAATCAAGGGAGGCGTGATACCGAGCTCGTTCATCCCCGCGGTCGAGAAGGGTGTGCGCGATGCGATGGCCGCCGGCGTCCTCGCCGGCTACCCCGTCAAGGGCGTCCGCGTCCACCTGTTCGACGGCGCCTACCACAGCGTGGACTCCTCTGAGATCGCGTTCAAGCTCGCCGGCGCCCACGCGATGAAAGAGGCGCTCGCGCAGGCCAGCCCGGTGCTGCTCGAGCCGATCATGCTTGTCACGCTGTCGGTCCCCGAGGAGTACGTCGGCGATGTGATCGGCGACCTCAACAGCCGTCGCGGACGACCTCAGGGCATGGAGCCGGTCGGCGGGATGACCGAGATCAAGGCCGAGGTCCCGATGGCCGAAATGCTCTCCTACGCTCCCGACCTGCGCTCGATCACCGGAGGCCAGGGCGATTACACGCTCGAGTTCCTGCGCTACGAGGAGGTCCCGGCGCACCTCGCGCAGCAGGTCGTAGACGGCTCCGTCCGTGAGCACGCCGCTGCAGGCGCCTGAAGCACGCCCCCACGCGGGCCCGCCAAGGCACGCACGCGAGCTCCCCGCAATTTGCGCAGTCGCACCCGCCGAGGTACCCTCCCTGGCGATGGCAACTCGTTCGATAGTCACTTCGCAGCCCGACGTCGAGTGCGGCGTCTGCGGCCGCCGGCTGCTGCGCGGCGAGCATTCCGATGTGTTCCTCGATGGCGATCAGCGCCACGACGTGTGCGATCTGTGCGCCCCGCGTGCCGCCGACGGCGGCTGGCTGCGCGAGAGCGAAAGCCATCGGGACAGCGTCCCGGCGCCCCGCCCGCGGCGCGGCCGGCTGTTCGAGCGCCTGCGCTCGCGCTAGTCCACGCGCTCGCGCCGCGCCTGGGCCGAGTCGCTGATTGGAGGGGGACGTTCCGAGAGCATCCTCCCGACGGGTGATGTCTGGGGCCGCTTGGAGGCGGAGTGAGGATCGGGTTCGAGGCCGAGCGCGGCGATCCGGTTAGCGACAAGTTGGCTACGCCAGTTTTTGACAGGAGGCTTTCGCCATACGTTGATCTCGCTGGTACGATCTATCTCGCGATGATCTACTGCGTGGTTCCAAGACCGCTCGAGGGCGAGCTCTACGACAAGCTCGTCGATCACTACAGCGACGATCCCAACGTCACCGTGATCGTCGATCGCCGCACGGCCGATCGCCGCGCTCGCGGTGGCCGCGCGTCGGCCGAGGTCGTCCAGCGCCGAGTCATCCGCGATCGCCGTCGCGCACGCGTCGCCGGCGATCTGCTGCCGCTCGCCACTGCATAATCGCCTCGCATGAACAAGGCGATCGTCCACGTGGACGGTGGCGCACGTGGCAACCCCGGTCCTGCCGCTGCCGCCTGCGTGATCTCCACGCCTGACGGCGATGTCGTCGCCGAGCACGCCGAGCTGCTCGGCCGCGCCACCAACAACGTCGCCGAGTACCGTGCCCTGCTGCTCGGGCTCGAACGGGCCAAGGAGCTGGGGGTCAGCGAGGTTGAGGTGGTCAACGACTCGGAGCTGATCGCCAAGCAGATCAACGGCCAGTACAAGGTCAAGCACGAGGCCATGCGGCCGCTGCACCTGCAGGCGCTCACCGCCCTGCGCGGCTTTGCGAGCTGGACCGTCCGCACGGTGCCGCGTGCGCAGAACGCCCGCGCCGACGCGCTCGTCAACGCCGCCCTCGATCGAGCCGGCGATCTCTCCCGCTGAGCCCGCGAGCCGTCGCGCGGCTGAGGCCCTCGTGGGGTTGGGGTGGGGCGGTTGTTGGGTGGTGTGAACGCTTGATGGGGTCGGGGAGGCGCGGCTAGCCCGGGGTTGGAGGTTCCGCGAGGACTGGAGATCGCGTGACGGGCGTCTGGGAGCGACTGCCCAAACGGCGTTCGGCGCCGCGCCGGTGGCTACTCTCGGTCCGATGCTGAGCGCCAGAAACCGCGAGCTGCTGGGCCTGATTCCGGCCGCCCTGTTGGTGACGGCCGGGTTCACCGCGATCTTCATTCAGACCGAGCAGACCACTCGCGGGGCGGCCACGAACGTCACGCTCAACCATGCCTCCAGCGCGTCGCTCACTTATGGCGCGCTGTTCCTGGCGCTGTGCGTCGCCGGCCACCTCGTGATCCGCTTCGCGTTGCCCGACGCCGACCCCTACCTGTTCCCGCTCGGCGCGGTACTGGCCAGCATCGGGATCGTGATGGTCTATCGCATCGAACCGCGGCTCGCGCGCCAGCAGGCGCAGTGGATGGTGCTCGGCCTGGTGCTGTTCGCGGCGACGATCCTGCTCCTGCGCCGGCGCGGGGTGGGCGTGCTCGAGCGCTACCGCTACACGATCGCGGCGGTCGGAATCGTGATGACCGTACTGCCGCGCATGCCGGTGATCGGTGAGCAGATCAACGGTGCCTACCTGGACGTCCACATCGGCAGCGTCTCCTTCCAGCCCGCCGAGCTCGGCAAGGTCGCCATCGTGATCTTCCTCGCCAGCTACCTGCACGACAACCGCCAGGCGCTAGTCACCGCGGGGCGGCGCGTGCTCGGGTTGACGATCCCGCCGATGAAGCAGTTCGGCCCGATGCTGATCATCTGGGGCGCCGCGATGGGGACGCTGCTGCTGACGGGCGAGCTCGGCACCTCGCTGATGTTCTACGGAGCGTTTCTCGCGCTGCTCTACGTCGCCACCGGACGCCTGTCGTTTCCCCTGATCGGGCTCGTCCTGTTCGCACTCGGCGCCTGGTTCGTGGTGGGCCACGTCTCGCACGTGCACGCGCGCGTCTTGGCCTGGGAACACCCGCTCGACCCGCGCCTGTTCGAAAACGGCACCAGCTATCAGCTCGGGCAGGCGCTGTTCGCACAGGCCGACGGCGGCCTGCTCGGCACCGGCTTCGACCAGTCGCTGCTGCGCTACCCGGTCGAACTCGCCAACCACACGGTCGTGCGCACCTCGATCCTGCCGGTTCCGGAAAGCGACATGATCTACGCGGTCATCACCGACGAGCTCGGCCTCGCCGGCGCGGCGGGCCTATTGCTCGTGTATCTGCTGCTGGTGGCGCGCGGCCTGAAGACGGCGATGCTCGCCAAGGACTCGTTCTCGAAGCTGCTCGCCACCGGCCTCTCGTTCATCATCGCGATGCAGGTGTTCGTGATCGTCGGCGGCGTCACGCGCGTGATCCCGCTCACCGGCGTCACGCTCCCGTTCGTCGCCTACGGCGGCTCCTCGGTGGTGATGAACTTCGTGCTGCTCGCGCTGCTGCTCGTGATCTCCGATCGCGCGCGCCGACCCTATTCGCGCGCCTGACGCTTACGCCGGGGTGCTTGGTGCGGGGCGGTCGCGCGGGCGCTTGGTGTGGGGTGTGCTCGGTGGGGGTGGGCCGCGTGGGGCGCTTGGCGTGGGGTGTGCTCGGTGGGGGTGGGCCGCGTGGGGCGCTTCGGGTGGGGCGCTTCGCCGGAGATCGCTTCGCGCCTGGCGCTTCGCACGCGAGGCTGCAAGCAGCTTTGCGCAGGTTTGTTGCGCTTTTTTGACTCGAAACCGCCATTTCGATGGCAGGCGCAGGGGCCGAACGCGGTTTCGTCGAAACATGTGCTCCACCGATGCGATCCTGCACCGTCAATCGCGGCGTTCCGCGCATGCACCTGGGCGCGTCGAGCGCGCGTCCACATCCGCTCGCGACCGAACGGCGCTACGACGCCCGCCAGCTCGGCGCGTTCTCCTCACAGGCCGGCCTGCACCAACGCAGCTGGACAGCGCGGCTGCGCCGCGCGCTCGAGCGCGAGCTGTTCGCCGTTCACTATCAGCCGATCGTCTCGCTGCGCGATCGCGCTGTCTCGCACTACGAGGCACTCGTGCGCCTCGCCGACGAGCCCACCGGCGAGCTCGTCTCGCCGGGCCGGTTCCTGCCGGCGGCCGAGCGCTCGGGCCTGATCCGCCAGATCGACCGGCTCGTGCTCGAGCAGGTGCTCGCGCTGCTCGCCAGCGCGCCGCTCGCAGATCTGCGCGTGGCCGTCAACTTGTCAGCCCGGTCGGTCACCGATCCGTCGATGCTGGCTCATGTCGAGTGTCGGCTCGCGCGTCACGATGTCGAACCGAGCCGCCTGGTGTTCGAGGTCACCGAGACCGACGCCATCTCCGACATGGACCGCGCCCGCGCGTTCTGCGCCGGGGTGCGCGCCCTCGGCTGCGAGGTCGCGCTCGACGATTTCGGCGCGGGCTTCGGCTCCTTCCAGTACCTGAAGGCGCTCCCGTTCGACTATCTGAAGATCGACGGTGGCTTCATACGCTCGCTTCCGTGCTCGCCGAAGGACCAGCTCGTCGTGCAGGCCCTCGCCGGACTTGCGGCCGCGATGGGCAAGCGCACGGTCGCCGAGTACGTTCGCGACGAGGCGACGATCGCGCTGCTGCGCCGCTATGGAATCGACCAAGCGCAGGGTTTCGCGCTCGGGCGTCCCGCCTGCACGGCAGCGCTGCTGCGGTTCGAGAGCGCGCGCCGGCCCGCGGTTGCGCGCCCGCCCGAGGCCCCGCGCGGGGTCGAGCTCGCGCGCGCCTCCGGGCTCACCGATCGAATCGAGCTCCCGTCCGCGCCGCTCAGCGCGGTTGCGGGAACTGTGCGCGCATAGACGCGTCCCACACGCGATCGGGCGTCAGCCGGCGGGTGAGGATCGCCAGGCGCGCCGACGGCGTCACGCGCACGCGCGCGGGCGGGCGGCGCCGTGAGATTGCCCGCTCGATCGCCTTTGCCACAGCATCGGGGCCGGCGCCGAGGTGGCGCATAGGGCCCTCATACGTGCCCACCGTCAGCTCGGCGAGCTTGGTGTTGAACTCGTCATACGGACCGCTATCGCCCGCGCCGTCCATGCTCGCGACGGCGGCCCTGCCGAACTCGGTCACGATCAGTCCCGGCTCGACCACGATCACGTCCACGCCGAAGCCGCGCACCTCAAAGCGCAGAGCGTCGCTGATCGCCTCGAGCGCGTACTTGCTGGCGTGGTAGTACCCGCCGCCGGGGAACGTCAGGCGGCCTCCCATCGAGCTCACGTTCACGATCTTGCCCCAATGCTGACCACGCATCCCGCCGAGCACCAGCTGGATCAGCGCGACCGGCCCGAGCACGTTCGTGTCGAACTGGCGCCTGACCGCCTCGAGCGCCACCTGCTCGATCGGGCCGCTCTGGCTGTAGCCGGCGTTGTTGATCAGCACCCCGACAGCGCCGTGCTCGCGCTCGACCTGCGCCACCGCCGCAGCCATCGACTGCTCGTCGGTGACGTCCAGCTGCAGCGTCGTTGCGCCCGCCTCGGCCAGGTCCGTGATCGACTCCGGCCGGCGCGCACTCGCGTACACCGGCCATCCGCGCTTGACCAGCCGCAGCGCCGTCGCGTGTCCGATACCCGACGAGCAGCCGGTGATCAGTACCGCCTTGGAGACCTCGGACATGGGCGCTGTCAGCATACGCCCAGGCTCTCGCGGGCGAGCTCTTGATCGCCCCGCGGGCGATCGCGTTCCGCGCCGCGGTAGGGTGCCGGTTGCGATGCGCGCGGTCACCTTCCAGGCTCCCGGCGAGGTCCGGGTCGACGACGTCCCGGAGCCCGAGCTCGAGCGTCCCGACGATGCGATCGTGCGCATCGAGGCCAGCGGCATCTGCGGCTCGGACCTGCATATCTTCCACGGCCGGGTCCCCGTCGAGCAGGGCTTCACGATCGGACACGAGTTCGTCGGCCGAGTCCTTGCCGCTGGCCCCGAGGTTGACCGGGCCGCCGTCGGCGATCGCGTGCTCGGCTGCTTTCACACCGCCTGTGGCACCTGTGCCCCGTGCATCCGCGGTGACTACCACCGCTGCCGCCACGGCCGCACGTTCGGCCACGGCTCGAAACTCGGGGATCTGCAGGGCGCGCAGGCCGAGCGCGTGCTCGTTCCGCGCGCCAACCTGGTGCTGCGCCGCGTGCCCGACGAGATCAGCGACGAGGTCGCGCTGTTCGCAGGCGACGTGCTCGGCACCGGCTACCACGCCGTCTCGCACGCCGGACTGCGCGCGGGCGACACTGCCGCCGTAGTCGGTCTCGGCCCGGTCGGGCTGTGCGCCGTGCAGGCCGCTCGTGCCGCCGGCGCCACCCAGGTGTTCGCGATCGACACCGTCCCGGCGCGCCTGGACATGGCCCGTCGCTTCGGCGCCACACCGGTCCACCTGACCGAGGAGGACCCCAAGCGCGTCGTTCGCGCGAGCACCGACGGTACCGGGGTCGACGTCGTCGTCGACGCCGTCGGCGACCCGGCTCCGCTGACCCTGGCGATCAGCCTCGCCCGCGACGCCGGCACGGTCTCCGGCATCGGCGCCTACGCCGGCAAGGGCGAGGTGCCGCTCGGGCTGGCCTGGCTGAAGGGACTCACGCTGAAGACCGGTCTTGCCAACGTGATCGCCCACGTCGACCGCGTGCTCGGGATGATCTCCGCCGGCCTGCTCGACCCCGCGCCGCTCGTAACCCACCGCATGACCCTCGACGACGCCCCCGAGGCATACGCGTTGTATGACCGGCGCGAGGCGCTGAAGGTCGTCTTGGCGCCCTGACGGCGGGTACCCTGCAGCCATGAGCACGGCATCGATCTCCCTCCCGGACGCGCTCGGTGACGCGGCGCGTCAGTTCGTCTCGGGGCCTCATGCATTGCTGATCGGCGACGAGCGGCCGCAAGCGGCCGACGCGCGCACGTTCGCGACGCTCGACCCGGCCAGCGGACGCGAGATCGCATACGTCGCGCACGCCGGCCGCGCCGACGTCAACGCCGCCGTGGGCCGTGCCCGCACCGCCTTCGAGAGCTGGTCGAGCGCTCCGGCGCCCGAGCGCGAGCGGCTGCTGTTCGCGCTCGCCCAGGCGGTCGAATCCCACGCCAAGGAACTGGCGCAGATCGAGTCGCTCGACAACGGCAAGCCGGTCAAGCTCGCGCAGCTCGTCGACGTTCGCGGCACCGCCTCGCATCTGCGCTACTTCGCCGGCTGGCCCACCAAGATCGAGGGCGCCGTGCTGCCGGTCGCGGCCGGCCCCGGCATGCACTGCTACACCCGCCGCGAACCGGTCGGCGTCTGCGCGCAGATCATCCCCTGGAACTTCCCCCTGTTGATGGCCTCCTGGAAGCTCGCCCCGGCGCTCGCCGCCGGCTGTACGGTCGTGCTCAAGCCGGCAGAGCAGACCCCGCTCAGCGCGCTGCGCCTGGGCGAGCTCGCGCTCGAGGTCGGCTTCCCGCCGGGCGTGATCAACGTCCTCACCGGTGACGGCGCCACCGGCGCGGCGCTCGTCGAGCACCCGGACGTTGACAAGGTCGCCTTCACCGGCTCGACCGCCGTCGGACGCGAGATCGGCGAGAAGGCCGGCCGCGCGCTCAAGCGCGTCACGCTCGAGCTCGGCGGCAAGTCGCCCAACATCATCCTGCCCGACGCCGACATCGACGCGGCCGTCGCCGGCGCGTACCAGGCGATCTACTTCAACTCCGGCCAGGCCTGCAACGCCGGCTCTCGCCTGTTCGCCCCCGCCGCGCAGTTCGACGAGATCATGAGCGCGCTAGCCGAGCGCGCCGCCGCCACGACGCTGGGCCCGGGCCTCGAGCCGCAGACCCAGCTGGGGCCGTTGATCTCCGCCGAGCAGCAGGCGCGCGTACTCTCATACATCGAGTCCGGGCGGTGCGACGGCGCCGAGCTCGTCTGCGGCGGCGAGCCGGCACTCGACGACAGCGGCGGCTACTACGTCGCGCCCACGCTCTTCAGCGCCACCTCCGATGACCTTCGGATCGCGCGCGAGGAGATCTTCGGGCCGGTCCTCGTCGCCTCGCCGTACGACTCGCTCGAGGAGGTCGCGGCCCGCGCCAACGCCGGCGACTACGGCCTGGCCGCGGGTGTATGGACAAGAGACGTCTCGCAGGCTCACCGCATGGCCGCAATGCTGCGCGCCGGCATGGTCTACGTCAACACCTGGGGCGCCGCCGATCCCGCCGCCCCGTTCGGCGGCTTCAAGGCCTCGGGCGTCGGTCGCGAGCACGGCCGCGACGGACTAGAGGCCTATCTGGAGAGCAAGACGGTGTGGATGGCGCTGTAGGCGTCCGCGGCGAGACTGCCGCCCGCGTCGAGGTTGACGCGCCACGCCGTCAGGACTTCGCCAGCGCGCGCTGGAGGACGCCGCTGGCCGTCGTATGCGGCCTGGTCCTCGTCGCCGCGACCGCCGAGATCGTGCTCGACGGCTCGATCGGGCACTCGCCACTGATCCCGAAATCGCCGCACATCGCCTCGTGGTTGCGCTCGCTCGGCGGCGAGCGTCTCGGCTATCGCGTCTTCTTGATCGCGCTGCTGTCCTCCACGATCGCCTACGTCGTTCTGCTCGGGCTGGCACGCACGCGCGCGCGCGCGCGGCCGGCAGAGAAACGCACGCCGGCCCGTTCGGCGATCGTGCTGGTCGCGCTGCTGAGCCTGATCGTGTTCGCCGGGCCGATCCTGATCTCGACCGACGTCTTCAGCTACATCGCGTACGCGCGGATGGGCGTCGTGCATGGCGTCAACCCCTACCTGCATGGTCCCGCAGCGATCGCGCACGACCCGGTCTTCTACTACGTCGGGCACGACTGGCTCGACGTCGCCACCGCCTACGGCCCGCTGTACACCCTGATCAGCTACCCGCTCGCCCCGCTCGGCCTCGTCGGCGCGCTGTGGGGCATGAAGGTCTACGCGCAGCTCGCGAGCTTCGCGACGCTGCTGTTGACCTGGCGCGTCGCCGCTCGCCGCGGCTTCGATCCGGTGTTCGCGCTGCTCGCGGTCGGCGCCAACCCGCTGTATGTGATCTACGGCCTCGGCGGCGCCCACAACGACCTGATCATGCTGGCGCTGATGATGGGCGCCGTCGCCCTGACGATCGCGCCGTTACGCGCGCGTGCGCCGACTGTGACGGGTGCCGGCGACGCAGGGCCCGAGGGGGCCGGCGACGGGAGTGAAGATCAGCGAGAGGGAGCCAGCCCGGATGTGCACCGTGGCGCAGGGGACAGTGCCCGGGCCGAGCCGGTGAGCGTCGGGCGCCTCGCGGGCGCCGGCGCCGCCGTGATCGCGGGCGCGCTCGTGAAGGTGACGGTCGCGGTGCTATTGCCCTTTATGCTCGTCGATCGCCGCCGCGCGCTACGGGGGCGACTCGCGATCCTGGTCGGGGCGCTCGCGGCGCTCGTGCTGGGGTTGCTCGCCGGCTACCTCGCGTTCGGAGCGCATGGCGTCAACGTCGTCGCGGCGCTCAACCGCGACTCGGCGTTCGTCTCGACCGACAGCTTCCCCAACGAGCTCGCCCACCTGTTCGGCAAGCCGGGCGTATTCCCCGTTGACCACGACCTGCTGAAGGCCGCGCTCGCGCTGATCCTCCTGTACCTGCTGTGGCGCACGTGGCACGGTTATGACTGGGTGGCCGCCTCGGGCTGGGCGCTGCTCGCGATCTCGGTCACCAGCACGTGGCTGCTGGCCTGGTACATCCTGTGGCCGCTGCCGCTCGCCACCGTCGCGCGTGACCGGCGCCTGCTGCTCGCCACGCTGTTCGTGCAGGGCCTGTTCGTGATCCACCAAACCTCGCCGCTGCTCACCCCGGTGCAATGAGCTGTCGCACGTCCAATCCGATCAACCGCTCGCAGGCTGCACGATGAGCCATGTACGCCTGATCGAGACCACCCTGCTGGTGCTCGTTGGCCTGCTGCTCGCGCTGGCCACTGCCCACGATCTGGCTCGCCAGACGCACATCAACGACCGTCTCATTGCCGACCTCAGCACCTGGCGCCATTACACCGGCCATGACTACGAGGAACTCGCCCCCGACCAGCAGCTGCTTGGCGAAAGCACCAAGCGCGAGGTCGTCTGTGGCAACACCGCGCCTGGTCCGCAATACGCTAGCCCGCAGATATGCCTCGAGATCTGGGGGCCCGTCGCCGATGGCCGGCGCGTGGTGCACGGTGGCTGGTACCTGCCGGCGAAAGTCGAAGAAGATCTGCGCCGCTATCGCTACGACTGCTTTGGAACTGCGGTCGCCGAGGGGATCTGTTCGCAGCCGGGACGCGGGGCGTGAACGTGTCACGAGGCGCAGCCGGACGGCCAGGCGTGAGCGTGTTGCTGGGCGAGGTGAGGACGACGGCAGGCGGTTGACTGAGCGCCCGCCTGCGCGTATCGAGTGAGCGCGCGACGGGGGACACTCGCGAGTGAGCGCCGCGAGCGTACATACACGAGACGGGCGACGCACGCGCGCGCGCGTGCGCGCGCGTGCGCTCCCGGCATGGTGGCCTCTTGCCGCGCTCACGGTCCTTGCGGCGGCGCTGCGCTTCTCGACGCTCGACCTGCAGAGCTTCTGGTACGACGAGGCCTTCACCCCCGTCCACGTCCTGCACCCGAGCCTGTGGGCGACCCTGCGCGCCGTCTCCCACAGCGAGAACACGCCGCCGCTGTGGTACGTGCTCGCGTGGGCCGACGCGCGCGTGTTCGGCACCGGCGAGGTCGCGCTGCGCTGGCCCTCGGCGCTCGCCGGCGTCGCCACCGTGCCCGTTGCGTGGGCGATCGGACGCGAGCTGACGGGACGGCGTGCCACGGCGATCGCCACGGCCGCGCTCGTGGCCGTCAACCCGCTGCTCGTGTGGTACTCGCAGGAGGCGCGCGCCTATGGCCTGTTCGTGCTGTGTGCGGCGCTCGCGATGCTGTGCTTCCTGCGCGCGCTGCGGGCTCCCAGCGCCGGCAGCATGGCGGCGTTCGCGCTCACCGGCTCGCTCGCGCTCCTCAGCCACTACTTCGCCGTGTTCCTGCTCATCCCGATGGCGCTGTGGCTCCTGTGGGATCGCTCGTCTCGCCGGCGCGCTCTGCCCGCGATCGCGGTACTGGCGCTGGTCGGGCTCGCGCTGCTGCCGTTGATCTCCGCGCAGGGCGGGCACGGCACGCAGTGGATCGGCGAATGGGCGCTCACGAGCCGGATCGAGGCGATCCCGCAGTACTACCTCACCGGCTACTCGGGCGCCCCGCTCGGCCACGGCGTCGAGCTGCTGGTCGCGCTGCCGATCCTCGCCGGCCTCGGCTACGGCCTGTGGCGCGTGCTCGATCCCGCCGAGGAGCGCGGCGCGCTGATCGCCCTGGCGATCGCCGCCGGCGGCGTCCTGCTGCCGCTCGCGCTGGCCGTGCTCGGCGCCGACTATCTGGCCCCCCGCAACCTCGTCGCCGCGATGGTCCCGGTCACGGCGCTGATCGCGGTCATCATCGTGTGCCGGCGCGCGGGCATCGTCGGGATCGCGCTGCTGACGCTCACGGCGCTCGCGTTCCTTGCGATCACGATCGACGTCAACCTCAGTCCCCGCCTGCAGCGCGGCGACTGGCGCGGGCTGGCCAAAGAATTGGAGGCCCCGCTGCCGGTGGCGCACGCGTCCAGCGCCGCAGCACGTGCCACGCCGCTCGGCACGCGCGTCATCACGACGGTGCAGCTGGGCTCCGCGCCGCTGCAGTACTACCTGCCGGCGCTCGTCGCGCCCGCGCGCCGAGGCGCCGTCACGGTCAGCGAGATCGACGAGACCGGCTACGCGCCGCTGCGACCCGGCGCCGACACCCGGCCCGCGCCGGGCTTCCGCCTGGCCGCGCGCATCGACGTCAACGGCCTGATCGCCTACCGCTTCGTCTCGGCGGTCCCGCGCACGGTCTCGGTGGCAGCGCTGCGCGCCCACGTGATCACGCTCGCGCATCCGTTCGTGTTCGTCTCATACGATTCCGGGCTGTGGGCCGGCGCGTGGCCGGCGATCGCAGCTGCGGCGCGACCAAGGACGATCCGCCGAGTCAACGTCAAGCGGCGAAACCGCGCGTCAGCGCTCGCCGGGTGGCGAGTCAGCGCTGAACGGCACGGGTAACGCCCGACGGCGTATGCAGTATTAGGCGGCAAGTGTCCTCGCGCACGAAAAAGATCTAGGTTTCCCGAGATGTCCACCTCGACGGTTGCATCACCGAGCCGGGCGCAGGCAGCGTTGCAGCGGGCATGCGAGCACCTGCTGTCGCTGCAGGACCCGGCAGGCTGGTGGCAGGGCGAGCTGCAGACGAACGTCACGATGGACGCCGAGGACATGCTGCTGCGCGAGTTCCTCGGCATCCGCCGCCTCGACGAGACCGAGCGCTCGGCTGCCTGGATCCGCTCGCAGCAGCGCGAGGACGGCACCTGGGCGAACTTCTACGGCGGCCCCGGCGAGCTGTCGACCACGATCGAGGCCTACTGGGCGCTGCGCCTGGCCGGAGACCCCGCCGACGAGCCGCACATGCTGCGCGCCGCCGCGTTCGTGCGCGCGCACGGCGGGATCGAGCGGGCGCGCGTATTCACCCACGTCTGGCTGGCGCTGTTCGGCCTGTGGTCGTGGGAGCACGTGCCCGCGCTGCCGCCCGAGATTGCACTGCTGCCGCGCTGGATGCCGCTCAACGTCTACGACTTCGCCTGCTGGGCGCGCCAGACGATCGTGGCGCTGTCGCTGGTCAAAGCCCACCGGCCGATACACCCGCTCGGCTTCGGACTGGATGAGCTACGCAGCGGAGAGCCGGCGCAGACGGTGCGGCCGAAGACGTGGCGCGGCCGGATGCTCGGCCGCCTCGACCGGCTGATGCGCGCGTACGAGCGCCGTCCGCTCGAGCCGCTGCGCAAGCTCGCGCTCGGCCGCGCCGAGCGCTGGGTCGTACGCCGCCAGGAGGCCGACGGCTCGTGGGGCGGAATCCAACCCCCGTGGGTCTACTCGCTGATGGCCCTGCACCTCGGGGGCTATCCGCTCGAGCACCCGGTGATGAGGCGCGGCCTGGAAGGCCTCGAGCGCTTCATGGTCGAGGACGTTAACGACTCGCGCGGCGTCGGCGCCCCGTCGGGACCGAGCCGGCGCCTGGAAGCCTGTCAATCGCCTGTCTGGGACACGGCGCTGGCGCTGATCGCACTGGCCGACGGCGGCATCGCCGGCGACCAGCCCGCGCTCGTCCGCGCCGCCGAGTGGCTGCTCGGCGAGGAGGTCGGCGCCGTCGGCGACTGGGCGGTCGCGCGCCGCGGGCTGCCGCCGGGCGGCTGGGCGTTCGAGTTCGCCAACGTCAACTACCCCGACGTCAACGACACCGCCGTCGTCACTCTGGCGTTGAGGCGCGTCAACGGCGGCCCGCAAACATCCGTGCGCATCGCGCAGGCGGTCGCGCGCGCTGCGCGCTGGGTTCAGGGCATGCAGAGCGACGGCGGCGGCTGGGGCGCCTTCGACGCCGACAACACGCGCGCGCTCGTCCGTCAGCTGCCGTTCCTGGACTTCGGCGAGGTGATCGACGAGCCGAGCGCCGACGTCACCGCTCACGCCGTCGAGATGCTGGCGGCGCTCAACCTGCACGACACCCCCAGCCTGCAGGACGGCGTCCGCTGGCTGATCGCCGCTCAGGAGCCCGACGGCTCGTGGTTCGGACGCTGGGGCATCAACCACAGCTACGGCACGGGCGCCGCCGTGCCTGCGCTGATCGCCGCGGGCGTGCCGAGCTCGGCCACTCCCATCAGACGCTCCGTCCGCTGGCTGATCGACCACCAGAACGACGACGGCGGCTGGGGCGAGGACCCCCGCTCCTACGACGACCCGCAGTGGATCGGCCGGGGCGTGAGCACCGCCTCGCAGACCGCCTGGGCGCTGCTGTCGCTGCACGCGGCGGGGGAGCGCGACTGCGAAGCCGTGAGCGCGGGCATACAGTGGCTGGTCGAAGCCCAGCGCGAGGATGGAACCTGGGATGAGCCCCAGTACACCGGCACCGGCTTTCCGTCCGACTACTACATCAACTACCACCTGTACCGGCTCACGTTCCCGATCATGGCTCTGGGCCGGTGCCTGCGGGAGCTCGACGCGTGAGGGCCTGATGGAGGCGGCGGCCGTGATGGCACGCGCCGCCGGGGAGAACTTCCCGGTCGCCAGCCGTTTCCTGTCGCGACGGCTGCGGACCCACCTGCTGGCGCTGTACGGCTTCGCTCGCCTGGTCGATGAAATCGGGGATGCTGGGCCGGCGCACGCGGGCGCCGGTGTGGAGGCGGCTGGCGGTGGTGTGGAGGTGGCGGGCGCAGGTCTGGAGGCGGCGGGCGCAGGTCTGGAGGCGGCGGGCGCAGGTCTGGAGGCGGCTGGCGCACGTCCAGGGCTGGCTGGAGCCGTCCCGGCCGACACCCGTGCGGCGCGCCTCGCCGCGCTCGACGAGCTCGAACGCGAGCTCGATCGCGCCTTCGAAGGCCGCGCCACCCAGCCGCTGCTCGTCGCGCTCGAACCGACGCTGCGCGACTGCCGCCTGCCGCGCGACCCGTTCGCGCGCCTGATCGAGGCAAACCGCGTCGACCAGCGCGTCAGCTCGTATGAGACCTGGGAGCAGCTGAATGGCTACTGCCGGCTGTCCGCAAACCCCGTCGGCGAGCTCGTGCTGCACGTGTTCGACGCCGCCACACCCGCGCGCGTGCGCCGCTCCGATGCGATCTGCACCGCGCTCCAGCTCGCCGAGCACGGCCAGGACGTCGCCGAGGACCTGCGACGGGGACGCATCTACCTGCCGGCCGAGGACCTGCGGCGCTTCTGCTGCACCACCGCGGACCTACATGCTGAGCACGCGTCGCCGGGAGTCGCCGCGGTGCTCGCGTTCGAGGTCGGACGGGCACGCGCGCTGCTGGCGCAGGGCGCTCCGCTGATCGACGAGCTCGACGGCCTGCGCGAGCGCCTTGCCGTCGCCGCGTTCGTGGCGGGCGGCCTGGCGGCGCTCGAGGCGATCGAGCGGGCCGGCTTCGACGTCCTCGCCGGCGCCCCGCGCGCGGGCAGCCGGCTGCGTTTGCGCGCGCTCGCATCCACACTTCGGCGGTGGGGCCGATGAACACACAGGCCGCCTACCGGCACTGTGAGCTCGTCACGCGCGCGACGGCCGCGAACTTCTACTACGGCATCCGCCTGCTGCCTGCCACCCGGCGCGCGGCCATGTGCGCCGTCTACGCGTTCGCACGTCGCATCGACGACATCGGCGATGGCCCGCTCCCCACCGCGCAGAAGCTGCTGCGCCTCGACGAGCAGACACGTGCCCTGGCATCGCTGGACCATCGCTCGGGACCTGCCGGGCGACAGGCCGGCGAACCCGCTGAGCCTTCCGCAGCGACCGGCACCGCCGCCCCACCCCAAAACTCGGCAGGCCCGTCCGACGATCCGGTGCTGACCGCCCTTGCGGACGCCACTCGGCGGTTTTCGATCCCGCCCGACGCGCTGCCGGCGCTGATCGCGGGAGTGCGCATGGACGTCGAGGGAACCCGCTATGAGACGTTCGACGAGCTCGTGCTCTACTGCCGTCGTGTCGCCGGCGCGATCGGGCGTGCCTGCCTGGCGATCTTCGCGCTGCGCACCCCTCGGCAGGCGAGAGACGAGCGCGCCTGGCAGCTCGCCGACGATCTCGGCGTCGCTCTGCAGCTCACCAACATCCTGCGCGACGTCCGCGAGGACGCCGAGCTCGGGCGCTGCTACCTGCCGTTCCAACAGCTCAGGCGCTTCGGGGTGATCGCGGTCGGCCAAGAGGCGCACGCGCCCGCGCTGATTGCGGCGCTCGCGCGCGGCGACGGGAAGGCCACGGCGGCGTCGGTGCCGGGGGAGGGGGCGGCCTTGCCCGCACCGCCGCTGCCGGTCGCGGGCGACATCGACCAGCTGTACCCACTGATCCGCGCCGAATCCGCCCGCGCGCGCGCGTGGTTCGCGCGCGGCATCGAGCTGACCGCGCTGCTCGACCGGCGCAGCGCCGCCTGCGTGCTCGCGATGGCCGGGATCTACCACACGCTGCTCGAGCGCATCGATGCCGATCCGGGCCGGGCCCTGCGCGCGCGCGTCCGCCTCACGGGGCGCGAGAAGGCGTTGGTCGCCGTCCGCAGCCTGTTCGTCGCGGCGACCGGGATCGGGGCCGCCCGGCTGGCGGGCGGCGGCCCGCACACCGGCGCTCGTGAAGTCGCAGTCGGGCCCGGTGCTGATCCTGGAGTCCGGGCCGGTGCTGATCCTGGAGTCCGGGCCGGTGCCGATCCTGGAGTCCGGGCCGGTGCCGATCTTGGAGCTCGGCCCGGTGCCGATCCAAGAGCTGGGGTCAGCGATGGATGAGCGTGCCCGTCGCGAAAGTCGGAGTCTCATGAGTTCGCGCGTCGTCGTCGTCGGGGGCGGGCTGGCAGGGATCACATGCGCCCTGGACTGCGCCGACGCGGGCGCCGAGGTCACACTCGTCGAGGTCAGACCCCGGCTCGGCGGCGCCGCCTACTCGTTCGAGCGCGACGGCCTGTCCATCGACAACGGCCAGCACGTCTTCCTGCGCTGCTGCCTCGCCTACCGCGCCCTGCTCGCGCGCCTCGGCAGCGCCGCCTCGGTCCGCCTGCAGCCGCGGCTCGAGATCCCCGTGCTCAGCCCCGGGCGCGAGCCCGTGCTCCTGCGCCGCAGCGGCTGGCCCGCGCCGTTTCAGCTCACGGGCTCGCTGCTTCGCTACCGGCGGCTCACGCCTTTCCAGCGCCTGCGCGTCGGACTTGCCGCGCTTGCGCTCTCGCGGGCCGACCCAGGCGCGCGCGAGCTCGATCAGATCAGCTTCGGCGACTGGCTCGCGCGCCACGGCCAGGATCGGGCCACGGTCGCCGCGCTCTGGGATCTGATCGCGCTGCCCAGCCTCAACCTGAGAGCCGACCATGCCTCCGCGGCGCTCTGCGCCTTCGTGTTCAAGACCGGTCTGCTCGAACGCGCCGACGCCGGCGACATCGGCTTTCATGAGCGCCCGCTCAGTGCCACGATCGACATGCCGGCCCGGCGCACCCTGGCCGCCACCGGTGTCAACGTCAGACTCGGCTGGCGCGCCCAGAGCATCGAACGTCTCGGCGGCGATTTTCGCATTCGTCGCGATGACGCCACCGACGAGCTGGACGCCGAGGCCGTCGTCGTCGCGGTGCCCCACGCGCGCGCGTCCGCGCTCCTCGAGCCGTTGCTCCCGTCCACCGCCGCCACGCTGCGCCGTCTGGCCAGCTCACCGATCGTGAACATCCACCTCGTCTACGACAGGCCCGTCTCGCAGTGGCGCTTCGCGGCCGGAGTACGCACGCCGGTCCAATACCTGTTCGATCGCACCGCTGCCGCCGGTCTCCCGCGCGGGTGTCAGTATCTGGCGGTGTCGCTCTCCGGCGCCGAGCGCGAGATGGGGATGAGCCCCGATGAGCTGCGGGCCGTGTACGTGCCGGCGCTCTCGCAGCTGCTGCCACGCGCGCGCGCCGCCAAGCTCGAACGCTTCATGGTCACCAAGGAGCACGCCGCCACCTTCCGCGCCGAACCGGGCGTTGCCGGCCTGCGTCCCGGCGCCCACACCGACGTGCCCGGCCTCGTGCTCGCTGGCACGTGGACCGACACCGGCTGGCCCGCCACGCTCGAGGGCGCCGTCCTCAGCGGCCATACCGCCGCTCGGGCTGTGCTCGCCGGCCGTCCGGCCGCTGACAGAACGCTGGTGGGGCCGTAAGTGGGTTCTTGAATTCCTGATTCGGTGCACTTCGGTATATACGAGAATGTGACAAGAGGCGCGCAGCGGGTCCGATCGGTTTGAATTTTTGGCGACGGTGCTCCATGGTATTAACTCTGCATATACGAAAGTTCACCAAACTGAAAAATGAAACCCAGACCGAGTGGGCCGGTGGGTCGTGAGCGAGCTCATGATCGCTACGCCGATGCGTGTCGAGGCGCTGCTGGTCGGGCCGGCCGCGCGCCGCGCCAGCGTGCACAAGACCGGAATGGGGCCCAACCGCGCGAAGGCTGCCGCGCTTGCGCTCGAGCGCAAGCCGGGCGCTGCGCTGCTCGTGCTCGGCTTCTGCGGCGGCCTCGACGAGCATTCGCGGCCCGGGGAAGTCATCGTCGCCGAGCGGGTCACCGCCAGCGCCGACGAAGGACACGCGGAGCCGCCTGTGGCCTGCTCCCACGCCCATGATCTGGCCGCGGCGCTGCGCATTCGCGGCATCCCGGTACGCACCGGCGAGATCGTCAGCGTCTCGAAACTGGCGCTCGGCGAGCGCCGCGCCCAGCTGCTCGCGGCCGGCGCTCTGGCAGTCAACATGGAGTCCGTGTGGCTTGCCGCCGGTGCCGCCGAGCGGCCGTTCGCGGTCGTACGCGTCGTGCTCGACAGCCCGAGCCACGAGCTCCTGCGCCCGCAGGCGCTCGCGGGCGCGCTGCGCGCCGCGCGCACGCTGCGGCGAGTCACCGGCATCCTGCGCGACTGGACCCCCGCGGGCGCCGCGCCCGGCCCGGCGCTCGTGCCCGAGGCGCCCGGCCCGCCTCGGCGGGATCCGCCGGGAGCGCGCGAGCTTCAGCGAGACCGACCAAGGGAATAAGGTCTACGCATGGCCGTCAACTCGACGCGGAACGTCTAGGCATGCCCGCCGACTTCAGGCGGAACGTCTAGGCATGCCCGCCCGACTCCAGGCAGAACGTCTGGGCATGCCCGCCGACTTCAGGCGGAACGTCTAGGCATGCCCGCGGACTTCAGGCAGAGCACGCGCATGGGCTGGTACCTCCTGCGCCAGCGCCTGGCCCGGCGCGAGCGGTTCCCGCTGATCGTCGAGCTCGAGCCGCTGTTCCAGTGCAACCTCGAGTGCGCCGGCTGCGGCAAGATCCAGCACCCCGAGCACGTCCTGCGCCGGCGCATGTCCGTTGAGCAAGCCGTCGGCGCGATCGAGGAAAGCGGCGCCCCGATGGTCTCGATCGCGGGCGGCGAGCCGCTGATCCATCCCGAGATCCACCTGATCGCCGGCGAGCTCGTGCGACGCAAGCGCTTCGTCTACCTGTGCACCAACGCGATCCTGCTCGAGCGCAAGCTCGCCAAATTCAAGCCCAGCCCCTACTTCGCGTGGGCCGTTCACATCGACGGCCTGCGCGAGCGCCACGACGCGTCCGTCGAACGCGCCGGCACCTTCGACAAGGCCGTCGCCGCGATCCGCGCCGCCAAGCGCCGCGGCTTTCGAGTCACCACCAACACCACCTTCTTCACGCACGACTCCGCCAAGACGGTGCGCGAGGTGCTCGACTTCCTCAACGACGACCTGCAGGTCGACGAGATGATGATCTCGCCGGCCTACGCCTACGAGAAAGCCCCCGACCAGGAGCACTTCCTCGGCGTCACCCAGACGCGTCAGCTGTTCCGCGAGGCTTTCGCCGGCGGCCGGCGCAAGCGCTGGCGCTTGAACCACAGCCCGCTGTTCCTCGACTTCCTCGAAGGCCGCGCCGAATTCGGCTGCACCGCCTGGGGCATACCGAGCTACTCGCTGTTCGGCTGGCAGCGCCCCTGCTACCTGATGTCCGACGGCTACGCCGAGACCTACCAGGAGCTGCTCGACACCACCGACTGGAGCGCCTACGGCCGCGGCCGTGACCCTCGTTGCGAAAACTGCATGGCCCACTGCGGCTACGAGCCCACGGCGGTCCTGGAGACCGTGAAATCGCTCAAGCAGTCTCTCCGCGCGATC
The DNA here is from genome assembly GCA_963817845.1 of uncultured Solirubrobacterales bacterium. Taxonomy (GTDB): domain Bacteria; phylum Actinomycetota; class Thermoleophilia; order Solirubrobacterales; family Solirubrobacteraceae; genus Palsa-744. The sequence goes on from CAWFPU010000001.1 coordinate 210,564, forward strand.
GCCGGCTGAGCGGCTTTGTGTTTATCGTCGCGATCGCCGGCTGGGCGGTTGTGTATGCCGTCGGCGACGCACGCGCGCGTGCGCGCGCGTGTGTGCGCCGCTAATCGCGCGGGCCGTGAGGGGCGATGTCGGAGGTGCGCTCGGTGCTGGGGCCGATGTCGCGGGGGAACTCGGTAGGAGGGCCGGCGTCGGGGGGGCGCTCGGGAGGAGGGCCGGCGTCGGAGGTCTCGAGGCCGTCCTCACCCGCCTGCCCGTGCGCGGGCCGGATGTCGCGCCAGGTGAGCCCCTCGCCCAGCAGCGCCGGCACGCCGAGGCACAGCGCCGTCAGCACCTCGACCGCCTGCAGCAGAATGCCGTACGCCAGCGCTGTACCGGCACCCACGCCGTACGCCGCCAGCACCACCAGGCAGGCGGCCTGAAACACGCCGACGTTCGCCGGGGTGGCCGGCAGCACGGCGCTCACGTTCACCGCCAGCAGCACCGCCGCCGCGGCCGCCAGCGGAGGATGCACCGGCAGTCCGAGCGCACGAATCAGCGCGTAGCACGAAAGCCACTGCAACGCCCACGCCAGCAGCTGGGCGGCGACCGACGCGACGCCGTGGCGCGGCGTCACGAACACCGCCAAACCCTGCCTGGCGAGATACAGCAGCCGCGCGATCGTCGCGCTGATCTGCCGCACCCGCGGCGAGCGCGAGCGCTCGCCCAGCCGCAGCAGCCGCGGGCCGAACAGCACGAGCAGGCACAGCGCCAGCGGGATCGTCGCCACGCCGAGGATCCCGCCGAGATGCCCGTCCAGCAGCGGAACGCTCGAAAACGTCACCACGGCCAGGATCACCAGCGCCACCAGGTTGATCAGCGTCTGCGAGAACACCGTCCCGGTCACGATCGGCAGCAACCGCCGCGCCGGCCCTTCCAGGCGGCGCGTCAGCACCACGATCCGCGTCGGCTCGCCGATCCGGCCGGGAAACACCGCCGAGGCCATCACGCCGATCACGGTCGCCCGGGCCACCGCCAGCCAGCTGAGCGTCGTATCCGGCAGCGCCGCGCGCAGCGCCTCGTGCCACGACACCGAGCGCAATCCCAGCGACAGCGCCATCACCGCCAGCGCCGCCGCGATCCAGCCCGGCGCCGCGGTCACGAGCGCGTGGCCGACGCTGCTCAGATCCAGCCGCGACAGCGCATAGATGATCAGCGCGGCGACGATCAGCACGGCCGCCAGCGCACCCGCGCGCGCGTACGCCGACCGCGGCACGCGCAGTCGCGGAGGCTGGGATTCGTCCATCGCGCCGGGGTCTATCAGAGAGGCGCTCCAGGAGCGAATGGACGAGGCGGCGACGGAGATGAGCCCGTTACTCAGGACCGTAGGCAGCGGCTGGGCCGGAGAGAGGGACCGGCCCAGCCGCTAGGGAGGGGTCCGAGCGGCGCAGGCAACGCCACCCGGACGGAGAGGAGCTTCAGGTGCTTCCACGCAGCTCGCCCGAGCGCTCGCGGTCGCGTTTGCGACCGCTCCGGAACCCGCTGGCAGGCATAGGGCACTCCGGCAACGCTAAAGCGAACATTGTCGATCAAATTTATCGACATTGTGTTGGGATGTCAAGGGAGGGACGCTCGGGTGGGGCTGAGGTCCACGTGCAGCGGGCGCTGGTGACCTGTTGGCCGCGGGCACCTCGTGCTCCGGCGTGCCGCGCCGTGCCCACTAAACTTGCGAGCCCCGCCGGAGTAGCTCAGTCGGTTAGAGCAGCGGAATCATAATCCGCGTGTCGGGGGTTCGAGTCCCTCCTCCGGCATCGCCGAAAACCCAGCCCACACAACGATTTTGAGGTTATCAGGGGCTGCGGACGGCGGCGACTATTTCCCCAGCGATTTCCCTAGAGGGCCGCGTTTGTGTCCTGGCCGGGCTCGGAAGCGAACGGAGCGTCGATCTCGCCTGCCAGGAGTTCGAGCACGCGCAGCGCTTCGTGCGGCGGCGTGAGGTGCCGGATGCTGGCGTGGGTGGATTCGTTGCGCAGCCCGCCGACGAGGTCCCCAGCGGTCGCGCTTCTCGGCCGGGATGACGCCGGCGGAGATGAGCCAGTCACATATCTCGAACCTCGCTCGCCACGGTGGGCGCGAGATCGACGGCGAGGAACCGTTCGGCCCAGCCCACGCCGGTCGGCGGACGGCGCTCTGCGGTGGCCAGGTTCACCCCCACGAACTTCAGGCAGATCGGGTCGGGCTCCAGCCAGTTGCTGGTGGTCAGGTGCTTGACGCCATCGTCAGGGACTTGCGGCTCGCTCATGGCCTGGATCGTGCCAGTCGGATAGGACCGGATCGCCGGGACGCGCGCCCAGCCGTCGCTGGAGTAGAGATGCCGCCTGTTCTGTAGAGGCAGAGGGTCGGAATTGGTCCGCACCCAGCTCTATAAAGGAGGCAAGCAACATGCCCATCGTCAATGGTCCAATCGACAATCGCTGGCGCCCGGACCTGGAGTCCAGCCAGCGACGCATCCGAGACGAGGAGCTTGAAGACCTGCCGAAGAAGGTGGTCTACAGCCGGGAGCTATCGTTCGTGCCCGCGCGACGCAAGGCTTTTGAGCCGCACGACGCGCAGACTCGCGCGCTGATCCGCCGGCTACAGGAGCTGGAGCGTCTGCCACATGGCGAGGAGGTCTCGGCGCTGCTGGACAAGTGGCAGTGGGTTGACCGGATGAACACGGCCGAGCAGAAGCAGCGCTTCCTTGAGCCGATGATCGAGGCAGCTCGCCGCGACCCGGCGAGCAACGAGCACCTGCTGATCTTCTTGATGCTCGTCTTCGAGTCGGTCAGGCGCAGCGTCAGCAAGGCGTTCGTCTCCGCGCACTTCGGCATGTCGCCCCAGGCGCGCGATGTCAACTGGGCCAACCGCGAGGAGGCGCGACTGATCCATGTCGTCGAGCGCGAACGGCTGTATGACGTGACCAGGGAGGCAGCGCTGGAAGCGGTGTTCCGATACCCGTGTGACCCGCCCGAGCGGTTCTTTCCGTGGCTGCGTGAGACGATCGCCCATCGTGCCCTTGACCAACTGCGCGGCGAGCTGCCGGAGGCTGAGACGTGTGGCGCCAGCGTGCCGGAGGCAGAAGCGATGCAGGCGGCGCTCGCCGGGTTCGAGGGGATCGAGGCGCCCGCGATGCGCGATCGGCGCGGGCTGGCGGAGTGGCGGGTGCGTATCCGTATGCGAGACGTGTTCGATGTGGTCGAGCAGTTCTTCGCCCACGATCCAGTGCGCGAGGCGTGCAAAGCGGCAGTCGGGCGGCTGCCACGGGTACAGCGGGAGGTCATCAACCGCTACTTCTTCGATGAGGAATCGGTGCCCGATATCGCTGAGAGCCGTGACGTGAGCCCCAGCACGATCTACAACCACAAGGCGGTCGCGCAGAAGACGATGCACGCCGACGATGTGTTCTTCTCGGCGCTGCACGGGATGAGCGTCGTGCGCGACCGGGCGCGCGCACTACGGCTCGCGGAGACGTACCCCGATGGCGTCATGCCGGACGGTCGGCGGATCGTCGTCATCGCGGCGTAGGAGGAATCCAATGCTGGCGGACCTGGCGTTGATCGTGGCGATCGTAAACGGCTGCGTGACCCCTGGCCAGCCGGTTCGCGGAGGCTCGGCTGCCCTGGCGAGGCCGCGGCGGGAGCGGACAGGAGCGACACGTATAGGCGTGATCGTGCTCGGGCAAATCCGTTGGCCGGTTGGAGGACGGTCGGGGTCCGTATCGGTTGTATGCAGGGACCAACGACAGATCAGCCGCTGGCGGCTGCGCTGAAGGAAGATCGACTTCTTCGCCCCGAGCAGGCCGCGTGGTATCTGAACGTCAAGACGAGCTGGGTCTATGAGGCTGTGCGCAACGGCGTGCTGCCATGTCGTCGGGTGGGCCGGCACATCCGCTTCACGCGCCCAATGCTCGACGAGTGGCTGGCCGAACAACCGCAGCAGTAGGGTCAGCCGCCCCTTGACGCTGGCGCCCGGACCTGGAGTTCAGCCGGCTATGCATCCAAGTCACAGCAGCCGTCCGTGGTTCGGCCGAGCTTCGGATCGCGCTGCCCCCTCACACCAGGCGGTAGCCGACGCCCCATACATTGATGATCCAGTGTTCGCCGGTGATGCCGAGCTTGCGGCGTAGGCGGCTGGCGTGGCTGTCGAGGGTTCGTGTCGAGCCGGGGGCACGGTAGCCCCATACGGCGCTGAGCAGCTCGTGTTTGTGGAATACGCGTTTTGGGTTGGCGGCGAGGTGCAGCAGCAAGTCGTATTCCTTGCGGCGGAGGTCAAGTGGCTTGCCGTGGAGGCTTGCGGTGTGGCTGGTGTGGTCGATTGTCAATGGACCGATTTGCAGCGGAGGATGTTCGGGCGTGCGCTGGCAGCGGCGCAGCACGGCTTGTATTCGCGCTCGGAGCTCGAGGTATGGGACCGGGCGGGGTAGGAAGTCGTCGGCGCCTGCGTCGAAGGCTCGCAGCAGGTCGGGCTGGGTTGTGCGCGAGCTGAGGACGATGACTGGAACTGTCGGTGACCACTGCTGGCTGTTGGTGTCGCGAGTCGGGCAGTTGCGGATGCTTTCCAGGAGGTCGAGGGTGCCGCGGGGCGTGTCGAGTTCGCCGAGTAGAAGCAGGCGGGGCTGCCGGGCGTGGGCCAGGTGTCGAGCATGGTTTGCGGTGCGGGCAAGGTCGGCTGGGTGACCGTCGGCGTGGAGTTGGTCAACGAGTTGCCTGCCGAGGTCGGCGTCGGTCTCGACAATGAGGATCGGCTCGCCGAGGGCGTGCTCGGCGAGCTGTCCTGTCTCGTGGATGGCGGCCTTGGCCAGGCTCGGGAGGAAAGCCTGGCTCAAGGCCAGCTCGTCAACGCGCATCTGGGGAGATGAATTGGCGCGTTAGACGGTCATCAGTTCGTCAAGACGTCGCGCGATCTCAGAGGCGATTGAGCGTCCGGCGCGGCGTTCGATCAGCCCGGCGCCGTCCAGCCGGTCGAGCGCGTCGGCGATGTTGAGCTGCTTCTTGCGCTTGGTCGCGCCGAACGCTTCGTAGGTCTGCTGCAGGGTGCGCGGCCCTTCGCCATCGGTGCTGCGCGCGATCAGACTGTCAAGGATCGCGTGCTCCCAATGGCGCTCATCGCGGTCGTTGGGGGTCAGGTTCTCGACGGCCTGGCTGATCTCGTGGAAGCGCACGGCAGCGTGCGTGGCAACGGCGAGGTCGTTCCAGCGGTGGATGAGCTTGCCGGCGCGAAGTCGGCGCAGGCTTTCGCGGAGATTGCCGGGGACGCTGAGCGTGCGGGCGAGCTCGTCTTCGGCCCACGGTCGCTGGCGCTCGGGGTCCAGCATGAGGTTCAGTACGGCTCGGTCGAGGAGTGTGTGCTCCTTCAACCCCTCTGGGGTACGGTGTGTGCGCATGGGGAGTTCCGGCTCCTTGTGCCACGGCGTCGGGGCAGTTTGCGCTGCCGCCGGCGCCAAATGTGCAGTTGTGAGACGACGGTACATAGTCTGTGTCAGCCTGCGAGCGGGTGACGCGAAGCTGGCACAGGGTGCGTTGAAGATGTAACACTCGGCTTGGCCGTGTCGTCTATGCGCCGGTCCACTCGGGCGGGATGCCGCCGGGCTTCCACTCCTTGGTGGCGCCGCCGCTCTGTGCGCGCAGCAGGTGTGAGTAGTCGGCGAGCTGGTGCTGGAAGGCGAGCTCCTCGCGCGGGTCCTGTCCGCCGTCGTCCAGTTCGGCTCGCCACAGCGCCAGCGCGCACAGCGTCTCGGCGGTCGCGTCGCTGGTCCACCATTTGTCCCTGAGCGCTTTCAGCTGTTCGGGGTAGCGGCCGTGCAGGGCGACGATCGCGCCCCAGGTCTGCCGGCGCCACTGGCTGTCGCCGCCGTAGGGCTCAAGCCAGGGTGCGCGCTCGCCGCCACGCGCGCCGGTGAGCGCCGGTGTCGAGCGCAACGGTCGGATCTTGCCGTCCTTGGCTGCCTGGGCGACGCCCGCTTGGACGAAGTGTGCGGCGAGTGTGGAGGTCGGCGTGTCCGCGGCGGCGGCCAGCTCGCGCAGCTGCTGGTCTACGGGGTCGGGCAGCACGATCTGGCGTCGCCTGCTCATCGTGTCCTTTCCTGTGCTGGTGGGTTGATGAGCCGGTTGATCGCCGTGCGGACGATCCCCGGTATTGGGCTGGTGCGGCTGGGTGCGATCGGAAGGTGAAGACCGGGTCCGTAGCTTGGGTCGGGCAGCTCGCGGTGCGCGAGCGATGGTGTCTGTGCGTGGCTTGTGCACATATTCTGAGCGAGCCGTGCGATGCGGTCGGTGTCGTGACCTTCAAGGCCAAGGTCCTCGCGGGCGACGTACCAGTCGGTGCCTTGGCGGGCGCGGGAGGCCTCGACGTAGGCGGGCTCCTTGCTGGTCTGCCAGCCGCCGGAGAGGACCAAGGTGCGGGTGACGGTCGCGCCCTGGGCGCGGTGGATGTGCTGCGCGTAGCCGAGGCGCACGCGGCCGAGGTCATCGCCGGCGAGCGTTCGCTGGCGGCCGGTCACGTCGAACTCGATCAGGACTTCGCCGGCGGGGGTGATGTCGAGGACTTCGCCGCGGCTGCCGTTCTCGATGCGCTCGATGCCGGGCTCGTGGTGCTGGTCGATCAGCGCCACGCGGTCGCCTTGGCGGATGCCGTAGTGGACGTCGGGGACCGGCACTTCGAGCTCGCCGAGTTCGCCGCGCTGGCAGCGGAAGTGCTGGGCGCGGGCGTTGAGACGGTTGATCTCCTGATTGGAGGCGTCTGAGATGAGGGCGACCTCGCTGGGGTCGTGGGTCTCGGTGAGCGTCGCCCAGTTCTGCGCGGCCTGCTCGAGGGCCTGATCGCGGGTGTCTGACATGTGCAGTTGCCCGCGGGCGTGGTAGTGGGCCATCGCGCGGTCTGAGCGGCCGGCGCGCAGGTCTGCCCAGGCGCGCTGTTCGTCGGGGTCGAGGGTGCGGCGAATGTTCGACAGCTCCGCCGAGGGGGCGATGTCGGAGAGCCTGTCGAACATGCCGCCGGCGCCGATCGAGGGGAGCTGGGCGGCGTCGCCGATCGTGACGAGCTTGGCGCCGTTGTGCTCGACCGTTTCGGTGAGGCGGTCGAGGCGGTCGGTGTCGGCCATGCCGGCCTCGTCGAAGTAGATCGTCGTGTGCTCATCGATGTTGAGCTGCCCGCGCTCGACGCGCGAGACGAGCGCGTCGAGGGTGAGGGTCTGTCCGGCGAGCGTGGGGCTGTCTTGGCCGAGGCGCTGGGCGGTCGAGCCAGAGACGGCGATGCCGAGCGTCTGATGGCCGGTGTGCTGCTCGGCGCGGGCGGCGGCGTCGATCACGAGGCCCTTGCCGGTGCCGGCAGGACCGACCAACACCGCTGCGCGCTCGGGGCCGCTGATGATCCGCAGCGCGCGGGTCTGCTCGTCAGAGAGGCGTGCGCCGATGCGCTCGGCGATTTGGTCGCCCGCGATCTTGCGGGCCTGGTCGCCGACATCCCTGCCGGTGGCGGCGGCAAGCACGGTGAACCTGCGCTCGATCCCCTGCTCGCGCGCCCTGACTGTGAGCGTGGTCATCAGGCCGCCTTGGAGGGGCAGCACGCGGCGCTCGGCGACCATCGCACGTGAGTGTTCGAGCGCTTGGCGTGGTGAGAGTTCGCCGACGGACTGCTCAAGCAGGACCGCGCGGAACTCGCCGGGCTCGAAGGTCGCGGCGCGCTCGGTGAGGCGCTGCTCGACGCGATTCTCAAGCGCCTGGTCGGGCGCTGGCGCGGTGTTCGTAGCGGACGGCCTACAGGGCGGCCGGGCGGTGTAGTCGAAGCGGGCGGCGGTGTCGTTCCACGCCTGCTGCAGGTCTGTGCGGGTGACGAGCACCTTGGCCTTGCGGTTCTCTAGCTTGAGCTGGCGTAGCTCGCCGCGCTCGGGCGCCCGCCCGTACTGTGCGCGGAAGCGCTCGGCGGCTCGGGCGACCTCGCGGCTGCGGGCGCTGAAGGCGTCAAGCAGGCCGCGGGGGACGTCGGCTATCTCGAAGTAGCGGCCATGTTTGCCGGTGCCTCGCTCAACCTTGTAGCCGCGGTGCTGTAGTTGGTGCGCGAGCGCCGAGCGGTAGTAGGCGCCGAGCTCACGGGCGCAGCGGAAGATGGGACGGGAGGCGACGGCGACGAGCTTTCCGTCCTCGCGGATCGCGCTGGTGATGACGACATGGCTGTGGAGCTGCGGGTCGGGCGCGTCTCCCTCGAGGACGCCGCGCGAGGTCGTGTGCCGGTACTCGGCGGCCACGAGGTCATGGGCGGGCTGCTCGACGATGCGGCCTGCGAGGCTGCGGCGCACGGTCGGCACTGTCTCGGTCAGGTGGCAGAGCGTCTCGCGGACAGCAGCGGCGTGTGCGGCCTCGATCTCGCGGCGCTGGGTCTCGCCGGCGAGCGCCCACACCGTCGAGACCGACTTGGGCGCGCTGAAGGTGAGGTCGATGCCGCCGGCGCGGGTGCCGTCAGCTCCTGCGCTTCGTAGCCACCGACCGCTGCGGGGATGCTTGCCTTCCATGAGCGCGATGAACTGGCGGGCCTCGACAGTGGTGCCCTCGATGCCGAGTCGGGCGAGCGTGTCGGGGGTGGCGAGCCACCGGCCGGGGGCTTGCGTCGGCTCCCCATCTGGGGAGAGGTAGTAGTCGCCGCGCTCGGGCTCGATGGTCTTTGACTCCAGGTAGCGGGCGTACCCGCCGCCTTTGCCGGCGCCGATGCTGGCTGCGGTCATCACAAGGGCTACAGACCCGAACGACCCAAGACCGGCCACGGATTGCACGGTACGTGTGCGCACACGGACGGGACGGACCGGCCGGCTGGATTGCGGCCTCGGTTATCCGATCGCACACACCAGATCGCATGGGACTCGATTGAGCGGTCCCAGATTCAAGTCCTGTCTCCCCGATAGAAATGCTGGTGGATGCTGGGAGGGGCTGGGGGCGGCCTGAGAGGGCAGCTTTTTGGCTCTGGGTGTGGGATCGCGGGGTGATGTGGCTGGGGCGACAGGCATGCCACTGAGGTGGACTTGCAGGCACTCCGCTCACGAACCGCCCACGTGACGCGGGTTTGACCGCCCACGCCGTTGAACTGTGGGCTCATAACCCCGAGGTCGCGGTTCGAATCCTGCCCCGCTATGAAGGAAGGCCCTGGTAATCGGGGCCCTTTTTCGTGGTCTGGGCTCTGACGAGGCTCTCCAAGGTTCCAGTCCGCACACGCCGCGGGTACCATTGGCAGACTGGTCAAACAAACGCGAACGAACCCAAAACGCGGGGTGGGTGGCGGTACGTGACCCGTTGAGCAACGCTCACGTGCCTCACCAGTCCCCCGGCCTCCCCCGCAGTCCACGGTCCGGAAAGCCCTCAAACCAGGCGACGGCCGCCGTCACGAGCGCCGCGTCAAACCGGCACTTGTGCCCGCGATTCTTGCAGCAGAGGTCCTCACTCGCGTCGCCAAAGGACCGCAGGTGTTCGGGAACCGCCGGCCCGTCGCCGCCCCAGTAGATGAAGTCCTGCGAGACCAGGACCCGGTCGGTAGCCGTGTCGGCGACGACGTTCAACGGGTTCGGGTTACCGTCGTGCAGGCTGTGGTGGGAGTCAAGCTGACGCCATCCTCCGCTGCCGTCCGGCCGGTAGATGTTGTCCCCGAACGCGACCTTCTGGCTGGCCCTCAGGTCGGGACGCTTGCGGGCGAAGCGGGGATCTGCCCAGTAATCGCCGAACGTCATCGCCGCCTGGACGCGCATCGCGTAGATCGCCCGGCCGGAGCGTCCCTTGTCAGCGGAGCCGCTGCCGAGAATCCAGTCCCCGGCCCGGGCGGTACGCCGGATCACCGGCTTGCATGTCGCTAGCGTGCACCAGTCGAAAAACGGGTTGGGGGCAAACCCGAAGTCGCGCGCGACGATGTAGGAGTAGACCTGCAGCGCGCTAGCAGTTGTGGCGGGCGATATCGCTGCGTCCGCGGGGCGCGCCCGCACTGTCCTGCCAGACGTCATCGCCCTGGATCGCTTGGAAGATGGCGTCGCCGTTCCATCCGACGATACTGTCGGCATAGTCGGCGAGCCCCTCGGGGAGGTCGGAATCGGCCGCGCCCGGGGCGAACACGCCCACGACCCTGGTGTCGTTCTCCACGGCGTACTCGATCTCCCAATCGACGTAGATGCTGTTCTTGGTATCGGGGGAGATCAGCACCACAAGGGTGCCGGCCCATCGGATTTTCGGCGCGAGGATCTGGCTCTTGATGTAGTCCTCATCCTTGGCTTCGTTTGGCGTCGAACGCGTTGACGGAAGAGTCGCGGATGTCGAGCCCGCGGTCCGCCAGCAGCTCCTTGAGCGCGGCGAGATGGCGGTCATCCTCGTGGATGTGGCTGATGAATACGTTGCGCATCTCGGCCATCGGCACTCAGATCCTTGCTCGAACGGGTCGTCCTAAATAGTGTACGAGTGTCCCCACTCGGAAAGGTTTATGAAAGCTAGTGATCCCGCCGATTCTCGAGATATTCGTGGTATGGCATCCGGAGGACCCGGCCGGCGAGCTGATTGCCGACCAGTTCGTCGAACACTTCCACGGAACCGCGTTCTCCGGCCTGATCGGCGGTGCTGTCGAGATCTACGTCCGCTCGGAGGGCTGGCGGGACGCACAGGACGCGCCGAGGCCATTGTCGCCCGGGCCCTACGGGATCGCCGGGCCGGCGCTCACGGCGATCGTCCCGGTGCTCGGCATCGGGTTTGCCAACGCGGTGCAGGCTGGCGAAGGGCGGTGGTTCGACTATGCGCTGCATATCACTACGCTCCGCCAGGAAGCTCGCGACAGCGTCGGCGTATATCCCGTCCGGCTCTCGGAGGGCGCCACCGACGGTACGACGCTCGGTGAGCTGTTCGGTTCGATCCAGACCATCGGCACCCAGGCCGGCAATGTCGCCGCGGAGACCGCCTCGGTTCGCGCTCGGGATCTCGCGCAGGGCGTCGCCCAGCTCGCGAACGGGCAGTCCCGGCTGAAGGTGTTTCTCAGCCATACCAAGCGCGCAGCTCGGGACGAGACGGAGCAGCTCACGCAGTTGATCACACAGGTGCGCAGTGCCATCAACGGCACCCGGCTGGCCGAGTACTTCGACGCGAGCGACCTGCAGCCCGGCGCGGACTGGGCGGGGGAACTCGACGCGAACGCACGCACGAGCGCGCTGCTGGCGGTTCGCACGGACCTATACGCCAGCCGCGAGTGGTGCCAGCGCGAGGTCGCGACCGCGAAGCTCGCGGGCATGCCGGTCGTGATCCTCGACGCTCTGACCGACGGCGAGGAAAGAGGCTCATTCCTAATGGATCACGTTGCCCGGATCCCGAACGCCTCCGCCGGGCAGGATCTCAACGACATGGCAATCGTCGCTGCCCTCAACCAACTCGTCGACGAATCTCTCAAGCGCGAGCTGTGGGACCGCCAACGTCAGATCACCGCTGGCGGCGCAGCGTGGGATATCGCGTGGTGGGCTCCACACGCGCCCGAGCCGCTGACGCTCGCCGACTGGCTGACCGGAGGGCTTGCCGGCCTGCCGGATGGCGAGGATATACGCGTCCTTCATCCCGACCCGCCTCTCGGCCCCGTCGAGCGCGACGCCCTCGCCCAGATCGCGGCCCTGTCTGGCCTCGGGGACCGTCTGGACATCATGACTCCGCGTGGACTCGCGGCCCGGGGCGGCTAGCGGTGTCTGGACAGCACGAGCTCCTAGCGCGCGAGAGCATGAAGGAGCTGCGCCTCGGGATCTCGGTCTCCGAGAGCGCGGATCTCATGCGGCTCGGCCTGGTCGAGGCACACCTGCGTCTCGCTCTGGCCGAGGTCGCGCGGGCGATGTTGATCGCCGGCGCGCGCATCCTCTACGGTGGCCACCTCGACCCAAACGGCTACACCTCCTTCCTTAGGGCCGAGATGGAGAAGTACAGTCGCCGGGACCGGCCGCTGACCGTGTGCCTGGCGTGGCAGGAACATCGGCGGATCCCGCTCGCGGATCTGGTCGCAGCCGAGGAGGATCTCGGGCTGTACGGAAAGATTGTCTACCTGAGTGCAGACGGCCAGGAGGTCCCCCGCGAGTTCGAACGGACCGAGCTCGCGGAGGCCGTCGAGGACGCGGCCCTGCGTCGGCAGGCCCTCACGGCACTACGCGACTATATGACCGCCAAGACGCATGCGCGGTTGCTTGTGGGCGGCAAGCGCGCCGGCTTCCAGGGCCTCTACCCAGGCGTCCTCGAGGAGGCACTTCTATCAATCCGGGGCGAGCGACCACTGTTCCTCGCGGGAGGTTTCGGCGGCGTGACACTCGACATCGCGCGGGTGCTCGGACTTGACCCGGAGGGCCATCTCGGTGAGATCGGGGCGAACCAGGACCGCGACGCGGGCCTGTCGGAGGGACTTGCGGCGATCGAGGCAGCGGCGCAGGAGGCCGGATGGCACGCCGAGCAGAACGGCCTCAGCCTCGACGAGAACCTCCGGCTCGCGGCGACGCACCGTCCGAGCGAAGTGGCGTCCCTGGTTGCCCTCGGCCTGGGCCGCTCCAACCCGAACGAAAGGTCAGTGCAATGAGCCAAGACCCGACGCTCCCGGAGAACCTCACGCTCGCGGATTACCAACGCGATTCCTCGCTCACCGACCTCGAGGGCGCCAACGACGACCCGATGACGCCGCTGCTTGGCCTCGCCGGAGAGGTCGGCTCGCTGATCGCCGAGTACAAGAAGAAGCGCAGACCAGACGGCGTTGCCTACGCAGGCTTCGAGGAGGTCGTCAAGGTCGAGCTCGGCGACATCCTCTGGTATTTGGCATCACTCGCCCGGCGGGTAGACGTCAGCCTCAACGACGTCGCGCTCCTGAACCTCCAGAAGACCAGGCAACGATGGCTGCCGCCCGACCCGGCGCGAAAGGTCACGCTCGACGACGGCTTCCCCGAGACCCAGCGTCTACCGAGACAGTTCACGGCCCGCTTCAGCACCTACGAGTCCCCGTCGGGGACCCTCAAGGCACGCATGCAGATCGACGGCGAGTACGTCGGCGACGCGATCGACGACAACGCCCGCGACTCCGACGACTACCGCTTTCACGACGCCTTCCACCTCGGCTACCTCGCGGTGCTCGGCTGGTCTCCGATCCTGCGCGCGCTGCTCAAACGCAAGAGAAAGGACGACCCCGCCACCGACAACGCCGACGACGGCGCGAGGGCGTGCGCGACCGAGGAGGCCATTACGGCGATGGTGTTCGCTCTGTCGCGCTCCTACAACCATTTCGACGGCGCCGAGCGCGTCAACGACAGGATCCTCGACGCGGTGCGCGCGATGACCGTTGGGCTGGAGGTCGCGCATCGAACCGCGGCGGAATGGGAGAGCGCGATCCTCGCCGGCTTCACCGTCTGGAGGGAGCTGCGAGTCTCGGGCGAGGGAGTGGTGAGCGTCGATATGGACGCCGCCCTGATCGAGATGGCTGGCTAGCGCCACAGCTCCAGCTGCGCGGTGCCCGGCAGAAGCCGCGAGTCCGCCAGCCCCCACCTGGGGGGGAACACCGCCATCAGCCGGTCGCGGCTGGGGCGGAACCTCTGCTTGATCCGGATGCGCCCCGAGATGCCCGCCGCGTCGGGGTGAGCGACGCGCGCGTACTTGTCCACCTCGCAGAACAGATTCTGGCAGTCGATCAGGTGCAACGGGCGCCCGAAGAGGCCGCCAAACTCGATTCCCAGGCTGGCGAAGTATTCATCCTGGCGGTCGACCATGTGCCGGATGATGTCCGCCTCGATGCCGGCTGATTGCGGCCCGAAGCACTTGCGGATGCCGTCACACGCCCCGGGGCCCGCGACGACGAACTCATTCTCGTTGCCTTCCATCAGCGGCGTGTAGTTCAGGTCGATCGTGTACTGGAACCCCAGGAACCTACCGATCGACGGATAGCTAACCAGTCGCTCATAGACGCTGGTAAGCGAGCCGCTGCCCGACACGGTCCGCGCCATCCCGTCGCGCACCATCCGCTCGAGCAGCCGCAGATGGTTGCGGTGCTTGCCCTGCTCGCCCAGCCGCGGCGGCGGCATCAGATACGCCGCCGAATAAATCGGGCCGTCGTTCGCCGCATCGTCGAGGACCCGGGCAAAGTGTGTGTAGTGGTAGCTCGGCCACTCGATCGGTCCGAGTGCATCCTCGAGACGATGCCAGGTCGAGATCCGGTTGAAGATCTTGTACAGCAGCACCCGGAACACCACGCTGTCCGGGTCGGCGGGCGCGCCGTCGCTGTAGATCACGTTCTGGATCAGGAACTGGGACACCCGGTCGGCCGCGCGGTAGACGTTCGTGAAACGGAAGTCGCGGAGGATCCGGTCCTCGCTCCACGGGCCGTGCGCGCCGGCTAGGCGCGCGAGATAGATCGCCTGGCGGGCCGCCGCGAACCGCCAGTAGGTGTCGAAGACCTCCGTCGGCTCCAGTGTCCGGCCGGCGATCCGGATGGGCCGCCGCGGCGCGGTCCCCGGCTGTTGGGGTGGGCCCTGCAGCCACCAGCGGGACTGTGCGTCGGGCGCCAGCGCGCTGTTCCCCGGAAAGGGTCTGGCCACGGCGCGAGTATACGGGCGCGCCCGGCCGGGTAAGAGTTCCAAACCCACAGTTTCCGCAACCGGAGCTACCGGGCCGTCGCCCCCGCTACTGCCGCCGGGTCGCCAGCCTCATCTACCCCGCGCCGCTCTCGCCGCCAGTCGCTCGAGCTCGGCCTCCACCGCGCCGCGGTCGGTGACATCTAGGACGGTGTGCGCTATCCGCCAGTCCGCGAGCGCGGTGAGGATTGCCTCATCGGTCTCCCGCTGGAACTCCTCGTCGGTCGGCCGTACCCCGTCGCCCTGCAGCGCAATCCGTGGCGGGATGTAGATCAGCTCGTGGTAGCGTCCTGCCACCGCGAGCGGCGTCGCTCGGCGGAGCTCCTCGAGCAGGCCGTCCTCGAGCGTGCTCATCTGCTGGCGTGCTGCGGCCTGCCGCGTGTAGGCCCACACGTCGATCAGCGTTCGCGGTGCCACCCACCTGTCCAGCTCGCGCTCGAAGCGGAACTGCAAGAGCCACGCCAGTGTCTGGCTCGTCACCGTCGCCTGATCGTTGACGGGCAGTCCTCGGACCGCGAGCGTACGACCCGGGGTCGACAGCACGGGGACACCGAGAACGCCGGACAGCTCCTCGGCCAAGGTGCTCTTGCCCACCCCCTGGGCACCCGTTAGGGCCACGCGCATCGTCACTCGCTCCCGTTCGTCAGCGAGAGCACTCTAGCTCTCGGTCTAGCCGCACGCTCCCACGGCGACGCCGGCGACGCCGGCGTGCCAACATACGGAACCGCAGGTACGCCGCACAGACGGTGCGGGGCACGGTCCGCAACCGCCTCTCCGAGGAGCGAAAATGAAGGACTCGATTCTCAGACTCGTCCCCTACGGCGAGGATCTCCCAGGTGATGTCTTGAGGATCGAGCAAGTGACGGATCTCTTGGACAAGCTAGTCCTCGCACTCGAGCAGGAAGGCCTGAAGTGGGACGACGTGGGCCTCCTGCTCCTTGCGAACTCGAAGTCCGCAAGCTCACATCCGCTCCAGAACGAGTCCGACCAAAGCATCCGTGACGCGCTCACCGCCTTCTGCGATTCGCGCAAGTGGCACCCATCCCTGATCGGATCATCGGTCCTCAGCTCGTTCTTTCACGCTAAGACCGGCTATCGAGCAGACATCTCCGATGGGCTACTCATCACCGCAGTGATCAGTGGAGCTTTCGATCGCATCCCCGTCGTCCACGAAATCAACCGTGAGCTCGACGAGCGACCACTGGTCGGCCGTCGAGTGCTAGAGAAGGGCATCGCCGCGTTCAAATCCAAGGCAAGCCAGGTCGGCGTGGACCTTTCCGAAGACGACATCACGACGACATCGACAGGCGTCCTGCTGACGACCGGGAGCGGACACATCCGGGCCGAACAAGCCGTCAACTTCAAGGAGTGCTACGCGATCGGGCAAGAGCTCCTGGAGGCGGCGGAGGAGCACGATGCCTACATCGTCGGCGGCTGCGCCACGAACCGCAGCGAAGAGCAGCTGCAGCTGCTGTATTACTCAGAAACGGTTGGTCCGCGTCTGTTCTACAAGTCAACCTACAACCATGCCGCCGTGTTCGCGTTCCTGCCGTACGCCCGCGCGCGACTTCAGCTCGCGCATCCCTATGAGCGCGACGAGGATGTGGGCAAGCTCGACATCACATTTCATCCGCTCGACGAGTACGAGGAAGGGCGCTCGTTTTACGTCGAGGAAATCAACGGGCAGAGCGCATTCGACTTTCTCGCGAACTACTGGCCCTACACGCCAGAGCAGCTCAACGAGATCGTAGAGCGCAGACTCGCTATACCGCGAGAGCCCGACGCGCACTGGGTGACGATCGCCTCTTCGCTGAGCAAGCGAGACAAACAGATCTGGCCGAACATCCCGGTCTGGCTTGAGGTCATAGATGGTCGCGTCATGATGCGCATGGTGCGCGCCGAGGATGACGACGCGAACTACTACCTGATGCGCCTAAAGCACGAGGCGCTCAGAGAGAACGCACGGGACCTGATGGCGACTCTCCGCGCCAGCCCCGGAGAGGACGTATCTATGTTGACGTTTCTCTGTGAGAGCAGAAAGTACGTGCTCAACCAGATGAAAAGCAACGCGGAGGCCAAGGAGATGATCAACACGGCCCCGCCCGAAAGCTGCATAGTTGGGCTGTATCTCAACGGCGAGTACTCCACGGGCGTGCGAAAGTCGATCGGCTACCACAACTATTCGCAGATCGGGGCCCTGATGGCTCGGCGGCCGATCGCCGATCTGCATCCTGACTATCTAAAGAGCCGGCTGACGGTTGAGCTGTTCCCGTGTCATGCGAATGCCAACAAGCACACAGTCAAGTTCTTCCTGGATGCAGTGCGTGGCCACCTTGGAACCAAGGTGTGGCTCGACGAGCACGAGCTGATCGTCGGAGATGTCCTCGCCGAAAAGCTGCAGCCCGTCGTGGGACGAGGAGGACAATTCGTCGTACCGTTCATCAGCGATCTCAGCGTCGATTCCGAGTGGGTTCGCGATGAGCTCCGCTGGGCGTTCGAACAGGAGGAGATACAAAAACGTACGATCGTGCTGCCGGTCGTCGTCGATGAGCGAGGAGATCACGTCATCGGCATGCTGCGCGAGCGATGGCCCGATGATTTGGTTAGCAAGCTCACGGAGCGCGTTTACCTTCAGCTAAACGATTACAGCGACGACGAGACGGCCCTCAAGGCCAAGCAGATGGCAGACGACATCATCAGGAGGCTCGCGCTCGGAAGTGACTCCGGCAGCGATGCTCCTAATCCGTTCAGGCATCTCGAGCGGCCGTCCGACTGAGATCCCGATTTTCATTCTCGCGCGGTTGGATGGGTGCGGCGGGCCTGCCGCCGCGTCTGCGAAAGGCGAGGCAGGCATACCGGCACGACCTCGGGCGAGGCCTGAACTGCTACTAGAGGGGATCAACCTCGCAGTATGCGGCGTGGTGCTTGCCGTCGCTTCCGCCGACGAGCCAGCCGGCGCGCAGCATGCCGCCCGCCGTGCGTCTCGCGGCACAAATCGCTTTGCAACGCGAGTCGGAGCACTTTTGGGCCGCGGTGACGCTCGCAGAGGCGGGACTGTGCGAGGCGTTGCTCGACGCTGCCAGGACCGAGGACGAGGTCCGGCGACGCCTACGAGCGGGCCGGACGATGCAAACCCGGCTCAGGGGACTGGCCGGACCCCGTTCATCGGTCCGGACCGAACTCAGGGGGTCGGGCCAGGACCTCGACAGCAGCGTGACTCAGCTAAGGCTGCTCGGCGGGCACGGGCTACCGAGGGCCCTGATCGACGCCGTAGCCGAAGGGCTCGCGAACGGCGCCGGCGCCATGGTCACGCTCGATCCGCCCTGAGGTGATCTCACCGCGGCCAGACAGCGCCG
This sequence comes from uncultured Solirubrobacterales bacterium, assembly GCA_963817845.1. Classification (GTDB taxonomy): domain Bacteria; phylum Actinomycetota; class Thermoleophilia; order Solirubrobacterales; family Solirubrobacteraceae; genus Palsa-744. The sequence goes on from CAWFPU010000001.1 coordinate 228,522, forward strand.
ATCTCGAGAACGCCAGAACACCGGATCAAGCCGAACCGCTTGGCTCACCGGTATCTCCCTAATGCCCCATAAGCGACCATCGAGCCTATTAGGCTGTCGGGCCGTGGCCTATACCGTCTTCGTCTCGCACGCATCCCGCGACCGCTGGGTTGCCGGCCAGATCGCAAAGGAACTCGCTGCCACCGGCGTGAGCCCGTTCCTCGATGCCGACGCGCTCGAGAGCGGCGATGATACCGACAACCGCCTCAGGACCGCGCTCCAGGACGCGGACGAACTCCTGGTGCTCCTGACGCCGGCTGCCCTCGAACGTCCGTACGTGTGGATCGAGCTCGGTGCGGCATGGAGCCAGGGGAAACGTATCATTGGGGTCATGCACGGGCTGACGACGAGCGAACTCGCAGAGCGAGACGGCACGCCGGCCTTCCTCTCCGGGATAGTCCTGCGCGACATCAACGATCTCGCGCTCTACCTCGACGAGCTGGCAAAGCGCGTGTCCTGATGGCCGACGAGCAGATCTTCTTCTCATTCGCTCGTCCCGACGATTTCTTCGTCCGCTCGGTCGCCGACGGACTGGAGAAGCGTGGCGTGCGGGTATCGACGGCCGACGAGACTCACCCCGGGGCGCTCGTGGCCGAGCGCCTGCAGGACGCCCTCCGGGCGTCCTCTGTATTGGTCGTCTTCGTCGGTGAGTCGCTCGACTCGCCTTGGATCAACTTTGAGATCGGCGCAGCGGTCGGTGAATCGAAGCGTGTGCTCCCCGTGTTCCTAACTCGTGACCCGGCAGGCTCCGCGCCGTCGGTGCTTCGGGAGTATCAGGGCATCGAGGCCTCTGACCTCAAGCCCGACGAGGTCGCCGGCAGGATCGCAGATCTCCTCGCGTCCGTCGCCTGAACCGCCCGCCGAGCTGCGTGAGCGCTGCCGCGGGGCTTCATGGATGTAGCCTTTCGGTGGGAGAGTTATCAAGCTCGAGGAGAAGCCGTATGCCAACGCAGGGACAACGCTTGCTGCAGAGATGGGTGGAAGGACGAGAGCTGCGGCTGTCGGAGAGCCTCACGGCATCCCAGAAGGCGATCCGGCACAAGTGCTTCGTCTCCTTCCACCACGCCGATGAGGACGAGGTCAAAAAGTTCCTCGAAGACTACGAGTCGGTCTTCATTGCCCGTGTGCTCGGAGTCTCCGACGAGGACGAGTTCGTCGACAGTGAGGACACCGACTATGTGATGGACCAGATACGCGACAAATACCTGACTGACTCGACGGTGACGATCGTCCTGATCGGCAAATGCACCTGGGCGCGCCGCTATGTCGATTGGGAGGTGTACTCGACGCTGCGCAACGACAAGAAGAACCGCCGAAGCGGCCTCGTCGCGATCACGCTCCCTTCTGTCGCTGGCTACACCGCGCGGCGACTACCTGCGCGTGTGGACGACAACGTTAACAAGCAGGCCGGCTACGCCCGCTGGTTCAAGTACCCGGCGAGGCTCGAGGGCCTCAGGGCGATGGTCGACGAAGCGTTCGCGGCACGAACCACTAAGGCGCCGCTGATCGACAACTCCCGCGCACGCAAGCTGCGAAGCTCGAGCTGCGTCTGAGATTGACGCCCGCCTCACCAGCGCTCGGGTAGCCCTTGCAGGGGTCAGGGTATGGCGTCTCCTCTTCTTCCGACAGCCCAGAACCCATCGCGGGCACGGGGATGACGCCGAAACGGCTTTCCATCCTGCACTCGACCTACTTCCGGCGAGCCAGCCGCAGCGAGCAGAAACCAGCACCCGGTTTCGGAGCAAGCTCCCGGTCATCAGCACGCTGGCAGTCATCAGCACGCTGGCAGAACAAGCAGGCTAGACGCACGGGTCCCGAGCGGGTGCCGAATTGGTCCCTCCGGCGCGCCCGCTCGGGGGGTTGGTTCTTGGCGTAGGACACAGCAATCGCACAGCGCTCGCGCGGCTGTGCATCTAGTCTGTCCGGGCTTGGCGTGTGCCGCCGGCCGCGTGAGCAAGTGAGCGTCAGCGAGCGGCGAACAGGCAGCCCGCAGGGCTGCCAGGCCGGCGTTGCACGACGCCGGGGTCGGTGGAGAGCCGACCGTAGGGAGGCTCGGTTACAGCCGGCGAAGCCGGCGTGCGGTATCTGGCCGTTCGACGTTGGGGCCACGCCGTCAGCGGTCGCCGGCGCGCGGCGATCGAGGAGCCGGGCGTGAGCCCGCGCGGGGCGATTCGGCGAGGTCGGGGAAGCGGGCGAAATCACCGTTGTCTCGACTTGACGGCGATGCGAACATACGTTCGTGGCGCCTGGTCGAGACAGCAAGTCGATTCCCTGGCCGGTGGTTGGGCGCGCGCTGGAGCGCGGCGATCTAGAGTGGCTGCGTCGCAACGCCGACGAACTCGCCCCGATGCGGCTAACCGACGCTTTGCGTGTCTGCTTGATTGTGCGCGACCGGGAGCCGGCGAGTTTCGAGCGCGCGGCCGTCCGCTGGCTCGCCCGGTTTGCGCAGGAGGCTCGTGGTGTGACGCTCGTGGACTTGAGGCTTGCGGCTGAGGCGCTGGGCGTTCTGCCGCGTGATCCGGACACGGCGATGGAGGAGCTCGCCGCGCTCTGTCGCCGCTACAACCTGCCGGGCTGCTGAGGCTGGGTCGAAGGTGTATGCGAAAGGGTTGACGAGAGCCGGGCGCGAGCCCACGCTCTGAGGCTTCACTCACAAGGCGCCAGCTCGCAGAGCGCACGCTTGCTCTTGTTTTCGACTGCTCGTGGTCCGCTACACTGGCTACGCGAAAATCACGTGTTGCCGGCTCGCGAAGGTCGGCCAGACGATCGGATCTGAGGCTCGCCGAAGCAGGAGGCTGTGACAACAGCTACTGGCGAGCCTTTGGTCTTTCAGGCCAGACCTCCCGAGCTGCCGGGACGCAGACCCGGCGCTGATCGCAGGGATCGTTCCAGTCGAGTCCGGGGAGCGTGTTCTGCGGCGGGGCGCTGACGGCGTGCAAGCCTTCGGGCAGACGGGTGTTGCGCCAGCGCATCCAGCCGGTGCCGTCGATGCTGTCGCAGCCGATCTGGGCGGCGTAGGAGATCCGCTTGAGGCTGTTGACGCGGCCCATGTGAACCCACAAGCGCCGGTGCTTGGCCTCGCGTATGAGCGCACGCGCGGCGGGCCCGAGCTTCCAGCTGGTCGTGCCGCCGATGAACAGCGCGTCGATGCGTGGCCAGGCCATGCTCATCCATCGGCCGATGTGCTCAAGGCCGTCCTGTGCCACCAGCGCGACCGGCAGGCCGCGGCGCGCGGGGCCGCTCCACCAGCGTTCGAACTGGCGGGCGGTCTGGTGGGCGTCGCCCACGATGTCGGGCACGGTGACGAACAGGCAGCGGCCGCCGAGGTGATGCAGATGGTCGAGCATCGCGTAGTAGGCGCGAGGATCGAGGCCCTGGTAGCAGTCGTTGTCGGCTGCCCAGGGCACGCCGCGCCGGATCGTGGACGGCAGGGCGTTGTAGTGGCGTGGCTGGATCAGGCGCCCGAGGTTGGGGTGGGCGTGCTCGATCATCTGCGGCTCGGCTTGTGTCGCGAGCAGCAGCATCAGCTCTCCTGCAGCGTCGACCGCTTGTTGGCGCGGGTGCTCAAAGTTCCACCTCGTGCGGGGGGATGCCGAGTCCGTCGCGCGCGATGAGCGCCAGTACGTCGGTATGTACCCAGGGTGAGGGCGTGGTTGCGCCGGACTCGGGGAGTTGGCCGATGCGTCGGGCGAGCCAGCTGGTCTCGCCGCTGGGGTTGGCGTGACTGTCGCGCTTGATGCGTCCGCAGCGCAGAGCGATTTCGCTCATGCTGAGTTCGCCGCGTTGCACTCTGCGCTGGACTGCTTCGCGTAGCCTGCGGTTGAGCACCACGACGCTGGTGGCTAGGCGCTGGAGCTCGTTGCGCAGCTGTCGAGTGGAGACGCTCTGGTGATGGTGGGCGAGCGCGTCATGTGTCTGCGTTCGCGCTGGCTCGTAGGCTTCGAGGCTGCCGACGACATCGCGGAGTGTCACAGCGTCGAAGCTGTCCTCGCCGCCTGGATGGCGAGAGCGTGTCCAGCGCAGCTCGGACGTGTGACTGGAGGTCGGCACTTGGCTTATGCGGTAGATATGGCCCGCGGCGTCTTGCAGGCAGCTGGCCGGCCGCGGCCGGTGGTCGCTGGGGGGGCTTGGCGTGAGGTGGCGGGTGGTGTCGAAGTCCTCGGGCGTCACGGCGCGGCAGCGGCCCTGGTGGGACGCATCGGCGAGGTACAGGTCGCTGACGATCTGCGCGTTCTCAGCCGGCTCGTCGGGCGATATGCGGGCGATCAGACGTCCGTCAGAGAGCGTGTCGAGCTCGTAGTCGACGACGAGCGCGCTGCCGTCGGGGCGCTGGACGCGCAGCAGCTCACGCTCCTGCCCGGTGCGATGCGCGCGGTATCTGCCGAGGCTTTGGGTGTGACGCGCGCTCGCGCGGGTTTGCGGCGCAGCGTGCGTCGGAGGGGTTGGAGGTGCTGCGGTGCTAGTGCTCATGGTTCTCCCTTTCGCAGGGTCTGAGCCCGCCGGGCGCGGGCCGTTGCCCGACTCCCGCGCACGCGCAGCGTGCGATCATCGGGAGGGGCGAGGCCCCGGCGTCCGTGCTCAGGGGCTGTGTCGCTGCGCGAGCAGATGCAGCTCGCCGTGCCCGTCGGGGGCCAGGCGATAGCCGATGCCGCGCACGGCGACAAGCCATCCGACCGCGCCGGCGTTGGCGAGCGCGCGTCGTAGACGGCAAGCGTGCGTGTCAACCGTCCGCGTGGAGCCGCCGTCCTGATAACCCCACAGCTCGCGCAGCAGATCGTCCTTGGTGTGAACGCGGCCGGGGTCGCGTGCGAGGTGAACGAGCAGCGCGTACTCGAGGCGGCGCAGGTAAACGGCCGTGGATGCGAACGTCGCCGTGTGAGCGTTCGTGTCGATCCGAAGCGCCCCGAACTGGATCACCCCGGTGGAGCTGAGGATGCCGCGGCGCATGAGCGCCCGCACGCGCGCAAGCAGCTCTGCGTGAAGGAACGGCGAGCGGATCACGTCGTCGGCGCCTGCCTCGAAAGCGCGCAGCACCTCGGCAACGGCGTCGCTTGAGCTCATCCACAGGACCCGCGCGCCTGGGTTGATCTCAGGATCAAGCTGGCCTGCGCGCAGCGTGCGTAGCGCGTGAAGCCTGCTGGCCGGCTGAGCGGTCGCAGCGAGGATGACGAGGTCGATCTCGCTACAGCCCGACGGCGCGCGAAAGCGCTGTGGGCTGGGAGCGCGAAGTATCTGGTAGCCGTCGAGAGCGAGCTCGCGTGCGAGCGCATCGCTCGAAGCGTCCTCGCCAACGAGGAGGATGATCTCGGGGTCGTTACCCATTGTCGGAGTTCCGGGTGCTGCGGGCCATCGGTATGCGCCCGAGCTGCTCGGCCTGCGCGAGATAGTCGGCGACCAGCGCCTTGACTTCGTCATAGCCGCCGTTCTCGTGCAGGTCATCGTCGACGGTGTAGATGCGCCCGGTCCGCTCGGCGGCGGCGGCATCGATGATCCTCGGCTTGCCGTCCACGCGGATGCCGTACAACGCGCGCTGTTCACCCGAGCGTGTCACGTAGCGCCCCAGCTCAAACGGCTCGCCCTCGGCACGGCGCGGCGCCGGCGTTGCGGATCGCGGCGCAGGGTCTGCACGCCTGGCGCTGGCACCGTAGCCAACGGTCTCGCCTGGCTTCTGCTCGGTCGCGTAGGGCAGTTCGGCGGGATGCACATCACACTGGGGGGCTTCCAGGTACTGTCCGCGTGTCTGCTTGAGGGCCTTCAGCCGTTCGATTTCACGCCCCGCCTGGTATCTACTCTTTGGGAAGGTGAACGTAGTGCCGGTCTGTGAGGCGAGGTCCTTGAGGTAGGAAAGCTGCGCCGGGGATGCGTCGCGTCCGTTTACGTGAGGGCTCATAGTGTGAAAGTCCTTTCTGTGGTGAGCTTGTGAACCTGCCCTCTGCTCATCACGCCCCGGAAGGAGAGTCAAGCAATTGATAATGTGAAATCTGTGCGCCCCCGTCAGGGGGCGATCCTCAATTGCTTGAAGGCGTAAGCCGGTCTCTCAGGGAGGGGTGTGATAGGACTCTCGTGTTAGCGCGCCGCGGAGACCGGCCGCCATCGTCGAATCCGGTCAGGTTCGCTGTGCCGTCGGTCCTTGACGACTCGTGTGTTGCATTTGTGCGACGCATACGGGCAGCGTTCGTTTGACGAGCGGGCCGGTCGTTCTCGGCCAGGGGCCGCCGCCTATGGGAACACGATGTTTTCGACATCGTGTCAGCCGCGGATAAAGCCCCGTGATGCGGCGGGTCGGGTAGATGGCGAGGATAAAGCGGCCGCATGCGCGTTATCCTCGCACCGCCGCGCTGTGTTCGCCGTTTAGCAACCGCGCGCGTGCGGGACAGCGGCGTCGTCGTTTGGTGGCAAGCTCACTGTCTGTGGTGCAGCCATTCGATGTCGGCGTTGGTGGGATGCACGCCGTCTGGTAGGACGGCGCGCTGGATAAGACGCAGATGGCAGCGCTCGCATTCTAGGTAGCCGGGTCGAAGGTGGATGAAGTGGTGTTCGGTATCGGGGCAGCGTTTGGCTGGGTCGTAGAGCATGGCTCCTCCTGGTAGATCGCTTTCTCACTCGAGGGCGAGACGGTCTGCAGCAGCCCGAAGGGCCTCGGCCGCACCGCAGCGCAACGCGTAGGTGCAACATAAGGCCGAGCCGTGCAGCGGTGCCAGATCGCGAAGCGTGGGAAGCGATCGGACAGGTGGAGCAATACGCCGAGCCCAACGGTTGCTCACACGACGCACCAGCCGCCACACCCGCGCCGTCAAGGATGCTGAGCTATGCCCGCGCCTGCACGGCGAGCGCAAGTCGATCTCGCCGAGCGTTGGCGACCGACGCGACACTTCCCGAACGGGTGCGGTCCTGCAGGTGCTGGTGGCGCTCGCCGCGCACTCGTCTACGCGGCGTGCGCCAGCCAGCGCTCACGCTCGTGTACGCTCGCGTTCGCCAGCCTCACGAGCAGATCGCCGTGGCACGGGCGCGGAGCACACCAGCACCCGAGCACCAGGCCGCGCAGTTCTTCAAGCGCGGCCATCAGCGCCGCGTCTTGGCGCAGCCTCTCGCGCAGATCAGCTTCGTGAAGCGCGATGCACTCGCCGCGAGCACCATGTATGCCGACCACGAACTTGTTGCCCCACCTCGAGCGGGGCATGCTCTTCGGGTTGCGCCCGATGTAAACGTGGTGGCGCTCGCGCTTGCAATGCACCACGCGCGGCCGGCCGAGAGGCACCTCCGCCGGGACGAGCAGACCGCTGGTTCGCCGTGAGTAGCCGTTCACCTTTTCTCCTTCGGATCGTGGGTGAGCACGCCCCGGCCAGAGCGGGCCGGCCAGGCGGGTCCAGTCCTGTCCCGGCAGGGATCGCCGCCGCCGACGCGAGCGCAGGGCTTGACGCGCCGTCAGAGCCGGTCTGCTGGCCTTTGGGGGTGGGCGTTGCCCAAGCCGAAGGAGCGGGTGCGCTACTCAAACGGCCGCGCGTCCTGGCGCCCCGGTAAAACGCCTGGTCGGCGCCGGTGGCCAAACCCGCGTGCGCAAGCGTTCAGCCTGCGGCAGAGAGCCACGACGCCGTGCGAGTCATCAAGTCAAGCACGCTGGCTGGCGTAGCGCGTGAGCCGATGCCGGCGTAGGCGGTGCGCGTCTGTGCGGGTGAACTGGCGGCGTTGTGCGGCATCGCGCTTGCTTTCGATAGCGGCCCTTGCGGTGCGAAGCCGGTCCCCGACCAACCCGCACACGCAGCGTGCGATCATCGGAGGGAACCACGGCTCGGCGCGCCCCGAGCTGGTGGGTCCGCTTGGAAGGCCAGTGTGTGCCGCGCGAACGCGTCACCGGGGCTCTACGCGCTCCAGCTCCTGGAAGGCGTTATCGGGCACGGCGATCGTAACCTCGTGTCCGAGCCGCTTGAGTGTCTGGAGCACGATCTGGACGTGCTCGTAGGCGCACTCCCTGGCCCTAAGCAGCGGGTCGAGGCTCGCGTGGGGGTGTTCGACCTGAGCGATCGTCGGGTCGTGCTCGACGGGTCCGAGCGTGAGGTGCGTGACGCACGTCGGCACGCCCTCGTGGCCGACAAAAGTGGAGTGAACCTCCACGGCGAGTCCGTGGTCGGGCAGCGCCGTGGCGATCGTCAGTACGTAGGGTCCTGCCCAAATGCAGGCTGTCTCGCTGGCGACTTGGCGACCATCGAGGGTCACTGCGAGTGGGACTTTGCGACGCTCGCCCATGCCCGCCGAACCGTAGCGGGGCGGGCGCGAGCGCGCCAGCCGTGATTGTCAGGTCGGCGAGTGAGCTGCCCGCTCGCCGGCGTGTGCCGTCAGACTGAACGTCGCTGCCAGGCGGCGACGCAGCTTGAGGAAGTCGCTGTTGCGCGTGCCGATATCCCACAAAAGCGCTGCGAAGTCGAAGATCGTCCCGCCCTTTTTGCAGCGGGCACCGAAGCAGTAGAAGGTGCCGTCGGGGTAGAGTTGCAGGCTCGGGTCGCTCTCTTGATGGAACGGGCACAGCACCTTGCCGGCACGGTTGGGTTCGCGGCCTGTCAGAACGCGCACATAGTCGGCTGCGGGGATGGCGAGCAGTTCGCGGTCAAGCGCTGTTCGAGCGACGTGCGGGCATGGCGGCCGAGCCGGCGGACTCTGCCACGGGCCGGGATCGTCGGGAAGCTCGGCGACCAGCTCCACGAGCGCGTGGCGTGCGCTGGTGTCGTGCTCGAGCAGCGTGACCGGCGCTGGCGGGGTGTGCTTGTGGTTGAGGCTGCTGGGCGGCCTGAGCATCCGCGCGATGTCGGCACAGCCGGGCTCGCCGTCCAGGTCGAGCGCGAGCCTGCGGTTGGTGCTCTCGATCGTGGTGGCGCTCGCACGCTCCCGCAGCCGCCAGTAGATGTGCAGGTGTCCTGGTGAGCCGGAGGCGATCACCATCGAGGGCGAGCAGGCGAAGGCTTCAAGGCGCCTGTGGGCGGCGGGATCGTCGCACTCGATGTAGAGAAGATGAGAGCCGCTGATCGCGGTCTTGTCTCCGCGGGCGCGGTCGCGTAGCGCCGCCCCGACATACACGTCGGTGGCGGCTGCCAACTCTGTGATCAGTTCTGCGATCTGCTGGGGGCGCAGCACCGAGACGTAACGCTGGCGCATCACTCCTGTGGGCGGCCTGTAGCGCAGGTCAAAGAACTGGAGGGGCTGCGAGCCCTCCGCGAGGAGGCGCAGGTAGCTCAGCAGTTCGCCGGGGGGATGCTCAGCGAGGCTCAATATCGTGGACCTCTGGGGTGAAGGCGGCGAGGTACTCGAACTCGCCGTTGAGCAGTGGCACCTGCTCGGGGTGGCGCGCTGCCCAGGCCGAACACTGCTCCAGCGTGAGCCCGCCACGGCGCATCGCGGCGATCCGCTGGGTGACGGTCATCTCCCACAACGCACGCAGCCGCGCGTCGCGGACTCGAAGCACCTCAAGCGCTTGATCAACGACGGTCTCGTTCATTCTCTCAGCGTCCTTTCTCTCCCTTGCGAGCCTTCGCGCGGTCCGCGCCCCGGCCGCGGGGCGCGGACCGCCCGAGCCCTAGAACGGGATGTCCTCGCCCGCGCCGACGCCAGCACCGACCAGCTCAGACTCCTCGGCGCCGTCGCCCACGTTGTTGGCGCTGCCCAGGAACTGCACGGAATCGGCGACGATGTCCACGACCTGCCGTTTGCTGCCGTCCTGCGCGTCGTACTCCCGCCACTCCAGGCGCCCGTCGACCGCGACACCGCGGCCCTTGGTGAGGTGACGCGCGACCGCTTCGCCCTGGCCGCCCCAGACGGTGACGTTGAAGAAGTTGGGCTTGTCGACCCACTCCTCGCCGTCCTTGCGGCGGGTGTTGCAGGCGAGGCGCAGGTCGCAGACCGCGGTGCCGCTGGGCAGCGAGCGCAGCTCGGGGTCCTTGGTCAGGTTGCCGGTGATGACGACTCGGTTGATGTTCATTGGTGTTCCTCCGTTGGTGGTTGGTGGTGCTAGTGACGCAGCCCAAAAAAGACGCCGACCGGCGCGCGGAGCCGAAGCCCGTCAGGGCGAAGGGAAGCCCCCGAAAGGGGGCCGAAGCGCTAGTCCGGCGGTGTCCAAAATGGGGCAAGACACGACGCGCCGACAACCAGCAGGAAATGCGTGAACAGCGAGTCCGGTCCACCTTTCTGGCAGCCGAACGTGAGCTGTTCGCGACCGCAGACTGAGCACGGCGGCATCCTCTGTCTCTCCCTTGCGTTCTCCCGGCCGCATCGAAATGGCGGCCTTTCCTGGTAGTGACCGCAAGCGCTCGCCAGCGACCAACGAGATTGCACGCAGCGAGCGCGGGCGCGCTCTCGACTCGCCGAAAGAGCGCCAGGCAGGAAGGGACCGGCCGCGTGTAGCGCGCTGCCTGAGCAGGATGGAAAAAGTCGCTGGCCGGTGCGGGCCGCCGCAGGTCAATAGCAGCGATGACCACGATCGGACCAGCGCGCGCGCGCGCAGCGCAACCGGACGCGCCGCTAGCCGGGCCAGCAAGGCCGGGAGCATGAGGGTTCACACGGTCGGACGGCACCCTGCGACGAGGATGCTCGTGTGCGTCCTGGGGCTGCTCGCGCTTGCCGGCTTTGCTAGTGGCGTCGTAGCGTGGTGCTGGACGCAAGCGGCGTGTCTGGTCTCGCTGCAAGCACCGATCAGGCTTTCGGCAGGGGACGCCGCAGCTGCGACGTGGCGCCTTCTGATCCGTGGCGGCTGGAGCACACCATCGCGCGCATTTCCGAAGACTGCGGAGCGAGCGGCCGCACCGGGAGCGCCGGCCTACACGCTCGCCGCTGTCTTGTCGCTGACGTTCTTCTGCTCGGCTGCCTGGCGGGTCTCCCGTCGGGTGCGCTCCTGGCAGGCGGGCTCACCGTTGGGCAAGGAACAGCGCACGCTCGCGCGGCATGCTGTGGATCGCGGCTGGGTGCGCCCGCGCACCTGGGCGGCGCCGTCGGACTTGCGAAGCCTGTGGGTCCGCGGCCGGGTCTCGGGGCGAGCGTATCTCGGCGTGATCGGCAAAGCGCCGCCGCGCACGCTGGCGGCCGAAATAGAGGTTCAACCGATGGTCGTCTCCCCACCGCGCGTCGGGAAGTCAAGCGGCTATGTGATCCCGTGGCTGCTGGATCATTCCGGTCCCGCGTTGGCATTGAGCACGAAGCTCGACACCTACAACGCGACCGCGCCTCACCGGCGAGGCATCGGCCAGGTGTGGGTGTACGACCCGTTCGGGGATCGGCGTAGCGCCGGGTTCAGCCCGCTGGTGCCTGCGCGAACGTGGTCGGGGGCGCTACGCGCGGGCGAGGCCCTGGCCTCAGCGGCACACCCTGACCAGGCGAACGCCGCCAACGAGTTCTGGGACAAAGAGGCCGCGAGCATGCTGGCGCCGCTGCTGCACGCTGCGGCGCTCGCCGGCGCGGGCATGGCCGAGGTCGTCAGGTGGCTCGACGCCCGCGACTTCAACGACCCACTGAGCACCTTGAAGGGCGCGGACGCGGGCGCAGCAGCCGACCAGCTCGAAGGCGTTGACCGTCGAGATGAGCGCAACCGCGAGACAACCGTGATGAGCGCGCTAAACCTGCTGCGCGCGTACCGCTTCCCGGAGGTCGCCGGCTGCGCCGACGGCGATCTGACACCCGAGCGCTTCTTGGATGGTCGCGCGAACACGATCTACGTGGTCGCCGCCGAGCACGACCAGGAGGCTCTGCGGCCGGTGATCTTGGCACTCGTCTCCTCGATGTACCGGGCGGCGATCGAAAAGGCACGAAGGACGGGCGCACTCGATCCGCAACTGATGATCGTCATGGACGAGGCCGCGAACATCGCACCCGTCCGTAACCTCGCGTCGTGGCTCTCGCAGTGCGGCGACCACGGCATCATCATCCCGACGCTATGGCAGTCAATCGCTCAGATCGACAACCGCTACGGCCGCGCCGCCCGCGACGCGATCTGCGCTGCCTGCACCGCACAGATGTTCTTGCCGCCGCTGGCTGACCCCTCGACGGTCGGCTATCTAACGGAGCTGCTCGGCGAGGAGCCGGTCACCAACGCCTCCACATCAACCGGCCTGGCACGACACACCTTGAGCATCGGCCATCAGAAGGCCGCGCCCTCACCGTGGCTACGGCAGATCGCGCGCGGCCGAGCGCTGCTCATCTACCGCGACCTGCCGCCCGCAATCGTGCGCGCCCCGCGCTGGTTCGAGGACCCCCGGTTCGCGCACCTATGGGGACATCCCCACAAGTGCGCTTAAGGCCAACCCAGCACAAGGCCACGACCTCAGCCTCGCAGCTCGTCCAACCCAGGCGTCTCGCTGGCTAAAGCGGGGCGCGCCTGCTTATCTGTGCAAACCAGAAGCGGGCCGTGGGTGCGTTGACTCGCTCCCCATAAGGGCCTATCCCGGAAGGGTTATGTAGGCCTGCGTTGAAATCTTGGTCGGCCGGCCTCATGCCATTCGATCAGGAGGTCTGTGATGGGCTACATGGTCAGTCGTGATGATGGCTGGCGGATGCCGGACTGGTTGTGGGAGCGGGTCGAGCCGTTGCTGCCGCCACCACCGTTTCACCCGTTGGGCACTCACCGATCGCGGGTGCCCGATCGTGACGCGATGGACGCGATCCTGCTGGTGCTCAGGACTGGGATGCAGTGGAACGCGCTGAAAGCGACCGGGGTCTGCTCTTCTTCGTCTGCGCACCGGCGTTTCCAGGAGTGGGAGCAAGCCGGTGTTTTCGCCGAGATCTGGCGCCAGGGGCTGCTCGAGTACGACAACGTCGTCGGCATCGACTGGGAGTGGCTGGCGGCCGACGGCGCGATGACCAAGGCGCCGCTCGGCGGCCCGAAGACCGGCCCGAATCCCACTGACCGAGCCAAGGGGGGGCGAAGCGTTCGGTTCTCAGCGAGGGAGCGGGGGTCCCGATCGGGTTGGCGCACGACGGCGCCAACCGCAACGACCAGCCGCTGCTAGAACCAACCCTCCAAAGCATCCCGATCGAGCGCCCCGAGCCGACGGCAGAGTCTCCGCAGCGGCTGTGCCTCGACCGCGGCTATGACTCACCACCGATGCACGATCTCGCGGTCAACCACGGGTACACGCCGCACATCCGAGCGCGCGGCGAAGAGATCAAGCTGAAAGCGAGCACACCCGGCTGGCGTGCCCGCCGCTGGGTGGTCGAGGCGTGTCACTCCTGGCTGAACCGCAACCGCGCCATTCTCATCCGCTGGTCCAAGAAGGACGAGAACCACCTCGCGCTACTCCAGCTCGCCAGCGGCCTCATCGCCTTCAAGAAGGCCCACCTCGCGACCCTCGCCACCACCCAACCGGGATAGGCCCTAAGCCGGAGGCATCGCCGGTCCAGCAGAGCTCCATACGGCAGCTTGCTCCCGTAGGCGGCTCTTTAGCCTTTCGGCAGGTGCAGTCCAGCGATCCTGTTGAGCAGGCTCACGAGAGCCGGTTCTACGCTCAATTCGAGCGAAGGATGTCCTGGCACGGAGATGATGGGTAGGAAGCTGTTGCCGCATGCGTAGGGTTGGCCTTCGAGCGTCGCAACTGCAGGCGCGTTTGGTTGTTCACCAAACTGGATCGCGAAGGTTCCCGCGGTTTGTCCCGGCTTCTCGACTGGGCAGCTGAACGCTGCGCCTTTGTCTTCGAAGATCGGTATGGCGTTGACGAGTGCGACGAGTTCTTGCACGAGCGACGGATTGGAGACGACCGTCGGGCTTGGGCCGACGTGGCGGGAAGTCGGGAACGTGTTTGTGATCGTGATCACGTGAATGTCTGCGTCGAGGAGCGAGTAGCTGGGCCGCACTCCCTCCCAAACGGCGGCGCCTTCCAAGCGGATCACGAATCGACCGTGCGTCGCCTTGGCGATGAACACCGTCAGGGCCTGGCGACGTAGCACGTCGCTGACCGGAGGGACCGTGAATTCCTCCCTCCAGAGTTCGGGTTTGTAGTGGCGTTCGATTTCCGTGCTCGTCTGCGGCCCGATCGGGCCGGGCGGCGCAGACGACGTGCCGGAGCTTGATTCCCCCTGCGCTGTCGCGTCCCGGGGCAGCTGAGCGCGGACGTAGGCCAGGATTGTTTGCGGTGTCGCCTTGGTGACCCATATCGTCGCGCGCGACTGGAGCTTCGCGCGTTCTTCGCGACTCAGGTCGTCGTTCTCCGTCGCAGTAGAGCCGATCAGCCGCCGCTCACGGACAGGGACACTCGTCAGACGAGTCCAGCGTCGCGCGGGCTTGATCAGCCGCAGCGTCGATTCGGCTGCCTTCAGGGCGATCCCAGCGCGCATGCCAGCCGCCTGTCCCGGCGTTTCCGCGGCGGTGAGTGCAACAGTCGCTCCGCCCGCTAGGACCACCACGGTGGCGAGCACGACAAGTGCCTTGATTCCCCGCACGCGATTCATGGTGGCAGAGGTCACGTGGTCAGGCGCCAGCGCGGTTAGCAAGCGTCTTTCGAGGCAGGCCTGACGACCGCCTTCGCATCAAGGCAGTCGTCTCTGCTGGGCTGCACGTGGCTCCTGCTGCGGACGGTGGCTGTCGCACAAATGGGCGCGAGGCGCAAGCTGCAACGTGCGTGTTGATGGTCGCGTTGGCGGTCGTTGGGGCAGCCCGGCCGGGCGGGGGCCCTTTCAGGCCCCCGCGGCGGCTGTTTGGTGCTTGTGGAGCTTCAGGAGGTTGTGGGTGGCGGTGATTAATCGCCACTCTGAGCGAACGGCCGATCTCCCTCGGCGCCCGAACCGATCGATCCGCCGGTTGAACTTCGTGTTGGCGAACACGGGCTCGATCATCGCCTTGCGTTTTCGGTATAGCCCTCCACCGAGCTCGCCCTCGAGCACTCGTCGCATGTGCGCGTAGATGCCGCCATCCCACCCTGGCCTAATGCCTCGACGTTTGCCCGCGTCCGGCGGAATCAGCACCTGGATTCCCTTGTTGACGACGCCCTCCATCTGCTTCTGATGCCAGTAGCCGGCATCCGCGACGACAACCTCGATCGGTTTGGGCGAGCGGCGAAAGCTAGGGTCGTGTCATGGTTGGCCGGCTGTTAGCATCGCGCGTCGATGCCGAAGACTCGAATCCCGCCGGTCGCAGATGGAGCCGAGAGGCTTGCCCGAGCGATGGAGGCAGCGCTCGATAACGGCGAGATCGATCACGCTACGGTCGGGCGATGGGCTAGCGAGGTCCGCGAGCTTGGTCGCGTGGTTGCGGCTCAGCGCCGGGAAGAGCTGCGGCAGCGGGTCTCGGGGGAGTCCCGGGGGAGCCATTGCGTGGAAGCCTCGCGGAGCGCCTGATAGTCGAACCCGTCCGGGCGTTGGAAGCGGGCAATGAGCTGTTCGGCTGCCGCCTTTCGGCGTCGCTCATAGTCGGCGAGCTGTTCCTGCGTGGGGTTCGTGCTGCCGCGCATAGAGGTCATGGTACGCGAGCCCTTTCGGCTGCTTGATGGCGGCTGGTAGCACGATGTAGACGACTGCGCGGGCCCGCTGCACATCGTCTCTGTAGCCGCCGGTCTGAAGCGGCGCACGACGGATTGGCTGTTGTGCTGCGTGAGTCGAAGCGGGACTGCTGAGAAATTCGTTGGCCGGTGTGTGGCGCCGGGGGTCAGTAACGCCGATGACCGACAGGGCAGCAGTTCCCGAGGGTGTGAGCCGGCGCGCGAAGACCGTTCGTCGTGGTGGCGGCTCTGGCAGCGAGGTGGTCGGCGACTACGTGGGCCGGCTGGCCGGCGAGGCGGCGCAGGCGGTGCGCCGCGCCGGTCTGCGTCCTGGTCTTGATCGCTCGTTCGGCTGCCCGGCGGAGCTGGTCGGTCTCGTCGTGGCACAGGACCCTTTGGCCGGCAGCGAGTTGACCCGCAACGGCATGGTGATGCTGTACGTGGCAGCTCCTGGAGGCGAGCTGGCGAGCGGCGATGACGCCAACGCGCACGTTGGCAGCGGCCGGTGCGATGACGAACTGAGTGTGGAGGCGCCGATCGATGAGCAGCCGAGCACGTCGCCGGCGGCACGGGTGCGGGCTCGGCGGCGGCGCAAGCGGAGACACGCGCGCCGCTACGTCGAGCAGACGCTGGCTTCGCCTGCGCCCGCGGCGATCGAGTCGGTGCTGCCAGAGGGTTCGCCCGCACGGCCGGCCGTGGAGTCGGTGCAAGCGTGGCCGGCTGATCTCGACGCGCCGCAAGGCGCGCTCGAGGACGAGCTTGCGGACGAGCAGAACGGGCGCGAGTTCGGGCACGAGGACTTCGTGGTGCATCTTGAGGACGTTCTCGCCGGACGCAGCGGCTCGCCGGGTTGGCGCAGGGTTTATCCCCGGCGGCGACGCGTCATCGGTGGCCTGGGCGTCGGTGGTCGCTTTCGCGCGTGGCTGGGTGAACATTCGGTGCTCGCCGGCGTGGTGGGCGTGGCGCTTGTCCTGTGGGTGGTGGTTGGTGTCGCCTCGACGCTCCAAGGTGATCGCGCGGGCACGGCGCGCGTTGGCGCTCTGGCGATCAAACCCATGCCGGGGGCCAAGAGTCCGGACCCGACGCCGAGACCGAGGAGCGCGCAGATGCTGCCGGCGCACAAGACGGCGGGGCGATCGCGGCGGGCGCACCCGGCGCGCTCGCGAGCATCACGACCTGTCCCACAGACCGCACGGCAGCCTGTGCGTCCGGCCGCGCCCGCCGTCAACGACGCGGTAGTGGCGCCAGCTCGCAGGGAAGTGCCGGTGCCGGTCGAAGCGCCGGTGCCGCGGCCCTCGGAGGCTCGTGCGCCGCGAGCGAGCACGCCGCCTGCCCGGGCGTCTGAACAGAGCGGAGGGGGCCCGTTCTCGCCATGAGAGCTTGCAACCAACACAAGGAGGTGAGGCCAGTGATGGCGCTCATATTCGGACGGGCGTTGGCCTGTCGAGATCGAAGGCGCGCGGCGCTGCTGCTGGTCTTGGGCGCGCTGATGGGGAGCATGATCGCGGTCGCTGTCTTGGTGGTGTTCCCGGATTCTCGTGCGCACGCGCTGAACGCCGCGGGAGCGTTTAAAGGCACCCCGATCGACGGCGTTCAGAACTTCGTTGAAAAGCTGAAGGACAGTCTGGTATGGCTTGGCGCCACGGCGATGAGCCTGGTGATCGCGGTCGTCGGGATCATGTTCATGGCCGGGCACTCCCGCGCGCACGACGTGGCGATCAAGACGCTCGTGGGCCTCGCGATTCTCGCGTCGATCAGCGGGATTGTCGCGTAAAGGGCGTGCGCGAGGTGGTCTTTCGCCGGCGCGTACGGTCGCTGCGGGCGGCCGTCGCGGGCTCGTTTGTGCTGCTGTTGGTGTGTGCGCCGCCAGCGTCTGCCGCGACTGGTGGCGGGCAGCTGGCACCGCTCGGGTTGCTTGGTCTACCGAGTCTTCACAGCATCATCGAAGCGATCGCCAAAGGGTTTTTCTCGGCCTTGGCGGGCGCGTTGGTTCCTGGGTTTCTCAAGCACGGCACCGTCGCCACGATCCAGCATCTCGTAGCGCTGCCCGATCCCGCGGGTTGGGGGCACGTAGGCGAACTGGAGGGCGACATGACCTACCTGGGCATGTCGCTGATGCCGGTGACGGTGACGGTTTGCACGCTGCGCTACTGGATGATGGGGCTCACCGGGGCCGCGCATCCGGTGAGCGCGCTGGCCCGGTGTGCGTGGGCGACGGGCGTTCTGGTGATCTACCGCTGGCTGGTCGAGCAGACCGTCGCCGCGACGAACACGATCACGCACGCGATCCTCGGGTTGCCGGTTGTTGCTGATGGCCTGGCGAGCATCATTACCGTCCTGTTCGGTGGCGCGCTGCTGCTCGGCGCGGGCGGGGTGTTCGGCGCGTTTTTGGCGATCGTCGGTGTCGTGTTCGCTGCTGCGCTGTTCGCGTCGGCGGAGGCGTTGACGGTGCTGTTGGCGTTGGTGTTCTGCGCTGGGCCGCCGTTTATCGCGTTGGCGCCGATCCCTGAGCTTTCGCATCTTGCGCGGGTGTGGAGCCATGCGCTGATGGCGATCGTGCTCGTGCCGATCGGCTGGACGATGTTGTTCGCCGCGGCGGGTGCTTTGACGTTGGACGCGACCAGCGTGACCCACGGCGCCGGCGGGCTACCCGGACATTTCGCAGCGGCGTTCGCGGGGCTGATCACGTTCATCCTCGCGGTGAAGCTCCCGATGATGCTGTTCGGGGAGCTGCGGCACATCCTCGGCGGGACGCTGCGCGGGGGCAGCGCTATGGACGGCTCGCGGAGCGCAACCTCGATGCCGGGTACGGAGCGGATGCGCGCCGCGCACGCGCGGCTGCGCAGCTTCGCGGTCGATGGGATGCCGGCGCTCGGACGTAGCGCAGGGCGTGCCGCGGGTGCGATGGGCGCGCCTGAGGGTGGGCCGTTCGGCGCGGCCCGCCGGGGCTTGGTTGGCGCTGCCCGACGCACGGGCCTCGCATCGGGGGTGACAGGAGCGGTAGCCGCAGCTGGCGCCGTGGGCGGTATGACCGCCGGTGCGGTGGCAGGTGGGCGAGCGCCACGGCGCTCGGGTGCAGTGCGCGAGCGGTTGACGCGAGCCCGCGCGATCCTCGCGGGCGCACCGGGCCAGGCCCGAGCTGCGATGGTTGCCGGCTCGGCGCGGCCAGCGCGAGCGCCGGCGCGGCGGGGCGCTCGATCGGCCGCTGCCCGCAGCGGGTCGGCGAACACGACTGGCGGGACACCGGCGGAGCGGATGGCAGCCGAGAAGGGCCGTGGGCGCGCGACCGTCGCGGGCAGCCCAGCCCAGCGTGCATCCGGGGGCGGCGCCTCGTCGATGGCGCGGCCGGCGGCCCGCGCACAGCTGCCGCGCGCAGCCAGTGGCGGCGGCAGCGTTAGATCTCAAGCGGGCGCTGGTGAGAGCACGACGCGTCCTGGCCGGAAGGTGACGAGCAGCGCGCAGCGGGACGCGAGCGCACCGTCGCGCAGTCCTGTGGGCTCGCGTGGCGCTCCCGCGCCGTTGGCGGCCAGGCCGCAGAAGACGCCGCCGACGGGCTCGAAACCTTCTAAGGCGCCGCCGCCGCCTGGCCGTGGGCGAAGGCGGAGGGGAAAACGGTGATCCACCGCACCTTTCGCTCGTTGGATGAGGCGCCGCGGCTGGTCGCGTTCACGATCAAGCAGTGGGCGATGCTGATCGCGGGCGGCGCCGCGGTGCTCGGCGTGATCTACCTCTCGCACCTGCCTACCAAGCCAGCGATCACGCTGTGCGTGTTCGTGATCGGCTTGCCGGCCGCTCTGACTTATGTGTCAGAGAGCGGTGGTTTGCAGCTCGGGGTGCTGCTGCGAGAGATGTTTCGCTGGCGCTTTTGCCGGCACGCGCTGCCGCCGGCGTCTCGCGAACGATCACGAGCGCGTGGCGTGCTCGTGCTGGAGGGCGAGGAGCAGCCCGCTCGTGAGGTAGACCCTGCGCGCGAGGACCCATCTCTGAGCGAACTGGTCTCGGGGGAGCGATGGGGCTGATGGCGAGCGGGGCGAGCAGCGCCGCGGACCTGCTCGGTGTCGCGGCGATCGAGCCCGACGGGCTGCTCGTCACGGAGGACGGCAGTTACGTGCGGGTGCTGGAGGTCGAGGTCGCCAACCCGCTGGTGCTCGATCCGGCGGAGGCTGAGCGCGTCTCGCTGGCTTTCGGACAGGTGGCCGCACGTTTGCCCGACCGTCAGTCGCTGCAGCTCTACGTTCAGGGCACTCGGTTGGCGCTCGATGAGGTTCTCGCCGAGGAGACCCACCGTTGCGAGCAGGCCGCTGGAGCCGCGCGGGACATCGGCGAGCATGAGCGAGCGCAGGCGATCCGACGCTTGGGGGTCGCCCAGGAGCAGTCGCTGCGCACGCACGCGCTGACGGTCGCACCGCTTGAGCTGCGTTACCTCGTCGTGTGCCCCTGGCGGCCGCAAGGTCGCGTGTTCGCGTTCGGCCGCTCCTCGTGGGGGGCGCTGCGGGTGAAGGCCGAGGCGCACGAGCGCGCCACGCGCGACTCGCTGCGCCACTGCGAAGGTGTGCGCGCGGACCTTGAGGCGATGGGGCTCGCCGGGCGTGTGCTGGCGGGCGCCGAGATCCTCGATGTGCTGCACCGCCGTTTTGACCCCGACGCTGCGCTGGCCGGCGGGCTGCCCGCGAGCTTCATGGCGCCGCACGTCATCGACGCTCTGAATGCTGGGGAGAGCGCGCAGGCAGCGGGCGAGCGAGCGCGAGCGCTGGCCGAGGCGATCTGCACCGCCCCGGTCAGCCTGGCCGACCGTAGCCGTACCGGCTTGGGCGAGACGCTGGAGCAGGTCTTCTACGTCAGTCTCGCTCCCGAGCAGACCTGGCTTGGCTGGCTGCTTCACATGATGCAGGCACCGCGGCCTTTCGTGGTCAGCGTGCATGTTCAGGCGACGGAGCGCTACCGCGAGCGGATGGCGCAGAAGCGCCGCTACAAGCGCATCCACGGTGTCAACCGCGGCGTCGAGCAACGCGGCCGACCGTTGGACCCCGACGCACGGGTGCAGGAGGAGGAGGCCGCCGAGCTGAACGCGGAGCTGGCCACGAGCGCTGGCGCGGGCGTCTACCGCGTGAGCATCTACTGCTCGCTTCAACAGCCCGGCGGCCCGAACTCCGAGGCGGAGGCGCTGAAGGAGTGCTGCCAGGCGACCGGCCGCGAGGTCACGATGGCTTGCGACGCGCGGATTCAACACGGCCTGTTCGCCCAACGCCGGCTGTGGGAATCGACGCTGCCGCTCGGGCGTGACGCGGCTGCCCGCAAGCGTAGGTATGTCAGTCGCAACGTCGGCGACACCTTCCCGTTGTGTGGAACCTCGTGTGGGAGCCCGGAGGGCATCCCGCTCGGCTACGCCCTGCCGGGTCGAACGCTGGAGCGGCTGGACCCGTTCGATGCGGCGCACCCGAATCATCTGCTGCTGATCAACGGGATGAGCGGCGCCGGCAAGACGATGGCCGCGATCATCCTGTTGATCCGCGCGCTCGCGCAGGGCGCGAGTGGGTTCATCATCGACCGCGCCGGCCACTTCGACTTCCTGTGCAGCTTGATTCCCGGCGCGGCCTCGCTCGAGGTCGGGACCGGCGCGCACGCGATCAACTCGTGGGATGTCGAGGACCCGGCCGAGGTCAGTGCCGAGAAGGTCGACTACCTGCTGGCGCTGCACGCGCTTTTGCTCGGCGAGCATCACGCCGGGCGCGACAGTTACGGACTCTCTGACCTTGAGGCGAACCTGCTGGGGCTCGCCATCGGCGAGGTCTATGCGCGGTGCGCGCTGACGGGCGAGGAACCAAGGGAGCTGCTGTTGCAGGAGGAGCTCGAGCGCCGCTACCAGCAGGAACGGAGCGAGGGATCGGTCGGCATCGCGGAGAGCCTGCGCAATCTCTCGATGCGGCTGAACAACTACATCGGCGATGGCCCCTACGCATATCTCGCCGACCGCCCGACGACGATCCCCCCAGACGCGCCGCTGGTCGTGTTTGACACGCGCTCGATCCCGGACGCGAAGGCCGCAGCGGCACTGTTCGTGATCTGCGAGCACGTCAAGAGCCGGATCGCCCGCACCCGCCGCGAGCACCTTGCAGGCAACAGCGCAAAGCACGCGTGGGCGGGCCGGAGCTTTCTTGTTGTGGACGAGGCGTGGAAGCTGATCGAGCGTCCCGCCACCGGCCGCTGGTTCAACGATTTCGTGCGCCGTTCGCGGCACTACGCGCTGTGGCTGATCGCGATCAGCCAACAGCTCTCGGACTTCGACAACGAGCACGGAAAGGCTCTGCTCGCCAACGCCGCGATGCGACTGTTCCTGCGCCAAGAGGCACGGGAGCTGGCTTATGCCCAACAGGCACTGAAGCTGACCCAGGAGGCGATCGACGCGATCTCCTCGCTGAAGACGGTCAGGGGGTTCTACTCGCTCGGCTACCTGATGAACGGCACGCGCGGCGAGGGCACCATCCAGATCGGCGTCGGCACGATCGAGCGATGGATCGCGAGCTCTGACCCGGCCAGGGATGAGCCCGTACGCCAGCTCGCCAAGCGCGAGTCTGACGCCGATGAGCAGGACGGCTGGCCGGCCCTGGAGCTGCTGATCGACGACGGGTGGCAGACGCACGCTGCGCTCGAGCTGGAGCTGGCCGCCTGATGCAAGCGCGCCTAGCGATAGCGCTACTCAAAAACCGGCAGGTGCAGACCGTCGTGCTGATCGGCGTGCTGATGGTCGTGGTGCTGCCGGTGCTCGTGACCGCCGGCATCGCCGGCCTGGTCAGCCAGGAAGCTGAAAACGTGTGTGCCGGCGCGAGCGCCGGCACGGTCGATCGGCCGGCCGGCGGCGGGCCGCTCGCGCAGGAGCTCTACGCCGCGCCGTTGGAACTCGCGCCGGGCCGCTGGTACGAAGTCGGCGCGACCGAGTACGGCGGTCCTGGCGATCCCAGCTCGAGTGACTACGGCTCGATCCCGGATCCTGGCGAGTCCTATCTGCCGTCGCACCCCGAGTCCTTCGCCGAGCTCTCGGTGCTCGACAGCAACCCAGCGGACACGGGCGGCTTCACGTTTGCCGACGCGAACGCGCTGAGCAACCTTCCGTATCTCAGCGGGCTCAGGGTCGCCCACAACGGCCGCGAGAGCCTGCTGCTCAAGCGCGATGTGGGTTATGGGCAAGGCCCCGGCCAGTTCATCGCAAATGGCCAGCCCTACCGCCTGGACGTGTGGTGGCAGGCAGCGCAGCCGCTTCAGATCAGCAAGAGCGCGGTGAAGGTTGCGCTCGTGCCGAGCACCGGCGCCGCGGCGACGCTTGGCGTGCCGCCAGCGTCCAGTGACGCGAGCGGCGCCGGTGAAGCGAGCGTCGCGTGCCCTGCGGATGAAGGCGCGGGCAATATCCCGCTGGCGCTCGCTGCGGGCGTACAGACGAAGATCCTGCCGAGCGGGCTGGCCGCCGCTGGCGAAGAAGCCCCGGTGGCGGTGAAGCGCATGGTGGCGGCCGGCAACCGTCTGTTCGGCGCGGCCTACCTCTACGGCGGTGCGCACGGCGCGCCGTTGAGCCAGCTGCAGCCGGCTTATGACTGTTCCTCGGCGGTGTCATACCTGTTGTATTGGGGCGGCGTGCTGGGACGCTCCTACGCCGAGGACTCGACCGAACTTGAGTCCTACGGCGAACCCGGCCCCGGCCGTTACGTCTCGATCTACACCAACGCCGCCCACGCGTTCATATATGTCGGCGCTCTGCGGTTTGACACGGTGGAAGCGCCGGAATATGACAGCGGCCCGAACTCGGGCAAGCCCGGCCCGAAGTGGCGGGTTTCGCCGTCGGTGCCCGCCTGGTCTAGCTGGATCGTTCGCCACCCGCCCGGCCTATGAGTACCCGTGGTCCGAGTGCAGTGGTTGCGGCGGGTCTGGTGGCCGTCGCGGTTGCGCTGGCCGGATGCAGCAACCCCGACGCGCCCGGCGCAGGACCGAAGACGACCTCGACGAGCTCGCCGCAGAACGCGGGCGAGCCACCGGCACCAGCGCCCCTCTCCACGGCGTCTCAGGCGCCGGTGGGCGTGCGCAGGGCACCGGCGGCCGCGCTTGAGGCATTCAGCCGCCTGTACTCGAACTGGACCTACCGCACGCTGAGCGGCGATCAGCACAGACTCGCGGCGATGTCAGTCGGCGCGGCGCGGCTCGCCGAGCAGCAGGCGGCGGCATCGAGCCAGGGGGACACGACGATCACGCGCGGACAGATCTGGAACAGCGGCCAGATCGTAAGCGTCACGGGCGACCTGACACAGCCTGGAATGTGGGTGCTCGTCACCCGCGAACAGACTGGCGGTTCGGCGCAGTACGAAGGGCTGCCCGCCTCCTACCACGTAACGCTGGCGAGGCTGGCCCGTGTGCCGGACGGCTATGCGGTGAGCGAATGGCTGCCACAGAACTAAACCTACGGGGCGCGCGTGTCCGGCTGCCCGCCGGCTCGTGGAGGAAGTGGCTATACGCGTACGCCGCCGTTTGGACGGCAACGCTGACGGCGGCCGCGGCCGTGGCGCTCGCCGGCCCGCCGCTGGTGAGGCCGGCACGGCGAGTGCTCGGGCTCACGCTTGACGCGCAGCACAGCGCGCCGCCACAGCTCGGGCACGTTCTGGACTTGACGGCGCATAACATCCCGATCGCCTGCTGGCCGCTGCTGCTGGGAGTGCTCGGCGTTCACCGCGACCGTCTTGGCAGGCATGTCGCTGACGGGCTGCTGCTGGCGTGCATGATCGCGAACACGCTGCCAGTGGGCGCCGCGATCGGCGCATACGGCACGCCGGTTCTGGCGTATCTGCCACAGCTGCCGTTGGAGTGGGCCGGTCTGGCGCTGGGAGCGAGCGGCTGGCTGGTGCAACGAGACCGGCCACTTAGCCTTGCGGGCGGGGTCTCGGTGTTCGCGTTGAGCAGCGTTCTGCTCTTCTGCGCAGCTGTGATCGAGACGTTCGCTCCGCCGCACGCCTGAGGGAGATTCGACTGTGCAAAACGCCGTGCAATCGGAACCATTTTATATACGACTTAGTAGCTTAGTGTCCACTGCATAGCTCGAACGTTCGGCTAGTGGACAGATCCGGCTCTCAAGGACGAGATGGCGCGCATGAAGGCACGACGCAAGGAAGCGCAGGGTTACATGGCGGACGCTGAACCGCGAAGGCGAGCGCTCGACGAGTCCTCAGCGCCCTGGCTGGTTGAAGTGTTGGGTGCGTGGCAGGCGTCCGAGGTTCGCATCGCTCGTGGTTTTCCCGAGTGTCGCGGACTGAGCACCGAGGAACTCGAGGATCTCTTTCAAGATACGGTCGAGGCGTTGCTCGGGCGCTCCTATTTGAGTGAGGATCATCTTCGCCATGCGCTCCGGATAGGGATCAAGAGTCGCGCGCTTAATCAGCATCGCAACGAGCGCCGGCGACGCGAAATCCTCAACGAGCGGGCCGCAGAGATGTACGCGGCGTGGCAGGCCCGCGAAGACGAGAACGGCCCCGAGCGCGCGGTGATCGCTGAGCAGGATCGGCTGATCGTGTGCGAGTTCAAGACCGAGCTGACCGAGGTCGAGCAACGCGTCTTTGCACGACTCCTCGAAGGATTGCAATATCGCGCGATCGCGACGGTCGAAGGGATCGACGTCAACGCTGCCCGCAGAGCCGCGCGTGCATGTGAGCGAAAGCGAGAGCGCTTCCAGCTGCTCTACGACACCGGACGGTTGTGCGGTTTTCGCGCCGGCACGATCCTTGCCCTACAAAGCGGCAAGGCCACGAGCGAGACGCTCGCAGAGCGCGCGTTTGCCCACCTCGAGCGCTGCCCCTACTGTCGTGCCGAACACAAGACCAACGCGAGACGCTTGCGCCGCAGCTTCCAAGATCAAGCCATCGCGCTGCTTCCCCTGCCGGGCGCTGTCCACCGGCTCGGACTGCTCACGCGCTTTGACCTGCGAGCAAGGCTGCTCGTACACCGTCTCACGACCGGCGCGATACCCACGACCCCTGGCGTGCGCGAACGCGCCGCGACGCTGCTCGCCGGTACCGGCGCGAGCGCCAAGGTCGCGGCGGGCGTCGCCACCGTCGCTGTGATCGCAACCGGAGCCATCGGCGCGACCCACGTGCTCAACCACCACGCGCCCGCGCCACACCGACATAGCAGCGCCTTGCACGCCGCCCTCCCGGCAAAAGCCGGCGCCGCAAGCTCGTCGCGATCACAGCAGCTGATCCTCACGCCCACGACAGTCAGAACGCCCGCCACGCGCCCGAACACTTCGACGCAGACGGTTCAGCAGCCCTCGAGCACACCGACCGTTTCCAGAGCGGCAGCGAACTACCAGGCCAGCACAGGACCAGCTGCGCCGGCGTCGCAGCCAACCGGCCAACACGAACCGGGAGGGTTCGCGTATCTCGGCGTGCCCGCGTCCAAACACGCCGAAGCGAGCGCTGCACCCGCAGAAAGCACTGACCAGCACGGCGGCGGTCCTTTCAGCCCGTGAGAGCTCGCAAAGTCATTGGCCGATCGCACGGTCTCGCGGTCACGAACCACAGCAACTGATCATCGAAGCGGCTACACCGGAGGGGAACGAGAGGATGAAGACAGCACGGACAACCAGACCAACGACGACACAGACCGTGATCTTGCGCGCACGCCGCTGTGGGCTGCTGCTGGCCGTCCTGGTCAGCGCGGCCGTTCTAACCCGTGCGCCGGGCGCGAGCGCGGGAACCTATCCGATGTATCAGTGCAGCCCCGGACACCCGGCGGTGGCGCCAGGATGGTCGGTGTCGGAGGCTGAAACCGGCTCCAGCACCGTGCTCAGCAACACGTGCGCGGTCAACGGCGCGATCGGGCTCTACGTCTATGCCAACGGCACGCCCGGAGAGTTCATGACGAGCGGACTCGGCGGAACGGTGGCCGTCAACGTGAACGTCAACGGAGCACCGGACGTCACGATCGCAGCCCTATCCGCTCACGTCAGCGTCTCGCCGAACACCGGCGATGACGCGTGGCTGGGCTTCGACTCCTCGGGCGCGCTGCTACCGGGCATGGTCGAGCTGCCCTTCGCGAGCACGAGTCCTTACAGCACAAACGAGAGCTGGAGCCTGCCCAGCAACGCGACCAGCTTCACCGCATTCATCAACTGCTCCACCGACCGCTCCCAAACCGCCTGCCAGTTCTCTGACGCCAGCGAAGTACCAGCACTCAACGACATCACACTCACGCTGGTAGACAACACGCCACCGACGCTCAGCAACATCACAGGCAGCCTCGCCGGCGCAGCAGCCCGCAACCAGACTGTCGGCGGCAACCAAACACTCGGCTTCACGGCCAGGGACGCAGACAGCGGCGTCCTATCCGCCACCCTCACACTAACCCCGCAAGGATCGAGCACTCCATACACCAAAACAGTCAGCTGGGCATCACAATGCACCTACGAATCCTGGAACGCCTGTCCCCTGACACAAAGCGTAACCCCGCTTGACATACCAACGGCCACCCTCAAGGACGACACCTACACCGTATCTCTTTCCGCGACAGACGCTGCCGGCAACCTCACCCAAGAAACCCTCGGCACGATCACCACCAACAACGCCCCCACCAACACCAGCCCGCCAGATATCGTTGGACCCGAAGAACCCGAGATAGGCTCCACCCTCAGCGTTCAACCCGGCACCTGGACAACACCCGCAGAAGCCGGCCAAACCAGCTACACCTATCAATGGCAGCGCTGCGATGATCAAGGCGAAAACTGCCAACCAATCCCCAACACACAAAACCCGATCTATCTCACCACACAAGCCGACGCCGGCCACACCCTGCGCGTGGCAGTAACAGCAACCGACAACGACGGCTCCACAACAGCCACAAGCGGCCCCACACCAACACTCCCCACACCACAGCAACAGACCACCCAACAATCCCCCGGAACCCCGACCAACACAAACGCTGCCACCACACCACCATCGAACAACAACACCGAACCACAGCCGACAACCGGACTCGTAGTAACACCAGCTCCACCATCCACCAGTCAAACGCCCGGAGCACCGAACGGAACACCCGCCAGCGAATTCGCAGTGATCCATCTCACAACACCCCAAACGCTCACGCGTCCGTACGCCAAGCGCGCGATCACGATCACCGGCCGCCTACTGAACGCGACGGAAAAACCGATAGCAAACGCGACACTCGACGTACTCGAACGCGTCAGCACCGGCGCCACAACACATCTCGTCACTCACGGTGACACGGCCAGTAATGGTTCCTTCTCCATACGGATACCCACCGGACCATCCCGTCAGATACAAATCGCCTACAGGGCCTTCGCGAACAATCCAAAATACACATCCCTCGCCTCCGTGACGGAGAACGTCAGCGCGGGCGTCCAGCTAACGATTACGCCCCACCGCGCGCAAGCCAAAGGTGGCGTCATCACCCTGCAAGGAACTGTCAACGGACCAGTACCCCACCAGGGCGCACTCGTCGAGCTCCTGGTCCACTACCGAGGACGATGGGTACCCTTCCGCACACCACAAACCAAACCCAACGGCCAGTTCAAGACAAAATATGAATTCCAAGGCGCCGTCGGACACTTCGCATTCCGCGCTGTAGTCCCAGCCGGACAGGCAGAGCTGCCCTACACCAACGGCACAAGCAAGACCGTCACGATCACCACCTAAACAGCAGGCTACGCCGCGAACAACTCCAGCTGCTCGGTTTCCCCCAGCGACTCGATCGGCACCGACAGCTCGCCACGAGGCACCAACCGGATCACATCGCTGATGTTCTCCCACGCAGCCTGCAGCTCGCTCTCGGCGATCTCCTCGCCGGTGAGCGGCACGCCCTTGGCCTGCAGCTCCTTGAGGACCTGCTCCAGCGAGATCGGCTCCTCGCGCTCGTCCACGAGCTGCCCGTCGAGAGCAAGGTCGGCAGCTGCCGCCTTGGCGCAGAGCAACGCCCACTTCTTCTCATCAAGCGAGCCCTTCGTGAGCATCACGTAGACGGTGACGGGCTTGCGGCTACTGAGCCGGTGCGCGCGGGCGATGAACTGGTCGAACATCTCGTAGCTGAAGACGAGCCCGTCGACCACGACGACCGAGGCGGTGTCGAGGTTGTGCCCGAGCCGGATCGCGGGAATACCGCACAGCAGGACCTGCAGGCTGCCGTGGCGGAAGTCGCGCATCACGGCCGCGCGCTTTCGCGGGTTGACAGTGGCGGCCTTGCCATCACGTTCCTCGACGATGTGCCCGGCGCGCACGCCCTTCTCGCTGAGACGGTCGCACAGCCAGCGGCCGGTCTCGATCAGATCGGAGCCGACGAGGATCTTCTCGCCCGCCTGGACGTGCTCGAGGATCAGCTCCAGCGTCTTGATGTTCTTCGGCGTCCAGTTGGAGTGCTCAAGACCCTCAAGGCCAGGCCAGCCACGGTCGGTCGCTGCCTCCGGAGCGGTGGTGGCGTACTCCAGCCTGGTGAGCTGGCCGCAAGCAGCGGCGAACCGCTCGATCTGCCCGCTCTGCACGAGCGCATGGTCGGGGTACTTCCAAGTGAAGAACCGAGCGAACGTGCTCTTGCTGAGCCAGTGCTGATAGAGCGCGTGCTGCGCGACGCCCATCGGCGCGTAGACGGTCTTCATCGTGCAGGGCACGATCGGCTCGCCGAAGTCGCGCTTGCGCCGGCGGATCATCGCCGCCGCGCTCAACCGCCAAAAGCGGCTGACGTTGGTGATCTGCGGTAGCACCTTGCGCTTCTCGCGGCGGTGCGCGGTGGCCGAGCCCCGCCGGCCGTAGGTGTACTCGATGACACAGAAGTCGGCCTCGAACGCGGCGAGCCCACCGCGGTAGCTGTACGGGAAGCGCAGGCTCGAATCGCCCAAGCACCACCACATCAGCCAGAAGATCTGGTTGACATAGTTGGAGATCGGCGTGCCGGTTGCCAACAGCTTGTTCCGCGCTTGCAGACCGCGGATCGCCTTGCTGCGCTGCGAGTCATCGCCCTTGATCAGCGTGCCCTCGTCGATGCAGATCACGCCGTCGCGGAAAGCGCCGGCGAGATGGTGAGCTGCGCTCTTGACACGCAGGCGCTTGTGGACGTACCCGCACGTGCGGCTACGCTCGTCGCCTTTGACCTCCTCGCTGTGGACCGCTGAGCACACGAGCGGGCTGTGCTTCTGCCAGCCGCCGTCGCGCGAGGCGTGACAGACCGGGCAGAATTCGCTGGAGTCCAGCACGACATGCTCGCCCTCGGCTTCGTGGATGGGCACGGCCTGGACGGGCAGCGGCTCGTTCTTGACGCCGAGCAGCGAGAGCACCTCGTAGTGGGTGATGTGCCAGCCCTCGCCTCCCGCGCGCAGGTGTCTTGCCACGCGACGCGCCTGGGAGGGGGTGGTGATGTGCTCGACGGTGATCCCGAGCTTCTCGGAGATGTCCTGGCGGTACTGCGGGATCAGGTCCTGCGGGACGATGAACAGCACTTGGTTGCGCGCGCCATTCCTGACGGCGCCCAAGGCGTAGCCAGCCGCGCCGAGGGTCTTGCCGCCGCCCTGCTCCCAGCTGAGGATGAACCCGCCGCCGTCACGGGTCTTGGTCAGGGCGCGAGCCAGGTCCTCGCGCTGGAAGCGCTTCCACGCAAAGGCCGGGTCCTTGGCGTTGACGCGGCCTTCCGCGGCGATCTCGTCGAGGAGCTGACGCTGACGCTCGACGTCCTCGGGGAAGCGGGTGGCGATGTCGCCGGGATTGGGGATCTCGAAGTGCTCAAGGAGATACTGGATGTCCTCGGTGGACTCGCAGAACTCGTGCTCGCCGACGGTGATGACGAGGACCTTCGCCTCCTCCTCGTACTTGCGCACGACAGGCTCGCCCTGTTTGTTGCGCGTGACCTTCTCCCCGCTCTTGACGTCGATGCGGGAGTCGGTGCGCAGCGGATAGCGCGTGCCCTCCCGAAAGCCGCGCTTCGGGTCCGAGCGGGTGCAGAGGATCGAGTCCAGATCGGTGAGGTAGCCGAGGCGCATCTGCGGACGGACCTCATACAGCGGGATGACCTCGCGCTCGGCCACGGAGGCGACCTTCGCCACAGCCTCGCGCACGGCCGGCGCGATCGTCAGCTCGCACTCCTGCTCCAGCTCGCCGAGCAGCCGCCAGTCAAGCGCGTTCAGCGCGAAATGGCCGACCGGCTGGTTGTGCAGGGTCTCGACGAGCTTCAGGCGTCCGGCCTGGGCGAGCGCCTGGCGCACGAACGGCCCCGGCCGGATCGCCAGCCGATCACGCCCGCGCAGTTCGACCGAGTAGGTCGGGCGCTGGCTGGCTTGCTCGCGGCGACGGCGCTCGAGCTCGCGCGCGACCAGCCGCCAGGGGTTGACCGGACCCAGCTGCGGGTTGGACAGCGAGCCCGTGTAGTAGTGGCCTGTGTCGCGCAGCGCACGCTTGATCTCATGGCTGAGCGCGCGCTCGGCGAGCTCGTCGCGGCAAGCCTCGGTCTGGACGAGCAGGCCGCCGTCGTTGTCGCTGCGGTCCTCCGATCCCACGAAGAACGCGATCACGCACGGCAGGACCGTACCGTCGAACAGGTCCTCGCACTCGACGGTGGCGAACACGCCTGCCGCGTCCTCGCGCGAGAGCACCTCGCGGCGGAAACGGTCACGCCCACAGACGAACGCACCGACACCCTCGGGAGCCAGCAGCGCGAGGCTCATGCGCCACACCGCGACGGTGCTGTTCTCCGCCCGGCCGGCGCCGTCGGTCCAGTTCAGCCCGAACGGCGGGTTGGCGACGATCTGCGGGAACCGCACGCCGAGCTTGCGCAGCATCGGAAAGACGCGCTGCACATCGCCAGTGATCGCGTGGTAGTCACCGGCCTTGACCTGATCGCCGTCAATCTCGACCCCGAAACGCTGGTCGCTCGGCCACGGCGCAAGCAGCGCGCCGTTGCCCGCCGTGGGATCGAGCACCGGCAGACGACCGAGCGGATCGAGCACCTGCTTGACGAGCTCGGCCGCCGCCGGCGGCGTGTAGAACTGCTGCAACCCACGCGTGCGCCCGAAATGCGTCGTGCCGAGCACGCTGCGCGAGGAGTCCAGCGCTTCGTCGGTGAGCGCCCCGCCGAACAGCTTGCCGCCCTTGCCGCCCTGGGGCGGCGTTGCGACCGCAACCGCTTGAGACATGGCCGTCCTTTCGCAAGGGCCCCACCCCGTGTGAGGCCGATGCCGACCGCGCGGCACGCCCGACAGGGCGTGCGAAAATCGCGCAGGCACGGCCGCGCCGGGCGGGTAGCCGCGGCTGCACGCCTTCAGTGCCCGGCAACGGCAAGCCGACCCGTCAGCGAGTGCCGAAGCGCCTCTCCCGAACTACTGGCCGAGACGCGATGAGTCGAGGCGTGCGAGGGGCATGAAGGTCTAGTTGACGATCATCAATCCAGCTGAATACTTCTGTCAACTCGGCTAACGGAGTGTTATCAGGTTGTCCGTCTCGGTAGCCTTTCGTACGCAAAATGCAACCTTCACGGGTTCCAAGCCATTGACTTTTACGAAGTTATAGGCTCTGATCGAATCGACTATTGATCTTGTCGCCTCGATCGGTTGCTGATCCCGTCGAGCAAGAAGCATGTCGGAGTCTGGGCGACAGGCTATGTACCACCGCGACAATGGGAGGACGGAGATGGGTCTGTCGAGCGGGTTGGTGTGTGGGCGAGGGGCCTATCGCGGCCTGCTCCTGTCTGTCACGGTGGCGGCGGTGTTGGGTCTTTGGGAGGTAGGTCGGGTGCAAGCAATGGGCGCGGCCCAGCAGGCACCGGGCGCGCTGTCAGCTTCCCAGGGCCGTTTGGTTGCCGATCTCTCGAGGCCCGGTGCCATGACGTACGAGCTGGCGAACGGGCACATGCGGACCGTTATCTCGGCACGCGCGATGAGCACAGCGTCGGATCAGGCCGGCTCGGGGGAGGACATGCTCTCGGCGCCCGTGATCCCGATGGCGCAGGTTGAAGAAAGCGCTCCTGAGGCAGCTACCGGCGCATGCACGCTCAACCAGGCGACGCCGACCACCTCTGCCTGTGCCGGTGAAACGATCGAAGCAGGCTGGAAAGAAGTTGTGAACGGAAGCGGAAATGGTGTTCATGCGCTAGTCGAGTTCGCGGTGCCGAATCTCGGGAGCGCGATCGTACTGAATTCGAAGCTCGAACTGTATGAGAAGTCAGCGACCACTAAAACCAAAGTCGCGATGAGCGTGTATCGGGTGACCACGCCCTGGGCCAGCGGCACCACGTGGAGTACGCCCTGGAAGAAGCAAGGAGGCGACTTCGAAGAAGCAACAGAATCGTCGGTCACCGACGAAAACGTCGGCGAAAAAAAAGGCGTCAAGACGTGGTATCCCACGCGGATGGTCCAGAGCTGGATCAACGGAGTGTCGGCCCCGCGCAACGAAGGCTCCGAAAACCTCGGCCTGCTCGTAAAGGACGATCCCGAATCCGAAGGAGAATCAAACGTGGTCACCTTCGACGGGCCCGCCGCCGAAACGAAATACCCGAGTCTGACGATCGAATGGGTGCCGCGCGGCATCGGCGCGTCACCCCGATACACCCTTTTGCCGGTGGCTTCGAGCGCCTCGACTGCCGAGAAGGTGAATCCGGCAAGCGGGGACCTGATCGCGACGAGTAAAGACCTCACGATCGAAGCTAACGGCTTCCCTTTCCATGTGGAACGCACGTACAACAGCTTGGCGCCCTCGGAACCCGGGTATGGAAAGGGATGGACGGACGAGAACACCGAGCACCTGCGCATCGAGCCGGGTAGCTCCGTAGAATATACGGACCCGACAGGTGCCACATTCGAGTTCGTCAGGGCCGGTGGAGGGCTCGCGACGCCACCAGAACTCGAAAAAGAAGTAGTCATCTGCGTGCCGGGAAAAGAGGTGACCTCCGGTGGCTATCACTGCTCAGAACTGCCGACCGGAGATAGCTACGCCGTCATATACGTAAAAACCGGACTAGCATATTACTTTGCAGGCAACGAAGGAACACTTTACCCCATATCCGTTGACACCCCATCCGCGGAAGAGACGGCACATTACACGACAGGCTATACGCTCCCGACCTCGTGGACCGACGACGCAAAAGCCACGATCGACTATGAAGAGAGCAAAACCAAGGGCTACACAGGCGTCACCTTCCCAGCCGAGGGGGAAGAAGTAAAGTACGTTGAGAAAAAGAACAACAAAGCGTATAAGCTCGTCGAATTCACGAGCGAGCAGGACAAGATCACGAAATATGTCTACGGCACCGGCACTCAGGAAGAACTACTCACTGAAATAGTCGAACCCTCCGGAGCGACGATCAAGATAGCTTATAACTCGGCAAACCAAGTCAGCAGTATCGAAAACATCGCCGCTGGGCAGAAAAGCGGGCCCGTCACGACCTTCACGTACTACGCCGCCGGGAGCGCACCACTCCCGTGCTTGACTATACAGCGGGCCACTATCGTGTCTGAAACCGGCGGCAGCGGGAACCCAAGCGTCACGTACTGCTCAAACGTCCTTGATGAAGTCGAACCAGGTACGA
This sequence comes from uncultured Solirubrobacterales bacterium, assembly GCA_963817845.1. Lineage (GTDB taxonomy): Bacteria > Actinomycetota > Thermoleophilia > Solirubrobacterales > Solirubrobacteraceae > Palsa-744. The sequence continues at coordinate 262,550 of CAWFPU010000001.1, forward strand.
TCGGGCACTCGGGTACAGTCGAACCGGACTCTATCTGCACGCTCTGGAGCACGGAGCCCGAAACTACCGAGTGCAAAGCCGAACCGCCAATCGTGGGCTACGGACAGCCTCCCTCGAACGAGAAAGCCACTGGCGAAAATACAAAAGCGTCTGGTGACTTCCGGTACCTAGCCCAGTTTCCTACCAACCGAGCCACGCCGCCCCTAGGGGTGCGCGTCATATCCGCGACCTACACACAGGAAGTGTCCGCGGCGACAAATACTAAAGCACCGTTTTCGCTCGGATTGTACGGAGTCACGACCGAATGGAGCGGCAGTGCGGCCTGGCCGGAATCCGCTACCTGGACTCACGCATCTTCTGTTACGGCATGGGCGCCGGGTGGTGAGTTCTCGGGAAACGGTGCGAGCACGATCGCAGAAGCCGGGTCCAAAACGGGGAAGCTGACGTGGAATGTCACGGAAATCGTTCAAGAATGGTCCGATGACTCGGCGATCGTTCCCGGTCGTGGCGACTATGGCTTCGCGCTCCTCAACAACGAAAGTGCCCCACAGAAGGAAAACGTGCTGAGTCTGGGAGCCGGCTACCTCGAATTCGAATACGAAGTGTATGAACAGCAGCCGACGACGCCGACTTACCTGAACGCGACCTACGAAGAAAGCTCTGGCGATACGGACGTCAGCTGGGCGGCCTCAACCACGCCGCCGTACCCGGGAGGATACCCGGGGCCGGGGATAAGTTATTACGAATATCGGTACGCTCTAAACGGCGGCGGATGGAGCAGGGCTTATCAAACAGACGCGACTGAATTTAGCCTTGAAGGAACGTCTAGCGGCGAGAAAATAGAAGTAGAAGTGAAGCCTTTCACGTACCACGATATAAGCGGCCAAGCCGCCACTGCCAGTCTAACGAGTAGTCCACCAACATTGTCCGCCGAAGACCCAGGCGGGATGCTTGCGGGCGAAGAAGGCGAATATTACGAAATGGCGATCGAAGGGGAAGAAGAAGAACTTGACCCGAAATTGCCCTACAAAGAAATACTTTGCCCGAAAAGCAAGAACGCGTGCGGTACGTTCGATTACAGTGCCGCGGTCGCTTTCGCAAAACGCTGGGCGCTGCCCGGATACACTGAAAATCAGATGCAGGGCTTTCATGATCTGGAGTTCCCCTTTTTCAATGGGAACGACTGTGCAGACTTCGCGAGCCAAGCACTCCACGCGGGCGGAATGCAGTTCATGCGCTCACACGACGACGACAATCCAGAAGGTTACGAATACGAAAAAAGTTTCCTTTACGGAGAAGGGGCATGGTGGGCGTACTGGACACCAGTCACGTTTGAAGGTGGAATCCAACCACCACCGCGGAAATATGAATACAGTAGGACCTGGAGTCTTGCGGGAGAACTCGAGAAGCATCTGGTGGAATTCGGCCTGGGACGCGTCATCAAGGACGGCGAACCGGTGCGCCCAGGTGACTTGGTCTTCTACGATCAAACAAACCCTTCGCTAGAACCAGGTAAACTTGACCACACACAAATCGTCATTGCAGCCAACCACAGCTATGTTTTGATCGCGCAACACTCGCCCAGCACTGAGAAGACCTTGGCCAATGCGATTGCTGACGTGGACCACTACCATGGAACGGAGCATACGCACTGGAACTTCGAGATCGTAGAACCGACACACACAAAGGCGAATATTCCGCTCGGCTCGGAATAACCGGTAGGCTCTTCTCGGGCAGAGGGCGATGCCAGGTTGAGGCGTTGGGTCCAGCAGACAGGACTGCGTGCTTGGACCCACGCTTCGATCGTTCGGCGCTTCTTGGGAGCCCGAAGGTCGCGTCGCGCGTGAGCTGGAGTAAGGCTTTCGTGGATCCCGCCACATCTGCATTTTGGGGTGGCGGATGCGCGGTGTGACGACGCGCGCCGTTTGTCGTCGTGCGCCATCTCGGCGCCTCTCCGGTCGTGGTGCTGAGCGCGACGGTGACGTAGTGGCGGCTCATCGACCGCTTGAGCTTCGCGTGAAGAGAGCGTACATGCGCGGAATCGTTGCCTCCCATGCGACGTCACCTGGCCTGCGGGCGCTGGTCGCCGTCCTGCCGGCCGGCTGTATCGTCGTGGCGCTCACACTGAGCGCCTGCGGCTCGACCCGCGCGCAAGCCGGCGCCAGACCGGGACGATCCGAGGCAGCCGCGCTCGGCAAGACCATCGCCGAAAGCCTGGTTACGGGACTAGCACTGCCGAAGGCCGTAACGGCTAGTTCCCTTCTCCGGACAGCCGGCTTCAGCGTTCCGTTCAGGGCTCCCGTGAGAGGGGTCGTCTTCATCATTTGGATCGCGGGAGTGAAGGATGCTAAGACAACTACCGGTCGGTGGACGGGCGTGCTTATAGCCAACGGGGAAACAGGGTTCCCGAGGGCCGCAGCCGGGAGAGTAAAAGTCACGCTCACGACAGAGGGCAGAAAGTACTTTGAGCGCGAGCTCGCCGACCACATAAAGGTAGTCACCGTGACCGAGGTGGGCGGCTTCTCCGCGCCTCCCGAAGGAGACAGGCTCAGCGGAGGCAGCGAATTTCGGCAGCAGATCGAACTGAGGAAGTCGGTCAGATTGTTTAGTAAGTGACAGCCGATCGTGAGCGAAGCGCATCGCGTCCGGCTGCATCGAAAGAAGCTTCACTCGGGCGAAGCTGCTGATACTGCGCGCACGCGGGCGTCTGGGCCTAGCCTGGAGCGTGGAATTAACGAGCGCCCGCCGGGCGGGCCGGGGCGCGAATCGTGCGACTGGGCTTGGAGAAGTGGGGTTGCTGAATACCTTGTTCCCGAGCTCAGGAGGATCACCTGTCGGGTGCAGCGCGATGGTTGCGATTTCACGGTATAGAGGTGACGGCGGACGGAGAGGGCCTGGTCTCGGACGCCGACTCGGTGTGCTGGCCGAGGTGGCGGACACGATGGGCCTTAGGAGCGCGCAGCGCCAAGCGCCACGGCCACGAGAATGGGTCGATGACGCTGGGCGGTCGGGCGTGTGAAGGTCGCTCGTCGGCGGATGGGCACGGCCGACGATGAGCGCGGGCCTCCGCTCGCCACGTATGAGCACTTGGCCGATCGCGATCCGCTAACTAAGCGATGGACCGGGTGACACGTCCCGTATTCAGCGACAAGACTCCGCAATGTCTCGGCCCTCGAGCAGCCGCGCGGTTTCGCTCCACCGACGGGGCTCTCGCGACGTTGCTTACGCTACCCGGACGGGAGGCTGCAGCCAGTACTATGGATGCTGAAGTTCGTTTTAATCGCGCTCGAAGCGGCTCCAGCTCGTGGCGTCAGTTCGGGCCGCCGCTTCCTATACTTGATGGCACACAAGACGGGTACACCAGTGGACGTGACTGATCAGGACGGCGACTCGACGCGTCTTACGAGGCGAGAACGACTTCTGTGGTTCGTGGTGTCTGGACTGATCATGGTAGGAGTAGGGCTCTTGGTGCTGCGGTTCGTAAGCGGACACAAGATTGCTCCATCGCCAGGCAGGTATGAACCAATCGGAATTCAAGGCGAACCACTCAAGATCCCGGCGGGAGCCGCTCACCGGGACACGGCAATCGGCTGGGGGCTGGTTGCCATTGGGGTGGCGCTGGTCCTAGCTGGGGTTATATGGCATGCGGCGAGCGCCAAGCACCGCATGCGCTAGCGTCCCTTGTCGTGCTCGTCGGTTGGCCATGCCGCTGGGCTGTCATGCGTCGCCTCGCGGGCGGCGGAAGCTGTAGACGGACCGGCGCGGTTTTCGCCAAGCCATGTGAGTAGATCGTCAGCGTTGAACCTGACGTAGCGCCCCTATGCCGACATCGGGACTATACTGACAGGCCTCCGCCGGGGCCGGCAAGTTGTGTGCGGGGTGGACCTCTCGGGCTCGGTGTCAACGGTGGGGGCGGCATAGTCACAGACCTTCGAGGAAAGCGAGCGGCCGGGTGACCGAGGCTGGTGTGACCAGAGCCAGCGCTCGCTCCTTGATGGTCATGTCGGCATGGATGTAGGGAGCGGTCGAGCGGCCATCCGTGTGCCCGAGCCACAGCGCGATGACGGTGGAGTCCACTCCCGCCTTCATGCGTCGGGACGGTCGAGTTCGCTCCAGTCGATGTCGCCCACGGCCGGGAGGTTCTCGTCGGCGTCGAGTGCCTGGTAGTGCGCCTGCATCGAGGTCGGCGTGATTTCCCGGCCGCCGTGGTCTGTCGTTCCAAGGCCCTTACGTGCCTCACGCCAGGGCAGCTCCTGATGTGTGAGCAGGCTGAGTTGTCGCCCTGAGAGCTTGCCGTAGTCGGCAAGCACGCGGTCGATTGTGTCCCGTTGCGTGTCGGTGAGCCGCTCACGGTTCCCGTAAGGCCAGTTCTCGACCGAGAACATGTCGCGGTGCTCTTGATAGAGCATTTTCACGACCGGGCCGTTGGCCCATGCCTCGATTCGAGCGGTGAACAGCTGCTGGTCATCCCAGACAAGCGACCACGCCTGCGCGTAGTAGACGAGCTTCTGGAGCCTCCACACGGACATTCGCCCCTGTCTGTGAAGTATGTAGTTGGCGACATCGTGTACGGAGGACGCACCTCCAGTAGGGCGCTGGTCCTTCCTTGACCGGCGGACGAGGCTCGTCCGGGTGCGATTCAGCCACACGTGGCATGCCTCTACCCGATGCCAGGCACGCCGGCTGAGCCTGTAGATCTTCCCGGTGATCTTCTCCCCGCGTAGGCGGATGTCCCGAGTCAGTTTGTAAGAGGCGCGACGGTGTCGCGGACTCCCTGGTTGTGCTTCGCCTTGTATTGATGGATGTCGTGGTTGAGACATTGGCCGTCCTTTCGCATGGGCCCCAGCCCGTGTGGGGCCGATGCCGGACGCGCGGCACGCCCAACGGGCGTGCGAAAATCGCGCGGGCATGGCCGCACGCGGGAGTTGCGGCTCCCGCGCTTTCAGCTCGGTGCGCCGGCGGGTCGAGCCCGCCCGAGGGGCAGCCGTGTCCGAGCTACCTCCAGGCTGCGGATCAGCTCGTGGGTGCCTCGACCGCCGCCAGGTGCCGCCGCGAGTCGGCCTGCTCGTCGAGCGGCGTCGAGGCATCGGGGGCAGGCAGCGGCATCTGACCCTCGGCGAAGATGCGTTCGACCTCGCGCAGCCACTTGGCGGGTATCTCCTCCTCCAAGCGCTCGAGCAGCGACGCAGCCGAGCCTGATCGGATCGGCGTGACGTTCTCGGGCAGGCTTCGAGGGTCCAAGGCCCGCGTGATCTGGCCGGCAAGCTCGGGTTGGGGCCTGTAGGCCATGTACTGTTCTGTCGTTGTGATCCGGTCGTGGCGCATCAGCGCCTGGATCGTCCTCACGTTGAACTCCTCGCTGCGCCAGCGTGGTCCCGAAGGAGTGGCGCAGGTTGTACATCTTGATCGGCTTCAAGCCGGCCTGCTGCTGGGCGAGCTTGAACGCAGTGCGCACCGACCGTTCGCTGACGGGGCCTTGACCGTCCTCGCTGGCGAACACGAAGTCCTCGTTTTCGGTCGCGTAGTCGCGGTCCAACACCTTCGCCAGCGCTCGCGCCAAGCGCGGAGTCATTGGGATCGCTTCGGAGTCGGAGGTCTTGGTCGTATCGGGTGCGTTGCGCACCCAGTTGTCGTGGACGCGGATCACGTTGGCTTGGACGTCAACGGCGCCCTTCCTCAGACCTAGCGCCTCGCCGGGCAGGCGGAATCCGGCGTCGGCGCCGAGCAGCCAGAAGGCTTCCTCGCGGACACTCGGGGCGTGCTTGAGCAGCCTGCCGATCTCGTCGCGGTCGTAGAAGTCATCGCGGCGCAAGATGACCTGGCGCTCGTGCCTCTTGCTTGTTCGCTTGACCTCGGCGAGCGGATTGACCGGCAGCCAGCCTTGACGAACGCAGTAGTCGAGGACCGCCGCGAATATGTCTCGGTAGGCGTTGCGAGTTTGCGCCGCTGCCGGCGCAACGAGCATCCAGGGCTTTGCCGTGCGACGCGCGATGATCCAGCCTTCGGTCTCCCGCTGCTTTGCCGTCGCGTGAGAGACCCGCCGAGGCCGCTGTGCGTTCAGCGGAACCACGCGGTAGCAGCCGCGACGCCGGTGCTTCCAGGTGCCGGGTAGCTCATCGGCCAACCGGACGGCCTCCGCCTTGGTCTTGACCTCGACGGCGGAGCTGCCAGGTGGCTGCGCTGTCCAGCGGGTGATCTCGACCCGGCGCACGTCCTTGCCTTCGGTCTTTGCCTTGCGCGCGGCCTTCTCGCCCAGCACGCGGTAGCACTTGAAGTCCGCGAAGTAGTCCCGCAGCCGCCCGTCGGCGAACTCGCTCACCGGCGTCTCGGCTCCAAGGTCGCGGTAGAGCCGCTCGAACATATCCTCGTAGCCGGCGACCGTGGAGCGCTTCAAGCCCTTCTCGCTCATGCGCTCCGCGAGCCATCCCTCGGTGCCGTCTCTGAGCGAGCCGACCGCCGTCGGCTCGTCCTCTCCCAGCGGCTTGCGCTCAAGCTCGCGCAGGATCACGGCGAGGCGGTCCTCAGCGTCCTTGGGCGTCAGATGCTCCGGAGTCGGACGTGGCCCATTGCCCGCGCGCCAAACGATCGCGCCGCGTGCCGTCCGGCGACCCGAGTCGCGGACGTGCGCCGGCCCGAGACGACATCCGCCGCGCTCGCCGTGCTGGTCGCGCCAGAACGCATAGAACGACCGGGTGCGGCCATTCCAGTCGAGCTTGACCTGTACGTGCCCCGTGGGACGTGCTGCTGTATCGCTCATGTTGCCTTAGACCTCCACACACTCGAAACGGCCATCGAGTTGTGGGGGCTTGGGCCGAGCGATTTCCCTACGATTTCCCTAGAGGGCTACCTCCAGGCTGAAATACGGCCTGTATCTAGGGGGAAAGCCCGCTAACTGGAGCCAATTAGGGCTGGCGACACGAGAATCATAATCCGCGTGTCGGGGGTTCGAGTCCCTCCTCCGGCATCGCAAAGAGCCTGCAAATGTGGGTCTTTGGAGACTATCACGGGGACGGCAGATTTCCTCAGGGATTTCCCTGTGAGGCGTGGGAAGGGCACCGGCAAGGGCGTCCTATCGGGCGGGCACACTTGATCGCGTGAAGATCGACGCGCAGATAGCCGCCATCCGGGCGAGTCAGGGTGCCCGCCCGATCGAGCAGCAGATGCTCGACGAGGCGTTCGTCGGCCCTCCGGCGCCCACGAGCTCTCCCGGTGTCAACGCGACGAAGCAGTTGGAACTCGCCGGTGGTGCGATTGTGTTCCACAAGCCCTTCTCCGGCGTGCATGTCGCCAATGCGGTCGCCTACGGGCAGACCGACGAGACGCCGCCGCTGCACGAGGCGGCCAGCTGGCGGCTCGCCGTGGCGCTCGGGCCACCGTGGGAGGAGATCGTCGTGCCGTGTGTGCTGCGCGAGTATGCCGGCGAGGATGGCTCGCTCTCGCCACGGGCGATTGGATGGCCACGCGACATGGCGCCGACCTTGAATCCGGCCTGGTGCATGCCTGCGGCGTTCTTCGACTCGCTGATCGCCCAGCAGGACCGTCACGAGGGGAATTGGCGCTGGGACGGCGAACGGCTGACGCTGATCGACCACGGCTACACCTTTGCGCTGCCAGGAGCCATCCTCAACTACTCCGAGTTCGCGGTTGCTCGGCACGGGCACGGTGCCGCAGGCCTGCTCACGGAGGAGCGCGACGCGCTCACTCGTCTGCTGGGCGACTCAGACCTGCTTGGAATGGTGAGGTTCCTCCTGCCCGACCGCGTGCAGGCACTGGCGGACAGGGCGCGGCGTATGCTCCAAAGAGGCGAGGTTCTGCGCCCGGGCGAGTTCTGAAATGTCCGCCACGCGCTTCGTACGACGTGGTAGCATCATAACTCAAGAGGTCAACCAGAGCATCCGATATTGAAGGGAGCCTCCATGATCCAAGTCAACTTCACGACCTTCGAGCGCGATCCAAACACCAAAGAGTGGATCGAGCTCCCTGTCGCGCAACTGCTCGCCGATGGCGACGACGTGAGCATCAGCGGGCCGCACGCCGACTGGATCAATCCCGACCTCGCGATCGTCGACCCCGAGACCGCGGAGCGCATCACGCGGGCTGATGGCGCCGAGCGCTGGGCACGACTGCAGCCCTTCGCCTATCGCAGCGGAGACCTCCACGTCAAGGTCATCGAGGTCGCCGCAGCCGAGCCGGTCGCCGCCAGCTTCCACTCCACCGCCGCCTGAACCCCGTGCCGCGAACGGCGGTATCCGAGATCCACGCGAAGGTCGTCGGCCGCGAGCTCAAAAACACCCGCCAAGCGCTCGGGCTCACCCAAGCCGAGGTCGCAGAGCGTCTCGGGGTCTCGGCCTCCTACATCTCCGCCGTCGAAGCGGGCCGTCGCAACCTCACGCTCGGCCAGCTAGCCAACATCGCCAACGCCATGCGACTCGGGATCGACATCTCATTTATCCGCCCAAATGGAACGCCAGTCCGCCTCGATCAACAATGACACCTACAAAAGACGTCGGAGGTGCGAGCAGCGGAGCCCTTAAGAACACAAGCCCCGGTCTCCCAGGGCTTGTCTCAAAATGGGCCGTAGACTCACCTGAACAGGTGTACGACCCAATGGCAACGTAGCAACCGGAACAGCCTCGATCTGACGAACGGTGCGGGTGCCTATCGCACCACCGCTCTATGGCCCTCCGCTGCCGCTGGCTACGGATGAGGAAGCGCAGCACGGATGCCCTCAGCACCTGATCGCCTCACGTCTTCGCGATGGCTACGCAGGGCACGTTGGCGCAGCGGCTGGAGAGCCGAGTGCCTCGGAGGATGTGGCGGAGTCTCTAACGGCTTGAGCACAAACCGGTATCGCTGCCGTCGTTACTCAGCTGGCGCCCGCCGCTCTGTGGCGTTGATCAAAAGGCCGCTCAGATCAGGCACAGCCCGATCGACCGCTAGCTCAATAACAAGCTCCTTCTGCTTTTGTCGCCGATACCAGGGGTAGTCATCAAAGCGACTGAATGTCTCCAGACCTCGCCGTGTCGTCCCGCCTGGAAATATTGCGCCGGAATTGATCGGCGATAGCGTAACTTGCTCGCTGTGTCGATTCAGCAACGCGGCCGTATCTAGTTCCAAGACCATATGCGAGCGTGCGCGATACAGACCAGCGCTAAGGAGTCTTTCCAACCGTTCCTCCGTAAGCCAAAAAAACACCCGGCTGTTCAGCGTCCTGTACCACTCGGCGGGAGTTAGGTTGTCCAAGAACCTCGCCACGACCGCGTCGCTATGCATCGGTGCCTGATCGCGAATCGTCGCTTTACCGAGCTTTGGATGCTCGATCTCTACCGATTTCCCTCGGTAGGCGGACTCGATCTCCTGGCGCTCAGGCCCCGTCATTTCAAAAAGATCAAGCAGCGCCGAAGTGCTGAGAAGTCCCTGACTCTGGATCAGTCCCCAGTTCTCGACCTCCGCCATATGCCATAGTCGTGGGTAGCGCTGAGCGAACGCAGCGGTGTCCATCACCATGTCCGCCTGTCAACAATCGCGGGCCGTCTATCAAAGCCAGTCGAAACCAAGCTCACCTGCGCGCCCGCCACTCGTTCAACCTCATCAATAAAGAGCAGCGCACCTTGGCTGAGCTGATCAAAACGCCTCGCATCGCGGTTCTGTTTACCGAGATAGTCAACAAAGGTAAGAGCGATGTCGGTCGGACCGTTGAGGAGCGCCGAGCGGCGCAGCAGGTCCCACTCGAACTCGCCGACTCGTCGCAGCTTGTCGGTCGTTGACGTCCGCTCTGATCTTCGGAGCTTTCCACGCGGCACTTCGGCACGACGCTCGACCTCCGTCCACGTGAGCTCGATTGACATCGGCCCAGAGCTGTCATTCTCTGATGGACTTTCAACCCGGACCGGGTAGGTACGGCAAACGAGGATGCAGCGACGCAGTCGATGCGGCGCGACTCCCGCCTCGCTGAGAGTGCCAGCAACTCCGGTGTCGCGTGAGGTCACGTGGGGGTAGGAGCCATGGTAGAGGCTAAGGCCGGTGCCCTGAGTTCCCTCAAGCATGATCCGCAGGCCACGCGAGTAGGCATCCTCGAGAACATCGGTTGCACTGCGCAGATATGGCTCGAGATCGGGGACGTCCTGTGCCAGTCGCACCTCGGCCATCTTGGGATCGGCGCCTCGCAGGATACGTCGCGCCGTCGCCCAGCCGACCCCTTGCTTAGTCGAGCCAATCGATTCAGCTAGGCCCTGCTCTCGACGGATATCGGCCTTCTCAATTACCATCGCCTTCGGGTCGATCGTCAGCCGTCTTTGATCGACTTCGCAGTCAGCGATCTCCTGCAGCAACTTCTCGACGTTGATCACATTGCCCGGCCCAACCATCAGCCCGGCTTCGCCCGCTCGTGTGCCTGAGGGTAGGTGATGATGAATGTATGACTCGCCACTATGAAGGAAGACCTTGTGACCGGCATTAGGACCCCCCACCCTAATGAGTAGGTCGTAATCGGGTGCGAGATAAAAGGCAATATTACCCTTGCCCTCCGATCCGTACTCGCCGCCGACTATCGCATCGACACATTGAGCAGGTGAGCCGGCCAGTAGATCGAGCGCTCGTGCGGCGCGCACTAGGACGTCGCGGGGAAGGCACTTGTCGGTATCAATGACGAGATCCGCGTGCTCGCGCATCCTTTCGATCTGCGCCTCCGTTGGGTCGGCAGCCATCTCGTCATAGCTCGGCAACTCACCTGCTCGCTCTTTCTTGCGCTGGCCGTATCGGCGGCGCAGTGTCTTCTCTGAGGCGGAGGTGTGGATATGGGTCACCCGGCGGCCAAATGATTCACGCAGATACTCAACCTGCTCGGGGATTCGGGCGGAATCGACGACTGCCATCTCATATCCTTCGAGTGAGTAAATGTCACGCGAGAGTTGATCACGAACCCAGGAACCTTTCGAACTACGGTCGAGCTTCTCGCCAGCCCTCTGCAACTGGCGCCTGTCCGGGTCGCCCCCGAGATGACGAACAAGCATCTCATGGGTGCTATAGCGCTTACCATTGAAGGTGGCACACAGCTGGCGGGCAAGATCGCTCTTGCCTGAGGCAACTGGACCCGAGACAACGACGATTCGCTCGACCATTCCTAGATGTGCAGCCCGAGTTGTTGGTGTGCTGTCCGGGGAACCTCTGCACCTGCGGGCAGGTACACATTCACGGCGGGTGCAATGTCGAGCAGCTGGCGAGCAATCATCTCTGAGATTACGCTCCAGTCTCCACCGGCTTGGCCTGCGCCGATCCTTGGCATATGGATGGTGGCGGGATTCGTCTCCAGATGAGCGCGGAGTCGCCGCAGGCACTCTTCAAGGGCCGCATAGCGTAGGGGAATCTTTGCTGCTCGCAGTCCGTAGTTGTGTTGGGCGACCATGGTGCAAACCCAAATCCAGGGCTCGGCTTGATGCAGGTGGATACGTCCCAGCACCAGCCCCTCCGAACTCGCAGCCCATCCGCAAAAACTCTCCTGAAGGCCCGGGTAGCGCGTCCGCAACTGCGGCGCAAAGCCGTGACCTCCCCAGATGGCAGCCTTGTCGTTGACTATATGAGCGATTAGCTTCTCTCCTGGTCCTTGCGGATCTGTAGCGTCGCCGTTCAGGTAGGTAATCACTGGGCCTTCGGCTTGGTGCGCGAGACGGCGGATCACGCCCACGACTCGTGGATAGCGAGTATGCGGATATGGCGGGGTACCGAGGCATTCGAGTTGCAAGGACTCTTTGCCGACTCCAATTTCCTCCTTTGCAGTGGAGCCGACGGCACTGCATCGCATGAGGGCTTCTGACTCCGTTATTGACGTAACATCGAGCGTGGGCTCCCAGAACCGCGAGCCGCCGATGTAATCGAGTCGAAAGCGATCCTCGTCAACTCGAGCAGCGGCGAAGGCGCAGGCAGGCTGGGCAGCGAGCCGAACGGCCCGCAGAACCGCTGCTTCGACGGAGACGAAGAACTCCGACGCAAGGTCGATCAGATGCTCGAGAGTGATGTCATCGGCCAGCTGGGGGAAACTCCCTGTCGGCATCAAGAGCTCAGCGGCGGCAAGGTTGCAGAGCAGCTCAACCTGCCAGGCATCGGTCTCGGCGTTCACGCTGTGGGCTCGGTAGCGGACCTCCTCTGCTGCGTCTGGAAAGGCAAGATGACCAAGCTCATGTGCGATCGAAAAGCGGACCCGCTCGGGGTTTCGATTTGGGTTGAACTCAATTCGTGGGTGGCCCTTGCGATGCACCAGCCGGGCGTCCTCAACCTCCTCGATTGGGATCACCTCCACCCCAGACAGCTCTGCCAGCTTGAGCGGATCATAAGGCGGACCCGACCAGCCGCTCTCCATCGCCGCAAAGGCCTGGCAGCGAACCCGCCTGAGGATCGACTCAACCGGACTGCCTTCCGCGGCCAGCTTGCGGACCGAGGGATTGGTCCATCTGATCTCGGCAGGTGAACGTATCCGCCTCGTCACGGACGTAGTATCCCATGACGGTCGGCAGTAGTCTGAAGACCGGCAATGTTCGGATGGCTGGCAATCAGCGACGCCAGACGACCACTGCTTCTAGCGCACGGGCAAGGTTGCCACCACGCTTCCGAATGGCGCGGGCTACCGGTGCGTGCGGGGTCTATATAACTCTCTCGAACTAAACAAGTGACTAGGCCGAGACCTTGTGCTCTGCGTAGAGTCTCTGAACCTCCCTCAGCCACTTCGCCGGGAGCTCGGCCTCCAAGCGCTCGAAGAACGTGGTCGTCGCGTCATGGGGCAGGGGGCGGACCTCTGACAGGCCGACAGGATCAAGCGCCCGAGCGATCTGTGCCGCAAGATCAGGCCGCGGCGAATAGGCCATGTACTGTTCGGTCGTGCTGAGCCGGTCGTGGCGCATGAGCGCCTGGATTGTCCGGATGTCAACGCCGTTACGCGCCAGCGTGGTGCCGAAGGAGTGCCGCAGGTTGTACATCTTGATCGGCTTCAGACTGGCTGCCTCCTGTGCTGTCTTGAAGGCGTCGCGCAGCGGCCGCTCGGACGTTGGCGAGTCGCGCGTCAGCTCGCTCACGAACACGAAGTCCTGCTCGCCGATCGCGTAGCCCCGCTGCTTGAGCTGCGCGAGGGCGCGGGTCAGGCGGGGCGTCATCGGAATCGCTTCGGAGTCCGACGTCTTGGTCGTGTCCATCTCGTTGCGCACCCAGTTGTCGTAGGGCCGCATGACGCCCGTCTGGAAATCGACCGCGCCCCACCGCAGGCCCAGCGCCTCCCCAGGCAGACGAAGGCCCGCATGAGCGCCGCACAGCCAGAACGCTTCCTCGAAGACGGCGGGAGCATGTCTGAGGAGCTGATCGACCTCGTCCGGGTTGTAGAAGTCGTCACGACGGAGGATGCGCTCGTGGTCGTGGCGTCTGCTCGCGCGTTTGACGGCGGCCAGCGGATTGGCGTCGAGCCAGTGCTCGCGCACCGCGTAGTCGAGGGAGGCCGCCAGGATGTCTCGATAGGTGTTCCGCGTCTGCACTGCCGCGGGCGCCACGAGCATCCAGGGCTTCGTCGTTCGCCGCTTGACAATCCAGCCTTCGGCTTGGAAGGCCATCGCCGTGGCTCGAGAGACGCGCCGCGGCCGCTGCGCGTCGAGCGGGACGACGCGGTAGCACCCGCGCCGCCGATGCTTCCAGGTCCCGGGCAGCTCGTCGGCGACCCTCATCGCCTCGTCCTTGGTGGCCACCTCGATCGCCTGGCTGTCGGCTGGCTGGGCGGTCCACCGCTCGATCGTCAGCTGCTGGACGTTCCTGCCTTCGGCGAGCGCTTCCCGTGCCCGCTTCTCGCTCAGCACGCGGTAGGACTTGAAGTCGGCGAAGTACGCACGCAGACGCCCGTCCGCGAGCGAGCCCACCGGCGTCTCGGCGCCAAGGTCTCGGAACATGCGCTCGAACATGTCCTCGTAGCCGGCGACCGTCGAGCGCTTCAGTCCTCTCTCCCCTTTGCGCTCAGCCAGCCAGCCTTCGACTGCCTGCTGGAGCGTGCGCTCGGCGACCTGCTCGACCTCCGTAGCTGCCCGGAGTTCTTCGAGGACGGTCTCGAGGCAAGCCTGCGCCTCCTTCGGCGTCAGATACTCCGGGCTGGGCTTTGAGCCGTGCCCGGCACGCCAGATGACGGCGCCGCGGGCGGTCCGTCTGCCAGAGTCACGGACGTGCGCGGGACCGAGGCATCGTCCTCCCTTCCGACCGTTACGGTCGCGCCAGAACGCCCAGAAGGAGCGTGTGCGACCGTTCTTGTCGAGCTTGACCTGCAGGTGGCCCGTGGGCCGTTTTGGATTGCTCATGCCGGTATAGACCCCCAACGTCTCGAAGTGGCCAACGAGTTGCGCAGAGGGCGCCTGGATTTCCCCGGGATTTCCCTAGAGGGCCGGGCCGGCTCGCAAACAGGCCACTTTTCTTGGGCTTATATCCGCTTAGCAGAGCCAATTTCGAGGAGCTGGACGGGGATCATAATCCGCGTGTCGGGGGTTCGAGTCCCTCCTCCGGCACTGCCGATTCGGCTCTGGAATGCGGGTTCGCAACATCATGTTGCGGCGAAGCTAGCTCGACGAGCGCACAACGAGGGACGTGTTCGTCGTAGGTGACAACGCGGAGCCGAGCCTTGCCTGCGTAATCCGAGTGCGTGTCGCTAGTCAACCTTCAAGAGCCATTCGAGGAACATGCCGATGCGCAAGAGGATGAGATAGACGATGAGCGGGATCGGGCCTACACCGAGCGGCCAGGCCGCGGCGAGCGCCAGGAATATCGCGAGCGCGATCCAGCGGCCGGTGGTCATAGGGGATGGATCGGCAGGCGTGGGCGGCTCCTCGACCCTCGAGGCCAGGTGTTGTGTCGTCTGCGGCGCGTCGTTGGAGGGCCGTGATCCGCGGGCGTTGACGTGCTCGCCTGCGTGTCGTCGCGAGGCAGGGCGTTTTCGTGCCGTGCTCGGCGGCCGGGGGACGGCCCCTACGCCTGTATAGGGGATCTCGTAGAGCGCCGCCCTCGGGTGCGTGCAAATCGCGGAGGCGTGGCTGTACCTTGACCGCAGAATGAGCACTCGTCCCCGCCCCGAGGGATTTCCCGACCGGCTGGTCGTACTGGATGGCGGCCCGGCAGTGGCGCAAACGCACCGGCGGCAGCCTGATCACGACCGCGGCGCCGGCGTTGATCGTGGGGCGGCTTGAGCGGTTCGGCGATGCTCACGCTGGCCGGTGCGCGGGCGGTGCACCTGCACCTGCGGCACACGCGGGCTAGACCGCGAGGACAACAGGCTGGGCACGGTCCGATACAACCCGGGCGTGGCAACGCACGCTGACCCAACCCGGCCGTCCGAGAAGCGTCTCTCGAAGACCCGGGTCAATAAGGCCGGCGAGTTCCTGCTCGACCTGCGCGAACAATTGGAGCGCGACGGGTCCGACCGGCCCCTCACAGAGATCGAGGAAGACGAGGCCCAGCGGGCGTGGGAAGCGCTGACATGGTGGCGCGGCCAGTTTGCACGGCCGCTATCGAACGTCGCTGCGGGCCTGCGCTACCACGTTGACAAGGGCGGTGGCCGGGTCGGAGACCGTATCGAGGTCACCCAGCGCTTGAAGCGCATGGACACGCTGATCGACAAGCTAGGGCGCCAGACGGGAAACGTGACGCAGATGCACGACATCGGAGGCGTTCGCGCAGTGGTCCCGCGCCCGCGTCAGGTCTACGCGGTCAGGCGCCGTCTGCTGAAGTCCTGGACAATCGTGAGAGAGCGGGATTACATCGCCAAGCCCAAGAGCGATGGCTACAGGGCGGTGCATCTCATCGTCAGCCGGCAAGGGGTGCCGATCGAGGTGCAGCTCCGCACGGTCGCCCAGGACGTGTGGGCGAACACCGTGGAGGAGCAGGGCAGGGAGCTGGGCGTTGGCCTCAAGTTCGGCGCTGGTGGGGCCGACCTTCAGGGTGTGTTCGTGTCGATGGCCGAGACCCTCGCCCGCTTCGATAGAGGCGAGCTACCGCAAGATGAGCTCCGCGCGGCCTTGAGGCACGTGCGATCATGATCTATTGAGCTATCGAGGGGACCCCATGAGCGACGTTGACATCAAGCACTTCCTAGTGACCCGCGATGTCACGCGCGGCAAGACGACGGTGGTCGAGTTCGACGACTATGACGCTGCGCAGCACGCCTACCAGGAGGCCGAGCAGCAAGCGCGCGGGCACGCGGACCTGGACGTGGTGTTGTTGAGCGCCGAGTCGCGCGAGACGATCGAACGCACGCACTCCAGCTACTTCGAGACCAAGCCGCTGGATAAGGTCCTCGCGGCGTAGCAGCCCGGGATGCCCCAAAACTGGCTGGCACCGCAGTTGCGTGAACCGCTCTGATCCGAGATCTGT
Organism: uncultured Solirubrobacterales bacterium; assembly: GCA_963817845.1. GTDB lineage: Bacteria > Actinomycetota > Thermoleophilia > Solirubrobacterales > Solirubrobacteraceae > Palsa-744. The sequence continues at coordinate 278,930 of CAWFPU010000001.1, forward strand.
TTCGAGGTCGGCCTCGATCTCGCGGACGGCTTGACGGATGGTCTGCGCGGCCGCGTACCCTGGTGCGGTTAGGTGGATTCGGCACCGGGATCGCGAACGGGGCCGACGTGAGGCAGATCGATCCCGGCGATGCCAGCTCCGGTTTCGCCTCTGTTCTGTTGCGTGTCGGTCGCGATCCAGTGCACCGCGTTCTAGGACGCACCGACGAGCGTCCGCGTTCCGCTCGCGGATTCCCCCACATCCGGGCCCGCGTGCGGATGTGCCGCGCGCCTGGTGGGGACGGAGGCTGTCGCGTAAAGGGGTTCTGTCCGCCGGGGTGGTGACCATCTCGGGATGGCACAGAACTTCATTGAAAGTAGTCGTGAGCAGGGCTTCTTGTTGCCGCCGGATGTGCGGGAGTGGTTGGCGACGGATCATCTGGCGTGGTTCGTGATCGAGGCGGTCGCTGAGATGGATCTCGACGCGTTTTATGGCGCGTATCGGGCTGATGGGCACGGTCGCGCGCGGCGTATGAGCCGTCAGTGATGGTGGCTTTGGTCTTGTACGCGTTCGCGAGCAGGGTGCGGTCGTCGCGGGCGATTGAGCGTCATTGTCGCCAGGACGTTGCCTACCGGGTCATTACCGGCAATCTGGTGCCTGATCACGCGACGATCGCGAGGTTCATCTGCCGCCACGAGCAAGCGTTGGCTGACTTGTTCGGTGACGTCCTGAAGCTGTGTGATCGGGCGGGGTTGGTCAAGCCGGGGGTGGTGTCGATCGATGGCACCAGGATCGCTGGCAATGCCAGCCCGGAGGTCAATCACGCCTTTGAGCAGATCGCCACGGAGATCCTGGCTGAGGTTAGAGCGAGCGACGAGGCCGAGGATGAGCTATATGGCGATGAGCGTGGTGATGAGCTGCCCGAGCAGCTGCGCACGCCGGAGGGCCGGCGTGAGTTCTTCCGCCAGGTCAAGCGAGAGCGTGAGCGCGAGGAGGTGGGCATCGAGCTGACGGAGCCCGAGGGCGAGTCGGCGCAGGAGCTGGCGCTTGATCTGGACGCGAAGAACATCATCGGGCGTGGGCGGCAGGGGCGAGATGCCTGGTTGCGGGAGGGCAAGCGCCAGCTTGAGCGGCACCGCTGGGAGCACCCGGACCGGATCCCGCGCGCTCGGTCAGAGCGGTTGTTGTTGGCCGCCGAGCGATTGAAGACAGATCACGATGTCGAGCGTCGTTCCAATGCTGCCTATGAGCATTACCGCGCGACCGCGCGCGACCGGCTGGGACGGCGGCTGAGCCGCCCGCCGAACGCTTACGAGCCACCAGAGGTGCCGGCTGGGAAGGTGAACGTGACCGATCCTGACTCGCGTCCGATCCCGATCGGGTTCGGGTTCGTGCAGGGCTTCAACGCACAGGCCGCTGTGAATGAGCAGCAGATTGTGCTCGCGGCGGAGGTCACCAATATCTCGACCGACTTCTCGCAGCTTGCCCCGATGGTCACCGCCACTCTGGGTGAACTGGAGCGAGCGGGGATCGATCAGCTGCCGCAGACCGTTGCTGCTGACGCCGGTTACTGGAACGAGGAGCACATGGACGAGGTGGTGGCGAACAAACACATCCCGGTGCTGGTTGCCCCTGACAAGGGCACCCGCGGCACCCCGAAGCGCTGGCTGAATTCCGGACGTGCCTCATGGATGCGCACCGTGCTGGACCCAGAGCACGGCCACAGCCGGTACCGACAACGCAAGCAAACCGTGGAGCCATTGTTCGGCAACACCAAGCACAACAGTGGCGTCTACCGGTTCCACAGGCGGAGCAGAGTCAAGGTGCGCCTGGAGTGGCGATTACTGATGATGACCCACAACCTCAACAAGGTTCACCGCCACCAACTCGCCGCCGTGGGGGCCTGAAACAGGCCCCACACACGGTCCATCCCCCTCACCGCCAGAGCCGCCGGTGACCTTCCGCCCACGATCCAGGCACCCTCGCAACACAGCCGAGCTTTACGCGACAGCCTCGACGAAAAGCGGAAGCCTCCGCCCCCTGGCGGCGACGTCAGCGCACGCGCCATCTCCAGCGCCTGTACGCGGCTCGACCCGGTAGGCGCGTCAGAAACGGCCCACGGCACCTGGCCGCACGCCGCGAAGGACACGGGGCAACCCCGGCGCCGTAGTGGAGAACGCCAGGGCGACCCTGCCCCTCTCGTCCAACCTAGTACCCGCCAGCCGAATAGATAACCGCGAACATCCTCGCGCACGTCGCGAGCACGTCGGAGAGCGCGGGATCGCAGACGACCCTGACGGCGCTCCTCTCAGCGCCGGTTGATCACGGCTATCCCGCCCGACAGCAGCACACCGAACACGATGGCGGCTACCAGCAGGCTTCCCGCTGCGAGCCAGAGCGCGAAGAACACGACCCATGCGACGAAGATGAAGACGAGCGATCCCCCGGAGAATTCGGGCTTCGTCGTCTCGCCTGAGGGTTGCGACTTGCGGGGGTCGCCAGACCGCTTCTTGCCACTCATCTGCGGGCCGCTGGGGTCGTCATCGTCCATGCTGTATACACGACGCGGCGCGAAGAGACAGCCGTCAGCGCGCTACGCTGCCCGCACGCCGGCCCCATCGTCTGCCCCGCCTGCGACGAGTCCGCCCCTATGCCGACCTGGCGTGCGAGTCCGGCTCGCTCCGACGGGACGTTCAGGATGAAGTCCCGGTGGCCCATGCGGTCAGCGCTGCGTCGAGCCCACGCGCTCGCCGTCGCTGTCGACGGTGGGCCGTTCCCCTATTGGTGTCCGGGAAGGTTCGCGGCGTGGCGGTGTCTACAGACAGAGATGAGAGTCACACGCCCGAGCACCCGACATTCGGAGGAACCATGAAGCGAACCCAAGTTTTCTTGGCCGTTGCCTTGGCGAGCGCGGCGAGCGCCGCGACCGTCGCCCGCGCACAAACCAACCATCCGACGGCGGGCTCAAGCAGCACTGCCACGGTGCAGCTACGTCACACGAGCCTCGGCAGCATCCTCGTCAGCAGCTCGGGCCGCACGCTCTACGAGTTCACGCGCGATCACGGCAACGAGAACAGTTGCGCGGCGGTCAGCGGCTGCTCAGCGGTGTGGCCTTCGCTGAAGGCAAGCGGTCGCCCGACTGCCGGCCCGGGTGTTAAGGCTTCGCTGCTGTCTACGACCAGCGGCCATCAGGTGACCTATGCCGGTCACCCGCTCTACACCTACAGTGGCGACAGCGGCGCAGGGGAGACCGCCTACGTTGGCGTCAAATCGTTCGGCGGCACGTGGTATGCGATCAACGCCTCCGGAGGCACAGTCAAGTAGCTGCGTCCTGGGCGGGCCGCTTGGCTGCCGCATTCGCCGCGCGCAACCGTGCGGCCAGCGTGGGGGTGTGGCGTGTCACGCCCCCGAGGTCTCAAAAGGGCTTGGGTGGGTGCGTGGCGAGGTCTCTCTGGCGTCACCCCGTGCCCGTCTGCGCTTGCGGCATCGCGATGTCGCTGGCTTCTGGGGTTGGTCCCTGCTGTGGGCTCTGGGCGATCGGGAACAGCGCCACGGCGAGCAGCACGAACAGGGGCGCGGTATTGAAGTCCGTGGCGCCTTCGAACCAGAACGGCCCGCCGAGGCTCTGTCCGAACAGCCAGTAGGCGAGCGACAGCACGATCCCGATCCACAGCGCTGGCCAGCGCAACGGCGTCCACACGCCGAGGGCGATCGCCACCGACAAGATCGCTAGCACGACCGCGATGGTCGTGCCGTGGCCGCTCGCGTGGTGGACGGCCCAGTTCTGCACTTTCGCGAGCCAGTGCGGCGAGCCTTCGGCCATCGACTTGATCATTTCCGAGGTGGCGTTCTTGGCGCGATTGACGTTCACCAGCCACAGCGCCGCCGACATCGCCCAAAGGAACGACCAGACCACCAGCGCGCCGGCCTCGCCAAGCGGGCCGGCGCCCGCCGGCGAGCGCGCTTGGCGCCTGTCGGTCGGCCACACGAGCAGCCCGATGAGCGCGTACACGATCACGGCTCCGGGCGCGCCCATCAGCGGGGCGGGCAGCGTGTTCGAGACCAGGCCGCCGAACCCCTCGCCGAACCACCACACGAGCGGGGCCCAGACGAACGACGCGGCGAGCGCGGGCTTGACGGTTTTGCGGCTGACGATCAGCCCGAAGCCGATCGCGAGCTGGATCTCGGCGGCCAGCGTGTTCCACACGGTCAGGTCGCGCCCGTAGAAGCCGTCGATCGTTTTCATCGGATTCGCAACCCACGCGGGCTGGTGTTCCGTCGCTTCACCGAACACTTCGGTGATCAGCCCGTGCGTGTACATAAAGCTCTTGAGCTGAAACAGCCCCACGAGCACCCAGATCACGCCCAACGTGATCTGGATCCCGCGCGTGGTCACGGCCGGACGGCCGGGCCAGGGGACGCTCGAAGTTGTGCCGCCGGACCCGGCCGCGGGCGCGGCGGCGTGCGCGTTGTCCATGTCGGACCACTCCTTTGCTCAGCGACGCCCGCCGCGGCGCGGCGGAACGTCTGGTCGGCCCCGCGTCGCGAGGCTTCAGCGACAGGTCACGAGCGTGCGTGGCGGGGCGCGTCCGGCGAGCGCCAGCGCGATCAGGTGTCCCCCGCGAACGACGCGCGCCGGCTCGCGCCGTGGCGCCAGGCTGAGCACGGTCGCGCGCCGACCCCGCACTAGACGGGAGCGCATGCGGGCGATCGCCTGTGCCCCCAGGTACGGGCGCACGAGCATCGCAATCGCAAGCGCCAAGGCCGGCAGGAGGATCAGCGCTGCGCTGTGGAGCGGCGCGAACGAGCCGCCGAGCGCGAGTGCGACCGCCGGTACCGCCGCCACCACCAGGACCGGTCGCCGGGCGCGGGCCAACAAGCCGACTACAGAGTTGCAGCTGCTCATCGCGCCCACAGCCTACTCTCCGACTCCCGTCGATCAAGCACGAACGTCAGCCGGTCGATGGTGATACAGTCGCGCCCGAAATGGGCGGGATGAGCATGAGCGGTGGTGGCTCCAGCTCGAGCGGCTCATCGATGAGCGCGATGCACCACGGGAGCACGTCGGTCGGCGGGATGTCGATGTCCACCGGCATGCACGGGACCACCAACATCCTCCCGGCGTGGCTGGCGGTGCTGTGGACGCTGGTATTCATCGTGATCCTCGTGATCCACGCCTGCCACGTGGCCGACAGCGAGGGCCAGCGGCGCGTGTGGCACAGCGGCCACGTGCTGATGGCGCTGGGCATGGCGTTCATGTACGCGCCCGCTTCAATCGACTACTTCAACATTCCGAGCGGCTTCTGGCAGCTGATCTTCGCGAACGCCTCGCTCGCGATCGTCGCCTGGCTGCTGTACGAGGCGTTCGCCCGACGTGCAGTGAACGTGCTGTGGGTGGTGATGGCGATCGATCTGGCGGCGATGGCCTACATGTGGTCGCCGGGCGGCTTTCAGGCGCCGCTGACGTGGCTGCTGGTCGCCTACTTCGCCACGCAGTCGCTGCTGTGGGCGACCGACCGGATGCGCAGCGTCGATCACCTGACGCTGTGGGGCGGCGGTATGTCGATCTCCCCGAGCGGCGAGGTCGCGCTGAGCGCCGCCGAACCACTCGTCTGCTTCCGCGATCTGCGCGTGTCGATGTCCGCGATGACGCTGGGCATGGCGTACATGTTCGCCGCCATGCAACTGCTGATGTAGCGCGCCGCTCGCGCCCGCTTCGCTCGCTGATTCCATCGCGGCGCACGCCAACTCGGCGTATCCGTTGAACCGAGGTGGATCCGTGTCAGGTATCGATCGGGGCCGATCGCGCACAGGGCTAGAAAGCCGGGCAGGGCGACAGACGTGGAGATCGCGTGGGGTACTGTTGGGCAGTGGCGCTCTGCGGTGTCGCAGCGGTCAGATCGCGGATCGAGAGACTCGTCCCGGGCCGAATCCGCCGGCCGCGGCTCTCGGCGGTGGCGGTGGCGGTGGCGGCAGCGCTCGCCGCACCGGCATTTCCGGCGGTCTCACGCGCTGAGAGCAACGCCGGCGCGGCGCTGCGCGAGAGCGAGAACCCAATCAGCACTCAGGGCAGCAGGTACGACTATCGCTCGAGCGTCACCGCGGTGACGCCGGCGCAACCGGGGCTGCAGGTGAGGGTGGTTCAGTACGCGGATCGGCTGTTGCTGACCAACCACACCGGCAAGACGGTCACCGTTTACGGGTATCAGCACGAACCCTATGCGCGGGTCCTCGCCGACGGCACGGTCGAGCTGAATGCGCGGTCGCGCGCCTACTACCTGAACCAGAACTTCTTCGGCCTGATCCACGTGCCCCCGTCCGCTTCGCCGACGGCAGCGCCTCAGTGGGTGGTCGTGGATACGGGCGGGGAGCTGGAATGGCACGACCATCGCATCCACTGGATGTTGCCGGGGATTCCTCCGCAGGTGAAAAACCGCTCGAAGCGGACGAAGATCTTCGACTGGACCGTCCCAATCAGGGTCGGCTCCAGGCCGGCGGCGATCAACGGAGAACTCGTATGGGTGCCCGAAGAAGACTGGGCCCCGCTGGTGGTGTTCGGTGCCGTGGTCGTGGTGGCGCTCGCGGTGGGAGCCGTGGTGCTGCTGCGACGGCGTCGCGCTGGCAGCGGGACCCGGGCGCCGACGGGGTCCATCGGGCCTGGCGAAGCCTGGTGAGCGAACCTCGGGCGCGGACGGCACACGGGAATCCTTGAATCACTCCAGTATCAGAGCTAGACTGGCCGGCCCGTGAGCGAACCCGTCGATCGAGTCGCTCTCCCGCGCCGCCACGGGGTCCAGGTCACGGCCCAGCGCCTGGGTGTGCTGCGCGCCGTATCCGTGCGGCCCCACGGCACCGTCGCCGAGATCGACACGGCCGTGCGCTGAGTCACCGCAACCAGACAGGAGCGACATGACCAAGAGCGTCAGCGAGAGCGAGAACCCCGCGATCGCCAGCCCCACCCCGACACAGCACCGCCCCCGCACGAACCGGGACTGGTGGCCCGAGCAGCTCGACCTGAGCGTGCTGCGCCGTCACTCCCCGCTGTCTGATCCAATGGGCGAGGACTTCGACTACGCCGAGGAGCTCGCCACCCTCGACCTGGAGGCGCTCCGCCGCGACCTGATCGCGCTGATGAGCGCCTCGCAGGAGTGGTGGCCGGCAGACTACGGCCACTACGGGCCGCTGTTCATCCGCATGAGCTGGCACGCGGCGGGCACGTATCGCATCGCCGACGGGCGCGGCGGCGGCGGTCAGGGCGCGCAGCGCTTCGCGCCGCTCAACAGCTGGCCGGACAACGCCAGCCTCGACAAGGCCCGCCGGCTGCTGTGGCCGATCAAGCAGAAGTACGGCCGCAAGATCTCGTGGGCCGACCTGCTTGTCTACACCGGCAACGTCGCGATGGAATCGATGGGCTTTCAGACCTTCGGCTTCGGCTTCGGCCGCGAGGACATCTGGGAGCCCGACGAGATCTTCTGGGGGTCCGAGGACACGTGGCTGGGAGACGAGCGCTACAGCGGCGAGCGCCAGCTCGCCGGGCCGCTCGGCGCGGTGCAGATGGGCCTCATCTACGTCAACCCCGAGGGCCCGAACGGAAACCCCGACCCGCTGGCCGCCGCCCACGACATCCGCGAGACGTTCGCGCGCATGGCGATGAACGACGAAGAGACCGTCGCGCTGATCGTCGGCGGTCACACCTTCGGCAAGACCCACGGCGCCGTCGATCCCGCCAGCGTCGGCCCCGAGCCCGAGGCGGCGCCGCTCGAGCAGCAGGGGCTCGGCTGGAAGGGCAGCTTCAGCCGCAACGGCAACGGCGTGCGCATGCTCACCGGCGGGCCCGAGGGCGCCTGGACGGCCGAGCCGACCAGATGGGACAACGGCTTCTTGGAGAACCTCCTCGGCTACGAGTGGGAGCTGACGGAGAGCCCCGCCGGAGCCAAGCAGTGGACCGCGAAGAACCCCGAGGCGCAGAACACGGTGCCCGACGCCCACGACCCCGGCCAACGGCACGCGCCGATGATGCTGACGACCGACCTCGCGCTGAAGCTCGGCCCCGACTACGAGCCGATCTGCAGGCGCTTCTATGAGCGCCCCGACCAGCTCGCCGAGGCGTTCGCCAAGGCCTGGTACAAGCTGCTTCACCGCGACATGGGGCCCGTCTCGCGCTACCTCGGCCCGTGGGTCCCCGAGCCGCAGCTGTGGCAGGACCCCGTCCCGGCCGTCGACCACGAGCTGATCGACGATGCGGACGTCGCGCCGCTCAAGCGGAAGATCCTCGCGTCGGCGCTGTCGATCTCGCGCCTGGTCGCCACCGCCTGGTCGGCCGCGGCGTGCTTTCGCAGCACCGACAAGCGCGGCGGCGCCAACGGCGCGCGCGTGCGCCTCGCGCCGCAGAGGGACTGGGAGGCCAACGAACCAGCGGAGCTCGCCGGCGCGCTCGCGACGCTCGAAGGCGTTCAGAAAGCGTTCAATGACGCGCAGTCCGGTGGCAAGCGAGTCTCGCTGGCGGATCTGATCGTGCTCGGCGGATGCGCCGCGGTCGAGCAGGCGGCGAAGAGCGCGGGCCACGACATCACGGTCCCGTTCACGCCGGGACGCACCGACGCCGCGCAGGAGCAGACGGACGTCGAGTCCTTCGCAGTGCTCGAGCCGACCGTCGAAGGGTTTCGCAACTACTTCCGGCCCGACGAGCCGATGCCGCTGGAGCACGGGCTGCTCGAGCGCGCCTACATGTTGAACCTCACCGCCCCCGAGATGACGGTGCTCGTCGGCGGCATGCGCGTCCTGAACGCCAACTCCGGAGGGTCTCAGCACGGCGTCTTCACGGACCGGCCGGAAACGCTGACCACCGACTTCTTCGTCAACCTGCTCGACATGGGGACGGAGTGGAGTGCGCCTGCCTCTGCGGGGGCGTCCGGCTCCGCGGCGAACGGCTCGGGCGGCACAAACGGCTCCGCCACGAACGGCTCGGGCGCGACGAATGGCTCGGGCGCCGCGAACGTCTATGAGGGCCGCGACCGGGCGACGGGCGAGCCGACGTGGACAGCCACCGCGGTCAACCTCGTGTTCGGGTCGCACTCGCAGCTGCGAGCCCTGTCGGAGGTCTACGCGTCCGACGACGCCGGCGAGAAGTTCGTGCGCGACTTCGTCTCGGCCTGGGACAAGGTCATGAGCCTCGACCGCTTCGATCTCGACTGAGAGTCTTGCCCGCCGGCCCCCTAGAGGCCCGGCCCTCACCCCGAGAGCGTCTCGTCCCTGCAACAAGCCTGCCGCTCGCTGGTGTCGGGTTCGATTCACCGTGGCGGTGCGGTATCTTGTGAACGCCAGATGGAGTCCTGGCGAGCCCGGCGAATGTGATCGTCCAGCCGGCTCGAACCGTCCGCCGCACAAGGGCTGATGGCTCCTTTCGCGAAACACGATGCGAGCGCGAAAGGAGTAATCGACCGCAGTGCCGACCCTCCCAGACTGGGCCATCCAGGTTCTCCAGGTCGTGAGCATTCTCGTGCTCGCGCCGCTCGTCAGCGGGATCATCGCGCGGCTCGAGGCGATCATCCAGCAGCGCACCGGGCCGCGCATCCTGCAGCCCTACTACGACATCTTCAAGCTGCTGCAGAAGGAGACGGTGCTGCCCGGCCCGGCCGGCCCGGTGTTCCGCGCGGCGCCGTATGTCAGCTTCGCGGCGTACGCGACCGTGCCGCTCCTGATCCCGGCGCTGACGACGTTCCCGCTGCCGCTCGGCTACATGGCGGACTTCTTCGGCGTCGGCCTGATCCTGGCGCTCGCCAGCTTCTCGGTCTCGATCGCGGCGGTCGACAGCGGCAGCCCGTACGCGCAGCTCGGCTCGAGCCGCCTGCGGTCCTTCGGCGCGTTCAACGAGCCGACGGTGATCTTCGTCACCTTCGTGCTCGCGCTGACCACGCACACCGATCTGCCATATGCGTTCGGGGCCACGATCCGCTCGGGGGCCGTGCAGGTGGTCAGGCCGAGCCACCTGTTGATGATCGCCGCGTTCTTCATGCTCGTGCTGAACGAGACCGGGCGCATACCGGTGGAGAACCACGGCGGCACCCTGGAGTTCGGCCAGATCGAGGAGGGCCGCGTCGCCGAGCACTCGGGCCCCGGTCTGGCGTTCCTGCGTTGGGGATCGAGCGTCAAGCAGCTGCTGCTGTTCACGATCTTCATGAACGTGCTGCTGGTTCCCTGGGGAATGGCCTCGACCGGCGATCTCGGCGAAGTGCTGATCGCGATCGGCCTGTTGTTCTGCAAGGCCTTCGCGGTCGGCGCGGCCGTCGTCGTCGTCGAGTCGAGCTTCGCCAAGCTGCGCCTGTACAAGATCCCCGAGTTCACGGTCGCGAGCTTCATGTTCGCTGTCTTGGCGGTCGTGATCTTCCTGTTCGAGCCCTCGTTCGGCGACCTGCACCTGAGCGTGTTCGGGGCGGCCGCGACGATCACCGCTGTGGCGGTGCTGCTGACCGAGTTCGGGATGCTGCGCTCGCAGGACGTGTGGGAGCAGCTGCGCCTGTACTCGCTGGGATCGCTGGTGGTGGCGGCGCTCGCGATCACCACCGCCGCGACCGGCCACGGCGACAGCTCGCTGTACGTGCTCGCCGCTGCCACGATCGCGCTGAAGGCGCTGCTGTTCCCGCTCGGCATCCGCTTCGTGCTGCGCCGCCTGGACGCGGAAACGCGCGTGCCGATGGTGATCGGGACCGCCAGCGCGATCCTGATCGCGATCGGGCTGTGCTCGTTCGCGTTCATCGCGCTGCGCCCGATCCACCTCGGGGCTGAGGGCGCGCTGCCGCTGTCGGCGCTGCCGATCGCCGTCGGCGGCGTGCTGACCGCGTTCCTGTTGATGGTTCTGCGCCCGTATGCCCCCTCGCAGCTGCTCGGCTTCCTGGTGCTCGAGAACGCGGTTTCGGTCGCGAGCCTGGTGATCGCGCCCGGCCTGCCGATCATCCTCGCGCTGCTGCTGCTGTTCGACGTGCTGATCGGGGTGCTCGTGTTCGTCGTGCTCGTCCAGTACCTCGCCGTTCAGCGAACCGCGGTGCGCACCGATGTCTTGAACAGGCTGACCGGATGAGCCGACCGATGAGACCGACCGATCGCCGCGGTGATGGGCGGAGGCGCGCGCGGTGACCTGGGCGCTGTACGCGATCCTGGCCGTCCCGCTGGCCGCCGTGGCGCTCACGCTGCTGGACGGCTGGCGGCTCGCGCGCGCCGCGACGCTCGTCGCGGGGCTGGTGTCGCTGGGCCTGGCGATCGCGATCGCGATCAGCGTCCGCGACGGCCGCGTGCTCGACACCGCGCACGGGTGGCTGCGCTTGGACTCGCTCGGCGCGGTCTTCCTGCTGGCGACCGGCCTCTTGTACGCGATGGCCGCGGTCTTCTCGATCGGCTACCTGGGCGCCGATCGGACGCGACCCGGGTTCGCGCCGTTCGCCAAGCGCTACTTCGCGCTGCTGAACCTGTTCGGCTGGACGATGCTGCTGGTCCCGCTGGCGGCGGACTTCGGCACGCTGTGGGTGGCGGTCGAGCTGACCACGGTCGTCTCCGCGCTGCTGGTCGCGATCGACCGCACCGACGCCGCGCTGGAGGCGTCCTGGAAGTACGTGCTGATCGCCTCAAGCGGGCTCGGGATCGCGCTGCTGTCGATCATCCTGCTCTACGCCGCCGGGACGCACGCCCTCGGCGGCGCCTACATCCCGCGCTTCGAGCACTTCATCGCCCACGCCCCTGGTCTCTCACCGGATGCCGTGCGGCTCGCTTTCGTGCTGGCGCTGGTCGGGTTCGGCACCAAGGTCGGGTTCGTGCCTCTGCACACGTGGCTGCCCGACGCGCACAGCGAGGCGCCCGCGCCGGTGTCGGCGATGCTCTCCGGCGCGCTGCTGGCGGCCGCGTTCTACGCGATCCTGCGCTTCTTCCAGGTGACCGTGGCGGCCGGGGACCGCGCGTTCGCCGAGCACGCGCTGATCGTGTTCGGCGTCATCTCGCTCGTGGCCGCCGGCTTCTTCGTGCTGCGCCAGCGCAACTTCAAGCGGCTGCTCGCGTACTCCTCGATCGAGCACATGGGCATCGTCGCGCTCGGCATCGGCTTCGGCGCCCCGCTGGCCGTCGCCGGCGCGCTGCTGCACGTGATCACGCACGCGTCCGCCAAGGGCCTGGCGTTCTTTGGGACCGGTTCGCTGCTGCGCGGCTACGGCACCAAGGAGGTCGACGGCGTCACCGACGCCGGGCGGCGGATGCCGTGGACCGGACCGATGTTCATGGCCGCCGCGCTCGCGCTGTCCGGGCTGCCGCTGTCCGGGGTGTTCCGCAGCGAGTTTCAGATCGTCGCCGGCGGCTTCGCGCGCCCGCAGTACGTCGCCGTCACGATCCTGCTGATTTTCGTCAACCTGGCCTTCTTCGGGATCATCTGGCACGTCGGGCGGATGGTCCTGAGCCCCGCAGCTGGCGCAGCGCCGGCGGACGGGCCGTCCGCGGACAGCGCCCGGCCCGCCGTGCAAGAGCGCAGCGTGTGGATGATCGCCGGAATGCTCGGCTGCCTGTTCGTGGTGGTCGCGCTCGGCGTGCACCTCCCGGGCGACCTCTCCGCGCTGCTCACCAACGCCGGCCACAGCCTGGAGTCCCCGTGAGCTCCGGGGGCGTGACTGAGCAGACGGTCGCGGCCGTCACCTACCCGCCCGAGCAGCTCGGCGCGAGCCGCGAGCCGGCGCCCCCCGGCGAGGTCCGTCTGATCGTGCCGGCTCCCGCGTTCGCGAGCGCGGCGAAGCTGATGCAGGAGGCGCACGCGCGCTTCGTGACGATGTTCCTGGCGGACGCCCCGGAGCGATCGCTTGTCGCGGCGTTCGCGCTGCGCGGCGAGCTCGTGCTGCTGCGCGCGCCTGCGGGCGGGGATCGTGGCGGCGGGGTGGGGGAGGTTGGGGATCGTGGCGCCGCGGTGGGTGAGCTCGCAGATGGCGGCGCACGCGCGCGCACGCGCGCGCACGCGTGCGTCCACGGCGAGGAGAATGTGTTCGAGTCGATCGGCGCGTGGTGGCCCGCCGCGTGCTGGGCCGAGCAGGAGCTCGCCGAGCTGCACGGCGTGCGCTTCAGGGGGGCGGAGCACGCCACGCGACTGACCGCGCCCGACCCAGACGCGCTTGACGACCGGCAGGTGCACGGTCTCGACGCCTTCTCGATCCCGTTCGGGCCGGTGCGCTCCGGGATCTTCGAGGCGATCCAGTTTCACATCGAGACGGGTGGCGAGGACGTCCCGCGCATCCACACCCGCCCGTTCTTCAAGCGACGCGGCCTGGAGGCGCGCTTTGCCGGCCTCGCCCCCGACGCCGCAGCGAACGTCGCAGATCGGGTCGCGGGAATCGCCAGCTGCGCATACGCTGCCGCCTTCTCCCAGGCGGTCGAGCGCGCGCTGAAGATGCAGGTGCCGGCGCGGGCACAGCGCTGGCGGGCGGTGTACTGCGAGCTCGAGCGGATGGCCTGTCATCTCGATGTGATCGCCAAGGAGGCCGAAACCACCGCGCTGTACGTCGGCCAGGCGCGTTTTCAGATCCTCAAGGAGCAGGTCATGCGCCTGCGCGCCCGGCTGACCGGCAACCGCTTCGGCCGCGGGATGATCCTCCCGGGGGGCGTGCGCGGCGAGGGAATGATGAGGCTCGACGAGCTGATGGGCGCGTTCGATCAGATCGAGCGTGACCTGCGCCGCGACCGGCGGATGTTCCTCGGCACCGCCTCGATGACCGACCGGCTGATCGGCTCCGGGCGCCTGCCGCGACCATTGGTCGAGGAACACGGCGGCGTCGGCCCGCTCGCGCGCGGGTCGGGCCTGTCGATCGATGCCCGCCACGAGCGCCCGTACGGCAACTACAGGCGCCTCGGGCTGCGGGTCATCAGCGAGCGCGACGGGGACGCGATGGCGCGCGTCAAGGTCCGCTTCGGGGAGCTGTCAGAGTCGCTGCGCATCCTGCGCCAGACGGTCGATCACCTGCGCCGCCGCGACGGAGAGCTGACGGCGGAGCTGCCCGCCGGCGGCGAGGGCGCCGCCTGCGGCTGGGTCGAGGCGCCGCAGGGCGAGCTTCTGATGTGGGTCGAGCTCGAGCACGGGACGATCGGCCGGGTGCACATCGCCTCGCCCTCGCTGCGCAACTGGGCGCTGTTCGACCACGCCTTCCCGAAGGACGTGCTCACCGACTTCGCCTTCATCGAGCACAGCTTCGGGCTGACGCCGGCGGGAGCCGATCGCTGATGCTCGAGTGGATCCAGCGGGGCCTGAGCCAGGGCCGGATCACGACGCGCTACCCGCGCGTCGCGGCGGACGCGTCCGCCGCGTTGGCGGGGCTATCCGCGCCTGCGCAGCCGTATCTCGCGCCCGCTCGCCGCCCGCTGGCCGAGCAGGCGGGCAGGCTGCGCCGCTCGATCCACGTGCGGCACATCGACTGCGGCTCGGACGGCTCGGAGGAGTGGGAGATCCAGGCCCTGTGGAACCCCTATTACGACATCCAGCGACTCGGGTTCTTCCTCACCAACTCGCCTCGCCACGCCGACTTGCTGCTCGTGACCGGACCGGTCACGGCCCCGATGCGAGCGCCGCTGCAGCGCACGTGGGAGGTCATGCCCGCGCCGAAGGCGCTCGTCGCCGTGGGCGACGAGGCGTGCGCCCGCGGTATCTGCCAGGCCGACGAGCTGACCGCCGGCGGCGTGGACGCGGTCCTGGGTGTCGACGTGTACGTGCCGGGCGCCCCGCCTCCGCCGGTCGCGATCCTCGACGGCCTGCTGCTCGCCGCCGGGCTGCCGGTTCCCGAAAGGATGGCCGCATGACGGCCGTGTTCGGGATCGCGATGGCAGCGCTGGCGCTCGCGCCCCTGCTCGCGCTGTTGGCTCCGTTGCCGACGCACGCGCGCGCGCGCGCGTGCGCGCTGTGCTCGGCCGCGGGGTGCGTCCTGCTGGTGATAGTCGGCCTCGACGCCGCGCTCGGCGGCTCACAGCCGGTGCTGAACCTCGGCAGCTGGCTCGGGTTCGGACACTCGGCGCTGCGCGCGGACGGCCTGGCCGGCATCTTCTTCGCGCTCACCGGCCTCACCGGCGGCGCGGTCGCGCTCGCATACGCGGAGCTGCCGCCCGGTCGGTGGCTGACCGGGCTTGGAGCGACGCTGCTGCTGTTCGTCGCGGTCGCGATCGGCTCGGACAACGGGTTCCTGTTCTTGCTCGCGTGGGAGTCGATCACCGTCTGCGTCTATCTGATCGCGAGCTCGGGGCGCAGCGCGCAGGAGCTCGTGGCGGGGTATCTCACCGGCGGCCTGTCCAAGCTCGGCGGCGCCGCGCTGCTGGCCGCCTTCTCGCTGCTGTATGCGCACACACACAGCTTCTCGCTGGAGGTGTGGGCGCACGCGACGCTGCCGGCCGGCACGCGCGGGGTCGTGTTCGCGCTGCTGCTGGCGTGCTTCGCGACCAAGGTCGGCGTGATCCCGCTGCAGGGCGGGCTGCCGGCCGGCTACGGCTCGGCGCCGCGCCTGGGGGCGGCTTCGCTGTCGGTGGCGCTGTGCGCCGGCTTCTACGGCCTGTGGCGGTTCGAGTTCCAGGTTCTCGGGCCGCTGCCGGTCTGGTGCGGCGACGCCCTGCTGGTGCTCGGCGCGACCACGGCGCTCGCGGGCATCACCTACGCGCTGACCCGCGACAATCTGCGCCAGTTCCTCGGCTACTCGACGGTCGAGCACGCCGGCGTCGCGCTCGTCGGGTTCGCCGTGGCGCTGCTCGGGCACGCGGCGCAGATGCCGACGCTGGCCGCCGCCGGGCTGCTGGCCGCGACGCTGCACGTGTGCGCGCACAACCTGTCGAAGACGCTCGCGCTGATCGGCATCGACCGCGTCGAGCAGGCGAGCGGAGAGCGCACGCTCGACCCGCTCGGCGGCCTCTCGCGGACGCTGCCCGTCAGCGCCGCCGCGGTCGGCGTGGCCGCGCTGACGCTGGCGGCGATCCCGCCGCTGGGCGGGTTCGTCAGCGAGTGGTTCATCTTCGAGGCGCTGCTGCAGGGCTTTCGGATGCCGACCCTGCTGTCGAGGCTGCTGTGCGCGCTCGCCGCCGCCGGCCTCGCGCTCACGGCCGGCCTCGGGCTGCTGGCGTTAGCGAAGTACTACAGCTTCATCTTCCTCGGCCGGGCGCGAGCGAAGCTCGGCGTGCTGGGCGAACCCGGCCGCTGGCCGATCGGCGCGATCGGCCTCGGCGTGATCGTGCTGTTCCTGGGCACGATCGCGCCGTGGGAGATCCACGCGCTCGGCGCCGGCCTGCAGGAACTGCTCGGCTTCAACGCGGCCACCACCACGCTCAGCCATCCGCTCGTGCTCGGCCCGGTGTTCAAGGAATTCTCCGTGCTCGCGCCGACGTGGCTGTCGATCGTGCTGCCGGCCTACGCGCTGCTTGCACTGGCGGTCGCGCTCACGACAGACCGCCGCCGCGGCGTCAGGCGTGCACCGGTGTGGGTGACCGGCAGCGGTGCCGAGCTGTCGGCCGTGCAGTACCGGCCCTCGGCCTACTCGAACCCGATGCGGGTGATCCTGCGCGGGCCGCTCGGGTATCGCACCCGGCTGATCGCAGACGGTGAGACGGACGGGCGCACGCAGTACACGCTTCAGACGAGCGTTGTGCTGGCGGTCAACCGCTACCTGTACGCGCCCGCCACGAGGCTGGCGCTGGCGATCGCCGAACGCGTGCGAGCCACGCAGTCCGGTCGTCTGTCCTCGTATCTGCTGTACATGCTCGTCGCCGTGATCCTGGCCCTGGCCCTCGTCCCGATACTCCACTGATGCTCCAACCGACACGCTCCCCCAGACGTGTGAACGTGGCAGCCAGCGAGCAAGTGGGAGAGCCGCCGATGTTTGGACAGACACCACCAGCCGGAGGGTGAACATGGCAATCCGCGAGCACATGGGAGAGAGCCGCTGATGTTCCAACAAATACTGCTCGCCTGGGACGGCTCGGATGTCGCGCTGCAGGCGTTCGACTTCGCGATCGACCTCACCCGTCGCTACGACGGCGACCTCGTGGCGGTCTCGATCGCCTACTCGCCGGCGCACGCCGAGACCGACGGCGATCGCAAGGAGTCGAGCGAGGCTGCGCACCGCTACCTCGCGCAGACGTTCGCCGAAGTGCGCGACCGCGCCGAACGCGCCGGCGTCGGCGTCGAGCACGCGATCATCGAGGGCGACAGCCCCAGCAAGACGCTGGTCAACTACGCGCACGAGCACGGCTTCGATCTGATCGTGTGCGGACACCACCACGCACGCCGCGCGGGTCAGCTACTGCTGCGCGGGGTCACACACGATCTGATGGAAGCAACGAGCGTCCCCGTGCTCGTGATCAGCGCCGACGAATCGTGAGTGAATTCTGGTCGTGCCGACAATGGGTTAGAGTCCTTCCGCCGGCACCGCTCGCGGACGCCACTGTCTTTGCCAAGGTGAGGGTCGATCCTGAGGCTGGCACCATAGCCTGGCCGAACGGCGTCAACTTCGCGCCTGAGCCGCTCTACGCAGAGGCGTCCAACCACCGAGTCGCGCCGCGGTCGTGGTCCTTAACGTGACCGATCGCCGGCGCTCGGCGACGCGCGGCTACATAAGAACGTGCATGAGAGCGAACGAGCCCCGGGCGCGTGCGCGGCGCCCGGTCTGTGGGAAGAACGTGGGAACGCCCGCTGAAATCCGAGCTCTGATGCGGGATTACGCCTGGGCCCGCGACTGAGCCAGACGGGGGTCGCTGCCCTCGGCGAGCGCCTCGACGGTGGCCGCGATCAGCCGCTGGCGCAGGGTCTCCGCGTCTGCCGAGGTCCGTGAAGCGCGGGCGCGCGGACGCATCTGGGTATGGCTGGAAAAGCCGTCAACCATGCGGTTGATGTGGATCTGGTTCCCCATGATGCCGCCTTCGTTTCCCTCCGTCGTCCCTCTCCGTCGTCCCTCTTGCGCCTATCGCCGCCGTGCCCGAGCTGGTGGCGCGACCGCCGGTTTGGTGCTGCTCCCCAAGCGCCGTCTTGTGGGAATAAGGAGAACAGATCGGGTTTGCTTTGTCAAGTGGCCTTGAGAAACGGGGCTCGAGCGGTCGAGTGACCCCCGTCTGGCTCAGACGGTGGCCTCGAAATTGGGACTCTCTGAAAAAGAGTTTTGTAAGATTTTCGTCAACGCCGAGGACTGTTATCGCGCGGCGTACTCGGAGGGCCTGGCGCGGCTCTCCAAGACGGTAGCGGACGCCGCCGTGCGCGAGACGAGTTGGCTCGAGCGAGTTCGTGCCGGGCTGGTGGCGATGCTCGGATTCTTCGACGACGAGCCGTCGTGGGCACGCCTGCTGCTGCTCGAGACCGCGGCGACGAAAGCGGCGGCGCTCGAATACCGGCGGGGGCTGCACGACGTGGTGACGGACCTGCTCGCGAGGGGTTGTGACGAACGCCATGTCGCGGACTGCACGGCGCCGCTGCCGGCGCTGACCGACGAGCTGATCGTCGGCGGCGTCTTCTCACTGATTCGCACGAGCCTGGTCGAAGCTGACACCGGCAAGCTGGTCGAGCTGGCGCCGTCGCTGATGGCCTTCGTCGTCACCCCGTACCTCGGGCGAAAGGCGGCGCACGGTGAGCTCCAAGGCCGAGCGCCCGGCGTCAGCGAGCCCCACCCAGACGCGCCGCCGCCCTCGCGAAGGCAGACCATCTCGCACGCCGCTGAGCTGCCGATCCGCGTCACGCGGCGCACCACGCTGGTGCTGCACGCGATTGCGCGCACCCCATACCTGAACAACCGCGAGGTCGCCCAGGCCGCGGGAATCGTGGACGAAGGGCAGGCGTCGAAGCTGCTCGCTCGTCTCGAACGCAAGGGCGTGATCGAAAATGTCGGCATCGGCGCCGCGCGCGGCGAGCCGAATGCGTGGCTGCTGACCTCCACCGGGCGGCGCACCGTCGAGTTGCTTGCGCAAGCTGGTGCTGGCTCCGGTGCGCCGCGCAGGAGCACCATCACGGGGGGCCTGGCATGAGTCGGGGGCCTCGACCAAAGGGCTTTTCGGCCGCTCATCGCGGATTGTGCGCGGCGGGCACCGTCGAGAGGGCAGCTGGGCGATCAGGGCGGGCGGCGCAATGGCGTTCCTCCCGGACGCTCGGCTGCGGTTTGGACGACCGGATGCGAGAGCTCCCACATGTGGGGCTCGTTTCACCGGTCGATTATCACCGAGAGGAAAAGGAGTAGTGGAAAAGTGAGACATCCGAGCATGTCTGGCTCAGGGAAAGAGAGTCACACAAGGATGATCGGCGTCGGCAAGCTCGCGCTGGTCGTGATCGCGGCACTAGCGCTGGCGCTGATCGGTGCCGCGTCGGCGATGGCGGGCGAAGAACCGGAACTGTCAAAGAAGTTCCGGACCAAGATCTTCTACGACTGTCCGGTGCACAACGCAGAAGTCATCAAAATCTGGGAAGAAAACGTCGAAGAAGTGATTTGCTTCACCGGCATCACCAACGGCGGCAAGGAAGGCGGGCATTTCACAGTCGGCGGTGTGAGCGTCCCGTTGAACAAGAAGATCACGCTCCATGGTGCGGCTGCATTCGCGGAAGGCACTGTCAATCCAAACAACCCTGAAGCCCAGCCGGAAGGAAAAATCCATGCCGCCGAAGACGGTAAGACGCTCGAAGCGCCACCACTCGCGATTCCAAAGGGCGCAAAGCTGATCACGCCGCAGATCATGGAAGAAGCGGAATGGCCGGAATCGCTTAAGGCCATCTACAATGAAAAGAAGGCAAAAAAGGAACTAGGCCTCAGCGCAACGATCGAAGTGGCGGGTGGCAATCTAATCTATGAAAACCGTCAGGGACTGAGCACAGCGAATATCCTGCTCGAAGAAGGCCCTGGCTTCGTCCTGCCGCTCAAGGTGAAAGTCAGCGGTCCGCTTCTGTACAAGCTGCAGAAAGGCGCGGATACCTGCACGATCGGCACCGACGAACACCCGGTGGTGCAGCACCTGACCACAGGCGAATCGGTGGCCCCGCCGCCGTATGAAGCCAACACACAGCACGGCTCTACAGGCGAACTGGAATTCGCCGACGAATTCAGGATCATCGAAATTCGGAACAACACACTTGTCAACAGCACGTGGCCAGTGGAAGTCGGCGCCGAAGGTTGCGGCGGTTCCTACGAATCATACGTGAACAAGGCGATGGACATCCTGCTGAATTTGCCGGCTCCGGCAGGCGCGAGCACCACTGAGCTGAAAGGCACCCTCTACTCGGGGAACTTCAACGCAGTGAAACAATCAAAGGAACGCCACGGCGAATAGCCGATACAGAGACATAGTCGAGACAGAGATCAAACGCGGCAGACACGGATCTGAGTGATCCAGACGCCGCAGCGGAAGGGCGTGGGCCAGCGCCGGCGCCCTTCCGCACCTGCTGCAGGGCTCGCCGCCAGACGGCGGCGTCCTCAGGGCCGAAGCGAAGCACCACCGCCGAGGGGCGCATTAACAACCGACAAACATCGAAGAAGCAACGAGGAGCTTTGGGCATGAGACGAGTGACGATCTTGATGTCGTGCGTGGTCGCAGCGCTTGCGATCGCCGCGATCGGAGCCGCCGGTGCGTCGGCGGCGTTCAAAGAAGAAGCGCCGGAAGTGGGGCGCTGCCTGAAACTGGCGGGAGGCAGGTTCAAGGAAGGCAACTGCAAGACCCTCGCCACCACTAGCAAGACGGAGAAGTACGAATGGTATCCCGGCTTCGGAGCCAACGGCAAAGGGGAAGAAAAGACCTTCTCAGGTTCGGAACGCCGCTACACAGCGGTCTCGAAAGAAGCGACGGTTATCCGCCTGGAAACGGTCAAGGGCGAAGGGGTCACCTGCAAAAAGCAGACCAGCGAAGGCGAATTGACCGGTCCGAAAACGAATCGCAACTTCAACATCGTGTTCACGAGCTGTGAATCTGCGGGTCTGCAGTGCATCAGCACGAATCCGGCGGCCACCAACAGGGGCGAAATCCTCGTCAAAGAACTACTCGGCACGATCGGCATCGAAAAGGTGGGCGCGAGCGCCAGCAAGGACAAGATCGCGAACCTGTTCAAGCCGGCGTCGGGCGAAGTCCTGACGGAATTCGAATGTTCCGGCCTAAAACTGGTGGTGAAGGGCGAAGTGATGGTGCCGATCCTCACCAACAAGATGGCCACGAGCGAGGTCGTCAAATTCAAGGCAAGCAAGGGCAAGCAGAAGCCCGAAAAGTTCGCCGACGAACCGGTTGGCACCAAACACGTGCTCTATGCCAAGAACAGCAAACTGGAAGAATTCTTCCAGGCCGGGCAGACCCTGACCACCACCCAGACCGAGGTGGGCTCCGAAAAGGTGGAGGCGAGCACGGTCAACTAGGGCGGGTGCGCCACGCCTGAGCGACTCAGCAGAGCGATTCAGGCGGTGAGGGTGCGCGATGCGGGCGCCGGCTTCTCGTCGGCTGCTCGCGTCGCGGCCCGGCCCAAGATCTCCAACCAGACAGACGATGATCGGCACCGCGACTGTGAACGGAACCGGGCGGACTCGCCCACGCGACGCGCGCCGCGCGTCGCCCAGCGAGACGTCCCCGCGCGCGATTGCGCTCGGTGTCTGCTGCACTCTGGCATTCGCCGCGCTCTCTGCGTCGCTGCTCGCCGCCCTCGCGGCTCCCGCCCTGGCGCTCAGCCAGCGCGGCCACAGCTTCGCGTTCTCCTTCGCCGGCAAGGGCTCCTCCGCCGGCAAGCTCTCCCATCCCGCGGGTGTCGCGGTGAACGAAGCGAGCGGCGATGTCTACGTCGTCAACGCCGCCAACAACAGGGTCGAGCGGTTCAGCCAGACCGGCGAATTCATCTCGACCTGGGGCTGGGGCGTCAGCGACGGCCACAGCGAATTCGAGACCTGCACGAGCGCCTGTGAGGCGGGGATCCCCGGCGAAGGCGAAGGCCAGTTCGATGCCCCCGAAGCGATCGCTGTGGACAACTCCTCGAACACCCATGACCCCTCCCGCGGCAACATCTATGTCCTCGGCGACACCGCCGCCTCGAACTACGTGATCCAGAAGTTCTCAGCGTCAGGGGCGCCACTCGGGCGACTTCACCTCACAAACGAAAGCACCGGCGAGATCGGCGGCGTGGCTGTCAACGCCGAAGGGCAGGTGTGGGTCAGCGATCTCTCCAACTCAGAGCTGTTGAGCGTCAGCGACGCGCTTTCCAACGAACAGAGCGCGTCGCTGAACTTGACGCTCGCGTGCGCCGAAACGCCGGGGCTCGCAGTGAACGCCGGCGCGAGCGCGTTCTACGTCAGTCACCAGCTCGAAGACCCCGAAGAAGAATGTCCCGAAAGGGCCCCGTCGGCCAAGACGCCGGCGCTGATCGCAAAGCTGAACGCGGGCGGTGAAGTGCAAAGCGAAGCGCTCGGCGAGCTGAACTCGAGCGCCGTGGCGGTCGATCAGGCGAGCGGACCCAGCTCTCCGCTCGGCGGGCAGGCGGCGGGGGACGTGTATGTGGACAACCTGAGCAGCATCGCCGCCTATGACTCCTCCGGCACCTTGATCCAGCGCTTTGGCTCAGAAGGCCAGCTGAGCGACGGCAGCGGGGTGGCGGTCAACTCGAACACCGGGGACGTGTACGTGGCCGACGCCAAGGGTGACGACATCGCCGTCTTCGTACCCGAAGGCACCGGCGCGCCGAGTGTGGATGAAGTGTCCTTCGAAGACCTCGCGCCCACCTCGACTCGCCTGAACGCCCGGATCGACCCGCGCGGCCTCGACACCCGCTTCTACTTCCAGTACGGCAGTGCCGACTGCCGCGCCACGCCGGCGTCGTGCACGGAGGTACCGGCCGCGCCGGGAGAAGACCTCGGCGCGGGCTATGGCGCGGTGGCGGCGAGCGCGGAGGCGCAAGGCCTGCAAGCGGGGAGCACCTACTTCTATCGCGTGATCGCGACCAACGAAGCAGGCGAAGCGGAAGGCGAACAATCATTCGGAACCTTCACCACGCTGCCGAGCGCGGCCGACACGCTTGCGGACGGGCGCGCTTGGGAACTGGTTTCCCCGGCGGAAAAGCACGGCGCGCTGATCTATCCGATCGGCGGCACCACCGAAGGCGCCGCTCCCGGATCGGGCGCGATCCAGGCCGCCGAAGCAGGCGGAGCGATCACCTACGCCGCCAACGCGCCGATCGGCGAAGGGGTGGCGGGCGATCGCGCGCCCGAAGCCACGCAGGCCCTGTCGGCGCGCACGAGCGAAGGCTGGTCAACGCAGGACATCGTCACCCCGCACGAACACTCCGAAGGGATCGTGCCCACGAACCTGCCCCAGGAGTACCGCGCGTTCTCCGCCGATCTCTCGCAGGGGCTCGTCCAGCCCTTCGCCGGCTTCGGCAATCGCTACGCAGAACCCCCGCTGGTGTCGGGAGCGCAGAGCGAAGAACACGGCATCTACCTGCGCAACGACGGCGATCCGGGGTGCCTGCAGGCGAGCCTCGCCGGCTGCTATGAGGCGCTGCTCGATTCAGCCGACGTGAGCAGCGGCGCGCAGTTCGGGGGAGAAGTTGAAGTGCTGGGCGCGAGCCCCGACCTGCAGCACGTCGTCTTCAGCTCCGCGGTGCCACTCAGCTCGGCGCTGCCCTCGGCGAGCGGACTGTACGAGTACAGCGCGAACCTCCCCGCCGCCGAAGCCCTGCAGCTGATCAGCGTGCTGCCCGGCAACACCGCGGCGGTGCAAGAACCCGAACCGCAGCTGGGAGACCTCGACCCCGGTGTCTCGAGCGCCCGTGACGCGGTCTCCGACGACGGCTCGCGTGTCTTCTGGAGCGGCCAGATCGAAACCCATTCGGCCACCGTCACCCGCCTGTTCATGCGCGACACCACCCAGCACGAGACGATCCAGATCAACGCCACCCAGGGGCTGAAGGAACCAAGCGGCGCAGAAGCCGAAAAAGAAGAAGTGCACTTCCGCTCGGCGAGCGCCGACGGCTCGCGGGTGTTCTTCACCGACAACTTCCCGCTCACCACCTCCTCGAGGTTGAGGCGCGAAGAAGGCGGCCCGGCCGACCTGTACGTATGCGAAGTCCACCAGGGCACCCAGGGTCCGGAATGCAAGCTCACGGACCTGACCGTGCAGCAGCGCTCGGAAACGCAGGAAAGCGCGGACGTCGTGGGCACCGTGCTGGGGAACAGCGAAGACGGCTCCTATGTCTACTTCGTCGCCAACGGCGTGCTCTCTGAAGCAGCCCGCGCCGAAGGCGCCACGCCCGGCGACTGCGCGCGCCCGAGCGCCCGCTCTGCCGCCCTGGCGGACGCGAAATGCAACCTCTACGCCGCCCGCTTCGACGGCCAGAGCGGGCAGTGGCAAGCTCCACGGTTCATCGCCACCCTCTCGCAGGAAGACTCGCCGGACTGGGGCTCGAGCGGCGGGCTCTCGCTCGCTTCGCTCACCGCGCGCGTATCCCCCAACGGGCGCTATCTGGCGTTCATGTCGCGCGAAAGCCTCACCGGCTATGACAACCGCGATCAGAGTCCCGAAGCCCAGGGCGCACGCGATGAGGAGGTTTACGTCTACGACGCCCAGCAGAGCAGTCTGGTGTGCGCCTCCTGCAACCCCGACGGCGAGCCGCCGCAGGGCGTGCTCGATCGCGAAGACACCGGCGAAGGCAAGGGGCTGCTGGTGGACCGCTTCGGCGTATGGCAACAGACCCAGGCCGAAGAACAGGGCGCCCCGCCGCGCGCGCTGGACCACTGGCTGGCGGGATCGATCCCGGGCTGGACCCCGCTGGACCCCTATCAGGCGCTGTACCAGTCGCGCTACCTGACAAACCAGGGGCGGCTGTTCTTCGACAGCCCCGACGAGCTCGTGCCAGCCGCCCACAACGGTCGCGAGGACGTCTATGAGTACGAGCCGCAGGGCATCGGCAGCTGTGAAGGCGCCCCCGGCTGTGTCTCGCTGATCTCATCCGGGGACTCAGATCACGAATCGGCGTTCCTCGATGCGAGCGCGAGCGGCGAAGACGTCTTCTTCCTGACGAACCAGCAACTCGTGGCGGGCGATCACGACTCGAGCTACGACGTCTATGACGCGCACGTCTGCAGCGCCCAGGCGCCCTGCCCCGCCGCCGCCAACGCCCCCGAAGAACCGTGCGCATCGCTCGCGAGCTGTCAGTCCACCTACACGCCCCCACAGGTGCCCGCCCTCTCACCTTCGGGCACCGCCAGCGCCTCGGGACAGGGCGACACGGTCGCGCCGCCCGCCTTCCCAGGCACGGCCGTCAAAGCGGCTCACGCCAAGAAGCCTCCCACCCGCGCCCAGCTGCTCGCAAGCGCGCTGAAGGCGTGCAAGCAAGGGCACCGCCACGTCCGCAAGAAGCGCCTGGCGTGTGAACGGCGTGCGCGCAAGCGCTACGGGCCAAACAAGCACTCCAAGCCCGAGCAGAAGACGAAACGCCTTGCCGCTTCCAAGGACAGAGCAGGGGCGAAGACCGCGGCGAGGGGCGATGCCGCGACGATGAGCGATGCTGCAGCGAACGAGGATGACGGAGGTGCGCGGCGATGAGCCAGCTGCGGAACGCCGCCCACCGCCCGCGGCGCTCGCACTTCGGCGCATCCCGACTGCTGATCGCCGCTCTGCTCGCCGTGATGCTCGCGCTGGGCTTCGCGAACGCCTCCGCGGCCAACGCCCAGGGACCCTGGTGGCGCCTCGAGTCACGCACCGCCCCCACCTACCTGTCACCGGGCGGGGAAGGTCAGATCATCGTCTCCGCCAGCAACGTCGGCGACGCAGACGCGAATGGCGCGCTCGAACCGATCACGATCGCCGACACGCTCCCCGAAGGTGTTCAGGCGAGTGCGATCTCGGGTCGCTCGAGCTTCCCCGAAGAACTGCCGATGAGCTGCTCGCTTCAATCGCTGAGCTGCAGCTACTCCGAGGACCTCGCTCCGTTCGACCGCCTGGAAGTGACGATCCAAGTCAAGGTCGGTACGGGCGAAGGAATCCAGAGCAACACCGTGCAGGCTGACGGCGGCGGCGCCCCGGCTCCCGCTCCGTTCAGCGGCGCGGTGAGGATCAGCTCCCAGCCGACGCCGTTCGGCGTGGAACGCCTTGCACTGTCACCCGAAGAAGAAGGGGGAGCCGCCGACACGCAGGCGGGCTCGCACCCCGATCAGCTGACCACCACGTTCGACGTCAACCAGATCCTCGCTCCGGCGCTGAACCATTCGCTGCAGCCCCAGGCCCCGGCGCTCGTGCGCGATCTCGCCTTCCACCTGCCCCCGGGGCTCGTCGGCAACCCCACCGCGGCGCCGCAGTGCAGCGACGTGGACTTCGCGACGATCTCCCAGGACGGCCTCACCGACCTGTGTCCAGCCGACACTGCGGTGGGCGTCGCGGTGGTGACGATCAACGAACCGGAAATCTTCTCCTTCACCACGATCGCGGTGCCGGTCTTCAACCTGACGCCCGCCCGCGGCGAGCCCGCCCGCTTCGGCTTCGAGGTGTTCAAAGTCCCGGTGGTGCTCGACACGGCGGTCAAGAGCAGCGAAGGCTATGCCGTGAGCGTGAGCGTCAGCGACGCCAGCCAGGCGGCGGCGATTCTCGGCACCCAGGTAACATTCTGGGGGCAGCCGGGCGCTCAGAGCCACGATTCCTCGCGCGGCTGGGCCTGCCTCGACCTGCCCCACGGGGCACGCAAGGAATGTGCGCCGGCGGCCGAACACTCTCCCGACGCCTTCCTCACGTTGCCCACCTCCTGCAGTGGGCAGGCGCTGCAGGTGAGCGTCACCGGAGACTCCTGGCCCACCGCCGGCGCCCCGCAGGGCCTGCCGCTGCGGAGCGAACCGTCGCTGATGCCCGCGCTGGGAGGGTGCGAAGCGCTTCCGTTCACGCCGAGCATCGCCACAGAACCAGACCAGCACTCGGCCGGCACCCCAAGCGGGATGACCGTGGCGGTGAAGGTGCCGCAGCAGAGCACCGTGCTGGCAAACGGATTGGGCGAGGCGGCGGTAAAGGCCACCACCGTGACGCTTCCCGCAGGCGTTCAGGTGAATCCCGCCGCGGCTGGCGGCCTGTTGACGTGCAGCTCAGAACAGGTGGGGCTCGATTCCGGGGTCGCGGAAGAAGCTCAGATCGCCAATGAATCGTTCTCGGAAACGCTGCCGTCCTGTCCTGAAGCGGCGAAGGTCGCCACCGTGCAGATCAGGACCCCGCTGCTCGATCACGAACTGCAGGGCGAAGCGTTTCTCGCAAGCCAGGACACCAACCCGTTCTCATCCCCACTCGTGCTCTATCTGCTCGTGCACGACCCGGTCTCGGGCGTGCAGGTAAAGCTAGCCGGCACGGTCACCCTCGACCCCAGCACCGGCCAGCTCACCTCCACGTTCACCAACACACCGCAGCTGCCCTTCGAAGAACTGAAGCTGCACTTCTTCGACGGCCAGCGCGCCTCGCTCTCCACGCCCCCGAGCTGTGGGACCTATCAGGCTGACGCCAGCTTCACGCCCTGGTCCGGCGGCCCCGCACAGAACACGAGCGCGAGCTTCGCTGTCACCGCCGGTGCGGGCGGCGGCGCCTGCCCGTCCGACCCGCCGCCGTTCGCACCCGCCTTCGACGCACAGAGCACCAACCCTCAGGCCGGCGCGTTCTCCTCCTTCACGCTCGCGCTCGAACGGCCCGACGGCCAGCAGGCACTGGCCGGGCTGACGATGCACCTTCCCCCGGGCACGGCGGCGATGCTGTCGGCGGTCACGCCCTGCCCCGAACCTCAGGCGGCGGCGAACCTGTGTCCGCCTGACAGCCTGATCGGTCACACGACCGCCAACGCCGGCCTCGGCGACGAACCGATCAAGCTGCCCGGCCAGGTATTCCTCACCGGCCCATACGAGGGCGCCCCGTTCGGGCTGTCGATCGTCACGCCCGCGGTCGCCGGCCCGTTCAACCTCGGCGACGTAACCGTGCGCTCGCGCATCGAGGTGGACCCTCACACGGCCGCGGTCACGATCACAAGCGACCCGATCCCGACGATCATCAAAGGCGTCCCGGTCCAGCTCAAACAGATAAACGTTGACGTTGACCGCCCCGACTTCCAGTTCAATCCGACCAACTGCGCCGTGATGCAGATCGAAGCCACCGCCACCGGAGGTGAAGGCGCAGACGCACAGCTGAAGAGCCCATTCCGCGTTCAGAATTGCGCAAGCCTCCCGTTCAAGCCCGGAGTCAGCGCCACCACGCAGGGCCAGACCAGCAAAGCCGACGGGGCCAGCCTCGGCCTCACCTTCAAATCAACGACCGGTGAAGCGCACGTCGCCAAGACGATCCTGACGATCCCCGCGACCCTGCCGGCGCGGCTCACGACCATCCAGAAAGCCTGCGTCGCGAGCGTGTTCGAAGCCAACCCCGCCGCCTGCGACGAAGGGTCGGTGATCGGCACCGCCACGGTTCACACCCCCGTGCTGAAAAACCCTCTCACCGGCCCGATCTATCTGGTCTCGCACGGCAACGCCGCGTGGCCCGACGCCGAGCTCGTCCTGCAGGGCGAAGGCATCAGGATCATCCTCGACGGCCAAACCGCGATCAAGAAAGGCGTCACCACCAGCAGCTTCCTGGCGGTCCCCGACGCGCCATTCGAATCGGTCGACGCGACCCTGCCGGAGGGACCGCACTCCGCGCTCACCACCAACCTCCCGCTCGAGGATCACTACAGCCTCTGCGGGCAAAAGCTCGCGATCCCGACCGCGCTTGCCGGCCAGAACGGCACCGCGATCAACGAGAACATCAAGGTCTCAGTCCAGGGTTGCCGGGCCGTCAAGGCGAGCAAAGCGAAGAAGCTCACGAACGCGCAGAAGCTCGCGAAGGCGCTGAAGACCTGCCGCCGGCGCCATGCACACTCCCGGGCCAGGCGCGCGGCCTGCGAACGCGCCGCGCGCACGCGCTACCCGCCGAAGGGCAAGGGCCACAAACGCTGACGCGCTCGGGCGGCACCGGCCGCCTTGAAGCGGAGATCCCAGCGGACGCGCGCGCGACGGTGGCCTGGGCCAAAGCACGCGACGGTGGCCCGGGCTGAAGCACGCGACGGTGGCCCGGGCTGAAGCACGCGACGGTGGCCCGGGCTGAAGCACGCGACGGTGGCCCGGGCTGAAGCACGCGACGGTGGCCCGGGCTGAAGCACGCGACGGTGGCCCGGGCTGAAGCACGCGACGGTGGCCCGGGCTGAAGCACGCGACGGTGGCCCGGGCTGAAGCACGCGACGGTGGCCCGGGCTAATAGTCTCTACGCCGATGCGCCACGTCGCCGCGCTCGCCGAGCCAGCTTGCGGGGGCTGAGATGGGCACGCCGTGGGACGCACAGACCTACGATCGCACGAGCGCGCCCCAGCAGTCCTGGGCCGCGGACGTGCTGGCGCGGCTCGACGGGATCGCACCGGACGCGACGGTGCTCGACGTCGGTTGCGGCACCGGCCGCGTGACGGAGGCGCTGCTGGAGCTGGTACCGCGAGGTCGAGTGCTCGCGATCGACGCCTCGCGGGAGATGGTGGCGCTCGCGCGCGAGCGGCTCGGCCAGCGCGCCACGGTCTGGTGCCAGAGCGCGCTCGAGCTGGAGCTGCGCGACGAGCTCGACGCGGTGTTCTCCACGGCGACATTGCATTGGGTGCCCGAACACGACCGGCTGTGGGCGATCCTGGCGCGAGCCCTGCGCGCGGGCGGCGTGCTCGAGGCGCAGTGCGGTGGTGCCGGCAACATCGGTCGCGTACGCGAGGCGATCGGGCAGGCGGCACAGGCACAAGCTCCGGAGCTGATCGGCTTCTCGCCGTGGGTCTTCGCTACGCCCGAGCAGACCGAGGGGCGCCTGGCGAAGGCCGGCTTCGGGGCGATTTCATGCTGGCTCGAGCAGCGTCCGACGTTTCCCGACGATGTCGGCGAGTTCGTGCGCACGTCGATCCTGGCGGCGCACCTGCAGCGGCTGGCGTCCGCGCGCCGCGACGCGTTTGCGCGCGCGGTTGCCGAGCGGGTGCGCCTCCCGCTCGACTACGTTCGCCTGAACGTCTCGGCGGTGCGCCGAGGTGCATAGACCACGCCCGCACATCGCCACACACTGCCAACCCGCCGGCGCGCGTTCACCGTCGAGGAGCGCCCAGGGTCGTTGACCGTCAAGGACCGCCCGGGCTGTACCGTCAAGGACTGCCCGGGCCGTACGGCGGGGCGCCGGCAGGCGGAGGTGCGCCGCCGCGAGGGCGAAGTGGGCCGAAACCATCTGGCCCGCCACGGTGGGCGGCCTGGATTCGTCCCGCCCACACGGCTTTTGCGCCGAGGTCGCCCGTTCTGAACACCATGTAGCCCGCGCCGATTGCGAGCAGCACGAGCACGACGCGCAGCGCAGCGAACGTTCGACTTGCTCGACAGGGGACGATCGATCAGCCCTACGCCGGTCGGCATCCCGCCGCCGATGCGCCGCGCGGCGAATGTGAGGATCAGGGTCGCCGTGAACAGCACGTAGAGATAGGCGAGGATGTGCGCGGCGTGCGAGTGTTCGGAGATGAGCTGGGCCGCGGGACCTTGCAGGTTCAGTGCGGCGCGCAACGCTGCACCGGCCTGCATCGTCAGAAAGATCGAGCTCATCGCGACGATCGACACGACCGACAGCGCGATTCCGTAGCGCTTCAGCCAGTCGGTCCTGACCGCGAACACGACGGCGGTGACGATCGTCACGGGGATCAGGACGACCGGCACGTGCACGAACAGCGGATGCGCCGGCAGCCCGTCGTAAATCGTGGTGATACGGATCGGCAGGGTCAGGAACCCCACGAAGGCGAGCAGCGTCAGAACGAACTCGGCGCGCCGCCAGTTGACCCTGTCGTGTGCCGAAGGGGTCGGGGCCGTGGTGGTGGCTGCGGTGGCCGGTCCGCTCGTGCTCGTGCCCACGCCCGCCAGGCTAACCGGAGGCGTAAATCGGCCCTAAAGGGCCCGCCGGGCGAGAGGGGAAGGCCGCGAGGGGCGACCGGGCAGCTCGAGCGCTCGGGCGCGTCGGCGCCGGCGGGCGAACGTGGGCCGCGCGAGTATCGTCTTGACATGCGATCCGCCGCGAATGCCGGGCGCGGGCCGGTCGGGACGTTGGACACGGGCCGAGCAGACGGCTCGTCCTCGCAGGCGCTCGACCGTCTCACTCGTGCACATGTGCTCGTGATCGAGGACGAGCCAGGGATCGTGGACTTCGTGACTCGGGGGCTCGAGGCCGCGGGCTTCATCGTCGCGAGCGCCACCGATGGTGTGGCAGGGGAGCGTCTGGCGCTGGCCGACAGCTTTGACGTGGTCGTGCTCGACCTCATGCTTCCCGGCCGTGCGGGCATCGAGATCCTCGCCACGCTGCGCCGCAGCAAGCCGAACCTCCCGGTGATCGTGCTGACCGCACGCGCGGAGGTCGAGGATCGCGTCGCCGGGCTCGATGCCGGGGCGGTCGACTATCTGGTCAAGCCGTTCTCGATGGTGGAGCTTTCGGCGCGCGTGCGCGCCCAGCTGCGAGCGGCCGCGCAGACCGCGACCAAGCTTGCAGGGGCGGGCATAGAGCTCGACCTGTTGACTCGCAAGGTGCAGCGAAATGGCACGCCGGTAGCGCTGTCGAGCACGGAGTTCGACCTGCTGGCGCTGCTGTTGCGTCATCAGGGGCGGGTGCTCTCCCGGGAGCAGATCCTCAGCGCGGTGTGGGGCTACCAGCACGACCCGGCGACGAACGTCGTCGATGTCTACATCGGCTATCTGAGACGCAAGCTCGGTCGTCCTGGGAGTCCGGCGCCGATCTTCACCGTGCGCAGCGTTGGGTATCGGCTGGACAGCGCGAGCTAGAGCATGAGCTCGCTGCTCGGACGCTTTCGCCACCTGGGGCTGCGCTGGCGCCTGGCGGGGTGGGTCGCCGCGTTGAGCCTGTTGTGTCTCGCGATCGCCTTCGTCGCCGTCTACAGCGGCACGGGCACGCAGGTGCGCCGCCAGATCGACGAGGAGATCGCCGGGGACGCGAGCGAGCTCGCCCACAACCTCGCCCAGTCGAACCCTGGCTCGAGCGCCCAGGCCGCAAACGTCGCCACCCGCTACGTGCGCGGGCAGCCGTTCCGCGGCAGCTCCACGCTGCTGTTCGCCGTGGTTCCCGGCGCCCCGACCAGCACGAACATCCCCGAGCTGTTCGGCGACCCGCGTCCCGATCAGGGCGAGACGGCGGCTGAGCAGGCACAGGAGAACCGGCTGTCGGCGCGGCTGCTCGCGGTCGGTGACGGCTACTCGACGCTGCCGTTGCCGGACGTCGGCGACCTGCGCCTGTTCAAGCGCACCGTCGCCCTCGCGGGCGTCGCCGGCGGCCACGTCGTGGTCGGAGCCGGCGAGCCGCTGGCCGGTGTCGTTCGTGCGCAGCGCGGCGTGGCTCGCGCGTTCGTCCTTGCGGGCCTGCTCGCGCTCGCCGGCGCGCTGCTCGGGGCGTGGCTGATCGGGACGCGCATGTCTCGCCCGCTTCGGCGCATGGCGGCGGTGGCTGCGCGTGTTGACGCCGGAGACCTCACCCCGCGCATCCACAACGACACTCAGGCGAACGAGACGCGCGTGCTGGCCGACGCCTTCAACCACATGCTCGATCGTCTGACGGAGGCATTCGCCGCCCAGCGCGCGTTCGTGGCCGACGCCTCGCACGAGCTGCGCACCCCGTTGACCGTCATCCGCGGACAGCTCGAAGTGCTCGCCGCTCAACGGCACCCCTCGGAGGAGGAGCTGCGCCGCGTGGAGTCGCTCGTGCAGGCAGAGATCGCGCGCACCAGCCGCCTGGTCGATGACCTGCTGCTGCTCGCCAAGGCCGAGCAGCCCCAGTTCCTGCGCAGCGAGCCGATCGAGGTGGCGGCGTTCCTCGAGGAGCTTTGGACCACGACCACGATGCTCGCCCGACGTCGCTTCGAGCTTGACGGCATCCCCGACGGCACGCTCGTGGCCGACCCCGATCGACTGGCGCAGGCGCTGCGCAACCTGCTCGCCAATGCGATCGAGCACACCGCCCCCGACACGGGCCTCGTGGCCCTGCGCGTACGGCCGGCGCCCGGGGAACGCATCCGCTTCGTCGTCGCCGACGACGGCCCCGGGATCCCAGCGGATCAGCGGGCCCATGTGTTCGACCGCTTTCACCGCACCGACTCCGCACGCGACCGCGGCTCCGGCGGGACCGGGCTCGGCCTCGCGATCGTCAGCGCGATCGCCAACGCACACGGCGGGCGGGTGCGCGCGATCGAGTCCTCCCCCGGAGGAGCTCAGGTGGAGCTGGAGCTCCCCCATTTCAGCGCGCACAGCCAACCGCGTTCGAAGCCCGCGTCGTTGTCCTCGGCCGCGCGTGCGTAGGCGCTTGATTCGCCAGGCTCCGGCCGTTGCATGGGACCCGTGGCGGCACGGCGCAACGCATGCTGGTGGCGTTCCTATGAGCTTTCTCATCGGCTCGTTAGCGTCGGCTCACGCCCGGCTCGCACACTCGCGGGTCCGTGCAGCCGACACAACCCCCTGGCCCCGCTCCGGCGCCGCCGTCGGCGTCGAAGCTGAAGTGGATGCTCGCCGGTGGGACCGCGGGCAACGAGCTGCTGACGATCGGCACGGGTGCGGCGCTGATCGCGCTGGCCAGCGCGATCACCCTCGGGGTGGTGCTTGCCGTTCTACTGATCCCGCAGTTCGGTCCGTGGCTGCACGCCAACCTTCACCACGGCGCACGCTTTCGCGCGGATCGCTGATGCGCCCGATCGACGCGTGACCCGCAGATGGCGCTCACGCGCGGCCGCGCGCCGCCACACCGTGCTGCGGCGGCGCGTGCTCGCCGCGCTTACGTTCGTGGCGGTGGTGGCCCTCGCGACATGGGCCAGCGTCGGTGGCTCGCCCGCGCGCCCACGCGGCGGCGGTCACAGCGCCCCGCGCGGGTCCTCGCTGCGCCGCTCAGCCGTGCCTGATCGGTTTGCCGTCACCCGTCTCACGAAGACGTTGCCGTTCGCGTTGCAGGACGCCGCCTGTGCGTATCTCGGATCAGACCGCGTGGCGCTGCTCGGTGGCCTTGACGCCACTGACACTTCGACCGCGCGCGTGATCTTGCTCGCTGCGCGCGGTGTCCGCCGCGGTGGGCTGCTGCCCGAGCCGCAGCACGATGCACAGGGGGCGCTGCTGGACGGGCGCGTGTTCGTGTTCGGCGGTGGCCAGTTCGGCTCGTACGACCATATCCTCGCTTACGATCCCGCCAGCGAGCGCGTCAGCGAAGCGGCGAGCCTGCCGGCGCCGACATCCGACGCGGCCGTGGCCGCGATCGCGGGCACCGCCTATGTGATCGGCGGCTACGACGGAGAGCGCGCACTCGACACGATCGTGGCGTGGCGGCCCGGAGAGGACGCGCGCGCGGTCGCCGCCCTGCCTCACGGGTTGCGCTATGCCGCGGTCGCTGCGAGCGGCGGGCGGCTGGTGATCGCCGGCGGCTCGCAAGAAGAAGCCGCTACTCGCGCGATCCTGAGCTTCGATCCCAGCACGGGCGTCGTCGCTCAGATCGGCGAGCTGCCGGTCGCGGTGACGCACGCCACGGCGGTGGCGCTGGGCAGGTATGTGTACGTGCTCGGAGGACGCGGGTCCGCGCCGGGCTCCCAGCGCGCGGCGGTCGTCGCGATCGACGCGACGACCGGACACTCGCTCGATGACGGGTCCCTGCCGGTGGGTCTGTCGGATGCCTGCGCGGTCTCGAGCGGTGAACGCATCTGGCTGAT
Source organism: uncultured Solirubrobacterales bacterium (assembly GCA_963817845.1). Lineage (GTDB taxonomy): Bacteria > Actinomycetota > Thermoleophilia > Solirubrobacterales > Solirubrobacteraceae > Palsa-744. The sequence goes on from CAWFPU010000001.1 coordinate 313,620, forward strand.
AGGAGGCGTGAGCCCTACCGGCACAGTCGCTTCGGTGTTGCAGCTGAGGCCGGTAGCGCCCTAGCCGGAGGGGATCGCTGCCCGACGGCGCTCACGGGGCGCGCATCGTGGCGGCGAACCGCCGTGTGAGCGAGAAGGGCGGAGCGAGGTCGACCCCGTCGGGATTGCTCAGGAAGCCTTCGCCGGACCCGGGCACGCGCGTGTGCCCGTACTGCCACACCACCCGGTTGGTGCGGGGGTCGACGACGATCACGCGGTCGTTCTTGTCGTCGTTGGCGAGGATGTCGCCGTTCGGAAGCGGCAGCGCCAGCGAGGGCTGGTCGAGCGCCTCGGCGCCCGCCGGTTCGTAGCGCCACAGCAGCCTGCCGGCGGCGGTGAAAGTCTCGAGCGCGCCGGGGTCGGTGTAGTCGGCGGACAGGAACACGCCGGGGCGGACCTCGTTCGTGTCGGACGGGTAGGTGAAGCCCGGTGGGTGCGTCGCGAGCACCGCACGGCCGTTGCGTGTGACGACATCGAGCCAGTCGCCGTTTATCTCGGTGATCGCGCTGTCACCGTTTGACATCGGGAACGCGCCGTTCGGGCTGCCGTACGCGACGCCGGGTTCGTGTTCACAATCCCCGGTCGCGCCGAGCTGACGCAGCGGATGGTGCGACGGTGGGTGGATCACGAGCACGCGACAGTTCTTGATGTCCGCCATCAACAGCTCTCCGGACGGCGTCAGCATGGCGTCATCGGGGTTGTGCACGTAGTCGGGTTCTGAACCGCTCACACCGGGATGGCCGTAGCGGTAGACGATGCGATGCTCGGCGCGGTCGATGACGCTTACCGTGAAGTCATCCTCCTGCGTGGCGACGATCTTGCGCCCATCGGGTGAGAAGAAGGCGTCATCGGGCAGCAGGAACGTCTGTCCGTGCGCGAGATCGCCGGGCTGAGGAAAACGCCACAGCACGCGTCCCTGCGGGCTGACCTCGAGTAGACGGTTGTTGTCGCGGTCCGCGATCAAGACAGGTCCCGGCAGCGCGCCCGGGTCAGACCCCGGCTGCAGGTTGACGATGGAAGTCCCGCCCGCGCGTCGCGCCTGATCAGCGACGCTGCTCGTGTGCTTGACGCGGGCCAGCGCGTGCTCGGGACGGCGCGCCCGGCCGCCGGTCGCCGCGAGGGTCACGATCAGCGCCACCGGCGCCACGAGCACGGCGAGCGCCGCCATGCGACGACGGACGATCGTCCGCGTCCGCGCGGTGCTCGGCCGGGATGCCATCGCGCGCAGCATCACGTTGGCGGCTAAATCGAGGCTCTGCCGGCGGTGAGAAGGTACTCATCGACGCGCGAAGGGCCGTGGAGCTCATGTCTCTCATGGCTAGATCGGCGGCACCTCGGTCGTCTACTCCGCGTGTTCAGTGGCAAACGAGCGCGCGAGCAGAGTGTCTGGGGGACGGCAGTCGTTACCCCTGATGGGTGCGCCGACCGTCAGATTGCCCCTCAAGGCCCGGCAAGCGTCATCTGCACGACCCTGCCGGCCGGCGGTCGCGCGCCCGCGGCCGGCCGCTGCGCGACGACGCGACGCAGCCCGCCGGCTCGGCGCTGGCCGCTGACGCGTCCGTGCAAGGCGACGAGGGTCAGCGCATGCATCGCGTCCTCGAGGCTGAAGCCGATCAGCCGGGGAACGTGATCCTGCCGCGAGCGCGCCAGCGGCGTCTGTACGCGCCGCCGTGACGGGCCTTCGATCGCTCTTCCGGCGAGCGCGCGGCCCAGCGGCACGTCGAGTGGTTGAATCGCCGCGACGGCCAGACACGCGCCCGGCCGCTGCTGTTCTGTCACTTCGATCCGGACCGACGCGTTCCGTTCGGTCAGACGAGTTTGGATCGTGCCGCACGTGCCGCGCTGCACCACCAGTTCCAGCGAGGTTTCGTGCGCGCCGACCGCATAGGCATCCCAAGCGACGGCCACCGTGCTTGCGCTCGCGCTCGCGAGCCTGCCAGGCACCGGGGTGGCCTGCGCTGAGATGGCCGTTGCGTTGGCGCTCCACGCGAGCCCGGCGGCACAGACAGCGCCGCAGGCCATCCGCCCGATCTCGATCCGCCCGATCTTCCTCCGAGCCGTCACAGGTAGACGATAGCGCCCGTCCCGCGGGCTGCTTGTGCGCTTGGCGCGGGATGATCTGACCCCGGCGCCAAGCGCACGCGCGCGCGGCTGCGCCGAGCCTCAGCAGGCGCCGGTGTTGCCGAAGCAGCGAACTTCGTTGGCCAGCGTATTGAAATACGGCGAATATTTCGTCAACGGCTTTTCGGTGTAATAGAAATCGGTATGTCCGTTGATGTAGCCCGGGCCTTCGTCGGTCCAGGCGATGTTCCAGGCCCCGCCGCTCGATCCGCCCGTGAGGGGACTGCCGGTGCCCGTAGGATTGCCGCCGGCGCCGTGCGAGGTTTCAGATACGGCCGTGGCCGCGATGTTCTCTTCCAATTTCGTGCCGTTGTAAGGCGATTCACCTGGATAGCCGAACTGCACGAACTGCTCGTTTTCATTCTGGTTCCAGGCAAAACCGTCCGTACCGACCTCGGCGCTCAGCGATTTGTGTTTCTTGTTGTCGGCGAGCAGCATCGCACCGAAGTCAACCGTCTCGTCATGACTGTTCAGCCAGGCCGTGGCCGTCTCAAAGCTGGCTGCCACGAACGTTCCATACGGTTCGACTTCTTTCGCCTTCGTGCCATTGCCGTCGTACGCCGGGATGAACTCGGCTTCTTCGTCGAATTTGTTACCCGACTCGGTGTTGGCAACACAGTGTCCAGCCGTCCACACCTCGCTTTCCTGGTGGCCGTTGGTGACCGACGTGCCCGAGCATTTGTAACCTTCGCCGTTGTTGCGAAAGAAGATCGTGCCGTTCACGCTGTAGGGATAGGTCTTGTACAGCTTGACGGGCACCGCGAACGTGTCGTACGGGAACGGATAGGCCCACGGTTGGCCGGCCAGCACCTGTTCGCCGGCTGACAGCTGCTGCGCGCTGATCGACGCCGACGAAACGCCTTCCGGCGACGTGCCCGCAACCGCGCTCGGCGGTCCGTCTGGCGTCTCCACCGCCGGGGACTTCTGATTCGCAGGCTCGCTGCCCGCGACAATCTCCGCCGACTTCGCCGCAGCCCGACGTGCGGGAGTCCAGTACGCCAGGGTCCGTGCCTGTTCGGCGGACGAAACCGAATGACCAACCACCGTGGTGCTGCTCTTCTTGGCGCTGATCGGCGAAGCGCCGGCGCCGGTGGCGCTCAGCGCGGATGCTGCCAGCACGGGCACGGTCGCGAGCGCGACCACGCCAAGCTTGCTACCGATTCTCGGCGGTCTCATGCCGTCTCCCTCTGCTTGGGTGTATGGACTTGATCTTGCGAGCGGCAGGCCCGTGGACTCCGGCCCGCGCCCACGCGCCGTGGCCCGCTCCGGGCGCGGTCGGGCCGCCGGCGCGCATGCTGCAAGGCTTCTACCGTCGCGGCCGCTCGTTGTTATCTACGGCGCCACTTCCTGCGATCTTTTTGTTACGGCCGGTAGGTGGTCCTGCCTGCAACCGCGCTTGCGGCTCGGCCGAGGTCGGATTAGTTTCCGTGCTCGCGCTGCGAGCCCGCGCGGGCTGTTGAAAATGGGTGATGATGTGGGGGTCGCCCGCGACGCCGATCCTGCCCTTGGTGCTTGTGAGCCCGAGTTTAGTTTGGCGTGTGGGTCTCCCCGGAGCTCCGGACTGTTGCCTTGAGCACGCCTGTCAGACTCGTTTGTTCTTGAGGCCCCTGGGCGGCGATCGTGTTGATCGACGACGTGGAGGTGCGGGGTGGAGACGATTGTTGAGCGGCCGGGGGCGCTGGATGTTCATAAGGAGCAGGTGACCGCGTGCGTGCGGGTGCCTGCCGAGCAGGGGCGTGGGCGTGAGCAGCATGTGGCCGAGTTTCAGACGACGGTGCGGGGCTTGCTGGCGTTGCGCGATTGGCTTGAAGCTCATCGTGTCGAGCAGGTCACGATGGAGGCGACCGGGGTGTTCTGGAAGCCGGTGTGGGCGATCCTGGAGGACGCTTTCGAGCTGGTGCTTGTCAACGCTCGGCATGTCAAGCAGGTCCCCGGCCGCAAGACCGACGTCAAGGACGCCGAGTGGATCTGCCAGCTCGCGGAGGCGGGGTTGCTGCGCGCGAGCTTCGTGCCGCCGAAGCCGATCCGCTCGCTGCGGAACCTCACCAGGTATCGCAAGACCCAGATCCAGGAGCGCCAGCGTGAGGCCAACCGGCTGCATAAGGCGCTGGAGGACACCGGGATCAAGCTCGACTGCGTCGCCTCGAACATTCTCGGGGTCTCCGGTCGCGCGATGCTCGACGCGCTGATCAGCGGCACTACCGACCCGGAGGTTCTGGCCGACCTCGCCAAGGGCCGGTTGCGGGTCAAGCTTCCCGCGCTGCAGGAGGCCCTTGAGGGCCGCTTTGACGAGCTGCACGCTCTGTGGATCGGTGCGATCCTTGAGCACATCGATTTCCTTGACGGGCAGATCGATCGTCTCTCGGACGCGATCGAGGAGCAGATCCGCCCTTTCGCCCCAGCCGTTGAGCTCTTGTGCACGATCCCCGGGATTCAACGGCGCGCAGCAGAGGTGATCATCGCGGAGATCGGGACTGACATGAGCGTCTTTCCCACCGCCAAGCACCTCGCCTCATGGGCAGGACAGTGCCCGGGCAATGACCAGTCCGCGGGCAAACGCCGCTCCGGCAGGACCCGCAAGGGATCAAAGTGGCTTGACTGGACGCTCGAGGAGAGCGCGCTCGCCGCGGTGCGCAGCAAAGACACCTACCTCGCCGCGCAATACCAACGGCTACGCCCACGCCGCGGACACAAGAAGGCGCTCGGCGCGGTCAAGCACTCGATCCTCTGCGCCGCCTGGCACATGCTGTCCACCGGCGAGCTCTATGACGACCTCGGCGGCGACTACTTCCGCAAACGCGACCCCGAACGCACCACCAAACGCCTCATCGCCCAGCTCGAACGTCTCGGGCACACCGTCACGCTGAACGAAGCCGTGGCTGCCTGAACCTTATTTTCCTGTCAGCGCGGTGCTCGTCGGACGCGAGACCCATGTGCAGCGTGCGCGGAGGTCGGGTCAGGGCGGTGCTCGTCGGACGCGAGACCATGTGCAGCGTGCGCGGGCTCCTCCTGAGCCTCGCGCACGCTGCAGTTGCGCGGGTGCCAGTCGCGTCAGTGAGCGGTGGCTTTGGTGTCTCTCAAGGGCAGGCCGTTGCCCCTGCGAAGGCGTGGAGAGAGCGGGCTTGCGCCCGTCGCGCCGGAAGCGGTCGGCTCGGAAGGTTCTACGCGCCTTCCTGCCACCCACCTCGACACGATCGATCCCCTACTCTTGGCGCCTCTCGTTAAAGGCCGCGCCAGCAAGCCGAACGGCGCGGCGGCCATCGACTCGTCCTGTGATGGCCCTACTTGTCGCCGGTGTCTAGCGGATCGCCAAACCGCCGTCAACGGAGCCTCGACGAAAAGCTCGCAATTTGCGGCAGTTCCGAGGTCTGGGCAACAGGTCGGTAACTCGAGGACACGCGAGCGCGCTTGCCTCAGCCTCCGTCGGTGGCCCGCGCCCGGTGGCCCGCGCCCGGTGGCCGGCGCGCCCCGGTGGGCGGCGCTCGTCGGTGGCCCGCCACGGTGGGCGGCGCTCCTCGGTGGCCTTCCACGGTGGGCGGCGCTCGTCGGTGGCCCGCCACGGTGGGCGGCGCTCCGCGCCACAGGCTTCCTCGCCCACGACTCGCACCTCGAGCCGCGCTGGACCGGCTGTAGACTCGCTGGGTGCCCCCGAAGCGGATCGAACGCCAGATCGACGATGCGCTGCTCGCCACCGCCACGACTGCGGCCTTTGTCTATGTGCGTCGCCGCTTCCGGCGCGCTCTCGCGCAGGCCCAGCTCGCCGTGACCGTCGCAGCGGTCGTGAGCGGGGTGGCGCTCGTCGTTGCAGCCACGGCTTGGATGCGGCGGCGCTCGCGCGTGCACGACGTGGCTTGATCGGCTTGACGCGCCGGCGCCGTCGGGTTGAGGAACGGCGCCTGATCGGGCCCGTGCGACGGCGCTCGCGCACACGGAACGCTCGCGTGATCGGCGATCGGGTTCCGAGGCGCCACGAGCATTACGCCACCACCCAGTTACACATGCCCATCCGGCGGGTCGAGGCGTCCTGTTTGTCAGACAGTTCCCCGCAGGATGTAAAAGCAGGAACCTGCTCGAACCTGACATGTCGCTGTGTCGGTCCGGGTGTCGATCGGCCACGCGCTACTTGACATCTAGCCGACTATCTATTTAGAATACGGTCTCGTACAACGCGACGGATCCAGCGAGGGTTGGGTGACACGGAGAAGGGCCTTCCAGGGAGAGCTGTCGGGATGAGCGACACGTGGATGGACGTGCCGGCGGGCGGTGTCGCGGGCGCTCCGCGGGTTGCGGCCGCGATCGAGCTTGGGGCGGCGACCGCGTCGCTGGGGCAGCCGTTCGGCGTCGGCGGACTCGGCGCAGCGTCGAGCGCGATGGCGACGGTGCTGAGGTTCCCGATCCGGCGCAGCGGACACCCCGGTCATAGGGCCGGATCCAGCCGGGACGGAGGGCATCCGCGCGGGGCGTCCGAGCTTCCCTCGGTCCCTGCCAGCCGCGCCGCAGCGGGCGGGGCCGTGTCCGGCAGTGGCGAGCGCCTCGTTCGGGCGGGCGACAGCGAAGGGTGGAGCTCGCCACTGGCACCCTGGAGGATCCGCGCTCTGCGCTACCTGGCTGCGCACCCCGGCGCCGGCAGCCGTGAGATCGCAGCGTTGGGCTCGGCCAGCTGCGCATGCCAGACCTCGACGCTGCTGCGTCGCATGGAGGAGCTCGATTTCGTCGAGCACATGCCTCGCCAGGACGCCAGGCGGCTGGCCTGGCATCTCACCGCCCACGGACATCTGGCGGTGAGCGCCGCCGACCGTCCGAGATCCCATCTAGTGGCGATCTGACACCCGGCTCCTGCGGGCCGGAGATCTCGTGCGGGATTCCGACGATCCCGCACGGGATTCCCGGCACTCGTCCGGACAACCCGCCTGAGGTGCAGCTCGATCGGGGCTCGTTGCGCCGGCGCGGCGATCCCTGAGCTCCCTGCGAGGCCCGTGTTGGCCGGCCAGCTTGCTGTATGGTGTGACTCGTTCGGGGATGCCAGGATCTGCCCGCAAGCCGGTCGCCACGCGCCGGGAGCGTTCGCGGATATCGAATAGCGACGCCTCGCCCAGCGCACGCAAGCGCAGTCAGCGCGAGCGGCTGCTGAGTGCCATGACCGAGCTCGCCGCCGAGCACGGTTTTCACGGCGTGCGGATCGCGCAGGTCAGCTCGCGCGCGGGCGTCTCGATGACGACCTTCTACGAGCAGTTCGCCGACAAGGAAGATTGCATGGTGGCCGCCTACGGGCGTGCCGCCGAGCTGATGCTCGCGCCGCTGGCGCCCGTCGACGACGCCGGCGACTGGTGTGAAACGGTGCAGAGCGCGCTGCGCGAGCTGCTGCTGTGCGTTGAGAGCAACACCGACGCCGGGCGCGTCGTGATGATCGAGGGATTGGTCGCCGGGGCGCGCCTGCGCACCGAGCGCCGGCGCGTGGTGCACGAGTTCGAACGGCGCGCGCAGGACCTGCTCGGGCGCGCGCCGAACGACCGGCTTACGCTCGACATCCCGACGGTCGCGGTGATCGGCGCGATCCGCAGCATCATCTCGCGACACCTGCGCACCCACGCCGAGGACCGCCTGCCGCTGATAGTCGCCGACATGGTGCGCTGGATGACCTCCTACGCGAGGCCGGCGGGCAGGGAGCCCTGGAGCACCGCGGCCGACGCGCTGCTGCCGGTCACCGCGGCGCCCGCCGCCGCCGGCGCCGCGCAGCCCTCGGCGCGCAGGCTCGCGCCGCTGCCGCGCGGCCGCCACGGGCTGCCGGCGAACGTGGTCGCCCGCAGCCAACGCACGCGCATCATGTATGCGGTGGCCGAGGTGACGATGAACAAGGGATACGCCGACACGACGATCACCGACATCGTCGCGGCCGCGGGGGTCGCCAGAGAGGTGTTCTACGAGCACTTCACCGACAAGCAGCAGGCGTTCCTGGAAGCCCAGCAACACCCGACCCAGCATCTGCTCGAAACCTGCGTCGCGGCGTACTTCCGCGGCCGTGACTGGCCCGAACGGGTGTGGAACGCGCTGCGTGTGGTGACGGATACGCTCGCGGCCAACCCCGCGATCTCGCACCTGCGCACGGTCGAGTGCTACGCGGCGGGCCCCGCGGCGATCCGGCGCGCGGAGGAGATCACCAGGTCCTTCACGATGTTCTGGGAGGAGGGCTACCACTACCGGCCGCAGGCGGCGAAGCTGCCGCGCCTGTGCTCGCAGGCGATCGCCGGGGCGATCTTCGAGATCCTCCAGCGCGAGGTCGCCCGTGGCGAAGGCGACAACCTGACACGGCACCTGCCTCAGCTGACCTATCTCGCGCTGGCGCCGTTCACGGGCGCCGAGCAGGCGATCGAGCGGCTCGAGGAGATCAGCGCCGAGGCCCAGGCCGCGGCTGACGCCGACGCCTCGGCGGGCGCCGAGGCCAGTCCACACGCGGGCGGCGAGGCCAGCGCGCACGCGGGCGGCGAGGCCAGCGCGGACCCGGGCGGCGAGGCCAGCGCGGACCCGGGCGCCTCGGCGGGCGCTGACACCAACGCCGACGCTGTCGCCAGCAGCTGACCGTCGCATCCGCGACCCTGCTGGCGGTGCCGAACGTGTCCGAGGGGCGCGACGCTGCCGCGATCGCCGCCGTCGGAGAGGCCTTCGGGTCGTGCGCGCGGCTGCTCGACGTTCACTCCGACGCCGACCACGACCGCTCCGTCTACACCCTCGCCGGAGCGCCCGAAGCGCTTCTGGAGAGCGTCACGAGGGGCGCCGCCGAGGCGGTCGCTCGCATCGATCTGGCCGTGCCCGAAGCGGATCGGGCGTTGATCGCGGCCGCCGGCGGACGTGCCGGGGCTGACGACGGAGAGGCGACCGGCGCCCGGACCGGCGGCAAGCCCCGAGGCGTGCATCCGTTCGTCGGCGCGCTCGATATCGCTCCGATCGTGTACCTCGACGAACGCTCCCGCGGCCTGGCGTGCGCCGTGGCGCTGGTGCTCGCCGACCGGCTCGCCGAGGAGCTGTCGCTCCCCGTATTCCTCTATGGGGAGCTCACGGGGTCGGATTCTGTGGCGGCGACGACGCGCGCGCAGCTTCGCACGGGCGGGCTCGCCGGCCTGGCGCGACGGATGGCCGCGGGCGAGCTGCGGCCGGACTTCGGGCCGCCCCGGCCGCATCCGCACGCCGGCGCCACGCTCGTCGCCGCGCGCCCGCCGCTGGTCGCGTTCAACCTCACGCTCGCCCCGCCCGCGACGGTCGCCGACGCGCGCCGCATCGCAGCGGTGATCCGCGAGGGCGGACCCGAGGGACTGCCGGGCCTGCGCGCGATCGGCGTGCCGCTGGCCGCGGGCGCACCGCAGATTGCGATGAACGTCGAGCGGCCGTTGGAGCTCCCGCTGGCACACATCGTCGAGGTGGTCAGCCGCCATGCCGAGGTCGCGGGCGCCGAGCTCGTGGGGCTCGCCCCGGCGGCAGCGCTCGTCGGGTTCCCGGGCGATCTGCTCCCCGCGGGCTTCGATCCGCGGCGCCACCTGCTCGAGCACGCGCTCGAACGGGCTTGAACGCTCGGGTACGCTTGTAGCGACATGGCACAGACCAAGCGCAAGCGCCAGACCAAGCACCGCGGCAATGCCGCCGGCTTCGTCGAGTCGCGCGGGCGCACCGGGCGCAAGCCGACCGCCGAGGAGAAGGCGGGCCGGATGCCCGACGGCAAGCTTCGCGAGAAGAAGATCCCGCGCCAGGACCGGCCGCCGACGTGGCTCGGCGCCTTCTACCGCGCGATGATCGCGGCCGTGCTGATGTTGTTCGTCAGCCTGCTGCTGACCAAATCCAGCGAGGCGATCGCGCTGTTCCCGCTCGTGCTGATCATCTACCTGCCGATCAGCTACTACACCGACATGTGGATGTACAACCGGCGCATGCGCGCCAAAGCCAAGGAGCGCGAAGACAAGGCCAAGGAGCGCGAAAGCGCCGCCGCGCGATGAGCGCCCCGCTCGACATTCGCTCCTTCACCGTCGGCCCCGTTCAAGAGAACGCCTACATCGTGCGCCCCGCCGGGTCCACGCGCGCGGTGCTGATCGATCCCGGCGAGGAGCCCGATCGCCTGCGCCGTGCGATCGACGAGCTCGGCGTGAAGATCGACGCGATCCTGATCACGCACTGCCACTTCGACCACATCGGCGCGGTCGCGCCGCTCGCGCGTGCGACCGGCGCTCCCGTCTACTGCCCCGAGATCGAGCGCCCGGTGCTGGCCGACATCATGCGCTTCGTGCCGTTCGAGGGCTTCGGACCCTACGAAAGCTACGAGGCCGACCACACGCTCGCCGGCGGCGAGCATCTGAACATCGGCGGGCTCGACATCGACGTGCTGTTCACGCCGGGGCACAGCCCCGGGCACCTCACCTACGCGATCGCACCCGCTGAGGTGGCGGCCGGGGCGGCTGGAGGCGACGCGATCGCGGCCACTGGAGGAAGGGGCGACGGGGACACGCAATCCCAGCGTGTGCTGCTATCGGGCGACGTGCTGTTCCAGGGCTCGGTCGGTCGCACCGACCTTCCCGGGGCCGACTGGCCGACGCTCGAGCGCTCGCTTGGTCAGCTGGTCGAGGCGTTCCCGCAAGAGACAGTCGTCTACCCGGGCCACATGGGTGTCACCACGCTCGGGCGCGAGCTCGCCACCAACCCGTTCCTGGAGCAGCTCCGCGCGGCCCGCCAGCCCGAGCCGGTGCACGCCGCGCCGCTGCGCAGCCCCGACGGGCGGTGAGGGCTCCCAAGCTCAAAGCCCCGCGCGGCACCTTCGACGTTCTCGGCCCCGACGCGGCGGCCCGCGCGGCGATCGAGGCGAAGGCCTGCGCGATCCTCGAGGGGGCCGGCTACGAGCGCATCGAGACTCCCGTCTTCGAGACCACCGAGCTGTTCGCGCGCGGTGTCGGCGCCTCCACCGACATCGTCCAGAAGGAGATGTACACGTTCGACGACGGCGCCGGCCGCTCGCTCACGCTGCGTCCGGAGGGGACCGCTCCGGTCTGCCGCGCATACGTCGAGCACGGCATGCACAAGCGCCGCCAGCCGGTCAAGCTGTGGTACCTGTCGAGCTTCTTCCGGCACGAGCGCGCCCAGGCCGGCCGCTACCGGGAGTTCTGGCAGGTCGGCGCGGAGGCGCTCGGCTCCGAGGATCCGGCCGTTGACGCCGAGTCGATCGGGCTCCTGCGCGCGCTGCTCGACGAGCTCGGCGTCGCGCCCGTGCGGCTGCGATTGTCGAGCCTCGGCAGCCCGGCCGCGCGCGCCTCCTACCGCGAGCAGCTACAGCTGCACCTGCGCGCCCACGAAGGCATGCTCTCCGAGGACGTGCGCGCGCGAATCGAGCTCAACCCGCTGCGCGCGTTCGACTCCGAACACGCCGGCACGCGCGAGGCGCTCGCCAATGCTCCGCTGCTGCGCGACTTCCTGGCGCCCGAGGACGCCGCGCACTTCGCCGAGGTCCGCGCCCTGCTGGAGGCGGCCCGCATCTCGTATGAGATCGACCCGACGCTCGTGCGCGGCCTCGACTACTACACCCGCACCGTCTTCGAGCTCACCTCCGAGCGGCTCGGCGCCCAGAGCGGCGTCGGCGGTGGCGGCCGCTACGACGGCCTCGTCGAGCAGCTCGGTGGACCCGCCACCGCCGGTATGGGCTGGGCCGCCGGCGTCGAGCGCATGCTGCTGGCCGGGTCGGCGCCGGCCACGCCGCCGCCGCCGCTCGATCTGTTCATCGCCTACGAACCGCCGCGCGACGGCGCCGGCTCCCGCGGCGCCCAGACCGGCGGTGCCGGCAGCCAGGCCGCAGGCACCGGCGGACAGATCGCAGGCGTTGACGAGGAGACCGGAGGCACCGAGGCGGGTGGAGGCATTGGAGGCACCGAGGGATCGATCGTGGGCTTCGATGGGACGGCCCATGCGCGCGCGCGCACGCGCGCGCATGCGTTCGCGCTCCTGACCGATGCGCGTGCGGCCGGCCTGGTCGCACAGATGGAGCTCGGCCCGCGCTCGCTCAAGAACCAGCTCTCCCACGCCAACGCGCTCGGCGCACGCTACGTCGCGATTCTCGGGCCCGATGGCACCGTGCTGAAAGACATGGCCGCCGGACAACAGGAGACGCTCGCGATGGAGTCCGTGATACACGCCGTCCTGCGTGGGCGGACCGACCTCTAGCGGCGCTCCAATCGGACTGTTCCAGGGGGCAGAGCGTCGCCCCGGGCAGCTCCAGCGGCGCGCCCTGAGCGGCCTGCAGCGCTGTCATGACCGACCCGCGGCGCAGTCATGACCGACCCGCGGCAGTGTCCTGAGGCCCCCGTCCGCGGCCTGCAGAGCTGTCATGACCGACCTGAGGCGCTGTCATGCGCGACCTGAGGCGCTGTCATGCGCGACCTGCGGCGCTGTCACGCGCGACCTTCGGCGCTGTTATGACCCACCCCCGGCGCCGTCATGATCGACCCGCGGCGGTGTCTGAGGCCCCCGTCCGGGTCCAGACGCGCTCAACTCCGCGGCCCGATCTGCCGAAGTAGGGACAGATGACCCACCTGTCCCGTCCCTTTCAGCTCGTCCTGGTGGTCTTCGGGCTGTTCGCGATCACCTGGATCTTCGCCCTCCGGGGCCACAGCTCGTCCACCGGAAGCACCAGCTCCTCGAGTCCGCCTGCCCAGCCGGCCAAGTCGCACGACCACGCCGGCGCGGCGAACGCCGGCGCATCGAAGGCCCACCCCTCCACGTCGTCGCATGGCGCTTCGCATTCGCACACCTCTGTGACCGTCCACGGCGCCCATGGCACCGTGCACGCCTCGAGCTCCTCCACGCACTCCGATCACTTGACCAAGCCTGATACCGCGGCGACCCAGCACGCGGCGCACGGCTCCGCCCACACGGGCGCGGCCGCGGCGGGCGCGGGCGCGGGCGCAGCAGCGGCGGGGCACGGGAGCCACAGCGTCAACCAGGCAGGGACCGGTGCCGCTGGCGCCGGCACCAGCTCCGCTTCGGCGACCGCCACGCACAGCGCCACCGGCACACACGGCGCCAACGCCACCAAGACGGCCGCCTCCGGAACACCGGCGAAGCAGGTCGCCGTCGAACACGAGCTTGCGCAGAACAAGACGGTCGTGATCCTGTTCTGGAGCCCGCGCGGCGCCGAAGACATCGCCGTGCGCCAGCAAGTCCCGATCGCCGCGCACGCCCTCGGTCGCAGCGTGGCCGTCCACTATGCGCTCCCGCATCAGGTCACGCAGTTCGGGAAGATCACCAACGCCGTGCAGGTCAACCAGACACCGACGATCCTGATCGTCAACAAGCGCGGACAGGCCACCACGCTCACCGGTCTCACCGACGCCTTCGCGATCGAGCAGGCCGTCGGCGAAGCGCGCGGCTCCTCGTAGTCACAGCCACCCAGTCGCCGGCGATCGTGGCGATCGGGTCGCGGAGCGAGGTGGGCTCCACGTGGGCCCGTACGCTCGCGCGGTGGGCGCAGCCGCGGGCGATCGTGGCGATAGGGTCGGGGAGCGAGGTGGGCTCCACGTGGGCCCGTACGCTCGCGCGGTGGGCGCAGCCGCGGGCGATCGTGGCGATAGGGTCGGGGAGCGAGGTGGGCTCCACGTGGGCCCGTACGCTCGCGCGGTGGGCCCGGCCGCCGGGGACCGTGGCGATCGGGTCGGGGAGTGAGGTGGGTCCCACGTGGGCCCGTACGCTCGCGCGGTGGGCCCGGCCGCCGGGGACCGTGGCGATCGGGTCGGGGACTCGGGTGGCTCCCACCTGGGCCCGTACACTCGACCGGTGACTCCAACAACCGCCTTCGCCGAGCATCTGCAGCGACCACAGGGGCGCGGGCACACGCCCGCAGGCGCGCACACCGGCGCCGCAGGCGGAGCCGCCTGCGGCGACCTGATCCGCGTATCGCTCGCGCTCGAGCCGGGCGACTCGCACGGACGAATCGCCGGCGCCGGCTTCGACGCGGCCGGTTGCGGCGCCGCGATCGCGGCCGGCAGCGCCGTCGTCGCGCTGCTGCACGGATCCACCCTGCTGCAGGCTGCGCGCCTCGGTCCCGAGCAGGTCGTCGCCGAGCTCGGCGGCCTCAGCCCCGCCAAGCGCCACGCCGCCGAGCTCGCCGCCGACGCGCTGCACCGCGCCCTCGGCGCCGCGGCGCGCGCGCAGGCCAGCCTCGCAAACACGCCCGCCCGCGCGCTCGTGGCGATGAGCGGCGGCGTCGACTCGGCAGTCGCCGCACTGCTCGTACGCGACGCCGGCCAGGAAGCCATCGGCGTCACGCTCGAGCTGTGGTCCGACCCTGCCAACGACGCCAGCCTCAGCTGCTGCTCGGCCGAGGCCGTCCGCAGCGCCCGCGCGCTCGCGCACGAGCTCGGCCTGCCACACCTGTCGATCGACCTGCGCGCCGAGTTCCGCGCCGGCGTCGTCGAGCCGTGGCTCGATCAGCACGCCGCCGGACTCACGCCCAACCCGTGCGTGCGCTGCAACGGCTTCGTCCGCCTCGACGCCATGCTCGAGCTCGCCACGCGTCTCGGCGCTCCGACCCTTGCCACCGGGCACTATGCGCGCGTGCACCGTACGGCAGGCGAGGAGTGGGGGGGAGTTCCGGCCGACCCACGCGCGCGCGTGCGTACGGCAGGCGAGGAGTGGGGGGGAGCTCCGGCCGACCCACGCGCGCGCGTGCGTACGGCAGGCGAGGAGTGGGGGGGAGCTCCGGCCGACCCACGCGCGCGCGTGCGCCGCCGCCCGGGCCACGAAGGCGGCGAGACCGGGCCGGGCACACGTGAGCTGCCCGGCGAACCCGACCGGCGGGGCCCGCTCCTGCGCATCGCCGCCGACGTAAAAAAGGACCAGACCTACGCCCTTGCCGCCCTGTCCGCCGAGTCGCTCGCGCGCCTGCGCTTCCCGCTCGGCGCTCTCACCAAGCCGCAGGTCCGCGCCCTCGCCGGGCGCGCCGGGCTGGCCGTTGCCCATCGTCACGACTCGCAGGACCTGTGTTTCCTTGCCGGCACCACGCAGCGCGACTTCCTCGCACGCCACGCCGAGCTCGGCTCGCGGCCCGGCCCGATCCTCGACACCGATGGCGCCCGCCTCGGCAGCCACGACGGACTGCACACCGTCACGATCGGCCAGCGCCGCGGCCTCGGGATCGCCGCGGGCCAGCCCCTGTACGTGCTCGACACCGACCCCTCCTCGCGTGCCGTCACCGTCGGCCCCCGCGCAGGACTGCTCACCCGCACCGTCGCGATCCGCGACCTCGTCCTGCGCCGCGACGCCCCCCGCGTGGACGCCGTCAAGCTGCGCTACCGCGGCCGCCGCCTGGCCTGCCGCATGTCCGAACCGCTCCCTGCCGGTCCGCACGCGGCGAGCAGCGTCGAGCTGCTGCAGCCCGCCGAGCGCACCGCGCCGGGCCAGATCGCCTGCCTGTACTCAGGTGACCTAGTCGTCGGACACGGCACGATCGCCGCTTAAGATCATCTGGACGATGAGCACCGTCCTGCCCACAACCACCGACGAGATCCGCGAGCGCTACCTCGAGTTCTTCGAATCGCGCGAGCATCTGCGCCTGCCCTCGGCCTCGCTCGTCCCCCCGCCGGACGATCGCACCGTGCTGCTCACCACCGCCGGCATGCAGCCGCTCAAGCCCTACTTCCTCGGTCGCGAACCCCCGCCCGCCCCGCGCCTGACCAGCTGCCAGAAGTGCTTTCGCACGCCCGACATCGACAAGGTCGGCCTGACCAAGCGCCACCTCACGTTCTTCGAGATGCTCGGCAACTTCTCGATCGGCGCCTACTTCAAGCAGGGCGCCATTCAGCTCGCGTGGCAGCTCTCGCTCGAGGTGTTCGACTTCGACCCCGACGACATCTGGGTCACCGTCTTCGCGGGCGACCCTGAGCTCGGCCTCGGCCCCGACGAGGAGGCCACCGAGTTGTGGCAATCCGTCGGCGTCCCGCGTGAGCGCATCGTCCAGTGCCCGCGCTCGGAGAACTTCTGGGAAGCCGGCCCAGTGGGCCCCAGCGGCCCCTGCTCGGAGCTCTACATCGACCGCGGCCTCGACTTCGGCACGCTCGAGGACCTGCCCGGCGGCGAGAACGAGCGCTTCCTCGAGTACTGGAACCTCGTCTTCATGCAGTACGACCAGAGGGTGGGCGGGGATGGCATTTCCGAGCTCACGCCGCTCCCCACCCGCAACATCGACACCGGCCTCGGCCTCAACCGCCTCGCCGCGATCCTGCAACGCAAGGACTCGGTGTTCGAGACCGACCAGTTCCAGCCGCTCATCGACCTCGGGCGCGAGCTTTCCGGGCGCGCGGGCGCGACCCGCGAGGCGGGTGAGCGCGGCGGTCGGGACGGCGATCGGGTCGGCGCGGCGGCTGGCAGCGAGGATCTGCGTGCGCTGCGCATCCTCGCCGACCACGCCCGCGGCATGTCCTTCCTGATCGCCGACGGCGTCGTCCCCTCCAACGAGGACCGCGGCTATGTCCTGCGCCGGCTCACCCGCCGCGCGATCCTCCAGGCCCGCCGCCTGGAGATGGACCCCGGCTTCCTCGTCCGCTACGCCACCGTCGTGCGTGAGCTGATGGCCGATGCCTACCCCGAGCTCTATGACCAGCGCGAAGCCATCGAACGGTGGCTCTCTGCCGAGGAGGACGGCTTCGGCCGCACGCTCGAGCAGGGCACCCGGCTGCTCGACGAGCTCGTGTCGCGCGCTCGCGCCGGTGGCCGCGACACGATCGCCGCACCCGATTCCTTCCGCCTGCACGACACCTACGGCTTCCCGTTCGACCTCACGCTCGAGCTGCTCGCCGAGCAGGGCCTGGCGGTGGACGACCCGGCCGAGTTCGAGCGCCTGATGGATCAGCAGCGTGCCCGCAGCCGCGCCCACGCTGCGCAGCCCGGGGCCGGGGCTGGCACGGAGGCCGCCATCGAGCTCGCCGCTTCGCTCGACGACGGCCCGCCCACGCGCTTCACCGGCTATGAGACCGAGCTCCAGTCAACCTCTGTCGTCGCCGTTGAGCAGGTTCCTGCGGGTAGGGCTGAGGGTGGGGAGGATCGAGACCGAGCGGGGGAGGAGGACGGAGCTGGGGACGTGCAGGATGGGGACGACGCACGCGCGCGCGTGCGCCTGCTCGTCAAGCTCGCCGAGTCGCCGTTCTACTCGGCCGGGGGCGGCCAGGTCTCCGACGCCGGCGTCATCGAATGCGAGACCGGCGACTGCCGCGCCCGAGTCGAGAACGTCCTGCGCATCGGCCAGGACTGGATCCCCGAAGTCGTGGTCGAGCGCGGCACCCTCGGCAAGGACGAGCCCGTGCTCGCCCGCGTCAACCACGCCGCCCGCCGCGCCACCGAGCGCAACCACACCGCCACCCACCTGCTGCACGCCGCCCTGCGTCAGCGCCTCGGCCCGCACGTCCGCCAGGCCGGCTCCTACGTCGGCCCCGACAAGCTCCGCTTCGACTTCACCCATGCCGGCGCCCTGAGCGCCGAGGAGCTCCGCGACGTCGAGGACGCCGTCAACGCCCGTGTCTCCGACGGCCAGCCCGTCCGCGCCATCACCACCACGCTCGACGAGGCCAAGCGCCTCGGCGCGATGGCCCTGTTCGGCGAGAAGTACGGCGACGTCGTGCGCATGGTCCAGATCGGCGACGGCTCCTACTCGCGCGAGCTCTGCGGCGGGACCCACGTGCGCAACACCGCCGAAATCGGCCCGTTCCTCGTCGTCCGCGAGACCTCCTCGGCCGCCAACGTCCGCCGCATCGAAGCGCTCACCGGCGCCGCCGCGACCGAGATGCTGCGCGAGCACGACCGCCGGCTGCAGGCCGTCGAGCAGGCCGCGCGCACCCCCGCCGAGCGCCTTCCCGAGACGCTCCACGCGATCGCCCGGGCCGCGCACGCCCCGCTCGAGCGCGTCCCCGAGCTGCTGCGGACCCGGGCCACGGAGGGCGCGGGGGACGGCTCCACCGGCGGCGCCGCGGGCCAGATCGACGCCGCCGCGCTCGCTCAGCAGGCGCTCGACACCGGCGGCACCCCGGTGCTCACCGCCAGCGTCCCCGCGACCGATCCCAAGGCGCTGCTCGATCTCGCCGACCGCCTGCGCGGACAGCTCGACGGCGCTGTCATCGTGCTCGGCGCCGCCGTCGATGGACGTGCTCACCTGCTCGTCGCCGTCGCCCCCGAGCTCGTTGCGCGCGGCCTGCACGCCGGAAAGATCGTCAAGACCGCGGCCGCCGTCGTCGGCGGTGGAGGAGGCGGACGCGACACGCTCGCCCAGGCCGGCGGACGCGACCCCGGCAAGCTCGAGGACGCGCTCTCGGCGGCGCGCACCGCGATCGAGGCGGCCCTCACCGGGTGACACACGACGCTGGCATGCGCGTCCTCGCGCTCGACTACGGCCCCGCGCGATGCGGCTGTGCCCTCAGCGACCCGTCGGGCACGCTCGTCACCCCGATCGACGCCATCCATGCTGCCGGCACCCGCCGCGGGCTCGCCGAGATCCAGCGGCTCGTCGAGGATCGCGCCGTCAACCGCGTCGTCGTCGGACTCCCGCTCTCGCTGCGCGGCGAGGACTCGCAGCAGACTCGCGACACGCGCCTGTTCGCCGAGCGCCTCGCCACGCGCCTCGGCCAGACCGTGCCGGTCGAGCTCCACGACGAGCGCTTCACCACCGCCCTCGCGCGCCGCGAACACGGCGCCCGCGCCGTCGAGGACTCCCGCGCCGCCGCTCATCTGCTCGAGAGCTGGCTGCTGGCCAGGCCGCAAGGCTGACCCGCTCGCCCGTGGCCGCCGATCCCTCACGACAGCCCACGCTGCGCTCCGACGCCGAGCGCGAGCGCGCCCGCGCCGAGCGCGCCCGGCGCCGCGGCAGCCCGCCCGCCAACGGGCTCGCGCCGCCGACCTCGCCGGGCCGCTCGCGCCGCGCGCGCAGGCGTGGTGCGCGCGCCGCCGTCGCCGGCCTCGTCGTGGTCGTCATCGGCCTCGTCGTCGCCGTCCTCACGCTCAGATCGCACTCAGCCCCGCGCCCCAAGCCGGTTGCCGTGCCGGTCGTCGAGCACCTGCTGATCCCCGAGGGGGAAAACCGCCGGCAGATCGCCGCTCGCGTCCGCGCCGCCGGCCTGACAGGCAGCTACCTCGTCGCCTCCCGGCGCTCGCCGCTGCTCGATCCGGCCAGCTACGGAGCGCCGCCCGGCACCCCCAGCCTCGAAGGCTTCCTGTTCCCCGCCACCTACGACGTCTACCGAGGCTCCCCGGCGAGCGAATTCGTGCAGCGGCAGCTGCGGGCCTTTCAGGAAAACTTCGGCGCACGCGCACGCGCGCGCGCGCGCGCGCTGCATCTCACGTCCTACCAGCTGCTGATCGTCGCGTCGATGGTCGAACGCGAGGCCGTCATCCCCGGCGATCGTTCGAAGATCGCCGCCGTCATCTACAACCGCCTGCGCCTAGGCATGCCGCTCGGGATCGACGCGACGATCTACTACGCCATCGAGCTGCAGCGCGGGATCGCCACCTTCACCGGCGAACTCTCCGAAGCCGACCTGCACATCGACTCTCCCTACAACACCCGCACGCACGTCGGCTTTCCGCCGACGCCGATCTCAAATCCGGGGTTGGCCTCGATCGAAGCGGCCGCCCACCCGGCGCACGTGCCGTATCTGTACTACGTCGCGGGTGCCGATGGCTGTGGCGAGATGGTGTTCTCGGTGAGCATGGCCGCGTTTGAAAAGCACGTGGCGGCCTATCAGGCCGCGGTCGCGAAGAACGGCGGGCGGCCGCCTGTGTGTAAGCGCAAATGACTGGCAGGGGCGTTCTGGTGTCCTCTGGGTCGAATGTGACCGGCGTCCGGCCTTCGAGCCTCTGCGTGCTCCACTTCTTGTTTCAATTTGTGACCGTTCCGCACGCAGAGGCAGTTACCACGGACGGCCGTCCGGGCCGTCCATCGTGATGCCCCGCCTTGGTGTTCTGGGGTGGCCGGTAGCCCACAGCCGCTCTCCGGCGATGCACAACGCCGCTTTGCGTGCTCTGGGCATGGACGGCTGGCGCTACCAGCTGCTTCCCGTTCCGCCCGAGCGCTTCGGTGAGATCGTTCGCTCGCTTGGCGCCGTTGGCTTTGTTGGCGCCAACGTCACGATCCCGCACAAGCATGCGGCGCTTGGCCTTGCCGATAGTGCGAGCGAGGGTGCGCTTGCGATTGGCGCTGCCAACACGCTGAGCTTCGCCGGCGACGGCGCGATCGCGGCCGCCAACACCGACGCTCCCGGCTTTCTCGACGCGCTTGGCGTTTCGCCTCAGGGCATGACTGCACTTGTGCTCGGCGCCGGGGGCGCCGCGCGCGCGGTGGTCTGGGCGCTGCGCGAGGCTGGGGCCGGCGAGGTCTCGGTGTGGAACCGCACGCCTGAGCGCGCGCGCGCGTTGGCGCGCGATCTGGGCGCTCGCGCCGTCGAGCGTGCCGTGCCCGCCGAGCTGCTCGTCAACTGCACGTCCGTCGGGCTTGCCCCGGCGCCGGTGGACGCGGCGCGGGCCGTACACGCTCAGCCCGCAGCCGACCGTCAGCAGGATAGGGATGCTCAGCTACGACTCTCGGCCAGTGAGCTTGACTCACTCAACCTCCTTGGGCTTTCGTTCGATCAAGTCGGTAGCTACACCCATGTCGTCGATCTCGTGTACAGCGCTGCTGAAACCCCTCTGCTTGCCTGTGCCCGCGCCCACGGCGCGCGCACCGTCGACGGCCTCGAGATCCTGCTCGCCCAGGGCGCTCGCAGCTTCCAGCTGTGGACCGGCGTCGTCCCGCCGCTGGATGTCATGCGCCGCGGCCTGCGGCCCGCCTGATCGCGCAGCTCCCGCCGCGCGCTCGAACAGCGCTCGCGCCACCGTTGGTAAGGCAGAGGCGAGCGCGACATGAACGACGCGTCTGAGCGCGTAGGTCCCAACCTACATGCCTCTAAGGCGGGAGCGGGGCAGGCCCCCCTGCCGGCCACCCCACGGATGGAAGTCCGGTTCGTGCGATGAGCGACACCGCCCATCAACAGCCAAGCGCCAACCTGCACGAGATCTTCGGGATCGACGGCGAGCCCGTGGGCGACCCGACGCTGGAGATGCGAGCGGCTGAAGTCCCGCCGGTCGAGCAGCACCCCGAGCAGGGCTCGTTCGAGCGAGACCCTCCCACGGCCGAACACGCGCTCGCCGAGCAGCTGCCGGCAGAGCTCGCCGAGCAAATGCCCTCTGAGCTCGCCGAACAGGCTCCGCCCGACGGCGCCGACAGCGAGTGGAAGGGCATCACTCGACCGAGTCGGCGCGGCTCCTCCTCGCGCTTCCTGACGGATGTGATCGTCAACATGGGCCTGTGCTCGCGCGTCCAGGTCGACGAGGCGATCGCCAGCTCGCGCAACACCGGCACCACGCCCGAGCGCGTCCTGCTCGACAGCGGCGCCCTCACACGCGACGGCCTCGCGCGCGCGCTGGCCGAGCGCTACGGCCTCGACCATCTCGACCTCGGCGTCTTCTCGGTCGACCCCAGCGCCGCCAACCTCGTGTCGACCGCGGCCGCCAAGCGCTACCAGGCCGTGCCGGTCGCCTTCGCCGAGAACCACACGCTGCTCGTCGCGATGGCCGACCCCGCCAACGTGCTCGCGGTCAACGACATCGCGATCATGACCGGCTACGAGGTCCGTGTCGCGGTCGCCCCGCCGGATGACATCGCGACGCTGATCGGCCGTCTCGACAAGTTCGAGGACGTCGTCGCCGACTCCGACCGCGAGCTGCGCGAAATACAGGAGGAGGAAGGCACCGCCGAGGTCGTCAACCTGCACGAGACCGCCGAGGACGCGCCCGTCGTCAAGCTCGTCAACCAGGTCGTCGCGCAGGCCGTCGAGCGCGGCGCCTCCGACATCCATCTCGCCCCCGACGGCCACGAGGTGCGTGTTCGCTTCCGCGTCAACGGCGTGCTGCAGGACATCACCACGATCCCGCGCCGCATGGCCCCCGGCGTGATCTCGCGCGTGAAGATCATGGCCGAGCTCGACATCGCCGAGCGCCGGCTGCCCCAGGACGGGCGCGTCGGGCTGTCGGTCAACGGCCGCCACATCGACCTGCGCGTCGTCACGCTGCCCAGCGTCCACGGCGAGTCGATCGTGCTGCGCGTGCTCGACAAGGACTCGGCCGTCGTCGAGCTCGACAAGCTCGGCATGGCGGAGACCGAGCGCGACCGCTTCGAACGCGCCTTCCACGAGGCTCACGGGGCGGTGCTCGTGACCGGCCCGACCGGCTCGGGCAAGTCAACCACGCTGTACGCCGCATTGCAGCGGCTGAACACGCCCGAGAAGAACATCATCACCGTCGAGGACCCGGTCGA
Organism: uncultured Solirubrobacterales bacterium; assembly: GCA_963817845.1. Taxonomy (GTDB): domain Bacteria; phylum Actinomycetota; class Thermoleophilia; order Solirubrobacterales; family Solirubrobacteraceae; genus Palsa-744. Next base: position 336,133 of record CAWFPU010000001.1, read on the forward strand.
GTACGAAATCGACGGCCTCACGCAGGTGCAGATCTCCGCCAAGGTCGGGCTCACGTTCTCCGCCGGCCTGCGCGCGATGGTCCGCGCCGACCCCGACATCATCATGATCGGCGAGATCCGCGACCGCGAGACCGCGCAGATCGCGGTCGAGTCGGCGCTCACAGGGCACCTCGTGCTCTCGACGCTACACACCAACGACGCCCCGTCGGCGATCACGCGCCTGACCGAGATGGGCCTCGAGCCGTTCCTGGTCGCCTCCGCGCTGCACTGCGTCGTCGCCCAGCGGCTCGCCCGCCGGCTGTGCCCCGACTGCAAGAAGCGCACGATCATCCCCGCCCACGTGCTCCACGAAAGCGGCTACAAAGCCGTCGTCGATCTCGAGGCCTACGAGCCGAACGGCTGCCGGCGCTGCGGAGGCAGCGGCTACCGCGGCCGCGTCGGGCTGTACGAGGTCATGTCCGTCACCCAGGAGGTCCAGCAGCTCGCGCTCGAACGCCGGCCCTCGGAGGAGATCCGCGACGTCGCCGTCAGTCAGGGCATGCGCCGGCTGCGCGACGACGGGCTCGAGAAGGTCCGCGAGGGCCGCACCTCGATCACCGAGATCGCGCGCGTGATCGGCAGCGGCTGAGTCCGCCGGCTCGATCCGCTTGAATCGGAAAGCTGGTCAGCCTGGCGGTAAGGGGCGACCCCGGTCCCGCAAGGGAGAAGGCCAGGAAGTAGACCCGGGTCGCACACCAGTTCAGTCGGCGGTGAGGCGTCCGCCGCGCGGCGTGTGGACTAATGGTCGAGGCGATACGTGTCGATGGGCCACGCATGGACATTGATTTCGCTGAGCTCCTGATGGACGTCGTATCCCGCCGCGCCTCCGACCTGCACCTAAGCGCCTCCGCGCACCCGACCGTGCGCGTGCGCGGGCGCCTGATCCCGCTCGAGGACTATCCCGAGCTGTCCTCCACGGATACCCGCGAGATCGTCTACTCGATCCTCACCGGCGACCAGCGCCAGCGCCTGGAGACCGACTGGCAGCTCGACTTCGCCTACTCGATCCCCGGCCACGCCCGCTTCCGCGTCAACGCCTACTACCAGCGCGGCGCGATCGGCGCCGCCTTTCGCCTGATCCCGTTCGGCCTGTCCTCGATCGAGGAGCTCGGCCTGCCGGCAGTGGCGCACGAGCTCACGCGCAAGCCGCGCGGCTTCGTGCTCGTCACCGGCCCGACCGGCTCGGGCAAGTCGACCTCGCTGGCCGCGATGATCGACGCGATCAACGAGACGCGCGAGGAGCACATCATGACGATCGAGGACCCGATCGAGTTCCTGCACGGCCACAAGCGCTGCCTGGTCAACCAGCGCGAGCTCGGCTCCGACGCGCAGAGCTTCGCCGACGCGCTCAAGGCCGCCCTGCGCCAGGACCCCGACGTGATCCTCGTCGGCGAGATGCGCGACCTCGAGACGATCTCGACCGCGCTGACCGCGGCGGAGACCGGCCACCTCGTGTTCGCGACCCTGCACACGCAGGACACCGCGCAGACGATCGACCGCATCATCGACGTGTTCCCGCCCCACCAGCAGGGCCAGGTCCGCGTGCAGCTGTCGGTCGCCCTGCAGGGCATCATGACCCAGCAGCTGCTGCCGACCGCCGACGGCTCCGGGCGCGTCGTCGCCACCGAGGTGCTCATCCCCACCTCGGCCGTGCGCAACCTGATCCGCGAGGGCAAGACCCACCAGATCTACTCGGTCCTGCAGACCGGCTCCGCGCAGGGCATGCAGACGATGGACGCCGCGCTCGCCGGGCTCGTGCACGCCGGCAAGATCACGCAGAAGCTGGCCGAAGCGCGCTCCTCCACGCCCGACGAGCTCAGGCGCCTGATGATCGGCACGGGCCCGTCGCAGGCCATGCGGCAGGCGGCCTAGGTCACGCGACGGGCGGCGCAGGGTAGGGATCCGGCATGAGCACTTACGTCTTCAAAGCGATCGACCTCGCCGGGGTCAAAGCCAGCGGCGAAATCGAGGCCGACTCCAAGCAGGCCGTCTCCGAGCAGCTGCGCGCACGCGGCCTGATCGTCCTCGACATCGGCAGCAAGTACCGCTCGCGCGAGATCGAGCTGTCGTTCATGAAGAGCGTCAAGCCAACCGAGCTGGCGGTGTTCGCGCGCCAGCTCGCGACGATGATCGCCTCGGGCCTGAGCATCCTGCGCGCGCTGTACGTGCTCGAGGAACAGACCGAGAGCAAGTTCCTGAAAGAAACGATCATCGCGGTGCGCAAGGACGTCGAGGCCGGATTGCCGCTGAGCGCCGCGATGGCCCGCCATCCGAAGGTGTTCAACCCGCTGTTCGTCGCGATGACCGAGGCCGGCGAGACCGGCGGCGTGCTCGAGAGCACGCTCAGCCGCGTGGCCACGCAGCTCGAGCAGGACGCCTCGCTGCGCCGCCAGATCAAATCCGCGATGGTCTACCCGGTATTGGTGATCGTCTTTGCGATGCTCGTGATGGTCGCGCTGGTGGCCTTCCTGGTGCCCGTGTTCGAGAACGTCTTCAAGGAATTCGGCGGACACCTGCCGCCCACCACGCAGATCTGCGTGGACATGTCGAAGGCCGTCACCGGCTACTGGTGGTTGCTGATCTTCGGCTCCGCCGCCATCGTCACCGCGTTCGTGAAGTGGAAGTCCTCGAAACGGGGGCGCCCGCAGTGGGACCGCTTTCGCCTGCGCATCCCGATGAAGATCGGCACGATCGTGCAGCAGGTCGCGATCGCGCGCTGGTCGCGCACGCTGTCCTCGCTCGTCAGCGCCGGCGTGCCGCTCCTCCAGGCGCTCGAGATCACCGGGCGCACGGGGGGTAACGTCGTCGTTGAAAAAGCCATGGACGGCGTGATCGCATCGGTCAAGCGCGGCGGCACGATCGCCGCCCCGCTAGCCCAGGAGCCGATCTTCCCGAGCATGGTCACGCACATGGTCGGCGTCGGCGAGGAGACGGGCGCCCTCGACCAGATGCTCGACAAGGTCGCCGACTTCTACGAAGACCAAGTCGCGGCGTCGGTGAAGGCGCTCACCTCGATCATGGAGCCGATCATGATCATGGTCATCGGCGGCATGGTCGGCTTCATCGTGATCTCGATGTACCTGCCGCTGCTCGAAGTCTACAACCACGTCGAATAGCAAAAATGGCTCTGTAGAGCCACGAGCGGCGTGATGTGCAAACAAAGCCGGGTCCGGCCGCGTCGGTAACGGCGCGCCGGGCTCAGGGCAGCACGCGCAGCTTCCCCTCGCTCGCCGACAGCGAGATTCTGCCGGCGAGCAGATCGAGCAGCTCGTTGCCGACGAGGTCGCGCCGCCAGCCGCGCAGGGTGCGCACGTCCGCCTGGGCGCCGTTGCGAGCGGCCGCGACGATCGCCTGCAGATCGGATTTCGTGGCAAGCAGCTCGTAGGCGAGCTCGGCCTCGCGCGCGCGTGCGCGCACCAGTGCCTCAGCCAGTGCGATCAGCGGTGCGTCGTCAGGATCGGGCGCCGGCGGACGCTCGGGCGACGCGACGATCAGCGGCGGGCGCTCGCGACCACGCCGCACCGCCTCGAGCAGCTCCTGACCGCGCCCGCGCAGGCTGCCCGGGTTGACGCCTCTGATCTGCTCGAGCCGGCCGGTCGAGCTCGGCTTGCGCTTGGCGATCTCGACCAGCGCCGCGTCCGACAGCACGCTCTGCACGGGCCGGTCGTGTCGCTGCGCCAGCTCCTCGCGCCAGCGCACCAGCTCGCGCGCCACCATCTGCGAGGAGTCGCTGAGGCTGCGCGCCCGCGGCAGGCGAGCAAACACGCGCTCGAGATCGCGCTCGTCGTCGGCGTCCTGCAGCGGCTCGCACTCCTCGCGAGCCCACTCGAGCCGGCCGAGCCGCGCCAACCGCGCTTCCAGCTCGCTCGCCAGCTCGAGCAGGTGCACGACGTCCTCGCGCGCATACGCCAGCTGCTCGGCCGACAGGGGGCGCGCGTCCCAGCGCGTGAAGCTCGCGCTCTTCGCCACCCTAATGCCCATCAGCTGTGCCAGCAACGTGTCATACGAGGCCTGTGCCGGCATCCCGACGAACCCCGCCGCCACCTGCGTGTCGAACACGTTGCGCACCTCGGCGCCGAGGTAGCGCTTGACGAGCGCCACGTCCTGACGGCCGGCGTGCACAACCACGGCCACGTCCGGGTCGGCCAGCACGCGCGCGAGCGGCGATGCGTCGAGCTCCTCCTGCAGCGGGTCAAGCAGCTCGATCCGCTCGGGGTGGGCGGGATTCTCATCATCTTCGCTCACGGCGAGCTGGATCAGACACAGCAGCGTCCGGTAGCGGCCCTCGCCGATGAACTCCGTGTCCATCGCGATCCGTCCGCTCTTGCGAGCGGCCCGGGCGAGCGCCTGCAGGTCCGGGGTCAGCGGACGCACGCGCGCAATGACGCTAGTCTCAGCGGCTCGTGGCCGGTGAGAACGGACAGACGGGTCAAGACGGCGAGAGCGCGCATGGGCCGCGGGAGTGTATGCCCTGCCGTGGCACCGGCCGCGTCATCTCAAACCTGGGCGGCAGCCAGCGCACGCTCGAGTGCCCGTGGTGCCGCGGCGGCGGGGTGCGCCTAGCCGGGGTAGACGCGCAGGCGCACTGGCGCGAGGAGTCCGCTGGCGAAGATGCCGCCGTCGATGAGTCTCCCGGCCCCGTCGTCTGATCCGGGCCTGCTGCAGGCGGGTTAACTCGCGATGAGTCGCGCGGTCGTTTGATCGACGCCGGGCGTCGTCATGCCGTCCACGTCCCCGTGCGGCTCTCAAGGCCACATCTGTAACGGCCGATGCAAGCGCTGTAACAGCCAGCACGGAAGTGTCGTGGCAGGAAGCGCCCGCCGGGCGATTTCGAGGCAAAGCCGGCGACTCTCGCAATGGGGGAAGCATCGCCATCCGAGGCGAGCACCGATGTCTGGCGCCCAAAATACGGATCCTAGGAGGATCAATGTTGTATCGACTGCGCCAGCGCTCGGAAGACGAGTCTGGTTTCACCCTCATCGAATTGCTGGTCGTGATCCTGATCATCGGCATCCTTGCCGCTATCGCGATCCCGTCACTGCTGAGCCAGAAGAGCAAGGCCTACGACGCTTCGGCCAAGTCGCTGGCGACGTCTGCCCAGACCACGGCAGAGACGATCTCCACCGACAACAACGGCAGCTACGAAAAAGTTACCGAAAACGAAATTCATGAATACGAAAAGAATATCCCGGTTTGCCCATCCTCGAATAGTGCTTGCGTGCTAAAAGCAGAACCGAAGTTCGAAAACCAGGGCTATCTGATTGAAGTTCAGGCGCCAACCACGAAAGATATCTTCAAGATCGAAAAGAACGCGGAAGGCGTCGTAAAACGGGAATGTGAAGAAAAGCAGACCGGAGACAAGGGCTGCCCAAGCGGGAAATGGTAGCCACGAACGAACGCAGAGATTCAGTTCGGACTTAACGCCGAACGAGATCAACGACTGGCAGAGGGGCGGCTTTCGGGCCGCCCCTCTTCGCATGTGAGACCGGGCCGCACATGTCGGGCGTCGCGCCTCACTCAAGCCCACCCTCCCCAAAGCCGATCATCCTCACATGGCTGCAGCGGCCTTCGCGGGCGTCTTCGGTGCGATCTTCGGCTCGTTCCTGAACGTGGTCGCCTACCGCCTGCCGCGGCACGAATCGGTGGTCCTGCCACCGTCGCACTGCACAGCTTGCGGGGCCCGCGTCAGGCCCTACGACAACATCCCGATCCTCTCCTGGCTGCTGCTCCGCGGCCACTGCCGCAATTGCGCGCAGCCGATCTCACCGCGCTACCCACTGGTCGAGGCGCTCACGGCCGTGCTCTGTGTCGGCGCCGTGCTCGTCCACCACACGGCTGCCGGTATCGCGCTCAGCGTCGGGCTGATCCTGATCGTGATCCCCGCCGCGCTGATCGACCTCGAGCACCGCATCATTCCCAATCGCCTGACGCTGCTCGGCGCCGTCATGGCACTGGTCTTCGGGACCGCGCTCGATCCGGCCGGCGAGCCCGCGCGGCTGATCGCCGGAGCCGCCGCCGGCGGGTTCCTGCTGCTGGCCGCGCTCGCTTATCCGGGCGGCATGGGCATGGGCGACGTCAAGCTCGCGGGCGTGATGGGCCTGTTCCTCGGCGCCGCCGTCGCGCCGGCGATCCTGATCGCGCTGGCGGCCGGCGTGCTGTACGGCGTGTTCGTGGCGGCGCGCGCCGGGGCGCACGCGGCACGCAAGACGGCGGTCCCGTTCGGGCCGTTCCTCGCGTTCGGTGCGATCGTCGCCGTCTACGTCGGAACGCCGCTCGTGCAGCTCTACACCGACCACTTCCTGCATTGACCCAGCGCCGGTCGCCCGGCCGGGCTCAAGCGAGGCCGCCCGCGCGCCGATAGGTGTCCTATCGCGGCTCGCTCGACCCCTCCGCGCCGACTTCCACAGATGCCCTCGCTCCCCAAGCCAAAGCTTCCGAAAGTGACCGCCCCCAAGCTGGGATCGCCCAAGCTCGGCGGCTCCAAGCTCGCGATTCCGGCGCTGTCAGGCCTGTCGCTGGGAGGGCTCAAGCTTGGTCGTGGCGGCTCGGCCAAGGGCCTGATCGGCTTGGACATCCAGCCCGGCCACATCGCCGCCGTAAAGGCACACGTCAACGGCGCCGTCGTCGCCGAGCGCGCGGCCTCGATGTCGCTGCCCGCCGACACGGTGCGCGACGGCGAGGTGCTGGACGAGACGATCCTGGCGGACAGGCTGCGCGAGCTGTTCGACCGCAGCGGCCTGCCCCCGCGCGTGCGAGTCGGCGTCGCCAACCAGCGCACGGTGCTGCGCACGCTCGAGCTCCCGCCCGTCGAGGGCGGCAAGGAGCTCGCCGCGGCGGTGCGCTTCCAGGCCCAGGACGAGGTGCCGATGCCGCTCGCCAACGCGGTGCTCGACTTTCACGCGCTTGGCATCGTCAACACCCCCGGCGGCCCGCGCCAGCGCGTCGTGCTGGTCGCGGCCCAGCGCGACATGGTCGAGCGCCTGCTCGCCGCCGTGCGCGGCGCCGGACTGCGTCCCGAAGGCGTCGACCTGTCGGCGTTCGCGCTGATCCGCTCGCTGTACCGGCCCGACCCCGAGCACGAAGGCCGCGTCCTGTACCTGAACGTTGACGGGCTCACGAACATGGCGATCGCCGAGGGCTCGGTCTGTCGCTTCACCCGCGTCGTCGGCGGCGGCCTGGAGGCGATGGCCGCGCAGCTCGCCGAGCGCCACGGCATCTCACTCGACGACGCCCGCGCGCTGATCGCGGTCGCCAACCTGACCGCGCCCGACTCGGTCGAGGAGGAGCTGCGCAGCGTGCTCGAGAACGGCATCCGCGAGATCGCCGGCGAGATCCGCAACTCGCTCGACTTCCACCGCTCCCAGGAGAACGGCGGCGACGTCTCCGCGGTCGTGCTCAGCGGCGCCGCGCTCGACATCCCCGGCTTCGCCGACGCGCTCGAAGGCGAGCTCGGCATCCCGCTCACGCGCGAGACGGTTCGCGTCGCCGACGACGGCGAGGGCATCTCGCCCCAGCGCCTGGCGATCGCCGCCGGCCTGGCGGTCGAGGAGGGCCCGCGATGAGAGCCGTAAACCTGATCCCGGGTGGCGATCACGCCGGCCCCCGCATCAAAGTCGGCCGCTCCGGCGGCGGCGCGTATGCCGTGCTCGGCCTGCTCGCCGGGCTCGCGCTGATCGTCTTCCTGTACGGGCAGGCCTCGCATCAGATCTCCAGCCGCCACGCGCAGATCGCCTCGCTCGAAGCCCAGGTCGCGCAGACGCAGGCGCAGGCCTCGCAGCTGACTCCGTACACCAACTTCGTCTCGCTGCGCGAACAGCGCGTCGATGCTGTCACCCAGCTGGTCAACTCGCGCTTCAACTGGCCCGCCGCCTTCTATGAACTGGGCCGCGTGCTGCCCGCCAGCGCGTCGATCGAGTCGCTCGACGGAACCGTGGGCGGGAGCGCGGGCTCAGGTTCGTCCAGCTCGACGGCGAGCCTCGCCAGCAAAGCGAGCACCGCGGCCAGCGGCTCGGGATCGAGCTCGAGCGGCGGCTCGGCGGTCAGCTCGGCGACGCCGCCCGGCAGTGTGCCCAGCTTCACGCTGACCGGCTGCGCCACCAGCCAGGCCGCGGTCGCCCTGACGCTCGAACGCCTGCGACTGATCGACGGCGTCAGCGAAGTCAGCCTGCAGAGCTCCGCCAAATCCGGCTCGAGCGGTGGCGGCGGCGGCAGCTCGAGCTGCGCAGCCGGCCGCGTGACCTTCAGCGCACAGATCGTGTTCGACGCATTGCCCAACGTTCCCACCACTGCGACGGGATCGAGCGCGACGCTCGCGTCCGCGAGCGGCAGCTCGTCGACGACCGGCAGCTCGTCCTCCAGCGGCGGCTCTTCCGCGAGCGACGCCTCGACTAGCTCTGCGCCTGCCGCCTCCACCGGATCAGGAGCGGTGCGATGACCGGCCGCGACCGCATCGTGATCATGGTCGTCGCAGCGCTCGGCGTGCTCGCCGCAGTGTGGTTCCTGGGCGTCTCGCCCAAGCGCCAGCAGGCCGCCGAACTGGCCAAGCAGGTCAGCTCCGAGCAGGCCCAGCTCTCCACGGCGAGGAGCCAGGTCTCCAGCGCGCAGGCCGCGCAGGCCGAGTACAGCACCGACTACGCGTCGATCATCAGGCTCGGCAAAGCCGTTCCGGCGAGCTCCGAAGTGCCGTCGCTCGTGTACCAGCTTGCTCAGGCCTCGGGCCGTCGCAACGTCGAATTCGCGTCGATCACCGCCGGCGCAAGCGGCTCCTCGGGAGCGAGCGGCGCGTCGAGCGCCAGCTCGTCGGCGAGCGCCAGCTCCGCCGCCGGGGCGAGTCCCGCGAGCGCGGGCTTCAGCCAGATGCCGTTCACGTTCGTCTTCTCCGGCAACTTCAACGGCCTCTACCACCTCTTCCAGCAGCTCAACCACTTCACGCTCCACACCGCCTCCGGCGGGCTCGAGGTCAGCGGCCGCCTGCTGACGATCCAGGCCGTGCAGCTCGAGCCGAACACGAGCGCGGTCTCCGGCAAGGAAGGCGGTCACGCCGAAGAACAGCTCACCGGCACGATCACGGCGACCGCCTACGTGCTCCCCGCCGGGCAGGGCCTCACCGGCGGCGCCACGCCATCGGGTCCCGCCGGCACCACCCAGACCGTCTCCGGCTCGGGCTCCTCGAGCTCGGCGAATCCCCCGGCCGTGGCCCAGGTGACCCCATGAACGCCTTCGTCAACTCACTCAAAGCCGACCTGCTCAACCGGCGCGTCCTGCCTTTCGTGATCGTGCTCGCCGTCGCGCTGGCGGCCGCGCTCGCCTACGCGATCCTGGGCGGGGGCTCGGAAACACCGAGCGCGCCCACGGCGAGCACCATCGCGCCCGGCGCCGGCAGCGGCGGCATCGACGTGACCTCGGCCACGACCAACCCCGACAAGGCGATCGCCGAGACCACCAGCGGAAGGCCGAAGGTGAGGCTCCACGCCAACAACCCGTTCAAACCGCTGCCCGAACCCAAGGCCAAGAGCGCGTCAACCTCGAGCAGCTCGAGCTCGAGCAGCTCCGGCGGGAGCAGCAGCTCCACGTCGAGCAGCTCGCCTGAATCGTCCTCGTCGGGGTCCTCGTCGTCCTCGTCCTCCAGCTCGTCCGGCTCCAGCACGCCCGCACCGAAGACCTCCAAGCCGGCCAAGCCCAAGCCGCCGGCGCCCGTCTACGAAGTCGAAGTGCAGTTCGGCCAGGTCTCCACGACCACGGGTCAGAGCACGCAGCTGACTCCCTTCAAGGGGCTCAAGCCCTCGGCTCAGGTGCCGTCGTCGACGAGCCCGATAGTCGTGTACACGGGTGCGAGCGGCGGCGGCAAGGGCGCGACCTTCAAGCTCGCCGCCGAAGTCATCCTGCACGGCCCGGCCGTCTGCAAGCCGAGCACCTCGCAGTGCGAATCGATCGTGCTGAAGCCCGGCGAAACCGAGGAACTGGAATACCTTCCGCCGAGCGGCGGCGCCGCGGTCGTCTACAAGCTCGAAGTCGTTTCGATCTCACAGGTCAAGGCGTCGGCGGCGAACGCGCGCAAGGCTTCTGCGGCCAGGGCCCATAAAGCCGCCGCAGCCAAGGCTCACAAGGCGTCTGCCGCCAAAGCCGGCTCCACGCACCACCGCTGACAGCGGTCTGCGCGCCCGATCCGGGGTTCCGGTGCGCGACGGTTCGCGCGCGGCCACGCACCGGCAGCGGGCGATCCGGGGTTCCGGTGCGCGACGGTTCGCGCGCAGCCACGCACCGGCAGCGGGCGATCCGGGGTTCCGGTGCGCGACGGTTCGCGCGCGCGGCCACGCACCGCCAGCGGCGTAAAGCCGCGAGGGTCGTGGCGCCAAATAAGCTAGCTGGACATGAGCCTGCGCCTGATCACAGCCGGCGAGTCGCACGGCCCCGGCCTCACCTGCATCGTCGAGGGCCTGCCCGCGGGCCTCGTGCTCGACCGCGACGCGCTGAACGCCGACCTCGCCCGGCGCCAGCTCGGCCACGGCCGCGGCGGGCGCATGAAGATCGAGCGCGACGCCGCCGAGGTCACCGCCGGCGTGCGCCACGGGGTCACGCTCGGAGGACCCGTCGCGCTGCAGGTGCAGAACCGCGACTACGCCAACTGGGAAGACCGCATGAACCCATGGCCGCTGGACGGGGACGCCGCCGAGCCCGTCGCCGAGGTGCACCTCCCGCGCCCCGGCCACGCCGACCTCGTCGGCGTGCAGAAGTACAAGCACACCGACGTTCGCAACATCCTCGAGCGGGCCTCGGCGCGCGAGACGGCGGCGCGCGTCGCCGGCGGCGCGCTCTGCAAGGCGTTCCTGGCCGCGCTCGGGGTGCAGTTGCGCTCGCACGTCGTGCAGATCGCCTCGGTACACGCCCCAGCGCCGGCCGAGCCGCTCGCGCTCGAGGACTTCGCCGGCGTCAACGCCTCGCCCGTGCGCTGCCTCGAACCCGACGCCGGCCGCGCGATGGTCGCCGAGATCGACCGGCTGCGCAAGGCCAACGAGTCGCTCGGCGGGGTGTTCGAGGTCCACGCCTTCGGGCTCGTTCCCGGCCTCGGCTCGCACGTCTCCTGGGAACAGCGGCTCGACGGCCGGCTGGCGATGGCGATCTGCTCGATCCAGTCGCTCAAGGGGGTCTCGATCGGCGACGCCTTCCAGATCGCCGGCCTGCCCGGCTCGCAGGCCCACGACGAGATCTTCTTCGACTCCGCGCGCGGCTACTATCGCGAGACCAACCGCGCCGGCGGCCTCGAGGGGGGGATGACCAACGGCCAGCCGCTGATCGTCCGCGGCGCGATGAAGCCGCTGCCGACGCTCACCAAGCCGCTGCGCTCGGTCAACATCGCCACGCACGAGCCCGCCGAAGCGCTGCGCGAGCGCACCGACTCCTGCACGGTGCCGGCCGGCGCCGTCGTCGGCGAGGCGATGGTCGCGCTCGTGCTGGCCGACGCCTGCCGCGCCAAGTTCGGCGGCGACCACATCGACGACGTGCTCGCCGGCCTGCGCGCCTACGAGCAGCGGATCGGATGGCACGAATAGCATCCGACAGCCCCGCGAGCATCGCGGCCGTCGAGCTCGCGCCTGCGGCCGCCGGCAGGGCGCTCGTGCTGATCGGGCTGATGGGCGCCGGCAAGTCCACGGTCGCTCGCGCGCTGGCGCGCGCGCTGGGTGTGCCGGCGATGGACAGCGACGCGCTGCTCGAGCAGCGCTTCGGCCATTCGATCGCGCGCGAGTTCGAGCTCCACGGCGAGGGCTCGTTCCGCGCCGCCGAGGAGTCGGTCGTGTGTGCCCTGCTCGAGGATGCCACGCGCGCGCGCGACACGCGCGCGCGTGCGTTGTCCGCTGGGTCTACCGCGGCTGGGTCCACCGCGGCCGGGGCCACCGCGGAAGGTTCGACGAGGGGCGTCACACGGGACCCGGCAGATAACGCCGCCGGGGACTCGCCGTGGCCGTGCGTGATCGCCCTTGGCGGCGGCAGCGTGCTGTCCGCGCGCGTGCGCGCTGCGCTCGTCCCGCACCTGACGATCCTGCTCGACATCGACCCGGCGCTCGCCTGGTCGCGTGTGCGGGGTGCCCACGATCGCCCGCTCGCGCACGACCGCGGCGCCTTCCTCGCGCTCGCCGCCGAACGTCGCGCGCTGTACGAGGAGCTCGCCGACGCGTTCCTCGCCACCTCCGAGCGCGACGGCGGCGCCGCCCAGCTGTCCCAGCGCGTGCTCCCGGCGCTGCGCGCGCTCGACGCCGCACCGCCCGGCACACGCCTGATATGGGCCAGCGCCGCCTCGGGCGAATACCCGGTCCTGGTCGGCCGTGGCCTGATCACGCAGGCCCACCGCGAGCCCGGCGCATTGCGCCGGGTATGGCCGCTGCACCCCGCCCGCTCTCGGCCCTTCTGCGTCACCGATCGCAGCGTCGCCGCGCTGTACCGCGAGTCGCTCGACGCGCTCGAAGCGGTCGCCGGCACCGTCGCGCTCGAGCCGGGCGAGCCGCACAAGACACTCGCCAGCGCCGAGCGCGTGTGGCGCGAGCTGGCGGCGAACGAGATGACCCGCGCCGACCACGTGGTCGCGCTCGGCGGCGGCGTCGTCGGAGACCTCGCCGGCTTCTGCGCCGCCACCTACCAGCGCGGCGTCCCGATCGTGCACGTGCCCACGACGCTGGTCGCGCAGGTCGACTCGGCCTACGGCGGCAAGACCGGCGTCGACATCCCCGGCGCCAAGAACTACGTCGGTGCCTATCACCAGCCGGCCGGCGTGCTGGTCAACCCCGACACGCTCGCCACGCTGCCCGCGCCCGAGCTCGCCGCCGGCTGGGTCGAGGTGCTCAAGACGGCGCTGATCGCGGGCGGCCCGCTGTGGGAGCGCGTCGTTGCGGGCGTCGGCGCGCGCGTCGATGAGCAGACGATCCTCGACTGCGCCCGCACGAAGCTCGCGGTGGTCGCCGCCGACGAGCGCGACGCCGGCGCCCGTCAGGCGCTCAACCTGGGGCACACCATCGGCCACGCGATCGAGGCCGCGAGCGGCTACAGCCGCTACCGCCACGGCGAGGCCGTAGGGCTCGGGCTGCTGGCGGCGCTGCGGCTGTCGGGAGCGCAGGAGCTGGGCGCGCAGGTGCGCGAGCTGCTGCTCGAGCGCGGGCTGCCGGTCGCGCTGGACCGCGACGCCGATCCCGAGCAGATCATCGCCGCGACCGCGCTCGACAAGAAGCGTCTCGGCGCCGGCGGCGTCCCGTTCGTGCTCGTGCGTGCGCCGGGTGACGTTCGCATCGGCTGCGAGGTCCCGGCCCCCGACGTGCGCGCCGCCGTGACGGAGCTGGTGGCCCCGTGAAGGCTGCTCGTCCGATGGCGAGCGTTTGGTCTCAGACGGGAGTGCCTGGCCTGACGAGGAAGCTGGCTGCCGCGTGAGCGCTCCACGCGTCGAGGTTCTGCACGGCGTCAACCTGGACCTGCTCGGCGCGCGCGAGGAGGCGCACTACGGCACGCTCACGCTCGCCGAGCTCGAGCGTCAGATTGCCGCATGGGCGCAGGAGCTCGGCATCGATGCGAGCTTCTTCCAGTCCAACTCGGAGTCCGCGTACGTCGAGCGCCTGCATCTGCTGCGCGGTCGCGCGCACGGCCTGATCCTCAATCCCGGCGCCTGGACGCACTACGCCTACGCCCTCCACGACGCGCTCGAGCTGACCGGGCTGCCGGCGATCGAGGTGCACCTCTCCGACGTGCAGGCGCGCGAGCCGTGGCGGCGCGTCTCGGTGATCGGCGACCTCTGCGTCGCGACGTTCTCCGGCCACGGCCCCGACGGCTACCGCTTCGCGCTCGAGCGCCTGCAGGTCGCGATCGACGAGGCGGGCTCGTGAGCGGCACCGGCCGAAGCGCGCGAGGCGCGACGATCGACTGGGAGCGCTCGTGAACCCGGGCGGCGAGCAAGGCGCTCACACGGCCCGCCTCGAACGCCTGTCGCGGACGCTCGGCGAGCACGAGGTCAACGCGCTGCTCGTGTACACGCCGGTCAACATCCGTTACCTCACCGGCTTCACCGGCACCAACGCGCTTGTGCTGATCCCCGGCGGCGGCGAGGACGGCGGCGCGCGCGGGCGCTTCCTCACCGACTTTCGCTACGCCACCCAGTCGGCCGCGCAGGTCGGCGACCTGTTCGAGCGCGAGATCGTCTCCGGCGAGCTGCTCGACGCCGCTGCGCGCGGTCTGCGCGAGGCCGCGCCGCGGAGAGCGCGCCTCGGCTTCGACGACGCCACCCTCACGGTCGCCCAGCACACGCGGCTGCACGAGCTGCTCGGCGCCTCGTGGCAGCTGGTCGCGTGCGGCGGTGCGGTTGAGCGCCTGCGCGCCGTCAAGGACGCCGAGGAGATCGGGCGCATCCGCGCCGCCGCCGAGCTGGCCGACGGGGCGCTCACGCGCGTGCTCGAACGGGGCCTGGTCGGACGCAGCGAGCGCGAGGTCGCGATCGAGCTCGAGCTGCAGATGCGCCGCCTCGGCGCCGAGGGGCCGAGCTTCCCCTCGATCGTCGCGGCCGGCGCCCACGCCGCGCTGCCGCACGCCGAACCGCGCGATGAGAAGATCCCTGCGGACGTGCTCGTGACGATCGACTGGGGCGCGCTGCACGACGGCTACTGCTCGGACTGCACGCGCACCTACGCCACCGGTGAGCACGTCTCCGAGCACGCCCGTGCGATCTACGAGCTGGTCCGCGACGCCCAGGCGCAGGCGCTCGCCGCCGTGCGGCCCGGCCCGAGCGGACGCGAGCTCGACGCCGTCGCGCGGACGGTGATCGAGCGCGCCGGCCAGGGCGAGCACTTCGGCCACGGGCTCGGCCACGGCGTCGGCATGGAGATCCACGAGGGACCGCGGCTCTCGCGCACGGCCGGCGATGAGCCGCTGCTGGCCGGCAACGTCGTCACGGTCGAGCCCGGGGTGTACCTGCCCGGGGAGTGCGGCGTGCGCATCGAGGACCTGGTCGTCGTCGGGGGTGGTGGAGGGGGCGATCGGGGCGCCCGCGGCGATGGTGGCGGCGAGCCGAGCGATGGCAGCGGCCATCGGGTGCTGAGCGGGCTGCCGAAGGAGCTGACGGTCGTGGGGTGAGGCGATGGGAGCGCTTGTGACCTCTGACGCGCCGTACCAGCCGCCTCAGAACCGATGAGCTTGCCCGAAACTGCGGTGCGCGTGGATAGCGGATGGCAGGTAGTGGACAGTCCATAGTGGGTCGTGGATAGTGGGTCGTCGATGGTAATCTAGTGGGTATGGCATACGTGGCGGTCCGTCGCAACGGGCGCTTTGAGATCCGTGAGTCGTTGCATACCTCCAGAGGGCCGCGCGCGCGCAGCCTCGCGAGCTTTGCGACCCTCACCGACGAGGTGCTCGCCAAGGCCACGACGCGTGCCACGCGGCCGTTTGATGCGGATGCGGTGGTCGCGTCGGCCAGGCGCGCGCACGCCCCGGTGGCCGTTGTGTCGCGGGAGGCCACGCGCGCGCGTGCGCCGGTCACGACCGGTATCGGCGCCGAAGCCGGGCAGGGTGACCGCCGCGCGTCCAGGCGGTTCGTCGAGGCTTCACAACGGATGGCGTCGTCGCTGGCGCCACGCCGGCAGATGGCGGCGGGGCGCGGGGACCCTGGAGACGCGCTGATCGAGCTGCTGAGCTTCGCCGACGCCGTCACCCGCAGCCAGCCGGCGAGGCCATTCAAGCCGCTGGCATTTCCGGCGCTTGGCAGGCTGGGGGCGGATCGTCGCGCGGCGGCTGCGAGCCGATAATGGCGTCAGATGAGCCGTTGGACGACGATCGGCGCGTCCGCTGAAGATGAGCGACGCCGCTCAGCCAGATGAGCGCGACCGCTGAACTGGGCGGGCTTGCGGCCAAGATAGCGGCGGCGCACGAGATGCTCGACTCGATGCGCGTGCCGCACCAGTTCGGCGGCGCCATTGCGCTCGCCTGGTATCGCAGCCCGCGCGCCACCACCGACATCGATCTCAACATAACCGTCGCGCCGCGCGACGCCGAGCCCGTGCTGGGCGCGCTCACGCATCTCGGCGTCGCGGTCTCGCGCTCCGATCGCGCCGCGATACGCCGCGACGGGCAGGCCAGGCTGGATTGGGGTGGGTCGTATCTGGACCTGTTCTTCGCCACGCTCGAGCTTCATCACGAGATGGCCGTGCAGGCGCGCGAAGTCACGTTCGGTCCGATCCAGATACCGATTCTCGCGCCGGAGCACCTGGTCGTGTGCAAGGCCGTGTTCAACCGCCCCAAGGACTGGGTGGACATCGAAGAGATGCTCGACTGGGGCACGAGGATCGACGAGGCCGAGGTGATGCGCTGGATCGACGAGATTCTCGGGAAGCGCTCGGATCAGCACGGTCGCATGGACGAGCTGCTGCATCTGCAAGCTCGCTGAGCGAGGCCGCTCGTCAGGCTCCCGAGGCCTGGCACGTGATCACACACCCGAACATCTGTTCGCAGCCCTACAATGATCGGCCGATGGCCGCCAGCGATCAGATCGTCGTCTCCGGGGCCCGCGAGCACAACCTCAAGGACATCTCGCTGGCGCTCCCTCGCGATGCCCTCGTCGTGATCACGGGTCTGTCCGGCTCGGGCAAGTCGAGCCTCGCCTTCGACACCATCTACGCCGAGGGTCAGCGCCGCTACGTCGAGTCGCTGTCGGCATACGCGCGTCAGTTCCTGGGGCAGATGGACAAGCCCGACGTCAACTCGATCGAGGGCCTTTCGCCGGCGATCTCGATCGACCAGAAGACCACCTCGCGCAACCCCCGCTCGACCGTCGGCACCGTGACCGAGATCTACGACTACCTGCGGCTGCTGTGGGCGCGCGTCGGCAAGCCCCACTGCCCCATCTGCGGCCGCCCGATCGTGGGCCAGTCGGCCGAGCAGATCATCGATCAGACGATGGAGCTCGGCGAGGGCACCCGCTTCATGGTGATGGCGCCGCTCGTGCGCGGCCGCAAGGGCGAGTACGGCAAGCTGCTCGACGAGCTGCGCGCCGACGGCTTCCAGCGAGTCAAGATCGACGACCGCCTGCGCATGCTCGAGGAGTCGATCGTGCTCGACAAGCGCTACAAGCACGACATCTCGGTCGTCGTCAACCGGCTGGTGATGCGCCACGACGTGCGCAAGCGCCTCGCCGACTCGATCGAAACGGCGGTCGGTCTTGCCGACGGGCTCGTCGAGATCGAGATCGTCGGTGCGGGCTCCAGCGGCCACGCCGCTGCTGCGGGCGGCGGCAACGCGAGTGTCGTCGAGGGCGGCGGACGCACGCGCACGCGTGCGCGTGGCTCTCGCGACGGAGATGGCTCCGGTGCTCGCGGTGCCGGAGACGACAGCTCTCGCGACGGCGGCTCCCGCGACGGGCGACCGGCGCAGGCGCCTGGGCGGGCCACGGGCGCCAAGGGCGTACGCTCGGCTGCCGTGCAGATCGTCCCGGGTGAGATCTCGGCGCCGGGAACGGTCTTCACGTTCTCCGAGCGCTTCGCCTGCCCCGAGCACGGGCCCTCGCTGATCGAGCTCGAGCCGCGCATCTTCTCGTTCAACTCGCCGCACGGAGCCTGCGAGCGCTGCACCGGGCTGGGCGCGCAGATGGAGATCGACCCCGAGCTGCTCGTCCCGGACCCGTCGCTGTCGATCTCCGAAGGCGCGATCGCGCCGTGGGCCGGAAGCGTCTCCAACTATTACGAGCAGGTCGCCGAGGCGATCTCGCAGCGCCACGGCGTCAACCTCGACGCGCCCTGGGAAGACCTGTCCGACGAGGATCGCGAGCTGTTCCTGTACGGAACCGGCGAGCGCCTGCAGGTCTCCTACCGCAACCGCTTCGGGCGCCGGCGCTCCTACGCGACCCGCTTTCACGGGATCGTCACCAACCTCGAGCGCCGCTACAAGGAGACCGACTCCGAGTCAACGCGCGAGAAGATCGAGCAGTACATGTCGCTGCGCTCGTGCCCGGTGTGCGGCGGCGCGCGCCTGCGCGCCGAGTCGCGCGCGGTGCTGGTGGGGGGGACCCGGATCGAGGACTTCTGCGCGCTATCCGCTCACCGCGCGATCGAGTGGCTCGAGCGGGTCGAGCTGTCAGACACCGACCGTCACGTCGCGCGCCTGATCCTGCGCGAGATCTCCGAGCGCCTGCGCTTCCTGGAGAACGTCGGCATCGGCTACCTGTCGATGGACCGCGCCGCCGCGACGCTGTCCGGCGGCGAGGCGCAGCGCATCCGCCTGGCCACGCA
The DNA here is from genome assembly GCA_963817845.1 of uncultured Solirubrobacterales bacterium. Lineage (GTDB taxonomy): Bacteria > Actinomycetota > Thermoleophilia > Solirubrobacterales > Solirubrobacteraceae > Palsa-744. Next base: position 354,417 of record CAWFPU010000001.1, read on the forward strand.
GATCGGCTCCTCGCTGGTCGGCGTGCTGTACATCCTCGACGAGCCCTCGATCGGGCTGCACCAGCGCGACAACTCCAAGCTGATCGCCACGCTCGAGCGCCTGCGCGACCTCGGCAACACCGTGATCGTGGTCGAGCACGACGAGCAGACGATGCGCGCCGCCGACCACCTGCTCGACCTCGGCCCGGGCGCCGGCGAGCACGGCGGTCACATCGTCGCCCAGGGCACCGCCGCGCAGGTCCAGCGCGTCAAGCAGTCGCTCACCGGCCAGTTCCTGTCCGGCGCCCGCTCGATCCCGACGCCGGCGCGCCGGCGCAAGCCCAGCGGCTACATCGAGATCATCGGCGCCAGCCAGCACAACCTGCGTGACATCGACGTCCACGTCCCGCTCGGCGTGTTCACCTGCGTGACGGGGGTGTCGGGCTCGGGCAAGTCCACGCTCGTCAACGAGGTCCTCTACCGGGCCGTCTCCAACCGGCTGCACCGCACGCGCCAGCGCGCCGGCGCCCACCGCGCGATCCACGGGCTCGAGCAGCTCGACAAGATCATCGCCGTCAACCAGTCGCCGATCGGGCGCACGCCGCGCTCCAACCCCGCGACCTACACGGGACTGTTCGACGTGATCCGCGACCTGTTCTCGAAGACCCAGGAGGCGCGCGCGCGCGGCTACAAGCCCGGACGCTTCAGCTTCAACGTCAAGGGCGGGCGCTGCGAGGTCTGTCGCGGCGACGGCCAGATCAAGATCGAGATGCACTTCCTGGCCGATGTGTACGTCCCCTGCGAGCAGTGTCATGGCAAGCGCTACAACCGCGAGACGCTCGAAGTCCGCTTCAAGGGCCGCAGCATCGCCGACGTGCTCGACATGCCCGTGCAGGAGGCGCTGCAGTTCTTCGAGCACATCCCCAAGATCCGGCGCCGCCTGGAGACGCTCGACGCGGTCGGCCTCGGCTACGTGCGGCTCGGCCAGCCCGCGACGACGCTCTCGGGCGGCGAGGCCCAGCGCGTGAAGCTCGCGACCGAGCTGTCGAAGATCGCCACCGGACGCACCCTCTACATCCTCGACGAGCCCACGACCGGGCTGCACTTCGCCGACGTGGAGCGTTTGCTCGACGTGCTTTCGCGGCTGGTCGGCGCCGGCAACAGCGTGGTCGTGATCGAGCACAACCTCGACGTGATCAAGTGCGCCGATCGCATCATCGACATGGGCCCCGAGGGGGGCGAGGAGGGGGGGCTGGTGGTCGCGGCTGGCACGCCCGAGGAGGTCGCGCTCGAGCCGGCATCGCACACCGGCCACTTCCTCGCCGAGCTGCTCAGCCCGTCGGCTGCGCGCGCTGGCTCGGCCAGCGCCAACGGTGGACGGCGGCGCCGCACGCGGGTCGCCGCGTGAACCGCGCGCCGGGCTCCGCCGCCGGCGGCGGTGGCAGCGACGGACAGGATCAGACCGTGTGGGAGGACAACGAGGCGATCCGGAACCACGACGGCGCTCGCATGGTGGCCGGAGGGTCCGGTCACCAAGCTCGCGTGCGCGCGTACCGCATGCGCCTGTGGGTGCAGAAGTGGCGCTGGTACGAGCGCAACTCGCTGCCGTGGAACCGCGCGCGCATCCACTGGGAGTTCATGCGCCGCGAAGCGTTCGTACGCTGGCCCGTGCATGGCAACGTGCTGGAGGCGATGCGCGAGCATCGGCTCGAGATCGGCGCCGGCACGCTGTTCGAGCCAGACGTGTGGATCACCGCCCCGGGCCGCGCGCGCGTGCGCATCGGCGCCGGAACGTTCCTGAACATCGGCGTGATGGTCGCCGCGGAGCGGCTGGTCGAGATCGGCTCGCACTGCATGCTCGCCAACGGCTGCTTCGTATCCGACTCCAGCCACCGCTACGACGACCCGCAGCGGCCGATCACCTGGCAGGGCTTCACCAGCAAGGGACCGACGCGGATCGGCGACAACTGCTGGCTGGGGGCGAACGTCGTCGTCACCAGCGGCGTCACGATCGGCGAGCGCTGCGTCGTCGGCGCCAACAGCGTCGTCACCCACGACGTCGAGCCCTTCACGCTCGTCGCCGGCGCCCCCGCGCGCGTCGTGCGCAGGATCGAGCCCGCACCCGCCGCGCCACTAGCGGCTGCGGTCACATAAACGACCGGTAGGCGTAGCCAGCCTGCCCACGCCTGCGCAGCCGTAACAGGCGCGGGCTGGGTTCAGCCGCATGCCGGCGCAGGTCTCAGCTCAGCAACGCGCGCAGCTCCGCCAGCTCAGCCGGATCGATCGAGTAGGCGTGCTCCGGGCCGGGATAGCGGCGGGTGCGCACGTCCTCGGCGTACGCCGCCACGCCCGCGTTCATCTCCTGCTGCAGGTTCGCGTAGCGCTTGACGAAACGTGGGCCGAGCCCGTCGCGGATCCCGAGCAGGTCGTGGAACACGAGCACCTGCCCATCCGTGGACGGCCCGGCGCCGATGCCGATCACGGGGACCTCCATGCGCTCCATCAGCTCCTCGCTGACCGCGCTCGGGATCGCCTCGAACACCAGCGCGAAGCAGCCCGCGTCCTGCAGCGCGAGCGCCCCGGCGGCGATTCGCTGCGCGGCGCGCGCGGTGCGTCCCTGCGCCTTCCAGCCGCCGAGCGCGGTGGAGGTCTGAGGGGTGAGGCCGACGTGACCCATGACCGGGATCCCGGCGTTCACGATCGCGCGCGCGCGGCTCACCGAAGCCTCGCCGCCGCCCTCGAGCTTGACGGCCTGGCAGCCGGCCTGCTTGACCATCCGCAGCGCCGTGCTGATCGCCTGCTCGTCGGACACCTCGTATGAGCCAAACGGCAGGTCGCCGATCAGCAGCGGCGTGCGCAGGCCACGGCGCACAGCGCGCGCGAGCACCAGCATGTCCTCGAGCTCGACCGGCGTCGTCTCGGTGTAGCCGAGCATCGTCGTGGCCGCCGAGTCGCCCACCAGCACGAGATCGACGCCCGCGGCCTCGGCCGCGCGCGCGCTGGGGTAGTCGTAGGCGGTGACCATCACGATCGGGTCGCCGAGCCGCTTCTTCTCTGCCAGCAGCGGCAGCGTCATCGGCAGGCGCCCCGGATCGGGCGGTGCCTGCAGGACGGGTTGACTGGACATGGACTGCTCCCTTCTCGGTTGACGCCCGCTCAGCTGAGCAGGGTCGCCACCTCGTCGTCGACGGTGATGATGCGGTTGGTGCCCGCCTGCACGTGCACCACGCGCGGCTCGTAGCTGGCCAGCTCCTGCGCGTCGTAGTGGGCGTAGGTGATCACGATGATCGTGTCGCCGGTGTGGACCAGGCGCGCAGCCGCGCCGTTGATCTGCATCGTCCCCGAGCCCCGCTCGCCGGCGATCGTATATGTCTCGAAACGCGATCCGTTGTCGATGTCGAGCACGTGCACCTGCTCGTGCTCGAGCATGTCGGCCGCCTCCAGCAGGTCCCGATCGATCGTGATCGACCCGACGTAGTGCAGGTCGCAGTCGGTGATCGTCGCGCGGTGGATCTTCGACTTGAGCATCACGCGCTGCATCAGCCCCTCACCGCCTCCTCGGTCTGCAGCTGCTCGAAGGAGACCGGTTGCAAGATCGCGTTGTCGATCAGCCGCACTCCACCGACGCGCGCCGCGATCGCGAGCAGTGCTGGCCGATCGAGCCGGCTGATGGGCTCGAGCGTGTCGGGGTCGACCAGCTCGACGTACTCGCTTCTCACCCCGGCCTCGCGCAGAACCGCCTCGGCTGTCGCGCACAAACGCTCTGGGTCGCGCTCGCCGCCGGCGGCGAGCTGCTCGGCGGCCTGCAACGCGGCGCTGAGCGCACGCGCACGCGCGCGCGCGCGTGCGTCGAGTCGCGCGTTGCGACTGGACAGCGCGAGGCCGTCGCGCTCGCGCACGGTCGGACACACCTGTATCCGCGTGTCGATGTTGAGGTCGCCGACGAGGCGGCGGATCACGAGCGCCTGCTGTGCGTCCTTCTGGCCGAGGTACACGACGTCCGGCGCCACCATGCCCAGCAGCTTGGCGACGACGGTGGTGACGCCGCGGAAGTGCGCCGCACCACGCACTGCGCCCTCGAGCCGATCGGTCAGGCCGAGCACTTCGACCGAGGTCGCGAAGCCCGCAGGGTAGACCTCGGCGACGGCAGGAGCAAACAGCACGTCGGCGCCCGTCGCCGCCGCCCGCGCCGCGTCGGCCTGCTCGTTGCGCGGGTACTGCTCGAGATCGGCGTGCTCGTTGAACTGGGCCGGGTTGACGAACAGCGAGACCACCACGACGTCGCATTGAACCCGGGCGCAGCGGATCAAAGAGAGGTGACCGCCGTGCAGCGCCCCCATTGTCGGGACCAGGCCGATCTGGAGCCCTTCGCGCCTGGCCGGCGCGAGCGCCGCGCGCAGCTCCGCGACGGTGCGCAGTGTCGGCATCTCGCCCGGCCGGGCCAGACCAGCGTTGCCGTCTCGCACATCAACGTCCCGGTCGTGTGCGACGCGCGTCCCACAACAGTCCTGGCCGCGATCGCCAGGCAGGCGCGTTGTAGAGGCTTGATTCATTGGCTTCGGTCCAGTTCCTGTGGATACCGGCTTCAGACGATGAAACGATGCTGCAGATCTCGCCTCGGGTCCACCCATGTCAGGTGATGGCCCGCGCTCGATCTGTGCTCAATGATACAGATGCCGATGACCGCTGAAGTCGGCGGCACGATGTGTGCGCAATGTCACATAAGGCGCTGTTGATCCGGAGCTTTGCCAACTTCAGAACATCGCACGCTGGCGACGGCCGCGTCCGGCTCCGCTGAGAAAATCCTCTCGAGGTGATCCTCGCCCTGACATTCTGGAGCCAGCCCCAGGTCTTCACCGACAGCTGGGTCGAACTCGCCTCGACGATCACGCTGATCGCCTTCGTGATCGGCGTGTACAGGCATCTCGAATGCCACAAGACCGGCTGCCACAGGCTCGGACGTTTCGTCCACGGTCGCTACAAACTCTGCCACATCCACCATCCGCTCGTCCCAGACGACGGCAGGATCACACAGGAGAACATCAACGCCGCCGACGTGAGATCCGGCGAGCATCCTCACCAGGCGTCCAAATAGGGGCGGTGTTGGCGTGAGACCCGGCGAGCTTGCTCACCAGGCGTCCACGTAGGGGCGGTGTTGGCGTGAGACCCGGCGAGCTTGCTCACCAGGCGTCCACGTAGGGACGACGCTTGCCAGAGCGAGCACCGGGGACGGGCGGGTCCGCGCCGAACAGCGTCGCGATCCAGCGGCGCGAGTCGGCCGGGTCGATCACGTCGTCGATCTCGCCGTAGGAGGCCATGCTGATCCCTTGGCCGCGCTCGTAGGCGGCTGCCACGGTGGCCTGGAACACCCGCTCGCGCTCCTGCTCGTCCGCGATCGCCTCGAGCTCGCGCCGCATGCCCAGGCGCACCGCGCCCTCGAGGCCCATCGCGCCGAACTCCGAGGTCGGCCAGCCGACCGTGAACTGGCCGGCCTTGAAGCCACCGCCCGCCATCGCCTGCGCCCCCAGCCCGTAGCCCTTGCGCAGCACGATCGTCCCGCACGGCACGCTCAGGTTGGCCCCTGCCAGGAACATGCGTGCAAAGTGGCGCACGGTGCCGGTCCGCTCCGCCTCGGGACCGACCATGAAGCCCGGCGTGTCGCACAGGAACAGCAGCGGCAGCGCGAACGCATCGCACAGCGCCGTGAAGCGAGCGGCCTTGTCGGCCGCGTCGGCGTCGATCGCGCCGCCGAGGTGCATCGGGTCGTTGGCGACGACGCCGAGCGCGCGCCCCTCCAGGCGGGCGAGCGCCGTGACCATCCCCGCTCCGAACCCGCGCCGCAGCTCGAGCACCGATCGCTCGTCGAACAGCCCGTCGATGACCGTGCGCACAGCGTACGCGCGCTTGCGCTGCTCGGGCACCAGCCGGCGCAGCAGGCTCTGATCGGGCACTGGGCCCGGAGGGCGCGGCGGGCCGAAGTAGGAGAGGTAGCGACGGGCGAGGGCCACGGTCTCGGCGTCGTCGCGGGCGCGCAGATCGACCACGCCGCCCGCCTCCTGCACGTCGATCGGGCCAACCTCATCGGGCGCATACACGCCGAGGCCGCCACCCTCGATCATCGCCGGACCGCCCATCCCGATGCTCGTGCCCTCGCTGGCGATCACGACATCGCAGCAGCCCAGCAGCGCGGCGTTGCCCGCGAAGCAGTAGCCCGAGGCGATCCCCACCAGCGGCACCAGGCCGCTGAGGCGCGCGAACAGCTGAAAGGCGCGGCAGTCGAGCGCCGCGACGATCGGAATGTCAACGTCACCGGGGCGCCCACCGCCGCCCTCGGCAAACAGCACCACCGGCAGACGGCGGCGCTCGGCGAGCTCGAACAGCCGGTCCTTCTTGGCGTGATTGCGCATCCCCTGCGTGCCCGCCAGAACCGTGTAGTCGTAGGACATGACCACGCATGGCCTGCCTTCGACATCGCCGATGCCCGCGACCAGACCGTCGGCGGGCGTGCGCGTGATCAGCTCCTCGCGCGAGCGCCGGCGCTCCTGCGCGGCGAACACGAGCGGGCCGTACTCCACGAAAGTCCCCTCGTCGATCAGCTCGGCGAGATTCTCGCGCGCCGTCCGCCGGTCGCGCTCGCGCCGTTTCTCAACGGCCTCCGGGCGAGCCGCATCGAGGCCGAGCGCGTGGCGGTCGAGCACCGCCTGCAGGTCGGCACGCGGCCCCACCGAATCCGGCTCGGCGACCGCGTCGGCGCTCGTGACGCCGGACGCCTCGCCGGCCATCACCAGCAGCAGCTGACCCTCGCTCACCGACTCGCCGACCGCGACCTCGATATTGCGCACGACCCCCGCGCTCGGTGCGATCACCTCGTGCTCCATCTTCATCGCCTCCAGCACGACCACGGCCGCGCCGGCGTCAACCGGCGCGTCGGGCTCGGGCACGATCGCGACGACCAGCCCGGCGCATGGCGCCGTCACGGCGATGTCCGGAGCACGCGGCATTCCCAGATCATTGCGCAGCCATCGCGAACTACCATCTCGCCAGTGACCATGCAGAGCGAGCCCTCGGCCGCCGAGCGACGCGAGACACTGAAGGCGCTCTACGCCCAGACGCAGGCCTGTACGCGCTGCGCCGAGCTGGCAGCGACGCGTAAGACGGTCGTGTTCGGCGCGGGCGACGCCGACGCCGAGCTGATGTTCATCGGCGAGGCGCCCGGCGCGAGCGAGGACGAGCAGGGGCTGCCGTTCGTGGGCGCCGCCGGGAAACTGCTCGAGAAGCTGCTCGGCGAGATCGGGATGGCGCGCTCGCAGGTGTTCGTCGCCAACACCTTGAAGTGCAGGCCTCCGGCCAACCGCGACCCCCAGCCGGTCGAGATCGAGAACTGCAAGGAGTACCTGTACCGGCAGGTCGAGCTGATCCAGCCGAGCGTGATCTGCACGCTCGGCAACTTCGCGACCAAGCTGCTGCGCGCCGACCCGGCTGGAATCACACGCGTGCACGGCCAGCCAGAGGTCCGCACGCTGGGGCGGCGCGCGGTGCGCCTGTACCCGATCTTTCACCCGGCCGCCGCGCTGTACACGCCGCGCATGCTCGAGACTCTGCGCGAGGACTTCGCACGCCTGCCCGACCTGCTCGAGCTGGGTCCGCCGGAGCAGCCGCCCGATCTCGACGCCGGCGAGCTCCCGCAGGCCCCTGAGCTCGACGATGCGGACCTGCTCGAGCAGGCCGCGGCGCTGCGCGAGCAGGTCGCCGCGCCGCGGGGAACGCAGGCCGCCGCCGATCGGCCCGCTGAATCCGCCGTGGACCAGCTCGGCCTGTTCTAGCGGACGCGCGTCCATCATCCGTCCAGGGCGCCAAACACCCGCAACGGGCCAAAAATCCGCGCCACTACAGGAAAAACGCGCCTCGCGTCGAAACAGCCGCCGAGAGGTCTAAAGACATTGGCGTCCAGCGCCGATACCACATCCGTCTCCATCCATCCTCCCTAGCAGTGACAGCCGGCCCGCGTCTCCTCTCCCGCGGGCCGGTTGCCTTTAAGCGCGCGTCCGCCACGCCCGGTGTCCCCGCGCCCACCGCCCGCGCCTGCGCCCGCCGCCCGGCGCTTTCGCTCTAGAGTCTCTGCGTGGCAGTGCGCATCGTCGAGACCGCAGATCCAAACGAGACCGAGGCGCTCGGTGCCGAGCTCGCGGCCGAGCTGAGCGGCGGCGACGTGGTGTTGGTCAGCGGCGAGCTGGGCTCCGGCAAGACCACGCTGGTGCGTGGCGCCGCGCGCGCGCTGGGTGTGTCCGATCCCGTCACCAGCCCGACGTTCGGCATCGGCCATCGCTACCGCGCCCGCGGCGTGACGGTGTCGCATCTGGACCTGTACCGCCTCGCAGGCCTCGAGTGGGAGGACCCCGACCTGCTCGAGGACTACCTGGGGCCGGCGCGGATCGCGTTCGTCGAGTGGCCCCAGGCCACCGCACCCGAGCTGACACCGGCGCGCGTGCACGTGACGCTCGCCCATTGCGGCGCCGACCGGCGCCGCATCGAGGTGCGCAGGCTCGCATGATCATGCTCGGCTTCGACACGGCAACGCCGGCCACCGCGGTCGCTCTACGACTGGCAGATGGTCGTGCTCTGCAGGTCCGCGACGATCTCGGCGCCGGCGAGCGTCCCGGCCATGCCACGCGCCTGCTCGAGCTCGTGGATGGCCTGCTGGCGCGCGCGGGACTGCAATTCGATCAACTCGACAGGATCGCGGTCGGCGTCGGGCCGGGGACGTTCACCGGTCTGCGCATCGGCCTGGCGACGGCGCGCGGGCTCGCGCAGTCGCTGTCGCTGGAGCTCGTCGGAGTCTCCAGCCTGCGTGCGCTGGCCGTCCCGGTCGCGGCGAGACCCGTCCTGGGCGTGCTCGACGCTCGTCGCGGCGAGGCGTTCGCGGCGGCATACGCGGCCTCGCCGCAAGGTGAAGAGCCCGTCGAGCTCAGCGCGCCGCGCGCGCTCGCGCCCGAGTCGCTCGGCGAGGTGCTGCAGGCGGCGAGCGAGATCGCGCCCGGCGGGCGCTGGATCGCGGTCGGCGACGGGGCCGTGCGCTTCCGCGCCCAGCTCGAGGCGCTCGCGCTGGAGGTGCCGGCGCACGAGTCGCCGCTTCACCGCGTCAGCGGCGAGGCGATCTGCGAGCTGGCGCTGAACGCGCAGCCGCAGGCGCTCGAGGCCGTGCTGCCCGACTACTGCCGCCGACCCGACGCCGAGCTCGCGCTCGAGCGCGCGGCCGCGCAAGCAGCCGTCGCTGCGGCGGGAGCAGTGGCATGAGCTCGCCTTCGGCGATCGAGCAACAGGGCCAGCGCCTGCCCGACCTCGAGATCCGGCGGCTCACCTATCCGGACCTGCCGCACGTGATCGCGATCGAGCGGCGCGTATTCCCGACGCCGTGGTCGCTGGCGATGTTCGTACTCGAGCTCTCCAAGCAGTCGGGCGTCTGCCTCGCGGCGATGGCCGGACAGGGGCGCTCGCGCAGGCTGATCGGCTACATGATCTGCTCGCGCTATGAGACCGTCTGGCACGTCATGAACATCGCCGTCGATCACGAGTACCAGGGCCGCGGCGTCGCGAGTGCGATGCTCGCAGAGCTGTACGAGCGCGTACACGACGAGAGCGCCCGCTACACGCTCGAGGTGCGCCGCTCGAACCTGCTGGCGATCCGCCTGTACGAACGCGAGGGCTTCCGCGCGGTGGGCACGCGCCGGCGCTACTACCAGGACAACGGCGAGGACGCCCTCGTGATGTGGCGCACGCCGGCGACCCTGGCGGACCGATCGAAGATCGGCCAGCTCGAGGACGTGCCCAACCCCGGCCCGGTGTGATCGGCGCCACCACGATCCTCGCGCTCGAGACGAGCTGCGACGACACCTGCGCGGCCGTGCTCCAAGGTTCGGACGGCCTGGTCGCCGCCAACGTGATCTCCTCCCAGCATCAGCACGATCGCTTCGGCGGCGTCGTCCCCGAGGTCGCCTCGCGCCACCATCTCGAGCTCGTCAACGTCGTCGTCGCTCAGGCCCTCGAGGACGCCGGTGTGACCCTCGAGCAGGTCGACCTCGTCGCGGCGACACAGGGCCCGGGACTGATCGGGGCGCTGCTCGTCGGCCTGTCGACCGCCAAGGCGCTGGCCGCCGCACGCGAGCTCCCGTTTGCGGCCGTGGATCATCTGCAGGGCCACGTTGCCGCCAACTTCCTGGCGTCTCCCGGGCACGATGCCGATGTCGAGCCGCAGCCGCCCTTCGAGCCGCCGTTCGTGTGTCTGATCGCGAGCGGCGGACACACCTTGCTCGCCCACGTCACCGAGCACACCGGCTTTCGCATCCTCGGCTACACCCTCGATGACGCCGCGGGCGAGGCATTCGACAAGGGCGCGCGAATGCTGGGGCTGGGCTTCCCCGGCGGACCTGCGCTGGAACGTCTCGCCGCGCAGGGCGACCCGAGCGCGTTCACCTTCCCGGGGTCGGCGGCCGAGCGCGCGCGCGGCGGCAAGGGCACTGGGCGCCAAGCGTTCGAGCGCAGCCTCGACTTCTCCTTCGCGGGACTCAAGACGGCACTGCTCTATCGGGTGCGCGAGAAATCAGAGGCCGAGCTGAAAGCGCAGGCGGCGGATCTCGCGGCCTCCTACCAGGCCGCGATCCTCGACAGCCTGATCGTGCGCGCCGAACGGGCCCTGGAGCAGACCGGGCTCGACCGGCTGGCGGTCGGCGGCGGCGTGGCGGCCAACGGCGAGCTGCGCCGGCGACTGCGCTCGCTCGGAGCCACCGTGCACGTGCCCGCCCGCGTGCTGTGCACCGACAACGCCGCGATGATCGCCAGCGCCGCGCGCTTCGGCTCGACGCTGCGCTATCCAGCCTATCTTGGCCTCGACGCGTACGCGACCGGCGAACGCGCGCAGTGACTGCGTCCGGGCGAAGCAAAGGCGGGTAAGAGCAGGATGAGGGTTGCACCCGGCGATGCGGGCACAGCACGGGCCGGCTCCGATGTTGCGTGCCCGGCGACTCACGATGCGCCGCGCAGGTGGGTGAGCAGATAGCGCGCGAACGTCTAGAGTCACGGCGATGAGCTATCGCGAGCCGACCACCAGCCCGGCGCCGGCCGCGCCCAACGGCGGCATCGCGGGCGAGCGCCTGTCGCTCGGCGTGGCGGCCCGACTGTCGCGCTACCTGCAGGTGCTCACGCAGGCGAAGAAGATGGGCAAGGAGACGATCTCCTCCCAGGAACTGTCCGACTACACGCACGTCAACTCGACTCAGATCCGCCGCGACCTGTCGGGGTTCGGCAAGTTCGGCAAGCGCGGCGTCGGCTACAACGTCGAGGCGCTCGTGTCGCAGATCCGCAAGATCCTGCGCACGGCCGGTCAGCACAACATCGCGCTGCTGGGCGCCGGGCACCTCGGCAAGGCGATCGCCTCGTCGGACATCTTCGCCGACCACGGCTTTCGCGTCGTCGCGATCTTCGACGTCGACCCCGCCAAGGTGGGCATCACGGTCGGCAGCCAGACGGTGCGTCACATCGACGAGCTGCGCCGGGTCGTGGAGGACGAGGACATCGTCGTCGGCGTGCTCGCCGTGCCCACTGACGCCGCACAGGAGCTGGCCGACGAGCTGGTCGATGCCGGCGTCAAGATCATCTTCAACTACTCCGAGTCACTGCTCGCTGTGCCGCCCGAGGTCACGGTCCACACCTCGAGCCCCGCCGTCGATCTCCTCTACGCGCTGTACTTCTACCTGACCTGACAGGGCCCTCTCCACGGGCACGTTGATCCATGGACAGCCTCGATCTGGACAGAGCAGCCGAGACGTTCGCCGAGGCCGACGATCTGACCGTCGGTATCGAGGAGGAGTTCTCGATCCTCGATCCCGACACGCTCGAACTGCTGCCCCGCTTCGAGGAGCTCTACGCCGCCGCGTCCAGCGACGAGCTGCTCCACAGCGCGATCACGGGCGAGCTGATCTCCGCCGAGATCGAGATCGTGTCGGGTTCCGGCGTGGATCTGCACGATGCGCTGGCGCGTCAGCGCGAGCGGCGCCGCCGGCTGTTCGCGCTGGCCGGCGCCCAGGGCGTGGCGCTCGGCGCCACCGGCACGCACCCATGGGCCGACTACCGCGAGCAGCCGATCATCGAGACCGAGCACTACCACCGGGTCGAGGAGGGTCTCAAATATGTCGCCTGGCGCAACAACACCTTCAGCCTGCACGTCCATGTCGGGGTGCGCGACATCGACCGAGCGGTGCGCGTCTGCGACCGCCTGCGCGAGGTGCTGCCCCTGCTGCTCGCGATCTCGGCGAACTCACCCTATCTCGACGGGCGCGACAGTGGCCTGCACTCCACGCGCACGCAGAGCTTCACCAAGAGCTTCCCGCGCTGCGGGATTCCCGATCCATTCGGCGGCTGGCGCGCCTACCGGGAGTACATCGAGCTGCTGCTCCGCACGCACTCGATCGTCGAGTTCACGCAGGTGTGGTGGTCGGTCAGACCGCACTTCAGCTTCGGCACCGTCGAGGTCCGGATCTGCGACGCGCAGAGCACCGCGCAGGAGTCCGAAGCGCTGGCGGCGCTGATGGTCGCCTGCATCGCCCAGGCCGCGCGCGACCTCGACGAAGGACTGCCCCACGAAAATCTGCCACCGCGCCTGATCGAGGAGAACATGTGGCGGGCGATCCGCTACGGACTCGACGGCCGCCTGCTGGACCTGCGCGCTCAGCACGAGTATCCGGCGCGCGACGCGATCGAACGGCTCGCGGCCTGGACCGCGCCCGTGCGCGCGGAGATCGGCGTCGAGCTCGCGTTCCCCGAGCGCAACGGCGCCCAGCGCCAGCGACGTATGATCGAAGCCGGCGCCAGCCGCGATGAGGTGTTCGCGGCGGCCGTGGCGGAGACCAGGGACACGTATTCGCAGGAGGTGACGGTGTGAACGGCGAGCCGGCCGAGCAGTTCGTGAGCGAAACCGGGCAGCCCGTGGGCGAGGCCGGGCAGCCGATCGGGGAGTCCGGGCAGCCGATCGGGGAGGCCGGGCAGCCGAGCGAACAGGAGCTGCGCGAAGCCTACGAGGCGGAGCTCAGCCGGATCACCAGCGCGGAGATGGTGCTGCAGGCGGCCGTCTCGTTGCTCAACATCGGCGGCTACCGGCTCGGTCTGGCAACCGGCCCAGGCGAGGGCGCCGGGCCAGAGCGCGATCTGGATCAGGTGCGCGACGCGATCGACGGCGTGCGCGGGCTGATGCCGGTGCTCGAGCGCAGCATGCCGGCCGAGCTCGGGCCGCTGCGCGATGCGCTCGCGCGCCTGCAGATGGCGTACGCGCGCGAGGCCGGCGCCGTCGCCCAGGAGCCGGCGCCGCCAGGCGGCGGCGAGCCCCCCGCCGGGCCCAGCGGCGGTGAGCGCCCGACGCCCAGCACGCCCGGCGCTCAGACGGGTACGGAGCCCAAAGAGCCATCCAGGGGCCCGGCTGAGTCCAGCGGGCGGCTGTGGGTGCCCGGGCGCTGAGCCTCAGGGCGGCCCGGCAGCCCGGCTGAACGTGGGTGCCGCGTCTCGCCGCATCGCCGGCCGGCGCGATAGACTGCGCGCGCGTTTGCGCCAGGTCGTCGCCTGATGGGCGCCGGTCCGAGCGAGAAATGTGCGCGCGATCCTCGCGCGGCACGCCAATCAGACCGCGGAGGATTGACTGTTGAGCAGCTTTCTGACGAACCACGGGGTCGTCGTCGCCCTCGTTTGCGCCGCCTGCGCCGTCGTCTACGGCCTAGTGACGACGCGTGCCCTGCTCGCGCTCTCCCCTGGAACCGAGCGCATGCAGTCGATCTCGGGGGCCGTCCAGCAGGGTGCCCGCGCGTATCTCAACCGCCAGTACTCGACGATCGCGGTCGCGGGCGTGATCCTGTTCATCGCCCTGATCTTCATCCAGAACATCGCCGTCGCCTGCGGCTTTGCGATTGGGGGCATCCTGTCCGGGTCAACGGGCTACATCGGCATGAACGTCTCCGTGCGCTCCAATGCCCGGGTGGCTGAGGCGGCTCGCGGGGGCGTCACCCCGGCGCTGACGGCCGCCTTCCGCGGTGGCGCCATAACGGGCCTGCTCGTCGTCGGCCTCGCCCTGATCGGCGTGGCGGGCTACTACGGCATCCTCACCTCGTTCTTCAACGACAGCCCGAAGACGGCCGTCAACGCCCTCATCGGCCTCGGCTTCGGAGGCTCGCTGATCTCCGTGTTCGCGCGGCTCGGCGGCGGGATCTTCACGAAGGCCGCCGACGTCGGCGCGGACCTCGTCGGCAAGGTCGAGGCCGGTATCCCCGAGGACGACCCCCGCAACCCCGCCACGATCGCCGACAACGTCGGCGACAACGTCGGCGACTGTGCGGGCATGGCGGCCGATCTGTTCGAGACCTACGCCGTCACCGCGATCGCGGTGATGCTGCTCGGCGTGCTCACCTTCCGCGAGTCCACCCAGGTGGTGCTCTACCCGCTCGTGCTCGGCGGGGTGGCGATCATCGCCTCGATCATCGGCACCTTCGCCGTGCGCACGCGCTCGGGCAACGTCGAGCGGGCGCTGCTGCAGGGCCTGATCGTGTCCGGCGTGCTCGCCGCGGCGGCCTTCGCCCCGATCACCTACTGGCTGATGCGCAACATCAGCTTTCGCATCATCGGCAACTACGTCAAAACGCCCAGCTGGGGCCACCTGTACCTGTGCTCGCTGATCGGGATCGCGGTCACGGCGCTGCTGTTCGGGCTGACGGAATACTACACCTCGACCCGCTTCTCGCCCGTCAAGAAGACCGCGAAAGCGTCGATCACTGGCCACGCGACCAACATCATCCAGGGCTTCGCCTCCGGCCTGCAGGCCACGGCGCTGCCGGCATTGGTGATCGTGCTCGGGATCCTCGGCTCGTGGAAGCTCGCCGGCGGCGGCGTCACCGGCATCTACGGCATCGGCGTGGCGGCCGTCGGCCTGCTGTCGCTGACCGGCCTGATCGTCGCGCTCGACGCGTTCGGACCGATCACCGACAACGCCGGTGGCATCGCCGAGATGGCCGACCTGCCCGAGGACGTCCGCAAGGTCACCGACCGGCTGGACGCCGTCGGCAACACCACCAAGGCGGTCACCAAGGGGTACGCGATCGGCTCCGCGGTCTTGGCCGCGATCGTCCTGTTCGCCGGCTTCGAGAAAGAACTCGAGCTCAAGGCCGGCCACCTGATCGCCTTCGGCATCAACGAACCGCCGGTGCTGATCGGCCTGCTCCTAGGCGGCATGATGGTGTGCCTGTTCGCCTCGCTGTCGATCGAGGCCGTCGGGCGCGCCGGCGGCGCCGTCGTCGAGGAGGTGCGCCGCCAGTTCCGCGAGCACCCGGGGATCATGGAGGAAACCGAAGAGCCCGACTACGCCACCTGCGTGGACATCGTCACGCGCACGGCTCAGCGCGAGATGATCCTGCCCTCGCTGCTGCCGATCCTGCTGACGCTGGTCGTCGGGCTGATCGACGAGCAGGCCCTCGGCGGACTGCTGATCGGGGTGATCGTGGTGGGCTACTTCTTCGCCGTGCTGATGACCGCCGGCGGCGGCGCGTGGGACAACGCGAAGAAGCTGATCGAGGACGGCGCTTTCGGCGGCAAGGGCTCCGACGCCCACGCCGCCTCGGTCACCGGCGACACCGTCGGCGACCCCTTCAAGGACACCGCCGGCCCGGCGATCAACCCCATGATCAAGGTCGCGAACATCGTCGCGATCCTCATCATTCCACTGATCACCTAAGCGCCTCGGGCTTTCCGGCAGCCGGCGTAAGCTCAATCAGTAGATGAGCGGTCGGGGCTTTCACAACGCGAGCACAGTCGTGCTGTCGGCGCTGATGACCGTGATCGGGATCGCCCTGGTAATGCAGGCGATCGCGGGACACGGCAGCGTCGTCTCGGCCCGGCTGCTGCTCGGCATCCTGTTCGTCGCGGCGGGCATCGGCCGGCTCTACCTGCAGGCGCGGCGCAGGCGCGAGGCGGCGCGACGGTGAGTGGCCCGTCCGGCCCGGGCGAGCCCGACTCGCCGCCCAACCCGGAGTCGGCGCAGGAGCACCCGGCGCGCGGGCGGGCCGGGGCTTGGGCGCGCTCGGATGTGACCTCGCGCTCGTACATCACGCTGCGTCGCAGCATCGGCTCGCCGCGGCTGCTGGCGATCATCTACACCTCGCTGGCCAGCGCCATCTACTTCTCACTCGGGGTCATCGCCGGACACGCGCTCGGGCTCACACCGCTCGTGTTCCTGATCGCCTCGATGGTGTTCGCGCTCACCGCGCTCACCTACGTCGAGGGAGCCTCGTTGCACCAGGACCGCGGCGGCGCCACTGTGTTCGCGCGCTACGCCTTCAACGAGCTCGTCAGCTTCATCGCCGGCTGGGCCGTGCTGCTCGACTACATCATCCTGGTCGCCGTCACCGCCTACTCGGCGACGCAGTACCTGCGCGTCTTCTGGAGCCCGCTTGGCGGCCACGACGAGGCGCTGCCGCTCGCGTTCGCCGTGATCGCGTTCGTGGTCTTCGCCAACATCCGCGGCTTCGGCTGGCGTCGCGCCTGGCGGGTCGGGGCGCTGGTGATCGCCGACCTGGCGCTGCAGCTGTTCATCGTCGTGCTCGGCCTCGCGCTGTTCTTCGATCCCCACACGCTGCTCTCGCCGATCCATCTCGGGACCTCGCCGACCTGGGGCAACTTCATCTTCGCGCTCACGATCGCGGCGATCGCCTTCACGAGCCTCGAGTCCGCCGCCGGCCTCGCCGGCGAGGTCAAGGTCAGCCGTGGCGGTCTGAAGCGGATGGTGGCCGGCGGCACGATCACCGTGATCCTGATCTATGTCGGCATCGCGCTCGTCGCGATCACCGCGCTGCCCGTCCACGATGGCCATACCGAGCTCGCGGGCCGCTACCTCAACGACCCGATGGTCGGAGTCGTCGCGCAGTTCCGCCCCCACTGGCTGGCGGAAGCTCTGACCTACGTGGTCGCGGCGCTGGCCAGCGTGACGCTCGTGGCGGCCGCCAACTCGGCGATGCTCGGACTTTCGCGCCTTGCCTACTCGCTGTCAACCAACCGCCAGATCCCGAGCGCCCTCGGCCGTCTGCACCCCGAGCGCTCGACGCCGTACGTATTGATCACCCTCGCCGGTCTGATCGCGGCCGGATTGGCGGCTTCGGAGAGCCTCGACTTCCTCGTCGGCCTGTACGCGTTCGGAGCGATGCTCGCGTTCACGATCGCCCACCTGTCGATCTGCCGGCTGCGCTATTCGGACCCCGGCGGCGATCGCCCCTACACGATCCCGCTGTCCGTGCGAGTGCGCGGCGGCCTGCTGCCACTGCCGGCGGCGTTCGGGGCGCTGCTCTCAGCCGCCGGGTGGGTCGCGGTGATGGTCGTACACGAACCGGCCCGCTACGTCGGCCTCGCCTGGATGGCGGTCGGAATCGCCCTGTATGTCGCCTACCGCCGCGCCGATGAGACCTCGCTGCTGCGCCGGGTGACCGTCTCGCCGCAGATGCTCCGCTCCGAGCCGATCAAGGAGCGCGACTACGGCTCGATCCTCGTGCCGCTGCTCGGCAGCGACCTCGACGACGACATCGTGCAGACCGCGGCCCGTCTCGTATCCGGCGAGCCGACCGACGACGCGGCGATCGACAAGGCCACGATCGAGGCGATCTGGATCTTCGTGATCCCGATGTCGCTGCCGCTCGACGCCAGCCTGCCGGACGCACAGGTCGCACGCGCGCGCACCGCGCTCGCGCGGGCCAAGGCGGTCGGGGAGGAGTATGGCGGGGTCCAGGTCGCGACCGCCACCGTCAGGGCCCGGCGTGCCGGCTTTGCGATCGTCGAGGAGGCCCGCCGGCGCGGCGTCGAAGCGATCGTGCTCGGCGCCGAGGAGCCCTCGCGCATTCGCGGCGGCGCCCGCCTCGGTGGTCGCGGCGCCCCGCTCGAAGACTTCGTCGGCGACGCCACCAAGTACGTGGTCGCGAAGGCGCACTGTCGCGTGATCGTAACCGCGCCCGCGGCCGGCGAACCCGTCCCAGGCCCAGCCGCGACCGGCACCGCCGCCCCTACCCCTACAACCACTGCACCGACGCTCCACGGGGTCTAACAGCGAGCCCGAGCTTGCGACGTTTTAGCCGGGGCGCCTCTCGCCGCGCCGGGCGCCTCCTGTCCATCGTCTAAGCTGCCCGCCATGTCGAGGATTTTCGGGTCATGTTCGTCCTGATCGTCGGCGCCGGCCGGGTGGGGTCGGCGGTGGCCAAGGCGGCGCTCGCAGCCGGCCACGAAGTCTCGGTGCTCGACGAGGACCCGCTCTCGCACGAGCGACTCGACGCCGGGCAGAACAAGAGCTGGGAGGACGCCGACGGCCAGTTCACCGTCGGCACGGCGCTCGAGACCGATGCGCTCGTCCAGGCCGGGATCGAGCACGCGGACGTGTTCATCGCGTCCACCGACGGCGACAACACCAACCTGATCATCGCCCAGATCGCCCAGAAGCGGTTCGGCGTCGAGAAGGTGCTCGTGCGCGTCATGGACCCGGCTCGCGCCAGCTGGTACGGGGAGCAGGGCCTGCACACGATCTCCCCGACCAAGCACGCGATCGAGATGTTCGAGCAGGCGCTCGAGCTTCAGCACGCCTGAGATCCCGTGTACGTGATCGTCGTCGGAGCCGGGAAGGTCGGGCGCAACCTCGCCCGCGAGCTGATCTCCAAGGACAACGAGGTCACGCTGATCGAGTCCTCGCGACCGCGCTACCTCGCGATCGAGGAAGAGTTCGAGCACGCGGTCCAGTACGGCGACGCCACCGAGCTGTGGGTGCTCGAGCGCGCCGGCATCCAGCGCGCCGACCTCGTGATCGCGGTCACCGGCGATGACGAGGACAACATGCTCGTCTGTCAGGTCGCGCGCGAGAAGTACCTCTGCGAACGCATCATCGCGCGCGTCAACAACCCGCGCAACTACGACCACTTCAAGCTGCTCGGAATCATGCCCGCGGTCTCCGCCACCGACCTGATCCTGCGCCTGATCGAGCACGAGGTCCCGCGCTACGGGCTCGTGCACCTGCTTGCGCTCGAGGAGGAGCACCTCGAGATCATCGAGCTCGAGGTCAGCCCCGACGCGCCGGTCGTCGGCGAGCGCGTCGCCGACATCGCATTGCCGGAGGGCAGCCTGATCATCTCGGTACTCCGTGAGAACGAGGGCTTCGTGCCGAAGGGCGACACGGTAATCGAGGGCGGCGACGGCGTCCTGCTGGTCCTCGACCCCGGGCTCGAGCCGTCGATCACGGCCTACTTCGCGCCCGACGCCAGCCCAGCGCAGCGCTAGCTCCGGACCGTCCTGCGGCCGTCCGCGGCATCGGGACCGACAGGCGGATCGCTATTCTTGGAGCCCCGGTCCGGGATGGTGTAACCGGCAACACGCGACACTCTGGATGTCGAATTTGGGGTTCGAATCCCTGTCCCGGAGCTGCTTTGCGAGCTACGCTGCCTGTGCCGCCCAGTCGCGGTACAGCTCGTAGTAGCGCCCGCGCGCGGCCAGCAGCTCCTCGTGGGTTCCCTGCTCGACGATCCGGCCGTGCTCCAGCACCACGATCCTCGCCGCCTGGCGGATCGTCGAACAGGCGGTGAGCGATCACGATCGACGTTCGCCCCGCCAGCAGGCGGCGCAGCCCGTGCTCGATACGACCCTCGGTGTGCAGGTCAACGTTCGAAGTTGCCTCGTCGAGGATCAGGATGCGCGGATCTGCGATCAGCGCCCGCGCGAACGCGATCAGCTGACGCTGGCCCGAGGACAGCTGCGCTCCGCGCTCCCCGACCTGGGTCTCATACCCGTCGGGCAGCTCGGAGATGAACTCGTCGGCGCCCACCGCGCTCGCCGCCTCGCGAATCTGGCGCTCGTCGGCCTGCGGGCGGCCGAACGCGATGTTCTCGCGGATCGTCCCCGAGAACAGGAACGCCTCCTGGGGCACGATCCCCATCTGCGCCCGCAGCGACTCGCTGCGCACCTCGGTCAGGTCGTTGCCGTCCACCAGCACGCGCCCGTGTGTCGGATCGTAGAAGCGGGCCACCAGCTTGGCCATCGTAGACTTGCCGGCGCCCGTGGCGCCGACCAGCGCCACCGTCTGGCCCGGGGCGATTGTCAGATCGATGTCGCGCAGCGCATACGCGGTTGCGTCGGGCTCGTCGCCGGAGCCGGCCCGCGCGCGCGGGCGGTAGGCGAAGGACACGTCCTCGAAGCGCACCTCGCCGCGGATCGGCCCCAGCTCGCGCGCGTCCGGGCGATCGGTCAGTTCGGGTTCGTGGTCGAGCAGCTGGAAGATCTTCTCGAGCGCCGCCATCCCCGACTGGTAGGTCGTGTACAGCTGCGACAGCTGCTGGATCGGTTCGAACAGGTACGACAGCGTTCCCACGAACGCGACCACCGTACCGGCGGTGATGTGGCCGTCGATCGCCTGGTAGCCGCCGTACAGCACGATCACCGCGAGCGCCACGCCGGACAGCATTTCGACGGTGGGAAAATAGGCGGCGTTCAGCCGCACCGTCACCATGTTGGCATCGCAGTTGTCGCGGTTCAGCTCGGCGAAGCGCGCTTCGTGGTAGGGCTCCTGCCCGAAGCTGCGCACCACGCGAATCCCCGACAGCGTTTCCTGCAGGTAGGCCGTGATCGCGCCGATCGTCTCGCGCGTGCGCCGGAACGCGCCCGTCGACACGAGCCGAAACCAGATGCTCCCCGCCGCCACGAACGGAACGATGCAGAACGTCACCAGCGCCAGCTGTGGATCGAGATACAGCAGCACCGCCACCGCCCCGATCAGCGTCAGTCCCGACTGGAACAGCGTGACGACCGAATCGGTCACGAGGCTTTCCAGCGCCTCGACGTCGTTGGTGATCCGCGAGATCAGCACGCCCGCCGGGCGGCTCTCGTAGAAGCCGATCGGCTGGCTCTGCAGATGGGTGAAGATGCGAATGCGCAGATCCGCCAGCGCGCGCTGGCCGACCCAGCCGACGAGATACGTCTGCACGTAGGTCATCAGCCAGTACAACAGCGCCGACGCCATGAACGCCACCACCACCAGCACCAGCGTGCGCGTGTCGTGGCGTTCGATGCCCTGATCGATCGCCACCTTGGCCAGCAGCGGCGGCGCCAGCGAGGCGGCCGTCCCCAGCACCAGCGCCGCCATCGTCGCCGCTGCGCGCAGCCGGTAGGGGCGCAGCAACGCCAGCAGGCCGCGCAGGTTGCGCCCGCGGCTCTCCTTGCTGGCACGCTCTCCGTCCCACTGCTGGCCGCCGCGGCCAAAGCCCGGGCCGAGCCCGCGCCGGGCGCCCCCGCCGCCGCGACCGCCGCCGCCTCCGCCGAACCCGCCGGGCGGGCTCATGACCCGGCCTCCGCGACGCGGGTGCCTCTGGCGCCCGCCCACGGTCGTGACCGGCCCTCGCGGCATGCGCTGCTGAAGACAATCGCGGCGCTCATATCCCGCTCACCTCACGCTCGCGCGTCTCGGGCACGAGGATGTCGGCGCTCGGCTCGGCCAGACCCTTCTCGACGATTTCGCGATACAGCTCAGAGCTCTCGAGCAGCTCGTCGTGGTCACCGCGCGCCACGATCCGGCCGTGGTCGAGCACCACGATCTCATCGGCCAGCGCGATCGTCAACAGCCGGTGGGCGATCACGAAGGTCGTCCGTCCGCGCATCGCCTCGGCGAGCGCCCGCTTGATCAGCCGCTCGGTCAACGCGTCGACCGACGACGTCGCGTCATCGAGGATCAGCACTCGTGGATCAGCCAGCAGCGCGCGCGCGATCGCGATCCGTTGACGCTGGCCGCCGGACAGCGTCAGACCGCGCTCGCCCACGCGCGTCTCGTAGCCATCGGGCAGCCGCTCGATGAACTCGTGCGCCTGCGCGCGGCGCGCAGCCGCTTCGACGCTCGCGCGGTCGGCCTCGGGGTTGGCATACGCGATGTTCTCGGCGACCGTCGCCGAGAACAGAAACGGGTCGTCGCTCACCACCGCGACGGCCCGCCGCAACGAGCGCAGGTCCACGGAACGCACGTCCGCGCCGTCCAGCAGCACCGCCCCGGAGCTGGGGTCGTACAGCCGCGAGATCAGCGACACCAGGCTGGTCTTGCCCGAGCCGGTCGCACCCACCAGCGCCACGGTGAGTCCGGCCGGCACGTCGAGATCGATGTCGCGCAGAACGGCGCGTGCGCGACGGGCCGGCGCCCCGCCGTTGGATGGGGCGGCCGCGACGCGCGCGGCCTGGGCCGATGTCGTGCTCGCGTCGCTGCCGGATGCTCGGTCGCCCGGGGTGCGTTCTGCGTCCGCGGTCATCGTGGCGTCGGTGGACGCAGAGTAGGTGGCGCCGAACTCGTCCGATTCGTCGTAGCGCAGGGTGACGTCGCGCAGTTGCACGTGCCCATTGCCGGGCGGCAGCGGGGGAGCGCCCGGCGGCGCCGTCAGGCGCGGCGCGCGGTCGAGCACCTGGAACAGGCGCGCGCCCGACGCGGTCGCGCGCTGCGCGAGATTGAGCATCACGCCAAGCGAGCGCATCGGCGCGATCAGCATGTTCAGGTACAGGTAGAACGCCGTGAACTGGCCGAGCGAAAGCGTCGAGTGGATCACGCTCTCGCCCCCCAGCAACAGCACCGCAGCGAGGCCGAGCTGCGGCAGAAACGCGATCGCCGGGTTGTAGGTCGCTTCCAGGCGCGTCGCCACCATCGCCTGCTCGAACACCCGTCCGACGCTGTGGCGAAAGCGCTGGAGCTGGCGGGGCTCGCGGGCGAACGCCTTGACCACGCGCACGCCCGAGATGTTCTCCTCGGCGTCGGCCGTCAGCTCGGCGATGCGCTGCTGCACCTCCTGGATCGCCGGGCGTGTGCGCCGCCCGTAACGGTAGGAGATCACGATCACAAACGGCACCGGCGCCAGCGAGATCAGGCCGAGACGAGGTTCGGTCACGATCATCACCGCGCCGGCCAGCACGATCGTCAGGATCGACTGCAGGATGAACACCAAGCCGTAGCCGAGGAAGAAGCGCACGGCCTGCAGGTCGACCGTGGCGCGCGACATCAGCTGGCCGGTCTGCTGGCGATCGAAGAAGCCGAGCTCGAGTCCCTGCAGGTGGCGGTAGAGCAGCTCGCGCAGGTCGTATTCGACCCCGAGCGACAGGCGCCCGGCGATCAGGCGCCGCCAGTAGGTGAGCCCCCAGCGGACCAGCACCACCGCCAGGATCGCCAGCGCGAGCGCCAGCAGCGTTTCGCGGTCGTTGGTGCGCTGTGCAAGCTCCTGGCGGTGGCGAGTGCTTTCGCTGATCACCTGCACGGCGTGCCCGGTCAGCGCGGGCAGCGCGACGGTCATCACCATCGCGGCGCTCGCCAGCCCCCAGGAGATCGCAAGGCCGCGCCGGTATGGGCGCAAGAAGCCCAGTAGCCGGCGAAAGGTCTTCATCGACTACGCATTATAGTTGCACGGGCAACGATGTGGCTGGCGGGTGCGGCCCGGCGGTCTGGGGCGAGGCTTGGCGCGGCGCATCGGTCCGGGATCACGCTGGCGGGGCGCATCGGTCCGCGACTAGGCTGGTCGCATGCGTGGCGAAGGTCATATCCGTGCCTGAGGAGGATCTCCACGCCCCTGACGAGGGTGTTCAGCGCGCGACCACGGGTCCGCCGGCGGGGCTGTGCGAGACGTGCATGCACCAACAGCTCGTCCACAACACACGCGGCTCGACCTTCTCGTTGTGCAGACGCTCGCGCCGGGATCCCACCTACCCGCGCTATCCGCGCCTGCCGGTGCTCACGTGTCACGGCTACGAGCCAGACCCTGTGCGTTCGTCGGGGCGCCCACGGTGACGTGGCCGTCGCCGCCGGCGCCTGCCGGAAGCGGCTCCCAGCCGTCCGCCTCGCCCGTCGGCGCCGACCCGCCTTCCTCGGCCGCAGTGCCGGACGCGACGAAATCGCGAGCCCGCACGAGCACGAACGCCAGCACCGCCCCGGTCAGCGCGATCGCCCCGGCGATGATCAGGATCGTCGTGAACGCGCTCGTGAAGCCGACGCGATAGGAGGCTGCGAGCGCCGCCCGCTGCGGCAGCGGCAGCGAGCCGGCGAGCGCGCGCACTTCGCCTGACACCAGCGCCGCGCCGAGCTTGCCGTGGACCGAACCCAGCACGTCGCGCCCGGGCGCGCTCGCGGCCAGGGCGGCGCCGGTCTTGTGCGTGAGCTCGTGCTGAAAGACCGCTCCGAGGCCGGCGATCCCGGTCGCGATCCCGACCTGGCGAAACGTGTTGTTGATCCCGGACGCCATGCCGCTGCGCGTGTAGTGCACGACGCCGATCGCGGTCGACGCCAGCGGCGGGTTGATCATGCCGATACCTGCTCCGGCCAGCACGAAGCCGGGGATCAACGTGGTCCAGCCCGAGGTGGCATCGATGGCCGTCATCGACAGCAGCCCCGCGCCGACCAGCAGCAGCCCGATGCCGAGCAGCAGTCGCACGGGCACCCGCACGCTCAGGCGTCCGGAGATCGGCGCCACCACGAACGACAGCAGCGTCACCGGCAGGAAGCGCAGGCCGGCCTGCAACGGGCCGTAGCCGAGCACGTCCTGGATGTACAACGTCAGGTACAGGAACATCGCGAACATCGAACTGGACACGGCGAACGCGACGATGCTCGCGCCGGTGAAGGTCGGCACGCGAAACAGCTTCAGATCGAGCATCGGCCGCTTCTGTGCGCGCTCGGCCACCACAAACAGGATCATCAGCACCGCCGAGCCGATCAGGCACCCGAGGATCTCCGACGAGCCCCAGCCCTTTTCGTTGCCCTGGATCAGCGCGAACACCAGCAGGAACAAGGCGCCCGAGAACGTAACCAGGCCCAGCCAGTCCACACCCTTGGCCTCGGGGTCGCGCGACTCGTTGACCTGCGTGAGCGTCAGGATCACGGCCAGCACGCCGATCGGCACGTTGACGAAGAAGATCCAGGACCACCCGGCGGTAGAGGTGATCACGCCCCCGACCACGGGGCCGATTGCCACGGCCGCACCGATCACGCCGCCGAACACCCCGAACGCTACGCCGCGCTCCTTGCCGCGGAAGGCCTGTGCGATCAGCGCCAGCGAGGTGGCGAACATCATCGCTCCGCCGGTGCCCTGGACGGCGCGCGCCAGGTTGAGCGCCAGCGGGCTCGAGGCCAGGCCGCACGCCGCCGAGGACAGCGTGAAGACGACCAAACCGCAGGTGAACACGAGCCTGCGTCCGAACAGATCGGCGAGCGAGCCCGATGTGAGCAGGAATGCGGCCAGCGTCAGCGCGTAGGCGTTGACCACCCATTGGAGATCGCTGAAGCTCGAATGCAGCGAGCGCTGGATGTCCGGCAGCGCGACGTTCACGACCGTGATGTCGAGCAGCAACATGAAGATCGCGATGCAGACCGCTATGAGGGTCCACCATTTGCGCTCCATGGCCATCCTCCTTACGCTCGCTGGGCCGCCGAACATCCAGCTTACGAAGGGCGCGCACAGGCGCGCCGGGAAAGCTGCTCACGGGGTTCAGATGCGCTCGAGATGCCGGGAGAAGCGGACCACCTGGCGCGGCGAACAACGGGACCACCTGGCGTGGGTTTCACGCGCGTGGGCTCAGAGGATCGCGTTGGGATACGCCCGCGTTGCGGCCACCAGCATCACCGCGAAGAAGCTCGCGACGACCAGGAAGTCGAGCCACAGCAAACCGGCGCCGCCGACGCCGACCAGCAGCTGGCGGAGGCCTTGGACCTCGTAGGTCAGCGGGTTGGCGCGGGCGATCACGCGCAGCCAGCCGGGCATCACGCTGAGTGGATACAGGGCGCTCGAGGCGAAGAACAGGGGCATCATGATCAGCTGGCCGATTCCCATGAACCGCTCGCGCTCCTTGACGACGGCGGCCAGCAGCATCGACATGCAGGCGAACGCCGCGGTCCCGAGCATCAGCATCGCGAGCGCGCCCACGACGCCCGCCAGCGTCCAGCGGATGCCGATGCCCGCCAGCGCGATCACCGTCAGCAACAGCAGCGCCTGCACGAGCGCGCGCACGCACGCGCCGGCGGCCTTGCCGAGCACGATCGAGCTGCGCGACAGCGGCGTGGCGAGCAGGCGCTGGAGCTGGCCGACGTCGCGTTCCCAGATCACGGCCAGCCCGAAGAAGATCGCGATGAACATCGCTGCCTGAGCCATCACACCGGGGGCGAGATAGGCCCGGTATTCGACACGTCCGAGCTTCAGCACGTGGGCGTGGTCGATCGCCGTCCCGAAGATGAACAGCCACAACAGCGGCTGCACCGAGCGGGTGACGATGTCGAGGTGGTCGTGCCGCAGCTTGCGCAGCTCGGCCTGCGCCATCGCGAAGGTGCCATCGACCATGCGCCGCAGCGCGGTCCCGGCGAGGATGGGGGGAGCGCCGTCAACCGAGGCGGCGGGCGACGCGGCGCTGTGCGCGGACATCGGACAGCCTCCCTTCATCCTCGGCTTGATCGTCGATCGCCCGGCCGGTGATCGTCGTGAAGACGTCTTCGAGGCTCGCGGCGGCGTGGCGCTCGATCAGCTCGGTCGGCTCGCCCTGCTCGATCAGGCGCCCGCGGTCGAGCACTCCAAGCCGGTCGCAGTGGCGCTCGGCCTCCTCCATCAGATGAGTCGTGACGAGGATCGTCGTGCCCGCCTGCGCGCGCAGGGCCTGCAGACGCTCCCACACGAGCGCGCGTGCGTTCGGATCGAGTCCCACCGTGGGCTCGTCGAGGAACAGCACCTGCGGGCGATTGAGCAGGGCGCTGGCGATCTCGAGCCGTCGCAGCATCCCGCCCGACAACGTGCGTGCGAGCCGATCGAGCATGGCCTCGAGTTCCATCGTGTCGATCACCTCGCGGATGCGCGCGCGGCGCTCCTGGCGCGGCACCCCGCTGACCTGGCCGTAGAAGTCGAGGTTCTCATAAGCAGTGAGCGCGCCGTCGACCGAGATCGCCTGCGGGATGTAGCCGATGCTGGCGCGCACCGCCAGGCTCTCGCCGCGCACGTCGTAGCCCGCGACCAGCGCGCGCCCTGCGCTCGGCGGGAGCAGGGTCGTGAGCACGCGGATGATCGTCGTCTTGCCGGCGCCGTTTGGGCCCAGCAGGCCGAACACCTCGCCGGGCGCGACGGCGAAAGACACGCCGCCGACGGCCGTCACCGTGTCAAAGCGTACGACGAGGTCATCGACCAGCACGGCCGGGTCGGCGACGGGATGCTGCATACCGGCGCGCTCGGCCGTCACGAAGGGGAGTCCGACGTCGGTGTGGGCTGCGCGCTGGCCGCGGACGCCGGGGGAAAGCTGCCGGCGGCATGCGCGTCGAGCTCGCGGATCTTGCGGCGCACGCGCTTACGGCTCTCACACAGCTCGTCTTTGAGGCGCGCCAGCTCGGCGGCGCGATGCTCGACCAGCTCGAGCTGGCGGTCGATGTGGCCGAGGGCCTCGTCGAGCAGCTCACGCCGGCGCACGGGCGCCACGTCCTCGCGCCGCAGC
The DNA here is from genome assembly GCA_963817845.1 of uncultured Solirubrobacterales bacterium. Classification (GTDB taxonomy): domain Bacteria; phylum Actinomycetota; class Thermoleophilia; order Solirubrobacterales; family Solirubrobacteraceae; genus Palsa-744. Next base: position 381,915 of record CAWFPU010000001.1, read on the forward strand.
TCGGCGCGCACGAGCGCGCGCGCCTCCTCGGCGGCCAGCAGGGTCTTGAGCTCGTCGAGCGTGACCCCGAGCAGATCGCGCAGGCGCATCACCTCGCGCAGGCGCTCGACCTCGGCCTCGGTGTAGACGCGATGGCCGCCGGACGGCCGCGCAGGCGCCTCGGGGAGCAGCCCGATCTCCTCGTAGTAGCGGATCGTGCGCGGCGTCGTGCCGACGAGCTTGGCGACGTCGCCGATACGCAGGCTGTGCGGGTTTGCGCTCATGCCGGCGATGAGGCTCGGGGGGGAGTGACCGGGGAGGAGGCTCGAGACGGCGTCGGCGTGGCGGGCACGGGGAGTGGCGAAGCCGGCGAAGCGGGGGAGAGGGATCTGGCTGGCGTGGCGGATACGGCCAGCGGCGACGTGGGCGAGGGGGAAACGTCCGCGGTTGCGGACGGAGCCGGTCGCGGCGGCGTGGACGGGACGGCCGCGGTCTCGGCGGGCGCCACATGGCGCGGGCGCAGCAGGCACACGAATGTGCCCAGCAGCGAGGTCGCCGCGAGCACCCACAGAGCCGTATGCATGTTGTCGATGAACGGAGCCAGCTTCTGTGCCGAAAGTCCCTTGGCCACGCCTGAGAAGACCGCGAACAGGGTTGCCTTCGGGACGGCCGAGGTCACGATCGCCAGCACGAACGCAATCGAGAGCACGGCGCCCGTGTTCTGCAGAAGCGTCCGCGCGCCCGCGGCGATTCCGCGCCGCGCGGCCGGCACAGTGCCCATCATCGCGGCCGTGTTGGGGCTGTTGAACATGCCCGAGCCGACACCGACGAATGCGAGCCACAGCGCGCTCTGCCAGTAGGGGCTGTGCACCTGCAGCGTGGTCATGCCCGCGAGCCCGGCGGCGGTGACGAGCATGCCGAGCGCCGCCAGCGTGCGCGAGCCGTGCCGGTCGGCATATATGCCCGACAGCGGCGAGGCGATCAGCATCCCCAGCGCAAGCGGGATCAGCTTGACGCCCGCTTCGATCGGTGAGTTGGCCTGCGCGCCCTGGAAATAGAAGACGAACAGGAACATCAGTGCGAACCGCGCGAGGCCGTTGATGAACGACGCCGCGCTTGCCGCAGCGAACAGGCGGTTGTTGAACAGGCTGAGGTCGAGCATCGGCGCGACCGAGCGGCGCTCGATCACGACCCACGTCGGCAGCAGCACCGCGGCAATGGCGAGGCTCGCGAGCGCGAGCGTGTCCGTCCAGCCGCTGAGCCCGCCACGTGAAACCCCCAGCACCAGGCCGGTGAGGCCGACCACGAACGTGATCGTGCCGAGTACGTCATAGCTGCGCGCCGGGTCGCGCTGCGCGAGCTCGCGCAAGATCAGACCGCCCCAGGCCGCGCCCGCGAGCGCCAGCGGCACGTTGAACCAGAACACCCAGTGCCACGAGATCGCCACGAGCGCTCCGCCGAGCACCGGTCCGAGCACGAGGCCGATCGCGGCCACCATCGTGTTCGCGCCCATCGCGAGGCCGAGCTCCTCCTTCGGGAAGGCGTCGGTTACGAGCGCCGCGGCGTTGGCGAACAGGAACGCCGAGCCGATGCCCTGCAAGATCCGCCACAGGATCAGGACCTCGGCGTTCGGAGAGAAGCCCGCGCCGAGCGAGGCGAAAGCGAACACGAGAAAGCCGCCCACGTACGCGCGCTTGCGGCCGAACAGGTCGCTCAGCCGGCCGGCGGTCAGCACGAGCACGGTGGCGGCGATCAGGTACGCCAGGATCACCCAAACGAGCGCCAGCAGGCTCGCATGCAGCGAGCGCTCGAGATCCGGCAGCGCGATGATCAGCGTTCCCGAGTTCGTCGCCGCCAGCAGCATGCCGAGGCTGGTACACGAGAGAGCCCACCACTTGTAGTTGTGGTGGCTTGCGCTGACGCCTATGCGTCGGTGCTTGTAAATTGACGTGAACGTAAACATCATGGTAGCAGGCAGTGGGGCGCGACCGGAGACGGACGATCGGCGGAGGGCGCAGAGTTGGGGCGCAGAGTCGGGTGGCCGCCGGAGCGGTGCGGCGCGCTCGTAAGTCGGGTCGGCGTAGACCGACGCGATTACGTGGAAGCAGAGCGCACGCGCACGTGTGTACGCACGCGCGCGCGTGCGTCGGGAATGGAGTCAGTGGAGTGGGGTCGGAGTGGGGCAACGGGAGTGGGGTGACGCGAGTGGGATGTCGCCGTGAGATTAGGTGCGGCGTGCCGACGTGCGAGCAGGTGGTGGCGATAAGGCGGGAGGTCAGGCGATCGCGTGGAGCGGAGCGCCCGCGCGCGCCCGCGCGCGCGTGCGTCGGCGGGGCTACCGTCGTGGGGGCTACCGTCGTGGGGGCTACCGTCGTGGGGGCTACCGTCGTGGGGGCTACCGTCGTGGGGGCTACCGTCGTGGGGGCTACCGTCGTGGGGGCTACCGTCGTGGGGGCTACCGTCGTGGGGGCTACCGTCGTGGGGGCTACCGTCGTGGGGGCTACCGTCGTGGGGGCTACCGTCGTGGCGACTACGGTCGTGGGGACTACCGTCGCCGCGGAGCCCAGGCGCGGCCCGCCGCCGGAGAACGGTCGGAGAGCGCTCTGGCTAGCCGAGTGCTAAAACGAAGACCATGAGCGGTGAGGCCACGACCGGGCGTACTGTCGAGAAGCCAGACAGCGAGTGGCGCGAGCAGCTGACGCCCGCGCAGTACGAGGTGCTGCGCAAGGCCGGCACGGAGGCTCCGTTCACCGGCGAGCTCGTCTACAACAAGGGGTCGGGTTCCTATCGCTGCGCCGCCTGCGACGCCCAGCTGTTCAGCTCGGACACCAAGTTCGACTCGGGCACCGGTTGGCCGAGCTTCACCGAGCCGGCGGTCGCAGAGGTCGTCGAGCTGCGTCCCGACAACAGCCTGTTCATGCACCGCACCGAGGTCCTCTGCCGGGCCTGCGGCGGCCATCTCGGCCACGTGTTCGACGACGGTCCCGGACCGACCGGACAGCGCTACTGCATCAACTCGGCTGCGCTCTGCTTCCGGCCGAGCTCCGAGGACGCGCGCGCGGCTGCCGCCGGTGCGGACTCGAGCCCGGGCGACGTCGAAGACGATCAGTAGGTTCGAGCAGGCCGGCAGCTCATGATCATGGAGGACCGGTCCAGGCGGCTGTCCGAGCCGCTGCGCTGGGGCCGGCGCGAGAAGACCGTGGTCGTGACGCTGCTCGTCTGCATTGCCCTCGCGCTCGTTGGACTCGGAGCGTTCGCGCTGACGGGCGGGGCGCCTGCGCGCAAGGACTGCGTCGAAGTGACGTTCGCCAGCACGCTGGGCGGCGCCACTGAGCACGCCTGCGGAGAACGTGCACGCACGGTGTGTGCGTCGCCGGGTGCGTTTCGCAAAGTTGCGCCGGAGCTGCGCGCGGCTTGCCGGCGAGCCGGCTTTCCGTTCGGCTGAGCGGCCGCTGAGCGGCTCCCCACGCGTTCCAGGCCGCCTGAGAGGTCGGAGCGGGCGCGTCTCTACAAATGTCGAACCGCGTCCGTCAAGTGTTGCCCCGGGTGTCCCTACCGGGGTCTTCACACGGCGGTTTTCATACGCACAAGCATTCGCTGCGCCGAAGCTCGCGTGCTCGGGCGGCGGCGTGGCGGCATCTACGGAGAGAAATGGAGGCGTATGTCCATCCTTGCGACAGCAGAATGGCTTTCATACCCGTCTTGGCTCAACCCGGGCGACAACGCGTGGCAGATGACCGCCGCGACGCTCGTCGGGCTGATGAGCGTTCCCGGCCTGGCCGTGCTCTACGGGGGCGTGATGCAGAAGCGCTGGTCGGTCAACAGCATGATGCTCACGTTCGTGGCCTTCTGCCTGACGCTGATCGCGTGGGGGCTGTGGGCGTTCAAGATGGGTTTCGGATCGCCGATCGCGCACAGCGGGTCGGGGATCTTCGGCACCAAAGGATTCCTCGGCACGGCCCTGGGTGAGCCGGCGAGCGTGATGGGACACGTCGGCGAGGAGGCCCAGGCGGCGATCCCGTCGGTCACCGAAGGACCGCCGTTCCACTTCCCGGAGGCCTCGCTGATGTATTTCCAGTTCGTGTTCGCGGCGATCACGCCGATCCTCGCGCTCGGCTCGGTGCTGGGGCGGGTTAGCTTCAAGGCGTGGATCCCGTACGTGGTCCTGTGGATCACGTGTGTGTACACCGTGAACGCGTTCCTGCTGTGGGGCGGTGGCTACTTCGCGGCTCACGGCGCCTTGGACTACTCCGGTGGCTACGTGATCCACCTCTCGGCCGGCATATCCGGATTCGTGTTTGCCGCCGTGATCGGGCCTCGATTGCAACGAGACCGCGAGATCGACGCGCCCAACAACCTGTTGATGGTGATGACCGGAGCCGGGTTGCTGTGGCTCGGCTGGAACGGGTTCAACGGCGGGGATTCCTACTACGCCGGGGCCGACGCCGCTGCCGCGGTCGTCAACACGAACGTCTGCACCGCGGTGGCAGTGATGACGTGGATCGCCTGGGACTACATCTTCAAAGAAAAGCCTTCGATCATCGGGGCGGTCAACGGCATGATCACCGGCTTGGTCGGGATCACACCCGCGGCCGGGTTCGTGAACGGCTACGGCGCGATCATCATCGGGATCGTCGACGCGACGATCGTGTGGATGGCGATCCGTTATTTGAGCCGAGCACCGATGTTCAGGAGCGTGGACGATACTTTGGGGGTGATCTACACCCACGGTATCGCCGGACTATGCGGGGGCCTGCTTGTTGGATTGCTGGCCTCGCCAGACATAGTCGAGTACATCGGGGTCGGCGGCGCCGCCAACCTGCCGGGCAAATCGGGATTGCTCCAGAGCGGCAGCTGGACGCTGCTGCGATGGCAGGCGGAGGCTGCGCTGTGGGTGATCTGCTACACGGCGGTGGCGACGTTCATCATCCTCAAGGTGATCGGCATCTTCCTGCCCCTGCGGCTGTCCGACGAGGAGCTGGAGATCGGCGATCACGCGATCCACGGCAACGAGGTGTACCCCTCGGACGTGCCGACGCTCGGCGGTCCGCACGCGCCGGGCTGGCAGACCACACCAGGGGAGCCCGCACTCGGAGGCGCGACCTAGAGCCAAGACCCTCAACCACTTCCGGGCCCGTCCATCCCCCCCGACGGAGGGGCGGGCCCGGCTGAACAACAACCGGCAATCGCGGCCCCGCCGAACGGCGGGGCCGCTGCCGCGTTCTATGCCAGCGTGCCGGCGAAAAAGCGAGCGCTGGGCTGTGCTGTGGAGAATGCGAGCGCGGGGTTGTGCCGCGGAGAATGCAAGCGCGGGGCTTGCCCGGCAGAGAAGGCGAGCGTGGGGCCTGCTACGGGGAATGTGAGCGCGGGGCTTGCCCGGCGGAGAGGGCGAGCGTAGAGCTGTGCTGCGGACCAATTGCGGGGCTGCGCTAGAAAAGACGCGAGCTCGCGGCAGCTGAGAACGTCAGCTTCCGCTGAGCAGGCCAACCGGACAGGCGACGCCCGTGCCGCCGAGACCGCAATATCCGTTCGGGTTCTTGGCGAGGTACTGCTGGTGGTACTCCTCGGCGTAATAGAACGGGCCGGCCTCGGCGATCTCGGTCGTGATCTGGCCGTGGCCGGCGCTCGTCAGCATCGCCTGATAAGCGTCGCGCGAAGCCTCGGCTGCATCTCGCTGCAGCTGGTTGTACCAGTAGATCGCAGACCTGTACTGGGTGCCGACGTCGTTGCCCTGGCGCATGCCCTGGGTCGGATCGTGACCCTCCCAGAACAGCTTGAGCATCTGCTCGTAGCTCGTGGCCGCGCTGTCGAACGCCACCATCACAGCCTCGGCGTGACCGGTCCGTCCCGAGCAGACCTCCTCGTATGTCGGGTTGGGCGTGAAGCCGCCGGAGTAGCCGACCGCCGTGGTGTACACGCCGGGGGCTTCCCAGAAGATGCGCTCGGCTCCCCAGAAGCAGCCCATTGCGAACAGCGCCTGCTGGACGCCATCGGGAAACGGAGGCTTCAGGGGCGTACCCAGGACCTCGTGACGCTCAGGCACCTGCAGCTCGGTTGCCCGCCCGGGCAGTGCCGAGGCTGCGTCCACCGTTGCCGGCTGTCTCTTGCCGAAAAGCACCGCACGGTCAGGTTAGCCGCTCCGGCTCCTCGAGCGCCTCGCGACGCCTTGGACGTCGCGAGGTCTCGGACATCCCGACGCGTTCGAAAGGTCTCGGACATCCCGACGCGTTCGAAAGTCGGTCTCGATGTTGAGGCTGTCAGACAACTATCGTCGGCCGACTCCGCCGGTCCGGACGCCCGCTCGCCTGCGCGGTCCGTGCTTGGCGTGCGGATGAAGGTTCGCTGTCACGCCGGAAACGGGGCTCAAGCCGTGTCGGCGCGCGTCCGAAGACTTCATGGGTGTTCGACAAGCAAACAGTTCCCCGGGCCGGTCCCTGGCTGAGACGCGCGATGGCCAACCGGCCACCGGCGGCATGGACCGCTGCGCTGCTCTTCTGCTGCGGTGGCACCGCGAGGTTGCTGCTGCTCGTGTTTCCGCTCTCCCCGAGCCAGCCCGACGCCGTTATTGCCGTGATCGGCCTCTGTATGGTGCTGATCGGGGTGACCCTGTGGATCTTTGCCTGGCGCGTCCCAATGGCCGTGCTGCAGGGCCTGATGTACACGAGCGCGCTGCTCGTCAGCGTGCTCGTCGCCAACGCAAAAACCGACCGCGGCGCCCTGCTCGCGGCGTTCTCCTACCCGTGGATCATGGTCTACACGGCCCACTTCTTCTCGCGGCGCACCAGCGTCACGCTGGCGTGTGTGATCTCGGTGAGCTTCGGCGTCGGGTTCGCGCTGAACGGACTGCCAGGCGGACTGCCGGACTGGCTGTTCGTGTCCGCGGCCGTGTTTGCGACCGGCGTGATCCTCGGCGACCTCGGCGAGAGCCTGCGCCGGCAGGCCGACACCGACTATCTCACGGGTCTGCTCAATCGCAACGGCTTCCTCGCCGCCGCCACACGCGAGCGGGCGGTGGCCGACCGCTCGGGCCAGCCGCTGACGCTCGCGGTGCTCGACCTCGACGGCTTCAAGACGATCAACGATCGCGACGGACACGCCGCGGGCGACCGCCTGCTCGCAACCCTTGGCCGCGACTGGCGTACGAGCGTACGCTCGGGCGACATCCTCGCTCGTCACGGAGGCGACGAGTTCGTGCTGCTGATGCCTTGCACCGCGCCGAGCGGCGCCGAGACGGTGCTCGCGCGCATGGGCAGTCGCCAGGACGCCGTCTGCTGGTCGTGTGGCGTCAGCGAGTGGCTCGAGGGCGAGAGCCTGGATGCCGCACTGGCGAGAGCCGACCGGCACCTCTATCGCGCCAAGGCCAAGCAACGGGTCAACCTTGCGGCCATCGCCGGCGACGCGAGTGCGCCTCGCCCGGCGCAGGCCCTGCTGCCCTCGATCTGATCGCCTCGCTCACGCCCCACTGGCGCTGAGTCCGCCGCTCATGGCTGGTCTCGCAAGTAGAAGCGCCCGAGCTCGTGCGGCAGGCCGGCGTGCTCGACCACCGACTCGAAACGGATGCCCTCGCGGCTAAGCACGCGCAGCGACGCGACGTTGGTCCTGGCGGCGACCCCGACGATCTCGGTCAGTCCCAGGCGCCGCGCGAGAGCGAGCGCCGCGCGGGTCATCTCGCCGGCGTATCCGCGGCCCCAGGCGTCCGAGCGCACGGCATAGAGAACCTCGACGCACTCCCGTCCTGCGACGGTGCCGCGGCGAAGTCCGCCACGGCCGACGAACACCCCGGTCTGTGTCTCGAAGAAGACCCATGGCCCGAACGCCTCTCGCTGCCAGTGCTCGATATCGGCCGCGAGCATCGCCGATGCCTGTGCCGCTGTGCGCGGACCGCCGAGCGCGCCCGGCCACAGCGCCGCGGCGACGGTCCGGTCGGCGAACAGGTCGATGTAGAAGCGCTCATGCTCGCGCCAGGGACGTTCGGATCTGAGCCGCGAGCTGACCGCTGAGGCGTAGGACACATTCGACAAGGTAGACGCTGACGGGAGCTGTCCGGGGCGCGTGCGCAGCCAGGCGCCCCGATGCCGGTTGTCAGCTGCCCCGCGCGCGGGCTCGGTTCCTTGCACCAGCCAAGCTCAAGTCGGCCTGAGGTCACGCCGATGCCGGGCATATGGCAACGCGCACGCCGCAGCGAGCAGGCCCCGCGACGCCCGCACGAGCCGCAGCGACGCGCCGTCCGCTGCGCTGGTCGGTGCTGGCCGCCGTGTCCGAGGCGTGGATCGTGGTGGCGCTCGCTGCGGCTGCTACTCCGCGTCTGTTGATCGCGATCGTCCCGCTCGCAGTGATCTACACGATCGCGGCGCCGCCCTATCTGCGCAGACACCTCTGCATCCACCTCGACCACCTCGATCGTGGTCTCGAGCCCCGGCCCCGCGAGGTCCATATAGTCGTCGACGAGCCGCACCACGCGGACGGCGACGTCGAGCACTGACGCTCGTCGCGAAGCGACTTCGGCCCGGCTGGCGCAAGGCTTCCGCGCGTCCGGCCGAAGTCACTGAGGCTCGCGGGTCAAGCGGGCCTTTGTGGATCCGCGCAACGTCACACAGCGTGGGGTGATCAGGCTCACAGACAGGCTCGGCCGCGAAGCGCATGCTGTCTGTGCAAGGACGAAAACAGGCTGACGGCCAGGGATGGCCGATTGAAAGGCCAGGGACGGCTGAACGGAGAAGAGCCTGAAGTGGGGACCGCCCCGAGCTGGCTGTCGCCGCCCTGCGCTCGGGGCAGGCGAAGGCGCAGGGGCCCAGCTGCGAGGCGGTCCCGTCCCTCAGGGACCTCGTTGGACGGACCCAGCGAGGTCCCGCACTCACTCTAGCCTCTGCCCGGCGCAGTGCGGGCGGTAGGGTTCGAGGCTGGTCGGCTAGGTGGAAGTGCTCGCGTCGAGTCGGCTCAACGGCCGATGGGCGATCTCGGCGGCGCGCACCGGGGGTCGCGGCCTGCCCGACATTGGCAGAGAGGGGCCGGCGCCACGGGCGTGACCAAGCTCACGCTTGCGCCCGTGACCCCCCTCACAGACAGCCGCCAAGCTGCGCGGCATCCTTTGAACTCAAGGAGGAAACATCGAGCAGGAGGCTTGATCGGGACCGCCCCGACGCTGATGTCGCCGCCCTGCGCTCGGGGCAGGCGAAGACGCAGGGGCTCAGCTCCGAGGCGGTCCCATCCCTCAGGGCCTCGCTGGACGGACCGAGCGAGGTCCCGCCGTCAACTCTAATGGCTATCGCGCTTCGGTGGGATTCGGCCGACAATCGACGCCCCGAGGCGCTGAATTTGGCTTGGGGGAAGCCGTCGGGCACGGGGGGCGAGCTGACCAGTCGCGGGCGAGCACGGCATACACCGCGAGATCGACATAGCGGCCGCCGACCAGCTCGGCGGCGCGCAGCACGCCCTCCGGCGCGAATCCGAGGCGCTCCGGGATCGAGCGGCTGCGGGCGTTGCCGATGCCGGCGCGAATCTCGATGCGATTCAGACGCCAGGTCTCGAACGCATGGTCAACGAGAGCTTGGACCGCCAGCGTCATCGTGCCGCGACCCTGGGCGGGCTTGGTCAGCCAGTAGCCGAGGCTGGTCGAGCGGTCCCGCCACGAGATGCCGTGGTAACCGACCACGCCGACGATGGCGCCCTCTTCGACCACGACCGTCTGAAAGCCGTCATTGTCCGCGAGCTGCCGACGAGTGTGAGCGATGAAGGCGGTCGTGCCCGCGAGCGTCTGATCCGCCGCCCACGGCATCCAGCGGGCGAGGTGCTCGCGGTTCGCCTCGATCGCCGCGTGCAGCTCTCGGCCGTCGGATTCCTCGATCGGGCGCAGCCAGCGGTTGTCGGGTAGCGCGAGGCGAAACATTCCTCGTGACGGCCCGCCCTTCACCGGCAGGGATTTCGCGAGAGCGGATGAAGGGACTCGAACCCTCGACCTTCTGCATGGCAAGCAGACGCTCTAGCCAACTGAGCTACATCCGCGCGGGTCGCAAACTATAGACGTCGGCCGAGCAGCGGCAACGGATTCGTAGTGGCGATGGCCATGAGCTGCGACGGTGGCCGCTGGTCGTAGTGATGGCGGGGCTAGTCAGATGGCGGGACTAGTCAGGCTCCGCCCGTGAGGCTCTGCCGCGGGACGTAGCGCCCGCCGTCGCCTCGCGCCAGCAGTCCCTTCAGCTCGAGCTCCGCCAGCCCCAGCATCGTCTGGCTCGCGTCCGCTGCGACGTCCGTCGTCAGCTTGCCGAGCGTGTCGCACCCCGCGCCCACCCGCTCGAGCAGCGCTCGCAGCCTCGGCTCCAGTCCTGCCAGCTCCGATCCGCCAGCCCTGCCGCCGTGGACCGTGTCGTGCCCGTACAGCAGCTCCAGCACGTCCACTGCACCTCGCACCGCGGGCTTTCCCTCAATCAGCAGACTGCAGGTTCCGCGCGAGAGTGGCGACGTCACTCGCCCCGGGACGACCGCCACGGTCCTGCCGAGCATCTGTGCCACGCGTGCCTCGCTCAGCTCGCCCGGTCCCTCGCCGGCCTCGACGACGACCGTCAGCTGCGCCAGCCCCGCGACGGTTCGCGCAAGCGCCACCCGGCACCAGCGCCGTGTGCGCGCGCCGCAGGGGAGCTCGGCCACGGCGCAGCCGTGATCCTTTACGCGCTCGTATAGCTCCCTTCTGCTCGCGGGACTGCAGACGTCCACGCCGCCGCACATCACGGCGATCGAGTCACCGCCCGCCTCGAGCGAGCCTGCATGGGCCGCCGCCCCGATGCCCGCGACAAAGCCGCTAATCACCGTCACGCCGCTTGCTGCCAGCCCGCGCCCGAGGCTGCGGGCGATCTCCAGTCCGTAGTCGCTCGCGCCGGGGCTGCCGACGATCGCGACGGTCGGGTTCGCGCTGAGCGCGCGCAGGCGCTCGGCCTGGCCGGCCAGGAACAGCGCTCGCGGTGCTCCGCCGTACGTGCCGAGCTCGCGTGGCCAGCCGTCGCAGTGACGGCAGATCGACGGCGCTGGCTCGGCCGGTGTGAACCGCACCCAGCGCGGTCTGATCTCGCGTGCGCGCCGGCCCGCGATCGCGTCGATCAGCTGCTCGTCATCGAGCTCCAGCAACGCCAGCAGCCTGCTCTCGTCGCGCGCTCGATAGTCCAGCCTCGTGCCCAGCACGCTCAGCAACCAGCTCCTGCGCACGCACCCTCGGCAGGCGCCGCTCGTGCCCGCATGTGCGTGAGCGGGCGCTACGCCTCGCCGGCCCGCCGAGCCCGTGTCTGTACCCAGGTCCGGTATGTCCTCACGCCGCACGGCTGGCACTCTGCTCGCCCCCGGGGCGCAGCGACAGCGCCACGCCGACGTCGCGCGCGCGAATGCGCTCGCTGCCGTTCAGATCCGCGATCGTTCGCGCCACGCGCAGCGTGCGGTGCTCGCCGCGTGCGCTGAGCATGCCGCTCGCCCGCGCGCTGCGCAGCATCTCCTGCGCCCGCTCGCCGATGCGTGCGTGCTTGGCGAGCATCCGGGCGTCCATCTCGCCGTTCGTCGCCACGCCCTCGTGGTGCAGCCTTCGCCGCTGGCGCTCGCGCGCCTGCGTCACCCGCTCGCGCGCCTGGGCCGAGCTGGTCCACGGCGTCAGCTGCAGCCCGGCGACGCCCTCGTTCTCGAGCTGCGTTTGCACGTCGATGCGGTCGATCAGCGGACCGCTCAGGCGCCGGCGATGGCGCGCGAGCTCGGCTTCGCTGCAACGGCAGCGCTCGACGTCGCCGCCGTACCCGCACGGGCAAGGGTTGGTCGCGGCCACGAGCATGAAGCGCGCCGGATACACCGCCGCGTGGCTGGCCCTGACGATCGCCACCCGGCCATCCTCGAGCGGCTGACGCAGCGCCTCCAAGGCGGGCCGAGCGAACTCCGAGAGCTCGTCCAGGAACAGCACGCCTCGGTGGGCCAACACGACCTCTCCCACCCATCCCTTGCGCGCGCCGCCAACGAGGCCCGCCATCGTGATCGAGTGGTGCGGGGCGCGAAACGGCCGGCTGCGCGCGAGCTCTCCCTGCAGGTCGCCGGCGATGCTCTGAATGCGGGTCACCTCGATCGCCTCATTCCTGGTCAGCTCGGGCAGGATCGATGGCAGCCGCTGCGCAAGCATCGTCTTCCCCGTCCCCGGCGGGCCGCTCAGCAGGCAGCTGTGCCCGCCGGCTGCCGCCGTCACCAGCGCGCGCACGGCATGCTGCTGGCCGCGTACATCGCCGAGGTCCAGCTCGCGGGCCTCACCGGCGTCGAGCTCGCGACCGTTGCGAGAGCACCCGTCGGTCCGCTGCATCGGGGCGGCCGGCTCGTCGGCGTCGCCGCCGCTGAGGATGCGCGCGGCGCTCCTGAGGCTCGCGGCCGGTGCTGCCTCGAGGTCGTCGACCAGCATCGCCTCACGCGCGCGCCCAGGTGCCAGCACCAAACGCCGCAGGCCCGCCTCGACGCAGCCCTGGGCCACCGCCAGCGTTCCCTGACAGGGCCTCACCGTGCCGTCGAGTCCCAGCTCGCCGAACAGCGCGCACCGCTCCAACAGGTCCTTCGGCAGCTGGTCATTGGCCGCAAGCACACCGCACGCCAGTGCCAGGTCGAGACCGGGGCCCACCTTCGGGACGTCACCCGGGGCGAGGTTCACCGTGATACGGCGCGCCGGAAACTCGTAGCCCGAGTTCAGGATCGCAGCCTGCACGCGCTCCCGCGCCTCCCTGACCGAGGCGTCGGCCAAGCCCACGATCGCAAACCCGGGCAGCCCCGGGCGGATGTCGACCTCGACCGCGACCTGCCTGACCTGCAGCCCTTCGATCGTGAACGTCCTGGTGCGTGCCAGCATGCTGTTCGCCTTCCTGCTCGCTGTTACGGGCGAGCAGGCACGCTAGGTCACGCTTGGGACGAAACTCTTACGCGCCGGCGAACAGCAACGGGCCAGGGACTGCGCAACGGCCCTCCGGTGGCGACGCGATCGTCCGCCCCCCTCAGACCGCGCCGCATGCGGCGCGGTCCGGGGCCGCACATGTGCGGCCCCGCAGGCCGGCGCACGCGCCGGCCTGCCCTTCCAATCCCCGACCTTGCTAGTACCCGGCGGGGTGGCGCTCGACGAACGATCCGCCGTCGTCGCCCGACGAGCTCGACCAGCGCGACCCGGTTTCGGCAAGTGCCACCGTGTCGAAGCGCCTGCCGTCAACCGTCATGTACGCGTGTTCTGAGTTCGCATAGATCGTGATGTACTTGCCCGGCCCTGAGTCGCCGTAGGACTCGAGCTCGGACGAGTCCTCGGGCGAGCTGATCAGCCCGGCGCCGTGCAGCGCGTACGACACCGAGCCCGAGCAGTCATAGCCCTCGCTCTGGAACGACCCATGCCCGCCCCCGTACACGTACGGTCGTGTGGCGATTTCGTCCGCCGCGGACACCACCCGTCCGACCGCGCTCTGGCTTTCGCCGCTCGTCGAACCCGCGGGAGCGGTCGGCTCCTCCGTGGGCGTGCTCGGCTCGCTCTCCGGCGTCGTCGCGGGAGCGCTCGTCTCGCCGGTCGGCTCCTCGGCGGGGGTGCTGCTCGGCGTCTCTGCGCCCGTCTCCTCGTCCGGCGCGGCTGCGGGTGCCTCTGTTTCGGCCGCGGGCGCCGCTGCCGTGGCACCCGTTTCGGCCTCGGGCGCCGCCACCGTGCCGGTCTCGCCTTCCGGCGCGGCTTCGGGCGCGGTCGCGCCGCCGGCCTCGTCCGCTCCGGGGGGCACGGCGCCGACTTCTTCGCCGCTCGGCGACGCCGGCTGGGGGATCGCCGAGGGGGGAGGCGTAAGAGTTTCCTCGCCGTGCACGTCGATCACTTCCCACGTCGCCGGCCCAACCACGCCGTCAACGGCGAGACCGTGTCGGGCCTGCAGCCGCATCACGGCCGCCTCCGTTTCGGGCCCGAACACTCCGTCGGACTTGACGTGCAGGGCGCTCTGCAGCCGCCCGATGTTGTCGATCGCAGCTCGTTCCGTCGCCTGTTCAGTCGCCTGGGTCACCGCGCCGCCCGCGTCATCGACCGCGCCGTCCACGGCCGCCGCTGCGCCGCTGGCTTCGCCTCGCAGCGACGTGCTCGTCAGCGTACCCACGACTCCATCGGTGGACAGGCCCCTGCGCGCCTGAAACGCGCGCACGGCGGCGTCGGTTTCCGGTCCGAAGATCCCGTCCACTTTGACGCGCCCAAGCGCCTTCTGCAGCAGTTCGACCTGCCGGCCTTCGTCGCCTTCGTGCAGCACGATCCCGTGCTCGATCGTCGTCGGCGGCCCCGCCGCCCCCTGCGCGGGCCTGCTCCCTTCGGCCAGGCTCGTGCCCGGGCCGGCCGTCAGCGCCACCAACGTCCCCAGCGAGATTCGCTTGGCCAACGTGCTCGCCGGCACGAACCGCAACTGCTCGGCTCGCCTGCGCGCGCGCGAGCGTCCCAGCGACAGCTCCCACGGATCGACGTCGGACAGGTCGCGGTGGAAGCTGTGGCTGCTCACGGTGGAGACCAGCTCCGCCAGCGACGGCCTGGCCTCCTGGTCGCCCGTGCTCCGGCGCTTGCGCCTGCCGGCGCGCTCCCGGCGTGCGCGCGATCGCGCGTACGAGGCTTCCCAAGGGTCGAGAACGGCAAGATCACGTGACGGCAATCCCGGCATGGGGCACTATTCCTTTCGAAATCGCTGGGCGCCTACGGGGTTAGCTGTCGGGCTCGCGCACATGCGCTACGCCACGCTTTGGTGGCGATTCGCCCCCGCAGCCTCATCTCGGCTGCTCTGGGTCCCCCGCTCCTCGACCCCGTGAGGTCAAGGATTAGGCACGAACGGCGCGGGAAGCTAGCAGGTTTGTCCGCAATTTGCATATCAAGGGAAGGTCTGCACATGTTCTTGCCGACGCCGGCACCCGGCGGACGCCCCTGTACCTGCCCTCGGGGTGTGCCCAACGGCGGTCAGGACGGCGTCTCTGCCGCTAGCCGGCGCGGCGTGTCCAGCACTTGCCCGAGCTGAGTGTCCGGCGTTTGCCGGCGCGGGGTCTCCGCCTGCCGAGCCGCGTGTCCGACAGCTTGCCTGGGCAGAGCGCACGCGCCTGCGCAGGCGCTTGCAGAGCCGCGTGTCCGACGCTTGCCTGGGCAGAGCGCATGCGCCTGCGCGTCCGTAGGCGCGCACCCGCGCGTGCGCTGCTTTGCGAGCGTCTGCATCGACGGCCCGCGTTATCCGACACGCTCACTCGGCCGCGTTGGTACCTTCGCTTCCGTGCGCAAAGGCGGTCTCAGTCCACGCATCCTGCTGTGGCTCGTCACGCTCGTCGTGATCGCCGGCGGCGTCGCGCTGCTGGCGATCGGCGGCAACTCCCACTCGCTCGCCACCGGCGCCACCACTGCACGCGGACGCTTCGACGCCACCGAGGTCTTCTCGCCGCCCACGCCGGCACCGCCGATCGCCCTGCGCAATTACCTCGGCCAGCCCGTCAACATCGACTCCTACCGCGGCAAGGCCGTGCTCGTGACCTTCCTGTACACGAGCTGCCCCGACATCTGCCCGCTGATCACCGCCAGCCTGCACACCACGCTCGAACTGCTGGGCCCGCGCGAGGCCTCGAAGCTGCAGATCATCGCGGTCTCGGTCAACCCGCGCGGCGACACGTCAAAGGCGGTCGCGGCCTTCCTGGCGCGCCACCACATGACCGGTCGCATGCAGTACCTGGTCGGCTCCGCGCACGAACTCGCAAGGGTCTGGGAGGCGTGGGGGGTGGGCGCCGAACGCGACGCCCAGCAGCCCCAGTTCATCAACCACACCGGGCTCGTCTACGGGATCTCAGCGTCGGGCAAGCGCACCTCCGTCTACGCTGCCAACTTCGTACCGGCCGAACTCGCACACGACGTTCCCCTGCTCGCGGCCCAATAGCTCAGGTCACGACGACGGCAGAGAGCTCGTGGCGGGCGAGCGATCAGCCGATCGATAGCTGCTCGGCGGACGCCAGCTGTTCGGCGGGCGAGAGGGTGCGCTCGGCATCCTCGGCGTCGGCAACCGCCCAGCGCAATCGCTGCATCAGCTGCTCGGCCGAGTGGCCGTCGCTCAAGTGTGCTTGGCACACACGCTCGTCGAGCAGCACCGGCGCGTCCGGTGGGTGGCCCTGCTCGGTCGTCACGATGATTCTGGCCATTCAAACCCTCCTTACATATCGCCTGCTTGCTGCGATCCCCATCATCCAGCCCAGCGCCGCGATCCCCTCCGCGCGAATACCCGCGACAGGTTGAGCCGAAACCCTTTACGGTTTATAGCGGTCAGACAGGACGGCGAACCGGGCCCGCTCGCGTTGTCCACGCTCTACCTCGCTGCGAGCGAAGAAAACCTCAGGCCCGTGCTCGAGTAGGCTGAGCCGGCATGCTCATCGCGTCGCAGCGCCCGATCGCGACTCGCTAGCCTGGTGCGCGCACTCGTCCAGCGGGTCGTTCGCGCCGGCGTGCAAGTTAACGATCGCGTCGTCGCCGAGATCGGCTCCGGCCTGCTCGTGCTGCTGGGCGTGGCGCACGAGGACACCGCCGCCAGCGCCGACCGGCTCGCCGAGAAGGTGCGGGCGCTGCGCGTCTTCGAGGACGAGCACGGTCGTATGAACCATCCTCTCGGCGAGCGCGAGATCCTGTGCGTCAGCCAGTTCACGCTCTACGGCGACACGCGCCGCGGCAACCGCCCGAGCTTCGTGGCCGCGGCGGCCCCGGAGGCCGCCGAGCCGCTCTATGAGCGCTTTTGCGACCGTGCCGGCGCGCGCCGCGGCGTGTTCGGCGCGCACATGCTGGTCGAGCTCGTCAACGACGGCCCCGTCACGCTGATGCTCGAAACGTGAGCCCACGTGCGCGCGCGCGTGCGTGGCATGGCGGCTGAGCTCGTGAACGTGGGGCCGTGAGGCTGATGCACCGGGCGTGAGCCCACGCGCGCGCGTGCGCGCGCGTGCGTCCGGCATGTGGTCTGCGGCATGTGGTCCGGCGGGCGAGGCCATGGACGGGGGTGGCTGGGCATGTGCCGAGCCGTCGCGAAGGCGCTGTGGTCAAGGGCGTGCTGCTGGCGCCTGCGCGCGCGCGTGCGCGCGCGCGCGTGCGTCCATCGCCGGCTCGTGTGGGGCCGGCTCGTCTGGGGCCGGCTCGTCTGGGGCCGGCTCGTCTGGGGCCGGCTCGCGCGGGTCTGGCTCGCGCGGGCTCTCGTCGCGCCGACGGCCGGTCAGCAGCGTGTACTCGGAGGGCTCGAGCCTGTTCGTGGCGCCGATGTACTCGCGCATGTACCCCGGCCAGTTGGCGACGATCCGTCCGCTGCGATCGCGATACCAGGAATCGCACCTGGTCCACGCCGTACCGGCAAAGCGCGCCTGCAGCGCGCGATCTCCGGCGGCCTCGACCTCCTCCCGGACTTCGATCCCGCCCGCCTGCGAGCGCCGCACGAGCTCGAGAGCCTGGCGCAGGTATGCCGCCTGCGCCTCGTGGTATACGAGGATCGAGCCACCCGAGGTGTTCGTGTTGGGCCCGTACATGATGAACAGCGAGGGAAAGCCCGGCACGGTCAAGCCGAGATGGGCGTGCGCCCCGGCCGCCCAGACGTCGGACAGCGAACGACCGCGAGCGCCGATCACCTGCATCGGAAACATGAAGTCGTTCGTCTTGAAGCCCGTCGCGTAGATCACGCAGTCCAACGCGTGCAGCGTTCCGTCTGCCGTCACGATCCCCTCAGCGCTCATGTGCGAGATCGCGTCGGTCACGACCCGCACCTGCGGCAGCTGGAGCGCGGGGAGGAACTCCGAGCTGAACAGGATGCGCTTACAGCCAAAGGTGTAATCGGGCCACAGCCTGCGCCGCAGCTCACCGTCCCTGAGCTGCGAGCGCATGAACAGCGCCGAGCGCAGACCCAGCAGGCGCCCGATCGTCGCTGGGTGGCGGATCGCGAGCGTCAGCGCTTCGCAGTACTCGAACATGAACCGCCGTCGAAACGCCTGCACTCCGGGCACGTGTTCGATCAGCGCCTTCAGCGACACTGGATAGGGGCGATTCTTGCGCGGCAAGAACCAGTTGCCGGTGCGCTGAAAGATCACCAAGCTGCGCGCTTCGCGTGCGATCTCCGGCACGATCTGAACGGCGCTCGCGCCGGTGCCGATGACTCCCACGAGCTTGCCCCGCAGGTCGTACTCGTGATCCCATTCAGCCGAGTGAAACGAGCGCCCGGCGAAGCTCTCCGAGCCCTCGATGCGCGGCCAGGAGGGCTGATGCAGCTGGCCGGTCGCGAGCACCACCGCGTCGGCCCGATAGGTCTGGCCCGCCGCTGTCCTAACGGTCCAGCGGCGCTGCTCATCGTCCCACGCACAGGAGCTGACCTCGGCCCCGGTCACGACATCGCGATCCACGCCCTGAGCGCGCGCCACCTCGCGCAAGTACTCGAGGATCTCGGCCTGGCGCGGGCAGAGCTGCGGCCAATCGCGGCGCTGGGCGTATGAGAACGAATACAGATGGGACGGCACGTCACACGCCGCCCCGGGGTAGGTGTTGTGCAGCCAGGTTCCGCCAATTCCCTGCGCCTTGTCGAGGATCGTGACGTTCGTGAAGCCGTTCCGACGCAGCTCGATCGCGGCCGCGATCCCGCCGAAGCCGGCGCCGACGATCACGACCGCCGGTCCGCCCGGCCGCGAGCTCGCCGGCACCGAGCTACTCGGTCGCTGCACAGCGGCAGGCGAGCTGTTCCGCCGCTGCGCGGCGGCAGTCGTGCCATTCGGCCGCTGCACCGCCGTCGGAGTCCCGTCGATCCGCTCGCCCTCGTGCGGCGCTGGTGTCGGCCTCGAGCGTGGCATGTCGCTGCAATGGGAGCGTAGCCCATCGCGCCCAGTTCGATAAACCGCGCCTTACTGCTCGTCGCTGGTCCCGCCGGGTCCCGCGCGACCGTCGAGCTGTTCTGCGCGCACGAAAAGGGTGGACATGCGTACACCGAGGCTATCTGCCAATGTCAGCAGCAGCTCGAAGTCAGGATCCAAACTGCCCTCCTCGAGCACGGCGATTTCCGCGGGTGACACGCCGATGGCCTCGGCCAGGTCTCTAGCCGTGAGACCCTGTCGCTCGCGAAGCGAGCGCACGGCTCGACCGAGGCTCGCGAGATTCGGGGACTGCGGTTGACTGGATCGTGGACGGGGCACGGCGGAAATCCTCGCAAATTGGGCGGACGACAACTGTCCGATAGCAAGTATATCCCATATATGTCCTAACGCCGTCACTCGGAATACGCGAGGGTGCCGGCGATGCCGCCGCCGAGGAGGTCAAAGCCGCGCAGCTCCGACCATGCCGCGCTCGCCGGCGCAGTCGAACGGCTGATGGCGCAAGCGGGCATGACCCAGGAGGGACTCTCCGAGCGCAGTGGCCTCAACGTCAAGCAGGTCAACGCCCTCGTGCGCGGACAGGCGAACCCAACATACGAGAACATCCTGAAGATCTGTCAGGGACTGGGGGTCTCGTCCGGAAGCCTGATGTCCCTGGTCGATGAGCTCCGCGAGCACCCATCGCGCCGCCGACGGCCGTGAAACCCGCTGGAGAGATCCGAGATCGTAGCGCCGAAGGGGCGTGCGGTGCTACTCGGTCTCGATCCCGAGCGTCCTCGCTGTCGGGGACTTCGGCACCGATCGCTGATCCGGATTGGTGCCGAGCAGACGGTCGCCGAGGTTCGAGCTCACGCCCATCCAGTAGCCCTCGTGCTTGAAATGGTGAAGACGGTGGTTTCGCCAGATCGCTCGATACCAGCGCGACCTGGGCACATACGGAGTGTGAATCAAGAAGTGCGACCACTCGTAACGAAACAGCCCCAGATAGGCAAAGGCGATGCCGGTGAGGGCTGCCGGTAGAACGGGCC
Source organism: uncultured Solirubrobacterales bacterium (assembly GCA_963817845.1). Taxonomy (GTDB): domain Bacteria; phylum Actinomycetota; class Thermoleophilia; order Solirubrobacterales; family Solirubrobacteraceae; genus Palsa-744. The sequence continues at coordinate 401,765 of CAWFPU010000001.1, forward strand.
AGCCGAGCGGACCGTAGAGCGCAAGCGTCAGCAGCGTCACCACGATCGCGATCTGCACCACGAAGCCGACGACCTCTAGCGGCTTCAGCAGAACCCTGTTCAGGTCGGACGGCGCCAGATGGTGATTTCGGTGCTGCATCGAGCCGTACAACTCGACACGGCGGCCGAAGAAGTTGATCGGACGCAGGTGCAGTAGATATTTGTGAATCATCCACTCGACAAACGGCTGGGCTGCCAGCAGCGCGAGCGGCGGAAACAGATCGTGCCACGACCATTGCCCGACGTAGATGCGCGTGCCTAGCGCAAGCGCGCACGCGGCCAGTGCGACACACGGCGAGAAATGTGTCATGAACTCCCGCCAGCACGAGCGCAGGGCAACCAGGTCTGCGCGCTTGGAGGTGAGCGTTCCGTGGTAGCCGGCGGGAACCTGCTCGGAGCTCACGGCCGGTTCGCGCTCACGGTCGAAGTCGACGCGCCGCACGGCTGGAAACGGGGGCGAGGCTGGCTGGCGGGGTGAGCGCCGCGCGCGCCGCCTCGGCGGCAGACTCGGCGTCGCCCGCGGCGATCGCGGCGGCGATCGGACGCCGGTAGTCGCCGCGCTCGAGCTCCTGCTCGAGCCACGACACGCTGAGCTCGCGCAGAGAGTGCACGACCCGTATCAGGCTGTTGAAGGCGAGCTGGTAGGCGAGGTTGCCGGCGCCGTCGAGCATCCTCTGCCAAAAACGCTGGTCCAGCGCGACGCATTCGGCGCTATCCGCGGCCTCCGCCAGACACGCTGCGATCTCGACCAACTCCTCACGCAGCTCCGCGTCAGCCCGCTGGGCACACAGGCGGGCCAGATCGACGCCGATCCCGGCTCGCATCTCCAGCGCGTCGGCCAGCAGCGGCATCAGTCCCTCGGCGGCCTCGGCGTGCTCGGCAGCGAGCGCCAGCAGGTCTAGCCCGGCGGTCTCGCGGAAGTCGAGCACCTTCGTGCGGCCGCCCTGGGCGACCTTGACCAGCCCGATCTGTTCGAGTCGCTTCACCGCCTCGCGCACCACGTGGCGGTTGACTCCAAGAACTTCGCTGAGCTCGCGCTCGGACGGAATCGCTGCTCCCGGCGCCAGACGGCCGCTGACTATCTCGCCCGTCAGCTGCTCGAACACCTTGTCCGCCAGCGAGCTCTTGTCCACGGCACGCAGGGGCATGGCTGTGCAGCTTAGCAGCTGGTCCAACCAGCTGTCGCCGGCGAACGCCCGCCTGGGCGACCCTAGACGAGCAGCTCGTCCGGCGTTGCGATCGTCTGCAGGTGCTCGCCCAGCCGGGTCACGCTGAGCAGGCGCTCGACCTGCTGGGAGCCAGGCGTCACGGCAAACTGCTGGCCCCGCCGTCGAGATTCGTTACGCGCAGAGAAGATCGCTTTGAGGCCGGTCGAGTCGATGAAGCTGAGCCTGCGCAGGTCGAGCACGAGCGTCGCGCTGTCGGCAACATCTGAACACGCACAAGCGTCCTGCAAGAGCGGGGTGTTGACCATGTCCAGCTCGCCGTCGAGCATGAGAACCACTCGGTCCGGCGTCCTCCTGGTCGCGATCCGGAGGTGCTCATGGGCCGCCATTGGAACTTTAATGGTACCTGGCGCCCGCGTTCACGAGTCGGAGTCCCAGCAGCGCCATGTCGTCGCGGGGCATGCCGGCCGCGCCGGCGACGGCGGCGCGCTCGATCTCCGTGAGCAGCTGGGCGACCGGCTGGCCGGGGGCGCGCTGACAGAGCCGCATCAGCGGCGAGGTGTGCTCGAACCGCGAGCGCCACGTCTCGGGGACGCCGTCGGTGTACAGCAAGAGCGTCTCGCCGGGGTGCAGCTCGAGGGCGGTCTCGGTGACGTTGATCGGCTCGACGAGACCCAGGGCGGTGCCGGGCTCGCCGACCGCATACGTGCGGCCGCCCGTGTCGATCAGCAGCGGCTGAGGATGGCCCCCGAGCGCCAGCCTCACCGTGGCGATGCCGTGTGGCGCGCCCACGCTCACCACGCACACCGTGCACATCTGCTGTCCGGGCAGTTGTTGCAGGAGCGCGCGATGCAGCGTGCGAACCATCGTTGCCGGACTGGGATCGAACATCGAAGCGGTCCGCAGCGTGTGCCGTGCCAGCGCGGTCACGCCGGCCGCGTCGGGTCCCTTGCCGCAGACGTCCCCGATCACCAGGATCCAGCGCTCGGCGCCGCACGGGTAGACGTCGTAGAAGTCGCCGCCCACCTCGTTGAGCTCGCCGGCGGCACGGTAGGAGGCGGCGAGCTGAAAGCCCGGAACGTCCGGCAGCGAGTACGGCATCAGCGCCTGCTGCAGCGTCTGCGCGATGTGTGTCCGCTCGGTGTACAGGCGCGCGCTTTCCACGGCCGTGCCGGCGCGGCGCCCGAGCCTCACGGCGAGATCGAGGTCGGCCTCGGTCAGGCGCCGGCCGATCCTCGAGGACACCAGCGTGATCGTCCCCAAGGTCCTGGCGGGCGCCGCCAGCGGCACGATGATCACGTCGCGCGCGGCCAGGCCGCGCAGCAGCTCGAGGTGGTTGGCGTCGCGCGCGTAAGCGGCGAGCGACTCGTCGGTGATGCCGCGGTAGATCTTGGCTTCGCCGCTGCGAATCACCTCGGGCACGCCCAGCGGCTCGTCGAGCGCCGGCCGATACGAGCGATCCAGGTGCTCGACGAGCGCGAGCGTCGCGGGGTCGGCATGGTGGACTGCCACGCGCTCGAGCTGTCCGTGCTCCCCGAGCACGTCGACCGCGCACCACTCCGCGATCTGGGTCGCCGCGAGCCGCGCGACCCGCTGCAGCGTCTCGCCGTAGTCCATCGAGGAGGCCAGCACGCGACTCGCCTGCGCCATGAACGCCTCGGCCAGCTGCGCGCGCTTGACCTGCGTCACGTTCTCGAAGACGTTCGCGGCATACGCCACCTCGCCGCTGTCGGGGTCGACGATCGGCGAAGCACGCACTACGAACCAGCGCTCCTCACCCGTGGCTCGCACTATGTTCCTGACCAGCAGCGGGACCGCGGGCTCCCCGTCGAACAGCCGCCGTCCGGGCATCGACGCCAGGGCGAGCTCGGCGCCGGTCTCGTCGAGCACGAGAAAGCGCGACATGATCTCGCCCGGCTGCGCCTGCGTCAGCTCCTCTTGGGACGTCAGCCCGAGCAGCTCGAGCGCCGCCCGGTTGGCGAACACCGTGCGCCCGCCCGCATCGACGACCGTGATCGCCTCGGCGACGTTCTCCAGCACGGCCTTCACCAGCAGCGCGACCGCAAGGTCCTCGTGCTGGAGCCCGCCGCCGTCGGGACGCCCGTTCATCGCCGCCACCGCTCAGATCCCCGTCCGCGGAACGCGCAGCAGCAGGCGTTCAGGACGTTCGGCCCCCCGCACCGGCATCGCTCCCTCGATGGCCGGATCGAGCTCCTGCGCGACCGCCACCAGCGGCTTGAAGTCCTCGACCCGGATTGGCCCGACACGCAGCTCCAGGTAGCCCGGCACGATTCGCACGCCGGCCTGTACGCGGCTCGATGGCGACCAGCATCGGCCGGGCTCGAACACGCGCGCGCACACACGCCGCAGACCTTCGAGACGGTCAACCGGGAAGTAGGCTCGCGCCCCAGCCGCGTACAGCACGCGCGGAAGCACAGCGCAGGCGGTGCTCAGCGGCGCCATCTCGAGCTCGATCGTGTCGGCCAACCGCACGGGCGCGATCGAACGACGTTCGAGCGGTCCTCGCGCCGCGCCCCCGCGCGCGAACCTGCGGCTTCGAGGGCCGAAGCGGGGCGAGTCGATCGCGGACTCGTGCGCCGTGCGCGCACGCGCGAGCCTTTTTGGGCCAAGTGCGTCGGGGCCAAGCGTGGGTGCATCGGAGCCCAGCGCGGACGCATCGAACTCCATCGCCACCTCGGTCCCGCCGCTGTCGCGCTCGCTCAACCGCACCCGGCTCGCCAGGCCGTGTATCGCCGGGAGCCCGATACCGGCGATCTGGCCATCGACTTCACGCGGGAACTCGATCGATGCGTCAGCTGTTGTGAACCCTACGCCGTGATCGCGGACCGACGCCAGCAGCGAGCCGCTGGCGGCGAGCAGTTCCACCTCGACCGGCCCCTCGGTCCCGGCGTACGCATGCAGCGAGGCGTTGTTGCACGCCTCGGTGAGCGCCGTGCTCACGTCGTGCAGAGCGGCCTGGGACAGCGCGATCGCGTCGGCGAACCCGGCAAGCGCCTGGCGAACCACCGGCACGTTCTCTGGTCTGCTCGAGAAATCCAAGAGGACGTGCGCAGTGCCCACCATTGCCGTGACGCCGGTCAGCTGGCGCACTCCCGTGTCGCCACCTCGGCCAAGCGCCGATCATCGTAGACCACGGAACCGTGCTGTCGCTAGGGGGATTCCGGCGACGCGCGAGTCAACGCCCGCAGCCGCTCGAGCGAGCGCCGCAACAGGCGCGACACCTGCATCTGCGAAATACCCAGACGTTCGGCGATCTGCGACTGCGTCAGATCGTCGACGAACCGCAAGCGCAGGATCCGCCGCTCGCGCGGAGCGATCTCGATGAGCGCCGAGCGCAACGCCACGTCGCACTCGATCAGCTCATAGCGCTCGTCCTCGCGGCCGAGCGTCTCCGCATAGCTGACCCCGTCGTCGTCGTTGCCGGGGCGGCGAGCATCCAGCGAGCAGGTCTCGTACGCCTGCAGCGCTGCGAGCGCATCGAGCACCTGCTCGACGTCGAGCTCGAGGAACTGGGCGAGCTGACTGACCGTCGGGCTGTGTCCGTCGGTGCTGCGCAGACGATCGACGGCGTCGCGCACCACGAGCGCTCGCTCCTTGGCCGCCCGCGGCACGTGGATCGCCCAGCCGGCGTCGCGGAAGTAACGGCGCATCTCGCCGAGGATCGTGGGCACCGCGAACGCGGCGAACGAATGCCCCCGCTCGGGCTCATAGCGGTCGATCGCCTTGACGAGCCCGAGCGCCGCAACCTGGAGCAGGTCCTCGAACGGCTCAGACGTGCGTCCGTAGCGGCGCGCCAGGCTGCGCGCGAGCGGCATGTAGCGCTCCATCAACAGCTCCTGCGCGCCTCGGTCGCGATCGCGTCGCCATGCGGTGAACAGCTCGTCCTGGTCGGTGTTGGGGTCGCGCGGGAGTGCGGGCCGTGTGTCCGCGATCGCGTCCTCAGCCGAGCCTGCCTGCTGACTTACGGCGTCCGCCCGCTTTACGTCGTCCTCCCGCTGATCGGTGGTGTGCGCGACGGCAGGCCGTCGCACCGTCCGCAAGTGGAACCGGCCCGGCTCCGTTCGCGTCGAAGGCCTAGAGGGTGTCGTTGTGGAGCCCATCACGACTCCTTCCCGTTCGATTTGCCCATGGGAGTGCGCTCACTCGCATGGCCCTCTGTCGTCGCTACCCGATTGCGCCCGGCTTATTCATGCCCGAAGCGATCCATATGCGCCACTAATGCTGCATTTGTCAGATTGTTGACAATCGCCTGATTGCGCCGGCTGTGCTCGTTTCGGCGGCACTAGCTGCGCAGGCGCGGATCCGCGGCCCCGGTGCCACCGTGCGCTTGCGGGATCTCGGATCGCTCGAAGCGCTCCAACAGCAGGTTCGCGTCGCTGTCGATATGAAGGATTCGGCGGTGCTCGGTCTCGAGGAACCCTTCCGCGACAGCGTGATCGAGCAAGGCGTCGAGGCGGTCGTAGTAGCCGCGCACATTGAGCAGCCCGATGGGCTTGGCGTGCAGGCCGAGCTGCCTCCAGGTGGCCACCTCGAACAGCTCCTCCAGCGTGCCCAGCCCGCCCGGCAGCGCCAGGAACGCGTCCGACAGCTCGCCCATCAGCGCCTTGCGCGCGTGCATCGACTCGACGACCCGAAGCTCGCTGAGGCCGGGATGTGCCACCTCGCGCTCGACCAGCGCCTGGGGAATGACGCCGATCGCCTCACCGCCGCCTTGCAGCACGGCGTCCGCGATGGCGCCCATCAAGCCGACGCTCGCGCCCCCGTACACGAGCGTGATCTCGCGCTTTGCCAGCTCGGACCCCAGGTCGATTGCGGCGGCGCGGTAGTCGTCGTGGGCGCCGGCATTGGCGCCGGCGAAGACGCATAGGCGCTTTAGCTGCATGCGCTCATCCTGACCGGTGGGGTGGTCGTGCTACGCGCGGTTCTCGTTGTGCGCGAGGTGGTCGGGCTGCAAGCGATCAGGTCGCGCACCACCAGTCCATCGGTGGGTCCCCGCCGGCGGGCTCGAGCCCGAGAGGCGCGCTGCGCGCGGGCATATAGTTGAAGGCCGCCTCGCGAGATCGAAAGGAGCAACATGTTTACGCGTCGGTTCGTCGCGCTCGCCCTGCTTGTGCCGCTAGCGTCGGTTGCGCTTGCCTCCAGCGCGCTGGCTCGCAAGAACGCCACGCCCGCACAGGCCAAAGCCGTCGCGCAGGCGGTCAGGAGCAGCCCGGTGGGCGGCATCAACACGGTGCCGACCAGGCGCTACGTGGTCACGAAAGTGAAGATCTCGACTGTCAGCAAGGCGTGGGCGATGGCGTCACTGCAGCCGACGAGGGCCTTCCGCAACAGCTTCCAGGCCGCCTCCGTCGTGGCCGTGCAGCCTGCCGGCACCCGCAGATGGGTCGTCGTCGATCTCGGTAGCGCCGAGGTCGGCTGCGGGATCGCGCCTGACGCGGTGCTCGCCGATCTGCTCGGGCTGAAGGCCGGCGAATCGCCTTGCCCGCCTGGGGAAGGGATCTCGTAGGGCCGTCGCTCAGCCTGGAGATTCCGGGTCTCGTGTCGCGTTCTCGGGGGGCTCCGGCCGCGCGTTGCGTGCCGGCTTGGTTCGGGGGGTTTGCTTGGCGCCCGGTACTCTTGTCGGGCTTTATGGCGACGTGGCGGAGTGGCTACGCAGCGGCCTGCAAAGCCGTCTACACCGGTTCGATTCCGGTCGTCGCCTTGAAAAATGCCTGCAAATCGTTGCTTTTTGAGTAAGCGTTCAGTGGGTGGGTGCTAGGCGAGTGACGGTGCTGGGTCGCCGCGGGCGTGAGCGCTGAGGAGCTGTGTGAGGTAGTTGAATAGCGAGCGGTGTTGTAGGCGGCAGGTGGTGTGCGCGGAGAGCAGTCTGGCGATGCGCTGCTCGCCGCCGGCGGACTGGGTGCCGAGGGAGAGTTTGCGGTAGATGACGGCGCCGCGTAGTGCGCGCTCGGCGTGGTTGTTGGTCGGTTGCACGCCGTCGTGTGCGGCGAAGCTCCACAGCGCCGGCCAGGCCTTCAGGAGGTTTTTGGCCATGCCGCGGCAGCGCTTGTTGCGCGCTCGCTTGGTGGCGTAGCCAGCGATGATCGGCTTGTAGGTTCGCTTTAGCTGGGCGACGGTTCGCTTCAGCTCGCGCCGGTCTTCGGTGACTTGGAAGGTCTGCCAGGCAGCGAACACCTCGCGGCAGAGCTCCAGCCCGTGCTCGCCGAACTCTTTCTCGGCTGCGAGGCCTTCGGAGTGAGCGGCGAAGTCGCGCTTGAGGTGAGACCAGCACAGCTGGCGTCGGCACAGGGGCAGACTGCGGTATGCCCACCAGCGGTCCGAGGTGACGACCGCGTCGCTGTCGGCGAGTAGGCTCTTGGCGTGGTCCTCGTGACGGTCGCGCGCGACCTGAAAGAACGCGTGGCGGTGCGTGAATAGGCCCCACAGTGCACGGCGCTCCCCGGCGGTGCGCCAGCCCGTCTCATCGGCGTTGAGCGCGCCCGCGCCACGGACGTGTGCCAGCAGATCCTCATAGGGCTCGCAGAGCGCCTGGCTTGCGCGGGAGAGGATCGCGTCGACACTGCCGCTGGATAGGCGCGCACCGAATAGCTCTTCGCCGAGCTCGACGACATCGCGACGGGAGATGCGGTTGCGCACCGACAGCACCACGAGCGCCGCCTGCAGCCGCGGGCCGAAGCAGCTCACCGCGATCTCCCGCGAAAGCTCGGCACGAGGTTCGCTGCCGCAGGCCGGGCAGCACAGGCGCTGCGCACGGTGCTCGATCACCCTCACCGTCAGCACCGGTAGCTCTTCGACCTGGTGAACGACAGGATCGCCAACAGGGTCGTGTTCGCGCTCACAGAAAACGTGGCCGCAGTCGCAGCGCTCGGGCCAGTGCTCGATCACCTCGTCCACCGCGCACGCCGGCAGCAGATCCCGCCCGTGACCCTCGTGACCGGGTTGCCCGCCACGGTCGCGGCCCGAGGGGCCCTCGCCGCGTTTGGGTGCCCGGGCCGGGGGATCAGAGCTCGGCGGGGCAGAGGAGTTTCGCGAGCTGCGGTTCAACCGCCGCTCGAGCTGCGCGATCCGCTCATCCTGACGCGCAACCCGCGCCTCCAGCCGCTGAATCTGCTCATCCATCCGCAGCAGCACAGCGACAACGGCCTCACGTCCCTGCTCGTAGATCGCCTCCGCCTCCGCGCGCTCCACAACCCAGTATTCGACAACCCCAGGCTATATCCCCCAACCCCACTGAACGCTTACGCTTTTTGGCTTTTTGCTCCACGATACTGGCAGACAGTCGTCTACTCTCCCCAGACTCTCCCCAAAAGCCGTCTACACCCCTCAACTTTTAGGCTGATTTGCAGGGGTTTTGCCTAGCCGCTAACGCCACGAGCGTCGCTGTAGCTCGAAAAGGCCGTTGACAGATGTTGATGCACGCGCTGATCGGCATGCCGGGGGGTCGCGAGGGCCGCTCCTGAGTGACTTACTCGTCGTCCACACCCGAGCCCACGGCGCCTCGGGTGAGATTGGACGGCCGACAGTGACGTTCGAGCTCGGCCTCGGACGGCCGCTCATGCGTTGATCCGAGTGAGCGCGAGGCTCGATCACGACCTGGCGGTGACGAGCACGCTACGTCGGCCGGGAGCGCGAAGTGGACGCTGACGGCTTCGAGGCCTTTGCGGCGGACCGGCCGTTAGCGGGCGGCGGCCTCGCGGATCAGCCGTTCCCAATCGTCGCGCAGCGGCTTGGCGCCAAGCTCAGTGATCGCCAGCGCCACGACTCGCTCGAGACCGACCGGGCCAGTAGGTAGGTGGACCTTTCCGAGCCACCGATCACCGATCTGGACATCCGCCGCGACGTGCATGTGCGGCCAGGTGATCGGACTGTGGCCGCTGGGATGCCGGTGGTAGGAGACGAGCTCGCGGCCCTCGTATCCGATCGCGTAGAGGTAGCCGCGAACCTCGACGCGGCAACCGTCGGCGTCTTGGCGTACCTCGTATTCCTCGGCAACGTCGATCGAGAGAGGACCACCGTGCATCTTTGCCGTGTCAGCTAGTTCGAGCTCGTGCGGCTTGTCCGAGAGGTGGTAGGCGCGGGCGACGACGTGGACGCTCGTCACGCAGGACAACAACCGCACGGTCCTGCCGCGGTAGTACTCGACGGCCTCGGCGGGTGTCTTACTTGTGCGTGGCATGGAGCGGGAGCATCATCGCAACGCGCGTCACGTCGGGGCTATCGTCAATGTCGATCTCGCCCGCGTTCAGACGCCGCTCGAACTCCTCGCCGCTCATGCCCAGGCGCTTGCGTGCCTGTTCATCGACTCGCTGGTCCCACTCCTCGGGGCTCAGCTCGCGGATCTCGTTGTCAGTTCGGGTAGCCATTGCAAACGCTCCTAGTAGGGAATCGACCGCCAGGGCCGGCTCCTTGACCATCCATTGTACGGGAGTACGCGGGTGCATCGATGGGTCGATCGCGACAGGCTCGGCGGGGATCGCAGGCCCGCCGAGCCCTGCCCAACCCACGCAGCCGCGACGAGCTGCGCGCGGGTCTTCTCGGGTCCGTCCTCAAGCGCGCGGGCCAGGGTGCCTTGCGTACCGAGAACATGCTGTCCGAGTCTGTGAGTCCAGCGGACATTCGAGCCTCCTTCGATGGGTTGCCCCGCCGGGTGCGAGGCCGGTCGCAGCCCCGTACCGGGATACGAGAATGGCCGGGCCAGCCGGCTCCCGCTCTCGCTCCCGGCAGCCGACGCATCGTCGCGACCGGCTTAGGTGGTATCGGTCGTTGTATGTCTCAGACGTTCCGTGCCCCGGTCATGCAGACATTTCCCCTCGCTGAGCGTCTGCGCATTTTCGAGGCAATGGGGGAACTCCTTGACGACATCGTGTTGGGCTCGATGCCGTATGCCGAGCGGCCCGGCTCGGGTGAGCGCATGATTCTCGGTGGGTGGGCACAGGCCCACACGACGTTCGGAGCCATCGTCGTCGTGGCGAACGAGGAGGACCCGGATGGTCAAACCGTCGTGATGTTGTCGCGCCCTCTCTTTGAAGCGATGGTTGACATCTACTGGATCGCGCGCAACCCGATCAAGGCACAAGAGCTTGCTACCGCGCACTATCGACTCCTCCAGATCGTCATCGCGGAGGACTACAACTCCAGGCTTCGGCCGGGCGACCGAGCGATGCCAATCGACCCCGCCAACCTCGCGGACCGTGAGAGGCTCTCAAGCATGTTTGGTCCGAAGGCCCGGAAGCACTGGACCAAACTCGATCTCCGAGCGCGTGCCAAGGCCGTCGACTCAGACATCCCGCAGGACCGTCAGGGCGAACTCGACTCACGCTTCGATGAGGATCACTTTCTCGCAAACCTCGTGCTGCACGGGTCCTCCATGAGCATCAATGATCGGTTGACGGGCTCGGCGCGCGGCTTGACGGTGCAGCTCGGTGCAACCCAGCAGCATCTTGCGAACGGGCTTCGCCACGCCTATTGGTCGTACTATCGGATCGGCCGACTGCTGGTGGAAAGGCTTGCACCGAGTCGGCGTGACGATTTCGACGACGGCTACCGGAATGGCTGGCCACGACTCCAGACCATTTCGGTAGAAACCGTGAAGGCCGCTGGTCGAAACGGTGCCTGCCATGCGGAAGCAACCGAAAGTCCAAGGACTGTCACGGAGGCCTCTAAACACAACGGTTCCCACACGACGGGTCTTAGTGATCGCACCCTTCAATGAACCGGGTCGTGATGAGGTCGTAAATCTCATCAGCGGACGCTGGTGTGAACTCTGGCGAGCGCGCAAGATAGATCGCATCGAACGGCCCGTCCGCACGGAACGACTCGTACCCGATCTTCGCGAACGGGACGCGTGGTTCATGGCTCGCGAGTGGCGAGCCGCGTCCGGCAAGAAGCAATTTGCTACCGACATCCTTCGGGTATGGCACAAGGTGGATGTGGTCGGCGTCGAGCCTGCGACCCTCCATCACGTACTGGTGGACATCGCCCACCCTGCCCGAGCCGTGCCCCACGCACGTCAGCGACGCGAGCCAGCGACAAGCGATCGCGAAGGTCAGGTAGTTGCCGCTCGTCATGTACCGCCAGTCGTCCTGCCTCGGATGCCGCCGGGTAGCCAGTTCCTCGTGCAGGAGCTCCGTCAGAAGATAGTTCCAGCTGGGTTCTCCGTGACCAAGGTCGGCGTGCGCATCGACGTGGACGACATCGAATGGCGGGCGCAGCATGCCGGCGTCGATTGCGTCCCGCCAGCAGGTGAAGACCTCGACGTGGTCTTCGACGGCGACGCCGGGCAGCCTTCGATCCAGTCCGAGATGGTGCTCGAGGAACTCAATCACCTCCTCCGCCGGCCATGGTGGATATTCGTCCTTGTCGAGGCGACCGTCCTCTGGGACGCGCGAGCCCGCCACGCCGTAAAGGAAGAAATCGAGGTCCAAGTCCAGGATCCTAGGAACGCGCTCGCTTTGCGGTTGGGGTGTCGCGACCGACTGGTCCAGATGGTCCTGGCTCACGATGAGCGGGTGGAGTCCCGACGTGTGTCGAGCTTGTGCTCCGCTGGAATCTCGTCGGGCACAAAGCGCCGGCGAACGGCACGCGCCTGGGAGACTCGCACGTAACGCCGGTTGGGTCGCGTCTCATGAGCCGGGGGAATTGAGGTTGCGGGCGTAGCCTCCGCTTTGTCCTGACAAGACCAAGCGATGGAGGTACGCCCGCATGGAGAAGGTAGCCCCGAGTGAGAGGTTTCGCTGCGAGTTGGATGAGGTGCTGGCCGGAGTTGGCGGCGAGGAGGACCCGATCGAGGCGATCGGCCGTCTGGGTGCTCGGCTGATCTTGCAGCAGGCGCTGGAGGATGAGGTCAGCGAGTTTCTCGGCCGCCGCCGGTATGAGCGCGCTGAGGAGACGGTCAGTCACCGCAATGGCCACGAAGGAAAGACGGTCAAGACGACGAGCGGCGCGATGCGCCTGGAGCGCCCCAGGATCCGTGACGCGAAGAAGCTCGGGTTCGAGAGTCGGGTCCTCGGCAAGGGCGTCACCCGCACGCACGCGCTGGAGTCGCTGGTGATCAGTGGCTTCCTTCGGGGCCTGTCCACGCGGGATGTGGAGGCCGCGCTGGAGGAGGTCTTCGAGGAGCCGATCGCGTCCAAGAGCACGGTCTCCCGGATCTGCGAGGACACCCGCGAGCGATACCGGCAGTGGTGTCGCCGTCGCCTTGAGCAACACGACATCGTCTACTGCTTCTTGGACGCGATCTACCTGAAGCTGCGCCCCGACGACACACCCTCGAAGGGGGTCCTTGTCTGTTGGGGCGTGACGCTCGAGGGCCGAAAGATCCTGCTCGGATTGGCTCTCGGGAGCCGCGAGAGCTATGACGCGTGGCTCGCGTTCGGTCGGGACATGATCGCCCGCGGACTCAGAGCACCGGCGCTCGTCGTCGCCGACGGGGCACCGGGGATCTGGAAGGCCGTCCGTGAGCTCTGGCCGCATGCGCTTGAGCAACGCTGCACCGTCCACGCGCTGAGGAACGTCACGGGCAAGCTGCCGGAGCGCCATCACCAGGAGGTCAAGGCGCGCTGGTGGAAAGCGTTCGATGAGGCCCGCTCACCTGGCGAGGCCACCACCGAGCTGCAGGGCATCATCGCCGACTACCGCACGGCGTACCCCTCCGCGATGGCGGTCATCGAAACGGACCTGCCGGCCCTCGTCACCCACCTGCGGTTCCCGTCTGAGCACCGAAAGCGGATCAGGACCACAAATCTCCTCGAGAGGACGTTCGTCGAGGTCCGCCGGCGCACCAAGGTCATCGGCCGCTTCCCCGGAGAGACCTCAGCCCTGTCCCTGATCTGGGCCGTGCTCGAGCTATCCAGTCGCGGCTGGCGCGGAGTGAAGATGAACCCCAAGACAGTCGCCGAGATCGAGCGCCTACGCCGTCAGCTGCACGAAGACCCAGCTCCACCCGCAACCGACGACGCCGAAGAGGTGATTGCCGCATAAGATCCACAGCCAGCGGAGCTACGCCTCGGCGAATTCACCCGGGAAACGGGAGCGACCCGGTTGACGACGGTCATCCACAGCCAGTGTAGGCGCCTCAGCGAGCGCAACGGCATGGCACCGACCGACATCCAACCAGCTCCAGATGTCTATAGCACCTACATTCGTCAGCGGTGGAACCTCCTCTACTCAACTCCCCAGGTCCGAGCTATGCCGAGCTGTTCTCCAGGAGCGCGTTCTCGCAGCGTAAGTTCTTGGACGCGCAGAAGCTGGCCGACGCGGCGCGACTACGCGGCATCGCGGTCGATCAGCGTTTTGCCCGGCAGCTTGTACGCCTCGATCGATTCGGAGCATTCTGCCCAGTGGCGTTCTCACAGGCCAACTACGACGTTGAGACCACATGGTTGGGCCCGGACCCTGAGTACATGCACTGGCGCGAGGAGCGCAGCTTTGAACCATGGAGGGCTCACGCCTGGATCAGTCACGTAAGTAAAACGCCCTGGATCAGCGAGCGATACTCACCCTGGCAGCTTCTCTACCTGGAAGACGCCCTCGCCCTCGATATCCCACCGCGCGCCCTCAGCGAACTTGATGAGCGTTGGCGACCAACGGTCAAGCTGCTGGTTGCGCTCCAGACCCGGCTGTGGCCCTACCGTAAGCAGAGCACCACCCTGCTCCGCCGGGAAGAGGACGCGCAAACCGAGCGCATCGACCCACACCAAATCGAAGCTACGAGGTTTCTACCCCACCAACTCCTCGTCGACTTTGGTCTCGATCTCGATGGTCTCGCTCGCCTGCACGCCGAGTTCGCCGACGCGGCGATGGCCCTCGACCCCGTTGCTCAGTGGTATCGCCTCACAGAGCTGGCTCCGCGAACGCAAACCGACGGATTCCGTGGCCACGCCATGAAGGCTCGTGATCTGCACGATGCAAGCTACGTGCTGCGACTTCTGTACCACCTCGTGACCGGACGCTGGCTTCCACGGGCTGACGAGCTCGCGATCCCCAGCCCTGAAGATGCCTTGCGCCGGCGACATCTGCCCCGTCAAGGCTCCCAAAGCCTGGGAGCCACCCACGACGAGCTCCAGCCAGCGTTGGAAAGGGCCGGCCTGTATCCCCATCGCATCCACTTCGTCGTCGAGGGGGAGACCGAGGAGATAGTGCTCAGCAGCCTGCTGACCGCGCTTGGCCGCACCAGCGGATATCAGATGACGAACCTCCGTGGTATCGATAAGGCTCAACAGCACAAGGCTCTTTTCGCCGCAGCTTCAGAGTACGCCACAAGAACCATCCTGATCGCCGACCTCGAGGGGAGTCTCTCGGATGTCCTGCGACGTCTCCAGCGCGACGGGCTGCTAACCGATTCAGACAATCTACTGTTGTGGGAAGTTGATGGCCAGCCGTCAAGTTTCGAGGAGGTCAACTTTCGTCCGACGGAGATTGTCGACGGTATCCGAGATGCAGCACGGAAGCGTGTCCCGGACATCGACATCGGATTCACCGGCGAGGAATTGGCAGCCCATTTCGCGCTCGCCGTCGAAGACGCCCAGAGGAAGAACCGTGATCGCCCCGCCTTTGGCAAGGTCGCGCTCCGAATGGCTCAACAGCACGACATCCGCGTCTCAAAGACCGAACTGGCACACGAGCTCGCCGAGATCAACATGAGCCTGATCGACGAGGCCGGCACCCTGCACGATGCAGCGGGCGCGGACCGGCCGCTACTACGATCACTCTGGCGGTGGCTTGCGTCCGATTAGGGCCGCCCTTATGCCAGAGCCAACATTTATTTCACCCACTTCTCGGGCTCGTCCAGTACATGTGACGGCAGTTCGTGATCCTCCCAAGAGGATGGTGGTGTTGCCACAAACACATGGGAGCTGTTTCATCCCACACCCACGCTGTGGTAATCGGACTCGGCAACACCGGCAAACGCCCAAGCTCTCCGTGACGGACTGACAAGTACACCGCAGCTGCCGACGGGTGTGGCACGACGAACAAATGCCGACGCTCTGAATCCGGGGAGCGGCTGAGCTTCTCCTGGTTGTCGGTCTTTGCCGCCTCGCGTTCTATCGCCCATGCAACTGAATCGCGATGAGTGAATCCACCGACCGGAGCGACGGTTTCGATGCGTCCCGTCTCATCGGGTCCAGGTACACGCGAAAAGCCCATGTCGCAACCGAGATCGGTCAACCCCTGCACCACCTTGTCATCAGGTGGTGCAGGCACCTGAAATTCGTGCTGGCCACGTTCCTCGAGTGCATGAAGCAGCACCCCGGCGCGCTCAAAGAATCGGCTTACATCGGACGGCCCGGCGGACCCATCGGGGCCCTGTTCCCGGCTCGGCATGTCAAGCGTCCAAACCCGCGAGACCATAGATGCGATTGGGTCCTTCCTTCCTACCCGCTTCCAGGTCTCAAGACCCGCCCTATCCACAAAGGAGGTGATCTCCAATGGCTCGTCGGCTCGCCCGTCCGGGTACCGCAGATCGAAGTCCCGCATACGGCTGCCGCCCAGATCACGCCGCTGCGCACGGCCACCGACAACGTAAGCCGCCGCGGCAGCAGCCCTCAACTCCAGGCCGTCGATCTTTGGTCCACTGACCATGCGCTTGGCCATCCACTCAACTTACCGCTGTACCGGCAGTGGTGTGATGCTCAGGGCGCCGGGTGGTGCCGAGCGTCAGCGGCGACGAAATCAATGACAGCGTCAACGAAGGCCATGCGCTGATCTGCTAATTGCCCGTGGCGCACCGGTCTGGCACCATCGTGTCTGAAAGCGATCCGAACCCCCGGCGCCTCATAGCCGAGCCCCAACTACTTTGCGAAGCAGGCGTCGCTCGATCCAGAAGCCAAGCCAGATCAGAATCGCCGCAGCGAGCTCAGCCGACGCCGGATGCGATTGGCTGGGGCCGACGACAGCGCCGCGGACACCCGAAGCGATGAATAGCAGCCCCAGACCCAACGTCCCAAGGACACGAGTGAGCAGGAGTCTGCGTTCCCCGTCGGCAGCGATCGGGGAGAGTCCACCTCTCAGTAGACGCTTCGTGGCCGGCCAACCGATCAGCAGCAGAGCCAGCACCGCGGCCGGCCAGACCGCCGCGATGACCAACCCTCGATCGGGAGGATGGGCCGGGTCGCCGCCGAGCCCAGTCGGCATCGCCAGGGACCAAGCCGACGTGACGATCAGGAGTGTCAGCGCCCCCTGACTGAGCACGCCCACGTACCACTTCACTCGAGCGACCAGCGGCTCCGGGGAACGATCGGTCATATCGCGGATCTTTGGCCCGAAGTGCGCAGCTGCGAACAGCAGGAAGGCGTAGCCGAGCACCCGACCTTGCCACGCTATGTGCAGGTGGTCCAGCTCCGCGATCGCCCCAGCGGAAACGCTCAGCCCGGCAGCGATGCCCATCCACTGCGACCGCCCCGCGTCATCCCGCTTCCATGCGAACACGATCACGGCCGCCATTGCCATGAACATCGCCGAAAAGGTTCCCGCTTCCCGTAGCTCGCCAATGTCATGCGCCCGCGCCATGTCGGCGACGATCGGCGAGCAGAAGCACACCACCCCAGTCCACTTCCAAAGGCCCGCCGCACGCGGATACAGATCCTCTCTTGCCCGCGCGAGGTTGCCTGAGGCCAACATCGGGCGTCTCGACAGCCGCTCTCGAACCAAGCGCCAGGCGTCGCGGGGATCCCGGGTGGGTGTAGGAGGCTGAGCGTCCATGAAGCAATGAAAGCGCATTCGCGAGACGGCACGTCCCACCAGCGACCCATTGGTCCAGCCAGTCAGCAGGCTGAAGCGCTACCTTCGTCCTCTGCTCCTCGCAACCGCCAAGCCCGATCCGATCAACGTGACGCTGCTTGCGCGTCCTCCGCGAGCCTGTGTCCTTGTTGACCAACGTAGTGGGTTCGACTGGCAGACACTCTTTACCGCGGCTATTGGCGCCGTCACGAGGCTGTGGGGTGCTCCAGGAAATCCACTGCTGCCCTTGCCCCACGCGTCCGCTCAATGCGAATTGTTCTGGGCCCTGGTAGCGCTGTTGGACCCCGATGTCTACCTCCATCATCAGCCGCATTGGGATGATCTCGAGGAGCTCGCTCCCGAGACCTACGCGCGGCAGCGTACCGCGATCGAGAAAGGACTCACACGGATCGATGCGGATATCTCCCTTGCGGACGAGCACCTCAAACTGCCGATCGACCCACAGGGTCTACCGGAGCAACTGCAGCGCGAGCTCGTCGCGCGAACTGCTCCACTCCATCTCGATGGCGACTTCATGTACACACTTCTCTCATCCGAACGAGCTGGGATCCACCCACTGACCGATGCGAGTCTGCTGCGTCCGCTGCCCGAGTCGGTCATCGAACCTGCCGCCAGCATAGACCCACTCGAGCGCCTGTTGCTCGCAACCGAGTTCGGCACGCTCAGCCCTCAGCTGCGACGAGACCTAGCCGAGGCTGGCACCGAGGTCAAGACGCGAGAGCTTCCGCATCGGTTGGAGCTCCTGAGATGGATCGTCGGCATCGGCGGCCCGGGCTGGATCAGCACGCCTCGGAGGCTAGGTATGCAGGGGCTCGGCTGGTTCCAATCTGTTCCCATGATTGAGCAGAAAGCTACGGTTGTCGTTGGCGAGGGGCCGTGGGACTTCGCAATTGCCTACTCCCTTCGCTGTAGCGGATCGCTCGCGTGGTGGTTACCAGAGAGCTACCTGAACGATGAGGGCGAGCGCCAATGGGTGATGCAAACATTGCGCTCGCTCACCCACAAAGGTTTTCGCCTCGTCGTCACAAGCGCGAGCGATGACACCGCCTCCGAACGCGTCGCCTCGGGCCTGTCCTCTTCTCATAATCGCGAGTCGCAGATTCAACACAGGGTGTGGCGCAACGTTCTGCCACTCCGGCCGAGCCGGCTGCTGATGCGCGATCTGGTCGGCGTACCTCAACCACTGCATCTTCAGGATGGGCATACCTCGCGATTGAACACGCCGGTGCCCGCTTTCAAGGAGGGCACAGAGGAGCTCGAAGTGCGCTGGATGACGGAGGTGTCCGTTGAAGACGGCTGGCCACATGCTCGCCACTCGGTCCTCGGCGGGAAGATGATTGACACGCTCGGATCGGCCATGGCCAGGACAACCGCAGACGGTGTTGCCTACCTGGGGCCAGGAATGTTTGTGCGCGGCGGAGTACCGCTGGCACTTCAGACGACAAAGCCAAGGCTGGAGCCGCTCTCGCTGCTGGAGCAGGTCACCGCGATCGTGGCGGACTGTGGGTGGAAATGCCAGCTTTCCGAGAAGGGGCAATACACGATCGCGACGGCCGCATTCTTTAGCGGATTCGATGGTCTCTGCGCAGCACTTCGCCGAGAGGAGGTAGCACGGGTCCTCACCGCTTATCTGGACGGCGACTCTAAGGCTGCCGGGCTGCGGTTGAGCGATCGGCGACGCTACCTGTCGTCCGCCGACATCGATGAGCTCGCCGGGCCCGGTAGCAATGACGTGCTGACCGAACTGACAGACCTGAGGATGCTCGTGGCCGGGGTCGTCCTCAAGTGCTCGCGGTGCCGCTACACGAGCTGGTATAGGCCACGGGACATCGACCCATTGTTTTCGTGCACCCGATGTGGCGCTGAGCACCCCGTCGATAGCACCACACGCCTGGAGCATCACGAGCCTTCCTGGCGATATCGCCTCGACGAGACCGTCTTCCAGTTCTTGCGCCACCGCGGCGACCTGCCGGTACTCGCTGCCGATGCCGCGTTCGTCAGCAGCTCCCTGACAGTCGGAGTTGTACCGGAGCTCGAGCTGATCAACCCCGATGGCGAGAAACTGGAGATCGACTTCGTCGTCACAGATGGGGGCGACGTGTGGATCGGGGAGGCGTTCACTGGGTCCAAATACGGACTCAAAGAAGAGAGCGAACGACTGCGCAAGTTGCGGGAGGCTGCCGTCATGCTAAACGCACGCGGGGTTGTGCTCGCCACATCAGCGCGTGCCTTGGGCACCCTCACTCGGGAGCGCGCCACCACCGTCTTTCCAGGTCCTTGGCCGGTATGGATAGAGAAGGCCTCGTGTGAGCTACTGCTCAGACCCGAGAAGCTCGTCGATGCTCTCGTCGAAGAGACCTGACCGCGCAAGCATACAGGTCATCCGCCTAGAAGGCCTTGGCCGGATGCACCGCGGGCGAATCAGGTTGAGTGCCTTTGGGCAACATGTGAGGTTGGCTCTCCCCAAACTCTCCCCACCTGAGCGTTTTTTGAGGGCACCTGAGAGCACTTGAGGTCGCCGAAAACCGCTTAGGTATGCGGCGAGCACCGCTTTCCGACCCACTGCAAAGCCGTCTACACCGGTTCGATTCCGGTCGTCGCCTCTTTGAAGAACGCCTGCAAACACGGGCGTGATCCACTGTCAGCGGCATCCGGGTCAAGAGGCGATCTCCTTCCCCTTCGGGAAGGCGCAGGAACACGTCTCGGAGCGGCAACTTGCACTGGCCCCAGCGCGGAACTCTGAAGTGGCCCCACCCTGTGCTGGTTGTTGGTGTGTGCGGATGATGGCGGATTGCCACCCGCGGTGGTTTCACGGCGGCCTTGGAGCGCAGCGAAGCCCGTAGGGCGAGCGAAGCGCAGAGGCCGCCGGCGCGCCGGCGGCAGAGCCCCCAGCGGGCGCCGATCGGCGTGATCGAGCGCTTTGGTGTGCTCTGACGCCGCGATCGGGGCGTTCTGGGGCGTTTTGCGCCCCTCGGCGAGGGTGGCGCTGGCGATCGCTTGGGGGATTTCGGGCTGTTCAGTGTTCATTTCGGCCCCTTCTGTTTGCGTTGCAGGCCGTGGCGGAAGCGCCAGGACTCAGAACCGGTCTCGATGATGTGGGCGCGATGGGTGATGCGGTCGACGACGGCCTTGGCCAGGCGGGGATCGGGGAATACCTTGGTCCACTCGCCGAAGGGCAAGTTTGTGGTGACGATCAGCGAGCCGCGCTCGTTGCGCTCTGAGATGACCTGGAAGACGAGCTCGGCGGCGCCCTCGGGGAGCGCGAGATATCCGAGCTCATCAAGCACGACGAGCTCGGTGCGGGCGTAGCGGGCGACGACGCGGGCGAGCTCGCGGCGGCTCTCGGCTTCTTGGAGCTCGTTGGCGAGGCCCGCGAGCGTGGTGAAGCGCACGCGCCGCCCCTGCTGGCAGGCGCAGACCGCGAGCGCCGTTGCCAGCATCGTCTTGCCTGTGCCGGACTCGCCGATGAAGATCACCGACTCGCGGTCATCGATCCAGGAGCCCTCCGCGAGTGCGGCCGTCGTCGCCTGGGAGACCTTCGGGTTATCGTGAAAGCGGAAATCCTCAAGGCGCTTCATCACGGGGAAGCGGGCTTCGATCAGACGTCGTTTCTCGCGCCGTTCAGAGCGCTCATTCATCTCTGCTTCGAGCAGCGCCGCCAGGTAGGCCACCGGCGTCTGCTGCTCGCGAAGCGCCTCCTCGGCCAGGGCGCGGAAGCGCCGCCGCACGGTGGGGAGCTTCAGCTCGATCGCGTGCGCCTCGATCAGCGCTTCCATCGCCTGGGTCTTCGCCGGAGTGCTCATCGGGATCCTGCCTTCGTGAGCAGCTGGTCATAGTCATCGAGGCTCGCCTGCTCGCCGCCGATCTGCGCGAGTCGCGGCTCGAGCTCGATGTGCTCGCAGGGCGGCCGCTGCGCCCGTCGGGCAAGGACCTGAACGGCGCGCCCGTCGGTCGCACCGGCGGTGAGCGCGCCGCGCGCCGCCAGCTCCACTCGCGCCGGGCTCATCTCGCGGCAGAGCAGCAGCACGTCAACCATCTGGCGCGCGGCCTCTGAAGAGCCATAGCGTCCCTCGATCGCCTTCCACAGCTCGTCGAAGCACTCAGGCCAGGCGCCGCGCTCTCGCTCCTGGCGCAGCGGCAGCGAGCTGCGCAGCGCGCCGGGCTTGCGCTTGAGCAGCTCAAGGTAATGGTCAAGGCGGGCGGCCACGCCGAAGCGACCCTGCAGGCGCTCGTGGCGCGCGATCTCGCGGTGCTCGTGGAAGACCTCGACCTCGCGGGCGCCGATCTTCACGAGCACCTTGCGCCCGACGAGCGCGACCGGAACCGAGTAGCGGTTCTGGCGGACCGTGACCAAGGCCTTTGAGTCCACCCTCGGCGTGGTCTGCTCGCGCGCGTCGAACGGGTCTGAGGGCAACGTGCGCAGCAGGGCGCTCTCAGCGTGAAGCGCCTGCCCGACCGTCTCTGAGCGGCCCCTGATCGTGCGCTTCAGATCCGCGATGAACCCGGCGGCGAGCAGGTCGTTGAGCTCGGAAAGGCTGTCAACCTGCGGCACCGGCACGAGATGACGGCGGCGAAAGCGCCCCACCTCGCCCTCGACGCCACCCTTTTCGTGGGCGCCCTGCTCACCGGCCTGGGTGAAGCGCGACTCGAACAGGTAGTGCGAGCGCAGCGCGACGAAGCGGTCTGACTCCACGCGGCGGCGGCCCTTCAGGATCTTCTGGACCGCGGCCTTCAAGTTGTCATAGCGAACCAGGTGAAACACGCCGCCGAACCAGTCGAAGGCGTGCACGTGCGCCTCGAGGAACGCCTGCTGGGTCTCGCGCTGGAACGCCATCGCGAACGCGCCGCCCGAATGACACGCCCGCATGTGGAAGATGAAAACCTTCGTCGGCTGGCCCCGCAGGATCATGAGTGACTCGCCCCAATCGACCTCGGCCTCGGCCCCGGGGTCGTGCACCAGCGGCACCATCGCCGCCGGTGGCTCCCCGAGCTCACGCCGGCGGGCGGCGACCCACTTGCGCACCGCGCGCTCTGAGACCTGCGCGCCGCGCTCTGAGCCCAGACGCTCCCAGATCCGCCGCGCGGTGTGGCGCTGCTTGCGCGGCGCGTCCCGGTCGGCCAACAGCCAGCTATCGATCACGTCCCGATACTCACCAAGCTTCGGTGCCGGGCGCCCCTCAGGTCGCTTGCGCTGTGGCGGCAACGCCGCGGCCAGCGCCTGCCTGACAGCACGTCGGTGGACACCATGACGCTCCGCCAGTGCCCGGATCGACAGATCCTCCCGATCGCGGTCCCGTCTTATCTGCTCGAACAGCTCCACTCGTGATCCCATCCCTCTCCGCCGCCTCCCGTCCGAGCTCGATAAAGCTCGAACGGTCCGCAGCGCGTCGGACGGGGTGGGGCCAAATCAAGGTTCCGCAGTGGGGCCAAATCAGAGTTCCGCGCCCAACGTCGAACCAATATTTGCCCGAGACGTGCGCACGGCTAGCGAAAAACCGCGGTTTCCGCATTCGCCTTGACATAGGAGCAACGAGCTTTTTGGCGGCGCGAGCAAGTTTGCTGCGGTCGTTCACGGCAGGTTGGTGGGGTGGCGAAGCGGCGCCGGGAGCGCAGGCCGGCGGCCTGTGGGGTGCCGCTCGGCTTCGGGCCTGCTGATGAGGCAGCTTGGTGCTGCAGGCGTGGCCGACTCGTTGGGCGCGTTCCGGCGTCGGACGTAGACGCGGTCCGATGGGGTCGCGATACTGGAGTCTATGGAAGCCCGAGGCGCGTACACCGCAGATCGAGCAGCTGCCCTCTCCGGAGTCCCGAAGTCGACCGTCCACTACTGGGCGCGGCAGGAGATCCTCGTCCCGAGCATCTCCCCCGAGCGGGTGAAGCTCTGGTCCTACGGCGACCTCATGGCGCTGCGCACCATCTACTGGCTGCGTCAGACCAAGCAGGATCCGGCCGGACGTGTTGTTCCACGAACGGCGATGAAGGCCGTCCGCCGCGCTCTGCGCGAGATCGCGGCACTGAAGCTGGAGCTATGGAGCGAGGATGGCGCCCCTCGCGTCGCCGTCGACCGCGCGGGCCAGATCGTCATCGAGCATGGTGGCCACGCTCGACGCCCCGAAGGGCAGAGCATCCTCGACGCCGACATGCTCGATCTGCTGGCGCCGTTCGCTTCGCGCGAGGGTTTGCGCGGGCCCGATCTGAGCGTGCCGCGTCCTCAGCTGCGAATTGTTCCCGGGAAGCTGGGGGGATCGCCCCATATCGTGCACACACGTCTGGAGTCTCAGGCCCTCGGTGCCCTCGCGGTCAGCGGGCTGAAGCAAGCGAAGATCTACCGGCTTTATCCCGACGTCCAGCCGGCGGCAATCGACGACGCGCTGGACCTCGAGCGTCAACTGGCAGAGAACCTGCTGCAGGCCGTCGCAGCGTGATTGTGCGCGCGGATGCCGCGACGGTTCGCGCTCGATAAGAACTTTCCGGAGCCAATCGTCGGCGTCCTCACGGCGAGGGCCAACAGCCAAGCGCCAGCTATGAGGCGCACCGGTCACACGCGGTCCCGTCCTCCACGGACCTACGGGATCGCTTGGTAGCTTTCAGTCGCCGTCAGTGCTTTACCGCCGAAGATCGAGGACGCGATGCCCTTGGCGACGTTTTTCGCGCCGCCGCCGACCCACGACTTCAAGCCGCTCGCGGTGCTGCCGGTGCCACCGCTGAGCGATGCGTCTTCGCCGGAGGCGACGTTGATGTAGCCTCCGCTGACCGAGGCTCCGCGGGCCGTGGCTTCGTTGTCCTGGCCTCCGCTGATCGACCCCAGGATGCCTTCTACCACGCTGGCATAGCCGCCGCTGACCGATGAGTATTCGGCGTTGGATTTGTTGAACTCGCCTCCGCTCACGGAGCCATACAACCCGCTTGCTTCGTTGAACCGTCCGCCGGTGACCGAGGATGAATCGCCGATGGCGTCGTTTTCAAGGCCTCCGCCGACCGACGACCTGGTTTCGATGGCGCGGTTGAACGCGCCTCCGCTGACCGAGGCATAGGTGCCGCCGGCCGTGTTGTCGTCGCCGCCAGTGACCGACGCACCCGCGCCGCTAGCCGTATTGCCGTCGCCTCCAGTGACTGAAGCGTATTCGTTCTTGGCGATGTTGTTCACGCCTCCAGCGATCGACGATAGGTAGCCTTCGGCCTTGTTGAAACTGCCGCCGCTAACCGATGCGAACGGGCTCGTGATGGCGTTGAGCTCGCCCCCGATGATGCCACCGTAGCTTGTGAATGTCTGTTCCACGCCCAGGACCAGGTTGTGCGAGCCCTGCTGTTCGCGTCCGCTGTCCTCGTCATAGCCGATCACGAGGTTGCCCTCGCCGTTGACCGATTCTGTTTTGCCCGCGCCGTTGACGACCTGCACGTTCACGCCGGAAAAGCGGATCGTCGTCTTGCCGCCGACGCCGGAGGCGACGTATTTGATGTCCTGCTTGATCTTTTCCAGTTCTTCTGCTTCCGCTTGCGGCAGCAGCCGCGACTCGTTGTATTTCGCGGCGCATTTCCCGGCTTTAGGGGTCTTGAGCGCCGCGCCTTCCTTTTCAGGCACGCAAACGTTGAGCGTCGCCGCGAACGCCCCACTCGCCGACACGAGCGACAGGCCGATCGCCAGGCACGCTGCTGCACCTGCGCCTTGCAGAACCTTGGACGTCCTCATTGCGGCACCCCCGTGCTTCGCGTGGCGGGCAACTCTAGGCGTCGCCCGCGAGATACCCGAGGACACTACTCTCGCCTCAACGCGTGTGTGTGACGATCAGCACAACGGAGCCGGCCGCCGCAGCTCGTGCGGCGGCGAGCGCGTCTCGACCAACGGGAGCGCTGCGCGATCCGGGCGAACTCATCCAGGTTGCCGGTCCCGACAGCCCCGCTCGAGCGAAGGTCACTGACCCACGGAGCTCCGGTAGCGCGCAACCGCCACCGGCGCGAACACGGCGGTGATCGCCAGCGACCAGACGACCGCCTCCCACACGTTGTTTCCGGCCGGTGCTCCGAGCCACAGGGATCGCATCGCGTCGACGATGATCGTGAACGGATTGACTTCGGCGAACGCCCGCAGGGGTTCCGGCATGGATTGCACCGGCACGAACGCGGAGGAGATGAACGTCAGGGGGAACACGACGATGAACCCGACTGAGTTGGCCGCCTCTGCCGTCGAGACGAGCATCCCGAGAAACGCAAACACCCACGAGAACGCATATCCGAACAGGAGCAGCAGGCCAAACCCCGCCAGCGCTTCCAATGCCGTCGTGTGAAAGGTGAAACCGATGATCAGTCCCGTGACGATCAGGATCGTGGCCGAGAGCGCATTGGTCACGACATCGGCAAGCGTCCGCCCGGCGAGCACCGCCGGGCGCGCCATCGGCAGCGAGCGAAAGCGATCGATCAATCCCTTGTGCAGGTCCTCGTTCAGGCCGAGCGCCGTGACGAACCCGCCGAACGCGATGTTCTGCACGATGATCCCGGGTATCAGGAAATCGACATAGCTGAAGCCGGGTGTCTCGATCGCCCCGCCGAACACATAACGGAACAGCAGCACGAACATGATCGGCTGCACCGTGAACGCGAGCAGCAGCTCCGGAGCACGCGGGAGTCGCACGAGGTTGCGTTCGGCGATCACGACCGTGTCGATCACGAGCCGTCTCACGCAGCCGCCTCCTGAGCATTCTCAGCCTCTTCCGCGGCGTGCCCGGTGAGCGCCAGGAATACGTCGTCGAGCGTGGGGCGGCGCAGCACGATGTCCTCGATGCCGACATCGACCTCGTCGAGTCGGCGCACCACCTCCACGATCGCGCCGCCGCGGTGGCGGACGCTGACGGTCACCAGGTTTCCCTCGACGCCGGGGGAGTCGTCCGAGATCGCCGCGAGCGCGCGCGCCGCCGTGCCGGCGTAGGCGGCGTCATCGAGTCGTATCTCGACGCGCTCCCCGCCGACGCGATCCTTGAGCTCGTCCGCAGTCCCCTCGGCCAGCACTCGGCCGTGATCGATCACCGCGATCGTGCTCGCCAGCCGATCGGCCTCGTCGAGGTTCTGCGTCGTCAGCAGCACGGTCGTGCCATCGGCGACGAGTTGCTCGATCGTCTCCCACAGCTGCAGCCGGCTGCGCGGGTCGAGACCGGTTGTCGGCTCATCGAGGAACAGCACGGGTGGGGTCGCCACCAGCGCGGCCGCAAGATCCAGTCGCCGGCGCATGCCCCCGGAATAGGTCTTCGTCGGCCTGCGCGCGGCGTCGAGCAGTTCGAAGCGCTCGAGCAGGTCTTTCGCTCGCTGCTTGGCCGCCGCGCGCGATTTCCCATACAGGCGCCCGACCATCGTCAGGTTCTCGAGCCCCGTCAGGTTTTCATCCACG
The DNA here is from genome assembly GCA_963817845.1 of uncultured Solirubrobacterales bacterium. Classification (GTDB taxonomy): domain Bacteria; phylum Actinomycetota; class Thermoleophilia; order Solirubrobacterales; family Solirubrobacteraceae; genus Palsa-744. The sequence continues at coordinate 428,105 of CAWFPU010000001.1, forward strand.
GCCGCATACTGTCCGGCCAGGCCGATCCGCTCACGCAACGCCGCCGCATCCCGGACGACGTCCAGACCGGCGACCCGGGCGCTCCCGCCGTCGGGCTTGAGCAGCGTCGTGAGGATGCGAACGATCGTGGTCTTGCCCGCGCCGTTGGGACCGAGCAGGCCCAGCACCGTCCCCGCAGCCACCTCGAGATCGACTCCGGCGAGCGCTCGTACGGTGCCGTAAGACTTCTCGAGCCCGCTGACGCTGATCGCTGCGCCCGGCGATCGGCCCGTCACGGACTCGCCGACAGGACGCTCGGGGACGCGCCCGTGGGCTCGATGTCGATGGGCATCCGCGACAATCTAGCGGCGCCGTCAGCCGCAGCCTGGCGGCGTGGCGCCCATCAGGCCCAGCCGCGATGTCAGGCGATCAGCTGCTGGACCCGGTAGCGACGTCCACCTCGCGGCGTGTGCACTTCGACCGACTCGCCCGCGCGACGACCAAGCAAGGCCTTCGCGACAGGCGACTGCGCCGACAGCTTGCCTCGAGCAAGGTCCGCCTCGGTCGGGCCCACGATCGTCCATGTGTGTACGCGTCCGCTCTCCTCGTCCAGCACCTCGGCGGTGCGCCCGAAGCCGAGCACGGCGTCTTCGGTGTCGGCCTCGACGATCAGCGCGTTGCTCCGACGCTCGCGCAAGCGCTTGATCCTCGTCTCGAGATGCGCCTGATCCTCCTTGGCGATGTGGTACTCGGCGTTCTCGCTGAGATCCCCGAGCTCGCGCGCGGCACGGATGCGCTCGGCCATCGCTCGCCGCCCCACGGTCTCGAGCTCCTCGAGCTCGGCCTCGAGCGCAACGAGCCCGGCCGGCGTGATCGGCTCACCGTCTGAAGCGATTGAGCTCATCGTTCACCGCGCCGCATACTTGCAGATGAGGCGATCGGGCAGATTTGGCGCCGAGACTTGTTCGACCGATCCACCGGTTGAAGATGCGATATTCGAGAAAGCTCTTGCCAGCTTCGTGTGTTACGCTCGCTGGCCCACCTTGAGACTCGGTTGTCGCCGGCCGCCAAGCTACTTGAGGGGTCAGCGATAGGAGTCAGTCGTGGCCAGTCCACGCGGTGCCGGGCACGCGGCGAGAACCAGCTCGCCGGCGAGTGCCGCAGCGGGCCCGGAGCTGAGTCCAGCCGACAGCGCGAAGCTTGTTGCGGCGGCTGCGTGGTCCTTGCGCGTGAGGCGTGTCGGGGGCTTGATTCAGGCGGCGTTCGCCGGCTTTTGGCTTGTGCGCGGCAGCGTTGTGCTCGGCGGCGCGGTCTCAGTGGTCCTCGTAGCCGTGTTCGGCGTCGCCGTGATCGCGGCCTTCGCATACGCCGCCAGGGTCACAGCTGGCATGGCGCCCCGACCGCGGAGTCCTGAGGGCAAACAGATCGAGCGTGCTGTCACCGTCGCGACCGTGGCAGAGCTCGTCGCCGCGTTCATCCTGCCTGTGATCGTGAGCGGCGCTGGGCACTCCGACTGGGTGTTGCCGTCGATCGCGATCACGATCGGCCCGTTGCTCCTATACCTCGACCACGTCGTGCAGATCCCGCGCTACCGGCCGGTCGGGTGGGCACTGACCGTGGGTCCAGTGATCCTCGTGGCAGTGATGTCCGGCACGCCGCTAATCGCCACGACGGGCATCGCCGCCGGGATTCTCCTGCTCGGCACGGCCGTCGCGGGCTTCCGCGACCTCGCGGCGGTGCGGCGCCAAAACGAGCAGGCCAGCGCCGCGCAGCTCGCCCTCGCCGCGAGCGCACCGGCGCCGCTGTGAGCGACGCCGCCGCCGAGGGCCTGCGCCGGGATGCTGAACCAAGGCTCCGATCCATCGCCAATCCTGCCACCGGCGAGCGGATCCAGTTCACCTCGGTGCCCGGGGACGGCGAGGACCTGCTCCGCTTCGACTGGCGCAGCCAGCCGGGCGGCGCGATCACCGAGCACTTCCACCCGCACCAGGAGGAGCGCTTCATCATCGTCGCCGGCGAAGCCCATTTCACGCTCAACGGTGAGCGCCGCGTCGTCGGCCCCGGCGAAACCCTTGTCGTGCCCGTCGGCGTCCGCCACTCCGAGGCAAACCCCGGGTCGGCCGAAATCCAGGGAATCGTTGAGCTTCGTCCGGCGCTGCGCAGCAGGGAGATGCACGAGGCCTTTGCGGGCCTTGCCACGGAAGGCAAGACGACGCCCCGCGGCGCGCCCAAGAACCCCCTCCAGCTCGGCGCAACGGTCTGGCGCTTCCGCCGCGAGAACCGGGTCACCTCGCCGCCCACCTGGGTGCAGAACCTCGTCATTCCGCCCCTCGCGGCGCTCGCGACGATCTTTGGGGTGCGCGGATACCACGTCAACTGGGACAGCCGCGTATGAAGGTTCACGCCCTCACCACTGGAACCGTCCGCGTCAAGCAAAGCTTCCTGATGCCCGCATCCGGCCCGCGCCGTCAGCTGAACCTGTTCCTGCCTGACGCCTTCTCGGAGCCGCTGCCGATCCATTGCTGGGCGATCGAGCACGATGGCGTGTTGCGGCTCGTGGACACGGGGGAGACCGCCGCGGCGCGAAACGTGCCCTTCGCTCGCTTCCAGGTCACACCCGAGCAGGAGCTACCCGGCGCGCTGGCCGGAGCAGGGCTCGAGCTGGGGGATGTATCGGAGGTGGTGCTCACCCACGCTCACGGTGACCACATCGACGGACTCATACACACGCGCGGGCGTGTACGTCTCAACGAGACGGAGCTTCGCTACGTCAACGCCGCGTTCTCGCGTGTGATGCGTCGCCTGATGCGCCAGCCTCTCCCGGCGCGGTTCTTCCCCGAGGCTTTCGCGCTCGACGATGGCCCGTTCGGTGCGTTCCCGAGCAGCAAGATGTTCAGTGAGGACGGACGCATCGTCGCCGTCCCCACGCCCGGGCACACTCCCGGCCACATCTCGGTCATCTGCGTGGACGACGAGGGCCGCCACGTGATGCTCGCCGGCGACGCGACGGACACGCTCGAGCAGCTGCACGCCCTGCGCGCGGACGCGATCGGACCCGACCCCAAGGTGCACGTCGCGACACTCGAAACGATCCTCGCCCACTGCGCGGAGCACCCGACCGTGTACCTGCCGTCGCACGACCCCGAGTCGGCGGCGCGGCTCGCGGGCTCCGGCGCTACGAGCGAGCCCGCGATCGTCGTGGCTTGAGTCGCGACGCAGATTTGACCGTGGCGAAAGTTGGACTGTCGCTCGAGCGCGGTGCCTGTGCCCGCTCGGGCCTCACCTCTGAATAGCCCGCCGCCAGAAACACCGGCCTTTGCGCGCGTCGCTCGCCCCCGGCAAAAACCGGTCACAAATCGCCCGCTGGCGGGTTGTAGTGGTTGTGGACCTTGCCTCGGCCAGCGACGGAGAGCTGCTGGCGGCGTCGCGCTCGCAACCGGATGCGTTCGCGGCGTTCTACGACCGCTACGAGCGCGCGGTGCTCGGGTACTTCGTCCGCCGCACGGCCGATCCGGAGGTCGCGGCCGATCTCACAGCCGAGGTATTCGCGGCGGCGCTCGGCGCCGCGCACCGCTATAGGCCGCGCACGCCGACCGCGGCAGGCTGGCTGTTCGCGATCGCGCACAACAAGCTGCTCAAGAGTCGCAGTCGCGGACGCGTCGAGGCCGGCGCCCGCCGGCGGCTGGGGATTCGCGAGCAGATCCATTTCGGGGCCGATGAGCTCGAGCGGATCGAGAACGCCGCCGCGGCCGAAGGCTGGGTGGTCGAGCTGCTCGATCGCCTGCCGCCGCTGCAGCGCGAAGCGGTGCGCGCTCGCATCGTCAACGAACGCTCCTATCCCGACATCGCCGGGGAGCTGCGGACCTCCGAGCTCGTGGTGCGAAAGCGCGTGAGCCGCGGTCTCGCGACGCTCAGAGCCCAGCTGGAGGACCAACGATGACGCCCGCAAGCCACGCCGACGAGGCTGGAGGACCAGCCATGACCGTGATGCCAGCGGTCCGCCGCCAGCTGCTCGACGCGGCGGTACGCCGCAGCCGTACCCGCCGTCTGGGCATGTTCACGTTCCCCGCCTCGCGCTGGGGTCGGCGCCGGACGCCGCTGGTCGCGCTGCTCGCCGCGCTCGTGATCGGCGGCGGAGCGTTCGCGACCGTGGCGATCCAGCTCGGCGCCCCGGCGCCCGAGTCGCGAGTCCAACTGTTCACTGCTCCGCGCACCGGCGACGGCGCGCTGTCGCCCGGATCGGTGCGGATGATCCCGGTCTCCACGCCCGACCCCGCGGGCGGAGCGCCGTGGGGCATGCGCGAGTTCGCCACCAGCCGAGGTCTCGGGTGCATCGAGGTGGCGCGCCTGTATGACGGCAAACTCGTGGCGCTCGGACAGGACGACGCGTTCGGCGACGACGGCCGCTATCACGAACTGAGCGTCGCCAGTGGAGGGGCCGGCTTCGGCGACTGGTGTGCCGCACTCGACCAGTATCACCGGCTGTACATCAACCAAATGTGGGGAGAGCAGCCGGCCAGCGCCTGGCAGAGCCGCTGCTATGCCCCGGGCTCACCCCCGGCGGGCACATGCGCAAGGAACCCGAATGCCCGCCGGCGGATGAGCGCAACCTGTACTTCGGGCTGCTGGGCCCGGACGCCAAGAGCATCACCTACGTGCTCGAAGGCCACCGACACACGATCGCCACACGGGGTCCCGAGGGCGCGTATCTGATCGTGACGCGCTCGAGCCCCCATCAGCTGCTGACCGGAGTGGGGACCGGCGGCGTCGTCCCGGTGGATGGTCCGATCACAGAAATTCACTACCGCGACGGCGCCACTTGTCACATCACCTCGCGCAGCTGGATCGGCGGCGCCTATGCCTGTACGCCGAGCGTGCACGTCCCCGTCGGTTATGTCGCTCCCAAGCAGCTCTCCTACACCCACGATCAGGTCGAGACGCCGCTAAAGGTGAAGCTGATCCCGGCAGGTGGCGGTCGCTACGAGCTACGGCTCACGTTCAGATCGCGCGTCACGCTCGCCAACGCCCAGAGCGGTTACAACTTCATCTGGTACATCCCCGGAGTGAAATTCGAAAATCACGGCGGCTACCGAACCGAATCGGACATCGATGCAGGCCAGCGCGTCAGCGTCACCACGTGTCCGCTGCCGCCCGGTCCCGTGCACGGAACCGTCAGCCTGTACGAGCCCGACGAAACCTACAAGAGCAAGAGCGAAGTCGTGTACGCGTTCAAATATGAAAAAGTCGGCATCCTCGTGGCGAGCTTCTCCGCGCGCATCCCCGGCCGGCCGCGCCCAACACATCCGGAAGCCGAACGGCCCTCGCCGCTCACCTCGTGCAGCCTGGAAAGGCGCACGCGCGGCCGCGTCGGTGGGCTTGCTGGACCCTGAGGGTTCGCGGGCGCTGAGCAGCCGCCCGACGGTCACCGAGTTCGGTCATCTCCGAGTCACGGCGGCGGCGCCGGCACGTCGAGCGTCTTGACATTCCAGCCGCCCACGCTCACCACCGGCGCGGCGCCGTTCAGCGCCGCTGAGCCGTAGGCGGCGGTCAGCGTCGCGGTTTCACCCGGCCACAGCGCAACGTCGTCTTCGTTCCAGAGCACCGGCAGGAGCTCGTTGTCGCCTGCTTCGGGGGTTCCGTCGCTTTGCCCGCGCCGCACGTCGGCGCGCACCAGGAACGCGACGGTGGGCGTGGGGGAGGCGTTCTTGATCGTCACGGTGGTGAGTGTGTCGGCGCCATCCGGCCCTGCTTCGGGTCGGCTGCTCGCGCTCACGCTGAGCCTGGCTTCTGGGAGCTTGCGCAGGCCGCGCAGGTCGGCATATCGGTTCAGCGTCGCGAACGTGCTGCCGATCGTCTTCGACCAGTCGATTTCGTCGGGCTGGGTCAACAGCCAGTAGACGTTACGGTCGATCGTCTGGCCGGCCTGCTGGACCAGCAGCTGCACGAAGTACGTCTGGGCCGGTTCGGGCGGACGTGTGTCGGCCGGTAGTGCGGGGAGGAGCACGTTCTGGCGCACCTGCTGCGGTTCGAGCGTGACGTCGCTCGAGCTGCGTTCGTCGAGCAGCGCGCCGTCGAGCGAATACACCCGTGAGCGCACTGAAATACCCGCCTGCGGCCAGCCGGTGAGGTTGTCGAGCGTGACCGTGTGCGTGTCGTACGCGAGCAGCGCGTGCACGGACCGGTTGGCCTCCTTGGCGCCGAAATAGCTGCCCGCCTGGTCGAATTCCTGGTTGTACAGGTCCCACAGCAGCGACGGCATCGACTTGTTCAGCATCCAGTAGACGATGCCCGTGGAAGGAGTCGGCTGTGCGTCGGCGTGGTCGATATAGGCCTCGAACTCGGCGCGCTGGGTTTCGTAGTTCTGCGCCTGCGCCTCCTCGACGTACTGGGCCAGGCTTTCCGCCGGCCCGTAGCGTTCGGCGATCGCGCGGTCGAGGTTGTACAGGGTGCCGAACGAGTAGCCTTCGTTCGCGGGACCGGGAATTTCGGGCTCGTAGTTGGTGTGGTACTGGTTGAACGCCGGTTCTCGCCACAGCGCTTCCTGTTCGAACGGTGCCATGAAGCGTTCGATCGAATCCAGAGTGGGGATCGTGTCCCCGGCGCTGGCCTCGGAGTCGAATCCCCACGCGCCGCCGACGTTCGTGCGCGTCGGATCGTGAGGGTCGTAGTGGGTCTGGTCATACCAGTAGGACGGGGGGACCCAGTCATACGGGCCCTCCTTCTCTCCAGACGGGCCCAGCACGCGGCTGCTGTTGTACTCGGCCGAGGAGATCAGCGGGTCCTGAAATTCCGCCGCCGCGAAGCCGCGCAGCGAGACCGTTTCCTGCTGCGGGGTCGGTGCGTTGTCGCTCCAGCTGAAATTCAGGACGCTCGGGTGATCACGCAGTTCTTCGCCGATCGTCTGTGCCGAGACTTCCATCACGTGCAACTCTTGCCCGCTCGGCCGGTGGCGCCCTTCGGGCTGCCAGGCGTCGCAGCATTGGAACCCGGCGTCGATCATGATCCCGGCCCGGTCCATCTGTTCGTAGAATTCCTGGGGCATCTGCTTGCCCTCGGTGCGGATCGCGTTCAGGCCAAGGTTCTTGATCAGCGCGATCTGCGCCGCCGTGTTGGCGGCCGAATAGCGCAGAAACAGGTCCTCCGCCCAGCCGCCGCCGCGCAGCACGAACGGCCGGCCGTTGATCGAGAAGCGGCGCACGCCCGCGGGCGCCTGCGGTGACGGTCCCACCAATTCGGAGCTGACCGTCCTGATGCCGAAGCTCAGCGATTGGCCGTCCGCCGCTGTGCCGGCGGGGGTCGAGGCGCTCATCGTCAAGTGGTACAGAGGCTGGGCTCCCATCTGGTAGGGCCACCAGACGGCGGGATGTTCCAGCTGCAACTGCGGAAATTCCGCGGCTGAAAAGGTGATCGGCGCCTGTTCATCGGGTCCCAGCGCGACGGCGCGTTCGAGCGTCAGCGCAGTGCCAGACGGCGGGGTCAGCACGGCTGAGACCTCGCCCGTGACAGGTTCGGAGGTGGTGTTGGCGACCTCGCCCTTCAGGGTCAGCGTCGCGGCGCTGGCGGTGGGCGTGTCCTGCTGGAGCACGTGCACATCTGACAGCGACAGCGGCCCGGCGATGTGCAGCTGGATCGGGAATTGGATTCCGGTGTCGTTATCGGGCGGTATCTGATTCCAGTCAACGTCATCGAGCGTGAGCATCTTCAGCGGATCGTTTGGCTGCAGCTCGAGCGCAAGCGAATTTACGCCGGAGCGCAGCAGCGATGTGACATCGAATGCGTAGCGCGCGTAAGCGCCCTGCACGGTCCGTCGCCTGGCCACGGCGTGCCCGTTCAGCCATACCGAGGCGGCGCCCACGACACCGTTGATCACCAGCTCGGCGCGCTCCCCCGGCGCGAGCGCCGCGGTGAAGTCCGTTCGCCACCACCAGGGGACGGCGAAACGCGGCACCGTGTCCTTGCCGATCCGGCTCATGTAGCCGAGGCATTTGCGCATTTCTTCGGAGTAGAAGACGTTCGGGCATTCGCCGTTCTGCAGCAGCGCCGCGATCTCCGTGCCCGGCGCCCCGGCGTCGTCGGGCCTCACCGCGAGCCACGAGCCCGCATCGAATCCCGGCGTCGATATCTGCCGCCCGTTCTGCGGCGCGAGGGCGCTGCTCTGCACGCGCCAGCCTTCGAGTCCGAGGGTCTGCGTGTCGGCGTCGGCTGAAGCGCCCGCGATCGCGCACGTCGCCAGGGCGAGCGCGACCATTGCCATGCGCACGGTGAGGCCAAGCGGCACGAGCGCCAGCCCACGCCCGCCGCCGAAGCCCAGTAGCTCTGGGCGCACCCTCAATCTCATCGATCGAGCGTACCCGGTTATGAACTCTTTCCGGATCCGTTAACCCCGCTTAGGGAGCGCGTTAGCGACCGCACAGGTGCCCAACCCATCATGGGTCGCATCCTGTAATGAACCCGGAGGTGACCTCGTGAAACGTCCATCTGCACCGATCCTGCTCGCGGCGCTCGCCGGTGCAGCGGTGGCTTGCGCGGCGGTGCTGCTCGCCGGCGGCGCTTCCGGAGGCACCGCGACGACGCCCACGCGCGCGAGCGCAGCGTCGTCCGCGCACGAATCGACCGCGGGCGCACGTCGCGAGGCGGCGGTGACCACGCCCACCGCGACGCAGGTATATGAACGCGATTCCTCGGGCGTCGTCTCGATCAGGGCGATCACGTCCGAGGGCGAGGACACCGGCACGGGCATCGTGCTCAATGAAAAGGGCCTGATCCTCACCAACGACCACGTGATCGCGGGCGCCACCAGCATCAGCGCCGGGCCGGGCAAATCGTCGGTCATGCGCACCGCCACGGTCGTCGGCGAAGAAGCCAACAAAGACCTCGCGCTGATTCGCATCGACCCATCTGGTCTGGGGCTCAAACCGCTGAAGCTCGTCAGCTCGAGCTCGGTCAAGGTCGGCGATTCCGTGTATGCGATCGGTAACCCCTATGGCCTCAACGAGACGCTCACGCGCGGCATCGTCTCGGCGCTCGGTCGCGAAATATCGGCTCCCGACGGCGCCAAGATCACCGGCGCGATTCAGACCGACGCGGCGCTCAACCCGGGGAACTCGGGCGGTCCGCTGCTCGACGAACAAGGTGAAGTGATCGGTGTCAACTCGCAGATCGCGAGCGACGCAGCAGACGTCGCCGGCTCGCAGCCCGGCAGCACGGGGGTCGGCTTCGCGATCTCCTCGGACACGGTCGCCCAGGCCGTCAAGACGATCGAGGCCGGCGAAGGCGTCTCGTATCGCTCCGCGGTCGAAGGCCGCGCCCAGAGCGAAGGCGTCTACGGCGGGCGCGGGGGCGATGAAGCCGGCACCACGCAGACGCCCTACGGCCGGCAGTCTCCTTATGGCCAGCAGTCGCCATACGGCGAAGTCGAAGGCGGTGGCGCGGGTGCCGAAGCAGGCGGCGAAACCCCGGCCGGCGAAAGCGGCGCCGGTGAAGCAGCTGGGCCTGAAGCAAGCGTAGTTGCGCCAGGTGGCACGGGTGCCGCGGGCGCCGAACCAGAAGGCGGCTCGGAAGGTCAGTACCGGATCGTCGTGCCGTAAAGCGGCGCTCGCTCGCGCCATTCCTCCAGGCGCGAGCGAGCGTGAAGGGCAGGGTGGGCGCCCGCGGGTGTCGGTTTGGCCACGCGCGGGCGCTGCCTTGGCATTGGGTGATCTCGGCGGGCGCCTACGGCGCGGAGTCGAGTCGGCGTCGCCGGTGGCAGGGGGTGTCTGGTCAGCTCGGCTCAGGGTTCGGCGGGGGTAATCCACGCTGATACGCTTCGAGCACGATCCCAGGGCGATTAGCTCAGCTGGGAGAGCGCCGCCTCGACAAGGCGGAGGTCACTGGTTCGAGCCCAGTATCGCCCATTCGTTGGATTTGGCTCTAGGGGAAGGATTAGCCGGCTACGAAGGGCCAGCTTGGTAGCAATTTGGTAGCAATCTTCTGGGCCGTAGGATGTGCCGATGAAGCTGCACGAAGCCATAGACGCCGTGCTAGCCAACAGGCCCGCTGGCATGAGCACGCGTGAACTGGCTGGCGAGATCGAGCGGAGAGGGCTCTACCTCAAAGGCGACGGTAAGCCTGCCTCGCCTGGACAGGTCAACGCTCGGCTCGGCAACAGGACGTACAGGGATCGCTACCGCAAAGACCACTTGGGTCGCATCTGCCTCGTGTAGCTCCGCCGGTGGGGCAGGTATCGTTTGCCACGTACATACGTTCGATCTCGTGGAGGACTGATGCCAGGACAACGAAGGCACGTCACGCAGAGGCCAGACGGCCTGTGGGCGGACAAAGCTGAGGGGGCAGAGCGTGCGGGTGGCCTGTACAACACGCAGGCCGAGGCCCAGGCAGCCGCTACCCAGCACCTTCAGAACCATTCAGGTGGCGGTGAGGTCGTGATCCACCGACCTGACGGTCAGATCCGCAACTCAAACACGATCAACCGGCCCGACCCAGATCCACCACGCGACACGCGTCACTGATCCTGGCGGCACGGAGCCGATGACGTGATCCGAGTCCGCTATGCAGGACCTATTCGGGGCGCGCACATGTTGTCGCGTCAGCTTTCTGACGCTGGCCTCGAAGCGGAGTTCCCTCCGCCTATGGAGCGGCGCGGAGTCGGACAGGATGTGGTCCACGTCACGATGGAAATCGGTACGGCGGCGAAAGACGGCGTGGTGGGCTACGCGGCCGTTGAGGCTGTCAAGCGCATCGTGGGTGCCTTCAGAGAGCGCCAGCCCGGCGTCAACGCAGACATAGAGTCCGACGAGGACGAGTAGTTCCGCCCATCGTTTCTAGGCGCTGAGCGGCCGTACCCGAGACTCAAACGAAAGGAACGTGCGATGGTGACAATCAGGAATGAGCTTCGGCAGAACGAGCAGGGCGAGCCCGAAGTCTGGGCGAACCTCGGCGACATCCTCGACTGGCTCGGCACGCTGCCCTCGAACGCCAACCATCCCGCCGCAGCCGGTGCCGCACTGGAGATCAAGCAGATGCTGCTCGATCAGTTCGGCAACGCAACCGTGGTGCAGGGCGAGTAGCGTGACCACGGGCGAGTTTCGCCGAAGCCTCCCAGTGCAGCGTTCCCGAAGTGGCTTGTCGATTTCGTGGCGCTGGTGATGATCTGCTTGCACGCCTACTTTTCGTCCCAAGCACGCGTCTCGTCTCGGTTCGACGCCGTGCCTGCTTTTGGCGATTTGCGAGACTCGCGGTGCGCCGGCATGCGGACCTGCTTTCAGATGCCCGCGGTGCTCACATGAATCGCGCGTAGCCATCCGAGGTGCCGGCAGCGCCGCCCGGAGTGACCAGCACGCGCTCGCAATCGCAGAGGAGCAGTCGTCATCGGGCGACGGCCCGGCACTGCCGCTGGTCGTCGTGGCTGTCGCACAAAGCGCCTGGAGGTGCGAGTCGCGGCGGCGCGCTGATGGGTTGCGCTAGCGATCAGCGGGGTTGCCGGCGGTCTGGGAGCCCTCTCAGGCTCCCGCGGCGGCTATCTGGTGCTTGTGGAGCTTCAGGAGGTTGTGGGTGGCGGTGATTAATCGCCACTCTGCGCGAACAGCGGATCTTCCTCGGCGTTGAAATCGGTCGATCCGTCGGTTGAACTTCGTATTGGCGAATACGGGCTCGATCATCGCCTTGCGTTTTCGGTAGAGCTCGCCGCCGGACTCGCCCTCGAGTACTCCTCGCATGTGCGCATAGATGCCGCCGTCCCACCCTGGCCTAATGCCTCGTCGTTTGCCAGCGTCGGGTGGAATCAGCACCTGTATCCCCTTGTTGATCACGCCCTCCATCTGCTTCTGGTGCCAGTAGCCGGCGTCTGCGACGACGACCTCGACCGTGTCGCTGACGCCCGCCCGCTCAAGCTCGGTCTGGGCTGTGGTGACCATCTCTTCCAAGTGTCCGAAATCGGAGGAGTCGGCATTCACCTCGGCGGCGATCACGATCTGCTGCTCGTTGGCGACCGCCTGTGCGTTATAGCCCTGCATGTATCCGCGCGGGGTCTTCACGTTCTTTGAGTCAGGGTCGGTGATGTTGACCTTCCCGGCTGGGGTCTGCGGCTGCTGATAGGGATCCGGCCCGCGACCGAAGCGCCGACCGTCCTTCATCATGGAGTGCCCCCGCTTTCGTGGACACCTGAGCGCTTGGGTCCGTCGGACCCGGCAGGAAGGATGTGGTGTCCATGCCACGTACTCGTCCCCCGTACCCCGAGGAGTTCCGTCGTGAGGCGGTCGAGCTGGTCCGTAGCAGCGGCCGGCCGGTCAACGAGATCGCGAAGGATCTCGGGGTCAGCGGCCAATCGCTGCATACCTGGGTCAAGCGAGCCGACATCGACGTCGGGCGCGCACCAGGCCTGACGACGGAGGACCGCGAGGAGCTGCGAAAACTCCGGCGGGAGAACCGGATTCTCCGCGAAGAGCGGGAAATCCTAAAAAAAGCGGCGGCCTTCTTCGCCAGGGAGAGCGAGCCGAGCCGGTAGCAGCATTCCGGTTCATCGCGGCGGAGAAGGCACATCACTCGATCAAGGTGATGTGCCGGGTGCTTGGTGTCTCCCGGGCGGGTTTCTACGCCTGGAGCGCCGCGCACCAAGCGACCGTGACCTCGCTGACGCGTGGCTGACAGAGAAGATCCGCGAGATCCACACCGCCTCGAAAGGGACCTACGGCGCGCGGCGTGTGCACGCCGATCTGCGGCTCGCCCATGGTGTCGAGGTCAACCACAAGCGCGTGGAGCGGCTGATGGCCAGCAACGGGCTCTCGGGGCTGCCAGGGCGCCGGCGGCGGCGTACCACGATCCGCGTGGAGGGCGTCAGGGTCGCACCGGATCTCCTGGAGCGCGACTTCAACCCGACGGCACCGAACCGCACGTGGTCGGCGGACATCACCTACATCCGCACATGGGAGGGCTGGCTCTATCTCGCGCACGTCCAAGACCTCTTCTCCCGGCGGATCGTGGGGTGGGCGACGACCGACCACCTCCGCGCGGAGCTCGTCACAGGCGCGCTGCAGATGGCGATCTCCCGGCGCAAACCCGACCCCGGGGTGATCCACCATTCCGACCAGGGCAGCCAATACACGGCTGTCCTCTTCACCGGCCGCTGCAAGCAGGCCGCCATCACCCCGTCAACCGGGTCCAAGGGCGACTGCTTCGACAACGCGGTCAGCGAGAGCTTCCACGCCTCACTGAAGAAGGAGCTCATCTACCGCCACTCATGGCCGACCCGCGCTGAGACACGGACCGCCGTCTTCGAGTACATCGAAGGCTGGTACAACCCCCGCCGCAGGCACTCCACCCTCGGCTACCTCTCACCCGCCGAATACGAGCACCAGCACCAAAACCAGCCATTCACGACAACGTCCGACACCCCGCCGCTCAGCACCCCAGCCATCGCATGAGCAGCCCTCACCGCCAGCCACACCGGGGACCCCCGGCGCGCGGCGCGCCCGGATATTCCTCGCTCCGCCTACGGCTCCGCGAGGAATATCCGGCTGATCACATAAACTCCATCAAGTCAACCCGTGTCCACGAGAACGGGGGCGGGCCATCACTCCGCGCGCGCGGTAGGCGTCATAGGCAGCATTCGCCTCGCACTCAACCCACAGCTCCTCCTCCAGGCGACGCTTTGACTCTTTGAGCCGTTTGGGTCGCGAGCGCGGGACTGGCTTGGGCTCGGCTGCGCGCTTCTCATCCAGCCGGCGCCTAGCGTCACGCAGCCACGCACGGCGGCCGCCGGCGCTCGCCAGTTGCGGCGGGAGCTCATCGCCGCGCTTATCCCCATAGAGCTCGTCCTCGCGCCGATCGGTCTCGGCGGCCTCCGCCAAGATTTCGCGGGCGATCTGCTCGTAGTCTCGATTGGAGTGCTGGGAGGCGTTCGCGTGCACCTTCGTGCCATCGATTGCGATCACTCCGACCTTCACCATCCCGGCATCCGCGCACAGCGAGAGCACCTCGCCGAACAAGCCAGCCAGCGCCGCCTCATGACGCACGATGAAGCGTGCGATCGTCGCGTGATCTGGGGTGCAGTTAGCCGCTATCACGCGGTAGGCGATGTCCTCGATGCACTTCTGCTCGATCGCGCGCGAGGAGCGCTGGCCCTTCGCGTATGCACACATCAGAAGCGCGACCATCATCTCCGGATCGTGCGCCGCACGACCGTGGCCGTCCTCGCGGTAGGAGGCATAGAACGCCGACAGATCCATCCCCGCGACCGACTCAAGGACGAACCACGCGAGATGGTCCTCAGGCAACCACTCCCGCAACGACAGCGGCATCAACAGCACCTGCTCCCGATCACACGCAAGGAAGTTTTGGCTCATGCAGGCATGGTCTTAAACCCGTCGGACGGCACCCTTTGTGCGACAGCCACCGTCCAAAGCGCTTGTGAGCGTGGTCTGTACTTCAACACCCGCTTTGCCTGCAGATGCGGTCGCGACCAGGGAGACCTCGCCAGAGCAGGGTTTCTCGCGTAGCGCGGCCGATGTAGTCATGGAACTCGATATTGGTGGTCCGCTACGCGCGGAGAGCGTCGAGCGAGCGGCTGGTCTCTTCGGTCGAGCCCTCGCCGCTAAGCGCTTCGGTCCGCTTGATCGCCCAGAAGACGAGTGCGATGGGGATGACCCAGTTGAAGATCGTGTTGGCTCGGTGTGTATCGATCGCTCCTGCGAGCACATGCGCCGGCACCATCGCCGCGAACACGCCGGCCCACATCAGCGTCAGCTTCCGATTGACCTGCTTGAAGCGCGAAGAGGACCACAGCTCGCGGGGTACCGATTCGCGGGCGTACTGCTCGGTGAACGGCGTCCACAGCAGAGAGCTAAGCGCGGTCAGACCGAGCAGGCCGGCAGCGATCGCTCGCGCATAGCGCGCAATCCAAGCGCCCGTCGCAGCATCGACGCTGAATGCGGCGATCGTGAGTCCGGCGAATGCGAGGATCGCGCCGATCTCCAGCGTCTTTGGACGGCCTGCGCGCAGTGACGGGACGCTGATGGCGATCGCTGCCGCGAGCGCGACGACGGCCGCCGCGGTCAGTTCGTAACGCGCGGTGGTCACGCTGAACAGGACCCAAGGCGCGAACGCCAGGTAGATCCCCCCGCCGAAGTGGCGCTCGCCCTGCGTGGCTGTGGTCTGAGTGCTTGACATGCCTGCTCCTAGCGTTTGAGTTGAACTGCCTGCCTGGTCTGGCTCGTGCCAGGCCTACAGGTGGCTGCTTCCCACTACGGACAGAAGTGCTCCGCCAGCTACGCCGAATTGACCCGTTCGGCTTCACGCAGAGGCTTCGTAGCAGCGGCCGTGTCCGACCCGGGTCGGACCGGTGGTTTGTCGAGCCGGTACATTCGACGGTTGATCGCGGCTCTGACCCTGAACGGCAAGAGTCGAGTGATGATGCCGTCGACAAGCTTGGCGTCGGCGGCGAGGTTGTACCGGAAGCGCGGCTTGCGGGCGTCGGCGATCGAGGCGATCTTGGCGGCGGCCCGCGGGGGCGTCTGGAGCATGCGCATGCTGTCCGAGTCCTGGCTCAGGGCAGAAAAGTGCTCCAGGTAAGGACGGTAGCGGCCTTGATCCTCCGCTGGCATCACCTCGAGGCTCTCCAAGGCGGCGCCCGTTGTCTTGGTGAGCAGAGGTGTCTTGGTGACGCCCGGGACTGCGAGCACCGCGTGGATCTCAAGCAGGCGGAGATCGTAGTACATCGATTCGGTCAGCCCGATCAAGCCGGACTTGGTCGCGTTGTAGAAGCCGATGAACGGCGAGGCCATTATCCCGGCCCACGACGCGACGTTGATCACCCGTGCCTTGACAGGGTCGGACTCGCTGTGGCGGCGCAGCATCGGCAGGCAGGCCTGGGTGATCAGGTAGGGGGCCACCAGGTTGATATCGATGACCTCGCGCACTCGCTCCAGTTGCGCGTACTCGAACGGAGCGGTGTAGGAAATGCCCGCGTTGTTGATCACCGCATACAGTCCGGTGGCCCCGAGGGCGTCGTCGATCTCCGATACTGCCTGCCGGATCTGGACGGGATCGCTCACGTCAACTTGCACCGGATGCACACTCGGGAGTTCAGCGAGAGCGTCCCGATCGCGTGGGTCACGGTAGGTGGCGAAAACATCGTGGCCGCGGACGCTAAGCGCGCGCGTCGTCGCTTGCCCGATGCCAGAGGTCGCCCCGGTTACGAGAATGGGCTTGTTCATGATTGTTGTCCCTTTCGGTGGCGTGGATGGGTTGTCAGACCGCCGGCAGTCAGGACGAGGCCGATCGCTGATTGCATGCCGGCGAGATAGTCGGTGCGATTGCCGGTCTGTTGCTTGAGCCCATACGAGGTTGCCTGCAGGACTTGGGCAGCCTGGTCGACCGTGCCCCCCGGCACCGGCCAGTCCCTCCGGCCCAGCGCCTCGTGCAGGCGCGCGCTGACCTCGGAGATCATCTGCGCATCGATATCGGCGACCGATTGCGGAACTAGTTCCCTCGCGGTGTCCAACAGCTCGGAGAGGAGTTGCAAGGACTCACGCGGCATCGTCTCGTCGAAGGCGGCGAGAAGCTGTTGCTCCAGGGCCAGTCCGGACCGCCAGAGAGCGGCGCTGGCGACCTCGTTGGTTGACTCGCAGAGCTTGTCGACCACGGCGCTGAAGAGCGCCTCCTTGCCGGGGAAATGCAGGTAGACGGTCTGCCTGGAAAGGTTGGCCGCCGCGGCGACAGCGTCCATCGACGCCTTCTTGTACCCGAACCGCAGAAAGACCGGAATCGCCGCTTCGACGATCTCGTCCCGACGAGTTGGCGCCGCGGTCCGTTTGTAGTCAGCTTGTTTCGAGGCCATGCGACAAGCTTTACATGTTTCACATGGTTTGTCAAGCACGTAAACCCGGACCTTGCGAAGCCTCGGTAGCCAGCCAGCGCGAAAGCGTGCCGTTCGAGGCATCGACGAGGCGACGCGAATGGGCGCTCAGCGGGCGTCCACGGAGCTCAAGATCAAACTCGGGCACCGGCATCGGCTGAGGTCCGTCCCAACTCCTCGAGCTCGACCAATTCCCGGGGTGACCGGCGACACTCACCTGTGTTTCGGGCTACTCGCGCTGATGTCTCCCCCACGCTAGATCCGACACACGGGCGCCTGGGACCCCTCGCGGCAGCGTTGAGCCCCTCAACAGCCGTCAACATCGTGGCCAGAATCAGGATGATGCCGACGAGCGCGATGATCAGCAATCTGATGCCAGCTCCGGTTGGACGACGTGGCAGCGGGGTCGGCGATGGTCGCCCTGGTCATCGTGGCGGCGTTGGTGGCCGTGGCGGCGGTGGTGTTAGCCGCATATACCATCGGTCTTCAATGCCCACCGTGCTCGTATTTCGGCGCGGTTGGGTGGTTGCTTGAGAAAGAGCAAGCGTCTTTCCGCGACCAAGCTAGGAGCGCCTGGAGGCCGCAGGCGCTGCCGCCTTGCGCGGACAGCAGGTGCCGGATGTCTATTGCAGGCGTCGGAGTGTCCCGTCGATTTCGCTGGTGAGGAGGTAGAGGTCGAGCTGCTTGGGGTCGAAATGCTGGAATCCCAGTCGTTCCCACCAGGCGCGAGCCTTGGAGTTCAGGGCCGTGACGACGACTGCGCGGCAGGCGGCTTGCTCGTTGAGCTCTGCGGCGGTGGCGAGCACGTGCCCTGCGAGCGCGGTCCCGATCCCGAGGCCGGTGTGGCGGTGGTCGACGGCGAGTTCGACCGAGGAGCAGCGCTGGGAGGGGATCGGGTGCTCCTTTGGCGAGCGTGTCGGGCGCGGCGGAGCGGTCGATGCCAGTCATTGCGATGCTCGCGTACGCAACGACGACGTTGTTGGCGTCCGCGATGACCCAGGTGGCTGCGGTGTCGCGACGGCGGTTCTGGCCGGCGTAGCGGCGCAGCCACTCGTCGAGCACGGGCTCACCGCTGTCGAACTGCTCACGGTCGTGCCGGCGAACGTCGAGCAGTGCGGGGCGACGGAGCTCAGTCAAGCCAACTGAACTTGCGCTTGCGGCGCAGCGCCTTGGCGAGGCGGTCGTTGACCTGTGCGGGTCGCTGGAGTGCCTCGGTGAATGCGGCCGCAGCGTCCGCTGAGAGTCTGATACTCGAGCGTCCCGCGAGGACCTCCTCCGCCTTGGATGCGGCGGCCTGAACCACGAACGCGGACATGTTCAGATGCGACGCGGCAGCCGCTCGCTCCAGCAGGGCCTTCTCGGACGGGTCGACGCGGATCTGCAGCCGTTCTTCCTTGGTCGTTGACATGTACTCACGATGGCAGTACAGCATGGGTTTGTCAAGCCATCCAACGACAAGGGAGGACTCATGTAACCTGTTCTGCTTGATGCCGCAGGGCACTGGCGCTCACCGGCGACCATGCCGGGCTACCACCGCGGCCGCCCACCACTCAACAAGGGCGAGAGCTACCCAGCCGACCCGCCGACAGTCGAGGAGATCGTCGCGGTGATGCGCAGCGCCACAGATCGTGCCGACGGGCAGCGGCTGCGCGCGCTGATCGTCCTACTCTGGCGGGCAGGCCTCAGGGTCGGTGAGGCGCTTGCTCTGCAGGAGAGCGACCTCGACCCGATCCGCGGCGCGATCCTGGTGCGCCGTGGCAAGGGCGGCAAACGTCGCGAGGTCGGCATGGACCGGTGGGCGTGGGGTCAGCTCGACCCATGGCTGCACACCCGGCGAGAGCTGCCAATAGGGGCGCTGCTCTGCGTGATCCACGGCCCGACCGCCGGCCGGCACTGGGAGGCCTCTGCGGCCCGCAAGCAGCTGCATCACGCCGCCGCAGCCGCGGGGGTCCGCAGGCGGTTCGCTCCGCACCAGCTACGACACGCCCACGCGGTCGAGATGGCTCACGAGGGCGTGCCGCTCGTGGTCATCCAAAGGCAGCTCGGGCACGCGAACCTCGGGATCACCAGCATCTACCTGCAAGGCATCGACAGCGCCGAGATCATCGACACCGTCCACGGACGCCCATCACCGGTGATCTCCGCAACCGCCGGACTACAAATCACACGGTAAGACGGAGTCGAACCAACGGGGCGGCCGACGCCCGGCGGCCGCCCCACCCCGACTGGCGAGAAGGAGGCAAACGCCATCAGGCGGCTCGTCCCTGCTTTTGTCTCACCGAAGGCATCCCGGGCGGCAACCTTGGTGGCTTGTGTATACGGCGACGAGTGGCAATCAGGGGGAGAGTGCCGTCTCGGCGACAAACGAGAAGTCCCACGGCGGCGACGAGCGACCATTTTGTCCGACCCCCGCGAGAACGATGGCGAGCGGCCGGGTGTGGGTAAGTATTGACCGCACCGGGGTGGCGAGCTTGCGCAGCCGGTCAGTCGGCGTTCGCTCATTTGGGCGCCCCGATCCAGATGAGCCAGCCGTCGTTCCGACGTTGCGCGAGCAGCTCGCGGACTTCGGAAATCTCCCGACGATCGATGCGGTTGACGACTCGCCCAGGAAGATGTCCGCCACAAAGGTCCCTGGGAGCCCAGGTACGCTCGTCGTACCTCGCCGGCCGGGCTGCACCATTCGACCGTCGGCCAAACCCAGCTCAGCGCCTCCCTTCGGGCGCGACAGACCGACGCGCGTGAGCATGCTGACCCCGCCTTGTAGTGGTGCGTTTCTTTCTCGTACATCTCGCGCGTGTCCTCCTGGCCGGCGCGCCGGCGTTCTCGGGATCGGTGCGACCGCGAGGCCGAGTCGCTGCAGATCCTTTGATCGCCGGCGGGCGTGTTGCGGCTCAATAGACCTCGGGGCGGAGAGGCGTGTCGAGGATCGTGATCAGGCTGACGATCTTGTCCCCGCGGACGCTGAAGTAGTTCGCGAGGATCAGCGGGTCCGGAAGACCCGTCTTGTCGAAGTCGCCGTCGTATGCGGCGCGGACGATCGTGTCGCCGTGGTGCTCGGTCACGTCGGTGATGTCCATGGTGAGGTTGTCGCCGACGATCTCCTTGGCGACGAATGCGCGGATAGCGTCGATGCCGCGAATCTCTCGATGAGCGTCGTTGATGAGCGCGTCGTCGGCGAACGTCGCGACGATTGCGTCGGCGTCGGCGTCATTGACCGCGCGCACGTACTCGGCGAGGACGCCGGTCAGGGTCGTTGTGGTGGGCATGCGATGCCTCCTGATGAGTCGGATTTCCCCAATTCCTGGGGCGTGGTGGTCATCGTGCGCGCTGCCACACGGGGAGAGTCAAGCGCCGTTTGAGCACTTGACTCTCCCCATGGGGGAGGGTCCATACTCCGATCCATGCCCGCCACGCTAACGATCGGTGACTTCGCCAAGGCAACCCACCTGACGATCAAGACGCTGCGCCATTACCACCGGATCGGACTACTCCAACCCGCCGAGATCGATGCCTCCAGCGGTTATCGACGCTACGGCACCGACCAGATCCCCCAAGCGCTGATCATCGGGCGGTTCCGTGCACTCGACATGCCTCTCGACGCGATCCAGGACGTACTCGCCGCCCCCGATCTCGCGACCCGAAACGCGGTCATCACCGCGCACCTCGAGCGGCTGGAAGCCGCACTCCAGCACACCCACGCCGCAGCCCGATCGTTGCGCGCCCTGCTGGCCCCGGACGAGACAGCCGCGACACCGATCGAGCACCTCGCGATGCCGGCGACCCCGGCTGCCGCGATCACCGCCACCATCAGCACTGACGACACCGCCACGGCGTGGACCCTCGGCGCACTTGCCGAGCTGCGCGCCACGCTCGCCGCCCAGAACATCACTGCCGCCGGCCCCGCGGGCGGGGTCTTCGCCGACGAGCTGTTCACCGAGGCATGTGGCGAGGCGACCATCTTTCTTCCGTACCAGGGTCACCTGCGAGCGGTCGGCCGGATCGAAGCGGCGATCATGCCAGCCGCTGAGCTCGCAACGATCATCCACACCGGCTCCCACGACGACGTTGACCGCTCCTACGGGAGGCTCGCCGCGTACGTCGCCGATCATGCGTTGGCTGTGCCCGGCCCGATACGCGAGTACTACCTCACCGACCTCACCCAAACGCCCGACCCCGACCATTGGGCCACACGCATCGGATGGCCAATCTTCCAGACCACACCATGACCTTCGGCTGGGGCCGCTGCAGTCGGCGTCGATCATCGCGTCGAAGTCCTGCCGTCCAACCCGGACAGTCATCTCGTGCTGAGTATCGACTCTCGCCTACGGGGAGAGTCCAGCCCTGAAGTCGCTCTTGACTCTCCCGTAGGGGGATGCCCGACTCTGATGTTAGGCACGCAATCTCGCCCCCTGGGGCGAACCACGAACAGGAGAATCTTGATGACGAACTCACAGACAACCACATTGGCAGGCTCATCGACGGCCATGGACGACAGGAGCAGCGCCGCGATCACGGCTCCCAGCAACCTTCAGGTCTTCCTCGGCTTCATCCAGAAGTTCCTCGACGGCGACGTCGATGGCGCACTTGAGTTCCTCCATCCTGACGTCGTGGCCGACGAGCCAGAATCGCTGCCATTCGGCGGGGAGTACCGCGGCAGGGAGCAGTTCCGCGTTCTGATGCAGAAGATCCACAGCACCATGAAGGTCGAGGGTGAGCCTCCCGTCGTCTATGACGCCGGCGATGCCGTGGTCATGGTCTACAACGCCACGTTCACCTCGCATACCTCGGGAGCATCGTTCAAGACAAGTGTCGCCGAGGTCTACACCTTCACCGACGGCCTGATCTCCCGCGCCAACATCTTCCCCAAAGACACGAAGATGTTGATCGCGACACTTGGCTTCGCCGAAGCCGACGCGTCCGGTGCCAGCTAGACCATATGGTCGGGCGGCGTGGCGTCCGGTCGGGACTGAGTGTCGGCACCCGCGAATGAGGTGCGCGGGTTGACCGTCCAGGAGTGGGCTGGGCGAGGACCACAGGATCGACGTGCTGCTATCCGCCAAGTGCATCGGGCCGTCCCCGCCCCAAACATCGTCCTGTGAGCCCAAGAAGGACGGCTGCTGCGACACCGCGTCGAGCAGTGGGTGCGGGTGCGGGTGCCAATAGCTGGCTTCCCACTCTCACGAAGGCGGGGAAGTCTCATGCCCCCTTTCGACGGGCGACCGGGCTGCTCTATCCCGCCGGATCTAGCAGCAGCCCGACGCCCGTCCTGCCTTTGATCGCCGGCGAGCATCTCCGCATAGATCTCCTACGGCCCTCCATCGCGCGGAAAGCAGGCGCCCCAGCGTAGCCAGCGAGACGCCTGAGTTGGACGAAAAGCGACGTTCCAGTGACCTATCGCTAACGCCGCGAATCGATAAGTCACTTCGGGGAGGCTGCACCAGTCAGCGTCCACGTCCAACGCTGTGGTCGGGCGCGTCGCGGGCGGACTGTCGTGTGAGCCAATGGGCGGGCCGCAGGATGTGGCGCAGTCGTAGTGGGTTTCGGCTGGGTTGCCAGTCGAGGTCGGTGGCCTCTCGGTAGTCGAGTGATGGTGTTTGTCTGCGGCTGTGGCTCATGTTCTGGGAGAGTCGTTTGATGCGGTGGGCGTCTTGGCCGTCGTCGCCGAGCTGGTCGCGGGCGATGAACCAGTCGGTCCCGTGTCGGGCGCGCGTGGCCTCGACGTAGGCCGTCTCTTTGCTGGATTGCCAGCCGCCGGTGACGATGATGGAGCGATCGACGGTCGCGCCCTGCTGGCGGTAGACGTGCTGGGCGTAGGCCAGCCGTAGTGAGTCCAGGTGCTCGCTGGCGAGCTGAACTCGTCGCCCTGATCCATCGAGCGTGACCGTCACACCGTGTTCGTCGACGTGGGTGACTTGGCCGCGCGTGCCGTTCTCGACCCTGGGTTGTCCGCGTAGATGGTGCTGGGCGTTGAACGCGATGAGGTCGCCGTCGCGCAGGCTGTAGTGGACGTTGGGGAGCGTGATCTCTTGGTGGCCGAGTTCGCCGCGTTCGGCTCGTAGGTGCTGCGCGCGGGCGTTGAGGCGGTCAATCTCTTGGTTTGAGGCGTCCGCGATCAGCGCCACCGAACGGATGTCGTCGTGTTCGCTGGTGAGCTGCCCCCACGCTTGGACGGCGTTCTCGGCTGACTGGTCGCGGGTGTCCGCGAGGTGCAGCCGTCCACGGGAG
Source organism: uncultured Solirubrobacterales bacterium (assembly GCA_963817845.1). Taxonomy (GTDB): domain Bacteria; phylum Actinomycetota; class Thermoleophilia; order Solirubrobacterales; family Solirubrobacteraceae; genus Palsa-744. Next base: position 451,158 of record CAWFPU010000001.1, read on the forward strand.
TGGTAGTGCGCCATCGCGCGCTCGGGTTCGCCGGCGCGTAGCGCTCTCCAGGCTTTCTGCTCGCCTACGTCGCTGGTGCGGTGGATGTCCGCGAGTTCGGCGGTCGGGGCGTGGCCGGTGAGCCTGTCGAACATGCCTCCAGGACCGATCGAGGGGAGCTGTTTGCCGTCACCGACCGCGATCAGCTTCGCCCCTGAGCGCTCGACAAGCTCGGTCAACGCATCGAGCCGAGCGTGATCGACCATCCCGGCCTCGTCCAAGACGATCGTCATGTCCCGGTCGATCTCGACTATCCCCGTGTTTGCGCGGGCGACGAGCGCATCGAGGGTGAGCGTGTGTCCATTGAGGGCCGGGCTGTCCGCTCCAAGGCGCTCGGCCGTAGACCCGGACACAGCGACGCCGATCGTGCGGTGGCCGGCGTATTGCTCGGCGCGAGCGGCGGCGTCGATCACGACACCCTTCCCGGTCCCGGCAGGGCCGACGAGGACGGCAAGGCGCTCCGGCCCGGTGAGCACCTCCAAGGCGGCTCTTTGCTCGGTGCTCAATGGTGCGCCGATGCCTTCGGCGACTGCACGCGTGGCGTCGGCGCGTGTTCGCTCGCCGATGTCTCGGCCAGCTTGCTGGGCGAGCAGCTCGGCGCGGCGTTCGATCGCCTGCTCCTGAGCACGCACGGCAAGCGTGGTCATCCGCCCACCCTCCAAGGTGAGGACTCGCCGGTCGCGGATCATCTCTCTCGCCACGGTGAGCGCCTGATCGGGCGCCATCTCTCCCGCAGTCTGCTCCAGCGCGACGGCGTGCAGATCGCGTGCGTGGAACACGGCGTGCTGCTCTGTCAGCCGCGCCTCGATGCGGTCCTCGATCGGCTGCTCAACATTCGGCCGCTCGGGCGCGCCGATCAAGCGCACGGCCTCGTCGGGGCCGAAGTCGTGGCGACGGCCCGTCTCGCTCCACACACGTTGCAGGTCGCCGCGTGTGGTTAGCTCCTTCGCCCGGCGGTTCTCGAGCGCGAGGTTGCGCAGCTCCCCGCGTTCCGGCGCACGGCCGTAGCGGGCACGAAACCGCTCGGCCGCTCTGGCGACCTCACGCGAGCGGCCAGAGAACTCCTCGATCAGTGTGCGTGGCACGCCGGCGATCTCGAAGTAGCGGCCGTCCTTGCCGGTGCCCCGCTCGATCTCGTAGCCCTCGCCGGCCAGCTCCTCAGCGAGCGCGGAACGGTAGAACGCGCCCAGCTCGCGGGCTGACCGGAAGATCGGCCGCGATGCGACCGCGACGATCCGCTCGTCCTTCCTTACCGCGCCACTGATGACGACGTGGCTGTGCAGCTGGGGGTCGGGCGCCCGCGCCCCGCTGACCCCTCGCGCGGTGGTGTGCCGGTACTCGGCAGCGATCACGTCCTTGGCGTGCTCCTCCACGACCTGGCCGTCATAACGGCGACGCACGACCGGCACCTGCTCGCGCAGATACCGGACAGTGCTCTCGACGGCTCTGGCGTGCGCGGCCTCGATCTGCTCGCGTTGCCACGGATCGCCGAGCGCCCAAACCGTCGAGACGGACTTCGGGGCGCTGAACGTCACATCGATCCCGCCCCCTCTGCCGCCGCCTGCTCCCTCCGGACGCAGCCACCTGCCCGTGTCTGGATGGCGCCCATCCATCAACGCGATGAAGTCGGCACCCTCGACCGGCTCACCGGCCCGCACCCCCAGCCGATCCAGCGTCTCGGGGTCCGCGAGCCAACGGCCAGGGGCCTGCGTCATCTCCCCGTCAGGGGTCAGGTAGTAGTCGCCTCGCTCGGGCGCGACGGTCTTGCTCTCCAAGTAGCGCGCGTAGCCGCCACCTCCAGCCGCAGGGATGCTCGATGCAGTCATCACATAAGTGATGACCCTGAGCGGCCCAAAACGGCCAACGAATTACACAGCGCCCGCACACCAGGCGCACACCCGTGCATATCGTCTGTATGTATGTATGTATGTATGTATGTATGTATGTATGTATGTATGTATGTATTGGCAGTTGGAGCGGCCGGGGAGGGCCGCGATGTCGAGGTCGGGCGGGCCTAGTTGCGGCCGCGTGACTTCTCTGCGGCGTCGATCTCGGTGGCGAAGACGCCGACGCTTGCATCGACGGCGTCGGACGCGGAGTCTGAGAGGACGGACGCGCCGATTTGATCGGCCGTCCTTACGGTTCTGTGGTTGGTGTGCGGAAATTCGTTGGCCGCTTTTCGCGGCTCAGGGTCGTTAACCGTAATGGCAGCCACAAAGCCACCACAGGACGCGCCCGCGCCAGCAGCCGCGCCTCTCTCGTCCCTACTTGATGCGACGGAGGCTGGGCGGTTGCTGTCGGTACCCGCGTCGTGGGTGCTCGCTGAGGCACGAGCGAACCGGATTCCGCATGTACGGCTCGGGCGCTATGTGCGGTTCAGCGCCGACGATCTGGAGGAATGGTGGCGAGCGCGGATGCGGGGGCCGTGGCGTACACGAGGTACAGCCTCGCGTACAGCGCGCTCGCTGCTTGTCGATCGACAGGCAGAGCACGGGAGGCGTCCTGACTAACGAGACGACTATCGCGTTGGGGCAGCCGCAGCGCGCGCTACCTTGGGCGGCCGATGGTGGTGCGCGATCAGGGAGATGATGAGTGATGGTGACAGCGAGGAAGATGACCCGACGGCCTTACGGCGCTGGCTCGCTCTACGCGCGTGGGGGCGTCTGGTATGCGCATTGGCGCGCGGACGGTGGCCGGCAGGTCAAGCGTCGTGTCGGCCCGATGCGCGTTGAGGGCTCGCGGGATGGCCTGACACGCAGCCAGGCCGAGGCAGAGCTGCGTCGGTTGATCGCGGAGACGAAGCCCGCCCGGACGACGACCGGCGACGCGCTGACGATGGCCGAGCTGGGGCGCCGTTATCTCGCGAACCTGGAGCGTGAGAGCCGCAAGAAGGCGACGACGACGGCTGTCGAGTCGATCCTGCGCGTTTGGCTTGAGCCGTTCTTTGCGGAGCGCGATCTACGCCGGATAACGGCCCAGGACGTTCAGGATTTGATGACGATGATGGAGAAGGGCGAGAGGCCCGGACCGAAGGCAAAGGGGGACCGTCGCTATGGGCGTGCTGTCGGCGCAAAGTCGGTCCGCAACTACATCGGCTACCTCTCGGCGCTGCTTGGGTTCGCCGAGCGCAAGGGATGGCTGCCCGTGAACGTCGCCCGGCATATCGAGCTGCCCGGCAAGCCCGAGAGTGCCGAGATCAGGTTCCTTGAGCCGCTTGAGGTGCGAGCGCTGGCTTACGCCGCTGTCGATGGGCCTTACCGCGAGATCGACCGTGCGATGTATCTCACGGCCGCGATGACCGGTCTGCGGCAGGGCGAGCTGATGGCGCTTCGCTGGCGCGACGTGGACTGGACCGCCGGCCGGATCAGGGTCCGCCAGAACTATGTGCTCGGCGAGTTCGGCACTCCGAAGTCCCGTCGCTCGACGCGCAGTGTTCCGACGGAGCCTGTCAAGTCGAATGAGACACTTGGTCGTCGAATTTAGTGAGCAGCCTCCTCTGTCGTGGGTTTGTTGATCCAGGCGGCAGTCGGTAGCTCTGGTGGTCGCGGGGGCCGACGGACGAACCGCTCGGGTGTCGCGGCGTAGGCGGCGGCGAGGACGCGCTGGCGTTCGGCGTGGAGTTCTTGGGCGCGGCCGTGGTGGACGGCGGCGGGGGTCATCAGGCCGATCCCGGAGTGGCGGTGCTGGTGGTTGTACCAGTCGAAGAACGTGCGGCAGAACGCGCGTGCCTGCTGGATGTTCTCGAAGCGCCGGGGGAACTCGGGGCGGTACTTCAGCGTCTTGAAGTGCGCCTCGGAGTAGGGGTTGTCGGTCGAGGTGTATGGCCGGTTGTGCGAGCGGATCACGCCGAGGTCGGTCAGGAGGAAAGCAACGGGCTTGCTGGTCATCGAGCTGCCGCGGTCGGCGTGCACGGTCAGCTGCTCGCGCCCGATCTTCTGCTGCGCGGCGGCTTGGGCGATCAGCGCCTTGGCGAGCTGTGCGCCCTCGCGGTGCTGGATGGTCCAGCCGACGACGTAGCGGCTGAACACGTCGAGGATCACATACAGGTAGAAGTACGTCCACTTCGCCGGGCCCTTCAACTTCGTGATGTCCCAAGACCAGATCTCGTTCGGGTGCTCGGCGAGCAGCTCCGGCTTGGCATAGGCCGGGTGCATGCGCTGGTCGCGTCGCTCCCGCACCCCGCCATGTGCAGCCGCGAGCAACCGGTAGAACGTGCGCTCCGAGGCCAGGTAACGACCCTCGTCCAGCAGGGTCGCCCAGACCTGTGCGGGGGAGCAGTCGACGAACCGCTCGCAGTGAAGCTCGTCGAGGACAGCCTGGCGCTCGGTCTCTGATAGCGCCCTGGCCGGGACGGCTCGCGGGCGCGCCGGCCTGGGCTGTGGCGGCCGCCTTCGGCGGTAGATCGTCGCCGGTGCCGCGCCGAGTGCGCGGCACGCGGGGCGGGTACCGACGATCGGGGTGAGTTCCTGCACGGTCTGCTCGATCATCGCTCGGTGCTCCCGTGCTCGGTCGCGCCCCTGGGCTCGAGCAGCTCCCCCAAGAGCGCGGAGACGTTTCCCTGCACCTCGATCACCTTGCGCGCCTTCGCAAGCTCCGCCTCCGCGCGCTGCGCCCGCCGCTCCAGGGCCGCGATCTGCGCGTCACGCGGATCACCGGGCTTGCGCCCCCGCGGCCGCGAGAGGGCCTTGATCGACCCGGCGTCGCGCTGCTTGCGCCACGTCGCCAGATGCGAGGAATACAAACCCTCGCGGCGCAACAGCGCCCCGAGCTGACCCGGCTGCGAGCACCCGTCGGCCTCGCGCAAAATCGCCAGCTTGTACTCAGCCGAAAACCGCCGCCGCCGAGCCTGCTCGACCAGCTCGGGGTCGGGGACCCCCACAGGCGCGCCGCGCCCGGCGGCCCCTCCGTTCCGCTCGCCTACGGCTCCCTCCACTCCGGGGTCGCCGGCTCCGTCGTGCTCCATCTCCAACATCGTGTCGTGCTCCGTTCTCGCCCTCAAGGGTCAGTAATTCCTTGATCATGAGCGTCTCACACGACATTGGCAGAGAGGGCGATGGCCGATGAGGTCGCGGGAGAGCTTGACCGGCTCAGCCGCGCAGCGGGGGAGAGTAGTGGCGATGCTCTCGTGTTCGCCGATTCCCACACGGCCGGGCCGCTCGACAAGGCGGCGATCCTGCGGCGCTTCCGCCGGGCGCTCAAGGCCGCGCAGCTTGAGCAGTCGCACCGCTTCCACGATCTACGCCACACGTTCGGCACGGCGATGGCTGGTACCGGCGTTCCCATGCGGACTCTCCAGGAGTGGATGGGGCATCAGGACATCGAGACGACGCAGCGCTACGCGGACTACTCGCCGAGCGCGCACGAGGCGGCGTTCGTGGAGGCGGCCTTTGGGTCGGCTGGCACTACCAGCCGACCGCTTGCAGCGCGGGCAAGGTAATGGCGCTCAAACATGCCTAAGGATCGTACTCGACGCCGCTTCTTGGCTTCCGATGTGCAGCTCGTGGTCGAGCGCTCGAGCGAGCACCCCGTCGAGTATGCGATCGTGCTCCTCGCGTTGCGGGACGGTCGCTGGCGCACGGTGCGCACGTTCGACAACGCCCACGATCCGAGCGAGCACCACGAGCACACATACGTCGGCCTGGAGAAGCAGCCTCCCACCGTCACATACGGCCCGGTGAACGATGCGATGTACGCCGCCGAACTCAAGCTGCTGTGCGACTGGCGCGATATCGTTCACGTTTGGGAGCACATGCAATGAGCGAGATCACCGACAAGACCGATGAGCTGTTCATGGCGGCGTCGCGTAGCGACGACGATCTCGGCTACCCGGCGGATGTCGCGTTCGTTCCCAGCGATGAGGAGTGGACCGACGACGTTCTCTGGCGCAACCTGATCGAAGGGCAGGCGACCGTCCTTGTCGGCGAGGACACCGAGCTGCTGCTGGTGCCGCTGCGCCGCGGCGTGATCGACCGACTCACGGGCCGTGTGCCCGTCAGCGTCGCGCCCCGAACGCATGGGCACGCCTCGTCCTACGCGACGTTGAGTCGTCTTGGGCGTCACCCGGTGCGCCAGATGCGCGCCCTCGCGCACGCCTGACCCTCGGCGCGCACGGACACGAGAGCGTTCGCAACCGCGTGCGCGTGGAGTTGTCGCGCCCTCGATTGCTCGCTCGGTGAGACGCCACAGCGGTCCGACGTTATCTTCGCGCTAGCTGCCGCAGACTGAGTCGGGCGATCAGTTCGATCATTGCGTCAAGCGCGGCCTCTAGTGGCTTTGTGTCGCGTTTGACCTGAGTGAGGAGCAGGCCTCCCTGCAGGGCGGCGAGCAGCGCGAGGGCGAGGGTGTCGGGGTCGGTGTCGGGCGTGAGCGCGCCTCGTGCGTGCATCCTTCGTAGACCGCTCTGGATTGTGGCTTCCCAACGTTTGAAGCCCTCGGCGACGTGGGCTCTTGCGTCGGGATCGGTCTCGGCTAGCTGGCCTCCGAGTGAGCCGATTGGGCAGCCGCCGATGCAGTGGTGCTCGCGCTGGCCCGCGATCACGAAGTCGCGCCAGGCTCGGAGGCCATCCAGCGTGCTGAAATCGAACATCTCCTGCCCGCCGACCATTGTCTCCGCCTGGTGGTCAACCACGGCCCAGACCAAAGCCGTCTTGTCCTCGAAGTAGTGGTAGAGCTGCGAGCTTGAGACGTCCGTTGCCGCGCGTACGTCCTCGATCGTCGTGTGGGCGACGCCTTGTCGGAAGATCAACCCGGCCGCCGCGTCGACGATGCGCTGACGGGTCTCCTGGCCCTTGCGCGTCAACGGGCGAGAGGAGGGGCTAGTCGTGTTCATATCGCAGATTCTACCAACAGAATGGAGTGCGCTATCCATTCTGTGTTAGAGTGGAACGCACGATCCATTTCAAGGGTCACGACAACCACTCAAAGGGAGAACGCGATACATGTCACTTCAAGGCAAGACGGCCCTTATCACCGGCGGCACATCCGGGATGGGTTCCGCCACCGCACTGGCGATGGCCGAGAAGGGCGCGTCGGTGATCATCACCGGCCGCGATGAGACCCGCGGCGCGAGCACCGTGGAGAAGATCCGGGCGGGTGGGCACGATGCGCAGTTCATCGCCGCTGATTTCTCGGAGATGTCCGAGGTGGGGCGCGTCGTCGATGCAGCAGGCGAGATTGATGTCCTTGTCAACTGTGCAGGCGTTGCGGCGATGGGGCCGACGGTTGACACCGACGAGGCGGCGTTCGACGGGCTGTTCCAGATCAACGTCAAGGCGCCGTTCTTCCTCGTCGCCGCGCTCGCCCCGAAGATCGCCGCCCGCGGCGGCGGATCGATCATCAACATCTCAACGATGGTCGCGAGCTACGGCCAGCCAGGCTTGGGTGCCTACGGCGCCTCGCGCGCCGCGATCGAGCTGCTCACCAAGGCTTGGGCTGCCGAATTCGGGCCGCAGAACGTCCGCGTCAACGCGGTCGCTCCCGGTCCGACATTGACCCCGACATTGGAGACGAAATTGGCAATGGCCGAAGAGTTCGCCAGGACGATTCCGCTCGGCCGGGTCGCTGACGTGCACGAGCTATCCGACGTCATCACGTTCCTTGCGACCCCCGCGGCCGGCTACATCAACGGCGCGATTATCCACGTCGACGGCGGCCGCACTGCGGTCTGAGAGGACAGAAGATGACTCAAACACAAACCACCGCAGAAAAGACAATCCTCATCACGGGCGCCAATACCGGCCTCGGTAAGGAGACGGCGAGGCAGCTGGCGCTGCGCGATGATTTCGAGCGGATCTACCTCGGCTGCCGCAATCTGGAGAAGGCGGAGCGCGCAAAGGAGGACCTGGAGAAGGTCAGCGGGCGCAAGATCTTCGAGGTAGTGATCATCGACCTGGAAGACCTTGCGTCGGTACGTGCTGCGGTGGCCGCGATCGCCGCTCCCTTGAACGCGCTCGCAATGATCGCCGGCGGCATCGGCGGCCGCACGCCAGCATCGTTGACAGAAGACGGGGTGACTGAGCTATTCGCCCAGAACCTGCTCGGTCACGTGGCTCTGCTCGAGAATCTGCTGGCAGCCGGGCTGCTCACGGACGTCGCGGTCCTCGCAGGCAGCGAGGGGGCGCGCGGAATCCCCAAGCTGCGGATCGCTCGACCAAGGTTCACCGATCACAGCTCACAGGAGTTCGCGTCGGTGATCGACGGCTCGTTCTTCGAGGGCGGCAAGTTCGACATGATGCTCTCCTATAGCCAGATCAAGTACCTCGGCGCGCTGTGGATGAGCGCGATGGCCCGCATGCACCCCGAGCTCAGGTTCATCACGATGTCGCCGGGAAACACCGCGGGAACCGACGTGCTGCGCGACCAGCCCGCGCCCGTGCGGATCATCGCCAGCCGGATCGTGCTCCCATACGTCCTGCCTGCCCTTCGCATCGGGCACAAGCTGGACGTCGGGGCCGAGCGATTCGTCAAAGCCCTCACGGACGAGTCACTGCAGAGCGGCGTCTTCTACGCAAGCGCCGCCAAGACGATCACCGGACCGGTCATCGACCAGGCCGAGATCGTTCCCGACTTCCGCGACCCTGAGATCCAAGACCACGCATACGAGGCGATCCAGCGGTTCGTACCGAAGCCAGCCGCGACTTGACGCTGTGCGCGCCGGCCGAGTAACACCAAACCAGAATCAAGACCCGCCGACCGCAACGTAGCCGTCCTGAGATTCGCCCAATTGCAGGGCCGCGGCGCTTGCTTTCCCTTGACGAGAGGTAGCCGCCGTAGGCGCTGATGGCGTCGCTGCTTGAGGACGAACAGGAGGCGTGCGAGCGATCCTTACCAGCGCCGCGAACGGCGCGGACTTGGTAGCAATTTTGGTAGCAATTTGAGCGAACCTGAGCTGATCTGAGAGCACCGTAGGCCAATAAAACCGGGCTATATGGCCTTACCTGGGCGCCAGAGGCGAGTTCGAGCCCAGTATCGCCCACTGCGAAAACCCGCTCTAGAAAGCGGGTTTTCGGGTATTTGCGGCGACTCGTGGTACTCCCGTGGTACTACACGTTGGTGGGTTAGTGAACCCGGGGACTCTTGTAGAGCGCCGGACAGCGTTGAGGCGGCGCTGCTGGAGAATGCCTATGGCCTTGACGTGGCTGTGCTCGACGGCCTATAAGTCGGGTGTGTCGCCGCAGGGGATGCAGTTCGGCACCGAGTTCCCCCGGCGGTCGGCCACCCATAGGTTTGTTGACCCCGGCGCGGGGTGGTGCCCGCCCGGGGTCGTGGCACAGGAGACGAAGCTCCCATGCGACCGGAGGATAACCCGAGGGGCATTGCGTGTCCGCGCAGGGGCGCGTTCGTCGTGGTCTACGGCGAGAAGAGCGAGAATGGGGCACTCGCCGACGAGCTGGCGTTGGACGGCTACAAGGTCGATCTTGTCGACGACGCAGTCGGCCTGAAGGGGCGTTTGGGCAGCGCGGAGCTCGTGATCTTCGGCCGGCGCCGGCTGGGATCGGAGGTCGGCGCGCTTCGTGCGCTGCGCATGTGCAGGCTTGCCCCGGCGCTTGCTCGGCGTGGGTGCTGTGGGTCAGGACGCGCGGCGACGCTGAGGTGCTGCAGGCATTCGACGCCGGCGCGGACGACGTGATCCGGGCGCCGTTCATCTACCTGGAGCTGCTTGCCCGCGTGCGCGCGCTCCTGTGTCGCTCCGTCCGGGTGGAGGTCTCTGAGGTGCTGCGCTGCGGCGCGCTCGAGATCGACATGGCGACGCGCACTGTGACATTCGGCGGTGTTCTCGTGGAGCTGCGTCGGATGGAGTTCGCGCTGCTTGCGCATCTGGCGCTCGATCCGACGCGCGTGCACGAGAAGCATGCGCTCCTTGTCGAAGTCTGGGGTTTTCGCTCGACCGGCTCGACGCGCACGCTTGACTCGCATGCGAGTCGGCTGCGTCGGAAGCTTGCTCGTGCTGGTGCCGACGGTTGGGTCTGCGTGATCTGGGGTGTCGGCTATCGGCTCACGCCGGACATTGCGACGGCGACGGTGCGGTCGGCGTGAGCCACGACCGAAACGAGGGGGGGCTTGCGCGGCGCGGCAGAGGTTGCGAGCTGGAGTTGGCGGCGTTCGGGAGTGCTGTACGCGAGTTGCGTGAGCGGCGCGGCTTGAGCCTGGGCGGTCTCTCGCGGGCGAGCAGCTTGCCGCGAGGGCGCAAAATGTCGGCGCGGCGTGTTGGCCGCATCGAAGCCGGGGAGGTCGATCCTTGCTTCGATGAGCTGATCGCGCTCGCTGACGGCCTCGGTGTCACGCTCGGAACGCTGGTCGGCCACGCTGAGCGGCTTGTCCGCGAGCTTCAAGACCGCCGACGGATTGGACCAGGATGATCAGAGCGAAGAAGTTAGAAGCTCAGGGTGAAATGCTTCGTGTCCATCTGTCCGTGGCCGGGGTGCTCGATCTAACGGTCGCGGTCGGCAAATCCGGCGCGGCGCCGGAGGGTGGCCGGGGGTGCGAGCGGGAGAGCCGAGCTCGCGAGGAGTACGAGCAGCGCCGGCGCTTGGCCGCCGCGCAGTTGGTCGATCGCTTCCGCCGATCCGGGGGATTCGACTATGACGCACTCCGAGAGGCCTCTGAGCGCTGGCTACGGGAGTGAGCTCGCCGTTCGCGAGCCCTGTCATTTAGTGGTTCGTCCCCGTATGCTCAGTTTAGCATTGCGGAGAACGGCTTACCGCCCTCGGTCCAGTACAACGTGTTTCCCGCAAGCGCCAACGATGTAGGGGCAATGTTCGAGCCGACGGCAAGCACCCTTTCTCCGGTCTTATCAACCGCGTGCACTTCGAACGTGCTTTTGGCGAAGTCATTCGTGATCCAGGCCACGGCACCGTCAGCTTTCACAACTATCGCGCTTGTTTCTCCAGCGCCTATGACTCCTGGGGCAGGCGGGCTCGCTTTACCTGTCGGCACTTTGTGTAGCACACGTCCGGTACGCAGGTTGACGACCACGACGTGCCATTCGCTTCGTTCTCCTTGAGAGAACGGAGACGTCACACCACCTGGTGAAACGCTGGACAAGACTTCGTACGCCACGAAGTATCCAGCGAGCGTCAAGTGGCTGACAGCGAAGCATGCATACGGATCGCAAGCGACCGCTTCCTTCCCGAGCTGGAAGGAACGTCGGCTCCCATAGACGCACCCTCGGTATTGATAGAACTCTGATTCAGCCTTGTGCTCGCGGTAAACTTCTGCTTGGGCGTTCCTCGCCACCACCTCGTGCCTCGTGCTCGATCCGCAAACTGCGCGCATGGCACGATACGCATTTGCTTGCCCCGTGGCAATCGCGCCCCCGGCTACTGTTAGTAGCAGGCTTACTACACAGATCCTGGCTCTGGCCAATCGTAGCATGTCCTAAAGACTACTCTAATCGTTTGAAGTTGCGGTGGTATCGGACGTTTGTTCGATTGGTCTGGATTTACCTGCAGCGTTCTGTCACGAGCGCCATTTTACTGTCTGAGCGAAATTCCGCTCGGTTGGCTGCCGGGATCGGCGTCGCTATTCTTTTTCGATCAAAAACTCAAAACCCGGCTTGTATTCCCATACGGGCTCTTCTTCCTCGAAGACGGGTTGAGCAAGTACGACTCGAACTTCTTTAGCGCCGGTGAGGTCGAAGGAGCCGGTCAGGTTGCTCTCGCCTGGGGTTGGGACGAGGGGGCCAACGGTCGTTTCCCAATTCGAGGAGGGGCTACGCCTGTCTTGGATTTCGATTGTAGGTGCGGGAGGGGCGCCTTCGCCCGGGTATCCTTCGTTTGGACCTGCGAAGCGATATTTATATTGTCCTTCTTCGGTGTTGAGGACATCGCCTCCGCGTTCCGTCCCTTCGGGACCGTCGCTGAGGGTGATGCCTCTCTGACGAGTAAGTTCCCACCACCGGATTCCAAACGGGCCAGTAGTCGCAACGGGGAAACGTTCTGATAGGCGCTGTTCGATGTATGTACCGCGTTCTTCTACGGGCTTATTTTCTTCTTCTTCGCATTGTGTCGTGAATGTTCGTTCGCCTCCGAGGCTCGGCGTCCCTTCGTTGGCTTCGTTTTCGACCTCCACTTCGTAGTGATAAGCCGTGCACGCTGTCAAGTTGGGCAGCGTCGTGGTAACGGATTGTTCTCCCGTTTCACTCGGAAGCCAAGTCAAAGTCGTTTTTGCCGTATCACCATAGTCACTAGGTCCATACTTAAAAACGTAGTTCGTGGGCAGCCCGGCGGGGTCAACATCGGCAGTCACGGCCGCCGATATCGCCTTTACGCTCCCTTGCACGACTGCGGCAGTGTAGCCGATACCAGAACAACCCTTTTTCTTGTTGAGTATGAGCACGCAGTAAGCCTCGCGTGGTTCTTGTTCCCCCGTTTTTTCGCCGGATTTTTCTAAACCGTGCTTGAGAGCACTATCGAATGCGTGTGGTTGATTGTGGCTTTTGTCGTATCCTTTCGTCGGCCCTTCGTAGAGATAGTAGTCAATCATTTCGACTCGCGGGTGTTTTTCTCCAAATTTCAGTAGGTCGTTCGCGGCGTTTACCTGCCATCTTAGACTTTTGGTGAGTGGCGTTGCTTCTCTTCCGTTTTGGAGGACGACGCCCGTCTCGCTGATCCAGATTTTGCCTTTCGTGTGCGTGAGAAACTTCTCGAGGTCCACGTTACCCTTGTGTTCATCGGTGTGCTGCTGAAGATGTTCGAGGTCATAGTAGTCGTGGAGGCCCCAGATGTACGGTACTGCTGACCCATCTGTGTGATTTTCGCGTAGCGTATCGATGTACGGCGACATAAGTCCTGTATATTCGTGAAATTCACCTGCGACGACCTTGCAAACACAATGATCGGCTTTGGCAGCCTTGTTGGCGATTTTCCAAAGCATTGCGGCCTGCTGCGGGGTCGTCACAACGGAATCTGGAGGCAGATCGGGCTCGTTCCACGCGCCCCAGAGCTTGACTTCCGGTATGCCTTCGGCTGCATTGCCGTTCATTAGCTTTTCGATGAGTTGCTTTACATCCGCTTCGTATGTGGTATCAGCGACCGATTTGCGATACCCGACCGATTTGGGTTCGCCAGCATTGAGCGTTATGTATGCTTTGAGATTTCGGTGTTTTCCGACGGCTTTGAGCCATGTGAGTAGGTCTTTTTTGTACGGTTCGATCGTCCAAGCGTAGTAGGGGACGACGTCACGCGCCACTTGTATTTTCAGCGGAGCTCGAGTGAGGCCGGAGTTCAGGTGTTCGAACACGGCCGTCTTGGGGTCAGAGAGGCCGTATTTGGGGCCATCCCGTGCGACGCTCACAGCGTTAGGTGGCGCTGCGGTCGGGATTTCAGCACTTATGGGGTAGGTTGCTTCAGCTGTCGGCGAGAGCGTAAGGGTGATCGTATCGCCGCTGGTCGTTAGGCTTGCGGCGACGGGTCTGCCGGCGGCGTCCAAGACGGTCGGCGGCTCGATCACCATCAGCGCGCTGCCGTCTGTTTGGGTTTCGGCATAGCTCATGGCGCTGGTGTCGCGTTCGTATCGTGCCTGTGTGTCCTCGGGGTGCAGTTCGCTTTCTGTGGGCGCCGTTTCGCGTGTCGAGGCGGTAGGTGCTGCGGGCAGCGGCGTGAGGCTGCCTTCTTCAGCGAGGGATCGGTTGAGTTCTTCTTCGCTTGCGTGAGAAGTGGTCCCGGCGCCTTCCTGATACGGGGGTGCTTCCGACGGTCCGAGACTCGTGGGGCCTTCTTCGCTTGGGGGTCCTTCGAGGACCGTTTCGGGAGGCGGTTCGATGATGGCGACCGCGCCGTTGGGAAGTTGTTGCAACTGCTGGTCGGGTCCGATGCCGGCTTCCCATGAGAAGCTGGTGGGTGCGTGCTGGGAGCGCAGCTGCAACAGAGTGATCGCGCCGAACGCACTCGGGCGCACGATCGTATCGCTTTCAAGCCACGTTTCCGCGAAGAGTGCGGCGGCTCCGTTTACGATCGTGGGCATCGTGGCGCCGTTGGCTGCCGGCTGCAGCGGGGTGAGGTTCAGTTCGCCGTCGGCTGTGTCCAGCGAGAGTTCGCCAGGTGTCGTCTTGGAGATTGTCGAACGGGCGAGCGTACTCTGAGCGGAGAGTTGTTCTCCGGAGTCGGTCAGCGAGGGCGCGAGTGCCTGTTCTTCGATTTCTGCAGTCGTCGATCGTGCCACGAGCGACGGGGCGCTTTTTTCGATTGTTTCAAGCGCCGCTGAAGCACCCGCCCGGACGGCCGAGACGACCGTTTCGCTCTGTGCGGAGACCGACCCGGCGCTGCCGACTGAGTTGACCGCGGTGACGTTGACGCGCACCGTGGCACCTACGTCTGCTGCGGTGGGTGTATAGCTGGGTTTGTTTGCGCCTTCGATCGCTGTGCAGCTTTCCCCGGCTTCATTGCAACGTTCCCAGCGGTAGTAATACGTCAGCGGTTGGGAGCCGGACCAGGCGCCGTTTTCGGCGTACAGGTCCTGTCCTTCAGTGGCCTGGCCGATAATCGCCGGGGCCTGGGTGTTCGCGGGGGGTCCGGCGGCGCCGATGGCTTCGGTGGTTTCGGAGGTGGCATTTGCGCTGGCGGCAGTGTTGGTGGCGTTGACGATCACGCGGATGGTGGACGAGATGTCGGCGGTGGTGAGCGTGTAGGTTTCGCCGGTTGCGTGTTCTATTTCGACGCATTCGTCGCCAAGCTGGTTGCACCGTTGCCATTGGTAGCTGTAGCTGATCGGTTCGCTGCCTGACCATGATCCGGTGCTCGCGGTCAGTGTTTGGCCGGCGGTGAGCGGCCCTTCGATTGTGGGGAGCGCCGTGTTTTCGGGCGTGGTTGCTTCGGTGCCGATTGGCGGCGTGGCTGGGGATGTTGCGCTCGCCGATCCCGACGCACCGCTCGCGGTGGCGGTGACCCGTAGCGTGTGTCGCGCGTCGGCTTCCAGCGGCGAGTAGGAGGAGGCTGTGGCGCCCGCGATTTTTGTGCAGCTTTCGCCCGTTGTGTTGCAGCGCTGCCATTCATATGAGATGGCAATGGCGCCCGACCCGGTCCATATCCCTGCGCTTGCCTGTAGGGGGCGGCCGAGTTCGTCGCTGCCCGATACCTGAGGCGGCGCTAGGTCGGCCACGCCGTACGCGCTGGCAATAATCGGCGTGCTGACAGCTTCGGTGGAGCCGCCGGTGTCGCTCGCGCTCACAAGCACCCTGATCGCGTAACCAGCGTCAGCTTCGCTCAGTGTATACGAGGGTTCTGTGGCGCCGGCGATGGCGCTGCACGGTTCGCCCGTTTCGCTGCAGCGCTGCCACTGGTAGCTGTAGCTGATCGCGTGGCCTTCGCCCGCCCATGCGCCTGCGGTTGCGGTCAGTGTGTAGCCCACGAGCCCGGTTCCGCTGATGCTTGGGATCTCTTCAATCTTGGGTGCGCCGTATTCGGCGACGGGTGGGGTCGTCGCGGATATCTCGCTGGCGGCGCCTTCCAGTTCGCTCGCGTTGACACGGACTCGTAGCGTGTGCCCGGTGTCTTCTTCTCGTGGCCGGTACGTGGAGCCCGTGGCGGCTTCGATGTTGTGGCATTCGCCGCCGTCCAGATCGCAGCGCTGCCATTGATAGGCGTAGGAGATCATTTCGCTGCCCAGCCAGCCTCCAGCGTTCGCGGTGAGCGTCCCGTGGCTATACGGTTCTTCGAATATCGTGGGCGCCGCCGTGTTCACCAGGACGCCGGCGGGCTGTACGGGCGTGCTCGTCGCTGATAGTGCGTTGAGTGACCCGGCGGCGTTGCTGGCGCCGATTCTGACCCGCAGGGTGCTGGCGGCGTCGCCCGCTTGCGGAATGTATTCCTCTTCGTTGGCGCCGGGGATCTGCTGGCATTCCGCGCCTGCTTCGTTGCAGCGTTCCCACTGGTAGCTGAACTGCACTTCGCTACCACCCCAGGTCCCCGCTTCGGCATAGACCACTTGGTCGACGCTCGAACTGCCCGAGATGGAGGGTGCTTCAAGCTCGCTCGGAGTTCCAGCCTGGATGGTCGTGGTGGCTTCAGAGACTGCCTGCGCGTGTCCGCCTGGACCGGAGGCGGTGACTCGCATGCGCAGCGTGGCCTGCTCGTCGGTGTCGCCGAGCGTGTAGGTCGAGCTCGTCGCGCCTTCGATAGGTTCGCAGTCGGATCCGTCTTCGTTGCAGCTCTCCCATTGGTAGCTGTACGAGATCGGCGACGTTCCTTCCCACACGCCGCTGCTCGCATTCAACGTCTGTCCGTCCTGCGGACTTCCCGAGATAACAGGCGCAGTGGCGTTGGATGGCGTGACCGCGCCTGTTCCTGTGACTACGGCGGTGGTATGCGAGCTAGCGCTCGCTGCGCTTGCGGCGTTGGCCGCAACGACGTGAACCTTGATCGTCGTGCCCACGTCTGCCGCGCCAAGCTGGTAGTCGGAACTTGTGGCTTCGGCGATATCGGCACAGGCTTCTCCGCTGGTGTTGCAGCGCTCCCACTGATATGTGTAACTGGGTGCCGGCGCGCCACTCCACACCCCCGGATTTGCGGTAAGAGTTTGGCCCTGCGTCGCGGACCCAGTGATCGAGGGCAAGCCGCTGTTCACGGGGGCCACCGGCGAGATGCGCGTGCTCGCTGCCGACGTCGCCGAACCGGATCCGGCGAGGTTGGTGGCGGTCACAACTACCCGCACCGACCCGCCGACATCATCGTCTGCCAGCCTGTAGGTGGACGCCGTCGCGCCCGTGATTTCTTCGCATTCACCGCCGGTTGCGTTGCAGCCCTGCCACTGATATTCGTATTTGGACGGCGGGGTGCCTTCCCATTCGCCGGTGCTCGCGCTGAGCGTCTGCCCATCCTCGGGGCTGCCCGAGACCTCAGGCGCCACTCGGTTGACTGGCGGGTCGCCTTCCACGATGGCGCTGGCCTGTGAGCTGGCGTTGCTGGCGCCGCCGGCGTTTTCGGCGCTCACGACGACGCGCACGGTCTCTCCGGCGTCGCTGCTTTGGAGCCGGTAACTTGCGCCTGTGGCCCCTGCGATGTTCATGCAGCTTTCGCCGAGGCTGTCACAGCTCTGCCACTGGTAGTTATAAGTGATCGGCAGCCTGCCTTCCCATTCGCCTTCGTTCGCGGTGAGTGTTTCGCCTTCCTTTGCGGTCCCTGAAATGGCCGGCTCGGTAACGTTTACCGGCGGTGTGAGCGGTACGGCTTCTGTCGCGCTGGATGTGGCGGAGGCTGAGCCTCCGGCGTTGGCCGCCGTCACGACGACGCGCAAGGTTAGGCCCATGTCGGCGTCGTCGAGGTGATATGCGGGTTCGGTCGCGCCTTCGATGTTGGTGCATCCTTGGCCGGTTTCGTTGCATGTTTGCCACTGGTAGCTGTAGGGGAGATACGGGCGTTCCCAGCTGCCGGGTTGCGCGGTGACGGTATTCCCCGCTTCGGGTGTGCCCGTTATGCTCGGAGGTTCGATGTTCACGGGGGGTGCCGGTAGCGAGATGATCGCGCTCGGCGACGAGGTTGCGTGCGACGAACCTCCCTCGTTGGACGCAGTGACTGTGACGCGCAGTGTTCGTCCGAGATCGCCTTCATCCAACTGGTATTCCACTTCCGTGGCGCCTTCGATATTGTTGCATTCTTTGCCTTCTTTATCACAGCGCTGCCACTGGTAGCTGTAAGAGAACGGTGGCGTTCCGTTCCAGCCGCCGCGGATCGCGGTCAGTGTCGCACCGACCGCTGATTCTCCGGAGACGCTGGGCGTGGTCACATTCAACGGCGTGATAGGCACGCCCGGTCCCCACCTCTCGACTCGTTGATTCCACGTGTCTGCGACCCAGATGTCACCGCTTGAATCGACTGCCAGTCCCATCGGTACGCCGAAGTCGAAGTCGCCTTCTTCCGAGCCCTGCACACCGAACTCTCGTATATATTCGCCGCTTTGATTGAACTCTTGGACGCGATCGTTGCCGATTTCACCGACCCACACATTGCCTTCGAAGTCTGTCGTGATTGCGTAGGGTGCCCAGAGCTGGCCGTCACTGGAGCCTTCCGAGGCGATCTGTCTGATGAGATTACCTTCTTCGCTGTACTCGTCGATGGTGTCGTTCCAGTCCGCGACCCACACGTCGCCGTGCACATCGACAGCCAGGCCCTCCGGTTCGCCGGTCCGGCCGGGTTCTGTGCCTTCCACGCTGACCGTTTTCAGATATTCACCGTCGGTCTTGAACACGACGAGGCGGCCCTGAGACGTGTCGGATACCCACACGTCGCCGTGCGCGTCCACGGCGATGCCTTCCGTTTGTCCCAAGCGCCCTTCATCCGGGATTTCCAGCGGGAACTGACTGAGATATTCACCATTCTGGTTGAACTCCTCGACACGATAGTTCCCGGAGTCCAGAACCCACAAATCGCCACTGGCGTCAACGGCTATTCCAAGGGGTTCATCGAACTCTCCATTGCCCGAGCCTTCCGAGCCGAACTGCGTCAGATAATGACCTTCGTTGGTGAACTCCTGTACCCGGTCATTGCCCGTGTCCAGTACCCACAGATCGTCGTCAGCGCCGATCGCGACACCACCCGGCCGGTCGAACTGGCCGTTCCCGGAACCTTCCGAGCCAAACTCCGAGAGAAAGATCAGCCCCAGGCTTTCGGGCTGCACGACCACCGCGGTCGCTTCCGAGGAGGCCGAAGCAAACCCGCCGGTATTGCTAGCCGTCACCACCATCCGGACCGTGCTTCCTACATCGCTCGCGTCAAGCTTGTAGCTCGATTCGGTGGCACCCGAGATGTTCATGCAGCTTTCGCCGAGGCTGTCACAGTCCTGCCATTGGTAGGCGTATGAGATCGTGGGCGTGCCTTCCCAGCTGCCGGTCGTTGCGCTCAATGTCTGGCCTTCTTCCGCGGTGCCCGAGATCACGGGGAGAGCCGTGTTGGCCGGTTTGAGCGCTTCGACAACACCTGTGGCTTCGGAGGCAGCCGGAACCGATTTCGCGGTGTTGGTTGCTGTGACGACGACGCGCAACGTTGTCGCTACGTCGCTGTGCCCGAGCGTATAGGTAGAGTTGGTGGCGCCGGAAATGTTCGTGCAGCCTTCGCCTTTGGCGTTGCAGCTCTTCCACTGATAGGTATAGGAGAGCGGTGGGGTGCCTTCCCAGCTGCCGGTGCTGGTGCTCAGCGTCTGTCCGTCGCGTGCGATCCCCGAGATCGCAGGTAGTTCGGTGTTTGACGGCGCGAGCGGTTCCACGATACCGGTCGCTTCGGAGGTCGCCGAGGCCGGGCCCGCGCCGTTGGACGCGGTGACGGTCACGCGCAGCGTGTCGCCGACGTCGCCGTGGCCGAGCAGATAGCTCGAGCTGGTGGCGCCCAAGATTGCTTCGCAGCTTTCGCCTTTGGCGTTGCAGAGCTTCCACTGGTAGGCGTAGGAGAGCGGTGGACTGCCGTGCCAGGTGCCGGTGCTCGCGCTCAAGGTCTGCCCGTCACGTGCGGTTCCGGAGATTTTTGGCGGTTCGGTGTTCGACGGTGGTTCCGCTGCGATGACCGGGCTGGCCGCCGACGTCGCCGGGGTCGAGGCGACCGAGTTTTTCGCCGTAACGACCACTCGCAGTGTGTCGCCTATATCGCTCGGCCCGAGGCCGTAGCTTGAGCCTGTGGCAGCCGGGATTTCTCCGCATGCTTCGCCTTTGGCGTTGCAGAGCTCCCACTGGTAGGTGTAGGAGAACGGTTCGGTGCCGGCCCAGGAGCCGGTGCTGGCGCTCAGCGTGTGCCCGTCCTCGGCTGTGCCCGAGATTTCAGGGAGTTTTGTGTTGACCGGCGGACCGGCTTGTACTGCCGTGGTCGGTTCGGAATCAGCGGTTTTGCTGCCCGCTGGGTTTTCGTCGGTGACCGCCACCCGTAGGGTGTCGCCGAGCTGCGAGGAGCGTACGCGATATTCGCGTTCTTTGGTTTCGCTGCCTTCGGCTTCTTTCCATTTTTTGCTTACATACACTTCCCAGATGTATTTGAATTCTTTGGGCGGCGTGCCTGACCATGTGCCGGGCTGTGCTTTGAGCACTTTGCCGACCTTCGCTTCGCCTTCGATCGTCGGCGCACTTGTGTTTTTCGGCGCGACGGCGGCGATCGGTTCGGTCTCCGCAGAAGACACTGGACCGCCTTTGCCCGCGGTGTTTTCCGCTTCAACCTGGACCCGCAATCGCGAGCCGACGTCGTGATAGGTTGTTTTGTATTCCTTTTCTGTGGCTTCTTTGCCTTCGATGCTCGGGCATTCGCCTTTTTCGTTGCAGCGCTGCCATTGGTAGATGAACGTGAAGGGTTCCAAACCGATCCACACGTTTTCTTTGATTGTCAGTGTGGAGCCTTCTTTGAGCGTACCGGAGATGACTGGTGGCGCGGTGTTCACCGGGAACTCGGCTGCGTGGTAGTGTTCGCGAATCTGTTCTTCAGAGAGCGCCTTCGTGTAGAACGCGACGTTGCTGAGGCTGCCCCTGAAGTCGGGTTCGCCAGTCACGAGTGACTTGCCGAGATAGGCGTCTGGTGCGTGACCGAGGGAAGACGGAAATAGTGTACTGCTTTTGATTTGTCCGACTTCTTTTCCGTTAACATACAGCGTGAGCGTTCCCGAGCCGGTCTCGCTCACTGCCACGTATTCCCATGCTTTGGCCGTTAGTTTCGGCACCGACAGCTGCACACTGGAGCTGCCGATATGGATTTCGAACAGCATCGTGTGGCCGGTCCCGGAAGAGGCGGGTGTGAGGTACATGTAGTCCGACGCACCCGAGCCGAAGTCGAAGATCGGCTCTTTATAAGGGCTGCTGCCTGCCCAATCGACCCATGCCTCGGCGGTGAACGCGTTTGCGCCTTCCAGCGGATTGGACGCCAGCGATGCGTACGCTTCTCCAGCGAACGATCCTGATTTGCTGCCCCCGAACGGGCCTGTTCCACCGAGCGTGATGCCGTTGTTGCTGGCCGTGTCAGAGCCTACAGCGTCGGCCAACGTGCTGGACCCCGATGCATCGTCGAAGCGATACTGCGCCCCTGGTTCGGACGCGGCGATCACGGCCTCGTACGTTTCGTATTGTTGTGTGCCAGTCGCGGGCGCGGCCCACGCCAACAGCGCGAGCGCGCCCAATACAGCGGCGACTGTTGTTCGCCCAAGCGCGAGGTTCGCGGGCGATCCCAGGTTGCGCCGCGGTCCAAGCCTGTCGGAACCCCCTAGCGATGCCTCCGCCATGACGCGCGCAGCATGCTTTCAGACGGCCGTCACTGTCAATGGTTCGAGTCAAGAAAATATCGCTAATTGCCAGACTTTTAGGTTTGGGCGATGGTCGTCCGTCACCTTTTGGGGTTTCGGCATCCCGCGCATGCCGGACGGCCCGACTGTCCACTGTTGACTATCTGGTATTGATCGTGTTAACAGGACGGGGATCATGTGTGGATTGCTACGCGAGGGCCTTTCGAGTGCTGGCCGAACGTTCGAGCGCGCGCGAGTAGCCGCAAGAAAGGTTGCAGAGAACGCCAAGAGGAGTGCGAGGCCGAGCTGGCCCGAATCCCCGAGGCCGAGATTCTCGCGCAGCCTGTTGATGAGGTTGCCGAGTCCGTGCTCAGCACGTATCTCGTCGAGCCGGTTGGGGTGGAGATGCCTGTGGCCTTGACGTGACTGTGCTCGACGGCCTATAAGTCGCGTGTGTCGCCGTAGGGGATGCAGCCCGACAGCGCGTCCCCCAGCGGCGCCCACCCATAGCTTTGTTGACCCCGGCGCGAGGTGGTGCCCGCCCAGGGCGCTCGAGGTGCCGCCGTCGATGATCGTCAAGGCGGCCGAGCAGGAGGCTGAAATCGCGCTGATCGTGCACGATGCGGCGGGCGCGGATCGCCGCTGAGTATCGCTGAGCACGTCGCGCAGCCCGGACGTTGGTCCTGCGGCCGCGATTGCCTGCGAACTGGCCGGACGCTGACGGGGGCGAGATCCGCTGACCCGGTTTCGGGGCCTGCGGTGCTTGAGGGTCGTGGAGACTTTCCCGAGGACGCCATCTACGAGAGCCGCGTGCCTTAACCTCGATCTTGCATTAACGAGCCGCGCCCCCGTGGCTGGGGGCGCGGTAACGTCCGGCTGAGCAGGAATTCTGGGCTTGCTGAGGGTCCTGATTCCCGAGCTTGGAGGTCCACCTTGAGGGTGATGTGCGCCACGAGGCGCTGTGAGATATCAAGTGATCGTTCGTTTTGGACGCTACTCGCCGTGCCGGCTGGAATGCCGGACGCGGGCCGATGCAGCGGCCCGTTGAAGCTGAGGGCGACTGTGGCGCGGAAGTGCGCGTGCACGGTTGAGCGCTCTGACGAAGTGCGGCCGGGCGGTACTGCCAGACGTCCGCGTGCGTGCGAGCAAGGCCGACAGGCATAGCGAGAGCGAACTGGTGGTAGAAGCCCCTATATCAAGGAGCGGCCTGAAATCTGGCGGATATGGGTCGTTTGCAACAACGGGCTTGCCCTTTCACCAGGCGAGTTCGCTCCGCGCTCGAAATGCTGGGCGGGGTGGCCGACGAGATGCTGCGACTGCTCGTCGGATGCGTTGCAGGGGTACAGCCAGATGCCGATCCGGTCTAACGGATCACAGCGAACGTGGGAAGCGCCCTGGGCGCGCCTGGCCGCGGTGGCGGTCGGGCAAGGCGCGCTGTCCGCTGATGCGTGCGGGGCGTGGCGGAACCGTCGTAGTACTCCGAGGCCGGGAAAGCCGGCTACATGGGGAAGGGCGGCAGCAGGACCGTGGCTTGAGGAGTCGTTCGGGAGGTCGGGCGTGAATACGTCCGCGTCGCTTGACGCCAGCTTGGCGGAGGAGCGGGTACTGGGATGGCAGGCCAAGCTGCATCGTTGGGCAGGCGAGGACGAGCACAAGCGATTCGATGACGTGTTCAATCTAGTCTGTGAGCCCGCCACGCTGCTGGTTGCGTGGGAACGGGTGAAGCGCAACCGGGGGTCGCAGACCCCCGGTGTTGATGGCGAGACCCGCAGACGGATTGAGGAGATCGGTGTCGAGCGGGTCCTCGGTGACGTGAGAGCGTCGCTGAAGGACCACAGGTTCGCGCCGCAACCGGTCCGCGAGCGGACGATCCCGAAGCGCTCGGGGAAGCTCAGAAGCTTGGGCATCCCGACGGTGCGCGACAGGATCGTGCAGATGGCGCTCAAGCTCGTGTTGGAGCCGATCTTCGAGGCGGATTTCTGCCCCACCTCGCACGGCTTCCGGCCCGGGCGCAGGACCCAGGACGCCATCGAGCAGGTGCGGTTCTTCATCAATTCCCCACGCAGCTACGAGTGGGTGATCGAGGGAGACGTTGAGGACTGTTTCGGCAGCATCCATCACGGGGTGCTGCTAGCCGAGCTGCGCCGTCGGGTGACCGACAAGCGCGTGCTCGGGCTGATCAAACAACTCCTCAAGGCAGGGATCATGCGTGAGCACGGGTCGCTGGCCGCCACGCCGTCGGGCACGCCACAAGGGGCGATCCTTTCGCCCCTACTGGCAAATGTTGCCCTATCGGTACTCGACCGTCACTTTGAGGCGGCTTGGCGTGCGCATACGTGGCAGCAACGCGCGCGCCACCGGGCGCAAGGCCACCCCAGCTATCGAATGGTTCGCTACGCGGACGATTTCGTGATCCTGGTTCGTGGCACCAAGGCCCAGGCCGAAGCCCTCAAGAAGCAGACGGGAGAGCTGATGAGCGAACAGCTACGGCTGACGCTCTCGCCCGAGAAGACGCGCATCACACACGCCGACGAGGGATTCGATTTCCTTGGCTTTCGCATCGCGCGGTTGCCGAGGCCCGGTCGAACACCGGTCGCGTTCAGTTTCCCAAGCAAAGAAGCGGTTAACGGGCTCAGACGCCGCATCAAGGAGCTGACAGGACGCAACACGACGAACCTCACGCTCGACGCGCTGCTGCACGCGCTCAATCCGGTCCTTCGGGGCTGGACTGCCTATTACCGACACGCCGCGAGCAAGCGCACCTTCACCTACCTCGACCACTATCTGTGGAAGAGGATAGTCGGATGGCTGCGCAAGAAGCACCCGCGGCTCGCTTGGAAGCAGATCAGGCGCCGGTACTGGGGACGCAACTGGAGCGGCAACGAGGGCACGAGGCTCTACTGGCCAAGTCGAGTCACAGTAACGCGGTATCAGCCGCGACGCCTGCGACCGCCCTGGACGACCTCGGGAACCACCGGCCCACCAGCCGACCGGAGCGTCGTTGCGACCTGATCAAGCACACCAGCCGCGGCCAACGCATGTCCTGTGGAGAGCCGGATGCTCGGGAACGGGCACGTCCGGTTCGGAGGGCGGGGGCGAGCAAACCGCACGGCGCAAGCCGAGTATGGCGGCTCGCCTCCGACCCTACGCACGATGGACGCCCGGTTACCGTAGATGTCAGCGCGGACGGAGCGGGCTTGGTCTCGCATGCTGGCGGCGCGCTGTTGGCTCAGATGGCTGACAAGACCGGGCTGACGGGGGCGCTGTCGCTGGCGCTCGCGTCGGTGAAAGAGCGGCGCGCCGGGCATGACCCGGGAGTGGTCGTGCGCGATCTGGCGGTGATGATCGGCGACGGTGGTGATTGTCTGGCCGATCTGCGGGGCCTTCGCGATCAGCGGCCGCTGTTCGGGGAGGTGGCCTCGGACTCCACCGCTTATCGGATGATCGAACGGATCGCGGCCGATCCGGCGCTGCTGTCGGGGCTGCGAGCCGCGCGAGGGGTGGCACGCTCGCGTGCCTGGGAGCTTGGCGTGGGGCCCGAGCGGGTGACGATCGACCAGGACGCGACGTTCGTGACCGCGCACTCGCTGAAGGACGGCGCCGCCGGGCATTACAAGGGCGGCTTTGGGTTCGCGCCGCTGATGGTCTATCTGGAGGAGTCCGGCGAGGCGCTCGCCGGCCTGCTGCGGCCCGGCAACCGCGGCGCGAACAACGCCGCCGACCAGGTCGCGGCCTGCGAAGACGCGCTCGCGCAAATACCGGAGGAGCACATCGAGCAAATCCCAATCCTGCTGCGAATGGACTCCGCGGGCGCCACACACGACCTGATCGACTGGTGTCGCGACGGCCAGATCCACTTCTCGGTCGGCTATGACCTGACCGAGCCGGTGCGTGCTGGAATCGCGAAAGTGTCCGAGGATGCTTGGGTTCCGGCGCTCGACCAGGACGGCAGCGAGCGACCGAACGGGCAAGTCGCCGAGCTGACCGAGCTGGTCGACCTCTCGCGCTGGCCGGAGGGTACGAGACTAATCTGCCGGCGCGAGCGGCCCCACCCCGGCGCGCAGCTCTCGTTCACTGACTGCGACGGCTACCGCTTCCAGACGTTCTTGACCGACCAGCCCGACCCCGACATCGCCGTGCTCGAGCGTCGCCAGCGCAGGCGTGCTCGCGTGGAGGATCACATCCGCTGCGACAAGGACACCGGGCTGGCAAAGCTCCCCTTCCGCGACTTCCAAATGAACCAGGTATGGCTCGAGCTCGTACTGATCGCCCACGACCTGATTCGCTGGACCCAGACGCTGCTGCTCGAAGGTGAACTCGCCAAGGCCGAGCCCAAACGTCTGCGCTACCGGCTGCTGCATATCGCCGCTCGCCTCGCCTTTCACGGCCGCACAGCAAGACTGCGCCTCCAAGCCAACTGGCCATGGGGAGCGCAACTCGCCCATGCATTCGCGAAGCTCAAGCTGCTTCCGGCCCCCGCGGGCTGACCGGCCCGACGTTCCCGCCCCCATCCTCTCGAGCAGGCGCCGCGCCCAACCGGCCCAGGTTCACGCGCCGCTACGCCTGGACTCGATCGACCTGGCTACTACGCGCACCCTACACTCGCGCGTGCGGCCAGCCCGGCCAACCATCCCGGGGCCCACACGCGGTCAAAGATCGAAGATCCACCCCATCTACGACCATCCTGCAAGATCGAGGTTAAGGGCATGTTGCTGAGGACGCGGTGACGATGCGTCTTGGCGATCTGCCGGGTGGATGCGACTTCGGCGTGCAGGCCGAGCCCGATCCTCGGAGCACCGAGGACGCCGTGACGGTCGTGTTGCCTGCACGCGAGCGGGTTCGCTTTGCCGTCCGGCTGCGGGCGCCGCGTGTGGCTGCCGTGACCGTGGTTGTTCTCGGGGCTGGGATCTCGATCAGGCTGCTCAGACGCCCGAACGGCGGCGGCGTCAGAAGTGGAACAACGGCGCGGCATTTTGCGGGTGCTCCAGCGCCGCGACGTGGTCCTTTGGTCCTGACTCGTCACAGAGCAAGGATCTCGTCGCAGCAGGGAGTAGGTCGGCAGCGCGGGAGCGTTCATCGTCATTCGGGGCAGACGAGACGGGCGAGGAGTGCCCCGCCCACGACGCCGATGTCCGGCGCCCGCGCGGCAGATCCGTCCAGCGCGCCGGGATCGTGCCCGAACTGCCATCTACCAGCCGACAGATCAGGGCGGTCTCGCCCTCCTCGGTGCGCCAACCAAGCACCGCCAACTCGACATCACGCAACTCGCCCGGCGCGTCCACCAACCGCACCCTGTCCGGCAAAACATCAACAACGTGAGTAGTTCGATCCGCACGCGTCCGGCACAGGCAAGACGATGCTGGCAACGGCGCTCGCGGTCTGCGCCTGCCAGCAGGGGCGGCGCGTGCGCTTCACCACGCTCGCGGGCCTCGCCAACGAGCTCCAAGAAGCCGAGAGCCGCCGCGAGCTCGCCCGCGTCGTCGCCCGCTACGCCCGCACCGAGCTCGTCGTGCTTGATGAGCTCGGATATCTCGCGCTCCCCGAGGGCGCCGCCGAGCTCGTCTTCCAGGTCATCTCAGAGCGCAACGAGCGCGGCTCGCTGATCGTCACCACAAACTTGCCCTTCGGCGAGTGGACCAAGGTATTCCCCGATCCCCGCCTGGCCAAGGCCGTCGTCGACCGCATCACCCATCGCGCCCACATCATCGAGACCGGTTCTGAGTCCTGGCGCTTCCGCCACGGCCTGCAACGCAAACAGAAGGGGCCGAAATGAACACTGAACAGCCCGAAATCCCCCAAGCGATCGCCAGCGCCACCCTCGCCGAGGGGCGCAAAACGCCCCAGAACGCCCCGATCGCGGCGTCAGAGCACACCAAAGCGCTCGATCACGCCGATCGGCGCCCGCTGGGGGCTCTGCCGCCGGCGCGCCGGCGGCCTCTGCGCTTCGCTCGCCCTACGGGCTTCGCTGCGCTCCAAGGCCGCCGTGAAACCACCGCGGGTGGCAATCCGCCATCATCCGCACACACCAACAACCAGCACAGGGTGGGGCCACTTCAGAGTTCCGCGCTGGGGCCAGTGCAAGTTGCCGCTCCGAGGTGCGTGTCTCGGCGTCGTGTAGCGGGCGAGCGCCCCTGCGCTGGACGCTAGGAGGCCGGGTTAGCGCCAGTGCCGCGCCTCAGGCGCAGCCGGCGCGCCGCCGGCCGAAAGGCTCGACTTTGGGCTTCCGCTGCCGTTCGGTGTGGGACGAACGTGGGACGCCCGCCGAAAATCCGCTTAGTAATGCGGGTTTACGGGCGGGCCCGCGACTATGAGACGGGGGTCGCCGCCCTCGGCGACCACCTCGACGAGCGCCGTGATCAGCTTCTCGCGTAGCGCCTGTGTGTCTGCAGAAGTTCCGTGGCCACGGGGACGCGAGCGCACCTGGGTGTGGCTGGAAAAACGCTCAGCCACGCGGTTTATTTGGATCCCGTCCCCCATGGTGCTGCCCTCGTTTCCCTCCGTTGTCCCTCTCGATAGTCCCTCTGGCGCCGCTCGTCCCAAGACCTGGTGCTGCGCTCGATGCTGTGGGCGGCGTGTGGGAAAAGGAGAACAGATGGGGCCAGATTTGTCAAGGGGTCCTGAAATATAGGGGTCTGACGGACGAGTGACCCCCGTCTCACATATACGGTGGTCACGCGTGCGGGGGTCTCGGAGAACGTTTTCCACGAGATTTTCCCGACCGTCGAGGAGTGTTATCGGGCGGCGTATCGGGAGGGTCTGGAGCGGCTGTCGCGGACTGTAGCCGAGGCTACGGTGCGCGAGGATGCGTGGCTTGAGCGAGTCCGCTCTGGGCTTGTGGCGCTGTTGGGGTTTTTCGATGACGAGCCGTCCCGGGCTCGTTTGTTGGTCCTTGAGACGCCGCTGGCGGGAGCGGTGACGTTCGAATGCACGCAGCTGCTCCACGACGTCCTGGCTGGTCTTCTTGAGCGTACTGCCGATGTCAGCGACGGTTGGGCTGCGAGTCGTGCAGGTGGATCGCCGGTCTTGATGGCGACGTTGACCGGCGAGCTCGTGGTCGGCGGCGTGCTCTCAGTCATCCGCACGAGCATGCTGGGAGAGGACTCCGGCAAGCTGGTGGAGCTGGCGCCGTCGCTGACGGCGTTCATCGTTGCGCCGTATCTCGGTCAGGCGGCCGCGCAGGCAGAGCTGCATGGCAGGCCGTCGCGCGGGAGCGAGCCAGCGGTGGTCGAGCCTGGGGTTGCGCGGGCGCGGGCTATATCCCGCGCGGGCGAGCTTCCGATTCGTGCGACGCATCGCACGACGCTGGTGTTGCGCGCGATCGCACAAGCTCCGTACTCGAACAACCGCGAGATCGCCCAGGCCGCCGGATTGGCCGATGAGGGACAGACCTCGAAGCTGCTTGCCCGTCTGGAGCGACAGGGCGTGATCGAGAACGTGGGTTTGGGCTCAGCTCGTGGAGAACCGAACGCGTGGGTGCTCACGGGGTTGGGGCGTCGCGCGGTCGAGCTGATCAATGAGAGCTTCGCGTCGGGTGCTCCCCGGCAGCGACGCGCACGGATGCGGCAAGCGCCATGACGCTTGCACCGCGCGAGAGAGGCTTTTCGGCGCATCATCGCGTCTCATACGCGGCTGTGCCGTTGAGAGAACAGGCGGATCACGGTTCGGGGCTATGCGCGAGGACGCTCGTCCCGAGCGCCGCCTGTGATCGCAGACGATCGGTTGCCGGGTCGCCAACGAGCGGGCCTGCCGTGCCGGTCGATATCACCGAGAGGAAAAGGAGTGGTCGAAGGTGAGACATGTAAGGATACTGGTGCTGTGTCTGGTGGCGGCATTCGCGATGAGTGCGGTCACGCTCAGCGTCGCTTCGCCGGCGTTGGCTAGCCGCGGCGCCATTAAAGCAGTGAAGGGAAAAGAAAAGCAGGAAAAGAAGGAAGCCAAGGCAATGTTGTCGGGGGTCGGCGCCGGGTCGGCGCTGGCCGACGATCCCCCGCTTACCCTCAAGAAGACGGGTACGGGCGAAGCCACCGTCTACGTCGTCTTCAACGAAGAAACCGAATACGTCGAATGCGGGCCGGCATGTCACGAAGAAACGTATGAATACAAAGAAAACGAAGAAGTCACTCTCCATGAGTATGCCGCAACTGGCTCCGAATTCGTCAAGTGGACGGGCTGCGAAAGCAATCCAACACCCGCCAAGTGCACGGTCATGATGACCGAAGCGAAGACGGTGGAAGCCGAATTCAGAGCTAAGACCCCGCTTCCCCTGACCCTCAAGAAGACGGGCACGGGCGAAGGCACCGTCGAAGCCCCCGGCATCGACTGCGGGCCGGCATGTCACGAAGAAACAACGAACGAAGTCTACGAAAACGAAGAAGTCACTCTGTATGCGAGAGCCGAAACCGGCTCCGAATTCGTCAAGTGGACGGGCTGCGAAAGCAATCCATCACCCAACGTATGCACGGTCGAGATGACCGAAGCGAAGACGGTGGAAGCCGAATTCAGACCCAGGACTCCGCTTCCCCTGACCCTCAAGAAAACGGGTACGGGCGAAGGCACTGTAACCTCGGCGCCCCCCGGTATCGACTGCGGACCGGCATGTCACGAAGAAACGCATGAATTCTATGAAGACGAAACGGTCACTTTGACGGAGAATGTCGAATCCGGCTCCGTATTCGTCAAGTGGACGGGCTGCGAAAGCAATCCGACCCCCGCCGAATGCACGGTCGCGATGACCGCGGCGAAGACGGTGGAAGCCGAATCCAGACCCGAAACGGCGAAAGAAAAAACGGAAAAACAGAAGGAAAAAGAAAAGCTGGAAAAGACGGAAGCGAAGGAAAAAGAAAGAGCGCAGAAGAAATACGAAAAGGAACTAAAACAGTACGAAAAGGAACGTGCCAAGGCCGATCAGAAGGAAGAAAAGCTGCATCCGTGGGAAAAATATCTCGGGAAGTGTCCGATGCCTGAGGTGGTGGAAAGCCAGGGATGCCTCTGGGGCGAAGCTGGCCCAGAATCGTTCTTCCAGGCCGGTAAGGTTACCGTCTATTTCAAGAAGCCAGTGATCTTGCAGGGTGGCACGACTGCTGAATATATATGCGAAGAACACCACCCCGAAGAAGGCTCGTGCAAAGAAGTGGTGCCGGCCGCTGATGGGAAAACCATTGTGCCGGAGGCTGAGCCTGGTCCGAGCCTGACCGAAGGGGTGGACGCGGAACTGTTGCCCCCGAAGGAAAAAGCGCGGTACGAAGCATATGTGGCTGCCGGCAAGTTGACAAAGACGACCGAGACGGTGGAACTCGCGGCGCCGGCGAAGGACATCCTCGTCAACGCGGGTAGGGAGTCGTCGGAAGAAAATGGGAATGCGTTCGTCTTCCCGATAATGGTGCGCATCAGCAATCCGTTCCTCGGCGAACATTGTTACGACGGGTCTACGCTCAGTCCGATCGTCGTGCCGTTCACGACCGGCGAGACAAGTCCGCCACCGCCGAACACACCGATCCATGGCTACGCGGGAAGGATAACAAGCTATGTTGGAGGTCACGTCGCCGAAGCCCACGACGCGATATTGGTGAACAACAGCTATGCGGCCCCCGGGGTGCAAGGTTGTGGTGTTGAAGGCCAGGCCGATGAAGCGGTCAACGCGGGCCTTGGCTTGCCCTCACCGGCCGGCAGCAACACGACAGAGCTGGTCGGCAGCTTCCAGATCTCCGGCGCGAACGCGGACGAAAGAGAATTGAATGAAGTGCCGCGTCCACCCTGGTACCCGCCGTTCCGGCCGCCAACAGAACCGTAGGCTGGACGACGGGAAGGGTTATTAAGTAAAGATAATGGGGTCCGTCGCGACTCGCGACGGACCCCAAACCATGTCGAGAGAACGAAAGAGGGAGAACGATGAAACTGAGACGTGTAGGGATCGCGGTGGTATCGGCGGTCGCGGTAAGCGGCGTCATGCCGACAGCGGCGTGGGCCCAAGCACCTGAAATTGGACGATGTGTCGCCCATACGGGCGGTAAATACACGAACAACATCTGCACGAAGGAAGCGAAAGGGAAAAAGGTGGGCAGTTTCGAATGGGAGCCGGGAGCGGTGAAGAACAAGTTCACCGGCGTCGGGGGGGTTGGGACGCTTGAACCTGTCAATCGTGCGATAGTGACGTGCAAAACCGAGAAATCGGCCGGCGAAATGACGTCGAGCAAAACAGTCGGCAACGTCTCCGTGACATTCACGGGGTGCGAATCGGCCGGCTACAAATGCATCAGCGCTGGCGCGAAAGAAGGCGAAATCGCGACGAACCCCTTGTCCGGGACGCTCGTGTGGGAAAAATTTGGCAAGAAGGTCGCGATCGATCTGGTGCCGCAGAGCACCGAACTGTTCGTGGAATTCCAGTGTGGTCCCGCGAACGCGAAAGTCAAGGGCTCGGTTTTGGCGCCGCTGCCTGCGAACAAAGCTCAGACGACTTTCGAAGAGAAATTCAGCGCGAAGTACGGCAAGCAGAAGCCGGAATACTATTACACGTCGAAAACTGAAAAGGTCAAGGACGTGCTGCTCGCCAAACTCGGGGGGCCCGCGGCCGAATTCGAACAGTCCGGCCAGACGATCAATAACAGCCAGACAGACGAAGAAGCGTTGGAGATCAACACGAAGGCCTAGTGTTGGAGCGCGGTCTGCGTCGAGCGGATAGGTCGAAGGCGGTGATCCGCCGGAGTGGGGCGTGCGCGGCTGGTAAGGCCGTGCATGCCCCGCGGCTTACGCGAATCGTCGCGTGCGGGTGGCGCGTCATGCATATGGACATCGACATGAGGAGACTGAGGCGAGGGTGCGCGGCGGCGCTTTGCATGGTGGTGGGCTGCTTGGTGATCTGTGCTTGCCCGGCGGGGGCGTTGGAGCAGCGCGGGCATGTGTTGGGGTTCTCGTTCGGAGGCGTGGGCGAAGGCGATGGCCAGTTTCGCTTTGAAGGCGCATCGTTCAAGGTGAGCGAAGCTGCGGGGATCGCTGTGAGCGAAGCGACGGGCGACGTGTACGTGGTCGATCGGGGAAACGATCGGGTCGAGCAGTTCAGGCCGCGGCTTGGTGCGGGGGGCGAAGTAGTCGGTGAGGAATTCATGGCCGCGTGGGGTTGGGGCGTGAGCGATGGCGGGGCGGAATATGAGGTGTGCACGAGCGGCTGCAAAGCGGGAGTCGCGGGCACTGGCAAGGGCCAGCTCAAGGAAGCGGGGCCGATCACGGTGGATAACACACCGGGCGGCATGGAAACGGTGTACGTTGGGGCGGATGCGTCGGCGAAACGTCCGGATGTGCAGCGGTTCCCGACGAACGGGGAAAAGGCGGTCGGGAAACTGCCCGTCGAAGAAGAAGGCGCGCTCGATGGGGTAGCGGCGGATCGGCAGGGCCGCGTGTGGGTCTACCGGAGCGAAGAAGAAGGCACGGGGGTGGTCGAAGGGTTCTCCGACTCCAGTCCGCCGGTCTTGGTCGAACCGGTGCTGTATTCGGTGATCGCGTGTGCGAAACCAGGGTTCGGGGTCGATGAGGTGGGCGAAGATTTCTACGTCGATCGTGAACTGTTGACCGGTGAAGAAGAATGCCCCGCAACGGTGGAAATGGAAAAGGCCGAAGAAAAGGAACCGGCCGAAGGGGTGTACGCACGGTCGGTGGTGGCGGCGGAGGTGAACGCCGCGGAAGTGTTGGACGGGGTGAGCAATCCGCTGATTGGCGGCATGGATTGGCAGCAGACCAGCGCGGTCGCGGTCGACCAGGCGAGCAGCCCATCGACGCCGCTGGGCGAAGCCGCGAACGGCGATGTGTATGTCGATAACGGCAGCTCGGTCGCGGTGTTCGACCGCCATGGCGCGCTCGTGCAGACATTGGGCGCGGGGACGCTGGACGGGGGCATGGGGGTAGCGGTCGATTCGAAGACCGGAGACGTGTTCGTGGTCGATGGCGCCGAAGACGAGGTCGAGGTGTTCGAGCCTGAACCGGCGTCGGAGCCCGTCGTAGAAGACCTGTCGGCGCAGAACGTGACGCCCGGCGAAGTGCAGCTGTCTGCGCTGGTCGATGCGAAGGGATCGGATACGCACTACTACTTCCAGTACGGCACGGTCAACTGCGTGAGCGAACCCGCCGGGTGCACGGGTGTGCCGGCCGTGCCGGGGGCGGATCTCGGCGCCGGATTCGGTGCGCAGCAGGTGAGCGTGACGCTGCAGGGGCTCACGCCGGGCACCACCTACTACTACCGGGTGCTGGCGGGCAACGCGCTCGGTCAGGCCGAAGGCGAGCAGCGGCTCGGGACGATCGAAACACTGCCGGGCTCGCAGGGGCTGCTGGCCGATAGTCGCGCGTGGGAGCTGGTCTCGCCGGCCGATAAGGACGGTGCGGATATCGAACCGCTCTCCAAAGAAGGCGGGCTGATCCAGGCGTCGCAGAGCGGGGAAGCGGTCGCGTATGTCGCGAACGGCCCGGTCGTCTCAGAACCGGGTGGGAGCCGAGCGCCGGAACCGACACAGGTGCTCGCCAGCCGCTCGGCTGCAGGGTGGTCTTCTGAAGACGTGGTCACGCCGCACGAGAAAGGGGAAGGGATCTGGCCGGGGGAACCGGAGGAGTACCGCTTCTTCTCCGAAGATCTTGCCTTGAGCCTGGTGGAGCCCTCGCTCGAGACGGTCGAACCCTTCGAAGCGCCGCCGCTCGCGCCCGGCGCGAGCGAAAAGACGCTTTACGTGCGCGACGAGCCCGCAATCGCCCCGGAAGACAGGGAGGCGAAGGCCTATGCGGCGGCGCAGGCGAACAGCGGGTTCCTCGCGCCCGGGTTCGCGCCACTGTTGACCCCATCAGGGGTCACCGCGGAAACGGAAGGCGGGGAAAGGAGCCGGTTCGGCAGCACGCTCGGGTTCGTGGACGCGACGCCCGATCTCGCGCATGTGATCTTCGAATCGGGCGTGCCGCTGCTCGCCGGGTCGGCGGCGGGCCTGTACGAGGCCGAACCGGGCGCCGGTTTTCAGCTGGTGAGCGTGCTGCCGAACGGGACGCCGGCCGGGAATGCGGAACTGCGTGATGAACCGCAGCTCGGCTATGAAAACACGAACGTCCGCGGCGCGATCTCCAGTGACGGGGGACGCGTGTTGTTCTACAGCGCCGGCCTTGAAGAAAACAGCGAAAACGGCGAATACCACCGGCTGTACATGCGCGACACCGCTACTGGCGAAACGGTGCAGGTCAACGCTGCGCAGGGCGTCACCGAACCCGTCGGTGAAGAAAGCGAAGTCGGCTTTCAGGCCTCGAACGTGAACGGCAGCCGTGTGTTCTTCACCGACACGGCGCCCCTCACGCCAGAATCCGAGCAGCGACCGGTGTTCGGCGTGACGGACAATCCGGCTGATCTGTACGAGTGCGAAATCACCGAAACCGCAGGCCGGCTCTCGTGCGATCTGAAAGACCTGACAGCAGTGGCCGGTGGTGGTGCGGATGTGCTGAACGTGATCGCCGGTATCAGCGAAGACGGCTCGAACGCGTATTTCGTCGCCAACGGCGTGCTCGCGCCGGGAGCGAAGCCGGGGGATTGCGTACACGAATCCCACGAAGAAGCGCCGGCGGGCGCGACGTGCAACCTCTACCGTTGGCATGAAGGGACGATCAGCTTCATCGCGGTGCTGTCCAATGAAGACTCGGGGGATTGGGGCAGCCTGAAAGGCTCGGGTCGCCAGGGCGCGAACGTCGAGCCACGCCCCGACCTCGCCGACCTCACGGCACGCGTCTCGCCGAACGGGGAATACCTCGCGTTCATGTCGCAAGAGCCGTTGACCGGCTATGACAATCTCGACGCCAACCATCTCGGGGAAGGCGTGCGCGACCAGGAGGTCTACCTCTACCACGCCAGCACCGGCCTGTTGACATGCGTCTCCTGTAATCCCAACGGACCCTCGACGGGCGTGCTGGACACGCCGCTCGCCGGCGAAGGCATCGGCCTGCTCGTCGACCGTCGCCAGGACTGGCTGGGCGAGTATCTCGCGGGCAGCGTCCCGGGCTGGACACCCTTGGGTATCAACGGCGCCGTCCACCAACCCCGCTACCTCTCTGACAGCGGGCGGCTGTTCTTCGACAGCCCTGATGAGCTCGTGCCGCAGGCGACGAACGGCAAGGAGGACGTCTACGAGTACGAGCCCCACCAGGTTGGCAGCTGCGCTGAAGCGCAGGGATGCGTGTCGCTGATCTCCTCCGGCAGCGCCCAGCAGGAATCCGCGTTCGTGGAAGCCAGCGAAAACGGCGAAGACGCCTTCTTCGTCACCGCCCAACCGCTGGTCGCGGCCGATCACGACACCAACTACGACCTGTATGACGCCCGTGTCTGCACCAGCAGCTCGCCCTGCCTCACGAGTGAAGAATCCTCGCTCAGACCTTGCGAAACCTCGAAAACGTGCAAACCCGGCTCCAGCCCGCCCGCGAGCTTCGCGACGCCCGCGACCGGCACTGCGGGCCAGGGCAACACGAGCACGCAACAGCCCGCACCGGCGAGCAAACCGAAAGCGGCCAGCAAGCCCAAGCCGCTCACGCGCGCACAACAGCTCGCCAAAGCGGTCGAGAAGTGCCGCAAAGACCGTAACAATCACAGGCGCCGGGCGTGCGAAAAGCTGGCGCGAAACCGGTACGTCCCGAAGACCAAGGGCAAAAAAACCAGCAGGCGCGCGAAGAAGGGGAGCCATAAGTGAGGCCGTTGCGCTTGCTCCTGGGCTGGCTGGTTACGTGCGCGCTTGTGCTGGTGGGATGCTCGCCGGCGTTCGCCGGCGGCGTTATCTGGCGGCTGGACTCCAACTCCGCGCCGACCGTGATCGTCCCCGGCACGGAAGCACGGATCATCGCGACCGCGAGCAACCTCGGCGACGCCCAGGTCCAGGGCGACGGTGCGCACGCGGTCATCCTGACCGACACGCTGCCCGCCCACCTTCGCGTGTCTACGGGCGTGAGCGCCAGCATGATCGAAGCGAAGCTGGAAGCCCCCGAACGCAGTGAAGCGAGGAGCTTTCTGCGCTGCACGATCGAAGAACCGGCTCGCAAACAGATCGCCTGTGAGACGATCGGCACGACCCAGCCGCTGGCGCCGTATACCGAGCTGAAGATCGTCATCCCAGTCGAACTGGAAGCAGGCGCCGCCGGCGGGGAAGAGAACACGGTGAGCCTCAGCGGCGGCGAAGGCGAAGGCGGCGGTCCAGAACTGCCGGCCCCGCCACCGTATACCCGGCCGGTCAGCATCGGCAGCGAAGCGACGGC
Organism: uncultured Solirubrobacterales bacterium; assembly: GCA_963817845.1. Classification (GTDB taxonomy): domain Bacteria; phylum Actinomycetota; class Thermoleophilia; order Solirubrobacterales; family Solirubrobacteraceae; genus Palsa-744. Next base: position 487,626 of record CAWFPU010000001.1, read on the forward strand.
GTTTGGCGTGGAACGTTACGAAATCGCGCCCGAAGAAGAAGACGGCGAAACCGACACCGTTGCCGGGTCGCATCCGTTTCAGCTGACCACGACGCTCGATCTGAACGAGACGCTGGCACCACTCGGTGGAGGCCAGGCCAAGCTCAACCCGGCCGCGCCCGCGCTCGCGCGGAACCTCAGCTTCGAACTGCCACCCGGTCTGCTCGGCGATCCGCAGGCGATCCCGCAATGCTCCGACGTCGACTTCTCGAGCATCGGACCCAACGACGTCAACGCGTGTCCCGCGGACGCCGCGATCGGCGTCGCGTTGATCACGCTGACGCTGCCCAGCCCGACGCTGCCCGAGCTCACCGAACCGGTCCCCGTGTTCAACCTCGTTCCCGCGCCCGGTGAGCCGGCACGCTTCGGCCTGGAGGACACCCAGGTCCCGATCATCCTCGACACCAGCGTGCGCACCGGCGGGGACTATGGCGTGAACGTGAGCATCCGCAACACCACCCAGGCCGCCCAGTTGTTGAGCAGTCGCGTGACCCTGTGGGGCGAACCCGAGAGCGCCGCGCACGACAGTTCACGCGGCTGGGCCTGCATCCGCGACACCGAAGTGGGCGGCGAAACCTGCACGCCACCCACCCAACGCTCGAGCACTTCGTTCCTGACGCTCCCCACCTCCTGCCTGGGAGGGCTGGCCACGCGCATGAACGGCCAAGCATGGACAGGCCAGACACTCCAAGAAACCTTTACGTTCCAGAACAGCCTCGGCGAACCCCTGCCAAGCCTCCAACGCTGTGAAGAAGTCCCGTTCAATCCTACGATCAGCACCCAGCCCGTCGAAGAACAGGAAGGACAGGCCCCGGGGGCGATCGTCGCGAACGCGAGCACGCCGGCCGGGCTAAACGTCGATCTCGCCCTCCCCGCCGAAGAAAACGGCCTCGGCGAGTCCGCCGTGCGCAGCACGACCGTGACGCTGTCCGCCGGGGTGCAGCTCAGCCCCTCCGCCGCAAACGGCCTGGAAGCGTGCTCTGAGACGCAGATCGGCTATGAAGGCCCAGGCAGCTCTCAGGACCCGTTCTCGCCGGGAGCCGGGGAACCATTACGGTTCTCCCCGGCGCCCGCTACCTGCCCGGAAAGCTCGAAGGTCGGGAGCGTGCATATCAAGTCGCCCGACCTCTCCCACGAACTGGAAGGCGGCGTGTACATCGCGCAGCAGACCAACAACCCGTTCGGCTCACTGTTCGCGATCTATCTCGTCGCTGAAGACCCCGCTTTGGGGATCCGCGTCAAGCTCGCCGGCGAAGTCTCGCTCAACGAACAGACCGGGCGGGTCACCAGCACGTTCAACCAAACGCCGCAGGTCCCGTTCGAAACGCTGAAGCTGCACTTCTTCGAAGGACCGCGAGCGTCGCTGAGCACCCCGCCACTGTGCGGGACCTACGCCACGCAGGCGTCGTTCACGCCCTGGTCGAGCGTCACAGCGCTAAGCACGCAAACGAGCTTTCCGATCACCAGCGGTCCCGAAGGCGCACCGTGCGCCAATCCGCTGCCATTCGCTCCAACCCTGCAAGCGGGCTCGGCGAGCCCGCAGGCGGGAGCGTTCACGTCCTTCAACCTGACATTGGCCGACCCCGACGGCGACCAGCGCCTAGCGGCCTTGAGCGTGCACCTGCCGCCGGGGATCGCCGCGATCCTCGCCTCGGTCACCCCCTGTCCGGAACCCCAAGCAGCCCAGGAACAGTGCGGCCCAGAAAGCCTGATCGGCAGCTCGCTGGCGAGCGCAGGACTGGGCAGCGAACCGTACGAGCTACCCGGCACCGTGTATCTCACCGGCCCGTATGGGGGAGCCCCATTCGGGATCGAGGTCATCACCCCCGCCGTCGCCGGACCCTTCAACCTCGGCACCGTCACCGTGCGCTCGCGCATCGAAGTCGATCCGCACACCGCGGCGGTCACGATCACCTCCGATCCGATCCCCCAGTTCGTCAAGGGCGTGCCTTCCCAGATCAAACAGCTCCAGGTGACCGTTGACCGTTCGGGCTTTCAGTTCAACCCGACCAGTTGTGACCCCGGGCCGGTCACAGCGACGCTGACCGGCAACCAGGGCGCCACTAGCACCAGCTCCTACCCGTTCAACACCCAGAACTGCGCCAGCCTGCCGTTCCATCCCGGCGTCAGCGCCAGGACCGCCGGGAGGACCAGCAAAGCCGACGGCGCGAGCCTTGGCCTCACCTTCACCAGCCACAGCGGTGAAGCGCACGTCGCAAAGACGATCCTGACGATCCCAGCGACCCTCCCCGCCCGGCTAACCACGATCCAGAAAGCCTGCATCGCCGCCGTCTTCGAAAAGGACCCCGCCAACTGTCCCGAAGGCTCGGTGATCGGCACTGCCACCGTCCACACCCCCGTCCTGAAAAACCCTGTCGTCGGACCGATCTACCTGGTCTCGCACGGCAACGCCGCGTGGCCCGACGCCGAGCTCGTCCTGCAGGGCGAAGGCATCACCGTCATCCTCGACGGCCAAACCGCCATCAAAAAAGGCATCACCACGTCCTCGTTTGAGAGCGTCCCCGACGTCCCGTTCGAAACCGTCCAAGCGACGCTCCCCGAGGGACCGCACTCCGCGCTGACCACCAATCTCCCGCTCAAGGACCACTACAGCCTCTGCGGACAGCATCTGACGATCCCGACCAGCCTGACCGGTCAAAACGGCACGGCCGTCAACGAGAACGTCAAGGTCGCCGTCCAGGGCTGCCACGCCGTAAAGGCCAGCAAAACAAGACGCCTCACCCGCGCACAGAAGCTCGCGAAGGCGCTGAAGGCCTGCCGCACCAAGCACACCCACTCCGAGACGGCGCGCACCAGCTGCGAAAAACGGGCCAGACAGACCTACGCCCCCGGCAAGACTGCGCGCAGCAAGACGTCGAAGACGGCCAGCCACAACAGGCGGCCGTAGAACGGGCATGCGATGGCAAACCCACCTCGACACCGACGTGTGTCCGATTCGCTGCCGCGAGTCGCCTGAAGCTCGGACGCCGCTAACCAAAGGCGGTGTTCGGGGATGCCTCGGCACGGACTCCCTCTCCGTCTTGCCGGGCAACTCGCAGGACCGGAGCGCGTGGCCCCTGACCCTCCGGGGGCCACGCCCCGGAGCGGAGCGCGCCCGATGACCAACGAGGACCAGATCCACGCCGAGACGTGGCCGACGAGCGTGGGCACCTATCTGATCGCCCGCCCGCGCCTGCCATCGACTGTGCCGCAAACGTTCTGCCGAACAGGCTCTCACCCTCAAGCTCCCCGGAGTGCGTCTCGTTAGCGAGACTGCCGTCACGTGACCCCCTGCGTTCTGGGTCTCGGGACTGTTCGGGTTGGCGTAGAGGCATTCGAACGAACTTGGACGCGGAGTTACCAACGACCCGCGAAACGCTCCCAGGACGTTTCGCTGGCTCTCGTCGTATAGCATCCCACTATGGCAAGCGTGCAAGTTGCGCTCGTAGGACCGTCGGCGGCCGCCGTGCAAGCCCGCTTGGATGAGATCGCTCGGGTGGCGAAGGTCAGCCTGAGCCCTGTGCACGCGACGGCGAGCTTTACGGCTGGCGAAGCACCATCGACATACGACATGACGACTGCGCTGCACGCACCATTGCTTGCCGATGAGCAACTGCGAGCGAAGCTCGCGCCATTTCAGGATGAAAGCGTTGACCCCCATGTAGGTGTGCGTTTCGTGCTAGACCCTGCCAGCTCATAGACCGAGCGCGTTCGAGGCTGGCTCCAGCGCCTCTGTGTGGGGCATCACCTCTGGACGAGCGCGAGCGGGCGGCTCATAGCACAAAGGTGTATCCATAGGTGTACACCTTCTGCTATGATCGGATGATGAGTTCGCGCGTTGACGAGGTTCTTCCTACGCGAGAGGCACGGGCAAAGCTGCCCTCGCTCCTCGCCGGCTTCCGTGCGCGCGGCGCCGACGCCGATCCGGTGGTGATCGGTGCGCATCGTCGTCCCGAGGCCGTCGTGCTGTCCTATGAGCGCTATCTGGCGATGCTGAGCGGCCGCGAGCGAGTCAAGGCCATCCTGGCTGACCGCCGAGCGGCAGGCGCCGGCATGGGCGAGGAAGAGGCGATGCGGATGGCAGTCCAAGAGCAGCACGCCTCCCGTCGCTGAGTGCCGCGCATCGTTCTTGACTGCAACGTATTCGTCTCGGCGCTCCTCTCCCCGCAAGGCAGCCCAGCGCAGATTCTCGACCAGTGGGCCGAGGGCGACTTCGATCTGGTCGTCAGCCCTCTGCTGCTGGCCGAGCTGGAGAAGGTTCTGAGCCGACCAAAGTTCCACGCCTCAATCAACAAAGTCCACATCGACGCGCTCCTGACCGGCTTGGTCGAGGACGCCGTGCTGGTCAACGATCCCTCACGGCAGCCCGGCCTGACTCCCGACCCAGGCGACGACTACCTCGTGGCGCTCGCTCAGAAGGTTGACGCACAATGCATCGTCTCGGGCGATACCCACCTCACCCAGCTCGCGGACCCTAGTCCGCCCGTATTCACACCGCGCGAGTTCCTTGAAACGCGGAAGTGACCGCCACCTGGCTGCTCGCCGTGGTACTTCCCGTGGTACTTCAGTGAGCGAATCTCAGATGATCTGAGAGCACCTGAGAGCAGCCAGCAAGCCTGATATCACCTGAGCTGAGGTCGGGGGGCGGTTTCGAGCCCAGTATCGCCCATTCGGAAAAAGTTGACGGTTGCAGGCAGCGTCACTTGTTATTTGCGACGAGGTCCTTGTAGAACGAGCGGACCGCTACGACAGCGTCGGCGCGTAGCTCTGCTGTATCGAGCTCGGGGTGATCGACTGCGACTTGTGAAGCGTAGGCCGTGGGGCCTTGCGCGTCAACCGCGGCGATGTTGGCGTTGAGATCGTCGAGCGCGCTCCGCGCAACGGCGATTGCCTGGTTGGTGAAACGGTCGAGTATCGCTCGGACCGCAGCCTCCGGGCCGCCAGCGTCGTTATGGAGCAACACGAAAGCTATGTCGTACCAGTCCTTCTGCTTGCGCCGGCCGTAGGCCGCTGCGACCTTGGCGAGTAGGAAGCCGGCCAGCCCGGCCACGTTTATTTCGACGTCATAGCTGACGCCGCCGATGCGTGCGCGGATCGGACGCGGCGCGTAATCGCGCGTGGCGAATCCGGTGCCGCGCAGGTTCACGGCCCCGAGCGCCTCGCAGGCGTCGAAGCTGACAACCGCTCCGGCGGGCTGCGAATCGAGGTCTGCCAGGAGCTCGAACTTGACTACGGCCCTGCGACCGCCGATCTCGGTCTGCCAGCGCCAGATTCTGTCCGGGTCAACGGTGAACTCAGCATTGGCCAGGGCGCGCTCGAGCCGAGCGGTGTTGACCGCTCCAGCGGCGATCTCGAGGTCAACCTGCACATCGACGTCGGTGGTGCCAGCGTGAAGCATTCCGCTCGAGGAACAGAGCAACTCCGGCACGAGCCCGCCGAGCAGCACGAACTCCGGAGTCGCACCGTAGTGGTGGACGACACGAACAAGCGCCTGCTCGGCTGCGTGCCGCGCCGTCCTCGAGCGCGGCGGGTCATCGATCATGCATGACCTCGCGTAGGTGCTCGGCGGCCTCTTCGCCACGCACGCCGACGAGACGAAGATCCGCGTAGACCCGAGGCCATGGGGCGACACGCAGCCGGTCGTGCCTAGTGGTCAGGCGTCGTGAGGTGGCCGTCGGGAACGGTCGAAGCAGCAGCCGGCCGCCGTCCATCGGCTCGATATCCGCCAGCCGAGCGATCGCCAACAACCCCGGCTGGCCCGTCGCCTCGACATAGACCTCGCCGCCGCCGAGGTCTGTCAGGTAGGGCGCCAAGACTGCCGCTGCGACCGCGCCCGTAACTGCCCATTCCGTTCCGGCCCGGTCCCAGCGCTTTCCGATCTGCTCGAGGCTGGCTAGAGGATCGCGCCACGCTACACCACATTGCAGTTGCGCTCCCGCTGCGAGGTGATCGGCCGCTTGCGCATACTCATCGAGCAGCCGGGCGGCATCGACCACCCTGCGCCCCGAGCGTTGCCCGCGTCGCGCTTCGGCGTCGAGCAGGCCCATCTCCGTGAGCACAGAGAGCGCATGAGCGGCTGAGCTTTGCGAGTGGCCTGTCACCTGCGCGGTGGCAGCCACTGTCGGCGTGGTACCGCACAGGATCGCCTCAGCAACGCCAAGGACGCTGGGCGTCCAGCCTTTTGGGCGGCTGCTAGTCCGACCGCGCTGGCTGAACCTGGACACGACGATGCTGTCGGCAACGATCTCGGCCGCTCCAGTCTCGTCAACCCAACTGAGCCCGGCCTCCCCGGCTGCGGCGCGGGCCGCCAAAGACAGCTCAGAACCAACAATGACGTCGGGGCGCTCGCGCAAGCTGAGGGCATCGCGCACCTCACGAACGCCGGCGCGGCCGACCCAGCGCAGAGCCAGGCGGTGCCGCCCCACCCGCACGTTCACCGAGGAGTCGTTGGCGCTCGCCAGCTCCACATGCACCGAGCGAGGCAGCACAGCGCTAAGGGCGGCGAGCACTCGCCGCTGGACCCGTGGCACATCCGATTGCCGGCTCGTGGCCATTCTTACATCGCCTCCAAAGATAGTTCGGTGCTGCACCGAAGTATAGCTATAGCCGATGTATTGACGGGAGAGCGCGCAAGTGGCTGCGCGAGCACGTGCAAGCTGGGCGCGGCGGCGAACTACAAGGGCACATTTTTCAGGCACGTGGTCCCAACGCTCGGCGCGATACGAGTCGATGACCGCAAGCCGCAGATGGTGAAGGCGCTGCTCGGCCAGGAGCGCGCGGAAGGCTTGAGCGAGAAGGCGCGTGTGATCGGCTCACAGGGGTATAAAAAGTCCAACATGCGCAATCCGCTCCGGTGCTCTCTTGGCGGCGTAGCCGTGGCCGCCACGGCTATGGCTTCGCTCGCTGCCTGCGGGTCGAGTTCCGGCGGTCGGCACACGGTTGACCGCGTAGCCGTGATTGCGCGCGCGACCGACCTACTCGCGCCGGCCAAGACTGTACGCGCCCCGCGCCTATCTGTGTCTACGACCTTCTTGTCGCTGTGGAGGCCCGGGCGCGAAAGCGGCCCGGTGCTCGAGCAGTTCTCCCTCGGGAACGGTTGACCGCTGCGGCAGCTTGCAACCGTCCCGGAAGACGTCCTGCGACCGCAAGCCGGCCCAGACAACTCCATCTGGCTGACGATCAGCACCGGGCCGCGGCACCGCAACAACACCGACGGCGGCGATCCCGAACCCGACAGCTGCTCGGGAAGCGTCCTGCGGCTCAACCTCGACGCCGGCACGACCCAGACGGCCCTCACCGTCGCAAGCTCGCAGAAGATCTACGACGCGGTCCCCAGTCCCGACGGACGCCTGCTCGTGATGGAGACAGGATCGTGCAACGGGTCCTACTTCAACGAACATCTGCTGGTCAAACATCTGCCGTCGGGGAGTCAGTGGACGATCGGCGCCGATGCGGCGCCGTGTCACGAGATCTCGACGCCATCGTGGAATCGCGGCGGAACCGAGCTCGCGTTCGTCTACAGTCCCGCTACGAGCTCCGGTCTCCCGAAACGCCCAGAAAGCATCTGGGGCACGGCATCTGTAGCAGTCCCCGTCCCGGCGAGGTGGCGACGATCCTCGCAGGGCACACATTGCAGCTCTCGAGCGCACACCTGATCGCGCCTCCCCGTGAATGCAGCTACGAGGCGGCCGTCTTCGACGCGTGGGGTATCGCCGCGACCGAGGGGTGCGAAAAGGGAACCGCGCGCGGAATCAAGGGGCTCGGAGAAGGCCGCGGCGACTGCTACCTCGTGCAGCTGAACGGCCGTGGGCAAGTCACGGCGCGCTTTCCGCTGCGCCGCGAACCCGACCTGACGACGTTGACAAGCGGCCGGTCGGGTGCTCTGGTGTTGGTCAGCGAGAAGAACGGGGAAAACACGCGCCCGTACTTTGACTGGATCTGGGCCTTCAACGGGCGTCTCCTGCGCCCCGGCGGGCATTACGACGCCGACGTGACGGCCATTCCGTGATGAGACACATCATCGCTGCGCTCACCGGATGCCGCGCTTGTGTGAGATTAACCCTCGGCGAGCTCGACTCTTGCATCATCGATACTTCTGTCGCGCTCGGCCGGAGGCTCCCGTCAGCTGCGTCGACCGTGCGCTCCGGGCGTTCGTGGCGATGCCGGGTTGTTGACGCGTTCGCTTCGCTGGTCGCTCTGCTCGCATGCTTGCCGAGCGCTGTCGCGTTCGCTGCGCCGCTCACGGGTTCGTCCGAAGAACTCGCTGTATTGGGCCGCGGAGTCGTCTGGATCCATCAGGGGCAGGTGCTGTTCGAGGGCTTCCGGTCGGGAAGCGTGAGCCTGGGTAGCGCTTCTGACTTCAACACAACACTTGCCTCCTCGAGTAGCGCGGTCGCGTCGGTCGGCGGGTCGAACTCGTTGGCTGCCTCGATTCCGCCCAGCCGGCTAGGGCGGATCGAAGGGCTCTATGAAGGAGTGTCGGGTGGGGGGTGCAGCAGCTGGCTGCCCGCGCTCTCGGCTGAAGACTTCGCCGTAGCGGGCGACGAGGTCGTAAGCGACGGGGAATGCCTTGGTGAAACCGCCAGCGGGGCCAGCGAGCAACGGACGGCGACCGGCCAGCCGTTGTTCATCCGAAGTCTGCGCGGTGGCACGTGGCGAGTGTTGTGGTGGGTGAGGGGTCATGAACAGCCAGTCCTGGCCACAGAAGGAAGCCGGCTCGCGATCGGAGTGCAAGTGCCGCACGCCGAGATGCGGGTTACCGTTCTCGATCTCGCCACACGGAAGCTCAAGGCCCGGTTCGACCTGCCCAACGGTTACTTGAGCTTCGCTTCGAGTACTCGTGTGGTGCTCTCGGTGCCTCTCTGTCGCGAGGCACGACCGACTTTTCGCCCGCTCGCCGTCAAGACCGCGCGGGCGTCAAGAGTCGAATGCGGGTACGCCTACCGGATTGCCCTGTACTCGATGCGCGGGCGGGAGCTCGCAGACCTAGGCGTGGCCCCGGAACCGCCGCTCGTCTCCCACATGCACTTCCTCGCTGAAGAATCCCTCGCCGGCGGTCAGGTCCTCGCGGTGCGCAGCGTCCTCGGCGGCGCCTCGCAACTCCTCATCGGCCTCAACCCCGCCCGGTCACTCGTCTCGGCGGCGTTTCGCTGGCCCGCGGTCGCTGTCGTCGAATGGACCCGCAACCCCCTCTCACAGAGCGAAGTGACATGCCAGAGCGGTCAATACCAAGTCGGTCAGCCGTCTCTCAGGATCTTCGATCTCGCGCGCACCGAACCTTTCGTGTCGCCACCCCCAACAGCCCACCTGATCGAACCGACAGGCTGCCCCATCGTCATACCGCCCGTCACTCCGGCTCGCAGCGGTTCACATCCATCTTCGCGCTCCCGGCTCAGAATCGGACGCATGGGCGGCGCACATCGCTCGAGGAGGGCTCCGCGGTGAACCGGTCAGGCTGCAGCGAGGATCGGCTGTAGATCATCGGCCGCCAGATGCTCGGGCGGGAGGCTCAAGGTGAAGTTGGCCCTCCCGTTCGAGTGTGCGTCGGACGTTGAGGAGCGTGATGCCGATGACGGTGCCCGACTCGTCGTAGTGGATCGCATGGCCGTCGGGCGTCTCGAGGCCGCGTGCCGCCGGACGTGGCTCGCCGACGTTGAGGTAGAGCACGTCGCCGCGCTCATCGTAGTGGTGGTGGTCGAAGGAGATGCCGGCGATCGTGATGGTCATTGCTTGTAGCCTCGCGGCGGATTGTTCTGGACCAAGGCGGTCACGACCCACGCTGGCTTATCGTTGAAGTCTACGACGACGTGCCGCCAGCGTCGCGGATCGAGGTCGCGGCGGTAGAAGTGCTCGCGACCGGGGATTGCCACCACGTGCAGCTCTACCATGTGCGGCTCGACCAAGCGGATTCAGGCACATAGGGTGTCCGTCGTTTGCTCCAAAAGTCGATTTGACAAGGCGGAGATCACTTGATTCGGTCAATTGAATCGCTCTTGCAGGAAGTGTGTAAAGATGTCCCTGCTGACATGTTGAGAAGATCATCGCCGGCGCGAGCGCCGTGGCTGGCGGCGCGATCGTTGGGGCCTCCAACTACGTGATCAACCGGTTCCAAGCCGCCGACGCACGGAAGGCGGTGACGGGCCCCCGTTTTTCCGTTCACTGCGTGTGAGGGTTGGTGGATAGAAGTGAGTGGAGGGTATCGAGTGGTTCGGTCGTGTTGTGCGGACCGTGGCGGAGGCACGACACGACCGGCGCATCCCTGGGTGGGGGGTTACGACGCCTCGCGCTCGGTGCCGCTCGCGAGGCACTCAGCGGCGAACGCGGCCGGCGCTTGCGCTTGCGCACGGGGACCCGTAGCCCTCCTCGCGCCACAGTCGCTGAACCCGCTTACGATTCACCTCCCAGCCATCTTCGCGCAGCCGATGATGCGCGCGCCGGTACCCCACCGCGGGCGCTCCACCGAGAACTTCCGCAGCTCTGAGCGCAACGCCGCGTCATCCTCGGCCGTCTTCGGCTCGTGACGCTGCGTGGAACGGTGCTGCCCGACGACCCTGCATGCCCAGACCGATCCTCGGGGTCAGGCCAAACCGCCTCTCGTCCTCGGTGACCATCTGGCCGTGGATGTGAGCTCGATGGGGCCGTCGGCGCGCAGGTACTGGTAGTTGACGCCCTCGACCGCTCCGACGAGCCTCGGCCCTGTGACCGGACCGCAAAGGACTACTCGGCCGACGGCACCTATAACTTCGCCGTCGCCGGCTCCGCGAGCGCTGAGGAGAAGCAGTCAAACAACGTCGCCAAGGCGTCGGTCGCCAAGGTTCGGGGCCCGGCCTCTGCCTGCGGCTCACGCGTCGCCGTAGCCTACGCTTCCTGCTGATGGCCGACCGCGAGTAGGCACGGAATTCCGACTGAGCCCGGGCCGGCGATGGGATGGGCTTCAAGCAGTGGGCGCTCCCCGGCGCCGTCCATCGCCTCGCCATATGGGCGGGGGCCGCTCGGCCCGTGCTTATGACGCGATCAGGGCCGGCGATCCGTCCTGGACGGATCGCCGGCCGAAGGATCGGGTGTGGATAGCATGAGACAGATGTCCTGGTACCGTCGGAACTTCTACTTCGTAGGCGGCGTCGTGGCGGTTGTCGCGGCGATCTACCTGGCGGTCCGGTGGGGGAGCCTAGTGTAGTGTCTTGCAAATAGCTGGTGTTTGTGGTAGGGTGGCGTATGCGCGCACCGAGCCCGGCGTTGCGGGTCAGTGATGAGCAATGTGAGGTGCTTGGGCGGCTGTCCGTGTCTCAGACGGCGGCGCATCGTGAGGTTCAGCGCGCGCGGGCGTTGCTGATGGCCAGGGCCGGCGAGGCGAACACGAGGATCGCGGCGGAGCTGGGTGTTTCACCTGCGACGGTGACGGCGTGGCGGGAGCGATTTGCCTCAGATGGTCTGAAGGGTTTGGGCGGGGTGCGCCCGGGCCGCGGACGAAAGCCCTCGATTCCTGCCGAGAAGGTTGCGGAGATCGTGCACGCGACGCTTCACGATAAACCTCCTGGGGAGACACACTGGAGCTGTCGTTCGATGGCCAAGAAGTTTGGGGTCAGCCCTGCAACGGTTCAGCGGATCTGGTCCGCCCGGGGCCTGAAGCCCCACCGGGTGGACACGCTCAAGCTCTCGAGCGACCCTTACTTTGAGGAGAAGCTCGTCGACGTCGTGGGGCTCTACCTGAACCCGCCGGAGAAGGCGATCGTGCTGTGCATGGACGAGAAGTCCCAGATCCAGGCCCTGGATCGCACGCAGCCCTCGCTGCCGATGAAGCCCGGGCGTGGGGGCACGATGACCCACGACTACAAGCGCAACGGCACGACGACGCTGTTCGCCGCGCTGGACGTCCTGACGGGCACAGTCATCGGCGAGTGCCTTCCCCGCCACCGCCACGAGGAGTTCCTGAAGTTCCTGCGGACCATCGACCACGAGATCCCCAAACGCCTGCAGATCCACCTGATCCTCGACAACTACCACACCCACAAGCACGCCGACGTGAACGCATGGCTAGCCAAACACCCACGGTTTCACCTGCACTTCACGCCTACCTCGAGCTCATGGCTGAACCTCGTCGAGCGGTTCTTCGGCAAGCTCACCGACAAGGCGATCCGCCGCGGCGTCTTCCACAGCGTCCCCGATCTAATCGCCGCGATCGGCGACTACCTCGACGCCACCAACGCCGACCCACAGCCATTCACCTGGACCGCGAGCGCGGACTCAATCCTCGAAAAGGTCCGTCGCGGCCGCATCGCCCTCGAACAATCAACAACTAAAACTGAGACAGTGCACTAGATCCCCTGCAGAGGATGATGATCGCGGGATTCGTACTGGTTCCACTGTACGAGTTCGAGGAGTACGGCTGGCCTGGAGGCGAGCCGGCGATCATGAACAAGGTCATCAAACCCAGCGACCGACCCGATCGGTACCCGCTGAATCAGAACTCGGCGATGATCGTCAACGTCGTGGCCTGGTACTCCTTCGCGATCGCGGCCGTGCTCTTCGCACATCAGACCTGGCTGGGCCTCGGCACGCTGCTGTTTTGGATCGGCCAGCTCGTCGTCCACGGCATCCTCACGAACATGAAGTTGAAGACGCTCTACAACCCGGGCTCCCTGACCATGGCGCTCGGCCTGGCGCTTCTCGTCTACTACGTCGTCTATGTGGGGGATCACCGCCTCGTGACCGTCTGGGACTGGATCGGGGGAGTCGCGCTGATGGTCGGCTTCGCCGCCGTCTTCCTGGTCAAAATGACTTACAGCTGGCTGGCCGACAAAGACTCTCCCTACCCGTTCACCGAGGAGGAGATGGGGCGCTGGGACGTGGACGGCCGACTGGCGCGGCTCGGGCGCCCTTCCCCTACCGAGTGATCCTGGCGGACCGTCCGTCACCAAACCGGAGAGGCCGGCTGCTCAGAGGGATGCACGTCACGGGAGCCATCGCGGTCCTCGACCTGTCGCAGTGAAGCTGTCCCGGAAGCGGAAATTTCGGCGAGCACGTCACGAGCCCGGGTCGCGGGCATTCCGCCCAAGACATCAGCGGCCTAACGGCGATTGGAGACCGGCACGGGCATCTCCGTCGATTCGAATACGCCGACATTTGGCGCGAGGACCTCGAAGAAGTCGGCAAGCCTTTCCACGCCTGGCCCTAGACCCACCATCCGATGTCGGGGGAGACCCCCTCTACGGCGTGACGATGTTGAACCAGAACTCGAACTCGTCGAGGAGGTCGAGTAGGTCGTGGAGGGCCTGCTCGTCTCCGTCCACCTTGGCGGCGCCGTCGCCGATCAGGGTCGGGAGGTCCACCGTTTTCAGGATCACGCGGTCCAGGTCGGCGCGGTCGATCGTCAGGTTCGCGTCGGCATCGTCGGTGGCCCCCTTGCGGTGCCCGAGGGTCCCGTGCCGCAAGAAGAGCGTCCAGGTCTCCGAGACGTCGGGCAGCTCACAGACGAAGGTGAGCCGGCGGTCACCCGCCGTCGCTCCGTTCAGGCGCATTCCCAGGTAGTCGAAGAAGAGCGGCATGTCCATGGCTCGGACGGTGTCGGGGGTGGCGGCGTTGGGGGTCGGCAGGTCCGCCACGCCGTTGCGCAGCTCGCTCGCCCCGGCCAGGTAGAAGTTCCGCCACGGGCCGGACTCCGACTGGTAGCCGAGCTGCTCCAGCGCGTCGGCCTGCAGCTTGCGCGCCGCCTCGTCGCCCGGGTCGGCGAAGACGAGGTGGTCGAGGACCTCGGCCACCCACCGGTATTCACCTGCCTCGAAGGCCACGCGCGCCTTCTCCAGCGCCGCCTCGGCGCCGCCCATGAAATCGACGTAGCGCTTCGCCGCATCCTCGGGCGGGAGCTGGTGCAGGCGCGCCGGGTTGCCGTCGAACCAGCCGAGGTAGTTGGTGTAGGTGGCCTTGACGTTGTGGCTGAGCGAGCCGTAGTAGCCGCGCATCGCCCAGTGGCGGTCGAGCTCGGGGGTGAACCTGACCTGCTCGGCGATCTCGGTCGCGTTGAAGCCGTGGTTGGCGAGCCGCAGGGTCTCATCGTTGATGAAGCGGAAGCCGTCGCGGCCCATGGTCAGCATTTCCAGCACCCGGTCGTTGCCCCAGACGGGCCAGTGGTGCATCCCGTACATCACCTCGGAGCGCTCCCCCCACATCTCCATCGTGCGCTCGAGGTGCTTGGACCACGTGAGCGGGTCGCGCGGGGCGGCGCCCCGCAGGGTGTAGGTGTTGTGGAGGGTGTGGCAGCAGTTCTCCGCCGCCGTGACGGCCTCGAAGTCCTCGATGAACCAGTGCATCTCCGCTGGCGCCTCGGAATCGGGGGCCATCATGAACTCGAAGTCGAGGCCGGCGATCGTCTCCCGCTGCCCGGTCTCCGAGACGATGTCGGTGGGCGGGATCAGGCCGATCTCGCCGGAGGAGGTCGAGACCCCGAGGCCGGCGCCGACCTGGCCGCGGGGGTCGGCCGGCAGCACGTTGCCGAACATATAGCTCGCGCGCCGGCTCATCACGTTGCCGGCGGAGACGTTCTCCGCGACTGCCGCCTCGAGGAAGCCCTCGGGCGCGTAGATCTTCACCTTGCCGGCCGCCGCGTCGGCCTCGTTGACGATGCCATGGACCCCGCCGTAGTGGTCGAGGTGGCTGTGGGAGTAGATCACCGCGACCACGGGCTTGCGCGGCCGGTGTTCGTAGTAGAGGTCGAGCGCGGCCCTGGCGGTGTCGGCGGAGACCAGCGGATCGAAGGCGATGATCCCGTCGGGACCCTCGGCGAAAGTGATGTTCGAGAGGTCGAGCGTCCGCACCTGGTAGAGGCCGGGCACCACCTCGTAGAGGCCGCCCTGCACGACCAGCCGCATCTGGCGCCAGAGGCTCGGGTTGACGGTGTCGGGGGCCTGCTCGCCGTGGTCGTGGATGAAGTCGAAGCGCGAGAGATCCCAGATCAGGTCCCCGCCCACGTTGCGGACGCGGCCGCCGTCAGGGAGCGGCGCGATCAGGCCCCGCGCGGCGTCCTCGAAGTCGCGGGTGTCCTCGAAGGCGAGGCCCGCCGCCATCTCCTCATTCGCGGCCTTGGTCGCCTCGCTGGCGTCGGCGCGACCCTTGTCGTCTCGCTTGCTCATTTCACTCCCCCGATCGTGGACAAGTTTCCCGCTGCAAGCCTAGCCATTCCCGCTGCCCAGGCATCGAGGCGGGCACTCTTCGCTGGACGCCTGATCGGTTTGAGTCACGGCTTCGTTCGCAGGGACTCCGAAGATGGAGCAGATCGCACGGCCGTTTGAGAAGTCAACGCCGAGAGAACTGGTCCGACCGCCTGGCCGGAGACAGTCGCACGCCGCAGGAGATTCGCGAAGCGGTCTACAGCCGCCTAACCAGCCTGTTGGTCACCAGCGCTCTCGGCATCGCGTTGAACCGCAGGGCACCGACGGCGGGCGGAAATTGCGTGCCCTGGTCGGAGTACATGATTCGGATCATGGGTCTTCAGCCAGAAGTCACACAAGCCGGCCTCGCGGCATTTGTCGGTGCCGTCGGCGCTCCGTTCGACAATGCCATGGTCGAGGCGTTCTGGGCCCGCATGTTGTGCACGAGCAGCTCGACCTGCATCCTTGCCGACCGAGTCCGCGTCGTGGAGATCAGATGCGCGACGTTCCCGCCGACGGCGAGGCGATGGGCGAGGTCGTGATGCTCGGCAACAGCGTCATGAAGGGCTACTTAAACGACCCCGCCGCGACCACCAGCGCTGTCACCGGCGGATGGTCCCACTCCGGAGACGTAGGGGTCATGCATCCCGACGGCTACGTGGAACTCCGCGCCGCAAGAAGGACATCATCATCTCCGGCGGGGAGAACATCTCAACGATCGAGATCGAGCACACCATCTGCCGCCACCCCGCAGTCCTGGAGTGCGCCGTCGTCGCGATCCCCGACGAGAAGTGGGGGGAGCGGCCGAAGGCGTTTGTCACCCTCCGCGACGGCGAGCTCGTTCAGGAGCAGGCGATCATGGTGTTGCGAACACTCGGATTGGCGCCGAGGTTGGTGTCTCGCCAATCACCGTTTCCAACTGGCGGGGGCGATTCGCGCTCGAGGGTCTGGGGCTGTTCGGTCCGATCCGTCCAGGACGTGGCCGCAAGCCCTCGATTCCCTCAGAGAAGGTGGAGGCGATCGTGCACGCAACGCTGCATGAGAAGCCGCCCGCAGAGACGCACTGGAGTCGCCGTTCGATGGCCAAGGCCCAGGGTGTCAGCCCGGCGACGGTGCAGCGAATCTGGACTGCGCGCAACATCAGGCCGCACCGCGTGAAGACGTTCAAGCTCTCAAACGACAAGCGCTTCGAGGAGAAGCTCGTCAACGTCGTCGGCCTGTATCTGAACCCACCGGAGAACGCGATCGTCCTGAGCATGGACGAGAAGAGCCAGATTCAAGCGTTGGACCGCACCCAGCCCTCGCCGCCGATCAAGCCGGGCAGGGCGGGCACGATGACCCACGACTACAAGCGCAACGGCACGACCACGCTGTTCGCCGAGCTCGATGTGCTCTCAGGCTCGGTGATCGGCCAGCGCCTGTCCCGCCACCGCCACAGAGAGTTCGTGAAGTTCCTGCGCACGATCGACCGTGAAATCCAACGGCCTTCAGATCCACTTGATCCTCGACAACTACTCAACACACAAGCACGCAAACGTCGAGAGATGGCTCGCCAAGCACTCGCGCTTTCACCTACACTTCACTCCCACCTCGAGCTCATGGCTGAACCTGATCGAGCGCTGGTTCGGCAAGCTCACCGACAAGGCGATCCGCCGCGGCGTCTTCCACAGCGTCCCCGACCTGGTCGCGGCGATCGAGACCCATCTCAACGCCAACAACCAAGATCCCCAGCCGTTCAGCTGGACCGCGACCGCCGAGCAGATCCTCGAAAAGGTACGACGCGGACGCACCACCCTCAACACAATCACCAACTAAAACAGAGACACTACACTAGGTGAACGAATCTCAGGTGATCTCAAAACATCTCAGAGCCGCCGACACGCCTCAGGGCGCCCCACAGCAGCCGGTGTGAATGATGCGCCGGGGGTGTTACTTGCCGACGCCGGCTATTGGCGTCAGGGGCAGATGGAGAACGTTATTAACAGGGGAATCCAGATTCTGATCCCGCCCGACGCCGGCAACCGCAAGGGCACGCGCCCGGGATGGAACGGGGGCGCTTATGCGCACATGCGACGAGTGCTTCAGACCGAGCTCGGGCGTGCGCTTTACCGAAAACGCCAGGCGATGATCGAGCCGGTATTCGGACAAACGAAGTTCAACCGTCGAATCGATCGCTTCCAACGCCGAGGCAGAGCGGCCGCGAGGTCGGAATGGCGATTAGTCGCCGCGACCCACAATCTCCTGAAGCTCCACGGCCACCACATATAGCCGCCGCAGGAGCCTAAAAGAGCCCCGGAAGGCCCCCCCGGGCCACGGGCAGACCACCGCCCGGACCACCGCGCGCCTCACAGCGCGAAACCCACCACGAGCGCCCGCAGCACGGGCGCTCGCCGGTTTGCGAAACAGCCTCTCCTGAGAGCAGGCGTGTCGGTGCTCGCGGGCTTGCGTACGAGGGCGTCCTCCTGCGCTCGACAGACGAGGGGGCCTCGGCTAGGCTGCGCGAGATGGACATGATCGACGGGCAGCGCACGGTCTGGCCTAGCCGTGGGTCAGGCGATCGGACAGGTCCTGTCGTTCGGCGTGGGCGTCGCGCTTAGCCCTGTGCCGATCATCGCGGTCGTGCTGATGCTCGCCACGCCGAAGGGCCG
The DNA here is from genome assembly GCA_963817845.1 of uncultured Solirubrobacterales bacterium. Lineage (GTDB taxonomy): Bacteria > Actinomycetota > Thermoleophilia > Solirubrobacterales > Solirubrobacteraceae > Palsa-744. Next base: position 505,456 of record CAWFPU010000001.1, read on the forward strand.
CGTCAATGGCCCGGCGTTCCTGGTCGGATGGATGCTCGGGCTGGCTGGCGCGGGAACGGTCCTGCTGCTCGCCGCCAGCGGCGGAGAAGCTAGCGAAGCCGGCGCCCCGGCGGAATGGGTGAGCATCGTGAAGATCGTGCTCGGCATGTTGCTGCTGGTCGTGGCAGCACGGCAGTGGCGCGCGCGTCCCGAGGGAGACGCCGAACCCGAGCTTCCCAAGTGGATGCACACGGTCAACACCTTCACGCCTGCCAAGGCGACGGGCATGGCCGTGCTGCTCTCTGCGGTCAACCCGAAGAACCTCCTGCTGATCATCGGTGCCGCGGCGGCGATCGCGCAGACCGGCGTCTCGACCGGCGATCAGGCCGTAGCGCTCGCGGTGTTCGTGCTGCTCGGCACGCTCGGCCCCGGCATCCCGGTGGGGATCTACTTCCTGATGCGCGACCGCGCGGCGGCAATCCTCGAGAGCCTTCGGGGCTGGATGGCGCACCAGAACACGACGATCATGGCCGTGCTGTGTTTGATCATCGGCGCCAAGCTGATCGGCGACGGGATCGGCGCGCTCGCCACGTGAGGTCGAGTCGGTGCACCTGAAGAGCTGGAAATCAGTCCGTCTGCTGGATCTCACTCGGTTGCCAACTGCGCTCGAAGAACGACGGCAGTGGGCTGTAGAAGCGCAAGATCGTGAACCAGTTGTGTCCGGTGCTGGTCTGAATCCAGTTTCCGTCGGGAACCCCGTCGGGCTGGGTGGGGGCGAACCAGATGATTGTGGAGCCGTCGGGCTCGGCGGTCGCGGCAGGGGCGGGGTAGGCCTGCGAGCCGGCCCTCGGGTAGCGCTGGTCGGTGGCGAGCATCGAACGTGTCTGATTGTCGTAAACGGTCAACGACCAAAACGTCTCGGCCGGGATGTCCGGAGGGAGCGTGACACGGTAGGTCCGGCCCCCTTCCAGGGGCTCCCGATCGGCGTCAACGGTAGCGCCGATGTACTGCGATCCGATGCGGGGCAGGTTCATGCACATCGCTGGCGTGATTCCGGTGGCCAGGTAGAAGAAAGAGGCGCGAGCGTTGGTCAGCTTGGCGCCGTGATCGGGAAACGGCTCGACGCCGGCGTTGGTGATCAAAGGGGGCGGGGTCTGGAAGCTGTAGCCGCCGGCGAACAGCGGTGATGTCCACTGGGACCCCGTGCCCGGATAGAAGTCGAAGCCCTCGGCCTCACGCGGACGCATCGCCGTGGCACGGGTGAGGGCGTTCGCGGTCGCAACGGCATCGCTCAGAATCGCGCGCATCCTCTCGTCCGGCTGGAAAGGCTCGTCCTTGACTATCCCAATTGCGGCGATCGGAGCGGCGACCTCAGGGTCAAGCGCCGAAGCCGGCTCGTTTTGGATTGCGTCGTTGAGCAGCCGATAGAAGCTCTCGTCGACCGGAGGGATCGTCTTTATTTCAAGCCCGGTGCCCTCCACAAACCGCGGCGCATGCGGCTCGGCCGGCCGCGCCATCGCTGCGGTGCCGGAAAGGAACGCGGCGATCGAGGACCCATGCCCACCTGGAACGTATGGCGTGATCTTCAGCTGCTCCTTGATGCGTCTGGCAGCAGGAGCCGGATCATCATTCTCCAGGAACGCACGCCCCAGGATGGAGACCCGCGTCGTCCGCGAGGGGCAAACGAACACGCCGCCCTCGGGAAGCGGCCCCGCGTAGCCCGGACCTACGAACATGTATTCGCCGCCCTGCCCGCGGTCCGGGCCGGGGATGCCCACGTCGGTGACCCAACGCCACCACATGTCGTCGACCACGCCGAGGACCCGCTCGGGGATCCGCACGACCAGTGGACCCTCAGACAAGTCGAGGAAGGCCCAGAAGTACACGGTGTCCGCGTTCGCGGTGAGGAAAAGCGACTTGCAGTCCATCAGCTCGGAGAAGATCAGGACATCGTTGTCGTTGATGCCCGCATCCGCGTAGCCCGCCCGCAGCGCCCACTGCGACACCGCCGGAATGCCGGCGATGAAACTCTCAACCCCATGGCTGTGGTCCAACCAGTCGTAGGCCGCAGCGACCGTCGCGTCGGTCGGTACGCCGTCGGCGAACACGAACGTCCCGGCCGAGGTCTGCACTTCGTCCGCGGTAGAGATCGAGGCGAGGGTCGGCTTGTCGTCGGCCATCGTAGGCTCCTTGCTCAACAGATCACCGGGCTTCGGAGCTGGGATTGTTCCACACCCGCGGTTCCGTGCCACGCAGGAGGACAGCGCGCCGGGTGCGCCCCATTTGCCCAACGTCATCGAGCCCTGTCGATCGCGCCCGTGCGCGGCACAGCCGATGTCTAGGTGGCTGTTTGCCTCGCTGCACGGCTACCGGCGCGGCTGGCTTCGCGGCGACCTGATCGCCGGGCTAACGGTTTGGGCCGTGCTCGTCCCGGAGGCGCTCGCCTACGCGTCGATCGCCGGCGTTTCGCCGGTAGTGGGCCTGTACGCGGCTCCGGGCGCGCTGATCCTATACGCGGCGCTCGGCAGCTCGCGCCAGCTCATTGCCGGTCCGATGTCCGCCACGGCCGCGCTGTCGGCCGCGACGGTCGCGGCGCTTGTGCCTGTTGGCAGCGATCGCTTCACGGCGATGACCGCCGCGCTGGCGATCACCACCGGACTCGCTGCGCTGCTGGCTGGCCTGTTGCGCCTGGGATTCCTTGCCAACTTCATCTCTGAGCCGGTGATCAAGGGTTTCATCGTCGGTCTTGCGCTGACGATCATCATCGGGCAGGTCCCCAAGCTGCTCGGCATCGGGAAGGGCTCGGGCGACTTCTTCCAGCAGCTGTGGCACGTCATCACCCACCTCGGAAATACCCAGGGCACGACGCTGCTCGTCGGTGCCCTGTCGCTCACCGTCATCCTTGCGCTGCGGCGTCTCGCTGCGGTCGTGCCCGGATCGCTGGTCGCGGTACTGCTCGGCATCGCCGCGGTCAAGCTGCTTCACCTCGACGAGCACGGCGTCTTGATCGTCGGCCCGATCAACAGCGGCCTGCCGAGCTTCGGCACCCCCAACGTCCACCTGAAAGACTTCGGCACCCTCGTCGCCGGGGGCATCGGGGTAATGCTCGTAGGGTTCGCCGAGGGCCTCGGCGTAGCCAAGACCTACGCCGCGCGCCAGCACTACGAGATCGACGCGAACCGCGAGCTGCTCGGGCTCGGCGGCGCGAACGTCGCGGCGGGGCTCTCGAGTGGCATGGTGGTCAACGGCAGCCTGTCCAAGACCGCCGTCAACGGATCGGCGGGAGGACGGACACAGCTGTCGGGCCTGATCGTCGCCGCTCTCACGATCCTCACGCTACTGGCGCTCACGGGCCTCTTCGAAGACCTCCCCGAGGCCACGCTCGCCGCGATCGTGATCGCCGCCGTGATCGAGCTCGTCAACTACCGAGCGCTGATCGAGCTCTACCGCGCCCACACCGCGCGCCTCGGACACGAGTTCGGGTTCGCATCGCGCCCCGACTTCATCGCCGCGATCGCGGCGCTGCTCGGGGTCACCGCGTTCGACACGCTGCCGGGCCTGTTCATCGGCATCGGCATCTCGCTGCTGCTGCTGATCTACCGCGCCTCTCGTCCCTACGTCGCGACGCTGGGGCGCGAACCGGGCCCCGACGGCCGCTACAGCGACATCGAGCGTCACCCCGACAACGAGCTACCGTCGCACGTCGCCGTGCTGCGGATCGAGAGCAGCCTTTACTTCGCCAACGCAGACGCGATCCGCGCCCGCGTCATGCGAGCTGCCGAAGCGGACGGCATCACCGCCGTCGTTCTCGATGCCGAGACGATCCCCTTCGTCGATGTCACGGCGGCGCGGATGCTCGCCGTGCTCGCAGAAGACCTCGACCGGCGCGACGTGCGGCTGCTTCTAGCCCGCGACATCGGGCAGGTCCGCGATGTCCTCGAGCGTGTCATCGACAATCCTGCCATCTCCCATTTCTACCCGACCGTGCAGACCGCGGTGGCCGCGGCCGAGAAGAGGAGGTAGCAGCCTGGCTTCCGTGCCGCCCGAAGCAGTCGTCTCCCGAGCGCGCGAAGCAGACGCTCACGATGGCCGCAGGCTGTTGCACAAACCTCCGGCCGGCTCACTGGGCGGGTTTGAAAAAGCGGCAAGTCGTCGCTCGCCCGAGGCGCGCCCTGCCCGGCCCCTCAGCGACGGTCACAGCGAGCGCACCCCAGGCTTTCGCAGGCGGCTTTGCGAAGCAGGCTCCGCGCGCTGCGAGCCTGCTTAAGAGCGGGTTTTCACGTACCAGGAGGCGCCAAGGCAACGGGTGACACAATCGACAGGTGCGTCCGCGGATCGAGTGACGGCTACAGTTCTCCTGTGGTTGATCAACTGGTCGTGCGGAGCGCGGATCGGAGCCTGCGGCCGTACGTGAGCCGTTACTGGGGATACGCACATACAGCCCCCGCGCCGGGGCGGCAGCGCGAGCCACTGTCCACCGGAGTCGTGTTGATCATCGGGATGGGCGTGCCGCTGGGGATCGCCGATCCCAGGGAGCCGGAGCGGAAGGCGTCGTGGTTTGGATCGTTCGTCGGTGGTCTCGATGACCGCTGTGCGGTGATCGAGCACGGCGGCGAGATGCGGGGGGTCCAGGTCGATCTCAGCCCGCTCGCCGCGCGGATGGTCCTGCGCGTGTCGATGGGCGCGCTCGCGCGAGAAGTAGTCGCGCTCGACGACGTGCTCGGCCCCGATGCGCGTCTGCTCGAAGAGCGCTTGGCCAACACTCGCGGTTGGGGGGAGCGCTTTGACGTGGTCGAGGCGATGCTGCGCCGCAAGCTCGCGGCTGCCGAGCCACCTCCGCCGGACGTCGAGTGGGCGTGGTGGCGTCTGCTCGCCAGCCACGGACGGCTTCGGGTCAGCGATCTCACGAGCGAGTTGGGCTGCAGCCGTAAGCACCTGGCCGCTCGGTTTCGAGAGCATGTCGGCCTCCCTCCGAAGGCATACGCGCGGATGCTGCGCTTCCGCCGCGCGACCGACCTCCTCTCTGCCGGCCAGAGCATCGCCGAGACAGCGGCTGAATGTGGGTACTACGATCAGCCGCACCTCGATCGCGACTTTCGCGAGTTCGCGGGCACGACCCCGTCGGCCTACCTGGCTGAGCGGGTTACGTTTGTCCAAGACGCGACCGCGGCTGACTCGTAGCCTCCTGGCACCCAATCCTGGAGGACGTGATGACAGAGCAGACACCGAACATCTTCCCGGCGATGCGGTTCGCCGACCCAGACGCCGCGGCCGAGTGGTTGTCCCGCGCGTTCGGTTTCAAGACGCGTGCGATACATCGCGACGAAGACGACGTGATCCGCCACGCTGAGATGTCGCTCGGCGCGGGAACAATCATGTTCGGCCAGGGTGATCCCGGCTCCCATGGGATCTATGTTGCGGTCGAGGATGCGGACGCCCATTACAAGCGCGCAATGGAGGCCGGCGCGGAGATCACGCGAGAGATCGAGGACACGCCCTACGGATCGCGGGAGTACTCGGCTCGCGATCCAGAGGGCCACTCTTGGAGCTTCGGCACCTATCAACCGGACCCCAGCCGGTAGCCGCACGGGTATGGTCTCCAAGGCCCAGGCTCGGTCAATCGCGCTGGCGCTGCCGGAAGCTGTCGAGCGGGACCATCACGGCCGTCCTTCGTTCGGCGTTGGCGGCAAGATCTTCGCAACTCTCTGGGACGAGTCGACTATGAACGTGATGCTCGACGAGCCGGGTATCCGCACCGTCGTGCAGAGCGCGCCCGATGCGTGCACGGAGCGCAGGTGGGGCAAGCGGCTCGCAGCTGTCTCGGTGAACCTCGATCGCGTCGGCGCGAACCAGCTCACGGAGCTGCTGACGGACGCGTGGGAGACGAAGGCGCCGACGCGGCTAGTGAACGATCATAGGAGCCTTCGCCACGACAGCTCAAGATCGAGACCGCGATCCCGGTAGCTGAGAACACCGCGAAGTGAGGTCGGCAGGTACCGCGGTTTACGCGGCCAGGACTTCGATTGGGGCGTGCCGTGCCCGCTTCCGCTTGGGCTGTGGGCGCACGCGCATCTCAATGGCCCGTAGCGGCGCCGATCCCGACGGGTGCAGTAACGACGCTCGAGCTCGAGGCGAGCGCCGGGACCCCTAAGGGACATCCCCAATTGCGCGGGCGGACCGGTGCGCCGAGACTGTGTCCATGTTCGAGAAGAGGCAACGGCTCGCGACGGCGCGTACACCCGTGCCCGTCTCTCACGCTGCGTTCCTATTCGCCGACATCGTCGGCTTCACCGCCTACACCGAAGTGCACGGCGATGCCCGTGCCGCGGAGCTCGCATGGCGACTGCGGATCGGCGTCGAGCACGCGCTGTGCGCCGACTCGCACGTCGTCAAGACGCTCGGCGACGCGGTCATGGTTCGCGTGGCCGACCCGGCCGAGGCTTCGGCGGCGGGGCTGCGGATCGTCGCGGGGGCGCTGCCGGGCGAGCTCGACCCGCCGGTGCGCGTCGGGATCGCGTGCGGGCCGGCGGTCGAGTGCGAAGGCGATTTCTTCGGCGCGGCTGTGAATCTCGCCGCGCGCATCTCCGCCGTGGCGGGCCCGGGCGAAATGCTGGCGACCAGCGAGGTAGCAGCTGCCGCTCGGGCTGTGCGGCTGCCGGCACGCTCGCGCGGCGCGTTCGAGCTGCACAACATCGCCCGTCCGGTCGTCTTGCACACGATCGGCCCCGGTGCCACCGGCCGAGGCGTGCGGGCTCGGCGCCTCACGTCCACCATCGGCGCCGCTCGCGATGGTGCGCGGACCGGCGCGATGCCGCACGCGAACCCGGAGGCGTCACATGTCAACGCCTGAGGATCGCTCGCCCGAGCCGCCGCCGACCTCCCCGCGGCCGCGCCCGCCACGGTTTGTGCGCGCGCGCCGCGGACGCGCGATCGGCGGCGTGTGCAGCGGCCTCGGCGCGCAACTCGGCGTCGACCCGCTGCTTCTGCGGATCGCGTTCGTGGGGCTCGCATTCTTTGCGGGTGCCGGCATCTGGCTGTACCTGGCGATCCTCTTGCTGACGCCCGAAGACGGCACGGAGCACGCGCCGATCCGCCTGCTGCTGTTCTCCTGGCAGGCGCTCGTCGGACTCGTCGTATTGGCGGTGGGCCTCGCGGTGCTTGCGAGCGTGCTCGGCCACAACGCGCCGCAGCACGGTGCGCGCGGCCTGTGGGGCGGTGTGGGCGCGATCGCGCTGGTGGGGATCGTCGCGGCGTTCGTGTGGCGCGGGCTGCGAGGACGCTCGCACGGCAGCGCGGACGTGCGTCTGGTGGCGACGCTCGCGATGCTGACTGCCGCGGTGGCGGCGCTGCTGCTGCTCGTGGTGGCGGGTGGGGCGCTGGCGGGCATGGAGCGTCGCGCGGCGGCGTGGGTGGTGATCGCGCTCGGCGTGGCGTTGCTGCTGAGCGCGTTCACGCGGGCGCGTGTGGCGGTCGTGGCGGTGGCGGCGTTCGTGCTGCCGGTCGTGGTATTCGCGGCGGCGGGCGTGGACCTGCACGGTGGCCTCGGCAACCGGCTTTACACGCCGCGTTCGCTGAGCGCCCTGCGCAGCGGCTACGCGCTCGGTGCGGGCAGGCTCGAACTGGACCTGCGGCAGGTGCGTTTCCCGCCTGGGCCCACGCGGTTGCACGTGCGCCTCGGGCTCGGCGAGCTCGTGGTGATCGTGCCGGAAAACGTGTGCGTGCGCGAGAACGCAAACGTCGGGGGCGGCGTGGTGGGCAGCTTCGAACGGACTGCGGGCGGACTCAACCTTGCTCGCCGCTTCCAGCCGGCACCGCCGGCGCGCTCGAGCGTGCTAGAGCTCGAAGGACACATCGGCCTGGGCGCGCTATTCGTGGTGAACCGGCCGCTCGAAGGCCGCTTCCAGCCGGGCGCCTACGGCACCGACGCGGCGTGCTTCAGCAACGGCGGGGGCCCCGCGTGAAGCGCACACCGAACGTAACGGCGTTGGTCGGCGGGATCGTGACGATCCTGTTCGGGGTGCTGCTGGTGCTCGAAGCGGAAGGTCAAATCTCGCTGCAGTTCGCCTACACGGGCCCGCTGCTCGTGGCCGGCGCGGGCGCCGTGTTGCTGGCGAGTGGGCTGTCGTCGCGCGCGCGACAGACCGTGCGCGCGCAAACACACGACCCGTTCGGCGCGCGCAGCGCGCCAGGCGAGGGCAAGGCGCACGCCGACTAGAGCCACCGCGGCGAGCTCGCCTGGGATCATCCGCCAGACCATGAGCGAACGGAGGATCCGCTCCTCCTCGCACGGCACGGCGAGGATCGCAGCCGGCGCGGGCCTGCTGACGGTCGGCGGCCTGCTGCTGATCCGCACCACGGCGCTGTGGCCGGGCGATGCGATCGTGTGGCCCGCGGCGAGCGCGCTGCTGGGAGCGCTACTGATCTGGCGAGCCCCGCCCCGGCGGGCGAGCCCCGGCCGCCCGTGGGCCGCGCAGCCGGCGAGCGGCGAGCGGCTCGGGCGCGCGCGCAGGCGCACGCTGGCGCGCCCGGAGGTGAGCCGGCGTGGACTGGGGGTGGCGCTCGTGCTGGCGGCGGGAATCGCCTTTCTCTGGGCGGACGGGGACGTGCGCCCGGCGGGCGAAGCGCTGCTGGCGGCGCTGGCGGTGCTGATCGCGGCGGCGCTGATCTTCGCGCCGTCCTGGCGGAACCTCGCGCGCAGCCTGAACGCGGAGCGCACCGAGCGGATCCGCTCGCAGGAGCGCGCGGACGTCGCGGCGCACCTGCACGACTCGGTGCTGCAGACGCTGGCGCTGATCCAGCGCGGCGCGGATGACCCGCGCCGCGTGGCGAGCCTCGCACGCACGCAGGAGCGCGAGCTGCGCGCGTGGCTTGCGGCCGAGGAGCAACAGGCCGGCGCGGGCGCCGAAGACGGGCGCCTGGCAGGCGCGCTGCAGGCGACGGCGATCGAGCTCGAGCTGGCGACGGGCAGCGCGATCGAGCTGGTGACGGTGGGCGATTGCGCGCTTGACAACGCGGCGCGCACCACGCTGGCCGCGGCGCGCGAGGCGATGCTGAACGCGGCCAAGTTCGCCTGCGCGACGCCGGCCGCGACGGTGTCGGTGTACGCCGAGCTCTCGCCGCGGCGCATCGAGGTGTTCGTGCGCGACCGCGGCGTGGGCTTTGACCAGCGGGCGATCCCACCGGAGCGTCGCGGCGTACGCGAGTCGATCGTCGGGCGCATGCGACGCGCGGGGGGCAGCGCGCGGGTGCGCTCGGGCCCCGGCCAGGGCACCGAGGTCGAGCTGTCGATCGAACGCCACGGCGCATGAGCCCAGCCGCGCAAAGCGTGCCGCGCGTACTGATCGTCGACGACCACGCGCTGTTTCGCGCGGGCGTACGCGAGAGCCTCGGCGACGGCGTCGAAGTGGTGGGCGAGTGCGGCGAGGTCGAACAGGCGGTGCGCGCGATCGAGGAGCTCACACCCGACGTCGTGCTGCTCGACGTGCACATGCCCGGGGGCGGAGGCGCCGAGGTGATCGCACGTTCGCGGGAGTCAAGCCCGCAGACGCGGTTTCTGGCGCTATCGGTGAGTGACTCGGCGCAGGACGTGATCGCCCTGATCCGCGCCGGCGCGCGCGGTTACGTGACGAAGACGATCTCGCCGGCGGAGCTCACGCAGGCAATCGTGCGCGTGAGCGCAGGCGACGCGGCGTTCTCACCGCGCCTAGCCGGGTTCGTGCTCGACGTATTCGCCGGGCAGCCGCCGCCGGCTCAGTCGGACGCGGAGCTCGAGATGCTGACGCCGCGCGAGCGCGAGGTGCTGCAACACATAGCGCGCGGATACATGTACAAGGAGATCGCGGCGCGCCTCGAGATCTCGGTGAAGACGGTGGAGGCGCACGTCTCGGCGGTCCTGCGCAAGCTGCAACTCTCGAGCCGCCACGAGCTCACGCGCTGGGCTGCGCGCCGCCGTCTGACCGAGGATTGACGAGCGCCGCAGCGGCGCTAGCGCCGGCTTGACGCGGCGGGCAGCCTCTCGCGTTCGCATCACCGCGTGGGCGCATAGATGTGGGCATTGTGGGAATCTCGCTGGTAGATGCTTATAACTGTCCTCGCAGCACGTCGCGCGGCTGTTGCTCGCTGTATGTGTCGCGGCGGGATCGCCTTGGTCGTCGCGGTGGCTGTCGCTGTCGAGATCTTCGTGAGCGACCCGGGTGCTGCTTTGGCTGGTTCGTTCGTCGAGCAGGCTGAGCTGCTGGGTCATGGCGCGGGTTTCGGCGGAGCAGGCGGCGCTGGGCATCATGCTGTCGCGCTGTCGGCGGACGGCAATACGGCCCTCGTAGGCGCACCGAACGGGAATCCAGGTGAACCGTCGTACACGTTGATCTTCACCCGGTCGAGCTCGGTGTGGTCGCCGCCGACTTCGCTTGTGGGGGAAATTTCAGGGGGCGAACTCCGAATGCCCGGCGGGGCCGGCGTGGCCCTCTCGGCCGACGGCAGCACGGCGCTTGTCGGCGGTGGTGACCCGGTGTTTGCGTTCACGAGGGAAGGCGCTACGTGGCGCTCGACGCCGATCGAATCGCCGCCCGAAACCGCCTGCGGGGAACGGTTCGGCCGGACTCTCGCAATGTCCGAAGACGGCGGCACCGCGATCGTCGGCGACGACTTTGGCTGCCCGGAAGGCTTTGATGGCTCGGCATGGATCTACTCGCGCTCCGGAAACACCTGGACTCTGCAGGCCGGGCCGCTCCATGGCGAAGAAAGGATCAACCCTTTCGGCAACGACGATGATTTCGCGGGCACCGTCGCGCTGTCCGGCGACGGCGACACCGCGATCGTGGGTGCCGACAGCGAAGATGGCGGTGTCGGCGCCGTCTGGGTGTACAAACGAAGCGGATCGACATGGAGCCAGGACGGGCCCAAGCTCAATCCTCCCGGCGAGCACCCCGACACACATTTCGGGCGCTCTGTGGCTTTGTCGGGCGACGGCTCCCGTGCCCTGATCGGCGAGTTCGGCGAAGCCAACGAAGAAGGCAGCGGCGCCTGGATCTTCGACCGTGGTCCCGCCGGCTGGACGCCGCTGACTCGACTCTCTTCCGGCGAACACAGCTCGGTCAACGGCAGCTTCGGCTGGAGTGTCGCGCTCTCGCCCTCCGGCAACACGGCCCTTATCGGGGGGCCAGAAACGGGGGCGCAAGGGGATGCGGCTCTCCTGGAGGCGGGGTAGGCGTGGGCGTTCACATGTGCCGCTTCCGGATGGATCGAGGAACCGATCGCTGCACCCGTCCCCACTGAATTCGGGCGCTTTGGGGATTCGGTCGCGCTGGCTGGCAACGGTGCTGCCACGCTCGTGTCCGAGCCCGGGCTCGAAAGCGGCAAGGGCGCCGCCTTCGTGTTCTCCGGCCCGCCCGACCAGCCGGGATTCTGTACGGGCAGCGCGTCACCTGCGAGCGGCGCGGCACCCGCGGGCAGCGTGCCACCCGGCGGACGAGGCAGGGCGGCGCCCGTCGTGGAATCTCTACGGCAGACCCACGAGGCTTGGCGCGAGGGCCGAGCATTGGCCAGTCTCGCCCGCCGGCACCTCCGAACGCCCGTCGGAACGACGTTCGAATTTTCGCTCAACGAGCCCGCTCGCGTGCGCTTCAGCTTTGCGCAACTAGGGACGGGCCGCATCCTGCACGGCCGATGTATGCATAGCCCGTCGCACGCTCGCCGCCTCCGTCGCTGCCGACTCGCCGTCAACCGCGGCACTCTCACGCTGTCCGCCGGCGCCGGACGACGGCGTCTTCGCTTTGCCGGGCGAATCGCCAAGCGCGACCTGCTCCCTCGTGGGGCCTACACGCTGACGCTAACGGCCGAAGCCGCAGAGAGGAAGTCTGCTCCTCGCTATCTGAGCTTCAGGATCGTGGCTTGAGTTCGACCAACATGACTGGCCTCGCCTCATTGCAGTCGCACCGCGCGGATCGAGCAGGCTGGCCAACCAGACCGGTCCGACACATAGGCCGCGCGTGCCGGACCAGGTCGGCTCGATCAACTAGCGCATAGACACCGTCGCGTTGCTCCGTCGCCCTCCTGTCAGCTCTTCGTGTGCTTGATCGGCGTCAGCGGATTGCCGGGGGCGATTTCCGTGCAGTCCTGCGGTGCGGTCAGGCCGGCGAAGCGTTCTGCCAGCCACGGGACGGTTTCGGCCAACCACGGCGCGGCGCCCTCGATGTGGCCGAGGTGCTGGTATTCGGTGTAGTGAACCGCGATTCCGTCGCTGCAATACTCGCGGGCCAGGCTCCGCACGTCCCCGGCGATCATCACGCCATCGCCCGGCCCGATGCCGGGCTTGTCGCCCGGGGTCCCTTCGAATTCTTCGCCGCCGTTGCCCTGTCCGATCAGGAGCGGGACCGTCGGCGCCGCTTCGTGGCCCATGATGAGCTTGTTGGCCGTCTTCACGTAGGCCTTGATGTTTTCGGGGCTGGCGTATTCCGGCTTGGCGAGCTGCGCCCACGTGAGGCCGCTGACTTCCTGGCGGTTCGTGATCGAGGCGTGTTCGTCCTCGGCCAGCAGTTCTTTGCCATATTCGCTCAGGTAAGGGGTCAGGTCGAGGTGGAACGCGCGCGCGAGCCCGTCGAGGGCCATTGGGATGATCGAGGACCAGCTCGAGCTTCCTTCGACATACTTCAGGTTGTGGGCGGGATCCACCAGCACCCCGCCGAATGACGCTCCCACGAGGTCGGTGTTGATTTCCGGGGCGTAGCTCGGTGCCTCCTGTGCCGCCCACTCGGTTGCGATCGCCCCGCCGGAGTAGCCGGCGAGCGCGATTTTGGTCGTGCTCGACAGACCTGTGGCAGGTGAGCTCAGCGCCGCGCGCAGCGAGTCGAGCGTGTTGAACCCGTACACTGGTCCGGCCGCGAAGTCGGCTTGCTCGCCCTCGGTGTCGGGGATCACGACCGTCTCGCCCGCGAGCAGCGCCGGCGTGACCAGGACCGACTCGGCCTGCGGTATTTCGCCCCCCACGCCGAAGCCGCCCGAGATCGCATACGAGGGGTCGTCTTCGGTCGTGAGGCTGTCGTAGAAGGACTGGTAGGAGAGCACCGTCGGCGTCCCCAGTTTCACTGGAGGCAGCAGCACCGAGGTGACGTTCACGGTCGGCTTGCCAAGCTCGGAGGTCAACCGGTACAGGAGCTGCACGGCGCTGATCGGAAGTTCGACGCCCGCGATGTGGAACGGCACGGTGCGCGTCTTTATGACCGTCCCAGGCGCCATCTGCTTGAGCGCGGACTTCTTGCCTTCATACCTGTAGAAGGGGTCTTCTTCGGGCGTCGCCGCGCGGGCGGCTGGGACGGCGACCGCCGCCCATACAGCCAGCAGCGTGAGCGCCCCGAGCAGTCCGATAGCAAAGCCTCGCCGGCTCGCGATGACGGTATCCACCGGCGCTCCTGATGCCCTCACGATCCTCATCTCTCGCTATGGCCAGCCCTTCGCGGCGCCTGCTCCCGACGCGGCCCGGCAATTGAATGCAGACGCCAGCCACCTACCCAGCCTCGTGTGAACCCAAACTGGGCACTCGGGCGACGCACGGGGCTCGGGCGACATACGGGGGCTCGGATCGCGGTCGCTCCCGGGCTGAGCTCGACCGTCTGAATTAGCGCACGAGGCGCAGCCGTCTTCCCGTGGACGTCTTGCGGTCCCAGGAGGTGCCGCGTTCGCGATCGTACAGCTCGTTCAGGATCGCTACGAGAGCCGGCACGTCGCGGGCGACCAGGCGCTCGTTGTGCTCGCGTTCGAGCTGGGCGTCAGAGAGACGACGCAGATGGCGACGATAGGTCTCCTCCATGATCAGCGGCAGCCCGACGCCGGGTCTCGACCGGGGATGGGTGGGCTCAGTATTCGGACCATCGGAACACAAGCTATCAGGCGGTTGACCACTGGTGGTTAGCAGCCTGGACTAGACCGCTGGTGCTCGGCATGTTTCCCGAATGCCAATAGCCGACGCCGACGTTGCCCTCGCTGCCGCAATCCGTGCCGTTCGCGACGAACGCGGCGCCACGCAGGAACAAATCGCCTCCGACGCGGGGATCACGGTCGGGACCTATGCTCGCGTCGAGCGCGGGCAAGCCAACCCCACCTGGACGACGCTGCGCAGGATCGCGGCAGCCCTCGGTGTCTCCGTTTCGGAGCTCGCGATCCGTGCCGGCGAGTAGGCGCAGCGCCGGCCTGGGGCCCGAGCTCGCGTCCGAAATGGACGACAGGAGCAGGACACGCCTCCGGGTCGGTCTATGTGGAGCAGGACACGCCGCCGGGACAGTCTATGTCGAGCAGGACATCCCTCCGGGTCAGTCCATGTGGAGCGGGACGTGGCGCCGGGTCAGTCCATGTGGAGCAGGATGTGCTGCACGGTCGGTCTATGTGTTCCTCAACCGCTCCCGTCCTCGTCGGCGGAACCCGCGCTCAACATACGAACACGTTCGACGCGCTGCCCTGGGCGGGTACGGCGAGGAACAGGGCCAGGGTCGAGACGACGTTGGCGTACGCGAGCTGCGCGCGGACGCGTTTCATGACGATCCCTTTCGACGAGTTCGGGGACGACGGACGGGGCGTGCGAATGTCCCCCTGCCGCGGGCTCTGGGAGAGGGAAGTCAGGCGCAAAATGCCGCCTCTCCGCGCACCCTGCTCCGGTCAGCCGGCTTCGTTTCTGCGTTCTTCGCGCAGGTGTCGACGTTCTTCACGTTTGCGCTGCAGTTCGTCCTGGCCGATGCGTTCCTTTTCTTCGCGCAAACGTTCGCGCCGTTCCTGCCTGCGCTGCAGCTGTTCTTCGGTGGGCGGCGGACGGGCATGCTGGATGAGTTCCCTTTCTTCGCGCACGTGCTGGCGTTCTTCCTGTCTGCGCTGCCGTTGTTCTTCGCCCTTGGGCGGAGGCGACCCGCCTACCTGGTTGCCTTCTTCATGGTCCTGCTTGACTTGTTCGCGTTCCTGCTTGTGCGCTTCGCGTTCGCCCTTGTGTTCTTCGCGTTCGCCCTTGCGTCGTTCGTGCTTGCCCACGCGTTCTTCCTGTTCCAGCTGGTCTTGTTCGCTCTCCTGCTGGCTTTCTTCGTGCTTGCGCTGACGTTCTTGCTCGCTCTGCGCTTGTCCTTGCTGGCTGGTGCCGCTGCGTACGCCAAGGCCGCCTTCGCCGTGGGCGACCGTCACGGCGGTGGTCAGCGGTTCGGGCGCCAGCGGGTCCAGCTCGGTCGCCGCGCCGTCTGGTGCATGTGTGTGCTGAGGCTGCGCTCCGGCAGGCTCGCCGGACATCGGCACGGTTTCGACGAGCCCCGCTTGACCTGACACCAGGCCAAGTGCCTGCGCAGCGGCGAGCGCGTCCAAAGGCGCCAGCTGCGACGCTGCGACCGCGGTCGGGGACGCGTCCGCCTGCCCGCCGGACCGCTGCGTGTCGAGGACTGAGGCACCGACACCGACGCTCGCGCACACACACGCCAGCCCGGTCGCCATCTTGACCGCGACCGCTTTCACTCCGCCGCCGGCAAGCTCGACTGCGGCTCCGACGACAGACCCCGTCACCGCCGCGCCGCCAGCATAGGGTGCGGGGTCGGCGACGCCGGTTTCGAGCACCGATCTGAGGGCTCTGGACTTGAGCACGAGCGACGGCGCAAGCGGCAGCAGGGCTGCCAGCTGGCGGCGCTGGCGCGCGACCCCGTCGGCGTAGACCCGGCAGTCCTGGCAGGAACGCAGGTGGCGGCGCAGCCGTCCCCGCAGCAGTGCCGCTCCGCGGGCGCTCGCAAGCTCTTCGCGAATCTCGCTGCAGTCCGTCTCGCGCGCGCGCCGTTCGGAAAGGAGATTCGAGCGCGCCTGAAAAACGTAGGCCTTCACCTGTTCGGGGCGCACGCCCAGCACGGTCCCGATGTCCGCCTGGCTGAGGCCGTGCATCTCCGCGAGCACTAGCGCTGCGCGTTGCTCCTCGGGCAACTTGCGCAGGTCCTCGAGCACGTGGCGAACCTGCTCGCGCACCTCGAGTTCGCGGAGCGGGTCGCCACCGAGCGCCGGCTCGCCGTTGAGCTCCACGGTCGGACGGCGGGTACGCAAAATGCTTACCGACTCGTTGCGCGCGATCGTGAACAGCCACGGGCGCAACGCGATCTTTCGCTGGTCTGCCCGCAGCGCACGATAGGCCGATGCGAATGTCGCCTGGACCGCATCCTCGGCGTCATGGCGGGAGCCGAGCATGTACACGCAGAACGACAGCAGTTCAGTGACGTGGCGCTCGTACACGGCTTCGAACGCGACCGGATCGCCCCGGCGCACCGATGCCACCAGCCACTCGTCCGTCGCAAAGCGCATGCGGACGCGCAAGCCCTTCGCCATCAATCCATTGCCGTCGGCCATCCAGTCCAGTCCTCGCTCGTTAGCCGCTGATCGTGCTCAGCCTTTCTTGTACTTGAAGTGATCCTTCTTCGTGGCCGCGCTCGTGCCGGCCGAGGTCGTGACAGTGGTATCGACGGTGCCGGTGGTTCCTGCCGGCGACAGCGCTGTGATCGAGGTCGCAGAATGCACCGTGACTTCGGTGGCGAGCGTTTGCCCGAACTTGACGGTCGCCGGGCTGGTGAAGTTCGTGCCGGTTATGGTCACAGATGTTTTTCCGGTGGCCGGGCCGCTTTTCGGAGCAACCTTCTTGACAGTGGGCGGCTGTGCCGCACGCTGCTCGCATTCGCCGGTGGCGTTGCTCCACATCTGCTGGTAGTAGTAGAGGTCGCCGTTGATCACCTCGTTGTACTTCGCGCCATCGGGCGCTCTACCGAGCGGTTCGCCGTATTCGGTAGCTTCCTTGAAGGTGCGGCACCTGTCGGCTATCTCTTCTTTTTCTTTTCCCGTTTCGTAATACCAGGCCGTGAACTCCGGGTCGGTCAGGGACTCGCTGTGCTCGTGCACCAGGCCCCCGCCGAGCGTGGCATCGGAGGGGTTGTTGTTCGGATGTTCTTCGCCGTAATCGCAGTTCGTGCCCTCCATGTACGGAGTGTTCGCGTAGATGATCGTCCCTTGCGCAGTCGCAATGTAACTGTGAAAAGAGCAATAGCCCGCGTGCTTAGTGCCCGCTGAGCAATCATGACCAGCCGCTTCGACACAGCTTTCCACGCCAGGGGGGGTCAGTAGGAAGTACTCATGCGTCAGGCCGATCGGCAGTCCATGGGCTTCCACGTATTTCGTGATCTCCGCGCGCAGCTGTTCGACGGTCAAGCAGATCGACGCGGCCGAGCAGCCGTTGGCCGGATAGGTGTCGGTGTCGATCAGCGCACCGCCGAAGTGCGAGTTGTAGCTGGCGAATTCGCCTGCTTCATCGCCGTACTGCGCCAAGACCGAGTCGGTGTTCTGCTCACCGCCGCTGTCGTGAGCGAGGTCTTCGAAATAGCGGTTGATCCCGGACTGGTACCCGGCGGGATATTCGGGACCGCCGGTTGGATCCCAATACAGCGCGTAGTTGGTGTTCGAGGACATGATCGGGCCACCGTGGTAGGCCATCGGCTTTTTTACGGCGGCCGGACTTCCGGATCCTTCCTTGGCTTCCTGCTTGGCCGGTGAAACTGGCTGCCCCGACGTCGCCGATTGTTGTGATGCTCGTTCGCTCGCCGCGTTGGGGGCGCCGGCGACCGCTTCGATGCCGAATGTTTCGCCGTTCACATGGATGATCTGAGCCGCGCTGGTGTCCGCGCCGGCAGCGAGCAGTGTCGCGACCGTCAGCCACACGAGGCTGGTGCACCATGCGTACCGTGACAGCGCACGCACGCGAGCGGCGCGTACGCGCCGCGGTTGGCCTTCCGACGATGCCCCCTCACAAGTCTCCATGGTCTCCCTCCGCTATGGCTTCAATGCAGAATCGTACGTTGAGCGAGGAGTCCGCGCAAGCGCCTAGGTGATGCGCGAGGCGGCCCGGAAGGACACGCCCTGGGGCAGTTCTGGCCCGCTGGCCTGCTCTGTGGTGGCGGGGTTCGTGACCGCGGCGCGACGGATGCAGGAGGAGGCTCGGGTGCCATGAAAGCCTCCTCCCAGCATCGACCGAGAGGTCATTCGTGAACGACCGCAACGTGGTTCCTGAACTTCGTTCTCATTTCCCCCTCCCGGGGCCGATCGTTCGATGCCCGGCGTGTTGATTGTCCTCTGCTCTCAGCCTTTAAAACGTCCGCCGTGCCCAGGGGTTGGGCAGAGGCGCGACTGGTGCGCAGCCCCGCCTGCCCGGACAGATGCCCGATCGGGCTCGTAGCCGTCGAGCGCGATCGAACACGCCGGCATCCGCTCGCCAGGCCCGGCCTGGCGCCGGAGCCGACACGTGCTGAAGCAGTCCTCGTGTGCCAGCGACGCCGGCCAACCTTGGCTTTCCGGCCACGTTTAGCTAGCAAAACGCAAAAGAGAGAAAAGAGAGAAAGAGAACGCTCCCATCGCGCGGCGCTGGGCCTCTGGGGCGAGCTGGATAGCGGTCTCCCGCGAGCGAGACCGCCGGCGCCGGCCGCCGCGTAAGCCGGCGAACGCGGCGAGCTCCCTGCGAGGCGTCAGAGCGGCGCTCCCTGCGAGGCGCCAGAGCGGCGCTCCCCCGTATTCACGCGGTCACGGCCCGTCCAATGTCATGACACCGACTCCCTACCCAGACACCCCCACCGACGGCGAGCACATCCCGGTCGCCCCGCCCATCCCGGCACCCGCCGCGGCGCGCCCGACGGTTCGCGGCAAGTCGCTGTATCTCGGCGAGCAGAAGCTGATCGTCAAGGGCGTCACCTACGGGCCGTTCAGCTCGAAGCCCGGCGGCGGATTCGAGCCCGACGCAGCCGCGGCTGACTTCGAGCAGATGACGAGCGCCGGGATCAACGCCGTGCGCGTATACACGCCGCCGCCGCCGTGGCTGCTCGACCTTGCGCAGCAGCACGGCCTGCTGGTGATGATCGGCGTCCCCTGGGAACAGCACATCGCGTTTCTCGACACCGGGGCCGCCGATCGAATCGAGCAGACGGTGCGTGCGGCGATCCGCTCGTGCGCCGGCCACCCTGCCGTGCTCTGCTACGCCGTCGGCAACGAGATCCCCGCGTCGATCGTGCGCTGGCACGGGCGCGCTCGTGTAGAGCGCTTTCTCGAGCGCCTCTGTCGCGCCGCCCGCGATCAGGACCCCGGCGCGCTGATCACCTACGTCAACTTCCCACCCACCGAGTACCTGCGGCTGGCGTGCTTTGACTTCCTGTCGTTCAACGTCTACCTGGAGCGGCGCGAGCTGCTCGAGAGCTACCTCGCGCGGCTGCAGAACCTGGCCGACGATCGCCCGCTGCTGATGGCCGAGCTCGGCCTCGACAGTCGCCGCAACGGCGAGCAGCAGCAGGCCAGGACGCTGCACTGGCAGCTCGAAGCGAGCGCTCGCGCCGGCTGCATCGGCACGTTCGTGTTCGCGTGGACCGATCAGTGGCATCGCGGCGGCGCCGAGATCCTCGACTGGGACTTCGGGCTGACGACGCGCGAGCGCGCGCCCAAGCCGGCGCTGGCCGCCGTGCGCGCCGCGTTTGACTCGCAACCGGACGCGACAGACGCCCGCTCCCCACATCGCGCCCGCACGCCACACGACGCCCGCTCGCCACACGGCGCTCGCTCGCCTCACGACGCCCGCTCGCCACACGGCATTCGCTCACCACGCGGCATCCCCTCGGCACACGGCGCTCCCTCGCCACAAATATCGGTCGCGATCTGCACCAACAACGGTGCGGCCACGCTGCACGAATGTCTCGAGGGCGTCGCCCGGCTCCGCTACCCGGACTACGAGGTGATCGTCGTCTCCGACGGCTCGACCGACGACTCCGCTCAGATCGCCGGGTCCTTCGACGGCGTGCGGCTGATCGAGACGCCGCGCCAGGGACTCGCCGGCGCGCGCAACACCGCGATGGAACTGGCCCGCGGCGAGATCGTCGCCTACATCGACGACGACGCGATCCCCGATCCGGACTGGCTCACGCATCTCGCCGCCGGCTTCGCGGCGGGCCTGTACGCGGCCGTGGGCGGGCCGAACGTCCCGCCGCCCGGCTCGAGCCGGGTCGCGCAGTGCGTCGCCAACGCCCCCGGTGGGCCCGCCCAGGTGCTGATCTCCGACCGCGAGGCCGAGCACATCCCGGGCTGCAACATGGCGATCCGCAAGGACTCGCTGCAGCGGATCGAGGGCTTCGATCCGCAGTTCCGTGCCGCCGGGGACGACGTTCAACGTCTGCTGGCGGCTGCTCGACAGCGGACAGCGAATCGCATTCAGCCCGGGTGCCGTCGTCTGTCACCATCGGCGCGCGACCGTGCGCGGCTATCTGCGCCAGCAGCGCGGCTACGGCCGGGCCGAGGCGCTGCTCGAGCGCAAGCATCCCGACAAGTACAGCCCCACCGGACACGTGGCCTGGAGCGGGCGCCTGTACGGCAACGGCTCGGCCCAGCACCGTGGCGGGTGGCGCTGGCGCGTGTACTACGGCGGTTGGGGCACGGCCTCATATCAGCCCCTGTACGGTCCGCGCAGGGGGCTGCTCGAGTCGCTGCCGTTGATGCCCGAGTGGTACCTGACGATGGCCCTGCTCGCGCTGCTATCCGCGAGCGGAGCGATCTGGACACCCGCGCTGCTGGCGCTGCCGCTGCTGGCGCTGGCCACCGCTGCGCTCCTGGCCGATGCGGCCCTCGGCGCGGCGCGCGCCCGCTTCGACACGCGCACCGGCACGTGGCGGTTGCGGCTGCTCACCGGCCTGCTCTATCTGCTGCAGCCGCTCGCGAGGCTCGACGGACGACTCCGACACGGTCTGACGCCGTGGCGGCGCCGGGGGCCGCGCGCGCTCAC
This sequence comes from uncultured Solirubrobacterales bacterium, assembly GCA_963817845.1. Classification (GTDB taxonomy): domain Bacteria; phylum Actinomycetota; class Thermoleophilia; order Solirubrobacterales; family Solirubrobacteraceae; genus Palsa-744. Next base: position 526,229 of record CAWFPU010000001.1, read on the forward strand.
CCTGCCGCGTCCGCGTAACGCCTGGTACTGGTGCGAGCAGTGGCAGGGCACGGAGGAACGCGTGCGCGCCATCGCCGCGGAGCTGGGGCGGGAGGGAGCCGTCGTGTGTTCTGGTGGCGATTGGGATCGCTGGGATCTGCAGGTGCGCGGCGGGCTGATGGGTGTAGCCCGCCTGCGCATCGCGATCGAGGAGCACGGCGGCGGTGCCCAGCTCGTGCGCGTGCGCTCCTGGCCGCACGTGCGCCGTGCCGCGATCGCGCTGTGCGTTCTGGCCGCCGCAGTCGCGACGGCTGCCGGCCTGAGCGACGGCGACGCCGACACGGCGGTGCTCGCGGTCCTGGCCGGTGCGCTGCTGGCGCGCCTTGCCTACGAGTCCAGCCTGGCGCTGGCGGCGATCCGCGCGGCGCTGCCGCGGGCGCTCGCGCCGGAGCCGGCGCCGGACGCGTCACCGCTGCCACGCTTGCGCCCGCGCGCCGCCCGCGCGAGCGGCAGGGTGCCGGCCACCTCCGCCGGGCACCCGCCGGCCCCTGTCAGGTCTCGCGAGCTGGCCGAGCAATTGCGCGTCGCGTCCTACGTGCGGGAGAGCTGATGGCGAAGGCGGCGAAAATCCCTGATCCGCCGGCGGCACCCGCTGAGCAGCCGGTCGCGTCCGCTGAGCAGGCGGTCACGCCCGGCTCCTACCGGCGCCAGCTGCGCCTGCTGCGCTACGCGCGCCCGCACCGGCGCGGACTCTCACTGATGCTGCTTGCGTCGTTGCTCGAGATCGGCCTGAACCTCGCCCGGCCGTGGCCGCTGGCGATCCTGATCGACAACGTGATCGGCAATCACCCTGCGCCCGCGTGGCTGACGGCGCTGCCGGGGGCGGGCAGCCGCCACGGCCTGCTGGCGTGGGTCGCAGCGGCCGAGATCGTGATCTTCCTCGCCGGCACGCTCGCGAGCGCGGCGAGCAACTTCCTGTCGCTGAAGCTGGGCCAGCGGATGACCTGGTCGCTGGCGGAAGACCTGTTCCGCCACCTGCAGCGCCTGTCGCTCCTGTTTCACACCCGGCGCGCCGTCGGCGATCTGATCGAGCGCGTCACGACCGACTGCTTTTCGATCGACACGCTCGTTACCGGAGCGCTGCTGCCAATGGTGCAGGCGCTCGTCACGCTGATCGCCGTGTTCGCGATCATGTGGGCGCTCGAATGGCGGCTGACGCTGCTGGCCGTCGGCGCCGTTCCGCTGATCGTGATCAGCGTGCGCTACTTCGGGCGCCCGATGAAGGAACGCTCGCGCGAACAGCGCGACTCCGAAGGTCGCATGAGCGCGATCGTCGAGCAGACGCTCGGCGCGATTCCGGCGGTCCAGGCGTTCACGCGGGAGCGCTACCAGGAGCTGCGCTTCCGTCAGAACGCCGAGCAGACCGTGCGCGCGTACGTGCGCGCGATGTTCGCCGGCACCTGGTTTCAGCTGTTCACCGGACTCGCGATCGCGCTGGGCACGGCCGCGGTCATCTACGTTGGCGGCACGCTCGCGCTCGAAGGGGCGCTGACGGCGGGCGCGATCGTCGTGTTCGTCTCCTATCTCGGCTCGCTGTACGAGCCGATCGACGCGCTCTCGCAGACCGCGCAGACGGTGCACAACGCCGCCGCTGAGACCGATCGCGTGATGGAGATCCTCGAGATCGAGCCCGCGGTCGCCGACCGGCCGGGTGCGAGCGCTCGCCGCGTCGCCGGCCCGATCCGCTACGAGCACGTCGACTTCGGCTACGAAGCGCAGCGAGCCGTGCTGCACGACGTCTCGCTGCGGGTCGACCCCGGAGAAGTGCTCGCGATCGTCGGACCCACGGGCGCCGGCAAGACCACGCTCGCCAGCCTGCTCGTGCGTTTCTTCGATCCCGGGAGCGGCACGATCACGATCGGCGGCACGGACATCCGCGACTTCACGCTGCACTCGCTGCGCAGCCAGATCGCGCTGGTGCTCCAGGACCCGTTCATCTTCCCCGCCACGATCGCCGAGAACATCGCGCTCGGCTGGCCGTACGCGCCGCGCCAGCAGATCGTCGCCGCGGCCCGTGCCGCGAGCGCACACGAGTTCATCGAGCGTCTGCCCGGCGGCTACGACACCCTCGTGGGCGAGCGCGGCGCGACGCTCTCCGGCGGAGAGAAGCAGCGCCTGTCGATCGCGCGGGCGTTTCTCAAGGACGCCCCGCTGTTGATCCTCGACGAGCCCACCTCGGCGCTGGATGCACACACCGAGGGCCTGCTGCTCGAAGCGCTGCAGCGGCTGATGGCCGGGCGGATCACCCTGGTGATCGCCCACCGCCTGTCCACGATACGCACGGCCGACGAGATCCTCGTGCTGCAGGACGGCCGTGTCGTCGAGCGCGGCCCGCACCGACAGCTGATCGCGCAGGGCGGTCTGTACAGCTCGCTGTACCGCCAGCAGATGCAGCTCGCCGACCACGACCTTCCGGCGGTAGCTGCGACATGACCAGCGCGGCCGCCGACACCGGACTCGCCATCACGGTGCTCGAAGACTTCGAGGACCCGGCGCTCGACTGGTCACGCTGGGACGAGCTGCTGGCGGCGGGCACCGACGTCATCTTCATGACGCTCGACTGGCAGCGCCAATGGTGGCAATCCTTCGGCGGAGAGCGCCTGCTGCTGATCGTCGCCGAACAGCAGAACGAGCCGTTTGCGATCGCGCCGCTGTTCGTCACGGACGAGATGCTGTTCCTGGTCGGCTCGGGCGGCTCTGATTACCTGGATTTCGTGGGCGTCCCCGACGAGCAGGCGCTCGCGGCGATGCTCGACAGCGCCCGCCGCCGGGTCAGCGGGTTCGCCGGGATCGGCCTCTATCACGTGCCGCTTCACTCGCGCACGACCGCACTGCTGCCGGGCGTCGCCAGGCGGCTGGGACTGGAGCTTCACCGCGAACGCGCCATGACCGCGCCCTACGCCGACCTGAGCGACGCCGCCACCGTCGAACAGCTGATCGCGCGGCGCAGCGTGCGCAAGGAGGAGGCGCGCATGGCCAGAGCGGGGGAGCTGCGCGTGCGCGTCGCGACGAGCGACGAGCTCGACCGCTGGCTGGCGCTGTTCTTCGCCCAACACGCATCGCGCTGGCATGGGCTCGGCGAGACCGGGCTCGAGCGCGCGAACGCGCGCGCCTTCTGCCGGGCGATCGTGCACGCCGGCCACTGGGCGGGGTGGCTGCGCTTCACGATGCTCGACTGGCGCGGCGCGCCCGCCGCGTTCGACATCAGCCTCGTTCACGGCAATCGTCAGCTGTGCTACCTGGTGGCACGCGATCCGTCGATCCGCGCCCACTCGCCGGGCAGAGTCCTGCAGGCGCAGGTCATCAGGGACGCGCTGGCCCGCGACATGCGCTGGTTCGACTACGGCCTCGGCGACGAGGACTACAAGCTGCGCGCCGCCAGTGGGGCTACCGAGGTCGCCAACTGGTTCCTGTACCCGCCATGAGCCACTCATCGACAGACCTCACCACCTCGGCTCGCCGTTGCACAGGCGTGCCCCACGTCTATTCGGGCGAGCGGCGCTAGCCGTGCGCATCTGCCTCGTCTCCCAGGAGTACCCGCCCGGCCACACCGGCGGAATCGGCACGCAGACACAGGTCAAGGCGCACGGCCTCGCCGCGCGCGGCCATGAGGTCGAGGTGCTCACCGCCGGACCCGACACCGGTCGATGGCTGTGCACCCGCGAGGACGCCGGAGTGCGGGTTCACGAGCTGCGCATCCCCGGAGGCGAGTTCGCGGTCTACCGGCCGGAGACCTACTGGCTCGGCTACACCTGGACGGTGCTGCGCGGGCTGCGCTGGCTGCAGCGCGAGCGAGCCTTCGAGCTGATCGACGTCCCCGACTACGGCGGCGAGGGGCTGGCGTTCCAGCTCGATCGTCCCGAAGACGACCCCACCGCCGTGGTCGTTCATCTGCACGGCTCGCTCGCCATGTTCGCCGAGCGGATCGGCTGGCCCGAGCCAGGCGAGCGCCTGCACCGCGTCGGAACGCTGATGGAGGACATCTCGATCGAAGCCGCCGACGGCGTCATCGCGGCGAGCCGCAGCATCGCCGAACTCACCGCGCGCCGGCTCGAGCTTCCGCTCGAGCGCATCGACGTGGTGGAGGGAGCAGTCGACATCGACAGCTTCTGCCCCCCACGCGAGGCGCTACCGCGGCACGACGGCCAGCGGCTGCTGTTCGTCGGCAGCGTCGCGGCCAACAAGGGCGTGGGCACGGTGCTCGAGGCATTCGCCCAGCTGGCCTCCAGCCATCCGCGGCTCGCTCTGACGATCGCCGGCGCCGGCGATGAGGAGATCGTCGCCGAACTTCGCGCGCAGATCGCCGAGGCCGGTCTCGGACAGCGCGTGACGCTGCTGGGCTTCGTCGAGCACGCCAAGCTGCCCGAGCTCTATTGCAGCGTCAACGTGATGGCGGCGCCGTCCCAGTACGAGGGAGGGCTCGGCATGACCTACCTGGAGGCAATGGCGTGCGGACTTCCCGTCGTGGCCAGCGCCGCCGGAGGCGCCGGCGAGGCGATCGTCGCGGGCGAGACGGGCCTGCTGCTCGAGCGCTGCGACGCAGCCGAAGCCGCCGCTGCGATCGCGGCGCTGCTCGAGGATCCGGCGTTGCGCGCGCGCATGGGCGCCGCCGGTCGCCGGCGCGTGCAGGAGCGCTTCGGCCCCGAGCGCTATGCCGCACGGGTGGCTGCCGCATATGAGCGCGCGATCGAGCGCCGGCGAGCGTCCGTTGTGGTCTGGTGAGCATGCCCGAGCGCCTGAAACTGATCGTGCTCGGGATGATGGGGCGCGCGCCGTTCGCGGGGCAGACCTGGCTGTATCTGAACTGGCTCCGCGGCCTCGCCGGACTCGGTCACGACGTCTACTACGTCGAGGACGACACGGTCTGGCCGTATGACCCGGAGGCTAACGCCGTCGGCGATGACTGCTCCTACGCCGTGCGCCACATCGCCGGCAGCATGCGGGCGATCGGGCTCGCCGACCGCTGGGCCTTTCGCCTGGCCGACCGCGAGGGCGCCTGCTGGGGTATGTCCGCGCGAGCGCTGCGCGAGCTCTACCGAGGCTGTGACGTCCTGCTGAACGTGGTCGGTGCCACCGACCTGCGCGAAGATCAGCTGCAGGCGCCGTTCCGCGTCTACGTCGAGACCGATCCGGTGACCGCCGAGCTGCGCCTGGCGGGCGGCGACCGCCACACCGCCGCGGCGTTCGCCAACCACCACGTGCTCGCCACCTACGGCGAGAACTACGGCGCCCCCGACTGCGGGGTGCCGCTCGACGGCCAGCGCTACGTGTTCACCCGCCAGCCCGTCGATCTCGAGCTGTGGCCGATGAGCTACGGTCCCGAAGCCAGCTGCTTCACCACGATCGGCAACTATCGCCAGGACGGCGGCGATGTCGAGTGGCAGGGCTCGATCTACCGCTGGTCCAAGCACCACGAGTGGGAACGTTTCATCGAGCTGCCCGCTCGCGTGCGCCAGCGATTCGAGCTGGCGATCACGCGCTACACCGCCGCCGACCGCGCGCGCCTGCGCGCCGCCGGCTGGCTGCTGCGCTCGCCTGTGCGGATGTCGCTCGACGCGCTCGGCGCCTATCGCCGCTACATCGCGCGCTCGCGCGCCGAGTTCACCGTCGCCAAGGATCAGAACGTGCGTCTGCGCAGCGGCTGGTTCAGCGAGCGCGCGGTCTGCTACCTGGCCTGCGGCAAGCCTGTCGTCACGCAGGACACAGGCTTTTCGAACGTACTGCCGACCGGCGAGGGGCTGTTCGCGGTGGATGACCTCGCGGGCGCCGCCGAGGCCGTCGAAGCGATCAACGCCGACTACCGACGTCATTGCGAGGCCGCGCGCGCGATCGCCGTGGAGCACTTCGAGGCGCGCGGCGTCGCGCAGCGGCTGCTCGAGGCGGTGGGGCTGACGTGACGGGCCATCTGACCGCGGGATTGGGTGATGCCCGTTCTGACCCTGGAGCTTGCGCGATGCGCCGTGTGATCTTCAACGCGGACGACTTCGGCGCCTCGACCGGCACCAACCACGCGATCGTCGAGTGCCACCAGCGTGGCGTGCTCACCAGCGCGAGCCTGATGGTCACCGGGGCGGCGGTCGAGCAGGCGGTCGTGTACAGCCGCGTCAACCCGGGCCTCGCGGTGGGTCTGCACTGGGACGTCGTCGGCGAGGACGAGCGCGCGTTCGACCTCTCCGACCAAACCGCGGTACGCGAGGAGTTTCACTCTCAGCTCGAGCGCTTCCACACGCTGATGGGCCTGCCGCCGACCCACATCGACTCACACCGGCACATCCACCTGCAAACGGAGGTGCGAGAGCTGTTCGCCGAGCTCGCGGCACCGCTCGGCGTACCGCTTCGCGGAGACGGGCGCGTGCGCTTCATCGGCGGCTTCTACGCCCAGTGGGAGTGGGGCGTCACCGAGCTCGAGCACGTGAGCGTCGCGGCGCTACAGGGGATTCTGCGGGACGAGGTCGGCGAGGGCTGGACCGAGATCTCCTGCCACCCCGGATACGTGACGCCCGACTACCGGCCCATGTACCGACGCGAGCGCGAAGCCGAGCTGCGCACGCTGACCGACCCGCGCATCCGCGCCACTCTCGGAGCGCTCGACATCAGACTGGAGAGCTACGCCGGCTACGCGCGGATCGCGGGCGCTGTGTCAGCCACGTCAGGACGGACGGACCGGTCGACTCCAGGGCAGACTGCTCGGTCGAAGCCAAGGCAGACGGCCCGGTCGACGCCAAGCCAGACGGCCCAGTTGACGCCAGGGCAGACGGCACGAACCGCGCCAGGACAGGTGTCATGAGCGAGATCCTCGTGGTGGGCGCGCATCCAGACGACGAGGCGATCGGCTGCGGTGGGGCGCTGCGGCGGCACGCGCTCGACGGAGACGGCGTGCGCGCGCTGTTTCTGACCTCGGGCGAGCAGGGCGGCCACGGCATCGAGCACGCGGGTGAGACGCGCGAGCGCGAGGCACTACAGGCAGCGCAGATACTCGGCATCGAAGACGTCCAGTTCTGGCATGAGCCCGATGGCCGCCTGCGTGCACGCCGCGAGCTCGTGCAGCGGCTCGCCGAACTGATCGACGCATCGCGCCCCTCGCTGATATACGCACCGCACAGCGGCGACGACCACCCCGATCATCGCTGCGCCGCGAGGCTCACGGCGCGGGCCGCGGTCGCCAGCGGGCACCGCGTCCAGATCCGCTACTACGAGATCTGGTCGCCGCTGCACCAGATCGACCACGTCACCGACGTGTCAGAGGTGATCGAGGACAAGCTGCGCGCGATCCGCGCGTATCGAAGCCAGTGCGCCGTGATGCGGTTCGACGACGCCTTCCTCGGGCTGGGGCGCTACCGCGGGGAGATGCACAGCTGGCCCGGAGGCGAGTACGCGGAGGTGTTCGCCATGAGCTGAGACATCTTGATACTCTATATTACATCATGTCAGATCGTGTCAGTCACTGTGATCGAGACGCGGCGGGGTAGCCGTTCTTGGCTGCTCTACGCAAGTCCTCCGGGCGCTGACCGAATCAGAGAGGGAAAGGTGTTAGTCAGATGCGCAGCATCAAGATCCTGGGGATCAGCCTGCTTGCGGTCTTTACGATCGGCACGCTCGTCGCGAGCGGCGCCGACGCGGCCGTTCTCAAGCTGAGCACAAAAGGCAAAGGCCTACTTGCGTCTGGAGCGCCACTCCAGGCGAGCAGCACGAACCTCGTATTCGCCACGAGCGCGGGCAACCTGGAATGTTCGGAAAACGTTCTTACGGGGACGTTGACGACCAACTCGTCGAAAAAAGACCTGGCGAGCATCACGGCGGAGCGCTCGGTCGGCAAGGAAGCCGAAGGCGATTGCAAAACATCGACGCTGCTTGGCCGAGCGAAGATCAAAGCCGGTGATTTCCCGTGGACACAGCAGCTCACCCCCGGCGGCGCCGGTGCGACCAAAGGCACCAAAAAGGTCCTGTTTGAATCGAGCTTCCCAGAAGCGGGCGGCATCGTCTGCATCTTCGAAGCCGGGGCGGTCAAAGGCAGCTTCAAAGCGGGCGCTGTCGGGTCGCCGACACCGGTCTCACTGGCCGTGGCAAATCAGCTGTTCAAACGCTCCAAAAAAGGCAGCAACCCGGCCTGCCCGGCTGAAGGCAAGCTGAGCGGCACGTTCGAACTGAGCTCCGGCGGCGAAGTGCTCGAATCGGAAAAGTAGTAAGCGCAGGCAGCAGAGCGGCGTAGCTGCTCGATGCGACGGGCCGGCCGGACATTTGGCCGGCCCGTGCCTTTATCCGCCCCAATCCGGGAGCATCGGCTTCATGGAGACAGGAAACGCCGAACCCGGCCAACCTCTTTTTCCACAACACGTTTAAGTCGTGTACTGAGCAAATCGAGGTGCCTAACGGCACCGTAGCTGAGCGGCCCGTCCGGCAAGTCCTGGCCGTGGCGCGATCGGCTATCACAGGATAGAGGGAGCAAGATGAGAAATTGGCTTGCGAAGTCAACGGCCGTCGCTGCGCTCGTTTCAGCACTCGCATTCGCAGGTACGGCGTCGGCCAGCGCCGCGTCTACCAGCTGCACCAGCAGCGGCACGGTCAAGTTGTCGCCGGGTCTCACGGCGACGCCGAAGGTCCAGAACATCACGGTCAAGGGCAAGCTGTCCGAATGCGCCGGCGAAGAAAGCTCGGTGACCGGCGGTACGTTTACCGCCCACCTGAAGACGACAGAAGCGGTCGGCTGCTCGGTCCTGACGGGTGAAGGAGTGACGGAGGAAGAAAGCAAGATCGTCATCAAGTGGAGCCCGAAAGGCCAGAAGAACTCGATCGGCACATTCAGCATGCCGTTGACCGAACTCCCGGTGGCGCTCGGCGGCGTGATCGCCAGCGGACCGTTCGTGGAAGGCGCGATCTCCGGCAGTGCCACGCAGGCGTATGCCGGCAGCGCGGAATGCGGCGTTGCCAAGGGAAAGAAAAAGGCAAAGGCGGTCAACAAGGGGTCCTTCAACGGAACCCTGGCGGTCTCTTAAGAAGCCCAGACGGCAAATCGTGAGCGGGAGGTTCCTCTTTTCGGAGGAACCTCCCGGCGTGCGCGAAGGCCGGGAAAAGAAGCGCGTGGTGGTCCAGGAGGCAGAAGCTTCTCGGTAGCTCAGGAGGCAGAAGCTCTCGGTCGCCCAGGCTGCGATCCTCCGAGCGCGAAACGCCGCGGGGCGAGCCTGAGGCTCGCCCCGCGCGCGCACACCATTTTAGCGCTGTGTCACTGAATGACTTCGAATTCCGGGTCTTCTTTGACGATGAACCCGTGGAGTTTTACGCCTGTCAGGGTCAACCGTCCCGGCAGCTCGCCGAGGTCGCGTTCGACCTGGACGGCGGCTCGCGATCCTTCTACCTTGCCGCCGAGGACTTCTGCGATCGGAGCGTATTCGTTGGCTTCGCCATAGTAGGAGTTGATGTCCAGGCCCACACGTGCGCCGAGCAGCTTGTCGTTGTTCAGCGTCGCGTTGCCCTCGTTGAGCTGAACCGAGGCCTCGCCGCCGTGGACCTGGTCCGCGGTCAGGCTCAGCTCCGGAGTCGCGGGGCGGCTCGCGCTACCCGAGACGTACTCGACGCCGATGTCGTTGTCCGTAAGTTTGGAGCTCGAGACGGTCAACGATGCCCCGGCCTCGTAGAACAGGACTCCGGTCGCGTCTTCCTCCCATTCCAGCGACGAGCCCGCACCACACACTCCGACGATGCCACACTCGTTGTCTGAGATCTTCACTTTGTTGATGTTCGCAACGGCGCCCCTGCTCACCTGGATGCCATTTTGGCCGGTCGCAGTAGGGCCAGCACCGGTTATCGTCGAGCTGGTGATCGCTGCGCTCGAGCCGCTGCCGTCAACCGTGATGCCGTTCTTCTGGTAGTTTTCGATCGTGTTTTTGGTCAAGGTGGCGTGACCGACTTGGTCGCCGGCCTGGGAGCCGATCTGAATCCCCACTCCTCCCTGGCACCCGTTGAGCGGGAACGCGCCGGCGCCGTCGAGTTTCGCGCTGGTCGCGTCGAGCGTTGCTCCGCCCGCCACGAGGATGTTGTAGAGGCTGTCGTCACAGGTGCTTTCCGGCCACTTCGCTTCGAACGTGACTTTGTCGATCGTGACCGTCCCCGGCGTGCAGATCGACACTAGATCCTGATCTTCTCCGCCGCGCGCCGCGTTGCGTTCCAGGTCACAGGTCGTTTCGGAGTTGGCCGGCGTCGCGGGCAGCGAGACAGTTGGATTCGCCAGGCCCTTGAGCGTCACCGACTTTTCGATGTGCAGCTGTTCTTTGTAGGCTCCGCCGCAGATCTCGATCGTGTTGCCCGATTCGGCGGCGTTGAGCGCCGTCTGAATCGAGACGTAGCCCGGATTCGTGCAGCTGTTGCCCGGCGCGGCGACTCGCGAGCCCACGTACAGCGTCGTCGCGCTGGCGCTCGCCGGCGCGCACAAGACCATCCCTGCGCCGAGACATCCAAGTGCGACAGCTCTGATTGTTCTGATCATCCGATCATCTCCTTTTTTGCCCACAGCAGTGGGTCGCTCCCTGCGTTCTCACCTGTGGCCCCCCGTGCCAAACCTACGGGAACCAGCCAGATCTACCACCAATGCCTGCCCGTCCGACGCGCCATCGTATCAGAGCCTTGCCGCCCGATGGAGGGCCGCTGTCGTTGCCCTCGGCGGTCCGACTGAAGGCGATGGAGGGCCGCTGTCGTTGTCCTTGGCGGTCCGACTGACGGCGGGCGTCGCCGCCTAGCTCTGGGCTCAGAACGCGGTGTTTATCTCGACCGGTTCCTCGTTGCTCAGCGTCGCCACGAAGCTCATTCCAAGCGGTTCGAAGCTTTCACCGTTCAGCGTAACGGTGAGCGCATCGAGCGGTTCGCCTTCGAGGTGTTCCGGGTTCTGGATGCCCTCCTTCTGCTTGTACGTGATCGGAGCGCTGCGCAGCATCTTGCCCGCCTTCACCGGTGCTATCAGCGAACCGACCACGCTCACGGTGCCGCCGGCGCCGCAACGGTATTCCATGAACGGACCCGAGCGGCCAACCGGATACAGGTCGAGCGCGACCTTCCGCGTGGCTTTCGCCTCCCAGCCGATCCTCCCTTCCAGTGGCTCGGTTTCGAGTCGGCCTTCTTCGAGGCCAGGGCTGGTGCACTGGCCGGCCGGCGATTCGCAGCCGGTGAGCTCGAGCACGACGCCCGCGACTTCTTTGAGCCCGCGGTATTCGCCCGTGGTCATCTCGGTTTTGCACGTGATCCGTTCTCCCGCGAACGTTTCGAGCAGCACAACCCCCTTTTTGAGGCTGGATGTGAACTGGATACCGGCGACACCCGGATGCCATTCGTACTTGCCGCTGTTCGTCTCGCTGCGCTCCGTGCAGCTGCTCTTGGTATAACCGCCATGGTAGTGGAGCTGGCGTTCTTCCTTCACACCGGTCACCTTCAGGCATCGGCCGAAGTCCGGCGGCGAAGCCAGCGTCGTGAAGGTGTCATCTTCACCGTAGCTTGTGCCGGCGTTCGTGATCGCGATAATACGGAAGTGGTATGTCGTGATCGCATGCAGCTCCGACACCGGTGCTGACACCGCGACCGGTGCTTCGCCCGCGCCCGGCAGCGACGAGCACGGCGCGCTCGAGCCGTAAGATTCGCTTTCACCGTATTCGAACTCGCACCCGCTGACAGCCTCACCGTCGGGGTTCACGGTTGCATTGAGCGTCGCCGAGCTTTCCGCCACCGACGACGCCGTCCCGGTCACGGCGGCCGGCGGTTCGCCTTCGAACACCCACGCGCCACCCGTTTCACCATCGTCGTTGGGGCCGCCCATCAGCGCGGTGTTCGCGTCGGCGGACAGCGCGACGCTGTTGCCGAAGTGGGCTTCGCCGATCTCTTCCTTGCCGCTCAGCTTTGCTCCCTGCTGGGTCCAGGTGGCGTCTTCGCGCTTGAACACCCACGCCGCGCCGTGGTTTTCGTCGTCGAAGAAGCCGCCGATCAGCGCCGTGTTGCCGTCGGAGGACAGCGCGACGCTGTAGCCGAACCAGCCGGCGCCGACCTCTCCTTTGCCGGTGAGCTTGGCTCCCTGCTGGGTCCAGGTGGCGTCTTCGCGCGTGAACACCCACGCCGCGCCGTTGTCCGAGCGATCGAAGAAGCCGCCGACTAGCGCCGTGTTGCCGTCGGAGGACAGCGCGACGCTGTAGCCGAACCAGCCGGCGCCGACCTCTCCTTTGCCGGTGAGCTTGGCTCCCTGCTGGGTCCAGGTGGTGTCTTCGCGCGTGAACACCCAGGCCGCGCCGACGCCTTCGCTGTCATCCGCGGCCCCGATCAGCGCCGTGTCGCCGTCGGAGGACAGCGCGACGTCGCACCCGAACAGGCCCTGGCCGGTCTCTTCTGCGCCGGTCAGCTTTGCTCCCTGCTGGGTCCAGGTGGTGCCTTCGCGCGTAAACACCCATGCCGCGCCGGCGCTTTCATGGTCATAAGCGCCGCCGATCAGCGCCGTGTTGCCGTCGGAGGACAGCGCGACGCTAAAGCCGAACCGGCCCGCGCCGGTCTCTTCGGCGCCGGTGAGCTTTGGCCCCTGCTGGGTCCAGGTGGCGCCTTCGCGCGTGAACACCCACGCGGCGCCCACGCCGCCACTGTCGCGGCTTGCCCCCACGAGCGCCGTGTTGCCGTCGGCGGAAAGCGCCACGCTCCAGCCGAAGTGGCCTTCGCCGATCTCTTCCGTGCCGGTGAGCTTCGCGCCCTGCTGGGTCCAGCCGCTGCCTTCGCGGGTGAACACCCATGCCGCCCCTGCGCCGTCGCCGTCGTAGGGCCCGCCGATCAGCGCGGTGCTGCCGTCGGAGGACAGCGCGACGCTATAGCCGAACTGGCCCTTTCCGGCCTCTTCCGTGCCGGTGAGCTTGGCCTGCTGGATGAACGGATCGATCCGCAGCGGATAGCGCGCGCCGCGCGTATCGACGTGCAGTGAGAGCTCAGCCCCCTGGAGCTGCAGCCAGGCGTGCACGGCACGCCCGTTCGCGTCGGTGACGCGCAGGCCGGTGTAGCGCAGCACGGGCCGCCCGTCGTGTGTCAGCGTCAGACTCTGCCCATCGGAGTCAAGCGCGGCGTGGGCGTTTCCGGACAGCGCCATCGCGAGCGTCAGCGTCCCGGCCTGGCGCTGCGCCGGGGCTCTGTCGATCGTGAAGCCCTGCTCGAGGCCGAGCGGGCCGTTCAAGTACCACTCGCTGAGACCTGCGCGTTCGTACACGACGCGGTTGGAGAGCGCGCGCGGTGAGACGCCGGTCACGGGCGTGAGCGCCCCGCCGTAACCGACGGCTCGCAGGCTCACGCCGACGTGTGCGTCGCCCGCGTTGACCGATACGCCGGCGCGATCGAAGCCGAGGCTCAGATGCTGTGCCGAGCTGACCCCGGAGAAGCCGCGCCCGGAGGCGTGCATCCGATAGGCGGGATCATCGGCGCCGAGCGCCTGCGAGACCGATCCCTGCGCCGTCAGCGGCAGGCTCGAGAGCCCCTCGCGCCCCCCGCCGCGGCGCGCTCCCGGGGCACGCGCGGTCCGCTCGCTCGCCGCGCCACCGTGCGCGCCCGGGGTGGGCGCGGTCCGCTCGCCCGCCACGCCGCCGCGGGCGCCGGGGGTGGGCGCGGTTCGCTCCCCCGCCACCGCGCTCGCGCGTGAGCCGGGCGCGCGAGCGGTGAGCGCGCCAGCCAGACCCTGAAGGCGTGCCCCGGCCAGGGCAACGCAGATGGCCGCCGCCAGCGCGATCGACGCCAGCGCAGTCGCGATCGACCGCCGCGAACAGCGCATCCCGCGCGGCGCGTTCACCGCCAGCTCACTTGCACACCCCTGCGCCGTCCGCACACCACCGGCGGAGCCCACCATCCTGCGCCTCCCCTCGTCGCCCGCTCCCTTAACCAACCAAGCGTTACCACCGAACCAGCGCACTGTCAAGCATGCAAGCGTCGGGCGGGGTGCTCGTGGCTGGACCGCGGGCCCCTGGGCCAGGGCGCGCCCGTGGCCGGACCGCGGCGCAGCGGCGCTCAGCTCATCATGTAGGGCGACCGTGGCCGCCCGCACACCCGCAACACAAGAGAGGACGTGATCGATGGACGTCTTTCGCACCCCCGACGAGCGCTTTCAGAACCTTGCCGGCTACCCCTATGAGCCGCATTACGTCGAGGTCAACGGCCTGCGCCTGCACCACATCGACGAGGGCTCGGGCCCCACGGTGCTCTGCTTCCACGGCGAGCCCGACTGGAGCTATCTCTACAGGCATATGCTCGATCGCCTGGTCGCGTCCGGCCAGCGCGTCGTATGTCCGGATCTCGCGGGCTTCGGACGCTCGGACAAGCCGACCGATCAGGAGTGGTACACCTACGAGCGCCACGTCGAGCACGTCACGCGCCACCTCGCTCAGGTCGATCTCGACGACGTCACGGTCGTGGTCCAGGATTGGGGGGGACCGATCGGGTTGCGCTGGGCGGTCGAGCACGCCGATCAGGTCGGGCGCCTGGTGGTGTTGAACACCGGCCTGTTCACCGGCCGCGTCAGCAAGGGGTTCATGGCTTGGCGCGAATTCGCCCAGCGCACCCCGGATCTGCCGATCGGCATGATCATGCAGGGCGCCACTGCGACCGAGCTCGGGCCCGAGATCTTGGCCGGCTACGAAGCGCCGTTCCCGACGCCTGAGAGCAAGGCGGGCGCGCAGCGCTTTCCGCTGATCGTGCCGCTCACGCCCGAGGATCCGGGCGCCGCCGAGATGGCCGCCGTTCAAGACGGGCTGTCGCGCTGGCGGAAGCCCGCGCTCGTGGCCTTCTCCGACGGCGACCCGGTGTTCCCCTACCCGCGCTCCGGCGAGGTCTTTACGCAGCTGCTGCCCGGCGCGGGCGAGCAGGTGCGGATCGAGGGCGCCGCGCACTTCCTGCAGGAGGACCGCGGCCCGCAGATCGTCGAGGCGATGCTCGAGCGTTTCGGGGTCGGTGCCTGAGCACGGGTCGGTGCTTGGGTCAGTGCTTGAGCACGGGTCAGTGCTTGGGTCAGTGCTTGAGCACGGGATCAGTGCTTGAGCGACGCGCTCGCCGTCGCTTTGAGCGCGGTTTCGCTCGCTTCGAGCGTGCCCTGCCAGCTGGAGCTTGCGGCGCCGGTGAAGGTCGCTTCCGACGAGCTCGCGGCGCCTTCAGCGATCGACAGTGTGCTGGCACTGAGCGAGCAGCTGCTGCAGCTGTCGGTCAGTTTGATTGTCTTGGAGCCCGTGCCGTGACTCGACTGCAGGTTGCCCCATTCGTCGGTGAAGGCGACCTTGAAGAGGAACTTGCCTTCGCTGCCGAGCCCTTCGGCGGTGCATTCGAACAGGCACGTCGCTGACGTTATCTTGCCGGTGGGTTCGGTACGGGCCCCGGTCCAGGCGATGCGTTTATACGTGCCGGCCTTTACGTTGAACGAGTTCGATACGCCTTGCACGGAAACTCCTTCCTTGACCGTCAGCGCGCTTGCGGCCGCGTTGAACAGCTTCAGTGCGGTGGCTTTGCCGACCCCGCTCGTGAAGGAGACCGAGGTCGCCGTCGAAGGGTATTCGGGCGCATGTCCGCTCGGGGAGTTGGCGGGGCCGCTCCACGCGAGAGTCTTGGTGCCGGCGTAGCTCGTGGCGGTGTTGCCGTACTGGTCGATCGCCGTCATTGTCACGTTAAAGGCCGTGCCGGCTGTCTGTTCGGCGATCGTCGCCGAGGTGAACGATTTGGCGGCGGCCGCCGCCACTCCCAGCGAGGCGGTGCCTTTCAGGGTCGAGCCTTCTTTGACGGTAAGCGTCACCGAGGATACGGCGTCGAAGAGCGCGATTTCGCTGGCGCTGCCCACGCCGCTGGTAAACGCGACACTGGTGGCTGAGGAGGGGTATTCAGGCGCGTACCCGCTTGGCGAGTTGGCCGGGCCGCTCCAGGCGAGCGTCTTCGTGCCGGTGTAGCTGGTGGTGGTGTTGCCGTATGTGTCGGTCGCTGTCAGGGTCACGGTGAACGGGCTGCCAGCCGTTGCTTCGCTCGGGGTCGTGAGCACGAACTTGCTCGTTGCGGCGGCTTTGACTGTCACTGCCAGGCCCGTGCCGCTGCTGAGCGACCCTTCCTTGACCACCACGTGCGCCGTTTCAACCTTGTAGAGCTTCATCACCCCGTTTTTGGAGCTCGCGACGGCGGCCTTGCCTTCGGTGAAGCTGATTTCGGTCGCTTCGCCGAAGGACTTGCTCGTACCCGACTTGTCGACCACTGCGGGCTTTGAGCCGCTGGTCGATTCGCTCGCTCCTTCGAACAGCAACGTGTGCGTCCCCGTGTAGGTGCGAACGGTGTTGTTGCTCGCGTCCTTGGCCGTAATCGTGAGGTTGTCGGCTTCGCCCGCGGTCGGCGACGCGCTGGCGGCTTCCAGCACGAGGTGGGTTGCTGGGCCAAAGCTGATCGTCACGCTCTGTTCGGCGCTGGCGGCCGTCCAGGAGTGCCACACGGCCCTGACCACGTATTTGTGTGAGCCGATCGCAACGCCGGTGTCGGTGCAGCTGGTAGCCGTCGAGGGCGCGCTCACGCTCGGGCAGCTTCCGCCGGGAGCGCTGCCGTCGCGCGTGACGTAGTACGTGACGGAGCCTTCACCCGGTGGCGCGACGGACGACCAGCTCAGTTCGACCGTTTCCGCGCCCGCCGCCGCGCTCGAGATCGCCGGGGCGGACAGCGTCGTCAGGGTCGCGAGCCCGCTTCCCTGGCCTGTCTCGGGCCAGTACGCCGAGGCGGCCGCCGTCGCCCCACCCAGACCGACCGCGCCCGCGATCGCGAGCGCCACGGCGAGATGACGGGCGCCGGCGATCAGCGCCGCAGGGACGCAACTAACGCGGGCCCCAGGGCGCGAGAGCCGTCCGGGCCGTTGTTTCAGCCCGGACCCCGCATCTGACCGTCCGCGCTCGCGGTTCATCGGTCCATCGGGCGATCGCCCGGTATCGCCTGCAGCGCGTGCTCGTCCGTTCCGGGCTAGGAGGCTTTGTACTTGAGCGTGATCGTCCCGCCCTTGCAGCCGTTCTGGTTTTCGGCTTCTTCTTTCATTTCCAGGTGAACCGTGTATTCCTTGGTTTCACCGTGCACGAGCGTGATTTTCGGTTCCTGGGAGGTGGGGGAGACGACGAACCACGACTTTTTGCACGGTTCCGGTTCGGATTCCTTGGAGGTTTTTTCGACTTCGGCTTCGAGCTTGGTCAAGCGCTCGGGCTGGTTTTCGTCCTTGTTCTTGACCTTCACGGTGACGGCGAGATTCCCCGAGGGGTACAGGCCGGAGACGGTGCTGCTGGTCACTTCGAAGCCGGCGCCGCCGGAGCTCGCGGTGACTTCGCCGTGGCCTTCGCCGGTGCTCGTCCAGTAGGCGAACGCGGCGACGGCGGTCAGCGTCAGGAGCCCCACCGCAGCGCCGAGCGTGAACTTGGCTCGGCGGGTGTGCGTGAGGCGAGATACGAGTATGTGGGCACGCCGGGACATGGCGACAGAGTCCTTTGCTTTGGGGTTTCACTCGCCGGGCGGCTGGGCTATCTGCGAGAGACCCCTGGCTTTGCGAACCCACCTCGCGGCGGGAGTGCTCTTTTCCGGACCACTTCCAGATGCGCCCCGCTCTCCACTGAGGTGATGGACTTGGCGCGCAGGCCTGTGATCGGACGGCGGCGGCCCGCGCATAAGAGATTCTTCGACTTTCGAACAAGCGTCCACCGGTCCGATAGACAAGGCGTCCACAAAAGGCCGAAACCGTACATCGATACTGGACAAAACGTCTATAAGCCCGGGCTGTCGAGACGACAGCCTCCGGGCCGAGGCCCACCACGTCGCGAGACGACGGTCCTCTCGGCCGAGGCGTCCCAGGTGGCGAGACGACGGTCCTCTCGGCCGAGGCGTCCGACGTCGCGAGACGACACTCCTCTGGGCCGAGCCCCACTACGCTTGAGGTCCAGATGCCGCAGAGGCTCGCAATCGCTTGGATGTTCAACACGATCGCCCTGTTCGTGGCGACGTGGCTGCTGTCAGGCCTGAGCTATGGCGACGACTGGTGGGCGCTGCTGGTCGCCGGTCTCGTGTTCACGCTTGTCAACTACTTCGTCAAGCTGCCGCTGGCGATCCTGTCGATCCCGTTCATCATCGTCACGCTCGGGCTGTTCTACTTCCTGATCAACGTCTTGATGCTCTACCTCACTGCCTGGATCGTGCCCCATTTCACGATTCAGACGTTCTGGTGGGCCGTGCTGGCGGCGATCATCGTCAGCGCCGTCAACGGCCTCCTGCATGTCCTGTTCGGAAGCCCCGGCGAGCACGCACGGCGTGCTACGTACGTGGTGCCGCGAAGCTGAAGGTCAGCGTGGCGCCCTTCGGGATCGCCCGAACGGCGTTCAGCATCACCGTGTACAGCGAGCCCCCGAGCGAGTATTTCCCGCCGTAGAGCTGATACGCGCCCTTGATCGTCTTCGGCCTGGCGACCACGCCCGTGAGCTTCAGGTCGGTGTCCGACAGCGCGATCCGCAGCTTTTCACGGCTCGCGCCCCCGGCGACCGATACGACCGCCCTGCACGAGCTCGCGCCCCCCTTGCAAACGAACGAGCGCGTTCTCCCAGCCGCCCGGCCCGAGGCGGCGCCGGCCAGTCCGGGAGCGGCGAGCGACGCCATCGCGAGCGCGATGGCCGCCAGGGCGATCGTCACCGGGGTGATCCCATGCGCGCGCGTACGCGCGCGCATGCGCGCTCCTGCGTTCGGCCTGATGGTGTGGCCCGAGAAGGCGTTCATTTGCTCCGACACGGATACCACACAGCCCCGTCAGATCGCGCACAGCCCCGTCCATCGCACACAGCCTCGTCGGATCGCATCCAGACCAGTCCATCGCGCCAGACCCGTCAGATCGCATCCGCGGCGCCCGTTACCGTAGCCGCCGTGGATCGCCGCATTCAGCTCCTGTGCGCGTGGTCCGGTCCCGTGTCGCTGGTCGTGTTCGTGGTCGGGTTCTGGTTCATCGCGGGGCTCGTTCCGCCACCATCGGCGTCCGACGGCGCGCTGCGGATCGCCGCCTTCTACCGGGAGAACGCCAGCCAGCTGCGTGCGGGACTGCTCGTGGCGATGATCGCCTCGCCACTGCTCGTACCGTTCATTGTGCTGCTCACGCTCCAGATCAAGCGCAGCGCGCCGCAGCTCGCGCCGCTTGCATACATCCAGCTCGTGTGCGGCGCGGTGCTGATGCTGGCGATCCTGCTGCCGGTCGTGCTGATGGCCGTGGCCGCTTTCAGGCCCGAGCGTGCGCCGGGGTTGACCCAGCTGCTCAACGACTCGGCGTTCACGCTGCTGCTGTGGGCTTTCTCTCCGGCGACGCTCGAGTTCATCGCGCTCGCGCTCGTCGTATTTCTCGATCGCAGCCAGCAGCCGCTGTTTCCACGCTGGGCGGGCTACTTCGATATCGCCGTCGCGATCGTGTTCGTAGCCGGTGCGCCGACGCTGTTCGTCAAGACCGGTGCGTTCGGCTGGGACGGGGCGCTCGCGTTCTGGGCCGTGCTGGTCGCGTTCGGGCTGTGGATCGGAGTGACGTTCACGATCATGCTGCGCGTCATCGAGCGAGAAGCGACTCAGCCCGAGTCTCGCCGAGGATGACCGGTCGTCTCGTGACCTGTCATCGCCGCCCGGCGAAATCGCCGTCGCCCCGAAGGAGCGTCCCGTCTGTGACTTAGCGCCGGCGCCTGGCGAGCTTGTCGTTGCCCCGACGAGCGTCCCGTCTGGATGCTCCGTGGAGGGGCCCGGTGTCGCCGGCCGGGATTTCCCCGGGATCGCTGCGTCTTTTGCTCAATCGCTCGTCGCGGACGACGCCGGTGCGAGCGTCTCCAGGCCGCCCATCAGCGTCTCCACGGCGATCTTGTGCGCGTCACAGATCCGGCCGAGATGCAGCAGCGAGTCGGTCTCGGCCGCCACCTCGCCGTCTCCGAGCCGCAGCACCAGCGGGATCCCGGGCGACAGGTCGCTGGCCGCCAGCCCGACCGCCACGTTCACGAGATCCGACGACGTGACCGCCGCAACCGCGGCGCAGCCGCGGATGCCCGCACGGATCAGCGTCTCGCGGTCGTCCCCGCGGCCGATCGCCAGCGGGATCCCGGCCGCGCGGGCGAGTCGAACACAGGGCGCGTCGGGATCGCGCTCCACGGCCAAAACCGCGACGTTGCGCGCGCGCAACTGCTGCGCCAGGCGAAAGCCCACCTGGCCGAAACCGACCAGCAGCACGTGATGGCGTCCCGGCGCGGCGCACGGACCCAGCAGGGTCGTCAAGCGCGGCTGGCCCAAGCGACGCACGAGCGCCGCGGTGAACACCGCAACGAGCAGCAGCGCCGCCAGCAGGTCGAGCACGGCCAGCGCCTTGTACCAGGTTGGGGCGGTCGCGACGCCCGGGGTGCCGGCGACTGTCGCCACCGACCTGGTGCTGAAGAAGAACGCGTTCACCACGCTCTCGTGCAACCCGATCATTCCGATCGCCACGTCCACCACCAAGCTGAGCACCAGTCCAGCGCCGGCATAGACGAGCAGCCTCAGTGCGTCGTCGACCAAGCGAATCCCGCGGCCGCCGCGCGCGGTGTCCCCCCCGGCGACTGTCACGCACTGCTCCGCCAGTTCGGCGGCGACCAGCTCTGACGGCGAGACCACGTGCACGGCTGACACGACGTGCTGGAGCTCGCGACGGATCGTCTTGTCGAACATCGTCACCCACAGCGGCAGATCGGGGCGCACGTGAGCGCTCAGCAGCGTGAGGCGCAGCGCCAGCACGTCATCGCGCGAGACGATCACAACGGCACCCCATCGCTCGTCCTGCAGGATCGCCGAGATCTCGCTGTCGCTGAGCGCGATCGCCGACTCCGCGGGTATGCCCGACTGCGGCAGCTTGCGCATCAACGCCGCGCCCAACCCGGCCATTTCGCCGAGGACGAGCACGACTCGCGCGTACGGCGAGCCGGTCACCTGCGGCTCATGCGAAGCTCGACCTGCCAGACGAGGATGTACTGCGGGCAGGCCCGCATCGGCGGGCACACCGGCCGCTCGAACGCTCGCAACGCGGTTCGCCCCGGCGCCCGCGCCCGATAGGAGACCTCGACTCCGCCGCCCTCGCGGCGGACGCCGCCGAGCTGGTCCAAGAGGTGCGTCCCGACCTGCTCCGGTGCGCTCCAGATGCCGCTCGGCGTTCGCAGTTCGACACCCACCGTCCAGCCGACGCCGACCTCGATCGTGCGGCCGCCGGAGCCGCGCGTGAGGCAGACAGTGTCCCTGTCGGCTCGGCACGCGGCGCTCGCAGGGCTCGAGCTGCCGCTGCGCTGCGTGGTCGCCGATGTCCCCCTGGGACCCGCAGCGCTGCTCCCGCATGCGCTGCACAGCGCCAGGGCGCCGGCGCAGACCGTGGTGCAAGCTGTGCGCACGCCGTACAGATACATGGCTGCCGTCAAAGCCTAGCCTGGCCGGCACCTGCTTCCAAGCGTGACGTGTGCGTGTGCGTGCGCGTGTGTGCGTGCGTGTGCATGTGCGTGTGTGCGTGCGTGTGGGCTCGTCCTCGCCGCGTCTCGCCAAGATGCCCCCGCTTGCAAGCGCTTGCAACGCCATCGGCCTCCGTGTTCCCCAGAAGCTACGCTCACGGCATGAGCTGGAGAAAGCCCACGCGCGCGATGCGAGTCACGGTCTACGAGGAAGGCGACAGCGCCCAGCAGTACTGGCGCAGCGAGGACGAGGACGGCAACGTCGTGTGGCGCAGCGAAGCCCCGCTCCTGGCCGACAAGTCATCGGTCGAGACGATGAGCACGCCCGAACTGGTCGCGGCGATTCAAGCGTCGGTGACGGAGCGTCGCCGCGCCAGCCGCGGGCGCAAGTTTCACCTCTAGCGAGCGTCTAGCAATCCGGGTGCGCCCCCGCCGATCCGCCGAGGACGCATCCTCCGCCTTCTTCTTCGTGGCCGGTGAATTCGATCACCTGCTGGAAGGTCGAGCGGTTGGTCCAGCGCATCGTGTACGGCAGCAGCCCCGGGGCGAAGCTGATCCGCACTTTCGGCGCCTTCCAGGTGCTCGGGTCTGACCCCTGCTTTGCGGCCAGCGGTTCGATCGCTTGCTGGATCGCCGCCCACAGCGAGGCGCTGCAGGCTTCGAGGCTGCCGTTGCCGCAGAATTCGCGACTGTAGGGACCTTCGACGTGCTGGCCCAGCTCGCTGCGCAGATCCTTGGAGACGTATCCGTACCAGCCTCCGCCGAATGACGATCCGCCCGAGTTGCGCGGGTTGTCCGGCGGGCTCAGCGACGCGAATTCGCCAAGCTGTTCTCCGAGCACCGGCGCCAGTACTGCCTCGGCGATCGGCGTCCAGACGGCTTCCATGACCGCGGCGCCCGCTTCTTTGGGCCGATTCTGCCCGAGCAGGTTCCCCCCGTTTTCGGCCCAGGTGTTGAGCACGCCGACCGCTTCTTCAGCCAGTTTGCTCGGGGCCGTGCCAGCGGCGAGGACCTGCCTGATGATCGGCCAATCCTCGATCGCGCGCAGATCGGTCGTTGCCGCCCGGTTCATGATCGAGACGTCTTCTGCCTCGGTCATTTCGTTGGTGAACCCGGTGTACAGCTGTACGCGGTGCACCGGACCGTAGTCGAAATTGTCCGAGGCGGCACCCCATTCGGGCGCCGGCTTGTTGTTCCAATTCAGAAACAGGTCGCTGGCGGGGTCGACAGCGTGCGGGTGCTGGTCCTGCGTGAGAAAACCGCGCCAGTTGTATTCGCCGTTGCCGAGCGTCGGCAGGCTCGGGTTGGTGCCGGGTGCCAGGACCGGCAGGCGGCCCGTCGAGAAGTACGCGATGTTTTCGCTGTCCAGGTAGGACATGTTGAACGTCGTCTCGAGTTTGTTGGCGGCTTCGAAGAACTGCTGCGGGTTGTGCACCCTGTTCGAGTCGAGTGCGCTGAACGCCAGCTCGCCGGCGGGCTCGCGCCCGCGGGTCGTGCGGTCGTTGGCGATCGCGTAGGGCGCGCCTTTGACGGTCACGGTGCCGCTCACGGGACCGTACACGCTTTCTTTGAAATACACCTCGTGTTCGGGTTCGCCGCCGGCGGCTCCGAGCGTGCCGGCGTCGAAGGTGCTCATCTTGATGCATTCGCCTTCGTATTCGTAATATTCGCTTTCGCGCGTCACTGTGCCGCCTTCGGGGTTGCACAGCTTCAGCAGGAACTGCTGGACGTTCTCGCTGTCCGCGCTGGTCAGGCTCCAGGCGAAGTCGCTGCCGCGTCCGATGAAAACGTACGGCGAGATCGGAGCGATGACCCCCTCGGCGTCGACGCCGCCACCGTGCAGCTCGCCCTGCATCACGATCTCCGGATAGAAGTACCCGAGCTGCGGGCCCATCACCGCGAGCGGATGTTTGGCTTTCGTCTTGCCTGCGCCCACCACCAGGAAGTTCGAGGCTTTGCGCCGCGAGGCGCGGGTCACCTGAGAGGCCTGGACCGCGGACGCGCTCATCGAGCCGGGGTCGATCACGAGTGCGCCCGGCTCTGGACCCGTCGGTTCCTGGTCGTAGGGGAAGGGTTCGGTCGTTGTCACCGGAGCTTCGGGATCGTTGGACTCGCGCAGGTCGCGATACACCTTTTCACCTTCGGCGCTCCCAAGCTTCTGCTCGAGCTCGGCGAGGAAGTTCGAGTCGGCGACTTCCTGTCCGCCGCCGTTGCCGAAGATCGAGCCGATGAACGCGAAGCCCGCGATCGCGTCGGCAAGACCGACGTGTGGCAGTCGCAGGTCTTCCGGGAGCGTTTCCTCGTAGGCGTTGATCCCTTCGGCCCAGTGTTCGAGGTCTTCGATCACCTGTTCGCCTTCGGGCCCGGCTTCGAGCAGCACGCTCTTCTGTTCTTCCACGAACTTGATCGCCTGCGCGCTCGGCGTGAACGAGCGCCCGCTCAGCAGCAGTTCGAAGGCGTTGACACCGGGAATGCCCACGGCTGCCGCGAACGCCGGCCCGAGCCCGAGGCGCAGCAGCAGACCGCGGTCCTTCGCGGCCACCCAGCCTGAGCCGTACATCACTTCGGCGCGGCTCGCGCCGAAGATGTGCGGTATGTCGTTCTTGTCCCGCCAGATTTCCAGGCCGGGGAGGGGTGTGAATTCGAGCGTCTCGCCTTCTTGACCCGGTTCGGTGAACTTCTCCGACAGATAGGTTTTCTTCAGCACGCGTTCCGTCACGTGTCCGCGCTTGGGAGTGAGTTTGTTGTAAAGCATGCCCTGGTCGGTCGAGAATTCGTTCGGCGGAAGGCCGCCTTCCTGACCGGGAGCGAGGATCTGAAAGGCGCCGCCCGAGTAGTCGGTGACGGCGCCGGCCGGCGCTGCGCCGACCGCCAGTAGCAGCGCTGCGGACGCCAGCCCGCCGAGCACCAGCCGCGAGTTGCAACGACTTCTCCGCGTCCACACCGACAGACGCTGCGCCCAGACCGACAGACGCGTCGAGACCAACAGCGTCCCAAAGGGCTTCCCGACCGTGCGCATCCTCGCCTCCCAGCTGCCCGGCATGAGGACCGGGCCGATCGCTCAACCTCCCCGGCGTCCGATCCTATCACCACGGCTGCGTTGCCGTCGGCGGCGGGGGGCACGCGGCGGACGCCGGCCCATCGGCGTCCGCTGTCGCGTGCGAAAACGTGTCAGGAGGGCAGCCGACCGGTCAGGAGGCCAGCGCCTTCTGCTTCATCTGGTCGAACTCGGTCTGCGTGATCGTGCCGCTGTCGAGCAGTTCCTTGGCTTTGGCGATCTGCTGGGCCGGATCGTCCTTCGCCGCCACCGACTGCACGTACTGGTCGAATTCAGACTTGGCGGCTTCCTGCTGTTTGACAGCCCGTTCGGTCATCCCCTTGTGCTCGATGATTATGTAGATGAACACGCCGAAGTAGGGGATCACGATGATGAAGATCAGCCACAGGACCTTGATGACCCCCGATGTTTCGTGGCGACGGAAGATGTCGGCGATCACAGTGAACAGCAGCCAGATCCAGACGATGAACGCGAAGAACACGAGCATCGTCCAAAAGACTTCGAGAAACGGATAGCTTTCTACGACTGCGAGCATCATGAGGTCCTTTGCGTTCGAGGGAGGGAGCGGGCGATTGCGCTCCGCCGCGAGAGCCTATCCCACGACCATGCCGCAAGCTGGTCGTGGTCGATCGAGGCGCACAGAGCGTCCTCGTTATCGCCGGGGGCGTCCCGATTATCGCCGGGCCACAGCGTCCCAGGTACCGGCGGGCCGCCGCGCTGACCGGCATCGGCCGCAATCGTGCCACCGCGATGGTTGGCGGGTCCGGGGCGGCCGCGAGATGACGCCGGCCTATAGACGCCGAGGTCGCATCGCTGACGAGGTCACTCGACGACGAGCTCGCATCGATGACGAGGGCACATAAACATTGAGCTTTGCTGGACAGACCGCGGCTGTGCTGGGATGATCAGGCCTGCTGGCTTATGGCGACGCGCTGGGATATCGAGGGGGGATCCGAGCCATGACCGGGGCGTTGTACAGGCTGGCGCGGTTCTGCATTCGCCACCGCTTCGCGGTGCTGGCCGCCTGGCTGATCGTGACGATCGCGATCGTCGCACTGTCGCAAGCGCTCGGCGAAACGACGAGCGAAAATCTCGCGCTGCCCGGCACTGACAGCCAGCGCGCGACCGATACGCTCGAACGCTCGTTTCCCGACCAGGCGCACGGGACGAGCCCGATCGTGCTGCACGCCCATAGTGGCAAGCTGACCGAAGCCAGGTACGCAAACGCCGTCAACCAGGCCGCCGCGAACGTCGCCAAGGCCCCGCACGTGGCGTCGGTCGTGAATCCGCTCACGCCGCAGGGCGCCGGCGCGCTCAGCAAGGATCAGATGACCGGTTACCTATCGGTCACTCTCGCTGTCAGCCCGGGCGAACTGTCGGTCGAAGAAGCCCAGCAGATCATCGACGCCGCCGATCCCGCGAAGGCTGCCGGCCTGCAGGTCGAGACGGGCGGCCAGCTCGGTCAGAAGGTCTCCAAGCCCGCGACCGAGTCGAGCGAGCTGATCGGAATCGCTGCTGCGATGGTGATCTTGACGCTCACCTTCGGGACGCTCGTCGCGATGCTGCTGCCGATCCTGAACGCGATCGTCGCCTTGCTGCTGTCGCTGGCGATCGTGCGCCTGCTCGGTCACGTCATGACGGTGCCGTCGGTGGCGCCGACGCTCGCGACGATGATCGGCCTGGGCGTCGGGATCGACTATGCCCTGTTCATCGTCACGCGCCATCTGCGCGGGCTGGACGACGGTCTCGAGCTGCAGGAGTCGTTGGCTCGCGCGGCCGCGATCTCGGGCGGCGCCGTCTTCTTCGCCGGCGGCACGGTCACGATCGCGCTCGTATCGCTCGCCGTGGCCGGGATCCCGCTCGTGACGACGATGGGGCTGATGGCAGCCGTTGCCGTCGTCGTCGCGGTGCTCGCGGCGCTCACCCTGTTGCCGGCCGGACTCGCCATCACCGATGCACACATCCACTCCTTGCACGTGCGCAAGCGGCCTCCGGCGTCCGCCGCGCGCACCGGCGTCTGGGCCAAATGGGCCAACGGCATCGCCAAGCGGCCAGCGCTCGCGGGGCTCGCCGCGCTGGCGATCCTGATCCCACTGACGATCCCGCTGCTGTCGCTGAACCTCGGCCAGCAGGACATCGGGGCGCTGTCCACGTCCACCACTGCCCGGCGCGCCTACGACCTGATCGCCGAGAACTTCGGGGTCGGCGCGAACGGCCCGTTGACGATCACCGTCACGCTCGGCTCGCCGGCAACGCCGTCGTCGTCGGGTGCATCGTCGGGGTCGTCGTCCTCGTCGCCTTCCGCGGGCTCCGCGTCGCCGTCGTCGGGTGCATCGTCCTCGTCGTCGTCGGGGTCGTCGAGTGCGTCGTCCTCGTCGCCTTCCGCGGGCTCCTCGTCGCCTTCATCGGGCGCGTCGTCCTCCTCGTCGGGCGCTGCATCGTCTACTGCGGGCGCCGGATCATCTAGCGCGGGCGCAGGGTCATCCGCACCGAAGGGGGACCCTCGCGCGACCGACCCGCGCCTGCAAAAGCTGCAGAAGGACGTCGCTGCGACCTCCGGGGTGGCGAGCGTCACCCCCTACCAGATCGACAAGGCGGGCACAGCCGCCTACTTCAACGCAATCGCCACGACCGCGCCGTCCGACACCACGACGGCGCAGCTCGTCGAACGCCTGCGCTCCAGCACGATCCCGGGCGCGGAGGCCGGTACGGACATGACCGCGCACGTCGGGGGCAGCACGGCAGGCTACGTGGACCTGGCCTCGCGCATCTCCGACAAGCTGCCGCTGCAGATCCTCGTCGTGATCGCGCTCAGCTTCGTCCTGCTGATCATCGCTCTGCGCACCGTCGTCGTTCCGGCGCAGGCCGCCGTCATGAACCTGCTGTCGATCGGGGCGTCGTACGGCGTGCTCACGGCCGTCTTCCAGTACGGCTGGCTGAGCGGCGTGATCGGCCTCGAAGGATCGGTCCCGATCGTCTCCTACGTGCCGCTGTTCATGTTCGCCGTGCTGTTCGGGCTGTCGATGGACTACGAGGTGTTCCTCGTCAGCCAGATCGAGGAACACGAGCACGCCGGCGAGAGCAATCGCGACTCAGTCGTCTCTGGGCTCGTTACCAGCGGGCGGGTGATCACGGCCGCGGCGCTGATCATGGCGTTCGTGTTCGGCAGCTTCGTGCTCAACGGCGACCCCACCGTCAAGCAGTTCGGCGTCGGCCTGGCGGTCGCGGTAATCCTCGACGCGACCGTCGTGCGCTGCCTGCTGGTGCCCTCGCTGATGCTGATGATGGGCCGCCTGAACTGGTGGATGCCGCGGTGGCTCGATCGCGCCGTTCCGGACATCAACCTCGAGGGCGCACGGTACTTCACGCAGGCTGCCACGCCGAGCACCGCTGCCAGGGAACCGCTGTCCGCGGGGGCAAGCGGCCGATCGGACGGGTAAGGCAGCGGGCGCGGTCGGGACGCCGCTCAGGGCGTGCGCGCGTGCGCCCCTGAGCTCATCGCCGGCAGCCGGTACTTGCGCGTGTCTGGGCAGCGCTCGAGCAGGCCCAGCTCGACGAGCGTCAGGGCGTAGCGATGCGTCGTCGAGGGGCTCATTCCGAGCTCGTCGGCGATCTCGACGATTCCACGCTCCTCCCCGCCCGGTTCGAAGCACCTCAGCAGCAGCAGGCCGCGCAGCAGTGAGCGGGAGTAGCGCGGGTTGACCGTGTCGATCGACGCGGGCTCGGCGACCGACAGGCTGCCGGAGTCTGCGTCTCGGCCCGCGTCGACACGGCCGCTGAGCGCATCCACGAGCAGCTCGGAGATGCCTGGCGCACGGCTGGTGCCGGCGGCGCGCACGACCTCGTCGACCTGTGCGGGCGAAAGGGTGATCGAAATGGAGGAACGCTTTCGATTTTTCATACCGCCATGATGGCAATGAGGACTAATGTCTGCAAGGCTGTTTCTGTCTGAGCGAACGGGGGCGGCGTGCATCGGCGGATCGACCGGAGGAACGGTCGTTGTTCGTACAATCATGTTGCGATGGGCGAGATCACCGTCACGCACTACAGCGATCCGGGTTGTCCCTGGGCGTATTCGGCGAGTCCCGCGTTCGCGGTGCTGCGCTGGCGCTATGGCGAGCAGCTCGACTGGCGGCTGGTGACGATCGGACTCTCGGAGGACCCGCAGCGCTATCTCGAACGCGGCTACACACCGTCCCGCATGGCGGCCGCGAGCTTGATGTTCCGCCGCTACGGCATGCCGTTCATCTCCGAGCCTCGCGCGCGGCTCGCGGCGACCTCACGCGCCTGCAGGGCGATCGTCGCGACGCGCCTGCTCGAGCCCGGCCGCGAGCACGAGGCGCTGCGGGCGCTACAACTCGCCTGGTTCACGACCACGCTCGTGCTCGACGAGGACACCGCCATCGCGAACGCGCTCGAACGCGTCAGTGACCTCGACGTCGGCTCGATCGTCGCGGCGATCGACGATCAGAGCACGCTCGAGGCGTACGAGGCCGACAAGAGCGAGACACGCACGGCCGCAGGAGGGCCAACACACTTTCAGGGCAAGGCCCGCCAGACCGATGGCCCGGTGCGCTTCTCGGCGCCTTCGCTGGTGTTCGAGCGCGACGGCGTGCGGCTCGAGGCCGGCGGCTTTCAGCCGGTGGAGGCATATGACGTGCTGGTCGCCAACCTCGATCCGAGCCTGCAGCGGCGTGAGCACGCACACGATCCGCTGGAAGCGCTCGCATCCTCGCCCGGCGGTCTCGTCACGCGAGAGGTGGCCGCGATCATGGCGCCCAACAACGCGGCGCCCGACCACGACGCGGCCGAGCGCGCGCTCGTGGAGCTGGCAGGCGCCGGCTCGGTGCGGCGCACCGCGCTCGCCGACGACGCTCTCTGGCGCGCCGCCTGACCAGCGCTGCCGGGCCCGCGCGGTGTGGGTACTCTCAGCGCTGCCTTGTCGATCTCGGTCACACTTCCAGACGGAACCCCGCTCGAGCTGCCCGACGGTGCGACCGGCGCAGACGCGGCGGCCGCGATCGGGGCGGGGCTCGCGCGCTCGGCCCTGGCGGTCGAAGTCGGAGTGGACGGAGCGCAAGCCGGCGCAGACGGGGAGGTGCGCGATCTCGCGCGGCCGCTGCCGGACGGCGCGCGCATCTCGATCATCACCGAGCGCAGCGAACCGACCGCGCTCGCACTGATCCGTCACGACGCGGCCCACGTGCTGGCGGCGGCCGTGACGGAGCTGTATGAGGGCGTCAAGATCTCGATCGGGCCCGCAATCGAGGATGGCTTCTACTACGACTTCGAGTTTCCGGAGGGCACCGTCGTCTCCGAGGCCGACTTCGCGAAGATCGAAGAGCGCATGCGCGCCCACGTGAAGGCCGGCGAGCGCTTCGAGCGCGAGGACGTGGCGGTGCAGCGGGCCCGTGAGCGCTTCGCCGCTGAGCGCCAGGACTACAAGGTCGAGCTGATCGACGACCTCGTGCGCGCGTCACAGCCGGGACTCCCGCATCACGATGGCAGTCCCACCGCTACGGCCCGCGCAGACGCTGGGCGCGAGCCGCTGCGCACGGTGTCGCTGTACACCAACGGCCCGTTCACCGACCTGTGCCGCGGCCCGCACGCGCCGAGCACGGCGAGCGTCAAGGCGTTCAAGCTGAGCTCGGTCGCGGGCGCATACTGGCGCGGCGACTCGAGCCGCAAGATGCTCACCCGCATCTACGGCACGGCGTTCTTCTCGAAAGCGGCGCTCGATGAGCATCTCGAGCGCATCGAGCAGGCGAAGGCCCGTGATCATCGCAAGCTCGGACGCGAGCTCGATCTGTTCACCTTCTCGGAGGTCTCGCCGGGCGCCGCGTTCTGGCTGCCGGCGGGAACCAAGGTGTTCAACACGCTCGTCGGCGTCTCTCGCCAGATGGGTGCCGAACGCGGATACACCGAGGTCAAGACCCCGCAGATCTTCGACGCCGAGCTGTGGAAGACCTCAGGACACTGGGGCCAGTACCGGGAGAACATGTTCACGTTCCAGGTCGAGGAGCGCGACATGGCCATCAAGCCGATGAACTGTCCCGGTCACGCGCACCTGTTCGGCACTCGCCGCCACTCCTACCGCGACCTGCCGGTCCGCTACTCCGAGCCGGGGCTGCTGCACCGCAACGAGGCCTCCGGCGTGCTGCACGGGCTCCTGCGTGTACGGCACTTCGCCCAGGACGACGCCCACATCTTCTGCACCGAAGACCAGGTCCCCGACGAGCTCAGGGGCTGCCTGGAGATGGCGTTCGCGACCTACGCCCTGTTCGACCTGGAGGTCCGCCTCGAGCTGTCCACGCGCCCGCAGGTGCGCAGCGGCAGCGACGAGCTGTGGGATCGCGCCGAGGCGCAGCTGGCGCGCGCACTCGACGACTACGGCCTCAGCTATGAGCTCAACCCCGGCGACGGCGCCTTCTACGGGCCGAAGATCGACATGCACATGACCGACTCGCTCGGTCGCTCCTGGCAGCTCGGCACGGTACAGCTCGACTATTCGATGCCCGAGCGCTTCCACCTGAGCTACACCGGCGCCGACAATGCAGACCACACCCCGGTGATGATCCATCGCGCGCTGTTCGGCTCCTACGAGCGCTTCATCGGAATCATGCTCGAGCACTACGCGGGCCAGCTGCCGCTGTGGCTGGCGCCCGTGCAGGCGATCGTGCTGCCGATCTCCGACCGCTTCAACGACTACGCGGCCAAGATCGGCGCGCGCCTGCGCGCGGCCGGCGCGGCGATCGAGGTCAACGAACGGAGCGAGTCGATCGCGCGCAAGATCCGCGAGGCCGAGCTGCGCAAGATCCCCTACATGCTGATCGTCGGCGAGCGCGAGGCCGCGAACGACACCGTGTCGGTGCGCGCGCACGGGGGCGCGGAGGGGGGCAGCGTCCCGATCGACGACTTCGCCGAGCGCCTGCAGCCCGAGATCGCGTGCCCGAGCTCGCAGACCGCGTAAGCATTATGGAAAAGAGGGTTGCGCGGAGACCACGCGCCGCTATACTCGGCCGCCTTGGCACTCTGCAGAGTCCTTCGAGCGCTGCACACAACGGTCGCGTCCGCTTGACGCACGGCGAGCACAGCTAGTGCCGGTACCGCGCAGGTTCGACCGGCGCCCGCCCGAGCGGGACCAGACGAGAATCAACGACCGCATCCGCGTACCTGAGGTGCGCGTCATCGACGACGAGGGCAAGCAGGTCGGAGTGATGAAGACCGCCGACGCGCTGAGCTTCGCGCAGGAACGCGAGCTCGACCTCGTCGAGGTCGCGCCCGAGGCGCGCCCGCCCGTGTGCCGCGTGCTCGACTACTCCAAGTACAAGTACGAGCAGGCGCAGAAGCAGAAGCAGGCCCGCAAGCACCAGCAGCAGATCACGGTTCGCGAGATCAAGTTTCGCCCGAAGATCGCGCAACACGACTACGACACCAAGAAGCACCATGTCGAGCGCTTCCTGCGCCACAAGGACAAGGTGAAGGTGACGATCATGTTCCGCGGTCGCGAGGTCACTCATCCGGAGCGGGGCACCGCGATCCTCGACCGGCTGGCCGAGGAGCTCGCCGAGATCGGCGTCGTCGAGCAGCGACCGGTCCAGGAGGGCCGCAACATGACGATGCTGCTCGCGCCCTCCAAAGCGGTCCTCGCTGGTCGTGCCGATGCAGAGGTTGCCACCGACGCCGACGGCGCTCCCGCGCCTGTGGAGGTCGTCGGCGGGAACGGTGCGAGCCCCGAGGCAAGTGGCGCTGGCTCAGATGCAAGCGGCTCGAGCCCAGATGCAAGCGGCCCGAGCCCAGATGCAAGCGGCTCGAGCCCAGATGCAAGCGGCCCGAGCCCAGATGCAAGCGGCCAGTATCCAGATGCAAGCGGCCCGAGCCCAGACGCAAGCGGCCCGAGCCCAGATGCAAGCGGCCAGCATCCAGATGCAAGGGGCACGAGCCCAGACGCAAGCGGCCCGAGCCCAGACGCAAGCGGCCCGAGCCCAGACGCAAGTGAGGCGGGCGGCGAGGAGAGCGCACCCGCTGAGCAGGTTCCCGCCAACGGCGCCAGCGAGAACGGCTCCGGTCGTGCGCCTGCAGAAGGCGATGGCGTGAACGTCGGCGCGGCCAGCACGGAGCCCGCTCCAGGAGAGGCCCCGACGGCCGCCCAATCTGCCGGCGCCGGCGCAGACGCTGCCGTGTAGCTGGCCACGGCAAGCGCGCGCACGACGCCCTCCCGCCACGCAGCAATCGTCCTCCGGCGCGGCGCACGCACGCATGCGCATGCGCACGCGTGCGCTCATGGCTGCGATCGCCGGCGCTTCCGGCCAGCGTCCTCGGGCGTGTCATACTCTTGCGTTCCGATGCCAAAGATGAAGACCCATTCCGGCGCCAAGAAGCGCTTCAAGCTGACCGCCAAAGGCAAGGTGCGGGCGCGGCACGCCTTCACCAGCCACATCCTCGAGAAGAAGTCGCCGAAACACAAGCGCGCTCTCTCGCGTCCGGTGGTGCTGTCGGCTGACGACACCCCGCGGGTCAAGCGGCTGCTCGGCGCGGGCACGGGTCGCGCGGGCACGGGGCGCCGCTCGAAGAGCGCGGCGCCGCGCAAGAGCGCCGGCGGCACGCGTGCGGGAGGTGGCGCATGACTCGCGTAAAGCGGTCGGTGCACGCCCGCAAGAAGCGCCGCGCAACGCTGGAGTTGACGAAGGGCTTCCGCGGCGAGGCACACTCGAACTACAAGCGCGCCAAGGAGGCCTTGATGAAGGCCGACTCCTATGCGTATCGGGACAGGCGCAAACGCAAGCGCGACTTCCGGCGGCTCTGGATCGTGCGCATCGGTGCCGCTGCGCGGCAGAACGGCATGAGCTACTCCCAGTTCATTCACGGGCTTCAGCTGGCCGGCGTGGAGCTCGACCGCAAGATGCTCGCGGACATCGCGGTGCACGACGCCGACACGTTTCGACGTTTGGCCGAGACCGCCCGCGAGGCGTTGCCGTCGGCTGCCTGAGCACATCAGCCGCGGCGGCAAACCTCCCGGGCGTCGATCCTGTACAGGACGGCGCCCTTTTTAGTGCTCGCTTCGCGGAGCAGTCCCGTCCCAAGCATTGAGGATGATCTCGAAGCCACAAGACATGAAGACCGTCGCACCAGCACCGACACCAACACCGCGGATACCGATGAACACCCCGACCTGAACATCACGACCTGAACATCACGACCTGAACATCACGACCTGAACATCACGACCTGAACACGACGACCCGAACACCACGACCGTCACGCGACAGACGACATCGCCGCCGCACTGCAAGATCAATACCGCCACTCGTTCGAACCCGACCCCACCGATGACGATCATCGCCTCACCGTACAACCCGGGCCTGAAGGCGCTGCGGCGGCTGCGCACCAAGCGCGGACGCGCGCAGAGCGGGACGTTCTTTGCCGAGGGAGAGGATCTGATCGCGGCCGCCACCGATGCCGGCCGCGCTGCGCTCGATGGCTACCGCGTCGCGGGCAGCCGCGCCGGGGGGGCGCGCTTCCACGACGTCGCTCCCGAGCTACTCGCCGCGGTCTCGACGCTCGGTTCGGGAACCCGTGCGATCGGCGTTTACGAGCAACGCTGGCTGCCGGCGCCGGTCGGACCGGTGTGCGTGTACCTGCACGGCCTGCGCGATCCCGGCAACGTCGGCACCGTGGTCAGGAGCGCGCTCGCCTTCGGCGCCGGCTGCGTTGCGCTCGGCGCGGGATGCGCTGATCCGTTCTCGCCGAAGGCGGTACGGGCCAGCATGGGAGCGATCTTCGCGGTCGGGCTCGCGAGCGTTGCGGATCCTGCGCAGCTCCCGGGGGAGCGCGTGGCGCTCGTGGCCGGCGCCGGTGAGCCGCTCGCGACCGTGTCAGAACGGCTGGCGCGGGCCCGAGTCGTGTCGCTGCTCGTCGGCGCGGAGCGGGCAGGTATCGAGCCGGCCGCGCTCGCGTCCTGCCAGCACGTGGCGCACATCCCGATCGCGGCCGACTCGTTGAACGCGGCGATGGCGGCGACGGTCGCGCTGTACGAGCTTGCGCGGGCTCGACCATCTAGGGTCCGGGCGTCATGATCGAGCAGATCGAACAGCTGCGCCAGCAGGCGCAGGCGGCTATCGCCGAAGCGTCGTCGAGCCACGCGCTCGAGGAGCTGCGCGTGCGCTTCCTCGGACGCAAGGCCGAGCTGCCGCAACTGCTGCGCGGGGTGGCCCAGCTCGAGCCGGGCGAACGCGCCGCCGTCGGGCGCACGGCCAATGAGGCTCGTCAGGCGCTCGAAGCGTTGCTGGGGCAGCGCGAGCGCGAGCTGGGCGAGGCCGAGCTTCAGGGCAGCCTTGCAGGCGAGCAGATCGACGTGACCCTTCCCGGCAGCCCGCAACAGCCGGTCGGGCGCCTGCACGTGCTCACGCAGACGATGCGCGAGCTGCAGGACATCTTCCTGGGGCTTGGGTTCACGGTGCTCGAAGGACCCGAGGTCGAGACTGTCCACTACAACTTCGACGCGCTCAACCACAGCCCAACGCACCCGGCGCGCGCTCGCACCGACACGTTCTACCTCGACGTTCACGACCACACCCAGAGTGAAGACGAGACACGACATGCTGGGCGCGATACCTCGGACAGCGACATCGTCCTGCGCACGCACACCTCACCGATGCAGATCCGCGCGATGGAGGCACACCCGCCGCCGTTGTACGTGGTGATCCCCGGACGCGTCTACCGTCCTGACAGCGACGCAACTCACACCCCTCAGTTCCACCAGCTCGAGGGACTGGCCGTTGACGAGGACATCACGCTCGCAGATTTGAAGGGAACGCTGCTCGCGTTCGCGCGGTCCGTCTTCGGCGAGCGGCGCAACGTCCGGCTGAGGCCGCACTTCTTTCCCTTCACAGAGCCGAGCGTCGAGGTGGACGTGTCCTGCTTTCACTGTGACGGAAAAGGCTTCCTCGGCGACGGGACGCGCTGTTACCTGTGCAAGGGCGAGGGCTGGCTCGAGGTGCTGGGGGCGGGCGAGGTCAACCCGAACGTGTACGCGTACGTCGCCACCAACGAGCGCAATGCGCCCGGCTACGACCCCGAGCGCGTGCAGGGATTCGCGTGGGGAATGGGCGTCGAGCGGATCGCGATGCTCAAGCACGGAATCCCCGACCTGCGGCTCTACTACGAGAACGACGTGCGGTTCTTGGAGCAATTCGGATGAGAGCTCCGCTCGAGTGGCTGCGTGAATACTGCGCCCCGGATCTGGACGTGAACGGCGTCGAGGAGCGGCTGACGATGACCGGCACCAAGGTCGAGGCGATCCACCATTACGGCGTTCCCGACGCCGAGCGGTTCGTGGTTGCGCGGGTGCTCGAGTGCGCGCCCCACCCCGATGCCGACCGGCTCAGCGTGTGCACCGTCAACGTCGGCCAGGCCGGGCATGACGGGCCCGTCACGATCGTGTGCGGCGCGCCGAATGTCGCCGCCGACCAGAGCGTCGTGGTGGCGCTGCCCGGAGCACGGATGCCCGACGGCAGCGAGATCGCCGCCGTGAAGCTGCGCGGCGTGCGCTCCGAAGGCATGATCTGCTCCGAGCAGGAGCTCACGATCGGTCCCGGAGGCGAGGGGATCCTCGTGCTGGACGGCAGCCTGGAGGACGGCGCGCTCTCACCCGGCACGCGACTGAGCGACGTGCTGGCGATCTCGACCGAGGTGCTCGAGCTCGAGATCACGCCCAACCGGCCGGACTGTCTCGGCATGTATGGCGTCGCGCGCGAGCTGCACGCCGCCACCGGCGCTCCGCTCGCACCGCCACCATGGGACGAGGACCCCGGAAGCGCAGGACCGCTCGGTCAGGATCCGGACGCCGACCGGGGCCCGGCGAGGACCGACGGCGATCACGCGCCCGCGGCGAGCGTTGACGTGCAGTGCCCGGACCTGTGTCCTCGTTTCACCGCGCGTGTGTTCGAGCACGTCACGATCGCGCCCTCGCCGCCGTGGCTGATGGCGCGTCTGAGCGCTGCCGGCCAGCGCCCGATCAACAACGTCGTCGACATCACCAACTACGTAATGCTCGCGACCGGCCAGCCGCTGCACGCGTTCGACCTCGACCGCGTCGCGGGCGCCAGACTGACGGTGCGCCGCGCCCACGAAGGCGAGCAGGTGACGACGCTCGACGAGCAGACTCGCACGCTCGATGGCGAGATGATCGTGATCGAGGACGCCGACGGGCCCACCTCGATCGCGGGCGTGATGGGCGGCGCGCGCTCCGAGGTCCACGACGGCACGACCCGCGTGCTGCTCGAGGTCGCCAACTGGTACGGACCGAGCATCCACCGCGCTTCGTGGGCGCTCGGCCTGCGCAGCGAGGCCTCTTCCCGTTTCGAGAAGGGGCTCGCGCCGGAGCAGTGCATGTGGGCGCAGGCGCTCGCCACCAGGCTGATGATCGAGCTGTGCGGAGCCCGCGTGCTCCCGGGCACGATCGACATCGGCGGTGACGGCCCGCAGCCGCAGACGATCCGGTTGCGCGAACGGCGCGTGGAAGCGATCTTGGGCGTGAAGATTTCGCGCGCGCGCCAGCAGCAGATCCTGCGGGCGCTCGACTTCACGACCGCTCCGGCCGACGATGGACTGGACGTCATCCCGCCGCCGGTCAGGCGCGAGGACGTGACGCGCGAGGCCGACCTGATCGAGGAGGTCGCGCGCATCGATGGCCTCGAGCGGCTGCCGGCCACGTTGCCCAAGCGCCGGGATGCCTATGGCGTGCTCTCACGCGAGCAGCGGCTCCAGCGCCGCGCGGTCGATGCCCTCGTCGGCAGGGGGCTCTACGAGGCCGTCGGTTGGACCTTCACCTCGCCTGCGCTGTTCGAGCGGCTGCGTCTGAGTCGCGACGATCCGCGCCGAGCCGCGCCGGCGCTCGAGAACCCGCTGTCTGAGGAGCAGTCGCTGCTGCGCACGACGCTGCTCGGCTCGCTGCTCGACACGGCCGCACACAACCGAGCCCGCGGAATCGAGGACCTGCGCCTGTTCGAGGTGGGCAGCGTGTTCGCTCGCGCCGGAGACCGCGAGACGGGCGTGCTCGAGCGGCGCGCGCTCGCCGTGCTCCTCAGTGGCCGCCTGCTGGAGCCGAGCTGGAACAGTCCAGATCCGCCGGTCGCCGAGTTCTATGCCGCCAAGGCAGTGCTCGAAGCGCTCGCCTCGGCGCTGCGTGTGCGCGAGCTGACACTGGCGCCTGCACGCGAGCCGTTCCTGCATCCGGGTCGCTCCGCCACGATCCATGTCGGCGCCGATCGCGCGTCCGACGACCGCGCGGACGGCGATGCGCGTCATCGACACAAGGGCGATGCAGACGCGCGCGAGGCAATCGGGTGGATCGGCGAGCTGCACCCGCTCGTCGCCGCGGCCTGGGACCTGCCCGGCGCGAGCTGCTTCGAGCTCGACCTCGACCGGCTGATCGCGGCCGCCCTCACCGATACCGCCTACGAAGACTTGATCGGGTACCCGCCGCTGCGCCAGGACATCGCGGTGGTCCTGCCGGAGCAGGTATCGGCGCAGCAGGCGCTCGCAAGCGCCCGCGCCGCCGCCGGTGAGCTGCTGCGCGACGTGCACGTCTTCGACGTCTACAGCGGGCCGCAGGTGGGGGAGGGCAGACGCTCGCTGGCGCTCGCCCTGTCCTTCCGAGCGGCCGATCGCACGCTCACCGACGAGGACGTGGCGCCGGCCCGTGAGCGCATCGTCGCCGCTCTCGCTGGCCTGGGGGGTGAGCTGCGTGGCTGAGCGGGCGTTCGAGCAGGAGCTAGAGCCTGGCTGTGCGCGCGTGCTGGTCGCCGGGGCCACGGGGTTCGCCGGCGCGCTCGCCGCCTACCTGCTGTGGCGCCATCCGCGCTTTCAGCTGGTCGGGGTCACCGGCCGCTCCGAGGTCGGGCGCACGCTCAACGAGCTGTACCCCCGCTACCGCGTGCCACTCGAGATCGAGGAGCTCGACCTCGAACGCCACGCGCCGATCGGAGCCGGTCCCGATCAGGCCCTCGATGCCGCGGTCGTAGCTTACCCGCACGCAGCCGCGGCGCCGACCGTCGGCGCCCTCGTCGAGCGAGGCGTGCGCGTGCTCGACCTGAGCGCCGACTTTCGCCTGAGCTCGCTGGCCAGCTATCAGCAGTGGTATGGCGAGCACCCGCGCCCGGATCTCCTGGGCGAGGCCGTCTACGGCCTCAGCGAGCTGCATCGCATGCGGATCGCCGGGGCGCGGATCGTCGCCAACCCCGGCTGCTATCCGACCGCCGCAGTACTCGGGCTCGCGCCACTGGCGCGTGCCGGGCTGATCGCGGACGTGGTGATCGACGCCAAGCAGGGCATCTCGGGCGCGGGGCGCGTGTTCGACGACACCACGCATCTGTCGATCGCCGGCGAGAACATCCTCCCGTACAAGGTTGCTTCGCATCGTCACACGCCCGAGATCGAGGAGCAGCTGTCTGATTTGGATCCCGCCCACCCCGAGCTGACGGTCCAGTTCCAGGCGCACCTGGTGCCGCTTGACCAGGGCGAGCTCGCCAGCTGTTATGTCACCCCAACCCGCACGATCGCCGCCGGCGAGCTGCTCGAGCTGTACACCGACGCCTATGCGCGCGAGCCGTTCGTCGAAGTGCTCGATGTTCCGCCCGGCACGCGGGACGTGTACGCGACGAACTTCTGTCGCGTGTTCGCGGTCGCCGACGCCCACACCGGCAAGCTGGTGGTGCTCTCTGCGATCGACAACCTGTGGAAGGGCACCTCCTCGCAGGCCGTCCAGAACCTCAACCTGATGTTCGGCCTGCCAGAGACAGAGGGACTGCTGTGAGCACGACCTCGTCCTGCTTTCGCTCGCGCTGGACCGCGCCCGCGCCCGCGCACGTGCGCGAGCTCGCCGCCGAGGCTGGCCTGCCCGCCGGCTTCCGCGCCGCGGGCGTGGCGTGCGGCATCAAGCCCAACGGCAACCCCGACGTCGGCATCGTCGTTTGCGACACAGACCAGTGCACGAGCGCCGTTCGCTACACGGCCACCGGTACGCCCGCCGCGCCCGTGCTGATCAGTCGTGAACGCTGCACGCCGCACACGCTGCGCGCCGCGCTCGCCAACTCCGGCTGCGCCAATGCCGCCACCGGAGCCCGGGGCCTGGAGGACGCCGCTCGCACACAAGCCGCCGCTGCCACCGCGCTCGGGATCTCGCCGGCACAGGTCGTGCTCGGCTCGACCGGCGCGATCAGCTGGTATCTGCCGGTCGAGCGCATGCTGCAGGGCATCGACGCCGCCGCAGGCGTGCTGAGCCGCGAGGGCGATCGCAACTTCCAGCGCGCGA
The DNA here is from genome assembly GCA_963817845.1 of uncultured Solirubrobacterales bacterium. GTDB lineage: Bacteria > Actinomycetota > Thermoleophilia > Solirubrobacterales > Solirubrobacteraceae > Palsa-744. The sequence goes on from CAWFPU010000001.1 coordinate 566,094, forward strand.
TCGAGACCACCGACGCCGTCGAGAAGCGCGCCAACCTCGAGCTCGAGCTGCCGTCGGGTCGCGTGCGGCTCAGCGCTCAATGCAAGGGCGCGGGCATGATCTCGCCCAAGTTCGCCACGATGCTCTGCTTCATCGAGACCGACGCCGTCCTGGAGCCCGTGACGGCCGACCTGCTGCTGGGAGTTTGCGTGAAGCGCTCCTTCGACCGCTGCTCGGTCAACGGCCAGCTCTCGACCAATGACACCGTCGTGCTGATGTGCTCGGGCGCCTCGGGGGTGCGCGTCGCGCCCGAATCCGAGGACGAGCTGCTCTTCGGCGAGGGGCTCGACGCCCTCCTGCGCGCGCTCGCGATCATGATGGTCGCCGACGGCGAGGGTGCCGGTCGGATCGCGCGCGCGGTCGTGCGGGGCGGCGATGCAGAGCGAGTCGAGGGGGCCGCGCGAGCCGTCGCCAACTCGCCGCTCGTCAAAACGGCATTGCACGGCGCCGACCCGAACTGGGGCCGTGTGATCCAAGCGATCGGCGCGAGCACGGCAGGCCCGCCCACCCCCGCGCCGCTGGCGGTGGACCTCGCGATCAACGGCATCGTGGTGTGCTCGGCAGGCGCCGCGGTCGACTTCGATCAGGAGGCACTCGCCACAGCCGTGCAGGGCGACGAGCTCGAATACGAGATCACCCTGCCCGGCGACGGCGCCGAAACCGAGGTCTTCTTCTCGGACCTCGGACACGAGTACGTACGCATCAACGCGGAGTACACGACATGAGCGACGTGAAGCCCGAGCGGGAGGTTACGGCCAGCCCGGTCGGCACGCTGCTCGAGGCGCTCCCGTACATCCGCGAGTTCCACCGCAGGACGGTCGTGATCAAGTACGGCGGCGCGGCAATGGAGGACGAGCAGCTGCGCGAGGAGTTCGCGCGCGATGTCGTACTGCTCAAGTACGTCGGGCTGAACCCGATCGTCGTCCACGGCGGCGGCCCGGACATAACGGCCTACATGAACCGCCTGGGACTGCCGGTCGAGTTCGTCGAAGGCCTGCGCGTGTCCGACGCGGCCACGGTCGAGGTCGCCAAGATGGTGCTGGTCGGCAAGATCAACAAGGAGATCGTGCTGCGCATCAACCGGCACGGCCAGCCCGCGGTCGGCCTCTGCGGCGACGACGGCTCGCTGTTTCGCGTCGCCCGGCGCGCGGCGCCGGGCGGTGAGGACATCGGCTTCGTCGGGCGTATCGAACGCGTCGACGTGAACGTCCTCAACCACGTCGCCAGCGACTACATCCCCGTGATCGCCTCGGTCGGGGCCGATCGCGACGGCCGCTCGTACAACGTCAACGCCGACGAGGCCGCCGGAGCGGTCGCGGGCGCGCTCGGCGCCTACAAGGTGATCTTCCTGACCGACGTCCCGGGTTGGCTCCGCGACCCGGCCGACCCCGACAGCCTGATCGCACAGGCCAGCACCGAGCAGGTGTGCGGCGCGCTCGAGCGGCTGGAGGGGGGGATGCGCCCGAAGCTGCAGGCGTGCGTGGACGCGATCGATGCGGGTGTCAGCGCCGCGCACATCCTCGACGGGCGCGTCCCGCATTCGCTGCTGCTCGAGCTGTTCACGGACGCCGGCGTCGGCACCAAGATCGAGGCCGGAGCATGAGCGGCTCGACCGAGCTCGCCGGCCTCGCCGCGCTGCAGGAGCTCGAGCGCGGCCACGTGATCCCCTCCTATGCTCGCCAGCCGGTCGAGTTCGTGCGCGGCGAAGGCGCCCTGCTGTTCGATGACGCCGGCCGCGAGTACCTCGACTTCCTGTGCGGCATCTCGGTCACCAACATCGGTCACTGCCATCCCGCCGTGGTCGCCGCGATTCGCGAGCAGGCGGGGCGGCTGATGCACGTCTCCAACCTCTTCTACACCGAGCCCGCGATGCGGCTGGCCGAGCAGCTCACCGAGTCGAGCCTCGGCGGCAAGGTGTTCTTCTGCAACTCCGGCGCCGAGGCCAGCGAGGCGGCACTCAAGCTCGCGCGCAAGGCCCATCCGGCGGGCGACGTCGTGGTCGTGCACGGAGCCTTCCACGGACGCACCTACGGCGCGCTCTCGGCCACGCCGCAGGAGTCCAAGCAGGCGCCGTTCGCGCCGCTAGTGCCGGGCTTTCGCGCCGTCGCTCCGAGCGCCGAGGCGATCGTCGCCGCCGTTAACGCGAGCACCGCGGCGGTGCTGCTCGAGCCGATCCAAGGCGAGAGCGGGGTGCACGTGCTCTCCGACGAGACGCTGCGCGCCGCGCGCGCGGCCTGCGACGAGCACGGCGCCGCGCTGATCTTCGACGAAGTCCAGTGCGGCATGGGCCGCACCGGAACGCTGTGGGCGTATGAGCAGACCGGCGTCGCGCCCGACGCGCTCACGACCGCGAAGGCGCTCGGGGGCGGGCTGCCGATCGGCGCGCTCGTGACCTCCCCGCGCCTGGCGGACGTGCTCCAGCCGGGAGATCACGGCTCGACGTTTGCTGGCGGACCGGTCGTCGCGGCTTCGGCGCTGGCGGCGCTGGCCATCACACGCGACAGCGCCCTGCTCGCGCGCGTACGCGAGCAGGGAACGCGTCTGCAGACCGGCCTCGAACGGCTACCGTACGTGCGCTCCGTGCGCGGGCGCGGACTGATGCTCGCATGCGAGGTCGAGGTCTCCGCACCCGATGTGGTTCGGCGCGCGCTCTGCGAGCAGCGCCTGATCGTCAACGCCACCGGCCCCACCACCGTGCGACTGCTGCCGCCGCTGATCATCGGCGAGGCCGAGATCGACCTCGGCCTCGCCCGCCTCCGCGCGGCGCTGGAAGAAACGAGATGACCTCGCGCGCGCTCCCCGAAGGGTTCGAGCTCGACGACGATCCCGAGCGGATCGACGTCGACGCTGTCCACGCGTTCATCAGCGAGCAGTCTTACTGGGGGCGAGGGCGTCCCCGCGAGCTGGTCGAGCGGGCGATCCGCGGCTCGGCCCGGGTCGTCGGTCTGTATCACCAGGGCGCCCAGGTCGGCTTTGCTCGCGTCGCCTCAGACGAAGCGATCGTCGCCTACCTGGCCGACGTATACGTGCTCGAGCCCTATCGCGGACGCGGCCTCGGCCTCGAGCTCGTGCGCGAGCTCGTCGACAACGGACCCCATGCGAAGCTCACGTGGCTGCTCCACACCGACGGCGCCGACGGCCTGTACGCCAAGCTCGGCTTTCGCTCGCGATCGGTTTATCCGCTGATGGAGCGCCGGCGCGCCAAGGTCGCCGGAGAAGCACCGTATGACGACGAACGCTGACCTCGTCACCCCTCGCTGCTCCAGCAGCCGGGCCACATCCAGTGCCCCGGCCATGTCCAGTAGCCGGGCCGCGCTCGATAGCCGAGCCGTGACCAGTAGCCCTGCCGCGTCCAGTGGCTCGGCGACCTTCAGTAGCCGAGCCACGTCCAGTAGCCTGGCCGCGCTATGACCGACTCCGATGAGCAGCGCGGCTTTCCGCCGCGCACCGCCTCCTACGAGGCCGACCCCGAGCAGGTCGCACGCGTGCTGCTGCTCTACTCCGGCGGCCTCGACACGAGCGTCATGCTCAAGTGGATCCAGGACCGCTATCACGCCGAGGTGGTCTGCCTGACGGTGAACCTCGGCCAGCCCGGCGAGGACTACGAGGTGATTCGCGAGAAGGCCCTGCGCTTGGGCGCGCTCGAGTGCCACGTGATCGATGCGCGCGAGGAGTTCGCGCGCGAGTACATCGTGCCGGCGATCAAGGCAAACGCGCTCTACGGCGGTGGCTACCCGCTGTTCACCGCACTGGGACGGCCGCTGATCGCCAAGCTCGCCGTCGAACAGGCGCGTCGCAGCGGCTGCGACACGATCGCCCACGGCTGCACAGGCAAGGGCAACGATCAGGTGCGCATCGAGGCCACCGTCGCCACGCTCGCGCCCGAGCTGCGCACGATCGCGCCGGTGCGCTCCTGGCAGATGGGTCGCGAGGAGGAGCTCGCGTACGCGCGCGAGCACGGCATCCCGGTCAAGTCCAACCCCGGTACCGCCGTCGAGGGGCAGGCGCCCTACTCGATCGACGACAACCTCTGGGGGCGCTCCTCCGAGGGCCGCTGGATCGAGGACCTCGGTCACGCCCCCGAGGACGACGTGTTTGCGCTCGTGACGCGACCCGAGCTCGCGCCCGACGAGGCCGAGATCGTCGAGGTCGAGCTCGAGCGCGGCGTCCCCGTCGCCCTGAACGGCGAGCGCCTGGAGCTCGTCGATCTGCTCGAACGGGCCGGCGAGCTCGGCGCCAGACACGGCGTTGGCATCGTCGATCACCTCGAGGACCGCATCGTCGGGCTGAAGGTGCGCGACATCTACGAGGCGCCCGCCGCCGCGATCCTGCTGGGCGCGCACCAGGAGCTCGAGAAGCTGACCGGCACGATCCATCAGAACCAGTTCAAGCCCGGGCTCGACCGCCAGTGGGCCTACCTCGTATACGCCGGGCTGTGGTGGGAGCCGCTGCGCGACGATCTCGACGCCTACATGGATCGCGCCAACCAGCAGGTCAGCGGCACGATCGGGCTGAAGCTATACAAGGGCAGCGTGCGCGTGGTCACGAGGTCCTCGCCCAACGCGGTCTACGACGCCAGCCTCGCGAGCTTCGCCGCGTCCGGCGGGCTGTTCTCGCAGACCGCCTCGCCCGGCTTCATCGAGCTGTTCTCGCTGCAGTCCCGCATGGCCTGGCGTCTGCGCGAACGACCCTGAGCGGGCTCAGCCGGGGCTGTCGGACCGACCCCGAGCGGGCTCAGCTGGGACTGTCGGACCGACCCCGAGCAGGCTCAGCCGGGGCTGTCGGACCGACCCCGAGCAGGCTCAGCTGGGGCTGTCGGACGGACCCTGAGCGGGCGGCGTCGCGTCCGGCGTGAGACGTACTCTGACGCGGTGATCGCCGAAGAATCCGAGACGCCTGCCGGCGGGCCGCCGCAGCGCAGCGAGCGCGATCTGCTGGCCGAGCGCCGCGCCCGGCGCGCCGCGGAGTCGGGCGACACCGGTCTGCTGCGCCGGGCCGAGGCGGCCGAGGCCACCGTCAAGACGCTCGAGACCCATCTTGCGAGCCTGCGCCAGCGTCTGCTCGAGACCGAGGAGTCGGCCCGTCGCAGCGCCGAGCGCCTCGCCGAGCGCGAGCTGCAGCTGCGCCGGGTCAAGCAGCAGGAGTACGCCGAGCAGCAGCTGCGCATCGAGGCCGAGCAGGCGCTCGAGGACGCCAACCGGCGGATCGCCGGGATCGACGGCTACGGCCGTGCCCTGAACGAGCTCCAGCAGCGCGTGGCCGAGCTGGAGCGTCGCTCGATCAAGCTCGAGCGCTCCTTCGACCAGGAGCGCCGGACGCGCGAGCGCGGCGAACAGGCGCTCGAGCAGATGCGCCGCAGTCACACCGCGATCGCCGCGACGCTCGGCGAGCTGCGCACGCTCGCCGCGAGCCTGCGCGCGCTGGCGCAGCGCGACCCCGCCGGCGAGGCCGCAGCGGCGAGCTCCGCGCCCACTCCGCCGCCCACGACCATGCCCGCGCCCGCGGCTTCACCGGCGCCGCAGCCAGCGGTCCAGCCGCGCGCACCGGAGCCAGTTGGCCAGCCGCCGGTGTCGGAGCCAGTGGGCCAGCCGCCGACACCGGAGCCGGTGGGCGAGCCGGTGCCGGAGCCAGTGGGGCAGCCGCCGGCACCGGAGTCAGTTGGCCAGCCGCCGGTGTCGGAGCCAGTGGGGCAGCGCAGCGTGTCGAGCGCGCCGGCAAGCTCGATCACAGCGGCCGGGGTCGCGCCCCGCGAAGACCTGGCCGAGGCGCTTGCCGTCGCCGTCGAGCGCCTGCGTGCGCGCGCGGAGGCGGAAGCCAGCCGAACCGCACAGGAACAAGAGGCCGCCCCCGCGCCGAGTGCCGCCTCGCCCGCGCAGGCAGCCGCGCCCGCCGCGGCCGTGCACGCAACCGCGCGCAGCGCATCGATCGCACAGGCTCATACGCCGGCCAAGTGGCCGCCCACCCACAGGCACAGCATGTCGCTGATCGGCCGCTGGCGCGCTGCTCGCAAACACCGGCGTCAAAGTCGCCACGAGGAGCGGCGCGCCGGCTAGGCGCGCCTAAGATCGAGTCGTGAGCGCCCCGTCCTGCGCACACCTGCACGTGCACTCCGAGTACTCGCTGCTCGACGGTGCCTGCAAGATCGAGGCGCTCGCCGCGCGGGCCGCCGAGTTCGGCCAGCCGGCGCTCGCGCTCACCGACCACGGCGTCATGAACGGGGCGGTCGAGCTTCACAAGGCCTGCGCCGCCCACAACGTCAAGCCGATCGTAGGCTGCGAGATCTACCTGGTCAACGGCGAGCGCGCCGCGGCGAGCCCGAACGCACGAGCCGAGCGCAACCACCTGACGCTGCTCGCGGCCGACGACGCCGGCTATCGCAACCTCGTCAAGCTCTCGTCCGCGGGGTTCCTCGAAGGCCTGCAGCGCGGCAAGCCCACGGTCGATCTAGCGCAGCTCGAGCGCCACTCACAGGGCGTGATCGCGCTGACCGGCTGCCTGGCCTCCCGCTTCTGCCAGCGGCTGCTCGAAGACCGCGGTCGCGACGCCAGCGCCCACGCCGACGACCTGCAGCGGATCTTCGGCCCCGAGAACGTCTACTTCGAGGTGCAGAAGAACGGGCTCGCGGCCCAGGAGAAGGCCAACGAGGGGATCGTGCGGATCGCCCGCGACCGGGGCGGCAGCCTGGTCGGCACCGGCGACGTGCACTATCTGCGGCGCGAGGACTACGAGCACCACACCGCGCTGCTGTGCGTGCAGACCAAGAGCACGCTGGCCGCGCCGAAGCTGACGTTCGACACGAACGAGTTCTACCTGCGCGACAGCGAGGAGATGGCGAAAGCCTTCGCCGCATGGCCGCAGGCGATCGCCAGCACGCTGGAGATCGCCGAGCGCTGCTCGGTCGAGCTCGAGCTCGGCAAGCAGCTGATCCCGAGCTTCCCGACGCCCGACGGCAGCAGCGAGCGCGAGTACCTGCGCGCCCGCGTCGAAGACGGCCTGCGCCTGCGCTACGGCGACCCGGCCCCCGGGCACGCCAGGCAGCGCGTGGACATGGAGCTCGACGTGATCGACCGCATGGGCTTCAACGCCTACTTCCTGATCGTGTGGGACTTCGTCAAGTACGCCAAGGAGCACGGCATCGCGGTCGGGCCGGGACGCGGCTCGGCCGCCGGCTCGATCGTCTCCTACTGCCTGGCGATCACCGACGTCGATCCGCTCTCCTACGACCTGCTGTTCGAGCGCTTCCTGAACCCCGAGCGCGTATCGATGCCCGACATCGACATCGACTTCTCGGTGCGCGGGCGCGAGCAGGTGATGCGCTACGTCACCGACAAGTACGGGCGCGAGTCGGTCGCGCAGATCGTCACCTTCGGCAAGATGTTCCCGCGCGCCGCCACGCGCGACGCGGCGCGCGTGCTCGGCTTCGACTATGGCGTAGGAGACCGCCTGGCGAAGCTGATCCCGGACCCGATCATGGGGCGCGCGCCCTCGTTCGAGGACTGCCTGAAGACCGGCGAACCCTTGCGCAAGGCCTACGACGAGGAGCCCGACGCGCGCCGCATCGTCAACGTCGCCAAAGGGCTCGAGGGGATCGTGCGCAACTCCTCGATCCACGCCGCCGCGGTCGTGATCGCGGATCGTCCGCTGACCGACATCGTGCCGCTGCAGCTCGCCGACGCCGGCGGCGACGGCGACGGCGAGCGCTCCTACCGCACCGTCACCCAGTTCTCGATGAAACCGATCGAGGAGATCGGTCTGCTCAAGATGGACTTCCTCGGCCTGCGCAACCTCGACGTGATCGAGGACGCGCTCGACATCATCGAGCGCTCCAGCGGCGCCCGTCCAGACATGACGACGCTGCCACTAGACGATCCGCGCACCTACGAGATGCTGGCCCGGGGGGACTCGACCGGTGTGTTCCAGTTCGAGTCCGAGGGCATGCGCGAAGCCCTCAAGAAAGTCCAGCCCGACGAGTTCAACGACCTCGTGGCGCTGAACGCGCTGTACCGGCCGGGCGCGATGGACCAGATTCCGGTGTACTCGAAAGGCAAGCACCACCCGCAGGCGATCTCCTATCCCGACGAGCGCCTGCGCCCGATCCTCGAGTCCTCCAAGGGCGTGATCCTCTACCAGGAGCAGGCGATGCAGATCGCCAAGGAGCTGGCGGGCTTCTCGGGAGCAAAGGCCGACGATCTGCGCAAGGCGATCGGCAAGAAGAACCGCGCGGCGATGGCCGCACTCAAGCCCGAGTTCGTCGAGGGCTGTCGCGCGTCGGGCACGAGCCCCGAGGTGATCGAGTTCCTGTGGCAGACCAATGAAAAGTCGGCCGACTACTCGTTCAACAAGTCCCATGCCGCCTGCTACGGACTGATCGCGTACCGCACCGCCTGGCTGAAGGCCAACTACCCGGCCGAGTACATGGCGGCGCTGATCTCCTCGGTGATGTCCACCAAGGACAAGGTCCCATTCTTCGTCGCCCGCTGTGAGGAGATGGGGATCGCGATCCTGCCGCCTGACGTCAACACCTCAGACCACGAGTTCACCGTCGTGCAGGGCAACATCCGCTTCGGCCTGGACGCGGTCAAGGGCGTCGGCTACCAGGCGGTCGAGGCGATCAAGCGCGCCCGCGAGCAGAGCGGCGAATTCACCTCGCTGTGGGACTTCTGCGAGCGCGTTGACTCGCGCGCCGTCAACAAGAAGGCGATCGAGGCGCTGATCAAGTGCGGCGCCCTCGGGTCAACCGGCGCGAGCCGCAAGGGCATGCTCGAGGTGCTCGAGAAAGCGCAGGCGGCCGGCCAGCAAAAGCAGCAGGACGAGCTCACCGGGCAGGGCTCGATCTTCGACGAGCTCGCCGAAGACGGCGCCGGCGACCCGGATGGTGCAGGCGCGGCCGCGGCGAGCAGCGTCGGTCTCGGCGGCCCGGTGCGCCCCCCGATCCCCACCGACGAGTTCGAGCAGCGCCAGCTGCTGGCCAAGGAGAAGGAAGCGATCGGACTGTTCGTTTCCGCTCATCCGCTCAAGCCACTGCGCGACGCTTTGCGCGCGCGCGTGGACTGTCCGATCGCAGCGCTCGCGGGCCGCCGCGACAAGGACTGGGCGACGGTCGGCGGCATCATCACCGAGGCCAAGCGCATCCGCACGCGGAGCGGCGACCACATGATGTTCGCGGTGCTCGACGATCTCGAGGGCTCGGTCGAGATGCTCGTATTCGGCAAGGCTCTGGCAGAGCACGAGGCCTCGCTCGCAGTCAACGAGGTCGTGGTCGTGAAGGGACGCGTGGACCACAAGGAAGCCGGCAAGACCTGCCTGATCGTGCAGACCATCGAGGCCTTCACGCCCACGACGCAGGAGATCGAGCAGGCCAGCTCACAGGCGCGCGCGGCCGCCCGCACGGCCGCCGCTCAGGCGCAGCCCGTATATCTGCGCGTCTGCGCGGAGAACCTTTCTCCGGGCGTGTTCGACGAGCTCAAGCAGACGATCGAGGACTACGCCGGTCCCGCCGACGTGTTCATCGAGATCGGCGGCGCCGGGACCGCCCGCCGCATGCGTCTTGGCGACGCCTATCGCGTGCAGAACACGCCCACGGTTCGCGCCGAGCTCGAGCGCGCGCTCAACGCGGCCAGCCCTGCGCCGGCCGTGTCACTCGCCTCGGCCGCCAGTGCCTGAGCGGTCGTCGGCGCCTCGGCGGTCGCTGGCGCCTCAGCGGTCGCTAGCGCCTGAGCGATAGGGCGCCTGAGTGCCGTCGCCGGCGCCTGAGTGCCCGTCGCCAGCGCCTGAGCGGCCGTCGCGCGTCTCTAGCCGCGTTTGCGGGCCGTCGCTCGCTTGCGGGCCGCCAGGCCGCGCTCGTGCCAGGCCATCGCGCGCTCCACTTCCTCGCGGCTCGGACCCTGGCGATTCTCGCCGGGCGTCTCCAGCACACAGGGCAGCCGCTGCAGGCCGCGGGCGCTCAGGAACGCCGTACAGCCGCGCTCGCCCAGCTCGCCCTCGCCGATGTCCGCATGACGGTCGCGATTCGAGCCGAGCGGGGCCTGGGAGTCGTTCAGGTGAAGCGAGCGCACGCGCCCGCGTCCGAGTGCGCGCGTGCACTCGCGCAGCACCGAGTCCATGCCGGTGGGCGTGCGTATGTCATAGCCCGAGGCCAGCAGATGGCACGAGTCCAGGCACACCCCGAGACGATCCATGTCGGCCGTGCGCTGGCCGGCGCTTGCCTCCAGCAGCTGCGCGAGCTCCTCGAACGAGCGCCCGAGCGTGCCGCCCGCGCCGGCCGTGTTCTCGAGATGCAGCTCGCACTCCTCGCTGTCGGCGAGCGCCTCGCCGATAGCCTGCCCTGCCCGCGCGATCGCGCGGGCGACGTCGCCCGTCTTGGCCGAGCCCGGGTGCAGCACCACTGCGGCCGCGCCGATCGCGGCGCCCACGCGCAGCGACTGTGTCAGCGAGGCCAGCGATTTGGCGCGAATGTCGGGGTCGTCGCTGGCGCAGTTGACCAGGTAGACGGCGTGGATCAGAACCGCGTCGATCGGGCTCGCCGCCATCGCCTCCCTGAAGGCAGCCACGTCCTCATCGCTGTAGGACCCCGGCCGCCACATGCGCGGCGACTGGTTGAAGATCTGGATCGCCCGGCAGCCACGCTCGACGCCCCGCTCGACCGCTTTCGGCAGGCCCCCGGCGGGCGAGACGTGGGCTCCGATCAGCACGGCGCCCCCGTGATCTCGCGCCGCGGCCGCGCGAACTCGATCGAGCGTCCCCGTCCCACAACCTTTTCCTTGACGGGCCCTAACATGCGCGCATCCTATGAGGGTTCGCTTCGCTCCATCGCCCACCGGCGCGCTGCACATCGGGGGCGCCCGCACGGCGCTGTTCAACTGGCTGCTCGCGCGCCACTGCGGCGGCGCGCTCGTGCTGCGCATCGAGGACACCGATCGCGAACGCTCGACACCCGAGAACGTCGCGCAGATCCTCGACGCGCTGCGCTGGCTCGAGCTCGACTGGGACGAGGGGCCGATCTTCCAGTCCGAGCGGGCCGAGCGTCACCGCCAAGCGCTCGCGGCGCTGCTCGAGACCGGCCACGCCTACCGTTCGCACGCTGGTCCCGAGGACGTCAAGGAGTTCAAGCTCCGCCACGGCGCCGATCGCGGTTTCCGCGGCGAGGAGCGTCCAGCTCAGCCCGGCGAACCGTCTCCCCCGTCGGCGCAGGGCGCGGTGCGCCTGCGCGTCCCCGACGAGGGCGCGACCGTCGTCCACGACGCCGTGCGCGGCGACACGCGCTTCGAGCACGTCCATCTCGACGACCCGGTGATAGCGCGCGCCGACGGCTCGCCGCTGTACAACTTCGCCGTCGCGATCGACGACCTCGACGCGGCGATCACACACGTGGTGCGCGGCGAGGACCACCTGTCCAACACGCCCAAGCAGCTGCTCGTGATCGAAGCCGCGCGCGCGATCGGGCTGGCTGATGACGGTCCGCTGCCGGTCTACGCCCACCTGCCGCTCCTGCACGGACCCGACGGCAAGAAGCTCTCAAAGCGACACGGCGCCGCATCCGTGCAGGAGCTGCGCGACGGCGGCTACCTGCCGGAGGCCGTGCGCAACTACCTGGCGCTGCTCGGCTGGGGCTCGGGCGATGACCAGACCGTGATGAGCACGCCGGAACTGGTCGAACGCTTCACGCTCGAGCGAGTCAACCGCAACCCAGCGCGCTTCGATGAGACCAAGCTGCGCTGGCTCGACGGCGTGCACCTGCGCGAGCTGGACGTGCCAGAGCTCGCGCGCCGCCTGCACGCCTACCTCGACATCACCGACCCGGCGGCCGCGCAGGCGATCGATTACGCCAGCGGCGCCGGCGCGGACGCGGACTCAGGTCTGGGCGCAGACGCGGGCCACGGCCCCGAGCCGCGTGACCGCGAGGACCGCCTGCGCGACGCCGTCGCGATCAGCCGCGAGAAAATCCAGACCCTCGCGGACTTCTGGCCGCTTTCGGGATTCCTGTTCCACGAGCCCACGCCCGACCCGGCCGCGCGCGAGCGCTGGCTCGACCCCAAAGGCCGCGAGCTGCTCGGCCAGGCGCGAGCCATGCTCGCCGAGCTCGACACGTTCGGCGAGCCTGCGGTGGCAGCCGCCCTGGAAGCGCTCGTCGAGCGTCTGGACGTCAAGCCGCGCGAGATCTACCAGCCGCTGCGCGTCGCGATCGCCGGCGGCACGATCTCGCCCGGCATCTTCGAGAGCGTCGCGCTGCTCGGCCGCGAGCAGACACTGAGCCGAATCGACCGCGCCCTGGACGCCGGCTGAGGCCCGCGGCGCGGTCGTGCCCCGTCGGCCCGACGCCGACGTGCGCGTGACCCAGGGCGCCGGCGGCCGGCCGAGACCGGCAGACGTGGCCAGAGGGCCCGTCGGCCCTACGCCCAGCGAAGGCCGAGCACCGCTGTGGCCTCAACCATTCTTCGATCGCTGCCGATAGGACCACCAACGATGCAGGTGACAGCGAAGAAGACGCGGCGCGCGCCACGGAAGGCCGCGCCCGCGGGCGTCGAGTCTCGCGCGCGCAACGGAACCGGACCAGCCGCCGCGAGCGCCGTTGGCGCGCGCCCTGCCGTCGCGCCCGTTTCGAGCGCTGTGCCAGCGCCTGCCCGGACCCCATCCGGCGCATCGACGAACCGTCAAGCCGAGGGTCACGGCAGACGCCTGACCAACGCCTTCGAAGCGCTCGAGGCGTTCCCCGCGCTGGCGGAGTCGCGCGACCGGCTGCTGACGGTCGTCGGGCGGGACAACGTCGCGACCGCCGACGTGGTCAGCGCCGTCGAGTCAGACGTCGCCCTGATCATCGCGGTGCTGCGCTTCGCCAACCAGGTGCAGGGCAAGCGCGGACGGGTTGACACCGCGGTCGCCGCCGTCGAGCTGCTCAGCGAGCAGACCGTGCAGGCGCTCGTCGCGCAGCTGCGCACCTTCGACTTCTTCGAGCGCTCGAGCGTCTGGGACGCGGCCCCCGAGCGCTTTCGGCTGCACGCGCTCGCCACCCAGCATGCAGCCGACCGGCTGGCCGCCGAGGTCAGCTACGAGCACCGCGACCGCCTCACCGTGACCAGCTTGCTGCACGACGTCGGCAAGCTCGTGCTGATGCTCGCCTACCCGGGCTACCCGGGACAGGTGCACCGCGGCGCCAGGACCCCCGAGGAACGCATCCATCAAGAGCGGCGCGAGCTCGGGGTCGATCACGCGCTCGTCGGTGGCGTCTTGATCCGCCGCTGGGGACTGCCCGGCAGCATCGCAACCGTGATCGAGCGCCACCACAACCTCGATGTCAACGGCGAGGTCGCGTTCGTGCGGCTGGCCGACATGCTCGCGCACTACGAGCAAGGCTCGACCGTCTCGCCCCAGCAGATGCTGCAGACCGCGCGCACGATCGGGCTCGGGCCCGAGGACCTGCGTCGCGTGATGTACGAGCTGCCCAACGCCGGCGGTCAGCGCCAGCGCCATGTCAACCCCTGCCCGCTGTCGGCGCGCGAGCTGGGCGTGCTGCAGCGGCTCGCCGAAGGCAAGGTCTACAAGCAGATCGCGCACGAGCTCACGCTCTCGACGAGCACCGTGCGCACACATCTGCACAACATCTACGGCAAGCTCGGCGCGGTCGATCGCGCCCAAGCCGTGCTGATCGCCACCGAGCGGGGCTGGCTGTAGATCCCTAGCATCGCGGGTGCTGCGATGCTCTCGATCACGAGCAAGTCTCCGTATGCGGTCCTGGCGCTGGCGGAGCTCGGACACCGCGCCGGGCCCGATCCGGTGCCGATCGGCGAGCTCGCGCGCCGGCGCGAAGTGCCGGTGCAGTTCCTCGAGCAGCTGTTCGCGGTCCTGCGCCGCGCCGGCATCGTCAGCTCCCAGCGCGGTGTCAAGGGCGGCTACCGCTTCGCTCGCGACCCCGCCGAGGTGACGGTGCTGGAGATCGTCGAGCTGCTCGATGGCCCGCTCGGGCGCGACGCCCAAGGCGTGTTCGCCGACGCCGCCGCGGCCGCGCGCAAGGTCCTCGAGCAGACCACGATCGCCGACGTGATCGAGCGCGAGTCGCGCGAGGCCGGCACGTCGATGTACTACATCTAGACAGGGCTCTGCAACGGCGGCCGATCGCCCGTGTTCCTGGGTTTTTCGACCACCCGGGAACCGCCTGGGACCGCTCTCACGGGGTATGGACTGCAGCGCAATTCCAGGGTCGCTGAGGCCCGCGAGGCCGTGGCTTTAGCTGGCGCGAAGGCTTGCCGATACGATGAATCCAAGTTATGCTCGCGCCGCTAGGAGGGACACGATGCAGGGTGCATCCAAGCGGGAGCCGAGCCGAAAGGAGGCCCGAATGCCGACCAGCGGGACGGACACCATCGTTACGAGCGAGTATCACGGCGCCCTCGTCGAATATGCGGTGTCGTCGGCTATCACCAGCGACGACTTCAACTGGGGCCTCGGCATGACGGAGGTCGAGTTGCTCGAGCCGATCGACTACGACGCTGAGATTGCTGAGCGCGAGCGCACCCACGAACCGATCGAGGACGCCGGCGGTAACCTCGCCAATAGCCGGTTCGGCATTTGACGAGTACCTGACCTCGGTGGTCTTCAGGACCGACCTCCGCGAGGAGGCCTTGGCGCAGGGGGACGTCCTTGCGGACGTCGAGTTCTTCGCCCCCAAAGAGGGCGGCACCTACCAGCCGACGGTGCACGCGCCCGGTGTCATCACGTCGCACAGCTGCGACTTCACCAAGTTCGACACGGCGCGTAAACAGGGGCGCGACATCCGGCGCTGGCCATTGCTGGCGGCGCCCCTGGTCAAACGCTCCGAGCTCGACTCGTCGATGGCGGGCAATGCTCACGCCGACCGGGTGCCCCGGTACTTCTCGATCGGGGACGAGCCCCCGCTCGATGAGGAGCACTTCGCGGACTACTGGTTTATGCAGCCCGTAGCGGTCTTGGAGCTGCTTGCCTCCACGAGGATCGCGAGCTTCACCGACAACTACCAGCAGCGCCTGCAGAGGAGCCTCGACCGGTTTTTCTCGTGGGAAGATCGCAGACGAGCCCTGGACGCCGCACCATGAGGATCCGCAACTTCATCGTCGCCGACGCAATCTCCCAAGGCCCGGACGGGAAGTTCTTCGTCCACGGCGGCGGTGTCACGTCGATCGACGCGTTCGGATTTCCCTACGCCCATCCCTCCCTCGGCGTGCTCATCACGCTCGTCTACGAGGGCCCCGAAGACGATGTGGAGCAACACATAGAGGTAGTAGTCGCGAAAGAGGGCGCTTCCACAGGCAACACGCTCCTAGACATGACGGCGCCGACTCCGCCCGACGCGTTCGAGGCCCGGGAGTCGTGGCGTCTCATCCACCTGATCGGGACGGTCAGCGGCCTGCAGTTTGAGGAGTCCGGGCTTTATTGGGTCGCCCTGCGCCTGAACGACCGTGAGGTCGATCGCATGGTGCTCATGGTCAGCGAGATCGCACGACCGCCCGAGCTGCCCAGCGGTTCGGCCGAGACGGATTAGCAACGGCCCCGATCTGGCCGCTCGCGGGGGCGGCGCGAGGGCCTCGTCTCTGAACGGCGCAAGCCGGCTCGCGGAGTATCGCGGCGTGTGTCCGTGCGCGGAGGCGAACGCGCAGGAGGGCGAACGGGGAGAGCTTGTCGCCGGTGCGCAACACGCCCTGGCGCCAACCGCGATTTGACCGTCGCTGATTGACTTTGCCGCGAACTGTAGCTAGCGTGGTTTGCAACCTGAAACGCAGGGTGTCGCGCCAGGAAGGTTCGCACCGCACTATGCGTGTAGGGGTGGAGAGGTTAGGAGAGCGATGGAGAGGCAACTACGGATGGTTGCGAGACTGAGGATCGACGGGGCTCATGCATCGGCAGGGGAGCTTGGCTGCAGCGCGGAGCGGGGCGCGCGCGGCCACGCCGACGTGCACGCGATCTCGATATCTCGGTGTGCATCCGCGGTTGGCCGCCCGGCGGCGGGGGGTGTCGCTGCGCCAGCTTCGGCTGCGCGGCGTGTCGCTGCTAGGACTCTCGCCGCCGCGCATGGCGCGGCGGCGAGAGCGGCGGTGCTCTCCCTGCGGACGCTCGTCGTCGCGCTCGCGTTGGGGCTCGCGGTGACGCTCTCGAGTGTCACGAGCGCCGGCGCGGAACCGCTCCAGCCGGGAAGCGAACTGACCGTCGCCGGCGAGATCGGGGCGGGTCAGTTCGGCGGCAGCGTGGCCCTCTCGACCGACGGCGACACCGCCCTGGTGGGCGCACCGCTGGACGCCGAAGGCGTAGGCGCCGCGTGGGTGTTCACTCGCTCCGGGTCGGCGTGGGCCCAGCAGGAACAGCTGCCAGTACCCGAGGAAGCCGGCGAAAGAGGCCACTTCGGCAGCAGCGTGGCGCTGTCGGCCGACGGCGACACGGCGTTCGTCGGCGCACAGGGGCAACGCAAAGGCGCAGTCTGGGTATATACGCGCACCGGCTCGGGCTGGACCCCGCAGGCCGAGCTGACCCCCAGCACAGACGCGATCAACGCTTTCTTCGGACACAGCGTCGCGGTGTCCGCCAACGGCGAAACGGCTGTGATCTCGGCGCCGCTCGACAACGGAGGGGTCGGCGCGGTGTGGGTGTTCACCCGTACCGGATCAAGCTGGACCGAACAGGCTGTGCTGACCGGCCACGGCGAGAGCGGCGACGCTCATTTCGGCCGCAGCGTCGCCGTGTCTGCCGACGGCGATACGACGATAGTCGGCGGACGCCTCGACGGCGGTGGGGTCGGCGCGGCCTGGGTGTTCAGCCGCTCGGGTTCGGTGTGGACACAGGACGGCCCCAAGCTCACCGGCTCTGAAGAGGAAGGTAACGCTCAGTTCGGCTACTCGGTGGCGCTGTCTCCTGAAGGCGAAACCGCTCTGATCGGCGGTGCCAAGGATGACGGGGGCACCGGAGCGGCGTGGGTGTTCGCGCGCTCGGAAACGTCTTGGACGCAGGATGGCGCCAAGCTCGCAGGCGAGGCCGCTTCACACGAACGCCGTTTCGGCTCGAGCGTCGCGCTCTCGGCCAACGGCAGCGTCGCGCTGATCGGTGACGCCGCCGCCGATCGCAAGGTGGGCGGAGCATGGGAGTTCGCGCGCACCGGCTCGGAATGGCAGCGCGAGGGCATCTTCCTCACGCCGGGAGAACAGCCCGCGAGCGAAGAAGAACAGGAAGAAGTCGGCGAAGCCCGGTTCGGTCGCAGCGTGGCGCTGTCAGGCGACGGCGAAACGGCGCTCCTGGGCGGGCCGAGAGCCAACGAAGACATCGGTGCCGCGTGGATCTTCGAAGGCGTGCCCGTGCAGAAGGAAGTTCCTCCAGAAGAATCACCGGAAGAAACCGGATCCGAAAAAGGGAAAACGGGCGGTAAACGCAACGAAAACGGCGGCAAAACCGGTAACGGCGGAGGAACTTCGCCATCCCAGGAATCTCCGCCGTCGCAAACCCCGCAGACGCCCAAAACGGAAGTGCTCGCAAGCAAAACGCTCCAGCCGGCCCTCGCTGTGGCCAGCTGCAAGCTCCTCGGCAGCCACCTGACGGCCAGCCACACAGGTCGCATATCGATCAAGCTCCTATGCAGCGGCAATCACAACGCCAGCGGCAAGCTCACGCTGACGGTCACCAAGCACATCAAGCGGAAGGCCGCCGGCAAGGGCGCGCAGGCGAGGACGAAAACGATCACCGAGACGATCACGATCGCGACCGTCAACTTCGCGACTGCGCCGAACAAGACCGCAGTCGCCACCCTGCGCCTGAACAAGACCGGGCGCTCGCTCCTGGGCACGGACCACGGCCGACTGACCGCGGTCGCTCGCCTGGCCAGGCTGTCGCCGAAGCCGACGCAGACGCACACGACGACGGTTCAGCTGGCCCTGCAGAAACCCGCGCCGAAGAAGACCTCGAAGCACTAGCCGACGGGCGGGTTCGAGCTGCCGCCGGTGCTCGCGTCCGTGCGTGTGTGCGTGCCGCCAGCCGGCGCGTGCGAACCCCCGCCGGTGACCTATGCCGGCGACTGCGCGCGTCCCAGCAGCGAGGCCATTATTGTCGGGCCTCGTTATGGAGGAAATCCCGATCAACATTGCCGAACTGGTCGGCGACACGCCGATCGTCTCGCTGCCGGCGCTGCTCGACGCACCCGCCGCCGACAACGGCGTCGAGCTGCTCGCCAAGCTCGAGTCGCGCAACCCCGGCGGCTCGGTCAAGGACCGCATCGGTGTGGCGATGATCGAGGCGGCCGAGCGCGAAGGGCGGATCGAGCCGGGACGCACCACGATCGTCGAGGCCACCTCCGGTAACACCGGCATCGCGCTCGCGTTCGTGTGCGCCGCCAAGGGCTATGAGCTCGTGTTGACCCTTCCGCAGGGCATGAGCCGCGAGCGCGAGAGCCTGTTGCGCCTGTACGGCGCACGGGTGCAGATCACCGAGTCGCTCGGTGGCATGAGCGAGGCGGTCGAAGCCGCGCGTGCGATGGCGCGCCAGCCGGACGTGTTCCTGCCCGACCAGTTCTCCAACCCCGCCAATCCGGCGATCCACCGTGCCACCACCGGCCCCGAGATCGAGCGCGCGCTCGGCGGACGCCTGGATGTGCTCGTCGCCGGTGTCGGCACCGGCGGGACGATCACCGGCGCGGGCGGCTACCTGCGGGAGCGCAATCCGGCGCTGCAGATCGTCGCCGTCGAGCCGCGCGGATCGCCCGTGCTGTCCGGGGGAGCTCCCGGACCGCACCGCATCCAGGGAATCGGGGCCGGATTCGTGCCGCCCGTGCTCGACCGCGAGCTGCTGGACGAGGTGATCGCGGTCTCCGACGAGGACGCGATCCATACCGCTTGGGCCTGTGCCCGCCAGGCCGGCGTGCTCGCCGGCATCTCGTGCGGCGCCGCGCTGTGGGCGGCGCTGCAGGTGGCCGGGCGCCCGCAGTCGCGCGGCAAGCGCATCCTCGTGATCATGCCCGACTCCGGCGAGCGCTACGTCTCGCAGGCGTTCTTCGCGCCTTGACCTGCGCGCGCCGGCGCTCGCGCCCGCGCCGCTTCGGTTTTGGCGCGGTCGGGTCAACGCATTGATCGAGGCGGCGCACGCGCGCGTGCGCGTGCGCCGTCAAACCAGGGTTCGCAGGATTCGCGCCAGCATTTCCGGTGCTCACGGCATCGCTCGCTACGCTCTTGGCATGTCTGGCTTCGGCGCCTTCGCGCGGGTCACGTGCGAGCTGCGGCGTGACATCGCGGCGGCTCGCGATCGCGATCCGGCCGCGCGCGACGTCAGCCCCGTCGAGATCCTCGCCACCTGGCCCGGTATCCACGCACTGCTCGCGCATCGCGTCGCGCATGCGCTGCACGAGGCTGGAATGCCGCTGCTGCCGCGCGCGATCTCGATGCTCGCGCGAGCCCTCACCGGGATCGAGATCCACCCGGCCGCTCACATCGGCGAGGGCCTGTTCATCGACCACGGCGCCGGCGTCGTGATCGGCGAGACGGCGTTCATCGGCGACGACGTCACCCTCTACCAGGGTGTCACGCTCGGCGGCACCGGCTTCGCCACCGGCAAGCGCCATCCGACCGTGCAGGACAACGTCACGATCGGCTCCGGCGCCAAGCTGCTCGGGCCGATCACGATCGGCCACGGCGCGAAGATCGGCGCCAACAGCGTCGTCATCACCGACGTGCCCGCCAACTCGACGGTCGTCGGCAACCCCGGGCATCCCGTGCGCGTGGACGGCCGGCGCGTCGAGGGCCCCGACGCCGACTGGATCCATCTGCCCGACCCGATCGCCGAGGCGATCCAAGCCCTGGCCAGCCGCATCGGCGAGCTCGAACGCACGGTCGCCGAGCTCTCCGGCCATGAGTCCGAGCACGCCGTCGCCGAGGTCACCCCGCTGCGCAAGCTGCGCGGGCCCAATCCAGCCGGCGGCTGAGTCCAAGCCCCGTCCCAGCGCATCACTACGTCGCCTCCGCCGTGGACCCTATGCTGGGCTCATGCGCGAAGAGCGCGACACACCGCGCCCGCCCGGTCAGCTGGCGCCCGACGAAGAAGACCGGATCGAGCGTCTGCTCGAGGGCCTGAACGAGCCCCAGCGCGAGGCCGTCACGCACGGTGAGGGTCCGCTGCTGATCCTCGCCGGCGCGGGCAGCGGCAAGACACGCGTGCTCACGCACCGGATCGCCTTCCTGATCTACACCGAGCAGGCGCGTCCCGAGGAGATCCTGTCGATCACGTTCACGAACAAGGCCGCCCAGGAGATGCGCGGCCGCGTCGAACGGCTGCTGGGCCGAGCGACGCGCGGCATGTGGCTGATGACCTTTCACGCCGCCTGCGCTCGCATCCTGCGCAGCGAGGCCCCGCGCCTGGGCTATACGCGCCAGTTCACGATCTACGACCAGGCCGACACCCGGCGGCTGGTGCGCCGCTGCGCCGACGAGCTCGGGATCGACCCCAAGCGCTTCACGCCGGCCGCGATCCACAGCCAGATCTCCGCCGCCAAGAACCGGCTACAAGCCGCGGAGGACTTCCGGCGCAAGGCCGGCTCCCCGTTCGAGGAGCTCGTGGCCGACGCCTACGAGCTCTACGAGCGCGAGCTGCTGCGCATGAACGCGATGGACTTCGACGACCTCCTGTTTCGTACGGTCAACGTACTCGAGCTCTACGACGAGGTGCGCGCCCGCTACGCCCAGATGTTCCGACACGTGCTCGTGGACGAGTACCAGGACACCAACCATGCGCAATACCGGCTGCTGCAGCTGCTGGTCGGAAGGGAGCGCGGGGCCTCGGGCGCTGGCGACCCCGGAGCTGGACGCGATGAGCCGACGCGGGCGGCGCCGGCGGGCCACCGCAACCTCGCCGTCGTCGGCGACGACTCGCAGTCGATCTACAGCTTTCGCTGTGCCGACATCCGCAACATCCTCGACTTCCAGGATGACTTTCCCGACGCGCGCGTGATCAAGCTTGAGCAGAACTACCGATCGACTCAGCGGATCCTCTCGGCGGCCAACGCCGTGATCGCGAACAATCGCGGCGGCATCGCCAAGCGCCTGTGGAGCGAGCTCGGCGAGGGCTCGCCAGTGCACGTGCGCGAGCTCGACGACGAGCACGCCGAGGCGCGCTTCCTGGTTGCCGAGATCGAGCGGCTCGTCGATGAGGGCGGCGCCCGCGCGGAGATAGCGGTCCTGTATCGCACCAATGCCATGTCGCGCGTGATCGAGGACGCGCTCGTGCGCCGCGAGATCGCCTACCAGGTGATCGGCGGGACCAAGTTTTACGAGCGCACCGAGATCAAGGACGCGATCGCCTACCTCTCCTGGCTGGCGAACCCGTTCGACGTAGTCAGCTTCACGCGCGTCGCGAACTCGCCGCGCCGCGGGCTCGGTGACACCTCGCTGGCGCGCATCATCACCCACGCCGACGCGATCGGCGTGTCCGTGCGCGAGGCGATCGCCGCGCCCGAGCAGATCCCTGGGCTGAGCACCAAGGCGGTGCGCGCGCTCGCGCGCTTCGCCGCGACGATGGCCGAGCTGGATGAGATGGTCGATCGTGCCGTCCCCGTCGCCGACCTGCTCGAGGCCGTGCTCGCGCGCACCGGCTATCTCGAGGCGCTCGAGGCCGAGGCGATGGGGGGAGCCGCGAAGGCGATCGAGGCGCAGGGACGCGTCGAAAATCTCGACCAGCTCGTCGAGGTCGCCCGCGAGTTCGACGCCGGCGCCAGCGGCGATGAGGCGTCGCTGGACGTGTTCCTGCAGCAGCTCGCGCTCGTCGCCGACGCCGACTCGCGACGCGAGGACGAGGGCCTCGTGACGCTGATGACGCTGCACAATGCCAAGGGCCTCGAGTATCCGGTGGTGTTCATCGCCGGCTGCGAGGACGGCGTGTTCCCGCACTCGCGCGCTTTGCAGGACGGATCGCTGGAGGAGGAGCGCAGGCTGTTCTATGTCGGCGTCACGCGCGCCAAGCGCGAGCTGTACCTGACCTATGCACGCCGGCGCACCGTGTTCGGCTCGCCGACCTACGGCCTGCGCAGCCGTTTTCTCGATGAGATCCCGGCCGAGCTCACCGACTGCGAGCAGGAGCTGATCCTCAGTCGCAGCATCGCCCTCGACGGGATCGACGACGGCGCTGGGGCGCGGACCGGCTCGGCCCTGGGTATGAACGGCGGCGGCGCAGGGCGCAACGGGCGCGCGCGTGCGGGCGCGTGGGGGAGCTCGGGCGACGCGCCGGCCGGTTCCACGGCGACGTTTCGGATGGGTGAGGACGTCGTCCACGCCGCCTTCGGCGAGGGCGTCGTCACCGGCCTCGAGCCCGGAGGGGTGATCGTCGTGCGCTTCGCCGGCGACGGCTCCGAGCGCAAGCTGATGGCCGAGTACGCTCCGGTCTCGCGCCGCTAGCATCGCGCCCGCGCCGAGTTGCACAGCGCCGGCGCGAACCGTGCGCCGACCGGCCAAACCCGTACGATCGGCCGGTGGGTGCCACGATCATCGACGGCCGGGCGATCGCCGCGCGCGTGCGCGCGCAGGTCGCCGAGGAAGTCGCCGAGTTCACCGCGCAGACCGGCCGAGCCCCGGGCCTTGCGACCGTGCTCGTCGGCGAGGACCCTGGCTCGCTCGTCTACGTGGGCGCCAAGCAGCGCGCGTCCGAGCAGGCCGGCATGCGGCCGTTCGACCACAGGCTGCCCGCGAGCGTCTCGTTCGCCGAGCTCTCAGGCCTGCTCGGACGGCTCAACGAGGACCCCGCCGTGAGCGGAGTCCTGCTGCAGCTGCCGCTGCCGGAGCACCTCGACGGTCCGACGCTCACCGGCATGATCGACCCCGACAAGGACGTCAACGGGCTGACGCCGGTCAACGCCGGGCGTTTGGCGCTCGGGCTGCCTGGGCTGCGCCCCTGCACTCCGCTCGGTGTGATCGAGCTGCTCGCGAGCGTCAACGCGCGCCTCGAGGGAGCCGAAGCGGTCGTAGTGGGACGCTCGAACCTGTTCGGCAAGCCGATGGCCCAGCTGCTGCTCGCCAACAACGCGACCGTCACCATCTGCCACTCGCGCACGCGCGATCTCGCCGCGGTCTGCGCTCGCGCCGAGATCCTGGTCGCTGCCGTCGGACGACCGCGAATGGTGACGGCCGAGTTCGTCAAAGCCGGCGCGATCGTGATCGACGTCGGCGTCAACCGGCTCACGCCCGAGGCCGCCGGCAACAAGAGCGGACTGGTCGGCGACGTGGACTACGCCGCCGTCGCCGAGGTCGCCGGCGCGATCACGCCCGTGCCCGGCGGCGTCGGGCAGATGACGCCCGCAATGCTGTTGCACAACACGCTCGAAGCGGCCCGCCTGCAGGCCGGCCTGCGGATGCAGATGTAGATTGCGCTGAGTGATGTCGCGCCCGAGCCTCAGACGGCTGCGCGCCGGCGAGCTGATCGCGCTGGCCGGAGTGATCTGCGTGATCGTCTCGCTGTTCGAGCCGTGGTACGAGAATTCCTCCGGACGGCTGAGCGCGTGGGACACGTTCGGGCCGGCGCTCGCGCTGCTGATGCTCGCCGCGCTGGTGGCGCTCGGACTGGTGCTCGCCACCGTCACCGAGCGCAGCACCGCGCTGCCCGTCGCGGCGGCGGTATGGAGCACGCTGTTCGGGATCATCGCCGTGATCGCTGCGATCGTGCGCCTGCTCGAGCGGCCACAGGGGGCGAGCGAGGTCTGCGCCGGCGCCTGGCTGGCACTCGCAGGCGCGATCCTGATCGTCGTGGGCTCGTGGCAGTCGATGCGCGACGAACGCCCATCGCTCTACGCGCCGGCCGAACCGACACCGCGCACGCCGCCGCCCGCGGCGTAGCGTCGGCCGCGCTGGTACGGCGCGACGCCGCCGTAGAATGCAGCCGGTGATCGCCCGTGAGCAGGTCCTGCACGTCGCCCGGCTTGCGCGCCTGAAGCTGGCCGACGATGAGATCGGGCCGTTGGCCGACGAGCTCTCGGCGGTCCTCGGGCACGTCGAGCGCATCAGTGAGCTCGACCTCGAGGAGGTGCCGCCGACCTCGCACGTGGTCGAGATGACGGGCGCGCTGCGGCCCGACGAGCCTCGCGAATGCCTGCCGCGCGAGGTCGCGCTCGCCCAGGCGCCCGCGGTCAGCGGCGACGGATTCTCGGTCCCCAGCCCACAGGCATGAGCAGCGACATGCTCGAGCTGTCGGCCGCGCAGGCGATCGCGACGATCGCGGCCGGGGA
This sequence comes from uncultured Solirubrobacterales bacterium, assembly GCA_963817845.1. GTDB lineage: Bacteria > Actinomycetota > Thermoleophilia > Solirubrobacterales > Solirubrobacteraceae > Palsa-744. The sequence goes on from CAWFPU010000001.1 coordinate 590,332, forward strand.
GATCTCGGCCGATGAGCTGCACGGGCTCTATCGCGAGCGCGCGTCCGCGCACGCCGCCGGCACCGGGCTCAACTGCTTCACCTGGGTGGCCCCCGAGGACGGCGCCGGCAGCGATCCCGGCGGCGCGAGCGCGCCCGGGCGCGCGGACGCTCCGCTTGCGGGGATCCCGCTCGCGGTCAAGGACCTGTTCTGCACCGAGGGCGTGCCCAGTCAGTCTGGCTCGCGCATCCTCGAGGGCTACCTGCCGCCCTACACCGCCACCGCGGTCTCCCGGCTGACGCAGGCGGGCGCGACCCTCCAGGCGAAGACCAACCAGGACGAGTTCGCGATGGGATCCTCGACCGAGAACTCGGCGTTCGGGCCGACGCTCAACCCCTGGGATCGCACGCGGGTCCCAGGCGGATCCTCCGGCGGGAGCGCCGCCGCCGTGGCGGCCGGACTCGCGCCGTGGGCACTGGGCACCGACACGGGCGGCTCGATCCGCCAGCCCGCCGCGCTGTGCGGCATCGTTGGGCTGAAACCCACCTACGGCTCGGTCTCGCGCTACGGCATGATCGCGTTCGCCTCCTCGCTGGACCAGGCGGGTCCGCTCACGCGCGACGTCACCGACGCGGCCCTGCTTCTGAGGCACATGGTCGGGCGCGACCCATGTGACGCGACCTCCCTGCAGGTTTCGCAGGAGATCGCGCTGCCGCAAGCCGAGCGTCTGGACGGCGTCAGGCTCGGCGTGCCGTCCGAGCTGCGCGGGAGCGGCTCAGACTCGACAGACGCCAAGGTCGAGCCCGCTGTGATGAGCGCCTTCGAGCGCTCGCTCGCGCTGGCTGAAAGTCTCGGCGCGAGCGTCGAAGAGGTCGAGCTGCCACACGGCCCGCACGCCCTGTCGGCCTACTACGTGATCGCGCCTTCGGAGGCAAGCTCGAACCTCGCGCGCTATGACGGCGTTCGCTACGGCCTGCGCGCCCAGGGCGCCACCGACCTGCTCGACATGTACGAGCGCACCCGCCACGACGGCTTCGGCGCGGAGGTCAAGCGGCGCATCATGCTGGGCACCTACGCGCTGTCAGCCGGCTACTACGAGGCCTACTACGGTCGCGCCCAGAAAGTGCGCACGCTGATCGCCCGCGACTTCGCGCGGGTCTTCGACGATGTCAACTTCGTCGCCACGCCCACGTCGGCCAACGTTGCGTTCGGCCTCGGCGAGAAGACCGCGAACCCGTGGGCGATGTACCTGAGCGACTACTTCACCGTGCCGATGTCGCTCGCCGGGATACCGGCGATCTCGATGCCGTGCGGCCTCGGTGCCCCGAACGCCGGGGAGGGCGCCGCCGCAAGGGAGCTGCCGGTCGGCCTGCAGCTGGCGGGTCCGGCGTTCAGCGAGAACCGCCTGCTGGACGCCGCCTACGCGCTCGAGCAGGCGATCGGCTTCGACGGGAGCCCTGCTCGTGCCTGAATTGGGATGCAGCACTGCCCGGGGGACGCGACCGGACCTCGTGGCGGGCGTCAATCGGCCCGGCTCCTCAGGAGGCGAGGACGCAAGTGTCTGATCCCTACGAGGCCGTGATCGGGCTCGAGATCCACGTGCAGCTCAAGACGCGCACGAAGATGTTCTGCGGCTGCGAGCTCACCTTTGGCGCGCCGCCGAACACCCACACCTGCCCCGTCTGCCTTGGGCTGCCGGGCTCGCTGCCGGTCGCCAACGAGCAGGCCGTGCATCTCGGCCTGATCATCGGGTTGGCGCTCGGATCCGAGCTGGCGCCGCGCTCGATCTTTCACCGCAAGAACTACTTCTATCCGGACCTGCCCAAGGGCTATCAGATCTCCCAATACGACGAGCCGCTGTGCCGCGGAGGCGAGCTGGGAGAGGTGCGCATCCACCGCGTGCACCTCGAGGAGGACGCCGCCAAGCTCACGCACGTCGGCTCGAGCGGCCGCATCCACGGGTCGCAGGAAAGCGTCGTGGACTTCAATCGCGGCGGTATCCCGCTCGCGGAGATCGTCACCGAGCCCGACCTGCGCACGCCCGAGCAGGTCAGCGAGTGGCTGAAGCTGCTGCGCACCACGCTGCGCCAGCTCGGCGTCAGCGACGTCAACATGGAGGAGGGCTCGCTGCGCTGCGACGCAAACATCTCGCTGCGCCCGACGGGCGCGCAGGAGCTGGGCACGAAGACCGAGCTCAAGAACATGAACTCGTTCCGCTTCATCGAACGCGGTATCCGCGGCGAGATCGCTCGCCAGCAGGCGATCCTCGAAAGCGGTAGCGAGGTCTTCCAGGAGACGCTGCACTTCGACCCCGACTCCGGCGCCATCACGTCGCTGCGCTCCAAGGAGGAAGCGCACGACTACCGCTATTTCCCCGAGCCCGACCTGCTGCCGGTGGCGATCGACGCCGACATGCGTGCGCGTGCTCGGGCCGCTCTGGGAGAGCTGCCCGCGGCGCGCGCCCAGCGCTATCAGGAATCCTTGAGCCTGACCGAGGAGAGCGCCAGGCTGCTGGCCTTCCGCGCCGAGCTCGGTGACTACTTCGAGCTGGCGATGGCGCAGGCCCCCGATCCCTCGCCGCCACCGCAGATGCTGGCGAACTGGATCGCCACCGACCTCGTCGGGCGGCTCGACGAGGGCGAGGATCCCGGCGCCTCGCTGGTCGAGCCTGGCGCGCTCGCGACACTCGTCGGCCTGGTCGCAGAGAAGCAGATCAGCGTCGGCGCCGGCCGCCAGGTCCTCGACGCGCTCGTCGCCGGCGGAGGAGACCCAGCGGAGATCGTCGCCGCCGAGGGCCTGCAGGCGTTGGACGGTGCGGGCGAGCTCGCCGAGGTGGTCGCCGCCGCGCTGGCGGCCAATCCCGACGCCGCCGCGCGCGTGCGCGACGGCAACGCCAAGGCGATCGGTCCGATCGTCGGCTACGTGATGCGCGAGACCAAGGGCCGCGCCGACGGGCGCGAGGTCGCCAGGCTCGTCGACGAGCAGCTGCGCGGCTGACGCTCGCGTGCGCCCGGCCGACGAGCTTGGCAGGCGCGACAGCCGGGTCGGTGAGATTTTGGACCGTAGGCCAATGAACCCCTAAAGCGGATCCGTCAGCATGCTCGTCATGAACACACCGGCGTCCAACTCGTCTATCCGTCCCCCGCGGAGGTTCATGCTGCTGCCCGACCAGGCGGAGGACGTTTCGAGCCGGGGCCCGCGGATTCGTCGTTACCGACTCGCAAGCGTGGGCATGCGCTCACGCATGAGCGAGGTGGATATGGCGACGGCCCGCATGGTCCACGAGCTCAGTCGTGCCGGGCGCAGCTGATCGTCTCACGCAAGAACTCCCATCTCACACCAGTCTCCTCCGGCTTCCCTCGGCCGGAAGTGGGTGTGGACGCGGCCGGGCGGGTGGCGATTCCCGCCCGGCCGCTCCGGCGCGCCGGGACGGGTCGCGTGGGCGCTGCTGCTCGTGTTGGGCGAGGGACCCGGATGGGGCGCCGAGTCCGGGCGCGAGGTGGGTGCTGCGCGTGTAGGGACAAGGAGCGCCGGTGGCGCGCCCGGTCAGGTCGCGTGGACGATCGCTGCGCGCGTAGGACTGGGGCGCGTCGATGGCGCACCGGGACCGCTTGCGCGGTCGCCGATGCATGTGCCGGCAGCGGGGTGGGCTACCCTGGAGTCATGAACCAGCAACAATCCTCATCGGGCTCCACATCGGGGTCGATCGGTCGGACCGTCGTGGCCGTAGTCGTGCTCCTGATCGTCGGGTACTTTCTCCTGCACGTGCTGATCGGCGTCGCCGCCGCGATCGCGAGCTTCGCGGTCGTGATACTTGCGATCGTGGCCGTGATCTGGGCGGTGCGCGTACTGTTCTGAGCATCCGCCACGTCCTGCTCTGAGCGCCTGCCATGCAGAACTGGTATCTCGTGATCGCCGTCGGGTTCGGGCTCGCCGGCGGGATCATCGGCAAGATCAAGGGCAGCTCGTTCTGGCTGTGGTTCCTGATCTCGGCGATCGTCCCGGTGCTCGGCCTGCTGACGGCGATCGCCTACCGGTTCGAGCACGACGAGCTGCGCCGGCGCTGTCCGCGCTGCGGCCGCGTCACCAAGATCTACGACGCCATCTGCGTGCGCTGCGGCACCGAGCTCGATTTTCCAGAGGTGGCGCTGGCGCCCGAGTCGTGGGAAACCACGCCCGGGGCGCGCCGCTGAGCCGTCGCACAAGCGTGAGGAGATAAGGGAGCCCGAAGTCCCGTCCTGTCTATAACTGGCCGATGGACGCGGCGATCCGCGCAAGCCTCGCACGAGCGCGATAAGCGCGACGAAGTCAAAAGCGCGGAGACTCGATCGTACGACTCGTACACTGGCGACGGTGTGCCAGAACCAGCACCCCATGTCGGTCTGGCGCGAAAGGCTGGCGCGCGATCGCCCAGCGCATGGGAGCGAGCCAGGCCGCCCGCCAGATGGTCAACGTGCTGCTGCTCTGCCACGAGCTGCCCATCCCCGCGTGGCGCGCGCGGTCGCCGGAGCGCACGATGGGCCCGCCATGGCTGTGCGCGCGGTCGCCGGAGCGCTCGATGGGCCCGCCATGGCTGTGCTCGCGCGACGCACCCGGCGCCAGGCATCCGCGCCGCTGCCGGACGTCGATGAGCGTCTGGCCGCCGCCTAGCGACCCCAGCCGGACCTCGCCGACTACGACCAGCTGCCCGAGCGGGGCGTGGGTCTCGAGAACGAGCGCTACCAGCTCGACCACGGCAAGATCCGGACGGGGACTTGGTCAGGGGGACGTCTCGATGACTACAGGTGTCTGCCGAGAGATCAGAAATATTCGGATATTCAAACTTTATGCTCTGCTAGTATTGCCGCGTAAGGCCTTCGGCGCCTTCGATCCACGACAGCAGGAGGGATAAACGTGCGCAGATACCGCAGACTTCTGACCGGGCGTTCGGTGTCCGCAATCATCGTCGGCCTCGCGCTTACGCTGTTCGGGACTGCCCAGGCGGCGGCTCACCCGGGCAAGCGTCCGCGTCCCGCGGTGGAACGACTGGAACTAAGCGAAGGCCCGACCGCCGGCGGGTCGGTCGTCATGATCACCGGCGACTGGCTGGAAAACGTGCGATCGGTGCGCTTCGGGAATGTTCCGGGGAGGATTCTCGAAGAAGAGTGCGAGGGGATGTGCGAAATCATCCCCTACACGTGGCTGAAGGTTGAAAGTCCTTCCCACCGCGCCGGGACGGTCAACGTGAGGGTGGAAACGTCAACGGGCGTAAGTCGAGTCACTAGCGCTGACAAGTACCGGTACGTACGGCCCACGTGACAGCATGTAGCGGGCGGCGCGGCCGTGGAGGCCGTCCTAGGTAGGCTGCCGATGCGAGCCGACACGTGCGCGGGCGCACGGCTCCGACGAGGCGGTCGATTCGGCTCTCGGCCTTGCCGTCGGCCAGTGGCGACATCGCCGTGATTGACGGAACATGGCGCGACCAGCGGAAGAAGGGCAGCTAGAAGGTCAGGCGTAAAACGCCGAGTCAAGTAAACCCGTGGGCACATGGTGGACGTCGAGTCGGCCAAGCGTGCAGCACGCCTCGAGGCGGGAGAAGCGTCTCGGGATGCAAACTGGCTCGAAGACACGAGGAGCAAAACGGCCTATGCCGCTCGTAGCTACAAGGTCGGACGACTTGACAGCCAGCCATGAGGTCGGGAGCCCGTCGGCGAACGGCGCGGAAGTGCTACAGCGTGCTCGCACCGAGTTGGTCCATAGGCTCAGATCGCTAGGGACGGAACATCTGGAGACTGTCCTTGCGCACGTTCAGATGGTCGCCCCGTGTGACGGCGCCGACGACCCGCTGCTGGCCGTTGGATTGCGCGAGACGATCGCAGCGTGCCTCGACTGTGGTCTCGCAGCGATCGAGCAAGGCTTGCCGGCGCCTGGGCCGATGTCGCCAGCCATTACCTCGCACCTACAATACGCCGCGTCGAGTGGTGTCAGCCTGACGACTGCGCTGCGGCGCTCGGTCGCTGCCCACACTCTGGCCTGGACGCATGTCTTGCGCGAGGTGGCTGACAGCGACCTCTCAGTCGAGCAGAGAATTGCGCTGCTCGCAGACACGGCGTACACAATGGGCTCAGTGCTCGCTCTGCTGCAGCAACAGATCGCCGAAGTCCACACAGCGGAGATCAGAGGCCGCATGCGCTCGCACGAGCACCGGCGGGCTGAGATCGTGGGAAGGCTGTTGGCCTGCGAGTCCACCTGTACCTCCGAGCTTGCCGAACTTGGCTATGAGCTAGACGCTTGGCACGTCGCTCTGATCGCTAGCGGCGCCAAAGCGAAAGATGTGGTACGACTTCTTGCCGGTGAACTAGGCCGCCAATCGCTGCCGATTCAAACCAATGAAACGACCGTGTGGGGGTGGCTTGGCGGTCCCAATCGGCCGGCAATAGACGACATCGAGCGCGCCTACGCCAAGCTGTGCCCCGCCGACACCATGATCGCCGTCGGGGAGCCCGCGAGGGGTATAGATGGATGGCGGATCAGTCACCGCGAGGCGAAAAGCGCGCTGCTCGTCGCGCACGAGAGGCAAACGAGACTCACGCGTTATCTTGATGTCGCGCTCGAAGCGGTAGCGTTACAGGATGAAGCGCTTGCCGACTCCCTGATCGAGAAGTATCTCCTGCCTCTAGACAGTGTGCCAATAGGCGGCCAAATGGCCCGCAGGACCGTGCGCGCGCTATTTGACGCCGAACACAACGTCTCGTCCGCTGCCATTGCGCTCAACGTCCATCGCAGCTCTGTCCACCGCTGGCGAGAGCAGATTGAGCAACGTCTTGGCTATCGACTGCACGAGCACCGGGCCGAAATCGAAACCGCTCTGCGAGTCGATGAACTACGTCTACACAGCGCTACGACGTTCACCTCGTCTGGAAACGGAACGTCATCACCGAATATCACCCGTACAACGGGCATGCATCAGGGTGTCGTCAACTCCGAGAAGATCGTATAACCGGTGCCCGACTCGCTGCGTTTCTGGTAGTAATCCCTTGTTCCGACAGTCGTCGCGTGGGACGGCTGGTTATGCGCCGATCAGCCTCGTTCCTTCCCGCGCCGCACTCAGTGTTCTGAGCAAATCGCGGAAGTCGTGTGCTCCTGAGCGTCACGTTCGTGCCCGCGGGCGACATCTCCGATCCCGAAAGGCGGACCGCAACGGCAAGGGCGGACGGAGCTGCTTGTGGGCCATCGCGAGCGCGGCCTTCTGTGAGCCGGCGCCCTTGGTGACCCGGGTGCGGAGCGCTTCACGGTGGCGAAGCTTGACTCGATCGGGTTGCTCGTGCGCAGATGGCGCCAGTGCTCGGCCGGGAAGTCGAAGAACGCGGTCAGTGCGTCCCAGTCCTTGTCGAGCTTTGAGACCGCCTTCGGGTACTTGGCGTCGAACTCGGCGCGCAAGCGCTCCAGTGCCCTGCGAGCCTCCCCGCGCGAGGGCGCCTCGGCCATCTCGTGCAGCAGCGTCTTGGCGCGCGGCTGCAACCGCTTGGGCAGCGCGTCGAGCACGTTCGCTGTCTTGTGCACCTTATGGCGACGTCGCCATAAGGTGCACTATGCCGACGTCCGGGTTATGCCGACTTGGTCTTGGAGAACTGCTGGTGGTGGGCGGATCCGGCTGGTTGAGGTCGGCATAATCAGAGCGCGTCGAGGAAGGCGAGCAGCGTGTCGGGTGGTTTGTAGCGTCCCGGATCGGTGTCGGGCGGGGTCGTCTGTGCGATGGCTCGTTCCTTGAGCGCGAGGTCGGCGTGGAGGTAGATCTGGGTGGTCTCGACTCGCTCGTGGCCGAGCCAGAGAGCGATCACGGTGGTGTCGACGCCGGCGTGCAGGAGCCGCATCGCTGCGGTGTGCCGGAGAGTGTGGGGTGTGACGTGCTTCTCCTGCAGGGTCGGGCAGCGCTGGGCGGCGATGTCGATGTATTTCGTCGAGTCGGTGGTCGAGCCCGTCGCGGCTGAGGCGTCCGCCGCGTGCGGTGGGGAACACGGGGTCGCCGGGGTTGCCGGCTCGCTCGGCGAGCCAGACCTCGAGGACTGCGGTGGTGGTCGGGGTGAGTGGCGTGATCCGGTTCTTGCGGCTCTTCCCCACGCACCTGACGTGCGGCCCGGTGGTGAGCTGAACGTCGCCGCATCGCAGGCCGGTGAGTTCTGATGCGCGCAGCCCGGTCTGGATCGCGACCAGCAGCAGCGCGTGGTCGCGTCTGCCGGTCCAGGTTCTCCGGTCAGGCGCGTCGAGCAGCGCTTGGATCTCTCCCTCGTCGAGGAACGTGACGCGATCGCGCGGTCGGCGCGCTTGGCGGGGATCGCGAGCACGCGCTGGATGTCTTCGGCGTGCTCGGGATGGCGGTGCTGGGCGTAGCGAAACAGCGAGCGGATCGTCGCGAGCCGCAGGTTCCGGGTTCGCACGCTGTTCGCCCGGTGGTGTTCGAGATGGTCGAGGAACCCGACGATCAGCGGCGCGTCGAGCTCGGCGATGTCGAGCTGGCACGGTTCGTGTCCGAGCCGGTGCTCTGCGTAGTCGAGGAGCAGCCTGAGCGTGTCGCGGTAGGCGGCGATCGTGTGCGGGCTCGCGTTGCGCTGAGCGATCAGCCGGTCGGTGAACCACGCTTGTAGGGTCGGCGCGAGCGCGCTCATGACCGGCCTCTTTCCGTTCGGTGAAGGCGGTCGGCGGCGAGCTCGAGCAGCTCCGGCGCAGCGGTGAGATACCAGTAGCTGTCGCTGGGATGCAGCGTGCCCGAGATAGGTGGAGAGCAGCGGCATCCGCGGCTGCGCGTCGAGGCCGGCCCGATACCAGTCGAGCACCGTGTGCACCGCGAACGTATGCCTGACGTCGTGGATTCGGGGCCGACAGGCTCGCCGAGCGCGGTGTGAGCCCGACGTGGTCGCGGAGCTTCTTGAACGTGCAATGCACGGCGCAGTAGAGCAGCCGCGTCCCGGCCGCCGAGACCAACACCGCGGGGGTGCTCGGCTCGGGGCAGAGCCGGTCGCGCTCGCGAGCGTAGCCCCGCAGCGCCTGGACGGTGGAGGGATGAACGGGCAGCTCGCGCGACTTGCCGAACTTGGTGTCGCGCACCCTCAGCACGCCGTGGGCGAGGTCAACGTCCGTCGCGATCCAGCCGGATGGCCTCGCCGACCCGCATGCCGGTGACCGACAACAGACCGATCAGCGTCCGGTAGGTCGCCTGGCGCAGCCGGCCTCGGAGGATCGCCGTCGCCGCCATCAGCGCAACGATCTCCTGATCGGAGTACAGGTACGGGGTCGCACGAGCCGGCAAGTTCGGGCACAGGTCGGCGGGCGGCACCTCGTGCGCCGGGTCGAGCGCGTGCAGGTAGGAGGCGAACCCGCGCACGGTCGAGAGCCGGAACGCCCGCCAGCTTCCGCTCCCACCCGGAAGCGTCACCCACGCCAGCGTGTTCTCGATCGTGACCACGCGCTCGCCCCGGCCTTCGAGGAACGCGATGAACTGGGCCAGCAGCTTCTCGGCGCGCGCGAGCTTGTAGCCGAGCGCCCTGCGGATCCGCAGATAGTCGCCGAGCTGATCGTGCAGCGGACTCATGAGGCACCTCCCAGCGACGGCCACGGCCGGGCGAGCGCCCTGAGCCGGTCGCGATCGACCTTCGCGTAGATCGCCGTCGTCTGCTGCGAGCGATGCCTGAGCAGCTGGCCGATCTCCACGAGCGGCGCGCCAGCGCGCAGCAGCTCGGTCGCGGCGGTGTGCCGCAGCCGGTGCGCGCTCACACGGCCAAGGCCGGCACGGTCGCCGGCGGCGATCACGACCTGGCTGATGCCGGCGGGCGTCAGCGCACGATGCGGCGCCTTCACGCGCACGAACACCGACCTGCCCTGCGCGCTCACCGGGCGCCCGTCGCGAAGGTAATTGACGATCGCCTCGCCGACGTCAATCGGCAACGGCAGCCGCTCGCAGCGCGCGCCCTTGCCGCGCACCATGACCTCCCCCGAGCGCCAGTCGATGTCATCGAGCGCCAGAACCGCAACCTCGCCGCGGCGCATCCCGAGCCTGACCAGCAGCTTCAGGATCGCGAAGTCGCGCACTCCGCACGGCGTCTGCAGATCGCAGCTTGAAAGCAGCGCTCGCACCTGCTCGGCCTCCAACGCGCGCGGCAGACCAGCCAGCCGCCAGCCCGCCACCGACGGAACGACCGGCGCGAGCGGTCGCGCGATCAGACCCTCGACGTGCAAGTAGCCCAGCAGCGACCGCAGCGCCGTGACCAGCAGCTTCGCCGACCCCGGCCGACGGTGCGGGCACTCCGCCAACACGAACCCCAGCACGTGCTTCGCCGAGAGCTCTCGCAGATCAAGCTCGCCGGTCGCGTCCACGCGCGCGGACAGGAACGAGCGGACCATGTCCGCATAGTTGCGCGCGGTAACTGCCGCCAACCCCCGCTCCGAGCACAACCAAGCGCGATAGCGACCGAGCAGCTTCTCCACCTCTGAGAGCACCGGCTCGCCAGCAGGCGGGACGACCCCCAACGCCCGCAGATACTCCAACAGCACCACGAGCGCGCTCGGCGTCACGTAGTTCCTGTAGCCCGCCGCGCGACGCGCGGCGAAGAACTCGTCCACCCGCTCCCATGACAGATCATCCGGCCCGAGCCCCTGACCAGCCAGCCAGCGACTCACGTGCGCCATCAACCGCAGCTGATGCGCGGCCGACACCGGCGTATACCCGCGCTCGACCAACTCCGCGATGAACCCGGACACGTACGGCTCAAGCGGCCCGGTCACGCGGATCCGCGACAGATCACCCATAGCGATCTCCTCTCAATCGTTGAGAGCAGACCGTCGATCAACCCGACCGGATTATCCCGACCCTCAAGCCGCCAACCGCGCTACCTGCAGCACATTCCACACCCAGGTCGGCATAACCCGGACGTCGGCATAGTGCACCCAACAGCGCTGCTCGCCGGCACCGGGGAACACATCGCGTAGCGCCGCCCAAGCGCCCAGAGCGCCGTCACCGGTCACGAGCTTCGGCTCGTTCATCCCGCGGTCACGCAGGTCACGGAACACCGCTGCCCACGAGTCGGCTGACTCGCGGTAGCCGTCCTCGACCGCGAGCAGCTCCTTGCATCCGTCCTCGCGGACACCGATTGCGACCAGCAGGCACAGGCGCGATCGTCCTCGCCGAGGCGCACGCTGACGTTGACCCCGTCGACGAACAGGTAGCAGTAACGGTGGAAGCGCAACTCGCGCGCGCGCGAAACGCGGCCTGCTCTGCCTGCCACTGCTCGGTGAGCCGCTGGATCGAGCTCGCCGAGAGCCCCGAGGCATCCTCACCCAGCAGATCCCTGAGCGCCGGCCCGAAGTCCCCGGTGGAGAGCCCGCGCAGGTAGAGGAGACCGGCAGCACCTCGGTGACCTTCGGCGAGCGGCGAGCGTATGCCGGCAAGATCTTCGAACTGAACCGCATGCGTTCACCGGTCTCCTGCTCGATGCGCTTGTCGTTGACCCGCGCGGCGCCCGCACAGGCAAAGTGCCCGACCCGACCGTCACCTTCCGCTGCCGCGCGCCCGGCCGTTGCGAACCACCAGCCGCTTGCCGTTCCCGCCGACCTCATCAGCGAACGCAGCGACGTACTCCTCGACCTCGGCCTCGAGCGCCGCCGCGATCATCCGACGCGCGCCCTCCCGCGCGAGATCATCGAGCGTGAGGCGATCCTCGATCTCCTCCCCGACGGAGAGCCTGCGAACATCATCCATGGCGTGCCTTCCTGCCGGCCAAGACCGGCTTCGGTCTTCAACAACCGGGAAGGTACGCCGCCCTGCCCTTCACACGCATCCACAACTCCTGGGTATAGCTCGGGCGGACGGCAACGGCAAGGGTGGACGGCAACGGCAAGACAACGCTGAGCACCGTGGTCCCTCGCAGCGACACGTGTCGCATGTGCGGTCCGTAGCTGCGACACATTGGTGTAGACGACCGACCTGCGCCGCTGTTGAATGCCGAAGTCAACCGCGTGACAGGGCTTCGCGGGGGAAATTCGAGCGAGGAGGCTGAAACGGTGGGTACAAGGCTGCGGTGGCTGACACGACACGGTTCGTCAAATCCCGGCTTCGACGATCCGATCATCAGCGGTGCCCGTCGTTGGACGGCGTTCTCGGCGGCGTTGGTGATAGCAATGATCGCGATAGCGGCGGCGAGCGCCGCGGCAATCGCTGCAGAAGGTGTCACATACGTACCCCCCGATTCGGAAGCCCCAACCAACGAAGCGTGGACTCCATGCGCGCCCGCGACAAAGGGACACGCCGAGTGCGAACTTATCGTGGCGCCGCCGAAGGCCGCGGAAGTGCCGGGATACGAGTATGAAGGAAGTGCTCCCGGCGGGGGCGTCTCCGCCGCAGAACTCCGTTCTGCCTATAAGCTGCCCGAACACGGCGGCGCGGGCAATATCGTAGCGATCGTCAACGGTGAAGGCGATCCAAATGCCCAAGCGGACCTCGAAGAATACCGCAAAAGCTCCGACTTGAGTGAATGTACCGAAACGAATGGGTGCTTCGAGCAACTGAACGAAAAAGGCGAACCGCACAAACCAACGTCGACCGGGTGGAGTGGCGAGATCTCGCTCGATCTGGACATGGTGTCGGCTGCTTGCCCCGAATGTCATATTGTGCTGCTCGAAGCCGCCGGCGAAGAACGCGGTCTCCTGGAGGCCGACGAAACGGCCGTCAAAAAAATCGGTGCTGTGGCTGTCAGTAATAGCTGGAATCTCGGCTTTGAGGCGAACAACCCGGCGAACGCGACCTACTGCGAAAGCAAAGGAAAACCGTACTGCGTAAGCGAGAAAGAAGAGGAAGAAGACGATCTGTTCCTCGATCATCCCGGAACGCCGATCCTGTTTGCGGGCGGCGACTATGGTTATGCCGTACGTTACCCTGCTGTCTCGCAGTACGTGATCTCAGTAGGCGGGACCGCGCTCCAAAAAGAATCGAACTCGCGCGGTTGGGCCGAGGAAGTGTGGTTCAATTCAAAATACGGTGTCAACAAAAAGGGGCGTGGCACGGGGAGTGGCTGCAGCGTGTATGAGCCTAAGCCAAAATTTGAGGAAGAATACTCGTCCGATAAACCGTGTACAAAGAACATCGAGGAGGACGTGGCTGCCGACGCCGCACCGGAAACCGGCGTGGCGGTGTATGACTCCTATGACGGAGGCTGGGCGGTCTTTGGTGGTACGAGTGCGTCGTCGCCATTCGTCGCCGGCGTCGAGGGGCTCTCGTCGAGCTATGCAAGGTCGTTGGGCGCCGAAACAATGTGGCTAGATGGAGCGGCGAAAGAATTGTTCGATGTGACGGTTGGTCATAACGGTACCTGCACGCCCCCGACAGAAGACGAATACTGGTGCACTGCTGGGATCGGCTACGATGGACCTACCGGCAACGGAACGCCTGACGGTGAATTTAATGTCCCCAAACATCCGACGGTGACCAGTGTTTCACCGAACGAAGGCCCGGAAGCTGGCGGCACATCTGTGACGATCACAGGGACTAACTTCAGCGGCGCAACGGCGGTGAAGTTTGGCGCTACGGAAGCCGCAAAATACGAAGCGAGCTCAGAAACGTCGATCGTTGCGACTGCACCGTCTCACGTTGCCGGCGCCGTTGAAGTGACGGTGACTACTCCATACGGAACAAGTGGGAAAACGTCAGCGGACGAATATGCCTATCGGTCGAAACCGACGGTGACAAACGTGCAGCCGGATGCCGGGCCGGCAAGTGGCGGAACGACAGTCATGATTTCGGGTGCTGGGCTCGGCGGTGCGACCGAAGTCAAGTTTGGCGAAACGATTGCGGCGAGCTACATGGTGATCTCGGAAACGTGGATCAGCGCTGTGTCGCCCGCCGGCAGCGGTACGGTCGATGTGACGGTCGCAGGTGCCGGCGGCACGAGCGCGACTGGTTCTGCCGACGACTTTACATATCACTCGACCGGGATAGCGCTGGGTTGGGGTGACAACTCCGTTGGCGAACTTGGGGACGGTACAACAGGTGGCCCGGAAAAATGTGGCTCGGAAGCGTGCAGCAGGATACCAGTCGCCGTTAGTGGGCCGCTCAGCGAAGTGACGCAGATATCCGCAGGCGAGGATCACGGTCTGGCGCTGTTGAGTGGAGGTACGGTGAAAGCGTGGGGCGGGAATGCCGAGGGTGAGCTTGGCAATGGTACGACTACGAGTAGTGACACACCGGTGGCGGTGAGCGGCTTGACGGAAGCTACAGCGGTGGCCGCGGGCTATGAATTCAGCCTCGCGCTCCAGAAAAACGGGACGGTGAAAGCGTGGGGCTACAACGCTGATGGTCAGCTTGGTGACGGTAAAACGAAAAAAAGCGATACGCCAGTCTCGGTGAGTGGCCTATCGGAAGTCGTAGCGATCGCCGCTGGCGAAAATCACAGCCTCGCACTGCTGAAAAATGGGACGGTGATGGCCTGGGGTGATAACGCAGAGGGGCAGCTTGGTGACGGTAAAACGAAAAAAAGCGATACGCCGGTTGCCGTGAGCGGTCTGTCGGAAGTTGTAGCGATCTCGGCCGGCGGCGAAGACAGTCTCGCGGTGCTCAAGAACGGCACGGTTAGAGCGTGGGGTTATAACGACGATGGACAGCTTGGTAACGGTACAACGACGAGTAGTGACACGCCGGTCGCCGTGAGCGACCTATCGGAAGTCGTGTCGGTGGCGGCGGGGAACGCGCACGCTCTTGCGCTGTTGAAGTCAGGTGAAGTGCAATCGTGGGGCGCGAACCAATCTGGGCAGCTCGGGGATGGCAGCTGCTGCGAAAGGAGCGACACGCCGATCGCCGTGAGTGGCCTCACGGAAGCAACGGCGATCGCGGCTGGGTATCACAGTCTGGCGATGCTGCGTAGTGGCGCCGTCGAGGATTGGGGTCGGAACTCCAGCGGTCAGCTCGGTGACAACACGAACACAGGTCCCGAAACGTGCGATGATGAAGAATCGGAACGGTCGTGCAGCAAGACACCAGTCGCCGTGCTCGGCGTTTCCGAAGCCGTCAGCATTGCGGGAGGCGTGAACTACGTACTTGCGATAGGCACGATTCCGTGACGGGAGCCTTCTGTCTATCGTCCGCGTACTGCGCCATCGTGGATGGTGCAGGTAGCCACACATCTCGGGACGTGTCTCGTGCCCGAGCGATTCGTTGTGCGTCGCGGCGGACGCCACGTGAAACGTCCACCAGCTTTGATCCGATGCGATAAGCGCCGTGGTGAGCGGACGGAGCATACGGCGGCTGATCGTGGCGATGTGCGCGTGTGAGGGGTTGACCGCCTGTGGTGGCGAATCCTCATCGGTTCACGGCGCGAATGCGCGATCGCCAGTGGGCACTAGGACGCCCGTATCGGCAGGCAATGACGGGGCGACAGAACGGATGCATCGGTCCCTTGGCAGCCAGGCGGTAGCGGCCCGAGCCGAGCACCATTCAATCAGTCGAGTGGAGCAGGGACAGGGTTGGGCAAGACACCGACCTGGCTTGCCTCACGGTGAAGGAACATCGGCGGTAGAACACCCTGGCGTTTCCCTTCGCAAGCGGAAGGTGGAAGGGGGCCCTAAGTCTGTGTCAGCTGGTGCCCGAGAATGAGGCGATCCGACAGCGAGTGAGGAAGACGAGCTCGCTCGCCGTGGCGCTGGACGAGACCGACAGTAGTATCACCAGCGCGAAGCACGCACCTGGCGCGAGCCCAGGGGGCCACACGCTCGAACGAAAGAACCTGATCTCGTGGTCAATAAGGATCACGAGCCGGGAGGTGCGGGGCAGGCGTAGCGTTCCGGCCAGTACGCGCACGTGCGAGTGCGATGAGCGGGACGAGATCAAAGCGCTTCTCTGCGGGTCCTGACAAACGGCCTCGGTGCTTCGCAACAATGCCCGCCGAACTACGTTAAGGCTCCGAAGGTTGACGTGAGCGATTCGAGCGCGCCTTGGCAGGGTGAGGGCGTTGCACGGCGTTGCGGTGAGATAAGGGAGCCCGAAGTCCCGTCCTGTCTATAACTGGCCGATGGACGCTGACGCCGCCACCGCGCCCGTTGACGGCACGCTGATCGCGCGCTTCATCCACCGCTCGGGCTTCAAGGACGAGCGCGACTTCGTGCTGCGGGTCGTGCAGCCCGCGCTCGTTGGCTTGATCGACGGGACCGTGTCGTCGATCGCGCCGATCTTCGCGGCGGCGCTCTCCTCGAACTCGCACACCGCGCTGCTGGTCGGCTTCTCGACGGCGCTCGGCGCCGGGGTCAGCATGGGTTGGTCCGAGGCGCTGTCAGACACCGGCGAGCAGACGGGCCGCGGCTCGGCGATCGTGCGCGGGTCGATCACCGGCGGTATGACCGCGCTGGGAGGCCTGTTCCACACGCTGCCGTTCCTGATCTCCGACGTCCACAAAGCGCTGATCGTCGCCGGTGCCGTCGTCGCGGTCGAGCTGTTCGTGATCGCCTGGATCCGCAAACGCTTCCTCGAGGTCTCGATGCGCTCATCGCTGCTCGTGGTGACCGTCGGCGGCATCATCGTGCTGGCGATCGGCGTCGGGATCGGCTCGTCCTAGGCGCTCAGCCGGCCAGCAAAGGCAACAGCGCAGCCAACTTCAGCTCCGTCTCCGCCAGCTCGGTCTGCGGATCGGAGTCTCGCACGATCCCGTTGCCGGCGTAGCACCGCGCGAGGTTGCCGCGCAGCAGCGCGCAGCGCAAGGCGACGCACAGCTCACCGTCGCCGGTTGCGTCGGTCCAGCCCACCGGACCTGCGTACCAGCCGCGGTCGAGGCCCTCGAGCGCCGGGATCAGCGGCTCGGCCGCCGGCGACGGCTCGCCGCCCACCGCCGGGGTCGGGTGCATCAGGCCCGCCAGCTCGAGCACGTCGATCGGGGCGGCCAGCTGCGCGCGGATCGGGGTGGCGAGATGCTGGATGTTCGCGATCCGCACCAGCGCAGGCTCGGGTGCGACCGCCGTCCATAGCGAGTGAGCGCGCAGCGTTCGCTCGATCCGGCGGGCCACGATCGCGTGCTCCTCGCGATAGTGCTCGTCGCGCAACAGCTGCTCGCCGAGATGGTCATCGACCGCCGGGTCAGCGCTGCGCCTGGTCGACCCCGCCAGCGCCAGCGTGCCGACCCGGTGACCTTCGCGGCGCACCAGCAGCTCGGGCGAGGCCGCGACGAGTGTCGCCTCGCCGCGCCCGACGCACAAGCAGAAGCACTCGGGAAAGGCCTCGCGCAACACGCCGAGGACGGCCGCTGGGTCATGCGGGCGCGGAGCCAGCACGTGCACCTCGCGCGCCAGCACGATCTTCTCGAGCTCCCCGCGTCCGATCAGCTCGCTCGCGCGCGCTACCGCAGCCTCGTAGTGCTCGGGAGGCATCGCGCTGACCACCTCGTGACGCCCCGCCGGCGCCGGATCCAGCAGCGGCAGCGGCCGCTCGCGCAGCTCCGCCAGCCGTTCGCGCATGCGCACGAGCACGTCCGCGGCGACGTCGTCGGGAGCGACGAGCGCCGCGAGCGTCATGTGTGCGCGCGCGGTGTCGCGTGCGCCTCGCTCGTCTGCCGCGCGGGGGTCGTCATTGCCACTGCGGCGCGCCCGGCGGCGGATCGCGATCTCGGGAACGATCAGCGAGGCCGGCTCGAACCCGGCCCACGCATGCGAGCGCCCGCCGTCCGGCGCAAACGCGAACCCGCACAGCGCCAGCGGTCCGATCGCCTCGGGCCCGTCGCTCGATGTCCGCTCACCGCCGACGGCCGCGGCTGCCAGCCTGCGCCAGCGATCGGCGAGGCTCGCGAAACGGTCGGGTCCGGACTCGCTCAGCCCGATCGCCTCGCCGAGCGCGGCGAGCGCCACACTGCCCCGGCTGGGCTGCTCGAGCGCGAACCACGGCTCGCGTGCGCGGCGCGAGGCACACGCGACCGCGCTCGGATCGATATCGCCGGGCAGCGCGAAGCTGGCGCTGACGAGCGTGGGCTCTCCGCTGCGCCTGGCGCGCAGCGAAGCCAGCTCGAGTCGCGCCTGCAGCCCGCGGAGCTGCTGCTCGCCCAGCTCGAAGCGACCGAATGCCTGGGCGGTGGTCGCCACCGTCAGTTGATCTGACGAGCCTGCGCGCGAGACCACTACGTCTCGCTGCGTCCGCGTGCGATCGCGATCTCCCCAGTGCGCATCATCTCGATCAGGCCGAACGGCCTGACCATGCCCTCGAACGCCTCGATCTTCTCGGTCGTCCCCGTCACCTCGACGATCACCGAGCGCTTGGTCACATCGACGACCTTGCCGCGGAAGATCTCGGTGATCTGCATCAGCTCGCCACGCTGTGTGCCGTCGGCCGACACCTTGAACAGCGCCAGCTCGCGCGCCACCGTGTCGCTCGGCTCCAGATCCCTGATCTTCAGGACGTTCACCAGCTTGTGCAGCTGCTTGGTGACCTGGTCGATCGGATGCAGCGCCCCGTCAACCGTCAGGGTCACGCGCGAGATCTGCTCGTCGTCGGTCGGCCCCACCGTCAGTGTGTCGATGTTGAAGCCCCTGCGCGCGAACAGTCCAGCGATCCGCGTGAGCACGCCCGACTTGTTCTCGACCAGGATCGACAGCACGTGCTTGCGGCCCGTGCGCAGCCCCGCCGAAGCCTCGAGCTCGGCGAGGCTCAGTGGCTCCTTCGTACCCGGCTCGCCCATTACGGCCACCCCGCTCAGCTCGCCGCCAACGTCGAGGCGGGAGGGGGGCAGGCCCACCTCCCGACCTCCCCCCGGTGGGAGAACGTCGTCGTTCTCATCCCACCATCTCCCTGGCGGGCTGGCCGGCTGGGATCAACGTAGGAGCGGGCGGGGGGCAGGCCCCTTCCGGCAACCCCCCTTTGAAGATCATTGCGTCGTTCATCCGACCATCTCTCTGGCGGGTTGGCCGGCCGGAATCATTGGATATGTGTTCTCCTCGCGCGTCACCCTGACGTCCACCACGACGGGGCCCTCGGTCTCGATTGCGCGGCGCATGTCGGCCACGAGCGTGTTCTTGTCGTCAAAGCGCATCCCGGTCGCGCCATAGGCGTCCGCGAGCTTGGCGAAGTCGGGGAACTCGCCGGTCTCGACGTGGCTGTATTTGCCGTCCCAGAACAGCTCCTGCCACTGCCGGACCATGCCGAGGTAGCCGTTGTTCATGATGAACACCTTGATCGGTATCCGCTCCTGGGCGCAGGTCGCGAGCTCCTGCGCGTTCATCTGCACCGATCCGTCGCCCGCCACGCAGCACACCAGCCGGTCGGGGCAGGCCACGGCGGCGCCCATCGCGGCGGGCAGGCCGAAGCCCATCGTGCCGAGACCACCGGAGTTGATCCAGCGGCGCGGCGCCGGGAAGTCGTAGTACTGCGCCACCCACATCTGGTGCTGGCCCACGTCACTGGTCACGATCGCGTCGCCGCCGGTCGCCTCGTACAGAGCCTGGACCATGTACTGCGGCTTGATCTCGCTGTCGCTCGAGTCCTCGTAGGCGAGCGGATGCTTCGCGCGCCAGCCTTCGATCCGCTCCCACCACGCCGCCAGGCGCGATTCGTCGGCGCTCAGGGCGCGGTACTCGACTGCCAGCTTCGCGAGCACGTTCTTGGCATCCCCGACGATCGGGATGTGGGCGGGCACGTTCTTGGAGATCTCCGCGGGGTCGATGTCGATGTGGATGAACTTCGCGCGCGGGGCGAACTCCGAGAGCTTGCCCGTGATGCGGTCGTCGAAGCGGGCGCCCACCGCGCAGATCAGATCGGCCTCGTCCATCGCGTAGTTGGCCGCGCGCGTTCCGTGCATCCCGAGCATCCCCAGCCACTGCGGATGGGGTGTCCCGTCCACCCGCGCCGGAAACGCGCCCAGCCCCATCAGCGTGCAGGTCACGGGAAAGCGGTCGCTCGTGGCGAACTCGACCAGCTCGGCCGAGGCGTTCGCATTGACCACGCCGCCGCCGGCGTAGATCACCGGACGCTGGGCCGCCGCGAGCGCTTTGGCGGCCTGGCGGATCTGCTTCTGGTTGCCCTCGGTCGTCGGCTGGTAGCCGGGCAGGCGCAGGTCGGCGACCGGCTCGTACTGGATCTCGCCGCGCGACAGGTCCTGGGGGATGTCCACCAGCACCGGGCCCGGGCGTCCGCTGCGGGCGACGTGGAAGGCCTCGTGGATCGCGCGCGGAATCTCGCGCGGGTCCTGGATCATGAACGAGTGCTTGACGATCGGCATCGTGATCCCGATCGTGTCCGCCTCCTGAAAGCCGTCGGTCCCGAGCAGCTCCGTGCGCACCTGGCCCGTGATGAAAACGACCGGGACGGAGTCCATCATCGCGTCGCAGATCGGCGTGACCAGGTTCGTGGCGCCGGGGCCGCTCGTCGCGAACGCCACGCCAACTTTGCCGCTGGCCTTCGCATAGCCCTCGGCGGCGTGCCCGCCGCCGGCCTCGTGGCGCACCAGGATGTGGCGGATACCCGCGCCCACGAACGCGTCGTAGGTCGGCAGGTTCGCGCCCCCAGGCAGACCGAACACCACCTCGGCGCCCTCCGCCTTCAGACATTCCATGATCGCATCGACGGCCCGCATGTTCAGAGCATAGCTTCACGGGTCTGCGCCACTCGAATTTCACCGCTCGTCCTAGCGGGGCGCGCGCGCGTGCGGTTGCGTGTGCTGACGGGGTGCGATAGCCGGGGCCGGTGCGGTTGCGTATGCTGATGGAGTGCGATAGCTGGGCAGGCCTGGATGCGTCTGGCGCTGGGTCGCGTTTCACGCCCCGCCGTCTGCCAGCGCCGAGGAGACCGCGCTCCATACACGGCGGTGCAAGTTGACGTTCGCCGCCCGGTCGCCGTGCACGTAAATGATCGTCGCGTCGGCCCGCGGCGCCAGCGCACGCTCGAGCGCCTCGCGGAACGCCGGCACCGTTTGAACGCGCTCGTAGGTCAACCCGTACAGGTCGGCGGCCTTGACGAAGTCAAGACCCGTCGGCGTGGCTATGTGGCGGGTGTAGACGTCTTCCTGTGAGCGGGCGTCCTCTCTCGCGCCGCCGGGACGGTCGCCATCCTCCGCGGGCCCGCTGTCGCTCGCGCGACCCATCCCCGCATGCGCAACCGGCAGGAAGTCGAAGATCCCGCCACCGCCGTTGTCGACCAGCACGATCGTCAGCCGCAGGCCCAGGCGCCTCGCCGCGAGAAGACCGCCGATGTCGTGCGCGAACGCCACGTCGCCGATCAGCAGAACGACCGGCCCGTCCGCGTGCGCGGCTGCGCCGAACGCGCTCGAGACGGTCCCGTCGATCCCATTCGCGCCGCGGTTGCACAGCACCCGCGGCGGGTCCTCGCGCACCGGCCAGAACGTCTCGATGTCGCGCACCGGCATCGACGACGCGACGAACAGCGTCGCGTCGCGAGGCAGCAGCACGCCCAGCTCGGCTGCGAGCCTCGGCTCGGAGATCGTCTGCTGCGCAAGCTCTCCGAGGATCGCCTCGGCCGCGATCTCGTCGCCGCTGCGCCACGCCGCCAGCCAGTCGGGATCGGCGCCGCTCAGCCGCGCCTGCCGCAACGCAGTTGCCGGCTCCCGGTCGAGCGAAAGGCTCAGCACGGCATCGGGGTCCTGCCATGCACCCTCCGGGTCGAGCGCAACCTGGGGCACATCGCCGAGGCTCGCGAGCCAGCCGCGCAGCGGCTTGGAGACCGGCAGGTCGCCCACGCGCAGCACCGCATCGGGGCGGTTGGCGCTCGCGAACGACGCGTCTCGCAGCAACGCGTCGTAGTGGGCCACCGCCGCCGATCCCCGGCGCGCGCCCGACAGCGGATCGGCGAGCAGCGGCCACCCGGCCGCCGCGGCGAGCTCGGCGGCCGCCGGCCCGAGCTGCGGTTGACGCTCGTCGCGGCCGGCCACGATCACGCCCTTGCGTGCCGATCCGAGCAGCGCCGTCAGTTCGCTCACGGGGTCGGGCCTGTTCTGCTGGAGACCGGCGCGCGCGCTCCTGCGGACATATGGCTCGCCGCCGGGACGTCCCGTCGGGTCTTCCGGCAGCGGATCGTCGCTGACCAGCGGGTCGCGCAGCGGGAAGTTCAGATGCACCGCGCCGGGTCTGTCGTACAGCGCCGTCCAGTAGGCGCGACAGGCGAGCATTCTGATCCAGCGCAACCGCGCTTCGCTCGCGCTGTCCGTCTCGACCTCGAAGAACCACTTGGCGGCCTCGCCGAACAGCTTGAGCTGATCGATCGTCTGCCCGGCGCCGTTCTCGCGCAGCTCCGCCGGACGGTCGGCGCTCAGCAGGATCAGCGGCACCCGTGCCTCGTGCGCCTCGATCGCGGCCGGCAGCAGCTCTCCTGCGGCCGTCCCGGAGGTGCACGCCACCGCGACCGGCACGCCCGATGCCTTGGCCAGGCCAAGCGCGAAGAATCCCGCACAGCGCTCATCGACGTGCGAGTAGCAGCGCAGCCGCGGCTCGCGCGCCAGGCTCAGCACGAGCGGCGCGCAGCGCGAGCCGGGAGAGGTGCAGGCCGCCTGCATCCCGCAGCGTACGAGCTCGTCCACGAACGCGCGCAGCAGCAGAAACGTATCCGCGCCTGCGCTCATCTTCCTGCGGAGGTGTTCGCGGCGACTACGATCGCACGGTGGCCGAAGATCTCGTTCTGCTGCATGGTTTCAGCGGCACGCATCGAGCCTGGGACGGCGTGCTCGCGCACCTCGACGGCGAACGCT
Organism: uncultured Solirubrobacterales bacterium; assembly: GCA_963817845.1. GTDB lineage: Bacteria > Actinomycetota > Thermoleophilia > Solirubrobacterales > Solirubrobacteraceae > Palsa-744. The sequence continues at coordinate 612,996 of CAWFPU010000001.1, forward strand.
ATCGGGCGCTGGCGCTCGACCTGCCCGGGCACGGCGTGCTGGCCGACGCTCCGCGTCCGATCACGTTCGAGGGCTGCGCCGAGTCGGTGCTGGCGCGCGCTCCCGAGCGCTTCGCGCTGTGCGGCTACTCGCTGGGCGGCCGGGTCGCGCTGCACGTCGCGTTGGCTGCGCCCGCGCGCGTGCGTCGGCTCGCGCTCGTTGCGTGCAGCCCGGGGATCGAGGACGCGGACGAGCGCGCCGCGCGCAGTCGCGCCGACCGCGAGCTGGCCGACGAGCTCGAATCGATCCCGTTCGAGGAGTTCATCGAGCGCTGGCGCACGCAGCCATTGTTCGCCGGCGAACCTCCCGATGTGGGCCTGCTCGCGCGCGCGGATCAGCGCCGCAACCGCCCCGACGCGCTCGCCGCCGTGCTGCGCGGCATCGGCGCGGGGGAGATGCGCCCGCTGTGGGATCGGCTCGGTGAGCTCGCGATGCCGGTCGTCGTGATCGCCGGCGAGCGCGACGCCAAGTTCCGTGCGCTCGGCGCCCGCATGGCTGGGATGGCTGCGGACGCGCAGCTCGTCCTCGTGCCGGGCGGACACGGGCTTCCACTCGAGAGCCCCGCGCGGCTCGCGCAGGCGATCTCCTGCGGCCGCTATAGCGGCTCGACGCCGAGGCCCGGACCCTCCGGCAAGGCGATCGTCCCTTCCACGACCGGCAGCGGGTCGCCGATGCCGGCGAACAATCCGAGCGTCGCCAGCCCGCACGGCGGCATCGAACCGCGCGAGGCCAGCGCCGCCGCGGTGTGGAGCGCGGCCGCCACCCCCAGCGGGCCGTCGTAGCTCGAGGCGAGGTACACCTCCGCGCCGGACGCCCGCACGAGCATTGCCGCCGCGACCAGTCCGGCAATCCCGCCGCAGCGTGAGATCTTCAGGCAGACCGCGTCGGCCACGCCCGCCCCCAACGCCCCGTGCTCGGCCGCGGTCTCATCGATCGCGATCCGCGTGCTGACCCGCTCGCGCACCTCTCTGACGGCGTGCAAACCATGTGTCGGCTCCTCGACGAGCTCCAGCCCGGCGGGCGCCAGCGACTCGATCGCGCGTACCGCTTGATCGACCCCCCAAGCGCCGTTCGCGTCCAGCCGCAGAGCCATCTCCGGGCCGGCCGCCGCCCGAGCCGCGGCAACCCGGCCGGCGTCATCGCCCACGCCGACCTTCAGCTTGATGCAGTCAAAGCCGGCGTCCACCGCCGCCGCCGCCTGCTCAGCCACCCCCGCTCGATCGAGCGCCGACAGCGACGCGTTCACCGGCACCCGCTCGGCCGGATCGTCGGTGAGCAGCTCCGCCACCGGCCGTTCCGTGCGCCTGCCCGCGCGATCCCACAGCGCCATGTCGACAGCCGCCAGCGCCGGCGGAAGATCCTCGATCTGCCTGCACGCCTCGATCAGCTGCCCGCCGTTCAGCCCCTGCGAACGCTCCAGGACGGGCCTGTAGCGTTCGAGCGCATCCCTGACACGCGCCACGCTCGTGCCGTCATAGTCCTCCAGTGGCGCGGCCTCGCCATGACCTTCGATGCCGTCCTCGTCGGCGATCGTCACCGCCAGCAGCTCGCGTTTGTGCACCGCGCCGTATGCCGTCTGCAGCGGCTCGCGCATCTGAAGCGTCAGTTGCTCGACGCTCAGCTCCATCGACATCAGGTCCGCGCGGCAATCACGAGCCGATGCCGCCGCCCGCGAGGATTCCCGCCGAGAGCAACACGCAGAACAGCAACTGCAGCGCCCCCGTCTGCGCGAGCGCGCCATTCAGCGCAGGTCCGTCAACCCTGGTGCGGACGGTCCGCACCAGCCTCGCCGCGAGCGGGATCGTCGCCCAGCTCAGCAGCAGCCACGGCGACATCCCCAACGCCCACAGCACCGGCACGCTCGCGAATGCCACCGCCAGCATCACCAGATAGAGGTCGCGCGTCCTCGCCCGGCCCAGCCGCACCGCCAGCGTGCGCTTGCCCGCCCGCCTGTCCGTGTCGATGTCGCGCACGTTGTTCACCACGAGGATCGCGCTCGCCAACAGCCCCACCGGCACCGCGCACGCAAACGCCTGCCACGGCAACTGCTGCACCTGCACGAAATACGAGCCGGTCACCGCCACCACGCCGAAGAACAGAAACACGAACAGCTCGCCGAGTCCCTCGTAGCCGTACGGCCGCGGTCCGCCCGTATACAGCACGCCCGCCAGGATCGATGCGGCGCCGACTGCCAGCAGCTCCCAGCCCGCCACCGCGATCAGATACGCCCCGCACACCACCGCGGCGCCGAACGACGCGTAGGTCGCCGTCAGAACCTGCTTCGGGGGTACCAGCCCGCCCGCTGTAACGCGCACGGGACCCAGCCGATCCTCGCTATCGGCGCCACGCCGGGCGTCCGAGTAGTCGTTGGACAGATTCGTCCCCACCTGGATGAAGACCGCCCCCAACAGCGCCGCCACGAACGCCAGCGCGTGAAAGTGTCCTGCGCCCAGCGCCAGCGAAGTACCCACCAGCACCGGCGCCACAGCCGCGGGCAGCGTGCGCACGCGCGCCGCCATCACCCAGATCCGCACCATGCTTGCCCGCCCGGCCGCACCGCTCACGACGGTTGTGCTGGTGGGGGTCAATGTGGGCACGGCGTAGCCGTTGTCATGGCGCGCATCTGGTCATGGCGCGGACATCGTCATGCCCCGGCCGTCGCCATGCTCGGTGTCCTCATGAGAGGTGACGTCCTCACGCGCGTCTCGGGAACTTCGCGAAGTCCGGCCTGCGTTTCTCGCGGTATGCATCCCTACCCTCCTGTGCCTCCTCGCTGCCGTAGAACAACAGGTTCGCGTCGTGCGCCAGCTGCTGAATCCCGGACAGCCCATCCTCGGCGGCGTTGAAGCTCGCCTTCAGCAATCGCAAAGAGAACGGCGACAGCGCCAGCATCTCCTGGCACCACCCGACCGTCTCGTCCTCCAGCTCCGCCAGCGGCACCACCGTGTTGACGAGCCCCATCTCGAGCGCCTCCTGCGCTGAGTACTGCCGGCACAGAAACCAGATCTCCTTTGCCTTCTTCGGGCCCACCGTGTTCGCGAGCAGCCCCGCGCCGAAGCCCCCGTCGAACGATCCGACACGCGGCCCGACCTGCCCAAAGCGCGCGTTGTCGGCCGCGATCGTCAGGTCGCACACGAGATGCAGCACGTGGCCGCCGCCGATCGCGTACCCCGCCACCATCGCCACCACCGGCTTGGGCAGCCGCCTGATCTGCACGTGCAGATCGGTCACGTGAAAACGCCCGATGCCGGCTTTGCCGGCATCGTCCTCGTCGAGATACCCAGAGTCGCCTCGCACGCGCTGATCGCCGCCCGAGCAGAACGCGAGCTCGCCGGCACCTGTCAGCACGATCACGCCCACCGCGACGTCCTCACGCGCGTCCTCGAGCGCCCGCGAGATCTCGACGATCGTGCGAGGCCTGAACGCGTTGCGAACCTCCGGCCGGTCAATCGTGATCTTCGCGATCCCCGGCACGGGCTCCGCCGACTTCTCGTAGCGAATGTCCTCGTAGTCGCCCGCGGGCGTCCAGGTCGTCGTCATGCGGGGTAGGCTAGCTGCAAGGACCGCGCGGTTAGCTGCGGCTAGCCTGTGTCGATGCAGGTGGAGGCATGGCTGGCGCGCGCGGCGCGCCTGCGGCCGGCGTGGACGGCGCTCGAGGGGCCCGACGGTAGGTGCACATATTCGGAGCTCGACGCACGCGCGCGCGCGCGCGCGCGTGCGCTCCGCGCCGAGGGCGTGTCCGCCGGGGACCGCGTCGCGATCGTGCTGCCGGCGGGTCTCGACTTCGCCTACGCGCTGCACGCCTGCCTCCTGCTCGGGGCTGTCGCCGTGCCAGTCGATGTCCGTCTCGGGCCGGCCGAGCGCTCACTACAGTGCGAGCGCGCCGCCCTCGTCGTAGCCGAGCCGCTGACGGGCGAGCAGCCGGCGGGCGGGTCGCTTGCCGAAGCGACGCCGGCGGGGGGCTCGCCGCCCGCGTCACTCACCGGGATCGCGCCACACGCGCCCGCGCGCCCGCGCGTGGCCCACGAGCTCGATGCTCTCGCCGCGCGCCCGCGTGCGGCCCACGATCTCGATGCCGTCGCCGCCGTGATCCACACCTCGGGCACGAGCGCCGTCCCGCGCCCGCGCGCGGGCCACGATCTCGATGCCGTCGCCGCCGTGATCCACACCTCGGGCACGAGCGCCGCCCCGCGCCCGATCGAGCTCACCTACGGCAACTTTCTATGGAGCGCGCTCGGCTCTGCGGCGGCGCTCGACCTCGATCCGCGCGAGCGCTGGCTGTGCGCGCTGCCCGTTGCCCACATCGGCGGCGTGTCGATCCTGATCCGCTCGGCAATCTACGCCACCACCGCGGTCCTGCACCCGCGCTTCGACACCGAGCTCGCGCTGCACGCGCTGACCGACCAGGACGTCACGCTGGTGTCGGTCGTCGCCACCACGCTGGCGCGCCTGCTCGACGCCGGCCTGCGAGATCCGCCCGCGCTGCGCTGCGCCCTCACCGGTGGCGGACCCGTACCGGCCGAGCTCGGCGCGCGCGCGCGCGCGAGCGGCGTGCCCGTTCGCCTCACCTACGGGATGACCGAGGCCTGCTCGCAGATCAGCACCGCGCCGATCGCCCTGATCGAGGACACTTCTGCGCATGCCGGACCACCGCTGTTCTGCACCGAGGTGCGCATCGCCGACGACGGCGAGATCCTGGTCGCCGGCCCCACGGTCGCGCCCGCCTCGCCCGCGCCGGACGGATGGCTGCACACGGGTGACCTCGGTGAGCTCGACGAGCGCAACTTCCTGCATGTCACCGGACGCAAGGCGGACACGATCATCAGCGGCGGCGAGAACGTCGCTCCCGCCGAGGTCGAGGCGGTGCTCGAAGCGCACCCAGACGTGCTCGAGGCGGCCGTGCTCGCCCGCGTCGACCCCAGCTGGGGCGAGGCCGTGACCGCGCTCGTCGTCAGGCGTCCCGGGTCAACGACCGAGCCCGAAGCGCTGCGCGACCACTGCTCCGCGCGGCTGGCGCCCTACAAGGTGCCGAAGCGAATCGAGCTCGTCGCCGAGCCGCTGCCGCGTACGCGCTCAGGCAAGCTCCTGCGCCGGGAGCTGCGATGAGCCGCCAGCAAGTAGGAGAAGAGCTGGCACACGAGACCGTCGAGAGGCGGAGATCTATGGACGCGGGAGACCGGTGAGAAGACCAGTGAGCGCCTTCGATCCGAACGCCTATCGCGACGCCAGCCTCGCCAACTGGGAAGAGGCCGCGTCCGGCTGGATCCGCCGCCAGCAGGGCGTGCGCGAACTCGGCATGCCGGTCTCGCGCTGGATGCTCGACGCCGTCTCGCCCCAGGGCGGTGAGCGCGTGCTCGAGCTCGCCGCCGGCCTCGGCGAGACCGGCATGCTCGCCGCCGAACAGGTCGCTCCGCTCGGAGGCGTGATCATCTCCGACCAGGCCGAGGCCATGCTCGAGGGGGCTCGTGCGCGCGCCGGCGAGCTGGGGCTCAGCAACGTCGAGTTCCAGGTGCTCGGCGCCGAATGGATCGACCTGCCGCTCGCCAGCGTCGATGTCGTGCTGTGTCGCTGGGGCTACATGCTGCTGGCGGACCCCGCGACGGGTCTGGGCGAGAGCCGTCGCGTGCTGCGCCCGGGCGGACGACTGGCGCTCGCCGTCTGGGACACGGTCCAGCGCAACCCGTGGGCCCTGCTGCCCGGTCTCGAGCTGGTCGAGCGTGGTCTCTCGAGTCCTCCGTCGCCGGGCACGCCCGGGCCGTTTGCGCTCGGCGACCCCGAGCGGGTCCGCGAGCTGCTGGCCGCCGCCGGCTTCGACGCGGTCGACGTGCAGGCGATCGACCTGGTCCACGCCCACCCGTCGTTCGACTCCTTCTGGGAGACCACGCTCGATATCTCCAGACCGTTCCATGACGCGGTCATGGGCCGGCCAGAGGCCGAGATCGCTGAGATTCGGGCCGGCCTGGCTGCGCGTACGGCGCCGTACCGCGCGGCTGACGGGTCGCTCGCGCTCCCGGGGCGCACGCTCGTGGCGTCGGCCCAGGCGTAACGCGCGCGCGCGCGCGCGCGCCTGGCGTCCGCTCGAGGACGTATCGCGGCGGCCAGGGCGCGTCGCGCGAGAGTTTCGTCCGGGGTGAATGGATATTGTTGGCGCATGCTCTACGACGACGACGCAGACCTGCAACTGCTCGACGGCAAGACCGTCGCGATCATCGGCTACGGCTCGCAGGGCCATGCGCACGCTCTGAACCTGAAGGACTCCGGAGTTAACGTGATCGTCGGCTTGCGTCCGGACTCCGGCTCGGTTGCCAAGGCCCGCGAGAGTGGCCTCGAGGTAGTGCCCGTCGTCGAGGCCTCGAGCCGCGGCGACCTGGTGATGATGCTCGTGCCGGATGAGCTGCACCGCCAAGTTTGGGAGGGCGAAGTCCGCGATGGCATCGCCGACGGCGACATGCTGCTGTTCGGCCACGGCTTCTCGATCCACTACGAAGAGGTCGATCCGCCCGCCGGCGTCGACGTCGGCATGGTCGCGCCCAAGGGCCCCGGGCATCTCGTGCGTCGTCAGTTCCTCGAAGGCAGCGGCGTGCCGGGTCTGATCGCCATCGCCCAGGACGCAACCGGCAACGCCCGCGCGCTCGCGCTCGCGTACGCCAAGGGCATCGGCTGTACGCGCGGCGGCGTGATCGAGACGAGCTTCAAGGACGAGACCGAGACAGATCTCTTCGGCGAGCAGGCTGTGCTCTGCGGGGGTGCGTCCGAGCTCGTCCAGGCGGGCTTCGAGACGCTCGTAAACGCCGGCTATGACCCGGAGATGGCCTACTTCGAGTGCCTGCACGAGCTCAAGCTGATCGCCGATCTGATGTACGAGAAGGGCCTTGCCGGGATGCGCTACTCGATCTCCAACACGGCCGAGTACGGCGACTACACGCGCGGCAAACGCGTCATCACCGAGCAGACGCGCGCGCAAATGCGCGAGATCCTCGCCGAGATCCAGTCCGGCGACTTCGCACGCGAGTGGATCGCCGAGAACCGCGCGGGCCAGGAGAACTTCAAGCGCATGCGCGCCGAGCAGGCCGACACCCAGGTCGAGCACGTCGGCAGCGAGCTGCGCTCCCACATGGACTGGATCAAGCCGGCGTTCTGATGCTCCGGCCGGGCCCGTCGCTCGGAGCGCCGCCGCCCTCCTACCCGGCGCAGACAAGCCTCGCATAGGATCGCGTCCGGTGCTTGCGTACGTCTTCTGGCATCGCCCGCGCGACCTTGCGGCGAGCGACGCCTACGAGCGGGCGCAGCTGGCCTTTCACCGCTCGCTCGCGCAGGGGCCGCCGGTCGGCTTTCACGGCTCCGCGGTGTTCCGGGTACATGAGCTGCCGTGGCCCTGGTCCGCGGTGAGCGCGCAGGCGCGCCTGCCAGACGACGGCGCCGGCGGCTACGAGGACTGGTATCTGGTGGATGACTTCACCGCGCTCGGCATCCTCAATGAGGCTGCGGTCGGGCGCGGCCATCGCACACCGCACGACGCCATTGCCCGCCGCTTCCGCGAGGGAGCCGGCGCCTTGTACGGGCTGCTCGAGGGGCCCCGTCCGCCGGGGCTGGCCGAGGCGACGCTCGCGGTCTGGGTGTCGCGGCCGCCCGGCGGCGAGCAATGCGGGCTCGGCGAGCTGCTCGGCGACGGGATGGATCCCGAGCGCGCCAGCCTGTGGCGCCGCCAGCTCGTGCTCGGCCCGGCGCCCGAGTACTGCCTGCTGAGCCCCGAGCCTGCTGGACCGGGAGGCCCCGCCGGCGTTTCCGCCACGCGGCTTCCCGACGGTTGGCGGGCCGTGAGCTTTGAGCGGACGGTGCTGTTCGGAGGGTGAGCAGGCGTGCCCGCGATCCCTGCTCGGATCGCCGGCGGACCCGTGGCTGTGTATGTACATCGTCATTTTCCTTCATGACGCTGTGGCTGCGACTACGACGAACTGGTTGTGCGCGAACACCTTCCCGATCGGGCGAGCAAAGGGAAACGAGCTTCGCTGCGAAACCCTCAAGCCAATCGCGTCGCATATCTCAGTGAGACCATTGAAGTCCGCGAACTGTATGTGTGTCGCGTCGCTGGCAAATCCGCGCTCCTGCGGGCAGATCAGCACGACGCGTGCGCCTGCCGCGAGGTATTCGTGATATTCACACAGCAGCTCGACCGCGGCGGCGCGTGTCATGTGCTCGATCACGTGCGCCACGAGCATGGCGCTGAAGCGGTTCGGCTGCGCGTAAGCGCTGTTCGCGAACTCCCCCGGTGTGAAAGCCGTCAGCCCACGTCTGCGGCATACGTCGATCGAGTGCTCGTTGTGGTCCACGCCGACGCCGTGCGGGGCGAGGTGTTCCAGGTTGCGTCCGATCCCGCAGCCGACGTCCAGCGTCTCGCGCCCGTTCAGCAAGCGCCGAATATGCCATCTGTAGGGCGCTTGCACGTGCAGCAGACGCTTCCAGCGGGCCTGTTCCAGGCGCGTCAGACGTCCGGTGTAGTCGGCACCGCGAGTCGATTCCGGCGTAGGCGCTGTCGTACGCATCGAGGTTAATCTAACTCCGGGCGGCCGACTCTCTGCGAGTCAGAGACATGGTCATTAAAACCGCCAGGCTCGGAACAGGGGCCGCGGACGAGCCGATTTAGCCCGATTGACCAATTGACCCGATCGCAAGTCGGAGACAAACGCCGCTGTTGGGTGAGCGCCTTCTCGTGCTCGACGGCGCTTGCCGAGACCGACCTGTTCCTGCGCTGCGCTGGAGCGCTCACGCCCCGGCTAAACTGCTGAGCGTCGGCTTCTCGGCGTGAAATACGCCATAGCGGAACGCGATGAAGTTCAGCGACGTCAGCGCCGCCGCGGTCGCCAGGTAGACCACCTCGACCGGAAGCCCGAGCGCCGACGGGAGCAACGCGGTGCTGGCAGCGGTCAGGCCGAGCTGGGACCCGGTCATAAGCAGATACCGACGCACCTGATGGACAAAGGGCAGTGCAAAACGACCGTCGCTGGCCCACACGAATGTCCGCTGAAGCGTGAAATGAACGCTCATCCCAATGCACCATCCGATCGCCAATGCGATCTGGAACTGGAGATGTGATGCCTGTGAGAGGAACGTCGTGACCGTGATGTAAACGGTTGCTACCACCACTCCTGTGATCGCGAACCGCACCGCCTGGGCGCCGATGTGATCGAGGCGCAGCGCCGCCAGGCTGTGGCTGAGCAACCCGGTCCATGCTTCGCCTTCTGGCTCGCTCTGGACGGCAGCCTGTCGGTCGGCATTCGAGCTCATCCGGCTTGCTCCTATCCGCGCCGAGACTCGATGATGTACTTGGGGCGGTTGCGCGACTCGTCGTAGACCCACGCCACGTACCATCCGGGGGGGCGCGTGCGCCCGCTCGCGATGGGCGCACACTCCTGCAAACACCTCGAAAATCGCCTTGGCGGCACGGTGTCAAGGTGCGTGGTTGGCTCCTGCTCGGGCTCGCGGATCGACTCGCGAATGTCTCTCACGCCGGCAATATAAACCACGCCCACGTGCGCGCCGCGAGTGTGTTGCCGTTGCGCTGGCGCAGCTGCACGATGTGGGCAGATCGCGGCACTCACAGCGAGGGAACCGTTGTGGGCCGCCAGTCCTCGGCTTTTCCGTCGTTGTCTCCGACTCGGCGATCGCCTGTCGCCGTCCGTTGCGCCTGCATTTGTCGATATCCGGGGCGTGCTGGACAGCGAGCCAGATAACTAAATCGGTGAACTGTCTCGCCAGATCGCTGAGCGACGGCGAAGATTGGAAGCGCGATCAATCGCGACCGCTGAGGTGGCCAATTTGACCGGACAACACGACGAGCTTTGGGATTTGGTGAATCTGCGCAGAGCACGGCGGCTGTGCGACTGGATGTACGAGCAGTCGCTGCCGTTCGTGGGCGGCGAGGTCGCCGAGGTGGGCGCCGGCATCGGCACCTTCAGCGAGCGCCTGCTCGGGCATCCGCGCGTCACCCGGCTGCTGCTCGTCGAGCCCGAGCACGCGTGTGCGCGGGTGCTCGAACAAGACTTTGCCGATGACGCCCGGGTCAGCATCGCGCGCGAGACCCTCCCCGACTCACCGGCTCTTGACCGGCGCGCGGGGCGCATCGATTTTCTGCTCTGTCAGAACGTGCTCGAGCACGTGTCCGAAGAGGGGCCGGCCGTGCGCGCGATGGCGCACGCGCTGCGTCCGAATGGGCGTCTCACGCTGCTCGTGCCGGCCCATCCGCGGCTCTACGGGAATCTGGATCGTGTCTACGGACATCATCGTCGTTACACGCGTGAGCGCCTGCGAGCCGTGATCGCCGGCGCCGGTCTGGAGGTCGAGGACCTCTATTCCTTCAACCTCCTCGGGGTTCCCGGCTGGTGGCTGAACCGTGGACGTCGTTCTCCGCGTATCAGCCGCACCGCGCTGATCGCCTACGAGGCGATGTTGCGGCTGTGGCAGCCGGTCGAGCGGCTGCGCCGGCCGCCCTGGGGCCTGAGCCTGGTAGCGCAGGCGCGCAAGCCAGGCTAGGATCAGCTGGTCGTCACCGCGCAGGGGCGGTGCGCTCCGCTACACTCGCTCCATCGTCGCGACTGGCGCTGAGGTGGAGCTAACCACCGGGAAGCGACGAGCATCTAAGCCGCGCGCCTGGGCACCTCCGATCATCGCCACCCCCTCACAGCGAGGAGCCCTGACATGACGCCGAGCAGCACAGTAGAACGACACTTGGTCATCCCGGACAAGCTGAAGCCGGCCGATGGGCGCTTCGGCTGCGGCCCGTCGAAGGTGCGACCTCAGGCGCTGTCGCATCTCGCGAGCGAGGGCGCCCGCGTGATGGGCACCTCGCACCGGCAAAAGCCCGTCAAGGCGCTCGTCGGCGAGATCCGCGCCGGCCTGCGCGAGCTGTTCGCGGCGCCCGACGGATATGAGGTGGCGCTCGGCAACGGCGGCGCCACCGCCTTCTGGGACGCTGCGGCGTTCGGCCTGATCGAGCGCCGTGCCGTTCATCTCAGCTACGGCGAGTTCTCCAGCAAGTTCGCGACGGTGACGAAGGGCGCTCCGTTCCTGGAGGAGCCTGTGGTCGTCTCCGCCGATCCGGGCGACGCCCCCGACCCGGCCGCTGCGCTCGCGCTCGCGGCCGAGGCGCGGGCGGACGCGATCACGTGGGCACACAACGAGACCTCGACCGGCGTGATGGTCCCAGTGCAGCGACCCGATGGTGGCTCGAGTGCAGCGGCTGGCAGTGGCTCGGGTGCAGCACCCGGTGGCGGCTCGGGTGGGGCGGCTGGTGGCGGTTTGAGTGGAGCGGCCGACCGAGCGGGCAGCGGCGGGCCGCTCGTGCTGATCGACGCCACCTCCGGCGCCGGCGGCCTGCCGGTCAACATCACCGCGGTTGACGCCTACTACTTCGCCCCGCAGAAGGCCTTCGGCTCCGATGGCGGCCTGTGGGTGGCGATGCTGAGTCCGGCCGCGCAGGAGCGCATCGCGCGCCTCGCCGCCGGCGAGCGCTGGATTCCAGCGTTCCTCTCGCTAAGCACGGCGCTCGAGAACTCGCTCAAAGATCAGACGTACAACACGCCGGCCGTCGCGACGCTGTTCCTGCTGGCCGACCAGATCCGCTGGATGCTCGACGGGGGAGGCCTCGACTGGTGTGTCGCGCGCACGCGCGAGTCATCCAGCCATCTGTACGGGTGGGCCGAGCGCTCGGAGGTCGCGACGCCGTTCGTCGCCGACCCGGCCAAGCGCTCGCTGGTCGTCGGCACGATCGACTTCGACGACGCGATCGACGCCGCCGCGGTCGCGGAGACGCTGCGCGCGAACGGCATCGTCAACGTCGAGCCTTACCGCAAGCTGGGGCGTAACCAGCTGCGCGTCGGCATGTTTCCGGCGGTCGAGCCCGACGACGTGAAGGCACTGTCGGCGTGCATCGACTGGCTGCTCGAGAGGGTCGCGTCATGAGCGTCACATCTGCTGCGACCATCGCGAGCGCAAGGGTCGCGTCATGAGCGCCGCCTCTACTGACACGATCGCAAGCGCAAGGGTCGCGCCATGAGCGCTGCCACCGACACCAACACCAGTGCAAACGGGCGGGCGAAGGTGCTCGTCAAGGAGAAGATCGGCGACTCGGGCGTGAACCTGCTGCGCGAGCACTTCGACGTCAACCTCGGGATCGACTGGAGCGATGAGCAGCTGGCCGAGCGGATCGGCGAGTACGACGGCATCCTCGTGCGCTCGGCCACCAAGCTCACGTCCGATCTGATCGAGCGGGCCGGCCAGCTGCGCGTGATCGGCCGCGCCGGCGTCGGCGTCAACAACGTCAACGTCCCCGCCGCCACGCGTCGCGGGATCGTCGTCGCCAACGCCCCCGAGTCGAACGTCGTAACCGCCGCCGAGCACACGATGGCGCTGCTGCTGGCGCTGGCGCGCAACATCCCGCAGGCGTACGTCTCGCTGACCGCGGGAAAGTGGGAGCGCTCGAAGTTCTCCGGCGTCGAGCTGTACGAGAAGACGCTCGGCATCCTCGGCTTCGGGCGAATCGGCCAGCTGGTCGCGCATCGTGCGCGCGGCTTCGGCATGCGCGTGCTCGCGTTCGACCCGTTCGTCAGCGCCGAGCGCTTTCGCGAGCTCGCGGTCGAGAAGGCCGACGGCGCCGAGGACATCTACGCGCAGGCCGACTTCATCACAGTGCACCTACCCAAGACGCCCGAGACCGAAGGCTTCATCGACGCCGGCGCGTTCGCGCAGATGCGCGACGGCGTGCGCATCCTCAACGTCGCGCGCGGCGGGCTGATCGACGACGCTGCGCTGAAGGATGCACTCGACTCCGGCAAGGTCGCCGGGGCGGCGCTCGACGTGTTCGGAAGCGAGCCGATGACCGAGCACCCGCTGTTCGGCTACCCGAACGTGGTCGTCACGCCGCACCTCGGCGCCTCGACCGCGGAGGCGACCGACCGCGCCGGCTACCAGAGCGCCGAGCAGGTGATCGCCGCGCTCACCGGCGGCGTCGTCTCGACGGCGGTCAACATCCCCGCCGTCGGCGCCGAGGACATGGAGGCGCTCGGCCCGTTCCTGCCGCTCGCCCGCCAGCTCGGCCGCCTCGCGATGGCATTGGCCGAGGGCAGCTCTGTCGAGCGCATCGAGTCCGCCTTCCTCGGCGGACTGGCCGACTTCGACACGCGCCTGCTCGGCCTGTCGGTGGTCGTCGGCGCGCTACAGGGTCGCTTGGAGGAGCCGATCAACCTCGTCAACGCCCCGACGATGGCCCAGCAGCGCGGGATCGTGCTCGAGGAGCGCGCGATCTCCGAGGCCGAGGACTTCAACGAGCTGATCCGCGTCACCGTCGTCTCAGGCCGGCAGCGCGTCACGGTCGCCGGCACGGGGATCGGGCCGAGCCGCGTAGCGCACCTGGTCGAGGTCCAGGGCAGGCGCCTGACGATCGAGCTCGCGCCCTACGTGACCGTGTTCCGGTACACCGACCTGCCGGGCATGATCGGCCGGGTCGGCACCGTCTTCGGTCAACACGGGATCAACATCTCCTCGGCCGCCGTCGGCCACGTCCCGGACGGGCGCGCCCCCGCGCCGGACTCCGAGTCCGCGGGCGAGGGCGGACTGGCGGCGATGGTCGTCACCACCGACGCCGCCGTGCCCGACGCGGTCGTGCGCGAGCTCGTGGCGTCCGAGGGCTTTGTCGGAGGCTGGTCGGTCGATCTCGGCTGATCCCCGTCGGCAGACCGATCGGAGGGCTCGGCGCATGCGCGTGCGGGTTGAGCTGCGCGATGGAGCGGCTGCAAGCCCCGTGAGCTGCGCGATGTAGCGGATTGCAAGACATGGGGCGTTCGCTTGCTCGGACATGTGTTGGTGGCGGCTTTCGGCGGGGTGATTTGGGGGTAGGCGGGCGACCTTGCCGCTGACGTCCGAAGATCCTCGATAGGCTGGCCCCGCATGCGCGTGGTTGTGATCACGAAGCACGGGGGGCCGGGGGTGCTGCAGGTGCAGGAGCGCCCCGATCCCGGGCCGGGGCCGGGGCAGGTGCGGATCGACGTCGCCGCGGCCGGCATCAACTTCGCCGACGTGATGGCGCGCATGGGCCTGTACCCCGATGCACCGAAGACACCGTGCGTCGTTGGCTACGAGGTCGCGGGCACGATCCTCGAGCTCGGTGAGGGGGTCTCGGAGTCCCACCCAACCCTGGCGGTCGGACAGCGCGTCTTGGCCGGCACGCAGTTCGGCGGCTACGCCTCGCAGGTGGTGGTTCCGGCGGGCGATGTGGTGGCGCTGGCCGAGCGGCTGAGCTTCGAGCAGGGCGCGGCGATTCCAGTCAACTACGGCACCGCGTGGGCCGGGCTGATCGGCTATGGCAACCTGCAGCCGGGCGAGCGCGTGCTGATCCACTCCTGCGGCGGCGGAGTGGGTATCGCGGCCACGCAGATCGCCAAGCGCCGCGGCGCCGAGGTCTACGGGACGGCCTCGCCCGGCAAGCACGCGCGCGTCTCCGAGCTCGGTGTCAACCACGTGCTCGACTACACGAGCCCCGGCTGGGAACGCGGCCTGCCCGAGTTCGACCTGATCATGAACGCGGTCGGTGGGAAGAGCTTCCGACGCGACTACAGGATGCTGCGCGCCGGCGGTCGCCTGGTCGCGTTCGGCGCCTCGGCGCTGGTCACCGGCGAGCGGCGCAACGTGGTCGCGGCGCTGCGCACGGTCGTGCGGATGCCGCGCTTCAACATGATCAAGCAGATGTCCGAATCGAAGGCCGTGATCGGGCTGAACATGCTGAGCCTGTGGAAGGACCGCGGAACGCTCGCGCCCTGGATCGGGCCGCTGCAGGAGCTGCTCGATGACGGCACGGTCGAGCCGGTGATCGCGGGTACGTTCAGCTTCGAGGACGCCGGCGCCGCGCAGAACATGATCACCGAGCGGCGCAACGTCGGCAAGGTCGTGCTCACGCCGTAGCGCTCGAACGGGCGTCGAGCAAGCGTGTCGCCCGCGCGCATGCGGTGCTACGCTGGGCTGAGCATGTCGTTTCAGTTTTCTCTGTCGCTGCTTCTCCTGCTCCCCCCTCGGGGGGAATAGCGCGTGGCGGCCGCGTAGCCGCATACCACAGGAGAACCGGCAAGATCAGAGAAATCAAAGGAGCGTGATCACGACATGAGCAATTCGCAAGCCGCGGCGGCCGGCTCGCCGCCCACACGGCCCCAGCAGGCCAGGGTCCGGGTGTTCGATACCACCCTACGCGACGGTGAGCAGTCGCCGGGGATCTCGCTGAACCGCCAGGAGAAGCTCGAGATCGCCCAGCAGCTGGCGCGTCTGGGCGTGGACATCATCGAGGCGGGCTTTCCGATCACATCCCCGGGCGATTTCGAGGCCGTGCAGGCGATTTCGCGGGAGGTGAACGGCCCGGTGATCTGCGGCCTTGCACGCACCTCCAAGCAGGACATCGACGCCGCCTGGAACGCCGTCAAGGACTCCGAGCGCCCGCGCATTCACACGTTCATCGCGACCAGCGACGTTCACATCGAGCGCAAGCTGCAGACCACGCGCGAGGACGTCAAGGGACAGGTCCGCGCCGCCGTCGCGCAGGCGCGCGAATACGTCGACGACGTGGAGTTCTCGCCCGAGGACGGTTCGCGCTCGGACGTCGCGTACATGGCCGAAGTGATCGCGATCGCGCTCGAGGAGGGCGCCACCACGATCAATGTCCCCGATACGGTCGGCTACACGATGCCGCGCGAGTACGCCGCGATGTTCGAAGAGCTCTACCGGCTGCTGCCCGGTCTGCACGACGTGGTCGTCTCCGTGCACTGTCACGACGACCTCGGGCTGGCGGTCGCCAACTCGCTGGCCGGCGTCGAAGCTGGTGCGCGCCAGGTCGAGTGCGCGATCAACGGCATCGGCGAGCGCGCCGGCAACGCGTCGCTCGAGGAGATCGCGATGCTGCTGCGTACGCGTGAGCCGAGTCTGGGGCTGTGGACGGGGATCGAGACGACCGAGATCGCGCGCACCAGCCGACTGGTGTCGCGCCTGACCGGCTACCAGGTCCAGCCGAACAAGGCGATAGTCGGGCGCAACGCGTTCGCGCACGAGGCCGGCATCCACCAGGACGGCGTGCTGAAGGAGCGCACCACCTACGAGATCATGGACGCGACCAGCGTCGGGCTGCGCAGCAACGCGATCGTGCTGGGCAAGCACTCCGGACGCCACGCGCTGCGCGAGGCGCTGGAGGAGCTGGGCTTCCAGCTCGACGGCCAGGCGCTGCACACGGCGTTCAAGCGCTTCAAGGAGATCGCCGACCGCAAGAAGACGCTGACTGCGATGGACCTGGAGGCGCTCGTGACCGACGAGCTGCGCGCCGGCGAGGAGATCGCCGGGTACGCGCTCGACTGGTTCGAGGTCGACGACTTCCTCACGACGCCCGCCGCACGCGCGCGTGGCGGTCACGCTGCCCGAGGGCGGCCATGCCGAGGGCTCGTTCACCGGCGACGGGCCGATCGACGCGGTGTTCCGCGCGATCAACGCCGCCGCCGGCGTTGAACGCGAAGCTCAGCGACTTTCAGATCGGCGCCGTCACCGAGGGCCAGGACGCGCTCGGCGAGGTATCGGTCGTGGTCGAGGTCGATGGCGCCTCGGGCGCCGGCCAGGGCGTCTCGACCGACATCATCGACGCCGCAGCACGCGCGTACGTGCGCGCGCTGTCGATCGCGCGGGCGAGGTCGCTGGCGTCGGATGGGGTGGTCGGGCTGCCGGAGGTGGCGGGGCCGTAGGGAACGGCGGGACGTCTGTTCCTATGTTCCGTTATCGAGTGAGCGCACGACGCTCGCGCGTCACGGCTCACGCAAAAGCGGCCGGTCTATGCGAAGAAGTCGGTGACGTTAACCCGCCACCCGGGCACCGCGTCAGCGAGGTCGAGCGTGCCCTCGGTATGGGAACGCACGTCGTCGCCAGGGCGGTTGACCGTCGCCGATCGCCCGCGCGGATCGAGGACGACCACTGCGCGTGCGCCGGTCTCCAGCCATTCGTGCGCCTTGGCGTGGACCGAGGGGCGGCTGTCGCTGGGCGACACCACCTCGACCGCGAGATCCGGCGCACCGCCCGGCCAGTAGCCCGTGAACGGACCGACGGCGTCTACGCGCGCATTCGAGACGTAGGAGACATCCGGCGCGCGCACGGTGTCCGGGTCTCTAGCCAGCATGAACCCGGTGTCGGCGATGAGCGCGATACCCGTGCCGGTCGCGTGGACGTGATTGCTCAGCGAGCGATTCACGTTTGAGGCGATGCGGCCATGCTCGAAGCTCCCAGCCGGCATCACGTGCAGCCGTCCTTTGATGAGCTCGTAGCGCACGCCCTCGCCCGTGGGCAGTTTGAGCAGCTCCTCGGCGGTCGTCGCGACTGCATGTTGCGTGCTCATATGAGCGAGCGTAGCGATGGGAGCCGGTCGCGACAAGAGCCGATGGGCGGCTCTGTCCGAAGGCTCGATTCTATTGCGGTGAACATGAGTCTTGACATGGCCGTCCACCATGACGCCCGCTTGGGACGAAACTCTCGGTCAACCTCTCGATCGACCGCCTCGTCTGTGATAACGTACGGGCGTATGCCAGCTATGCGCTCGAAGTCGAGCCGGCCGTCCCAGCCGCGTCGGCAGACCCGTCCTGGCAAGTCGGGCCAGCCGATCGGCCTGAACAAGTCGGCTCAGCCGATTCAATCGAATCCATCGAATAGGCCAGGCCGGCTGCCCGCCGGCCGCGATCCGGTCGATCCGATCGCCATCGGCGCACGCGTGCGCGCGCTGCGCGAGTCGGCGTCGCTGTCGCTGCGCGACCTGGCCGAGCGCAGCGGCGTGAGCGCGCCGATGCTCTCGCAGGTCGAGCGCGGCGAGACCAGCCCGACGCTCACCGTCGCGGCGCGGATCGCCGCCGGCCTCGACCTGCGACTGTCGCAGCTGCTGCGCCTGGACGAGGACGGCGCCGTCACGATCGTACGCGCGCGCGAGCGCCGGCGCGGCGGCAACGCGCGGCGCGGCCACCGTTTCGAGATCCTGACGCCCGGGCAGCCCGGCCAGCGCGCCGAGCTCTCGCGCCACACGCTCGCGCCCGGCGGCGCCACGGGCGCGGGCGACGACCCGCCGATGCACGAGCCCGGCAGCCGCGAGACCGCGCTGATCGAGCGCGGATCGGTCGTGCTCGTGTGCGACGGCGAGCGCTACGAGCTGGCCGCGGGCGACTGCGTGACCTTCGACTCCGACCTGCCCCACCATTTCGAGAACCCGTCCGGCGATGACGATGCGGCCTTCCTGGCGGCCCTCAGCGCCGGGCTGCGACGAAGCTGAGGCGACGTGAGAGTCCCATCACAACCAGCTGACACGATCCGACAACCCACAGACGCGATCCGGTAGGAGCCAGCCATGCCCCAAACGATGTTCGACAAGATCTGGGAGACGCACGAGGTCGAGCACGGGCTGCTGTACATCGACCTGCACTTGGTGCACGAGGTGACCAGCCCGCAGGCGTTCGACGGTCTGCGCCTGGCCGGCCGCCGCGTGCGCCGGCCCGATCGCACGCTCGCGACCGCCGACCACAACACCCCGACCGACGGCACGCCAGTGGCGGAGCGCATCAAGGACGAGCTCTCGCGCGTGCAGGTGCAGACGCTCGAGCGCAACTGCGCCGAGTTCGGCGTCCCGGTCTACTCGCTCGGGTCCGAGCGCCAGGGGATCGTGCACGTGATCGGTCCCGAGCTGGGGGTCACGCAGCCGGGAATGACGATCGTGTGCGGCGACTCGCACACCTCCACGCACGGCGCGTTCGGCGCGCTCGCGTTCGGGATCGGCACGAGCGAGGTCGAGCACGTGCTGGCCACGCAGTGCATGGTCCAGCACAAGCAGCGCTCCATGCGCGTGCTCTACGAGGGTGAGCTCGGCTTCGGGGTGACCGCCAAGGACCTGATCCTCGCGACGCTCGGGCGCCTGGGAGTGGGGGGGATGACCGGTCACGTGGTCGAGTACTGCGGCGCCACGATCGAGAAGCTCTCGATGGAGGGCCGCATGACCGTCTGCAACATGACGATCGAGGGCGGCGGGCGCGCAGGCATGGTCGCGCCCGACGACACCACCTTCGAGTGGTTCGAGCGCGCCGAACGACCCGGGGGTGCCGCCGACCCAGCCGTCCCGGCTGTGTGCCCCGGTGGTCCGCAGGGACGCCCGGGCGCGCCTGCGGGGGCCGAGCTCGAAAAAGCGGTCGCGCAGTGGCGCGAGTTGCCCAGCGACGCCGGCGCCGAGTTCGACCGCGACGTCGCGATCGATGCGACCGCCATCTCCCCCCAGGTCACCTGGGGCACGAACCCGGGGATGGTGCGCGCCGTCACCGATGCGGTGCCGGCCCCAGATGACTTCGACAGCCCGGCCGAGCGCGAGGCGACCGAGCGCGCGCTTCACTACATGGCGCTCGAGCCCGGGACGCCGATCGAGCAGATCGCGATCGACCGCGTGTTCATCGGCTCGTGCACGAACTCGCGGATCGGCGACCTGCGCGCCGCCGCCGAGGTGCTCGCCGGCCGCAAGGTCGCCTCGAGCGTCAACGCGATGGTCGTGCCGGGCTCGCAACAGGTCAAGGCGCAGGCCGAGGCCGAGGGACTCGACAAGGTGTTCCGCGACGCCGGCTTCGACTGGCGCGTGGCGGGCTGCTCGATGTGCCTGGGCATGAACCCGGACATCCTGCAACCCGGAGAACGCTGCGCCTCGACTTCGAACCGCAACTTCGAGGGCCGTCAGGGTCGCGGTGGGCGCACGCACCTGGTCTCGCCGCAGATGGCCGCGGCGGCAGCGGTGGAGGGGCATTTCGTGGACATCCGGGAGTGGTCGTGAGCCACGTGTCGCCCGGTGCTGCGTGGCAGCGCGAGGAGCTCGCCGCCGACTACATCGCGCGACGCCGGATCCTGCTGCCGTTGCTCGAGGTACAGGAGGAGGTGATCGCGCTGCTGCTCGCCCGCCACGATCATTCGATCGACCGCTTCCTCGACCTCGGCTGCGGCCCCGGCGCGATGAGCGAGCTGCTGCTCGATGCGGCGCCTCGATCGAGTGGCGTCGGGATCGACTTCTCCGAGCCGATGCTGGCGTCCGCCGGCGATCGTCTCGCACGCTACGGCGAGCGCTGGGAGGCGGTCGACGCCGATCTCGGAACCCCGGCGTGGCGGGAGGCCGTGCCCGACATCGGCTATGACGCGATCGTCTCGGGTCTGGCGATCCACCACCTGCCGGCCGAGCGCAAGCGCGCGCTGCTCGCCGAGGCGTTCTCGCTGCTCGCGCCGGGCGGCATCTTCATCAACATGGACTACGTGACCATCGACGGCCCGCTGCGGGGGCTGTTCGACGAGCGCATGCTCGAAAACGCGGTGCACGCCGAGCACGAGGCGGGCGGCACTCGCTCGGCGCATGAGCTGGACATGGAGGACGACGACGACCGCCCCGACACCCTCGAGGACCAGTTGCACTGGCTGCGCGACGCAGGGTTCGCCGAGGTCGAAGTGCACTTCAAATGGGCCGAGGCCGCCGTCTTCGGGGGCGTGCGCCCGACGCTCGGGGGCGTGCGCCCGCCGCAATAGACAAGGAGAAGACATGGACCCGATCAGCGTCATATCCGGAGCGGTCACCCACCTCGACCGCGCCGACGTCGACACCGACCAGATCATGCCCAAGCAGTTCCTCAAGCGGGTCGAGCGCACCGGCTTCGGCGAGTTCCTGTTCTACGACTGGGCCAAGCAGCCGGGCTGGGAGCTGCCGGTCAACCCGATTCTCGTGGCCGGTGAGAACTTCGGCTGCGGGTCCTCGCGCGAGCACGCCCCGTGGGGCCTTCAGGACTATGGATTTCAGGCGATCGTCGCGCCGAGCTTCGGGGACATCTTCTACTCGAACTGCACCAAGATCGGCCTCTTGCCGGTGGTGCTGAGCGGCGAGGACTGCCGCAGCCTCGCCCATGCGGGCAGCGGGGAGGTCGATCTGCTCGAGCAGGAGGTCCGCTTCGCCGGACGCGACGTCGCGTTCGAGATCGACCACGAGATCCGCCACCGCCTGCTCAACGGCCTCGACGACATCGCGCTCACGCTCAAGCGCTCTGCCGAGATCGAGGAGTACGAGAGCGAGCGCGAGCGCTCGGGGCCGGTGACGACGGCACTGTGAGGGGCGGCGGTCTCTGGGCCGGCCCTTGAGCATCGCGCATCAAAAGATCACCATGCGCACGCGGCACGGGATTCGTGGGCTGGATGGTGAGAGACATCAGCGCCGAGCGCGGGGCGGGCTTCGCCACCGGCTGCACGAGATTGCCGATCCAAGACCCAGGCGGCCGATCGTAAGCATCTGAGCGGGGATTCGGCCGATCTCGGCGCCAGCGATCTCTCCGTGCAGCCGATGCTCTGCTCGGCGTTCAGTAAGAAACAATTCAATTAATATGAATTGCGTATGGTTTGCGAGGGACTCAAGCCATGCTCGACGTTCAACAGCATCTCCACACGCATATTCGCCGACGGCGCCGACGTCAACGGCATCATTGCGCTGGCCGCAGATCCACGGATCGAGGGGTTCACCACGAACCCGACGCTCATGCGCAAGGCCGGTCTCACGTGCTACGCCGAGTTCGCCGAGCGCCTGCTCGAACGCATCACCGAGCATCCGATCTCGTTCGAGGTCTTCGCCGACGATCCGCTGGAGATCGCCCGCCAGGCGCATCTGATCGCCTCGTGGGGCGAGAACGTGTATGTCAAGATCCCGGTCACGACGACCAGCGGGGAGCCGCTCGCTGCGCTGGTACGCGAGCTGTCCGAAGATGGCGTGAAGGTGAATGTGACTGCTGTCTTCACGACGGCCCAAGTCGAAGTGATCACGGCCGCGGTCGAACATGGCGCCCCGTCGTACATCTCGGTGTTTGCCGGACGGATTGCCGACGCCGGGGTCGATCCCGTGCCGATCATGGCCAGTGCGGCGCAGGTCATACGCAGCGCCCCGCGGGCAGAACTGATCTGGGCCTCGCCCCGCGAGATCCTCAACGTGGTGCAGGCCCACGAGGTGGAATGTGACATCATAACCATCACTTACGGGCTGCTCGAGAAGCTCGACTGCCTGGGGCGGAGTCTCGAGCAGTTTTCGCTGGAGACCGTTCGCATGTTTCACGGCGATGCCCTGGCGGCGGGCTTCACGCTGTAAGGGCGGCCTATGCTTCCCGGCCAAGACCTGTCTGTGCCAGCACACGCGGGTATGAAGCGCGTGTGCATCACAGGCGGAGCCGGGTTCGTCGGGAGTAATCTCGCCGACCGCCTCAGCGCCGAGGGCATCGGGGTCACGATCCTCGACAACTTCCGCACAGGCCGGCGCGAGTTCCTGGCTGACGCGCTCGCCAGTCCGGGCGTTAGATTGGTCGAGGGCGACATGCTGGACATGGCCACAGTCGAGGACGCCTTCGAGGGCTGTGACTGGGTCTTTCACCTACAGGCCAACGCCGATGTGCGCCGTGGCTTCGAGCACCCGCGTCGCGATCTCGAGCAAAACACGATCGCGACCGCCAACGTTCTCGAAGCGATGCGCGCGCAGGGCGTCCGCCGGATCGCGTTCTCCTCGAGCGGCGCTGTGTACGGCGAACCCGACGTGTTTCCCACCCCCGAGGATGTGGCGTACCCGGTTCAGAACTCGCTCTACGGCGCCTCGAAGGTGGCCGGCGAGGGAATGGTCGCCGCCTACGCCACCGGCTACGACTTCACCGGGGTGATCGTCCGCTGCGCGTCGGTGCTCGGCGAGCGCTACACCCACGGGCACCTATACGATTTCTACTGCGGGCTCAAGCGCGACCCCACACGTCTGCGGGTCCAAGGCGACGGCTACGAGAACAAGTCCTTCGTCTACGTGCAGGATTGCATCGAGGCGATCCTGGTCGCCTGCGCGCGCCATCGCGCCGAGCCGGGCACGTTCATCTACAACCTGGCCACCGACGAAACGGTGTCGATCCGCGACTCCGCTCGCGCCGTGGCCGAGTATCTGTCGCTCGATCCGGAGTTCGAGTACGCGGGCGGGCGTGGCGGGTGGTTGGGGGACAGTCCGGTGATCTATCTCGACACCGCACGGATGCGCAGTCTTGGCTGGGCGCCCACGCTGACGATCCGCGAAGGCGCGCTGAGAACACTGGAATGGCTGGATGCCAACGAGTATGCCTGGCGCGAGCAGGTCTCACAGGGAGCGGTCGTTGGAGGGGTGCTGCGATGAGCTCGCTCGAGCTGTCCGATAGCGTGCACACACACAGGCTCGAGCGCATGTACCAGGAGCTCAGCCGCGCACACTGTCTCGACGTATTGACGCGGCGCGCGATTCTCGCGAACCTCGGCGCTCTTGGCGGCGGGGACACCGTGATCGACATCGGCTGCGCTTCCGGCCACCTGCTCCAAGATCTGCACCGCAGCATGCCCGATCTCACACTGATCGGGCTGGATATGGTCGAAAGTGGACTGGAAAAGGCGCGGGCAGCGATTCCCGACGCGCTTCTGCTCCAAGGGGACGCCTGCGCGCTGCCACTCGAGGACGAGAGCGTGGACGCGGTGACGTGCTCGAACCTGCTCGAGCACATACGTGACGACGAGCGCGCCCTCGCGGAGATCGGCCGCGTTCTGCGGCCCACGGCGCGCGCGGTGATCGTCGTCCCCGTGGGTCCAGGTAACTACGACTGCTTTGACCGCTTCTGCGGGCACGAGCGTCGCTACGCCCGCGGCGAGTTGGCGTTCAAGGCGAGTCGCGCGGGCCTGCAGGTGCTCGAGGACGTCTGTCTCGGGGCGCTGTTATATCCGGCGTTCTGGCTGGTCAAGCAGCGCAACCGGCGTCGTTACGAGCAGCTCCGTGGAGATGCGCTTGAACGCAGGGCGCTGAGCGACTCCGAACGCACGGCGGGATCTTCGCTCGGGAGCCTCGCCTGCCGTCTGGAGGAGTGGCTGCTCAGCTGCGGAGTGCGTCCTCGGTTTGGGATTCGCGGTCTCACCGTGCTCGCGCGTGCGGGGAGCGCATCGTGAGCGGCATCGTGAGCGCCCAGCCGTTTGGGATTCGCGGTCTCACCGTGCTCATGCGTGCGGGGAGCGCGTCGTGAGCGCCCAACCTGCGAGCGCCGCGGCCGAGGGTGCGGTGGCGAGCCGTCCCCGGTCCACCGCCGTGCGCGCCGCGCGGTCCCGCAACGGGGTGGCTGAGAACGCCGAAGTCGAGCGCACCGAGAACCATGCGCCCCAGACGCTCACGGTCGTCGCGCCGGCCTACAACGAGGAGGAGAACATCGAGCGCTTCTATGACCGTCTGCGCGAGGTGATGGACGGCCTCGACCTGGAGTGGGAGCTGATCTTCGGCGTCGATCCGTCCAGCGATCGCACCGAGGAGCTGATACTCGCCATGCGTGGCACCGACGCGCGCGTGAAGATGCTGCGGTTCTCGCGCAGGTTCGGACAGCCGATGGCAACGCTTGCCGGCCTGGCGGCCGCGCAGGGCGATGCAGCGGTCGTGATCGACTGCGACCTGCAGGATCCACCCGAGCTGATCCCCGAGATGGTGGAGCGCTGGCGCGAGGGCTATGACGTCGTCTGCGCGCAGCGGCGCTCTCGCGCCGGCGAGAGCTTCGCCAAACGCCTCGTCGCGGCGGTTGGCTATCGCGTGATGAACCGCGTCGCCGACGTCAACATCCCAGTCGACACCGGCGACTTTCGTTTGATGAGTCGCCGTGTCTTCGAGCACGTGGTCGCGCTGAAGGAGGCTCATGGCTACCTGCGCGGACTCGTCAGCCTGGTCGGCTTCCGCCGCACCAGCATCGTCTTCGACCGCGCGCCGCGTGGTGCCGGGGCGACCAAGTACGGCCACTCCTGGGGCTCATGGGCTGTGGGGCTCAACGGCATCGTCGGCTTCTCGCGCAAGCCGCTGCAGCTGATCTCGCTCGCGGGCACCGCGATCGCGGGACTGGCCTTCCTGTTCGCGCTCGCCTACCTCGCGCTGACGCTCAGCGGAGCACCCTTTCCGGTCGGCAACCCGACGATCGTGATCGTGGTGTCGTTCTTCAGCGGCATCCAGCTGCTGTCGCTGGGAGTGATCGGCGAGTACGTGGGACGGATCTACGACGAGTCGCGCGACCGGCCGAAGTACATCGTGGAGGCCAGCTACGGCTGGGAGCGCTCCGGCGCCGGCGAGTCCTCCTTGGCGCGTTTGAGCGGAGATCGGCTGGCATCCGGCGCATAGATCGGCGGGGCTCTCGCGAGTAGCGATCCGCGGGGCTCTCGCAAGTAGCCCCTTTCACGTGTACTCGTTCGCGGAGGCCCCCCCGAACTCGAAGTCGAAGGCCAGCTCGGGCGCGTTTGCCGCGGCCATCGCGCGGCGAGTGTCCTCAGGGCTGCGCGTGTAGACGAGCAGGAATCCGCCGCCACCGGCACCGACGAGCTTGCCGCCGATCGCGCCGTGGCGACGGGCCCGCGCGTAGAGGCCGTCGACGCGCTCGTTTGTCATGCTCGGCGAGCGCACACGCTTGCGTTCCCAGTGCTCGTGCATGAGCTCCGCATACGCTTCGAGATCCCCCTCCAGCAGCAGATCGTATATGCGGCGCCCCAGCTTCTTGGTCATGTGCAGGTTCTCGATCATCTGCCGGTCCCCCTGCTTGGAGCGCGCGTCCTGATCGGCCAGCACCTCGGAGGCCGAGCGCGCCTCGCCGGTGTAGAACAGCAGCAGCCGGTCGCGCAGTCGCCTGAGCACCACCAGGTCGAGCTCGAGCGGCTCGACGTCCACCTTCCCATTGGGATGCAGGGTGTACGCACACACCCCTCCATGCGCCGCAACATAGGGATCCTGCTTGCCGACCGGCTCGCCGAGGACGTTCATCTCGATCTCACACGCGGCCTCCGCCAGGTCGGCCGGATTGATCGAGCTGTGTCGCGCCAGGACGAGGTTCTTGATCAGGCACACGGTGTAGGCGCCGGAGGAGCCCATCCCGGTCCCGGCCGGCACGTCCGCCACGGATGCGATCTCCAGCGGCTTGCTGCGCCAGTGGCGCAATAGCGTCTCGCGTAGGATCGGGTGGCGGATCTGCGTGATCTCGTCAACCTCCTCGAGCTCGGAGTACTTCATCCGGTAGCGGCGCTGGAAGACCGTGTGGGTGAGCATGTACACGTACTTGTCGATCGCCCCCGAGACGAGAAAGCCACCATGCTCGCGGTAGTAGGAGGGCAGATCGGTGCCCCCGCCTCCGAGCGAGACGCGCAGCGGCGCGCGGCTGAAGATCACGCTCATCCCCGGCTCTCCTCGTTCACCTGGCCGTCGGCGCAACGCCTACTCGTCACCCGCGAGTCAGTCGAGGGTGGTTCGCTGTGTTTCCGACTTGCTTGTTTTTCACTCCGCTTCGCGTCGTTCATCAGCATGTCACCTCGGTCGGAGACAAAAGCACAATGCCTGTGCCCACAGGCACGGGTTGCAAACCGCGCGCACGCGCTCTGATTGAACTGGTCGACAGCCCCGTCACAATATATGCGACGGCCGCAGTGGCCGTGCGAAGGGATTCTGAGATCGATGACGCCATCGGCCGCTGACACAGCCATTCCACGCATGCCACGGGCCGCGGTGGCCGTGCGAAGGGATTCTGAGATCGATGACGCCATCGGCGGCTGACACAGCCATTCCACGCACCGCGGCGCAGCCGCACGAGGATCTGATGTCGAGGCGGTGGGCGAGCTCGAGGCTCGTCGATCTGCTTGTGGGAGTCGCGGCGGTACTCGTGATCGCGGCTCCGATGCTGTTCACCAATTCCGGGTTTGCGCTCGACTTCACCAACCATCTTTGGCTGAGCTGGGCCGCAGGCAAGGCACTCCTCGAAACAGGGCATCCCAGCTACTTCATCCAGACCTTCCAAACAGGCGTCTTCGACCCGTACTTCGCCTTCTATGGCGGCACCCTATACACCGTCACCGGCGGGCTCGGCGAGCTCCTCGGCGGACATCCTGTCCTCTCGTTCCTCGCCATCGCGACGCTGGCGATCGTCGGCGCATATGGAGGCACGGTCTGGATCGGACGACAGCTCGGGCTCAGCAGGTGGCTCAGCCACGTGCCCGCCCTGGTGGTGGTCACGAGTGCCTACTACGTGAGCGACCTCTATGGCCGCGGGGCGTGGACGGAGTTCGTTGCCACCTCCGCGATCGCGCCCCTGCTCGCGAGCGCGCTTCACCTGGCGCGGTCGGCGCGATGGCGATTTTGGCCGGTGCTCGTCTTCGTCATATCGACGGTGCTCTTCAGCGGCAGCCACAACATCACGCTGCTTTGGGGCACGACCATCTGTGCCGTGGTGCTCGCCGTACTGTGGCTGGCGCTCGGAAGGCCCAGGAAGCTGCCCTTTCGGCGACTTGCCATGGTCGCCGGACTCGGGGCGGCGTGCGCGCTCGTCAACGCCTGGTACCTGGTCCCCGATGTCAGCTACTCCAAGGATGTACGGGCGCATCTAGAGACGGCGCTCGGGGATGAAGGGTATCCGTCCTACAGGGCCTTCATCAAGCCGGTCGTGGCCTTCGATCCGCCTCAGGTCCTGTTCAATCCGCTGCGCTCCGTGCCCCGTGAATCGACGGTGCCGGCGCTCTACGTGCAGATTCCCGACTGGTTTTTGATTTGGGCTGTCGCCGCCGGCCTGCTGCTGCTGTGGCGTCCGGTGGCCGCAATGATGCCTCGTGGCACGTCGATGCCAAACGCTCGTCGAGGCCCACCGGGGAGCGATCCTCGCAGGCAGGCCACCGCCGGCGATTTGGCCGCGCCGACCGTGGGCACGTTCGCCCCGGCGGGCCTGACAGAAGCGCGTCGCACATCCCTGCTGCGCGTGTGGATCGCGTTCGCCGCGTTGATCGCGGCACTGCTGCTCGCGATCATGGTGTCGTCCTTCTGGACCGTTGTTCCATTCCCCTATACCGCCATACAGTTTCCGTTCCGATTGAATGCGTATGTCTACTACACGGTCAGCGCGCTGGTGCTCGTAAGCGCGCTCGCCCTACAGCTGTCATCGACCGACCGGCGGCTCGGTGAGAGAGCCAGGGTCCTGCGTGCGGGGCTTGTGGTTGCTTGCGCCATCAGCATCGGGCTGTGCGTCTGGCAAGAGTGGGTGCCGAACACGCTGTACAGCCAGTCGTATCTCCAGCGAGGAGCAGCGCTGGCCAGCGTGAACAACGTGCCCCACTCCTGGTATGACCCAGGCTCGTTCAACGATACCCAGGCCCCGGTGGTGGCCGTGAACGCCAACCGCCAGCTTCTCTTCAATCCCAGCATCATCCACGGTGATCGTGTCGAAGGATGGGTGAAGTTGCCGCCCGGCGAGGCCCCCATTCAGACGAACATCGCCGGCGGCGCCTACCTGGTGCACACCTCCGGGATCACGCAGGTGGGACGCAACGAAGCGGGGTTCGCGGTCGTGCGCCGATCGAAGAACGGCAGCGGCCCGGTCCACGTCGTCGTGGAAACTGCTCACAGCGCGCCGGTGGTGCTGGGATGGGTGCTCAGTGTCCTGGCGAGCCTGGTCGTTCTCGCGGTCCTCGCCTGGACGATCTGGACGGGCGTTCGCCTCCGCCGCAAGCGGGTGAAGCCGGCAGCGTCCTCGTAGGGGTTGGCGGGCGTGGGGTGAAGCCGGCAGCGTCCTCGTAGGGGTTTGGGCCAGCGTGTGCGGTCGCGGATCGTTCTCGTGGGGGCGGAGGAGATGTCTTGGGCGAGCAGCCAGCGCCACAGTCGAAAACAATCGTGCTCGTGCATTGGACGAAATCACGATCTCGGCCTACGCTTGACCTACCTAGGCAGCGCAAGGAATGTGGTGGCGTCGAACGATCTCACAACCAAGAGTGCAAAAACGGCCGAGCGCGGCCGCGCCCATGATCACGCCACTGTGTACATGTCCGCCGCGGCAGCGCTCGCGGACGCGGTGGCGCCCGCCCGGCTCGATGCGATGGCGCGCGGCCTTGCGCGAGTCCGCGCTCGCGGCGGCCGGCTGTTCATCCTCGGTGTCGGGGGTGGAGCGGGCCACGCCTCCCACGCCGTCAACGATTTTCGCAAGCTCTGCCTGATCGAGAGCTATGCCCCGACCGACAACGTCTCCGAGCTCACCGCTCGCACCAATGACGAGGGCTGGGAGACCTCTTTCAGCGCGTGGCTGACGATCTCGCGTATGTGCGCGCGCGACGCCCTGCTCGTGTTCTCGGTCGGCGGGGGATCGCGTGCGCACGGCGTATCGGTGAACCTTGTGCGCGCGATGGAGGGCGCGCACCGGGCCGGCGCCGCGATCTACGGGGTTGTCGGCGCGCCAGGTGGCACGCTGGCCGAGCTCGCCGACATCGCGATCCTGATCGAGCCGCCCGCCGCGCTGCGCACTCCTTTGGTCGAGTCCTTCCAGGCCGTGATCTGGCACGCCCTCGTGTCGCACCCCGTTCTGGCCCTGAAGCAGGGCCACTGGGAGTCTCTCGAGGCCCGCGCCGTCGCCTGAGAGACTCCGTGCGCGGACCTCCGACCGTGTTCCTCGACCGCGACGGGGTCTTGAACGAGCTCGTCCGTGATCCCGCCGAGGGTGTCGGTGAGTCGCCGCTGCAGGCGCAGGACGTCGTTCTCATCGTCGGGGCGGCCGCCGCGGCCGCCCGACTCGCTCGCGCCGGTTTTCAGCTTGCCTGCGTCTCCAACCAGCCCGCCGCCGCCAAGGGCCTGGTCTCGATCGAGGACCTGCTGAAAGTCCACGCCCGCGTCAGCGAGTTGCTCGCCGAAAGCGGGGTGCTCGTCGCCGAGTCCCGCCTGTGCCTGCACCATCCGGACGGCGTCGTGGACGGTCTCGCGGGAGCCTGCCGCTGCCGCAAGCCGGCGCCCGGAATGCTGCTCGACGCGGCCGGCGCGCTGCACGCCGACATGCGCGCCTCTTGGATGGTCGGCGACACCGACGCCGACATCGCCGCGGGCAGGGCCGCCGGCTGCCGTACCGTTCTGGTCGAGCACCCTCGTAGCTCGCACAAGCGGGTCGGCAGAGCGCGCCCCGATCTGTGTGCGGCCAATCTGTCCGAGGCGGCATCTCAGATCCTCGCGGCCCGTGAGGTCGCGGGAGGCTCGAACGATGAGGCTGGGACGCTCGAACGATGAGGCTGGGACGCTCGAACGATGAGGCTGGGACGCTCGAACGATGAGGCTGGGACGCTCGAACGATGAGGCTGGGACGCTCGAACGATGAGGCTAACACCTGAGCGTGTGCTGCCCCCTGTCTGTATTCTCGCCGGCGGCCTGGGCACCCGACTCGGGCACCGCGTGCGCGACACACCCAAGCCGCTGCTCGCTGTGGCCGGCGAGCCGTTCCTGCTCCATCAGCTGCGCCTGCTGTCCGCCCACGGCGCCGCAGAGATCGTGCTCTGCGTCGGCTACCTCGGCGAGCAGATCGAGCGGGTCGTCGGGCGCCAGCGCTTCGGGATGCGGATCGCCTACAGCTTCGACGGTCCTACGCCGGCGGGCACCCTCGGCGCGATCCGGCGGGCTCGCGGACTGCTGGCCGAGAGGTTCCTGGTGCTCTACGGCGACACCTACCTGCGCGTCGACTACGCTGCCGCCCTGCGAGCCTGGTGCGCCAGTGGGCTGCCGGCGCTCATGTGCGTGCTGCACAACGCGGGGCGGTGGGATGCCTCCAACACGCGGTATGCGGACGGTCGCGTGCTGGCCCACGATAAGCGCGCCCCCGGCAGGGAGATGGAGTGGATCGACTACGGGCTCGGCGGCTTGACCCAGCGGGCGCTCGACCTCGCGAGCACCGACGCACAGGATCTCGGCGATCTGTATCGACAGCTCGCCGTCGCAAGGCTGCTGTGCGGATTCGAGGCGACCGAGCCGTTCCTGGAGATCGGCACGCCCGCGACGCTGGCAGCGACCGACGCGCTGCTGCGCGAGACGTTGGCACGAGGCACCGCTCCGGCAGCAGACAGGTGCACATGAAGCTCCCCGATCAGACGTGGCCAGGCCCTACCCGCCCGGGCTGACCCTGCCGGCGGCCCGCGGGAATCTAATCGTCACATTTATTGGTATATGCGCCGGTCGGGTCTCGCCAGCCGCCGGCGTCCTGTTCGCCGAAGGTGCCAGGCCACGTGCGGCGCGGAGAGAGAGAGAGAGAGACATTTTTACGTGTGAGCATTGGCGCCGTCGTGGCGTATCCGCGGACTATCTCCAATGTCGGTGCGCAGGAGGCGGTGACTTCGTAAGCTCGTGCGCATGAGCTCATCGCCCACCCCGACATACCTCGGCAAGCGCTCATCCACGCGCGTAACGGTCAGCCCGCAAGTAAGGATCGCGCGAGAGGCGCAGGCGTTCGACGACGGTCGCGTAATGGCCAACAATCTGCGCTGGCAAGCCCGCGTGCCGCATGTCATGAATGGACCGAACTCGACGCATGGCAATCGGCGTTTTCGCCGGTTCCTGAGTGAGCGAGCCGTAGGCGCCAGCGTGATGGAGATCGGATGCGGCGACGGCGAGCTGAGCGCCGAGCTCCACGCAATGGGGGCCAGGACCGTTTACGGCGTTGACGTTTCAGCACGCCAGGTCGAAGAGGCGAGTGCTCGCTACGGTGGGCTGGAGGGCGTCGCGTTCGACGTGCGCGGGGCGGAGACGCCGATAGCCGGGCATTTCAACTTGATCGTCGGCCATGCCATTTTGCACCATCTCGACTTTCGGACGATTCTCGTGAGGCTCTTCGATGAAAACCTGCTGCCAGGTGGGCGCATGGTCTTCCTTGAGCCCATGAGCCACCCGCTGACGCTGGCCTTTCACCAACTGGCGCGCTCGGCCCACACCCCCGATGAGTGGCCGATCACGCCTGCGGACGTCGCCTGGTTGCGGCAGCGCTTTGGGGCACGAGTCGTGCCAATAAACCTACTCTCGTTTCCTGTGGGCGTCTTTTCCAGTCTTGTGCTGACCCGCGATGACAACTGGCTGATGCGGTTCGCGGATCGAGTCGATCGACGGCTCGAGCGGCGGCGGCGCCTGTTGGCGCGAGGTCGCGACGGCCTGATCGTGATCGATCGCGCGGAGGGGTGACGGGGATTGCCTCTTCGTGGATGCGGCCGTAATGGGAGATGGGGATCTCGTGGAGCTGCGAGCTGACGAGCCTCGAGCACACGTTTGTGAGCGGATCAGCGCCGGCAACGTTTCCGACTATTTGACCTGAGCCTGAGGGCGTGCCCATGATGGCGGCATGGGGTCGCCGTGTCACTGATCCTGCAAGCGCTGGCGGTGCTGGTCGGCGGGCTCTTGCTTGCACGCCTGCTCGGCGGAGCGCTGGCGCCGTTGCGCACGTTCGCCCTGGCGGGCGTCGGGCTGCTGGTCGTCCTGATCGCGGGCGTCCTGTTCGTCGTCAACGGCTACGAAACCGCCAGCACGCTGCCGGCGGCTACGCAGACCGCCTCCGAAGCGTCGCTGTTCGAAGCCGAGCATGCCGCCGACCCGCGTGCCCCCAACGAATTCCTGGAATGGGCCCGCCACACGATGCTTGCGGCGGCTCACGGGACCGCGAGCGTCGGCGCGACATACTACATCGAGCCCGCGACCGTCCTCCAGGAAGCCGAACTGGGGCAGTGGAGTACGTATGAGCTCCTGCCCGACCGCGCGACCGCGACGCCGGCCGAAGCCGAGTGGATCGTCTTCTACGGCGTGGCGCCGCGCCTGACGGCGGCCGAGCGCAGCCGCTTCGACGTCGTCAAGGAATACGAACCCGGCTTTGCGCTGGCCCGGAGGACCGATGCCAACTGAGCTGGCGGCGCTCGTGCTCGCGTGTGGCTACTGCTTCGCGGGCTTCGGTGTGCTCGCCGCGCTGCGCCTCGTGCATGCGAGCGTCAGAGGTGTCGCGGCCGCGCTCGGTCTGGCGTTCATGGTCGGAGTCGCCGGCGTGCTACTGGCCGGGATCGCGCTGCTTTGCATCGGCGCGCCGGTTGGGCTGGGCACGCTCGCCGTGCTGGCAGCGCTGATCGGGACGTGCGGGCTGGTGCTGGCGCGGCTGCGAAATCGGGGAGATGCGGACGGATGGCGGCCGTACCGATCGCAAGGCCGCTCCCCTAACGGGCTTGACGGGCGAGGTGGGGTGGTCCGGGACGGCCGAGGCGGGGTGGTCCGGGACGGCCAAGGCGGGGGTGTCCGGGAGGGAGACGCGCGCGCGCGCGCGCGCGCGTGCGCCTCGCCGCGGCTGGTTGCGCCCGTGCGGCAACTGCCGGGGACCGCGGCCCGCGCAGTGCGGCGAGTCGGCCTTGACCGCTGGATCGCGATCGCGGTCGTGCTGGCACTCGGTGTGTTTGCCGCCCTGACCTTCCGTTGGGCGCGCGTGCAACCGCTGCTCGTGTGGGACTCGTGGTCGATCTGGGCGCGCAAGGCGACGCTGCTGTACGACTTCGGGCACCTGCCGAGCGCATTCTTCACCTCGCCGGTCTATGCATTCATGCACCAGGGCTACCCGCTGCTGATTCCGCTGTACGAGTCGAGCTGGTTTCACGCCGTCGGCAGCGCCGACACGCAGAGCCTGCACGTGTTGTTCTGGGTCCTGTTCGTCGCGTTCCTGTGGGCGACTGCGTACGTCGCCTCGCACGTTGCGCGCCCGGCCGTGTGGGCGCCGCTGGTGGGGCTGCTGGCGGTCACGCCGGCGATCTGGAATCAGCTGATGACGATGTACGCGGACGTGCCGATGGGGCTGTTTCTGATGCTCGGCGTGCTTGCGCTCGGAACGTGGATCAGCGGACGGCGCCGGGGCGACCTGGCGCTGGCGACGCTGATGCTGGCCGCCGCGGCGAGCACCAAGGACGAGGGACTGACGGGCGCTCTCGGCGTGCTTGCCGCGGCGTTGCTCGTCACGCTCGTATTCGGTGCGCCCGGCCTGTCCGATGGCGCGCCCGGCCCGTCCGATGGCGCTCCCGGCCTCTCCGACGGGGCTCCCGCCCTCTCCGCCAACGCTCCCCGACTCTTACGTCGCCGCGCGCTGGCTCCGCTGGTGGCGTCGGTCGCCGGCTTCGCGGTCCTGATCGCGCCCTGGCGCCTGTGGCTGGCTGTGCACCACATCACCAGCGAAATGCCGGTCGGGCGCGGGCTCGATCCGTCCTATTTGATCGAACGGTCCGATCGCGTCTCGCCGACCGTCAACGCGCTGTTCGCCGAAGTCATGAACCAGTCCAACTGGTGCTATCTGCTGCCGATCGGCCTTGCGCTCGTGATCGCCGGTCTCGCGACTCGCCGGCTGCGTACCGTGTCTGCGTTCTATGGCCTCGCCACGTTCGCTGCCGCTGTCATGATCCTGTGGGCCTATGTGATCAGCGCCAACGAACTGGCGTTCCTGATCACTACCTCGGCCAACCGCACGGTCGTCGGACCGATGCTGATCGTGGCCGGCGGGACATTTCACCTTGCCGGAGGGCTGACGCGTGACGTCAAGCGCCGCATGCCGGATGCGCTGCCTGTACGGCGCCGGCGGGTGCTCTCGCGGCCGCGCGCGCCAGCGCGTGGCGCAGCCCGGTGAGTGTTTACGCCGGTCCGCTGGTGGCGAGGCGGCCGTCGCCTGTGGACGCTCGGATGGCTCCGGTGGACGGCAGGAGGGGGTCGGACGCGGCGGCGCCCGGCGCAGGCGTTGCACCGGCGGTCGCGCCGGACGGTGCCCACGCGCTCGACACCGGCGCCAGGCCGGCACGCGGCACTGCCGCCTGATCGGCCTCGCGCAGCGGCCGCAAGCGCGTGCGCAAGAGCACGAACACAGCGCGAAAGCCGTCGCGCCAGGTGATGTTCTTGCCCTCTTCGTGGGTGCGGCCGTAGTAGGAGATCGGGATCTCGTACACGCGCATGCGCCGGCGGCAGACCTCGCCGGTGATCTCGGGCTCGATGCCGAAGCGATCCTCGGTCAGCCGCAGGCTGCTGAGGGCGTCGCGACTGAACGCCTTGTAGCCGGTCTCCATGTCGGTGATCGTGGTGTTGAACAGCATCCCGGTCAGCAGCGACAGGAACCTGTTGCCGATCATGTGCCAGAACAGGTACGCGCGCTGCGGGCGCCCGCCGGACAGGCGCGAGCCGTACACGACGTCGGCCGCATGGCGCTCGATCGGTTCGATCAGCGCCGGCACGTCGCGCGGGTCGTACTCCATGTCCGCGTCCTGCACGACCACGATCTCGCCGCGACACTGGGGGATGCCGTGGCGCAGGGCCGTGCCCTTGCCGCCGTTGTGCTTGCGCAGCAGACGTACGCGCCCTCCCGGGGTCTCGCGCGCGGCGACGATCGCGGCCGTCGCATCCGAGGAGCCGTCGTTAACCACGATCGCCTCGTAATCCAGCCCGAGCGTGGCGATCCCGTCGAGCACGTCGCCGATCGTGCGCGCCTCGTTGTAGGCGGGGATCAGGAAGGTTATGTACGTCGTCGGTGCCATTCTGTCGCTGGGATAGGGGCGCTCGTGGTCGCGGTCGTTGCGGGTTTGCTCGAGTCGGTGCTCGTGGTCGGTGCCAGCGCCTCTCACAGGAGCCGCGAGGCGCTCCAGCGGAGTAGCCAATTCGGCGTTCGTCGAAGCATGAACGAGCGCCTGTGGCGCGCCACCACGCGCCGGAGGCAGTCGCGCGCATAGCGCTGAAACCGCATGGCTGAGCCAGATCCGCGGCTGGAGGCGAGGCAGGAATGCGATCTGATGTTTCCGATTTGGACCGCACAGGACAGGGATGGAGCAGGTCGTCCGCGCGGCTATGGGCAAGGCGGCCAGGGGATTTAGGGGCAGTCGGGAGCCCGGCTGGGAACAGTCGTGGACCTGGTCCAAGCGGAGATATATTCGGACATCAGCGTATATACTCGGTTCATGAGCAAGCATCTGGTGGACATCGACGAGACGGCGCTTCGTGCCGCGCGCAAGGAGCTCGGCACGCGCACGATCAAGGAGACCGTCAATCGCGCGCTCGGCCTCGCGGGCAAGGAGCGTGAGCAGGCCGTCAAAGAGTCCTTGGATCGGCTCGCCCGGTACGACTTCGCGCCGCGCGAGCAGGCATGGCGCTGACTCATCTCCTAGACACCAGCGTGCTCACGCGCCTACACCAGCCCGCGGTCCGCGATGTCGTGGAGCCGAAGGCACGAGACGGGCAGTTGGCCCGCGCCGGCATCAGTGACCTCGAGATCGGCTATGCGCCTCGCAACGCAGAGGAGTGGGATCAGCTGGCTAAAGATCTGGAACCATTCGAATTAGTTGAGACGACTGCGGCGCACGTACGCCGGGCGCGCCAGGTCCAGCGTCTGCTCGCCGCCAAGCACCAGCGTGGCCGCAAGGTGCCGGATCTGCTCGTGGCGGCCGCCGCTGAGGCATCAGACCTCGCGGTCCTTCACTACGACGCCGATTTCGATCGCATTGCCTCCGTCACCGGGCAGGCGTGCGAGTGGGCCGTCCCGGCTGGATCGGTTGACTGACAGCCCTGCGACGCCCTTGGTTGACCGTCCTGCCCCGCCAGGACCGAACCTCATACCCTGCCCCCGACCTGACTCATGCCCTGCCCCGCCAGGACCGAACCTCATACCCTGCCCCCGACCTGACTCATGCCCTGCCCCCGACCTGACCCTTCCGATCTAGCGAGCTGAGCCATGCCCCACCACATCGTCACGCTTCCCGGAGACGGCATCGGTCCCGAGATCATGGCGCCCACGCTACGCCTCCTCGAAATGCTCGGCGAATTCGAGTTTGAGGAGCACGCGTTCGGCGGCGCCGCCATAGACCTACACGGGATCGCTCTCACCGACGAGACACTGGCGGCGTGTCGTGCGGCGGACGCCGTCCTGCTGGCCGCCGTGGGCGGACCGAAGTGGGACAGCACCGACCCCGCCGCCCCCCGCCCCGAGCAGGGCCTGTTGGGGCTGCGCAAGGGCCTCGGGCTGTATGCCAACCTGCGGCCCGTCAAGCCGCTGCCGGCGCTCTACGACGCCTCGCCGCTGCGCCGCGAGCGCGTCGACGGAACCGACCTGCTCGTCGTCCGCGAGCTCACCGGCGGGATCTATTTCGGCGAGAAGACCCGCACCGCCGACTCCGCTTCAGACGTGTGCGCCTACTCGCGCGCTGAGATCGAGCGGATCGCGCGCACCGCGTTCAGGGCCGCCGATCGAAGATCGGCCAGCAGCCGCGTGAGCAGCGTCAACAAGGCCAACGTATTGGAGACCTCGCGCCTGTGGCGCGAGGTCGTCAGCGAGCTGCACTCGCGCGAGTTCCCGCACATCGAGCTCGAGCACGTGCTCGTCAACAACGCCGCCATGCAACTCGTCTCCTCGCCGCGCCACTTCGACGTACTCCTGACCGAGAACATGTTCGGCGACATCCTCAGCGACGAGGCCGCGATGATCACGGGCTCGATCGGCCTGCTCCCGAGCGCTTCGCTGGGGGGCGATGGCCCCGGCCTGTTCGAGCCGGTGCACGGCTCGGCGCCCGACATCGCCGGCAGCGGCGCCGCCAACCCGCTGGCGATGTTCCTGTCGGCCGCGCTCATGCTCAGGCATGGCTTGGATTCTGAGGATGCGGCCGGGGCGGTAGAATCGGCTGTTGAGCGGGCGCTCGATGCCGGCCTGCGCACCCCCGATCTGGGCGGCGCCGACGGCACGGAGCGCACTACCGAGGCGGTGCTGGGGTATCTGTGAGTGACGGGTATCGCTGAGGGCAGGGCCAGGAGCATCTGACATACGGGCGGCTACACAGGAGCACGATGAACGTGGAACCTACGGATCTAATCTGGATGAACGGAGAGTTCGTCGCGTGGGAGGACGCCAAGATCCACGTGCTCACCCACGGCCTGCACTACGGCACGGGCGTGTTCGAGGGCGTGCGCTGCTACGACACCGAGCTCGGGCCGGCCGTCTTTCGCAACGTCGACCACCTCGAGCGCCTGCGCAGCTCGGCCGAGCTGTACTACATGCCCGTTCCCTATTCGGTCGCCGAGCTGCGCGCCGCCACGCTCGAGCTGGTCGCCCGCAACGGCCTGCGCTCCTGCTACATCCGCCCGCTCGTCAACCGCGGCTACGGCCAGATGGGCCTGAACCCGCTCGACGCGCCCACCGACGTGATGATCGCCTGCTGGGAGTGGGGCGTGTATCTCGGCGAGGAGGGCGCCCGCCGCGGCGTGCGCGCGAAGATCTCGTCGTGGCGGCGCATCGGCCCCGACGCGCTCGTCCCGCACGCCAAGGCCTCGGGCCAGTACCTGAACAACGTGCTCGCCAAGATCGAGTCGGTCAAGGCCGGCTACGAAGAGGCGATCCTGCTCGACACGCACGGCCACGTCTGCGAGGGCACCGGCGAGAACATCTACGTCGTCCGCGACGGCGAGATCGCCACGCCCGGTCAGCACAACTCGATCCTCGACGGCATCACCCGTCGCTCGCTGATCCAGATCGCCCAGGACCTCGGCTACACCGTGGTCGAGCGCAACATCGCGCGCGCCGAGCTCTACCTCGCCGACGAGGTCTTCATGTCCGGAACCGCCGCTGAGATCGTGCCCGTGCGCGAGGTCGACGACCACCGCGTCGGCACCGGTGAGCCGGGCGAGACCACGCGCGTCTTGCAGGCTGCCTTCCAGGACGCGGCGCACGGGCGCTCCGAGCGCTATCGCGAGTGGCTCGACGTGGTACCCGACTCGCCGCTCGATGCGCCGACGGGTGCGAGCACCGCCGAGGCGAGCATCGATGGCGCCGGGTCTGGCGTAGAGATGGGTGCGAGCACCGCCGAGTCGAGCATCGCTGGCGCCGGGTCTGGCGTCGATGGTGTTGGCTCCACTGGGGCCACGCGCGCGGGCGCGCGCGCGATCTCCGCTGCGACGGACGCCGCGGCCGCGACTGGCAGCGGCGATGGCGCCGGCGCCGCGCGCGGCTCATCGACGACCGCGGGCCGATGAGCGCCCGCAAGGCTCCGGCGCCCTCACCGGCGCTCGAGCTCTACGACGCGACGCTCCGCGACGGCATGGGCGGCGGCGGCATGACGCTGACCGTGCTCGAGAAGCTGCGCGTCGTGCGCGCTCTCGACGAGCTCGGCGTGCACATGATCGAGGCCGGCTTTCCGGCGTCCAACCCGAAGGAGACCGAGCTGTTCGAACTGCTCGAACGCGAGCCGTTGCAGAGCGCGCAGGTGGTCGCGTTCGGCATGACGCGCCGGCGCGAGGTCAGCGCCGACGGCGACGCCGGGCTGCGCACGCTCGCGCGCTGCTTCGCGCAGGTCTGCACGCTCGTCGGCAAGAGCTCGGCGCTGCAGGCAGAAAAGGTGCTGAAGGTCTCGCGCGACGAGAACCTCGAGATCATCGGCGAGTCGATCGCGTATCTGGTCGAGCGCGGCAAGCGCGTCCTGTTCGACGCCGAGCACTTCTTCGACGGCTACGCCGAAGACCCGGACTACGCGCTGCGCTGCGCCCGCGCCGCCGCGGACGCCGGGGCCGAGCGGATCGTGCTGTGCGACACCAACGGCGGCTCGCTGCCCGACGGCGTCAGCGCCGCCGTGAACGCCGCGCGCGCGGCGCTGCCGGGCGCAGCGCTCGGAATCCACACGCACGACGACACCGGCTGCGCCGTCGCCAACACGCTCGTTGCCGTACAGGCCGGGGCGACACAGGTGCAGGGCACGATCAACGGCATCGGCGAGCGCACCGGCAACGCCAACCTCGTGACGATCATCGCCGACCTGCAGCTGAAGATGGGCTATCGGCTGCTCTCGCCCGAGCGCCTGCAGGGACTGACCGCGACGGCGCACTTCGTCGATGAGCTGCTCAACCGCACGCCCGACCCGGCGCAGCCGTTCGTGGGCAAGCACGCGTTCGCGCACAAGGCCGGCATGCACGCCGCCGGCGCGCGCGAGACCCCCGAGGCGTTCGAGCAGATCGACCCGGCGCTCGTCGGCAACCACAACGACGTGCTCGTCTCCGAGCTCTCGGGCCGCGCCACCGTGATCGAGAAGGCCCGCGAGATCGGGATCGAGACCGACGAGCGGCTCGTGCGGCGCGTGCTCGAGCGCGTCAAGGAGCTCGAGCACGCCGGCTTTCAGTTCGAGGCCGCCGACGGCTCGTTCGAGCTGCTGCTGCGGCGCGAGGCCACCGGCGCCTACGAGCCGCTGTTCAAGCTCGAGTCCTGGCGGGTGATCGTCGAGCGCCACGCCGGCGGGCGCGCCACCACCGAGGCGACGATCAAGATCTGGGTGGGACCCGAACGGTTCGTGCGCACGGCCGAGGGCAACGGCCCGGTGCACGCGCTCGACCGCGCCCTGCGCGAGGCGATCGGCGAGATCCACCCGCACCTGCG
Source organism: uncultured Solirubrobacterales bacterium (assembly GCA_963817845.1). Classification (GTDB taxonomy): domain Bacteria; phylum Actinomycetota; class Thermoleophilia; order Solirubrobacterales; family Solirubrobacteraceae; genus Palsa-744. Next base: position 653,306 of record CAWFPU010000001.1, read on the forward strand.
CGACATCGACCTGGTCAACTTCAAGGTGCGCATCCTCGACGAGACGAAGGGCACCGGCGCGGTCACGCGCGTGTTGATCGACGCCTCCGACGGCCAGGAGGTGTGGGGCTCGATCGGCGTCTCGGAGAACCTGATCGCCGCCTCGTGGGACGCGCTCGTCAACTCGCTCGAGCTAGGCATGCAGGGCGAGCGGCGCGACCGCGGCAAGGCTCCGCCCGAGGTGCGCCCGGCGCCCGGGCGGGCCGCGCCCGAGCGGACGGGCGCACCGCAGACGCCGTCCGAGCGGGAGGGCGTCGGATCCACACTCGACTCGGTGAGCGGCCAGACGTCGTGAAGATCCTCTCGCTCGAGCCGGTGATCCCGCTCGCGCGCCCGGTCCTCGGCGAGGCCGAGGAGGAGGCGGTGCTCAACGTGCTGCGCTCGGGGCGGCTGTCGCTCGGCCCGCGCGTACAGGACTTCGAGGAACGCTTCGCCCAGCACCTGCGCGCGCCGCTGGCGAGCGCCGTCAGCAGCGGCACGGCCGGCCTGCACCTCTCGCTGCGCGCGCTCGGCATTCGCCCCGGCGAGGAGGTGCTGACGAGCCCGTTCTCGTTCGTCGCGTCGGCCAACGTCGCGCTGTACGAGGGCGCGCGGCCCGTGTTCGCCGACATCGACCCGGTCACGCTCAACCTCGACCCGCAGGCGGCCGAGGCGGCGATCTCGCCGCGCACCCGGATCGTGCTGCCGGTGCACATCTTCGGCTACCCCGCCGACATCGTCGCGTTCGAGTCGCTCGCGCAGCGCCGCGGCCTGCGCGTGCTCGAGGACGCCTGCGAGGCGCTCGGCGCGACCTACGACAACGACGTCCCGGTCGGCGCGCGCGGCAACCTGACCGTGTTCGGCTTCTACGCCAACAAGCAGCTGACGACGGGCGAGGGGGGGATGATCACGCTCGGCTATCCGCAGCTAAAGCACCGGATCGACTCCGAGCGAAACCAGGGCCGCTCCTCAGACGGCGACCGGCTCGACCACGACCGCCTGGGCTTCAACTATCGCCTGTCGGACATCGCCTGCGCGATCGGGCTGGCGCAGCTGCAGCATCTCGACGAGATGCTCGCCGCGCGCGCGCGCATCGCCGGCCTGTACCGCCAAGCGCTCGCCGGCATCGAGGACCTGCAGCTGCCGTGCGAGGACGCGCCGGGCTACAAACGCAGCTGGTTCGTGTTCGTCGTTCAGCTGCCGCGTGGCGTCGATCGCGACGACACCGGCATCAGGCTCGCCGAACGCGGCATCCAGACCAAGCCCTACCTGCCGGCGATCCATCTGATGAGCTTCTACCGCGAGCGCTTCGGGCACAAGCCGGGCGAGTTCCCGGTGTGCGAGGAGGTCGCGCAGCGCTCGCTCGCGCTGCCGTTCTTCCCGGAGATGACCGAGGGTGACGTCGGGCGGGTTGCACGGGAGCTGCGGCTGTTGCTGGAAGGCGACCAGCGCTCGGGCGCCACGTAACCCCGCGGCACCGCCCAGGCGGGAGGGACGGCGTTCTGACGGCGCCACCCGCCAGGATACCGGCGAACAGACGCCGGCCACGCTCAGGTCGCGGGCAACGGCCGCGACGGATCGAACGACGCGCCTTAATGGGCGTTGCCGGTTGTCTAACGACAATTAGAAACGTTCGATAAGTCGGAAACAGTGCTTTCGCGTTTCGCGCGGCGCGGATATGGTGGCGGCGCCGTTGATTCCGTATGGCGCAGGCCGTCGGGTCAGCGGAATGGTGTCCGACGCCCGTCCGGCCCGATGACCTGCGGGCTGGACGGCGCGTACGGGCGCGGTCTGTACCTGTCTAGAAAAAAGGAGAGTCGAGGGATGAAGAACATCAGGACTGCTGGGTTGATCTTGGTCGCGTTGCTCGCGATCAGCGCATTTGCGACGGCGACGGCCTCCGCGGCGCTGCCGGAACTGGTCAACGCCGAAGGCAAAGAACTCGTTAAAAAGAAATACACCGCGACGGGCGGCAAAGGCAAATTCCAGACCGAAAAAAATGGCACGATCGAATGCTCGAAAAGCACCGCCACCGGCGAAGTGACCGGACCGAAAACCGGAACCACAACGGTCACGTTCACAGGATGTGCCTTCAGCGGCATCAGCTGTAAGACCTCCGGTGCGAAAGCCGGAGAAATCATAACCAAAGCCACCAGCAAACTCGTCTACGTCAAGAAAGAAACCAAAGAAACCGGGCTCGATCTCGAAGCTACTGAATCAACGATCGAATGCACGGCCCTGCAGAAACTGAAAGTACGCGGGTCCGTGATCGGTGTGGTGACGCCGATCAACACGGTCACGAGCGAACTGACGCTCACCTTCAAAGAGACCAGTGGCAAACAGGAACCGAGCGAATACGAAAACGAAGAAGGCAAAAAAGTCAAGGACATCACCGAAGCCGAAGGCAGTGGACTGAAAACCTTCAAATTCGAACCGTCCGGCCTTTCGTCAACGGACACGCTCAAATTTGAAGAAGCCGTCGAGGTCAAGGCCTAGCCCCAATCGACCCGGGTTCGGTCTAACCGTGTGCGCGGGGTCGGGACGGCCCCGCGCACGCTTTGCAGGGCTAGAGACATTCGGACGTTTCTGCGGCTATCGGCGCGATCGCGCAAACGCGGGCGGGTATCGTCGCGGCGATGAGGACGCCCGCGGCTCAGCTCGTGCGCAACACGCTCGCCGGCGGGGTGGGAAGCGTCACGGGCATCCTGATCGGGCTCGCCCTCACGCCGTTCTTGATTCACCGCCTCGGCCTGGAAGCCTATGGCGTGTGGGCGTTCGCGGTGACGCTCACGCTCGGCAGCGGCTACGCGTCGTTCTCGGCGCTCGGCATCGAGGGGGCGACCGTCCGCTACGTCGCCGAGGCGCTCGGCGAGCGCGACCTCGCCGCCGTCAACCGCACGGTCGCCACGAGCCTCGTGCTGTTCAGCGCGATCGCCGCCGTATTGGCGCCGCTGACGATCGCGCTGGCGCACGTGCTGGCGCAGCTGATCGGCGTGTCGCCGCGCCTGCGCGATGCCGCCACGGCCTGCTTCGCGCTCGTCGGCGCCCAGCTCGCGTTCGAACTGCCGGCGCGCGCCTTCGTGGCGGTGCTCGAGGGAACGCAAAAATTCGTAGACTTCCAGATGGTCGAGCTCGGCCGGGCGATCGCGCAGGCGGTGCTGTTCGTGCTGACTGTGCTCGCCGGCTGGGGGGTGGCCGGATTGGGGGTCGCGCAGGCGGCGACCACGCTGGCGGCGCTGATCGCCTATTGGCTGATGGCGCACCGCGCAGTCGCCGGCCTGCGCGCCGGCCCGCGTCACGTCCGGCGCTCCGAGCTCGCGCGGCTCGTGCGCTTCGGCGGCGGCGTCTTCTCGCTGCGGCTCACGAACGTCGTCTACAACCAGATCGACAAGGCGATCGTCGGGCTCGCGCTCGGCGCCCGCCAGGTGGGGCTGTACGAGATCGCCAACAAGGTCAACCTCAGCGCCGCCACGATCGCGACGGTGTCGGTCTCGGCGATCGTGCCGGCGGCGGCCTCGCAGCGGCGCGAGCACAACGTGCTGCGCGACATGTACGTGCGCGGCTCCTGCTATGCGACCGCCGCCTCGCTGCCGTTCGCGGTGGCCGCGTTCGTGTTCGCCAGGCCACTGCTGCTGTCGTGGATCGGCCCGAGCGCCGCCCCGGCGATCGGCGCAGCCCAGCTGTTCGTCGTCTACGAGGCCATCCAGACCGTGCAGAACGTCGGCGCGACGATGCTCTACGGCCTCGGGCGGATCCGCCTGCCGCTGATCGTCAACCTCGGCGCGACGGCGCTGAACATCGCGCTGTCGATCGCGCTGGTCCACCCGCTGGGCTTCACCGGCGTGATCTGGGGCACCCTGATCGCCAACGGCCTGGCGTGGCCGCTGCTGCTGTGGAACTACCTGCGCGAGTTCGACTGCTCGCTGGGCGTGTGGCTGCGGCGGCTGCTCGGGCCGAACCTGCCCGGCCTGGCGCTGCAGCTGGGCGTGTCGCTGGCGCTGTACGCGGCGGTCGGGCGCGACACGCGCTCGCTGCTCGTGGCCGGCCTGCTGTTCGGCATCTCGGTGGCCATCTCGCTGATCGTGTTCGTCACCGTCGGCCTGCGCGGCGGGGACCGGCGCGCGCTGCTCGGGGTGCTGCGCCAGGCGCTGTTCGTGCAGCGGCGGCGAGTGGCCGCGTGAGCTGGGGGCTGGTGTGGGCGAGCCGCCTGGCTGGTGCATCGCACACCAAACGTTCAGACGCTCCCACTGAACGGCTGACGCGCTAGGACGATCTCGGAGACCTCAGATGCATGGGCGCTGCGCAGGGAGCTCGCGACCGCGCGAAGCGTAAGTCCCTCCGTGTAGACATCGTCGTAGACGAGGACGCGCTTTCCGCGAACCAGCTCGGGGTTAGGGATGTGCAGCGCGAGCGTCAGCTCGTGTTCGGCGATCTCATAGCGACGCTTCCAAGTCTTCCCGCGGAATGGGGTGGTCGCTGCCGTCTTCTGCACGACCCCGGTCTGAAAAGGCCAGGCGCCGTCGTCCTCGCTGATGGCCCGTTCGATCACCAGCGCCGTGTGATCGAACGTGCGTCCTCCGTCTCCGACCCAGGTCGGAGACGGGATGATGAGGTCGTATCGCTGAAACACGGCATCGTGCGCGTTTAGGTAGCCGAGCAGCACGCGGCCAGAGATGGCTGCCCACGCCCGTCTTCCGTCAACCTTGTATCTGTCGATCGCTCTCCTGAGGGGGCCCGTTCGCATCGAGATGGCCCACACCCATCTGAAGAACCGACGGTCTTCCCCCCAACTGCAGAGAGGACTGCCGCACGTCCCATCTTCCTTCAACGCAAGCTCGCACAGCTCACACCGATTCTCTGCAAGCCGGTCAAACGAGCTCTTCGCACAGTGGAAGCAGATCTCTGCCGGTCCACTGACGAGGTATGGGCACCGGGCGCAGCTGCCGAACCCAGCGGGCCGCGGGCGGGTGTCCACCGGCTCACGCGAGCTCGAGTGAGAGCTGCCGTCGTCCGGCCGAGAGCCGCTCAATCGCCTCGGGGGTACGAAGCCGGGTGAGGACGTCCTCGACCGAGCGGATCTCGATCGCGCCACGCTCTGCGACGTACTTCAGCGCCCATGGCTGAGACGTGACGAGTCGGCTGACCAGGAATACCCGCTTGCCGTGTTCGAGCGCGAGGCGCGCCTGCATCTTGGCTCCGGACGTTTCGCTGGCCTCGATAACTACCGTGCCCTGGCTCATTCCGGAGGTCACAATATTGCGGCGAGGGAAGCTGTAGCTCGTAGGCGGCTGTGTGGGCCAGAACTGAGACACGAGCGCACCAGACTTCACGATGCGCTCGGCGAGACTGGAGTTCTCCTGTGGATAGCAGCGCAGGATGCCCGTCCCCAGCACCGCGATCGTCCGCCCACCATGCGCGAGCGTCTCCTCGTGCGCGGCGGTGTCGATGCCCCGCGCGAGTCCCGACAGAACCGTCACCTCATGCTGAGTAAGGAGGCCGGCCATCTTCCGTGCACGCTCAATCCCCGCCTCGGACGCGTCACGTGTACCCACTACAGCGATAGAGCGGGCGTCCTCGCGCTCGAGATATCCCCGATAGAACAGAAACGGCGGCAAGTTGTAGATCACCCGAAGGTTCGCCGGGTAGTCATCGTCGAGAACGGTCACAAGCTTCGCACCAGCGTCCTGCTCGGCCCGACGAATCTCTTCGGTTGCGCGCTGCCTCAGCTTGTCCAGGTCGCTCCGGGCGCCGACAATCAGCTTCTGCGTATGCCGAGCCTCCTTGGACTTCTCAGCGAGCTCTCCTCGTAGGAGTCGTTCCAGTCCTCCTGGCTGTTGTGCTTCGCGCGCAGCCACATGCCAGTTGACATGGTCGATCGCGCACAGCGCGAGAAGCGAAGACTGCATCTCAAGGTCCACCTCGCCGCTCCTTTATCGAACATATGTTCGTACGATCGCAGACTATATCCGAGAACCCGGACACTACTCTTCCACCCAGTCCACTCGACGTCGACGCTGCTGCCAGCGCTCCGCGAGCTCTCTCAGGCAACATCCCCGCGGTCGCGGTGCAACGGCGCGAGCTTGGGCTGTTCGACCAGGTGCGGTCGGCTGGCCTCGCGCGCGGGCGCCGCCGCCTTGCGCGGCATGCCGTCGAGTTGCTCGTCGCGCAGCTCCTGGCGGCGCAAGCGCTCTTCGAGGATCGCCTGGCGCTGGGCCAGCGTCTCGCTCTGGTCGCTGAGGCGCGAGAGCACCGAGGAGAAGTGCAACAGCAGCAGCACGATGCAGCCGATCGCGATGAAGAACAGCGCGTTCGGCGGGTAGATCACGCCGATCGCGCGGCTGATCCGCGCGAGCGCGTCGCTCCAGATCGCCAGGCCGAGCAGCACGACCGCCGAGAGCAGCCACAACAGCGCGTAGCGCTCGCCCAGGCGCCGGCGGCGCACCATCTCGAGCACGGTCAGCAGCAGCACGAGCGCGCCGAGGATCGTGACCAGCTGGATGCGCGTCGGCATCGCTTGCTAGAGCGCCTGGCCCGCGCCCGTGCCGGCACCTGCGTTCGCGCCCGCGCCCGCGCCCGCGCGTGCGCGCTCGCCGAGCTCGACGGCCGGCCTGCGCCGGCCGGCCCCCACCAGCAGCGCCAGCAGCACCTTGACCATGTAGTAGACCGAGCGGGTCGCGCCGATCGAGGAGGCGCCGCCGCCGCGCACGTGCATCTTGACCGGCACCTCGCGCATGCGCAGGCGGTGGTGGTGGAGGATCAGCACGGCCTCGACCTCGGGGTAGTCGTGCGGGTACTCGCGCGCGAACAGCTCGATCGCACGCCGGTTGTAGAGGCGAAAGCCCGAGGTCGGGTCGCTGACGGGCATGCCGATCAGACGCGAGAGCACGAACGCGAAGATGTGGATGCCGGTGCGCCGCCCGAGCGGCGCGCGGTAGTGGCGCTCGTCGCCCAGGAAGCGCGACCCGCAGACCATGTCGACCGTCTCGCCCTGCATCGTCTCGCACAGGCGCGCCAGCTCGAGCGAGTCGTGCTGGCCGTCGCCGTCGACCTGGGCGAGGTACTCGTAGCCGTGCTCACGCGCGTACACGAAGCCGGTCTGCACGGCGCCGCCGATGCCGAGGTTGAACGGCAGCCGCACGACGGTGGCGCCGGCGCGCGCCGCCAGCGCGGCGGTGTCGTCGCTCGAGCCGTCGTCGATCACGAGCGTGTCGAATAACGGGGCGTGCGCGCGCAGCGCGCGCACGACGCCGGCGATCGTCTCCGACTCGTTGTATGCGGGGACCACCGCGAGGTATAACGGCGGCCCGTCCCCAAACGACCCGGTGCTCATCGCATATGCCTCCAACGATCACCGCAGTCGTGATCGCCTTCACGGACCCGACGGCGACCGCGGCAGCGCTGCGCAGCCTGGCCGAGCAGACGCCGGCGCCCGCCGAGGTGCTCGTCGTCGACAACGACCCGGCCGGCACGACCGCCGCAGCTCTGTCCGCCGCCGCGGTCGCCGGGCGCGCCGCCTGCGCCACTGCGCTCGCAGACGGCGCCGCTGCCGCCGGTCTGCCCGCCGAGCCCGTTTCCAGCGATCCGATCGTTCCCGCCCTGCGGATCGTCCATCCCGGCGTCAACCTCGGCTACACCCGCGCCGCCAACCTCGCTGCCGAGCAGGCCAGCGGGGAGTGGCTGTTCTTCCTGAACCCCGACGCGCGCGCCGCCCCGGACTGCCTGCTGCGGTTGCTCGAGGCGGTCGACGCCCGCGACGTCGCGGTCGTCGGCGCGCAGGTGCTGCTCCCGGACGGACGCGTCAACGCCGGCGAGAATCCCGTCAACCTCGCCGGCTTCTCCTGGTCGGGCGGCTACGGGCGCGCTCGCGAGCACGGACCCGCGCGCGACGTCGCCGCCGTCTCCGGCGCCGCGCTGCTGGTGCGGCGCGAGGCGTTCGTGCGCGCCGGCGGCATGTGCCCGCCGTTCTTCATGTACGTCGACGACACCGATCTGGCCTGGCGCCTGCGCCTGGCCGGATGGCGGATCAGGTACTGCCCCGGAGCGGTTGTCGTGCACGACTATGCCTTTCGCAAGGGAGCTGGCAAGTGGTTTCATCTTGAGCGAAACCGTGCCTGGGCGCTACTGGCGAACCTGCGTCCGGGTACGCTCGCGCTGCTCGCTCCGCTGCTGCTGGCCGCCGAGGCGACCGTGGCGGTACGGGCGTTTTCCGAGGGCTGGCTTGGAGAAAAGCTGCGCGCGTGGGGCTCGCTGCTGAGCAAACGACGCGAGCTGGTCGCCTGGCGGCGCGCCGTTCAGTCCACGCGCGTCGTCTCCGACTTCGAGGTCCTGCGCCTGTTCTCGGCGGGCGTGCAGACGGGAGGCCTCGCCGCCGGTCCACCGCGTTGGGTCGAGCCGGCGCTCGCGCAATACCGGCGCGCGGTGCTGGGCCTGCTCGCACGGGCCGGCTGGTGAGTCCAATCTGCCAAATAGTCAGAAACGTGGGAACATTTGGCAGCTGTTATGCCGTACGCTGGGTAGTGGGACCTGCGGCCCACACAATCGATCAACGACAGACACGGGGGTGATGAGATGGCGTTTCCAGACGCAATGAAGCAACTCGTGTTCATCCGTGCGAACCGTCAGTGCGAGTGCGAGCGGGTAGGCCACGATCACGACGAGGAGGGGCGCTGCATGGTGGCGCTCCGTGAAGAGGAAGCCCACTTCCGCCACAGGGTCGCCGTAGTGCGTGGCGGTGGCGACACGTATGAAAACTGCGAAATGCTGTGTCCCGAGTGCTTCGAACGGCTGCCGCACCTCGTGGCAAGCCCGGCGGACGCGGACGGGCAGAGCACTGGCGCGACGCCGGGCAAGGAGACCCCGAGCGCGGCGTAGCCACACCGGCGCGCCAACGGCTCCGAGCAGCCCCCGGTCCAGGCCGGGGGCTGTCCGCTTATGCGGCGTCTCGCTCCCGGTTGCGCTGTGCCTCGTCGAGGGTCTGTGCTCGCGCCTCCCGGCGGGCCTCGGGCAGCTTCTCGTGCTGAGCGGCCTGCTCGCGTCTCTCGCAGTCGTGCAGCAGGTCGCTGAGCTGACGGCGGACGGCGGGAAGCCGCAGGTCCTGCTCGTCGCGTTCGATCTCGGGCGCCGAGCGCCGGTTGATCGCGCCGGCGCCGGTCGAGCGCCTGATTGCGTTGGCCCACAGGACGTCCGGCGGCGACAGCTGCCGTGCGTCTGTGAGCGCGCGGTCGCCGGCCCCGCTGTCCCCGTGCGGTTCGGCGACGGCGTCTGCCAGACGGCCACCGGCGCCTCTGAAGTGCGCGCGGAGCTCGTCGCCGATCGCGCGCTCGAACGCCTCCTGGATTGGAGCGTGCAGGTCGCGTGCGACTCCGAGCACGTGCTCGACGGCGAACGGCGGCATCGTCACGCCCGGGGCGGTCCACTCGCCGGCGATGTCCAGCCGGAAGAACGGGCCCTCGTGTGGCGGCCGGATGCGCAGCGGGCCGCTGCGGTCGACCGCGAAGCCCTCGCTTTCCGCGCCGGAGACGATCTGAATCTCGCGAGCGCCGGACAGTCGATAGGCCGCGACCGCGCTCGCCTGCCGAGCCTCGGCGTCGAGCAGCTCGACCGGACCGGTCAGCGAGTCGTGCAGCAGACCGCTCCAGTCGCTGCTGTCGCGAACCGAGGGGTGGCGAATCTCGTTGACGTAGCGCAGCGACACCCCGCTGAGCGCGGCCGGCACAGCGACGGCGGTGAGCGCCTCGAGCACCTGTCCGAGCAGGGCGCTCAGATCCTCGAAGCGCTCGTGGTCACTGCGCTCGAGAACGACCACGCGCGGGCCGATCGTGACGCTGCAGGTGCGCTCGCGGTTGGTCATCCACAGTTTCTGCGGCGTCGACGGCGCGCTCGCGGGTTGGCGCCGGCCGGCGGGGACGGGCAGCGGCGGTAGCAGCTCCGCCAGCGGGAACGTCTCGCTGAGCCGATCGTGGACGGCCTGCTTGGCCTCCACCGGTCGCAGTCGCGGCGAGAGCGGGAAGTGAGCGGCGCACACGACGAAGCGCACGGGCGCTCGCGGGTAGAGCTCGTTGGACATGGTCTGATCGTCTATCGACAGCGTGTGTCGAGTCTGAGTCGAACCATTCGAACACTGTACAGCCTGGAGCGAGAACAGGCGCGACGGGTCTAGGCTTCGCGCGCCGCGGCGTCGCGTTCGACTTCTTCGATGAGGTCCGAGACGGGCAGATCGAGGGCCTGAGCCAGCAGCGCGATGTCGCTCCAGGTCGGGCTGAACGCGCCGCGCTCGGCGTTGACCAGCCAGGTGGGAGTGCATTCGGCGCTGTCGGCGAGCGCATCGATGCTGAGGCCGCGCTCTTCGCGCAGGCGCGCGAGCGTCCTGCCGAGATCGGCGTTGGTGGGCGCTCCTGGGGTGGGGTCGGGTGGGGCAGACAACGAGATCGAACGCAGCGTAGCGTCTGCGCTGCTCGCCCGCGTTCTCGCGGCCGTCCTACCCGTAGTAGCGGGCGATCACCTGCAGCTGGCTGAAGATGTCGTGCCCGAGGAACAGCATGACCAGGGCGGCGCCCGCGACCGGCATCCAGCGCCGCCCGGCGCCGCGCACCGCGAGCGCGACGAGCGCGCCGAGCAGCGGGATCAGCACGAGCAGGTAGCGGGGCTCGCCGAGCGCCGATTCGTGCTTGACGACGTCGGTCGTGTAGGAGCTGACGCCGAGCATCACGAGCACGCCGAGCACGATCAGCGCGTAGGCGCCGAGCTCGGGCAGGCGTGCGCGCAGGGCGCGGTGGCGGCGCACGAGCTCGCGTGCGCACAGCAGCGCGACCGGGAGCGCCAGCGCGAGCGCGACGCCATCGACCCAGCCGGGGAGCATCGTGTCCATCCAGCCATAGAAGCCGACGAAGCGATCGAACCAGACTTCGCGCCAGGTCGTCAGGCCTTCGAAGTAGTGGGTCATGCCGGGCAGGCGTGGCAGGAACAGCTGCCAGGTGTAGCTCAGCTCGGTGCCGAGCGAGCCGAGCGTGACGGTGCCGCCGACGCTCGAGGCCTCGCCGAAGGTGTGCTGGCCGGCCAGGGCGTTGTGCAGGCCGTCGCCCAGCACCGGCAGCAGCCCAATCGCGAGCGCGATCGCCGGCGCCACGAGCCCGGCGCGCCCGCGCCTGCGCGCGTCGCGCAGCGCGAGCACCAGCAGCGCCCCGTAGGCGCCGAGGGCGACGCCGATGAAGCTGAAGTAGGTCACCAGGCCGGCCGCGACGAGCACGCCCAGCACGATCGCCAGCCGTCTCGTGAAACCGCGGCGGAAGGCGCGCGCGAGGCACAGGAAGATCCCGGCCGAGAGCGCGTACAGAAGCACGTCGGGGTTGTCGGTGCCGGACATGAACGCGAACGCCGGCTGCAGCGCCACGCAGATCGCCCCCACGGTTGCGGCCCACGGCTGGCGCGGCAGGATCTCGCGCAGGAACAGGAACGTGAGCAGCGCGGTGAGCGCCCCGAGCAGCGCGCTGAAGAGGCGCATCAGCTGCAGTTTGGTGAGCAGGTCGTGGCCCCCGAGCTCGTACGGGACGACCTGCAGCGCGTAGTACAGCGGCGGCTCGTTGCCGGCGCCGCCGGCTTCGCCGGTGCCGGCCAGCGGATAGCGCGTCGAGGTCGCGTCTTCGATCAGCGTTTCCTGTTCGGCGGGCGTGAAGATCGCGGGCGTGTAGGGCGTGAAGCGCACCTTCCAGTAGTGCAGAGCTTCCATCGTCAGCGACTCCCCGGCCGAGTAGCTGGGAGGGCCGTTGCCCTCTTCGTGCGGCAGCGAGCCCGATTCGGCGAGCTGCTCGGTGTAGGCGAAGTGGTCGATCTCGTCGCGCCCCTGAAACGGCGGGACGATCAGCGACCAGGCGGCCGCGTTCAGCAGCGCGATCAGCGCGCACACCCAGGCGGCCCGCGGTATGCGCCGCAGCGGCGCGCCGAGCCGGACGCTGGGCCGGCGCAGCCGCGCACGCGCGACGCGCCTGCCGGCGGTGCGCGCGCGCTCGCCGCGCTGCCGGCGCGTGAACGAGCGCGCGCCGACGGGGCGCCGCTTCGGCTGGGGTGGGCGAACAGGCACCTTGCTCATGGCAGCTCCCGCAACGTCAGCCGCACCGCCAGCGCGCCGGCGCCCAGCGTGAGCGCCGCGATCAGCAGCGTGATCCAGCTGCCGCTGAAGGCGCGGCCGAAGCCCGTGTTGCGCACGACCGCCGACAGCCGCGAGGACCACGAGCCGCTGCCCGGAGCCAGGTATTCGATCGAGACCCGGCCTTGCAGCAGGCCCCGGTTGGAGCGTTGCGCGATCGTTTCGACGATCCTCGATGCCAGCCTGGGCGGCGATCTCGGGCCGAGCAGCATCAGCGGCTCGCTGTTGGGCGCGAACGTAAAGCACAGCTCGACGCCGGAGGCGCGTTGGCGCAGCGGCGTGACCGGGACCGTGACGGAGTCGCTCGTCCAGTTGCCATCGTGGGTGCCGCGCGTCAGCACACGCGAGTTGCGATAGGCCGTGACCTGCACGGGCGCGCCGAGAAAGGCCCACACCGACACGCGGATGGCGGTGATGCCGGCCGGCAGCGTTTCGGGCCCCTGGCAGATCGTCGCGTCGTGCAACGTAACGCCGATGATGCTGGCCCCGTCGTTGCCGACCGCTTTGATGCCCGCCGGCGCGACCAGCACGACGCGCGGGGGCACGCGCGTGAGCGCCACGGCGGTAGCGGCAGCGACCAGCGCGCCGCCCGCGGCGAACGTGACGATGGCCATGCGCATGGTGCGGGCACGTACGGACATAGAGGCAGCCAGAAGCACGCAACGGTTCAATGGAGCCGAACGCGGCCAAAGCTCTAGCGCGAGCGCGGGCGAAGCGCAACCGCCCCCGGCGCGGCGCCGGCCGTGCGCCGCGCGCGGCCATCGCCGGCGGATGGCCGGCGGACGGCGCATATCCGTACTGCGCGGGCGCGCACGGGGGTATCAGCGGCGTTGCGGCGCACGGCCTGAGCCCCAGAAAACACTGCCGTGTCACGAGGCGCATGTCTCCGACTTCCGACGATTGCGATCTCACCAATAGTCAGAAACAAGACTTGCCAGGTGGGCGGACCGGCGAATACAGTGGGCCCGTACTGCGTCTCGTGACGCAGGCATGTGAACATTTGGCAAAGACGGAAGGGGTGGATCTATGGTACGCAGTATCGAACGCGTGACCGGCGTCTCCAAGAGGCTATCGATGCTCGCTGTGGGGCTTGTGTCGATGGTGGCTTTGCTTGGCGTCGCCGCTGCGCCGGCGATGGCCGAACTGGAAGGGGAATGGGCGGTCTTCAAGCAGTGCCCGCTGGAAACCTCTGGGCTGCGCGCGTGCCTGCACGCGGTTTCGAGCGGCGGCGAATTCGACGCCGGCTCGAGGGCTGTGCCGATCACGAACCCGATCACGCTGCAGGGCGGGTTCACGGTGAACGAAAAAGGCGAAATGAAGTTCGTGGGCGCCAAGAACGGCGAAACGATCTCGAAAACGCCGCAGAAAGTACCCGGCGGCCTGTTCGGCATCGAAGGCCTCGGAGGCAACGTCTATGCCACGACCGAACTGGCCGCGCCCGCCAGCGACATCGGCCTCAACGAGCAAAACCTGCTCGAAGGAAAAGGCATAGCGCTGTCCCTGCCGGTGAAGGTCAAGCTGGAAAACCCGATCCTGGGCAACAACTGCTACATCGGCTCGAATAGCAACCCGATCGTGATCGAATTCACGACCGGAACGACGAGCCCACCGAAACCGAACAAACCGATCACGGGCAAAGTGGGCACGGTCGGGTCGAACCCGACGGGTGAAATCCTGATCATCAGCGAAAACGAACTCGTCAACAACTCGTTCGGGGCGCCCGGCGTGCAGGGCTGCGGCCTGTTCCCGATAATCGTCGACCCGATCGTCGACCTCGACCTCGGCCTGCCGGCCGGCCCCGGTCACAACAAAGCGATCCTGAAGGGGACGCTCGAACAGTCCGGCGCAGAAAGCGTCGAAGAACACGAGTAGTAGCGCCAAGCAATGAGATAGGCCGGTCGCTCACACGCCGGCCTCGAGCGCCCGCCCCGGGAGACAGCCTCCCGGGCCGGGTGTTTTTTTTGTGTCAAGCCGAGCGCGGCATTTCCGTATGTGTGGCGCCGCGCAACCGGGCAAGTGGAAAACATTCGCGGCGTTTGCTTGACCGGGTGTGGTTGGTTGTGCTTCTGTGGGGATTGGTTCGTCCGGGCTGAGCTCGGGCGGATCGGCATGCCGGTCGCGTGCTGGGGCATTGGCTTTGGTGTGTGGCCGGCGTTTGATCCTCTATCAGGAGAATGACGCGGATGAAATATATGAAGATGTTGGTGGTAAGCCTGATCGCTGCGCTGTGCTGTTGCGCGAGCGTGGTGGCCTCGTCGGCTTCTGCGGAAGGCGGGCCGTTATGGGGGTACTGCAAGTTAGGTGGCACGGGGTCGAAGGGATTCAACGCCGACTGTGTATCAGAATCAGGTGGACTATTCGAACCAGCTTTATTGGAAAAACCGAGTGAAACGCTGTTACTGTTAGCGAAGGGGCTGAATACTCAGGAACTCATAGCTGTGACGCCGGAATATGACATCAACTGTACTGCTCTCGAAGGGCATGGCTGGCTGTTAGGTGGCACTCCCGGTACAGGTCAGGGCAAGATCGTCTACAGCGGTTGCTCGCTTCCGAACAAGCCGCACTGCGATGTTTCGACCGGTGGTGGAGCGTTAGGGACGATTACGACGAATCAGCTGGAAGCGGAACTCGTGTACTTGACCGCGGCGGATGCCAAAGCGTTAAATCCCGATGAATCCGGCACGCTGTTCAGGCCTGTCGGCGGCACGGGGAATTTCGTAACGATCGAATTACACTTATTAACAGCAACTGAAAAATGTCCGGTCAATGGTAGTGCTGCGGTCAAGGGTCAGGTGTTGACAAAGAACGACGAACCGTTAGCGAGAGTGTTATTACACACAATATTAGCGAAAAACCCGGCCATCGAAGAATACTTTGAAGGTAAGTCCGGAACCAAAAAGGCAGTCAAACAATTGGAAATCGCGGGTATCTTCGCGACATATGTAGGTCAGGACTCGTTGGATGTGACCGAGTTAGGCGGTCCGAGCGTTGCGTGGTGGATCTGCCCGTAGCGTAGGCTGACGTGCCGGCTGGTGGCGGGGCCGTCGTGGTTTCGCCACCAGCGGGGCGGGTAGGCTGTTGTGGGAGTCGCCGGCGCTTGGTGTCGCGCGCTGTGTGAGGGGTTTGAGGGTTTGGAACACAAAGGCCTGTAAATGTCAACTGTTGGGTTGAGTCTTGACTTTGGGACGAGAGTCTGCTTCGATGTCCTGGCCACGCCGGCGGTGTGATTGTGAGCTGGGTGGTGCGTCGTATTTGAAGCGAGGAGAGATGCATTGCGGTCTGGAGAGGGTTTACGCTTGCCGGGTTTGGGCCGTTGTGGCGGTGTGGGTGCGTCTCCAGCCAAGGATTCGGCGTTGGTATGGCGTCACCTGAGAGAGACAAGGAGTGGTGGACTGTGAGGTATGTGAGGATGGTGGGGCTGTGTCTCGTGGCGAGCGTGGTGCTCGTCGTGAGCAGCGCGGCGGCGGCGTCGGCGAGGCTCCCTGAATGGGGCAAATGCGAAGCGACCGAAAGCGGGACGGGCGGCAAGTACGCAGACGCCGCCTGCACGCAGCCGGTCAAAAAAGTCTACAAGAGCTACCCCGGCGGCTACGAATGGTACCCGCTCATAGAAGCCAGCAAACTGTCATATGGACAAGACAGCACGCTGAGGTACACAAGTAATGCGTTCGAAAGCGGCATCCTGCAGCCGGTGAAGGAAATGACGATCACGTTCCATGACGGCCAGCGGATCTCCTGTGAAGGGTTGCGATCGGAAACGGTGATCGTCCTGACCGGCGCTCATACGACGACGATCGCGCCCCGCTTGGCGTTTCGCGGATGCGTCGAGGAGTCGAGCGGCGGAGAATGTGGCACGCTGGACCGGCGATCTCCAGGAGAAATTACCGTCAGCACGGCGGCGTGGAGAAACGGGGTGGAAAAAGCGGAAGGTGAAACGGAATATGGTCCATCGTGGAACGGCACGATGACCTACATCGAAGGCAAGCGGACATCGGACCCGGTCGTCGGGATCGTGTACAAGACCCAAGAAAAGCATCAAACGTTCCTGCAACAGCTCGTCTGTGAAGAAAGCGAAATTCGCGGCGCGGTGGTCGGTGGCCACAGGAACGGGGAAGAGCTGACGCTCAGCATCAGCCCGGTCAACACGATGAGCCCGTCGTTCACGGCTGGAATGCGCCAGAGCGAAGGCACGCAGCTGCCGGCCGCGTTCGAAGGCCGTCCGGCGAAGCCGGTTGAAGCGCTCGTCAACGCGGAACGCTGGGAAACGGTCGGCTTCGAAACGACGATGCTGTTCCCGACCGAACTATACGTTGGTCCGATAAACCATAACTCTGAACGTGAAGAACTCGAGTTGAAAGCGACGCCGTAGCAGCATGTGACAGACGAGTCCGGCAGGGACCGCTGTGCTGAGGTGACGGCCAAGGTCGGTTGTCCAGTTCGGGGGGGTGGACGGTAGGATGGCCCGCTCTGGGAGTAACTCCCGGGGCGGGCCTTTTTATCGTGGGCCCGCCCGGTCCCTGGCCGTGATGTACCGTGGCTCGGCGGGTGGGTTACGCCTGCCGGATGCCCGGGGAGGGAAACGTGGGCAGCTGTCGGCCGCGAGCTTGAAAGCCACGCGATGAGAGTCGTCGGGACGCGCTCGTAAACGGGAAGTGAACGGTGGAGGGTAGGCTTGGGGGACGGCTTTTCGGGGTGGGCTCTTTCGTTTACCGACTGTCGATTGTGATCGGTCTGTCACAGGGCTGGTGGGTGGAAAACATTCGCGGCGTTTGCTTGACCGGGTGTGGTTGGTTGTGCTTCTGTGGGGATGGTTCGTCCGGGCTGAGCTCGGGCGGATCGGCATGCCGGTCGCGTGCTGGGGCATTGGCTTTGGTGTGTGGCCGGCGTTTGATCCTCTATCAGGAGAATGACGCAGATGAAATATATGAAGATGTTGGTGGTAAGCCTGATCGCTGCGCTGTGCTGTTGCGCGAGCGTGGTGGCCTCGTCGGCTTCCGCGGAAGGCGGGCCGTTATGGGGGTACTGCAAGTTAGGTGGCACGGGGTCGAAGGGATTCAACGCCGACTGTGTATCAGAATCAGGTGGACTATTCGAACCAGCCTTATTGGAAAAACCGAGTGAAACGCTGTCACTGTTAGCAAAGGGGCTGAATACTCAGGAACTCATAGCTGTGACGCCGGAATATGACATCAACTGTACTACTCTCGAAGGGCATGGCTGGCTGTTAGGTGGCGCTCCCGGTACAGGTCAGGGCACTATCGTCTACAGCGGTTGCTCGCTTCCGAACAAGCCACACTGCGATGTTTCGACCGGCGGTGGAGCGTTAGGCACGATTACGACCAATCAGCTGGAAGCCGAACTCGTGTACTTGACTAAAGCCGACGCCGAAGCGTTAAATCCGGATGAATCGGGTACGCTGTTCAGGCCTGTCGGCGGCACGGGGAATTTCGTAACGATCGAATTACACTTATTAACAGCGACTGAAAAATGTCCGGTCACTGGTAGTGCTGCGGTGAAAGGTCAGGTGGTGGCAAAGAACGACGAACCGTTAGCGAGAGCGTTATTACACACGATATTAGCGGAAAACCCAGCCATCGCAAAATCCTTTGCAGGTATGACTGGGACCGAAAAAGCAGTCAAACAGTTGGAAATCGCGGGAATCGACGCGACGTATGCAGGTCATGACTCGTTGGATGTGACTGAGTTAGGCGGTCCGAGCGTTGCGTGGTGGATCTGCCCGTAGCGTAGGCTGACGTGCCGGCTGGTGGCGGGGCCATCGTGGTTTCGCCACCAGCGGGGCGGGTAGGCTGTTGTGGGGTCGGCGGCGCTTGGTGTCGCGTGCCGCGCGCGCTGCGTGAGGGGTTTGAGGGTTTGGAACGCTAAGGCTGGTAAATGTCAACTGTTGGGTTGAGTCTTGACTTTGGGATGGAAGTCTGCTTCGATGTCCTGACCATGCCGGCGGTGTGATTGTGTGCTGGGTGGTGCGTCGTGTTTGAAGCGGAGGAGAGATGCGCTGCGGTCTGGAGAGGGGTGTTGGCTTGCGGGGTTTGGGCCGTTGTGGCGGTGTGGGTGCGTCTCAGCCAAGGATTCGGCGTTGGTATGGCGTCACCTGAGAGAGACAAGGAGTGGTGGACTGTGAGATACGTGAGGATGGTGGGGTTGTGTCTCGTGGCGAGCGTGGTGCTTGTCGTGAGCAGCGCGGCGGCGGCGTCGGCGAGGCTCCCTGAATGGGGCAAATGCGAAGCGACCGAAAGCGGGACGGGCGGCAAGTACGCAGACGCCGCCTGCACCCAGCGGGTCAAGAAAGTCTACGGCAGCTATCCCGGCGGCTACGAATGGTACCCGCTTATAGAAGCCAGCAAACTGTCATACGGAGAAGACAGCAAGCTGGAGTACACGAATAGTGCGTTCAACAGCGGCATCCTGCAGCCGGTGAAGGAAATGACGATCACGTTTCATGACGGCCAGCGGATCTCGTGTGAAGGGTTGCGATCGGAAACGCTGATCGTGCTGACCGGCGCCCATAAGACGACGATCGCGCCCGACCTGGCGTTCAAAGGGTGCGTCGATGACTCGAGCGGCGGAGAATGTGGCACACTGGACCGGCAATCAGGAGGAGAAATTACCATCAGCACGGCGGCGTGGAGAAACGGGGTCGAAAAAGCGGAAGGCGAAACGGAATATGGCCCGTCGTGGAACGGCACGATGACCTACATCGAAGGCAAGCGGACTTCGCATCCGGTCGTCGGGATCGTGTACAAGACCCAAGAAAAGCATCAAACACTCCTGCAGCAGCTCGTCTGTGAAGAAAGCGAAATTCGCGGCGCGGTGGTCGGTGGGCACAAGAACGGGGAAGAGCTGACGCTCAGCATCAGCCCGGTCAACACGATGAGCCCGTCGTTCACGGCTGGAATGCGCCAGAGCGAAGGCACGCAGCTGCCGGCCGCGTTCGAAGGCCGTCCGGCGAAGCCGGTCGAAGCGCTCGTCAACGCGGAACGCTGGGAAACGGTCGGCTTCGAAACGACGATGCTGTTCCCGACGGAACTATATGTCGGCCCGTCAAACCATAACCATCAACGTGAAGAACTCGAGTTGAAAGCCACGCCGTAACGGCATGTGACAGACGAGTCCGGCAGGGACCGCTGTGCTGAGGTGACGGCCAAGGTCGGTTGTCCAGTTCGGGGGGTGGACGGTACGATGGCCCGCTCCGGGAGTAACGCCCGGGGCGGGCCTTTTTTATCGCGAGGCCGCCCGGTCCGCGACGGTCCCTGACCGTGATGTACCGTGGCTCGAGGTTCGGTCACGCCTTTCGCGGGATGCGCGAGAGGGAAACGTGGGCAGCTGCCGCCCGCGAGCTCGAAAGCCACGCGACGAGACTCGTCGGAACGCGGCTCGTAAACGGGGAGTGAACGGCGGAGAATAGGCTTGGGGAAAGGCTTTTCGGGGTGGGCTCTTTCGTTCAACGACTGTCGATTGTTGACCGGTTTGTCACAGGGCCGTTGAGTGAAAAACATTCGCGGCGTTTGCTTGACCGGGCGTGGCTGGTTGTGCTTTCTGTGGGGATTGGTTCGTCCGGGCTGAGCTCGGACGGATCGGCATGCCGGTCGCGTCTCGACGCGTTGGCTTTGGTGCGTGGTCGGCGATTGATCCTCTATCAGGAGAACGAAGCAAGATGAAATATGTGAAGATGTTGGTGATAAGCGTCGTTGCTGCGCTGTGCTGTTGCGCGAGCGTGGTGGCAGCGTCGGCTTCCGCGGAAGGCGGGCCGTTATGGGGGTACTGCAAGTTAGGTCATTCGGGCCCGTTGACCGCCGACTGCACCACCGGCACGGAAACTGGGTTCGAAGAAGCCTTACTTCAGGCAGGTGAAACCCTGTTATTGTCTGCCGAAGGGCTGTCCGGCCAAGGGTGGACCGGTCAGGAACTCGTAGCCCTAACCCCAGAATATACCATCGACTGTACTAATCTTGAAGGGCATGGCTGGTTGTTAGGGGGCACTCCCGGGCTAGGTCAGGGCAAGATCGTCTACAGCGGTTGCTCGCTTCCGAACAAGCCGAAATGCGATGTTTCGACCGGCGGCGGTCCGTTAGGGACGATTACGACGAATCAACTCGAAGCGGAACTCGTGTACTTGACCGAAGCCGACGCAAAAGCGTTAAACCCGGACGAATCCGGTACGCTGTTTAGGCCTGTCGGCGGTGCGGGGAATTTCGTAACGATTGAATTACACTTATTAACAGCAACCGAAAAATGTCCGGTCAATGGCAGCGCCGCGGTGAAAGGACAAGTGCTGACGTATAACGATCAACCGTTAGCAAAAGTATTATTACACACGATATTAGCTAAAAAACCGGCATTAGAAACCTACTTTGAAGGGAAGTCCGGAACCAAAAAGACAGTCAAACAATTGGAAATCGCGGGTATCTTTGCTACATATTTAGGGAATGACTCGCTGGATGTAGCTGAGTTACACGGTCCGTCAGTCGCGTGGTGGATCTGCCCGTAGCGTAGGCTGATGTGGTGCCGGATGGTGGCGGGTGCCCGTGGGCTTCGCCACCATCGGCGTCGCCGAGCGCTTGGCATCGCAACACGCCGACGAGTCTTGGGTGTATAAAACAACAGCGTTCGCCAATGTCAAGCATTGGGCCGATCTTGACAATGGGGCAAGTGTCTGCTTAGCTTTATGTGGTGGTGTCGGCTGGATGGCTTGAGCCGGGACGGAACCGAAGCGAGGAGAGAAAGGTTTTGGCGTGTCGGGCCCTGGCCGGCGTCGTGGGGTTGGTGTGTCTCGGCCAAGGATTCAACGTTGATGTGGGATCAGCTGAGAGAGACAAGGAGCAGTGAGACTGTGAGATACGTGAGGATGGTGGGGCTCTGTCTCGTGGCGAGCGTAGCGCTCGTGGCGTGCACCGCGACAGCAGCGTCGGCCGGGCTCCCTGAATGGGGCAAATGTGAAACGACCGAAAGCGGGACGGGCGGCAAGTACGCCGACGCCGGCTGCACCCAACCGGTGAAGAAGGTCCACAAGAGCTACCCCGGCGGCTACGAATGGTACTCGCTCATAGAAGCCAGCGAACTGTCATACGGCGACGACAGCACGCTGAACTATGCGGGAGGTTCGCAGCCGGTGTCGGAAATGACTATCACGTTCCATGACGGTCAGAAGATCTCCTGTGGGGCGTTGCGATCGGGAACGGAAATCGTGCTGACTGGCGCCCATAAGACGACGATCGCTCCCCATCTGGCATTCGAAGGGTGCGTTGACGACTTGAGCGGCGGAGAATGTCACACGCTGGACGCGCGATCTGGGGGAGAAATTACCATCAGCACGGCTGCGTGGAGAAACGGGGTCGAAAAAGCGGAAGGCGAAACGGAATATGGTCCGTCGTGGAATGGCACGATGACGTACATTGAAGGCAAGCGCACATCGAATCCGGTCGTCGGGATCGTGTACAAGACGCAAGAAAAGCATCAAACGTTCCTGCAACAGCTCGTCTGTGAAGGAAGCGAAATTCACGGCGCGGTGGTCGGCGGGCACAAGAGCGGGGAAGAGCTGACGCTCAGCGTCAGCCCGGTCAACATGATGAGCCCGTCGTTCACGGCTGGAATGCGCGAGAGCGAGGGCACGCAGCTGCCGGCCGCGTTCGAAGGTCATCCGGCGAAGCCGGTCGAAGCGCTCGTCAACGCGGAACGCTGGGAAACTGTCGGCTTCGAAACGACGATGCTGTTCCCGAATGAACTATATGTGGGCCGCGGGAATCCTAACGACGGCCGTAAAGAACTCGAGTTGAAAGCGACGCCGTAGCGGGTACGCAACGAGCCAGCCCGACGGGTGGCGTCGTGGCGAGGTCACGGCTGAGATAGGTTGTGTAAGTGCGGCGAGGACGGTGAGGCCCGCTCTAGGATCGTTTCCCGGGGCGGGCCTTTTTATCGTGGGGTCGATCGGTCTGCGACGGTCTTTGGCCGTTGATGTACCGTGGCTCGAGGGTCGCTCACGCCTTTCGCGGGATGCGCGAGAGGAAGATGTGGGCAGCCGTCGGCCGCGAGCTCGAAAGCCACGCGGCGAGACTCGTCGGAGCGGACTCGTAAACGGACGTGGTGGAGAGCGATCGGGTTCTAAAGCCAGAGTGTTGTCGCCCGCCGATTGTATATTGGCTACCGAAACCATAAGTGCCTGGTACGAGCTCGGGCTCGGGTCGATGTGGTCGTGACGGGCAGTTCACCTCGCCGGGGAGGGCGGTTGGCTCAGGGAAGCTTGGTCACGCCGTGCGGGGGAGTGAACGGCGGTGGGTAGACTTGGGGAAGAAGCGCTTTTCGGGTTGGGTTCTTTCGTTCAACGACTGTCGATTGTGACCGGTCTGTGACAGGGCTGGTGGGTGGAAAACATTCGCGGCGTTTGCTTGACCAGGTGTGGTTGGTTGTGCTTTCTGTGGGGACTGGTTCGTCCGGCCTGAGCTCGGTCGGATCGGCATGCCGGTCGCGTGTCGAGGCGTTGACTTTGGTGCGTGGTCGGCGATTGATCCTCTATCAGGAGAACGAAGCAAGATGAAACATCTGAAGATGTTGGTGGTAAGCCTCGTTGCTGCGCTGGCCTGTTGCGCGAGCGTGGTGGCGGCGTCGGCTTCTGCGGAAGGCGGGCCGTTATGGGGGTACTGCAAGTTAGGTGGCACGGTGAAAGGATTCAACGCCGACTGTGTATCGGAAACAGGTGGGCTGTTCGAACCGGCGTTATTGGGAAAACCAAGTGAAACGCTGTTAGTGTTAGCAAAGGGGCTGAACACTCAGGAACTCATAGCCGTGACGCCAGAATATGACATCAACTGTACTACTATCGAAGGGCATGGCTGGCTGTTAGGAGGCGTTCCCGGTACGGGTCAGGGCAAAGCGGTCTTCAGCGGTTGCTCGCTGCCGAACAAGCCGCACTGCGATGTTTCGACCGGCGGCGGTCCGTTAGGGACGATTACGACGAATCAGCTGGAAGCGGAAATCGTGTACTTGACGGAAGCAGACGCAAGAGCGTTAAATCCGGACGAGTCCGGTACGCTGTTCAAGCCTCTCGGCGGCACGGGGAATTTCCTAACGATCGAATTACATTTATTAACAGCAACTGAAAAGTGTCCTGTCAATGGTAATGTCGCGGTGAAAGGGAATGTGCTGACGAAGAACGACGAACCGTTAGCGAGGCTGTTATTACACGCGATATTAGCGGAAAACCCGACCATCGAAAAATACTTTGAAGGTAAGACGGGGACCGAAAAAGCGATCAAACAATTGGAAAT
Organism: uncultured Solirubrobacterales bacterium; assembly: GCA_963817845.1. Taxonomy (GTDB): domain Bacteria; phylum Actinomycetota; class Thermoleophilia; order Solirubrobacterales; family Solirubrobacteraceae; genus Palsa-744. The sequence continues at coordinate 676,745 of CAWFPU010000001.1, forward strand.
CGCGGGTATCTTTGCTACATATGCGGGCCATATCTCGTTCGATGCGAATGAGTTAAACGGCCCGGGCGTCGCTTCGTGGATCTGCCCGTAGCGTAGCCTGATGTGCCGGCTGGTGGCGGAGCTGTCGTGGTTTCGCCACCAGCGGGGCGGTACGCCGTTGTGGAATCGTCGGGCGCTTCGCCGCCGCCATCCCGGAGGGCCGGTGGTTGCCGGAGCGGCGGTGGGCGTTCGCAGCCTGAGACTTCGCGCTGACCAACCGCGGTGGACATCCGCGAGCGGCGGCGCCCCGCGTTTCCCCGGCCCGCGATGACCGGCGAGCGGGCACGCAGGGAGCGTGGTCGACTGTCTATTCAATACCGGAAGCGTCACTGTGAATGTTACGAGCTCGCGCCCAGGCGGGAAACCCGGCTTTGGGGGCGGCGGTCTTTTTCCGATCAGCGACTGTCAACTGTGTGGATATTAACACGCCGGGCCGGTGAGTTGAAAACAATACCGCGATTTCCTTGACTGGTATGGCGCGTTATGCTTTTGTCAAAGGTGACTCGGCGGGGGAGGTCCGAGCGAATTGGCATTCCGAGGAGCGGCGGGCCGACGTCGGGCGGCGGTCGCCCCCGGTCAGTTACAAGGAGGATCAAGCAATGAAATATGTGAAGACGGTGGTGGTAACCCTCATAGCTGCGCTGGCCTGTTGCGCGAGCGTGGTGGCGGCGTCGGCTTCTGCGGAAGGCGGGCCGTTATGGGGGTACTGCAAGTTAGGTGGCACGGTGAAAGGATTCAACGCCGACTGTGTATCGGAAACAGGTGGGCTATTCGAACCGGCGTTATTGGGAAAACCAAGTGAAACACTGTTAGTGTTAGCAAAGGGGCTGAACACTCAGGAACTCATAGCCGTGACGCCAGAATATGACATCAACTGTACTACTATCGAAGGGCATGGCTGGCTGTTAGGAGGCGTTCCCGGTACGGGTCAGGGCAAAGCGGTCTTCAGCGGTTGCTCGCTGCCGAACAAGCCGCACTGCGATGTTTCGACCGGCGGCGGTCCGTTAGGGACGATTACGACGAATCAGCTGGAAGCGGAAATCGTGTACTTGACCAAAGCCGACGCCGAAGCGTTAAATCCGGATGAATCCGGGACGCTGTTCAAGCCTCTCGGCGGCACGGGGAATTTCCTAACGATCGAATTACACTTATTAACGGCTACCGAAAAATGTCCGGTCAATGGTAGTGCCGCGGTGAAAGGTCAGGTGCTGACAAAAAACGACGAACCGTTAGCGAAGGTGTTATTACACACGATATTAGCGGCCAACCCGGCCATCGAAAAATACTTTGAAGGTAAGACCGGGACCGCAAAGACGGTCAAACAACTGGAAATCGCGGGGATCGCCACGACATATGCAGGTCATATCTCGTTCGATGCGAATGAGTTAAACGGCCCGAGCGTCGCGTCGTGGATCTGCCCGTAGCGTAGCCTGATGTGCCGGCTGGTGGCGGACTGTCGTGGTTTCGCCACCAGCGGGGCGCTACGCCGTTGTGGAATCGCCGGTCGCTCCGTGTCTCATGCGGCCCAGGGCCTTGAGGATTTGAAACACTAGACGCCAAAAATGTCAACCCATTGGTTGGTCGTGACGCTGGCATGAGTCTGCTTGGATGCCTTGGCCGTGCTGGCCGTGGAGATCGCAAATAGCTTGGTTGTGCAGCGTTAACAGAGGACCGCCCGCCTCGAGAGACGTCTCTCGAGGCGGGCTCGCAAGCCGCAAAAAACAGAGGTGTGCTGCTTCTCATTGGCAACCCGAAATAGTCGGAAACACTACTTGCACACAGTCCGGTGGTGTAACTAGGGTCTGGCTAGCGCTGCGCTCCGCTGGACGCGGCGCGGTTGGCATTGGCAAGACGAAAAAAACAGAAGGAGTGGGATCTATGGTACGCAGTACCGAACGCGTGACTCGCGTCTCCAGGAGGCTGTCGACGCTCGTTGTGGGGCTTGTGTCGATGGTTGCTCTGCTGGGCTTCGCCGCTGCGCCGGCGATGGCCGAACTGGAAGGCGAATGGGCCGTCTTCAAGCAGTGCCCGATCGAAACTGAAGGGGTCCGGGGCTGCATACACGCGGTCACGAGCTCTGGCGAATTCCAGGCCGGCACGAAGGCCGTGCCGATCACGAACCCGATCACGCTGCAGGGCGGGTTCACCGAGAACGCAAAAGGCGAAATGAAATTCGTGGGCGCCAAAAACGGCGAAACCCTGTCGAAATCGCCGCAGAAAGTTCCCGGCGGCCTGATCGGCATCGAACTGGACGGGATCACCGAAGTGACGGCAACGACCGAACTGGCCGCTCCGGCCAGCGACATCGGCATCAACGAGAAAAACCTGCTCGAAGGGAAAGGCATCGCGCTGACCCTGCCGGTGAAGGTCAAGCTGGAAAACCCGGCCCTGGGGAACAGCTGCTACATCGGCTCGAACAGTCATCCGATGGACCTCGAACTGACGACGGGCACGACGAGCCCTCCCTCGCCCAACACGCCTATAACGGGCAGCGTCGGCGACGTCACGTCGAACCCGACGGGCGAAATCCTGATCGTCTACGAAAACGAACTCGTCAACAACTCGTTCGGGGCGCCCGGGGTGAATGGCTGCGGGCTGCTCCCGCTGGTGATCGACCCCGTCGTCGATCTCGATACCGGCCTGCCGTCGGCCGCCGGCAAAAACAAAGCGATCCTGAAGGGGACGCTCGAACAGACCAGCGCCGCAGGCGTCGAAGAACAGGAGTAGAGAGACAGACCGGTAGTTGCAAGGACGGGCCTCTAGCGCGCCCGCCCCGGGAGGTGGTCTTCCGGGGCGGGCGCCAGCCAGCTATAAACGCTCATGGTCTTAGGATCAGAACTTGCGCGCTGTTTCGGACTTCTGTAGCGGACTTCTGTAGCCTTCCTGTCCGATGGGTCTCGATCGAGACGAGCCGATCCGCGGCGTCCGCGATTCCGGGTTCTTACCCCCTCAGGCCGAAGCCCTTGCTTCGACGGCAAGTGCAGTCCGGCTTTGGCTGGCTTACCGAGAGGAGGAGCCCCTGAGCACAGTCGATGGGCTGCTGCTCGACGTCATGATCAGCTTCAACGAGCTCGCCAGTGAGATCGTGCCTGTCGTAGAGATGTCCGAGTTGGGCCCGTCACGCGCCCCTGGCATCTTTCACCAAATATCTATGTAGGCCTCACAAGCGGAGAGCTGCCCGCCTTGGTGGCGGCGCTGCGAGCGAACCCAACGGTCTCGCTCGACCCCGACGACCCGGCGATCGCTGTCAGGCCGCTGCCTTCCTTCGAGGAACGAAACGATCCAGATCTCGCTGCCAGAGGCATGGCGTGGTGTGGGGCCTCAGCCATATGCATTGCGGCATGCGTGTCTCCCGACTTCCGCTTCGGCCTGCAGCCGAGCCGGAATTGAACCGGCGACGGCGATGAAGCAATACAACGGGCGCCGAAACAGAGCTGTGAGATACGTTAGGACGATGGCGGTGTGTCTGGTGGCGAGCGCCGTGCTCGTGGCGAGCGGCAGCTCGGCGGCGTCGGCGAAGCTGCCGGAATAGGGCAAATGCGAAGCGACCGAAAGCGGAACGGGCGGGAGGTATGCCGACCCCGGCTGCACGCAGCCGGTCAAGAAGGTCTATGAGAGCTACGCCGGCGGCTATGAATGGTATCCGCTCGCAGCAGCCGGCAAGCCATACGGAGAAGACGACACGTTGCAGTATACGAACAGCGCATTCAAAAGCGGCATTCTGCAGCCGGTGTCGGAGATGACGATCACGCTCGGCGGCGGGGGGCAGAGGATCACCTGTGGCGCGTTGGCACCGGAATCGCTGATCGTGTTGACCGGCGCTCACGTAACGGTGATAGCGCCCGACCTCGCGTTCCGCGAATGCGTCGGCGAACAGGGCGGGGAATGCCACACGCTCGACGCAAAATTTGCCGGTGAAATCGTACTCGGCGAAGCCCAGGCGGAGGTGAAACCCGAAGGCGAAGAAGAATTCGGCGCGTCCTGGACGGGCACGATGACCTACATCGAAGGCAAGCGCACGTCGAACCCGGTCGTCGGCATCGTCTACAGGACCGAAGGAAAGCGCGGACGGTTCCTGCAACAGCTCGTCTGCGAAGAAAGCGAAATCCGCGCACTGGCCGTTGGCGGGCACAAGGCCGGTGAAGAGCTGACGTTCAGCATCGGCCCGGTCAACACGATGAGCCCGTCGTTCACGTCCGGCTTGCGCCAGAGCGAAGGCAGGCAGCTGCCGGTTGCGCTCGACGGCCATTCGAAGCCCGTCCCGACGCGGCCCGTCGAAGCGCTCGTCAACGCGGAACGCTGGGAAACGATCGGCTTCGAAACGACGATGCTGTTCCCGAGTGAAATGTATATCGGTCGCTCAACCCCAACTTCACGCGTCACGAACTCGAGCTGAAAGCGACGCCCTAGAGACACACGGCTCGAGCTCGACCGCGGCGCCCGGCGTCGAAACGAGGATGCCGTGCGCGACCGGAATATATGTCGAGACCCCGCCGGCCCGTCTGAACCGCGGAATATATGTCGAGACCCCGCCGGTCCGTCTGAACCGCGCCATATGCTCTAGTGTATGGATTCGAACGATTCGGCTCTTTACGACGAGCTCCCGGACCTGTGGCAGCGGGCGCCGCGCCGCTGGGGGCACCCGCTGCACAGCCTCTGCTCGTACTTCGCGATGTTCCCGCCGCAGCTCGCGAGCGTGTTCATCCGCTGGCTGTCGCGGCCTGGCGACGTCGTGTACGACCCCTTCGCCGGCCGTGGCACCGTGCCGCTCGAGGCGCTGCTGCACGGCCGAGTGGGCTATGGCGCCGATGCCAACCCGCTCGCGCACGCGCTCACGAGCGCGAAGGCTCGTGTCCCCTCGCGGCGGTCGATCGCGAGGCGCCTGTCGCGGCTCGAGCGCGGTTTTGACCCGGTCTCGGTCGATACGTCGGACGTGCCCGAGCAGATTCGCATGCTGTACGCGCCCGGCACCCTGCGCCAGCTCGTGTATCTGCGCCGTGAGCTCGGCACGCGCGGCAGCGACTCGCTGATCACCGGCATGACGCTCGGCATGCTGCACGCCAACCACTCGGCGGCCGGGGCCACGCGCGGCTTTTCGATCAGCATGCCGAACACGTTCGCGATGGCCCCGGGATACGTGCGCGAGTACATCGAGCGCCAGCGCCTGCGCGCTCCGGAGGTCGACGTGTTCGCGATGCTGCGCGCCCGCGCCGAGCGATACGGGCTACCCGCGCGCAGCGTCCGCTTGGGCGCGTCATGGCTGCACGACGCAACCGCGCTGCCACCGGCGCGCGTGCGGCGCGCGCGCCCGCGCCTGGTGTTCACCTCGCCGCCATACCTGGAGGTGATCAGGTACGGCAAGTACAACTGGGTGCGGCTGTGGTTCCTGGGCCGCAGCGCGCCGGAGGTTGACGCGCAGCTGATGGCGAGCGCCAGCCTGCCGCGGTATCTGGGGTTCATGGAGCAGGTGCTCGCGCGGCTGAAACGCACCGTCGCCGAGGACGGGTACGTCTGCCTGGTGATCGGCGACGTGCGCCGGGGCGAGCAGGATCTCAACCTCGCGTGCGAGATGTGGCACCAGGTCGCCGAGCCCGCCGGCTGGCACCGCCACGGGATCGTCGCCGATCACGTTCCCACGGCGCGCAAGGTCAGCCGCATCTGGAAGAACAACCCGGGTCGCGCCACCAGGACGGACCGCGTGCTCGTGCTCAGCCCGTCGGCCGGAGTGGAGCTGCCGGGGCCGGTGCGCATCGACTGGTCACTGACGCCGACGCTGGCGGACGTTGGCGAAACGGCCGGGGAGGTGTAGATGGCGACCGTCGTGCAGCAGCTCAAGCAGCTCGCCACGGTCGATCTGTTCGCGGAGTGCCGCGGCGACGAGCTGTTCGTCGGGCGCCCGTTCTACCTCGATTTCGACCGGCTGCGCCTGATGTCCAACGACCGCTGGAAGCACGAGGTCGGCGGCGTCCCCGCCGGCGCGTTCCTGCTCGCGCTGTACCTCGCTGAGCCGGGCGTCGACGAGGCGATCCTGTTGCGCGTGCTGGGACCGACCAGGCTGCCGACCGACGACGATGTCGTCGCCGCGATGGTCGACTACTACAAGGAGACCCCGCCCGGCGGGCAGCCGGCGCAGCTGGATTCGTTCACGCGCGCCGAGTTCCAGTTCTCCGGGCTCGAGTGCCGCGTCATCGGCACCTTCTACAAGGACGCCGGCGCGGCGATCAGGTTCGCGGGCGACCTCGACAACTTCTACGCGGCCAACAACTACCGGGTGGTCAAGCCCACCGGCAAGGTGCTCGAGTACATCGTGAACTTCCGCCAGAACGGGATTCCCGGCGGCCTCGGCGACGAGCGGATCGGCCGCGTGCGCTACAGCGCCAGCCTGCGCCACACCGCCGGGCAGGACGTGCCGGTGTTCGTCTCGCCGCTGGACTTCCTGGGCAAGCGCACCGCCCTGTTCGGGATGACAAGGACCGGCAAGTCCAACACCGTCAAGAAGCTGATCCAGGCGACCGTCGAGATCTCACAGTCCGGCGCGCAGCTCGACGGCGAGCCGCTCAAACCCGTCGGCCAGATCGTGTTCGACGTCAACGGAGAGTACTCGAACGAGAACCAGCAGGATCAGGGCACCGCGATCTTCGCCCAGTACCCGGACACGGTCAGCCGCTACAGCGTGATGGAGAAGGACCGCTTCAAAGTGATGAAGCTCAACTTCTACCGGTCGGTGGCGGACGGGTTCACGCTACTCGCGACGCTGCTCGCGGATGACTCCGCCGACTACGTCAAGGCGTTCCTGAATATCGAGTGGGAGGCCCCCGACGCGGCCGACGCCGCCGCGAGCACGCGCTACGAGCGCAAGCTCGCCTGCTACAAGGCGTGCCTGCACCGCGCCGGCTTCGTGGCGCAGGACGAACGGGTCGCGTTCTCGAGCTCCAAGGAGATCCGCGAGTCCGGGATTCCCGGGCTCGAGCGCGTCGACCCGAAACGCGGGATCTCACCGGAGCAGGCCGCCGATTGGTTCGCGGCGGCCTGGGAGCACTACCGCGACACGGACGGCCCGTTCGAGAAGTCCCGGCGAGAGAAGGGCGGGCGCGAGTGGGCCGACGAGGACCTGCAGACGCTGATGCGGTTTCTGACGAGGAAGTCCAAACCGGGCGGCAATCCCAGCGAGAGCGGGTTTCGCAAGCTGATCGCCGCGCGCGAGCTGCACACCCCCAGCCTGGGCGAATCGTTCGAGGACGAAATCGTCGCGAAACTGCGCCAGGGCGAGATCGTGCTGATCGACCTCTCCCAGGGCGACCCCAAGATCCAGCGCACCTACTCCGAGCGCGTGTGCCGGCGAATCTTCTCCGACGCGATGAAACGGTTCATCGAAAACGAGCCCGCGAACTTCATCCAGATGTACTTCGAGGAGGCGCACAACCTGTTCCCGCGCAAAGAGGAGAAGGACCTCACGATCGTCTACAACCGCCTGGCCAAGGAGGGCCAGAAGCTCCGGCTCGGCCTGGCCTACGCGACCCAGGAGGTCAGCTCGATCTCCTCGAGCATCCTCAAGAACACGCAGAACTGGTTCGTCGCGCATCTGAACAACCGCGACGAGCTACGGGAGCTCGACAAGTACTACGACTTCGAGGACTTCACCGCCAGCCTGCGGCGCACCACCGACCGCGGCTTCATCAGGATGAAGACCGACTCCAACACGTTCATCGTGCCCGTGCAGATCGATCGGTTCAGCGTGCGCGAGGCCGGCTAGTGGCGTACACGGCGATACGCGGGCGCAAGCCGATCGAGCGCGCCAGCAAGATCTCGCACGGCGAGATCATCAACAGCGGCGCCGTGCAAGGGCTGCTGGCGCACTGCACGGTGCCGAAAGCCGCCGACCAGGCGATCGTAGCCGAGCTCGCGCAGGAGCTGGGGCCTGCGCGCGCGAGCCGCATTCGTCACATAGTCGCAATCGACGGCGGCTATCGCGAGGCCGCCGTGCGCGAGCAGTTTCCCGCGGCGGCCGTCACATTCTTCACGTTCGGCCCGCTGCTATTCCAGCTCGAGGATCTGCGCGAGCTCGACGCGATGCCGTTCCTGGCGCCGGAGGACCTCGCGCGCCTCAAGCACATCCAGCGCTACACGCTCGCCCTGCCGACGCGCAACATCTCGCGCGAAGGCAAAACGCTGCAGCTGTCCGTGCGCGAAACCCTCCAGGAGTTCTGCGAGCGCTCCGAGCACGAGGACGGGCCGCTCGGCGCCGCGCTGCGCTGGCTCTTGCTGCGCGGCTGGGAGCCCGACGGCGGCAGCTGGGAGCTGCCCCAGTGCCCCAACTACGACTGCACGCACGGACCGATCGCGATCACCGCCGCGACGCCCGACCGGTTCAACTGCAGCGCCTGCAAAGGACCGGTGTTCCTGATCGACGCCCTGCGCCTGCACGAGCGCATCGACGAGGAGCAAGGAGCGAGCGGGATCGCCGGCTACGTCATCACCACGCTCGAGCAGATCGCGCTCGTCCACGTCGTCAGGGCGCTGCTGGCGACCAAGCCCGAGCTGCTCGGCGAAGTCCTGTTCATCAAGGACGGTCCGCTCGCGTTCTTCGGCATGACCTCGCCGCTGTCCAAGCCGATGCGCGAGCTCGCCGCGCATCTCCGAGCGCGCACCGGCGCTCGCGACGGAACCGAACCGGCCTGCCTGCTGAACGTCGTCGGGCTCGAGAAGAGCGGCGCCTTCGTCGAGCACGCCGCCCAGATCGCCGACCGGCTCGAGCCCGAGTCCGTGCTGATCCTCTCCAACGACTACATCTACCGTTACGTGATCCCGGGCGACCCGGGCAGCTCCGATCCGTATGGCAAGAACACCTACTGGGGCGCCAAGCTGATCTACAAGGCCGGCGACGGCAACGTCTACGTCGCCACCGTGCCGACCGACGGCTTTCAGCGCTCGCCCGGCTACGAGGATTTTGTAAATCTGGGTGAAATCCTCACGGTGCTCGGAACGCTGCGCTGCTCGATGTACGACAACGCGCTCGTTCCTGTGGCGCTCGCGAACAAGCTCGTGTCACTCTCGCAGTTCCCCAGTTCGCGGATTCTGGAGACATTTGCGAGGGCATCGGTGCGGGGCGCTCGGTAGGGGATTCCTGGCTGAACGCACTCATCACGCGATCCGGCGTAGCCGAGATAGGCCCGTTGATCCAGGCAATCGAGGTAGCGGAGGTTTCGGCGCAGATCTCCCTGACAAAAACGGTTATGAAAGCGTCACCCTCCCCTGGGAATGGGCAATCAGGCTCAGCGGCATCCTGGAGCCTGCGCGAGAACTCGGTGAAAGCACGCACAAGTTCTACGTGCTATACAGCGCACCAAGCTCGAGCCAGACGATCTTGACGAGCGAGGGAGCTCGTACCTCGCGCTTCTCGACATCGCCGGCAAAGGCCTATCGTTGGGACGGTGATCGTGCACTGATGCGGCGCGCCCGGTGGTGTCGGGGAGTCGGAGACATCGCGGGCCGGGCCGTGTGTCGCGGCACGGGCCGGGGGAGGGACGCGAGACGTCCCGTCAAGGAGTGTGGGTAATATTGATGACCCGTGGACCAGTTGATGGCTAGGGTTGGTGGCCAGGCGAGGTGGACGATAAAAAACACGCTGATGTGTTAGTAGCCAGCCGGAGTCCAATAACTTGACGCCGGGCGGCGGTTCTGCTTAGATCGTGGGGTCAGCATGTGGGCGACGCTCGCAGGGCTGTCGTTGTGTCTGAATGAGGGAGAGAGAGGTGCACCGGTCGGATCAGCAAGGCCTTGTCTCGCGGACCGTCGGCCGAGGCGTTTGGTGGGTCAGCGGATCGAGTCGACAGTGAGCGACGCGTCGGGCCACGGTTGGCCGGGAGCGCTGCTGGCTGGCTGTGAGGCGCGTGTTCGGCGGGGCGGCCTGGTCTTGGGGACGGGGCGTGCTGCACGCCTGCGCGGCGGTGATGCGCCGTGCGTGGGGCGTGGGGGCATCGCCGTGACTCGACGATGGGCTGAGTTCTCCCGGGCATCGAGGAATACCGGCGGGGCTTTGAGGTGTCGTGAGATCAGAGAGGCCGGTGTAGCTTTGAGGTCAAGGTGTCGCGCGATATTAGAACGGTTGGCGTGGGTTTGGGGGCCGCCGGTGGATATCAGAGACAGGCGGTGTGGTCTCGAGGTCAACGCGTTCGGCGTGGGAGACGGCTGGTGGGGCTTTGGAGGCACTCTGTTGGGAGGCATCGAGGAGGGCTGGCAGAGCTTGCGGGTTTCGCCGTCGCGAGCCGGGTGAAGGCGGTGGGGCCTTGAGGTTTGGCTGTTGCGGCATCCGCGAGGCTGGCAGAGATATTTACGACTGAAAGAGGAGCTGATGAGACGATTTGGGATTGTTGGTGCTTGTTTGGCGGTGGTTGTTGCGTTTGTGGCCGTGTCCGCGGCCAGCGCGGTGGCAGCTGAACCTGCGCTCTATGAATGTCACAAGGAAGCCAAGAAACACGGGAAATATTCGAAGGGCTGCAAAGTAGAAAAAGAAGGCGGCGGGTACGAAATCAAGGAAGGCTTTGGCAAGGGCAAAGCCTTCAAAGCGAAGTCCAAAGGCGCCAACCTCAACGTGAAGGGCGTCGGCGGGATCGATTGCACGTCAGGCTCGGGCACCGCGAAATTCACGAGCCCGACGACGGGGACCGTTACCGCCATCTTCAAGGGATGCGAACTCAACGGTAAAAAATGTGAGAGCGGCTCCAAGGCCGGAGAAGTGGTTACCAATAAATTGAAGGGCGTCGTTGGGTATCTCGAAGGCAAAGGTACCAAATCGCCGGTGGTGGGAACCGACTTCTCGGCTGAAACCGGCGAAGTGCTGGGCGAAGTTCACTGTGGCTCACTGACGATCGCGGTGACAGGCTCGGTGATCGGCGAAGTCAAACCGGTAAACACATTTACGAAGACGGCGATGTTCGTCTTCAAGCAGTCCTCGAAAGTCGGCGTCCAGCTATGGACGAAATTCGAAGGCGGCCCAGAAGACACGCTGCTGGCGCATGTGTGCGAAACTGCAGGGTGTGATCCCTTCACGGCCGAAACGCGGTTCACCGCCGAAAGCGCGGAGGAAGCCACGTTCACTGCCAAAGGTGAAGAATTGATGCTCAAAGCGTAAGCGGGCGATGTTTCAGCCGGCGGGCAATCCCGCCGGCGTGAAACATTCCGCCCGCTTTAGGCTGATTTGGTGAGGCTGGTGTTTTCCTCCGTCTCGTTGCCGCTTCGCGGTCCTGGGCGGTTTGGAGATTCCGGCCTCGCCTGCTGATTTGGTCGATTTGAACGGCGGTTTCTTGGTCGCTTCCCCTGGTGGCGGTTTTGAGATGCGGGCTTTGGTTGCTCGTCTGCGAGATCGGCGCTCGTCGATCGAGGCGGCTTTGGTCGCTCGGGTTTGCGACGGGGTCTCCGATCCGGGTGGGGTTGAAGATGCTGCTTACTTGCGGGGGCTGCGGGTGGCTGTCGGCGCTCTGCTCGAGTATGGGTTGGCTGGGCTTGCTCGTGACGATGCTCCGGTACCTGGGCAGGCGCTCTTGCAGGCTGGTCGTGCCGCTCGTGTTGGCGTTGGTCTGGATACCGTGTTGCGGCGTTATCTGGCTGGTCATGCGGTGCTTTCGGACTTCGTCTTGTCCGAGGTCGCCTCTGGGGAATTGGGCGTTGCTCGCTTGCAGCTGGCCTCTTCGCGGCAGGCTATTTTGCTCGACCGGCTGATTCGGCCGGTCACGTTGTCGTATGAGCGGGCGCTCGAGCAGGCGCCTGGCGAGGCTCGGCGGGCCTCGCTCGACGACGGTGCGCCGCACGCTCGTCGCTTGCGGCCTGACTCGGGCGATGAACGGTTGCCTGCGGTGCTCGTCAATCCGAACGCTCGGCGCCTGCGCGCCTGCGTTCGCTTGCTGGCCTCGCAGCGTGCCCTTGGCCTTGCTCCCAGCAACCGCGAGATCGCCGTGGCGATCGGCGTTGCGCATCGTTCGCAGGTCTCGCGGCTGCTATCGGTGCTGGCCGAGCTCGGGATTGCTTGCAGGCGCTCCGACGGCATCGGCAAGCGCAACTCCTGGACGCTCAGCGAGCGCGGCCTGGAGGTTGCGCGGGCGCTGGCTGGATGGCCGGGCTGGTAATGACACTCGGACTTGGAGGATCGATGAGACCGATCAGGATGGTGGGCAGCTGCGCTTTGGCGGCGCTTGCGCTCGGGGTCGTCGCCTCGGCGAGTGCGTCGGCGGCCGAACCGGCGTTCTATGAATGCGTGAAGGCGAGAAAGGTCGATGGCAAGTACACGGGCAGGTTCACGAACAGGCTCTGCAGCGAAGAAGCCAGCGCCGAAGAAATCGAAAAAGGCGAAACCAACACACACGAACTGCGAGAAGGGATCGGCAAAGGCAGGGCGTGGGCGCGGAACTCTGATTTGGCCCCACTGCGGAACCTTGATTTGGCCCCACCCCGTCCGACGCGCTGCGGACCGTTCGAGCTTTATCGAGCTCGGACGGGAGGCGGCGGAGAGGGATGGGATCACGAGTGGAGCTGTTCGAGCAGATAAGACGGGACCGCGATCGGGAGGATCTGTCGATCCGGGCACTGGCGGAGCGTCATGGTGTCCACCGACGTGCTGTCAGGCAGGCGCTGGCCGCGGCGTTGCCGCCACAGCGCAAGCGACCTGAGGGGCGCCCGGCACCGAAGCTTGGTGAGTATCGGGACGTGATCGATAGCTGGCTGTTGGCCGACCGGGACGCGCCGCGCAAGCAGCGCCACACCGCGCGGCGGATCTGGGAGCGTCTGGGCTCAGAGCGCGGCGCGCAGGTCTCAGAGCGCGCGGTGCGCAAGTGGGTCGCCGCCCGCCGGCGTGAGCTCGGGGAGCCACCGGCGGCGATGGTGCCGCTGGTGCACGACCCCGGGGCCGAGGCCGAGGTCGATTGGGGCGAGTCACTCATGATCCTGCGGGGCCAGCCGACGAAGGTTTTCATCTTCCACATGCGGGCGTGTCATTCGGGCGGCGCGTTCGCGATGGCGTTCCAGCGCGAGACCCAGCAGGCGTTCCTCGAGGCGCACGTGCACGCCTTCGACTGGTTCGGCGGCGTGTTTCACCTGGTTCGCTATGACAACTTGAAGGCCGCGGTCCAGAAGATCCTGAAGGGCCGCCGCCGCGTGGAGTCAGACCGCTTCGTCGCGCTGCGCTCGCACTACCTGTTCGAGTCGCGCTTCACCCAGGCCGGTGAGCAGGGCGCCCACGAAAAGGGTGGCGTCGAGGGCGAGGTGGGGCGCTTTCGCCGCCGTCATCTCGTGCCGGTGCCGCAGGTTGAACAGCCTTTCCGAGCTCAACGACCTGCTCGCCGCCGGGTTCATCGCGGATCTGAAGCGCACGATCAGGGGCCGCTCAGAGACGGTCGGGCAGGCGCTTCACGCTGAGAGCGCCCTGCTGCGCACGTTGCCCTCAGACCCGTTCGACGCGCGCGAGCAGACCACGCCGAGGGTGGACTCAAAGGCCTTGGTCACGGTCCGCCAGAACCGCTACTCGGTTCCGGTCGCGCTCGTCGGGCGCAAGGTGCTCGTGAAGATCGGCGCCCGCGAGGTCGAGGTCTTCCACGAGCACCGCGAGATCGCGCGCCACGAGCGCCTGCAGGGTCGCTTCGGCGTGGCCGCCCGCCTTGACCATTACCTTGAGCTGCTCAAGCGCAAGCCCGGCGCGCTGCGCAGCTCGCTGCCGCTGCGCCAGGAGCGAGAGCGCGGCGCCTGGCCTGAGTGCTTCGACGAGCTGTGGAAGGCGATCGAGGGACGCTATGGCTCTTCAGAGGCCGCGCGCCAGATGGTCAACGTGCTGCTGCTCTGCCGCGAGATGAGCCCGGCGCGAGTGGAGCTGGCGGCGCGCGGCGCGCTCACCGCCGGTGCGACCGACGGGCGCGCCGTTCAGGTCCTTGCCCGACGGGCGCAGCGGCCGCCCTGCGAGCACATCGAGCTCGAGCCGCGACTCGCGCAGATCGGCGGCGAGCAGGCGAGCCTCGATGACTATGACCAGCTGCTCACGAAGGCAGGATCCCGATGAGCACTCCGGCGAAGACCCAGGCGATGGAAGCGCTGATCGAGGCGCACGCGATCGAGCTGAAGCTCCCCACCGTGCGGCGGCGCTTCCGCGCCCTGGCCGAGGAGGCGCTTCGCGAGCAGCAGACGCCGGTGGCCTACCTGGCGGCGCTGCTCGAAGCAGAGATGAATGAGCGCTCTGAACGGCGCGAGAAACGACGTCTGATCGAAGCCCGCTTCCCCGTGATGAAGCGCCTTGAGGATTTCCGCTTTCACGATAACCCGAAGGTCTCCCAGGCGACGACGGCCGCACTCGCGGAGGGCTCCTGGATCGATGACCGCGAGTCGGTGATCTTCATCGGCGAGTCCGGCACAGGCAAGACGATGCTGGCAACGGCGCTCGCGGTCTGCGCCTGCCAGCAGGGGCGGCGCGTGCGCTTCACCACGCTCGCGGGCCTCGCCAACGAGCTCCAAGAAGCCGAGAGCCGCCGCGAGCTCGCCCGCGTCGTCGCCCGCTACGCCCGCACCGAGCTCGTCGTGCTTGATGAGCTCGGATATCTCGCGCTCCCCGAGGGCGCCGCCGAGCTCGTCTTCCAGGTCATCTCAGAGCGCAACGAGCGCGGCTCGCTGATCGTCACCACAAACTTGCCCTTCGGCGAGTGGACCAAGGTATTCCCCGATCCCCGCCTGGCCAAGGCCGTCGTTAACCGCATCACCCATCGCGCCCACATCATCGAGACCGGTTCTGAGTCCTGGCGCTTCCGCCACGGCCTGCAACGCAAACAGAAGGGGCCGAAATGAACACTGAACAGCCCGAAATCCCCCAAGCGATCGCCAGCGCCACCCTCGCCGAGGGGCGCAAAACGCCCCAGAACGCCCCGATCGCGGCGTCAGAGCACACCAAAGCGCTCGATCACGCCGATCGGCGCCCGCTGGGGGCTCTGCCGCCGGCGCGCCGGCGGCCTCTGCGCTTCGCTCGCCCTACGGGCTTCGCTGCGCTCCAAGGCCGCCGTGAAACCACCGCGGGTGGCAATCCGCCATCATCCGCACACACCAACAACCAGCACAGGGTGGGGCCACTTCAGAGTTCCGCGCTGGGGCCAGTGCAAGTTGCCGCTCCGAGGGCGTTCAAAGGGAGGGGAAAGGGCTCCAACCTCGACCTGAACGGTGTCGGCGGCGTCGAATGCACGAGCAGCGCTGACACGGGCTCGCTCACGAGCCCGACGAGCGCCAGCAAGATCACGATGACGTTGAAAGGCTGCAAGCTCAATGGGAAAAAAGCGGAGAGCGGAGAAACGCCCGGCGAGATCGTCACCAACCCGCTGGTGTGGAGCTTTGGGTACCTCGAAGGCAAAGGTACGAAAACGCCGAAAGCCGGCATCGACCTGTCGGCCGAAAGCGGCGAAGCGCTCATGACTTTTCACGCCGGCGCGCTGACGATCGCGCTCACCGGCTCGGCGATCGGTGAAGTCACGCCCGTCAACCAGGTCACCAAGAAAGCGACCTTGATGCTGAAACGATCTTCGGCGAGCCGCTGGTCGCAGGAATGGACGCACTTCGAGGGTGGGCGGGAAGACACGCTGCTGGCCCACGTCTGCGAAACCCAAAGCCCAGCCGAACGCTGTAACCCGTTTACGAACGAAGCACTGTTCGATGCGGAAACGGTGTGGGAAACGACGGTCTTCAACGTTGGCGAAAAATTGATGTTCAAATCATAGCGGCACGGGATCGGCGCTTTCACCCGGCGGGTGAGATCGTCACCAGCCCGCTAGCACGGAGTCTCGGATACCTCGCAGGCAAAGGCACGAAAAGTCCAACCGTCGGGACGGACATCTCCGCGGAAGCTGGGCGATGTGATAGTCACGATGCACCGCGGTTCACTGATTTTCGCCGTGACTGGCTCCGTACTCGACGAAGTCAAACCGGTCAACAAAGTCACGAAAGAAACAACGTTCATCTTCAAGCAGTCGTCGAAACTCGGCGAACCGGAATGGACGAAATTCGAAGGCGGGCCGAAAGACACGCTGCCGACGCACTCTGCGAAACCTCAGGCTGCGACCTTTTCACGGTCGAAACGAGGTTCACGGCGGAGATGGCGTGGGAAACCGCATTCACCGAAAAAGGTGAAGAATTGGACCTCAGGGCGTAGAGGGCGAGTTTTCAGCCGGCGATTACCGCTTCGCGGGATCGCCGGCGTGAAAACATCCCGGCCGCTTTGGCTGATGTTTTGGGGTTGGTGCTTCCCTTCGTCTGGTTGCCGCTTTGCGGGCTTGATGGGTTGGAGATACCTTTGCTTGGTGGGTCGGTGTAACCGCGCGGGATCGGCGTTTTCAGCCGGCGGTTGTCGCCTGGGCAGCGTTTGGCGGGGCCGCTGGTGTAGACAATAACAAACGGACAGGCTCTTACTGGCTATCCAGGCAAAGTCTAATAACTTGACACGGAGGGTCGCCCTTTGATTAGATCGTAAGGGCATGAGTGGGATAGACGAGCTTGGTTGCCGGTGTTTGTTTGAGTTGAGGGAGAGGATGGAACGGGCGGAGCGTTGGTTAACGGGCGGCATCAGCGTCGCCCACGGGTGGGTGTCGGGTGTCGTCGCCTGACGCGGCACTCGGTCTGCTGCAAGAAACGCTCCAGCCCGCGTTCCGGTCCGGCGCGTGGAGCTGACGGGTCCTGGCTCGGAACGACACGCGGGTTCAACATCGAGACATGAGGGATGCATGAGTTACATCGAGGAGTGGGTGCGGCAGGGAGCGCCGCTGGATCAGGTCCGTGTGAGCAGCCGGCCACGTAGAACCACGATGGCGCCGGGCTTGCGCGTGTGGCGGGTGGCGCTCGCCGGATGCTGGCTTGCGCTTGCCGGGCTGCTGGCTTGTGGGAGCTCGGCCTTCGCGGTGACGCAGCAGGGGCACGCGTTCAGTGGTGCGCTGACCGTGCCTGTCGAAGACGCGACGTTGAACGAACCGAATGGGGTCGCGGTGGACGAAGCGACAGGCGACGCCTACATCGCAGATCAGGGCAACCATCGCATCGTACGGCTCGGCGCCAACGGGGAATTCCTATCGGCGTGGGGCTATGGCGTGCGTACGGGCACCAACGAATTTCAGGTTTGCGAAAGTAACTGCAAAGCGGGTATCGCGGGCAAAAATGAATACCAACTGCGCTGGCAGGTGCAATCGATCGCCGTGGACAACTCGACGGCGACGGGAGACCCGTCGGCCGGCGACGTGTACGTGGCGACGAGATATGTCACCCAGGAAGACGAAGAAGACGAAGAAGGACGCGAGCTCATCTATAAGTTTGGTCCAAACGGGGAAAAGCTGGAACGCATCGACGCGGTGTCCTATGAAGAAGAAGGCGAAAATGAATCGATCGACCTCGAAGCGAGCGAAACGTACGGACTGACGGTAGCGTCGAACGGGACGGTCTGGCTGTACTATGAAGAAAGGCTCTATCCGCTGAGCGACAAAGGACTGAGCGGCCGCGCGGGGCAACCGCTCGGCGCCAACGTCGCAGTCGGTGCCGCGCCGGGTGTGGCGGTCAGTGCAAGCGGGACCTTCTACGTGGGAAACGAGGGTTACAGCGGCTCGGAACATCCCCCCGACGTGATCGCGAAGGAGGCGTTCGAAGAAGAAAGCGTGACCGAACTCGAACCCGTGATCGGGGCGCTCGACCCGGAAAACACGACGGGCGTGGCGGTGGACGAGTCGTCGAGCGAAGCCGATTCATCGCGCGGCGACGTGTACCTCGATCAGGGCGGCGCGATCACGGCGTTCAGCTCTGCGGGCACGCAGATTCAGCGGTTCGGCGACGCGGGTGAAGACCCGGGGGCGCTGCAAGGGGGAGTCGGGCTGGCCGACGACGCGCGGAGCGACACCGTGTACGCGGCCGATGCGACCGGTGACCGCGTCAACGTGTACGCGCCGCGCGTGGATGCCGCGCCGGCGGTGGATGAAACCGAGGTGCGCGAAGTCGGCGCCGAAGCGGCGCGGCTGCGGGCGCAGATCGACACAAATGGGTCGGCGGCGAGCTACTACTTCGAATATGGCACGGCGCCGTGCGCAAGCGAACCGCCGGCGTGTACGCACGTGCAGGGTTCGCCGGCGAGCCTGGTGGCGGCGTTCGGCGACCAGAGGGCCGAAGCGAGCCTGCAGCTGCGGGCGGGCACCACCTACCACTACCGAGTGATCGTGGCGGATGCACACGGGACGGCGGCGAGCGGCGAAGGCTCGTTTTCGACGCTGCCGGAACATGCCGGCGCGGGCGTGGCCGACGGGCGCGTATGGGAAATGGTGTCGCCGCCGGACAAGAACGGCGCCCAGGTGGAACTCGGCTCGACGTTTTCGCTCTCCTCCGGGGGACGGATCGCGGAGGCGGCTGAAAACGGACAGGCGGTGACGTACACGACGAACGGGCCGGTCGGCGAAGCACAGGGCAATCGCAGCTTCGAACCGACCCAGATGCTGTCGGTGCGCGGTCCCGAAGGGTGGACCGAAACGCAGGACATCGTCACGCCGAGCGAGCACGCGGAAGGCCTCGTGTTTCAGCAGGGGTCGGAGTATCGGTCGTTTTCATCAAACCTCGCGCTAGCGTTGGTCCAGCCGTTCAACGAGGCGAGCCGAACGCGGCTGGCGGAACCGCCGCTGTCGCCGCCGACGTCGGAAGCCGAACGCGGGCGTCAAGAAAAGACGCTGTACGTGCGTTCTGACCAGGCGATCACGCCAAAGGAAGGGCCTGAAGCCCAGCTGTACGCCGAAGCGAAGGCGAACGGCGAAAAGATGGGTATGGAAAACGAAGGCTACGTCCCGCTCGTAACCGAAGCCGACGTGCTGCCGGGAGCAGAGTTCGGCTCGGAAGAACCCGCAGCACAGCCGCTCCAGTTCGAAGGAGCGACGCCGGACCTCGGACACGTCGTCATAAAGTCGGAAGTCAAAGGGCAGGGCTGCGAACCGTCGTCGGAGCTGGGGTGCGCCCCAGGGCTGTACGAGTGGTACGCAGAAAGGCAGGGGCGAGAAAAACTGCGGCTTATAAACAGGCTTGCCGGCGGAGTAACCGAAGAGACGAAGACTTCCCTCGGCGGCGGTGCCGAAAGAATTACACGGCATGCGATCTCAAACAATGGTTCGCGCGTGTTTTGGAGCGTCGGAAACCCCCAGCATCTATACCTAAGCAACACTGCGGATGAATCGGAGCAACCCCTTGAACTCAATGAAACACAAGGGGGCAGCGGCTTGGGCGAAGCTCATCCGATTTTTCAGACGGCTAGTCCGGACGGCTCAAGAGTGTTTTTTACCGACGAAGAGCGTTTGACGGAAGGGTCAGGCGCAGCGGATGGTAAGCCCGATCTGTACGAGTGCGAAATTGCCGAAACGCCGGGGCATCTAAAGTGCGCGCTGGGTGACCTCAGTCCATGCCGGGCTGAAGTGAATCCGGAAAGTCATAAACAGCAGTGCGTGGAAAGCGCAGACGTGCAGGGCCTCGTGCTGGGTGCAGGCGAAGAAGACTGCGACGTCGGACAGAGCGGCTGCAACGTCTACTTCGTCGCGAACGGAGTTCTGACCGAAGCAAAGAACGCGCAAGGCGAAAAAGCTACACCTGGCGACTGCGATGCCACCTACACTCGCTATGCCCAAGCAGCATGCAACCTGTACATCGAGCGTTATGAAGATGGAACGTGGGAGTCACCGACCTTCATCGCGCGGATCTCGAACGATGATAGCCCTGACGATCTATCGAAATTCGAAGGCATTAACGCTGTAATGACCAGCGCACGTGTGTCGCCAAATGGGCGCTACGTAGCGTTCATGTCAGACAGGGAATTGACGGGGTACGACAATCGCGACGCGATAACCGGCGAACCAGACGAGGAGGTGTTCCTGTACGAAGCCAGTTCGGAAGCGGGCAAGCCGGGTAAGCTCGTGTGCACATCGTGCGACCCGAGCGGGGCGCGCCCCAATGGCGTGCTCGACATCCCGCACCAGGAAAGCGAAGCCGGTACCGGCCTGCTGGTTGATCGCAACGGCGCATGGGCCGGACACCGGCTCGCCGGCAGCCTGCCGGACTGGATGATGAATACGGAGCTGCTGACCAACAATCAGCCCCGCTATCTGTCGAACAGCGGCCGGCTGTACTTCGACAGCCCGTCCGATCTGGTGCCGCAGGCGACGAACGGCAAGGAGGACGTGTACGAGTACGAGCCGGCGGGCGTGCCGCAGGGCGCGCACGAGTGCACGGATGCGAGCGCCGAGTACAGCGCGCGGGCGGAAGGGTGCCTGGGGCTGATCTCGTCGGGAACGGCGAGCGGGGAAGCGGCGTTTGTGGATGCGAGCGAAGCCGGCGGCGAAGGGCCGGGCGGGGAAGAGCTGCAGGAAGGCGGCGGCGACGTGTTCTTCGCGACCGCGGCGAAGCTCGTGCCGCAGGATACCGACGAAGCGTTCGACGTGTACGACGCACACGAATGCACCGGCGCCGAGCCGTGCTTCACCCCACCCGAGGAGAAGGCCCCGAGCAGCTGCGAAAACGGCGAAGCGTGCCAGCCGTTCTCGTACTCGTCGCCGCCGTCGACGGCGCCGGCAACCGGCTCGCCGTCGGGGCTGGGCAACATGCCGCCGAAGCAGGGCGTGTCGGCGAGCACGACCGTCAAACCGAAGCGGCCCACGCGCGCGCAGCAGCTCGCGAAAGCGCTGGCGTCGTGCCGCAGCAAATACAAGCACTCGCGCAAGAAGCGCGCCGCGTGCGAACGGACTGCTCGTAAGCGCTACGGGCCGGTGAAGAAGAAGGCGAAGAAGGGCGCAAAGAAGGCCAGCAAGAGCGATGCGCGCGGCCGGCGCGAGCCAGGAGGGACGCGATGAGCGCTCGCGCGCGCACGCTCAGCAGAGCCGGGGCGGTGCTGACGGCAAGCCTGGCGATGGGGGCGATGGTCGCGCCGGGCGCCGCCGATGCTGCCTCGACGGCGCTGCCGTGGTGGCGGCTCGACTCGACAATGGCGTCGTCACCAGGCTTGCTGCCGGAAGCTCAAGTCGTCGTGACCGCCGCCAACCTCGGCAGCGGCGAAGTCGACGGGAGCGAAACGCCGGTGACATTCTCCGATGTGCTGCCCAACAACGTGACACCGGTCGCCGTCGAAGGCCTGCACGTTGGCGCCGATCCGCTCACCAACGCAGGTCGAGTAGGGCTACCTGGCTGTAAAGTGGTAGGTCAGACGGTGAGCTGCCCGTACGGGGAAAATCTCGCACCTTATGAACGGCTATTGATGCGCATCACCGTACACGTGAGCGCGGCACCGGGCGAAGCGCTCGAAAACGTCGTGACGGTGACGGGAGCCAACGCGAAAGAGGCCACACTGGACAAGCTACTGCAGGTCGACCGGACGACCGCGCAGCTGGGCGTCGAAGACTACGAGCTGACACCGGAAGGCGAGGAAGGCTTGAGCGATCTGCAGGCCGGCTCGCACCCGTTCCAGCTGACCACGACACTCGACTTCAACCAAACGCTTCGGCGCTACCTCAAGCCAGAAGGCGAAGCAGAAGCGACTTGGCCGAGCGCCACCTCCGCGATGCCGCGCGCCATACACCTGAAGTTGCCGACCGGGTTGGTGGGCGACGTGAGCGCGGCGCAGCAGTGCTCGGAAGCGGACTTCTCGGCCATCGTTGAAAGAAAGGTAAACCTGTGTCCCACCGATACAGCGGTCGGGGTGGCGTCGGTGACCGCCAACCTCAGCTATGTGCCGGAGTTGGCCTGGACCCAGCTAACAGTTCCTGTGTTCAACCTCAAGCCCGCCGGAGGCGAACCGGCCCGCTTTGGCTTCGAGGCCGAAGGTGTTCCCGTTGTGATCAGAACGGCGCTGCCGGCCGGCGGCAACTACGATGTCGAAGCGCGCGCCGAAGAGCTCACCGAGGCGGCCCAGGTTCTGTCCACCCAGGTGACGCTGTGGGGCGTGCCGTACGATTCGCGTCACAACTCGGCGCGCGGCTGGGACTGCCTCGACGGCGGTCAATGGGTCGAACACGAAGTAGCGTGTCCATCACTCGAAGCCCAGACGCCGCAGGCGCTGCTGACGCTGCCGACCTCGTGCGCGACGCAAAGCCCATGGAGCACGGTCAGCGGCACATCGTGGCCGTATGAAGAAGAAATCGAAGGTCGCAAGACGGGGGTCAAAACCGAAACGGAATTCAGCGCAGAAGCGACCGGCGAATCGCCGACCGCGATGAGCGGCTGCGCCGCCCTGCCGTTCGCCCCATCGGTGTCCGTCGAACCCGAACAGCACTCGGCCAGCACCGCGACGGGCGTTAACGTTGACGTCACGATGCCTCAGAACGGGCTCACCGCCGAAGGCGGCCTCGCTGAATCGGCGCCTCGGAGCACCACCGTCGCGCTACCCGCCGGCCTGCAGGTCAACCCGGCGTCGGCGGACGCGCTGGAGGCGTGCTCGGCGAGCCAATTCGATTTTCTCGACGAGTTCGCCCATCCGTTCGAAGGAGCCATAGAAACGTCGCAAACAAACAATGAAACGCTCGAAGCCGCGTTCAACCCGAACGCTTCGAGCTGCCAGAGCGCGGCGAAGGTCGGGACGGTGTCGATCAAGACGCCGCTGCTATCCGAAGAAGTGAACGGCTCGGTGTTCCTGGCGGCGCAGAACACGAAACCGTTCAAGAACCCGCTCGCGCTGTACCTCCTCGCCGAAAGCGACAGGCTCGGAGTGCAGGTCAGGCTCGCCGGCGAAGTCACGATCGACGAACAGACCGGGCAGGTCACGACCACGTTCAGGAACACGCCGCAGCTGGCGCTGTTCACGCAGCTGCACGTGCACCTGTTCGGCGACCAGCGCGCGACGCTCTCGACGCCCGCGCTGTGCGGCTCCTACACGACCACCACGTCGTTCACGGGGTGGTCGGGCGCCAGCGCCGCGCCGTCCTCCAGCTTCCAGATCGGCTCCGGCCCCGGCGGCGGCTCCTGCCCGCCCGACCCGCTGCCGTTCGGCCCGTCGTTCAAGGCCGGCTCCACCAGCTCGCAGGCGGGCGCCTTCAGCCCGCTCGTGATCCAGCTGGGCCGTGCCGACGGCCAGCAGCAGCTGTCGGGCTTGAGCGTCCAGCTGCCGCCCGGGGAGGCGGCCGAGCTCGCGCACGCCACGCCGTGTCCCGAACCGACCGCCGGCGGCGAATGGGCGTGCGGGCCCGAAAGCCTGCTCGGCCATGCCACCGTCTCCGCCGGCGTCGGCTCCGAACCGGTCACGCTCACCGGGCAGGTGTACCTGACCGTCGGCTATGAAGGCGCGCCGTTCGGCGCGCTGGTGCGCACGCACGCGGCGGTCGGTCCGTTCGACCTCGGCTACGTCAACGTGCGCTCGCGCCTGACCGTGAACCCCTACACCGCCGTCGCCACGATCACGAGTCCTGCGGGCGCGATCCCGACCAGGCTCGACGGCGTCCCCGTGCAGCTCAAAGCGGTCGAAGTGCTCGTCGACCGGCCCGAATTCGCGTTCACCCCGACCGACTGCGCGGCGACGTCCTTCAGCGGCACGCTCGACGGTTCCGAAGGGGCGGCCGACCCCGTGTCCTACCCGTTCGGCGTCACCAACTGCTCGGCGCTGCCGTTCAAACCGAACTTCACAACGTCCGTCAAGGGCCAGGCCAGCAAAGCCGGCGGCGCCAGCTTTGCCGTCAAGGTCACCTCCGCCGGCCTCGGCCAGGCTGGCATCGCGAAAACCACCGTCACGCTGCCCGAGCAGCTGCCCTCGCGCCTGACCACGATCCAGAAAGCGTGCGTCGCCGCCGTGTTCGAAGCCAACCCCGCCGCCTGCGACGAAGGCTCGGACGTCGGCTCGGCGACGATTCGCACGCCGATCTTCAAGAACCCGCTGAGCGGCCCCGCCTACCTGGTCTCGCACGGCAGCGCGGCGTTCCCCGACCTCGAGTTCGTCCTGCACGGCGAAGGCGTCGAGATCATCCTCGACGGCAAGACCGACATCAAGAAAGGCGTCACCACCGCCACCTTCGAAAACGTGCCCGATGCCCCATTCACCAGCTTCGAAACCGACTTCCCCGCCGGGCCGCACTCCGCGCTCACCGCCAACGTCGCCGAAAAGAAGCACTTCGACCTGTGCGGTGAAAAGCTCGTGATGCCGACGCTGATCACCGGCCAGAACGGCGCCGTGATCGAACAGCAGACCAAAATCGCGATTCAGGGCTGCCCCAAAGGGGCCCCGAAAGCGAAGGCCACACGCACGCAAAAGCTCGCGAAAGCGCTCGCCGCGTGCCGGGCCAAGCACAAGCGCGCCAAGGCCGCCCGCGTCAGCTGCGAACGCACCGTGCGCCGCAGATACCGCGCGAAGAAGGCCTCGCGCGCGCCGCGCACGGCCGGGGCGCGCCGGACGACGGCCGGACGGGGCGACAAGCAGCGCTAGGTTGAGCACCGCTCGCGTCGAGACCGCTGCACCGTCCAGCCGCGGCTCCGCTCACGGTCGTGCCGCGCACACGCGCGAGCGCGTCCTGCGCGCCGCCGTGGGCGTGCTGGCCGAGCACGGCGTCAGGGGCGCGACGGTGCGGATGGCGTGCAAGCGCGCGCAGGTCGCCCGGCCCACCTTCCTGAAGTACTTCGACAGCCTCGACGACTGCATCGTCGCCGCGCTCGACCAGGCCCTGCAGCACGGCCTGCTGCTGGTCGATGAAGCGTTCGTGGGCGCCGCCGGCTGGCGCGAGGGCATGCGCGCGTCGCTGCTCGCGGCGCTCGAATACCTCGAAGACGAGCCCCAGCTCGCGCGCGTCGTGATGGTGCAGGCGCTCGCGGCCGGGCCGGAGGTGCTCGCCCACCGCCGGCGGGTGGCGGGCGCGTTCTGCGAGCGCGTGGTCGAGCACGTGCGCGACGAAATCCCGCGAGAATGGCCCGACGCCGCCGAGACGCTGTTCGCATCCGTGCTGGGCAAGCTCCACGACGAGCTCGCGCTCCCCGACGCAAGCCCTCTAGTGATGCAGCTCGGGCCGTCGATGGTGGGCCTGCTCCCGCCCTTCTGCAACAAGCAGGAGCTCGCAGAGGAGCGCCGGCGCTCGGACGAGCTCGCGCGCGCCTCGCTGGCCGAGCGCGCCCGGCGCGCGCGGCCCGCGGCGGCGAGCCCCGGCGGCGGCGCCGCACTCGCCGGCGTGGTCGCCAACTCTCGCGCGTGGCGGGTGCACCAGTGTCTGCACTTTCTCGGCGAGCACCCGGGCGCCAGCAATCGCCAGCTCCAAGAGGGCATCGGTGTCCGGGAGCCCTCACAGGTCTCGCGTCTGCTCAAACGCCTGCGCGCCGAAGGCCTCGTGACCACGGACTCACGCGGCGCCGGCAGGCCCAGCGCGTCGCGCCTCACGCCCGCGGGCGAAACCGCTCTGCGTGCGCTCAACGGCGAGTCGCCACCAACCCCCGCTCGAGCGGCAACGGGCGCACGGTTTCACAGACCGCCGACCGCTCGTGATTAACACATAGCACGCAGAAGGCGCGACGGTCAATACTTGCGCCGTATGGCCTGTAACACATGGCACGCATAGGGTGCGACGGGTCAATACTCGCACGGCATCGGCCGTTAACGCATGGCACGCAGAAGACACGACGCGTCAATGCTTGCGCACAGGACCTGTTACACATAGCACGCAGAAGACGCGACGTGTCAAGTTGTGCGCACACAGCCTGTTGTGCAAGAATTGCTGACGGGTGTGTTTCACACCCGATACTCCATACAGGTCGATGTGCGGGCGACGGCCGGCGCCGTGAGCCCGGCGGATGCCGCGCCCGCGGCGGGCTCGCGTGCGCCCGGCGCCGCGCGAAAAGGAAATGCCCCACAGCAGCCACAATCGCACAGCTCCAAGCAGGCGCACGGCGTGAGCGCGGCTGCGTCGCACCGCAGCGCGTTCGCGGGCGTGAGGCCGTCCTGAGCGATGCCGACGCCGCGACTCGACGGCTCACTGGAGGACTGGCGGGAGCTCGCGCCGGCGTTCTCGCGATCCGCGCTGCTGTGCGGCAACGGGCTGAGCGCCAACGTCTGGCCCGCGTTCGGTTACCGGTCGCTGTTCGATCACGCGCGCGCAGGCGGCCTCGCCGACGACGATCTCGCGCTGTTCGCCGCCAGCGAGAACTTCGAGCGCGTGCTCAGCGACCTGAACACGGCGATCCGTGTCAACGAGACCCTAGGGCTGCCCGCCGGCAGCGTCTACGAGCGCTACCGTAGCATCCAGCACGGGCTCGGGCACGCGATTCGCGAGGTGCACGTGCGGCGCAGCCAGATGCCCGACGCTACGCTCGCGCGCATCCGCGAAGAGCTGCTGCGATACCAGTGGATCTTCAGCACCTCCTACGACCTGCTGCTGTACTGGGCGATGGGCTGCGGCGGCAGCTTCGAGCCGTTCATCGACCACTTCCGCGGTCGGCGGCTCAGCTTCGACGCCGCGCGAGCCGACGTCTACGCCGAGGACCTACCGGTCTACTTCCTGCACGGCGCGCTTCACCTGGTCGTCGGCGGAGCGGGTCTCACGTGGAAGCTGCGCAGCGGCGAGATCAAGACGCTGCTCGACCAGTTCGGCGAGCCGATCGCCGGCGACGCGCAGGCGCGGCCACTGCTCGTGACCGAGGGAACCGCGGCCGACAAGCTGCGCGCGATCGAGGGCAATGAGTACCTCGCGCACGCGCTGCAGACGCTGCGCTCGCTCGACCTGCCGATCGTCGTCTTCGGCAGCAGCCTCGGCGCACAGGACGACCACCTGCTGGACGCGCTCGACGAGCACCCTGAGCGAGCGATCGCGGTGTCGTTGCGGCCGGGCTCGCGGCGCGAGCTGGCGGCTCGTCAGGCCGACGTGTACGCCCGCCTGCAGACCGAGGAGCTGCGGTTCTACGACGCGAGCAGCCACCCGCTCGGCGCCACAGCGCTGCGCGTGCCGAGCCGCGCAGGGTCGAGATCGACCTCCGTCGCCAGGGGGCATTAAGATTCGATGCGTTCAGTCGATACGGTGGAAGACGAGACGATGGCGACCAGGCGAGATGTCAAGCAAAACGCGGCGGGCGGCTGGGACGTGCTCAGAGCGGGCGACCGCCGCGCCGCCGTGAGCGCCGACACGCGCAAGCAAGCGCTCGCACGAGCCCGCGAGCAGGTGCGCCGCGAAGGGGGCGGCGAGGTGCGCCTCGTCAACGATGCCGGCAAGATCGTGCGCTCGGGTCGTGTCGGGGCGGCGGTGCGGAACGGGTCGCGTGGCGGTGGCGGTGCGAGTGCTCGGCGCGCTGCCGGGCGCCGTAAAGCTGGATGAGGGCTTCCGCCGAGGGGTGGGACGGCGTGTCGGGTGTTGCCGGGCGTCGTTAGGCTGGATGTGGGGTTTGGCGTAGGGGTGGGATGGCGTGTCGGGCTGGGGGGCTGGCGTCACAAAGCGGGATGACGGGTCGCTTTCGGTGCGGCCCGCGCGAGGGAGGACAGCGCTCGTGGCGTAGGGGAGCAGCGAAGCGACGCGGGGTGCGCTGGCCACGCCCGCGCCGGCTCCAGCGATTGGACCGATTCCGCTAGCCCGCACCAGCCCGGCAGCATGTGCTCGGTACGGTTCGCTGCTCGCGGGCCACCGTCAATCAAGCTGCACGATCGTTCACGATGGCATACGACCCGCCTCGATCGCGAAAAGCACGGTTTTGTGGCGGTCCGGCGATCGCAATCCGATCGCAAGGCACTAAAATCCGTGCAGGGGCCAACCTCCTCGTTGACCGCCGGTCAACTCGCGACGACCGCCGGCGGCACTTCAGAACGAGCGCCGCGAAACGCCGCGCCCGAGCGCTACTCGTCGCTGTCGCCCCGCTTCGACGGTCCGCGAGGAGGCCACGGTGGTGGCGGGAACCCATGGTTCGCGCGAAACGTGATGAAGCGCGGCTCCGCGTCAGTCGACCCAGCGGATCCCGGCCGCGTCCGGCGGCCGGCAACTCCGCCCGGAGGATCGCCCAAGCGGCGAACGTCGAGCTGGGCGCGGCCTTCGAGCCGCTCGTAGCGACGCAGCAGCTCGGTGAGCTGTTTGCGCACCGCGGGAACTCGAAGGTCCTGCTCGTCGCGTTCGCGATCGGGCGCCGAACGCTCGTTCACCACGCCGGCCTCCAGCCACAGAACGTCAGGTGGCGGCAGGTATCGGCTTTCTGAGCGCTCCAAGCCGCCGGCTTCGACGCCGGCTCGCGGCCGCTTCGCGCTCGCGGGCGCAAAACGGCGATCAGAGCCCGTGAAGTGCGCGCGCAGCTCGTCGGTGATCGCGCGCTCGAACAGCTCGCGCAGAGGAGCGTGCAGCTCCCGGGCGATTCGCAGCACGTACTCGACCCCAAACGGGGGCAGCGGTCCGGCCGGCGCGCTCCACTCAGCCGCGACGTCGAGCCCGAAGAACGGGCCGGGGGCGGCCGGCCGGACGTACAGCGGGCCGTCCGGGTCCACCAGGAACCCCTCGCTCTCGGCCCCGGACACGACCCGCACCTCGCGGGCGCCCGGCAGCTGATAGACCGCGACCGTCCTGGCCTGCTCCGCGGCGGCGCCGAGCAGGTTCACGGGGCCGATGAACGCGTCGTGCAGCAGGCCCCTCCAATCGCCGGCGCTCCGCACGGACGGGTGGCGGATCTCGTTCACGTACCGCAGCGACACCTCGCTGACCGCGACGGGCGCGGCCACCGCCGCCAGCGCGCCCAGCACCCGCTCGAGCAGCTCGCGCAGGCCCGCGAAGCAGTCGTGCTCGCTGCGCTCGAGCAGGACGATCCGCGGGCCGATCGTGACGCTGCACGTGCGCTCGCGGTTGGTCATCCGCAGTTTCTCGGGCATCGCCAGAGCGCTCCGCAGGCTCTCCCGGCCGCCCGAGGCCGGCACCGGCGCGAGCAGTTCGGAGAACGGGAACTGCGCCGCCAGCCGCTCCCGGACGGCCTGCTTGGTCCGCGCTCGCTGGAGTCTCGCCAGCATCGGAAAATGCACGGCACAGGCGGCGAAACGCAGCGGCGCCTGCGGGTAGGAGCCGCTGAACGTGTGCTCGTCTATCGGCATCGCAACCCAAACACCAGACGAACCATTGGAACACTATATGCGCGGTGGACGGAAGCGCAAGACCGGTCAAAAGCTGTTGACACGCGTAAATCCCGGAGACACTCAATGCCAAGCATCGATCGGTCGTCGTGACGGCGCTTGTCCCGCGCGTCTCGATGCGACTCAGGGCTCCGGCCTGAATCGCGAAGATCGGAACCATCGCAAGATTTGGCAGCCGAGATCGCGTACCCTGCTTGATGGGACCTGCGGCCCACACAGCCCATCAACGACAGACACGGGGGTGATGAGATGCCGTTTCCAGACGCAATGAAGCAGCTCGTCTTCCTTCGCGCGAACCGCCAGTGCGAGTGCGAACGGCACGGCCACGACCACGACGAGGAACGCTGCATGGTCGTGCTGCGCGAAGAGGAAGCCCACTTCCGCCACAGAGTTGCGATCGTGCGCGGCGGTGGCGATACCTACGCCAACTGCGAAATGCTGTGCCCGGAGTGCTACTGGCGGCTGCCGCACCTCGTGCCGGGGCCGTCGGACACGGACGGAGGCCCGGACGGGGAGGGCGCCGAGACGGCGCCGAGCGCCGCCTGACGCCGTTGGCAGAGCGCCGCGCGAGCCGGCCGGCCGGTCGGTCCCCTGCCTCCTCGCGTGGCGCCCGAACTGCTGCTTGCGCGAACGGGACCGCGCGCCGTCAGGCTCCGCCGGCGCCGGCGTCGTGTTCGACCTCCTCGATCAGGGCCGACACCGGCAACTCCAGGGCGTGCGCGAGCAAACCGATCTCGCTCCAGGTCGGGCTAAACGCGCCGCGCTCGGCGCCAGACAGCCAATCGGGCGTGCAGTCGGCGATGCCGGCGAGCTCCTCGACGCTCAGCCCGTGCTCATCGCGCAGGCGCGCAAGGGTTCGTCCGAGATCGGCATTGGTGGGCTCGACGGGCAAAATGGCCGCGAACGATAGAGCACCGAGGCCGGCGACGGCGTCACGCTCACGGCGTTGCCCGAGTGGCGAGCCGGCGCGAGCAGCCCGACCAGCGCGCCGGCGCGAGCGCGTGCGTCCTGGCAATAGTCGGAAACGTTGGAGGTTCTGGGACGCGAGATCCTGTAGGCTGTGCTGCGATCTTCTGACCCGGGCGGTCTGCAACCGGACTCGCCACGACATGGGGAGGACGCGACGCCATTTGCTCCGACAATCAAGTGGCTCGTGCTGGTTCGCGCCTGCTACCGCTGTGAATGCAAGCGCCCCGACCACGATCATCCGGAGCGCTGCAAGACGTGGCTGTGCGACGCCAACGTCGAGTTCCGTCACAGGCTGCCCGTCAGGCACGGGGGCGGCGACACCTACGCGAACTGCGAAGTGATCTGCCACGGCTGCTACCTGTACATGCGACGCCGCGGCCAACCGGGCTGACAAACATCGGGAAGAGTCTATATTCTGGACGTTGGGATGGTTGCCTCGGGTGGACCGGTTCGCGACCGCTTTGCGGCCAACCTGCGTAAGGCGAGGGCTCGCAAAGGGCTCTCGCAGCAGAGGCTCGCCGAGGTCTGCGGCCTGAACCGGACGGAGATCAGCCTGCTCGAGCGCGGCATTCGCTCGCCGCGCCTGGAGACGCTGATCGCCCTGATGTTCGCGCTGGACCTGAAGACGGCCGCCGAGCTGCTCGAGGGCATCGGCCGGGGATAGGACAACAGTCAACTCCTGCGAATCCGGCTGACAACGGTCCGACATCGTGATATACTGGCCCGCGTGATCCGGCGCATCGATCGCAGCCCCGAGGCGCTCATGCGGATACGCCAGCGCTTCGCGGAAAACATGCGCAGCATCCGCAAGCGCGAAGGCATCTCGCACGAAAAGCTCGCGGCGCTCTCCGGACTGCACCGCACCGAGATCAGCCTGCTCGAGCGCTGCAAGCGCACCCCCGTGCTCGAGACCATCGTCGCGATCTCACGCGGCCTCGGGCTGAGCTCGCCGGTCGAGCTGCTCGAGGGCATCGGCGATGTCGTCGTCGAAGTCGAGCCGGGCGTTGCCGAGCCCGGCGTCGCCGCGCCGGGCATCGACACGGCATCCTTGCCGCGCTAGGCGATCACCGCCTGGCGCGGCGGGCCGTGGCCGAGGCCGGAGCG
Source organism: uncultured Solirubrobacterales bacterium (assembly GCA_963817845.1). Taxonomy (GTDB): domain Bacteria; phylum Actinomycetota; class Thermoleophilia; order Solirubrobacterales; family Solirubrobacteraceae; genus Palsa-744. The sequence goes on from CAWFPU010000001.1 coordinate 707,916, forward strand.
GAGGGCAAGTCGGCCGACGGTGCGGGCCACCGTTCGACCCATCGTCGGCGGAAAGTCGTGCTCAGGTCGATGTCCCATCCGCGGCGCCCTGCCCGACCCTAGACTTCGCCCACCGATGTCACGCTTCCGCGAGCCCCAGGACCCAGCCTTCAGCGCCCTGAACGCCTCGATCGCGTTCGACCGGCGCCTGTGGCCGCAGGACATCGCGGCCTCGCGCGCGCACGCGCGCATGCTCGCCGCGCGCGCGATCATCAGCCAGGGCGATCGCGACGCGCTGCTCGCCGGGCTCGACCAGGTCGAAGCCGAGCTGCGCGAGCAACGCTTCCCCTTCCAGCCCGACGACGAAGACATCCACATGGCGATCGAGCGGCGCCTGATCGAGCTCGCCGGGCCCGTCGGCGGGCGCCTGCACACGGCGCGCTCGCGCAACGACCAGGTCGTCACCGACCTGGTCATGTACATACGTGCGCGCGCGATCGCCGCGCACGAGGCGATCGGCGAGCTGATGCGCTCCCTGCTCGAGCGCGCGCGCGAGCACGCCGACTGGCCGATGCCCGGCTACACGCACCTGCAGCGCGCCCAGCCCGTATACCTCGGCCACCACCTGCTGGCGTACTTCTGGATGCTCGATCGCGACCGCGCGCGCTTCGCGTTCGCCGTGCGAGCCGCCGGTTCGCTCCCGCTTGGCTCGGGCGCGCTCGCCGGCGTCAACTTCGACACCGACCGGCGCCTGCTCGCGCGCGAGCTCGGCTTCGAACGCGTGGCGCCCAACTCGATCGACGCCGTCTCCGGACGCGACTTCGTACTCGACTACCTGGCCGCCGCCGCCACCTGCGCCACACATCTTTCCCGCCTCGGCGCCGAGCTCGTGCTGTGGTCCAGCAGCGAGTTCGGCTTCTGCGAGCTGCCCGACGCCTGGAGCTCGGGCTCGTCGATCATGCCCCAGAAGAAGAACCCCGACGCCGCCGAGCTGCTGCGCGCGAAGGCGCCGCGCCTGGTCGGGCACCTCGCCGCCATGCACGGCGTCCTGCACGCGCTGCCGCTCACCTACAACAAGGACCTGCAGGAGGACAAGGAGCACGTGTTCGACACGGCCGACACGCTCGAGCTCGAGCTGGCCAGCGCCACGGGCATGATCGCCGGGGTGCGCTTCGACCGTCAGCGCCTGCGCGACGCCGCCGCCGATGAGCTGATCGCCGCCACCGACATCGCCGATCTGCTCGTGCGCGGCGGGCTTCCGTTCCGTGAGGCCCACGGCGTCGTCGCCGGGCTCGTGCGCGACGCGCTCGAGCGAGACCTCGCGCTCTCGCAGCTCACCACTGCCGACCTGGCTGCCCACAGCGACCTGCTCGCGGCCCACGAGCACGAGTACCGCGCCGTGCTCGCCCAGGACTCGTGGCTCGAGTCGAAGACCTCCGAAGGCGGCACCGCGCGCGCGCGCGTGCGTGAGCAGCTCGAGCTGGCGCGGGCCGCGCTCGAGGGTGACGCCGGAGACGGGTGAGGCGTCGGACGTTCTGGCGGTGAGGCGAGCGACCAGTGCTGATGTCGCGGGTGTTGCGCCGACGCATGCGCGCGCGCACGCGCGCGCGCGTGCGCTGCCGGCGAGCTTCTACGACCGGCCCGTGCTCGAGGTCGCGCGTGCCCTGATCGGGTGCGTCGTCACGCACGCCGGCACCAGCGGCGTGATTGTCGAGACCGAGGCCTACCACGACAGCGAGCCCGCCTGCCACGCCTTTGTCGGGCTGACCGCTCGCACCGAGATCCTGTTCGGCCCGCCGGGGCGCGCGTACGTGTACCGCTCGTACGGCATCCACGCGATGCTGAACGCCGTCTGTGAGCCCGCGGGGGTGGGGGCGGCGGTGCTGATCAGGGCGCTCGAGCCGGTGCAGGGCGTGGAGCTGATGCGCGCCCGCCGCGGCCTCGCACCCGGCGCGCCCGCGCGCGAGCTCTGCTCAGGCCCAGGCAAGCTCACGCAGGCGCTCGACGTCGAGCTGTCCGACAACGGCAGCGACCTGAGCAGCGGCCCGGTCACGATCGGACCGCGCTCGCGCGCCTGGCGCGACCCCGCGATCGTCGTCGGGCGGCGGGTTGGGATCACGAAGGCTCCGGAGTTGCCTTGGCGGTTTGCGGTGGCGGGGAATGGGTTTGTGTCACGGCCTCGGGTGGGGTAGGGACCGCGGCGCATGCACCTCGAGAACAGCTCCGTCGTGCGCCTGAGAAGAGTTCCGTCGTGTGCGATACTTAGACTCGAGACCGGTTAGGTTTGGTCGGCTCTCGTACGGCGAAAGAGCCCCAGGGCTCTGTCTCGTTGAGGCTAGCTTTGCGGGGGCCGACTCTTGGTTTTAGTTTCCGTGCTCGCGCTGCGAGCCCGCGCGGGCTGTTGAAAATGGGTGATGATGTGGGGGTCGCCCGCGACGCCGATCCTGCCCTTGGTGCTTGTGAGCCCGAGTTTAGTTTGGCGTGTGGGTCTCCCCGGAGCTCCGGACTGTTGCCTTGAGCACGCCTGTCAGACTCGTTTGTTCTTGAGGCCCCTGGGCGGCGATCGTGTTGATCGACGACGTGGAGGTGCGGGGTGGAGACGATTGTTGAGCGGCCGGGGGCGCTGGATGTTCATAAGGAGCAGGTGACCGCGTGCGTGCGGGTGCCTGCCGAGCAGGGGCGTGGGCGTGAGCAGCATGTGGCCGAGTTTCAGACGACGGTGCGGGGCTTGCTGGCGTTGCGCGATTGGCTTGAAGCTCATCGTGTCGAGCAGGTCACGATGGAGGCGACCGGGGTGTTCTGGAAGCCGGTGTGGGCGATCCTGGAGGACGCTTTCGAGCTGGTGCTTGTCAACGCTCGGCATGTCAAGCAGGTCCCCGGCCGCAAGACCGACGTCAAGGACGCCGAGTGGATCTGCCAGCTCGCGGAGGCGGGGTTGCTGCGCGCGAGCTTCGTGCCGCCGAAGCCGATCCGCTCGCTGCGGAACCTCACCAGGTATCGCAAGACCCAGATCCAGGAGCGCCAGCGTGAGGCCAACCGGCTGCATAAGGCGCTGGAGGACACCGGGATCAAGCTCGACTGCGTCGCCTCGAACATTCTCGGGGTCTCCGGTCGCGCGATGCTCGACGCGCTGATCAGCGGCACTACCGACCCGGAGGTTCTGGCCGACCTCGCCAAGGGCCGGTTGCGGGTCAAGCTTCCCGCGCTGCAGGAGGCCCTTGAGGGCCGCTTTGACGAGCTGCACGCTCTGTGGATCGGTGCGATCCTTGAGCACATCGATTTCCTTGACGGGCAGATCGATCGTCTCTCGGACGCGATCGAGGAGCAGATCCGCCCTTTCGCCCCAGCCGTTGAGCTCTTGTGCACGATCCCCGGGATTCAACGGCGCGCAGCAGAGGTGATCATCGCGGAGATCGGGACTGACATGAGCGTCTTTCCCACCGCCAAGCACCTCGCCTCATGGGCAGGACAGTGCCCGGGCAATGACCAGTCCGCGGGCAAACGCCGCTCCGGCAGGACCCGCAAGGGATCAAAGTGGCTTGACTGGACGCTCGAGGAGAGCGCGCTCGCCGCGGTGCGCAGCAAAGACACCTACCTCGCCGCGCAATACCAACGGCTACGCCCACGCCGCGGACACAAGAAGGCGCTCGGCGCGGTCAAGCACTCGATCCTCTGCGCCGCCTGGCACATGCTGTCCACCGGCAAGCTCTATGACGACCTCGGCGGCGACTACTTCCGCAAACGCGACCCCGAACGCACCACCAAACGCCTCATCGCCCAGCTCGAACGTCTCGGCACACCGTCACGCTGAACGAAGCCGTGGCTGCCTGAACCTTATTTTCCTGTCAGTAGTAGAGCGTTCGCCCGCGGCCCCAGACGTCGAACTCGCTGCGAATCTTGTCCTCTATCAGGGTGTATGAGCGGGCGTCGTTTCGCTCCCACTTGCGCTGAATCGCCCAGGTGCAGTAGTCCGCCACTTGTAGACATGGGTCGCTTGCCGCAGGCCAGAACGCGACGCGATGCGAGCGGCAGGGCGAGAGCTGTTTTGCTACATCATCGACGGCCGTGTGCATCGCACCGCGTGCTTTTTTCGTGCCGAGACTGGCTGCTCCAACAAACAGCCGGTCCGACCGGCTCATGGATTTGGCAAGATATTTGAAGTGCAAATACCAGGCCATCTTGTAGAGAGACGCGTCTTCACGGAGACGTGGTTGAGCCTTCGGCTTCTCGAGGATCGTGGCGTCTATCTCGAAGTCCTGGTTGGCGAGTAGCGCGAATACCTCGTCGCGCACGTGCTGCGGGTCTTCGGTCGCATGAAAGACCCGATCGAGATGCACCCCGCGCCAGCCGAGGTCATGCCGCAGTTCTAGTAATGCATCGCCGGCCGTGCACTGTCTTGATGTGACAGTGCACAAGATGAAGTAGCGACTCGCGCTTGTCCCACGTGAGAAGTCGAAGTTGCCGGCCTCGTCAGCGAAGACGTATAGATCGGCAGGTGGCGGTGCTTCGAGGGTGCTCACGTATCGCGGAGCCTATCCATTTGTTCGAACGAGTCGGTTCACCGTGATCAATCGCAAGCGAATCTTCGGCCGATGACCTCCTTGCTTGGACGCGCGCTACGGGACGCGAGCGTCGCGCTCGGGGCCGAACGCGCTGGGTTCGAGCTCTAGGCTACGACCAGCCGCGCTGGTCGGTGGAGCGGGTGGCCGCGTCCGTATTGAAAGCCACCGGGAGCGCACTCTCGATCGCGCCGACCACAGCGGCGACACGCTGGTGCACATCCTGTCTCGTTGCGTTCTCGACCGTGAAGAGGACCTCGACGGTCAGCGGATCGTGGAGGCAGCGGACGGCGGCGCCTCGAGCGGCCTCCCGGGCGCGCGAATCGATCACCTGCTGGACCACAATCGCCAAGTCCTCCAGCTCCCGGCGCGAGCACTCGGTGAACTCCAGCCGGAGCACCACGCAAGTCTCCTCGGGGGCCGGAGGAGGCATCGTCTCTGTACAGGGTCTCCGAGTGGCGGGCATGAGCGGCCATCCAATCAGGATCGCGCACCGTACAAAACCCGTACGTTCGACGTACGTTCGAAACAGGCTTTGCGTTGTGATGATAACCAGAGCCAGCAGTTGTGCCTATTGATACGAGGGCCGGAACGCCAAGCGCGGTTGGGCGCGCGAGTCGAATCGACTGGTTTGATATACTATTTTATATCGACATGCCGGGAACCATCATCAAGGAACATCGCAACCGCCTTGCCCTCAGCCAGCGCGGGCTGGCGCGCAGAGCAGGCACTACCCAGGCCGCGGTCAGCCGTATCGAGCGCGGGCTGACGACGCCGACATGGGCCACATTGCGAGCCTTGCTGCTCGCAATGGGCATGGAGCCGGAGCTGGGTGTTCGTCGCCTGCAGGGCAGGTGGGATCCCGTGCACCTAAAGGCGCTGCGGGAGCGCTCGCCGGAGGAGCGGCTCGAGCTGGCCATCTCGGCGAACCGCCTCGCAGGGCGCATGCGAGCGGCCGGACGCGAGGCGCGCGATGTCTCGGGACACTCCTCTTGACGCCGAGCAGATCCTGCGTGTGCTCGCGGAACACGCGGTCGAGTACGTGATCGTTGGCGGTCTTGCCGTGCAGACGCACGGGCACGTGCGCACGACCGTGGACGTCAACATCTTCCCGCGTCCGGGCCGGTCCAACCTGGCACGACTCGCTGACGCATTGAATGCGCTCGACGCCCGTGTTCTCAACGCCGGCAGCGAGGGTGCGGTGATCGACGCGATGATGCTGCCCCGTGCGACCCTCTGGCAGTTCGCCACGCCACACGGCGCAGTCGATGTGCTGCACGACGCGCCCGGCGCTCCGCCCTACGACGAGCTTCGCCGTCACGCACTCGAGATTCGGCTTGGAGATGTGACACTTGCGGTCGCCGGGCGCGACGATCTGATCAGCATGAAGCGCGCGAGCGGGCGTCAGACCGATCTCGACGACCTGGCGGCGCTCACCGAGCACGATCATTGAGTCGTGGTGCAGATCGTGCGGTGACGTCGCGGAAAGTAGGTACACAGATGGCCGCCTGACACCACTTCCCCGGGTGAGACCGCCGAGCGTTCCTGTACTGGGACTGCGTGTTCTTCGCACTTCGTCGTCGGCACCCGCAGGGTTCCGCTGACGAGCGGCTGCCACGAGATCTGGCCTTCGACGACTTCCGGGCACGAGGTGAAGGCCATACCTGGCGGCGGTGCAGTCACGAGTGGTGCCGACGAGAGCACACCGTTCGATTCAGCCAGCCGCCGGCCGGACGGCGCCCACACAGCTGGGCTGCAGCCTTCGTGAAACACGATTCGCGGAACCGCCTCGAGCACCAGTGGCGGCCCGTTGAGTGGTTGCAGCGGGCAAAACGCCGCCGCGATGCTGCCGCTGTCCGGAGACCAGTCGGGATACATTTCCACCGTTTCGCTGCTCGCATGTTTCGTGCTCAGCTGAGCCCGGTAGCTCAGGATCTGGTGCGCGCGCAGACGTGGCGGCGTGATGATCTCCAGGTCGGACTTGCGTAGTGTGGCGCGTTCGCGTCTCGCCGTCGAGCTCCTGCAGTAGCGCTCGCCGCGTTCGAGCGACCGTGCCGTGGCCTCGTCGTTACCCCCGTATTTGATGCAAGTCACGACGCGATGGGAGACCTGGGTTCTCTGAAACACGATCGATCCGGTCGCACTCCACTCGGGGTGATGATCCCCGGGCACGTCGGTGAGCTGACGCGTGGGCCCGCCGGGAGTCGAGCTCGTGATGAAGATGCCGTTGGCGCGCACGAACACGACCTGCCGGCCGCTCGGAGAGAAGGCCGGTTCGCCGCCGCTGACGAGCGGGATCGCGCCGGTCCCGTCGGCATTCGCGAGGTAGACGGTGGTGGACCCGTCCGTCGAGCGTTGGAAGGCGAGCCGGCCACCGGACGGCGAGAAGCTCGGCGCAGAATCCCCGGGACCGGAGGTGAGCTGCAGCTGGTTGCTCGTGTACGGTTCGACGGCCCAGATGCGGCCTTCGTGCGCGTACGCGACCACGCCGTCGCCGCCGGGAAAGGTGGCAAGCGCGACACCGGGTGTGAGCGCGGCAGCCAGCGCAGCAGCCGTGACAGCGACCAATAGCCTGACAAAGTCGAGGTATCGGGACTCCGTCATCGATCGCGTACGGTACCATCTTTCCCGCGCGACAGGGCTGCGGGGCTGCGCTCCGGGCAGGCGATTTGCAGCGACAGCCGCGCGCCACCAGATGTCTGAGAGAGAAACAGCATTGAAGGAAAACGACAAGGGGCTCGGCGGGCAGATAATCAGGGCCGGACAGATCGCCGCGGCGATCAGCGCCGTGGCCGGCGTGGTTTTCTTCGTCTACAAGAACACGCTCGAGTCCGGACCTGCGCCGGCCGCGCTCGTGGCGCATGTGAAGGACGTGCGCGCGCGTCCCGGCGTAACGCAGTACAACTGGCTGGCCTACCATCCCGCTGCGCTCGTACGCGAACGGAACAAATTCAAAGCAGAATTTCTGAATAGAGGAGAACACCCGCCGAGCGCACGAGAAGTCGATCAAGCGTTCGAGCGTGCAAAAGGGGTCGAAGTCAACTGGAGCATCTTCATCGAAGGCCCGGCGGGGCGGGAATTCAAAGTGACTCACACGCTGGCTCGGGAAGAAGCCGCCGGTAAGGCGCCCACGGCCGAAGGCCCCACCAGCTATTGGCCGCCGGAAGTAATCGTCTCCAAGGCCGGCAAGTATGAAGACCGTGAAAGCGCCTTCATTCAAGAACCGGCACACGCCGGGACCTATTCAATCGAAATCTATCTGAAATCGGCCGACGGCAGCCAGCAGGAAGAAGGCTCCGCGAAGTTCTCCGTGCACGGGAGCTGAGCGGACGCCAGCGGGCGGCGCAAACCGCGTTCATATGCGCGATCACGCATATTGTACCCGGCAAGATGCCAAATAGCATAAATCTGCGTGATCACGCAGAAAACCGCCTGGCTTGGTCTCCGCTGCATTCAATCGGCGCGATCGCGCAAACGGGTCTACCCGCCGGGGCTGACCCCGCCAGTCGCTTCCGGCGTCGAGCCGGCGGTGCTCGGCGCGGGTGTGCCGGTGGGGGCTGGGGTGGACGCCCCGGCAGAAGGCGCGCTGCTTTCCGGAGTTGAGCTGGGAGCGGGCGTCGAGCTGGGAGCCGGAGACGTCGGGGCCGCGGGAGCGGACGGAGCGGCCGGCGCCCCGCTGTGCTGCGCAGCGCTCGGCGCCGGGGCCGCGGAGCCGTGCTGGGCGGCGTGTTCTTCGTGGGCGGGCGCCGCGCGAGCCGCAGCCGAGGACCCCGACCCAACCGACGGGCTGGTCGCGACCGCGCCTTCTTCGAGGCCCGCGCCCTGCTTGTGATGCGCGCCTGCGGCGCCCTGGCTGGCGGCTTCTTCTTCGCGGGTCTTGTCGATCTGCAGCGCCGAGAGCATGAAGTCGTGCCAGATCAGCGCCGGGTAGGTGCCGCCTTCGACCGGACCGCCGTTGAAGTCGGTGGCCATCGACACGAGGCTGTTGGGATAGCCGACCCAGACGGCGACCGTGTACTTGCTGTCCCAGCCGACGAACCAGGCGTCGCTGAAGTTCGAAGTGGTGCCGGTCTTGCCGGCGGCGAACTGGCCGATCGCGGCGGCTTTGGCGGTGCCGTACTCGAGCACGCTTTCGAGCATCGAGGTCTCGGTTCACGCGACCCAGTCCGGCATCACGCGCGTGAGCTCGACCTGGTTGACGTCGCTCGTGTGCCCGTCCGGCAGGACCTGGCCGGACGGCGCGGCGACTTCCTGGATGCCGTTGGGGCCGTCGTCTGAGACCATCGAGCTGCCGACCCGGTTGCCGCCGGCCGCGAGCGTCTCGTACGCGTGGGCCATGTCAAGCGGCGAGACGCCGACCTTCAGGCCGCCGATCGTCATCGCCGGATTCGTCGAGATCGGCGTGCGGATCCCCATCTTGTGCGCCAGCTGCGCGATCCGCGCCGTGCCGACGTGCAGGCCGACTTCCGCGAACACCGAGTTATCCGAATAGGCGGTCGCTTCGAGCAGCGTGCGCACGCCGGCGTAGGCGTTCTGGTCGTTGTGCACGGAGAACTTTTCGACGCCGTCGGGGCCGGGCACCGTGAACTCCTTCGGCGCCGAGGTCCACTCCGAGTAGGGCGAGATGCCGTCCTCGAGCGCGCCCGCGAGGTCGAACGCCTTGAACGACGATCCCGGTTGGCGCTCGCCCTGGGTCGCCAGGTCGAACGGGGTTTCGTCGTAGTTGCGCCCGCCCACCAGCGCGCGCACGTCGCCGGTCGAGTTTTCGATCGCCACCAGCGCAGCGCTCGGGTCCCCGGAGTATGCGAGATAGCCTTCGACGGCCTGTTCGGCCGCGCGCTGCAGTTGCAGGTCGAGCGTGGTCTTGACGCGCAGGCCGCCGTAGAAGGCGCGCGCGCCGTACCGTTCGATCACCTGCTGGTCCACCCAGCTGGTGAAGTAGCCGGTGTCGGCGCCTTCGACCATCGGCTCATCCGGCGCCTGGATTTCCGCGGCGCTCGGCAGCGGCTTGGCGATGCCTTCGCGGTACTGCGCCCAACCGATATAGCCCTGGCCGAGCATCTGGCGCAGCACCGTGTTGCGGCGTTCGCGCGCAAACACCGGCGAGGTCGCCGGGTCATACGCGCTCGGCGCCTGGATGATGCCCGCCAGCAGGGCCGCCTGCCACGGCTCGAGCTGTTCCACGCACAGCCGCTGGCCGGGCGTGCCGCAGCCCTCGAGCGCCGGTTCGTGCCCGAAGTAGGTCTGTGCGGCCGCCTCGATCCCATAGGCGCCGTTGCCAAAGTAGATCGTGTTCAGGTACGCCGCCAGGATCTTCTGCTTTGACCACTTGTGCGACAGCTCGTACGCAAGCGCCGCCTCGCGCATCTTCTCGAAGACCGTGCGGTGTGACTGAGCCTGGAGCGCGTTCTTGATGAACTGCTCCTCGATCGTCGAAGCGCCCTGGACGGCGCCGTTGTGCAGCACGTCCTGTGCGAACGCGCGCGCGATGCCGCGCACGTCCACGCCGCTGTTGGTCCAGAAGCGCTTGTCCTCGATCGAGATCACCGCGTCCTTGACGACCGGCGGGATCTGCGCCGGGGTCACGATCACGCGGTTCTGTTCGCTGAGCACGCCGATCGGGTGGCCGAAGTCGTCGAGCAGCACCGAGCTCTGCGCGTTCTTCAGCCGCGAGAAGCGCGTCAGCGAGGGCAGATCCGAAGCGATCGAGACGAACACGCCGAACGCGAACGAGATCGCGCCGAGCAGCAGCACGGCACAGAGGATCGCGAGGAAGCGCACGCGCTTGAGGCGCGTCCTGCCGGCCGGCGCCGGCGGCGCCGCGGGCGCGGGCTGGGCAACGGGTATGTCAGGAGGAGCTTCGACGCTCATCGGCAGGACCGGATGCAGGCGCGCACCGGGAGCGCCGCCAAACTCAGGCATGACGACGCGATCCTCGCGCTGGGCGGCACGAGGGGGCAGGCGAGCGCGACAGTCTACCATTCGCCTCCCGATGCCAAACGCGACCGACGCGGCTGCCAAGACAACGACTGACGAGGCGGCCCGGCTGGCCGAGAACGCTGTCGACAGCCTGCCCGACGGCGCGCTGGCAGAGCGGCTTCGCGTCGCGGGAGCAGAAGCGCGGGCGCTGCGCGTCAAGTTCGGCATCGACCCGACCGCGCCTGACATCCACCTCGGCCACGCCGTCGTGCTCGGCAAGCTGCGCGAGCTCCAGGACGCCGGCCATCGCGTGGTGCTGATCGTCGGCGACTTCACCGCGCGCGTCGGCGATCCCTCCGGGCGCTCGACCCTGCGCCCGATGCTCTCCGAGCAGGAGATCGCAGCCAACGCCCAGACCTTCCAGGATCAGGCCGCCCGGATCCTCGACGGTGACCCCGAGCGCCTGGAGGTGCGTCGAAACAGCGAATGGCTGGACATGGGCATGGCCGAGCTGCTGGCGCTGACGCGCACGACGACCGTGGCGCAGCTGCTCGAACGCGAGGACTTCTCGCAGCGCATGCGCGCGGCGCAACCGGTGTCGGTGCTCGAGCTGCTGTATCCGTTGCTCCAGGGCTATGACTCGGTCGCAGTGCGCTCGGACATCGAGCTCGGCGGCACCGACCAGAAGTTCAACCTGCTGCTCGGGCGCGACATTCAGCGCGCCTACGGCCAGCCCGAGCAGGCGATCATGACGATGCCGATCCTGGTAGGCACCGACGGGCAGCGCAAGATGTCGAAGTCGCTCGGCAACCAGATCGGCATCACCGACCCGCCGGCCGAGATGTACGGCAAGGCGATGAGCATCCCCGACGAGGCGATGGGCCAGTACTACCGCCTGCTGTTGCGGCGCGAGCCGCCTGCCGATCTCGACGCGCGTGACGCCAAGCGCCTGCTGGCGCGCGAGCTCGTCGGCTGGCTGCACTCGCCCGAGCAGGCCGCACAGGCCGAGGCGCAGTTCGACCGCGTCCACCGCGAGCACCGGGCACCCGAGGACATGCCGGAGGCCGGCTTCAGCAGCGACGGCAAAGGACAGGTGCACCTGCCAGGGGTGATCGCGGGCGCGTTCGCGGTCTCGCGCTCGGAGGCGAGGCGTCTGATCGACCAGGGCGGCGTCTCGCTCGGGGACGAGCCGCTGACGCCTGGAGAGCACGACGTACCCGCTGCCCGTGCCGACGGGCAGGTGCTGCGCGTCGGCAAACGACGCTTCGTGCGGCTACGCGCCGAGCTCGATCGCGCGTGAGCGGGCGCTCAGCCAGGGTCATCGCATTAAACGTCCTCAGCCAGGCTCACCGCATCAAACGTGCTCAGCCAGGCTCGACGCATGAAACGTGCTCAGCCAGGCTCGACGCATGAAACGTGCTCAGCCAGGCTCGACGCATCAAATCAAACGTCTTCAGCCAGGCTCGACGCATCAAACCTCGGCCCACGCGCGCGCGCGCGTGCGTCCGCGTTTGGGTCAATGAGTCGCGCGGGCTCGAGTCGCGCGGGCTTCCTTCGCGGCGCGGGCCTGTGCTTCCTCGAGCGAGCGTCCGGCGAACAACAGGCCGGTGATCAGGTGTTCCTTGACTTTCTGAAGGCTGTGCCCGCCCGGGTAGATCGCGCTTTCGGCCTGGGCCCCGTCGGCGTCGAGCTTGCCGGCGAATTCGGGGTCCTCAGCCGGGATCGCGACCGGGTCTTCGGCGCCGCCGTACAGAAACGCGTGCAGACCGAGGTCTGAGATCACGGGCGCGTCCCGTTCGCGAACGCCTTCGAGGTTGTTGAAGTAGCCCAGCCAGCTCTCGACCACCGCGAAGCGCAGGGGGTTGTTGAGGGCCACGTTCATCGCGCCGAAGCCGCCCATCGAGCTGCCGGCGATCGCGCGTCCGGTCCGCGTGGGGATCGTCCTGAGCATCCAGTTCGACCAGTTCCTGGACTTCGACCACGTAGGTCTCGCTGTGGCGCCGGCCGACGTTGTGCCAGCTGCTCAGGCCGGGCCGATCCTGGACCAGGACCACGATCATCGGCGGGATCGCGCGCGCGGCGATCAGGCGGTCGAGGTCGTGCTGGAGGCCCATCCCCAGGAACGACTTGGCGTGCCCGTTGCGGCCGTGGAGCATGTAGAGCACCGGATAGCGACGCGTCGGCGCGTCGTACCCCGGCGGCAGGTACACATAGAAGGAGCCTTTGCCCGGCAGCGACCAGGACGGGAAGCTGGTCCACTCGATTGCGCTGCCGGCGCTGTCATGGCTGAGGAGCTGCAGGTGCGGGAGCGGCGGCAGCTGGTTCGCGGGCGGGATCGCGGTGTCAGGGGCAGGCGCCGGCGCGCTCGCGGCGACGCCGGCGGGAGCGCTCGCGGGCGCGAGCGCGCGCGGACCGTTGATCAGATCGAGCCCGCTCACCCGTTCGATCGCGCCGGCGCCCCCGAGGGCGGCCACGAAGAACGAGGCGATGAGCGCGGCCACGAGACCGCCGGCGCCGGGAACCCAGTCCAGCCCGGGACGCAACGCGCGCGCGCGGCCCCCGATCGGGCGCGTTCCTGCCAGGGCACCGGCTGCTCCGGCCGCTGCCATCGCGGGCTCGAGCCGGGGCGGGAGCGCCGGCACCCACGACGGAGGCAGCAGATCGGCCAGTCCGCCGCCCTCGCCGCGCCGTGCGGCGTCGCGCCCAGGCCAGCTCCAGTCGCCGAGGCCCTCGAGCCACAGCTGGGTTCGCGTAGGTCTTGCACCCGGGGACATCGCGCAGATTCAACGAAGCGCTCGCCCAAAGCCCAACCGCTGCACGAAACTGCCCATGCGGGGCGGGCTCGTGCAGGCAATCGCCCAGGCGCATTGGGCCCATCCGAGCTGCACCCGACGAGGGCCTGTCCCGCACGATCGCGCTCGGGCGAACCTGTCCGTGCATCCGGTTACGCTGCCCGCAAGCCGACCTCGCAAAGTCGGCGATCCGGTGGCTAGGCAGCGACCAGCAGGCGGCGCGGGTTGTGCTCGTGATTGCGTTGGCGCTATACTGCTCGGTCGGCCCTCAGTGGTGCCCGCGGGCGCCTGGGTCGGACGGGTCTCCTCGCGAAGGTTGCCTTTCGGAGCAGCTCGGCGGTCTTTGAAAACTCAACAGCATGCGCACCTACGATCGACCCTCGATCGTGGTGTGCGTCCAGGTTCGACCGCCACCGGGCGGCGCACCGACGCAGGCCTATACCGGCATCGCCGGCGGGCTCGAGTCGGGGCGCAAGCGCGCCGGGGGCGGACAAAGAGTCAGTAGGAAGAAGTACCCCGTCATGGGTCGGAGCCTCTGTGTATGGGCTCCGGCAGATGCCATGACACTCTCAGTGAGATCGAGAGCTCGTGAGCTCGCGATCGACGGGCCTCCTTTGGAGGTCCATCTTCACGGAGAGTTTGATCCTGGCTCAGGACGAACGCTGGCGGCGTGCCTAACACATGCAAGTGGAGCGACGAACCAGGGCTTGCCCTGGGGCAGAGCCGCGAACGGGTGAGTAACACGTGGGTTACCTGCCCCGATGACCGGGACAACCCGAGGAAACTCGGGCTAATACCGGATGTGCCCGCAAGGGGAAAGGAAGCTTCGGCCTCCGCATCGGGATGGGCCCGCGGCCCATTAGCTTGTTGGTGGGGTAATGGCCTACCAAGGCTGCGATGGGTAGCTGGTCTGAGAGGACGATCAGCCACACTGGGACTGAGACACGGCCCAGACTCCTACGGGAGGCAGCAGTGGGGAATCTTGCGCAATGCGCGAAAGCGTGACGCAGCAACGCCGCGTGGGGGAAGACGGCTTTCGGGTTGTAAACCCCTTTCAGTTGGGACGAAGCTTCGGCGGTGAATAGCCGCCTGGAGTGACGGTACCTTCACAAGAAGCACCGGCTAACTACGTGCCAGCAGCCGCGGTAATACGTAGGGTGCAAGCGTTGTCCGGAATCATTGGGCGTAAAGAGCGTGTAGGCGGCCCGATTAGTCCGCTGTGAAAGTCCAGGGCTCAACCCTGGAATGCCGGTGGATACTGTTGGGCTAGAGTCCGGAAGGGGCGAGTGGAATTCCTGGTGTAGCGGTGAAATGCGCAGATATCAGGAGGAACACCAATGGCGAAGGCAGCTCGCTGGGACGGTACTGACGCTGAGACGCGAAAGCGTGGGGAGCAAACAGGATTAGATACCCTGGTAGTCCACGCTGTAAACGATGGCAACTAGGTGTGGGGGGTGTTGACTCCCCCTGTGCCGAAGCTAACGCATTAAGTTGCCCGCCTGGGGAGTACGGCCGCAAGGCTAAAACTCAAAGGAATTGACGGGGGCCCGCACAAGCAGCGGAGCATGTGGTTTAATTCGACGCAACGCGAAGAACCTTACCTGGGCTTGACATGTGAGTGACAGGTGTGGAAACACACCCTCCCTTCGGGGCACTTTCACAGGTGGTGCATGGCTGTCGTCAGCTCGTGTCGTGAGATGTTGGGTTAAGTCCCGCAACGAGCGCAACCCTCGTCGCATGTTGCCAGCATTTAGTTGGGGACTCATGTGAGACTGCCGGTGACAAACCGGAGGAAGGTGGGGATGACGTCAAGTCCTCATGCCCCTTATGTCCAGGGCTACACACGTGCTACATTGGCGCGTACAGAGGGCTGCGATACCGCGAGGTGGAGCGAATCCCTTAAAGCGCGTCTCGGTTCGGATTGCAGGCTGAAATTCGCCTGCATGAAGGCGGAGTTGCTAGTAATCGCGGATCAGCACTGCCGCGGTGAATACGTTCCCGGGCCTTGTACACACCGCCCGTCACACCACGGGAGTGAGCAACACCCGAAGCCGGTGGCCCAACCCGCAAGGGAGGGAGCCGTCGAAGGTGGGGCTCGTGACTGGGGTGAAGTCGTAACAAGGTAGCCGTAGCGGAAGCTGCGGCTGGATCACCTCCTTTCTAGGGAGCACTACGGTGCCCCGACCGCAGCGATCGTGCGGCGCACGCGCTCATTGAAGCGCTAACGCGACCGGGCGACATACGAGCGGTCGGGCCTAGCATGTTGACCGAACCTGGCTGGCGTGTCGCAGCGTCCGTCGAGCCTCGTCCTACTGAGGCACGCCGGATCGAGGCGGCGTCAATGCGCCAGCATGCTGTTGAGTTTTGAGAGACCGGCGCCGCCTGGCGCGTGGCGCGAGCGAAGATCATGCTCGCAATGCGCGGAGGCGGCGTATGGGCTTCTCCACGGTCCTTGAAAACTGCACAGAAGCCACATCGACCGTCCTTCGATAAGCGGGCGGTCGATAAGGGTTCACGAATCGATTTCGGTCGGTTCGCGAGCCCTAACGGGTATCACCGGGCCGCTCTGCGGACCGGCGTGCGGGCTCCTTTGGAGCTCAGCGCCGGGACGAAGAACGGTCTGATCACCGTCAAGATAGTAAGGGCACACGGTGGATGCCTTGGCACCAAGAGTCGATGAAGGGCGTGAACGGCTGCGATAAGCCACGGTTAGGCGCTGAATAGCCTTTGATCCGTGGATGCCCGAATGGGGAAACCCAGCGCTGGTAATGCGGCGTTATCCCCGGCTGAACACATAGGCCGGCGGAAGACAAGCGGGGGAAGTGAAACATCTCAGTACCCCGAGGAAAGGAAATCAACGAGACTCCCTGAGTAGTGGCGAGCGAAAGGGGATCAGCCCAAACCCGGCAGGTGTAAGCGGACACGCGTTGCCTGTCGGGGGTTGTAGGGCGCCTGGTCCGAGTCGTGTCCGGCTCGGCGGAAGTTACAAAATCGTGTGGTAGTCGAAGCGTGTGGAACCGCGCACCATAGAGGGCAACCGTCCCGTAGACGAAACTGCACGACCTTCCGCAGGCGTTCCTGAGTAAGTCCGCGCCCGTGAAACGCGGACTGAACCTGGGGGGACCACCCTCCAAGGCTAAGTACTACTTGGTGACCGATAGCGGACAAGTACCGTGAGGGAAAGGTGAAAAGTACCCCAGACGGGGAGTGAAATAGTACCTGAAACCGCGTGCCTACAAGCGGTGGGAGCGGCCTCGTGCCGTGACCGCGTGCTTTTTGCATAACGAGCCGGCGAGTTACTCGTCTGCGGCAAGGTTAAGCGATGAGCGGAGCCGTAGCGAAAGCGAGTCCTAATAGGGCGACAGAGTCGCAGGCGGTATACCCGAAACTGGGCGAGCTACCCATGGGCAGGCTGAAGCGGGGGTAAGACCTCGTGGAGGGCCGAACCGACCTAGGTTGAAAACTGGGCGGATGACCTGTGGGTCGGAGTGAAAGGCTAATCAAGCTCAGTGATATCTGGTTCTCTCCGAAATATATTTAGGTATAGCCTCGGATAAATTGCGTGATGGCCGTAGAGCACTGTTTGGACTAGGGGCCCTACCAGGTTACCGACTTCAGGCAAACTCCGAAGACCATTACGTTTACTCCGGGAGTCAGTTGCTGGGGGATAAACTTCAGCGTCGAAAGGGAAACAGCCCAGACCGCCAGCTAAGGTCCCTAAGTACTAGCTAAGTGGGAAACGATGTTCGAGTGCATAGACAACCAGGAGGTTGGCTTAGAGGCAGCCACCCTTGAAAGAGTGCGTAACAGCTCACTGGTCAAGTGTTCGAGCGCGGACAATTCAACGGGGCTCAAGCTAGTCACCGAAGCTGCGGGTGCGTGAGACCTTCGGGTCGATCGCGCGGTAGGAGAGCGTTCCTACGCCAGTAAAGCGGCGGCGTAAGCCAGCCGTGGAGGCGTGGGAAGTGAGAATGCCGGCATGAGTAACGAAAGAGAGGTGAGAATCCTCTCCACCGATTGCCCAAGGATTCCTGAGTAAAGTTCGTCTGCTCAGGGTTAGTCGGGACCTAAGGCGAGGCCGAAAGGCGTAGTCGATGGCCAACAGGTTGATATTCCTGTACCACGTCGCATCCGTTATTACCGATGGGGAGACGAGGAAGGCTAAGGGAACCCAGGCGATGGTCGACCTGGGGTAAGCATGTAGGGGCGGCCCTAGTTAAATGCGGGGCTGCATTCAACCCGAGGTGCGATGCTAGCTGGCTCTAAGCCGGTGAATCCCCGACGCCATACCTCCAAGAAAATCCTCTAGGGAGGAAGCGCGTGCCCGTACCAAAACCGACACAGGTGGGCAAGTAGAGAATACTAAGGTGATCGAGATAACCCTCGTTAAGGAACTCGGCAAAATTGCCCCGTAACTTCGGGATAAGGGGCGCCCCAGTAGGGTGAAACTCCTCGCGAGTGGAGCCCGAGGGGGCCGCAGTGAATAGGCTGAAGCGACTGTTTACCAAAAACACAGGTCTCTGCTAAGTCGTAAGACGACGTATAGGGGCTGACGCCTGCCCGGTGCCGGAAGGTTACGTGGAGTTGTTAGGACTTCGGTTCGAAGCAGCGAAGCTAAGCCCCGGTAAACGGCGGCCGTAACTATAACGGTCAATTAGAGGCTGTTGTAAAATTCAGCTATATGCTGGGACATCCGAGTATCTCGCACTACTCGCAGTGCACCGTTCTGTCCGAGCGGCGCGCTACAGTGACAATGTGACGAGTGCGGACAATCAGCAGGAAAGACTGTCGAGCAAAGAGGCACGACGCTGGTTTATGGCTGGTGTCGTGGAGGGTGAGGGTAGTTGGTGTCTTTCGATCAAGAGACATCCGAACTACACCCTCGGCTTTTACGTCCAACCGGAGTTCTTCGTATATCAACACCGGAGAAGACGGCAGCTTCTCGAAATGGCGCAGGAGATCTTTGAGTGCGGCAGGATCTGGCCCAAGCCAGGTAACCCTGACGTGCTCGTGTTTGCGATCAACTCGCGAGCGAAGATCTCGGCGCGCGTGTTGCCGTTCATGCGGCGATACATGAGATTCTCATCGAGACGCTCCGATATGGAGCTGTTCGAAGATGCTATGTATCTCTTCGAACACGGGTTGCACCGGCAGCCCGGAGGGCTGGCAACCATCGTGGAAATCGCATATGCGATGAACCACGATGGCAAGCAGCGCCGGCGTTCAGTCGATGAAGTCTTGGACAGAATCCTCAGAGGCCATACGCTGAACGCGCCCGCATAAGTGGGCGTGAAGATATGGTCCGACCTCCGCGGCGACGCGGAGAGCTAGGCGGAACCGAAACGACCTAGCCATCTCGAACGGAGATGTAACAAAAGTGCCTAAGGTAGCGAAATTCCTTGTCGGGTAAGTACCAACTTGCCCCGTCGTCTCGCGAGAGGCGACATGCAGACCGGCTCATATCGGGGAAACCCTCCCTGCCACAGTGGCAGCGGGCAATCCCGAGGGAAGTCCTTGTGACCCCCTAACGACTGATCCGAAAGGAGAGGCGTGTCACGCTTCGGAAAGTCCGAAAATCTATGTGATGCGCAATACGCCGGCCCTCATTGTAGTAAGCGGTGCCTATTGGAGTGCGCCTCTCGCTGACTGACGGTCAGCCGCGACAAGGCGGTTGATTGCAGCGGGAATTCCTAAGGGCTCCAGATGAGGTGAAGGTATAGTCTGCGCTCTCGGATGACGAGAGATAACGTGAAGTTCCGACCTGCACGAATGGCGTAACGACTTCAGCGCTGTCTCAACGAGGGGCTCGGTGAAATTGCAGTCTCGGTGAAGATGCCGAGTACCCGCGGCTAGACGGAAAGACCCCGTGAACCTTTACTACAACTTGGTATTGGGATTCGGTGCATTTCGCTCAGGATAGGTGGGAGGCTTTGAAGCGCCGGTTGCGGCTGGCGTGGAGCCAACCTTGAGATACCACCCTTGGTGTATTGGATTTCTAACAGCGTTCCGTGAATCCGGGCGCTGGACAGTTCCAGGCGGGTAGTTTGACTGGGGCGGTCGCCTCCCAAAATGTAACGGAGGCGCGCAAAGGTTCCCTCAGCACGGTTGGAAATCGTGCGTAGAGCGCAAAGGTAGCAAGGGAGCTTGACTGCGAGACTGACAAGTCGAGCAGGTGCGAAAGCAGGTCTTAGTGATCCGGCGGTAGCAAGTGGAAGTGCCGTCGCTCAACGGATAAAAGGTACTCCGGGGATAACAGGCTTATCGGGCCCAAGAGTCCACATCGACGGCCCGGTTTGGCACCTCGATGTCGGCTCGTCGCATCCTGGGGGTGGAGTCGCTCCCAAGGGTTGGGCTGTTCGCCCATTAAAGCGGTACGCGAGCTGGGTTCAGAACGTCGTGAGACAGTTCGGTCCCTATCTGCCGTGGGCGTTGGAGAGTTGAGAGGATTTGTCCCTAGTACGAGAGGACCGGGATGAACGCACCTCTGGTGTATCTGTTGTCCTGCCAAGGGCATAGCAGGCTAGCTACGTGCGGATCGGATAACCGCTGAAGGCATCTAAGCGGGAAGCCGGCCTCAAGATGAGCTCTCCCATCCCCTTGAGGGAGTAAGACCCCTGGTAGACCACCAGGTTGATAGGCCGGATCTGGAAGGGCGGTGACGCCTGAAGGAGACCGGTACTAATGGGTCGAGGGCTTGACGGATTTTTTCTGCGCTCATGGGGCAACCCTGGAGCGCGATAGTGATACCCGGTGTGGCGCTGTGCAGTTTTGAAGGACCGGGAGAAGCCCGGTCTTTCGAACTTTTCCGGTGGCTTTTGCGAGGGGGAAACACCTCTTCCCATTCCGAACAGAGCAGTTAAGCCCCTCAGCGCCGATGGTACTTGGCTCGAAAGGGCCTGGGAGAGTAGGACGCCGCCGGTCTATTTCGGAGTTTCGGCGAATGGGTTCACCGAGACCGCAACCGGACCGCGTGATGCCTAACGGCAGGGTGCGTTCGCTCGGGATGTGCCACCGCGGTCTGGCGCGAGGCTGCGAGTGCCGCCGGTGACGACGGGGCGGCGTTCATGGCTGTGCGCCCGTGCATCAGCGGCGCCGGTCGCGGCACACAGGCACAACTGCGGCCCGGGCACCGGCTGGCCGGCGCGACGGCCGCTCCGCACGACAGCGCCGCGACGCAACGAGGTGCGGTGCGGATGTGCCGCGGCCCCTGGACGGCGCGGTGCGCGGTGGCTCGCGGCGCTCGCCTCGATGTAGACCGCCCGCTGCTCTCCCCGGCTGTGCTCGGCCTGGTCGACCTCCCAGTTGACGTCGTAGTCGTCCTCGAGCAGCAGGAACGAGCGAGCCAGGGAGAAAGCGGCGCGGGCGCGCCGCACGAGCGGCGATGTCCTTGACGAGTCGAACATGTGTTCGTAAAGGTATGCGACCTTCCGGACGGATCGTCGAATTGTGCGCGCGGCGACGCCGGCCGCGATAGGAGGTCGCTCGTGAGGTGGCTCTAGGAAGCCAAATTTGAGGGTCAAAGCGCTGCCGGTGGCTGCAACGAAAATTGCGCCAGATGCGATCATGTGTTCGCCCGTGGAGGCATCGCGATGGCCCGCCGAGCGACCCGCAGAACGCGATCACGCGTTCGCCCTGGGTTCGCAGGGAGGGTCCGCCTGGCGGCCCGCGAAACTATGCGACATGGCTGTTACGCTCTCGGGAAAGCCGGCGGGTGGTTCGATTGCGGGCCGGCGCGGGCGGCCTCAGCTCATGGAGAAGTTCGTCATCGAAGGCGGCGCGCCGTTGTCCGGCACGATCGTGCCCGCCGGGAACAAGAACGGCGCGCTTCCGATCCTCGCCGCCGCGATTCTCACCGACGAGCAGGTGGTGGTGCGTAACGTCCCGCGCATCCGCGACGTCGATGCGATGCTGCGCATCCTCGATGCGCTCGGCGCGCAGGTCACATGGCGGGGCCCGAACGAAGTGACCGCGTGCTGCGCGGGCGTCCGCGAGGTAAGCGTCGACCCGGAGCTTGCAGAGCTGATCAGGGCGTCGTTCCTGCTCGCCGGGCCGCTGCTCGCGCGCTTCGGCCGAGCCGTGATGCCGCCGCCGGGCGGCGACGTGATCGGACGCCGGCGCCTCGATCCGCACCTCGACGCGTTTCGCGCGATGGGCGCCAGCACCGACTGTGCCCGCGACATCGTGCTGAGCGCCCCACGCGGCCTGCGCCCGAGCGACGTCTTCATGGACGAGCCGTCGGTGATGGCCACCGAGAACGCGCTGATGGCCGCCGCGCTCACGCCAGGCGCCACCGTCATCGGCAACGCCGCCTGCGAGCCGCACGTGCAAGACCTCGCGCGCATGCTCGTCAAGATGGGCGCCGACATCCAGGGCATCGGCTCGAACCTGTTGACGGTCAACGGCGCCGAGCGCCTGCACGGCTGCGAGCACGACGTCGCGCCCGACCACATCGAGATAGGCAGCTTCATGGCGCTCGCGGGCGTCACCGGCGGAGAGCTGCTCGTCAAGGGCGCCGTCGCCGACGACCTGCGCATGATCAGGCTCGTATTCGAACGGCTCGGCCTGCGCTCCGAGCTGCGCGACGGCGACGTCCTCGTGCCGGGCGGCCAGAAGCTCGTCGTGCAGGCCGATGTCGGCGAGTACAAGAGCAAGATCCAGGACGGCCCGTGGCCGGCGTTCCCAGCCGATCTGACCTCGATCGCGGTCGCGCTCGCCACGCAGGCACAGGGCTCGATCCTGGTGCACGAGTGGATGTTCGAGAACCGCCTGATCTTCGCGGACAAGCTGATCCTGATGGGCGCCGACATCGTCATGTGCGATCCGCACCGCGCGATCGTCACCGGACCGCGCCGGCTGCGCGGAGAGCGCCTGGAGTCCCCTGACATTCGCGCCGGCATGGCGATGCTGCTCGCCGCCCTGTGCGCCGACGGTCGCAGCGAGATCGGCAACGTGCGCCAGATCGATCGCGGCTACGAGCGCATCGACGAGCGCCTGCGCGAGCTCGGCGCCAACATCGAGCGCGTCGCCACCGAGCCCGCCCTGCAGGCCTGAGCTCGGCTACCAGCGCGGCTGGCGGGACTGGGCTCGTCGGCTGCGGGAGCTTCGGCGAATGTGAGCGCACGCGCGCGCGTGTGCGCGCGCCCTGGGGCGTCGGTCGGATGACGACGCCTGCGCCGGTTCGCCTGCCGGCGTTCGCGCGCGATCGGTGCTGCGGTGGCGGCCAGTGCCGAGCGTCCGTGGCGAAATGCTCTACGGCGACGTCTGTTCGCGATGGCCCACGCGCGCGCGTCTGCGTGCGCCGCGCGGGCGCGCGCGTGCGCCGCCGGCGAGGAACGTCGCGGTCCGCTTGAATGACGGGCGCATGAGCTCAACGCCCTCGATCCACTCGATTCCGAGTGGCACGCGCGACGTGCTGCCCGACGAGACGCGCGAGCTGCGCGCCATCACCGACGCACTGCGCGCCGTGTTCGAGCGACACGGCTATGGCGAGGTGTACACGCCGGCGCTCGAGTACGAGTCGGTGCTCGCGCGCGCGGAGATCGAGGGCTCGGGCCCCGTGCACAGGGTCTTCGACGAGAACGGCGAGACGCTCGTGCTGCGGTCCGACATGACCGTGCCGGTGGCGCGCCTGATCGCCACGCGCTACCCGACCGTCGAAGGGCCGCTGCGGTTCTGCTACTTGGCGCACTGCTACCGAGGGATCCGCCCGCAGTGGAATCAACCGCGCGAGCTGCTCCAGGCCGGCATCGAGCTGATCGGCTCGCCGGCACCGGCAGGCACCGCCGAGGCGCTGATCGTGCTGTGCGACGCTCTCGACGCGACCGGGCTGAAGGACTACCGCGTCGGGCTTGGCGACGCCTCGCTGTTCGGGACGCTGATGGAGCGCATGCAGGTCGCTCCGGACGTCCGCGCTGGCCTCCTGGAGGCGCTCGCCCGCCGGGATTTCGTCGAACTGGCCTCATTGCTTGCCGGAACGGGCCTCGACGCGCAGGCCACCGAGCTGCTGCTCGGGGTACCGCAGCGCCGAGGCGGCCCGGAGGTGCTCGGTGCCGCGGCGGGACCGTCTGCGTTCGGCCCGCCCGCGGACGCCGCCGCCGACGCCACCGCCGGCATGCGCCAGGTCAGCGAGCTACTCCCGGCCAGCGTCGCGAGCCGGGTGATCTTCGACCTCGGGCTCGTGCGCAGCATCGGTTACTACACGGGCGCCGTGTTCGAGGTCTACGACCCGACGCTCGGCGTGCCGATCGGCGGCGGCGGGCGCTACGACGACCTGCTTGCCAGCTTCGGCACGCCGCGCCCCGCCGTCGGCTTCGCGCTCGATGTCGAACGGCTTCACATAGCCCTGGCCGGTGAGGAGCGTGGCACGGGAGCGCTTGCGCGATGAGCGCCCGCCCGCTCGACGGCCTCACGATCGCCGCACCTCGCGGCGCGCTGTTCGACGGGACGGTCGATCTGCTCACCGAGCTCGGACTCGACACCGGCGAGCTGCGCACCAACGACCGCAAGCTGCTGTTCGACGACATCGGAGTGATCACGATGCGGCCCTCGGACGTACCGACCTACGTCGAGGCCGGCGCCGCCGATCTCGGCATCACCGGTAAGGACGTCCTGCTCGAGCGAGCCGGGCAGGCCTCGGGCGCAGGCGCGCGCGAGCGCGGCCGGCGTCAGATCTACGAGCTGCTCGACCTCGGCTACGGCCGCTGCACGATGGTGCTCGCAACCGCCGACCGCGTCAACGCGCACGGCGAGCACCCCGCCGCTGAGGCCCTGCGCCGGCTCGGCGTGATGCGCGTCGCCACGAAGTACCCGCGAATCGCTGCGCGCCATCTCGAGGAGACCGGCCGCCAGGGCGAGATCGTCGAGGTCAAGGGCTCGGTCGAGCTGGCGCCGCTCACCGGCCTGGCCGACGCGATCGTCAACCTGACTGCCACCGGCACGACGCTGCGCGCCAACGGGCTCGTCGTGCGTGAGGAGCTGGTGGACTGCACTGCGCGCCTGATCGCCAACCCAGTCGCCTACAAGCTCAAGGCGGCGGCGATCGACCAGCTGCTCGCCCGCCTGCGCGAGCGCCTGAGCAACGGAGCAGCAACGCTTTAGAGTGACGTCGAGCGACGCTCGCAGTTACGGGAGCAAAGGCAAGCAAAGGAACGGCTGACACCATGTCTCCCGCAACGACACGCGGCGCGCTGAGCGACCGATGAAGATCGAGCGCATCGACGCTATGGGCGTCGAGACGCTCGGCGGTCCGGTCGGCGTGGCAGCCCACGTGCGCGCGCTCGTTCGCGCCCGTGAGAGCGTTGCCGACACCGTGCTCGAGATCCTCGCCGGGGTGCGCGCCGGCGGCGACGATGCCGTGCGCGAGTACACGCGCCGCTTCGACCCCGCCGGTGACCAGGCCTCCGATGCCGGCGAACGTTCCCTGGTCGTGGGCGCGGACCAGCTCGACCAAGCGCTCACGCGCCTCGACCTCGAGCTCGTCGCCGGCCTGCAGGTGGCGATCGCGAACGTCGCGCTCGTCGCCCAGGCCGGGGTCAGCGAGGACGTCGCCGTCGAGCTCCCGCAGGGCCAGCGCATCACGCTCCGCGACGTCCCCGTGCAATCGGCCGCCGTGTACGTCCCCGGCGGACGCGCCCCCTATCCGAGCACCGTCGTGATGGGCGTCGTCACGGCCCGCGCCGCCGGCGTGATCGATCTCGCCGTATGTGCCCCTCCTGCGCGCGACGGCCAGGTCGATCCGCTGATCCTCGGCACCTGCCGCCTGTGCGGCGTCGAACGCGTCTACCGCATGGGCGGCGCCCAGGCGATCGCCGCGCTGGCATATGGCACCGAGACGGTGCGCCGGGTGGAGGTCATCGTCGGGCCCGGCAACCTCTATGTCCAGGAGGCCAAGCACCAGCTCTCGGCGCTCGTCGGGATCGACGGCTTCGCCGGCCCCAGCGACCTCGCGATCGCGCTCGGCGCCGACGCCGGCGCGCGCGAGCTCGACCTGGCTGCGCTCGACATGCTGGCGCAGGCCGAGCACGGAGCCGGCAGCCTGGTCGTCGCGATCTCGAGCTCGCCTGCCCAGCTCGACGCGCTTGCGCAGTCGCTCGAGCGCCAGATCCTCGCGTATCCGACCGTCGCCGATGCCGCCTGCGCGCTCGTTGAAACCGGGTCCCCGCGCGAGGCGATCGAGCTCGCCAACGCGCTCGCCCCAGAGCACCTGCAGCTGATCGGCGGCGAAGTCGAGGCGCTCGCCAGCGTCGTGCGCAGCGCCGGCTGCCTGTTCGTCGGCGCCGCCGCCGGGACGGCGTTCGGCGACTACGTCGCCGGCTCCAACCACGTGCTTCCGACGGGTGGCTCAGCCCGCTTTGCGTCGATGCTCTCGACCCGCCACTTCCGCCGTCGCATGGCCGAGGTGCGGCTCGGGCCGGTCGGCGGGGAAACGGTCAGAAAGCTCGCCGCCGCAGGAGCCCCGATCGCGCGCGCCGAGGGCTTTCAGGCGCACGCCGACTCGATGGACGCTCGCGCCCGCAGCGCGTCGAGCGCGAATACCGTCGCAGGCGGAACGTAAGCTGGAGAGCATGAGCTCTGAAGGTGCAATCAACCGCGACTCGACGGCGCCCGGCAGCGACTGGATGGCGTCCGACAGGATCCAAAGGGCGGACCGGATGGAGGCCCGATCATGACCCGCAGCGCGACCGTCGAGCGCCGCACCGGCGAGACCGACATCAAACTGACGCTCACGCTCGAAGGCAGCGGGGAGGGCAAGCGCGTGACCGGCGTGGGCTTTCTCGACCACATGCTCGACCTGCTCGCCCGCCACGGAGGCCTCGACCTCGACGTCCGGGTCGAGGGCGATCTGCAGACCGGCTCGCACCACACCGTCGAGGACACCGCGATAGCGCTCGGCCAGGCGCTCGACAGCGCGCTCGGCGACCGATCTGGCATCACTCGCTACGGCGCCGCGGTCACGCCTATGGACGAGGCCCGCGCCAGCTGCGCGCTAGACATCTCAGGGCGACCGTTCATGCTGTTCGAAGCCGAGCTGCCGGCCGGCGCGACCGGCGGGTTCGAGCACGAGCTGACCGAGGAGTTCTTCCGGGCGCTGGCCAACGCGGCCAAGCTCACGCTGCATCTGCGCGTCGAAGCCGGCACCAACGCCCACCACATGATCGAGGCCGCGTTCAAGGCGTTCGCGCGCGCGCTGCGCCAAGCGGTTGCGATCGACCCGACCGAGACGGGCGTTCCGAGCACCAAGGGTACGCTCACAGCATGACCAGTGGATCTGAGGTGCCAGATCCAAGCGTCGCCAGGACGCAGGAAGCGTGGTGTGCTCCGCACACGAGCGACCGAGGACGCCGCGAGGCGACGGATATGGCGCCTCAGATCGGGCTGATCGACTACGGCATGGGAAACCGCCGCTCGGCCGAGAAGGCGCTCGAGCACGTCGGCGCGCGCGTCGCGGTCAGCGATGACGCCGCCACGCTGCGCGCGATGGACGGGCTCGTGTTGCCCGGCGTGGGCGCATTTCCCGCGGGCATGGCGGCGATCCGCGCGCGCGGCCTCGACGAGCTGCTCGCCGAGCGAGTGGCTGCGGGCGTGCCACTGCTCGGGCTGTGCCTCGGCATGCAACTGCTGTTCGAAGGCTCCGACGAGCACGGGGGCGCGGAGGGCCTCGGCCTGCTGGCCGGCACCGTGCATCGTTTGAACGCCGCCGATCTGAAGCTGCCCCACATCGGCTGGAGCGAGGTCCGCTGGCAGCGCCCGAGCCCGCTGGCCGCGGGCCTGCCAGATCCGATCTACCTGTACCACGTGCACAGCTACGCCCCTATGCCTGCAGACGAACAGGTGATGCTCGCCACCGCCAGCTACGGCGAGCCGTTCGCTGCGATCGTCGGACGCGAGAACGTATACGGCACCCAGTCGCACCCAGAGAAGTCCTCCACGCATGGCCTCGCGCTGCTGAAGAACTTCACGCGGATCTGCGGCCGCTCCGCGGTGCCGACGCCGTCGTGACCGGGGCGATTCACGGGCCCACGCGCGATACGCCGGCCGGTGTCCAACGGAGGTGGACTCGTGATCCGCGAGGTGGGCTCGTGATCCGGGTGGTGGACTTGTGATCCGGGAGGTGGACTCGTGATCCTGTACCCGGCGATCGACATCCTCGACGGCCGTGCCGTGCGTCTCGTCAAGGGGGACTTCGAGCGCAAGACGGTCTACGACGAGGACCCGCTTGCGGCGGCCCGCGGCTGGGTCGAGCAGGGCGCGGGGTATCTCCACGTGGTCGACCTGGACGGAGCCAAAGCCGGCAGCCCGGTCAATCTCGAGCACCTGTGGCGGATTGCCCGCGAGTCCGGGGCTCCGGTCCAGTTTGGCGGTGGACTGCGCAACCGCGACTCGATCGAGCGTGCGTTCGAGGCGGGCGCGGCGCGCGTGATCCTCGGCACCGCGATCTTCACCAACCCGCAGCTGCCGTTCGAGGCGATCGACGCCTACGGACCCGAGCGCGTCCTCGTCTCGATCGACGCACGCGGCGGCTTCGTCGCCACGCACGGCTGGATGCAGGCCACCGAGGTGCCGGCCGAGCACGCGATCGACCGCTGGCGCGAGCGCGAGCGCGATCGGAGCGGTGCAGATGGTGACAGCGGGGACAGGGGAGACGGCGAAGGCGGGGCGGGCGTCAGGAGGTTCGTTTTCACGGACATCGATCACGACGGCATGCTCGACGGGCCCAGCGCCGACCTGACCGAGCGCGCGGCGCGTGCCGCCGGTGACGGCAAGCTGATTCTCTCCGGAGGAATCGGCGAGCTGGCCCACCTGCAAGCGCTCGTGCGGCTTCGCGCCGAGCGCGGCCTGACCAGCCTCGACGGCGTGATCGTCGGCAAGGCGCTCTACGAGCGGCGCTTCACGGTCGCTGAAGCGCTTGCCGTGCTCGCCGGCTGATCTGCGCGTTTCGACGCTACCTTTGGCTCGTGCACCTCAAGCGCGTGATCCCCTGTCTGGACGTCAACGGCGGCCGTGTCGTCAAGGGCGTCGAATTCCTCGACATTCGCGACGCAGGCGACCCTGTCGAACTGGCTGCGCACTACGACCGCGAAGGCGCCGACGAGCTCGTGTTCCTCGACATCACCGCCACGCACGAGCGCCGCGAGACGATCGCCGAGCTCGCCCGCCGGACGGCCAACGACGTATTCATCCCGTTCACGATCGGAGGCGGCATCCGCTCGATCGAGGATGCCCAGACGGTGCTCGACGCCGGCGCCGACAAGGTCTCGGTCAACAGCGCCGCGCTGCAGCGCCCCGAGCTGATCGACGAGCTGGCTCGCGTGTTCGGCTCGCAATGCGTCGTCCTCGCCGTCAACGCCAAATCCACGCCGGCGAACGGCGCGCAGCGCTGGGAGGCGTACGTCGCCGGGGGACGGACCCCTACGGGCCGCGACGCCGTCGCCTGGACCCGTGAGGCCGTCGAACGCGGCGCCGGCGAGATCCTGCTCACGAGCATGGATCGCGACGGCACCAACGACGGCTACGACCTCGCGCTCACCGCCGCCGTCAGTGGCGCCGTCAGCGTGCCGGTGATCGCGTCCGGCGGCGCCGGCGAGCTCGAGCATCTCGCGCAGGCACTGGCCGCCGGCGCCGACGCGGCGCTGTGCGCCTCGATCTTCCACTACGGACGCTTCACGATCGCCGACGCCAAGGCTCACCTCGCCGCCGCCGGCGTGTCCGTGCGAGCCGTGGGAGATCCCTGACGCCCGCGAAGACGGGGAGGCGTTGCGTAGATTACAACCGTGCGTGAGGTTCTCGACAAGCCGCGGGTACCGATGCGACCAACGGGGGATCCGATCGGTCGTGAGCAAAGGGCGCCAGCCGATGGTTGAGCACGGGTTCGATGGGGGAGCGATGCTCGCACGCGTGCGCGAGCTGCCGGGCGGACGCGAGCTGCTCGAGCAGATCGCGGACCGCAAGGACGTCGAGCTCGTGGGGGGAGCGGTGCGCGATCTTGCGCTCGGGCGGACGCCACGCGAGCTCGACGTCGTCGTCGACCGCGACGCCGGCGCGTTCGCCCGCGAGCTGGCTGCGCGGCTGGGTACGCTCGCCGGTGAAAACCCGGGCACACGTGACCGCGAGACCTCGCGCGCCCGCGAGACGTCGCGCGCCGCTCGCGGCGAGAGCCCGGGCACCGCTCCCGACGCAGGGGTTGACGCCGGCGAAGACGTGCGCGCCGACTCGACATTTCACGATCGCTTTGGCACTGCCCTCGTCCGCTGGGAAGTCGATGGTGCCGAGGGCCGAATCGAGGGCCGAATCGACATCGCGACCCGCCGCACCGAGCAGTACGCGACGCCTGGCGCCCTCCCCGAGGTGGGCGCTGGTACCGCCCAACAGGATCTCGAGAGGCGCGACTTCACGATCAACGCGATCGCGCTGGCGCTGTCGGGTCCGTCTGCCGGCGCGCTGCGAGCGGTCAACGACCGTGCGTTCGGCGACCTCGCGCACGGACGCCTGCGGGTCCTGCACGACCGCAGCTTCAGCGACGATCCCACGCGCCTGCTGCGGCTCGCCCGCTACAGCGCTCGGCTCGGCTTCGAGATCGAGCCACACACCGCCTCGCTGGCTGCGCAGGCCGTCGCGGGCGGCGCGCTCGACACCATCTCGCGCGCCCGCATCGGCGCCGAGCTGCGGCTCGCGCTGGCCGAAGCGGACGCGCGTGCCACGCTCGAAGCCATGAACCGGCTCGGGCTCCTACGAGCGCTGCACCCGCAGCTGCGCTTCGAGGCGGGGCTTGGCCGCGAGGCGCTCGCGCTGCTGCGCCGCGGCCTCGACGGCGAGCCGGGCCGGCCCGATCTGCTGCTGCTCGCGGCGCTGCTGCGCTCGATCGTCCAGGGCCTCGAGGACGAAGCCGAAGAGTCGGCGTACGCGCTGCTCGACTCGCTCGAGCTCCCGGCCGCCGATCGCGACCTCGCGCTCGGCGCGGCGATCGACGCCGATGCGCTGGCTGAAGAGCTCGGAGGCGCTGAAACCCCCTCCCAGATCCGCGACGCCGTCGGTCACGCGGCACCCGAGGAAGTCGCGCTCGCGGGCGCCTGGGGACAGCGCGAGTGGGAGTTCTCCGACGTGATGGGCGCCGCCGAAGAATGGCTGAAGGAGCTGCGCCACGTGCACCTCGAGATCACCGGCGACGACCTGCTCGCGGCCGGTATCCCAGAGGGTCCGGAGATCGGGCGCCGGCTGCAGGCCGTACTCGCGCGCAAGCTGGATGACGAGCTCGGCGAGGGGCGCGAGGCCGAGCTGCAGGCCGCGCTCGAGGTATAGATGGACCCGCTGCGCTTCGAACTCCCCGCAGGCGGCCAGGCGCTGTTCACGACCCGCGGCCATGGCAACCTCTCGACGGTGCGCGCACAGACGCGCACGCAGGGCGTGCGCGAGCGCGAACGGCTGCGCCGTAGCCTCGAGCTGCGTCGGCTGTGCGCCGGGCCCCAGGTGCATGGCGCCAATGTCCAGCGCGTGCGCGTTTTCGAGGGAGCCGGCGCCGAGCCGCTCACCGTCGCGGCCGACGGACGCGCGACCGCGCTCGCGAGCGTCGGCGTGATGGTGCTGACCGCCGACTGCCTGCCCGTGCTGCTCGGATCCGAGCGCGCCGTGGCGGCCGTCCACGCCGGCTGGCGCGGTCTCGCGGCGGGCGTGCTCGAGGAGGGCGTGCGCGCGCTGCGCGAGCTGGACCAGGCGCAGGGCGACCCGACTCTGGTCTCCGCACAGCCGGGACATGCGTGCGGCGACTCGGGCCGGGCGCCCGAGCCGCAGGTGAAGGCGCACGCCGAGCCCGCGCGCCGCGCCGACGAGATCGTCGCCGTCATCGGTCCGGGCGCCGGTCCGTGCTGCTACGAGGTCGGACCAGAGGTCCACGGAGCATTCGGCGGCGCACACCGCGCCGGCAACAACATCGACCTGCCGGCGCTCGCGCGTGAACGCCTGCTGCGCGCGGGCGTGGACCGCGTCGAGCAGGTGAAGCTGTGCACGATCTGTGACGAGCGCTTCTTCTCACACCGCCGCGAAGGTCAGGCGGCGGGCCGCCAAGCGGGTGTCGCGTGGCTGCGATGAGGCGGCGGGCCGCCAAGCGGGTTGCGATCAGGCTGCGGGCCGCCAAGCGGGTTGCGATCAGGCGGCGGGCGGGGAAGCGGTCACGTGGCTGAGCTGATCAGCATCGCGGACCCCGAGCGCATCCGCGAGAACCTTCGTCAGCTGCGCGCCCAGCTCGCCGACGCCGCGCGCCGTGCGGGCCGCGATCCGCAGCGACTCGAGATCCTTGCCGCCACCAAGTACGTTGCCTGCGAGGACATGCCTTCGCTGTCCGCCGCCGGGATCCGGCTGGTCGGTGAGAACCGCGCGCAAGACCTCCTCGCCAAGGTCGCCGCCCACGGCGAGCTGTTCGTGTGGGACTTCATCGGTGCGCTCCAGAGCCGCAAGGTCCGCGCGATCCTGCCGAGCGTGCGCCTGATCCATTCGCTCGCCAGCGAATCGGCGCTGCGCGAGCTCGAGCGTCATCGCGAGCTCGCCCGACCGGAGCTGCGCGTCCTGATCGAGGTCAACGTCGCGCGCGAGCCCGGCAAGGCGGGGATCGCGCCGTACGAGCTGGAGCGCTATCTCGAACGCTCGCCGGTCCCGGTCGCCGGTCTGATGTGCATGCCGCCGCTCGCCACAGACCCCGAGCGCAACCGCCCGTGGTTTGCCGCGCTGCGCGACCTCGCGGATATCCACGCTCTCGACGTCCTTTCGATGGGAACCTCACAGGACTGCCTGGTCGCGGCCGAAGAGGGCGCAACGATCGTGCGCATCGGCACGAGGCTGTACTGTTAGCGGCGCTCGGCGGGCGTAACATGAGCACCGACACTCTCTGCGCGAGCAGGGAAACACGCCCCGCGGGCGAACACGCACCTGAACCGATGGCTTTTCGCGACTCCTGGCACCGCGCGCTCGTCTATTTCGGCCTGGCCGAGGAGTATCACGACGACGACTACGACGACGACGACGCTCGGTCCGAGCGCGACGTCGAGGATCGCTACCGCGAGCGGCCGAACGTGCGGCGCCTGCGCCGCCGCCGCGACGAGTTCGATGACATCTTCGCCGACGACGAGCCCGCCGGCGGCGGGCGCTCGAGCACGGTGCTGCGCTCCGTCGGCGCCCGCGGCAACGGCGACGTGCGCGTGCACCTGGTCGTACCCAAGTCGTTCAACGACGCCCAGCAGATAGCGGACAAGTTCAAGGACTCGATCCCCGTCATCCTCAATCTGCAGGGCACCGAAACCGACCTGTCCAAGCGCCTGATCGACTTCGCCTCCGGCCTCACCTACGCCCTCGACGGAGGCATGCAGCGGATCGCCGACAAGGTCTTCATGCTGACCCCGCGCAACGTCGAGATCTCCGCCGAGGAGCGGGCGCGGCTGATCGAGAAGGGCTTCTTCAACCAGTCCTAAGCCGATGCCGCCCGACAGCGGTGACGGCATGCTCATGATCGCCGGTAGGCTGGCCCACTCATGCAGATAGGTCTGATCGGCTCCGGCAACATGGCGCGCGCGCTCGCGCGCGGCTGGGGCCGCCCGCTGCTCTGCGCCGACCCTGTCGGAGAGCGCGCCGGCGCGCTCGCGGCCGAGGTAGGGGGAGAGGCTCTGGCCAGCAACGCCGAGGTAGCCCAGCGCGCCGATCTGGTCGTGCTCTGCCACAAGCCCGCGCAGCTCCAGGACGTCGCCGCGGAAATCGCGCCCCACGCGCGTGCCGTCGCGTCGATCCTCGCCGCGACACCGCTGCCGGCGCTGAAGCGCGCCTACTCCGAGAAACCCGTCTACCGCTTCCTGCCCTCGCTGCCGGCCGAAGTCAGAGCCGGGGCGATCGTCTGCGCGGCCGACCCGTGGCGCCAGCGCGAGCAGGAGGCGTGGGGCCGGCAGCCGGAGCTCGACGAGCAGGTCCGCCAGCTGTTCGCCGAGCTCGGCATGCTCGTGATACTGCCCGACGAGCTCGTCGATGTCGCGATGGGCCTGATGTCGTGCGGCCCGGCCTATGTCGCGCTCGTCGCGGAGGCTCAGATCGACGCCGGGGTGCGTCGTGGCATCCCGGCTGCGCAGGGCGCCGAGCTCGTGGTAGAGACGCTCGCCGGGACCGCCGAGCTGCTGCGCCGTCGCGCGGGGGACACGCACGCGATCCGCCGCGAGGTCGCCTCGCCCGGAGGCGTCACCGCGCGCGGTCTCGACGCGCTCGAGCGCGGCGGGCTGCGGGCCGCCTTCAGCGACGCGCTCGACGCCGTGCTCGGGGAGAAGCGGTGAGCAAGGCGGGTCGCCTCGGTAGCGCGCTCGCGGGAGGCGGGACTCGATCCAGCCCGGTCGAGGGGCGACGATGAGCGGGGTCGCGGCCGGCGTGCTGATCGCCACCGCGCGCACGCAGATCGCCGGCTTCCTGTTCGACCCTGATCTACGTCTACACGATCCTGATCATCGTCTACATCGTCGTGCAGCTGCTGTTCGCCGCCGGGCTGAAACCGCCCTACTCGCGCACCACCGACGCCGTGCTCGGCTTCGTGCGTGACATCTGCGAGCCATACCTGCGCATCTTCCGCCGCATACTGCCCAGCTTCGGGGGAATCGATTTCAGTCCCTTGATCGCGATCATCGTGCTCGGACTGGTCAACGAGATCGTGGTACAGGGCATCATCCACGGCTGACCCTCCGAGCGAAACCGGCCCCGTGCGCACGTCCCTCGCCAGCCCCTACGTACGCGCCGTGATCGTGATGGTGATCGTGCTCGCGCTCGACCAGCTCAGCAAGCACCTGGTGTCGAGCTCGATCGTGCCCGGCGAAGAAGTCAAGGTGCTCCCGGGCATCCAGCTCGTGGACACCCGCAACCACGGCGTTGCGTTCGGCCTCGCCGCCGGCAGCCAGATCGCCGTCACCGATCCTCGTCGGCTTGGCGCTGGTCGCGCTGCTCGCGTATTTCGTCACCCACGCCTCGCGCCCGCTGATATGGCTGCCGACGGGGCTGCTGCTCGGCGGCGCGCTGGGCAACCTGCTCGACCGCATCCGCAACGGCTCGGTCGTGGACTTCATCAAGCTGCCGCTCGGTTGGCCGCCGTTCAACCTTGCCGACACGGCGATCGTGCTCGGTGCCGCGCTGCTGCTGCTGGTGATCGAGTGGCGCAGGTCGGAACTTAATTCCGGCCGGAAACCCGCTCCGCGGGGTCGGCCGTAATTAAGTTGCCCGACCTGCTTGGCTGATGTCTTGCACGCCATAGCCGGTCGTGCTGCAACCCCATGCCGATGACAGCCGATTTCGCAGTCGTCTACCAGGACGAGCACCTGCTCGTGATCGACAAGCCTGTCGGGCTGGTCGTGCACCCGGCCCGTGGCCATCGCGAGGACACGCTCGCACAGCTGCTGGGCCGCTGGCCGCGGGCGGGCCCGATCCCGGCGCGCGCGGGCATCGTTCATCGCCTGGACCGCGACACCTCGGGCCTGCTCGTGGTGGCGCGCTCCGAGCGTGCCCACGAGCTGCTGGCGCGCGAGCTCGCCGCCCGCCGCGTGCGGCGCGAGTACCTGGCGCTCGTCCACGGCCGCCCGCCTTCGCGCACGGGCACGATCGACGCTCCTGTCGGGCGCGACCCGCGCGTGCGCACGCGCATGGCGGTCGAAGGCGCTCAGGCCCGCGAGGCGCGCACCCACTTCGAGATCGAACGCTCACTGCCCCGCTTCACGCTGCTGCGCCTGCGCCTCGAGACCGGTCGCACCCACCAGATCCGCGTCCATCTCGAGGCGATCGGCCATCCCGTCGCCGGCGACCCGACCTATCACGGCGGCGTCGCAGCAGACGTGCTCGGGCTGCGCCGCCAGTTCCTGCACGCCGCGCGCCTGTCGTTCACGCATCCCATCACCGGCGCCACGATCGACGTCAGCTCGCCGCTGCCGCCGGATCTGGTCGACGCTCTCGCCCGAGCCGAGCCCGGCGTGAGCTGGCGGAAGCGACGGCTGAGCGGACCGCTCGAGCTGCCCCATGCGGTCGCTGGGGCGCGGGCCTCGTGGGCTATTCTGAGGCTCTTATCGACCTTCGACCCGCGCGGAGCTCGCTCGCGGCCCTGCCCGGACGGCGACCCAGTCGCACGCTCCGGGTCCGCAGCGTCCGCTCGGAAGCATCAGTAAACATCATCAACAAGGGAGCACAGGCCCGTGGCTGAAGTAGGTATCGCGGAGTTGCTCGAGGCCGGGGTTCACTTCGGCCACCAAACCCGCCGCTGGAACCCGAAGATGCGCCGCTTCATCTACGGCGAGCGCAACGGCATCTACATCATCGACCTGCTCAAGACCGCTGCGCTCTTGAAGCAGGCCCAGGAGTTCGCCGGCACGCTCGCCCATCGCGGCGGCGTCGTGCTGTTCGTCGGCACCAAGAAGCAGGCGCGCGACACGATCCGTGACGTCGCCGAGAGCGCCGGCATGCCGTACGTCAATCATCGCTGGCTCGGCGGCCTGCTCACCAACTTCCAGACCATCAACCAGCGCATCCGCCGGCTGCACGATCTCGAACGCTACGAGACCGAGGGCCAGCTCGCGCTGCTGCCCACGCGCGAGCGCATGTCCGCCCAGGCCGATCTGCTCAAGCTGCGCGCCAATCTCGGCGGCGTCAAGAACATGCAGCGCGTGCCCGACGCGATGTTCGTGATCGACCTCAAAACCGAGCTGATCGCCGTCCGCGAGGCACAGCGCCTGCGCATCCCGATCATCGGCCTGGTTGACACCAACTGCGACCCCGACGGCATCGACTTCGTGATCCCCGGCAACGACGACGCGATCCGCTCGTGCGCGCTGATCACCCAGGCGATCGGCGACGTCGTCGCCGACGGGCACGTCGGTGTTCCGCGCCGAGGAGCAGCGTGCCCGCGAAGAAGCCGAAGAGCGTGCCCGCCTCGAGGCCGAGGCACGCGCCCGCCGCGAAGCCGAGGAGCAGGCCAAGCGCGAGGCGGAAGAGCAGGCCAAGCGCGAAGCCGAAGAGCGCGCCGCGCGCGAGGCCGCCGAGGCGCAGGCGGCCGCCGCTGCCGCTGCCGCTCAGCAGCCCGCGACCCCGCAACCGCAGCCAACGGTCCAGCAGCCCGCCGACCCCGAAACCGCCCGCCCCTGCCCAGCCGCAAGCGCCGGCAGCGCAGCCGCCGCCGCCGCCACCACCGGCCACTGCCGCGCCCGAAAGTCAAGCTCCAGCGACGGCACCGCCCACACCCGAGCCGGCGGCCGAGGCTCAGCCAGAGCCTGCCGCAGCACCCGCGCCCGAGCCACCGAGTGAGCCCGAGCCCGCTGCAGCAGCGCCGCCTGAGCAGCCACCGGCGTCTGAGCCCGAGCCGGCGGTGGATGCGCAGCCCGCGCCTGAGCCTGCCGTTGAGGCACAACCTGCGCCTGTCGCCGAGGGCGCCGTGAGCGAGGAGAGCAACGCGTGAGCGCCAAGGGCGCCGTCAAGCCGGCCTGCAGGGCGAGCGTTCCCGTCAAACGAGCCGACGGGCACCGCCGGCGCAGCCGGTGGTCGGACGCCCGAGCATGACACCCACCGCCAACATCTCCGCCAAGGACGTCAAGGCGCTGCGCGACCGTACGGGCGCGGGCATGATGGACTGCAAGAAGGCGCTGGCCGAGTCCGGCGGCGACGTCGACAAGGCGATCGAGATCCTGCGCCTGCAGCAGGGCAAGAAGATTCAGGATCTCGGCGAGCGCACCGCCACCGAGGGCACGGTCCAGGCTTACATCCACGCCGGCGCCAGGGTCGGGGTGCTGATCGAGGTCGACTGCAACACCGACTTCGTCGCCAACAACGAAGACTTCGTCGGCTTCGCGCGCGACGTCGCCATGCAGATCGCCGCCAGCCCGACCGTCGGCTACGTCAGCCGCGACGAGGTCCCGGCAGACGTGCGCGATGCCGAGGCACGCATCTACGAGCAGGAAGCCGCCGAGCGCCCCGAGAACGTCCGCGAGAAGATCGTCGCGGGCAAGCTCGACGCTTGGTATCGGACGGTCGCGCTGCTCGAGCAGGAGCTGCACAACCCGAAGTTCGAGGGCAAAACCGTCCAGCAGCTGCGCGACGACCTCGCCGCCAAGACCGGCGAGAACGTCGTCATCCGCCGCTTCACCCGCTTTGCAGTAGGGCAGTAGCCGACCGCCTGGGGGAGAAGCCGACCGTCCTGCACTGCTTGGGACCGTGGTGCGGGATAGGCTGCGCGGCGATGACAGACCCCGTCTTCGCGCGCATCCTGCTCAAGCTCTCCGGCGAGGCGCTGATGGGGGAGCTCGAGTTCGGCACCGACCCGCAGCGCGTCGCGGCCGTTGCGCATCAGGTCAGCCAGGTGCGCGACCGCGGTGTGCAGGTCGCGATCGTCGTCGGCGCCGGCAACATCTACCGCGGCATGCGCGGCGCCGCCGAGGGCATGGACCGCGCCACGGCCGACTACATGGGCATGCTCGCCACCGTCCTGAACGCGCTGCCGCTGCAGGACGCGCTCGAGAAGGGCGGGACCGACACGCGCGTGATGAGCGCGCTCGGCGTGTCCGAGGTCGCCGAGCCCTACATCCGCCGGCGCGCCATCCGCCACCTCGAGAAGGGCCGCGTCGTGATCTTCGCGGCCGGCACCGGCAACCCGTTCTTCACCACGGACACCGCCGCCGCGCTGCGCGCCGCCGAGGTGCACGCCGAGATCATCCTGATGGCCAAGAACGGCGTCAAAGGCGTCTACAGCGCCGACCCGGCAACCAATCCGGACGCGACGTTCATTCCCGAGATCACCCACATGGAGGCGATCGAGCGGCGCCTGCGCGTGATGGACTCGACCGCACTGGCGCTGTGCATGGACAACGGCATGCCGCTGAACGTATTCAACATGGACGATGACACGAGCCTGGCGCGGATAATCTCCGGAGAGCGCGTGGGCACGCTCGTATCCACACCGACAGGAGACAGCGATGGCAACTGAGATGATCGACGCACTGCTCGAGGATGCGCGCGAGCGGATGGCGAAGTCGGTCGAGTCCGCCCAGCACGAGTTCTCGACTGTCCGCACCGGTCGAGCCAGCCCGGCGCTGCTCGACCGCGTCGTGGTCGACTACTACGGCGCCGCCACACCGCTGAACCAGCTGGCGACGATCTCCGCGCCCGAGGCCCGGCTGATCACCGTACAGCCCTACGACAAGTCCTCGATCAAGGCGATCGAGAAGGCCATCAACGAGTCCGACGTCGGCCTCAACCCGTCCAACGACGGCAACCTGATCCGGCTCGCCGTCCCCGAACTGACCGAGGAGCGCCGCCGCGAGCTCGTCAAGGTCGTGCGCAATCTCGCCGAGGAGGGCCGCGTCGCGATCCGCAACGTCCGGCGCGACGTGCTCCATCACCTGCGCGAGCTCAAGAGCGCCGGCGAAGCCTCCTCCGATGACGAGCACCGCGCCGAGGTCGAGCTGCAAAAGCTCACCGACGAGCGCGTGCACGAGCTCGACGGCGTGCTCAAGACCAAGGAAGGCGAGATCCTCGAGGTCTGATGCGCGCCCCGGCCGTGAGCGAGCGGGTGCCCGCGCCCGAGCAGCGAGACGGACCGCTTCGTACGCGCCGATGAGCGCCGGCGCCGCCAGCGCGCAGGCCGTGACCGGCGCGGGCCCGAGCCCGAAGTACGTGGCGATCATCACCGACGGAAACGGGCGCTGGGCGCGCGCGCGCGGGCTGAGCGTGAACGAGGGCCACGACGCCGGCGCCGACACCGTCAAGGCGCGGCTGCGCGACGCCGTCGACCTCGGTGTGCACGAGCTGACCGTGTACTCGTTCTCGACCGAGAACTGGTCGCGTCCGGCCGAGGAGGTCGACGGGTTGATGGCGATGTTCGCCAGGCGCATCGAGCAGGAGACCCCCGAGCTGAGCGCGGAAGGGGTGCGCATGCGCTTCATCGGACGGCGCGAGCGCGTGGCGGCGGAGCTCGTGCAGCGCATGCGCTGGGCCGAGGCGCTCACCGACGCCAACCGGCGGATCACGCTGTTCGTCGCGTTCAACTACGGTGGACGCGCGGAGATCATCGACGCCGCGCGGCGCTTCGCCGGCGGCAGCGAGGAGGAGTTCAGACAGTGCCTGTACGCACCGGAGATGCACGACCCCGACCTGATCATCCGCACGAGCGGCGAGCGCAGGCTGTCGAACTACCTGCTGTGGCAGTCCGCCTACTCCGAGCTCGTGTTCCGCGATGAGCTCTGGCCCGACTTCGGCCGCGAGGCACTCGAGCAGTCGCTCGCCGAGTTCTCCGAGCGCCGGCGCCGTTTCGGTGGCCGCTAGCCGGCGACACGCATC
The DNA here is from genome assembly GCA_963817845.1 of uncultured Solirubrobacterales bacterium. Taxonomy (GTDB): domain Bacteria; phylum Actinomycetota; class Thermoleophilia; order Solirubrobacterales; family Solirubrobacteraceae; genus Palsa-744. The sequence goes on from CAWFPU010000001.1 coordinate 747,481, forward strand.
CCGCCGGCCGGCTCGCGCACGCACCGCCGAGGGCGCGCGGGCGCGCCGTGGCTCGGATCTCGGCGCGCGCATCCTCGCCGCGCTGCCGGCGATCGCGCTGGCGCTGTTCCTGGTGATCGAGGGCGGGGTGATCTTCACGCTCGGCGTGTTCGTGCTCGGCTGCCTGTGCATGCACGAGCTGTACGCGATGTACGCGCGCGCGCGCCCGCTGCGCCTGGGAGGGTTCATCGCGCTCGCCGGATTGCTCGCGGCCTCGCAGTACGGCAGCCAGTTCCAGATCCTGCTAGTCGCGGTGGCTGCGCTGCCGCTGCTGTTCGCGTTCGCGCTCGCGCGGCCGCGCCCAAGCGTCGGCAGCCTCGCGCTGACCCTGCTCGGCATCTACTGGATCGGCTTCGCGCTGGCGCATGCGGTGCTCCTGCGCGGGCTGCCGCACGGCGAGGGCATCGTGATCGACGTGCTGGTCGGCACCTTCCTCGGCGACACCGGCGCCTACCTCGGCGGGCACATGTTCGGCCGGCGCCAGCTCGCGCCGCGCATCTCACCGGGCAAGACCGTCGAGGGTCTCGTCGTCGGGATGATCTGTGCCGTCGCGGGCGTCTGGCTGGCCAGCCGCTACCAGCAGTGGCTACCGGGCTCGCACGCGCTCGTGCTCGGCGTCGGGGTGGCGCTCGTCGCGCCGGTCGGGGATCTGTTCGAGTCGTTCATCAAGCGCGACGCCGGCGTCAAGGACTCTGGGACCCTGTTCGGCGCGCACGGCGGCGCGCTCGACCGGCTCGATGCGGTGCTGTTCGTGGCCGTTGCGAGCTATTACATCTGGTTCGCGTACGTGCACTAGCCGCGCAGCGAGCGAACTTGGATCAGAGCGACGCTTCTTGATTCCGGCTCCTCGGCCGAGCGAGCTGGTTGGCCCGACCGAGGAGTTTGCGTGAGCGGCGCGTGCGACTGCTCTCCGCTCACGCAGTTAGGCATCGAGTCCAGTCTGCGGACTTACGCTTTTTCCGCGTACCAGTAGCCGAAGTATTCGCCACTCGGCTCGAGGTAGCATGCACCTTCTTCCCAGCCTGTTTTATTGTTGATTCCCTCGCATACGAGCCATTCACCAACAAAGTTGTAGTAGAAGACCGTGTACGTGTATTTGACCGTCACGTGTCCTTCTTTGTACTTGACTTTGACGGTTTCGAAGTTGCCATATTCGGGCGCATAACCTGGTTCGAGTTCGTATCCCCAGGTCTTTGTTTTCTTGACTACGTAGAACGGCGGTTCGAGCTGGAATCCGTGATATTCGCCTTCGTAGTAGGGATCGAAATAGAAGTTGTAGTACTTTGCGCCTTTTACTTTTTTGACTTTGGCCGGCACGACCGAGTGAAAGCCTCCCAAACCGGATGTGGACGGGGATGCTTGGGCCGCGGACGTCAGCGCGAGACTGGCCAGCGCGCACGCCGCGACAAGGCTAAGCAAGCGTCGAAGCTGCATGTTTCCACCTTTCTCCGTAGTTTCTACCTACCCGTGGTTCTACGTACCACCCCCCTGCTTGTCAGGTGGTCGCGGGATGCTATCAGGCGCCGTGACGTACCGGGCGGCGATCTTGTTATCGATTTGTTCACGTTAGGGGCCGCGGTCTACAGACCGGCGACTGCTAGGCGCGCAACCTCTCGATCCTCGAGTAGCGACACCGTCAAAGGGGCCACGGCCATTCGCGATGCGATAAATCAGGCCCAATCCCCTCGAGCGAAATAACCGACGGATCACATCGGTATCCGGAACTCTTTCCCGCGCCGGGACGCGGCGGAGGATTCCCGGCCGCTCAATGAGTGCGTGCGGCGACCACGCTTTCGATCTTCTCGCCCGATCGCCGGCATGCGGTCGCTGACTTCTCGCATGTAGTGCGCCGTCAGCGTGATGATCCGCACGGGTGAGGTCGCGACAATCGTGGCGTTGCGCTGCCCGCCGACCGTGAGCACCGCCAGCTCGCCGAAGAAATCGCCCGGGCCCATCGTGTCGATCGTCTCGCCGTTGCGTACCACATCGACCGTGCCGGCCTCGATCACCATGAACTCGTACCCGTAGTCGCCCTGGATCACGAGCGTCGTGCCGGCCGGCGCCTCGAACTCGTCGACCACGCGCGCGAGCATGTTCAGCTCGGCCGGCGTCAGGTCGGCGAACGGGCGCAGCTGCTTGAGGCGTGAGGCTTCCATCGGTGCGGCCGGGATCTTTGCACAGCCTTCACGAGACCCCGCCCTTCGTACCGACGCCCACCCAAGCGAGGCGGGGGCCGCCCGCACCTCGACCGGTGCCCGCTCACGCCGGCAGTGGTGCCCGCTCACGCTGGCAGTGGCGCCCGCCCACGCCGGCAGTGGCGCCCGGGCGTGTGAGAATGGCTGGTCGTGGATCACGAGCAGGCTCGGACAGCGCCGCACGACCTCCCAAGCCCGCGTGAGCGAGCGGCCCCAGCGGACGTCCGCGCCGGGCTGAGGGCCCGTGCCGGCTGCTCGTGCTCGGCTCGACCGGCTCGATCGGCGTGCAGGCGCTCGATGTCTGCGCGCAGGAGCCCGAGCGCTTCGAGCTGGTCGGGCTGTCGGCCGACCGTTCGTGGGAGGAGCTCGTGCGGCAGGCCATCGCGCACGGGGTCGAGCGGATCGCGCTCGCCGACGCCGACGCGGCCGCGCGCGCCGCGGAGGCGTGGACCGATGGCGAGGTGCTGAGCGGCGCGCACGGGCTGGTCGAGCTCGTCGTCGGCTCCGGCGCCGATCTCGTGCTCAACGCGCTCGTCGGCTCGGCCGGCCTCGGCCCGACCGTCGCGACGCTCGGCGAGGGCATCGACCTCGCGCTCGCCAACAAGGAGTCGCTCGTCGTCGGCGGCGAGCTCGTCAGCGCGCTCGCCGAAGCCACGGGCGCGCGCATCACGCCGGTGGACTCCGAGCACACGGCACTGCATCAGCTGATCTCCGGGCAACCAGCCGGTGCCGTCGAGCGCATGACGATCACCGCCAGCGGCGGCCCCTTCCGCGGGCGCACGCGCGCCGAGCTGCAGGAGGTCACGGTCGAGCAGGCGCTGGCACATCCGACCTGGGCGATGGGCGGCAAGATCACGATCGACTCGGCCACGCTGATGAACAAGGGCCTCGAGCTGATGGAGGCCCATCATCTGTTCGGCACGCCCTACGAGCGCATCGACGTGGTCGTGCACCCGCAATCGCTCGTGCACGGCCTGATCCAGCTTGCCGACGGCGCGATGCTCGCGCACATCGGCCCGCGCGACATGCGCATCGCCATCTCCTACGCCCTACACGGCGGCGAAAGCGTGGAGATACTGGGCGACGGCGGAGACGACGGCAGGCGCCCGATCGCGCCGCTGAGCCTGGCGGAGGTGGGCGCGCTCACGTTCGAAGCGGTCGATCTCGAGGCGTTTCCCTGCCTGCGCCTCGCGCGCGAGGCCGCCCAGGCAGGCGGCACCGCGCCGTGCGTGCTGAACGCCGCCAACGAGATCGCCGTGCACGCGTTCCTCGCCGGCCGGCTCGCCTTCAACGGGATCGCCGAGACGATCGAGCGCACGCTCGCGCTCGTGGACATCGAGCCCGTGCGCGACTTCGAGTCGCTCTACGACGCCGACCGGCGCGCCAGACAGGCGGCAAACGAGCTCGTGGCTGCCAAACTGGGGGTATGAGCTGGCTGCTGACGATCCTCGGGATCGATCGCCCTGATCATCCTGCACGAGCTCGGCCACTTCATCGCCGCGAAGGCCGTCGGCATGCGCGTCGAGCGCTTCTCGCTGTTCTTTCCGCCGACGCTCGCGCGCGTGCGCCGCGGTGAGACCGAGTACGCCGATCGGCGCCCTGCCGGCGGGCGGCTACGTGAAGATCACCGGCATGACCCCGGAGGAGCTCGAGGACATCGATCCCGCCGTTGCGGCGCGCGCGTACTGCAACCAGCCGCCCTGGAAGCGGATCGTCGTGATCCTCGCCGGTCCGGCGGTGAACCTGCTGATCGCCTTCCTGATCTTCTGGGTGATCCTGCTGAGCGCCAACTACAACGGCGACCTCACGCTCGGCAACCTCAACCCGTCGATCCCGACGCTCACGGCGACCACCCGCGTGCAGGGAGTCGAGAAGGGCATGCCCGCGGACGGGACCCTGCGCCCGGGCGACCGCATCCTCGCGGTCGAAGGCCACCACGCGACCGTCGCATCGGCCAAACGCGCGATCGCCGCACACCGCTGCGCAGGCGCGCAGACCCAGGGTTGCCGGGCGGCGACGCCGGTAAAGCTGACCGTCGATCGGGGTGGTCGCGTGCTCACGCTCAGCATCTACCCCCGCTACAGCAAGGAAGCCGGCGCGATGATGATCGGCTTCTTCTTCGGCGCCGCGCCGCGCCAGATCGGCGCCGTTGCGGCCGCCGGCACCGCGCTGGGCGAGATGTGGACCACCACCACCAGCCTCGTCTCAGGCATCGGACGTGCCCTCACGAACGAAAAGGCGCGCGGTCAGGTCCACACGATCATCGGCATCAGCGAGATCGCCGACGAAGCGGTCGCCGCCGGCGCCGGCTACGGGCTCGTGATCCTCGCGTTCATCTCGCTCGTGCTCGCCGTCGTCAACCTGTTCCCGTTCCTGCCGCTCGACGGCGGCCACGTCGTGTGGGCGCTCGCGGAGAAGCTGCGCGGGCGGCGCGTCTCGGTCGCCGCGATGTGGCGCTACAGCTCGGTCGGGATCATCCTGTTCGCGTTCCTGTTCATCAACGGCCTCAGCAACGACATCAGCCGGCTGGGGGGTTGATCCGGTCAACTTGGGGGCTGATCGTGCCCGGTGCCCGTTCGCGGTTAACGCCCTACGATATTGTGCGGGTAAGCACTAACGCCAGTCGCCGGCGGGCGCCCGTGCTCATTGGCGACCAGCGGGAGGTATCAAGCGATGCGGGGCTTCAGGAACTTCTTGATGCAGGGCGAGCTGATCGTGATCGCTGTCGGGCTGGTGGTGGCGCTGGCCTTCAGCGCGCTCGTCAAAGCATTCACGGACAACATCGTCACGCCGCTGATCAACGCCGCCGGCGGCGGTGGCGTGGGCGCCCAGGGGCTCGGCTGGACGGTCAACGGCCAGCGCATCACTCTGGGCGCGTTCATCTCGGCGATCATCTACTTCATCATCTTCATGGCGGTCATCTACTTCGTGATCGTCGTCCCATACCGCGCGTACATGAAGCGCCGGGGCGTGACCGTCTTCGGCGAGCCCGAGCCGACCAAGACCTGCCCGCACTGCCTGTCGGATGATCTCCCGCTCGCGGCCACGAAGTGCAAGCACTGCGCCAGCGAGCTCGAGCCGGCGGTCGCCTGAGCGCTCGCTGCAAGCTGCGGTCGCTTGAGAGCGCGTCAACCTCGGCGGCTCGAGGACGCTCGCTCCTCACCTCCCGGCCGGCGCACGCACACCCAGCTCTTGACCAGCGGGCCGAAGCGCTCCGCCCGCGCCGGGCCGAACAGCGCTTCGAGCTCTGCGCGCCGCAGCAGCTCGATCTGCTCCCACTCGCCTGCCGCCCCCAGTCGCCAGTAGCGGCGGCGAACGCGTGCGGGCAGCCAGTGCGCGAACGGCAGCAGCGCGTGCGGCTCCAGGGGGAACGAGAACGCCGGCGTCTGCACCAGCCAGCCGCGCCCGACGCGGCGAAGCTCGGCCGCGAACGCTGCGCGACGCGCGCGTGGCACGTGCTCGATCACGCTCGAGCAGTACACGAGATCGAACTCGGCGTCCCCGAACGGCAGGCCCGCGGCCGCGTCGGCGCGCACGAACGGTCCTGGGTATCCGGGACGCTCGCACAGGTCCACGCCGGTGATGTCGAGCTCGGGCTCGAAGGCGCGCAGCCCCAGCGCTCCGCAGCCGAGGTCGAGCACGCGCGCGTCGGGGGGGAGAGCGGTCAGCGCGAAGAAACGCTCGTGCCGGCGCACGCGCGCGCGCGCGGCCAGCGGTGATGCCAGGCGCGCCAGCGGCCCTCGCGCGGTGCCGTACACGTCGGTCACAGACGCGCTGGCCGCAGCGGACTCCGGACGAGAGGCGTCGGACGGAGATGCGCTGGACGCAGGGGAGTCCGGACGAGAGGCGTCGGTCGGAGATGCGCTGGACGCAGGGGAGTCCGGAGGGGACGCGTCGGGGGGAGAGGCGCTCATTGCTGTCGGTACGGCGGCTCCATCGTAGAATCACGTTAGATGGCCTCGCAGCGGCAGATCAACGTCGGCGACGTCCCGATCGGGGGCGGCGCCCCGGTCGTGGTGCAGACGATGACCAAGACCGAGACCGCCAACCTGCCGGCCACGATGGATCAGATCCGCGAGGTCGCCGACGCCGGCGCGGACATCGTGCGCGTGGCGGTGCCCCGCGAGCGTGACGCCCAGGCGCTCGGGCAGATCGTGGCCGAGTCGCCGATCCCCGTGATCGCCGACATCCACTTCAACCACACGCTCGCGCTCAAGGCGATCGAGGCGGGCGCCCATTGCGTGCGCCTGAACCCCGGCAACATCGGCGGCCCCGACAAGGTCGCCGAGGTGATCGCGCTGGCCAACGAGCGCGGCACGCCGCTGCGCGTCGGGGTGAACTCGGGCTCGCTGCCCAAGCACCTGCGCCAGCTCGAGTACGACAACCCCGTCGAGGCGCTCGTCACCGCCGCGGTCGAGACCGTCCAGCTGATGGAGCGCCTGGACTTCACCAACTTCAAGGTCTCGATGAAGTCGACCTCCGTGCCCAACACGATCGCCTCCAACCGCCTGCTCGCCGAGCGCATTCCCTATCCGCTGCATCTCGGCGTCACCGAGGCCGGCACGAAGTGGTCGGGCTCGCTGAAGTCGGCCGTCGGCCTCGGCACGCTGCTCGCGGACGGGATCGGCGACACGATCAGGATCTCGCTGTCCACCTTCCACGCCGAGGAAGAGGTCAAGGTCGCGTGGGAGATCCTCAAGGCGCTGAAGCTGCGCGAGCGCGGACCGGTGCTGATCGCCTGCCCCACCTGCGGGCGCCTGCAGTTCGACATGGACACGGTCGTGGCCGAGGTCGAGCAGCGCCTGCAGGAGTACGAGGACCCGATCGAGGTCTCGGTGCTCGGCTGCGCCGTCAACGGCATCGGCGAGGCCCGCCATGCGGACTTCGGCATCACCGGGGCCAAAGACATGGGCATGATCTACTCCAAGGGCGAGCCGCTGAAGAAGGTGCCGACCGAGCGCCTGGTCGATGAGCTGTTCAAGGAGATCGACCGCTACTACGAGGCCGGCAAGAAGGTCCAGCGCGACGAGCTCGCCGCCGCCGAGGCGCGCGCGTGGCTGGCCGAGAACGAGGACGCCACGCAGCTCACGCCCGAGCGCATGGCCGCGCTCGAGGCGGCGGCGGCGCAGGAGGCCGATGCCGTGCTCGAGTCGATGCTCGAGCCGGCGCAGGCCGGCGCAGCGCCGCGATGGCGCCGCGCCGGGAGCTGACGGTGCCGCTCTGGATGAGGACGTCTCGCCGGTGGCAGGCCGGCGATTTCTCGCCGCTAGCTGGCCGCCGCGAACCGCTCGGCGATCTTTGGCCAGTTGACCACGTTCCACCACGCCTCGATGTAGTCGGGGCGGCGGTTCTGGTACTTGAGGTAGTAGGCGTGCTCCCAGACGTCCACGCCCAGGAGCGGCGTCTGGCCGTTTGAGATCGGGCTGTCCTGGTTGGCGCTGCCGACGATTGCGAGGCCCGAGCCGTCGTGCACCAGCCACGACCAGCCCGAGCCGAACTGGTTGACGCCCGTTGCCTTGAGCTTCGCCTGGAAGTCGGCGAACGAGCCGAACGCCGCGTCGATCGCGGCGGCCAGGTCGCCGCTCGGCTGGCCGCCAGATTGATCCCCGCCCGCCCTCATGTTCTCCCAGAACAGGCTGTGGTTGTAGTGGCCGCCGCCGTTGTTTTTGACCGCCGTCTTCTTGTCGCCGAGGCTGTCGAGGTTCTTCAGAACCTCCTCGACGGGCTTGTCCGCCCACTCGGTCCCCTCGAGCGCGGCGTTCGCTTTGTCCACATAGGCCTGATGGTGCTTGTCGTGGTGGAATTCCATCGTCGCCTTGTCGATGTGCGGTTCGAGCGCGTCGTACGCATATGGCAGCGGCGGGACTGTGTAGGCCATGAGGAGCTCTCCTTCGGCGGTCGCGGTCGATCAGCGTCGTTCGCCCGCTGTTCTATCAGAGGGATGGTTACCCTCTCTGCTCCAGATGCCGCGCCTGTCCGAATACCTGCTGCCGACCGAGAAGGAGCCGCCCGCCGACGCCGAGGCGGTCTCGCACAAGCTGATGGTCAGGGCCGGCCTGGTCAGGCAGATGGGCGCGGGATTGTGGACGTGGCTGCCGGCCGGCTGGCGCGTTCACCAGCGCGTCGCCGCAGATCGTGCGCGAGGAGATGGACGCGATCGGCGGCCAGGAGATGCTGATGCCGGTGCTGCAGCCCGCCGAGGTGTGGCGCAAGACCGGGCGCCTGGACATCGAGGAGCTGTTCAAGCTCCACGACCGGAAAGGCGCAGAGCTGGTGCTCGCGATGACGCACGAGGAGGCCGTCACGTTCCATATCGCGCAAATCGTTCGCTCCTATCGCGACCTGCCGCTGATCGTCTACCACTTCCAGGTCAAGGAGCGCGACGAGCCACGCCCGCGCGCGGGCGTGCTGCGCACGCGCGAGTTCGTGATGAAGGACGCCTACAGCTTCGACCGCGACCAGGCCGGCCTGGAGCAGAGCTACGCGCTGCACGTCGGCGCCTACGACCGCATGATGGAGCGCACCGGCCTGCGCTGGTACCGGGTCGAGGGCGACGTCGGCATGATGGGCGGCACCGGCGCCCACGAGTACATGGCCCCGTGCGCCGCCGGCGAGGACGAGGTCGTGCTGACCGAATCCGGCATACGCCGCCAACGCCGAGGTCGTGCGGGCGGAGCTGGGCAAAGACGAGCTGCTCTCGAGCGACACCTTCCGCGGCGAGCGGATCCGGATCGAGAAGGCGATCGAGATCGCGAACATCTTCAAGCTCGGCACGCGCTACTCCGAGCCACTCGGCGCGCGCTACCTCGACGAGCACGGCGCCGAGCTGCCGGTCTGGATGGCCTCCTACGGCATCGGACCCGCGCGCATCGTCGCGGCCGCCGTCGAGCAGTTGGACGACGAGCACGGCATCAGCTGGCCGAAAGCGCTCGCGCCGTTTCAGGTGCACCTGGTCGCGCTGGGCAAGCCCGGCACGCCCGAGCGCGACGCCGCCGAGCGCTGCTACGAGGCGCTCTGTGACGGCGCGATCGAGACGCTCTACGACGACCGCGATCTCGGCGCGGGCGAGAAGTTCGCGGACGCCGAGCTGCTCGGCTGCCCGCTGCGGCTCACCGTCGGACGCCGCTCGCTCGAGTCGGGCGAGATCGAGGTGCAGCGGCGCCGCGACCGCGAGAGGCCCCGGGACTGCGCGCTCGGCGGCCGAGCCGGCGGCGCTCGTCGCGGCCGTCGAACCCTTTGGCAGAGCCTGTCGTGAAGCGCCTACAGGAGAGCCTGCCGTGAGTTGCCTACGGGAGAGCCTGCCGTGAAGTTGCCGGGCGCTGCCACGGAGCGGGTGTGGCGCAACGCCCGCTGACCCTGCGCCGACTGGTCGGCCTCGACCGCTCCGGCCCGCCGCCGCCGCAGACGCTCGCCGGGGCGCCGCTGCGGCCGTGGACGCTGCCGAACGCGATCGGGTTCGTGCGGCTCGCGTTGATCCCCGTGTTCCTGCAGATCGGGCTCTCACACGCGAGGAACCGATGAGGGTCCAGCCGCGCCGCGCCGCACCGACCAGGCGCCGCGCCCGCCGTCCTGTTCGCGCTGATCGGCTGCGGGCGACTACGCCGACGGGATCGCCGCACGGGTGACCGGGCAGTACAGCCGGCTCGGAGCGATGATGGACCCGCTGACCGACCGCCTGCTCGTCATCTGCGGCGCGCTCGTCTGCTGGCGCCACCGGCTGCTTCCACGCTGGGCGCTGGCGCTGCTGGCCGTCCGCGAGCTCGCAACGCTGGCGCTCGTCCTGCGCGAACAGCGCCGCGGCGCACGAGCTGCGCATCAACTGGCCCGGCCGCATCGCCGTCGGCTTCGTGATCGGAGCGCTGTTCTTCGCGATGCTCGGCCTGCGCACGCTCGCCGAGCTGATGCTGTGCGTCGGACTGGCGCTCGCGCTCGTCGCCACCGGGCTGTATGCGCGCGCGGGCCTTCGCGGGCGCAGCGCCTGAAATCCGTCGATCATCGTATGCGCACGCGGGCCTGTGCGGGCCCGGCGCCTGAAATGCGTCCATCATCGGACCCTCAAGCTCAGCTTTACGGTAGAGTCAGACGAGCAAGCCTCGCAGGGGCACAAGCACCCGCGAACGGGAAGCCGCGACAGGAGATCGATCAGGCATGGACACTTTCCCAGACCTCGGCACGCTTGACGACAGTGAGCTCAAGGAGCTGATCAAGAAGCTGACCGACGAAGAGACCGAGGTCTCATACCAGCGCCGGATGCTGCACGGCAAGATCGACATCCTACGAGCCGAGCTCGTCAACCGCCTGCGCAAGAAGCACGACGGCGGCGCGACGCCGGTCATCAGCGGCGAGGACGTCCAGCAGCTGACCGACATTCTCGCCAACCGTCAGGCGACCGTCGGCAGCGACGTCGACTAGGAGGCCCGCGAGCGCGACGGGAGCACGCATGGCTCTGCACTGCACCGAGTGCGGCTTCGTAAACGCCGAGGGCGCCAACTACTGCCAACGCTGCGGTGCGCTGCTGCCGCGCGCTGAGGATCCGGGCGGCGAGCCCGTCACCGCCAGCTGGCGGATCGATGAGGCCGGCGAAGCGGTGCCCGTCGAGCTCCAGGAGACAGGCAGGCAGGGAGGACCAGCGCTCGTGATCCGCGTCGGCGGCGGGCGCATCGGCGAGAGCTTCACGCTCGCAGGCGAGCGCATGAGCATCGGACGGCGCCCCGACTCCGACGTGTTCCTCGACGACATCACCGTCTCGCGCGATCACGCCGTGATGGTCAGGCGCGGCGACGATTGGCACCTGGACGATTGCGGCTCGCTCAACGGAACCTACGTCAACCGCGCGCGGATCGAGTCGCAGAAGCTGCGGGAGGGCGACGAGGTGCAGATCGGCAAGTACAAGTTGACCTTTCACGCACGCTGATGACTTCACAGGCACATACAGACGCACAGCCCGCCGCCGCCGAGGTCGAGCAGCTCGCCGACGACGTCCAGCGCGCCGAGCAGGCCGCGGCCGCCGGCGCCCCCGGCGCGGGCGGCCAGAAGGCGATCACGATCGGCGCCGTCTGCAAGGCGCTCGCACAGGAGTTCCCCGACATCTCGATCTCGAAGATCCGCTATCTGGAGGATCAAAAGCTGCTCGCGCCGCGTCGCACACCGGGCGGCTACCGTGTCTACACACAGGCCGACGTCGCCCGCCTGCGCACGATCCTGCGCATGCAGCGCGACGAGTTCCTGCCGCTACGCGTGATCCGCCAGGAGCTCGCGGCCGGGCACACGAACGCCGAGGCCGCGCCGATGCCGGGCGCGCGCCAGGGGCGCGACACTCACCGCGCTTGGCGGCGCAGCGTAAGCGTGCGCGCGGCCAGCGGCGCGCTGTACACGCTCGAGGACGTGCTCGAGGAGACCAGCGCCGACGCCAAGCTCGTGCTCGAACTCGAGGACTACGGCGTCGTCAAGGGCGAGCTGCGCGGCGGCGTGCGCTACTTCGACGAGACCGAGCGCGAAATCATCGGTGCCGTCGCCGAGCTCGCGCGCTACGGCGTCGGCGGGCGCAACCTGCGCGTGTTCCGCTCCTCGGCCGACAGCGAGGCCACGCTGCTGCAGCAGATCCTCGCGCCGGCGCTGCGCTCCCGCAACCCGCAACGGCGCAAGGAGGCGGTCGAGGCGCTCGAGAACCTCGCGGCCGTCACCACGCACCTGAAGCACCTGCTGCTGGTGCGCGACCTGCGCAAGATCGTGCGCTGACGCCCGATGACCGGCGGATCTCTGCGGGCATCGGAAGAGCTGCGCGCGCTCGTGCGTGAGATCCCCGATTTTCCCAAGCAGGGCGTCGGCTTCAAGGACATCACGCCGCTGATGGCCGACCCGCAGGCGCTGCGGGCGGCCGTTCAGGGGCTGGCCGAGCAGGCGCGCGAGCTACAGGCCGACTGCGTGATCGCCGCCGAGGCGCGCGGCTTTCTGCTCGGCCCGGCGCTGGCGCTCGAGCTCGGCGCCGGCTTCGTGCTCGCGCGCAAGCCCGGACGACTGCCATATGAGACCGTCAGCGCCGAGTACCTGCTCGAGTACGGCGCCGCCGAGCTCGAGCTGCACACCGACGCGCTCGGCCCCGGCCGGCGCGTGCTCGTCCACGATGACCTGCTCGCCACCGGCGGCACCGCGCGCGCTCTCTGCGACCTGGTCGCGAAGGTCGGCGGAGAGGTCGTCGGATGCAGCTTCCTGATCGAGCTCGCCTTCCTGAAAGGGCGCGAGCGGCTCGCTCCGCACGCCGCCCACGCGCTGATCACCTACGAGTCCTGACGGCAGAGCCGGCGGCAGATGCCCACCGTGCACCGCACCCGCACGATCGCCGCGCCGGCCTCCGAGCTGTGGGACACGATCCGCGATCCTCACCACCTGCCGCGCTGGTGGCCGCGCGTCAGCCGCGTCGAGGACGTCAGCGGCGACGCCTTCACCGAGGTGCTCCGCGCCTCCGGCGGAAAACTCGTGCGCGCCGACTTCGAGCTGGTCGAGTGCGACGAGGGCGCGCGCCGGCTGCGCTGGGAACAGCGCATCGAGGACAGCCCGTTCGCACGCCTGTTGAAGACGGCCCATACGACGGTGTCACTCACGGACGCTGATGGGCCGGCCGCACACACCGCGGTCACGATCGAGCTGAGCCAGACATTGCGCGGCTTCTCTGCCCGCTTTGGATCGGCTTCATGGTCCGCAGAGCCGCGGCGGCGACGATCGAAGAGGCGCTAGACGGGCTCGAGCGGATCGGCGGACCGGTTGACTGAGGGCTCGCGAATCAGTCGATCGATCTGCCGCTTGGGTCGTCAGCCGTGAGCCTTGAGCCGCCGCAGATGCGCTGGTGGGGCTGGGGCGACCCGCGGCGCGGTTCACGAGCTCTCGGCGTCAGCGCTCAGCTGATGCGCGAGCATGTCGGGGTCGCCAGCCGCCCGCGGCCTGCCGGTCGCGCTCGGCGCGGTCCGGCTTCCGCAGGCGCGGTTGCGCGAGCAGACCGCCGACGCGCTGCGACGCATCGTCGGCGCCGACGGCGTGCGCAGCGACAGCCGCGAACGCATCCTGCACGCCGCGGGCAAGGGCTACGCCGATCTCGTGCGCCTGCGGGCCGGCGCGCCCCAAGCCGCGCCCGACGCCGTCGTGCTGCCCGCCAGCCACGCGCACGTGCGCGAGTTGCTCCAGCTTTGCGAAGAGCACTCGCTGGCGCTGATTCCGTTCGGCGGCGGCACCAGCGTCGTCGGCGGCGTCGAGCCGCTGCGCGGCCCGCACCAGGCGGCGATCGCGCTCGACATGCGCCGGCTGGCCGATATCGGCGAGCTCGACCGCGAGTCGCGGATCGTCACCGTCGGAGCGGGCATGCGCGCCGCCGCGCTCGAACGGCAGCTGGCCCAAGCCGGACTCACGCTGGGCCACTGGCCGCAGTCTTTTCAATACGTCTCGATCGGCGGCTGTGTCGCCACGCGCTCGGCCGGCCAGGCCTCGACCGGCTACGGCGGGATCGCGAAGATGGTGCTCGGGCTGCGGCTCGCGGCCCCGGCCGGTGACATCGAGCTGCCGGCGATGCCGGCGAGCGCGGCCGGGCCCGGGCTGCGCGAGCTGCTGGTCGGCTCCGAGGGCGCGCTCGGCGTGATCGACGAGGTCTCACTGCGCGTGCGCGCCGCGCCGAGCGAGCGCATCTTCGAGGGCTTCTTGTTCGAGAGCTTCGCGTCGGGGCTGGCCGCGCTGCGCGCGCTCGCCCAGGAGCACGCCCTGCCCGAGGTCGTGCGCCTGTCCGACGTGCGCGAGACCTGGCTGTCGCTGAAGCTCGCCGGCTCCGATGGCCTCAAGGGCCGGCTCGGACGCGCCTACATCGGGCTGCGCGGCTACGGCGAGACCGCCGCCGGCCGCTGTCTGGCGATCTTCGGCTGCGAAGGCGCCGGGGAGGAGCTGCACGCGCGGCGCACACGCGCGCGCGCGCTCGCGCGCGCTCACGGCGCGCTGGCGCTGGGGCGCAGTCCCGGCGAAGCGTGGCAGCGCGGCAGGTTCGACGGCCCGTACTTGCGCGACGAGCTGCTCAACCTGGGCGTGATCGTCGAGACGCTCGAGACCGCCACGCGCTGGGCGAACCTCGAGCACCTGCACGACGCGACGCTCACGGCGATCGAGCGTGCGCTGGCGGCGCAGGGCACGCCCGGCATCGTCATGTGCCACGTCTCGCACATCTACGAGACGGGCGCCTCGCTGTACTTCACCTACATCGCCCGCCAGCGCGAAGGCGCCGAGATCGAGCAGTGGCAGGCGGTCAAGCAGGCCGCCAGCGAGGCGATCATCGCCCACGGCGGCACCATCACCCACCATCACGCCATCGGGCGCGACCACGCTCCGTGGCTCGGACGCGAGATCGGCCGCGAGGGCCTGGCGGCACTCGCGGCGCTGAAGGCAGAGCTGGATCCCGCCGCAATCATGAACCCGGGCAAGCTGCTACCAGGTGGCTGAGCGGCGCGGTCGCGATCGCGGCGGCAGCGCACGCGCGCGCGTGGGCTCTTGCTACTTGGTGAGGCTGAACGTCCCGCTCAGCACCGTCGGTCCGGGTGTGGTCGGCCGTTCGGAGGTCTCACGCGTGAGCAGGATCTGATGGAAGTGGCTCGCGTTGGATGGCAGCAGCGCGCCGCCCTGCAGGCGTCCATTGGAGCCGACGTTGGGGCTCTTGCTGATCGCCTCGGCGCTCGTGGGCGAGTTGTACAGCCAGACCACATACGTGAAGCCTTTCGACGGCGTCAGGTGTTCGGCGGCGATGTAGAAGGCGTGCTCACCGCCTTCGGCGAGGATCTCGACCAGGCCGATCGCTTTGCTTCCCGGTTCCGGCGGGGTCAGCGTGATCTGGTTGGTGACCTGCGGGCTTTTGCCCGAAGTCGTGCCGGTGCTGCCGCCGGAGGTCTGCGCCGAGGCCGAGCTCGCCCCGCCCGAGGTGCCGCTTTTGTGCGAGCTCGAGCCGCCGCTTGCAAGCACGATGATCACCACCGCAACGATCACCACGGCGATCGCCGCGAGCACGATCGCGCCGCCGCGCCGCGATACCGGCAGCGCGGCTCCGCCACTGCGCGCCGCAGCACCATTCCTGCGCGCGCGCGAGCTCGCGGCCGTCGCGGACGCCCCGGCCGCGATCGATCCGCCGTCGGGCCCGAGGCTCGAACTCGCGCTGTCGGCGGGCTGCTCGTTGCCGACGCCAACCCGGGCCCGCGCGGCCGCCGGGACGGGTTCGCCGGCGAGCGCATCGAGCGCCTCGTGCGCGCGCTCGCGCACGGCGCTCTCCGGTATACCCAGCAGGTCGGCGACCTCGGCGTAGCTCTTGCCGCGGTCCACGAGCAGGGACAGCGTGGCGCGCAGGTCTGGCGGAAGGTCGTCGAGTGGGCTCATCGTCTCGGGACGCACGGTCGAGTGGGCTCACCTGCTCGCGACCGCGGAGTCTCAGTCGTTCTTAGGCTATCGTGGCGCGCCGATGACGGCGCCGAATGCCGAGCTGCTGAACGCCGTGATGATCGGCTTCGATCGGTTGTACGGGCTCGAGATCCTGGAGATGGGCGAGACCTCCGTGCACGCGCGCGCGCAGGTACGCGACGAGCTCAAGCAGGCGATGGGACTCGTGCACGGCGGCGTGTACGCGTCGATGGCCGAGTCGACGGCGTCGATCGCCACCGCGCGCGCGGTCAGCGCCCAAGGCGAGATCGCCGTCGGCCTGGCGAACAGCACCAGCTTCCTGCGCCCGATCACCGAGGGCGCGATCCACGCGCGCGCGCAACGCCTGCATCGCGGACGAACCACCTGGGTCTGGGACGTGACCTTCACAGACGATCAAGGCAGAACCTGCGCGGTCACGCGCATGACGGTCGCGGTGCGTCCGCAGCGTCAATCGCCGGCATAGCTCACGGCCGGTGGATCAGCGGCGGGATCTGAGCCGGCAGCGGATGCGTGCTGTAGCCGGTGTTGGACAGCGGCGCCGCCAGCGGTTCGCCCGGCGCGCCCGGCAGATTGATCGTCACGGCCGTGTGCGCCGCGGCGCGCGCGAGCGCCGGCGTGTGCGCGTAGACGTTGAGCACGAACCGGTCCGGTGGGGATCGCGATCGCCCGGCCGCCATCGCTGACGAAGGCGCCAACGCCGCGCAGCGATGTCTGCACGCGCGCGCCGGCGCCTTCGCCCGGCACGAAGCTGTTATCCGGCGAGGTGATCACCTGCAGCGGCGCCACGCACGTGTTCTGGCCGCCTTCCAGGCAGTTGCCGTACACGACCGTGAACGATCCGCTCGGATCGGTCGAGGCTTCGGTGATCTGCATGCCGTGGAAGCTCGCGCCAAGCCAGTAGACGGGGTATGGCGCAAGCACGAACGTCTCGAGCGCGTTGTGCGGTATCGGCTGATCTTGCAGCGTGTTGCCGCACCCCGGCAGGGCGAGCGCGGCGAGCGTCGCGGCCAGCGCCAGCGCGCGGATGCGAGCGTGCGCCATCAGCAGGCGGATGCGAACGGGGCCCATCGCCTCAGCCTCGGTAGCGGTTGGTGATCGGCATGCGCCGGTCGCGCCCGAACGCACGCGTCGTGACCTTGATGCCGGGCGGAGCCTGGCGGCGCTTGTACTCGGCGAGGTCGACCAGGCGGATCGTCCGATCGACCTCGCGTTCGGGCAGGCCCGAGGCGATCAGCTGCTCGCGCCCCTGGTCACGCTCGACGTAGCCCTGCAGGATCCGATCGAGCAGCTCATAGTCGGGCAGCGAGTCGACGTCGCGCTGATCGGGACGCAGCTCGGCCGAGGGGGCGCGCGCGATGATCGAAGCGGGTATCGGCGCGTCCGCCCGCGCGGCGTTGCGCCAGCGGCAGAGGCGGTAGACGAGGGTCTTGGGGACGTCCTTGATCACCGCGAAGCCGCCCGCGAGATCGCCGTAGAGGGTCGTGTAGCCGACCGACATCTCCGACTTGTTGCCGGTGGTCAGCACGAGCCAGCCGAACTTGTTCGACAGCGCCATCAGCAGGTTGCCGCGAATCCGCGCCTGCAGGTTCTCCTCGGTGATGTCCGGCTCGCGACCGCGGAAGTCGGACGCCAGGGTGTTTGTATAGGCATCCATCGCTGCGGCGATCGGCAGCTCGTGCGTGCGCACCCCAAGCGCGCCGGCGAGCGCGTGCGCGTCCGCCTGAGTCTCCGCGGAGGAGTACGGCGAGGGCATGATCGCGACGTTCACCCGCTCCGCGCCGAGCGCGTCGGCCGCGAGACACGCCACGAGCGCCGAGTCGATCCCGCCCGACAAACCGAGCACCACGCCGCGAAGCCGTTCTTCTCGACGTAGTCGTGCAGGCCCAGCACGAGCGCCGCGTACACCTCCGCCTCGAGCGGCTCGATCGGCGCCTCCAGTCGGGCGCCGGCGGATGGGGACGGGGACGGGGGAGAAGTCGGGTCGAGGTCGACGATCAGGATGTCCTCGACGAACTGGCGCGCACGCGCGACCGTCGTGCCGGCCGGGTCGAGCACGAACGAGTGTCCGTCGAACACGAGCTCGTCCTGGCCGCCGACCATCGCGCAGAAGGCGACGTAGGCGTCGCATTCGCGCGCTCGCTGCGCAAACAGCTGTTCGCGCTCGGCGCCCTTGCCGGCGTGGTAGGGCGAGGCCGAGATGTTCACAATCAAACGCGCCCCGGCACGCGCCTCCTCGATGGCGGGCGGTCCGGGACGCCACAGGTCCTCGCACACGGTCAAGCCGACGCGTGCGTCGCTCGCCTCGAACGTCACGGGCGCGCCGCCGGCCGTGAAGTAGCGCTGCTCGTCGAACACGCCGTAGTTGGGTAGGTGGCGCTTGCGGTAGGAGGCGGCGATCGCGCGATCGGCGAGCACCGCGGCGGCGTTGTACACGTGGCCGTGATGCAGCTCGGGGTAGCCGACGATCGCGGTCGTGTCGCGGACTTCACGCGCCAGAGCCTCGAGCGCAACCAGCGTGTCCTCGAGGAACTGCTCGCGCAGCAGCAGATCTTCCGGGGGATAGCCGGTCAGGGCCAGCTCGGGGAATGCCACGAGCTCGGCTCCGGCCGCGCGCGCGGCGTCGAGTCGCTCGCTGATCAGCCCAGCGTTGTCGGCGATGGCGCCGACACTCGCGTTCAGCTGGCAGAGCGCCAGGCGCACGGTCGCGTTACGCCGTCCGGGGGAGCCGTCGAGGAGCCATGCAGCGGATCGTATCCGCGCGTCTGAGCCGTCAGCCCCGTGCGGCGGGTTTGCGTGTCGTGCGTTTGCGCGCCGGTTTAGCGCCGTTGGCGCCCGGCTCGTGCTTGCTCCCGTTCGTGGCGCCCCTGGCCGGCCGTGTTCCATTGGCGCCGTTCGTCGTCGCCTTCGCGCTCGCGGCGCCGTTGACGGCGGTGCGGCGAGCCGGTGCCCTGCGGTGCGCGCGACGGGCGGCGGGGATGCCCGCGGCGCGCGAGAGCGCGGCGATCGCCTGACGCAGCGCCGCCGCGATCGACTCGAGCTCGGGCAGGGCGTCATAGTCGCCGAGCAGGCCGAAGCCGAGATGTCCGTCGTAGCTCATTACGGCGATGCCGAGCGCCTGGCGGCGGGCCAGGGGAACGACGGGATACAGGCCGCGCAGGCGCCGGCCGAGTAGGTAGAGCGGGAACTGCGGACCGGGGACGTTGGTCACGACCAGGTTGAAGAAGCGCTGGCGTGCCTGCAGGCGCGCGGCCTGGCTGAGGATCGTCGGCGGCGCAAAGCCGGCCAGGTTCGTGAGCACCTGCGCGCCGACGGCCTGGCCCGAGCTCTTCAGATCCTCCATCGCGCCGCGGATCTGCGCGAGGCATTCAGCGGCGTTCTCGACCCCGACCGGCAGCGGCGCCCACATCGCGGCGACCTTGTTGCCGAGAGCACCGCGCTCGGAGTCGGCGCGCACCGAGACTGGCACCATCGCCTTGAGCACGAGCCCGTGCGTGTCGTGGCCCTGGCTGCGCAGGTAGCGCCCGAGCCCGAGCGTCACGGTGGCGAGCACGACGTCGTTGAGCGTGCCCCCGAGCGAGTCCTTGATCGCTTTGAACCGGGCCAGGTCGGCGTCGACCCACGTGTAGCGCCGGTGCGTGCCGATGTCCACGTTGAACGGGCTCGGCGGCGCGGGCGCGCTCAAGCCGACCAGGGTGGCCGCGCCGATGCTGGCGACGCCCTCCCTGACCTGCGAGACGGCTCGGCGCGGGGCTCGCAGCAGCGCGCGCCCGCCGCGCATCATCTCGCCGGGAACGGTCGTGCGCTCGACCAGCGCCTCGCCCAGCAGCTTGGCCGACCCGGGCAGCGGCTTGGCCGTCCATGGCGTCGCCGGCGCCGACGTGCCGGCGGGTTCCGGCGAGGTGTCGAACAGCACGGTGGTGATGTCCACGCCCGAGATCCCGTCGACGAGCGCGTGATGGGTCTTGGCGATCAACGCGAAGCGGTTGCCGGTCATGCGCTGCACGAGCCAGATTTCCCAAAGCGGCTTGGAGCGGTCCAGGCGCTGCGAGAACAGCCTGCCCGCCAGCCGCTTGAGCGCGGTCTCGTCGGCGGGCCGCGGCAGCGCGGTGTGGCGGATGTGGTAGCGCGGGTTGAAGTAGGGATCGTCGGTCCACACCGGGCGCCCCTGTCCGAGCGGCACGTACGCCAGACGCTGGCGGTAGCGCGGCACCAGGTGCAGCCGGCTCATAACGTGATCGACCAGCTCGCGCGGCGCCGGCGCGTCGCCCTCGAAGATCATCACCGAGGCCACGTGCATGTGCGCCGTCGAGTTGTCCTCGAGATGAAGGAAGGCCGCGTCGAGGGCGGACAGGCGGTCAGGGTTTGCCATCTCTCGCGATTGTCTCTCGTCTGGCCGCCCGCGTCAACGATTTCATCGCAAACCTTGCTGCGATGTTTCGTTTTGCACGATCCGCTGCAACTGATCGAGCGCCGCGCGCAGCTCTGCCTGCCAGTACAGCAGGGTGCGCCGCGCGTCAGGACCGGCATAGTCGCCGAGCTGCTCGGCGAGCCGGCCGAGGTCGCGCGCCACCTGCTCGATCCGCGTGATCGGATTCTGTGGAGGCATGTTCACCAGCCTAGGCGTCACGATCTCGGGAATGTGTGCGTTAGGGCACCTCCGCGTGGCGACCGCGGCCGATACGATCGGCGCGTGGCACGGGCCGTCCCCGACGGCCGATTCTCACTGCTCGTGCGCTGCGGGCTGCCGCTGGCCGTCAGGCTGGCTCCGTTCGAGCAGTGAGCTCGCGGCAGCCGGCACCCGCCGGGGAGCCGGCGGCGAGCGCGTCGAAGTGCGGTCGCCGGCCTTGCCCGATACGCTCCTGCGATGAACGACGAGCAGCTGGAGATACTGATGAGCGCCGCCAACGAATTCGAGGCGGACATCGTCGTCGGTCTGCTGCACGATGCCGGGATCGAGTCGTTCCAGCGCCTCGGCGGCCCGGGCGTGGCGGGACGGATCGGCGGTGGCGGCTCGCGTGACGTCCTCGTCGCCGAGCCGGACCTCGAGCGGGCGCGCGAAGTGCTCGAGAGCGCACAGCAGGACGGCGCGCCGGAGGATTGAGGCGGGCGAAGTGCTGGACAGCGCACAGCAGGACGGCGCGCCAGAGGATTGAGGCGGGGTTAGCCGGAAAGCAGGGTTAGCCGATGGCCGCGCAGGAGCTCGAGCCGGGGTTTGGTCGGCGGCACGCTCGGCATAGGCGCGGTCAGCCAACGGGGTTGGGCTAGGCGCCTGTCGCGCCCGGCGATCAGTCAGAGGAGTCGCGTTTTCGCTTGAGCGACCGTACCAGCGCAAGATCCCCCGCTACGAGGCCGATGAGGACAACCAGCAGGATCAGTGCGATCTCCATGCCCACACGCTAGCCGAAGCAGGCTCAACTGTTCGGTATACGGATCGACCGACCGTTCGGCAAGATCGATGGATCACCTGGATCGACCGACCATTCGGCAAGACCGATGGATCAACTGTTCGAGGTCAACTTTGGCCTGCTCGAAGCCGTCCTGTACCCGCTGATCGAGCGCAGGCGACGCCGGTGACGGGCCGGCTCTGCGGCCTGGCGGTCGGCGGCGGCACCGCCTGGGTGGATCTTGTCGCGCAGAGCGCAGAGCTCACCGTTGTCGGTGAGCTGTGCGCGGATCAGATTGAACATTCGCCACGCCGTCTTGTACGTCACCCCGAGCTCGCGCTCGAGCTGCTTGGCCGATAGTTCGCAGCGAGTGCTCGACAGTATGTAGATCGCATAGAACCACAGGTGCAGCGAGGTCGAGGACTTGTTGAAGATGGTTCCGGCGAGTGGATAGAGCGAGTGCCCGCAGGTGTCACACGAATAGGCGGGGCGTGACTTGATCCGGTGAAACCGCCGCGGCCGAGCGCACCTTGGACAGTCTGCGGTGTGTCCGTCGGGCGCGTAGCGCTCACGCCAGAGCATGTCGAGGCAGGCGACATCATCGGGACATCCGCGAACGAACTCGGTGAACGAGTATCGAACCTCGATGCCACCGGTAGCGTGTTTGGTGCGGCTTCGATCAGCCGTCGGCATCTTGCCTTTCCAGCTCGGCAGCGAGCAGCTGCAGCGCGTCGATGACTCCGCCGGCGAGGGAGGTCAAGCCACCCAGGACGAGGACGGCGTCGAGTTCAGCGAGATCGGGCTCATTCCCCGCGAGCAGGTCTTGAACCCATTGGTCGCGTTTCGTTGCGTTGACGAGGCGTTCGTGTACTTCGGCTTTGAGCTTTCCCGTCTCAGGCATGGCCTGACCCTACAGGAGGCCTTACCTGGCGTCAAGGGATAAGCGGTTCTTGATGACAGTTGCGTGAGCAGGCACGCGAATTCCAGCGGCCCCGGTGCAAAGTGTGCTCGATCTGGGTGGAGTCGCGCGCTGATGGCGTGCGTGTGCGGTCCATCTCCCTCAGCGCACCGGTGCCGAGCCGGCCGCGCCGTGGGCAGCGAGATACTGGTCGAGCTTCGTCGCGGCCTGCGTGTCCTCGTAAACCTCATACCCACGCAGCCGACCCCAGGCGATACGGCCCCACATCACGTAGCGATTCTGATAGACCCGTCCATCCTCAGTATCGAGATGGGACCTGCCGCGGACGCAGAGCGTCATGTTCCACGGCCGACCTTGCGCGACTACCTCATCGGCCTCCAGCTGCAGACCGACATCGACGAACCGCTGCAACCAGCGTCCATGATCGTCACGGCTGTGGATCTCTGTCGCCCACGAGCTGTCGCCTGGGAAGCGGAAGTAGATGTCGGGCGCATCCAGTCGCAGCGTCGGCTCGAAGTTCCCTTCGTTCACCCTCGCCATGTTGCGCCGGATCATCGCGTTTGCCAGCCACGAGAACATCTGATGCCTCCTAAGGTGGGGTGAGTAAGCGTACCGCGGGCTTGTGGTGGGCGGGCTCGTCGCATAGGCGCGTCGGTCGTGCCGCGGAGGTGGCCGCATTAGTTCGCGCGCTACCCTGTGGTTTCATGACTGATCCGACAGGCGCGCGGCCTCGACGCACTTAGCGAACCATGCACGGTGGCGGCGGTTTTGTCTCGGTACGGCAGGCGGTTCAGCAGATGCGCTATGCCAAGCCGTGGCAGCAGGTGCTTTTTGCCGTTACCCTGCTCGTCGCCGGGGCTGCACTGGTGATCGCGGGAGCTTGGGTCGGTTTGGTGCTGGTAATCCTTGGGGTGGCGTTCAGCGTCAGGTGGGTGCGATTGCGGTTGAACAGCCGCGGTGTGGCAGAGTAGTCACTGAAGCTCGCGCGCCGAATGCGCCACCGTAATCACATGTGTCTGAGAGCTCTAGGATTCGCAGCGGTGACAGCGGCTGTTGCGATGATGGGATGCGGGGAATCTCACAAACCCCGTCAGCCGCCGAACTTGCCCGCGATCGCACGGAGGCCCTCCGGGCCGTGGAAGGGATGCGGCCAGATTGCAAACCGGGAGAAATCGTGGTGAGCATCCGTCGCACCGCAACGGCTATCACATCGACGTGCGCGACACCACGCGATGCGCGAGCCGCACGCGAACGCTTGCGTCGAGAGGCCCAGCGCAAGACCCACCAGGCTCGTCGAATGGCTAAGCCGCGTTACACCAAGCAGAGCGTGACGATCAAGGACGCGATCAGGCTTCCGCCGAACCCATAGATCCCGGGGAGATTGTGACCGATCGCACTTTTACGTGTGACCAGTGTCACACATATCCCCCGAGCCCCCACCTACGGTGCCCGGATGTTCTTTTGACTCTGCCGAGTCGCCTTCACCCATGAAGGTGAGCGGGGGACCCACTGCCGGGCTGCGTTTTGGTGAACGCAGCCTGGATGGGGCGAATCGGCCGCTGATGCGGCCGTAACGCCTGGTCGGAGTGCGCACGGTGCGCGCTTGCGGCTGGCCGTGAGCCCGACAGCTAACCCCGTAGGCGGACAACAAGGAGGTTTCTTCCTCGATGTATGTCCCTGCTACTGCGCAGCCGCTCGCTGCGACCGCACCGCTTGCTCCCGCCGAAATCGTCGGCGGAACATCGCCCGGCACGCCCGCGCTGTTCACTTCACCTCAAAGCGCCGCGGCGGTCGCTCACGTCTCGCTGCGCCTGCGCGACCTGGACTTGAACGTGCTGGCTGGGCAACGGGCGAGCGTCACGGGCACTCTGACCTCCCGACCCGCCGCCGAGCTCGCCGGTCGGGTCGTGCACCTGCAAGCGCTCACGCCCCGCGGCTGGCGCACGCTCGCGAGCGACGCCACCGGCCGGCGTGGTCGCTTTCGCGTGCGCTACACCCCGTCACGCATCGGCAGCCGGCTGGTGCGTCTGGCGGTCGCGGTCGCGGTCGGACAGCGAACGGCTCGTCGCCTGCTCGGCCGCCTCGAGGTGTACCGCCTCGCCGGGGCGTCCTGGTATGGCGGCGGCGGAACGCTGGCCTGCGGCGGCGAGCTCACCAGCAGCACGCTCGGCGTCGCGAACAAGACGCTTCCATGTGGCACCAAGGTGACGCTCCGCTACGACGGGCGCACCGTCACCGTGCCGGTGATCGATCGCGGCCCATATGTGCCCGGACGCGAATTCGATCTCACCGAAGCGACCAAGCGGGCCCTCGGTTTCGGCAGTACCGGCGACGTCTGGAGCACTCGTTGAGGCAAGATCCTGCGCGCTGAATCGTCCGGCGCGACACCGGGGAGTGGGCGAGCCTCGTCGAAGAGTTGGATAATGCGTCGAGTGAAGAGCTCACGAGCAGCGGTGGCGCGGCACGTCGGCACGCGTCCCGCCAAGCGCCCGCGACGATCGTCCGTCGCCGCACCCCAGGGGCTCGAAGCCCGCGGGGCTCACTCGACCGGAGCGGTCGCTGTGGGCGCGTTTGCGCTCGGCGCCTTCGCCGTGGGCACGCTCGCGATCGGTCGGCTGGCGATCCGGCGCGCGACGATCCGCTCGATGCGAATCGACGAGCTCGAGGTCGCACGACTCAAGGTCGGGGAGCTGATCGTCGAGCGCGAAACCGGCGCCGGACCCTCGGCGAGCGGCATCTCGGCGTAGCTCGGACCGTCCGGGCGCCCGAGCCCGCCCGGCCTCGCCTCACGCAAACCCGAGCTGCAGCACCAGCACGCCCGCGATCGCCAAGATGCACAAGAGGTGGTCGCGGCAGATCGAGCGCGCCAGCATGCTCTGAGCGGCGATGTCGTCGCTGCGCGCCCCGAGCCGCACGGCGCACGGCACCGTGCGCGCCCCCGCCAGCCCGATCGCGCCCGCGGCCAGCGCCAGCGACGCCCAGCCGACCCAGGCCGGCGCAGCGGCTTTCGCGATCTGCGCGATCACCGCCGCGACCGTCGCGAGCATCACAGCCGCGATCAGCCGGTTCATCGGCCGGGCCGCGGTCGTGACCCGGCCGTAATAGCCGGCGATCGAGGCGAGCACCTGCTCGGGCAGCTCGCCCTCGCGATGTGCGAGCGTCTGCGCGTCGAACATCAGGTCGAACCACAGGACCGCCAGCAGGAACCCGGCGCCGGCGCTCACGAATTCGCTCACGCTCGCGAGTATCGCTCACGCGCCCGCTCACCGCTCATGCGTCCACACGGACGCCCGAGCTCGCCGTGACAGACGCTCGCGCGCTAGCCTGCGATCACCGTGGAGGAGGGCTCATCGCAAGTCAGGCTGCGCCAAGCGGTGCTCGTCGCCGCCGAGCTCGAGCCGGTCGCCGCCGAGCTGCGGCGTACGCTCGGCCTCGGCGAGCCGTTCCGCGATCCCGGTGTCGGACTGTTCGGGCTCGACAACGTCGTGTTCGCGCTCGGCGACTGCTTTCTCGAGATCGTCTCGCCCACGCAGGCCGAAACGGCGGCCGGCCGCTACCTGACGCGCCACGGCGGCGACGGGGGCTACATGGTGATCTTCGACGTCGAGGATCTCGAGGGCGCGCGCACGCGCGCAACGGATCTTGGCGTGCGCGTCGTCTGGCAGCTCGACCTGCCCGACATCTCGGGCACGCACCTGCATCCCGCCGACATGCACGGCGCGATCGTGTCGATCGACCGCTCGCAGCCGTACGGGTCCTGGCGCTGGGGGGGACCTGACTGGACCGAGCGCATCGGGCGCGGCGCCCCCGGCCGCCTGCTCGGCATCACCGTCGCCGTCTCCGAGCCGGCGCAGGTCGCGACGCGCTGGGGACAGGTGCTGGGCGTCGCGCCCGACGACCGGGCGCCCGCGCAGCTTTGCCTGGATGGCGCGACCGTCGACTTCGCCGCGGCCGCCGACGAGCGCAGTCAGGGTCTCAGCGAGATCGCGCTCGAGCTGCCGGCCGAGCTCTGCCCGGAGCCCGAGGTGCGCGAGCTCGGCGGCGTGCGCCTGCGGCTGCTGCCTGTCGCGTAGCTCGGCGCGCGCGCGCGCGTGGGCTTCGCTTTTGATGCGTTGTGCTCAGCCGGCGGGCGAGCCTTCGACCGGCGCGAGCGCCGTCTGCTGTGCCAGCAGCTCAGCCAGCCGCGCACGGTGGCGGTTGGCGCCGCCCAGCAGCGCGGCGTCGATCTGCGCGCGCTTGTAGAGCCAGTGCACATCGGCCTCCCAGGTGAAGCCGATGCCGCCGTGGGCCTGGATCGCGCTGGCCGTCACCTCGCGCCCCGCGCCTGAGGCCGTCGCCTTGGCCATCGCCGCCGCCTCGGCCAGCCGCTCGGACCCGGAGTCCGCGGCCCAGGCGGCATACGCCGCCGTTGCGCGCGCGCGCTCGGTGTCCATCAGCATCTGCGCGCAACGATGCGAGACGGCCTGGAACGAGCCGACCGGCACGCCGAACTGCTTGCGGTCCTTGACGTACTCGACGGTCATCTGCAGCGCGCGGTCGCAGACGCCGACGAGCTCGGAGCTGACCGACACGAGCGCGCGGCCCAAGCCCGAGCAGGCGCCCGCGCCGAGCTCCTCGCCGGCCGTTCCGGCGTTGACGCGCGCCGCCGAGCGCGTCGGATCGATCGTGTCCAGGACGCCCACATCGGCGTCCTCGGCCGCGACCAGGCGTCCGCTGCCGTCCTCGTCGATCAGCACGAACACGCTCGCCTCGCGGCCGCCGATCACGAGCTCGGCGACGCCCTCGACGCCCGATCCCAGCGCGCCGATCGTCTCGCCGGAGGCGAGCCCGGGCAGCCAGCGCTCGCGCTGTGCCTGCGAGCCGTCCTGCTCGATCACCGTCGCCGCCAGCGCGCTCGGCAGGAACGGGACAGGCGCCAGCGAACGGCCTAGCTCCTCGCACAGGATCGACAGCTCGATCTGGCCGAGTCCCTGGCCGCCGTAGCGCTCGGACACGGCGATCCCGGGCCAACCGAGCTCGCGCAGCTCGCGCCACAGCTGCTCGTCGGTGCGCCCGGCCTCGGCATGTTCACGCACCCGCTCGGGTCGCGCGCGCTCGGCCAGCAGCTCGCGCGCCGTGCGCTGGATCTCGCGCTGGTCGTCGCTGAGGCCGAAGTCCACGACGCTACCCCGCCTTCAGCCGTGGCAGGCCCAGCACGCGCTCGGCGACGATGTTCTTCAGCACCTCGGTCGTGCCGCCCTCGATCGAGTTGCCGCGGGCGCGCAGGAACTCGTAGCTCCAGCTCGTGCCCCACGTGAGCGCCTCCGGACCGACGATGTCGACGGCCAGCTGGGTCAGGCGCTGGTTGGTGTCCGACCACAGCCACTTCACCAGCGAGCCCTCCGGCCCGGGCTGGCCGTAGCGTTCGACGTCCGACAGGCCCTTCCAGGCCAGCAGCCTGATCGACTCGGTGCGCATGTGCAGCTCGGCGAGCGCGTCGCCGATCAGATTCCCGCCCGCCCCGTCCAGCAGGCCGCGCTCGGCGGCGATCGCGATCAAATCGTCGAGCAGCTGACGCAAGCGGATCTGCAGTGCGAAGCCGAGACCGGCACGCTCGTTCATCAGCGTCGTGAGCGCCACCTTCCAGCCGTTGCCGACGCCGCCGACGACGTTCTCGTCGGGGATCAGGGCATCCTCGATGAACAGCTCGTTGAACTCCGACTCCCCGGTGATCTGGCGCAGCGGACGCACCTGCACACCATCCTGCTCCATGTCCATCAGGAAGTAGGTCAGGCCCTTGTGCTTGGGCATCTCGGTGTCGGTGCGCGCGACGAGCATGCACCACTTCGAGTACTGCGCACCGCTGGTCCAGACCTTCTGCCCGGTGACGACCCACTCGTGACCGCGTTTGACGGCACGCGTCTTCAGCGCCGCCAGGTCAGAGCCGGCGTCGGGCTCGGAGAAGCCCTGGCACCAGATCTCCTCGGCGGACAGGATCGGCGGCAGGTAGCGCTCCTTCTGCTCCGGCGTGCCCCAGGTCATCAGCGTCGGCCCGCCGAGCAGCAGCCCCAACACGTTGGCCGGCAGGGGCGTGCGCGCGCGCCCCAGCTCCTCGAAGTAGATCGCCGACTCGGTCAGCGTCGCGCCGCGGCCGCCATACTCGGCCGGCCAGGCCGGTGCGGCCCAGCCAGCGTCATACAGCTGGCGCTGCCAGTCGCGACGCCACGCGTAATGGGCGTGTTCGCCGGCGCCGTCGTCCGGCGGCGCATCGGGTCCGTTGGCCGCCAGCCACTCACGGAGCTCGTCGCGGAATGCCGTCTCGCGTGCATCGAACGTGAGATCCATGGGCTCGTGCAAGCGTACTCCGAGCCGACCAGCCGTGTCCGCCAGGCGATCTACCGTAAGGACGATGCCTGGCGAGCTAGCGGTCGCGCATGTTGACATGGACGCGTTCTACGTCTCGGTCGAGCTGCGCCGCCATCCGGAGCTGCGCGGCAGGCCGGTGATCGTGGCCGGGAGTGGGCCGCGCGCGGTCGTGACGACCGCGAGCTACGAGGCCCGGCGCTATCGCGTCGGCTCGGCGATGCCGGCCGCGCGAGCGCGCAGGCTATGCCCGCAGGCGGTGGTGCTGGCGCCGGACTTCACGACCTATCGCGAGGCCTCGCGCGAGGTGATGGAGATCGTGCGCGCCCACGTGCAGCGCGTCGAGGTGGTCGGTCTCGACGAGGCGTATCTCGACCTCGGCGGGCTGTTCTCCCCGCGCGCCGCGATGCGCCGGCTCGTGCGCGAGATCGAGGCGGCCACGCAACTGCGGTGCTCGGTCGGGATCGGCCCCAACAAGCTGGTCGCGAAGGTGGCCTCGGACGCCGAGAAGCCGGCCGGTTTCGTGGTGCTCACGCGCGAGCAGGCGTGCGCGCGCTTCGCCGGCGCGCCGCCAGGGCTCGTCCCGGGCATCGGCCCGAAGACGGCGGCGCGCCTGGCCGAGCTCGGGCTCGCCACGCTCGGCGCCGTTGCGGAGGCGCCCGAGCGCGAGCTGACGGCGCGCTTCGGCGCGAACCTCGGGGTCGAGCTGCGCCGGCGCGCGCGCTTCGAACACGACGGCGTCGTCGGCGCGCCGCGCAAGGTCGTCTCGGAGTCGCGCGAGCGCACCTTCGACTACGACGTCCAAGATCCCGCCGTGATGCGCGAGGCGCTGAGCGTGATGGCCGATGAGCTGTGTGCCAGCCTGAGCCGGCGCGAACGCCGCGGGCGCACGATCGGGATCAAGGTGCGCCTCGACGACTTCAGCACGGCCACGCGCGCGCGCACGATCGAGCAGCCGACCAACGACGTCGAGCAGGTCAGCACGATCGCGCTCGCGCTGCTGCGCGACTACGCGCCAGCGCGGCCGGTGCGCCTGCTCGGCGTTCGCGTTGCCGGACTGGAGCCGGGCGTCCCGTCGGTCGCGGGCCCCGCGAGCGAGCGCATCGGCCGGCGCGGGCCGCTGGACCAGCTCTCGTTGCAGCTGTAGGCCGCCGGATCGGCCGGCTCTCGTTGCAGCCGCTGGATCGGCTCTCGTTGCAGCTGTAGGCCGCTGGATCGGCCGGCTCTCGTTGCAGCCGCTGGATCGGCTCTCGTTGCAGCTGTAGGCCGCTGGATCGGCCGGCTCTCGCTGCGGCCGCTGGATCGCGTCTCGTTGCAGCTAGGATCCGCGTACGGAGATCGACCGAGCGATGCGGAGGCTGTGATGGCAAGCGCGAAAGTGGGGGAGATCGAGCTCGAGTACGAGCGTGTGGGCGCGGGCCCGCCACTGCTGTTGATCATGGGCATGAGCGGGACGATCGTGCACTGGGGAGCGCCGTTCCTGGACGACGTGCGCAGCGACTTCGACACGATCGTCTACAACCACCGCGGGGTCGGCGCCAGCAGCCACCTGGACGGGCCGGTCACGATCGCCGAGCTGGCGCAGGATGCCGCCGGGCTGCTGGCCGCGCTCGAGATCGAGGCGGCGCACGTGCTCGGCATCTCGATGGGCGGCATGGTCGCCCAGGAGCTGGCGCTCGCCCACCCCGAGACGATCCGTACGCTCGCGCTCGGCTGCACCTACTGCGGCGGAGACGGCAGCGCGCTGACCTCGGAAGCGGTGATGCAGCGGCTCGCCGAGGCGATGGGCTCAGGCGATCGCGACCGCGCGATCCGCACGAGCTGGGAGGCGAACGTCTCGCCTGGCTTCGCCGCCGACGAGCAGGCGTACGCCCGCTTCCTGGATGCCGGCCGGCACAACGCCGTGGCGGTGCCCGTGATCATGCGCCAGCTGCAGGCGATCGTCGGCCACGACAGCTCAGGCCGTCTCGGCGAGATCGCCGCGCCGACGCTCGTCGTGCACGGAACCGCCGATGAGATGGTGCCGGTGCAGAACGGCGAGATGATCGCCGGGCTGATCCCGAGCTCGCAGCTCGAGATCTTCGATGGCGTCGGCCACCTGTTCTTCTGGGAGGAGCCGCAGCGCGCCGCCCAGCTGGTGCGCGCGCACGCCGCGGTGCATGCCTGAACCGGGTCTGCGGTAGAGGCGCGGGTGCCCGCACCGCCGCGGCCTGAGCAGGGCGGACCCGACGAGGCGCGGGCGGTTCGCCGGGCGGATCTCGAGGAGCTGCGCGTTCAGACGGATGACGGGGTCTCGCTCGCCGGCCAGCGGGCCGGAGTGGGGCCGGCGATCGTGCTGCTGCACGGCCTGACCGCGACCCGGCGCTACGTCGTGATGGGCTCGCGCGCGCTCGAGCGCGCCGGTTTGCTCGTGCTCGCCTACGACGCGCGCGGCCACGGCCGCTCGAGCCCGGCGCCCGACCCCGGCGCGTACGGGTACGAGCGGCTCGCACGCGACCTCGAACAGGTGCTCGACGCCGAGGGCATCGAAAGTGCGGTGATCGCAGGCGCCTCGATGGGCGCGCACACGGCGCTGCGCTTCGCGCTCGAGCGGCCCGCACGCGTCGCGGCGCTGGGAGTGATCACGCCCGCGTACGACCCCTCGGCGGAGCGATCGCCACAGGCGTACGCGCACTGGGACGCGCTCGCGGCCGGATTGCGCGAGGGCGGGGTCGAGGGGTTTCTGGCCGCGTATGACTTCGCGAGCGTTCCCGCGGCGTGGCGCGAGACGGTCGCGCAGGTCATGCGCCAGCGCCTGTCCGCGCACGAGCATCCGCTCGCGGTTGCGGACGCCCTGGAAGTCGTGCCGCGCTCGCGGCCGTTCGAGTCCTTCGAGCAGCTCGGGCAGATCACGGCTCCGGCGCTCGTGATCGCAAGCCGCGACGAGTCCGATCCGAGCCACCCGCTCGCCGTCGGCGAACGCTACGCCAAAGCGATCCCGGGCGCGAGACTGCTCGTGGAGGAGCCCGGTCAGTCGCCGCTGGCGTGGCAGGGGGGACAGCTCTCGAAGCTACTGCTCGAGCTCGTCGATCGTCTGTGATAGCGTACACGCGTATGCCAGAGGTGCGCACGTGGGATGGCCAGAGCTATGACCGCATCTCGGCGCCGATGGAGGCGCTGGGCCTGGCGGTGCTCGATCGCCTGCAGCTCGCCGGCGACGAGACCGTGCTCGACGCGGGCTGCGGTTCGGGCCGGATTACCGCGAAGCTGATCGAGCGGCTGCCGCGCTGCCACGTGATCGCGCTCGACGCCTCGGCGTCGATGGTGGCGGCCGCGCGCGAGCGGCTCGGGCCCGGTGCCGACGTGCGCCAGGGCGATCTGCTCGAGCTCGAGCTGCAGGAGCGGCTCGACTCGATCTTCTCGACCGCGACGTTTCACTGGGTGACCGACCACGACCGGCTGTTCGCGCGCCTGCACGCGGCGCTGCGCCCGGGCGGGCGGCTGCTCGCGCAGTGCGGGGGAGAGGGCAACATCAAGGGGCTGCGCGGTCGCGCGGCCGCCGTGGTGGAACGGGCGCCGTACGCCGAGCACTTCCGCGACTGGCGCCCGCCGTGGAACTACGCGAACCCCGGCGACACCGACGCGCGGCTGCGCGCTGCCGGCTTCGCCGCGAGCGAGTGCTGGCTGGCGCCGGCGCCGACGCAGCCCGAACACCCGCGCGAGTTCCTGTCGACGATCGTGCTCGGGCCGCACGTCCAGCACCTGCCCCAGCCACTGCGCGAGCCGTTCATGGACGAGGTCATGGAGGTGCTCGGCGAGCCGGTGGTCGTCGATTATGTGCGGTTGAACATCGACGCGACGGCATAGCCGTTCTGGCCGGCGGCGCTGTCGGGCGCCACGGCGGCGCCGCGAAGCAGCGTCGCATAACGGGCGTCGCGCGCGACCAGCTCGTCGTGGGTGCCGCGTTCGACGATGCGGCCGGCGTCGAGCACGAGGATCTGGTCGGCGTCGACGATCGTCGAGAGCCGGTGCGCGATCGCGAGCGTGGTGCGCCCGCGGCTGAGCTCATCGAGCGCCTGCTGGACCGCGCGCTCGGTCTCGGTGTCGAGCGCGGAGGTGGCCTCGTCGAGGATCAGCACCGGCGGGTTGCGCAGGATCGTGCGGGCGATCGCGATGCGCTGCTTCTCGCCGCCGGAGAAGCGGTAGCCGCGCTCGCCGACCGGTGTGTCGTAGCCGTCGGGCAGGGAGGTGATCAGCTCGTGGATCTGCGCCGCCTTGGCGGCGTCTTCGATCTCCCGATCGGACGCCTGCGGGCAGGCGAAGCGCAGGTTCTCGCGGATCGAGGCGTGGAACAGGTAGGTTTCCTGCGAGACCAGCCCGACGGTCGCGGCGAGCGAGTCGAGCGTGACGTCGCGGATGTCGACGCCGTCGATCAGCACGGCGCCGCGCTGGGGCTCATACAGGCGCGCCACCAGATAGGCGAGCGTGGTCTTGCCCGACCCGGTCTCGCCGACGAGCGCCGTGCGCGTCCCCGCCGGGACCTCGGCCTCGATTTCCCGGAGCGTCCAGGGCGAGTTCGGCGCGTAGCGAAACCACACGTCCCGCAGCGCCACGTCGCAGTGCACGCCCGTGAGCACGCGCGCACCGGGACGCTCGACGATGTCGATCGGCAGGTCGAGGTACTCGAAGATGCGCCCGAACAGCGCGAGCGAGGTCTGCACTTCCACACCCACGCCGAGCAGCTGCTGCATCGGGAACAGCAGCCGCGTCTGCAGGGTCGTGAAGGCGACGACGGTGCCGATCGAGATCACGTCCTGGCCGTGGGCGATCGTGTAGCCGGAGAACCAGTACACGGCCGCCGGCATGATCGCGAAGCTCATCTGCACCGAGGCCATGCGCCAGCGGCCGGCCATGCGCGAGCGGACCTCGAGGTCGGCCAGTTCGCCCGACTCACCGGCGAAACGGTCGACCAGCTCCTGCGAGCGGCCCATCGTCTTGCCGAGCAGGATCCCCGACACCGACAGCGACTCCTCGACCAGCGTCGACATGTCCGCCAGGCGTCCCTGCGTCACCGACTGGATGCGCCGGCGCTCGTTGCCGACGCGGCGGGTGAGCCACACGAAGAACGGCAGCAGGATCAGCGAGAAGACCGTCAGCTGCCAGCTCAGCGCGAACATCGCGACCACCGTCGCGGTGACCGTTGCGACCGTGGAGACGGTCGAGGTCGCGGTGCTGGTGACGACGTTGTCGATGCCGCCGATGTCGTAGGCGATGCGCGCCTGCACCTCGCCCGAACGCGTGCGCGTGAAGAACGCCAGCGACATCCGCTGCAGGTGTGCGAACACGGCGGCGCGCAGGTCGTGCATGACGCGCTGGCCGACCTGGTTGGAGATCCATGTCTGCGCCACGCTGATCACGCCGTTGATCACGGCCAGCGCGATCATGCCCGCGACCAGCCACGTGAGCAGCGTCAGATCGTGGCCGATGATGCCCTTGTCAACCGCTTCGCGCAGCAGAAAGGGCGAGGCGACGCTCAGCACCGCGCCGAGCACGATCAGCCCGAGCAGCAGGCTCAGGCGCAGACGATACGGGACGAACAGCCGCGCTACCCGCCGCAGCGACACCGGTTTGTCGGGAATGTCCTCCGGACGGAGCTCGGTCTGGCGCGACCGGCGGCCGTCGCCGCCACGGCCGTGCCCCTGGGCGAAGGGCTGGCTGCTCACGGACTGACTCTAGCGTCGTAGGGTTAAGCGGCTATGGACCTTTCGGCTGCGGAGGCGCGCGTGTTGGGCTGCATGATGGAAAAGCAGCTGACGACGCCCGACATCTATCCGTTGACGCTCAACAGCCTGCGCCTGGCCTGCAACCAGTTGACGAACCGCGACCCGGTCGTGAGCTACGACGACGCGATCCTGCGCGACGCGCTGCACCGGCTCGAGCGCCGCGGCTATGCGCGCCTGGCCAGCGGTCGCGGCAGCCGCGCGCCGAAGTACCGGCACCTGCTGGCCGAAGCCCTGCCGCTGAGGGGCGACGAACACGCCGTGCTGTGCGTGCTGTTGCTGCGCGGTGGACAGACGCCGGGCGAGCTCAAGCAGCGAGCCGAGCGGATGCACGCCTTCGACGACCTGGACGCCGTGCACGACACGCTCGAGCGCCTGATCGCGCGCGGCCTCGTGGCGCGGCTCGCGCGCCGCCCGGGCCAGAAGGAGGAGCGCTACGAGCACCTGATGAGCGCGGACGCCGAGGATCGGCCGCAGGGCGCCGGTGCCGCCACAAAAGCGGTCAGCGGGCCGGGGCCGGCAGACCCCGCAAGTGCATACGGCGGCGAGCCTGCGGCAGCCCTCGCGGGCGCATCCGGCCTTGTGTCCATGGCGGCCTCCGCTGGGACGCCCGGCGTCGAGCCCTCCGCGGGAGCGCCGACGGTTGGGATCTCGCCGGTTGCACCGCCGGGTGCGAGTGCCGCCGGGGCCGCGACGGATAATCGCGCGTCCGATCGGTCGGGGTCTGACGGTGATGAGGCGGCGATGCCCGACGCCGGCCACGGCACGAGCGGGGTCGCCGGCCTGTCTTCGCTGGCTGCGCTCGAGGCGCGGATCGCGCGGCTGGAGCGCGAAGTCGCCGAGCTGCGCACGCGCACGGACTCGACGAGCGTGCCGTGATCGTCGCGGCCGCCTCCTCGGCCGACGCCGCCACGGGCGTCGGCATCCCGCTGGCGCTCGCCGCGGGCTTCGTGTCGTTCCTGTCGCCATGCGTGCTCCCGCTGGTGCCCGGCTATCTGTCGACGGTCGTGGGCGTCAGCCCCGCTGAGCTGCAGGGTACGAGCACGCGGCGCGTGCTCGTACCGAGTCTGCTGTTCATCGCGAGCTTCTCGCTGATCTTCATCCTGCTGGGCCTCGGGGCGACCGCGATCGGCTCGAGCCTGAACGCACACCGCGACACGCTCGAGCGGGCGGCGGGCGTGCTGATCGTCCTGATGGGCGTGGCGTTCCTCGCGACCCCGTTTGTCGACCGGCTCAACTTCGAGTGGCATCCGGAAGGCCTGATGAGGCTGGCCGGCCGGGGGGGACCGCTGCTGGCGGGCGCGGCCTTCGCGATCGCGTGGACTCCGTGCACGAGCATCACGCTCGGGGCGATCCTGACCCAAGCCGCCGTATCGACATCGGCGGCGCACGCCGCCCTGCTGCTGGCGTTCTACTCCGCCGGTCTGGCGATCCCGTTCCTGGCGATCGCGCTCGCGTTCGAACGAGCCACGAATGCGCTGGCGATCGTCAAGCGTCACTTCGCGGTCGTGATCGCCGTCGGGGGCGCGGTGATGATCGCGCTCGGGCTGCTGATCCTGACGGGCGAGTTCACGATCCTCAACGCCTGGGCGAACCGCACGCTACCCTTCCCCGGTGCCACGCTTTAGCTCATCGCGCGCGGGGGCGTCGATGGCGCCGTTTGCGGCGGCCGCGCTGCTCGGCTTGGCAGGACTCGCGGGCTGCGGCGGCGCGAGCGAATCGGCCGGGACAAAGAGCACGCCAAAAGCGGCGACCGTGACCGAGCCTGTCACGACGCCCGCGCCGGCCGTGGCGCCAAGCAAGACGGCCAGCACGCCGACGGCCTCGACCCCGACGACCACAGCGCCGGCCACGGCGCAGACCAAGACCGCCCCAAGCGGAGAAGCTTCCGGCGCTCACACGCCGACGACGACCCCGGCGAAGCCCGCTCCGCCGGCCGCGAGCCCGCCGTCCGGTTCGACGACTCCGGGCACCCCAGGGCGCGCCCTGCGCCGCCACGCAGCCGGGGCTCTGGGGCTGGATGGTCTGTGCACCGCGAGCCACAAGTCGGGGCGCTCCCTGTCCTCGGCGACGCGCGCGCGGCTGAAGAAGATCTGCGCCGAGGTCGAAAAGGCCGAAAAGGCGCGCTAGGCAAGGCCGACGGACACACGCTGACCGAGGCCGCCGCGACCGGGCGCGACCTCGACGACCAGCGATGACAGCGACGTCCGCCTGATCAAGCGCCGCGTACCGACGCCGGCGAGCCGACCATCCGCGCCCGCGCCCCGGTCCACGCCGAGGGCGCGGCGAGCATCGACGACGCCGCCCCGTTGACCGACGTGCTCGTCGAGGCGCACGGCCTGTTCTCGGACATACTGCTCGAGGCGGTCGGCGACGATGCTCGCGGGCCGCAGGCAGCGGGCCTTCGCCAGCGTCTGGGCGCCCACGCAGCGATACATGCGCCTGCCGGTCGAGGACTTCGGTCCTGCGACCATCGCCTGACCACAGCTCGCGCAGTGTGCAATTCCGCTGAGCGGGTACTCGCACGGGGGCGTATAGGCGCCGGGCTTGTGCTGGGCGGCGCGCCAGGTCGCGCGGTCGACCAGCGGCTCGTGCGCGTGCGCGTTGACGATCGCGCCGGTCCGCACCTCGCCCAGGTAGGTGCGCTTGGCGAGCATGCGCCGCACCGTCGCGGTGGTCCAGAAGCGTGCGCCCGATGCGTGGCGCTCGAGGTAGCGCGTGGCCGCCGCGACGCCCTGGCCCGCGGCGAGCTCGTACGCGCGCTGCACCAGCAGCCGCTCGTCGTCGTCGGGCACCAGCACGCCGTCCTGACGCTCGTAGCCGAACGGCGTCGGCCCGACCTGCTTGCCTTCGGAGATCGCGCGTTCCTGGATGATCTCCCAGCTGATCTTGACGGGCTCGTGCTCCAGCGTCGGCACCCCGCGATCATGTCAGGGATGGGGGCCGCCCGAGGTTCGGTTTCCCGCGCTGTGCGGACGAACTTGTAACGAATGCTCCTGAGGCGCGAGCCGCAGTTCGGGCGGCGCCGCGGGTGCCGGAGCCGGGTCTGGGGTGCTCGCGCGCGGGCGGCGGATGCTCGGGCCGGTCGTGGGTGCTCGCGCGTAGCCGCAGCTGCTCGGGCCGGTCGTGCGTGCTCGCGTTAGCCGCGCGTGCCAAGGCCAGGTCGTAGGTGCTCGCAGCGTGGCCGCGGCTGTTTGGGCTCAGCCGTGGGTCCCCGGGCGTGGGGCGCGCGCTACGCCTGCGCCGGAGCGGCCACCTGGGCCTGCTTGCGAGCCCGGTAACGCCGTTCCCACGCCTCCTGGTTTCGCTTGGCGTCGAGCACGAACGGCGAGTAGCCGATCGCCTTGACGATCGCCCGGTTGATCGCGGAGTCCGGAGAGGGGAGGGGCCGCAGCACGTCGACGAACAGCACCACGCGCATCTCGTCGGTGTCGTTCCAGACCTCGTGGTTGAAGGTGTCGTCGAACACCATGCTCTTACCCTCCTGCCAGTGGCGAAAGTCCTCGCCGACTCGGATCCGACAGGACTGTGCATCGCGCGGCACGATCAAACCGAGGTGGTAGCGCAGCACGCCCTTATACGGGCCGCGATGGTCGAGGATGTGCTTGTGCGGTGAGAGGATCGAGAACATCGCCGTCGTCATGCCGGGAATCCGGCGCATCAGCGCGGCGGTCTGCGGGCACATCTCAACGCCGAGCTTGGCCTCGAAGCCATAGCCGTAGAGGAAGAACGTCTTCCAGTCGTCATCGTCGGTGATCTCGATCTGGTCCTTGGAGATGTCCTGGAAGTTCGGCAGCGCCTCGCGGTCCTCGAGCACGCGTTCGAGCTCGTCGCGGATCGTCGTCCAGCTCGCCTCGACCTCGGCGATCCAGGGAAACAGCTCGTTGTCGAAGAAGGTCGCATCGCCGACCAGCGAGCGCTTGCCGATGAACCGCTCGATCGGCGCCAACACGCGTTCGCCGCCTGCGATCGTCAGCTCGACGGTGCGCTCCCATAGTGACTTCTCTGCCATCGGCCGGCCTCCTCGATGACGTGGTTGACCCGGAACGATCCGAGACTCGGTGAGTCTCGGATCGGCCCAGTCTACGACGAGTCCCGGCGATCACGGCCTGCGCGCCTGGGGTGGCCGCTGCGGGTGGCCGGCGAACCGGTCAGGCGGTCTAGGCAGCCCCGGGCGACGCCGCCAAAAGCCCGTTGGCGACCGACACGCAAACCCCCGGTGAAGGCCGTCGAACCGTCAGGCTGCCTCTCGCAGCGCCGCCATCTCCGGCGACTCCGCGAGCTTCTTCAGTGCCCGCTGCTCGAGCTGTGACGCGCGCTCGGCTGAGAATCCAAGTCGCTTGCCGATCGCGGTCAGCGTCTGTGGCTCCTCGCGCCCGGTGCCGAAGCGCAGCGTCAGCACCGTCCGCTCCGTGTCCGGGAGTTGCGCGATCGCCTCTTGCACGATCCGCTCGCGCTCGTTGTCCCAAGCCGTGTCCTCGGGCGCCTCGACGTCGGAGGGCAGCAGATCGCCAAGCGCGGTGTCACCGTCCTCGCCGACCTGCTGATCGAGGCTCACCAGCGCCGCCCGCTGGTGGCGCACCTCCTCGATCTGCTCGATCTCGAGACCGGTCTCCGCCGCAAGCTCGTCGATCGTCGGCTCGCGCCCGAGCCGCACCGACAGCTCGCGCTCGACCCGCCCGACCTTGCGCGAGCGCTGTGCCACGTGGACGGGCAGCCTGATCGTGCGCCCGGAGTTCTCCAGGCCGCGCTGAATCGCCTGCCTGATCCACAGCGTCGCGTACGTCGAGAACCTGAAGCCCTTGCGCCAGTCGAACTTCTCGCTGGCCCGAATCAGCCCGAGCATGCCCTCCTGGACGAGATCCGCCAGCGGCAGCCCCTGGTTCTGGTATCGCCGCGCGTTGGACGCCACCAAGCGCAGGTTCGAGTTGACCAGCAGTTCCTTTGCCTGCAGGTCTCCGCGCTCGATCCGCTGCGCCAGTTCGATCTCCTGCGCCGGCGTCAGCAGCGGGTAGCGCCGCGAGTGGGCCAGGAGCTGGTCCACGGACTCGGGAATGAACGCGTCATCAACGACCTCGGCGGCCTTGTCGATGCCGTCACGGGTGCGCTTGGCGCTGGTTTTCGTGGTCTTTAGGAGTGTGTCAGCCATGTTGGTCCTTCTAATCCGATGCTCACAGTCGGAATTATACGCCGAAGTAGTTGTCTTGTCAATTATTCTCTGCGGACACTCGATCTGCGTGTCGTTCGACGCTCTGCGCGGGGCCACCTGCTTGCCGAAGCACACTTCTTGTCGGCTCGTGCCCTCGGCCGCTGATCCTCGCCCGCGCTTCCTGGACATTGTGCGGATATGCACGCTTGCGTGCAGTCGTCTGCCCGATCGGGACTCAGCTCGATCGATACCCCGGTTCGCCGGTCGGGAACCGCCCTTTGACCTGGTCCGAGTCGGCCTGCGGGGCAGCGCCTTCGGCTCCCGGACCCAATAGAACCCGCGAGCCGGGCAAAAGTCGCTCTGCACCGATGAAGGCCGCACGCACGCGTGCGTGCGTGCGTGCGTGCGCGCCGGCGATCGGGACGGTCATCGCGGCGAGCGGCCCGTATGCTCCAGCGAGTGGACGTCGATCTCTCGGGCCAAGTCGTCGCCGTCACCGGGGCCTCGTCGGGGATCGGCGAGGCGACCGCGCTCGCGTGCGTCCGCGCAGGCGCCGCAGTGGCGCTCGCGGCCCGGCGCACCGATCGCATCGAGGACCTGGCCGAACGGATAGCGGGGGACGGCGGTCGCGCGCTCGCCGTCACCGCCGATGTCGGCGAGGAGAACCAGGCGCGCGCCTTCGTCCAGCGCGCCCACGCCGAGCTCGGCCGCCTCGACGTGCTCGTCAACAACGCCGGCGTCATGCTGCTCGGCCCGATCGAGAACGCTCCCACCGAGGAGTGGCGGCGCATGATCCACGTCAACCTGTTCGGCGTCCTGTACTGCACACATGCCGCGCTGCCGCTGATGCGCCAGCAGGGCGCGGGCCACATCGTCAACGTTAGCTCCGTCGCCGGCCGCGTCGCGCGCCTCGGCTCGGGTGTCTACAACCTCACGAAGTGGGGCGTTGGCGCGTTCTCCGAGTCGCTGCGCCAGGAGATGGTCCCGCTCGGCGTCCGCGTCACGCTGATCGAGCCCGGAGCCGTCGCCACCGAGCTCCCCGGTCACAACCGCCCCGAGATCCTCGAGCAGATGGCGAAAAGCTTCGCCGGCGTCACGCCACTGGCATCGGAGGACATCGCCACCGCGATCCTGTACGCGATCGGCCAGCCGCCCAACGTCGCGGTCAACGAGATCCTCGTCCGCCCGAGCGGTCAGAGCAGGTAGAGGGCATCGAAGGGAGAGCCCACGCGTGCGCGCGCGCGCGTGCGTCGGCCCCCCGAGCGGGCGCGACCCGGGCCGGGCGGCGCGCTTGACGGCCGACCGCCCACGCGTGCGCCCGAGGCGCTCCACCGAAAGCCAAACGCACGCGCGCGCAGGGCACTCCATCGAAAGCCGAGCCCACGCGTGCGCGCGAGGCGCTTCACCGAAAGCCAAACGCACGCGCGCGCAGGGCACTCCATCGAAAGCCGAGCCCACGCGTGCGCGCGAGGCGCTTCACCGAAAGCCAAACGCACGCGCGCGCAGGGCACTCCATCGAAAGCCGAGCCCACGCGTGCGCGCGAGGCGCTCCATCGAAAGCCGAGCCCACGCGCGCCCGCGCGTACGTGGGCGCCGTCGGCTGATAGTTCCGTCCCCGCGGCATGCGAACATGTGTTCGATGCGTTGGTCCAACCTTACATCTGCCGAGGATGAGCAGCGCCGCCTGCCCGGCTATCGCGACGAGGCGGTGGTGCGCCGCTTCGACGCCCCCGAGGCGCTCGAGACCCGTTTCTACGAGGTTCGGGCACGTTCCGTTCTCAACCGCGTCCCCAGCGCGTCGCGGATGCCGTTCCGCTGGACGATCAATCCGTACCGTGGATGCAGCCACGCTTGCTCCTACTGCTTCGCCCGCCCCACCCACACATATCTCGGCTTCGGCGCGGGCCGCGACTTCGAGCGCGAGATCGTCGTCAAGGTCAACGCGCCCGAGATACTGCGCGCCGAGCTGGCGCGGCGGTCATGGCGGGGCGAACACGTCGCGCTCGGCACCAACACCGACCCGTACCAGTGGGTCGAGGGCCGCTACCGGCTGATGGTCGGCATCTGGGAGGCGATGCGCGACGCCGCGGACGGCGCCGGCAACCCGTGCTCGGTGCTCACCAAGTCGCCGCTGTTGCTGCGCGATATCGCGTTGATGCGCGAGCTCGCGCAGCGCACCCAGTTCAGCGCATGCCTGTCCATCCCGACGCTCGACGAGAAGGCGTGGCGCGCCACCGAGCCCCACACACCCAACCCGCGCGCGCGCCTGGAGGCCGTCGCCGAGCTCAACCGCGCCGGCATCCCCACGGGCGTGCTGATCGCGCCGCTGATGCCGGGCATCAACGATGCGCCCCAGCAGATCGAACGGCTGCTCGAGCGTGCGGCGCAGGCGGGGGCGACGAGCATCGGAGGCATCGCCCTACACCTGCGCGGCGAGGTCCGCGACGTGTTCATGGGCTGGCTGCGAGACCAGCGACCGGACCTCGTGTCCCGCTACGAACGGCTCTATCGCCGCGGCGCCTACGCGCCGCGTGAGGAACGCGAGCGCCTCGCGAGCCTCGTGCGCCAAGGCACGGCGTCGCGAACGTCGCGGTTCACGCGCGCCCGCGCCGA
The DNA here is from genome assembly GCA_963817845.1 of uncultured Solirubrobacterales bacterium. Lineage (GTDB taxonomy): Bacteria > Actinomycetota > Thermoleophilia > Solirubrobacterales > Solirubrobacteraceae > Palsa-744. Next base: position 789,315 of record CAWFPU010000001.1, read on the forward strand.
GAGCGAACGCTGGCAGCGCTCATCCGTGTCCGACGCGACACCGGCGACCGGCCAATCCGAGCCCCGCAGCGCGTTGCGCCGACACGCGCGGCGACAACCGTCTCTGTTCTGAAGCTCGCCCGAAGCCGGCGAGTGCGAGCTTGGCGCTCGGTGGTCGGCTGGCTCAGCCTGCAGATCTGGTGGCGCGAACGATCGCCAGCCGACGCGATCAGCCCTCCGCCAGACGCCGCAGCAGCGCCAGCGCCTCCATCAGCACCTGCTGCTCGTGTGGTGACAAGTCGTCCGCGATCGTCTGTGCCAGCCAGCCCTCGCGCTGGCGGCGGTCCTCGCCGAGCATCCTGCGCCCCTCGTCGGTCAGCGCGATCAGCGTGCGCCGTCCGTCCGCCGGGTCGGCACGGCGTGCGATCAGGCCTTCGCCCTCGAGATCGCCGACCGTCTGGGTCATCGACTGCGGGCGCACCCGCTCCGCCTCGGCCATGTCGCCGATGCTCATCGTGCCCTCGCGATCCAGCCGTCCCAGCACCGAACCCTGGGACAGCGAGAAGCGGTGCTCCGCGCGCAAGCGGCGCACCAGCTGGCCGAGCACGACCCGCAGCTCGCTTGCCAGCAACGTGGTGTCGACGGCCGTGCCCACGAGTCGATTCTGGCAGATCCGCAGGGAAACTGTTCAGTTTTCCTGTATAAATAAAAGGCGTGGCCAGCACCGTCGATACGCGAGCGAGTACGAACGGCAGCGTGCGCGCGCGGCAGCCAGCGGGCTCGGATCGCTACAAGTGGATCGCCCTGTCGAATGTCACGCTCGGGGTCCTGCTGGCGACGCTCGACGCCTCGATCACGCTGATCGCGATGCCCGACATCTTTCGCGGCATACACCTCGATCCGCTGGTACCCGCCAACAGCTTCTACCTGCTGTGGATGATCCTCGGCTTCCTCGTCGTGACGAGCGTGCTGATCGTCAGCCTCGGGCGCCTCGGCGACATGTACGGCCGCGTGAAGATGTACAACCTCGGCTTCGTCGTCTACACGCTCGCTTCGCTGCTGCTCACGATCGATTGGATGACCGGCCGCGCGGGCGCCACCTACCTGATCGTGTTCCGCATCGTGCAGGGCATCGGGGCGGCCTTCCTGCTCGCCAACGCCGCGGCCATCATCACCGACGCGTTCCCCGCCAACCAGCGCGGCATGGCGCTCGGCATCAACAACATCGTCGGCGTCAGCGGCATGTTCGTGGGCCTCGTGCTCGGCGGCCTGCTCGCCCCGATCGACTGGCGGCTGGTGTTCCTGATCTCCGTGCCGGTCGGGCTGTTCGGCACGGTCTGGGCGTACCTGAAGCTCGAGGAGCGCAGCACGCCCAAACGCGCGCGCGTGGACTGGTGGGGCAACATCACGTTCGCGCTCGGGCTGGTACTGATCATGGTGTCGGTCACCTACGGCATCCGGCCCTACGGCGGCCATGCCACAGGCTGGGGCAGCCCGCGCGTGCTCGGGCTGATGGGCGCCGGCGTGATGTTCCTGCTCGCGTTTGCGGTGATCGAGCAGCGCGTGCCGGAGCCGATGTTCCGCCTGCCCCTGTTCCGCATCCGTGCATTCACGTTCGGGACGCTCTCGACGTTCCTATCCGCCGTCGCCCGCGGCGGGCTGATGTTCATGCTGATCATCTGGCTGCAGGGCATCTGGTTGCCCCTGCACGGCGTCAACTTCGTCGACACGCCGCTGCGCGCCGGCATCTACATGCTGCCGCTGACGCTCGGCATGCTCGCCGCCGGCCCGACCTCGGGGTATCTGTCAGACCGCTTCGGTGCCCGCTGGTTCGCCACCGGGGGGATGCTCGGCTCGGCCCTGAGCTTCTTCTTGCTGGCGCTGCTGCCGATCGACTTCTCCTTTCCGCTGTTCGCGCTCGTGCTGGCGATGATCGGCGTCTCGATGGGCATGTTCGCCTCGCCGAACCGCGCCGCGGTGATGAACAGCCTGCCACCGCAGGACCGGGGCGCCGGCGGCGGAATGAACCAGACCTTCCAGAACTCGGCGCAGGTGCTCTCGATCGGCGTGTTCTTCACGCTGATGATCATCGGGCTGGCCTCGAACCTGCCGCACACGCTGTCCTCGGGACTGCAGGCCCACGGCGTGTCGGCGGCCGCCGCCAGCGGCGCCGCACACACCCCGCCAGTGTCGGTCCTGTTCGCGGCGTTCCTCGGCTACAACCCGGTCGAACACCTCGTCGGACCGCACGTGCTCGCCTCGCTCTCGGCCGCCAGCCGCGCAACGCTCACCGGGCGCTCGTTCTTCCCGCAGCTGATCTCAGCGCCGTTTCGGTCAGGGCTGCACGAGGCGTTCGCGTTCGCGATCCTCGCCTGCCTGGTGGCAGCTGGCGCCTCGCTGATGCGCGGAGGCAAGTACGAGCATGCCGCCGCGCAATCCGGCGCGACCGACGCCAAGCCCGAGGGTGACGGGCGTCGCCTGCAAACCGCCCAGGCCGAGCACACATCTCGCGATCCGCTGGATGCCCTGCCAGCTCGCGGCAAGCTCGCCGCGCGGCGGCATCGTGACGGCGGCGTCCCAGCCGAGCAAAGCGCGAGCCCGCTCGCGCCCATCACGACCCGAGAGGAGCAGCATGAGCGGTGCTGAGCACGCGTCGTTTGAGCAGTGTTGAGCGAGCATCGTGTGAACGGTGCTAAATGTGAGAGCCCACTACCTCGGAGGACCACGATGAAGCTTGGACGAACCCTGTTGCGCCTCACCGTCGGCGGGTTCTTCGTCGGACACGGCACCCAGAAGCTGTTCGGCTGGTTCGGCGGCCACGGCCTAGACACCACCGCCCAGGGCTTCGAGGCGCTCGGACTGCGCCCCGGCCGCCGCCACGCGATCGCCGCCGGCACCGCAGAGGCCGGCGGCGGAGCGCTGCTCGCAGCCGGGCTGGCGACGCCGTTCGCGGCGTCGGTGCTCACCGCGACGATGCTCACCGCGATCAACCGCGTTCACGCCAAGAACGGACCGTGGGCGACCAACGGCGGTTACGAGTACAACGTCGTCCTGATCGCCGCAGTGCTCGCACTTGTGGACGCCGGACCCGGCAGCTTCTCGCTCGACGAGGCGCTCGGCCGCGAGCGCTCCGGACCGGCCTGGGCGCTGGCCGCGCTGCTCGCCGGCGCCTTCGGGGCGGTCGGCGCCCACCTGGCCGCCGAGGCCGCGCCGGCGCCGCTTGCTCCCGCGGCCAGCACCGACACAGACGCGGCGGATGGCGGTGCTGCCGGGCAGGACACGACCGAGCAGGACGCTTCCGGCGCCTAGCCGGGCCGCGTCCAGCCCGCCTGCGAGCGCGCCGCCACGGCCGCGGCCAACACCACGGCGCTCGCGAGCGCGAGCGCGAGCCCGACGGCCGCAGCGACCGACACGTTCAACGCCAGCAGCGCCCCGCACAGCGCGCCCACGAGCATCGCCGCGATCGCGATCACGCGGCGCCCGACCTTGGCGCCCGGGCCGCCGACCGCGGACGCCTCAGACGCGATCCCGGTCAGCGTTTTCGTCAACACCGTGGTGGTCAGCTCCGGCACAGCCAGCTGCTGGGCAGTCGCGTTCTGCACCCCCATCGCCACCGCCAGCGCGCCGATCAGCAGGTATCGCACGGCCCGGTCCAGTGGCGTCGCCGCCACGAGGGCGAGCACCAGCGCCGCCCCCATCAGCACCAGTTGAGCCGCGCCGGCCGCGCGCAACATGCGACCTCGGTGTGACGCGCAGGCCGTCCCGATCCGTCCTCCCACGAGCGCGCCCAGCAGAAACGCCACGAGCGCGACCAGCGAAGCCGTCGCCGACAGCCCGCGGGCGCCCGCCAGCGCGAATCCCAAGAAGACCACGTTGCCGGTCATGTTCGCCACGAACACGTGCCCCAGGCGCAGGTAGCTGGTCGCATCGACCACCCCCGTCAACACCGTGAGCGTCACCAGCAGCGGCGGCAGTGGCCCGTGCCGGTCACCGCGAGCGGGCCAGAGCGTCTGCCTGGCCTCGCCGAGCACGCTCATCGCCGGCTCCACCCGGTCACGCCCATGACCGTCATACCGGCGGTGGTCCCGCCTGGCGCGCCCGCTCGTTACCCGCGACTCTCACCGGCCGGGGCGCGTCACTGGACCTCGACGATGTCGCCGATCTGCAGCATCCCGAAGACGGTATGAGCCGCTTCGATCGGCAGCTCCACACAGCCGTTGGACTGCGGGAAACCGTACGATTCACGCGGATACCCGTGAACGGCGTCACCACCGTTGAAGTAGTTCACCCACGGCACGTCCGGCACGTTGTACTTGGTGCCGTCGACATCTTCGCCGGCCATCGTGGTCGACACGTAGCGGGCATAGATCGGGAAGATCCCCTGCGCCGTTTCCGCTCCCGGGACGCCGGTGTTGACCGGGGTGGTGAACACGACGTGGTGGCCATGGTGCAGGAACAGCGTCTCCGGCAGCGACTCGGTCACGGTCACCCAGGTGTAGGAGTGAGGGTTTCGTTGGTTGACCGTCAGGTCGTACAGCAGCGTCAGCCAGGTGATGCGGTTGGGTTCGCCCGTGGCTTCCAGCCCGTTGTCCTGCTGGAAGACCTCGAGCGCGCCCTTGGTCGTCGGGTCGAGCTGGCCGAGCTGTGCCGGCGGGGCGTCGGACGGATCGGGAGCGAGCCTGCCGTGGGGAGGATGGTAGGCGTGCAGGGCCGCTTCGCCGCGCGTCTCCGGCCCCGGCGCGTAGTGCACGTCATACAGCGGGCGGAACGTCGCGCCGAGATAGCCCAGGCGCGCCAGCCCCTGCTGCAGGCCGGCGAGCGGCGGGCAGGCGACGTTCAGGTGAATCGCCCGTTTACGCCCGAGCTGGGCATAGCCGCTGGAATCCGTCCTCGCCCACACGATCAGCGTGTAGCTCGAGCACGGCAGCAGCGTCAACACGGGCGTAAACACGTCGGAGTCACCGACCACGTGCCAGGAGCCCGCCACGCTGGGAGTCAACGTCGGCGCCGGGGAGGTGGGGGAGACCGGCGCGGACAGCGTCACGCTGAGCGGATCGGTGCCGGCGGCGAGCGTCCCGCCGGGGAGCGCCACCAGGCGCGTCGGCGCGAGCGAGCTGGCCGACGCCGAGTGTCCTTCCAGGAGGCCTTCTACGCCGCTGCCGCGTGTAAGCGCCGCCGCCGCCACGACGACCGCTGCGACGAGAGCTGCAGCCCCCAGCACGCGCCTCATGGGACAGAGGGTAGCGTCGCGGCCAGCGTACCCGCGGCGGCCGCGGCGAGCTCGCGGCTGCTCGGGACCTGCTCGGCGTCGATGAACGACTGCACCAGCATCCCGTCGGCCGTGCCCAGCATCAGCGAGGCAATATCGTGAGCGTGACGCGGTTGGACCGCGTCGCCGGCCGCCTGCACGATCCAGGTCGCGATCCGCTCGCGCTGGCGTTCGTAGTGTGCCGCCAGCTGACGGCGCAGCGCCGGATCGCGAGCGCTGCGCGCGAGCGCCTCGATGAACGCGCGGTAGAACGGCCGGATCGCGTCGTACTGATCGAGCACCGCCCCCAGCGAGCTCATCATCCACGGCAGCAGCCCGCCGCTCGCGTCGGTGTCGATCGCGTGGCCGATCGTCTCGGCCCATTCCTCGAACGCGAGCCCGATCGCCTCGTTGAGCAGCGCTTCCTTGGAACCGAAGTGATACCCGATCGAGCCGAGGTTCGTGCCCGACGCGGCCACCAGATCGCGCGCCGTGATGCTGCCGTAGTCGCGTTCGCGCAGCAGCCGTCCGGCCGCTGTCAGCAGGCGCGTGCGGTGCGTCTCGCGTCCTTCGCTGGACATGTTCATTTATACATTGTATTGTACGTTTTATAATTCTGTCGATCGAGAGGCTTGCAAATGACCAGTCCAGAGGCGGTCCGCGAGGCGGCCGTGCGCGAGGACCCCAAGCACGCGCGCGTTATCCGCTCTGCACGCGATGGGCGCATCCTCAGCGCGATGATGCTGCCGTTCTTCACGGTGCGTCCACCCGCCGGCTACGCCCTGCTGACCACCACGGGGCGCCGAACGGGCAAGCGCCGGCGCAAATGCGTGCGCGCGATCCGCAAGGGCGACCGCGCCTACGTGGTGATGCTGCGCCCGCCCAAGCTCGCGCTGCAGCGCCCGACAGCGGTGGCAGCCTGGGTGTGGAACATCAGGTCCGACCCGCGCGTCCAGCTGCGCCTGCCGGGTGGCACGTTCAAAGGCATCGCGCGCGAGCTGCAGGACGCCGACGAGCTCGCGCGGGCACGCGAGGCCGTCTGCGGGACCGTCACGTGGTTCGACTACGGCGAGTGTGACCTGCACGTGCGCGGGCTGCCCACGCGCGCGAAGATCGAAGACCTGCACCGCTATTGGTTCGACACCGGCATTCCGCTGGTGGTCGAGCTGGGCGCGTGACCCGTCGCGAGATTAGTGACCGTGGCGTGATCGCAGCGCGAACGCCGCGATCAGCACCAGCCCGAGCAACAGCGACGCCCGTCCGAGCACGGAGTCGATCGTCGTCCAGGCAGCGCCCGCGAGCGATCCAGCCAGCACGAACAGCGCGGCCCACAGCGCGCAGCCCGCTGCGGTCAGGGCGATGAACGAGAGAATCGGCACGCGCTGGGCGCCGGCCGGGACCGACACGAACGTGCGCACCAGCGGCAGCAGCCTGGCGAAGAACACGGCGCGCGGACCGTGCCGGTCGAGCAGGCGCTCGCCGCTGCGCAGCGGCGCCGCGGCCAGCGGAACGCGCGCCAGCGCGCGCGTTGCGCCCAGCGCGTAAGCCAGCAGCGAGCCGAGCAGGTTCCCCGCCGTGGCCGCGAGCACGGCCACGGGAAAGCTCATCCAGCCCTGGTGGACGGCGAAGCCCGAGAACAGCAACGTCACCTCGCTTGGAATCGGAACACAGGCGCTCTCGGGCACCATCAGCAGGAAAACACCGAACGCCCCGAACTGCTCGATCACGGCGGTCATCGCGGCGGCCGGCCACGCGTGTGCGCCACCCGCGCGGGCCGACCGTGCGCGGGTGGGCCAGTAGAACCAGCGGCTCGATGTGGTGGGGGTGGGGGAGGCGGAGCCCCTGGCACGGGCGGGCGCGGCCGGCGATAGCCGAGCGCAGCCTGGACGCTCGAGGGACGCCACAGCGCTCCACCGCGGGGCGTCGGCACGCCGTCGTCGTTGAGGCTGTCGGCGATTGCCTGCAGGCTCAGTCCGCGCTCGCGCATCGCCGCGATCCGCTCGCCCAGCTCCGGCGCCTTCAGCGCCAGCCCGGGCCGCCCGCGGCCGCCGCGCCCCGCTTGCGGCTCGTGCTGCCAGCCGGCGATCTCCCGCAGCAGCGCCACCGTCTTCGCGCCGGCGCGTGTGCGCGTATCGAGCCCCACGTCGAGCGCCACCAACGAGAGATCTCCGGCTGCCAACCAATCCAGCAGCGCGACCAGCTCCGGCAGCGAGCCGGCAAGCGCGCCGAGGCGGTGCGTCGCCAGTGTCTCGGCCTCGCCGGCTGCCAAGCGCTCGAGCGCGTCGATCAGGCCGTCGCGCGGTCGGAGCCGGTCGCGCGTAACGGCGACGATCCGCAGGTCGCCGAGCGCCCGCAAGTCGGCGGCCGCCGCGGCGATATCCTCGGCAGCGAACGCGCCGGCGCGCGGCACGTAAGCGATCGCGGTATCAGCCACCACTCCATCTTACGCTAATGTTTTGCGTACAATGATTCGTGGTGCGTCGGCGTGACGCTGACCAGGGAGAGCGCCGATGACACGTGGGGCGACGCGCACGCCGTGAACCGCCGGGGGAGCTGACCAGCGAGCGATGCGCAAGCTGATCTACTCGATGTCGGTCTCGCTCGACGGGTTCATCGCCGCACCGGGCGGCGACATCGCCTGGGGCGTTCCCGACCAGGAGCTGCACCTGTTCCACAACCGCCGGGTGCGCGAGCTGGGCGTGCAGCTGTGCGGACGGCGCCTGTACGAAACGATGCTCTACTGGGACACGCCCGAGGCGTTGCAGGGGGGACCCGAGCGCGTCGAGTTCGCCGAGGTCTGGCGAGCCATGCCCAAGATCGTCTTCTCGCGCAAGCTTCGGAGCGTCGAAGGCAACTACAGGCTCGCAGAGCGCGACATCGCCGAGGAAGTCGCCAGGCTCAAGCGGGAGTCGGGCAAGGACATCGAGGTCGGCGGCGCCACGCTTGCGTCGACGTGTGTGCGTCTGAATCTGATCGACGAGTACCAGCTGTTCATCAGCCCGATCGTGCTCGGTTCCGGCACGCCATATTTTCCACCGCTGGACGAGCGCATCGAGCTCGAGCTCGTGGAGACACGGACGTTCGGCTCGCGCGTGGTCTACGTGCGCTACCGGCGACCGTGAATGCCGGCGGCCCGTCCGTTCTCGCCAGTAGCGCTAACACGCTGCCGTGAAAGCACGGATGCGGCGATCACTCGATGCCGCCTGCGAGGAGCTGCGGAGCGCGGCTACGCCGGGATCGGCGAGTTGACGATGCACGCGCTCGACGCCTACGGCTCGGCAGCGGCGAGCAGCTCGACGCCGAAGCCGGCCGCGTGAGTGACCAGCACGCGGCTGAGCAGGCCGGTCAGGCTCGCGCGATCGGACGGCATTAGCGGCTCGAGCAGCGCCGCGACGTCGGCCTCGAACTGCGCGGCCACTTCGCGTACGAGCGCCCGGCCGTCCTTCGTGAGGCCGACCAGGACCGAGCGCCGGTTGACGGTCGAGGGGATGCGCCGCACGAGGACACGGCGTTCAGCGCGATCGACCAGGCCGGACACACTCGACTTGTCGAGTCCAAGCAGCGTCGCGAGCTCGTTGATCGTCGGTTGACGATCGCGCAGCACGCCCAGCAACCGCGTCTGGATCAGAGAGAAGCCGCGCTCGCTCGCGCGACGTTCGAGCGCGCCCTGAACCAGGAATGAGATCTGAGCCAGCGCATCCACGGTGCTGAGCTCCGTTTCAGGTAGGGCGGGGAGGGGAGTGAGCGACGGGTTCGACGCCTGAGCAGGGTTGGCGCGCCTGCGACCGGACGGCATCGGAGGAGTGTAGTTGACTTAGTAGGTGGCACCAACTATATTGGTACGTGACACTAACTAACGCCGCAAGTGCGGCAACAAAGACGACGGCGACGAGGGAGGATGCCTCGATGACGAAGATGAAAGCGGCGGTGGTCACAAGCTTCGACGAGCCGCCGCACTACCAGTCGTTCGACGTCCCGACACCCGCGCGCGCCGAGCAGGTCGTGGTCGACGTGCTGGCCGTCGGCCTACACCCGCGGGTCCGCACGGGCGCGCGCGGCGCTCACTACACGAGTAGCGGCACGCTGCCGATGATCCCGGGAGTCGACGGCGTGGGCAGGCGCAGCGACGGCAAGCGAATCTACTTCGTGGCGGACGACGACCTGATCGGCACAATGGCCGAACGGGCGCTCGTCGCCCCGCGCCGGTCGATCGAGCTGCCGGACAGCGCCGACGTCGCAAAGATCGCGGCGGCGATGAACCCGGCGATGTCCTCGTGGGTGGCATTGCGCAGTCGCGTGCCGATCCAAGCCGGTCAGAGCGTCCTGATCCTGGGCGCCACGGGCAACGCCGGCACGATGGCCGTACAGGTCGCCAAGCTGCTCGGCGCCGGACGCGTCGTCGGCGCGGGACGCCACCCGGACCGGCTCGCGGCGCTCGCCCCGCTCGGCGCTGACGCGGTCGTCCGGCTCACCGACGACGCCGACGCCACCGCTGCCGCGCTTGCCGACGCGGCCGCCGAGGTTGACATCGTGATCGACTACCTGTGGGCAGAGCCCGCGCAGCGCACCATGATCGCACTGCTCACGGCACGTTCCGATCGCAGCCGCGCGCTCGACTGGATCCAGATCGGCGCCGTCGCCGGCCCGACGATCGAGCTGCCGTCGGTGGCGCTGCGCTCAGCCAACCTACGGCTTCAGGGCAGCGGTCAGGGGGCCGTCTCGCCCGGCACCTACCTCACCGAGCTTCCCTCGCTGGTTGCCGCGATCGACGCCGGCAAGATCGCGGTCAGGGCGACTGCGACGCCACTTGCCGAGGTCGAACGCGTCTGGCTCGAGCCGGAGGTGCCCGGCGAGCGGACCGTGCTGGTGCCGTGAGCTCGCGCGTCAGGCGCCCCTAGGGCCGGTCGTTTGTCTGCGCATGTTCAGCCCAGAAAGCGACCGTCTCGCGCTCGTGGCGGATGCCGAGCTCGAGGCCGAGTCGAGGGCCCGCCGGAGCCTCATCGGTGAACTGGGCGTGTAGCGCCTCGTATTCGGCAAGCCTCGTCCGGTGGATCTCGAGCTGGACCTTCGCGAGCTCGTGTACGTCCGCGCCGAAGAACAGCTTGAGCAGCGCCAGATCGCGCAGCGCATAGAGCTCGGGGGTGAGCACGCCGAGCCACTCTTGAAAGGCGGCTCGCCCGCGGTCGGTGAGGCTGTAGAGCTTGCGCCGCCTGCCGTCGGGCTCCTGCTGCTCGGTCACGTACCCCGCGCGCGCGAGACGTGCCGGCTCGGCATAGAGCTGGGAGTGGGGGAGCGACCAGAAGTGCCCAACCGAGGCCGAGACCATCTGCTTCAGGTCGTATGGGGTGGCCTGGCCTGAAAGTGAGAGCAGGCCGAGCACGATGTGCGACGTCGGTGTGAGCTCGATCTCGTCGGTCATGCGTATTCCGCGTATGATCCGTTTCAGATGGTATGTTTCGGAGCGTCCGGGAGTAACGGCTGGCAGAGGAGGCGAGCTTAGATGACGGAAGCCAGGACAAACAGCGGAGCGCGCTTGCCGGAGCGGGTGCAGGCGCTCACAGCGCCGGCGGCAGAGCGTGGGCGGCGGTGTCCAGCGCGCGCCGAGAAGCGGGGGCCGGGGTGCTCATCGCGCGCGGCGCGGCGAGGGTCTGGGCCTCTGGCACGCGTGCGCTGGCTCTTCCCGCTGATCCTCTTCGGACTGTTGCTCCAAATGACAGCTGGCACCGCCTCGGCCGCTCCCGTGGTCACGCTCAAAGTGAAGCCTCTGCCGATCCCCGGGTTCCGGGGGACCGGCGACATCCTCGGGGCCGGCGCCGAGGTGGAATCTCAGGTCACGATCAGCGGCACCGAATACGGAGGCTTTCCCTCGCCGCTCACCGAGATCACCGTCTACGTTCCCACCGGAGTCACGATCGACTCCAAGGGCTTCGCGACGTGCGCACCGTCCGTGCTCGAACAGGATGGTCCCGAAGCCTGCCCGAAGCAGTCGGCCGCCGGGCCGCCGGGCAAAGGCCTCGGCGTCGTCAGCTTCGCCGGCGAACGTGTCCAGGAGACGGTGTCGATCCAAGCGTTCTTCGCTCCACAAGGCCTGGACTTCTACGTTGACGGCAGTACGCCGGTCTCGCTCCAGATCCTGGAACGGGGCTATTGGGCCGCGGCCAGCAATCCGTTCGGGTCGAAGTTCATCGCCGACGTGCCGCTGATCGAAACGGTGCCCGGCGCCGACGATGCGTCGGCGGTCTCCTTCAAAGTCACGATCGGCGCCGCACGCCGGCGTGGCGGGAAGATGGACTCCTACATCACCTTGCCAAGGCACTGCTCGCGAGGCGGCGCTCCCGTGAAGATGGAACTGAAATTCCTGAGCGGCGAAACCGCCGCGATCACCGACATGGTGCCGTGTCCGAGGTCGAGATGAGACTCGTGTCGACGAGTCCGCAGGGATCCCTCTCGACGGACTCCGGCGGCCGCGTCTACTAGCTCAGGGCTTGGCGCAGCGCGGATGGCGTATAGCCCGTTTCTCGCCGCACGACGCGGCAGAGGTGGCTTTGATCTGCAAAGCCGGTGTCGGCGGCGATCCGCGCGAGGTCGTGGTCGTGTTCGTCGCCGGCAAGCCGCTCCAGCGCATCGCGGGTGCGCAGGCGCATGCGGTGGCGTGAGATCGTCTCGCCGGTGAGCGACCGAAAGATACGACTGAGATGGTGGGGTGACACAGAAAGCGTTCGTGCGAGATCCGTCAAGGAGCGGTTGGGATCGTCCGCCAGGGCCTGCCGGGCATCGTCGACGAGCGTCGCCCGAGCGCGACGGGCATCGGGCCGACCGGCGGCCACCCGCTGCGAGCCCGCTTGCGCGAGCACTCGCGCGGTGAGCACGATCGCGCGTTCGACCAGCTCGTGAGGGTCCTTCCCGGCGCACGCCGCGGCGAGCAACATGCGGTGCTCGAGGTCAACGCGGGGCGAGATCGCAAGCGGCTGCGACGGCATCTCGGGATCGCCGCCCCACACGCTGGCAATCAGGCTCGGCCGCAAGTACAACGCGGTGCAGTCGTCGCCGTGATCGTGGGGGTGGTCATAGCGCTGCTCCTCGCCCGGATTCATGCAGTACGCGACGGTTGGATCCAGCAACGACTCGACGCCCTCGACGCTGCGCACGAAACACCCGCGGCGGACGAACACGAGCGCGTGACCGGATGATTGCTCGTCCGCCTGCCCGCAGCCCGCCGCATGCCGGCAGGCGACGTCGGCGATCTCGACGCCCTCGCGACGCAGCAGCGATCGAACGCTCAGCACCCGGCGATTGTCCCAAACCGGGCACGAACGTCCAAGACGCCGGTCGTCGTTGCCGGCAGCCTGAAGCCGTCCTCGCGCCGAGCGACCAACGACCAAGCGAAACAACCGCCGACCAACAGGAGAACCGCAGATGGCTTCGATCCGCACCGAAACCTTGATAAACGCGACTCTCGATGAGGTATGGGCAGCACTGCGCGATTGGGGGGCGCTGCACGAGCGCCTGGCACCGGGCTTCGTCACCGACACCCGGCTCGAGGGCTGCGACAGGATCGTCACGTTCTTCGACGGCGTTGTCGTGCGCGAGGTGCTCGTCAACCTCGATGACGACGCCCACCGGCTGGCATGGGCGATCGTCGGCGGCCCATACACGCACCACAACGGATCAGCGCAGCTGTTCTCCGCCGAGAACGACCAAACGCGATTCCTGTGGATCGCCGACCTGCTGCCCGACGAGCTCGCCGACGCCACCTCCGAACGCATGCAACAAGGCACGAACGTGATCAAGCAAGTGCTCGAGAGCGCGCGGCAGGACGCAGATCGGAGCGCGGCGTAGCTCGAAAGCTCCAAGAGCACGGCGGCTGCGGCGTCCCGCCGGCCTGAGACGGCCCGATCTCGAGCCCGGTCGAGCCGTCTACCGCCGGCGAAGGGGCGGTTGGAGGACCTGCTCGCCGTAGCTCGTGTCGGCCGGGTTGAGGTTCACGCCGGGCTTGACGATCGCGTCGATGCGATCGAGGATCGCTGGGTCGAGCGCGACCTCGGTGGCCGGTAGCTGGCTGTCGAGTTGCTCCATCGTGCGTGGGCCGATGATCGCCGAGGTCACGGCCGGGTGGTTGACGACGAAGGCGATCGCGAGCTCGAGCAGCGAGACGCCGGCATCATCGGCGACCTCGGCGAGCTGCTCGACGGCCTCGAGCTTCCGCTGGTTCTCAGGCAGCGACATGTCAAAGCGCGCGGCCAACCGCTGTCGCGCCGGCGAGGTCGGCGAGCTGTCAGCGGTCCAGCTTCCGGACAGCCAGCCGCCGGCCAGCGGGCTGTAGGTGAGGATGCCCATGCCTTGCCGTAGGGCGGTGGGCAGCACGTCCAGCTCGACGGCCTCGAGCTTCCGCTGGTTCTCAGGCAGCGACATGTCAAAGCGCGCGGCCAACCGCTGTCGCGCCGGCGAGGTCGGCGAGCTGTCAGCGGTCCAGCTTCCGGACAGCCAGCCGCCGGCCAGCGGGCTGTAGGTGAGGATGCCCATGCCTTGCCGTAGGGCGGTGGGCAGCACGTCCAGCTCGACGCCGCGAACGAGGATTGAGTACGGCGGCTGCTCGGTGCGAAAGCGCTCCAAACCTCGCTCGCGCGCCGCCCATTGCGCCTCGACGATCTCTCCGGCGGAGAACGAGGACGAACCGATGTATCGAACCTTGCCCTGGTGGACGAGATCGCTCAGCGCCCCGAGCGTCTCCTCGATGTCGGTGTCCGGGTCGGGGCGGTGGATTTGGTAGAGGTCGATCCAGTCGGTGTTCAGGCGTCGCAGCGAGTTCTCGACCTCGGTGATGATCCATCGGCGCGAGTTGCCACGGTGGTTGCGGTCTTCGTCCATCGGCGCGTTGACCTTCGTCGCCAGCACGACGTCGTCGCGGCGCCCCTTCAGCGCCTTGCCGATGATCTGCTCGGACTCACCAGCGGAATAGACGTCGGCGGTGTCGAGGAAGTTGACCCCGGCGTCGAGGGCTCGATGGATGATGCGGACCGAGTCCTCATGGTCGGTGTTGCCCCAGGCGCCGAACATCATCGTGCCGAGGCACAGCTTTGAGACCTGGACGCCGGTGCGTCCGAGTGGTCGGTATTCCATCGTGCTCCTTGAGTTGTTGGGGCGGCGCCTGGCCGGCGCTCGTGGTCAGTCGCCGGCGCCGGGGGCGGCGGCGTACTCCTCGTCGGTGACGTGCCGGCCCCAGGTGACGGGGCTGCCGGACTCGTCGTTCTGCTGCATCGCGATGTGGACCATGAGGCGGCTCGGCGCGGCACCGTGCCAGTGGTTCTCGCCGGGCTCGAAGAACACCCGGTCGCCGGGGCGGATCACGTCAACCGGTCCGCCTTCGCGCTGGCACAGGCCGACGCCCTCGGTGACGTAGATGGTCTGCCCGTGTGGGTGGGTGTGCCACGCGGTGCGAGCGCCCGGTGTGAAGTGCACGAGCGCCGCGGCGAACGTCGAGCTGCCCGCGGGCGCGGCGACTGCGTCAACGTAGACATCTCCCGTGAACCAATCGGCTGGGCCTTTGGTGGTGTCGATGCTGCTGCGGGTTATCTGCATAGCGTTCCTATGCGTCGGCGGGGGTGCTCGCGAGCTCGGGGGGCTCCAGCTGGCGAGCAGGTCGAGCGCCTCAGCGGAGCGGCTGCTTCGCGGGAGCCCGGTCCGTATTCAGCCGAGCACAAGAGTAGGAGATGGTCATGAACGAAGTTGTGTGGTCATTGGAGCCGGCTCGATCGGCCAGGCTATTGCCCGGCGGGTGTCTCATACGCATGAGACTGGCGGCAGATGTCATATGAGACGAGGTAGTCGCGCGGTGCGCCCCGCAACGCTGCCTATATTTCGACTGCATTGCTGCTAAACTGGCGGCAATGAGCGTAGCCATCACGGTCCGTGACGTGCCCGACGAGGTTCGAGACGAGCTTGCGGCACGCGCCGCCAGGGCGGGCAAGTCGTTGCAGGAGTACCTCCGCGGAATGCTGCTCGAGGCTGCCACACGTCCGTCGGCGGCGGATGTCCTCGCCCGCGCCCGTGCCCGCGTGGACACGACCGGGGTGAGCATCGACACTGAGTCGATCCTTGCCGCGCGTGCCGCAGACCGGCGGTGAGCGCCCACGTCGTCTGTGACGCCTCAGCGCTTGTTGCGCTGCTCCTCGACAGCGGCCCCGACGGCCAGTGGGTCACTGAAACAATCTCCGGATCGGACCTCGCAGCTCCGAGTCTCGTTGAGTTCGAGTCGGCGAACATCATTCGTCGCCACGAGCTCGCGGGGATCGTCAGCGCCGACCAGGCTGCGCAGGCTCACGCCGACCTGCTCGATCTCGCGATCGAACCATGGCCGTACGAGCTCTTGGCCGCTAGAGCGTGGGAGTTGCGCCACAACCTGTCCAGCTACGACGCGAGCTATGTGGCGCTGGCCGAGTTGATCGGAGCGATCCTGGTTACGCTCGACGAGCGCATCAGCGGCGCTCCCGCAGTGCGGTGCATCATCAGGACACCGCCGGCGTCAGACGCGTAGGTCCTATGCCACGCAGCTCGTCGGCGCCGCGCTCGTAGCGCTCGGTATGACGCTCGATAATCTAGGTTATGTCAACCAGATGGGCTGAGGCCGCTCAGAGACGTGATGTACCGCCGCCAGCACCGCCAGGCAGATCATGGTTGCCCGGACGACCCGCGACCGCCAAAACCGGTACCAGAGGCGTCTGCGCCGGTTGCCTGCCGGCGTTCGCGTGCGATGCGACGATCGTGCACCCACGGCGAGCCCGATGCGTCGGCATGCCTGATTATCGGAATTTGACGCTCGCTGGTTGAGCGCTTGCGGTGCGCAGCCGCCGGCCCGCTGTGCGCTCTAGCATGCAAGGTCGTCCGGCCACCGCGAAGGAGGATCCGATGCCACGCTCGCTGTACACAGCCAAGGCGCACGTCACCGGCGGGCGCGCGGATGGGCATGGCCGGAGCAGCGACGGCGAGCTCGAGGTCGAGCTGCGACTTCCCGCAGAGATGGGCGGCTCCGGCGGCGGTACCAACCCGGAGGAGCTGTTCGCGGTCGGGTACGCGGCCTGCTTCGAGAGCGCGCTCGGCGTCGTGGCGCGCCGGGCCAAGGTCGAGACCGGTGACGTCGCCGTCGACTCCGAGGTGTCGCTCTCGCCGGACGGCAAGGGCGGCTTTGTGCTCGGCGCAAAGCTCGATGTGAGGCTTCCGGGCATCTCCGACCGCGACCAGGCCGTCGAGCTCGTCGAAGCCGCCCATCAGGTATGCCCCTACTCGAACGCCACGCGCGGAAACATCGAGGTCGAGCTCACCGCAAACGGGGCTACCGTGAGCGTTGCTTCCATGCCATAGCGCACGCCCGGGAGAAGACTGCGTCGATCATCGGCTCGGTCAGTCGCCCGGTGAAGGTGTTCTGCTGACTCGGGTGGTAGCTACCGAGCAGCGTGAAGCGCGCGCCGCCGTGCTCGGCGCCGTGGCCGAAGCGCGGGCGCGGTCTCGGCAACACGGCGCGCTCGGGATCGCCGCCGCTCGCCAGTGCTGCGTCCAGCCGCAGCGCCGCATCCCAGGCGAACGCGCCCAGGCACACGATCACGCGCACGTCCGCCAGCAGCTCCAGTTCGCTCACGCTCCATGGTAGACAGTTGTCACGCTCGGCCGGGGAGGGCTTGTTCTGCGGCGGAGCGCATCGCACGGCGGCGCTCACCCGGGCGCCGTGCAGCTCCAGGCCGTCGCCTCGGGCGCGCGACGTCGGCTGGCTGGCGAGCCCCGCGCGCCACATCGCCGCGTACAGGAACTCGCCCGAGCGATCGCCCGTGAACATTCGTCCCGTGCGGTTCGCGCCGTGGGCCGCCGGAGCCAGCCCATACACCAGCATCCGCGCCGCGGGGTCGCCGAAGCCCGGCAGCGGTCTGGCCCAGTAGCGCTCGCCGGCGAACGCGGCTTTCGGCTCGCGCGCGGCCTGCTCGCGCCAGGCGACCAGGCGCGGACAGCGCCGGCAGCGCTCGACCTGTGTCGCCAATCTGTCCAAGCGTTGAAGCTCACTCGTCGTCGGCATCCGCCAGTAGTAGCATCGGATGAGCCGTGTCGATCTGGGTCGTGATCATTCTTCTGGGGCTGCTCAAGCTTCCGATCGCCGGTCTGATGCTGTGGATCCCGTTTCGGGAAGACCACGCGATGAATATGCAAGCCAGCGGCGACGCGGACGACGACGCCGACCAGGCAGAGGGCTCGGACGGCGAGGGCGGCAGCAAGATCCGCTGGCGCGGCATGCCTCCGCGGCCACCGCGGCGGCCCTCGCCATGCCGGTCGGTCAGCGATTCCGCTTGCGCTGGCGGCGGGCGGCCTTCGCTTTCGCGCGGCGCTTGCGCATCGTCACGGCGGGGTCACGGGCGGGGCGCCCCGACACGGGTCCGTCGCCAACCGGTGCGACGGTCCGCGCGTCGCGCATGATCATGAAGGCGATCCCGCCGAGCAACAACACCGCAGCGCCCACGCCCAGCAGCAGCACAATGCCCGTGCTCGTACCGGAGCTGGTGCTCGACGAGGAGGACCCGGTCGTCGAAGTGCTCGTGCTGGTGGTCGTTGCTTCTTCCGCGGCGCCGCTCCCGGCTAGTTCGTTGAAGGCGTTTTCACCGCTCGCGCCCGCGGCCAGCGCCGCCGGCGCGCCGCTGCAGGCAAGCAGCGCCAGCGCTAGCGCCCAGGCGCATGCCAGCCGCGCTGCTCGTCTGTCCAGCTCCCGCATGCTGTCGAGCATAACGGGTGCAACGCCGTAGAATGGCCGCGCAATGCCCCCGAAGCAACGACAGATGCGGATCGAGCAGCGCGGCGCGCTGGCCGCGATGCAGCAGCTCGAGCAGCGCTCCGACGAGGAGCTCGAAGCCGAGACCAAGTACAAGGCGGCGGCGCTCGCGATCCTCGGAGCACGCGCATCCGAGCGCTTCGAGGCCGACAAGGCGCGCAACTACTTCCAACGCGCGATCGCGGCCGCGCGCCCGCAGGAACGGATGCAGCTGCGGCGCATGGCCGACGCGTCGCTCGCCCTGGCCGAACGTCGCGCCGGCGACCTCAAGGACGCGGTCGAGCGCCTCGGCCAGACGCCGCCCAGCGGACGTCAGATGTTCGCGCTGCGCGCGATGGGGCTGCTCGTCCCCCCTCCTCCGCCGGCATCCTCGCGCGCCTGCGCGGGATCCTGCTGATCATCCTGCTGATCGTCGCGCTGCTGGCGATCGGGCTCGGCCTCGTCGAGCTGATCTCGCTGCCGTTCGGCGGACTCGGGATCGCGCCCGGAATCCTGCTCGGCTTCTTCGTCGTGCTGGCCGTGCTCGGCGTCATCGCCGCGATCGGACGCCGCCGGCGCGACCGCGCCCAGGCCGAGCGCGCCGCCTCGAGCGGCTAGTCCGATTCAGCTCGTCGCGTCGCCCCAGATCGTCGCGACCAGCGAACGGGGTCCGCCGGCGTCGCGAAACTCGCACAGGTAGATGCCCTGCCAGGTGCCGAGCGCCAGGCCTCCGCCCGCGATCGGCAGCGACAGCGCGACGCCGAGCAGCGCCGACTTGATGTGCGCCGGCATGTCGTCGGCGCCCTCGAGCGTGTGCGTCCAGTAGCGGGCGTCTTCGGGCACGGCCCGGTCGAAGTACGCGGCGAAGTCGCGCCGCACGTCGGGGCTGAAGTTCTCGCCGAGCGTCAGCGCCGCCGAGGTGTGGCGTAGGAACAGGTGCAGGATGCCGACCCGCATCTGCGTGATCTCCGGTACCGCTGCGAGGACATCCGCGGTGACCAGGTGAAATCCCCTCCCCCGCGACTCCAATCGGATCGCCCGCTGCGCCCACACGGCGAAAACCGTACCGCCGTGTAGCATGACGAGGTCTTACACGACTGGCGCCTGGCCCGACCGAAAGGAGGCCCAATGTCCTGGGACTTCTCCACTGACCCGGAGTATCAGGAGCAGCTCGACTGGATGGCGGAGTTCGTTCGCCGTGAGATCTGGCCGCTCGAGACCATTTGGCAGCAGCTCGGTCCGGATGGGCTGCGCGAAGCGGTCGCGCCGTTGCAGGCCGAAGTCAAGGCCCGCAACCTGTGGGCGACCCACCTTCCGCCCGAGCTGGGCGGGCAGGGCATGGGTCAGGTCAAGCTGGGGCTGATGCACGAGATCCTGGGCACCTCGGCGCTCGCACCGCTGGCGTTCGGCAACGCCGCGCCGGACTCGGGCAACTCCGAGATCCTCGCGCTCGCCGGCACGGCCGAACAGAGGGAGCACTGGCTGCATCCGCTGCTCGCCGGCGATCTGCGCAGCGCATTCAGCATGACCGAGCCAAACACGCCCGGGTCCGACCCGACCCAGCTGAAGACGCGCGCCGTGCGCGACGGCGACGGGTGGGTCATCGATGGGCACAAGTGGTTCTCATCGAACGGCTCGATCGCCGACTTCCTGATCGTGATGGCGGTCACCGACCCCGACGCGCGCGCCTCCAAGCGCGCCTCGATGTTCATCGTGCCGTCCGACACCCCCGGCGTTGAAATCGTGCGCGACGTGCCCACGATGGAGCACCCGTGGGAGCAGTTCGGCAACTACGGCGGGCACTCGGAAATCCTTTACAGCAGCGTGCGCGTCCCCCCCAGGCGCTGCTCGGTCTCGAGGGACAGGGCTTCGCGCTGGCCCAGCAACGGCTTGGCCCCGGGCGCATTCACCACTGTATGCGCTGGCTGGGCGTCGCGCGGCGGGCGTTCGACATGATGTGCGAGCGCGCCACCTACCGGCGCGCACACGGCTCGGTGCTGGCCGACAAGCAGACCGTCCAGAACTGGATCGCCGACAGCGCCGCCGAGATGCAGGCGGCGCGCCTGATGACCCTGCACGCGGCCTGGGTGATGGACACGCAGGGAGCGCGGGCCGCGATGGTCAACGTGGCGCTGATCAAGTTCTACGGTGCCCGCGTCCTGCACGACGTGATCGACCGTGCGCTGCAGCTGCACGGCTCGCTCGGCTACTCGACCGATCTGCCGCTCGAGCAGATGTACCGCTATGCGCGCGCCGCGCGCATCTACGACGGTCCCGATGAGGTTCACCGCCAGACCGTCGCCCGTCGCATCCTGCACGAGTACCGCGCGCCGGTCGGCGAAATTCCCAGCGAATACCTGCCCGCGCGGCGCGAGAAAGCGCGCGAGCGCTTCGCCGACCTGCTGGGCGCGCTGACCGCCAACGACTGACGCAGCTCCGCGCCACTCGGCCCAGGGCGAGCCAGCGGCGCTCGCCGCCGGCGGCGAGGCCGAGCGCGAGCCGGTCCGTGACCGCCATCGTGAATACGCTTGAACAGTGCCAGCGCCTGTCTGCCTGCTCGTCAATCCCGCCGCGGGAGGCGGGCGTGCGCGCCGCGCCGCGCCGCGCGTCGAGCGGGCGCTGCGCGAGCTGGGCCTGCAGGTGCGGCGTGAGGACACGCGCGATCTCGAGCACGCGCGCCAGCTCGCGCGCGCCGGAGCAAGCGCCGGCGAGACGATCGCGGTGCTGAGCGGCGACGGCATGATCGGCGCAGTCGCGGACGTCCTGCGCGACCATCCCGGAGCGGTGCTTGCGATCCTGCCGGGCGGGCGCGGCAACGACCTGGCACGCGTGCTCGCGATCCCAGCGGACCCGGTCGCCGCCTGCGCGACGATCGCGCACGGGATTGCCCGCCCGCTCGATCTCGGCCTCGTCGTCAGCAGCGACGCACGCACGCGCGCGCGCACGCACGCGCGCGCCTTCGTCGGGATCGCGTCCGTCGGCTTCGACAGTGACGCCAACCGCATCGCCAACGAAGCTCCCTCGTGGCTCGGAGGCTTCGTGTATGTGTACGCCGCGCTCCGCGCGCTGATCGGCTGGCGGCCGGCGCGCTTTACGATCGAGCTCGACCCTCCCGGCGAGCGGCGCGCATTCGACGCCTACACGGTGGGTGCGTGCAATTCGAGGACCTACGGCGGCGGCATGCGCGCGGCGCCGGACGCGCTGCTCGATGACGGCCTGCTCGACGTCGTAGCGCTCGAGAACGTCAGCAAGCTGGCGTTCCTCACCAGGCTGCTTCCGCGCGTGTTCAAGGGCACCCACACGCAGCTGCCGTGCGTGCACTCGTTTCGCGCCGCCGAGGTCGAGATCGACGCGGACCGGCCGTTCACGATGTACGCCGACGGCGATCCGATCGGCGAGCTGCCCGTGCGCGTGCGCGCGCTGCCGGGCGCCGTCACGGTGCTGGTCCCCCCCGGCCCCGCGGCCTGCTCCGCTTTCGGCCAGGCCGCAGTGGGAGCAGGTGCGCTGGCGAGCGAGCCCGTGCCGGACGGCTGATGGCGAAGAGCTGACGGCGCCGAGATGGAGGCCGAGAGCTGATGGTGCTGCCGCTCGACGTCGAGCTCGCGCTGGCGCGCGGCGTGGGCACGCTTTCGCGCCTGCGCGGAGGCGGCGCGACCAGCGCCCCCGGCAAGGCCCTGCTGCGGCTGCGACCCGACGCGATCGCGCAGCTGTCGGCACGCCTGCCGCAGGGCAGCGTGCTCGTGTCCGCGACCAATGGCAAGACCACGACGACGGCGATGGCCGCCGCGATCCTGCGCGCGGCGGGGATCGCGCTCGTCCACAACCAGGCGGGCGCGAACATGGCGGGCGGAATCGCCTCGACGCTGCTCGCCGCCGCGCGCCGGCACGACGGGATCGCGGGCGAGCTCGGCCTGTTCGAGGTCGACGAGCTGTGGCTCGCGCCGGTCGCCGCCCAGCTCGGGCACCCGCGCGCGATCGTGCTCTCGAACCTGTTCCGCGACCAGCTCGATCGCTACGGCGAGCTCGAGGCGGTCGCCGATAGCTGGGCGGGCGCCTTGCGCGAACGCGCGCACGGCGACTGCCAGCTGGTGCTGAACGCCGACGACCCGCTCGTCGCCGACCTCGGCCGCGAGCACGGCGAGCGAGTCCTGTACTTCGGCGTCGAGGACGATTCGCTGGCGCTGGCCGGCATGGCGCACGCGGCCGACGCCAAGCACTGCCGCCGTTGCGGCACGCCATACGTGTTCGACGTCGTGTACCTGGGCCATCTCGGTCACTACCACTGTCCCGCCTGTGGGGAGGCGCGGCCGCGCCCGCGCGTCAGCGCGCACGAGGTGGCGCTCGAGGGCGTGCGCTCGAGCCGCTTTCTGCTGCAGACCCCGGCCGGCCAAGCAAGGATCACGCTGCAGCTCCCCGGCCTGTACAACGTCTACAACGCGCTCGCCGCAGCCGCTCTGGCGAGCGCGCTCGAGCTGCCGCTGGCGAGCGTCGTGCAGGGACTCGAAACCGTGCGCCCGGCGTTCGGGCGCGCCGAGACCGTGCTCGTGGGCAGCCGCGAGCTGCGTATCCTGCTCGTGAAGAACCCCGCCGGTGCAAACGAGGTGCTGCGCACGCTCGCGCTCGAGCCAGGCGAGCACGACCTGCTGGGCGTCCTCAACGACAACATCGCCGACGGCCAGGACGTCTCGTGGGTGTGGGACGCCGACTTCGAGCAGCTCGCCGGCCGCGTGCGGCGCGTCACCTGCTCGGGCACCCGCGCGCCCGAGCTCGCGCTGCGATTGAAGTACGCCGGGGTGCAGCCGGCGCGAATCGCGGTCGAGGAGAACCTGGCGCGCGCGCTGGACTCGGCCAGCGCCGACCTGCCCGCCGGCGCGCCGGTCCCGCTGTTCGCGCTGCCCACCTACACCGCGATGCTCGCGCTGCGCGAGCTGCTGCTCGCCCGCGGGCACGCGCTCGCGGCCTGGTGATGAGCGCCGGCTCCCCCACCCTGCGCGTGTGCGCCCTGTATCCAGAGCTGCTGAACATCTACGCCGATCGCGGCAACCTGCTGATGCTGGCGCGGCGCTGCGCATGGCGTGGAATCGGGTTCGAGCTGGCCGGCAGCACACTCGGTGAGCCGTTGCGGGCCGGCCCGCACGATCTCTTCTACATCGGCGGCGGCCAGGACCGCGACCAACGTCTGTGTGCGACCGACCTGCTGAAGACCAAGCGCGAGGCTCTGCACACGGCCGCCGCCAGAGGAGCGCTCGTGCTCGGCGTGTGCGGCGGCTACCAGTTGCTCGGACGCTCGTATGCGCTGCAGGACGAGGAGATCGAGGGCGTCGGGCTCCTGGACGTGCGCACCGTGCGCGAGCCGGGAGCGCGCTTGATCGGGAACATCGCGGTCGAGGTCTCGCTTGACGGCGCCACCGCGAGCACCTCGCCTGGCGCGTCACACTCACGGCACGCCGCCGGTGAGCGACACGACTCGCGTGGTCGCACACGGGGGGCGCAGCACATTGCCGGCGAGCAAGCGGGCGCGCGTGCGCGCGTGCTGGCCGGCTTCGAGAACCACGGCGGGCGCACCTACCTCGGCTCGCGAGCGCAGCCGCTGGGGAGAGTGCTGCACGGTCGCGGCAACGATGGTCGCTCCGGCTGGGAGGGCGCCAGGCAGGGAAACACGCTCGGGACGTACATGCACGGCCCGCTACTGCCCAAGAACTCCTGGTTCGCCGACTGGCTGATCGCGACCGCCCTGAAGCTGGAGCCGCGCGAGCTCGCCCCGCTCGACGATACGCTCGAGCGCGAGGCGCACGCGAGCGCGCGGCGGGCGGCAGGTGTTTGACGCGTCGTCGGCTGGGCAAGATCACGCCGCCGCAGTCGAGCGGGTCGTTCGACCGCGGTCAGGCCCCGTTGTTCGAATCGCGCCGGTAGCCCAGGCGCGCAGAGATGCGATCGGCGGTCGCGACCAGGTGGGGCCCGAGCGCATCGGCCAGCTCCTCGATCGCGATCGCGCCCGTGCCCGCGCTCATGTCGATCGCGCCAGGCGAATCACTGGTGTGATCGTGTAAGGGCACGGCGATCGCGACGCGGCCCTGCGCAAGCTCTTCGTCCTCGGCGGCGAACCCGTGCTCGCGGATCGCATCCAGCTCGCTGCGCAGCGCCGCTTTCGAGGTGATCGTGTTCGGCCCGCGGTGCGCGAGCGTGGCCTGGGCCAGCAGCTCGCGGCGCTCGGGCGCCGGCGCCCAGGCGAGTAGGGCCTTGCCGGCGGCGAGACAGTAGGCCGGCAGGCTCTCTCCCAGGGCGGGCGCGCTGTCGCCGGCCGAGACCGGCCGGCGCAACCCGTGGACGCGCTCCAAGTAGCGCGCCTCGCTGCCGTCGAGCACGACCAGGCCCGCGGCAAAGCCGGCACGACGCGAAAGCTCAACCAGCTCCGGCCGGGCCTGCTCGACCAGACCGGTCGCGCTCACGGTCGACAGGCCGAGGCGGGTGACGCGTAACGTCAGCCGGTACTTGCGCCGACGACCCTGCTCGAGGTATCCGAGCGCCAGCAGCGTGCTCATATAGCGGTGTGTGCTCGCGCGGCTCATGCCCAGCTCGTCGGCGATGTCGGCGAGGCCCTTCAGCGGCTGCTCGGGCGTGAAGCACTCGAGAATCGCGAGGCCGCGCTCGAGCGACTGCGAGTAGCGCGGCTCGGCCAGGTCCGGAATCTTCCAGATGTCGGGGTAGCGCTCAGTCGGGGCCGGTGTCATGGCGGGCGGCTTCGGGATTCGCTCGGCGCTGTCAGCGCCGTCGGCCCGAGCTTCGCGGGCCGGACGCTGTGGGGTTGCGCCCGGCCCGGCACTGGCAGAGACAGAGGCAAGGCGTGGATCTCCGACGAGCCTGCCGCGCCTGCACTCGGCGTCGCCGCGCGCCCCTGCTCCCCCCTCCCTGGGAGCGGAACGCGGCCGACCGGTCGTTCCTTGCCACCGCGACGGATCATCTCCGGCGCGTAAGGCTGTGTCTAGCGACGCGTCGCCATGGTCGAGAGACGGCTGCTCTAGACCGTGACGCGACTGTAGGCGCGCGTCTTGGGATCCTGTTCGAGAAAGCCGAGCAGCAGCAGCGTGCGAATGTATCGATGCGTGGTGCTCATCTCCATGCCGGTGTGCTCGGCGACCCAGTGGACGCTGCGGCGAGCGCCGTCGCGCGGGAAGCACGCCAGGATCAGCAGGCCGCGCAGAAGCGACGACGAGGCACTGCCGGCGTCGAGCTCCCGCCGGTAGCGGCCTTCCCATGTCTCCAGCGAGAGCGCGTCCGCCGTCATCACAGAGCCGTCGAGCAGCGATGAGAGCTCGGCCTCCCCTCCCCCGGCCGCGTGCAGGATCTGACGCACCTGCATGGAGGTGAGCGTCAGCGCGATCGTGCCGTCGGCGCCGGCGTGCGACGCACCGTTGCCGTTGACCGCGCGGACCGCGCGGACGCCGTTCGCTGCGCCGGCTCTGCTCTTGCCGTTTGTTGCGCTGCCTCGGCTCTTGCCGTTGACCGCATGGCCCATGCCCGAGCCGTTGGCGCTGGCGCTTGCGCTCGCGGCGCGCGCGCCTGGTCCGCGCTTGTCTTTCGCAGACGAACGCGAAGAGGCCTTCTCCTTCGCACCTCGCCTGCTCCCATTCGGCGCGCCTTTTCGCGCGGCCGTCTTGCGGCCGGCATGGGTTGGGGTATGACTGTCTGCTCGCTTGGCCATCTTGCAATCGCGATAGTGACGGGTCGCCGTCGCTCTGCATAGCGACGCGTCGCCAGTTATTTCGATATAGGGTCCGATTCGAGCTTTCGACATCGCTGTTTGCGGGCTTCGACGGCCGGCCTGAGATGCCGGTGCGCCGGCAAGGTCCGGCGCGATCGCTCACGCCGGCGCAGCACAACGCGTCCGCCGGCATGCGGCGTGACGATCACGCTGCGCCAGCGAGGACGCTCGATGCGCCGGCTCGCGGGCCGCACGACGGCGCTCGCGAGCACGGCTCGCAGGACGGTCTTCATCTCGAGGATCGCCATGTGCGAGCCCGGGCAGCGCTTGCGACCCCCTCCCCACGGCATCCACTCGCGCGGGCTCGGCTGACCTTCCAGGAAGCGCTCGGGGCGGAACCGGTCCGGTTCAGGGTAGACCCGGGGATCGTGGTGCAGCAGATAGATGCACGCGAGCAGGTGTGCCGGTGGCTCGTACGTGATCCCGCCGATCTCGATCGGGCGCTTGACGGCGCGCGGGATCGCGAACAGGAACACGGGTCGATGGCGCAGGACCTCCTCGATCGTCGCGGTCAGGTACTCGTCGCCGGCGTCGCGATCGATCTCCTCGATCAGCCGCCGCTGCGCCACCGGGTTGTGCGCGAGCAGCTGAAAGGCCCACGCCAGCTGCGCGGCGGTCGTCTCGTGGCCGGCGAGAATCAATGACATCACGTCGTCGCGCGCGCGCATGTGGGCCAGTTGCGAATCCTCGTCGCCGTGCGCCGCGAGCAACGTGGCGAGGGCGTCCTGCGCACCTGCTCCCTGGCAGCGGCGACGCTCGTCGATCAGCGTGTGCAGCAGCTCGTCGGTGTGGGCGCGATCGCGCAGGAAACGTTTCCACCTCCTGCGCCCCGGGCCGTGGCGCAGGGCCGGCACGGGAAGCACGGGACTGCCGGTCACCGACAGCATCGTGAGCACGCGCTTGTGAAGCGTGTGCAAGAGCTCGTCCGGACCGTCCTGCGCCCAGCCGAAGACGCGATGGAGGATCACGTCGAGCGTGAGCGCGCGTAGACGGGGATGCAACGCGAGCGGTGCGTCACGCGGCCACGAGCTGACCGCGCGCTGGGCGAGCTCGCCCACATGCTCAGCCTCCGCGTGAAGCACGCGCCGGTGAAACGCCGGCGCGATCGCGCGGCGTCCCGCTAGATGCGCGTCCTCGTCTAAGAGCATGAATGACCAGTCGCCGACGATCGGGGCGACGACCGAGCCGCCCTCGCCGGGATGCAGCACCTCCGCGGGTGCACTCAACATCTGCCTGATCTCCATCGGATCAGACAGGAACACGAGTTCGGGAAAGTTGCTCATCCGGTGCGTGAAGCGCCTGCCGTAGCGAGCTTCGCAGCGCTCCATATAGGCGAATGGCCAGCGCCAGTACAGGTACGTAAGGATCGGCGCAGGAAGCGGCACGCCACGCGGCCGCTTGGCTGCAGGCCGGCGTGCGGGCATCGCGGCTCGGCGCGTCGGCGCCGCCGTTCGGCGCATGCCGGTCGTCTGCGTGTCCGTCTCGCACCCCGGCTGTGGCACTCTCGCCCTGGTTGCGCGCCACGCGCGCGCGACCGGCAGCAGGATCCTCGTCAGTGGCCCGCCGGCTTGCGCGAGCGCGCGCGTCTGGGCCCGCAGCCCCGCCGTGTCGGCGCTGACACTCGACAGATACATCGCGAGGATGCCCGTGGTCAGGACGACGTGGCGGCTGCCACCCGGAAGGCACGCGGCCTGACGAACGCTGTGTCTCGCGATCGTGCCCAGGCGCCCGATCGCAGCAGCATCGCTCGGGTAGTGAGCGAGATAGCTGTGGCTCGCTTCGGCTTCGTCGTGCTCACGGTCGACGTAGCTGTCGAGCATCGAGATCAGCAGCGCGACCCACGGGAAGTAGGCGGCGTGCACGGCGGCAACGTCCTGTTCGGCGCAGGCAGGCTCAGCGGCGAGCGCGAGCAGCACGTGCGGCATGAAGGCGCCTGTCGCGGCGGCCAGCTCGAACCAGCTGAGGACGCGTTCGCCGGGATACTCTCGCTCGGCCCAGGCCCTCAGCGCCGCGTCGCGCGCGATCGCGTCGGGCAGGTGGTTGAGGCTCTGGATCGAGCAGCCCTCGACTCCGTCGAGCACCAGCGCGCGGACGTGTCGATAGCAGGGCAGAGTTCGGCATGCCGCCTGGCAGGTCCGTACCAGGGACCTCAGGTAGCCGCCGTCGTCCTTCCACGGGTGATGGTGGTAGTAGTCCGATAACGGCGCCTGCGGATCGAGAGCCTCCACGAGCGCGCGATGCAGCTGCTGAACGTTGGCCTCCCCCGCGCGCGCGCCACGCTCGCTGGCGCTGTCGAGGAAGTCCCACATAGTCTGGTAGGCAACGAGCAAACGCACGAGTCCGGGGTGACGGCGCCTCGGCAGGATCGCGAACAGCGCTGCGCCTTCGACGTTGTCGCGCTTGCGCGCGATCGCGTCCAGCGCGTCGGCGCGGATCGGCGCGTCTGGAATTGCGCCGGCAAGCTGACGCCAGCCGGCGAGTTCGCGCGCGGTCTCGCCCCGAATCCACAGCAGCCCGCGGGCGACGGTCCCGACCAGCGTTGATATTTGCGTGAGCGACAGTCCCGTAATATCAACAGCTCTAACGATCCGAATAATCGCAAAGCGAGAATATATTCGGTATGCGGCTCGAGCTGGCCCGCCAGCACAGGCGATCGCGCTCCTAGCGCGAGTTTTCGGGTGCGCGTCAGGTGCTCGGCCACGGATACGGAGCCACGCCGGCGGCACGATAGCCGGGAACTGCAATACAGGCGCCTGCAGCGACTGTGACCAGGACAAAGCTGCCAAACGCAACCAGCGCGTTGGCGCTCAACACGACCGGGAACCCGGTAACGGTCACCAACGCGCGACTCAACAGCAGCTGTCCGCAGATCCCGAGGGTGGCACCGACGACGCAGCCGGTGCCGATCAGCAGCGTCGTCTCCCACACCAGCGCCTGCCACAGGATCCGACGCTGGTAGCCCTGCACCTTCAAGCGCGCGAAGCGGCGCCGACGTTGCCAGATCATCGCGCCCATCACCGTGGCGGTGGCCAGCACGCCACCGACCAGCACCAGCACGGTGATCTGGGTCAGCTGACCGAGTCCCTGGCGACTGGCCGCGCGCTGGCTCTGTTCGCGCTGGGCGGCGGTCTGGACAGTTAGCCCGGACCCCGGTCCCAGTGCCCGCCGGATCTCGCTGCTGGCCAGCGCCGGCGAGACTCCGGGAGTCAGGCTGATCGCATATGCGCTGGGATCGGCGCTCTCCCACGCTCGCGCGTAATCCGCGCCGTTGAGGATGATCGCCCCCGGCGGCCACCCGAGGTTGGTCGTCAGGGCGGCGATGCGGAAGGTGGAGGTGCGAGGCGAGGGCAGCGTGATGGTGTCGCCGACGTGCAGGTGTGCCTGCGCCGCGAGCGTCTGCGAGATCGCAGCCCATCCGCCGGCGCGCAAACGGGCGGTGGCCAGTGACACGCTCCCTTCGAGCAACTGGCTCGGTGGGAGCGGCGTCGCAACGTTCGCCGGCGGCGCCAGCACCCACACGCGGCGGGCGTCGAATTCGAGGAACCCGCCGCGATAGAGACCCACCGAGCGCACGCCGGGGAGTCGCGCGAGCTGCGACGCGCTCGAGCCCGTGAACGGGATGGTCGTGAACAGGCTCTGCGATCCAGATGGCGCCACCCAGACGTCGGCCACCGAGGTCAGGCCGTTGAACGAGCGGTTGAGCCCTCTCTGCAGGTTGCTGTGGGAGCCTTGGATTGTGACGCCGCCGAACACCGCGACGGCGGCCGTGGCGGCGATCGCCAGCGATGGCAGACGCGTCTCAGGGGCCCGCAGTTCGGCCGCGGCGAGTGATGCAGCGCCGATCCCTAGGGGACGCTGCAACCGCTCGAACCCAGCGAGGACGGCGTCGAGCAGCGGCGCCAGCAGCAGTCCGATGGCGCCCAGCAGGGCCGCGATCCCGACGATCGCCGACTGCGGCGCGAACACGAGAATCGCCGCAGTGACGGCGAGACAGGCGCAAGCGCCCGCCAGTCGCAGCCCACTTGCCGAGGTCCAGAGGCCGTGCGAACGTGCGGACTGTGCGGGCCGGGCACGCGCCCACAGGCTCAGGGCCGGCGTGAGCACGCCCACGCACGTCGCGGCTGCGCCTGCTGCGACCGCGATCGCGACGCTTTCCCACGTGACGATCCGCTCCGAGCCGACTGGAAACGCGAACGCCAGAAAGCCCGGGGGCGCGCTGAACGCCGCTATCGACAGCAGGTCGCCGAGCGCGATGCCGACGACCGAGGCGACGGTCGCGAGCACGAGCGCGTCGAACAACAGCGTCTTGACGGTCTCCCAGCGCGTCGCGCCGCTTCGGCGCAGTTCCTTGATGAGACTGCGGCGCAGCTCGATCGTCAGCAACATCGCGCAGTAGGCGAACATGAAGCCGACCAGCGCGCAGATCGCGGCGAACGCCTTCGTGGACTGGTCGACCGGCCCGGCAGCCTGGCTGAAGAGGGTGGCCTCGAAGTTGGCGGGCTCGACGTTGACCCGCCCGGCCGCGATTCGCCGCAGCCCGGCCAGCACCTGGCGCTCTTTGCCAGGGCGCACCTGCACGAACAGGTGATTGATGCGCCCCGGCAAACCCGCCAGTCGTTGCGTGGGCCGCAAGGGCGCCAGCGCGATCGGACTGTTCGCCAGCGCCCCGATGTCGCGAGCGCTGAGTTCGGCGGCGACGGTGACGCGTGCGCGCCTTGCCCCAACTTGGAGCACAACGGTTTCGAACGGATTCGTGCCGATTGCGGCGGCGAGCGGAACGGGAAGCGCGAGCGCCCGCGCATGCGTGAGCTGGTTGTCGTTGAAATGGCGCAGCAGCGAGCCGGCCAGAGGGATATAGCGCGCTTCGGAGGCGATCACGTCAACCGCGTGTGTGCCCGCCGGACCAGTGACCTGTGCCTGCAGCTCGAGCACGGGCACGGCGGCGCGCACTCCGGGCAGCCGCTGCACCACGCCGAGCAGCTGTTCGCTGAAGCCATTCGGTCCGCGCGCCCTGAGCTGGTACTGCGAGGCACCGACAACGCCGTTGGTGACTTGCGCCACCGAGCCGTCGAGGCTGGCGCTCGCGACCTGCGAGGCGAACAGCAGAGCCACGCCGACGGCGATGCCGGCCACCGCCAGCAGCTCCTGGATCAGCACCACCCGTGCTTTCAGGCGCACGTAGTACAGGTGCACGATGTTCGACAGGCGCATCGTCAGGCGCCGGCGTACGGCGGCTCGGCCGAGAAGTACTCGGGCTCGAAGTCGAACAGGCGCCCATCGCGCAGCGTGTACACGCGGTCGGCGAACGACGCAGCGAGCGGATCGTGCGTGGCCAGCAGCACGGCGACGCCGCGTTCGCGGCAGACCTCGCTCAGCAGGCTCAGCACCTCGCGGCTGCGGTGAGTGTCGAGGTTGCCGGTCGGCTCGTCGGCGAGCACGAGCTTCGGTTCGGTCGAGAGGGCACGCGCGATCATCACACGCTGGCGCTCGCCCAGCGAGAGCTGGTCGGAGCGGTGGCTGAGTCGTTCGCCGAGACCGAGGCGCATCAGCAGCGGTTCGATCCGGCGCTCGGCCTGGCGTGTGTGTTCGAGCAGCCAGAGCTTCATGGCCGCGTTCTGGACGACGTTGGCGCCCGGCAACAGGTCCGAGGCCTGATCGACGAAGCCCAACTCGCGCAGCCGGTAGCGTGCGCTCTCGCCGTCGCTCAGCGCGCTCACGTCGCGACCATCGACGAGCACCGAGCCGCTGTCGGGCCGGGACAGCGCCGCGATCAGCGTCAGCAGCGTCGTCTTGCCCGAGCCGCTCGGCCCGTACAGGGCCAGCAGCTCGCCCGCCTCCACGGTGAGCGATACGCCGTCGACCGCGCGCACGGGCTCGGCGTCGCCGACGTGATAGTGCTTGACCAGGTCGCGCAGCTCAAGCATCGAAGCGCGCGCGCTGCGAGGCGCCGCCGGGGAAGTCGATGACATCCGCACCCGGTGGCTCGACCAGCGGCTGCGACATCAGCAGGCTACCGCCTGCGAGCGTCCCGATCCGCTTGGCGCGACTGGTCAGACGAGAGTCCCCGTCGCAGATCAGGACGCCGATCCCATCCTCCTCGGCGAGCGCGCCCAAGAGCCCGGCGAGTCGGTCGGTCTCGCCAATGCCGAGCGTCAGCGCGATGTCGTTGACGAGCAGCAGGCGAGGCTGACGGGCCAGTCCGTACGCGAGCGCCACCAGTGCGCGCTCCGAGTCGGCGAGCTCGCTCCAGTGCTGGCGTGCGCAGTCGTCCGCGCCCACGCGCGCAAGCGCGCTGCGCGCAAGCGCGTAGGCCTCGCGCCGTCCGCGCGCGTCGAGCAGCGGCAGCGCGATACCCACCAGCACGGGCACGTCGAGCACCGGGCCGGCGCGCTCGACCAGCGCGATCTGGCTGCGCAGCAGCCGCACGCGGCGACGGTCGCTGTGGCGCCAGACGTTCTCTCCCGCGAACGCGACGCTGCCACGATCGGGCCGCTGCATTCCCGCGGCGACGCGCAGCAGCGCGGTCTTGCCCTGCGCGCGTTTGGACACCACCGTCACGGTTTCGCCGGCGTCCAGCTGCAGGGAGACGTCACGCAGCACGGGCACGACGTGGCGGCGCCCGCGCCGAAAGCTCAACGACACGTCACGCAGCTCGAGCAGGCTGTCCATCAGCGCCCGCGCGCCTGCGGCGTCCCGGCGGCGGGCGGCTCGCGATGCGGCCGGCCGCCGGCCTCAGCGTGAGGCGGGCGCGGGGTCTCATGCTCCAGATACAGGCGCACGTCTTGCAGCCAGCGGATCCTCGCATCCCACCAGGCCAGCTCGCCGGTTGTCACGATCAGCTGCTTGACCCGCGACCATTCGCTCGCGCCGTTCAGCTCGCGTTCGCGACGGGTACGGCGGTTGAGCTCCTGCAGCTGCTGCGTGCAGGCGATCTCGGCCTCGCGCACGATCTCGATCAGACGGGGTAGGTCTTCGGCTCCCCACAGCGCGATCTTGGCATGCAGCTCCTCGCGCACCGGCGGTGTCTGCGTCGAGGCGCGCAGCCAGCGGCGGAAATGCTCGACTCCGGCGGGTGTCGCTTCGTAGCGACGCTTGCGCCGCCCGTCGAGCTCGCGCAGGCTGGCGTCGGTCTCGCCATCGGCGGGCCGGATGAGGTCCCGTTCGAGCAGCCGCTGCACCGCCCGGGCAGCCGTTCCGCGAGCGAACTGCGCCGAGCCCAGCCTTTCGGTGAGACGCTTGTCGAGCTGATAGCAAGTGCCGGGCGCCTCGACCAGCAGACCGAGCACGATCTCTCCGCCGGACATCGCCGACTGTTGCACAGTGCTGGCCATCTCCCAATAAATCGTATTGCAAATCCTGTCCCGGTGCTCGAATAATTTCGATGAGCGGTTTAGTCTGAGCGCTCCACGCGAAGCCTCGGCGCGCGCCCGTCGCAAACTGCCCAACCACCAGAAGCCTCTAGCACGCGCTGGCGCGAACGGTTTCGCGATCCGCTCGAAGCCTCTAGCATGCGCTCTCGCAAACCGCACGAGCATGCGCTGTCGCAAAGTGCGGGAACGCGCGCGCGCGCGTCCGGCCGGACGCCTACGATCGCGCGATGGAGCTGGCCGAATACCAGAGCCTGTCGCGGCGCACTGCCGAGTACCCGCGCGAGGCCTGGCTCGCCTATCCGGCGCTCGGCCTGTGTGGCGAGGCCGGCGAGGTCGCCGAGCACGCCAAGAAGGCGATCCGCGACGACGACGGACACGTGAGCGATGAGCGACGCGCGGCCATGGCGGCCGAGCTCGGTGACGTCCTGTGGTACGTGGCGCAGCTGGCGAGCGAGCTCGAGCTCGAGCTCGAGCTGATCGCGCAGGCCAATCTCGCCAAGCTGCGCTCGCGCCAGCAGCGCGGGGTGCTGTCGGGCAGCGGCGACAACCGCTGAGCGGCATGCCGGCCCGCTGAGCGTGAATCCCGCCGACGTGGCGACCCACGCTCGGCTTCGACACCGCCGACGACCAACGGGCCACGGCTCACCGCGAAAGCCTGCCGCCCGGGGCCGGGCAGGCTAGGACGCGACCGCGAAACGCTCCCAGCGGCCGGCCAGGCGGGCGGGAACCAGCGCCCGCACGCGCACGCCGTCGGGCGTGTCCAGGCGTGTCAGCTCACCGGCGAGCTCGTGCAGCTCGGCGAGCGAGCCGCCGTGGTCGTAGGGGACCAGCAGCTCGAGGGCACGCAGCGTGTGCGCGAGCTCGCGCTCGATGCGTTCCCCAAGGTCGTGCAGGCCGCCGGCGCGCTCTCCGCTGACGAGCACCGCCTCGGGGTAGTGGGTGGGCAGCTCCTCGCGCGTCTGCGCGTCGAGCAGGTCGATCTTGTTCAACACCAGCACGTGAGGTTGGGTGTCGGCGACGCCGATCTCCCGGAGCGTCTGCTCGACCGAGCGCCTCATCTCGAGCATCTCGTCCTCGGGAGCGCTGGCGTCGAGCACGTGTGCCAGCACATCGGCCCGCCGGGTCTCCTCGAGCGTCGCGCCGAACGCTTCGACCAGCTGGTGCGGCAGCTTGCGAATGAAGCCGACGGTGTCGCTGACCAGGTAGCGACGGGCGCCGAGCTTGACCGTGCGCACCGTAGGGTCGAGCGTTTCGAACAGGCGGTCGCGCACTCGCACGGCCGCCTCCTCGCCGGCTCCGTACTCGCGCGTGAGCGCGTTCAGCAGCGTCGACTTGCCGGCGTTCGTGTAGCCGACCAGCGCGACGGTCGGCAGCGCCGCGCGCTCACGCTCGGCGCGCATCACTGCGCGCGTGCGTTTGACGTGCTCGAGCCGGCGGCGGAGCGCGGCGATGCGATCGCGCGCCAGGCGCCGGTCGGTCTCGATCTGGCTCTCCCCCGGTCCCCTCGTGCCGATCCCGCCGCCGAGCCGCTCGAGGTGGCTCCACAGGCCGCGCATGCGTGCCAGGTTGTATTCGAGCTGTGCGAGCTCGACCTGGAGCTTGCCCTCGGCGCTGGCGGCGTGGTCGGCGAAGATGTCGAGGATGATCGCGGTGCGGTCAACTACCGGCAGCGCGAGCGCCTCTTCGAGGTTGCGCTCCTGGCGGGGACTGAGCTCGTCGTCGCAGGCGATCAGATTGGCGTCGAGCGAGCGCGCGAGCTCGCGCGCCTCGCGCACCTTGCCCGGGCCGAGATAGCTGTCCGGGTGCGGATGCTCGCGCCGCTGCACGAGCTCGCCGACGACCGCGACGCCAGCCGTGCGCAGCAGCTCGCCGAGCTCCGCAAGCTCGCCCTCGTGCGGTTGCGCGGCGATGCACAACGCGCGTTGGCGGGCGCGGGCCGACCGCCGCGTGCCGTTGCCCGCGGCCTGCGCATCCGAGCGCGATCCCCTCACTTCCCCTCGATCGCCGTTACGGCTCGTCACGACCCCTTTCCACTCCTGACGATTCTAAAGCCCGCGCCGCTCTGGCTCGTAAAGATCTCGGAAGGCCGGCACGGAACGCTTTCTCATGCGCCAACAACGTCGAGCAATCGTTCGGAAGGACGGGTCGGCACATGTGCCGACCCGCGGGCGCGCACATGTGCGCGCCCGGCCCGCGGCGCATGCGCCGCGGGCAACCAAGATGAAGACCGAGCTACGCCCGCCGCAGCTCGCCGAGCCGCTGCACCGCCTCCAGCAGCCGCTCGTCGGGAGTCGTGAGCGAGATCCGAAACCAGCCCTCGCCGGCCGGACCGTAGATCGAGCCCGGTGAGAGCACGACGGCGGCCTGCTCGAGCACGTGCTCGCAGTAGGCCACCGAGCTCGCGAACCCCTCCGGCACCGGCGCCCACACGTAGATCGTGCTGTGCGGCGGTCGCACCTGCACGCCGATCTCCTGCAGCGCCGAGCACACGAGGTCGCGCCTGCGCACGTACAGCTCGCTGATCGCGTGCACCTCCGCGTCGGCCTCGGGCGAGAGCGCCGCGACGCCGGCCAGCTGCACCGCCTCGAACATGCCCGAGTCGATGTTCGTCTTCAGCCGCCAGTAGGCGTGCAGCGCGTCGGCGTTGCCGACCACGACCGCGCAGCGCCAGCCGGTCATGTTGTAGCCCTTCGACAGCGAGAAGACCTCGATCCCGACCTCGCGCGCGCCCTTGGTCGCCAGGAACGACGGTGCGCGATAGCCGTCGTAGGAGATCTCCGAGTAGGCGTTGTCGTGCACCACGAGGATCTCGTATGCGCGCGCGAACTCGACGACGCGCTCGAAGAAGCCGTCCGGCACGACGGCCCCGGTCGGGTTGTTCGGGTAGCTCAGGTACATCAGCTTCGCCTGGCGCGCGATGTCCTCCTCGATCGCGCCGAGATCGGGCACGAAGCCGAGCTCCGGCTGCAACGCCATCAGCACGGGCTCGGCGCCCGCCAGCCACGGTCCTCCCGTGTAAACGGGATAGCCGGGATCGGCGGCCAGCGCATAGTCGCCGGGATCGAGAAACGCGAGGTTGAGGTTGAAGATCGCCTCCTTCGCGCCGAGCGCGGGGATGATCTCGCGGTCAGGATCGAGCACCACGTCGAAGCGCCGCTCGTAGAAGTCGCGCACCGCAGCGCGGAAGTCTTCGCGCCCGCGGTTGCTCGGGTATTTGTGGGTTTCCGGCTCGCTCACGGCCTCCTGCATCGCCTCCACGATCAACGGCGGCGTCGGACGGTCCGGGTCGCCGATGCCGAGGCTGATCACGTCTACGCCCGCGGCGCGCCTGGCCGCGATCTTGCGCTCGAGCTCGGCGAACGCGTATGGGGGGATGCGCTCCAGGCGCTTACTCGGTTTCATGCAGCTCCTTCTCGAAGTCCTCGCTGAGCTCGCCCGCGAACACCGGACGCGCCCAGCCCGTCAGTTGCACGCTCAGGTCCTCCCCCACACGCACCTCCAGCTCGCCGCCGTCGAGCACGACGGTCACCGTCTCGGCGATCGCGCTCGCGGCGTCGGCGCCCTGCGCGTCGTGGCTCGGCCCTCCCGGCGCGCCGTGGCTCGGCCCCGAGTCCCGGGAGCCGGCCCGCCGACGCCGCTCGAGCACGTGCGCGACGGCCGCGCCGCTCGCACCGGTGCCAGACGCGAGCGTCTCACCGACTCCGCGCTCGAAGATCCGCGCACGGATACGGTCCTGCGAGGCCGCCTGCACCGAGAAGATCGTCGTGTAGAAGGACACGTTCGTGCGGTTGGGGAACTGCTCGGCGCCTTCGATCGACGGCCCGATCGCCGCCAGATCGAGCGACTCCAGCTCGCGCTCGCCGTCCACGTGGATCGCGCACTGCGGATTACCGATCGACACGTGCTGAAAGCGCCACGTCACGCCGCCGGCGCGCAGCTCGCCGCGGCCGTCCGGCGAGCCGCCGGGGTAGTCCTTCGAGCTCGAGCTCGCCCTGCCCATCGCGACCGTGCAGGTGTCGCGCCCGGTGATCGTCGGGCGCAGCTCCCCGGCGACGGCGCCGATCGCGAACTCGTCGAGCTCGGTCCAGCCGCTGCGGCGCAGATACAGGATCGCCTCGCGCGCTCCGTTGCCGGACAGCTCGGCCTCCGAGCCATCGGGGTTGAAGATGCGCAGGTCCGCCACATGCGAGGGATCTGCGGCGCGTGCCAGCAGCAGCACCCCGTCGGCGCCCACGCCGAAGTGGCTCTCGCACAGCCGGCGCACGCGCGCGGGCGTCAGCTCGAACGGGAGCCCGTCCCGCTCGAAGATCAGGTAGTCGTTGCCCAGCGCCTGCCACTTCTCGAATCTCATCCGGCGGCGGAGTCTAGGCCGACCGCGATCTCGCCGGCGACGTCGTCCGGATCGCGTCCCGTCACGTCGATAGTGTGCACCCCGCCCAGCTTGCGCATCCAGGTCAGCTGGCGCTTGGCGTAGTTGCGCGTGTGTCGCTTCATCGCCTCGACGTCGCCGGCCAGCACGTCATCGAATCCGACCGCCTTGCGCGCGGTCGTCGACGCGTTAGCCGCGTCGGCATGTCTCACCTCGCGCTCGACTCCCGCGTTGACCATCGCCTGCACGCGCGCATCGATCAGTGCGTACAGCGCCGCGCGCTCCATCGTCAGACCGACCAGCAGCGTCGGCCTGCGCATCTCGTCGCTCCACAGCTGCGACTCCCCGTCTGCGGGTAAACGCACGCCCAGCTCGAGCAGCTCCAGCGCGCGCGCGATCCGCTGCCGGTCGTGTGGGTCGATGCCTGCGGCCACCCCCGGCGCGCGCTCTGCCAGGACGCCGTGCAGCGCCGGCGCGCCGTGTGCGTCGAGCTGTGTGCGCCAGCTCTCGCGCGCCCCCCGCGCCGGCGGAGGCTTCATCTCCAGGTCTGTCAGCGCGGCGCGCAGATACAGGCCGGTGCCACCGACGACGAGCGGTCTCCGACCGGCCGCCAGCAAGCGGTCGATCTCAGCGTGCGCCAGCTGCGCGTACCGCCCGGCGCTGAACGTTGACGCCAACGGCACGAACGAGACCAGCCGGTGTTCCAGCTGTGCCTGCTGCTCGGGGCTCGCCACCCCTGTCAGCGTCTCCAAGCCCGCATAGACCTGCATCGAGTCCGCCGACAC
Organism: uncultured Solirubrobacterales bacterium; assembly: GCA_963817845.1. Taxonomy (GTDB): domain Bacteria; phylum Actinomycetota; class Thermoleophilia; order Solirubrobacterales; family Solirubrobacteraceae; genus Palsa-744. The sequence continues at coordinate 827,612 of CAWFPU010000001.1, forward strand.
CGCGACCGGATCCTCGCCGCGGGTACGCAGTTGCCTCGCCAGCGCCACCGCGATCGCGGTCTTGCCGACGCCCGTAGGGCCGAACAGCGCGACTACCTGCATGCGGATAGGCTCACAGCTAATGCAGATCGCCGGCTCCACGGTGCTGCTCACCGGCGCCACGGGAGGACTCGGCGGGGCGATCGCCCGGGCACTCTACGCCCGCAGCGCCGAGCTGATCCTCACCGGCCGGCGCACCGGGCTGCTCGAGGCGCTCGTGCGCGAGCTCGAGGGAGCGCGCACGATCGCGACCGACCTCGACGACGCTGCCGCCGTCGAGCGTCTCGTGGCCGACGCCGGCCAGGTGGACATCCTGATCGCCAACGCCGGTATCCCCGCCGCGGGCCGGCTCGAGTCATTCACGGTCGCCGAGCTCGACCGTACGCTCAGCGTCAACCTGCGCGCCCCGATCGCGCTCACGCACGGCCTGCTTCCCGGGATGCTCGCGCGCGACCGCGGGCACCTGCTGTTCATCTCCTCGATCGCCGGCAAGACGGTTGTACCCGGCGACCCCCTCTATCACGCCACCAAGTTCGGCCTGCGCGGCTTCGCGGCCGGCCTGCGCAGCGACCTGCTCGACAGCGCCGTAGGCGTCTCCTGCATCTTTCCCGGCTTCATCCGCGACGCCGGCATCTTCGCCGACTCCGGCGTCGAGCTGCCGCCCGGCGCGGGTACGCGCTCCCCCGAGGATGTCGCCCGCGCCGTCGTGGACGCGATCGAGCACGACCGCGGCGAGGTGGACGTCGCGACGTTGCTCGAGCGTGGCGGCACCGTGCTCGGTCAGCTCGCCCCCGATCTCCAGGCCAAGGTGGTACGCCGGCTCGGCGCGCTCGACATTGGGCAGCAGATGGAGCGCGCCCTGCGCGACAAACGCTGAGCCCCGCCTGCACGCGCGCGCGGGGCGTGTCGCCGTTGGGCAGCCGAAACGGTCAGGTCTGGGAACCGTGTCGCGGGCCGTGTCGCGATGATCGGCGCCCGTGCGCCACGGCCAGGCGGGCAGCACCTGCCGAGCACAGCCCACGCGCGCGTACGTGCGCGCCCTGCGCCCTGCTCCAGATCAGCGCGCAGGGGGCGCTGCGGTTCGGCGGGCAGCAACCCACCCGAGCACAGCCCACGCGCGCCTACGTGCATGCGCGGCGCCACTCCTGGGGTCGCCACGTGCCAGCCGGGCCGATACGAACAAATGTTCCGTCCGCAGTGATCTCTTCAATTACGAGTCCAACACGACTTCAGTCCTGCCAGCTCGACCCGAGGAGACACCATGCCCGTGAACGATGAGGAGAAGGCCGCCAAGGCCCGCGACGCCGCCCTACAGGGTGCGTTGACGCAGATCGAGCGGGAGTTCGGCAAGGGCACGGTCATGCGCATGGGCGACGAGGGCGCGCAGGTGCGCGTGGAGGCGATCCCGACCGGCGCGCTCTCCTTGGATCTGGCGCTCGGCATCGGCGGGGTGCCGCGCGGGCGCATAATCGAGATCTTCGGGCCCGAGTCCTCGGGCAAGACCACGCTCGTCTACCACGTGCTCGCCGAAGCGCAGCGGCTCGGCGGGGTCTGCGCGTTCATCGACGCCGAGCACGCGATGGACCCGCTGTACGCGAAGGAGATCGGCGTGGACATCGACGAGCTGCTCGTGTCCCAGCCCGACTACGGCGAGCAGGCGCTCGAGATCGTGGACATGCTGGTGCGCTCGGGCGCGGTCGACGTGGTCGCGGTCGACTCGGTCGCGGCGCTCACGCCGCGCAAGGAGCTCGAGGGCCAGATGGATGACTCCACCGTCGGCGAGCAGGCGCGGATGATGTCCAAGGCGATGCGCAAGCTCGCGGGCAACCTCAACCGCACACAGACGCTGTGCCTGTTCACCAATCAGATTCGCGAAAAGGTCGGGGTCATGTTCGGCTCGCCCGAGACGCAGCCGGGCGGGCGCGCGCTGAAGTTCTCGGCCTCTCAGCGCCTCGACATCCGCCGCATCGAGACGCTCAAGGACGGGGCCGAAGCGGTCGGCAACCGCGTGCGCGTCAAGGTCGTCAAGAACAAGGTCGCTGCCCCGTTCCGCCAGGCCGAGTTCGACATCGAGTTCGGCAAGGGCATCTCTACCTCCGGCTGCCTGATCGATCTCGGGCTCGAGCACGGCATCCTGTCCAAGTCCGGTGCGTTCATCTCCTATGGCGGCGATCGCATCGGTCAGGGTCGCGCCGCAGCCAAGGCGCACCTCGACGCCAATCCGGCGGTGGTGGGAGAGATACAGAACAAGATCTACAAGGCCCTCGGCATCGGCGAGGATCACGTCACGCCGATCCGTCGCAGGGAGGGCGGGCCGGTGCCGGTCGTGGATGCTGCCAAGGTCGGAGACACACCTGACGAAGCCGCGAGCTCGGAGACGTCCCGCAAAGCCGCACGCGAGGACAACGGCGCCAGCCCTGCAGCGGTGCGCGCGGCCTGAGCCGAGTCGTCAACCAGACATAGGCGCGGGTCTCGCGTGCCGCTCGGCCACGCAGCTGCGCACCGCGATCTCGCAGATGATCGGGCCGTCGAAAGAAGGCGAAGCGATCCTGGCGAAAATGGGCATGGCGCCGAGGCAGATGGCGGAAGATCTGCGCAAGCCCGACGGGCTGCTCAAGGCGCCCCAGGACCTCAAGAGCCACTTGAGCACGCTGGCGCCCACCGAACGCGAGAACGTCGTGGTGAAACTGTTCGGCCGGCGCGAGAGTGGGCGGATGCTCACCCTCATCGAACAGATGGACAGGCTGCGCTTGAAGTACGAGCTGGTGGGGAAGGGCGCGAAGGACTTCAACCAGGACTGGAAGGCGACGACGCATACGCTCGGCTTCCTGCTCGGCCAGCTCAAGACGCTCGGCGAGGTTGCCTTGATCAAGGTCGGCGGCGCGCTCAGCAAAGCGATCGGCTGGGTGAAAGGTCTTGGCGAAGCGTTTGAACACGGCAAGATCTGGGCGCAAGTGGTCGTCGCGCAGGCCGCGGGCGTGGGTGCGCTCGCGCTCAGCATCAAGGCCGTCTCCGTTGCGTTCACCACTCCGCGAGTCGCCCTTCACGAGAACAGGCCCGTGACGCTGAAGTTTCCAGCGACCGGAACCCTCGCGGTCGGACCTTGGGAAGGCATGGTAGAAGGAACGGACAGGCTGACGCTCGGCGAGTCGGTCGAGACCGTGATCGCCGACGGAGCCGGCGGCCCGGTTTACACGGGCACCTTGGATTGCAACGCGCCATCCCCCACGGAACTCGGGGCGGTCGAAATCATCCTTCCATGATCAGCGTGCTGGCCCTCCTGATGTTGGTTGCGATGGGCGTCAGCGACCTCTAGTTCCCCGCTGCGGCATCCGGCGCATAGATTGCGCGCACCGTGATAGCTTTGGTTGCGAACCAGCAGGCGGGTTCACCACGTAGGGGGCTTGGCCGGTATGGCTGGCCGGTACGTGGTTGGCATGATTTGGAGGAGGCGCCCTCGGCTCATCCCCGAGGGCGTTGTCGTTTCTCGGCGTCCGCGACCGCGCGGAGAATGACCGGCATGAGCCAGGTGAACACGCAGACCCCGCAGGCGCCGAACCCGTTCGAGCCGACCGAGGCGAGTCGAGCCGGCAACAAGATGTGGGCGGACGCTCACCGTCGCAGCCGCGGTCAGACGCTGCGGCAGGGCGCTAAGCGCGAGGCGCAGCACCGGGGCGAGCAGCTCGCGCGGTTCGAAAGCGAACTCCGCACGGCGACAACCGACACGCAGCACGCAATCCTCGAGGACCACATTGACAAGCTGTTCACGGAGGCGCGAGCAGAGGCAGACCGTAATCCCGGAGGCGCGCGAGGCCGACGTTGCGAGCGACGTGGCGCGGTCTCGGGAAGGCAAGCCGGCGAACAGGATGCGCCAAGCGACCGTCGCAGCCGAAAAGCGCCTGGCAGACCTTGGAACATGACGTTCGGGTACGTGAAGGACTGGCGCAGGTGGCCGTCAACGATCTCAGGGCCACGCTCGACGAGCACACTGACGAGTGGCGAACCGAAGTCCAGGAGCGGATCAGCGGTCTCGACAAGCAGTGGGCGCAGGCCGTCGAGCAGCTTGCCGAGGTGCATCGTGAACGCGATTCAACGACGACGACGCCGTCGCTGTGGTGGTCGTCGGGCTAGGGCGCAACACCCTGGTCATGGGCAGGGTGGACGTGCCGCGCGGCGCCGCCTGACCGCTGGCCAACGCCGTCCACCGGCGCAACCGCGCCTGCGGCCCCGGTTCACGCCGGGGCCGCCGTGTGTCAGGATCTGCCTAGCCCATGAGCGCCAATAAATACTTGCGGTACCACCTCACGACCTTCGGCTGTCAGATGAACGAGCACGACAGCGAGCGGATGAAGGGCATGCTCCAGACGCTCGGCTACACCGAGGCGTCGCAGCGCAGCGAAGCCGACCTGATCCTGTTCAACACGTGCTCGATCCGCGAGACGGCCGATAGCCGCTTTCTCGCCCACCTCGGTGAGGCCAAGCGCCTGAAGCGCGAACGCCGTGACCGGGTGGTGGGAGTGGGCGGCTGCTGGGCGCAGTCCGTCAAGGACGAGGTGTTCGAGCGCTTCCCGTTCGTCAACGTCGCCTTCGGCCCGGGCCAGGTGCACAAGCTTGCGGAGTTCCTCGTGAGCGATTCGCTCAGCGCGCAGGGCTACTTCGAGTTCGAGGGTTTCACGGGCCATCTGCCGGCGCGACGTGAGCGCCCGTTCCAGGGCTGGCTTCAGATCAGCGTCGGCTGCAACTGCGTCTGCTCCTATTGCATCGTGCCCTCCACGCGCGGGCGTGAGGTCTCGCGGCCGCTCGCCGAGCTCGTCGCCGAGGCTCGCGCGATGGCGACCGACGGAGTGCGCGAGGTGACCCTGCTCGGGCAGAACGTGAACTCCTATGGGCGCGACCTGCCCGCCACCGCGGCTACGGCGAAGCTGCGAGCGACCGGCACGGCCGCGACAAGCTCGCGCACAACCGCGAGCAAGCCCACGTTCGCCGGGCTGCTGCGCGCGATCGATGCGATCGACGGGATCGATCGGATCCGCTACACAAGCCCGCATCCCAAGGACATGCGCGAGGACGTGATCCGTGCGCATGCCGAGCTGCCGAGCGTGTGCGAGCACATCCACCTGCCGCTGCAGTCGGGCTCCAGCCGCATCCTCAAGGCGATGCGCCGTACATACGACCGCGAGCGCTACCTCGACCGGGTCGCCCAGATTCGCGAGCACGTTCCCGACGCCGCGCTCAGCACCGACATCATCGTCGGCTTCCCCGGCGAGACCGACGAGGACTTCGAGCAGACGCTCGACGTGGTCGAGCGCGTCGGCTATGACAGCGCGTTCACCTTCCTGTTCTCGCCACGTCGCGGGACTGAGGCCGCCGATCTACGCGAGGGGATCGTGTCGAGGCCGGTAAAGGTCGAGCGCATGCAGCGGCTCGTCGAGGTGGTGCAGCGACACGCTCACGCGCGCGCCCAGCGCTTCGTCGGGCGCACGCTCGATGTGCTCGTCGAAGGCCCATCGCGCACCGACCCCGATCTCCTGCGCGGGCGCACCCGTCACAACAAGGTCGTCAACTTCAGCGGTCTCGCTGCTGCCGGAGAGCTAGCTCAGGTCCAGGTCACCGCCGCCACCAGCCAGACGCTCTCCGGCCGAGAACGTCTGCTGGCACGGGCCGGCTGATCTCAAAACGAACGACGGACTCTCGCGAGCGTCACTCGCTCGAGGGTGCGACACCCGACGGCGGGCCCGGAGGACCGCTCGCGCCCGAGCTCGCGCCCGACGAGCTCGAGCTGCCAGAGCTCGAGCCCATGTTGGGACACGGATGTGAGCCGGACTTGGGCTGGGTACCCGATTTTGTGCCCGCAGGCGGGGCGGTCGTAGACGGCGTCGTCGTCGTCGGTGTAGTCGTCGTCGGGGTCGTGGACGGTGACGCGGTACTCGTCAACGAGGTCGTGGTGGGCGTGGACGAGCTCGACGTCGAGCCGCTGGCCGAGCCGGTCGAGGCCGAAGCCCCGGCGATCCCGGCGGCCGCGCCGCCGCTGGCGAGCGCGCCCGCCACCATCGTCGCTCCGAGCATCCTCGAGATCTTCATGTTGGGTGAACCTCCTGGGTCGTTTTGCTTGTGTCGCCCCGAAACTCACGCTGGCTTTCAGGTGCACTGCAATCGTGCGCGCGACCCTTAAGGACGGTCCTACGCGACGGTGGGAGTCTGCCTATATGTTGCTCAGAGCTTTGTGTGAGCGCGTGGGTGTGCGAGGCTGAAAAGCGCTCACAGCGTGTGCGTGACCAGCGGCTCATAGCTGGCGCCGTCCGGCGAGAGCCACGAGCGGTACAGGACGACCTGCTCGACGGCAAACATGAGCGCGGGCGTCGCCGGCAGCGCGCGCTCACGCTCCCCGCGGCGATCGTGTCCGAGGCGTTCAGGATGGTCACGCATCCTCGCCACGGTCACATGCGGACGAAACCGCCGGCGCTCTTCGCGAAAGCCGCACGCGCTCGCGAGCGCCCCCGTCAGCTGCGCCTGCAGCGCGTGCAGCCCGCCGTCCGGGTCGTCGTGGATCTCGACCGCGAGCGTTCGCGGGCGCCGCGGAGGCAGCCACAGCGGCGCCCCGAGCGACAGCTCGGCGACCGCGCCGCTGCAGCTCGCGAGCGCCTCGCCGATCGCTGCAAGCTCGGCGACCGGCCGGCTGCCGAGAAAGCAGAGCGTCACGTGCAGCAGCTCGGGATCGAGCACGCGCGGCGACAGGCGGGCGTCCGCGCGGGCGCCGAGACCACGCAGCGACACCCTGGCCCAGGCCGCCAGCTGTTCACGCACCCCGGGCGGCGGATCGACCGCTACGAACAGACGTGCACTGGCCGAGCGCTCACGCGTCGGACTCGCCTCGCAGCAGGCGCCTGAGCAGATGCATCGCGACCGTCGTGGCGCGGTCGCGGACGTCGGCCCTGCCGCCGGGAAGGTTCACCGAGCGCGTCAGCCCGCGTCCCTTCGGCGCGGCGACGCTCAGCCACACGAGGCCGACGGGCTTGAGCTCGGTCCCCCCGCCGGGACCGGCAACGCCGGTGACGCCAACGCCGACCTCGGCCTGAAGACGCTCGCGCGCCCCCTGTGCGAGCGCCCGTCCGACCTGCTCAGACACCGCGCCGTGGCGCTCGATCAGCGTCGCGTCGACGCCCACGGTGTTCACCTTGACCTCGTTCGAGTACGCGACCACCGCGCCCAACAGGTACTCAGAAGCGCCCGCCGGGGCGCTGAGGCGAGCCGCCAGCTCGCCGCCGGTGCACGACTCGGCGACGGCCACCGTCCAGCCCTTCGCGCGCAACAGCTCCGCAACCTGCTGATCGACGGTGCTTCCATCCTCCGAGAACAGCGTGTCCGGATGGCGCTCCTTGACCACCCGCTCGAACGCCTCGTACACCGGCGCCTCTTGCGGTTCGTAACGGGTCACGATCTCGACCTCGCCCCGTTTCAGGCAGGTCGTGATCTCCAGCCGCTCCAGTTCCACGCCCTGCGCCTGCGCCTCGCGCAACGTCTGCGCGATCTCCGACTCCGGGATCCCAAACAGTCTCAGCGTGCGGCTCACATAGCTGCCCGCATCGGCGATCGCCGCTCGCAAGGCCTCAGACGCGACAGCTGTGCTCCACATCGGCTGCAGCTCGCGGGGCGGCCCGGGCAGCACGACGATCGTCGGCCCGGTCTGGGGCGCAACCGGAGCGACCACCAGTCCGGGCGCTGTCCCGACCGGTGCGAGCACCGTCGCGCCGCGCGGCACGAACGCCTGCTTGCGGGTCGCCGCGGCGATCGCATCGCGGTCGAGGTTCGGCCAGCGTTCGGACAGCGGTCGCACGATCTCGGCGATCTGACGCTCGAGCGCCTCGTCCAGTTCGAGCTCCCGACCCTGGAAGCGACCCACCACTTCGGCGGTCAGGTCATCGGCCGTCGGGCCAAGCCCGCCGCTGGTCAGGACCAGCGCCAATCCCTCGTCGCGCATGAACTCGAGCGCCGCCGCGATATCGGCCGGGCGGTCTCCGACGATCGCCGTGTGTGCCAGATCGACTCCCAGCTCGGCGAGCCGGTCGGCCAGCCATGGGCCGTTGCGATCTGACACGCGTCCGCTGAGCACCTCATTGCCGGTAACGATGATGCCCGCGCGCGGTCTGCCGTGGCGCGCCCCGCGTGCGCTCTGCTCGTCCGGCTCACTGCGCAGCTCGGTCATGCGCAAGTGGGCAGGTGGCCCGTTTCGAGGGTCCGACGACCCGCCTTGGTGATCGAGTAGCCGATCGCCTGCGGGCTGGCATGCACGATGCGCGGCGTCCCGTCGATCAGCAGCGTCACCGCATTGTTCCCAAGCGTCAATTCGAAGTGCTTGGCCGAGAAGGTCGGCGTCTTCTGACCGGCCGTCAACGTACGTCCAGGCACGAGCACGCGACCGTTTTCGCCCAGCAAGCACACGTACACGGTGCCCGTCGCCTGTATCGCGACCGTCACGATCCGCGAAGCGGGCGGGCCTGGCGCGAGCGCCCGGTGCCCATGGCGCGCCGCGTCGCGTGCTCCGCCTCCGGTCGTGCTCGTGTTTGTCGAGCCGTTTCCGCCGCGTGAAACCAGACCCACGATCAACAGCACGATCACGACCGACACGATTCCGACCAGCGCCAGATATCCGCGCGACGGGCGTCCGCGGGGGGCGTCCCGAACGCGCCGCGAGGGCCCCGCGATCGGCTCGAGCGGCTCGCTCGGCGCCTCGGCCGACTTGCGATACTCCTCGACCAGCGCCTTGCCGTCGAGGCCAAGCGCGTCGGCGTATGTGCGCAAAAAGGTCTTGACGAACGTCGGCCCTGGAAGCAGATCCCACTCTTCGTTCTCGAGCGCCCGCAGGTACTTGGCGCGGATCTTCGTCTCGGCCTCGATCTCAGACACATCGATGCGCCCGCGCATGCGCGCCTCGCGGAGCGTCTCGCCGATCTCAGGCATATCCACCTAAGAGGCTAGTCGCTCGCGCTCGCAGGAGACGAGCAGTCATCTCGACCTCGCGGCTCAGCGCTCAGGAATCATCCGGCCGTCCGGAAGCGACGCTCGCGGCCGCTTTCGCCGCAGGCTCGGCCAGCGACGCCAACACGCGCGGCAGGTCCGCCTCGCTGACCAGCACCTGTCGCGGCTTCGAGCCTTCGTAGCCGGAGATCACGCCCCTGCGCTCGAGCATGTCGATCAAGCGGCCCGCGCGTGTATAGCCAAGCCGCAGGCGACGCTGCATCATCGAGGTCGAAGCCGTTCCCATTTCGGCGACCAGCGTGATCGCGTCGGCGAGCAGCGGATCCTCGTCCGGGTCCAGCTCGTCGCCACCCTCGCCCTCCGGCTCGCTCGGTTCGACCTGCTCGAGCAGCTCCTCGCGCAGCTCCGGCTCGCCCTGCCTGCGCCACAGCTCCGTCAGCTTGGCGATCTGCTGCTCGTCGATGTAGGCCCCCTGAATCCGTTGCAGCCGCGAGCTTCCCACCGGGCTGAACAGCATGTCGCCCTGGCCGAGCAGCGACTCGGCGCCATTCTGGTCGAGGATCACGCGCGAGTCGGTCTGGCTTGACACGGCGAACGCGATTCGCGACGGCACGTTCGCCTTGATCATGCCCGTGATCACGTCCACGCGCGGACTCTGCGTGGCCAGCACCAGGTGGATCCCTACGGCGCGCGCCTTCTGTGCCAGGCGGATGATCGAGTCCTCGACGTCGGCGGGCGCCACCATCATCAGGTCCGCGAGCTCGTCGATCACGCACAGGATGTACGGCAGCGGCGCTTCACCGCGGCGGGCGCGCGCCTTGTTCAACTCGACGAGGCTCCGCGTCCGTGCCAGCGACATCGTGCCGTATCGCTGCTCCATCTCCTTGACCAGGTTCTGCAACGCATTCGCGGCCATCCGCGGGCTGGTGATCACCGGCGTCAACAGGTGCGGGATCGACTCGTAGTGGTTGAGCTCCACCTGCTTGGGATCGACCAGCACGAGGCGCACGTCGTGCGGCGTCGCCCGCAGCAGCACGCTGCACAGCATCGCGTTGATCGCGCCGGACTTGCCGGCGCCGGTCGTGCCCGCGACCAACAGGTGCGGCATCTTCGCGAGATCGGCGCCGATCGCCTTGCCCGCGACGTCCTTACCGAGCCACACCGTCAGCGGCGACCAATCCGGCGGCGGCGCCTGGAACACGTCGCCCAGGCGCACGATCCGCCGGTGCAGGTTCGGGACCTCGACGCCGACCGCCTGCTTGCCCGGAATCGGCGCCAGGATGCGGATCTCGGTCGCCGCGAGCGCGTACGCGAGGTCGTCCTTGAGCTGCGCCACCTTGGCCACCTTCGTGCCCGGCGCAAGCCGCAGCTCGTATCTGGTGATGTGCGGGCCTGCCACCGTGCCGATCACCTTCGCCTCGACGCCGAAGTGACCGAGCGCCTCGGTCAGGCTCGCCGCGATTCGCTCCGCTCCAGCGGTGTCCGGTCGCGCCTGCTCGCCGGTGGAGCGCGTCAGCAGGCGCGCCGCCTCGGGCAGCTCCCACACGAAGTCGGGATCGGCGATGCGCGCGTCGCGATAGCGCCCGCGCGGAGTCAGATCGTCGGGGTCCGTTGCTGCGACGCCGGCGATCGCCTCGGACGGCTGCTCCTGGGCGCCGGCCGTTCCCGCGCCGGTGCCCAGCGCCTGACCGGCGCCAGCGGTCGCCCGTTCGTGCGTGCCTGCGTCCGCGCCGTGCTCGTCGCCATCGGCGGGCGCAAACTCATCGGTGCCCGCATCCGCGGACGCCGGCTCCGGACGGTCCTGTGAGGGCGCCTCGACGTGTGTGGCCCGCACGACCAGCTCGGACGGTGACGGCTCGGGCGCCGCCAGCTGCACGGGTGAGTCACCGGTGCTCGCGAGTCCATCACGCGGCTCGTCCCTCGCGCCTGACGAGGCCGGCGTCGGCGGCCGGGCGCGCCCGCGCTGCGCGCGCACGCGCGCCAGGCGATGGCCCACGAGCGTGGCGATCGCGCTGGTGCGCGCGGCCGCCGCGCGCAAGGCGCGCGCCGGAGAGATCGCGGTCAGCAGGCTGACACCCGCCAGCACGAGGAACAGCACGAGGATGTCCACGCCGACGCCCTGCACGAGCCGGCGCGAAACCTGGTAGATCGTCTCGCCGACGACACCGCCGTGCGCCTGCACGAACACCCCCGACCAGGACGATTCGCCGGTCTTGGGGTTCGGTCCCGGCCCGACCCCGAACGTGCCCGCCGCAAGCGCCGTCGTGATCGCCGCCGTCAAGCACATCGCGCCCGCGCGCAGCGGGCGCAGCTGCGGCCACAGCGGCCGTGCCAGCAGCACGCCGCCGCCGGCGATCAGCGCGAGCGGAGCAAGCACTCTGGCTTTGCCCACGCACCAGCCGAGCGCTTCGGACAGGCCACCCCCCAGCCCGCCTGCCGTCGGTGAGCCGCCCATGCTGTACAGCACGAAGCACATGTACACCCCGAGCGCGATCGCCGCGAACCCGAGCACGTCGCGCCGGCGCTGGTCGAGCTCGGGCAGCCGCAGCGAGAACGGTGCGCGCACCAGCTCGCGCAGGCTGACACCGAAACGGCTTCGGCGTGTGCGTCTGCGCGCCGGGCGCCGCTTTTTGGTCGTCCGCCGAGCAGGCGACCGTTTCCTGTGGGCAGGCATCCTGGGCAGCTTCGACGCCCGGCCTTCCGAACCTGCCTTACGCACGCTTTACTTGCAGGTCGATACTTAAAGATGCAGACCATGACCACGAGATTCCCAGCATGAGCACCGATTTCTCCCGTGCCCCGCGCGTGCTGGTCGTCGAGGACGACGAGGACATCGCGCAGGCGCTGCAACGGTCGTTGCGGATGGAGGGCTACGAGGTTCGCGCCGCGGGTGACGGCCCCGCCGCGCTCGAGCACGGGCGGGCGTTCGCTCCCGACCTGGTGATCCTCGACCTGGGGCTGCCCGGCCTGGATGGGATCGAGGTGGCGCGTGCGCTGCGCGCAGATGACGACGTGCCGATCCTGATCCTGACCGCGCGCGACGCCCTCGAATCGCGCGTCGAGGGCCTCGACGCCGGAGCCGACGACTATCTGGTCAAGCCGTTCGAGCGCCAGGAGCTGCTCGCGCGCATGCGCGCGCTGCTGCGCCGACGGCCCCCGCGCGGCTCGGCCCCGCTGCGCGTCGCCGACCTGTCGCTGAACGTCGACACGCACGAGGTCGTCAGGGGCGGGCGCGAGGTCGATCTGACCCAGCGCGAGTTCGAGCTGCTCGAGTACCTGATGCGCAACGAGCGCATCGTCATCTCCCGCCAACGCCTGCTCGACGAGGTCTGGGGCTACGACCCGTTCTCGACGACCAACACGATCGAGGTGTTCGTCTCGAACCTGCGCCGCAAGCTCGAGGCCGAGGGCGAGCCGCGCCTGCTGCACACGATCCGCGGGGCGGGATACGTCCTCCGAGCCTGAGCCCAGCCCCCGCCCGAGTCCCCACCCGCAGGGCAACCCGGGCCTGCTGGCCAGCACCCGCCGCGCAGGCAGGCGCGCGTCGGCCGCTTTCGACCGGCTGCCGATCCGCGTGCGGCTGGCCGGCGTCTCGGCGCTGCTGACCTTCCTGATCCTGTGCGCGTTCGCGATCGCGATCGGCTCGCTCACGATCGAGCGCATCCGCTCTGACTTCGACCGCCAGGTCGAACAGACGGCGCGCGGCCTCTCCTCGCAGCTGACGATCAGAGTCAACCCGGACACCTACGAAATCGAAAAAATCCAGCCGCCGCTGGCAGCGCTCGTGTATCCCGAGCACGACTCGATCATCCGCGTCTACACCGAAGGCGGCGATCTGATCGAACAGGCGCCGAGTGGCGCGCCATCGCTCGGATCGCCGACGATCGGCGTGCGCACCGTCAACGGCTATCGCGTGATCAGCAGGCCTGCCACGGTCAGCATCGCCAGCAGCGACGAACCGATCGGGCGCGTCATCATTCAGTACGGCCGCTCGCTGTCAGACACCAATTCGACGGCCGCGCGCGTCGAGCTGTTCCTGCTGCTCGGCGTCCTCGCCGGCGCGGGCTTCGCGCTGCTGGCCGGCACGATGATCGCGCGCCGCGCGATGGCGCCGATCGCGCAGCTGACCTCGACGGCCGAGGAGATCGCGCGCACCCGCGACCCCTCGCGCACCGTTCCCGAGCCCGCCGCCCACGATGAGGTCGGCGAGCTGGCCCACACGCTTCAGGGCATGTTGCGCGAGCTCGACGCCGCTCGCTCGGAGACCGAGGCGATGCTGGCTCGTCAGCGCCGCTTCGTCGCCGACGCCTCGCACGAGCTGCGCACGCCGCTCACCAGCGTGCTCGCGAACCTCGAGCTGCTGGCAGACGCGCTGCACGGCGAGGAGGGCGACGCCGCCCGCTCCGCGCTGCGCTCCTCGCAGCGAATGCGCCGCCTCGTCGCCGATCTGCTGTTGCTGGCGCGCACCGACGTCGGCCGCGTGGTCGCGCACGAGCCGTGCGACCTCGCCCAGATCGTGGTCGAGGCCGCCGGCGAGCTCGGTCCGGTCAGCGCCGCCCACGAGATCGTCCTCGACGTCGCACCCGCGCGGCTGGAGGGCGCCCGCGACGAGCTGCACCGGCTCACGATCAACCTGCTCGAGAACGCGCTGCGCCACACCCCGCCCGGAACCGAGATCCGCGTCTCGACCCGCGTCCAAAGCGGCTCGGTCGAGCTGGTCGTCGAGGACGACGGCCCCGGCGTCCCCGACGAGCTGCTCCCCACCCTGTTCGAGCGCTTCGTGCGCGGCGCCGGCGATCGCGGCGGTTCGTTCGGCCTCGGGCTGGCGATCGTCAAGGCCGTGGCCGAATCCCACGGCGGCAGCGCCACGGTGGTCAACCACACGCCCCACGGCGCGCGCTTCGTCGTGCGGCTGCCCGCTTCCACTGAGGCGCTCTTGCCAACGGTCACCGACGGCGAGTCTGCCCTGTCACGAGAGCCGGCGTTGCCCGCCCGGCCTTGACCGACATCGCGAGGGGCGCTCGGCAGGGCAGCCTGCGCCCGGACTGCGGGACACGGAGGTCCCGCGCCACGCACCTCTCGCTGCGCGACGCGTGCGTGGACGCGCCCCAAATTGACGACCCCAGCTCGCACGATCCCCTCGCACCTCCACGAGGGCCGGCTTTGCCGGCCCGGCGTTTGAGCTCTACGCCGGGGGGTGGTCGGGAGGGGGGCCTGCCCCCCTCCCGGTAACTACACGATCCCCTCGCACCTCCACGAGGGCCGGCTTTGCCGGCCCGGCGTTTGAGCCCTACGCCGAGGGGTGGTCGGGAGGGGGGCCCGCCCCCCTCCCGGGTAGCTCACACCTCGACGACCACAGGCAGCACCATCGGGCGTCGCTTGAGGCGGTCGTAGACCAGCTGCGCCAGGTCGTCGTGCAGCAGCTGCTGCAGCAGGTCGATCTCGCGAATCTCCTCGCTCGCCGCGCGTATCAGCGAACCCTCGACCGTCGCCTTGATCTCGCCGATCAGCTCGTCGGCCTGATCGCGGAACGGCACCCCTCGGAAGATCACCTCCGGATCGGCCACCGAGCGCCCGTCCTGCTCGGCGATCGTGGCCACGACGATGAAGATCCCATCGGCCGAGAGCATGCGCCGGTCGCGCAGCGCCACGTCCGCCATGTCGCCGATCTCGACGCCATCGACGAACACCATCCCCGCCTGCTCGCGCGCGCCCAGCCGCGCCCGACCGTTCGCGCCGATCTCGAGCGGCACGCCGTTATCGCCCTGGAAGATGTCCTCCGGCGCGACGCCCACCGCCTCGGCGAGCCGGGCATGCAGACGCAGGCGCTTGAAGTCGCCGTGAAACGGCATCACGTACCGGGGCTTGACGAGGTTGAGCATCAGCTTCAGCTCCTCGGCGTAGCCGTGCCCGGACGCGTGAACGGGCGCCTCGGCGGTCGTCACCACATCGCAGCCGATGTGGTAGAGGCGGTCGATCGTCTCGTTCACCGCGCGCTCGTTGCCCGGCACCGGCGTTGCGGAGAACACGACCGTGTCGCCCTCGTGCAGCTGCACCTGCGGATGGTCGCGATAGGCCATGCGCCGCAGCGCGCTGAGCGGCTCGCCCTGGGATCCGGTCGAGACGATCACGATGCGCTCGTCGGGGAAGTCTTCGAGCTCGCGCAAGCCCACCAGCAGCCCCTCGGGCAGCTCGATGTGCCCGAGCGAGCGCCCGATCGCGACGTTCTTGCGCATCGAGCGCCCCACCAGGGCAACCTTGCGGTCCAGCGCGTGCGCTGCGTCGACGACCTGCTGCACGCGATGGATGTTCGACGCGAAGCTCGTCACCACGATCCGCCCCTCGCAGCGCGCGAACACTTCCTCGAGGTGCGGCCCGACGACGGACTCCGACGGCGAGAAGCCGGCGCGGTCGACGTTGGTCGAGTCGCCGCACAGCAGCAGCACGCCCTCCCTGCCGAGCTCGGCCAGGCGCGACACGTCGGCCGGCGGCCCGTCAACGGGCGTCTGATCGAACTTGTAGTCGCCGGTGATCAGCACGGTGCCCAGCTCGGTGCCGAGCGCGACCGCGCTCGAGTCGGGAATCGAGTGCGTCATGTGCACGAGCTCGAGCTCGAACGGCCCGAGCTCGAGCACCTCTCCCGCCTGCAGGTCGCACAGCTCGACATCCTTGAGCTTGTGCTCCTCGAGCTTCGAGCGCGCCATCGCCAGCGTGAGCGCCCCGCCGTACACCGGCGGCAGGGCGGGTGGGCTCTCATCCATCAGCCCGCGCAGCACCCACGGCAGCGCGCCGAGATGATCCTCGTGGCCATGCGTCACCACGATCGCCTCGATCTCTCGCGCGCGCTCGCGCAGATATGAGAAGTCGGGCAGCACCAGGTCGATGCCGACCATCTCCGGGGTCGGGAAGCGCAGGCCCACGTCGATCACGACGATGCGCCCGTCGTATTCGACCACCGTCATGTTCTTGCCGATCTCGCCCAGCCCGCCAAGCGGCAGGACGCGCAGCGGCCCGCTCACGCGCGCGCCGGCCGGCGGCCGGGAGCCCGCGCAGACATAACCAAGTTGCCCTGCAGCTCAACAGCACTCATCGCGCTGGCGGCAGAGCGTCGGTTCACGAATCGCGCGCCGAAGCGGCTCACGCGGCCGGGGCTCCGGCGGGCGCCGCGGGATCGCCGGCGTCGAGCAGCCACGAATGGCGCGCCGAAGCGGCTCACGCGGCCGGGGCTCCAGCGGGCGCCGCGGGATCGCCGGCGTCGAGCAGGCCGTGGCGCACCAGCATCGCGCGCACCTGTTCGAGCTCCTGCTCGGTGGCGTCCACGATCGGCAGGCGTGTGGTTCCGGCGTTCAGCCCGAGCATGTTCAGCGCGGCCTTCGTGCACGTCGGGCTCGACGTCAAGAACAGCGTCTCGTACACGTCGCGCAGCGATGCGTCGATCTCGTGGCGCAGCTCGGGCTCGTCAACCATGCGCCGCATCTCTCTGCCGACCACGTGGCTGGCGACGGCCACTCCGCCGGCTCCTCCGATGTCCAGCGTGCGCGCAAAGGAGCTGTCATCGCCGGCGTATATCGCGAGGCCGTCGATCAGCTGCAGCTCCTGGGCGTTGGCCTGCTTGACGCCGTCGATGTGCTCGATCTGCGCCAGCTCCGCCAGCAGCTCGGGCCCGATGTTCGTGCCGGTGCGGGTCGGGATGTTGTACAGCAGGGTCGGCCTGTCCGTGGCCGCAGCAACCGCTTCGTAGTGGCGCCGCAGCCCCAACGGGCTGGGACGGTTGTAGTAGGGGGTCACCGAGATCAGCGCGTCCGGGCCGAGCTCGGTCGCGCGTTCAGTGAGGAATATCGTGTGGCGCGTGTCGTTCGTGCCGACGCCCGCGACGATCGACTTCCCCGCCGGGCGCTCGGCGATCGCGAGCTCGATCAGGCCGAGCTGCTCATCGTCGCTCAGCGTCGCCGCCTCGCCGGTCGTCGCAGCCACCACGAACCCGTCGGAGCCGTGTGCCGCCAGATGAGCCATCAGCGCCACGAACGCCTCCTCGTTGACCCGCCCGTGCGCGTCGAACGGCGTCACGACCGCGGTCAGCACCTCGCCAAGCCCTAGATCCGGCATGTCCGCAGTATTTCACGCCGGCCGCTCGCTGCCGCGCGCGTATTGGGGCTCGTCTTGCTCCCGCTCAATGTGTGTACATTTTTCGTCGCGGCGTACGCTTATGTATATACGGCATGCTCTTCGTCGAGCACGCTCGCCCGAAACTCGTACCGAATGCGCGCAATTTGCGCGCATCTTTATTGACTATCGTATATACTATGGTGTCCGTAACTACGATAGAGCACCGTGTGTAGAAAATTGAATCACTTGCTCAGAGCAAGGAGTCAAGGCCGACGACCGGCGATTCGCCGAGCTCGCCGACCCGGCGCACCGCCAGCAGCACGCCCGGCATGAACGCCTCGCGCCCGATCGTGTCGTGGCGGATCGACAGCGTCTGACCGAGGTCGCCGAGGATCACCTCCTGGTGAGCCACCAGTCCCGGCAGGCGCACCGAATGAATCGGTGGCTGGCGCCCGCCGCGCGCGGCCGCCATCCGCTCGGCCGTCAGCTTTGCGGTGCCGCTGGGCGCGTCGAGCTTGGCGTCGTGATGCAGCTCGATGATCTCCGCGCTCGCCATGTGGCGGGCGGCCTCGGCGGCGAAGCGCATCATCAGGATCGCTCCGATCGCGAAGTTCGGGGCGACGATCACGTTCGCGGGTGTCAGCCCGGCGGGCGTGCGGGCGGCGCGCAGCGGCTCGATATCGAATCCGGTCGTACCGACCACAGCGTGCACGCCCGCGCCTACGCAGGCGAGCGCATTCTCGAGCGCGGTGTCGGGCCGGGTGAAGTCCACGACGACCTCTGCGGCGGGGAGCACATCCTGCAGCGTCGTTTCGAGCAGAGGGTCGGCGCGCCCGACGAGCTCCATGTCCTCGGCACCTTCGACTGCAGCGCAGACGGTCCTGCCCATACGCCCGGCCGCGCCGGCGACGGCGACCTTGATCATCGCGACACTTCAGGTCGCGAGCGCGCGCTCACGCGTGCATCCGCTGCCGCGACCCGCGGGCCGGGCGGCAGCCGGGCACGCCCGGCAATGACCCTGCCCTCACGCCGGCACCTTCTCCAGCGGCCGCAGCGCGCGGCGAAAAGCGTCCTCGTCAGGTCCGATCCCCGCTGCCGACAGGCTCGTGGGCGCGTACAGCTCGCGCGCGAGCTCGCGCAGATCGGCGACCGTGACGGCGTCGATCCGATCGACGATCTCATCGATCGAGAGGATCGGCATGTCGCCGAGCAGCGCGCCGCCGAGACGGCTCATGCGCGCCGCCGTGGACTCCAGCGAGAGCGCCACGCGCCCCTTGAGATTCTCGCGCGAACGCTCGAGCTCGGCGGGGCTCGCGGGGTCATCGAGCAGGCGCTCCAGCTCGCCGGCGACCGTCGCCAGCGCCTCCTGCAGGTTGTCCGGGCGCGTGCCGACGTACAGGCCGACCTCGCCCGTGCTGGCGAACTGGCTGGAGAACGTAAACACCGAATACGCCAAGCCGCGACGCTCGCGCACCTCTTGAAACAGCCGCGACGAGGACGTCCCGCCGAGCACGCCCTCGAGCACGCGCAGCGCGAAGCGCCGCTCGTCGTGACGCGAGATGCCACGTCCGCCCAGGCACACGTGGTACTGCTCGGTGTCCTTGACCCCGAACCGCACCCGCCGCTCGAACTGCGGCTCGGGCAAGGGCGCCGCCGGATCGGCGCTCTCGCCGTTCGCCCGCGCCGCGGGATCGGCCTCGGCACTCTCGCCGTTCGCGCGCGCCGCGGGATTGGCTTCGGTGCTCTCGCCGTTCGCCCGCGCCACCGGGTTATCGCCGCCGTCCGCGCCGTTCAATACGCCGGACCGCTCGCCAGGTCGCCCGGCCGAGAGCAGATGAGAGCACGCGAGCTCGAGCAGGTAGTCGTGCTCGACCGAGCCCGCCGCCGCGATCACGATCCGCTGTGGCGTGTAGCGCTCGGCGTGGAACTCGCGCAGCTGCTCGAGCGTCACGCTGCCCACCACGTCGGCTGTACCGATCGTCGCGCGTCCGAGTGGGTGCTCTCCGAACACCGCTCCGCCGAGCAGGTCGAACACGCGATCCTGGGGATCGTCTTCGTACATGGCGATCTCCTCTAGCACCACCTCGCGCTCGGCCTCGAGATCTTCAAAGCGCGGCCGCCAGACCATTTCGGCGGCCACGTCGAAGGCCCGCTCGAGATGGCGGTCGAGCACGCGCGTGTACAGCGACGTGCTCTCGCGGTCGGTGCCGGCGTTGATCTCGGCGCCCAGCGCGTCGAAGATCTCGTCGATCTCGCGCGAGCGGTAGCGATCGGTGCCGCGAAACAGCATGTGCTCGAGCAGGTGCGTGATGCCTGCCTGGCTGTCGCTCTCCATTGCCGAGCCCGTGCCGACCCAGATGCCGAGCGCAACCGAGCGCACGTTCTCGACCCGTTCGGACACCACCCGCACGCCGTCCGCCAGCGTGCTCACGCGATGCTCGCTCATCCGCTGCTCCCGTCCCTCGCGCGTTCGACTATCAGCCGGCAGCGAATTTCTGAGTCACGACACTAGGAGCGATCTCGGTCCCGGTCGCGTCCGGACCCGTGGCGCGGACGCCCGGAGCCGCGCTCACTATCCTGCCGGCGCCCGCGTCCGCCGCGGCCGTTGCTGTCCGGCCGACCCGCGCCCGCGCCGTCGCGCGGGGGGCGCCCGCCGCCGGCGCCGACACGCTCGAGCTCCTCCACCGACATGCCTGCGATCTCGGGATCCTCGGTCAGGCGCAGACCGATCCGCCCGCGCTCGCGGTCGACCTCGACCACGCGCACGTTGATCTCGTCGCCCTTGCTCAGCACGTCCTCGACGCTCTCCACGCGCTCGCCCGGCGAGACGTTGGAGATATGCAGCAGCCCGTCGGTGCCCTTGGTGAGCTCGACGAACGCGCCGAACGTGGTCGTCTTGACGACCTTGCCGAGATACTCGTCGCCGACCTCGACCTCCTTCATCATCACGCGGATGCGCTCGAGCAGCGCGTCGGCGAGCTCGCCGTTGGCCGAGTAGATCAGCACCTGGCCGTCGTCGCTGACGTCTATCTGCGAGTCGAACTCCTCCGAGAGACCGCGGATCGTTTCGCCGCCCTTGCCGATCAGCATGCCGATCTGCGACGGGTCGATCTGGATCGTCTGGATGCGCGGCGCGAACTGGCTGAGCTGCTCGCGCGGACCCTCGATCACATCGGCCATCTTGCCGAGGATCACGTCGCGCGCCTTGCGGGCCTGGGTCAACGCGTCGCGCAGGATGTCGAACGTGACGCCCGCGATCTTGATGTCCATCTGCAGCGCCGTGATGCCGCGCTCGGTGCCCGCGACCTTGAAGTCCATGTCACCGAGGTGGTCCTCGACCCCGGCGATGTCTGTCAGCACGGTGTAGTCATCGCCCTCCTTGATCAGACCCATCGCGATGCCCGCGACCGGACGCTTGAGCGGGACGCCCGCGTCCATCAGCGACAGCGAGGAGCCGCACACCGACGCCATCGAGGACGAGCCGTTGGACTCGAAGATGTCCGAGACCACCCTGATCGTGTAGGGGAACTGCTCGATCGAGGGCACCATCGGCACGAGCGCGCGCTCGGCGAGCGCGCCGTGGCCGACGTCGCGGCGCTTGGGCCCGAGGCGACCCGCCTCGCCGACCGAGAACGGCGGGAAGTTGTAGTGATGGAAGTAATACTTTTTCGTCTGCAGCCCGAGCGTGTCGAGGCGCATCTCCTCCTTCAGGGTGCCCAGCGCAGCCACGCTCAGGGCCTGCGTCTGGCCGCGCGTGAACAGCGCCGAGCCGTGCGTGCGGGGTGCCACGCCGACTTCGATCGTGATGTCCCGGATCTCGTGCTCGGCGCGCCCGTCGGGTCGCTTCTTGTGCACCGCGATGCGCTCGCGGATGATCGACTTCTCGAGCTTGTCGAACACCAGCTGGACCGCTGCCGCGCGCGCCTTGGCCTCTTCCAGCTGCTCCTCGCTCGCGCCCTCGCCCGGCGCCGGCGCGTACTGCGCCAGCAGGGCCTGCGCGACCGCGTCACAGGCGTCCTGACGTTCAAGCTTGTCCTCCACCTGCGTGGCGTCGTCGAGCGCCTGGCCGTGAGACGCACGGACCTGCTCGAGCAGCTGCTGGTCCACCGCGGGCTCCTGCACCGGGGTCTTCTCGCGGCCGACTTTCGCGGCCAGGTCACGCTGCAGCGCGCAGATCTTCTTGATCTCTACGTGCGCAATGTCGAGCGCGTCGAGAATCTCGGCCTCGGAGATCTCATTCGCGCCGGCCTCGACCATCAGGATTGCGTCCTCCGAGCCGGCCACCACCAGATCGAGATCCGAGCCGCCCGTACCGCCCTCGCCGTCCTCTCCACTGTCCTCGGCGCCGGCCGCGTCGCCGCCGGCGAGATCCTGCTCGCGGGGATTCACCACGAAGTTGCCATCGACCTTGCCGATCCTGACCGCGCCGACCGGTCCCGCGAACGGTACGTCGGAGATCATCAGCGCCGCCGAGGCGCCATTCATCGCAAGGATGTCGTACGGGTGCTCGTGATCGACCGAGATCGGGATCGCGACCAGCTGCGTGTCATAGCTCCAGCCCTTGGAGAACAGCGGGCGCAGCGGGCGGTCGATCATGCGCGCCGTCAGGGTCGCCTTTTCACCTGAACGCCCCTCGCGCTTGAAGAACGAGCCGGGAATCTTGCCGGCCGCGTACATGCGCTCCTCGACGTTGACCGTCAAGGGCAGGAAATCCACGTCGCGCTGGGCACCCGCGGTTGCCGTCGCGAGCACCATCGTGTCGCCCTGGCGAACCACCACCGCGCCCGAGGCCTGCTTGGCCATCCTGCCCGTCTCGAACGAGATCTCGCTACCGGCGATCTCCACGGAGACCCGCGTAACGGCGTCATTACTGCTCATATGCTCTGCCTTCCTGTTCCGCCCGTCGGTGTGGTCGCCGGATGGCGCCTGGCGGATCGTTTCTTTTTCTCTGTTCCCGAACGATCGGAGCTTAGCGGACCTGCAGCCCGCGACCGGATCGCGGCTGGGCACCTGTCTCGCAGAGGCCTGCGCAAGTCAGCGCTCTCAGATCGCCAACGCCGACGGCGGACGTTGGCGACCCGGCTCAGCTGACGGCGGCGGTCGCCAGTCCTTCGCGCAGCCGCTCGACGCTGGGCAGCTCAGCCGGGGTCGGCGCTTGATAGCTCCAGCGCACGACGCCGTCGGGACCGAGGATCACAAGCGCCCGCTGCGGGAAGCCGCCGTCGTGCAGGACGCCGAAGGCCTTACAGGCCGCGCCCTTGGGCTCGAAGTCCGATAGCTGGGGAATGCTCACGCCGAGCTTCTCGCGAAACGCGCTCTGCGCGTACGAGCTGTCGCACGAGACTCCGAAGATGCGCGTCCCGCCCGCGGTCAGCTCGGCGAGCGCCTGCTCGTAGAGCCGCAGCTGATCGGTGCACACCGGGCTGAACGCGAAGGGATAGAAGACGAGGATGGTGGTATGGCCAAGCAGCTCCTGCTCGCTGAAGCCCTCCCCATCCTCGCGCGCCAGCCTGAACGCCGGCGCGGGCGTTCCCGGCCCTAGGACTGTCACTTACGGAGGCCGAGCTCTTTGATCAGTGCCCGGTAGCCCTCGAGATCGTGGCGCTGCAGGTAGTCGAGGAAGCGGCGGCGTCGGCCCACCAGCATCAGTAGACCGCGGCGCGAGTGGTGATCTTTCTTCTGCTCGCGCAGATGCTCGGTCAGATGGTTGATGCGCTCGGTCAAGAGCGCGACCTGGACCTTGGTTGAGCCGACGTCGCGCTCGCTTGACCCGAACTGGGCGGCAATCTCACGCTTGCGCTCACTGGTTAGTGCTGGCATTGCGGGCACGGTAGCAGAGGATGTAACCGGCGTCCGGCCTTCTGGGTCGTGGCGGGCTACGCTTCTCAACGGCGACAGGAGGTCGCCGCTTCTATTTCGCGGAACTGGATATTCCGCGGAGGTATCTTTACGTGAACGCTCCGCCCGCCACGACAAGTTACCGGGCCGGCGATCCAGGCCGGCTGGCCGCGAGGACCTCGCGCGTTCGGGCCACGTCCTCCTGCATCTGCGCGATCAGCGCCTCGGAGGTGTCAAAGCGCCGCTCACCGCGAAGGCGCGCGATGAACTGCAGCTCGAGCGTCCTGCCGTACAGGTCGCCCGCGAAGTCGATCAGATAGGCCTCGATCAGCTCGCCGCGACCGGTCGCAAAGGTGGGCCGCACGCCGATGCTGACGGCGGCGGGGATGCCGTCGCCCGCAATGCACGCGTAGACGCCGTGGCCCGGACAGGCCAGCGCCTCGTCGGGCACGAGGTTGGCGGTCGGAAATCCGAGCTCGCGTCCGCGCTCGTCGCCGTGCACCACCTCGCCGCGCAGCCGAAACGGAGCCCCGAGGAAGCGCGTGGCGTGTTCGACCTCGCCGGCGAGCACCAGCCCGCGGATGTGGCTCGAGGACACCACCTCCCCGTCGATTTCGAGCAGCGGGTGCACCACTGTCTCAAAGCGAGGGTCGGCCGCGAGCATGCGGGCATCGCCCTGGGCGCGATGCCCGAAGCGGAAGTTCTCACCGACCGCCACGCGCGCGGCGCCGAGCCGCTGCACGATCACCCCCTCCACGAACTCTGGCGCCGAACGGGCCGCCAGCGCCGCGTCGAATGGGATCACGATCAGCTCGTCCACGCCGAGCCCCGCGATCAGCTCGGCCTTGACCTCGAGCGTCGTCAGCAGCTTCGGCGTGTGCTGCGGGGCCACCACCGAGACCGGGTGCGGGTCGAACGTGAGCACGCTCTGCGAGCCGGCGATCACCGCCCGATGGCCGAGGTGCACGCCGTCGAACGTCCCGATCGCCACGCTGCGCCCGCCACGCTCGCTCGGCCGTACCTCGGGCAGGCGGGTCACCTTCACGGCGTGAAGCCTATTGCGCGAGCCTACGGCGCGGGCATCGGCTCGCGAACCGCGGCGAGCACCCGCTCTCGTGCCAGCAGCGGCGGGTCGGACCAGCGTTCGCCGCGAACCGGCGGCGCGATCGCCTCGCCGACCTCGAACGGTCCGATCGCGGTGCGTCGCAGCTGCTCGCAGTAGGCGTCGCCGAGATCGGCGATCAGCGAGCGCACGTAGGTACCGGCCGAGCATTCGATCGCAAAGCTCGCCCGCGCGTGGACGGGGTCCTGATCCCGCCACAGCTGCTCGAAACGGTAGACGGTGACGATCCGCTCCGGAGGCTCGAACTGCTCGCCGCGCCGCGCTCGGCGGTAGGCGCGCTCGCCGCGGATCTTCACCGCCGAGTAGCGCGGCGCCCGCTGCGCGATCTGACCCGTGGGCAGCACGAGCGGATCGGGCGGAAGCCTGCCCGTGTCAACGATCTCCCCCTCGGGATCGCCGGTGCTCGAGGTGGCGCCGAGGCGAGCGACCGTCTCGTAGCGCTTGGGCAGCGCCATCAGCGCCTGCTGCATCTTGGTCGCGCGACCCACGAGCACGACCAACAGCCCGGTCGCGAACGGATCGAGCGTGCCTGCATGGCCCACCTTCACGCCCGACAGCGCGCGCTTGACCGAGGCGACCACGTCGTGCGAGCTCATGCCGGCAGGCTTGTCGATCAGCAGCACTCCGTCGGGCGCCGCGGGCGCGGGTGCGCCTCCGTCAGGCCGCTGCGCGCCTGCGCTGGAGCCCGCGCTCGCACCGGGGCTCAAACTCACGCTGGGACTCACACTTGCGTTGGGGCTGGACCCGCTCACGCGGGCGCCGGCGCGGGATGCAGCTGCTCTGCGATCGCGCCGCGCAAGAACGCGATCAGCTCGTTGAGCTCGAGGGTCGTGGAGAAGCCCGCCGCGCGGCGGTGCCCGCCTCCGGCCTGGCTGCGAGCGATCGCCGAGACGTCAACGTCGTCGTCGCTGGCGCGCAGCGACACTTTGTGCTGGCCGCCGCGGGGCCCCGAACCGAGCTCGCGCACGAGCGCCGCGACCTTCGTGCCCTGGACAGCGCGCAGATGATCGACGATGCCCTCGGCGAAGCTGTCCTGCGCATCGAGCTTGCGGAAGTCCTCGGCGCTCAGCGCCGCCACGGTCAGCTCGCCGGAATCGAAACGCTGCATGCGACCGAGCGCGAGCGCCAGCAGCAGCACCTTCGCCTCGGGCATCTCCTCGTACAGGCGCCGGTAGACCTCCTGCACGTCCACGCCGGCCGCGATCAGCTCGGCGGCCATCAGATGCGCACGCGGTCCGGTGTTCTCATACATGAAGCGCCCGGTGTCGGTGATCAGGGCGATGTACAGCGCCCGCGCGATCGGCGGGCTGGCCTCGAGCTCGAGCCCGTGCATCAACTCCCAGACGATCTCCGCCGTGCACGAGGCGCTCGGCACGACGTAGTTGAGCGTGCCAAAGCGCGTGTTGTCGTGGTGGTGGTCGATGTTGAGCACGTGGCGCGCGCGCTGCAGCGCCGGCGCCGAGTTGCGGTCGATGTTGCCGCAGTCCAGGAACACGACGGTACGCTCGGCCACGTCCGCGGGCGGCTGTTCGATCACGCCGTCGAGGTCGAAGAAGTCGCGGTACTCGTAGGGCAGCGGCAGGTCTCCCGGGGCAACAAACATCACGGCGTCCTTTCCGAGCTCACCGAGCAGGCCATGCAGCGCCACCAGCGATCCGAGCGCGTCCCCGTCGGGGCTCTCGTGCGCGGCCAGCACGAAGCGCCGATCGGTGCGCAGACGCTCGAGCACCTGTTCGCGCGCCTGCGCGAGACTCTCGTCGTCCACAGGTGCGCCCGCCGGCCCCGGGTCTTGTTCGGAAGCCTGCCCGGGCCGGCCGTCGTGTTCGGAGGCCTGTACAGCCCCGCCGTCGTGCTCGGAGGCCTGTGCGGACCGGCCGTCGTGCTTGGGCGTCGGCGCGGCGCCGGCGGTGGGCTCGCTCACGAGCCGGCGCCCTCGTCGAGCAGCGCCTGCACGCGCATCGCTCGGTCGGTCGTGTCGTCGTAGGCGAACTCGAGCATCGGGGTGCGCTTCAGTCGCAGCTCGCGGGCGATGCGCCCCTGCAGATATCCGTGCGCGCTGCGCAGCCCGGCGAGCGTCGCCTCACGCTGAACGCCGTCACCGAGCACGCTCACGTATACGCGCGCATGGCGCAGGTCCGCGCTTGTCCTGACATCCGTAACGGTCACAAATCCAACTCGCGGGTCCTTGAGCTCGATCGCGAGCGCATCCGCGAGCACCTGGCGGACCCCCTCGTCGACGCGACGCATGCGTCCCGACGAGCTCATCCTATCCGGTCGCGATCCGGCCTCGCCGCGACGGCGTGTCAGCCGAGCTCGCGCTCCTGCAGGCGCGTCTCATACGTCTCGAGGATGTCGCCCTCGCGCAGGTCTTGGAAGTTGGTGAGCACGATCCCGCACTCGTAGCCGGCGGCCACTTCGCGCACGTCCTCGTTGAAGCGACGCAGGCTGCCGATCGTCGTGTCCTGGATCACCGTGCCCTCGCGCACGACGCGCGTTTTGGCGCCGCGCACGACCTTGCCCTCGGTGACATACGAGCCGGCGATCGTGCCGATCCGCGAGGCGCGGAACAGCTGGCGCACCTCGGCCTGGCCCACCGGTGTCTCGACCTCGGTCGGCTCGAGCATGCCCTGCATCGCCGCGCGCAGCTCTTCGATCGCGCGATAGATCACCGAGTAGGAGCGGATCTCGACGCCCTCGCGTTCTGCCGCCTGGCGCGCTTCGCCGACCGGGCGCACGTTGAACGCCAGGATCAGCCCTTGTGAGGCCGCCGCCAGCATCACGTCGGACTCGTTGATGCCGCCGACGCCGCGGTGGATCAGGTTGACCTTGACCTCCTGCTGGGGCAGCTTGGCGATCTCGTCCTCGATCGCCTCCAGTGAGCCGGCGACGTCCGCCTTGACGACCAGGCCGAGCTCCTTGACGGCGCCCTCCTGGGCCAGCTTGAAGACGTCTTCGAGCGAGATCTTGCGACCCGAGCGCCGCGCCAGCGCCTCGGTCTTCAGGCGGTTCGCGCGCTCTCCCGCCAGCTGGCGCGCGCGCCGCTCGTTCTCGACGGCCCGCACCAGCTCGCCCGCCTCGGGCACACCATCGAAGCCGAGCACCTCGACCGGCTGGCCAGGCGTCGCGCGCTTGACACGCGTCCCCGTGAAGTCGCTCATCGCGCGCACGCGTCCGAAGTGCGCCCCAGCGACGAGCGCATCGCCGATGTGCAGGGTTCCGCGCTGGATCAGCACGCTCACAACCGGACCGCGGCCCGGGTCGAGCTTGGACTCGATCACCGTCCCGGACGCCGGCGCATCGCTGTTGGAACGCAGCTCCTCGAGGTCGGTCACCACCTGGATCGTGTCCAGCAGCGAGTCGAGCCCTTGACGGGTCTTGGCGCTGACGTCGACGAACTCGATGTCCCCGCCCCACTCCGAGGGCTGCAGGCCGTGCTGGGTCATTTCGGTGCGCACCCGCTCGGGCTGGGCGCCCTCCTTGTCGATCTTGTTGACGGTCACGACGATCGGGACGTCGGCGGCCTTGGCATGGTCGATCGCCTCCTCGGTCTGAGGCTTGACGCCGTCGTCGGCCGCCACCACGATCACCGCCAGGTCGGTGACCCGTGCGCCGCGTGCGCGCATCGCGGTGAACGCCTCGTGGCCGGGCGTGTCGAGGAAGGTGATCTCCTTGCCGCCGTGGTGCACCTGGTAGGCGCCGATGTGCTGGGTGATCCCGCCGGCCTCGCCCGCGGCGACCTCGGTCTCGCGGATCGCGTCCAGCAGCGAGGTCTTGCCGTGGTCAACGTGACCCATGATGGTCACCACGGGCGGACGTTCGACGAGCTCCGCGTCGGCGTCCTCGAAGGTCGGTTCGACCTCGACATCGTCGGCGGCGTGCACGATCTCGATCCGCTTGTCGAACTCCTCGGCCAGCACCTGAATCGCCTCGTCGGACAGCGTCTGGGTGAGCGTTGCCATCTCGCCGAGACCCATCAGCTTCTTGATCACCTCCGGCACGGGCGTGCCCAGGTACTCGGCCACGTCCTTCACGGTCGAGCCCGAATTGACACGGATCAGATCGGTGGCCTCCATCGCAGCCGTGTCGATCGGGGCGATCGTCTCGTCGTAGGTGCCGCGCCGGCGCCTACCGCGCCGTGGACGGCGCTGGGGCTGGTTGGCCGGCCCGCCCTGCTGGCGTCGCGACGCCTGCGAGTCGATCACCACGCGACGGCGCCCGCCCGCCGTGCCTCCCGGTGCGCGCTCGCCTGTGCGCGAGTCGCGCGTCGGCCGGACGCGGTCGGGGGCAGCAGCGCTCGCGGCCGGCTGTCCCGGCGTCGTGGCGGAAGTCTGTTGTGGCGCGCCCGGCGCGGGCTGCGGTGCCGGCGGGGAGCCCGACGCCGGCTGCGGTGTCGGCGGCGCGACCGTCGCCGCGCTCGCTGCGGGGCTCGCAGCGGTTGCGGCCTCGCCGGAGGGCTGCACGCGCCCAGCGCCCGGGCGGCTCTGCGTCTTGGCACTCGCGTGCGCCGATGTCCCAGCGCCGGCGCGCGTCTGAGCGTCAGCACCCGGCGGCCGTGACGCCGCTGGCGCCGGCGCAGGCGCGCCCCCAGGGGCAGGACCGGGCGCGGGTGCCTGAGCCTGTGAACTGCCGTCGGTGCTCGGGCGAGCGTCCGCGCGCGCCGGTGGGCCGGCCCCGGCGCCCGGGCCGGGACCCGCGGTCGCCTGGGCTGCGGCTCGGTCCGCGCCATTGGGGCTTGATGGCGCTCCGCCATTGCCGAGCGCTTTCAGCGCGAGGGTCTCCTCGACCGAGGACGAGGCGGTCTTGGCCTCGACACCGGCGGCGTTCAGCCTTTCCAACAGCTCCTTGCTGGCTAGTCCCTGCTCCCTGGCGATCTCATGAACTCGCTTCTTACTCATACGGTCACTGATTCTACGGGCCGTCCTGCAGCTCGGCAGGAGCCGCCCCGGGGACCACGCCCGCCTCGCCGTCGCCTGCCAGGTGGATCGCGTGCTCGCCGGCCTGCAGCGAATCGTCGCTGCCGTTGTCGGCCGCGGACTGTGGCTGCTCACCGGCCTCGTCCGGTGGCGGAGACTCGTCGGGCTCGCCGTCGCGCACACGCTCGACGACCTGTTGTTCGTCTTCGGCCGCTGGAGAGGAGCCCTCCGCCGCCGTGCCGGTGTCCGCGGTCGCGTTCAGGTCGGCCACCTTGTCGCCGGCGATCGCGGCCAGCGCCTGATGGGTCTCCAGACCGCAGTAGCGCGAGCCCGCCAGCGCGGCGTTGGGGCAGCGCCGTCCGTTTGAGAGGATCGCGGCGCAGCGCCCCCCGAGATCCTCCTCCTCGTAGGCGTGCTCGGCCTCCTCGGCTGCGAACTCGGTCTCCGAGCGGATGTCCACGCGCCAGCCCGTCAGGCGCGCCGCCAGGCGGGCGTTCTGTCCTTCGCGCCCGATCGCCAGCGAGAGCTGATCGTCGGGAACGATCACGGTCGCCTGCTTGGCCTCGTCGTCGACGAGCACCTCGCGCACCCGCGCGGGTGACAGCGCCTTGGCGACGAAGCGCGCCGGCTCGTCGTTGTGGGGGATGATGTCGATCTTCTCGCCGCGCAGCTCTGAGACGACCATGCGCACGCGCGAACCGCGCGGCCCGACGCAGGCGCCGACCGGGTCCACGCCATCGGTGTGCGACACAACCGCGATCTTCGAGCGATATCCGGGCTCGCGCGCGACGTTCGCGATCTCGACAAGCCCGTCCGCGATCTCGGGGACCTCGAGCTCGAACAGCTTCTTGATCAGCTCGGGATCGCGTCGCGAGACGATGATCGACGGACCCTTGGTCGAGGGCGAGACCTCCTTGATGACGGCCTTGATCCGCTGCGAGTGGTCGTAGCGCTCGCCGTCAACCTGCTCGGACTTCGGCAGCAGCGCCTCGACGCGTTCGCGCAGCTGCACCAGCGTGTAGCGCGAGTCCGACTGCTGGACGATTCCGGTGATCAGCTCGCCCACACGATCGCGGTATTCCTCGTACATCATGTCGCGCTCGGCCTCACGAATGCGCTGCAGGATCACCTGCTTGGCCGTCTGCGCGGCGATCCTTCCGAAGTCGTCGGGGGTGACGTCACGCTCGTCGATCTGATCGCGGTATTCCGCGAACTTGGCGGGATCGATTTCCGGTTCCTCGGGTTCGCGCATCTCGCCGGTCTCGGGATCGATCGTCGTTTCCTCGTCGATCGTCTCGACGATCAAATGCGCCTCGAGGCGCTCGGGGATGATCAGTTCGATCACGCGGAAGTCGGCCGTGTCGCGATCCATCTCCACGCGCGCGTACTTGGCCGAGCCGGGTTGCTTCTTGTACGCGGACAGCAGCGCATCCTCGAGCGCGACCATCAGCTTCTCGGGCTCGATGCCCTTCTCACGCGCCAGCGCGTGCATCGCCTCCAGAATCTCGCGTGACATATCTATCTACTCCTCGACGAGGTTCGAACGACGGATCTCGGTGTAGGGGATCGTGAGGACCCCCCCGTCAGCAGCCAGCGTGACCTCGCGCTCGGAGGCTCCGACCAGCTCGCCCGTAAGGCTATTCGCGGCCCGCGTCGTGCGTGCGCCGTCGGCCGTGGCCTCGGCGGTCGCCTCGGCAACCTGAACCCCCCGCCGCATGCGCGACCCGGCAGGCGCCTGGCGCGTCGCAAGGCCTGCCGTCGATGTGCGCGTGCGCACCCTCACGCGGCGCCCGACGAAGCGGCGAAAGTGCGCAGGCTTGGTCAGCGGCCGTTCCGCGCCCGGCGAGGACACCTCGAGCGAGTAGCGCTCGCGCAGCTCGTTCAGCGCGAGGCTCACACGTTCGCACAGACCAAGCGTCACCCCCTCGGGATGATCGATGAACACTCGCAGCCGGCGTCCGCCGATCACCTCGGCGAGCAGCACCTCGACCTCGAGCTCGCTCGTGGCGAGCCGTCCTTCGATATCCGCCTGCAGCGTTGTCATCGGGTTGTGCTTGCTCCTTCGTGGTGGTGCCTGGGCGGTCTCCCTGAGTCCTTGCGAGCCTGGTCCTGGCGTAAAAAAAGCGGGCCTGCGCCCACTCTCGGTACTACAGCCGGCATCCTTCACGCCGGTACGAAAGCTCTCCTGCGAGGATAGCAGCGGCACGAGTGCATGGTGGCGACCGTCACGAGCGCTGCACGAGACGGCCCAACGGCCCTGTAAGCGCCTGCACCGCGGAGCCCAATCGGCCCTCCCGCGAGGCCGGCGCCGCGGAGCGGTCCTTTCGCCCTGCCGCGCCGGCAGCCGATCCGCCGCTCGCGTCAGTCGCCGTGCGCGGCGCGACGCGCACGATCGCGATAACGCCTGTAGTCCTCGCGGTCGGGACGCAGCGAGCACGCCAGCGCGAGCGGCTGACAGGCCTCGCGGTGGCGGCCGAGCAGCTGCATCGCGCGGCCCAGGCAGAAGAGCGCATAGTCGTTGGTCGGGGCGCCCGCCGCCACCGCCTCGAACTCGGCGGCCGCGCTCTCGTACAGCCTCGCATGAAACAGAGCCCGCCCGAGCGCCTCGCGGATCGACGCCTTGTCCGGCTCGAGGTTGCGAGCCCGACTCAGCGGCACGATCGCGGCCTGGTGATCGCCGTGCTCGAGCAGCTCGCAGCCTCTGCGGTAGAGGTCGTACACGCTTTCCATGCTGTGCCTACTGTAGGGCGGCCGTTGGCGGTGCGCCGCGCCAGAACGGGCCGGCATCGCACGCGCCGTTGCGGCGCGCCCGCCCGCTCCCGTCAGACGTGATTCAGCCCTCGGCGCGCAGCTGCGCGACCGCGTCGAGAATCGCCTCGGCGACGAGCTGCTTGGCCGCGCGGGGAACCTGCCGGCGCCCGCCCGCAGTCAGGATCGCGACCTCGTTGTGATCAGCGCCGAAGCCGATGTCCGCGCGTGAGATGTCGTTGACCACGAGCGCGTCCAGGCGCTTGTCGCGCAGCTTGCGCTCGGCCTCCGCAAGCCCGTCCGGACCGTGCTCGGCGGCGAAGCCCACGAGCGTCTGGCCGTCCCGCCGGCGTGCAGACAGCCCGGCGAGCACATCGGCGGTCGGTTCGAGCTCGAGCTCGAGGCGGGCGTGCTCGTTCTTCTTGATCTTGCCCTCACGCGCCGCCTTGGGCCGAAAGTCGGCGACCGCCGCCGCCATCAGCAGTACATCGCAGTCGGGAAACTCGCGCTCGCAAGCCTGCTGGAGCTCGCTCGCGGTTGTGACCTCGCACCACACCGTCCCCGGCACGGGCGCAAGCGCTACGTTGGCGGCGACCACGGTGACCCGCGCCCCGCGCGCGAGCGCCGCGCCGGCCAGCGCCAGGCCCATGCGTCCCGACGAGCTGTTGCCGAGAAACCTGACGCTGTCGATCGGCTCGCGGGTGCCGCCCGCGGTGACCAGCACCTTCAGGGCGCTCCAGCGCCGATCGAGTCCGTTCGCGACGCCTGCTGAAACGTTGGCCGCAGCGAGCTCACCGCCGTTTCCCGCCAGCGTCGCCTCGCAGGCCGCAAGAATGCGCGCCGGCTCGGCCAGGCGCCCGACGCCTTCCTCGCCGTGCGAGGCCAGCCGGCCCGTGTCCGGCTGGACCACCAGCGCCCCGCGCTCCGCGAGCGTGCGCAGGTTGGCCTGCGTGGCGGGGTGTTCGTACATGTGGTTGTTCATCGCGGGCGCCAGCACCAAAGGGCAGGTGGCGGCCAGCGCACAGCTGCTGAGCAGGTTGTCGGCCAGGCCGTGTGCCAGCTTGGCGATCGTGTTGGCGGTCGCCGGGGCGATCACGTACGCATCGGCGTTGGCCACCAGCTGCAGATGGCTGAGCGGATCGTGCAACGGCTGCGGTTGGCCGGGGAACGTCCCGCGTGCCGGGTCGCGCTCGAACTCGCTGGCCAGGACCGGCGCGCCCGTGAGCGCAGCGAACGAGGCCGGACCGACGAATCGCCGGCTGGCGGGCGTCTGCACGACCCTCAGCGAGTGTCCGGCAGCGGTCGCCAGGCGCACGAGCTCGAGCGCCTTGTAAGCGGCGACCCCGCCGCTCACTCCGAGCAGGATGCGTGACATGTCTAGAGGTTTAGAGCCCCTTGCGACCGCAGACAAGTCCCGTGCGCGCAGTTGCGCGCGGAGAGCTGGCTCAGCGGTAGTGGTACTTGAGCTTCCCGGCGGCTACCTCCTCGAGGGCGATCGTGAGGTAGTTCTTGGAGGCTGTATCGACCATCGGCGGCGGAAACTCGTCGAACGCCCCCTCGCCGAGGTTGTGGTAGTAGCTGTTGATCTGGCGCGCGCGCTTGGCGGCCACGAGCACGCTGGCGTAGTTGGAGTCCACGTTCTGCAGCAGCCTGTCGATGCGGGGGGAGATCACTGGTGTCGTTGCCTTTCTTGGGTGTCCTGCGATTGTAGTCGGCGAACGGCACGGAACCTTCTCTGAGTCGCAGTCTCGCCGGGATGCAGGCGTTCGCGCCAGGACGCGTGCGCTGTCCTCGCTGCTGTGCGTGCGCTGTTTCATCGCTGCTGTCGGTGGCGCACGCGCGCACGTGCGCGCGCGTGTGCGTCCGAGTCAGCCGAATGCCGTCGCGGGAATCGACGTGACCCACCTCCGGTCCGAGAATCGACGCGACCCACCTCCCGTCCGAGAATCGACGCGACCCACCTCCCCCGTCAATCCAGCGCACGCCGCACGATCTCGGTCAGCCGCACCAAGGCGTCATCGAGACGATCGTTGACGACCACGTGCTCGAACTCGGGCTGCGCTTCCAGCTCGTGCTCGGCGACGCTCAGCCGGCGCTGCACCTCGTCGCTGTCGTCGGTACCGCGTCCGACCAGGCGTGTGCGCAGGGCTTCGAGCGAGGGTGGAGCGATGAACACCTGTACGGCGTCCGGCATCGCGGCGCGCACCTGCCGGGCGCCCTGAACCTCGATCTCGAGCACCACCGGACTGCCCCGCTCGATGCGCTCCTGCAGCTCGCTGCGCAGCGTCCCGTAGCTGCGGCCTGCATAGTCGGCGTGCTCGACGAACTCGCCGGCGCGCACGCTGCGGTCGAACGCCTCGCGGGTGAGGAAGTGGTAGTCCACGCCATCCTGCTCGCCCGGGCGCGGCGCGCGCGTGGTCGCCGAGACGGACAGCGCCAGCTGCGGCATCTGCTCCATCAGCCCCCTGATCAGCGTCCCCTTGCCGACCCCCGAGGGACCGGTGATGACGAATACTCGCGCCACGCCACGGACGTTAATTGCGGACGCGGCGGAGCCGCCTGAGGGCTCGAGACTTGTGTGCCGACGCGCCGCGCAGCCGTCGGCCGGCGCGGGCCACCAGCCAAGCCCTCCTTGCCCTGCCGGCCATCGGCTCGCGTCAGCGACGCAGCAGGCTGACGAGCTCCGAGCGCTGGCGCTCGGACAGGCCGCCGATCGTCTTGCTCGGAGAGATGCGGCAGTGGGCGAGGATCTTGTTGACCTTGACGCGTCCGTACTTCGGCACGGCGAGCAGCATGTCGAAGACCTTCGCCGTCTCCAGGTACTCCGGCGGATTCAGCAGCAGTGCGTGGATCGAGCGGCGGCCGGCCTTCAGATCACGCTTCAGCTGGGCGCGCTTGGTGCGGATCAGGTTGGCTCGCGCGAGCGCATCCATGCGCTGGTTGAGCGAGCGCTCGGGGGCAACGAGCTGTTTGGCGGGAGTTGTCTCGGTCGCCAGCGCCATGGGCGGCGAGTCTACACGCCGGGCCGCGTCGATCAAGGGGAAGTACCCCAATTCAGCTCTAGCTCAACTCGAGGTTAAGGCGTATCGAGGCTTCTGGACGGTGGCATGGCACTTTTGCAGGGGTTTTTAATTCGACCTAAGAGGGGCGTAAGCCGCGCCGGCCGCCTGACCCGAATCGCCGGCGGCGCACAGGCCCCGTGCGATTTCCGCTCCCACCGCGGGATTTCTGAAGCTCTCGGTGCCGACGGCCACCAGCGTGGCGCCGGCGTCGAGCAAGTCCCGTGCGTGCCTGGCGTTTTGGACCCCGCCCATTCCAATCACCGGAATCGCGACGCGCTCGGCGACGGTCGCCACCTGGGCGAGCGCGACCGAGCGGATCGCCGGGCCGGACAGGCCGCCCGTGCCCGCGCCGAGCCAGCGTCGCGATCCGCCGCCCGTACGGGGCGCGAGCGCGAGCGCTCGCAGGGTGTTGATCAGCGACACCGCGTCGGCGCCGCCCCCCTCGGCCGCCGCCGCGCAGCCCGCGACATCATCGGTGTTCGGCGTCAGCTTTACGATCAGCGGCTTGGCGGTCCGCGCGCGCACCGCGTTGACGACCTCGGCCAGCAATCGCGGATCCGAGCCGATATCGAGGCCGGTCTGGACGTTTGGGCACGACACGTTCAGCTCGATCGCCGCGATCTGCGAGCGCTCGTCACAGGCGCTCACGAGCTCGACGAGCTCCTCGGCGCTCGCGCCCATCACGTTCGTGATCAGCGGCGCGGGCAGTCTCGCCAGCTCAGGAAGATCCTCGGCGAGGTAGCGCTCGAGCCCCTTGTTCGGCAGGCCGATCGAGTTGATCAGGCCAGCGGGCGCCTCCCACAGGCGCGGCGGTGGATTGCCGGCCCTTGGGCGAAGCGTGATCGTCTTCGACACGAACGCAGCGAACGGGAAGGCCGCATCGAGCTCGGCGCCGAACGCGCGCCGCGCGGCGATCACATCGAACGTCCCCGAGCCGTTGATGACCGGGTGCGCCAGCTCCAATCCACAGAAGGAAGTGCTCTGGCCGGCATCCAGCCGGCCATGCTGAGAACGATGATCATCGTCCGGATGACCGTAACCGCGCCCGCCGGCGCTCATTCGAGCGCTCCCGCGTACTCCTCGACGCGCGACAGCTCGGCCGCGAGGATCACGGGGCCATCGATGCACACGCGCAGGTAGCCGCCGCCGCGACGCGGCACCACGCAGCCGTAGCACGCACCGAAGCCGCAGGCCATACCCGCCTCGAGCGCGAGCTGTGCGTGCACGCGCTCGCGCTCGCAGATCGCCCGGACCGCCTCGAGCATCGGCGCGGGCCCGCACGCGTAGACGACGGCGCGTGCATCGCGGCGCAGCTCGGCCTCGAGCAGGTCGGTGACGAAGCCGCGATGCCCCACCGAGCCGTCGTCGACCGCGACCTGGGGATCGCCGAACAGGGCCGCGCTCTGCGCGCGCTCATGATCGCGAAAGCCCAGCAGGACGCTGGGCCCCGACCCATCATCGACCTCATCGCCACCATCGCGTGCGACGCCGCCGTTCGCCGGCGGCGTCCGCAGAGCGTCCTGCCAGATCAGCAGCGGCGCGATCCCGATCCCGCCGCCGACCAGCAAGGCTCGCAGTCCCGCCGGCGGTGGCGTGAAACCGCGACCGAGCGGTCCCAAAGCCCAGACTTGGTCGCCGGCGCGAAGCTCGCACAGGCGCTTGCTCGCAGGCCCGACATCCTCCAGCAGATACTGTGCCTCGCTCTCCTCGAAGCGCGCCACCGAGAAGGCACGAGCCAGGTAGGGACGCTCGTCCTCTCCCCCGCCCCAGCGCTCGGCCGCGGCGAGCATCGTGAACTGCCCCGCATCCGGCACGGGTCCGTCCGGGTCGGCGACGCGCAGGAGGACGTATGCGCCGAGCCGTTCGCTTGCGGTCACGCTCAACAGGCGCCGGTGCAGCCGAGCGAGGCTCATCGGCAGCGCTCTTGGAAGCTCATCGTGCGGCTCTCTGGAAACTCATCGGCAGCGCTCTTGGAAGCTCATCGTGCGGCTCTCTGGAAACTCATCGGCAGCGCTCTTGGAAGCTCATCGTGCGGCTCTCTGGAAACTCATCGGCACAGACTTTCGTTGACGCTCAGCGGGCGCAGCCGTCGGGGTTCTATCGATGCAGCTCCTGCAAGCACAGCACCTGCGGCTCGCCGCCCGCGCGCGCCCGCGCGATCGCGCGCGCCGCGCTGACTCCGGCGGCGAGCGTCGTCAGGCACGGAATCCCGTGCATCACCGCGGCGCGTCTGATCTCCCATCCGTCCGTGCGGGCACCCGAACCGGTAGGCGTATTCACCACCATGTTGACGTCTCCCCGCTCGATCCAGTCAACCACGTGCGGGGAGCCCTCGCCGATCTTGTTCAGTCGCTTGGCCGGTACGCCCATGCGCGCGATCGCCTCGGCGGTGCCGCGCGTGGCGACGATCTGAAAGCCGCAGTCGTGCAACGTCTGGGCGACCGCGAACGCTCCCGCCTTGTCGGAGTCGGTGACGGAGATGAACGCCGTGCCCTCGCGCGGCAGCGGCACCCCGGCGGCCGCCTGCGCCTTCGCGAACGCGGTCGGGAAGTCGCGCGCGATCCCCATCACCTCGCCGGTCGAACGCATCTCCGGCCCGAGCACCGCATCGGCGCCCTCGAAGCGATCGAACGGCAGCACCGCCTCCTTGACCGAGACGTGGTCGCCGTAGCCGAGACCCTCGCGCCCCTCCGGCAGGTTCAGCTCGGTGAGCTTCTCGCCCAACACGATCCGACAGGCGAGCTTGGCCAGCGGCACGCCCACCGCCTTGGAGACGAACGGCACCGTGCGTGAGGCGCGCGGGTTCGCCTCGATCACGTACAGCTCGCCGGCGTGGACCGCGTACTGCACGTTGAGCAGCCCCACCACTCCGAGCGCGAGCGCGATCTCGCGCGTGGCGGCGCGGATCTGGTTGAGCATCTCCTCCCCGAGCGAGTGGGGCGGCAGCACGCACGCGCTGTCGCCGGAGTGCACTCCCGCCTCCTCGACGTGCTGCATGATCCCGCCAATCCATACGTCGCTTCCGTCGCAGATCGCATCGACGTTCAACC
The DNA here is from genome assembly GCA_963817845.1 of uncultured Solirubrobacterales bacterium. Lineage (GTDB taxonomy): Bacteria > Actinomycetota > Thermoleophilia > Solirubrobacterales > Solirubrobacteraceae > Palsa-744. The sequence goes on from CAWFPU010000001.1 coordinate 865,467, forward strand.
TCGGTCGCGTTCTCCAGGAAGCGGTCGAGGAAGATCGCGGGGAATTGAGCCGGAAGCGTGGCCGGGAGCGAGATGCCGAGGTCCGGCTCAGGCGGAGTCTCGCGCTCGAGATAGTCGGCCAGCGCCTCGCGCGAATACACGATCTCCATCGCCCGCCCCCCCAAAACATAGGAAGGCCGCACGAGCAGCGGATAACCAACCTCCTGGCCCCTGTCCAAAGCCTCCGCGACCGAGCCGGCGGTGGCGAATGCCGGCGCCCGGTAGCCGAGCCTCGTGAGCAGGGCCCCGAAGCGCCCACGGTCCTCGGCCAGGTCGATCGCCTCGACGCTCGTGCCCAGCAGCCTCACGCCGGCCGCGGCGAGCCCGGCGGCGAGCTTCAGCGGGGTCTGTCCGCCGAACTGCACCACGACGCCCTCGGGCTGCTCGATCGCGACGACACCCAGCACGTCCTCGAGCGTGAGCGGCTCGAAATACAGCCGGTCGGAGGTGTCGTAGTCGGTTGACACCGTCTCGGGATTGCAGTTGATCATGACGGCGTCGCGCCCGGACTCGCGCACCGTGGCGGCGGCGTGCACGCAGCAGTAATCGAACTCGATGCCCTGACCGATGCGATTGGGCCCCGCGCCGAGGATCACGACCGACTGCCGCTCGCCGCGCGTGACCTCGTGCACCGCTCCGCACCCCGGCTGCGGGCGCTCCCAGCCCGAGTAGTAGTACGGGGTGCGCGCGGGGAACTCGGCGGCGCAGGTGTTGACCGAGCGAAACGAGCGCTCGCCGGCGAACGGCGCCTGCGGATCTTGCGCGAGCGTGCCCAGCTCACGCAGGAACCAGGGGTCGATGCTGGTGCGCTCGTGCAGCAGCTCGATGCTCAGGCCTCTGCGCAGCAGCTCGATGAGCGCCTCGAAGCGGTCGGGAGCCGGAATCGCGAGCCCGTCCAGCAGCGCCTGCTCGCTCGCATGCTCGAGCCGCGGAGGCTTGTCGAGCTCGCGCGAGCGCAACGCCTTGGAGAACGCCTGGCCGAACGTGCGCCCGATCGCCATCGCCTCGCCAACCGACTGCATGTGCGTCGAGAGCTTGGCGTCGGTGCCCGGGAACTTCTCGAATGCGAACCGGGGCCACTTCACCACCACGTAGTCGATCGTCGGCTCGAAGCACGCCGGCGTGACGCCGGTGATGTCGTTGCCGATCTCCTCGAGCCGGTAGCCGACCGCCAGGCGCGCAGCGATCTTCGCGATCGGGAAGCCCGTCGCCTTCGACGCGAGCGCAGAGCTGCGCGACACGCGCGGGTTCATCTCGATCACGAGAATCTCTTCGCTGCCGGGATCGACCGCGAACTGCACGTTCGAGCCGCCGGTTTCGACCCCGACCGCGCGGATCACCGCGATCGCCTGGTCGCGCAGGCGTTGATAGAGATTGTCGGAGAGCGTCTGCTGCGGCGCCACGGTGACCGAGTCGCCGGTGTGCACCCCCATCGGGTCGACGTTCTCGATCGAGCAGACGATCACGACGTTGTCGGCGCCGTCGCGCATCACCTCGAGCTCGAACTCGCCCCAGCCGAGCACGGACTCGTCGAGCAGCACCTGGCCGATCGGTGAGGCTTCAAGGCCGTGAGCAACGATCCGCTCGAACTCCTCCTCGCTGCGTGCGATCCCGCCACCCCGCCCGCCGAGCGTATAGGCCGGCCTGACGATGCATGGCAGGCCCAGCTCCCCGAGCTCCGCCTTCGCCTTGCGTAGTCCAAGCGGAACATCGACCTCCATCTTTTGCTTGTCCCACGCCCACACGATCACGCTCTTGGGCATCTTCAGCCCCGCCTTGGCCATCGCCGCCCCGAACAGCTCGCGGTCCTCGGCGCACGCGATCGCCTCGTAGCTGGCGCCGATCAGCTCGACGCCGTAACGCTCGAGCGTGCCGTCGTCCTGCAGCGCCTTGGCGAGGTTCAGCGCGGTCTGGCCGCCGAGCGTCGGCAGCAGCGCGTCCGGGCGCTCGCGCGCGATCACCTGCGCCACCGGGGCCGGCAGCAATGGCTCGACATAGGTCGCGTCGGCCAGCTCGGGGTCGGTCATGATCGTCGCCGGGTTGGAGTTCACGAGCACGATCTCATAGCCCTCTTCGCGCAGCACCTTGCAGGCCTGGACGCCCGAATAGTCGAACTCTGCCGCCTGTCCGATCACGATCGGCCCGGAGCCGAGGATCAGGATCTTGCGAATGTCCTCGCGTCTAGGCATGGCCCCGCCGAGCCCCCAGCCCGCCGTGCAGGCGCGTGGGCGCGAGCTCGGAATGCGCGTGCTCGTCGGCGGACCGCGTGAGGCCGCGATCCGCCGCGGCGCTTTCACCAGATCGCCCGAGCCCGCCATCCTCGGCGGCGGCGATCCGCGCGAGAAAACGGTCGAACAGGTACTTGCTGTCGTGCGGGCCGGGACCGGCCTCGGGGTGGTACTGCACGGTCCCGCCGGGCACGTCGAGCAGCTCGAGCCCCTCGACGGTCCGGTCGTACAGGTTCACGTGCGACAGCTGGGCCTCGCCGAAGTCGGTCTGCCAGCGCATCGGCACGTCGTCGTCGATCGTGCGCGCCCCGTTCGGGCCGAGCGCGGCAAAGCCGTGATTCTGCGAGGTGATCTCGATGCGCCCGCTCTCGAGGTCCTTGACCGGATGGTTGGCGCCGCGGTGTCCGAACGGCAGCTTGAACGTCTCCAGACCGACGGCGCGGCACAGCAGCTGGTGGCCGAGGCAGATGCCCCACACCGGCTTTCGCCCGACGATCTCGCGCACGGTCGCGACGATGTACTGAAGCGCTGCGGGATCGCCCGGCCCGTTGGCGAGGAACACGGCGTCGGGATCCCCGGCCAGCAGCTCGGCCGCCGAGCTGGTGCACGGATGCAGCGCCACCGACGCGCCGCGCGCCACCAGCTCGCGCACCATCGAGGCCTTGACGCCGGTGTCGAGCACGGCTATGTGCGGACCCTGGCCCCCAGCACCGTGACGACTGACGGTCGCGGGGGTCACCTGCCGCGCCAGATCCTGTCCGGCCATCGGCGGCTCGGCCTCGACGAGCGCGCGCGCCTGGCGCTCGGGCAGCGACGCGGGGAACACCCCGCCGCGCATGGCGCCACGGTCGCGGATGTGCTTGACCAGCGCGCGCGTATCGACGCCGCTGATCGCCACGACGCCGCAGTCGCGCAGCCACTGCAGCCAGCCTCTCTCCGCGCCGGGCGCATCCTCGCGGTCGCACGCCTCGCGCATGATCGCCGCGCGCGCCCACGGCCGCTCGGACTCCATCGCCTGCGCGCTGACTCCGTAGTTGCCGATGTGCGGATAGGTGAACGTGATCAGCTGTCCGGCGAACGAGGGGTCGGTCATCGACTCCTGGTAGCCGCTCATCCCGGTCGTGAACACGACCTCGCCGACCGCGTGTCCATCGGCCGCGCAGGCCGTGCCGTCAAAGCGCGTGCCGTCGTCGAGCAGCACGTAGGCGGTGGCGTCGCTCACGTCAGCGCTCAGAATCGTGGTCGCCCTGGCCCAGGTGAGCCATTCAAATAATCAGCTTCTGGACGGCTTTAAACTCCGGGGTGCCGGCCCGCTCCAGCAGCTCGAACACGACCGCCTCGACCGTGCTCACCTCTGCGCCGGCTCGCTGCAGCCGCTCGAGGCCGCGCTCGTAGTCGATCTGATGGCGCGATCCGACGGCGTCGGCGGGCACCTGCACCTCGACGCCTTGGGCGAGCAGATCGTGAACGGTCTGGCTTACGCACACGTGCGTCTCGATCCCGCAGACGACCGCCTGGGTGCGCCCATGCAGGTCGAAGCCGTCGGCGCGCGCGGCCGAGAAGACGGTCTTCTCGATCAGCCGCTCCCGAGCGTCGTCTCCGACAACCGCATCGGGGATCGCGCCGATGCCGACCTCCGGCGCGGTGTGCCCTAGCCCTTTCGGATACTGCTCGCTGACGATCATCGGCAGCTCGAGGATGCGCGCCGCCTGCACGAGCTTGCCGGCGCCATCCACGACACCCTCAAACGAGGCATACGGACGAAAGCCCTCTTGGACATCGACGACGACGAGCACCGATCTGTCGCGCTCGAGCAGACTCACCTGTGTCGCCTTCCGTTCGCGCTCATGCAGCCGCTCCGGTTGAGCTCATGCCGCCACCACCGAGAAGACCGGCTCGCGGTAGACCACGCCGCCGGCGGCCAGCGTCAGCAGCACGCGCCCGCGCAGGCGCCGGCCGGCGAAGCAGCAGTTCTCAGAGCGGCTCTCCCAGCCGTGCTCGCCCGCGATCAGCTCGGCATCGAGGTCGATCAGGGTGAGGTTGGCCGGCTCGCCGGGCGCGATCGTCGCCGTCGGCAGCTCGAACAGCGCGGCGCCCGCGGTCATCCGCTCGACCAGCGTCTCGAGCTCGAGCTCGCCGCTCAGGACCAGGCCGGTGTAGAGCGCGGGGAATGCCGTCTCCAGGCCGGTCGTGCCCATCGGAGCCTGCTCGAAGGGCACTTCCTTCTCCTCGCGCGCGTGCGGCGCGTGATCGGTGGCGACGCAGTCGATCGTGCCGCTGCGCAGCGCCTGCACGAGCGCGCGGCGGTCGTGCGCGTCGCCGAGCGGGGGATTCATCTTCACGCGCGTATCGAGCTCGCGCACGCTCTCGTCGGTGAGCAGCAGATGGTGCGGAGTCACCTCGCAGCTGACCTGCGCGCCGCCGGCCTTGGCGCGCTCGACGGCCGTTACCGAGGCGGCGCAGCTGAGGTGCTGAAAGTGTGCGCGCGCCGACTCGTACAGCGCCAGCTCGGCGTCGCGCGCGACCATCGTGGACTCGCTCACGCTCGGAATCCCGCCGATGCCGAGCGCCGCGCTGACCGCTCCCTCGCGCATGCAACCATCGTGCGAGAGCGTCGGGTCCTCCTCGTGCAGGCTGAGCACGCCGCCGCACAGGCGCTGGTACTGCATCGCCTTGCGCAGCATCCCGGCGCTCGCGACGGGCAGGCCGTCGTCGGTGAACCCGAGCGCGCCCTCGGCGCGCAGATGCGCCATCTCCGTCAGCTCCTCGCCGCGCTGCCCGGCCGTGATCGCGGCCATGAACCCGACGGGGATGCAAGCCTCACGCGTCGCCGCCTCGCGCAGCGACCCCAGCAGCGGCGCCGAGTCGATCACGGGATCGGTGTTGGGCATCGCGATCACCGCGCCAAACCCACCCGCGGCAGCGGCGCGGGTGCCGCTGTGCAGGTCCTCCTTGTGCTCCTGACCGGGGCTGCGCAGGTGCACGTGCGGGTCGAAGAAGGCGGGCGCCAGCAGCCGTCCCCGTCCATCGACCAGCTCGATCTCCTGCAGCGGCTCGCCGAGTGAGCCGGCCTCGGCCAGCGCGGCGATCTTGCCGTCGCGCACCAGCACGTCGCGGCGCGCGTCGAGCCGCATGCGCGGGTCGAGCACGCGCACGTCCCGCAGCAGCAGCTGGGCCGGCGGGTACCGTCCGTGGGAAAGCGCCGGAGCGATCGTCATGCCAGCTGCGGCTCGGGGAGGGGATCGGCGACCGGCGCCTTCGGCGCGTGCGCCAGCAGCTCATACAGCACGGCCATGCGCACCACGACGCCGGCCTCGACCTGGGCGGCGATCACGGCCTGCGGCGAGTCGACCGCCTCGCCGGAGAGCTCGACGCCGCGGTTCACCGGGCCTGGATGCATCAGCACCTGGTGGGGCTCGAGCCGGCGACCGTTGATCTGATACCACGCCGCGTACTCGCGCAGCGAGGGCACCCACGTCTCGTTCATGCGCTCGCGCTGCATGCGCAGCGCGTACACGACGTCGGCCGAGCCGAGCTCGTCGAGCGTGTAGCGCACGTCGCAGCCGAGCGCCTCGATTCCGCGGGGGATCAGCGTCGGCGGCCCGGCGACGGTCACGCGCGCGCCCATGCGCTGAAAGGCGATGATGTTCGAGCGCGCCACCCGCGAGTGGGCCACGTCGCCGACGATCCAGATCGACGCGTCGTCGATCTCGCCCAGGCGCTGGCGCAGCGTGTACACGTCGAGCAGCGCCTGCGTCGGGTGCTCGTGCTTGCCGTCGCCGGCGTTGACGATCGCGGCGCTGCACCAGCGCGACACGAGCTCCGACGCCCCCGCCCAAGGCGTGCGCAGCACGATCGCGTCGGGCTTGTGCGCGCTGAGCGTCAGCACGGTGTCCTTCAACGACTCCCCCTTCTCCACGCTCGAGCCGCTGGCGGCGAAGTTCACGACATCCGCCGACAGGCGCTTGGCCGCCAGCTCGAAGGAGCTGCGCGTGCGCGTCGAGGCCTCGTAGAACAGGTTCAGCACCATCCGCCCGCGCAGCGCGGGAACCTTCTTGATCTCGCGATCGGACACCTCGGCGAAGCGCTCGGCCTGGCCCACGATCCGCTCGATCGCGGCGCGGTCGAGGTCTTCCATGGTCAACAGATGGTTCACAGGCTCATCTCCATGACCGTCGGTGCGATCGCGACTTCGTCCACGCCGTCCAGCTCGCGCACGCGCACATGCACGTGCTCGGCGCGTGAGGTCGGCAGGTTCTTGCCGACATAGTCCGGCCTGATCGGCAGCTCGCGATGGCCGCGGTCGGCAAGCACCGCCAGCTGCACGCGCGCGGGGCGCCCGTAGTCGAACAGCGCGTCGATCGCCGCGCGCGCGGTGCGCCCGGTGTAGAGCACGTCGTCCACGATCACCACCGTGCGGTCGGCCACGTCGAAGTCGATGTGCGACGCGTGCAGCACCGGCGCGTCGCCGCGGCGTGTGACGTCGTCGCGGTAGAAGCCGATGTCGAGGTCCCCGAGCGGAACTTCGATTTCGAGCAGCTCCTGGAGCAACCGTTGCAGCCGGCCGGCGAGGAACGCGCCTCGGCGATGGATCCCGACGAGCGCCGGCGCCGGCGGCTCGGGATTGCGCTCGACGATCTCGTGAGCGATCCGCGTCAGCGCCCGCTGGAGCTCGTCCTCGCCGAGGACCGTCTTCTCGTTGTCCATCTGTCGTTCCTTCCTGGCCTCTCGGGACCGGGTTAAAGGATCGCGGTGACTGTACCAACACAGGCCGACGGGCTGGAGGTGCCGGTGCGAACGCCGACAGACGGACGACCACCGCGCGCCCGCGACCGCGCCGCGCCTAGCGGCTATGGCGCCGCGGCGGGCTCGGGCGCGGGGGCTTCGCGTTCGCGCCGCTCCGCCCAGCGCACGAGCCGCGGGACTCCGCGCTCCGGAAACGGGACCTCGATCGTGTCGAAGTCTCTCGGCGCCTCGGTCTCGGCGAACACGGCGCGCGCCTGCTCGCGCAGCTCGCCGCCGGGGTAGCGGCTGGAGATGTGCGTCAGCGCGAGCAGGCGCACCTGTGCAGCGCGCGCCAGCTCGGCCGCCTGGCGGGCCGTGCTGTGCAGTGTCTGGTAGGCGCGTTCGGCCTCCTCCTCGGCGAACGTCGCCTCGTGCACGAGCACGTCGGATTCGTGGGCGGCAACGACGAGCGCCTCGCACGGCGCCGTGTCGCCGGAGATCACGATCTTGCGCCCCGCGCGCGTCGGTCCCAGCACCTGCTCGGGGGAGACGCCGTCGACCGTTTCGCCGCGCTGCAACCGGCCGAAGTCCGGACCGGGCGTGACGCCGAGCCGCGCTGCCAGTTCGGGGTCGAGCTGCCCGGGCCGCGGCTCCTCGACGAGCGCGTAGCCGTAGCAGGCCTCCCCTTTGTGCCGGACGGGAACCGCCCCGATCAGATAGCCGTCGCCCGCGACGGTCTCGGTCGGAGCGAGCTCGATCACGCTCAGCTCGTACGGCAGCCGGCGTCCGTACACGAACCGCATGCGCTCCATCAGATCGTGCAGGCCCGGGGGGCCGTACACGCTGAGCGGCTGCTCGCGCTCGCGCAGCGCAAACGACTTCAGCATTCCCGGCAGCCCCAGCCAGTGATCGGCGTGAAAGTGCGTGATGAACACGCAGTCAAGATCGCCCAGGCCGACCGAGCGGATCAGCTGGCGCTGCGTGCCCTCGCCGCAGTCGAACAGCAGCTGCTCGCCGCCGCGGCGGATCAGCAGCGCCGGCAGCCCGCGCCGCGCGGTTGGAGCGGAGCCGCCCGTGCCGGCGAAGAAGATCGACAGGTCCATGGCTGCACGGTAGCGGTGGCCGGCGCGGGCCGGCTCGAGGCGCCTACCGCAAGCCGACCACGTCGATCGAGACCGATGCGATCTCGCCGCAGGTGCCTGTCACCTCGGCGGTGAGCGTGCGGGTGACCGTCTGGCCTGGTTCCGGCAGCCAGTATGACGAGAACTGGCCCGATTCGAGTTCACCCCATTCGACTTCCTGGGTGTGAAGCTTTTCCCCCGCAACCTGCAGCCAGCCGATCTGCTGGCCGTCGAGCAGGATCGACAAGCTCGGGGTCGGGTGGCAACCATGGCCCGACATGTCGGTCACGAGACCGAAGGAAATCTCGTCCAGTTCTTCGGCGCCCTGGGTCCACGTGGCGTCCGTCAGGGGGATGTCGTATTCGCTCGTCAACGGTTCTGCGGGACCCGTGCCGCGGGCACGTGCGACCACCGCTTTGGCTCCCTTCTTGGCTGCCTTGGCAGCGACAGCCGTAGCTTCGGCGCGAAGCTGCCTGAGCACGCTCGGCTTGATCTGCGATGCGTTCGTGATCAGATACCGCGACGCCGCGATGCCGGTCCCGGTCATCGCGAACACGAGCGCGACGAGCGCGATCAGCGCAGTCGCATGTCTCCTCAAAAACCGCACGACCCACCTCCCCTGCTCGATCTGGCGCTGATTCTACGCCCATTGGCGAGCTTGTGCCGGGTTCCTCTGGACGATCGGGTGCGGCGGCTACGGTAGAGTCCCTGGCGGCCTGGGTCGGGCACGGAAGATGCCGGTTTGCAGGCACAAGCGCCCGTAGCTCAGTGGATAGAGCGCTCGCCTCCGGAGCGAGAGGTCGCAAGTTCGAATCTTGCCGGGCGCGTAGCTGCAATGCCTTTGTTGGAGCGGAATTCGGGGTTAGACGGCTTCGATCGAGCCGAGCACGCCGTGGTCCTCGAGGGTTTGGGTGTAGTCGATCGAGGTGTATTGCTGACTGCAGGCGTCGCCGTAATGCGCAAGGCCGACGTCGGCACCGGACACTCGCTGGTGCAGCGCCATCCGCACAGCGAGCGAGCTCCACGACCTGTGTGATGGTCTGAGTCGATCGCTCCGAGGCGCCTACGCGCTAAACGGCTGCGAGCGCTGGCGCCAGTTGCTCCGCGCTCGTCTCTACGGTGCCCGGAACCGCGACCGCAAGAAGCCCGTCACGCTCCAACACGCGCCGTGCCCCAAGCACCGTCAGCCCCACGATCCGACTAGTTCCGGGCGCGTAGCGGACGACGTGGCCCTCCGGCGTCTCCTCGCCCTCTCCCGCCTGCGGCTCGCCGACATGCAGATACAGCACGTCGTTGTCGGCGTCGTAGTCGGCGTGATCGAAGCTCAGCGGCCCGATCGTGATGTTCACGCGCTCCATGATTCTTGGGTCCTTCCGGTTGGCGAACGCGGAGACGATCCGCGCCGGCGCCTGCTCATAGCTTACGACGACAAGCAGCCATCGACCTGGACCGACGCCCCGCGCGTAGTAGCGAGTCCGCGCGTCGAAGATCGGGTCGGCAGCAACATGATCGGGCCTGGTCACAGCCCGCAGAACATCGGACATATGCGTGTCGATCTCCGGATGGTCGCGGACGATCTTCTCGCGCCAGAGCGCATCCGCCAAGACGACCCGCCTACCCTCGGGGTCGGTCGTCTCAGCGGTGGTTGACTGGTCTTCCACGATCAACCAGGATGGCCGTTCGCCCGGATGCGCTCCGGGGCTTTCAACGTCCGAGCCGCGAGAGCGCCACACCCGCGACCCAGTTCGGCGCGTGCGTTCCGTCCTCAGCCGCTGCCACTCCGGCGGCAACGGCAACATCGGATAGATCGAGTCGCGCACTACGCTGAAAACGACGACCAAGAACACGCGACTGCCAAGAACAGGCAGCCCGGCCGTTACGGCGCTTTCAGGCTCGCCGCGAAGCTGCTCGGTCGCGATGTTCCCAGCACCTGGCCCCCGGCATCGAGCGCCTGGACCGCCAGGTAGGCGCCGTCTTCGGGCGCGGCGATCGCGGTCTCGAAGCCTTCGCGCGGCGCCTGCGCGACGGGCGTGAGCTTGGCGGCGCTCGCGCCCTCGAGCACCTGCCAGCCGGCCACCTGCGTGGCGCCGTTCCAGCTGGCGTACACCTCCAGCCCACCTGCGCTGCTCCGGCGCGCCGCCAGGGCCGGCTGACTGGTCGGCTGGCCAATCCAGGGGAAGCGCAGGTCGGTGAACGACTGGTAGCGCGCCGGCAGGTGCGCGTCGAACAGCAACTGTCCCGAGGCCGAGTATTCGGAGAAATAGGGTTCCTGGCCCCAGCCGACGAACCAATCGCCGTCCGCCAGCGGCTGGAAGTCGCCCTGGCTGGCCGCCAGCAGCGGCGTCGGATGCACGAAGCTGGACACGAGCGTCGCCGTCATCGTCTGCCGGTTCAGCGACAGCACGATCACGCGCGACTGCGCGTGCACCCTCGGAGTGCCGCCGTTGTCGAAGAACGAGATCGTCCCGTCTGGCTCTTCGCGCGCATCGTGCTGCCACGCCGGCCTCGCGCCCCGGCCCATCCGGAAGCTCGACTGCTTGCCCCCCAGCCGCCACGCGATCTGGCCGGTCTTGGCCGAGACGTCGTAGGCGGCCCAGGTGTTGCGCGAGTCCACGAGCAGGTCTTCGCCGTGTTCGGAGATGGCGTTGATGTGGAAGTAGTCCCAGGGCGAAACGTCCGTGCCGCCCGTGCCGATCGGCTCGTAGGAGTCGCGCAGCGACACGTGGTCGAGCGCGTGCCATTCGTAGCGCACCAGTCCGGTGCGCAGGTCGATCTCCTGAAAGAGCGTATCCGCGACCGCGCCGTTGGCAGGTCCGCCGTAGGCGCTGAGGTTGCAGCGAATCGCGTCGTAGACGGTGAACAGGGCGGTCCCTTTCGGGGTGATTTCAAAGGCGTGCAGATCTGGCTGGTAGCCGTTGCCGCCGCGCACGATCTTGACGTCCCGGTATGCGCTGTTCGTGACCACGACACCCGCGTCGTGGCGTCCGCCGGCGAGCAGCGGGTCCTGCCACCAGGTCAGGACCGGCCTGCCTTCGTACTGCTGCACTCGCAGATCGGCCGCGCGCTCGCCCTTCGGGATCGGCTTGAACCACACCAGGCCGCCGTGGCCATCGAGGATCATCGGGCCGTACTGGCCGGGCCCGGCATACGGCGCGAGAAAGATGTCGCCCGCTTCCGGCGATCCACTGCCGGCGTCCACGTCAACCGTCGGCGGCTGCAGGTCCGGGCGCGAGACGAAGTGCTGCAGTTCGCTCGCCTTTGGCGGAGGGGGCGGAGGCGGAGGCGTCTCCAGCGAGCGGCTGACGGCGTCAACCTCGCCGACCGTGAAATGCCACGAGAACGGCCTCGCCACGGTGCCCTGGCGCAGGACGGCGCGCACGGTCACAACCTCTCCCTGCGCGAACGGCGCGCTCGGCAGGAAGCTCGCGCCGTCGCCCTGTGAGTAGGCCTCGAGCCGCCCAGCGTGCGTACCGGTCTGCGACCCGCTCACGCGCACATTCGCGATCTCAGCGGCGGGAACGCCGAGGAAGCTGATCTGAGCTAGGTGCGAGGCATCCACCGAGTCGGGCGTCGGCGTCACCGTCACGGCGCCCCCGGCGAGCGCTTGGGAGACCCCGAGCCGCGCCGGCACGCAGTTCGGCGCGATCGTCTTGCCCTGACTGGCGCGCACGCCGACAAACGAGCCGAGCGCCACACCCACGACGATCACCGCCAAGATCCAGGCGCGCGGTGAGGGCGCGCGCCGCGCGCGGCTGGCAGCGGAGACTCGACCCAAACCGGTCGCGGACTCTAGCTCGCGCCGCGGCATCCACGCGCCGTTCGGCGGCGCGGCGCGGCTCGATCCAGTTGACCACGTGGGGGGAGCCCTGGCCGATCTCGTTCAGTCGCTTGGGCGCAGTGGCCCGTCGCGGTCGAGCGAGGCTCTGTCTAGAGCTCGAGGTAGCGCAACACGACGCGACCGAGCACGATCACGTCGCCGCTGTGCAGCTCTGCCTGCGTCACGCGTCTGCCGTTCACGAGCGTCCCGTTGGCGCTGCGATCGTCGAGGATCCTCGCGCTGGCGGCGCGATTGACGAGGATCGCGTGGCGGCGCGAGACCGAGCCCTCGTCGAGGTGCAGGTCGGCTGAGAGGCCGCGGCCGATGTGCGTGACGCCGGAGCCCAGCGGAACCAGCAGCGTCTCACCCGCTCCCTGGACCTCCAGATAGCGGCCCGGCGCGGCGGCCGTGGGAGCGCTTGCGCGCTGGCGGTTGCGCTCGTCCAAGCGGGCGATCGCGTCGATACGCTCGGTCAAACCGGCGTCGACGGGCCTAGCGATAGCGGTGGCTTCCAGGGAGGACATGTCGGTGGCTCGTAGGGGGCGTACAGCCAGTCAAGCTCATGCTACCCCGGAACAGCTGAATAATTCGTAAAGAAAACCGAAGCCTGACACCAGTGGTCCGCGGGGGGTCTCCCAGGGCGGCGACGCTTACGCGCTCGGACGGGCCGAGACGGGCTCAATATGGCGGGGGCCTGCAATCAGGGCGTTGACAGCCCGCCGGGCGGGCCACCGCCCTTGCGTTCCTGAGCACGGCGCGCCATCCGCTTGGAGCTCCACCAGCCCCAGCCGCCGACGCACAGCACCGGCACGACGTACATCATCGAGATATACCAGTGATAGAGGCACGCAATCGGGACCATTCCTCGGGAACGTTATCACGAGGACCCGCGCCCAAATACGTGGTCGGTCGGGGGATTCGGGCCGTGGATGGCAGACGCCGCGGCGCGGCCGCCTCGATCCCGGCGGATGTTCTGGCGCGGGTCCTTACCAGGCCTCATCGCCGGCGCCCGCGCCTCCCGCGCCGACGCCCGGTCGGCCCGCCGCACCGGCCCCTGTGCGTCCGCGTCGCCTGCGCACGAACACCACGAACGCGAGCCCCAGCAGGGCGATCGCGACCCCCAGCACGATCACCACGGGCGAGGCCTTGGAGGTCTCCGGCGTCCAGAACAGCTGGCCGTTGATGTAGCCCTTCTGCGCACCGACCGCGATCGGCACGTGCCAGTCGAAGATCAGCGTGCGCTTGCTCGAGTTCTTGACCGATGCCGGCGGAACCGGTGACATCCAATGGATGCGATGGTCGTGCCATTCGAACTGGCCGGTGCGATCGATCACCCGCCAGCGCGGCGACGCGCTCGCGTCGGCGTACGCCGGCACGCTGACCTGTCCGTAGAAGTTGGTGTTCAGATAGGTGGCCGGCGAGCGCTCGTTCTGCTCGGCGCTGCCGTTCGGGAGCACGCGCGCGTAAGGCTCGCCGTCGTAGCCGTAGATCGTGACCGTCTTGCCGGTGTGGTTGCTAAGCAGCAAGCGGTCGGCGAACTCCAGCACCTGCAGGTTCAGGCCTGACACGTTCGGCGTGACGCTCGTGATGTACGAGCGATAGTCGTAGTTGCTGCCCTGGTCTTCGATCGGGTTGCCGGTCTCGGTGACCGTTGGCTGCACGGAGCTGTACTGGGCGCCAGGCTGCGAAGCGCCTGCCGGCGCAGCCGGCTGCGCCAGGACCCCGATCGCCGCCATCGACAGCGAGACGATCAACGCAAACGGCAGGCGGCCCAGCAAGATGCGCACACCGTACCGACGCGGTCCGTTCGCGGCGCCGCCCGGGCGGTCGGCGTCAGCAGCCGCGCGGTCAACTTGCGCCCAATCGCTTCGCCTTGGCGCCCGAGCTCATGTCCCCACGGCCGACAGCAGCCACAAGCCAAAGCTCGTGAACGCGACCATCACCGCCAGCATCCAGTACTGCGAGCGCACCGCCTCTTCGACGTCGCTGTAGAGCACCAGCGCCTTGTCGTGCGCCAGCGCCAGACCGCCGACGTGGCCGGTCAGCAGGGCCGCGACCTGGACGTACCAGATCGCCGCGAACGAGATGATGTTGTAGTTGATCTGGTAGCTGCTGGTGCCGAAGATGTTCGCGCCGTTGCCGAGCGGGTCCGACGCCAGGTAGCCGACCGCCTGGCCCTGCCAGATGACCAGCGAGAAGTAGTGGGCCAGGATGTAGGCGAACGCGATCGGCACCAGCGTGTGTGCAAACGCACGCGTCAGCTGCGGCGTCCCGTAGCGCGCGCTGACCGTGCGCACGCCGGCGATTCCGAGCCGGTAGATCAGCGGGATCAGCGCCAGGCAGAACAGCAGCCCGAGCGTGTAGGCGAGCTCGAGCGAGGGAGTCGGGTTGAAGCCGAGGTCCGCCACCAGGCTCTGCAGGCTCGGCTCGGCGCTGCGCCAGACGCCGCCGTTGCTGAAGCCATCGAAGGTGGTCGTACCGATGATCGTGCAGATCAGCGCGACGGTCCCGGACTGGATGCGCAGGCCCGTGATCGCACTCAGCGGCCTGCGCACGCAGACGTAGCCCTGCTCGTCGCGGCAGATCGGCGAGAGCATCGACATCAGGTGGAAATAGGCGGCAAACCCGTCCGCCTGATCGCCCCACTCCTCGACGCCGAACAGCATCATGCCGAGCACGCTGAGCGCGAAATACCCGAGCGAAAGCGCCGCCAGCGTCGCGGGCCTGTCGCGTTCGACGTAGATCAGCTCGAGCCACGCGAACCCCACGATCGTGGCCACCGACGGCCACATTCCCAGCCACCGCGGATAGCGCAGCGGCGGCACGTAGCGGCCTGGGCGCGAGAGCCCGCGGCGCACGCGGCTTACGAGCGCCGTGAGCACGCGCGCGCATGTGCGCCACGGGCTGAATGCACGGAAGATATCGCCGAACAGCACGCTCGCGAGCGGCACGCACACCCAGAACACCACGTAGATGAACGTCACGGAGAAGTTCGCCTGGGTGACCTGTGCGCCGGCGAAGCCGCTGTACACGACCAGCACGAACAGTCCCACGCCGATCGCGCTCGCCAGCCATTCGAGCGCCCGCGGCAGGCGCAACAGCCGGCGCCGGTGCTGGCGCTGCAAGCGCGGGCTCGTCCACATCGTTGACAGCGCCACGAACGAGACCACCAACACGATCGCCGCCGCCCAGCTGAACAGCCACACCGGGATCGGCAGGTCGGCGCGCCCGACGATCCCGTGCGCCTGCGCACTGGCCGGCGCCGCCAGCGCCACCGCGCCCGCGCCGCCAAGCGCGAACAGCAGCCTGCGGCGCGCGACGTGCTTCATTTCTCGCGCAGTCTACGCGCCAGCCTTGCCGGGGGAGTCAGGCTCGGAGCGCTCAGGCCTTACCCTCCAGCACTATGACGTTGCTGGGGAGCGACACGACGCTGTTGCCGCTGGCCACCTCGACCGACCTCGAGGCGGTGCTCCAGACCGGGCCGCTCGTGATCGCCGGCGTGCTCTACGCGCGGCGTGTGCGCACGCTCGCCTTCGAGGGACGCAATCCGGTCCCAGGCTGGCGCCAGGCGTGCTTCTACTCGGGGTTCGTCGTGATCGCGGCGGCGCTCACCTCGCTCGGGGGGATCAGTCAGAAGCTGCTGTTCATGCACATGATCGAGCACCTGCTGCTCGGCGACGTCGCGGCGCTGCTGATCGTGCTAGGCCTCACCGGCCCGCTGATCGCGCCGATCCTACGCATCCGCTTCTTCGACAGGCTGCGCGTCCTGGCCAACCCGCTGATCGCGTTTCCGCTGTGGGCGATCAACCTGTACGCGTGGCACCTGCCGGTTCTCTACGAAGCGGCGCTGCTGCACGCCGGCGTGCACGCCCTGGAGCACGCAGCGTTCCTCGGCTTCGGCATCAACATGTGGATGTGCCTGTTCGGCCCGCTGCCGATGCCGAGCTGGTTCGGCAACCTGGGCAAGCTCGTCTACATCATCGCCGTGCGCCTCGCCGGCACCGTGCTCGGCAACATCTTCCTGTGGTCGGGCACGGTCTTCTATCCGTACTACATCCGCGGCGACATCAGCTACCACATCTCGCCGATCGCCGACCAGAACATCGCCGGCGCGGTGATGATGGTCGAGGAGTCGCTGCTCACGATCGGGCTGTTCTGCTGGCTGTTCATGCGCGCGGCGCGAGAGAGCGAGGAACGCCAGGAGCTGCTCGATTACGCCCTGGCCCAGGGCCTGGAGCTGACCGACAAGCGTGCGGCGCGTGCCGTCTCGTCGGGGCGTGGCGCCGAGCTGCGTCTACGCCTGGAAGCCCTCGCGGCGGGTCGAGACACACCTGATCGTGAGCTCGGCGCCGAGCGCGAGCTGGCCACTGATCGTCAGCTAACTGACGATCAGGTCTCCGAGCGTCAGCTATCCTGAGCCGCATGTGTGTCGGGTGTGCGATGGCGGCGGCTTCTGCGGCCAGTGGCTTTCGAGCATGGCTGCAGACCCACAACATCAGCTGGCTCACGCCCAAGCGCCTGCGCGCGTTGACGGTCGGTGCGATGTGCGCCGCCGGGCTCGTCTGCACGGTCGGCGTCAGCGGCGCCACGCCTCCGCCAGCGCACGCGGCACACGCTGCCGCGGCTCACGCCGGCAAGTAGGCCTACCCGCCGGCGACCGCAGGCAGGATCGTCAGCTCCGCCCCGTCGGCGACCGGCGTCTGCAGGCCCTCGAGGAAGCGGATGTCTTCGCCGGACACGTACACGTTGACGAACCGCCGCAGCGAGCCGTCCTCGGAGCTGAGCCGCGCGCGCAGCTCACCGTGGCGCTCGTACAGCGCCTCGAGCACCTCGTGCACGGTGGCGCCTTCGAGCGTCGCTTCGGCCTCACCGCCCGCCGCAGCGCGCAGCTGCGTCGGGATCTTGACCGTGGCAGCCATCAGAGCGCCCTCGCGTAAACGCTACGCCGTGGCGGTCGAGGGTCGAGCGAGGCCAGGACGCAGGGAGCGAAGTGTGCTCGGCACATGAGTGACTGAGGACGCCGCCTCGCGAAGGCCATCGGCCGCCACGGCCTCGAACTCCTCGACCGTGGGCCCGATCGTGTGCGTCGCGAACGTCCCGCGCACGGCGTCGAGCGTCTTCAGGCCCTCGCCGGTGATCACCAGCACGACGCGCTCGTCGGGGTCGATGTCCCCGCGCCGCGCCAGCTTGGCCAGCACGGCGGTGGTCACGCCGCCGGCAGTCTCGGTGAACACGCCCGTGGTCTGCGCGAGCAGCGCGATGCCCTCGCGGATCTCCTCGTCGCTGACCGCGTCCACGCCGCCGTCGCTGTCGTGCGCCAGCTCGAGCGCGTACGGTCCGTCGGCCGGGTTGCCGATCGCGAGCGACTTGGCGATCGTGTCGGGCTTGACCGGACGGCAGACGTCATGGCCGGCGGCAAACGCGCTCGCCACCGGCGAGCAGCCCTCGGCCTGGGCGCCGTTCATGCGCGGCAGCGGCTGGGTGGGGTCCTCTATCAGGCCGAGCTCGCGCCACTCCTGAAAGCCCTTGCCGAGCTTCGTGAACAGCGAGCCCGAGGCGATCGGCGCGACCACCCGGTCGGGCAGCTCGAAGCCGAGCTGCTCGGCGATCTCAAACGCCAGCGTCTTCGAGCCCTCGGCGTAGTACGGACGCAGGTTGACGTTCACGAACGCCCACTCGCGTTCGGCGCACAGCTCGGTGCAGAGCCGGTTGACGTCGTCGTAGTTGCCCTCGACGGCCACCAGCTTCGTTCCGTAGACGCCGGTCGCCAGCACCTTCTGCTCCTCGAGGTTGGCGGGGATGAACACGTAGGACTCCATCCCCAGCGCAGCTCCGTGCGCTGCCACCGAGCCGGCGAGGTTGCCGGTGGAGGCGCATGCGAGCGTCTGGAACCCGAGCTCGCGGGCGCGCGCGGACGCGACCGAGACGACCCGGTCCTTGAACGAGTGCGTCGGATTGGCCGCGTCGTTCTTGACCCACACCTCGCGCAGCCCGAGCGCGCTCGCCAAGCGGTCGGCGCGGATCAGCGGCGTGCACCCGGCCGGCAGTCCGGCGCGTGAGGCGAACCGCTGCGAAGCTCCGGGCGATCCCGACGGGGCACCGCGACCGTAGGCCGTGGTCGGCAGGAAGTCGGCGTATCGCCAGATGTTCTGGGGACCCGCCTGGATCCGTCGCCGCAGCTCATCGCGGCCGCCGTCCAGCAGCCGGCTGTGGTCGTACGCGGCCTCGAGTGGGCCGAAGCACTGCTCGCAGACGTACAGCGCCTCGAGCGGATACTCGGCCTTGCACTCCTTGCACTGCAGATGACTTACAGCCATGTTCGGACTCCTTTGAAGACCCTTCGCCGGTAATACACGGTGTGGCGAAGAGCACGAAGCCCAGCCACACATCTTCTGGAATTGGCACCTTCCCGCGCTTACGCGGCGGTTGCCGGGGCTTCATCGGGCCAGTCCCTCCACCCCTCTTGATGTGTCCTGCTATGTAGCGCGGGAGTCTAGCAAGCCGGCGGATGGAATCAAAGCCGGCCTGGACGTGCGATCGATCTCGACGCCGTCAGTCACACGACCGTTGCGCTCCCGAAGCAGCGGGCGTGCGCGCCGGTAACGCTCGAGTCACGGCGGTGTAGGCGCTGTAGATGAGCATCGAAGGTGCAGCGGGCACCGCGAACACGCCCCTTACACACGAGACCTCGCCCACAGCCGACGCGCCGGGCGCCCGGACCAGCCCCGAGGCGACGTCGTCCGCGCCACGCGCGCGCGTCGCCTCGGGGCTGCCCACGGCCAAGCGCCGCATGCTGATCATCGTCAACCCGTACGCCTCGACGGTCTCCGACCGGCTGCGCAATCTCGTCGTCTATGCGCTGCAGGGCGGGTTCGAGGTGGACGCGATCGACACCGAGGCGCGTGGGCACGCCACCGTGCTGTGCCGCGAGGCCGCGCACGAGGGCTATGACCTGGTCGTCGCATTCGGCGGCGACGGCACCGTCAACGAAGCCGCGAACGGATTGCTCGGGTCGCAGACCCCACTCAGCTGCCTGCCGGGCGGCTCGGCCAACGTGTTCGGCAAGATGCTCGGAATACCGGGCGAGCTCGTCGACGCCACCGAGCACCTGCTCGCACTCGCCGATAGCTGGCGTCCTCGGCGGGTCGATCTCGGCGTGGTCAAGCTGACGCGCGCCGATGACGCGACCGGCCGCCCCGACGACGCGCCGGCCGAGAGCCGCTGCTTTACGTTCGCGTCCGGTCTCGGGATCGATGCGAGCGTCGTCGAGCGCGTTGACGCCAACCCGCGCCGCAAGGCCCGCTTCGGGGCCTACTACTTCACGTGGGTAGCGCTGCGCACGTTCGCGCGCCGCTACCTGCTGCGCCCTCCCCGGATGGAGGCGCTCGCGGGCGAGCAGGTGCTGCCGGGGATTACGACGATCGTGCAGAACGGCTCTCCCTTCACCTATTTCAACGACCACCCGATCGAGGTCGCCGACGGCACAGAGCTCGACTCCGGCTCGCTCTGCGGCTGCGTCCTGCGCCGCGCCTCTCCCCTGTCGATGCCTTCGCTCGGCATGCGCGTGCTCTCGCGCCACGCGCGTGTCAGCCGCCACCGGCAGGTCACGGGCCTGTCCGAGCTGACCGAGCTGACCGTGCGCTCCAGCGACGGGCGTCCGCTGCCGTTGCAAGTGGACGGCGACTATCTCGGCGAGGTCACGCAGGTCAGCTACTCGATCCTGCCGCGCGCGTTGAACGTGCTCGCCTGAGCGCGGTCGCGCGGGCACGAACGAGCCAGGAACAGGAGACGCGCCCGGCGGGCACCAGGGTTAATCGACCCAACGACGCCCGCTGTAGGCGACGAGGGTCGGCACGCGACGTGCGCGCGGGCACATTCGCATGCCTGCGCTCGAGTGAGCGGATGCCGCTTTTACCTTCCCCGAGCCTCTATGCGGCTGAGCCGCCCGGGGTTATGCGGTAGGCGTCGAACACCGACTCGACGTTGCGCAGCCGCGTGATCGCCGCTTTGAGCGCGTGCGTGTCTGCGATCTCGACGACGAACCGGTTCTTGACCATCGGCGGGCTCGACAGGCAGCGCGCTTCGAGGATGTTCGCGCCGGACTCTGAGAAGACACGCGAGAGATCCTCGAGCAGGCGGTGGCGGTCCCAGGCGTCGATCTGGATCTCGACGACGAACGCGCTGCTCAGATCGCCGTCCCAGGACACGCTCGTGAAGCGCTCGGAGTTGCGTCGCAGCGTCGCCACGTTGGGGCAGTCCTGGCGGTGAATCGTGATGCCCCGCCCGAGCGAGATGTAACCGACGATGCCGTCGCCGGGCACCGGCCGGCAGCACTTCGCCAGGCGCAACATGACGTCCTCGACGCCCTGCACCTTGATGCCGTACTGCTCGGAAGACTTGGTGGGACGCCGGCGCGGGCGGCCGACCCGAAACAGCTCCGCGCTGTCGTGCTCGTCGGCGGCCTCGCCCTGCTTCAGGCGCTGCATCACCTTGTTGACGACCACCTTCGGCGAGACCTTGGCGGCACCGAGGGCGATGTAGAAGTCGTCGGCCTTGCGATAGCCGACTTCGCGGATCACGTCGGCCAGCAGCGGCGAGCCCGTGATCTTCTGCGCCGGCAGGCCCTGTTTGCGCAGGTGTTCCTGCAGTAGATCGCGCCCGGTGTGCTCCGTGTCCTGGCGCGTCTCGGCCTTGAACCACTGCTTGATCTTGTTGCGCGCCCGCGTCGTCTTGACCATCGCCAGCCAGTCCCGCGACGGTCCTCGCTCGCGCTTTGACGTGAGGATCTCGACGATGTCGCCGCTGCGCAGCTCGCAGTGCAACGGCACGATCTTGCCGTTCACGCGCGCGCCCACGCAGCGGTGGCCGATCTCGGTGTGGACCTCGTAGGCGAAGTCGAGCGGCGTTGCGCCCGCCGCCAGCGACTTGACTTCGCCCTTCGGCGTGAACACGTAGACCTCGTCCTCGAACAGGTCGGCGCGGAATGTGTCCATGAATTCCTGGGGGTCGGACAGATCCTTCTGCCAGTCGAGCATCGAGCGCAGCCACTGCAGCTTGGCGTTCTCGCCCGTGCTCTCGCCGTCGTCGCGCCCGGCCCGCTCGGCGCCGGGGCGGCGCTTGTACGTCCAGTGCGCCGCCACGCCGAACTCGGCCATCTCGTGCATCTCGCGCGTGCGGATCTGGATCTCCAGCGGCCGGCCCTCAGGCCCGATCACGGTCGTGTGCAGCGACTGGTACATGTTGAACTTCGGCATCGCGATGAAGTCCTTGAAGCGGCCCGGCAGCGGCTTCCACAGCGAGTGGATCACGCCCACGGCGCCATAGCAGTCCTTGACGGTCTCGACGATCACCCGCATCGCGGTGAGGTCGTAGATCTCGTTGAACTCGCGGCCCTTCTTGGTCATCTTCGAGTAGATCGAGTAGAAGTGCTTGGCGCGGCCGGCGATCTGCGCCGTGATCCCGAGCTCGCCCAGCTCACGCCCGAGGTACTCGCCGGCCTCGCCGACGTAGCGCTCGCGCTCCTCGCGCTGCTGGGCCACCAGCCCCTTGATCTCCTGATACTTGCGCGGGTGCAGCGTCGCGAACGCCAGATCCTCGAGCTCCCACTTGATCGCGTGGATGCCGAGCCGGTGGGCCAGCGGCGCGTAGATCTCGAGCGTCTCGCGGGCCTTCTCCATCTGCTTCTGCTTGGACATCGCGTCGATCGTGCGCATGTTGTGCAGACGGTCGGCGAGCTTGATCAGGATCACGCGCGCGTCCGTGGCCATCGCGACCATCATCTTGCGGTAGTTCTCCGCCTGCGCCTCGTCGCGCGACTGGAACGTGATCCCGGTCAGCTTCGTGACGCCGTCGACGATCTGGGCGATCTCCTCGCCGAAGCGCTCTGAGACCTCCTCGATCGAGGCCGAGGTGTCCTCGACGGTGTCGTGCAAGAGCGCGGCGCACAGCGTCTCGGTGTCGAGGCGCATGCCGGCGCAGATCCTCGCGACGCCGACCGGGTGCACGATGAAGTCCTCGCCCGATTTGCGCCGCTGGTCGGCGTGGTGCTCGCAGGCGAACACGAACGCCTCCTGCACCCGCAGGCGATCGACCTCGACCGCCGAGTCCTCGGCGTGCTCAGAGACGATCGCGAACAGGTCCTTCAGCAGCCGGCGCTCGAGCTCATTGAGATCGAGCCGCGCGGTGCTCTGGTCGAGCTGAGCGACGGAGCTCGTGGCGGACGCTGCGACCGTCCCGACGGGCGGCACCACTGGGACGAGCGCCGTAGAGCGCTCCCCGGCCGGCGTCATGCCGGGCGCCTCGGCGACACCGCGCTCGGGTGCCTCGACGGCCTGCGGCCCTTTGAGCTCGTCTGCCAATCCCATAGCAAGAGGTTAGGGGACCGTCATCCCGGATTGAAGAGCCCGGCCGGCGAGACCTGGCGCGTCCGCGTCCGGAGGATCGTTGGGTCCGTCAGGCAAACAGCGCCAGCTGCTGGCGGCGAGGCGCTGTGCGGACGTGCCGGCGCGGGGCAGACGCCGGAACGGGCGCAGGCCGCGCGTGACGCAAGACCAATCGTGGTTCGCTGACCCCCTTCCACTCGTGCACCTCGAGCGCGAACGTCGCCTGGGCCGGCTCATCGGCCGCGACCGGCAGGCGCCCACCGTTGTTGAACGCCACGGCACGTGCCGTACCCCCGCGCGCCCGCACCGTGAAACGCACGTGCCGGCCTTCGCCCATCGTTCTGACGTCGGCAAAGGCCGCGCCATCGAGCATCAACGAGACGGGCGGGTTGCCGTGGCCAAAGGGACCGATCCGCTGCAGCTCCCGGGCCAGCGTCATGCCCAGCTCGGCGCCGCTCACGACCGCATCGACGCGCTCGACGGGAGCCGTGTCGTGCTCGGCCAGGACGCCGCACGCGTGGGTCTGCATCGCCTCGGCGAATGCGGCAACCTCGCCGCGTTCGATCTCCACTCCCGCCGCCGCGCGATGACCTCCATAGCGATGCAGATGCTCCCCGCACGCGGTCAATGCGCCCAGCAGATCGAAGGCCTCGCAGCCGCTGCGCCCGGAGCCGCGCCCGCGCTCGCCGTCGAGCGCGATCAGTACGACGGGACGATGGTGGCGTTCGGCCAGGCGCGAGGCGACGATCCCGATCACGCCGACGTGCCAGCCGTCCCCGGCCAGCACGAGCGCGCGCCGCTGCGCAATGTCGCCGAGCGCGTCGATCTGCGCCTCGGCCTCGAGCCCGATGGCGCGCTCTACCGCGCGACGCTCGTGATTGACGCGATCGAGCTCGCGCGCGAGCTCCCGCGCGCGGGCGTGGTCGGCGGTCAGGATCAACTCGAGCCCGGCGTCAGCACGGCGCATGCGGCCGGCCGCGTTCAGGCGAGGCGCGAGCCCGAACGCCACCGCGCGCTCGTCGACCCTCGCGGGATCGATCCCGGCGACCTCGATCAGTGCGCGCAGCCCCGGTCGGGCGGTGCCGGCGAGCGCGGCCAGGCCGCGGCGCACGAGCGCGCGGTTCTCGCCGCGCAACGGCACGACGTCGGCGATCGTCGCGAGCGCCACCAGGTCCAGATCACGCGCCAGCTCCTCGCCATCACGTCCGCGCAGCTCCCACAGCGCGAGCGCCAGCTTGTAGGCAACCGCGGTCGCGCACAGCTCGCGACACGGGTAGGCGGACGTGATCGGGTGCACGACCGGCGCATCCGGCAGCACGCCGTCGGCGGGAACCGCATGGTGGTCGGAGACGACCGCATCGATGCCGAGCTCCGCGGCCAGCGCGATCTCGCGTGCGGCCGAGATCCCACAGTCGGCGGTTATCAGCAGCTTGGTGCCACGCGCGGCCAGCCGACGGACCGTCTGCGCGCTGAGCCCGTAGCCGTCGGCGCCGCGATCGGGCAGGAACCAATCGACGTCGGCGCCGAGCTCGCGCAGCGCGCGCACGAGCACCGCCGTCGAGCACACGCCATCGACGTCGTAGTCGCCATGCACGGTGATCGTGCTGCGCGCATCGAGATGGCGAGCGATCGTGCGCACGGCAAGCTCGATACCTGCGAACGCCGTGTAGGGATGCAGCTCGTCGGCCGCCAGGAACGCGCGGGCGCGCGCGGGCTCCGCCAGATCGCGGCGCACCAGAACCTGGGCGAGCGGGTCGCTGACGCCCAGCTCGCGCTGTAGGTGCGCAACCCGGTCGGGCGGGCATGGCGGGATCTGAAAGCGCGGCTCGACCACCGGCCAACCCTAGGGTCAACCGTGGACGGAATCGCGATCCGGGCCGGCTCAGGCCGGCTCGTGCGCGACGCTGCGTTCGCGCCGGATGCCCTCGAGATATGCAGCGCCGATCCCGATCAGGGCGCCGGGCACGGCATACAGAATGACCGCGATGTCGGTCTTCTTTTCGCCCGGCACCGCGACGCCGAGGTTCGCGCTGGCGATGATCACCCCGAAGATCACCGCCCCGAGCAGTGCGCCCACGAACGCGCCGACGATGCCGCCCCAAAAGCGGTCGGGCAGCCAGATCGTGAAATGCCAGATCGCAAGGCCCATCATCACCCACCCGAGCATCGCCATCAGCGCGACCTCCCGTGACGTTTGTTGCGCGGGCGCCGGCGCTTTTCGCGGGGCTTGGCCGGCTCCTTGAGCACCAGGTCCTCCGGCGTCAGATCGGCGGCGGGATCACGCTCGGGGGCGCGCTCGACGGTCGCGGTTCCGTCACCGTCGGAGCGGCTGCTGGCGCGGCGCTTCGCCACGGCCGGGCCGCCGCCCTTGGCGGGCTGCTGGTCACCATCGACGTCGAGGTCGCGCACCAGTTCCTGGAACTCGTCTCTCGATAGCTGCTGACCCGGCTCCTCCGGTGCGATCAGGCTGCCGCTGCGCGTGCGCCGGGGCTTGCGCTCGGGCTCGACGTTAACCGGCGCGCCGCCGACGGCCGTCGCGTACGCCGGCACGGCGCCCAGTTCGCGGATGATGCGCGCGCGGCGATTGCGATAGGCGGGCTCGCGCTCCTTCCAGTGCGTCAGCACCGGCGAGGCGATGAAGATCGAGGAATACGCCCCGGACGCGATCCCGACCATCAACGCGAATGCGAAGTCCTTGAGCGTGCTGCCGCCGAACAGGAACAGCGCGAGCACCGGCAGCAGCGTGCAGAAGCTCGTTGCCAGGGACCGCGTCAGCACCTCGGACATCGAGCGGTTGACGATCTGCGAGAACGCAGCCCTGGGCATTCGCGGGACGTTCTCGCGCACCCTGTCGAACACGATGATCGTGTCGTACAGCGAGTACCCGAGGATCGTCAAGAGCGCGGCGACGGTGGCCGAGGTCACTTCGCGGCCGGTCAGCGAGTAGATCCCGGCCGTGATCAGCAGGTCGTGCATCAGCGCGATCAGCACCGGCACGGCGTACTTCCACTCGAAGCGCAGCGCGATATATATCGAAATCACCAGCAGCGACGCGATGATCGCGACGATCGCGGAGTCCGCGATCGTCTTGCCGAACGTCGGCCCGATCGAGGTGCTCGAGAAGTTCCTGGTGCCGGGATGTTCCGGGCCGTTGCCGAACCTTTCATCGAGCCCGGCCTTGACCTTGCTGACCTGCGCGGGCTGGAGTTTCTCGGTCGAGATCTGGTATCCGCTGCCGCCGATCCCCTTGCTCGATACCTTCTGCACCTGCGCGTTCGGGTAGCCCTTCGCGGCCAGCGCCGAGCTCAATTCGGACTGCGAGACCGGCCTCGTGAACGCGGTCTGGATGCGAGTGCCCGACTTGAAGTCGATGCCGAAGTTGATGCCCTTGCCGCCGATCGCGAGCGCGCCGATCAACAGGATCGTGCCCGACAGCGAGAAGAACCACTTCGAGCGGCCCATGAAGTCCATCGTCCACTGGCGCTTGGGCTTCGCGGCGCCCAGCGCGCTCGGGTGGCTGACGAGGCGCGAGCGCCCCATCAAGCCGAGCGCCGCCCTCGTCGCGAGCACCGCCGTGAACAGCGACACGAGCACGCCGATCCCGAGCATGAAGGCGAAGCCCTTCACTTCCGCGGTCGCCAGCGCGAACAGGATGAACGCGGTCATGAACGTCACCACGTTCGCGTCGACGATCGCCGCGAATCCGCGCGTGTAGCCGGTAGCGATCCCCGACACGATCGATCTGCCGCCCCTGATCTCCTCCTTGACGCGCTCGTAGATCACGATGTTCGCGTCCGCGGCCACGCCGATCGTCAGGACCACGCCGGCGATCCCGGGCAGCGTCATGGTGACCGGGATCAGCTTCACCAGCGCGAACAGGTAGATGCCGCAGATCACCAGCCCGCCGATCGCGATCCCGCCGAGCACGCGGTAGAAGATCAGCAGGAACGCGCATACGACCAAGAAGCCGGCGAGCATCGCCAGCAGACCCTGTTTGAGCGCG
This sequence comes from uncultured Solirubrobacterales bacterium, assembly GCA_963817845.1. Taxonomy (GTDB): domain Bacteria; phylum Actinomycetota; class Thermoleophilia; order Solirubrobacterales; family Solirubrobacteraceae; genus Palsa-744. Next base: position 891,782 of record CAWFPU010000001.1, read on the forward strand.
GTTTTGCCGAGCGTCGCGGAGACCTGCGAGTTGGAGATCAGTTCCAGCTTGATCGGCAGCGCGCCCGACTGCAGCTCGTTGGCGAGGTTCTGTGCCGAGGTGATCGTGAACCCGCCCGAGATCTGCGAGCCGGTCGTCGCGTCAATCCCTTCCGGGTACTGCGTGTAGTCGATCGATGGCGCCGTGATCACCTGTTCGTCCAGCACCACCGCGAAGTGCTGCAGGGCCTCTTCCTTTTTCACGCCCGGCAGCTGGGCTTCCTGGCCGCGATGTGCGATTTCCTTGGTGACGCGTTCGAACACGCCCTTGCCGTAGGAGGTGAAGCCGAAGCTGACGTTGGGCTGGCCGTCGCCGTTTTCGTCGAATCCCTGTACCGGGTTCGTGATGTCCTTGCCTTCGAGCACCGGCTCGTCGTTGAGCACGTACCAGCTGTTGGGGCTCTGCTGCGTGACCTTGCCGCTGGCCGATTCGACCGGCCGAGCCTGCACCAGCACAGTGCCGGGATTGACGTGCACGACCTTCGGCTTCGACCCCGGCGGCGCTTTGTAGCCGTCGGCGTACAGGTTCTCCTTGGTTTCCTCGGGCCCGCGCAGGACTTTTTCATGCTTGGTGTCGACCAGGTACCACGAGCCGTACACGCAGCCTTCCTTCTGTTCGGCCGTGCAGCCCGGGGCCAACGTCGTGTCGGTCTTGCGGATGATCGGCGGCCGCTTGGCGGCGCGCAGGACAGCCTGGTACTCGGGCAGCCCATAGGCCGAGGAGGCGGCGTTGGGCCCGCCGGTGGCAGTCGGTTCACTCGAGCCCGCTGGCTTGCCGTTGGGGCCGATCACGTTCGGCTCCCAGTCGTAGAAGTACAGCTGGGCGGTCTTGCCGACCTCGGCTTCGGCGCGCTGCGAGTTGCTCACATCGGGCAGATCAACATCGATTTCCTGGCCGCCGCTGCGCTGGATTTCGGGCTGGGTCACGCCGAGCTGATCGACGCGCTTGCGCATGATGTTGATCGCCTGGATCAGCGATTCGTTGTTGACTTTCGCCTGTGCCGTCGGCTTGGCCAGATAGACCAGCTGCACCCCGCCCTTCAGTTCCAGACCCAGGCGCGTGGGCATCGTCAAGATCACGACCAGCGACGCCAGCACTAGGCCGGCGACGAGCAGCAGCGTGAAGATGTTGCGACGGCGGTCGCTCATGGCACGCAAGCGATGATCATCGGTACACGGAGACTACTTCTCGGGGGTCAGCACGAGCAACAGCCCGCCGTCGTCGTCATAGGCCGGGAACATGTCGGCCTTGGCATTGGCCGCGACATCGCGTTCGCCGGCCACCTCGACCGGCACCTCGAGCGCGCGCACACCCCACTCGAGCACGGTCTTCACGGGGTCATCGCCGTTGGCGAAGCTGAGCCCCAGAACCTGCTCGACGCGTTGACCGATCACCTCTTCCTCCTCCAGGCCCGTGAACGCAAAGGAGTTGCGCCCACAGCCGATGATACGAGCCTCGTTGTCGCAGACGAAGAAGGCCGCGTCGGGAGCCGGGTAGTAGTCGTCCAGCAGCTCGAACAGGAACGCAAACCCGCACTTGGCGCAGCCCTTGCGCTCACGTGTGAAGCCGATATTGCGGTCGACCTCGCTCGTACGATGCCCGCAGTTGGGGCAGATGAAGGGATGAGACATGGCCACAGACTAGGGGAGGCGCCTTAACCGAAGCTCATTGCGAGGGTCCTTGCGCCGATCGCGCGATCGCCGGGTGTGAGACAGATCCTGCTCATATCTTGCGAAACACATGAAAGCCCTCTGAAAGCTCACAAATGTCAACAGCCGGTGCCCGCGACTGATCGAAGGCCGCCCCGAACGGGCCGAAAGCTCTGCGTTTGCGGGTTGCGGGCCGTCGATCGCTGCGGGTCACGCAGCGGATCGCAACCTAGAACAGGGCCTGCTCGGCGGTGCCCGCCGCGCCGGCGGGCGGCTCGATACCGAGGTGGGCGAACGCCGCCGCCGTGGCCGCGCGTCCGCGGGGCGTGCGCTTGATCAGACCCTGCATCAGCAGGTAGGGCTCGTACACGTCCTCGAGCGTGTCCTGCTCCTCCCCCACCGCGACGGCCAGCGTGGACAGGCCGACGGGACCACCGGCGAACTTCGCGCAGATCGCCCGCAGGATCTCGCGGTCGAGCCGGTCGAGCCCCAGCTCGTCGACCTCGAGCAGCTCCAGCGCGGCCTGCGCGGCCGCGGCGGTCACGACTCCCTGCATGCGCACCTCGGCGAAGTCGCGCACCCGCTTGAGCAGCCTGTTGGCGACTCGCGGAGTGCCGCGGCTGCGAGCGGCGATCGCGAGTGCGCCGCCCTCCTCCAACTCGATCTCGAGGATTCCCGCCGAGCGCCTCACGATCGCCGCGAGCTCCTCGGTCGCATACGGCTCGAGCCGGGCCTGGATGCCGAAACGGTCGCGCAGCGGCGTCGTCAGCAGGCCGGTGCGCGTCGTCGCTCCGATCAGCGTGAACGCCGGCAGCTCCAGCGTGACGACGCGCGCGCCTGCGCCCTGGCCGACCGTGATCGGCAGCCTGCGATCCTCCATCGCCGGGTAGAACGTCTCCTCGAGCGTCCGCGGCAGGCGGTGGATCTCATCGACGAAGAACACGCTGCGCGGCTCGAGCGCCGTCAGGAACGCAGCGATGTCGCCCTTACGCTCGAGCGCCGGACCGGCCGTCTGCACGAACGGCACGTCGAGCTCGGCCGCGACGATCTGCGCAAGCGAGGTCTTCCCCAGCCCGGGCGGCCCCGCCAGCAGCACGTGATCGAGTGCCTCCCCGCGCGCGCCCGCCGCCTCGATCGCGACCGTCAGCTGCTCGCGCAGGGTCTCCTGGCCCACGAAGTCCGCGAGGCGGCGCGGCCGCAACGAGCGGTCGAGCTCATCCTCTGGCACCAGGTAGGGCGTCTGGATCCGCTCGACCACGTCAGACATGCCAACACGCTCCGCTGCTCAGGTGCCAACGCGCGCCGGTGCCCACACCCCAAGACGTCGCGGTGTTCATTTGCAGTCTCATCCTGCCCGCGCGCTGCGCAGCGCCTCCGCGATCAGCTCCTCGGCGCTGTCGCCCTCTGCATCGCCGAGCAGCTGCTCGGCCTCGGCGGCGTTGTAGCCGAGCTCGAGCAGGCCGTCGCGCGCGAGCGCTCGCGCGCCCCCGGGCGAGCCCGGGCCCGCGCGCGCCGCGAGGATCTGCTCGGCGTCCGCGCCCGCTTCGGCGCCCAGCACCTTCTCGCGCAGCTCGACGATGATCCGCTGCGCCGTGCGCTTGCCGATCCCCGGCGCGGCTTGAAACCGGGCCGCGTCCCCCGCGGCGATCGCGCCGAGCAGCTCACGCGCCGACCCGCCCGACAGCACGGCCAGTGCGACCTTGGGGCCGACGGCCTGGACCGACAGCAGCATCAGGAACAGCTCCTGCTCCTGCTCGGAGTGAAACCCGTACAGCGCGAGAGCGTCGTCGCGCACGATCAGATGGGCGTGCAGCGTCGCCTCGGACCCGACCGCGGGGACGTGACGCAGGGTCTGTGCCGACACGGCCGCCCTGTACCCGACGCCGCCGCACAGGATCACGACGTGATCCGAGCGCCTGACGGCCACCTCGCCCCTGAGCACTGCGATCATCTGCGCGCCCTCCGCGCGAGATCCCGGTTGCCGGTCGTCCCGGTATGTGCCCCAAGCGCGAGATACCCCTCGCCGGTCGTCGCGGCACGCGCCCTGCGCGCGAGATACCCGTCGCCGGTCGTCCCGGCACGCGCCCGTTGCCACGTCTGAACGCTGCCGATCGTCTGCGCCCGCGCGCGCCTGCGCGTGCGTCCGGCGCCGATCACGCGTCCACCTGCGAGAGAGCGCGCGCGATTGGCGCGCGGTTGACATGGCAGATCGCGACGGCCAGCGCGTCGGCGGCGTGATCGCTGCGCGGCGGCTCAGGCAGCGAAAGCAGCGCTTGGACCATGCGCGTGACCTGCTCCTTGCGCGCGCGTCCGCTGCCACACACCGCGCCCTTCACCTGCTGCGGGGTGTAGCTCTGGCACGGCACGCCCCGGCCGCCCGCGGCGAGCATCGCCACCCCCCTAGCCTGACCGACCGCGAACGCAGTTTTGACGTTCTGGCCGAAGTACAGCTCCTCGAGCGCCATGCCGTCGGGCTCGTGGGCGGCCAGCAGGCCGTCCACGGCCGTGTGGATGTCGGCCAGCCTGCGCTCCACCGGCGCCCCCGGCCGCGTCTCGATCGTGCCCCCGTCGAGCGCCACCAGGCTGCCGGCGCGCCGCTCCACGACGCCATAGCCGGTGTTGGCCAGTCCCGGGTCGATGCCGAGCACGATCACGCTGAGTGATTCTGCGTGTGCGACCGGACGTCTGCCTTGCGCCGACGCCCGGGACGCGTACGGACGCTTGGACCGGCACGACCGATATGCGCAGCGACCGGACGCCAGACGAGATGTGTGCCCGAATCGCGACGACCGCAGTCGCTATCCGGCGACGCGCTCGAGCACCTCGGCCGGCACGTCGAAGTTCGCGTGCACTTCGCTCACGTCGTCGTTGTCCTCCAGCATCTCGAGCAGTTTCATCAGCCTCGCCGTCTGGCTCTCGTCGATCGGCACGAGGCTCGTCGGCCGGTAGCCCATCTCGGCGCTCTCGACCTCGATGCCCGCGCTCTCGAGCGCGTCCCTGACCTTGGCGAAGTCGGCAGGCCCAGCCACGACCTCCCACAGACCCTCGTCCGCCGTGATGTCCTCGGCGCCGGCCTCGACGGCCACCATCAGTTCGTCTTCGTCGTGCTTGTCGGCGTCGATCGCGATCGTGCCCTTCTTCTCGAACAGGTACGCCACCGACCCCGGCTCGCCGAGATTGCCGCCGAACTTCGAGAAGAGATGTCTGACGTCGGCGCCCGTGCGGTTGCGATTGTCGGTGACCGCCTCGACCAGCACCGCCACGCCGCCCGGCCCGTAACCCTCGTAGAGAACCGACTCGAGCGCCTCGCCGTCACCGCCCTCGCCGGTGCCGCGCGCGATCGCCCGTTCGATGTTGTCCTTCGGCATCGACGCTTCCTTGGCCTTGCGGATCGCGTTCTCGAGGGTCGCATTCGCGTCGGGATCGCCGCCGCCGTCGCGCGCAGCGACCGTGATCGCGCGCGCCAGCTTCGTGAACTGCTGGCCTCTGCGCGAGTCCACGACCGCCTTCTTGTGCTTGATGCTCGCCCACTTCGAGTGTCCGGACATGGCTACAAGGTTACTTGCGCGAGCCCACCGATCCGCCCCGCGAGTGCGCCCGCACCCTGCAACAGACCCGTGCAGCCCGCGGCCCGAGCTTCCGCGTGCCTCTAGGATGCCGTGCGGCATGGCGGCGCTCGACCCCGAGATCTTCAAGGCCTATGACATCCGCGGCCTGTACGGGTCGCAGATCGACGGCGACGCGGCCGAGCAGATCGGGCGAGCCTTCGCGCGGGTGCTCGCCCGGCTCGCCGGCAAGCCGCCGGGGCAGTTGCGCGTGGGCCTGGGCCACGACATGCGGCTGAGCGCGCCCGAGCTGTCCGCGCGCTATCGCGCCGGCATGCTCGACGAGGGCGCGCACGTGATCGACGCCGGCCAGGTGGGCACCGAGATGCTCTACTACCTCGTCGGCTCGCGCGAGCTCGACGGCGGCCTGATGTGCACGGCCTCGCACAACCCGAAGCCGTACACCGGCGCCAAGCTCGTGCGCGCGGGCGCGATCGCGCTGTCCGGGGACGAAGGCATCCAGGACATCCGCCAGACGATCGAGTCCGGACTCGGACCGGCGCCCGAGGACGGGGCGGCGGGCCGAGGCGGCGACAGCAGCAGCAGCAGCAGCAGCAGCACAGGCGCCGTCGAGGAGGTCGATCTCTACGCCGAGTTCCAACGATTCGCGCTCGGACTGATCGACCCCGACGTCGTGCGCGCCCACGACGGCCGCGCGCAGCCGTTGAAGGTGGTCGTGGACGGCGGCAACGGCATGGCGGGACCGATGGTCGGCCCGCTGCTCGAGCAGCTCGGACTGGAGCTGATCGAGACCTACTGGAAGCCCGACGGCCACTTCCCCGACCACGAGCCCAACCCGCTGCTCGAGGAGAACCGCGAGGCGATCGTCGCGCGCGTGCGCGACAGCGGCGCCGATCTCGGGATCGCCTGGGACGGCGACGCCGACCGCTGCTTCCTGATCGACGAGCAGGGCGCGTTCGTGGACGGCGATTTTCTCACGGCCCTGCTTGCGCGGTCGCTGCTCGAGAAGGCGAACACGCCAGGCGAAGCGGTCCTGTACGACGTGCGTGCCTCACGCGCGGTCCCCGACACGGTCCGCGCCGCCGGCGGCGTGCCATACGTCAATCGCGTCGGACACGCCTTCTTCAAGACGCGCATGCGCGCCGAGGGCTCCCTGTTCGGAGGCGAGGTCTCGGGCCATTACTACTTCAGGGAGTTCTTCTGCGCGGACTCCGGCACGCTCCCGGCGCTGCTCATGCTCGAGCTGATCTCGCACACCGGCACGTCGCTGTCGCAGCTGCTGCGACCGTACCGCGAGCACTACTTCATCTCCGGTGAGATCAACTCCGAGGTCTCCGATCAGGAGGGCAAGATGGCGGAGCTGGCCGAGCGCTACGCCGACGCGCGCCAGAGCCGGCTCGACGGCATCTCGATCGACTACGAGGACTGGCACTTCAACGTCCGCCCCTCCAACACCGAGCCGCTGCTGCGGCTGTGCCTCGAGTCGCTGGTCTCACGCGAGGACATGGAACGCCGCCGCGACGAGGTGCTAAAGCTGATTCGGTCGTGAACGACAAACTCAGCCAAGCAGGTCCGAGACTTCGGCCCGACCGACCCGCGGAGCGGATTTACGGTCGGGACGAACGTCCGGATCCTGCGCCGCTGCTCGCGCGGGCTGCCCAGGCCGGCATCCATCGCCTCGCGATTCCCACGCCGTTTCAGGTTGGACGGGTCAACGCATACCTGATCGAGGACTCTCCGCTGACGCTGATCGACTCGGGGCCCAACTCCGGCAAGGCACTCGATGAGCTCGAACAGGCGCTGGCAGCGCGCGGGCACGCGATCGAGGAGATCGAGCTGCTGATCGTCACCCATCAGCACATCGACCACATCGGCCTGGCCTCGATCGTGGCGCGGCGCTCGGGCGCGCAGGTGGCAGGGCTGGAGCGGCTCGCGCCCTATCTGCTGCGCTTTCGCGAGGAAGCCGAGCTCGACGATCGCTTTGCCCAGGAGATCATGCTGCGCAACGGCATACCGGCGGACATCGTGACCGCGCTACGCGCGGTGTCGGCGAGCTTCCGCGCCTGGGGAGCCGCGGTCGAGATAACGCGGCCTTTGGCCGACGGCGAGACGATCGAGCTGCGCGACCGCACGCTGACGGTCGCGCACCGTCCCGGTCACAGCCCCTCGGACACGGTGTTCCTGTCCGAGCGGCCCGGCAGCGACGAGGGCCCGATCCTGCTGGCGGGCGATCACCTGATCAAGCACATCTCCTCGAACCCGCTGCTCGCACGGCCGCTCAGTTCCGGACCAGACTCCCCGCAAAGCACCGAAACGGGCGCAGATCGCGCCGGCGAGCCGCTCGCCGGCCCGCGTCCGCGAGCGCTGCTCCAGTACATCGCCTCGCTGACCCTCACGCGCGAGATGGAGCTCTCGCTGGTGCTGCCCGGACACGGCGAGCCGATCGTGGACCACGCATCGCTGATCGACGAACGCCTTCGGATGCACCGCCGGCGCGCCGAGAAGATCCACGGTCTGATCACCGGGCAGGCGCGCAGCGCCCACGAGATCGCGCTCGAGCTATGGGGCAACGTCGCGGTCACGCAGGCCTTCTTGACGCTGTCGGAGGTGCTCGGCCACATCGACCTGTTGATCGAGGACGACCGAGCCGTTGAACGACCCGACGAAGATGGGGTCGTTCGGTTCGAGGCCACCTAGCGCGCGTCGTCGCTCTCGATCTCGCGCAGGTGCTCGACGTTGGCGCGATCGTCCGCCTCGCCGCTCGGCACGGCCGTGAACCAGGCGTCGAGGATCTCGGCCAGCTCGGCCTCGGAGGTGCTGCGCAGGCTCAGCGCCAGCGCGTTCGCGTCGTTCCAGCGTCGCGCCCCGGCAGCCGTGGCCGCATCGGTGCACAGCGCCGCGCGCACGCCCCGCACCTTGTTGGCCGCGATCGACGCACCGGTACCCGTCCAGCAGCACACGATCGCCTGATCCGCACGGCGCTTGGCGACATCGCGCGCGGCCGCCTCGGATGCCCACGCCCAGTCCTCGCGCTCGCCTTCGCGCAGCGCGCCGTGTGCCAGCACCTCATGGCCGCGCTCGCGCAGGCGCTCGACCAGCACGCCGGCGATCCCGACAGGTTCGTCTGCGGACACCGCGATGCGCATCGCCTAATCGACCGCGGCGCACGCGCGTGCGCGCGCGCGCGTGCGCGCCGCCTCGAGGAACATGCGGTGGACGCGATCGTCGTCGGTGAGCTCGGCGTGGAAGGCGACGACGATCAGTGCCTGCTGGCGGGCCGCAACCGGGTGGCCGTCGATCTCGGCGAGGATCTCGACGGCCGGGCCATGCTCGGCGATCCAAGGTGCGCGTATGAAGACAGCTCGCAGCGGCCCGCCCTCGAGCCCCCGCAGCTCGAGGTCGGCCTCGAAGCTGTGCGGCTGACGTCCGAACGCGTTTCGCTCTGCGCGTATGTCCATCAGGCCGAGATGCTCGCGGTCGAGCATGATCAGTCCAGCGCACGACCCCAACATTGGCGCGCCGCTGCGGGCGAGCTCGCGCAACGGCTCGCCGAGACCCTCGCGCTCGACACCGAGAGTCATCGTGGTCGACTCCCCGCCCGGAATCACGAGCGCATCGAGACCCTCGAGATCTGCGGGCACGCGAACCTCTGACACGTCCGCGCCAAGCCGGCGCAGGACGCGCTCGTGTGCCTCAAAGCCGCCCTGCAGGGCAAGCACGCCCACCAACGGGCGAGCATCCGGCCCGGATCGATTGGCCTGTAGGACTGGGCTGGCGATGGTCGCTACACCTGCCCGGCGGAGCGCCGGCGACTCACCAGCCGCGCTGGGCCAGAAGCTGCTCGCCCTCCAGCTTGGAGCTCTCCAGGCTCGCCATCGCGGGGCCGAGCCCGCGCGAGGCCTCGGCGACGCGCCCCGGGTCCTGCCAGTGGGTCGTGGCCTGCACGATCGCGCGTGCGCGCGCAGGCGGGTCCTCGGACTTGAAGATGCCCGAACCGACGAACACGCCCTCGGCGCCCAGCGCCATCATCAGTGCGGCGTCAGCAGGCGTGGCGATACCCCCGGCGCAGAACAGCACAACCGGCAGGCGCCCGTCGCCGGCGACGCGTCTGACCAGCTCGAGCGGCGCCGCGAGCTCCTTGGCGGCAGCCGCGAGCTCGGCCTGGTCGAGCATGCCCAGGCGCCGGATCTCGCCCGTGATCGCACGCATGTGACGGACGGCCTCGACGATGTCGCCGGTGCCCGCCTCGCCCTTGGAGCGGATCATCGCCGCGCCCTCGCCGATCCGCCGCAGCGCCTCGCCGAGATTGGTCGCGCCGCACACGAACGGAACCTTGAACTGCCACTTGTCGATGTGGTTGCTCTCGTCGGCCGGAGTCAGCACCTCGGACTCATCGACGTAGTCAACCTCGAGCGCCTGCAGCACCTGCGCCTCGAGGAAATGCCCGATCCGCGCCTTGGCCATCACCGGGATCGTCACGGCCTCCTGGATGCCGGCGATCATGTCCGGATCTGACATGCGCGCCACGCCGCCGTCGCGACGAATGTCAGCGGGAACGCGCTCGAGCGCCATCACCGCGGCGGCGCCAGCCTCCTCGGCGACGCTCGCCTGCTCGGGCGTGACGACGTCCATGATCACGCCGCCCTTGAGCATCTCCGCCAGGCCGCTCTTGACCCGGAAAGTCGCCTCGTCGCGCATGCGCTGAGCATAGCTTGCGCCGGCTGCACGCAAGCGTCGGGCGACGAGCCGTTACTTCAGCCGGAATGCCTTGATGCGGTCGTCGTACTGCGCGATATCGCGCGAGTAGACCCCGTAGGCGACCGCCTGCACGATACTCAGCAGCGCGGTGTGCGAGCGCACGTACGCGGGACTGTTCGATGAGTAGTAGAGCTTGATCTGCGCCAGCTTCGCGACCTCCGAGAGCGTCGCGTCGGTGATCGCGGCGGTGCGCGCTTTGCGATGACGCGCGAGCTTCATCGCGCGCACCACGAGCGGGTGGGGCCGGCCGGCCGACAGGCCCACCACGAGCGTGTTCTGATCGATGCGCCCGAGACGGCTGAGCGCCTCCTGGGACGGGCTTGCGACCACGTCCACGCGCAGGTCGAGCAGCATCAGCAGGTGGCGCAGGTAGCTCGCGAAGAACGCCATCTGATCGGTGCCGGCGACCAGCACCTTGTCGGCGTCGATGATCGCCTGCACGAGCGCGTCGACCGAGCTGCGCGAGATCTTGCGGGCGGTCTCCTCGACGTTCACGTAGTCGGCGGTCAGCGAGCTCTCGAACTCGTTCTGGTCGAGCGAGAACAGCGGCGTCGAGCCATTCAGGCCGGTCTCCTTCGGCGCCTGCGCATGTATGCGCCGGTATTCCTCGCGCGCCGCGGCCTGCAGCTCCGGGAAGCCCTCGAAGCCAAGCGCCTGCGAGAAGCGCACGACCGTCGAGCTGGAGGTGTTGGCGCGGCGGGCGAGCTCCTCGGCGGTCTGGAACGCCGCCTCGTCGAGATGGTTGACGATGTACTGCGCCACGTCCTTCTGCGAGCGCGAGCATTCCTCGAAGCGCGCTTGGATGTAGGTGGACAGGCTTTGATGCTCGCCGGTGCCGTTGCTCGGACGCGTCGTTGGAACGGGGGTCGCGCTGCGCTTCATCGGCGCTCTGTTTCGACAGCAGCGCCCCGCACTCCTGCACCGATCGGCGATTCACTGCACGAATTGACGATTCAGACGGGCCGAAGGTCAGGCCGTTGGTCGACTCCCGGTCAGGCTCCCGGCCAGCTCCACGAAGTAGTCGAGCGAGCGCGGATTGGCCAGCGAGTCCACGCTCGCGGCCTCGCCCGGAGACACGCCCATCAGGATCTTCTTGACCGGCACCTCGAGCACCTTGCCCGACAGCGTGCGGGGCACCTCGACGATCTGCAGCACCTCGTTGGGAACGTGCCGTGGCGAGCAGTCCTCGCGAATGCGCGCGAGGATGCGCGCACGCAGCTCCTCATCGAGCGCGACATCGTCGCGCAACACGACGAACAGGATCATCCACAGCTCGGCTCCAGCCTCGAATGTGGAGCCGCTTCTGGGGACGTCGACCACGAGAGCGTCGAGCACGTCCTCGACCGCGCCCGCCGCCCGATAGATCTCGCTCGTGCCCATGCGCACGCCCTGGCGGTTGATGGTGGCATCAGAGCGTCCGTAGATCACCGCGCTCCCGCGCGCGGTGATGCGGATCCAGTCGCCGTGGCGCCAGATCCCCGGGTACATCGAGAAGTAGCTCTCGCGGTAGCGCTCGCCGCCGCTGCCGTCGCGCCGCGGCGGGTCCTCGCCCCAGAAGAACAGGGGCATCGAGGGCATCGGCTCGGTGATCACCAGCTCACCGACCTCGTCCACCACGCTGCGGCCACGCTCGTCGAACGCCTCGACAGCGCAGCCGAGCGCGCGGCACTGCAGCTCGCCCTCGTAGACGGGCAGCAGCGGGCAGCCGGCCACGAACGCCGTGCACACATCGGTTCCGCCGCTGGTCGAGAACAGCCACCGATCGCGCCCGACGTGCTCGTAGACCCAGCGAAAGCTCTCCGGCGACAGCGGCGAGCCGGTCGAGCCGATCGCGCGCAGCGCGCGCAGGTCGCATTCGCGCGCCGGCTCGACGCCCGCCTTCGCGCACGCCGCGAGCAGGCCCGCCGAGACCCCCATGCAGGTCATCTCGGTCCGCTCGGCCAGTCGCCACAGCGCGCCGAGATCGGGGTGGCCGGGGCTGCCGTCGTAGAGGACGATCGCCGCGTCGCTGAGCAGGCAGCCGACCAGGAAGTTCCACATCATCCAGCCCGTCGTCGTAAACCAGAACATGCGGTCTCCGGCGCGCAGATCGAGGTGCAGGCTCTTCTTGAGCTGCTCGAGCAGGATGCCGCCGTGGGAGTGCACGATCGCCTTGGGCAGGCCGGTCGTGCCCGAGGAATACAGCACCCACAGGGGATGCGCGAAGGGGACCTGCTCAAAGCTCATCCCCTCGCCCGCCGAGCCGCCCGAACCGAGCGCCGCGCCGCGCCTGAGCAGCTCGCTCCAGCCGAGCCCTCCCGGCAGCCCCGCGGCAGACGCGTGGCGCGCGAGATACGGCAGCAGCACCGTATGACGCAGGCCCGGCAGCTCCCGCGCGATCGCGTGCACCGCATCGATGCGGTCGAAGTCCTTGCCGCCGTGGCGGTAGCCGTTGACCGCCAGCAGCACCGTCGGCTCGATCTGCGCGAAACGGTCGATCACGCTGCGCGACCCGAACTCGGGCGCGGCGCTCGAGAAGATCGCGCCGAGGCTGGCCGTCGCCAGAAACGCGACCAGCGTCTCAGGGATGTTCGGCATGTACGCGACGACGCGATCGCCGCGACCGACCCCGAGCGCGCGCAGGCCCGCCGCCGCCTGCGCCACCTGCTCGCGCAGCTCACCCCAGGTGATCGAATCGAGCTCGCGCAGCTCCGAGCAATGCAGGACCGCGAGCGCCTGCGGGTCGCGCCCGCGTGCCAGCAGGTTCTCGGCGTAGTTGAGCTCCGCGCCCTCGAACCAGCGCGCCCCGGGCATCTCGCGCGAGTCGAGCACGCGCTCGTAAGGGCGCGAGGCGCGCACACCGTAGTACTCCCAGATCGCCGCCCAGAACCGCTCGAGCTCGGACACCGACCACTGCCACAGCTCCGAGTAGTCCGAGAACGCGCATTGCGCCGCGTGGGCGGGCTCCTTTTCCAGCCAGCGCATGAAGCTCGTCAGCTGCGCGCGCTCGCGCACATCCGCCGAGGGCTCCCACAGCGGCTGCGGTCCGGTCGCGCTGGCCATGCCAGTATTCTCGCCGTTTGTGAGCCTGCCCGGGTTGCGCGCCGAGTTTCCCGTCCTGGCCACGCACGCCTACCTGAACGCCGGCACCGACGGTCCGCTGCCAGCACGCGCGGCCCGGGCCGCGGCGGACGAGCTCTCGCGCGAGTCACAGCACGGACGGGCCGCATCGCACTTCGAGCGCCGCGGCGAGCTCAGAGACGAGCTGCGCGCCGCATATGCGCAGCGGCTCGGCTGCACGGCGAGCGAGCTCGCGCTGACGACCTGCACGAGCGAAGGCATGGCGCAAGTGATCGACGGACTCGACCTCGGTCCCGGCGACGAGATCGTGACCAGCGACGAGGAGCATCCCGGCCTGCTCGGCGCGCTCGGCGCCGCGCGTGCGCTGCGCGGTGTCAGCGTGCGCATCGTGGCGCTCGCCGACGTCGCCGACGCAGTCGGCCCCAGCACACGACTGGTCGCCTGCTCGCACGTGAGCTGGATGAGCGGACGCTTCGCACCCGCGGCGCTGGCGCAGCTCGAGGTGCCGGTGCTGCTCGACGGCGCCCAGGGCGTGGGCGCCGTGCCGGTCGAACGTCGACGCGCTCGGCTGCGACGCCTACGCCGGCGCCGGACAGAAGTGGCTGTGCGGCCCGGACGGGATGGGGATGCTGTACGTCAGCGACGCCTTCAGCGCGCGCCTGTCGGTGCGCCGGCGCGGCTACCCGAACCTGGCCGACCCGGACGCGGGACTCGACGCCGAGCCGCACACCGACGCGCGCCGCTTCGACGCGATGTCGCTGAGCGCCGAGACACTCGCGTGCGCGCTGGCGGCGTCGCACACGCTCGAGGCGGCCGGCTGGCAAACGATCCACGAACGCGCCCGCAGCCTGGCCGCGCGACTGGCCGAGCTGCTCGCCGAGAAAGGCCGCGAGGTGCCGCCGCGCGACCACAGCACGCTCGTGTCGTTCGAGAGCCCCGACCCCGAGACCGAGCGCACGCGACTGGCAGAGGCCGGTGTCATCTTGCGTAACATCCCCGCCACGCCGTGGCTGCGAGCGTCGGTGGGGGCCTGGAACGACGAGGACGACCTCGACCGGCTGCTGAAGGCGCTCACGACCCGACCATGAACTCCGCCGAGCAGACGACCGTCCTCCCCGCGGATCGGCCGCTCGGCCAAGAGGCCACGGCCCGGAGCCGTCCGCTGCCGCGCGTGCGCGCGCGACACCTGGCGCTCGGGGCGGTGCTGGCGCTGTCCGCCGTCCTCAACACCTACCGCCTGTCCCGCAACGGCTGGGCGAACGCCTTCTACTCGGCCGGCGTCAAGTCGATGCTGCACTCGCTGCACAACTTCCTGTTCGTCTCGTTCGACCCGGGGGGGCTCGTCACGATCGACAAGCCGCCGCTTGGGCTGTGGGCGCAGGCGCTCAGCGCGAAGGTCTTCGGCATGACGCCGATGAGCGTGCTGCTGCCGGAGGCGATCATGGGAGTCGTCGCGGTCGGACTGCTCTACTGGGTCGTCACGCCGCGGTTCGGCGTGCTCGCGGGGCTGGCGAGCGCGCTCACGCTGGCGCTGTTTCCCTCGTTCGTGGCGGTCGCGCGTGAGAACGCCGTCGACCCACTGCTGATCCTGCTGATGACGCTCGCCTGCGGCGTCGGGCTGCGCGCGATCGAATCGGGGCGCCTGCGCACGCTGCTCGGCTGCGCAGCGCTCGTGGGGCTCGCGTTCAACACCAAGACGCTCGCCGCCTATCTGGTCGTTCCCGGACTGGCGCTCGGCTACCTGGTGTGCGCGCCCGCGCCGCTCGCACGCCGGCTCGTGCACCTGCTCGTCGCGGGGGCGGTGATGCTCGCGGTGTCGTTCGCGTGGATAGCGATGGTCGAACTCACGCCCGCCTCCAGGCGTCCGTTCGTCGGCGGCTCGACCAACAACAGCGAGATCGGCCTGACGTTCGGCTACAACGGCTTCGGCCGCGTCGGAGGTCAGCTCGGCGGGCCGGGCCAGATTCGGGTGCTGCTCAAGCACGGCTCGCTGGCCGACATCGAAAAAGAAGCGCTGCGCCTGCGCGCTCTGGGCAAGAACCCGACGGGACTCGAACCGGGCCTGGCGCCCACCGCGGCCACACCGCCCAAACCGGCTGCCGGCACGCCGGCACGCCGGCTGCCTCCGCGGCCGTCCAAGTACCTGGCCGACGGCCGCCTGCGCGAGCCGATCGCCTTCGGCGGCCCGCCCGGCCCGCTGCGCATGTTCGAAGCAGGTCTCGGCACGCAGGGCGCCTGGATGCTGCCGTTTGCGCTGGTTGGCATGATCGCGATCGCGCTGTGGACGCTCTTCGTGCCGGCCGGCGAGACCGAGGGCGAGCGCCGGAGCAGGCGCCGCGCCGCGCGGGCCTCCGTGGCCGAGATCCTGCGTGACCGCCGGCTGGCGGCGCTGATCGTGCTGGGCGGCTGGTTCCTGGCCGAGTTCGCCGTGCTGAGCTTCTCCAAGGGGATCGTCCACCCCTACTACGTGTCGGCGCTCGGACCGGGCACGGCGGCGATGGTCGGCGCCGGCGCGATCGCTCTCGTCGAGCTCGGCAAGCGCCGACGCCTGTTCCTCGTGCTCGTGCCGCTCGCCGTGGGCGCGACGGTGCTCGCGCAGGTGCTCGTTCTGCGTGAAGACCTGCGCTACCTGCATTGGTTCTGGCCCGTGCTGATCATCGGCGCGGCGCTCGGGGTGCTCGCGATCCTCACCGTGCGCCGCTGGATCGGCGTGGCGATGGCCGCGACGCTCGCGCTGCTGCTGGTGGTGCCGGGGGTGTACGCGGCCACGATCTGGAGGTTCCCGGTGGACGGAACGTTCCCCGAGGCAGGCCCCCACGTGGCCGCCGGCTACGGCGGGCTGGACATCGACGCGGCCGCCACGCGGGTGACCAAGGCGCTGCTCGCCTACGTCGGCCGGCACGATCCCGGCTCGCGCTGGGACGTGTTGACCGAGGCGTCTGACACCGCCGCGCCGATGATCCTGCTCGGTCACGCCGCGGGGGCGATGGGCGGCTACAGCGGCTATGACCCCGCGCTCGACGGCGCCGGCCTCGCGCGGCTCGTGCGCCGCGGTGAAGCGCGCTATGTCGTGCTCGGCGGCGCCTATGCAGAACGCGGCGGCAACGCCGCATCGACAGCCGCGCTGCGGGCATGTGAGGTGGTCCCGGGCGCGGCCTGGCAGCCGCCGCCGGTCAACCCGAACGCGCTGCTGCTATTCGACTGCAAGGGCCACGAAGCGTCGCTCAGCCGCCAGCACGGCACGCTCTGATCCATTCGCGTCGAACCGGCAACGACTCCCATGCCGCGCGTCGGTCACGCGCGCGTGTGGCCCGAGGCGGCACGCGCCAAACGGCGACCCGAGCGCGCGTGCGCGCGTGGGTCAGGCGGCGACGAGCAGCTCGCGATGGAAGGCGCGCTCGAACAGCTCGCGCTCGCGGCTCGCCGCCCAGCGCGGAACGGTCGGCTCGCCGTCGGCGATCAGCCGCAGCTCGATCTCCCCGCTGCCGTTCGCGCCGGCTGGCGTGAAGCGGGTCGCTCGAACGAGCTGGTCACGCGAGCGCTCGAGGTCCTCCGCCAGGCGCAAGAGCACAGCGCAGCGATCCAGGCGCGCGGCGTCACCGGGCTCGAACAGCGCAGCCAAGGGGCCGGGATCGGGCATGCCCTTGCGGTGATAGCGCGCCGCCTGAGCGATGATCGCGACTTCCCTCGGGGAGTACCCCGGGAGCCCGCCGTTGAGGATCAGGTAGCGCGAGTGCTTGTGGTGATCGTCGTAATCGACCGACATGCCGACATCGTGCAGCGCGCACGCTGCCCACAGCAGTTCCCGCTCGAGCGGATCGCCGGCGTGCAGGCCCAGGCGCGCGAGCTCGTCGAACATCGCCAACGCGAGCGTCGCGACGTGCTCGGTGTGAGCGCGATCGTGCCGGTACTGAGCCGCGCGGTTGAGCACGCTCTCGCGGCGTATGTCGGTGAACAGGGGCGGATCTCGGTCGGACAGCAGACGCTCGAAGAACACGCCCTCGCGCAGGCCGGACTCCGTGACCTCGAGACCTTCGAAGCCCCCAGCCTCGATCACGCCCTGGACGACGATCGCGCCGGCCAGCACGAGGTCGGCCCGTGCGGGCTTGATGCCCGGAATGGAGCTCCGCTTGGACGCAGGCAGCTCGGCCAGCTGCTCGATCAGCTCGTCCAGCTCGGCCGGCGCCACAGTCATGCCCTGCACGCCGTTCGACGGCAGCGCCTTCGCGCGCTGGACCGCGGCGGCCAGGTTGCGCACGGTGCCACCCATGCCCACCAGGCGCCCGCCGGCGCTCGCGCTGCCGGCGGCGCTCAGCCACTCCGCCCCTGCCAGCTCACCGGCTATGTGCTTGCGCAGCTCGTCGATCTGGCGACGCTTGGGCGGTCCGTTCACGGGCAGGTAGCGCTCGGTCATGCGAACGGCGCCGAGGGCCCAGGAGCCGAGCTCGCAGGCCCGCCGCCCGGCGACGCGCACCAGCTGCAGCGATCCGCCACCCAGATCCAGCACGCACCCGTCTGTCAGGGTCGTCGAGTTGACCGCAGCGAGATAGCCGTAGCGAGCCTCAGCCTCGCGGCTCAGCACGCGGATCGGCAGGCTCGTGTGCTCGCGCGCCAGCGCCAGGAATCCCTCCGCGTTCTCGGCCTCGCGGATCGCGCTGGTGGCCAGCGCATCGACGGCCACGCTGGCCGCGCTTGGGTCCGGTCCGCCCACCGCCGAGCTCTGCCCCCCCGACCCGATCAGGCCGGCGGCGCGGCAGAACTGGTCGAACACATCCAGCGTCGCCAGCGCCCGGCGCATCGGCTCCTCGCCGAGCCGCCCCGTCGCCGCCATTCCCTCGCCGATGCGAACCGGCTCGTAGATCTCGTCCGTGCGCCTCCACCAGCCGTCCGCGGTCATGAACACGACCAGCCGAAACGAGTTGGAGCCGAGGTCGATCACAGCGAAACGCTCGCCGGACGTCATGTCATGAATGTATTCGCCACACCGGAGGGCTCGGCCGGCGTGCGCACGAGCGCCGATCGACCGTGCTGCCAATGTTCGCGTGAGGCCACGGCCCGCGAACGGCCAACGTCCGCGAACGGCCAACGTTCACGAACGGCCAACGTCCGCGAACGGCCAACATTCACGAACGGCCAACGTTCACGAGCGGCCAATCGGCCGCCGCCCCGCTTTCGCGGGAGCGGTCGGCCTACTCAGAGCGCTCGTCGATGCCCAGCTCAGACCGGGCGATGCGCATGCGCGCGGCCAGCCGCGCTTCATCTTCGGCGTCGCGCGCCATGTCGGTGATCGGAACGTCCAGTCCCCGGCAGAGACCGGTGAGCTTCTCCCAGGTCGGGTTGCGCACGCCCCGCTCGATCCCGGACAGGTAGGTCGGGTGCATACCCCCGGCGTACGCCAGGTCTTCGATCGTCAGGCTTCGCGCCCGGCGCAGACGCCGGATGGCGAGGCCGAGCTCAGCGTTGGTCGGCATCACAACAGCCATACACGGCACGATCGCCTCTTGACATCGTTATGACCACAGGCCATGTTCTCTAATTGAAGTCGCAAATAGAGACGATTGTCTGTCCTATCCGTGACTTCTTTGTGTCCTGGACGTGACTTTTGGCCAAAGGGGGCGTCGTGGCGTCGAGCAGCCCGTGCCGGCACATTTTCGTTGGCCGCACCGGATTCTCCGCCGGTGAGCCGAGATGCGCAGGTACGCGCCGGCTCTGGCGGTATGAGCGCCGCGCCGGGCGCCGCGCCGTAGAAGATCTGTCGAACACGGGCAAGCCGGCCCCGGCGTCACCGTCCCGACGCCGACGTGATGGGTGACAATGCGCGTCGATCCGCAATGCAGCGAGGAACCGGGGGCCTCCCGCCAGCCGGCCGCGCGGGGCCCGGCGCGCGGTCGAGCAGCCGTAGCGGGACCCAGGCGCGACGACGCCGGCGCCGATCCGAAACGCTCCGCGCCAACCCCCAAACAGGATCCGCCGGTGCCGGACGCCGAGGAAAGCCGGCCGCACCCGGACAGAGCAGACGCCAGGACGGGCGAGATCGAGCGGCTCTTCGAGCTGACCGCCGACCCGCTGGCGACGATCTCCCCCGAGGGGCGCTTCACGCTGCTCAACCCGGCCTGGGAGCAGCTACTCGGGCGCACGCCGGAGGAACTGCGCGCCGCGTCGATCGCCGATCTGCTGCACCCCGACGACGCCGAGCAGGCGCTCGCGGCGATCCACGGCGACACCCCACAGCTCGAGAACATGACGAGCCGCTATCGGCACCGCGACGGTTCATGGCGCTGGCTGATGTGGAGCGCGCGTCGCGACGGCGACACGTGGTACGCGACCGCCAAGGACGTCACCGACCGCATGTGGCTCGAGCGCCAGGCGCTGCACGATCCGCTCACCAGACTGCCGAACCGGCTGTTGTTCATGGACCGCGCGCGCCAGGCGATCGCGCGCCTGCACCGCAGCGGCAGCGCCGTGGCGATGCTGTTCATCGATCTCGACCGCTTCAAGGCGGTCAACGACAACCTCGGACACAGCGTCGGCGATCGCCTGCTGGTCGCGATCTCCGAACGCCTTGCCGAGCTGATGCGCGACAGCGACACCGTGGCCCGGCTCGGAGGAGATGAGTTCGTGATCCTCGCCGAGGACGTCGAGAGCGACCACGAGGCGCTCGCGCTGGCGCAGCGCGCGCTCGACGCGCTCGACCGGCCCTTCACGCTGGGAGGCGCGACGGTCGCGATGCTGGCGAGCGTCGGCATCTCGATATCGCGCGACCATCTCCTCGACCCCGAGGCGATGCTGCGCGAGGCCGACCTGGCGATGTACCGCGCCAAGAGCGCACGCGGCCCGCGGGTGCAGCTGTTCGACGAGAGCCTGCGCCAGGAGCTGAGCGCGCACGCGCAGATCGAGCTGCGCCTGCGAGATGCGCTGCCGCGGCGCGAGCTGATGCTCGCCTACCAACCGATCATGCGACTCGCGGGCGGGCAGGTCGTCGGCTGCGAGGCGCTCGTGCGCTGGCTCCCCAACGGGCCACAGGACGGAGCCCGCGCCGCCGACGAGATGCTGCCCTCGACGTTCCTGCCGCCGGTCGAAAACAGCGAGCTGATCGTGCAGATCGGCAACTGGGTGCTGCACAGCGCCTGCGCGCAGGCCGCGGCGTGGCGGCGCAACGGCATCGCGATGCCCGTGTCGGTCAACATCTCCGCGCGCGAGCTCACCGAGCTCGATCTGGCCGAGCGCGTGCGCGAGGAGCTCGTCTACTACCGCCTGCCCGCCTCGGCCCTGCGCCTCGAGGTCAGCGAGGACGCAGTGCTGCGCGATCCCGAGCGCGCGCGCGCGGCGCTCACCGACGTCAAGCGCCTGGGCGTCTCGATCGCGCTCGACAAATTCGGCTCGGACCACTTCTCGCTGGGAATGCCGAGCAACCTGCCGCTCGACATCGTCAAGCTCGATCGCGCGCTGACGGCCAGCCTCGCGCACAACACCGAAAAGCGCGCCATGTTCGCGGCGGCAATCGCGCTTGCCAAGCAGGCCCGCGTGACCGCGGTGGCCGTCGGCATCGAAACCCAGCGCCAGCTCGCGGTCGCGCGCGAGCTCGACTGCGCCGTCGGCCAAGGCTTCCTGCTGCACACCCCCGCGACACCGGAGCGGGTGCGCCTCAGGTACGCCACCCCGTCGCTGACCTCCGCCCCCTGGCGCCCGCTCGTGCGCATCCGCGGCATCGACCGCGGCTGAGCCGTCACGCGGTCGCGGTCGAGCCAGCCACACGAGCCATCGAGCCAGCCACGCTGGCCGTCGAGCCCGCCCGGCGGCGCCGCCGAACCGTGTCGGCGACGCCCCTTAAGCGAATCTTCAGGCGGCCGATATCGAGCGTTCAGGTGGGGGCGTCAACGTGTGCGTCGCAGTGTTGTTGTCACTCCTGATTCCTCTCCTGTGGCTGGCCGTCATGGCGCTCGTCATGGCGGCCTGCCGAGGTGCCGCGCGCGGCGACGCGCGCACCGGCAGTGCGGCTGAGCGCGCATTGCCATACGGCGTGGGCGCTGCAGACGGGCGTCCCAACCCGGCCGTCGGACCGTCCCGAGCGATCAGGCTCGCCGCACCCAGGCGCTGAACGTCTCCGGCCCCCATGGGCCGCGAAAGTGGACGCGGGCCGCCAGCATCATCCGCCGCGGCTTGCGTGTGCCGTCCGTGACGTAGAGGACCCACTGGTATCGGCGTTTGTCCAGCTCGTAGTAGCTGCCCAGACGCGGATAGGACCCTTCGGCGAGCGGTCGATCGCCGTGGCGAACCAGCAAGAAGCGAATCGCGGGCTCCATCGGCTGCGTGCCGGTGTCGAGCGGACCGAGGTTGTACTCGATCGTCTGACGCGGCGGAATCAACCGCTCGATGCCGGCGGCGGCCTGGCGGATCGGCCGGTACTCGTACACGTGCGAGTCGGGCTTGGCGTCGCGCGCGACCGCCGCGCCCACCGCGACGACCGCGCCCAGGCTCACCAGCGACGCGACCGCAACGCCCGTGAGGCGCAGCCGCGCGACGAGCGCGCGCCGGTCGGGGGGGAGCACGCGCCCGCGCCACGCCGCGAGCGCCGGCCGTGCGAGCCACAGCAGCCCAAGCCACAGCGACCAGGCGAGCACCAGCCATACCCACAGACCCAGCTCCGATCCCCACCACATCGTGTAGCCGAGCGTTTCGGCGAGCAGCTGCGCCGAGGGGTTCGACGCCGCCTCGAACCCGATCGCAGCGCACAGGCCGAGCGCGATCAGCGCGGCAGCAAACAGGTCCCAGCGCCGCGCGATCGCGCCGACCGCTCCGACGAGCGCCAGGGCCGCGAGCAGCGCGAGCGTGGAGTTTGTCTGCCCGCTCCCGGGCGTTGCGCGGACGTCGGCCTTGCGCTCCCACTCCGACGCCGGCACGTACAGCCACCACGGCCTGAACCCGACCGAGCGCACCACCGCGTGCCAGCCGACGCTCGCGCCCAGCTTGGGCTCGGGGTGCTGCGCCGTCCGCACGATCATCGTGAGGTTTCCGGGACTGTTCTCGATCTCGTCGATCGCCGGCCCAGTCCAGCAGACAGCCGCGACCGCGACTGCAGCGAGCGCCCAGGGCCAGATCCGCGGCCGGGGTTGGGCGGGCTCCGAGCCGCGTCGAGCACGTTCGGGGTCGTGCTGACCGCGCTCCGATCCATGTCGAGCAAGTTCTGGGTCGTCTTCGCTGCGCTCCGGTCCATGTCGAGCAAACTCCGGGCTGACCGCACGTGCGCGCGCGCGCGCGCGCGCGCGCCGCGACGTCGATCGGATCAGCAGGCCACCACACCCGACCACGAGCAGCACCGCGGTTGGCGCCGCATACATGAGGTGCGTCTGCGTGACGAAGCTCGCAACGAGCGCCACCAGCGGCAGCAGCCGATGGTCGCCGCACGCAAGCGACCAGCAGAGGAAGATCAGCAGCAGGAAAGCGAACAGCCCGGCGGCCGGATTCCAGATGTCGTGCATCGCCTCGCCGGGCAGCGACTGGCACATCAGCGCGATCCCGACGGCCGTCGCAAACATCAGGACGAGCCCCCCGCGGCGGCGCGCGAGCGCGACGCATCCGATGATCGCGAGCGTGTTGACGATTCCCATCGTCACGGCGATGCTCGTGACGCTTCCGAAACGCGCGGGCAGCGCGAGCAGCCAGTACAGCAGCGGGCCGGGGCTGTGCATCACCTGCCCGTGCACCACGAGACCGGCCTCGGAGTACTGGCCCACGAGCGGCGTGTGCGCGGTCAACACGTCCCAGGCGCGTGTCGCGATGATCCCGTCGTCGCCGGCCGGCACCCAGCCGTCGCGCACCGCTTTGACCGTCGAGCTGATCACCGGGATCGCGGCGGCCAGGCCTGCCGCGATCGGCGGCACGACCACCGTCCCGGCACGGACGACCTGCGCCCCGAGCCGCCGCCAGTCCCGGCCTGATCGGCGCGGCAAGGGCGCGGGCGAGCACGAGGTCGTGCCCAGCTCGCTCCCTGGAGCCAGAGGGCCGGCGATGTCCCGCAACGGCACCTCGACAGCGTGTCACGTCGAAAGGCGGTTGTAGAGTCCTGGCCATGATCTCGGCACCGTCGCGGCTGTCATGACCCTGGTCCTGCTCACCGGCGCCACGCGCGGGATCGGCGAAGCCGCCGCAGTCGAGCTGGCCGGGCGCGCCGTCGAGCTGGCGCTCGTCGGCCGCGATCGCGAGCGCCTGCGCGAAACGGCGCAACGAGCGCGGGCGGCCGGCGGAGGGGCGCCCGTGCACGAGCACGTCGCCGACCTCACGCTGATGGCGGACGTGCGCGCGCTCGCCGACGAGGCCGCGAGCCGCTACGAGCACATCGACGTGCTTGCCAACAACGCCGGCGCCCTGTTCGCCTCGCGGCGCGAGACCGCGGAAGGCTTCGAGCGCACCTTTGCGCTCAACCAGCTCGCGCCGTTCCTGCTCACCAACCTGCTGCGCGATCGCCTGCGCGGCGGCCGGGTCGTCACGACGGCCTCCGACGCCCACACCTCCGGGCGCCTGGACCTCGACGACCTGCAGTCCGAGCACGGCTACGCCGCGATGCGCGTCTACGGCACGACGAAGCTGTGCAACATCCTGTTCACCCGCGAGCTGGCAAAGCGGGCGCCCGAGCTGCACGCTACCTGCTTTCACCCCGGCGTCGTGCGAACCGGGTTCGGCAAGAACGAAAACGGCATCTGGAAGGTGCTGACGACGCTCGCCGGTCCGTTCTTTCGCTCGCCCGACCGCGGAGCTCGCTCGCTCGTCTGGCTGGCGCTTTCCGAGCAGGCCGCAGGTCTGACCGGCGTCTACGTCCAGGACGAGCGGGTGCGATCGCCGAGCGCCCAGGCGCAGGACGAAACGCTCGCCGCCGGGCTGTGGGAGCGCAGCGCCGAGCTCGTGGGGCTACCGACGGGCGCACGCGCCTGAGCTCGGGTCCGCTCGACACGCCCAGCCTCTGAGCGCGCCCACGCCGATCTCTACACTGTGCCGCTCTGTGCGCCTGCGCCGCCTCGGGGTCCTGACCGTCGCCGTCGCCAGCTTGCTGGCTCATCTCTGCACGGGCGCCGACGCACGCTCGGTGACGGCCGCCGGCGCGCAGGAACGTCCGCTGACGGTGAGCATCGGCTCGCGGCCCGGCGCCGTGATCCCGACCGACTTTCTCGGGCTGTCGCTCGAGACGCCGGCGCTCCACCTCCCCGCGATCGAAACGCGCTCGCCGGTGCTCGCCAACCTGCTCTCGGGCCTCGGCAAAGGCGTGCTGCGGGTATCCGGCGACTCGGTCGACCACACGCAGTGGCTGCCCGCGCCCGGTCCGGCCGCCGCCTGGGCGCTGACCACCGTCACGCCGGAGGACCTGCACCACCTGGCGGCGGTGATGAGCGCCAGCGGATGGCGCCTGATCCTCGGGCTCGATCTTGGACACCTGCAGGCGAACGCGCTCACCGAAGAGGCGAGCGCGGCCGGCTCGATCCTCGGCGCTTCGCTCGCGGGTCTGGCGATCGGCAACGAGCCCGACCTGTACACGCAGCCGCCGGCCCAGCCGTTCCGCTCGGTGCTCGGAAGCGATCCGCTGCGCTCGAGCGGATGGGGCTTCTCGAACTACCAGGGCGAACTCGCGAAGGCCCGCAGCGCTGTCGCGGCAGCGGGCGGATCGACACCGCTGTACGGCCCCGAGAGCGCAACCGGGAACTGGCTGCAGGCGTACGCCAGCACCGAGGGCGCCGGCACCGCGGCGCTCAGCACGCATCTGTACCCGCTTGACCGCTGCCGCTCCGAGCGCCTGCTCCCGCACGGCCCGACAATCGCACAGCTGCTGAGCGGAGCTGTGCAGCAGAGCGAGACCGGCCGCATCAAAGAACTGGCGGCGATCGCCGGCAGCCACCATCTGCCGCTGCGCATCGATGAGCTCGGCTCGGTCGCGTGCGGCGGCCAGCCTGGCACCAGCAACACGTTCGGCGCTGCGCTGTGGGCGCTCGACGCCGCGCTGATCGCCGCGCGTGAAGGCGTCGCGGGGATCAACTTCACCAGCGGGCTCGGCTCCTGCCAGACCGGCGGGACGCTGCTGTCGCCGTGGTACTCGCCGCTCTGCGCCCTGCCGAACGGTCAGCTGACCGCGCGGCCCGAGTACTACGCGCTCGCACTGCTGCGCTCGCTCGAGGGCTGCGCCTTCGTGCCCGTCACCGCGCGCACGTCAGGCAACGTCGCCACGTTCGCCCTGCGCGCCCCGGACGGCGCGCTGCACGTGGTGATCGACGACCTGGAAACCGCGACCAGCGACGCCGGTGCCGACCACGCCTCGAGCTCGCCGCACCCGGTCGCCGTGACGCTGCGGCTCGGGTCCGCCTACAACCACGCAAGCTCACTGCGTCTGAGCGCGCCCTCCGCCGGAGCACTCCAGGGCGCCAGCCTCGGCGGTGTCGCGCTGCGCGCGAACGGAACGCTGCCGAGCCCCCACGCCGAACCGCTCAGGAGCTCAGGCGGGCAGGTAACAGTCCGCGTCCAGCCCGCCAGCGCCACGGTCGTGACGCTGGCGGCCCACTCCTGAGCCCGGCCGACTCCTGGCTCGAGCCCGGTCTCTCGGCCTAAAACGGCCCGGGGCCGGGTTCGCCACCTTCGGTTTCGGGACTGGCGAGCACGCACTGTCCGCGGCGCCGACCGAACACCGTATTCGGCTCGGGGCTGCGCGGGTACAGTTCTTCGGTCAGATCGGCGCTGTTCCAGACCTGACTGTTGCCCTGGCACACCAGGTTGCCGTGAATCACGTTCGAGAGGATCTCGATCGCGTCCGGGTCGGCGAGCTGATTTTCCTTGATGCGCATGTTGCCGGCGACCCTCAGACGCGCGAGGCCCAGCCAGCACGATGTGAGCCCGCTCACCCTGATGTTCCCGCCAATCCTCGTGTCCTCGTAGTCGCTGTAGACGGGAAGGCCCAATTCGAGGAACGGGCCCGTCGGTTCGCAGCTCTCGCCGCCCCCGCCGCCGATCTGCCGAACCCGTCCGAAGATGTGACTGTTGTGCACCACGACGCCCAACGCTTCGGTCGCGACCAGATTGCCGAAGATCCTTCCGCTGCTCGACAGGGTCGGTTCTTCGGGATCGGGATCGTCCAGGCAGGCGAAATGCTCGGGCTCGCATCCGAGCACGAGGGTGGCGCCTTTGAGCACTCGCACCCGCCCGCGCACCGTCAGCCTCGAGCCGTCCTGCCCGTACGCGGCCAGCAGCGTCGAGCCTTCGGTGATCACGAGCCTGCCCCGTACGACCGCGCGCCCCGAGTTCACCTTGCAAACACCTTCGACGAAGACCGGGCCGGCGTACTCGCCCGACAGGATCCCGGGCGCTTCAGCCGTGCCCGTGCACCGTGATGCCCGGGCGGCGATCGCGCTCGGAGCCACGACGCATGCGCTGAGCAGCGCGATGCCCGCTATCAGCAAGCCACGCAGCCCTCTTCCAAGCGTTCCTCTCGAACCGGTGATCTCCATGTGCTGCCCCTTTCGACGTCGCTCCCTAACAACGACCCGCAGCCTGCCAGCTGACGCGGCCCTACGTCCAACGATCTAAACATACGCCTCCTTGCAGTCGTCGGCGTCGCGCCAGGCACCGGTGGCGAGCGCCACGACGCGTGTACGACACGTGTCTGACGGCTGACCGCCCGGCGCATCGCGGTCTGCGCACCGTGGTCTAGAGTGCGCCGAGATGAGCGTCCAATCCGACGACGAGCTGTTCGGCGAGGAGCACATCCGCGTCTACCGCGAGACCGCCGGCGAGCGCGGCCACGACTGGCGCGGCGGGACGATCCTGCTGCTCACGACGCAGGGCCACAGAACCGGCGAGCCCAGGACCACGCCACTGCTCTACCGCAGCGACGGCGACCGCTGGGTGATCGTGGCATCCAAGGGCGGCGCGCCGCAGCACCCGAGCTGGTTCGAGAACCTGCAGGCCAACCCCGACGCCGAGATCCAGGTCAAGGGCGATCTCGTGCCGGTGCGCGCCGGTACCGCGCAGGGAGAGGAACGCGACCGCCTGTGGTCGCTGATGACCGAGGACTGGCCCGCCTACGACGACTACCAGGCGAGAACCGAGCGCGAGATCCCGGTCGTCGTGCTTGCGCGACGCTAGCGGCACTTCGACAACGGTTTCAGCGGGCTGCGAGCGCCGTCACGCATTCGAGGCGAGGCAACACGCCGAACGTATGGGCCCGCCTGGACTCGAACCAGGGACCTACCGATTATGAGTCGGCAGCTCTAACCAACTGAGCTACGGGCCCGCTCGCGTCGCAGGGTCGTGCCCGCGCGCGACGCGCCAGACGCTAGCAGTGAGATCCTGCGATGCTCCCTGCCGCCGCCTGGACCTCCGGTCGGGTTCGCCGGGCAGGCGTTCGAGGCGGCGAGCGACCACCATCGAGGCCCACAGGAGGGACCATGCCAGACCGTGCAGCGATCGTGACCGGCGCATCGAGCGGGATCGGGCTTGCGATCGCGCGCATGCTCGGCCAGGAAGGCTTTGCCATGACGCTCGCCGCGCGACGACCGGAGAAGCTGCAGGAGGCCGCCGACGGGCTCTCCGCCGAGGGCTTCGAGCTGCAGGCCGTCAGCGCCAACGTCTCCGAGGAGGCCGATGTCCAGCGTGTGGTCTCAGCTCATCGCGAGCGCTACGGGCGCCTGGATGTGCTGGTCAACAACGCCGGCGTCGGCTTCGGCGCAGTCGTCGGCGAGATACAGACCAAGCGCCTGGACATGCAGCTCGACATCAACATCCGTTCGATCGTCCTCTTCTATCGCGAATCCCTTCAGATGCTCACGGAGGCCGCCGCCGAGCATCGCAACGCGCTCGTCGTCAACACCGCCTCGATCGCCGGCAAGCGGGGCGTGGGCTGGACCTCCGTCTACTCAGCAACCAAGCATGCGGTCGTCGGCTGGACCGAGGCGATGAACAGCGAGCTCGGCGGCGAGGGCATCAAGTCCACGGCTCTGTGCCCCGCTTTCGTCGATACGCCGATGACCGACTACGTCAAGGAGCACGTCAAGCCTGAGGAGATGATCAGACCCGAGGACATCTCCGAGGCGGTCCGCTATCTCCTGAAGGTCTCCCCCGCCTGCATCGTCCCGGAGATGATGTTCATCCGCCCGGGCGACCCCTTCTGAGGGCGCACCCGCCGGTACTCGCCCTGTAGGGTCATGCGCTGATGAAGCTCGGCGTGCACATCGGCTACTGGGGCATCGGCCTCAGCTCCGACGACCAGCTGGCGATCGTCCAGGAGGCAGAGCGGCTCGGCTATGACTCCGTGTGGGCCGCCGAGGCCTACGGCTCAGACACCGCTACGGTGCTCGCGTGGCTCGCCGGGCAGACCACCAACATCAGGCTCGCCTCGGGCATCTTTCAGATGCCCGCGCGATCCGCGGCGATGACCGCGATGACCGCCGCCACGATCGACCAGCTGTCGAACGGGCGCATGATGCTCGGCATCGGCTCCTCGGGACCGCAGGTGGCCGAGGGCTGGCACGGCCAGCGCTTCGCCAAACAGCTGCAGCGCACGCGCGAGTACGTCGCGGTCGTGCGCATGGCGCTTGCCCGCGAGCGCCTCGAGTTCCACGGCGAGACGCTCGAGCTGCCGCTGCCCGACGGGCCGGGCAAGGCGCTCAAGCTCACTATCTCCCCGGTTCAGGAGCAGATCCCGATCTACCTCGCCGCGATCGGACCGAAGAACACCGAACTCGCAGGCGAGATCGCCGACGGATGGCTGCCGACGCTGTTCTCGCCCGAGCACGTCTCGGAGCTCAAGCCGCTGCTGGAGGCTGGAGCCGCGCGCTCGGGCCGCTCGCTCGAGAGCTTCGACATCGCCCCCACCGTCAACGTCTTCGTCACCGACGACCTCGCCGGCGCGCGCGACGCGATGCGCCCGTTCATCGCCCTGTACGTCGGCGGGATGGGCTCCCGTAAGCAGAACTTCTACAACCAGGTCGTCAGCCGCTACGGCTTCGGGCGCGAGGCCGCCGAGATCCAGGACCTGTACCTGGAAGGCAAGCGCGACGAGGCGATGGCTGCGATCCCCGATGCGCTGATCGACACCGTCTCGCTGTGCGGCCCGCCCGACCTCGTGCGCGAGCGCCTCGCCGTCTTTCGCGATGCCGGTGTCGGCACGCTCGGGGTCACGCCGATCGCCTTCACCGTCGAGGACCGTCTCACGCAGCTGCGCCTCGTCGCCGAGCTCGCCGCCGCCTGAGCAGGTCGTGTCGTCGCAGGCTGAGCTGCGCGTCCTGCTCGGCGCCTTCGGCGACCCCGGACACGCCTTCCCGATGATCGCGCTCGGCCGCGCCCTGCGCGCGCGCGGCCACGAGGTCACACTTCAGACCTGGCGGCGCTGGCAGGCCCATGTCGAAGCCGAGGGTCTCGCGTTCGCGCCCGCGCCCGAGTACACCGTCTTTCCCACGCCCGAGTCTGCCGGCGAGCCGCTCGACTTCTACGAGGCCGTCGTCCATGCCACACACGACACCGTCCCGCTGGTCAGGGACGTGCGCCCGCACGTGGTCGTCGCCGACATCCTCACGCTCGCGCCGGCCCTGGCGGCCGAGCTGTCGGCGATTCCGCGGGCCACCTTGATCCCGCATGTCTATCCCGAGCACGAGCTCGACTTCCCGATCTACTCGCTCGGGGCGCGCCTGCCCCGCACGTATCTGGGACGCGCTTTGTGGCAGCGTCTGCAGGCGCCCGCTCGCCGCGGCGTCGAGCGGGGGCGTGGCGAGCTCAACCGCACGCGCGCGCGCCTGGGCCTGCCTGCGCTCGCGCACGGCCACGGCGGCACCAGCCACCAGCTGGCGCTGGTCGCCACGTTTCCCCAGCTCGAGTACCCGCGCACCTGGCCGCCGTGGGCGCACGTCGTCGGCCCGCTGATGTGGGAGCCACCGGCGGATGACGTCGAGCTGCCCGCGGGCAGCGCCCCGCTCGTGCTGGTCGCTCCGTCGACCGCGCAGGATCCCGACCACCGTTTGCTGCGCGCCGCCCTACGCGGCCTCTCCGACACTCCCGTGCGGGTCCTCGCCACCTGGAACCGCCGGCTGCCCTCGCGGTCGCTGCCCGTGCCGGCCAACGCGAAGGTCGTCGAGTGGGTCTGCTATTCGCGCACGATGCCGCGCTGCGACGTCGTCGTTTGCCACGCCGGTCACGGCACGCTCGCGCGCGCTCTCTCATCGGGCTGCGCCGTGGTCGCCTGCCCGTGCGCGGGCGACATGAACGAGAACGCCGCACGCATCGACTGGGCGGGCGCCGGCGTCCGCCTGCCACGTCGCTTCGTCTCGCCGCGGCCGCTGCGCCTGGCGGTCGAGCGTGCGCTCGCCGAGCCTGCGATCCGCGCTCACGCGCGCGAGCTCGCGGCCTGGGCAGACGCCCACGACGCCGGCGCCCGCGCCGCCGAGCTGGTCGAGCACCTGGCCACGCGCGCTCACGAGCGGGTCTCGGCGTCGAGTCAGACCGCGCTCACCTGATCGCGCCGCGGGGACGAGGAAGCTCCGGGGGTGGGACTCGAACCCACAACCTCTCGGTTAACAGCCGAGCGCGTCTGCCAGTTGAGCTACCCCGGATCGTGCTACCCCGGAATGGGATCCGGGCAAGCGACCGTCATTGTACGCGGGATGTCGCCGTCGGCGAAACCCACCATCCCAGCCTCGACCTCGGCGTGGCAATTGGCGCAGAGAAGAACACACTTCGCCGCCTCCGCCCTCGCCTTGTCCAGCGAGCGCGCCAACCCTCGTTGGCTCAATGCGAAGCGCTTCTCTGCCGGTACGACGTGATGAAACTCGAGCGCCGCAACGCAGCGATCGTAGCCGCACAGGCTGCATCTGCCGCCAGCCTCTGCGACCAAGAGGCGCTTCACCCGCCGGCGTCGGCGACTCACCGCCTCGGCGCGGCACTTCGTGCAGCGGTATCCCCCGGTGCTTCGAAGAGCGAACTCGACCGAGCCGTGGCGCGGGCATCGCAGCACACACCGTTGCGCGCCGTCCACCGAAATGCGGTGCCGTTCAGCCCTGTGCGTCCTCAAGCCGTACTCCTTCAGCCAATGCCGTACGGTCGCCTTGCTGCGGTCGATCTGCACCGCGATCTGCGCGATCGACAGCCCGGCCTCGACCAGCGCCTCGAGCTCGTCCCGCGCAATCCCCCCGCGGGCGGCGTGTCTCCCGCGCTTCGCTGCAGCCAGTCCGTGCTTGCCGGCCCAATAGCTGACCGTGGTTTCATGCAGGTCGAAGCGTCTACCGATCTCTGCAAGCGAGAGTCCCCGGCTGAGAAGCTGCTCCAATGAGGCGCGATCCATGCACCGTATTGTCGTCGGTGCTGGGGATGGAACGCGACGAAAACACCCCCAGCGGCGCAACAAATGTGTGCCGAGATCGTGCCTTGGACAGAATGAGGATGCCTCCCTTCCTGGCGAGACACACCGCCGCGCCCCGAGACGCATGCGGGCAGCTTCGGACCCCGCCGCTCGACACCGGCGGTCACGCCTGCCTGTCCCCCGTCTCCTCGAGCACCCGCCCGTAGGCGCCGTCGAACTCGCGCTTGATCTGCGCCCGCCGGCGCGCCAGCTCGCTGACCTCCGTGCCCTGCCCGCCTCGTGCCGCCTGGATCTGGCGGTCGATCAGCGCCAGCTCGAGCTGCAGGCGCTGCACCGGCAGCATCGTCGTCGGGTTGACGCGCTCCGTGCCCGCTTCGACGATCAGCTCGGCGAGCAGCGCGTGGAGGCGCTCGTCGGTCTGCACGCGCTCGCCGTTCTCAGGGTCCTCGCCCGCGCTCGCGCCGATGCTGGCGCGCAGCGGCTCTTGCAGGTGCCCACGCAGCCCACGCGCCGCCACGCGTAGCAGCTCGCTCGTGAAATAGGCATCCACATCGAGCTCGCCGAGCGCCGTCTCTCCATCCTCCGGCGACGCGATGCACAGCGCCAGGAAGGCTCGCTCGCTGTCTTCCCGCCGCGACAGCCCGGCGCGTGCGGGCGCGTTGCCCTGGGTCGCCCGGGCTCCGCGGTCGCGGCGCGGTGGTTCGCCCTGCGCGCGTTCGGGACGCGTAGGCGCATCGCTCCCTTGCCCGCTGCGCGCGTGCGCGGACGCAGGCGCGGTCAGCAGCGCCTCGGTCACGCTGTCTTTCAGGTGCAGGCGCCCCGCCACCAGCTGGGTCAGCTCGTCGCGCATCGTGCTTGGACCGAGCATCGCGAATATCGGCCGCAGCTCGTTGACCATGTGGTCGCGACCCTCCGCGCTGGAGTGATCTCCCACCTCCAACACGCGCTGAACGCGGAAGCGCACGAACGGCACCGAGTCGTCGATGGCGCGCTCGATCGCGGCCGCGCCGTCGCGCTGCAACAGCTCGGCCGGATCCATGCCCGCGGGGAGAGGCACGACGCGCAGCTCGAGCTTGCGCCGCTGTGCCAGCTCGGCCGCGCGCAGCATCGCCTCCTGGCCTGCGCTGTCGGAGTCGAGCGCCAGCAGCACCAGCGGCGCCATCCGCGAGAGCTCGGCTACCTGCTCGGCGGTCAACGCCGTGCCCATCAGACCGACCGCGTTGCGAATGCCCGCTTGATGCAGCGCGATCACGTCGGTGTAGCCCTCGCAGAGAATGCATGCGCCCGCGCGCGCCGCGTGTGCCCGTGCGAGATGCGCGCCGTACAGATGATGTCCCTTGCGATAGATCGCGTTCTCGGCCGTGTTCAGGTACTTCGGCCCGGCGCGCGCCTCGCCGCCGTCGCCGAGGGCGCGCGCGCCGAACCCGAGCACGCGTCCGCGCGTGTCCGCGAGCGGGAACATGATCCGCGCGCGGAAGCGATCGTAGAGCCGGCCGTTCTCTCGGGAGCGCTGGGCCAGACCGGCGTCATACAGCTCGCGCTCGCTGAACCCGGCCCCTCGCGAGGCCATCAGCACGCGGTCCCACGCGCTCGGCGCGAAGCCGACCTGAAATTCGCGCAGCGTCTGCTCACCCAACCCGCGACCGCGCAGGTACTCGCGCGCCCGCGCCGCCTGCGAGCTCTCCCACAGGAAACGCCCGTAGTAGGCGCTCGTGCGCGCGAGCAGGTCGAACAGCCGCTCTTTTGCATGCCGCTGCGCCGCTTCGCGTGCATCCTCCTGCTCGCGCTCGAGCTCGATTCCGGAGCGGTCCGCGAGCAGCTCGAGCGCACCCTTGAAGTCCACCCCCTCGGTCTCCTGCACGAAGGTGAACACGTCGCCCGCCGCTTGGCAGCCGAAGCAGTAATAGACCTTTTGCGCGGGATCGATCCCGAAGGAGGGGGTCCGCTCGTCGTGGAATGGGCACAGTCCCTCGTACCGGTTCGCACCCGCGCGGCGCAGCTCGGTCCGCGCCGAGACGAGCGCGACGAAATCGACCGCGTCGCGAACGCGATCCCTGGACTCGCTTGTATACCGGGCCATCGCGTGGACGCTAGCTGTGTCAGCCCGCGAACGCGTGCGGCACGCGCAGTTCGGTGAACTCGCGGATGCAGAAGCGGTCGGTCATTCCCGCCAGGTAGTCCGTCACGCGCTGGCTCAGGTCGACCTCCTCGCCATCGCCCGTCCGGCTGCCCGGGAGCAGCCCCGGGTTGGCGACGTAATGCTCGAACAGCGCCCGCATCACGCCCACGATCCGCTCGTGCTCCGCGCGCACGGCGCCCGCCAGGTAGACGTGCTCGAACATGAACTCGCGCAGGGATTGCATCGCCGCGCCCGCCTGCTCTCCCTGCACGATCCGTCCTGCCGCGGCCGAGCGCTCGACCATGTCGTGCACGAGCGCATCGATCCGCGCCGAGCCGCTCTGGCCGAGCACCGCGATCGCCTCCGGCGGCAGCTCCTGCTCGCGCAGCACTCCCGCACGCAGGGCGTCGTCGATGTCGTGGTTGATGTACGCCACGCGATCGATCAGGCGCACGATCTGGCCCTCGAGCGTGCTCGGCGGCTCCGACCGTCCCGAGTGGCGCGCGATCCCGTCGCGCACCTGCTCCGTCAGGTTGAGGCCGGCGCCGTCGCGCTCGAGATGGTCGACCACCCGCAACGAGTGCTCGTAGTGGCGAAAGCCGGTGCCAAAGCGCTCGCGCAGGCAGGCGTCGAGCGCCTCCTCGCCGATATGTCCGAACGGGGGATGCCCGAGGTCATGGCCCAGGCCGATCGTCTCCGTCAGGTCCTCGTTGAGGCGCAGCGCCCGCGCGACGGTGCGCGAGATCGCGCTCACCTCGAGCGTGTGCGTGAGCCGCGTGCGGTAGTGATCGCCCGCCGGTGAGACGAACACCTGGGTCTTTTGCTTGAGCCGCCGGAACGCCTTGCAGTGCACGATCCGGTCACGGTCTCGCTGAAACGGAGTGCGCAGCGCGCAATCGGGTTCGGCGCGCACGCGTTTGGCGGGGTAGGAACGCGCCGCCTCGGGGGCGAGCAGGCTCTGCTCCTGCGCCCGCACGCGCTCGGCAAAGGCGGCCGCAACGGTGTCCTGCTCGCTCGCGACGCTCACCGCGCGATTGCGCCTCCGCCGTCCGTGCCGCGGCCGCGCCCGCGTACGCCTCGAGCGTCGCGCCTCCAGCCGGCTCGCTGCCTACACGTCCTCATCGCTCGCGTTTCCAGTCGCCGCGCAATCCCGCCAGATGCATCCAGTGATGCCAACCTTTCATCTCGCCGGGATCCTCGTCGAACAGCGGGGCGCCGCCGCCAGGCTCCGGCAGACCCGGTACTGCGTCGGCGTCGATGCGCAGGTCCACGCCGCGTTCGTGCAGGCTCGCCACCTCTTCCGCGGGCACGAACCGTTTGCCGTGATCGTGCGCGCTGATCACCAGCCCGTGAAAGATGTCCTTCTCGGGTGCCATCACGACATGATCGACAGTGCCGACGGACTTGCCGTTGCTCGACAGCACGGCAACGCCGCGCTCGAGCACTTGATAGGCGATGGGATTGCCCTCGTCCACTGCAGGCCACGATACCGACCGTGAGCCTCGGCCCGCGCTCGTGCTCTCGAGGCTCGACCCACGCGGCGGCGCACGCGCGCGCGTGCGCGCGCGTGCGCTCATCCTGCGACGGAGTAGACCACCTTGCCCGCCGCCGGTATCAGGCGGACATGCGCGTGGTGCTCGAGCGTCTCGGAGACCGCTCGCTCGACCTGAGCGAGCGCCGACTCGCCCGCCTGCGGCGCATCTGCCAGCGGCAGACCGAGCGCGTCGGTCATGAAGCGGTAAGCGTCGGGCTCGAGCGGGAACGAGGCGGAGCGGTCGCGCACCTGCCGGCAGGTCGTGCACACGACGCCCCCCGCGGCGCCGGAGAAGCCGACCAGCTCGCGGCGCTGATCGCAATACACACACGCCCCCAGCTGCGGCGCCAGTCCCGCCGCGAGCAGCAGCTTCATCCTGAAAGCCAGCGCATCCGCTCGCGCGACCGCCTGCGGACGCTCGTCCAGCAGCGCCAGGCGCCGGCACAGCAGGTTGAACACGCTCGGATGCGGTTCCCCGGTCTCGAACAGGCGCGCGACGGCGTCACAGGCACGGGCCGCGGCATCGAGCGCGCTGACATCCGCGCGCAGACGCGGATACGCCTCGATCGTCTCGGCGCCGGTCACCGTCAGCAGCTCGCCGCGCCCTTCGTGCAGGTCGAGCTGCAGGCGGAAGAACGGCTCCAAGCGACCGCCGAAGCGGCTGCGAGCGCGACGCACGCCCTTGGCGATCGCGCCGATCCGCCCCCGCCGGGGCGTGTACAGGTGCAGAATGCGGTCGGCCTCGCCGTAGCGAAGCGAGCGCAGCACCACCGCCTCGGTCTTGATCGGCCGACCTGCCACCGCTCTATCTTGAGCCATATGTCTGACACCTTCGGACGCGAGCGATGCGTCAGACACCTCTGATCCATTTCTATACTTTGTGAAGTAATGAGGAACGTCACTGTTTACAGCACCGAGCCCTGTTCGTTCTGCGCCCGCGTCAAGGGACTGCTGCAGTCGCATGGAGCGCAGTTCAGCGAGGTCAACCTCAGCAAGGACCCCGAGGGTCGGGTCGCGCTGGCGCAGAAGACCGGCATGTTGACCTTCCCTCAGGTGCTGATCGACGGCGAGCTGCTCGGCGGCTTT
This sequence comes from uncultured Solirubrobacterales bacterium, assembly GCA_963817845.1. GTDB lineage: Bacteria > Actinomycetota > Thermoleophilia > Solirubrobacterales > Solirubrobacteraceae > Palsa-744. The sequence continues at coordinate 927,915 of CAWFPU010000001.1, forward strand.
GCCGAGGTCGAGGCGGCCGCCGAAAGCGGGCGTCTCGACGATCTGCTGGCCGCTTGATCGAGATCGCCGCGCCGGCGGCTCAGAGCAGGCTCAGGTCGGTTTTGACCGCGCTCGGCGGGGACGCGGGGGACGCTGGCAGTGCTCACAGACGTAGGTGCCGCGCCCGGCCGCCACGATCTTGACGATCGGCTTGCCGCAGCGCACGCACGGCTCGCCTGCACGCAGGTGCACGAGAAAGCGGTCCTGAAAGGAGCCGCGAAAGCCGTCGATGTGACGAAAATCGTCGATGCTCGCGCCGCGCGCGTCGATGCCCTCCCCGAGCGCCTCGACGATTCCCTCGCGCAGACGCTCGCGCTGCTGGCGCGAGAGGCTCCCGGCTGGACGCAATGGGTGGATGCGGGCTCGAAACAGCGCCTCGTCGGCGTAGATGTTGCCGACGCCGGCGATCTTGCGTTGGTCCAGCAGCAGCGCCTTGACCGGCGCGCTGCGACCGCGTACGAGCGCTCCCAGGTGCTCGGTGGTGAATCCCTCGTCGAACGGCTCGAGCCCCAGACGCTCGGCGAAGAATTGCCCCAGGGCCTGCTCGCCTAGCAGCAGCTCACCCGTACCGAAGCGGCGTGGATCGGTGATCACGATTCGTGCGCGCCGGCGCGTCCGCCGCTGACCGGGAGCCGGACCGAGCTCGATACGCACGCGTACGTGCGCAGGCTCGGGGTCCGGCTCGTACAGCACCGAGCCGGTCATGCGCAGATGCTGGGCCAGGTGCACACCGCCGCTGAGATCCCACACCAGATACTTGCCGCGACGCCCGAGTCGCTCGATCAGCCGCCCTGTCAAGGCATGCTCGAGCTCGCCGGGAGCGAGCGGGCGCGACCACCGCGGATCGAGTACCTCCACGCTCGCGAGCTTGCGGCCCTCGACCAGAGGCGCCAGCTGGCGTCTGATCGTCTCGACCTCGGGCAGCTCAGGCATTGCGCCAGCCAGCTTAGGGCCAGCTAGGAGCCGCGGCGCGCGCGCGGATGGGCGTCGAAGTAAGCCTCCTTGAGGTGATCGGCCGAGAGATGCGTGTAGAGCTGGGTCGTCGCCAGGTCGGAATGCCCGAGCATCTCCTGCAGCGAGCGCAGGTCGCAGCCGCCGGCAAGCAGGTGCGTTGCAAACGTGTGACGCAATGTGTGGGGGCTCATCTTGCGCTCCAGGCCCGCGGCCCGGGCATGACCCTGGACGATCTTGTACAGACCCTGCCGGCTGAGACGACCGCCGTTGCGATTGACCAGCAGCGCCGCCTGGACGCGCACACCGACAAGCCGCGGACGGGCGCGGCCCACGTACCGATCGAGCGCCAACACGGCCCTTCCGCCGACCGGGACGATCCGCTCCTTGGCGCCCTTGCCGCGCGCGCGCAGCAGGCCGTCCTGCAGGTCGATGTCGCGCAGCTCGAGGCCGACGGTCTCCGACGCGCGCAACCCGGACGCGTACATCAGCTCGAGCAGCGCCCGGTCGCGCATCGCGAGCGGCTCGGTGCCGCGCGGCTGATCGAGCAGCTTGGTCACCTCGCCACGGGTCAGCGCAGCCGGCAAAGTCTGGGTCGGCGGCGGGCCGCGCAGCTCTGCGGTCGGGTCGTGCGCGATCGTCCCCTCACGGCGCAGGTAGCGATAGAACGAGCGCACGGACGCGGTCTTGCGGCGCAGCGTCGCCGCGCTGACGGCGGCTTGCGGCTGCCGGTATGTCCCAGCGGGCATCGCCCCAAGCGACACCACGGACATCGTGGCCGCGCGCGCGTCGAGCGCGGACAGCGACGACAGGAACGCGGCGAGATCGCCGTGTTGCGCGCGCAGAGGATCGGTGCCTCGCGCGCGCAGATACGCCCCGAGCTGCAGCAGATCCGAGCGGTAGGCGCGCAGCGTGTGGCCCGACAGGCCGCGCTCGAGCTCCAGATAACCGAGAAAGTCCAGCACGAGCGCCTGGAGCTGCTCGCCGGGGTCGGTCGCGGACGCCTGCTTCGGGGACACCTTCCGAGCTTCGCCCCTGCGCTCCGCGCTCCTGCCGCGGCGCACGATCAGGCCCCGAGCTTCGCCCCTCCCCTCCGCGCTCCTGCCCCGGCGCACGATCAGGCTCCGAGCTTCGCTCCTCCCCTCCGCGCTCCCGCCGCGGCGCACGATCAGGCCCCGAGCTTCGCTCCTCCCCTCCGCGCTCGCGCTCCCGATTCCTGCTCGCGCAACCGTCTGGCCACCGCGCGACCGTCCGCGGGTCGCGCGAGCACGACACCGGCGGCCAGGGAGGCCGCGAAGAACAGCGGCTCGCTGAGCAGATCGCGCTCAGCAGTCGCGCGCGGCAGCCCCGAGGCCGCGTACCCCGGCAGGTCGATCGCGGCGCGACGCCAGTCGTGACGGGTGATGCGCGCAGGGCGCTCGACCGGCAGCTCGAGTGCCGGGCGTTGGCGAGGGGCGCCGCCGAACACGGCCCCGAGGCCGGCACGCAGCTCCGAGCCGACAGGTGAGCGCACGCCGGCGGGCAGGGCGACCGTGACCGGGGCGAGCAGCAGGTCGAGCACCGTGAGAGTGTGGCGGGAGATGCCTCGGTCAGGCCGGCCCTGATCGGCCTCGGACATCAGAGGGACGAGCAGCGCCGGGCAGCCAAGCGCGAGCGCGGCGTGCGCCGCGTCGAGCGCTGACAGGCCGACGTGGCCGAGCGGCGCGTCGGAACCGACAGCTCCCGGGCTCGGCCCGCAAACGGCGGCATCCCAGCCCAGCGCGGTGATGCCGAGGTCGAGGGCGCCGACGGTTGTGATCGCCTCACGCTCGTCACCCGAGGCCTCACCGACGGTGACCTCGCACGCCAGCAGCTGGCGCTCGCGCAGCGCGTGCACGCTATGCGAGCCGCCGGCGCCAAGCGTGCCGCCGGCGGCCTGGATATAGCCAAGGCGAGCGCCCGGAGCCGCTTGTGCGAACGCCCAGGCAAGAGGGGCGAGCTGCTCGTGCACCGCCAGCACGGCGACCGGGCGCCCGAGCGCCGTGCTCGACTGCCGGTCCTCGACCGGCGAAGAAGCTCCGAGTCCCGACACTACCGAGCCGGGCTGGCGTCGGCGCCCGTGGACGCGGGTGCGAGCTGGACACTGACGTCAACGTCGCACTCGCTCTCGGGCTGGTTGGCGAGCTCGTGCGCCCGGTCGATCAGCTTGGCCGCGACCGCCTGCGCCTGCTGCTCGTCCAGTCCGTGGAAGATCGTCTGGATGCGCAGCGTGGCGGAGGACTCGCCGGCGCTCGAGACCGCTGTTGTGAAAGCTCGGGTCTCGCCAGTCAGTTCAGGCGGATCGGCATCGCCGGAGCGCCCGGATCGCGAGATCGATGCGCTCACGAGCCGCCCGCGTGTGTGGTGACGGCATCAGAGAGCGTCGATGACGAGCGCTCGCCTCCCGAGCCCGACGACGTCCCGGCCACCCCGGCTGTGCTGTGAGCCGACGACTGCGCCGGAACGTCAGCATCGGCAGGCCCGGACGCAGCCGCGCCAGCAGGCACGGGCGCACTGTTGCGCCGCGCGCGCCCGAGCGCGGCCGCGACGAACTCGCGGAACAGCGGCGCCGGGCGCTCGGGCCGAGACTTGAACTCGGGATGGAACTGAGAGGCCACGAAGAAGGGATGGCCCGCCAGCTCGATCGCCTCCACCAGGCGCTCGTCGGGAGAAGTGCCGGACACGATCAGGCTGGCAGCGGCGGCCCCGGACGGGTTCGTGAGGCGCTTGCGCAGCAGGTTGTTGACCTCATAGCGGTGCCGGTGGCGCTCGTAGATGACGGCCTCGCCGTAGATCGCGCGCACGCGCGTGTCGGCGTGCAGCTTGACCGGGTCGGCGCCGAGGCGCATCGTGCCGCCGAGATCGGCCACCTCCTTCTGCTCGGGCAGCAGGTCGATCACCGGAAACGGCGTCTCGAGGTCGAACTCGGTCGAGTTGGCGCCCTCCATGCCCGCCACGTGGCGCGCGAACTCGCACACGGCGACCTGCATGCCGAGACAGATGCCCAGATACGGGATCTCCTGCTCGCGCGCGATCTGGGCAGCGACGATCTTGCCCTCGATACCGCGCCCACCGAAGCCGCCCGGGATCAGGATGCCGTCGGCCCGTGACAGCGCGCGCGCGGCATCGCCGCCGGGATCGTCGAGGCGCTCGGAGTCGACCCACTCGATCGCGACGCGCGCATGTTGCGAGGAGGCGGCATGGCGCAGCGCCTCGGACACCGACAGGTAGGCATCCTCGAGCTGCACGTACTTGCCGACCAGCGCGATCCGCACAAGCCGCTGCGCGCGCTGCGCCCGTTCGATCGGCTCGCGCCAGCCCGACAGCTCCGGTGCCGGACGCTGCAGCCCGAAGTGATCGAGGATGAAGTCGTCCACGCCCTGCTCGCGGAACACGAGCGGAACCTTGTAGATGTCATCGACGTCGCACGCCGAGATGACGGCGTCGACCGGCAGGCTGGCGAACAGCGCGATCTTCTTGCGAATATCGATGGACAGGCCGCCCTCGGAGCGGCACATCAACATGTCCGGCGCGATCCCGATGCGCCGCAGCTCGTTGACCGAGTGCTGCGTGGGCTTGGTCTTCAGCTCGCCGGCATGACCGATGTAGGGAACCAGCGTGAGGTGAATGAACATGCAGCGCCGGCTCCGCAGATCGACCGGGAACTGGCGGATCGCCTCCAGGAAGGGCAGCGACTCGATATCGCCGACGGTGCCCCCGATCTCGGTGATCACGAAATCGACGTCGCTGGACTCCGCGATCAGCGAGATGCGCTGCTTGATCTCATCTGTGATGTGCGGGACCACCTGTACGGTCCCGCCGAGATAGTCGCCGCGGCGCTCACGACGAATGACGGTGTCGTAGATGCCGCCGGCGGTGACGTTCGAGGCGCGGCTCGTGTTGGCGTCGGTGAAGCGCTCGTAGTGGCCGAGGTCGAGGTCGGTCTCGGCGCCGTCCTCGGTCACGAACACCTCGCCGTGCTGATACGGCGACATTGTTCCCGGATCGACGTTGATGTAGGGGTCGAACTTCTGCATCGCCACGGTCAGGCCACGAGCCACCAGCAGGCGGCCGATCGAAGCGGCCGCGATTCCCTTGCCGAGCGAGGAGACGACGCCGCCGGTGACGAACACGAAGCGCGTCTTTGAGGGGGTGTCCGCGCGGCGATCGGAGGCGTGCAGAGTCATAGGGACCTGTTGCGGCAGTCTAGCTCGCGTGTCAGCGGCAGCATCGGGGTCTGCGCAACGCGCATATAATTTCGTGAAGGACGGTGTCGGGACGGATCCCGCGAACAGGACCGTCCTCACGAACAAGCTCGTCCGCCCAAAGGCATGGCTGCCAGCGAACAAGATCAGCGCTCCGAACGGTCCAGCCCGCCCGGCTCGTCGCCGGCGCAGCGCCTGCAGGATCAGGTCGAGGGCCTGTCCGCGAGCGCGCTTGCCGACAGGCTCGAGGAGGAGGTGAGCCGCGCCAGCCGGCACGGCACGGCGCTCAGCTGTCTACTCGTGGCGATCGACGAGCTCGATGAGCTCTCCGCCAGGCACGGGCCCGAGTTGCGCGCCCAGGCGCTCGCGTACGCGGGTCCCGCGCTGCGTGGCGAGCTGCGCCGGTTCGACCGCGTTGGTCGTCCGAGCGAGAACGAGCTGCTCGTGATCCTGCCCGGCGCCGACGGGCCACGCGGGGAGATCGTCGCCAGGCGCATGATCGACCGGCTGCGCGCGATCAAGCTCGAAGTCGGCGGCGTTCGGCGCTCGCTGCGTGTATCGGTGGGGCTGGCGGCATGGCAGCGGGACCAGAGCGGCGCGCAGCTCGTGGAGCAGGCGCGCGAGGCCGCGCGGCGGGAGCGCAACGGGCTCGCCAACGGCCTCGGCGCCTCCTAGGCCGGCGCCCCCAGAAGCCGCGAGAGCGGCACCGGCAGAAGCTGCCGGTGCGTAGGACATAATCGACATTGTGCTGTCGGGATCCGAGCTCTGGCTGCTGCGACTGATGGCCGATCGCGGCTTGGCGCTGCTCGACGCGAGCACGCTGATGGTCGTGATCGAGGAGAGCGGCGACCTGCGCGTCGCCGCCGCGAGCGGCACGGTCGCACCGCGAGTGAGAATCGTGCCGATCGAGGGCAGCGCGCTCGGTGCCATCTACCGGGCCGGACAGCCCGTCGCCCTCGATCGCCCGCGCGGGCAGGACGCAGCGGTCCTGCACGAACTCGGCATCGAAGCACGTGCCGTGCTGATCGAGCCGCTGAGCATGGAGGGGCAGGGGGGCGGCCTCGTGATCGCCCTGCGAGGCGACGGCTCGTTCAAGGGACCCGACCGCCAGGCGTTGAGCGCGTTCGCGGCGAGCGTCGCCCAGCGGCTCCAGGCCGAGCGCTCGGTCGAGATCGAGCGGCTGCGCTACGGCATGGAGGCGCGCGAGCGCGAGCGCACGCGCTGGGCTCGCGAGATTCACGACGAGACGGTCCAGGGGCTCGGAGCCCTGCGCATGAAGCTCGCCAACGCACGTGACCTCCGCGACTCCGAAGCGTTGAGCAGCGCGGTCAACACCGCGCTCGATGGCCTCGGCAACGAGATCGACGGCCTGCGCCACCTGATCACCGAGCTCCGCCCCGCCGCGCTCGACGATCTCGGCCTGGCGGCTGCCCTCGAGGCGCTGGCCCGACGCGCACAGGCGATCGATGGTCTCGATGTGCAGACCGAGATCGACCTCGGGCCCGAGCATGCCGCGCAGCGGCTCGACCCCGAGCTCGAGAGCACCATCTACCGGATAGTCCAGGAGGCCCTCACGAACGTCAGCAGGCACGCGGAAGCCACCCAGGCGATCGTGCGCGTGACCGAGCGCAACGCCGTCGTCACGGCGTCGGTGACCGACGACGGCAAGGGCCTGCCCGACGCAAGCCGGCTCGGGCCGCGTGGAGACGGGCTGCAGGGCGGCTTCGGCATGTCCGGCATGCGCGAGCGGGCAGAGCTCGTCGGCGGCGAGCTCGAACTGGTGCCGGCGCCGCAGAAGGGCACAGTGATGCGCCTCGCCGTTCCGCTCGCCGGACGCCCTACGCTTGGCCAGCCCGGATTTCCAGATCCGGCTGCGAGCCAACCGGCAACCGGACAGCCGGTCGTCGGTTAGGACAGACGCCCGCTGGGTTGGATAGCCGGCCGCCCGCGTATGACGCGGCGGAACGGCGGCCTCAATTCCGGCAGATACTCTGGCGTGGGTCAGTCAACCAACCCGAGCTTGCGCGCGTACGCGGTGATCTCGGCGCGTGAGGAGAAGCCGAGCTTCTCGATCGCACGGGCCCGATAGGTCTTGACGGTGCGCTCCGCCACATGCAGCTGCTCGGCAATCTCCGGGTTGGTGTAGCCGTTGGCGATCAATCTGATCACCTCGCGCTCGCGCTCGCTGAGCGAGATGCCGTCGCTCGGGGTGTCCTCGCCGGTCGCCATCTGCGCGCCGAGCCGCGGATGCAGGTAGTTGCCGCCTGAGACCGCCAGCCTGAACGCCTGCAGCAGCTCGGCGGGCTCGGCCTCCTTGAGCACGTAGCTGCGTGCCCCCGCCCGCAGCGCTTGCCTGGCGTACTCCGGGTCCTCGCGCATCGTCAGGATCGCGACGGCGAGCGTCGGATGCGCGAGAAAGCACGCGGGCAGCGCCGCCAGGCTCGATCCGCCCGGCATCGTCAGGTCGAGCGTGAGCAGGTCGGGCTTGTGCTCGCGCACTTCCTTGATCGTCGATGGCACGTCTGCGGCTTCGGCGACGATGTCGAACTCGCCGTCCTCGCGCTCGAGCACCGTCCGGACGCCGTCGCGCACGACCGCGTGGTCGTCCGCGATCAGCACGCGGATCGGGCGATCGATTCCCGGCGTCTCACCGCCGTTGATACCGGTCATCGCGTCCACAGTGGGACACGGTAGCGTCCGCACCGGCGGCTACCCGGGCATCGCCATCGAGATCGGCCGACGCGCCAACTGCATCCGATCTTATGCCGGAAAGCCAGCCGCAGAGCCAAAATCTCGCAAACCGACCGTTTAGGACGACATCGATCGCCTCTACGGGACGACACAGATCGGCACCTTTGGGACGACGCGATCGGCACCGTCTGGACGACGGGCAAACGGCCCGAGGGGACGCATCATGTCGTCTATGTCGCACACCATGTTCGACCGCCAACGCCTCCTCCCGGTCCGGTCATGAGCCCGATCGTCACACCGGCAAGACCGCGCGCCTTCGCGCAGCCGGTGTTCGCGTCCCAGGCGACGCGCGCCGACAGCTCCGGGCGCGGCGCTGCGAGCGACCCTCAGGCGCCGGCTCCTGCGCCACTGGCGACCGGCGCCCGCCCGGTTCTCCTGGCCGGCGCCGATCCGAGCAGGCGAGCGCAGCTGCGCGCCGAGATCGGAGCCACGCTGCCGCAGCCCACCACCTTCGCCGAGGCCGATGCAGTTTGCGACGTGCTCGAACGCGCTCCCGCCAGCCGGCTCGTGATCCTCGCCGGCGACCTCGGCGATGGCTCCGCCGAGTCGCTCGTCCGCCTGCTTGGCCTGCGCCATCCCGAGCTGCCGGTGGTGAGCATCGAGACGCTCCCGCCGCGACGCGCAGACGTGAGCATCGCCGCCTGATCGATCTGCCGATCGACTGACCACCGATCGGGCGAGATCCGTCGCCACAGCGCGTGCCGTCGCGGGCGGAGGCTAGCGTAGGGGCCGCCGATGGCACGGATCCCGGCCACATCGCCGCTGCGCTCCGCGAGATTGCGACGGATCGTCGCGGCCTACACGATCAACCGAACCGGCACGTGGTTCGGGTTCATCGCGCTGGCGGTCGCGGTGTTCGATCACACCCACAGCGCGATCGCGGTGGCGGCGCTGTTTCTCTCCGGACAGGTGCTGCCGGCGGTGATCGTGCAGCCGCTGGTGGCTCGCGTCGAGGCGTCGGGGCGACGCGGCGGGCTGACGATGCTGTACCTGTTCGAGGCGCTGATGACGGCGGGCCTTGCGGCGCTGTTGGCCTGGCACTTCCAGCTCGCGGCGATCTTCGTGCTCGTCACCCTGGACGGAAGCGCGGCGCTGGCCGCGAGCGCCCTCCTGTGGACGGCGGCCGCGCGCACCGCGCGCGAATGGGCCGACGCCGGTAGCCAGCGTCCGGGCGAGCATGACGCGCGCGGCGCAGCAGAGCTGCCGCCACAGCCAGAGGCGCCGACCAGCGTTCGCGAGGCCGGCGCCGGCGAGGCCGAGCGCAGAGCCAACGCCGCCATGAATGTCGGCTTCGCGATTACGTTCGCGCTCGGACCGCCACTGGCGGGCGTTGCCGTGGCCGCGTTCGGCGCGCCCGCCACGCTGGTCATCGACCTGGTCTCGTTCGTGATCTGCGGCGTGATGCTGATCGACGTCCGCTCGCGCGCCGCGGACGGCGAGACGGCTTCGATACGCGCCCGCGTCCAGGCGGCATGGCAGTACATCGCGAAGACCAATCTGCTCCGCCGGCTGCTGATCATCGAGACCGTCGCCCTCACATTCTTCGAGTTCTCGCCGCCGATCGAGGTCGCCTACGCGAAGGTCTCGCTGCACGCGGGCGACAAGGGCTACGGCGTGCTGCTCGGCGTGTGGGGACTTGGGGTCGCGGTCGGCAGCGTCGTGTTCGCGCGATCGATCAAGCGCTCGCTCACGCTCCTGCTGAGCGCCGCCACGCTCGCCGTAGGGCTTGCGTATCTCGGCTGGGCGCTGGCGCCCACGCTGGCGCTGGCGTGCGCCGCGGGGCTGATCGGCGGCATCGGCAACGGCGTGCAGTGGGCGGCTCTGGTAAGCGCCGTGCAGCGTCTCACCACGGAGGACATGCTGGGCAGGGTGATGGGTGCGGCCGAATCGATGGATGCAATCTGCGCCGCGCTGGGCTTCATGCTCGGCGGCACGATCGCCGCGCTCGGCACGGCGCGAACGGCGTTCCTGGTCGCCGGACTCGGCGCGACGCTCACCACGATCGCGTTCGTGCGCCTGAAGCTCGACGCGAGCCCGGTCCCGCCCGCAGCGCCGGCCGCCGTTCCCGAAACGTCATCCGGGGAGCTGGGCGCATTCGGACAACAGCCCTGACTACCCGGCCCTACCGCGGACGCTGATACGGGGAGACGGTAGGCAACCCGACAGTCCACCGCTGGGTCCACACCTTAAGAACGACGCGCTTTGGGCCGTTAAGTACGACAGAGCTGATGATGTTTGCGGACGAGCGTATCCGGCGTCTCTATTGGGCGACACAGTTGCTCGTGCTCGCGGGCGTGCTCGGCGCGGCTGCATACATCTCCACTCCCGCGGAATGGCATCCGCTGACGCTCGTCGCGATGCTGCTCGCCCTCTCGATCGTGGGTGAGTGGTTCACGATCGAAACACATCATGGGGAGCTGAGCGCCTCGTTCGTGGCACTGATACTGGCCATGAGCCTGCTCGGAGCGGCGCCGGCGGTGGCGCTCGGCGTCACGGCTGTCGTCTTCAATGCGGTGCGCAGGCGCGTGCCGCCGTCGAACTGTCTGGCCAACCTCGAGATCTTCGCGTTCGTCCTGTTCGTCGGTGGCATGCTGGTGCGCGCGCTGGCCGGCAACGTTCACGCCCCGAGCAACCACGCCATGACCCAGGGCGTCACATTCGGGTTGATCGTGTTCACCGTCTTCCTGGTCACGACCGCGCTCAACTTCTTCCTGCTGGCGCTCGACGCGCGCATCACCGACGGACGGCCGCTGCGGAGCGACATCCGCGAGCGCCTGTTGCCGGTGCTCCCCGGCGAGCTCGCCACCGGTGCGCTTGCGACGGTTCTCGCCGTCGCCTACACGAATTTCGGCATGTCCGCCTTGTTCGCCGGGATCGTCGTGCTGCTGGTGTTCCAGTACCTGATGATCGCCCTGCTTCGCTCCGAGGATCGAGCCGATCAGCTCCAGGCGCGCTCGGTCCAGCTGGCATCGCTTCAATTCGGCGTGCTCGCCATGCTGATGGACGCGCTCGCGCTGCGCGACCACACAGCGGGACGCCACGCGGCGGCGGTCGCCCGCTATGCCCGCCAGCTCGCCACGGAGGTCGGTTGCGACGAGGCCGAACAGGACCTGGTGCACACGGCCGGCCTGCTGCACGACATCGGCAAGTTCACCTGGTCGGACGGCACGTTGCATCCCGAGACGCTGACCGACCAGGACATGGCCGTAATACACCGCCACCCCCAGGACGGTGCCATGCTCGTGGGCAAGCTCGATGGATATGGCCCCGTCGCCGACGCGATCCTCTACCACCACGAGCGCGTCAACGGCGGCGGCTATCCCGCGGGGCTGATCGGCTCGGAGATCCCGCTCGCGTCGCGCATCATCGCGATCTGCTCGACCTACGACGCCATGACCGCGACCGACGGCTACCGCACGCCGATGTCTTCGCAGGACGCGATCGCCGAGCTGCGCGAGGTGGCCGGCCGCCAGCTAGACGCCGATCTCGTCGAGAGCTTCATCGCGATGCTCGAGCGCGAGGGACACGCGTTCGCCGAGCAGGCCAACTACGACAGCGAGCTGGGGTTCGAGCGACGCGTCCGCGCGCTCGCCCAGCCGTCAGCCGGCTGACGGTGCCGCGCCGCCCCACAGCGGCCTGTGCCCCCAGAGCCACGCCGCTGTCCGAGCCGGTCGACACCAAAAAATGAGGACGCCCTGCGATCCGCGCGGCGTCCTCAGATGCTACACCTACACCTACTTCGGCTGGCCTTCCCTGGCCAAACCTGAGTCCTATTACTTTTTGCCCCACTTTGACATTGATGTCTCCTTAACCAGGGCCCGGAGGGCCTTTTGGGGAGGCGGCCTGTCTCCATCCACAGGGCTGCCCAACCTTGAGTAGGTTCGCGGAGGATACTAACGCAATTGTCCGAATTGTCCAGCTCCGACGAGGTCTGTGCACGATCCGTTGCACAGGCAGGTGGGGCGCGCCGGCGACACGACGGGCCGACAGGCCAAATGGGCGCCACCCGATCCCCTCAGCTAGCGGGTCGAGCACGAGATCGTGCCGGTGATTGGGCCGGCACGATCTCTCGTGTCGCCCGCCCGCTGAGACGTGGTACCACCGGCCAAACGTCCACAAACGTGGCGCTCGCTCGCCTTCGCAGGCAAATAGCCGATACATGGCCAGTCCACCACGACCGACGAGGCCAAAATGCGCACCACTCCAGCTCCTTCCGACCGCCGGCTCGTATTTACGAGCTCAGAGGCGGCCGACTACATCGGCGTCTCGCTGGCGACCATCCGTCGCTGGACCGACGCCGGACACATCGCCTGCTACCGCACGCCCGGCGGCCAGCGCCGTTTCTCGAGCGACCAGCTCGACGAGTTCATCACCTCGCTGCAGGGCGGCGACTCGGCTGAGACGGCCGAGCAGGCCGCCTGAGCAGGGCGGAAACTCGGCTGATACGGCCGAGCAGGCCGCCCGAGCAGGGCGGAGACGCGGCTGATACGGCCGAGCAGGCCGCCTGAGCGCTCAGCGGGCGAGGCGGCCGAACTTCTCGCGCAGCCGTCGGTAGAACGAGGAGCCGGGGAGCTGCGCGATCGTGCCGACAGCGTCAACGAAGCGAGCGTCGATCGAGCTGCTCGGCGCGATCTCGCCTGCGGGGCGCCCATCGACCGCTACGTCGAGCGGCTCGTGGGAGTGGTTGTGGATCGTGAGCCGGTCGCCCGGAGCGACCACCAGGGCGCGCGCGGTCAGCGAGTGCGGCGCGATGAACGAGACCACGAACCCCTCGACACCCCAAGCCATCACGGGGCCACCGTTGGCCAGGTTGTAGCCGGTGGAGCCGGCGGGCGTCGAGATCACGAGCCCGTCGCAGCGCACGCTGCCGACGATCTCGCCCTCGAGCGCATACGCGATCTCGGCGACGCGCTCGCCGATCTTGCGGTGAATCGCGACGTCGTTGATGCCGAACGGTCGCGCCACAGCCGAGCCGCCGGACGTCGAGCCACCGTCGCGCGCTCGCGATCGTGCCTGCGGCGACTCCAAGACGATCGCCGGCAGCTGCAGCAGCTCGAAGTCTCCGCGAAAGGCGCGCTCCAGACCATCGCGCAGCTCCAGTGGCTCGACCGTTGCCAGAAAGCCGATCTCGCCGAAGTTGACCGCGAACACCGGGACCTCAGAGCCGGCGTAGAGCTGCAGGGCGCGCAGGATCGTGCCGTCTCCACCGAGCACGATGCACAGCTCGACGTCGTCGATCACCGGGGCGTCGGTCAACACCCCCGGCCCGGGCGCAATCCGGTGCTTGCTGGTCTCCTCGGGGTCCAGGCGAATCGTCACTCCCGCCGCCGCCGCCCGCGTGATCAGCTCCTGTAGAGCCGCGATCGTGTCCGAGGGGCGCCGGTGGGTGAACACGGTCACCTGACGAACGCGGGCCTGCTGCGCGGCCGACCGACCTGGGGGCGCGCCGGGACTGGCCTGCTCGGCCAGCTCGACGTCTGGGCTGTGATGCTCGCTCATGGCTCGACCACGTGAATCATCGCTGTTAGCTGCTCGACATCGCGTGCCGCACCCGCGCGGCACTGCTCGGCCAGGTGGACGAACGTCTCGCGGTTGCCCTTCGGCCCGGGCAGCCCCGAGGAGTGATAGCCGAGCACCCCGACGCCTTGCGCGAGCGCGGCGGCCCCCACGCTCGCGAGCGCCGCCCGCCGAACGGCAGGATCGCGAACCACGCCGCCTTTGCCGACCCGCTCGCGTCCGACCTCGAACTGCGGCTTGATCATCGCCAGCACGTCGTACGCGTCGGTCATGCACCCGAGCACGGCGGGCAGCACCTTGGCGAGGGAGATGAACGAGACGTCGATCGCCGCCAGGTCAGGCCGGTAGGGCAGATCCTCCGGTACGAGCGTGCGCGCGTTCGTACGCTCGAGCACCGTCACGCGCGGGTCGTTGCGCAGCCGCCACGCCAGCAGGCCGTATCCGACGTCGACCGCCACGACGCTCTGCGCACCGTGCTCGAGCAGGCAATCGGTGAACCCTCCGGTCGCAGCCCCCACGTCCAGAGCGCGTCTGCCGCGCACCGGCAGCGAGCTGGCGGCGAGCGCGTTGGCGAGCTTGATCGCGCCGCGCGACGCCCACGCGGGCCGCTCGCGCACCCTGATCGCCTCGGCCGGGTCCACCAGCTCGCCCGGCTTCTCCGCACGGCGAGCGCCCGACCCGAGCATCACGTCCCCGGCCATCACCGCAGCGGCGGCGCGCGTGCGCGAGGGAAACAGTCCGCGCTCGGCCAGGAGCGCGTCCAGGCGCATGCGTTGCTCGGGCATGATGGGAACGGTAGCTTTCCGTGCCGCACACGCCCGGAGTGTCGGCAGCGGATCCGTTACCGAACTCTGGCTGCGGATAGTGCCGTTCGGCACTTCTGCGCGGATTTAGTGATGTGTGATCAAGATCACACATACGTACACGGCAGCCAGGCAACATAGTGGGCGACCCGAAGTACAGCAGCATCCCTCCTCCCGAAGCGGCCCGTTTCCCCAGCGGGCCGCTTCCCTCTTAAGCGGTCGGAGCCCACGTGCGCGCGCGTGGGCTCCGATTCGCGCCTTTGGCCGGCCAGCGACTTATCGCCGACCCAAAACTCAGCACGCCCACGCACACGCGTGGTCCGCGCCGCGCCTTTGGTCGTCCAGCGAATCCTCGCCGATGCAGGCCCACGGGCGCGGGCGCGCGCGCGGGCTTCGCTCCCGCAGATGCCGAGACCGCGACGCTGGCCGCGCTGGCCTACGCCTGCAACGCCGCCGAGTCGCGCGAAAGCAGCGCGGCGCGGACGCGCTTGGCGATCCGCGGTCCGGTGAACCCGATCTCCTCGTGCAGGAGCTGAGGCTTGCCATGCGTGACGTAGCGGTCTGGGAGCCCGACCCGGATGATGCGCGGGGTGCTCGTGAGCCCGGTCTCGTTGAGCGTCTCCCACACCGCGCTGCCGAATCCCCCGGCGAGCACTCCCTCCTCGACCGTCACGAGCAGGTCGTGCTCGGCGGCGAGCTGGGCCATCAGTCCGGCGTCGATCGGCTTGGCAAAGCGCGCATCGGCGACGGTCACGTCGATTTCGCTCGCGCGCAGCTCGCCGGCCGCCGCAAGCGCCTTGCCGACGCCCGCGCCATAGCCGATCAGCGCGACCCGACGGCCGGCAGGCGCTCCGGCGCCGCCGTCGGCGAGGATCTCGCCGGTGCCGATCGCCACCTCGCGGGGGCGCGCCGGCAGCCGCACCCCGACGGCTTCGCCGCGGGGATATCTGAGCGCGACCGGCCCGTCGTCGTAGGTGAGCGCAGTGTGCAGCATCCGCACCAGCATGGCCTCGTCGCGCGGAGCCATCAGCACGATGTTCGGCAGGCACCGCAGGTAGGCGATGTCGAAGGCGCCGTGATGCGTTGGCCCGTCGTCGCCGACCAGGCCGGCGCGGTCCATCGCGAACACGACGTTCAGCCGCTGCAGGCAGACGTCGTGGACGATCTGGTCATACGCCCGTTGCAGGAACGTCGAGTAGACGGCCACCACGGGCTTGACTCCCTGCAGCGACAGGCCCGCCGCGAACAGGACCGCCTGCTGCTCGGCGATGCCGACGTCGAAGTACCGCTCGGGCATGGCCTTTTGCAGGATGCTGAGGCCGGTGCCGGAGTTCATCGCCGCCGTGATCCCGACCACGCGCTCGTCGCGCCGGCATTCGCGCACGAGCGCCTCCCCGAAGACCTGCGTGTATTGCGGCGGCGGCGAAGCCTTCGCGGGCACGGTTCGGGCGGATGCGGGGCGCGTGGGCGACCCGTTGAGGATCGACTTGGGCTTGGCCGCGTGCCACTGCTCCATGCCCTCCAAGCCGCCGTCCTCGGCGGGCGCGAAGCCCTTGCCCTTGACCGTCGCGATGTGGACCACGACCGGCCGTTCCGCCGCCAGCGCCTCGCCGATCGCGCGACGCAGGGCGTGCACGTCGTGGCCGTCTATGACGCCCATGTACGCCCAGTCGAGCTCCTCCCACCAGAGCCCGGGCGCCCAGAAGGCCTTGATCGACTCCTTCAGCTGCGGGCCGAGGCGCTCGAACGCGGCGCCGATGCCTCCCGGAAGCTTGACCAGTCCGCCCTCGACGCCCGCGCGCGCGTGCCACAGCTTCGGGTTCAGACGCACGCGGTTGAAGTACCTGGAGAGAGCCCCGACGTTCGGCGCGATCGACATGCCGTTGTCGTTGAGCACTACCACGATCGGCGTCCCCAGCCCGCCGGCCTGGGAGATCGCCTCGAACGCCACTCCCCCCGTCATCGCGCCGTCGCCGATCACGGCAACGACCTTGCCCTCGGCGGTCCCGCCCGCCCCGTCTTCCGCCGCCTCGCGCGAATCGCCGTTCTCGTCGCCGTGCTCGGCGACGGTTCCGTTCTCGTCGCGGTGCGCGGCCGGCACGGCCTCCGCACTGGCGTCGCCTGCCGCGCCGCTCTCCGCCTCGGCGAGCTGCCGGGACCGCAGGCGCATCGCCTCCTTGATTCCGACGGCATAACCGACCGAAGTCGAAGCGTGACCTGCGCCCATGATGTCGTGCTCGGACTCGGCGATCGCGCAGAACGGGGCCAGTCCGCCGTACTGGCGGATCGTGCTGAGCCGGTCGCGGCGGCCCGTGAGGATCTTGTGGGGGTAGGCCTGATGCCCGACGTCCCAGAGGATCTTGTCGCGAGGAGATTGCAGCAGCGAATGCAGCACCACGGCAAGCTCGCAGGTGCCGAGGTTCGCGCCGAAGTGCCCGCCGATCTCCCCGACCGTGTCGATGATGTGCGCCCGGACCTCGTCCGCGACCTGCGTGAGCTGCGCCTCAGACAGGTCTTTCAGATCCTCGGGACCGTCGATCTCGTCGAGCAGCCGCGGCGGCGCGGCCTCAGGCTCGAGCGGGCGATCGTGCTCGAGGCTGCGCTGGCTCTTGGGCTGCTTGCGAGTCATGACGTGCGGGTGTAGATGAAATCAGCTATCTGCTCGAGCTCCTCGGCCGCGTGCTCCGAGCCGATCGCCTGGGCCGCCTGGGCGAGCGCCTCGCGCGCCGTGCGGTGGGACTCCGCCGCCAGCTCTCTGGCCTGTTGAATGCCGAACTCGCTCACGTAGGTCCGCTTGCCGTGCCGCTCGTCGCTTCCCTGCGGCTTGCCGAGCGCTGCGTCCGTGCCCGTCACATCCAGAATGTCGTCCACGATTTGAAAGAGCACGCCCAACTCGGCCGCAAAACGCCGGAACCCGATTGTCGCAGGTCCGTCGACGGCACCGAGCAGAAGTACACAGATGACCGATGCCGCGATCAGACGACCCGTCTTCAGCTCGTGCAGGCGCCGCAGCGCCTCCGGCCCCGCCGGCACGCGGCCGCTCACGTCGGCGTACTGTCCGCCCACCATGCCGTCCACGCCGGTCGCCGCGGCCAGCTCGGCAGCGGCCGCCAGCACGCGCTCAGGGGCGGCTCGCTGGTGGGTGAGCAGATGGCGAAAGGCCTCCGCGTAGAGCCCGTCGCCGGCGAGGATCGCGACGTCCTCGCCGTACTTGACGTGGCAGGTCGGCATGCCTCGGCGCAGCTCGTCATCGTCCATCGCCGGCAGATCGTCGTGGATCAGCGAATAGGTGTGGATCAGCTCGATCGCGCCCGCCAGCGGCAGCAGGTCCTGCTGGGGCAACCCGACCGCGTCGGCCGTCGCCAGCGCGAGCACCGGCCGGATGCGCTTCCCTCCTGCCAGCAGCGAGTAGCGCATCGCCTCCTCGAGGCCCGAGGTCAGCGACTCGTTCGAGAAGCGCATGTTCCGCAGGTAGCTCTCGACCTGCTCGCGCAGGTGCTCGGGATAGCGTCCCGGCGAGGAGCGGCCGCGTGTCGGCTCGCTTATCACCTGCGCGCCAGGGTCGCGACTCACGACCTAGAGCAGCGAGTCCTGGCCTGGCGCGATCGTGGCCGCCTGGGTGCGCGCGCGGCGCTCGAGCTCGGCCGCGGCCTCCCCCGCGAGGCTCGCGCAGTCCTCCACGAGCGTCGCGGCCGCGTCCGGCGAGAGCTCTCCGGAGCGCAGCTGCTCGGCCGCACGCTCCAGCCTGGAGATCAGCTCATCCAGGCGCTCGTCAACGATTCGCTCGGTCTCGTTCATGGCGTCTCCCGGCCGTCGTTCAATGGCCGTCGGCGTCTGCGGACGACGCCCGTGCGGCCTTCCTCGGCCCATTCTCGCGCACTTCGCGCAGGACCGCCGCGAGCACGCCGTTGACGAACGCGGGCGCGTCGGCGCCGCAGAAGACCTTCGCGCTCTCGACCGCCTCCTCGATCGCGCCTTCCGGCGGGATCGGCTCGCGTGCCGGCACCTCGTCGGGGTGCAGCATCTCGACGAGCGCCACCCGCATGATGCTTCGCTCCAGCGGCTGCATCCTCTGCACCGACCAGCCGTGCGCGTGCCGGTCGAGCAGCTCGTCGAGCTCAGGCGCGCGATCGGCTGCCGCTTGCGCGAGCGCGCGCGTGAGCGCCGAGGCGCCGTCCTCCAGCGTCTGCTCCAGCGGCCTGCTGGTGAGATCGTGCTGGTAGAGCGCCACCGCCGCCGCCCTGCGCTGATCGGAGCGCCTCATCGTGCGAGGTCCCGCGGCTCACGCACGCGAGACGTACTCGCCCGAGCGCGTATCGACCCTGATTCGCTCTCCGGTGTCGACGAACAGCGGCACCATGATGGTGGCGCCCGTCTCGAGCGTCGCCGGCTTGCTGCCGCCGCCCGAGGCCGTGTCTCCGCGCACGCCCGGATCGGTCTGGGTCACCTCGAGATCGACCGCGCTGGGAAGCTGCACGTCGGAGGGCTGATCGTCGATGAACAGCACGTCGACCTCGCTGCTCGGCTTGATCCAACGCAGCGGCGCCTCGAGCGCGCTCTGCGCGACCGCGATCTGCTCGAAGGACTCGGTGTCCATGAAGTGAGCGTCGTTGCCGTCGGCGTACAGAAACTGCATCCTGCGCGTCTCGGTCCTGACCGCGCGAAACTTCTCCCCCGCCCTGAAGGTCCGGTCGATCACCGCGCCGTCGGAGATCCGACGCAGCTTGGTCCGCACGAACGCGCCGCCCTTCCCAGGCTTGACGTGCTGGAACTCGAGGATCTTGAAGACGGTCCCGTCGACGTCGATGTGGTTGCCGCTCTTGAACTGGTTGGTGGTGACTGTGGCCATAGCGGTGTGCAACTAGCTTCGAATGTCATTCCTCTGAAGCTGGCGGAATGCGGCCGTCACGATAGCTGTCCCGGAGTCAAAGGCCGCGGCCTCGAGACGTTGAGCTTGCAGAGACGATGGCGCCGACGCCGGCGTCCTCAGCTCTCGATCGCCGCGAACACGTCGTCGAGCAGCTTCTGGCGGTCGGCGACCTCGTAGTTCTCGGCGAGATACCGGTCCGTCGCCTCGCGCGTTTCGCCGTTGATCGCCATGTTGAGCGCCACGACGCGGGCATCGTAGTCGCGGGTGCCGGACGCGTCGCTCGCTGTCGGCGCGTCGCCCGGCGTGGGCGCGTCGCTCTCGGCGGCCGGCTCGCGCGCGGGACCGGTCGCGGTGACCGCGCCGGCCGCCGGCACAGGCTTCGCCGCCGGCGTCTCGGAGATGGCCGGCGCGGCCTGGGGCGCCGGCGACTCAGGCAAAGGGATCGGCGGCCTCGCGGCCGACGGCTCAGGGGCCGGCTGTGGGGACGACGCCGCGACGGTCGGCTCAGGCGCACCCTGGGCGGGCGCCGCCTGAGTGGACGGGGCCGTGGCGGATGGCTCAGGCGTGGACGGCGTGTGCGCGGGCAGCTCGCTCGCTAGCTGCGTGGGCGAGCCCGCGGCCACGGGCGGTGGTTCGCCGCCCGAAGCGCCGGCCTCTCGGGAACGGCGGCCGGCCGCCGCGTCATAGAGCTCGCCCATGTTGGACTGGACGGCGGCGAGATCGCCGGCGAGGTCGCTGGCGCCCGTGCGCAGGCTCTGCACGAGCGCGTCCACCTGTCCGTCCATCGACTCCACCCTCGCCAGCAGCGTGGCGCTCGCGCGGCTGACCGCGGCGACGTGCGCCTGCGCCTGCGTGACGGCATCGGCACGGGTCTTCGCGGCGGCGCTTTCGGCCTGCTCGCGCATGCTGTCGGCGTTGGCACGTGCCTCGCTCTCGATCTCGGCGGCGGCGCGCTCCGCGGCCGCGACGATGCTCTGGACCTGCGCGCCGGCGCTGGCCGCCAGCGAGTCCGGGCCGGGTCCGGCGGCCGCGCGCTGCAGCTCCTCGATCTCGCTCGCGAGCGCACGCAGGTGGGCGTCGACGGCCGCCGTGTCATAGCCGCGGCGGCCGATCGGGAAGTCACGTCTTTCGATGCTCTGCCTGTCCAGGTCCACCGGCGCGAAGCGTAGCGGACACCTCGGAGTTCCCGATCGAGGCGCACGCGCGCGCGCGCGCGCGCCGACGCCCCGGTCACACCACCAACGCGGCTAGCGCGGTGAGTGCGAGATCCCGGCTGAGCCACAGCTCAGGCCGGATCGGGCGCGCGCACGGGCTCGACCTCGTCGCCGTCCGCCTCGACCCGGCCGGCGTCGGCGTCGGCCTCGTCGGCGGCCGCCTTGGCTTCGCCGGCCTCGATCTCGCGCAGGTCGCGGCGCAGCTCGCGCAGCTCGTCGCGCAGCTGGGCAGCGTACTCGAAGCGCAGGTCCTCGGCGGCTGCGCTCATCTCCTCCTCGAGCTCGACCACGAGGCGCTGGAGCTCGTGCTCGGGCAGCTCGCGGCTGCGCGCCCGGCGCTCGGAGCGGCGGCGTCCGCGCGGGACCTTCGAGTCGGCCTGCAAGAACTCGGCGATGTCCGAGATTCCCTTGACGATCGTCGCGGCGGTGATGCCGTGGCGCTCGTTGTAGGCGAGCTGGATCGCGCGCCGCCGCTCGGTCTCCTCGATCGCGGCGCGCATCGCGCGGGTCTGCTTGTCGGCGTACATCAATACGGTTCCCTCGACGTTGCGCGCGGCGCGGCCGATCGTCTGGATCAGCGAGGTCTCGCCCCGCAGGAAGCCCTCCTTGTCGGCGTCGAGGATCGCTACGAGCGAGACCTCGGGCAGGTCGAGCCCCTCGCGCAGCAGGTTGACGCCGACGAGCACGTCGTACTCGCCGAGGCGCAGGTCGCGGATGATCTGGATGCGCTCGAGCGTGTCGATCTCGGAATGCAGGTAGCGCGTCTTGAAGCCCATCTCGAGCAGGTACTGCGAGAGGTCCTCGGACATCTTCTTGGTGAGCGTCGTGACCAGCACGCGCTCGTCGCGATCGGTGCGCTTGCGCACTTCGTTCATCAGATCGTCGATCTGGTTGCGCGTCTCGCGCACCTCGACGACCGGGTCAACGATGCCGGTGGGTCGCACGATCTGCTCGACGATCCTGGTCGAGCGCGTGCGCTCGTACTCGCCGGGAGTCGCCGACACGAACATCAGCTGCGGCGTGATCGAGAGGAACTCGTCGAACGTCTGCGGACGGTTGTCCAGCGCGCTGGGCAGACGGAAGCCGTAGTCCACGAGCGTCTGCTTGCGCGAGCGGTCACCCTCGTACATGCCGCCGATCTGCGGGACCGTCTGGTGGGACTCGTCGATGAAGCAGATGAAGTCCTTGGGGAAGTAGTCGATCAGGCAGTACGGCCGCTCGCCGGGCCTGCGGCCGTCGAGGATGCGCGAGTAGTTCTCGATGCCCGAGCAGAAGCCCATCTCGCGCAGCATCTCCATGTCGTACTGCGTGCGCTGGCGCAGCCGGTGGGACTCGAGCGGCTTGCCCTCGGACTCGAGCTGGGCGCAACGCTCGTTCAGCTCGCGGCCGATCTCGGCGACGGCCGCCTCGATCGTGCCCTCCTTGACGTTGTAGTGGGTGGCGGGCCAGATCGCGACGTGCTCGAGGTCGTCCTCGATCACCTCGCCGGTGAGCGGGTCGAAGTGGGTGAGGCGCTCGACCTCGTCACCGAACATGCTCGCCCTGAACGCCGTCTCGGCGTAGGCGGGGAAGACCTCGAGGACCTCGCCCCTGACCCTGAAGGTGCCGCGCGCGAGCACGGTGTCGTTGCGCGTGTACTGGATCGTGACGAGCTTGCGCAGCAGCGCGTCACGGTCGATCTGCTGGCCGCGCTTGAGGATCTGCATGTTGCGCTCGTACGTGTCCGGGGAGCCGAGGCCGTAGATGCACGACACCGATGCCACCACGATCACGTCGCGGCGCGCGAACACGGCAGCGGTCGCGGCGTGGCGCAGGCGGTCGACCTCCTGGTTGATCGCCGAGTCCTTCTCGATGTACAGGTCCCTGCTCGGCACGTACGCCTCGGGCTGGTAGTAGTCGTAGTAGGACACGAAGTACTCGACCGCGTTGTCAGGGAAGAAGGTCCTGAACTCGTTGCACAGCTGGGCGGCGAGGGTCTTGTTGTGGGCGATCACGAGCGCCGGGCGCTGGACCGCCTCGATCACCCCGGCCATCGTCATCGTCTTGCCGGTGCCGGTCGCGCCGAGCAGCGTCTGGAAGCGCTCGCTCCCCTGGACCCCCTGGGCCAGCGCGGCGATGGCTTTGGGCTGGTCGGCGGTCGGCGTGAACGCGCTGTCGAGCTTGAACGCGGGCATCGGACGGTGTGCCTACGTTAGCGCCGGCCGATGAACGTCAGGTGGAGGTGATCTTTTGGGGTTGGGTCGGTACATGTACCGACCCACGGGCGCGCACATGTGCGCGCCCGCCCGCGGCGCATGCGCCGCGGGAAAGAAGATACGAGCCCAAATCGCCCTTGCTAGCGGAGGCCCAGCTGGCGAGCGTAGAGCGCGTGGTATTCCTTCTGGGCCTGGAGCACGCGCTGCACGTACGCGCGCGTCTGCGCGAACGGAATTTCGCCGACGTGCAGCTGCTTGCCTTCGGCCCCAGCCTTCGCGACCCAGCCGTCAACGTTCGCCAGGCCGGCGTTGTAAGCGGCCACCGCGAGCATCTCGTCGCCGTCGTAGTGGTCGAGCAGGTAGCGCAGGTAGTAGCTGCCGTAAGCCACGTTGATCGCGGGCGTACCGAGATCGTTGGTCGTGAAGCTGACCCCGCCCGACAGGTGCGCGAGAAACAGAGCGGTGCTCGGGAGTATCTGCATCAGTCCCTCGGCGCCGGCGACGGAGGTGCGCGGATCGAACTTCGTCTCGGCGTAGATCACAGCCGCGATCAGCGCCGGGTCCAGGTGCTTGGCGGCGGCCTGCTCGCGGATGATCTGTTCGTCGCCGAGCGGCAGCTCGAGCCTGCGCACGCTGCGGCTGAGCTGCGGGCCGAACACGACGGCGAGGGCTGCCACGACAGCAACCACGGCCACCACGACGGCGGCGCCACTCGCCCGCCCGTGACCCGGTCCGCGCCCGGCGCGGCGCGCACGCGCGCGCCGCTGAGCGCCACGATGACCCTGACGGCGCTCGAGGTCGTAGGACGCGGACGATGCCCTCGCCACCCTCATCGTCAACGTAGCTTCTCAAGGACATCCGACAGCCGCGCCGTGAGCTCGTCTTCGCTGCCGTCGTTGCGCACCGCGAAGGTCGCCCTGTCGGCCTTCTCCTGCTGGCTCAGCTGCCGTGCGGTGCGCGCCTGCTGCAGCACGTGCCCGCGTCCCTCGGCGCGCCGGCGCCGCACGTCCTCGTCGGCGACGATCGCCACGGTCGCGTCATACAGCCCGTCCATCCCGGCCTCGAACAGCAGCGGCACCTCGACGATCGCCGCCGGCGGCTCCGGGCGCTCGGAGCGGACCTCGGCCAGCCAGCTGGCGACGCGTTCGCCGACCATCGGCCACAGCAAGCCCTCCAGCCAGGCCCGGTCCTCGGCGCGCGCAAATGCGCGCTCCGCAACGGCGGCTCGATCTACGACGCCGGCCGGAGCGACGTCCTCGCCGAAGCGGGCCACGAGGGCGTCGCGCAGACGTTGGTCGCTCTCGTATAGCTCGTGGACGACCGCGTCACTCGAGAGCACCGCCGCACCGAGCCGCTCGAACGCCGCCAGCGCGGTGGACTTGCCGGCTCCCATTCCGCCGGTCAAGCCGACGAACGGCACCGCCTCGCCCATTGTCCGCGCTCTACCGACCGCGCCAGCGGGCGCTCAGTCCTGGACGGGATCGCCGGCGGTCTGCAGCTCGGCTGGCGCGCCGTCATCCTGCGCCTCGCTCGCCTGCGTCCCCGCCGGATCCTGCTGTGCGTCTGGTGCCGCGACTTCCGGCCCTGCGCCGGACGTGACCTCGCCGGCAACCTCAGTGGGCCGGTCGGGAGCTGCCTCAGCGGCCTCTGCCTGCGCATCGGCGGTCGCTGCCGGCTCACTCGCGCCCGACTGTGACTCGACGCCCGAGTGTGCGCTGGTCTGGGCATCGACGCCATGCGGTGCGTCGGCGCTGACCTGCGCTCCAGCGCCAGGCTGCGGCTGAGCGACCTCGGCCGGCTCGGCTGCGGGCTGCGCGTCAGCGCCCTCAGTCGCCGCGTCGATGCTCTCGACCGCGGTTCCCTGCGCGTCCACGCTCTCAGCCGGAGCCGCCTGCGCACCAGCGCTCTCGACCGGAGCCGCTGCGGCTTGTGCGTCCGCGACTTCATCCGGGGCCTCCGCGACCGGCGCGTCCACGACCGCCGCCGGGGCCTCCTCGACCGGAGCCGCTGCAGCTTGTGCGTCCGCGACTTCAACCGGGGCCTCCGCGACCGGCGCGTCCACGACCGCCGCCGGGGCCTCTGCGACCGGCGCGTCCGCGACCGGCACGTCCGCGACCTCCGCGACCGGCGCGTCGGCGGCCTGCGCCTCGGCGCCCGCCTGTGCCTCAGCTTCGGGCTCGGCGTCCGCCGTCTCGGCCGAACCCTCCCTGTCTTGCGCCGCAGGACGGGCCACGGGCAGAATCTGGTCCTCGACCCGCTTTGCCGACAGCGACAGGCGCCTGCGGTCGGAGTCGATCTCGAGGATCTTCACCCGGATTTCGTCGCCGGGGTGGACGATCTCGCGCGGGCTTTCGACGTGGTGTGAGGCGAGCTCGGAGATGTGCACGAGACCCTCGACTCCATCGAGGATCTCGACGAAGGCCCCGAACGTCACGACCTTCGTGACCTTGCCCGCGAGCTCGTCGCCGACGTTGTAGGTGTCCACGATCCGCTGCCACGGGTCCTCTTGGGTCTGCTTCAGCCCCAACGAGATCCGCTGGCGGTCGCGATCGATGTCGAGCACCTTCACCTGCACGGTGTCGCCGATGCTGAGGATCTCGCTCGGATGGTTGACGTGCGACCAGGACAGCTCGGAGATGTGGATCAGGCCGTCGATGCCGTCGAGATCGACGAACGCGCCGAAATCGACGATGTTCGAGATCTGGCCCTCGACGACGAGCCCGGGCTGCAGACGATCGAGGATCTGCTGGCGGACCTCCTTGCGCTCCTCCTCGAGCACGGCGCGGCGCGACAGCACGACGTTGTTGCGCGAGCGGTTGAGCTCGATCACCTTGGTCTCGATCTTGGTGCCGAGGTACTCGTCGAGATTGGGCACGCGCCGAATGTCCACTAGCGAGGCGGGCAGGAAGCCGCGTACGCCGAGGTCGATGATCAGACCGCCCTTGACGACCTCGATGACGGTGCCCTCGACCGGTTCGCCAGACTCGGCCGCGGCTTCGATGCGGCGCCACGCTTTCTCGAAGCGAGCGCGCTTCTTCGACATGATCAGACGGCCGTCCTGGTCCTCCTTCGTCAGGACGATCGCGTCGACCTCCTCGCCGAGCTGGACCTCGTCATGCGGATCGACGGCCTTGCGGATCGACAGCTCGTTGGCCGGGATCACGCCCTCGGACTTGTAGCCGATGTTGACCAGCACCTCGTCGTTGTCGATGCGCACGACGCTGCCCGTGACGACCTCGCCCTCCTCGATGTCGCGGAAGGTCGCGTCGTAGTTGGGCACCACCTGCCCGTCGATCTCGAGCAGCATCCCATTCGACCCCGCGACCACCTGGCCTTGGGGATTCTCCGTCGCCATGTGCACCGTCGAAGCCTAGCGCAGCCGGCTGGGCATTGGAAACCGCGCACGATCACCTGCGGGTGCACGGTCACCGTGGCGCACGATCAACTGCGGGTACGGGTCGCCGTGGCGCACGATCAAGTGCGGGAACAGGTCACCGTGGCGCACGATCACCTGCGACGTGCGCGCGCGTGCGCGCGCATGCGCCGCTTATGATGGCTGAATATGCCCACGCGCGCCACCAAGCGGGGAACGGAGCGCACGCGCCTGCAACAGGACCGCGACTGCGATGTGCTCGTGTGCGGCGCCTCGTTCGCCGGGCTGGCGGTGGCGCGCGAGCTCGCCGGCTCGGGCATGCGCGTGCTCGTGATCGATCGCTACGAGCTGGGTGAGCGCCAGACCTCGGCCTGCGCGATGCCCACCCGCTGGCTCGAGGCGATGGACCTGCTCGGCTCGCTGCGCCAGACCTTCGCAGAGCTCGTCGTGCACACCCCGTATCGCACCTCGCGCTGGCGGCTGCCGTGGTCGTTTTCGACCTTCGACTACCGCGAGCTGTGCGCGCTGCTCTACGCTCAGGCCGATCCCGCCGAGACGGAGCTCGAGATCGCGACGGTCACGGGACGCGAGGGCAGTACGGTTCACACCGATCGCGGCGAGCTGCGCGCGCCGCTCGTGGTGGACGCGCTCGGGTGGCGGCGCGTGCTCTCGAATGCGAGCACGATTCAGCCGCCGCAGGCGCGTCTCTCGCGCGGCCTCGAGGTGCATCCCGCGGGCGGCGGCTCGGAGCTCGAGCTGTGGATCGACCATCGCTACGTGCGCGCCGGCTACGCCTGGAGCTTCCCGGCTCGGGACGAGCTGCGCATCGGGGCAGGCTCGTTCTGGCCGTCCCATCACGTCAAGGAGCCGACCGTCCGGCTCGCCCGCGAGCTGGGTCTCGGACCTGACGGATATCAGGGCAACTGGATCCCCCACCAGCTGCGTCCGGCCGTCGAGGATGGCGTGTTCTTCGCGGGCGATTCGGCCGGGCACTGCCTGCCCCTGACCGCCGAGGGCATCCGCACGGCGATCTACTTCGGCCTGGCCTGCGCGCGCCAGCTGCGCGCCGTGCACGCGCAGCGTGCCACCCGCGAGCAGGCGCTGGCCCGTTATGGCGCCTTCTCCGACGCTCACGCACGTAAATACGCCTGGCTGCTGCGCGTACAGCGCGCGATCGGGCAGCTCACGCCGACCCCGGCGCCGACACTGCTCTCACGCGCGCTGGAGTCGCGGCGCTTCGCCGCGTGGGCCTTCGAGCACTACCTGGCGATCGCGCCACCGTCGTTCGCCGCGAGCGGGCCACAGCGCGGGACCGGCGTCCGTTCGCTCACATTGGCACCCGCCGCGTGAAAGCGCGCGCGCGTGCGTCGGCCGACTGGTGTGTCTATGCCACGCTCCGCAACGACGGCCTACTCGTACTCAGGTAGCCGAGCGCCAACTGGCTCGCCTCCACTGCGCTCGCCCACGAGACCTCGGACAGCAGGCCGGGCGCCGCGACCATGTCGCCGATGAGGAACACCCCGTCGCCGCGATCGATCGCCGGGCGGTCGCGCCAGCTCTGTCCGGGCAGGTCGAGCGCACCGCTGCGCCCGTTCATCACCTGACGGCGCTGCCAGGTCGCGCGCTCCCGCCACGCCGGCATCGATTCGTCCAGCAGGCGCTCGAGCCGCAACGCGGTCTGATCGGAGCTCTCGTCGGGACGGATCGGCATCTGCGCCTGCGCGAGCTCCTCGCCCTCGGGCGCGAGCGACGAGTCGGCCGCGCTGAAGCGCTCGATCCAGCCGGCCTCGTCGCAATCCGACACGACGAACGGATCGCCGCGACGATGGCGCAGCCCGAGATCGATGCACACCGTGCGTCCGCTCAGCCAGCTCAGCGAGCCATCGCCGAGTAGGCGCCCGGCGTCCGCCAGCTCGGTGGCCACGATCACGGGCGGCTCCGGCAACGCCTGAACGCGCTCTCCGGTCTCGAGCATCACGCCGAGCTCGCGTGCCCGCCGCACGAGCGAATCCACGAGCGCGCCCCATCCGCCGACCGGATAGCGCGCCGGAGGCGGCGGGCTCAGCAGCGAGCGGATCGTGCGCGGCCAGATGAACGCCGCGGACAGCTCGCCCGGGTCGTGGTGAAACGTATAGACGCCGGCCGCGCCCGAGGCCAGCGCTGCCATGCGCTCGTTCGTGTGCTCGGTCGCCCACGTGCGAAAGTCGAGGTCAACCGGTGCCTCGCGCCCACGCATCCGCAGCATCGCAGGGATCGCGGTCAGCGGCGGCATGCGCCGCATCTCGCCCTGCCAGCGAAACCGCACGCTGGCCAGCGGCACGCCGGCGCACCGCGGAAGCAGCTTGCGGGTCGCCAGCCAGCGCCAGAACGGCCCATCGCTGTAGAGCGCATGCGGGCCGAAGTTCGCCTTGTACGGGCCGTCGTCCGTGCGCGCGCGCCCTCCCAGCCCGGCGTGTGCCTCGAGCACCGTCACGTTCGCGCCGCCTTCCGCGCACGCAATCGAGGCCGTGAGACCCGCGATGCCTCCTCCAACGATCGTGATGCGCCTGCTTGTCGCCCCCGCGCCGGCCGTGCTCATAGCGGTCCTCCTATCTGTATCTGTCGTGGTCCAATAGGTTCCATGGGTTGCGCGCGCGCCGTGCATCCGGTGGCATGCGGCGCACGTCGGTCGCTTGTGCCGTGTAGCCGGGCAGCACAGGCCACGCTCCCCTGTGGCGCCCGCTCTGTGTCTTGGAAGACGCCTTCCACCCTACGCCAGCACTGGTCCGGTATACAGTTCCAGTAATGGCAGACATTGCAGGTCCAGTCATCGCACCAGCCGCGGGCCCCGAGCTGCTGATCGAGCTCGATCGCGCCGGCGAGCTGCCGCTGCACGAGCAGCTCGAGCGCTCGCTGCGCCAGAACATCCGCTCCGGGCGCCTGCCAGCGGGCGCGCGCCTGCCCTCGACTCGCGGGCTCGCCCGCGAGCTCGGCGTCTCCCGAGGGGTGGTGACGGAGGCTTACGGCCAGCTCAGTGCCGAGGGCTATCTGGAGACTCGCCAGGGCGCCGCCGTACGCGTCGCGAGAGCCGTGCGCGCCGCGGTCCCGCACGTAGCCGCACGCTCGCTGCTGCCCTCGTTCGCCTACCACTTCCACCCCGGGCTCCCGGACCTGGCCGGCTTCCCGCGCGACCGCTGGCTGCGCTCGCTGCGTGCCGCCTGGCGCGAGTCGCCGCTCGGAGCCGTCGGTTACGGGGACCCGCGCGGCGTTCCTCGGTTGCGCGAAGTGCTCGGCGAGTACCTCGCGCGAGTGCGCGGCGCCGCCGCCGACCCCGAGAACATGATGATCTGCACCGGCTTCATGCAAGGCTTCTCGATCGTGTGCCGCCTGCTGGCGGCGCGCGGCGTCGAGGCCATCGCCGTCGAGGACCCCGGCTGGCCGATGCACCGCCTGATCGCCGAGCACGCGGGCCTGCGGCTGATTCCCATACCGGTCGACGAGGAGGGCCTGCAGGTGCAGACGCTCGCCGGCTCAGAGGCCAGCGCCGTATTGGTGACGGCCGCACACCAGTGTCCGACCGGCAGCGTGCTCAGTCGCGAGCGCCGCGCGGCGTTGATCGAATGGGCCGAGCAGGGACAGCGGCTGATCGTCGAGGACGACTTCGACGGTGAGTTCCGCTACGACCGTATCGCAGTCGGCGCGCTACAGGGTCTCGCGCCTGAGCGCGTGCTGTACCTCGGCTCGGCGAGCAAGCGGTTGGCACCGGGCATGCGGCTCGGATGGATGCTCAGCCCGTCGTGGCTGGCCTGGCAGCTGATCTCCGCGAAGGCGATCGAGGACGGCGGCTCGGAGATCATCGGCCAGCTCGCCCTGTGCGACTTCATCGAACGCGGCGAGCTGGACCGCCACACGCGGCGCATGCGGCTGCGCTACGCCGCCCGACGCGAGGCCCTGCTGGAAGCGCTCGCGCGCTGGCTGCCGCAGGGACGCGTCGGCGACTCCGGCGCCGCCGGCCTGTTCGAGCTGGTGCGGCTGCCCGAGCAGATCGACGAGGCGGCGCTGCTCAAGCACGCCGCCGCCCTCGGCGTCGGCGTCGAGGGCCTGGCCTCGTATCGATTCTCCCACTGGGGTCCGCCGGGCATCCTGCTGGGCTACGGCAACCTCTCGGAGCCGGCGATCGATCACGGCGTACGCTTGATCGCCCAGGCGCTGGACGGCATTGGTACTGACGCAGCGGGCACAACTGGACCTCCACGGCCCGCGATCGCGGCCATATCGTGCGAGCCATGAGAAGTCGCTCCCCGCACGCAGGCGATAGCGCCTCCCCTTCTGCTGCGAGCGCCGAGTCGACTCCGTCGGTCGTGGCCGTCGGCATTGCGATCTTCGCCGCGATCCAGCTCGGGTTGGCGCTTTTCATGGCAACGGCCCCACACGCCTTCTACACGGACGTCGGCCCGTTCGGAACCTTCAACGGACACTACATCCGCGACGTGGCGAGCTTCTACGGCGCGATCGGCGTCGGCCTGCTGCTGTCGCTGTCGCGACTGTCCTGGCGCGTGCCGGTCCTGGCCGTGACCACGATCCAGTACGCGCTGCACAGCCTCAACCATCTGCTCGATATCAACAAGGCCCATCCGCTTTGGGAGGGCTACTTCGACTTCTTCTCGCTCGCCGCCGCGACTCTGCTGCTCGCCTGGCTGTGGCGCGCCGCGGCGCTCGAAACGATGCAGCCGGCGGTTGCGCCGCAGAGGCAGACATGAGGGTGTTCGTCGCTGGAGCGACCGGGGCGATGGGGCGCCCCCTCATGCCCGCGCTGCAGGCGGCCGGGCACGAGCCGATCGCGATGACCCGCCACGAGTACAAGGCCGCTGCCTTGCGCGCACAGGGGATCGAGGCGGTCGTGTGCGACGTATATGACGCACCGAGGCTGACGCGCGCCATCGCCGACGCGCATACCGAGCAGATCGTGCACCTGCTGACCGATCTGCCGGAAGACATCAACATGCGCCGTTTCGAGCGCGAAACCGCCAGCACGGGGCGACTGCGCAGCCAGGGCACCCGCAACCTGATCGACGCCGGGCGTGCGGCGGGAGTGCAGCGGATCGTGGCCGAGAGCATCGCGTTCATCTACGCCCCGACGGGAGACCGGATCAAGGACGAGGATGCCCCCTTGGCGCTCGCGGAGCTGCCATTCGCCGCTGAGCCGATCGCCGAGCTCGAGCGCCAAGTCCACGATGTCGGCGGCACCGTGCTGCGCTACGGCTGGATCTACGGTCCCGGCACCGGGTTCAGGCGCGACGGATCGTGGGCCGCCAATCTGCGCCGCCGGCGCCTGCCGATCGTCGGGGACGGCAACGGCGTGTTCTCGTTCGTGCACGTTGACGACGCGGCCGGCGCCACCGTTGCCGCACTTGGTCGTGACGGGCCTGCCACCTACAACGTCGTCGACGACGACCCCGCCGCCCTGCACGACTGGGCGCCCGCGTACGCGAGCGCGATCGGAGCGCCGAAGCCCTGGCGTGCTCCTACCTGGCTGGCCCGCCTCTTCGCCGGGCCGCATGCGGCCGCGATGATGAGCGAGCTGCGCGGCGCGAGCAACGCGCGCATCAAGCGCGAGCTCGGCTGGGAGCCGCGCTACGCGAGCTGGCGCGAGGGCTTTCAGACGGCGTTGGGCTAGCGCACCCGCACCATTACCAGAGCTACGCACGGAGCAGGACAGCTCGCTCGGCCGGGGGGCACTCGTCCGCCTGTGGCGCCCGCTCGGCTGAGCCGCCCCCTTCGACTAACCCGCCCCCGCCAGGGCCGCCCGGCGTCACTTCGCCTCGAGCCAGTTTTCGCCGGCGCCGATGTCCACGGCCATCGGCGGCTCGTGATCCCACACTCCGACCATCTCGCGCTCGATCAGCGCGCGCGCTCGCTCGGCCTCGCCAGGCGGTCCCTCGAACAGCAGCTCGTCGTGGATCGTCAGGATCAGGCGCGTCTCCAGGCGCTCGCCGGCAAGTGTCTCGTGGCAGCGGATCATCGCCAGCTTGATGATGTCGGCCGCGGTTCCCTGGATCACGGTGTTGACCGCCAGGCGCTCGCCGAGCGTGCGCACCTGGTAGTTGCGCGCGCGCAACTCGGGAATCTGGCGGCGCCGGCCCCACAGCGTGGTCACGTGCCCCTCCTCGCGCGCCTGCTCGATCGTGC
Organism: uncultured Solirubrobacterales bacterium; assembly: GCA_963817845.1. Lineage (GTDB taxonomy): Bacteria > Actinomycetota > Thermoleophilia > Solirubrobacterales > Solirubrobacteraceae > Palsa-744. The sequence continues at coordinate 960,019 of CAWFPU010000001.1, forward strand.
GCTCGATGAACGCCGCCACCTGTGGAAACCGCTGCAGGTACGCGTCGATGAACTCCTTGGCCTCCGCGCGCGGAATGTTCAGGCGGTCGGCCAGGCCGTAGTCGGAGAGGCCATACACGATCCCGTAGTTGATCATCTTCGACTTCGAGCGCATGCCGGGATCGATCTCATCCGGCGTCACGCCGAACACCTGTGACGCGGTCGCCGCGTGCACGTCTTCGCCGCGCTCGAAGATCTCCTTCAGCACCGGCTCATCGGCCGCGTAGGCGAGCACGCGCAGCTCGATCTGCGAGTAGTCGGCCGAAATCAGCAGCGCGCCGGGGGCCGCCTCGAAGCAGCCGCGGATCTCCCTGCCGAGCTCGGTCCTGATCGGCACGTTCTGCATGTTCGGGTTGGTGCTCGACAGCCGCCCGGTCTGCGCGACCGTCTGCAGGAAGGTCGTATGGATCCGCGAGCGCTCGTTGACCAGCTCGGGCAGCACGTCCAGATACGTCTTGATCAGCGTGCTCAGCTCACGCCAGCGCTCGATCCGCGAGACGATCACGTGCTCGGAGCGGATCGCCTGCAGCACGCGCGCATCGGTGGAGTAGCCGGTCTTGCCGCGGCGCTTGCGCGACAAACCGAGCTTCTCGAACAGCACCTCCCCCAGCTGCTGGGGCGAGGCGATCACGAACTCCTCGCCGGCGAGCGCGAAGATTTCGCGTTCGAGCTCGACGATCTCCTCGCGCACGCGCGCCGTGATCTCGGCCAGGCGTTCGCAGTTCAGGCGCACGCCGGCCTGCTCCATCGCGCGCAGCACCGCCACCAGCGGCAGCTCGATCTCGGCCATCAGCCGATCGAGACCGCGCTCGCCGATCTCCGCGCGCTGCCACGACGCGAGCGCGTCCACCAGCACGGCATCGGCCGCCAACGGATCGTCGGCGTCGCACTGCAGACCCCGCTCTTCGCACAGCTCCGCGAACGGATACCCGCGGCGCGCCGGCTCGAGCAGGTAGGCGCCGAGCAGCGTGTCGTGTGCCAGCCGCGGCGGGACCTCGCCCAACGCTTTGGCGTCGTGCACGAGCACCGGGCGATCGGCGCAGATCGCCACGATCTCCTCGGGCCCGGCGCAGTCGCCGGCGAGCACCTGCGCCGGCGCCGTGCGCTTGGAGCTGCGCGCGCCGCCGACCGCCCCGTTCCTCCGAGTCGTCGCGGTGGCACCCGCGGGCGTCACCGCAAACCGCCAAGCGGATCCCTCGGCGAACAGCGCGCCCTCGGGCGCCTCGCGCGCGCGCACGACCACGCTCAGCTCCTGGGCCGGACCGAAAGCGCCGATGTCCTGCGGCGTGGCCGCGCGGGTGCGCGCATGCAGCGTCTCGCCCTCGGCCGGCGCGGAGCGCGCGGCGGCGAGCTCCGGATCGCCGAGCGCCTCCTCCAGCCTGCGCAGCGGATCGCGCAGCTCGTAGCGGCGAAAGAACTCCCGCAGGCGCGAGCGCTCAGGCTCGCGCGAGGCCTCGGCGCCGAGATCGACGTCAACCTCGAGGTCGCGGCGCACGGTCGCCAGGCGCTTGGAGGTGCGCGCGTCCTCGGCGTGCTCGACCAGGTTCTGTTTGCGCTTGGCACCGCCGATGTCGGCCACGTGCTCGAGCACCCCGTCGAGCGAACCGTACGCGCGGATCAGCTCCGACGCGGTCTTGTCGCCGATCCCCGGCACGCCCGGGATGTTGTCCGACGTGTCGCCCTTGAGGCCGTAGAAGTCGGGGATCAGCTCCGGCGGTATCCCGTAGCGATCGACCACCGCGCGGCGGTCGTAGATCTTGGTCTCGGTGATCCCGCGTGAGGTGGCCATCACCTTGACGAGCCCGGCGTCGTCGATCAGCTGGAAGACGTCGCGATCGCCGGTCACGATCATGCTCGCAAGCCCGGCGGCGCGGGCGCGCTCGGCGAGCGAGGCGATCACGTCGTCGGCCTCGAAGCCCTCGATCTTGACGTTGCGATACCCGAACGCCTCCACGAGCGGCTCCATCGCCGGCCATTGCACTTTCAGCAGGTCCGGGCGCGACCGGCGGGTGGCCTTGTACTCAGCGAAGATCTCCGTGCGTCCGGATGTTCCGGCATCCCACGCCACGATCGTCGGCCGCACGCCGTAGTCGGTGACGATCTTTACGAGCATCGAGGCAAACCCGAAGATCGCGTTCGTGGGCTCGCCCGTGGAGGTGGCGATCGACTCCGGCAGCGCGTAGAAGGCCCGGTAGACGAGGCTCGGCCCGTCGATCAAGAACAGGCGCTCACCGTCGCCGGCCGCACCGATCTCGCCGGCCGCACCGTCCTTCAGCCCGACCTTGGACTCGGCTGTAGTGGACGGCGCCATCGATCGTGCACTTTACGGGCCCGGCCGCACACCCTCTGAAAGCACCGACGAAATAACATGCCGAGCCCCGATGGCAAGCCTGACTCCCAGCGCCCAGTACCGACTCAGCATCCGCGTCGAAATCGACGGCGGCGCCGACCTGCTCGGCATGGTCACGACCGCGATCGGCAACGCCGGCGGGATTCTCGGGGCGGTCAACCCCATCGAAGTTGACTCCGGCCACAGCCTGCGCGACATCGTCGTCGACACCGCCGGGCCCGAGCACTGGGAGACGATCGTCGCCGCGATCGACGCGCTGCCGGGCGCCAAGGTGGTCGACACGATCGACCGCACCCTGCAGCTGCACATCGGCGGCAAGATCGAACAGCAGAACAAGCACCCGCTCAAGACCCGCGACGACCTCTCGATGGCATACACACCCGGCGTCGCGCGCGCCTGCCTGGTGATCGCGGAGGACCAGGACAAGGCCTTCCAGTACACGATCAAGCGCAATACCGTCGCGGTCGTCAGCGACGGCACGGCGGTGCTCGGCCTCGGCGACATCGGGCCGCGCGCCGCGATGCCGGTGATGGAGGGCAAGTGCTGCCTGTTCAAGGAGTTCGCGGGCGTCAACGCCTTCCCGATCTGCCTGGACACCACCGATGTCGATCAGATCGTGCAGACCGTCAAGCACATCGCGCCCGCGTTCGGCGGCATCAACCTCGAGGACATCTCGGCGCCGCGCTGCTTTGCGATCGAGGACCGACTCAAGGAGGAGCTCGACATCCCGATCTTCCACGACGACCAGCACGGCACGGCCGTCGTCGTGATGGCCGCGCTGCTCAACGCGGTCAAGCTGACAGGCCGGCGCCTGGAGGAGCTCAGGGTGCTGATCATCGGCCTCGGCGCCGCCGGCATCGCGGTGACGAAGATCCTGCTCGAGGCGGGCGTCAGGGAGATCATCGGCGCGGACTCCAGAGGGGCGCTGCACGTTGAGCGCAGCGACTATCTCGACGGCACGATGAACCCGCACAAGCGCTGGTTCGCGGAGGTCACCAACGCGCAGCGCCGCGACGGCGCGCCGGCCGAGGTGATCGACGGCGCCGACCTGATGATCGGCCTGTCGGGAGCGCGTGCCCTGCCGGCGCAGGCGCTCGCGAAGATGAGCGCGGACGCGATGGTGTTCGCGATGGCCAACCCCAACCCCGAGGTGGTGCCCGAGGAGGCGCGCTCCTACGTGCGGATCATGGCGACCGGCCGCTCGGACTATCCCAACCAGATCAACAACGTGCTCGCCTTTCCCGGCATCTTCCGGGGCGCCCTCGACGTGCGCGCTGCGGCCATCACCGACGAGATGAAGATGGTCGCCGCCCGCGCGATCGCCGACATCGTGACAGACGACGAACTGCGCGAGGACTACATCATCCCGTCCGTGTTCAACCGCGATGTGGCCCCGGCGGTGGCCGCCGCGGTAGCCGACCAGGCCCGCGCCAGCGGAGCGGCAGCGGCCGGTCACGAGGTCGGGTTTGCACAGGGCGACACGCACACCGGGGCGCACGTGTCAGCGTCGGCCGACGCTCGCGCCTAGCCAGGTGCTCACCTCGAGCCAAGCCCTCGCTCCGTAGACGCTCACCTCGAGGCAAGCCTCGCTCCGGAGCGAGCGCTCGCCTCTCGGCACGCTTGACGCGCGGGACGAGCCTCTGATCGAGCCCGACTCCCGCGACTACGATGCCGGCATGAGGGTGGCAGTGACCGGCGCCAGCGGGTTGATCGGAGGGGCGCTCGTGCAGAGCCTGATCGCGCGCGGCGACGAGGTGACGGTGCTGACGCGCGACCCGAGCACAGGCGGGACGCGGGCAGACGACTCCGGCTCGTCCCAATCAGGCTCCGGCGAGCCCGCCCAACCGCAGACGCAACCGCAGCTCGTGGGCTGGCAGCCGTCGAGCGAGCCCGCGCCGACGCCGGCGCTCGCCGGGCGTGATGCGATCGTGCACCTCGCGGGCGAGCCGGTGGCGCAGCGCTGGAGCGACCATGCCAAGCAGGCGATCCGCGACAGCCGCGTGGCCGGCACGCACAATCTCGTCGAGGGTCTGCGGGCGCTCGCGCCCGATGCCCGTCCGCGCGTGCTCGTGAGCGCCTCGGCGATCGGCTACTACGGCGCGCACGGTCCCGAGCCGGTCGATGAGGACTCCCCCGCCGCCGCGGACTTCCTGGCGCAGGTGTGCGCCGAATGGGAGACCGCCGCGCGGGCGGCGCAGGACCTGTCGATTCGCGCGGTCCAGGTGCGCATCGGGATCGTGCTGGAGCGCTCGGGCGGCGCGCTCGCGCAGATGCTGGGTCCCTTTCGCCTCGGTCTCGGCGGGCCGATCGGAAGCGGCGAGCAGTACATGGCCTGGATCCACCGCGATGACGTCATCGGCATCATGCTCGCGGCCCTCGACGACGAGCGCTGGTCGGGACCGGTCAACGCCACCGCTCCCGATCCGGTGACCGCGCGGGCGTTTGCGCGCGAGCTGGGCCGCGCGCTGAATCGCCCGGCGCTGCTGCCGGTGCCCGCGTTCGCGCTGCGCCTGCGCTTCGGCGAGATGGCACGGGTGATCACCACCGGCGTGCGCGCGATGCCGGCGAAGGCGCTCGTGCTCGGGTACACGTTCCAGCATCCGCGGCTGCCCGAGGCGCTGCAGGCAGCCCTCGCGTGATTGGTCAGCCGACGCTCAGCGACTTCCAGAACACGGGTTCCCCGCCGGACACGCGATCGACGCCGAAGCTCGCAAGCGTGGTTTCGCCGTCAGCTTCGATCGCGTAGCGCCCGATCACGGAAGCGTGCGCGCCCTGCGCGAACAGGGCGTCGATAACGGCCTGACGACTGTTGCCGCGCACCCCGGCGCGCCTGATCGCCCGCAGAGTCGCGCTCATCGCCTCGAAGCCGAACAGCGCATACGCTTCCGGTGACCCCCCGAAGCGCTTGCGATAGGCCGCCAGCACGCGCTGCGCCGCCGCCGGATACGAGCTCGCTGGCAGCACCGACGTCGTCAGCAGCGTCTTCGACGCGGCAAGGTTGTCGAGCTGCTGGGTGAACGACGCTTCGGCAAGCGTGCTCGGGCCGAGCAGCCACAGGTCGGGGACGGCGTTGTGCAGCTCGCCAAACAGCGAAACCGCGCCGTTGCTCGGTTCGCCCGCGAAGAACACGGCTTCGGCGCCGCTTTCGGCGATCTTCGCCGTCTCCGAGGAGAAGCTCGTGCTCGCGCTCATGTCGAGGCTGTCGTGCCCGACCACCTCGATCCCGGCGTTCTGGGCGTCCGCGACGACCATCTGCGCGAGCGTCGTCAGGAACGGGTCTTCGTTGTCGAGCACGTACAGCTTGCGGACTCGCAGCCTGTGCATCAGCTCGATCTGGGCGAGCGCCTGCTTTTCGTCGCCGGGCGTGAGGCGGGCGAAGTTGCGTTTGCCCGTGGGATAGAAGCGTTCGGGTTCGTCCTGGCCGGCGTACAGCGACGAGGTCAGCCCGCCATACGGGCTCGACGGGCTGACCTGCAGGATCCCGGCCGCGTTGATCAGCGGCAGCGACACCGCGGTCGCGGCCGAGCTGTACTCGCCGAGATAGGCGATCGTGCCGGGATCGTCAGCGGCGGTCTTGGCGTTCGAGGCCGTCGCCGCCGGTTCCCACAGGCCGCTCGAGGGGTTGGAGTCATCGAGCGACACGTAGTTGATCTGGAACGGGCCGACATGGCCACGGGCGTCGTACAGAGCCAGCTTCTCGCCGTCAACGATCTGCTGTGAGCTGCTGGCCGTCGGACCCTGGAGCGGAAGGCTCGAGTAGACCGTCAGCTGGTTACCGGGGCTGCTCGCCGCGCCGGACGCCGCGCCGCCGCAGCCGCTGGCGAGGAGCGCCGAGCCGCCGATCAGCGCGATTGTGAGCATGGGCACGGCGAGCGCTGCAAGGCGGCGCCGTTGAACGCACGACACCGGTCAGCCGCTGCTGTGGCGGCGGCCGGGAAGGTAGCCGGAGGCGATCTTGACCGTGCCCCCGATCAGAATGATCACGGTGGCGAGGATGAACGCATCGAAGCCTTTGATGCCGATCGCCCACAGCACGACCCAGACGACCAACCCGGCGGTTGCTGTGAGTACCAGTCCCATCGCGGCGCATCCTACAAGACGTTCACACCGATCAGCGGCGATCAGAGCGCAAGCCCTTCGCGCAGCTCTGCCACGGCGGCGCCGACGGGCGCGGCAGGATCCTCGGGCGAGTCGGCCGCCGCACGCACGAGCCTCGTGCCAACGATCACGCCGTCGGCGCCGGCATCGGCGGCGAGCCTCGCCTGGGCCGGCGTCCCAATGCCGAATCCGAGCGCCACGGGAACCTGCGTGCTGGCCTTCGCCGGCTCGAGCGCCTGCGCGAAACGCTCGGACAGGCCCTCGCGCTCGCCGGTCGTGCCGACCACCGAGACCGCGTACAGGAAGCCCTGCGCCTGCGCCCCGATTGCGGCCAGGCGCTGTGGCGGCGTGGTCGGCGCCACCAGCGGCACCAGCGCAATCCCGTGGGCCTCGCAGGCGCCGCGTATCTCGGCGCTCTCCTCGAGCGGCAGGTCGGGCACGATCAGCCCGCACGCCCCCGTCCGCGCCAGGCGCGCGATGAACGCGTCCGCGCCCGGGGCGAGCACGACGTTGACGTAGCACATCAGCACGACCGGCACGCTCGGCGCGAGCCCGCGCGCTACCTCGAGCACGCCGGCCACGTTCGCGCCCGCGGCAAGCGCGTCCGTGGCGGCAGCGTGGATCACCGGGCCGTCGGCCAGCGGGTCCGAATAGGGCACTCCCAACTCGAGCAGGTCGGCGCCCGACGCAACACATGCCTCGCCGATCCGCAGCGACTCGGCCAGGCTCGGATAACCGCCCATCAGGTAGGGCATCAGGGCGGCGCGCTTGCCGCTGTCGGCGAACGCGCGCGCGATTCGCTCGATCCCGTCCGCGGGCACGGGCGCGGCCTTCGGCTTGTGCACGACCGAGTCGCTCATGTCAGGATCGGATATCGGGAGCTGGGATGCGGGAGCGAGCGGGTGGCCTCACGTGAGCGCGAGCACCTCGGCGAGATCCTTGTCGCCACGGCCGGACAGGCATATCAGGTCGAGCTCGCCGTCGGTCTGCGCCAGCGTCCAGGCGAGCGCGTGCGCGCTCTCGAGCGCGGGGATGATCCCCTCGAGGCGCGTCACCTCGCGAAACGCCGCGAGCGCCTCGGCGTCGGTCACGGCCACGTAGCGCGCTCGGCCGCTGTCGCGCAGCTGCGCGTGCTGGGGTCCGGTGCCCGGATAGTCGAGTCCGGCCGACACGGAGTGGGCCGCGAGGATCTGCCCCTCCTCGTCCTGCATCACGGCCGACAGCGAACCGTGCAGGACCCCCGCGCGCCCGCCGACGGTCAACGGGGCTCCGTGCCGCGGGGTGTCGATTCCGTCGCCAGCCGCCTCGACCCCTACGAGCTGGACCGCCTCGTCCTCGAGGAACGCAGTGAAGATGCCGATCGAGTTCGAGCCGCCGCCGACACACGCGATCACCCGCTCGGGCAACCGCCCCTCGCGCTCGAGGATCTGGGCGCGCGCCTCGTCGCCGATCACGCGCTGCAGGTCGCGCACGAGCGCCGGATACGGCGCAGGACCGACGGCGGAGCCGATCACGTAGTGGGTGCTGCGCACGTTCTCGACCCAGTCGCGGATCGCCGCCGAAGTGGCCTCCTTGAGGGTGCGCTCTCCCGCCGTCACCGGTTTGACGGTCGCGCCGAGCAGTTCCATGCGCTGCACGTTCGGGCGCTGGCGGCGCGTGTCCTCCGCGCCCATGTAGACGACGCATTCGAGGTCGAGCAGCGCGCAAGCTGTCGCGGTGGCGACCCCATGCTGGCCGGCGCCGGTCTCGGCGATGATCCGGCGCTTGCCCATGCGCTTGGCCAGCAGTGCCTGACCGAGCGCGTTGTTGAGCTTGTGCGAGCCGGTGTGGTTGAGGTCCTCGCGCTTCAGATAGACCGTGCGCCCGCAGCGCTCCGACAGGCGCGCGGCGCGATACAACGGCGTGGGGCGACCGACGTATTCGCGCGCCAGCCGGTCAACGTCATCGCGGTAATCGGGGTCCGCGCGCGCCGCGACCCAGGCCTGCTCGAGCTCGGCCAGCGCAGGCATCAGCGTCTCGGGAACGTACTGCCCGCCGTACAGGCCGAAGCGGTGCTCCACCGTCGTCAAATCGGTCGTCGCGTTCACGCGCGAGTCTCGATCCGGTCGAGCCCCCTGAGGCGAGCGCACGCGGTCCTCGTCTGTTTGGCCACGCCAGTGGCTCTCATGCTCGAACCGCCGTCGGGTCAGCCCGTTCGCGGCAAGCGCGCGCCGTCGCTGCTCGATCGACCACGCCTTCCAAGATCACGCTGGCACCGCCGTGGGCGTCGCCAGCGCCGCGTCGAAGAACGCCCGCAGCTTGGCCTCGTCCTTGTGCCCCGGAGCTCGCTCTGTGCCGCTGGCGGTGTCGATGGCGAACGGCCTCACCACGGCAACCGCCTCCGCGACGTTGTCCGGGCCCAGACCTCCGCTGAGAATCAGCGGCGGGTCTCCGCGCCTGTGCGCGAGCAGCCGCCAGTCGAACGTCTCACCGGTGCCGCCGCGCAGCCGGCGCTTCGCCGGCGCCTTGGCGCGCGCGTCCGCGAGGTGGTAGTCGACGTGATATCGCTCGAGCTCGCGAACGTCGCCTGGGCCCGCGACCTGAATCGCCTTGATCACGCGCGCCCCACTGCGGCGCGCCACCTCAGCGCAGAACGCCGGGCCCTCGTCGCCGTGCAGCTGCAGCATCGTCAGTCCGAGCTCCTCGGTCGCGCGCGTGAGCTCTGCGAGCGTCGCGTTGACGAACACGCCGCACAGCTCGGTCTTGCGGCGCAGCGCAGACGTGATCCGCAGCGCCTGTTCGGTCGAGCAGCGTCGCGGGCTGCCCTCGTAGAAGACCATGCCGATCGCCCACGCGCCGAGCGAAGCCGCGAGCTCCGCGTCGCGGAGCTCGGTGACCCCGCAGATCTTCACCTTGGGTGAGACGCCGGACATGCCTCAACGGTAGCGACCGGCGCTCGGTGGCGGCCTGAGCCGGCGATGGACTCAGCGCTGGGGCGTGTTCGGGTTCGGCACCGAGTTGGGCCGTTCACCGAGCTTGGCGGTGACGGTCTTGTGTTCGTAGCCGCCTTTGCCGTTGGCGCGCAGCAGTCCGATCGTGACGGTGTCTCCGGGCTGCTTGGTGCCGATGTAGGTGGCGAGATCTTCCGAGCTGGTCACCGTTTTGCCGTCGAACGAGACGATGATGTCGCCGCCGAGCTCGATCGAGCCTTCTTCGGTCGTGCCGGTGACATCGCCGCCGTGGATCCCGGCCTTTTCGGCCGCGCTTCCGTGCTCGACGCTCTGCACGAGCGCTCCGCTTTTGACCGGCAGGTTGAGGTTCGCAAGTGAGCCATCGATCGTCAGCGAGGTCAGGCCCAGGTAGGCGCCGCGCACCGTCCCGCCCTTCTCGAGCCGGGACAGCTGCGCCTTGGCGGTGTTGATCGGTACCGCGAAGCCGATCCCGACGCTGCCGTCGGAGCCCGAGCCGCCGGTCTCGATCTGGGAGTTGAGCCCGATCACTTCGCCCTGCTCGTTGAGCAGCGGGCCACCCGAGTTGCCGGGATTGATCGGCGCGTCGGTCTGCAGCACGTTGTTGATCGTGAAGCCGTTCGGAGCGGTGATCTCACGCTGCAGCGCGGAGATCACACCGGTCGTCAGCGTCCGTTCGAGATCGAACGGGTTGCCGATCGCCAGCACCGGGTCGCCCACCTGGACCTTGCCCGAATCACCGAGCGTGAGCGGGTGCAGGGTCAGCCCGTCGGTGGGGATGCGCAGGATCGCGAGATCGTCGGAGGGATCCTTGCCGATCACCTTCGCTTCGACGTTCTGGCCTTTTTCGAAGCTCACCTGCACCTTGACCGCGTTCTCGATCACGTGGTAGTTCGTGAGGATCGTCCCGTTCGCGTCGATCACGATCCCAGACCCCGTGGCCACGCCGCGTTTTTCGGCTTCGCCGCCGCCGAACAGATTGAAGGGAGACGACGATTCGCCCTGCTCCACGACAGTCGATGTGATGAACGCCACGCCGGGGGCGTCACGGACATAGATGTCGTGCGGGGTCAGTCCGCTCTTCACCTGCGACGCGTTGGACGGCGCGATCGGCGTAGAGGCGGCCTGCACGGTGGTGACGGTCTTGGTGGTCGACGAGTCGAGCCCGCCGGCCGCCGCGATCACGACGGCGACCACGGCACCGCCGATCAGGGCGGCGAGGAATGGGATCGTAAATGTGCGGTTCATGTGGCGAAAAGCATGATCGGCGGCTATGAAGCGTGCCTAAAGCGGAACATGGGTTCAGCTAAAAGTGTGGCGGCGCCCAGCTTTGCACGGGCGGGCATGCTTGCAGCTTCGACAGACAGCTGCTCGCAGGTCGATGCGGCCGCGCTCTGAGGTCGCAGCTCGCTTCGAGGTTGCAACTCGATCACTGGCCGCAGCTCCTTCCAAGCCCGCAGCCCGGTCTAGGTCTCGGAGCTCGATCTAGGGGTGCAGCTCCCTCAGCGCCTGCTCGGGATCGCCGGCGCGCATCAACGACTCCCCGACCAGCACCGCGGCCACGCCGGCATCGTGCAGCCGCTCGAGCTGTGCGCGTGTGCCGATCCCGGACTCGGAGACCACGGTCGCGTCCGCGGGCATGCCTGACAGCAGGGCGTATGTACGGTCAACGTCCACGCTGAAGTCGCGCAGGTCGCGGTTGTTGATCCCGAGCAGTCGCGCCCCGACCTCCACCGCCCTGTGCAGCTCGTGCTCGTCGTGCACCTCGACGAGCACGTCGAGCTCGAGATCCTGCGCTGCCGCGAGCAGCGCCCGCAGCCGATCGGGATCGAGCGCGGCGACGATCAGCAGCACGGCGTCGGCGCCCGCGGCGCTCGACTCGTAGAGCTGGTAGCGATCGATCACGAAATCCTTGCGCAGAACCGGCAGGCTGCTAACCCGGCGCGCGCTGCGCAGATCCTCGAGCGAGCCGGCGAAGTGCGCCTCCTCGGTCAGCACCGACAGCGCGCACGCGCCCCCGCGCTCGTATGCAGCGACGATCTCGTCGATCTCGGCGCGCTCGCGCAGCGCCCCCGCCGAGGGGGAGCGGCGCTTGAACTCCGCGATCACGCCGATGCCCGGCGCCCGGATCGCCTCGCCGAAGCCGCGCCTCGCGCGTCGCGCACCAACGATGCCGTCGGCATCCTCCTCGTTTGCGGCCGCCGCGCGTGCGCGTTCGACCTGCGCGGCCAGCTCGTGTTCGGGAAGGGCCTGCTTGCGGCGCTCGAGCTCGACGCGCGTGCTGTCCAGGATCCGCGCCAGCACCGTCGGCGTCGCGCGGGCGCCGTGCGCGGGCGCGCCGGCGCTCGTGAGCGGCTCGGTGCTCATTGGCCGGCCGCGGGGTTCGTCGCGTCGCCGACCGTGGTCATCGCGTCGCCGCTGCTTCGGGGGCGCGGCGGACGCTGGCCTGGACGAAGCGCTCGAGCGCGTCCTGCGCGCGCCCGTCGGCCATCGCCTCGCGTGCGCTCGCGACACCCGCGGCGATCGACTCCGCGGCGCCCGCCGCGTAGATCGCGGCTCCGGCGTTGATCGCCGCCAGCTCGCTCTGCAGACCCGGCTCGCCGCGCAGGACCGCGCGCGTCACGTTCGCGTTCTGCTCCGGGCTCGCGCCGGCGATCGCCTGTCCATCCGGCTCAGCCTGCGCGAGCTGCACCCCGACTTCGCCCGGCACGAGCGTGTAGCTGCTGAGCTGCTCGCCGTTGACCTCGATCACTTTGGTCGCCGCCGCGATCGAGATCTCGTCGAGGCCGTCCTCGCTGGAGACCACGAGCGCGCGCTCGACCCCCAGTCGCGCAAGGGCGCCGGCGATGGTCTCCTGAAAGGAGGCGTCGGCAACGCCGATCAGCTGACGGCTCGCGCCGGCCGGGTTGGTCAGCGGACCGAGGAAGTTGAAGATCGTGCGCACGCCCAGCTCGCGCCGCACCGGCATCACGAAACGTGTCGCCTGATGGTGAGCGGGCGCGAACATGAAGCCGAAGCCGGTCTCGTCGATACATGCCGCGACGGCTGGAGGATCGAGGTCTATGCGCGCCCCCAGCGCCTCGAGCACGTCCGCTGACCCGCAGCGGCTGGTCGCGGAGCGGTTGCCGTGCTTGGCGACCGCGCAGCCGGCGCCGGCGGCGATCAGGGCAGCGGTGGTGGAGACGTTGAACGTGCTCCGCCCCCCACCCGTGCCGGCGGTGTCGAGCAGATCCTCGCGTTCGACCGACACCGGCACCGCCAGCTCGCGCATCGTCCGGGCCAGCCCGGCGAGCTCGTCAACCGTCTCGCCCTTCGTGCGCAGGGCGATCAGGAAGCCCGCGATCTGCGCATCGGGGGCCTCGCCCCGCATGATCTCCGCGAGCACCTCGCCCGCCTCGTCGGCGCTGAGATCCCGGCGCTGGGCGAGCGCGTCGATCGCGCGCGTGAGCGTCGCGTTAGGCATCTCGCCTCGCACCTGGCGCCGTCAGGCCCGGGGGATCAGTCCGTGCGCCAGCCTGCTCAGACGCTGCGCCCGCCGGATCAGTCCGTGCGCCGAGCCGATCGGACTCTGCTCTCACTGGGCCACAGCTCGCGACGCGCCCGTCGAGAAAATTACGCAACAGCAGCTTGCCCTCGTCGGTCAGGACCGACTCGGGATGGAACTGCACCCCCTCCGCCGGCAGCGCGCGATGGCGCAAGCCCATCAGCACGCCGCCGCCGCGCGCGGATTCTTCGAGGCAGTCGGGCAGCTCCGGGCTGACGACCAGCGAGTGGTAGCGCCCGACGCGCAGCGGGCTCGACAGGCCGCTGAAGATCGTGCGGCCGTCGTGCTCGATCGTCGTGGCCTTGCCGTGCACCGGCGGATGCAGCTCGACGCGGGCGCCGAACGCCTGCCCGAGCGCCTGATGGCCGAGGCAGACGCCGAGCGTCGGGATCCCCGCCTCGGGCAGGCGCCGCGCCGCCTCCAGCGAGATGCCGGCCTCGTCGGGGGTGCACGGGCCCGGGGAGATCACGCATCGCCCGTACCCCTGCTCGAGCAGCTCGGCGACCGTTACGCGGTCGTTGCGCGCCACCTCGACGTTCGCCCCGAGCTCGCCGAGGTACTGCACGAGGTTGTAGGTGAACGAGTCGTAGTTGTCGATCATCAGCACGCGCATCGTGCCCGCCTCAAGTGTCGCGACTCATGAGTAATAGCTGACGGCACTATGGCCACTGCGGCTGCGCCACCGCCAGCTCGATCGCGCGCAGCACGGCCTTCGCCTTCGCCTCTGACTCCGCCAGCTCGTATGCCGGCTTGGCGTCGGCGACCGTGCCACCGCCGGCCTGGATGTGCGCGGCGCCGTCCTTGACGACGACCGTGCGGATGTGGATGCAGGTGTCCATGTCGCCGGCATAGGACAGGTAGCCGATCGCGCCGCCGTAGCCGCCGCGCTTGATCGGCTCGAGCTCGTCGATTATCTGCATCGCGCGCACCTTCGGAGCGCCCGACAGCGTCCCCGCCGGCAGTACCGAGCGCAGCGCGTCCATCGCGCTGACCCCCTCGCGCATGACGCCGATCACCGAGGACACGATGTGCATCACGTGCGAGTAGGTCTCGACCGCCATGAACGTCTCGACCTCGACCGTGCCCGGCTCGCACACGCGTCCGAGATCGTTGCGGCCGAGGTCGACGAGCATCACGTGCTCGGCGCGCTCCTTCTCGTCCTCGAGCAGCTCCCTGGCGATGCGCTCGTCCTCGGCGACGTTCGCGCCGCGAGGACGCGTACCTGCGATCGGCCTGGTGCTGACCTGCGCCCGGCCGTCGGCGCGGGCGCCGGCGCTGACGGTCAGAAGCGGCTCGGGGCTGGCGCCGGCGACCTGGAAGTCGCCGAAGTCCAGGTAGTACATGTACGGGCTCGGGTTGACGGCGCGCAGCCCGCGATAGATCGAGAACGCGTGCACCGGCGTCGGCGCCGACCAGCGCTGCGACGGCACCACCTGGAAGGCGTCGCCGGCGTAGATGTACTCGATGATCCGCTTGACCATCGCTTCGAAGCGCTCAGGCGGCATGTTCGACTCGAACGCCGGCATCGCTCGCGAACCGGGCGGCGAGGAATCGACCGGCGGTACCGGGCCCGCGAGCGCGCCACGGATCTCCGCGATCGTCGCCGCGGCGGTGGCGTACGCGCGCGCCAGCTCTGGCTCCGCGCCGGTGTCGGCATTGGCATTGGCAAGGATCGTCACGGTGTGCTTGAGGTGGTCGAACACGACCAGCGCATCCGAGAGCATCAGCGCCATGTCGGGCAGCCCCAGGGGATCCGGCGGAGGCGTCCCGAGCGGCTCCACCGTGCGCACCAGGTCGTAGCCGAAGTAGCCGACGGCGCCACCGGTGAACGGCGGCGCATCGGGCATCGGCGCCTGGCGAAAGCGAGCGACGTGCTTGGCCGCCAGCTCGTAGGGATCACCGCCGTCGACGAGCGACCAGCGCACCACCTCGCGCGGGCGAAAGCCGATGAACGACCAGCGCCCGACACGCTGACCCTGATCGGCCGACTCGAGCAGGAACGCCGGCTCGTTCGGGGCCAGCTGGCGCAGCTTCAAGAAGGCCGACACCGGGGTCTCGCAATCGTCGATGAAGCTGTGACGCAGCGCGATCAGGTTGCACGCTTGCCCGGCCGCCGCGCCCGTCGGCGCCTCGCGCACGTACGCTTCGGCCTGCTGCATGCTGGGCTGGATCGCAAGCTCAGCGGCGCCCGACGGCGCCAGCGTCTCAGCGGCGGCGGCCATCGAGGACTCGCTCCGCGTCGGCCAGCTCGCGGCCGCGACCGTGTACCAGCACCAGCAGGTGGTAGAGCAGATCGGCCGCCTCTTCGTCGATGCGCTCGTCGGACTCCTCGCGCGCGGCGCGCACGACCTCCTCGGCCTCCTCCTGCACCTTTGCACCCGCCAGCTGCGGGTCGTCGAGGAGCTTGACCGTGTAGGAGCCCTCCGGCCGCTCGGCGGCGCGCGCTTGCAGCGTGCGCTCGAGTGCCGGCAGCGTCTCGTGTGGCGCGGCCGGCTCCAGCTCGCCCCGATGAAAGCAGGTGCGCTCACCGGTGTGACAGGCCGGGCCGGCGGGCTCGACCAGCGCGAGCAGCGTATCCCCGTCGCAGTCGAGTCGCAGCGAGCGAACCGCCTGGACGTTGCCGCTCGTTTCACCCTTGTGCCAGAGCTGTTCGCGCGAGCGGCTGTACAGGTGCAGCTCGCCCGTCTGACGGGTGCGCGCGAGCGCTTCGGCGTTCATGTACGCGAGCGTCAAGACCTCGCCGGTCCGCCAGTCCTGAACCACGCACGGCACGAGGCCATGCTCGTCGTAGACGACCAGCTGGTCGTCGGTGTGACTGTCGGCGGCGACGTTCATCTGTGGAATTGTAGGTTGCATGGCGAGCATGGCATCGCCGTTGCAACGCAGCCTCGTGGTCGTCACCGGCAAGGGTGGCGTCGGCAAGAGCACCGTCGCGGCGGCGCTCGGCGTGATGGCGGCCCGCGAAGGCCGGCAGACGGTCGTGGTCGAGCTCGGCGACCAGCGCCAGCTGCCGGCCCTGTTCGAGCGCGCCGCACGGCTCGAACCGATGGCGCAGGCAGCGGGAAGAGGACCGCGAATCGGCGGTGCACGCGCGCGCGTGCGCGGCGGCAAGGATCAGAGCCCTCCCGCCCACACCGAGAATCAGAGCCCTCCTCCCCACGCCGCCGGCGGCGCAGAGCAAGCGGACACGGTGACGGCGGGCACCGAGCTGGCAGTCGCG
Organism: uncultured Solirubrobacterales bacterium; assembly: GCA_963817845.1. Taxonomy (GTDB): domain Bacteria; phylum Actinomycetota; class Thermoleophilia; order Solirubrobacterales; family Solirubrobacteraceae; genus Palsa-744. The sequence continues at coordinate 976,218 of CAWFPU010000001.1, forward strand.
GAGAACCTTTGGAGCCTCACGATCGATCCCGACCGTGCCCTGCTCGAGTGGCTGCAGAAGCTCGGCGGTCGCGTGCCCGGGCGCATCCTCGCGAATAGCGGGTCCTTTCAGTACTTCGCGGCAGCGGCCCCGGGCGCCAAGGAGCTGGTCAGCATGGTCAAGATCTGGGAGCTCACGCAGGCCAAGCGCTGGCGCAGGCGCGCGCGAGGCTACGACCTGGTCGTGCTAGACGCTCCAGCGACCGGGCATGCGCTCGGGCTGTTGCGCTCGCCGCATACGTTCGGGGCGATCGCGCGCCTCGGGCCGGTCTTCGGCCAGGCCCAGAAGATTCGCGAGCTGCTCGAGGATCCCAGCCAGACGAGCTATCTGGCCGTCACGCAAGCCAGCGAGATGGCCGTCGGCGAGACGCTCGAGCTGAACGCCGAGCTCCGCGCTCAGCTCGAATCGGAGCTGAGCGCGACGATCGTGAACGCGACCCTGCCGCGACGCTTCGCCGCCGACGAGTTGGCGCGCATCGCTCACCTCAACGGCGACGACCCCGTCGTGCACGCCGCCGTCGAGGCCGCGCACGCGGTGCACGAGCGCGGACGCTCCCAGCAGCGACAGATCGCGCGCCTGCGCCGTGCGGGCCTATCGACGATAAGCGTCCCGTTCGTGTTCGCGGCCGAGCTCGGCCTCGACACCGTGCAGCAGATCGGTGAGCGGCTCGTGAAGCACCTGTGACCCCGGCCGCTCACACGATGCCGAGCCGATCGAGCAGCGCGTCGTCGCCGCGCCAGTCACGGCGCACTCGCACGGACAGCTCGAGATGCACCTGGCAGCCGAGCTCGCGCTCCAGTTCCTGCCGGGCGCCGATCCCGATCGCCTTGATCATGCGGCCCTTCGCGCCGACGACGATCCCCTTCTGAGAGTCGCTCTCCACCCAAATCAGGGCCCGTATGCGCGCCAGTCCCTCACGCGGGCGCTCAACCTCCTCGACCACCACCTCGACCGCGTGCGGAAGCTCGTGAAACGTGCGCCTGACCACTGCCTCGCGCACGAGCTCGGCAAGCAGCAGCTCACGCGGCTGATCGGAGCGTTGACGGGGCTCGAACATCAGCGGCGCCTCCGGTATCAATCCCGCCAGGTGCTCGACGAGCGCCTCAACGCCGGTCCCACGGCGCGCTGAGATCGGGAAGATCTCGCCGTCAACTCCCAGCTCGGCTGCCGCCATGAGTGCCGACGCCGTGGCGGCCTTGCCGAGGCGATCGATCTTGTTGACCGCGACGGTGACGCTCGTGGCGACACCCTCTAGGTTCGCCGCGATAAAGCGGTCGCCGGGCCCGATCCCCTGCTCGCCGTTGAGCAACAGCAGCGCAGTGTCTGCGGCATCGAGCTCGTGCCCGACCCGGTTGGCCATGCGCTCGGTGAGCGCGTCGCGCGGACGCTGGACGCCCGGCAGGTCCACCAGCACGAGCTGGCTGTCGCCGTGCATGCGCACCCCCCGGATGGCTCGGCGCGTGGTCTGTGGACGATCGGAGATGATCGCGACCTTCTCCCCCACCACGGCGTTGACGAGCGTCGACTTGCCCACGTTCGGCCGACCGACGACCGCGACGAAGCCGCTGCGCGTCAATGGTTCGCGCTCGCCAGCAACTCGGCCTGGAGCGCCAGCATCTCGCCGTTGTCGGTCTCGTGGTCCATGCCGAGCAGATGCAGCACTCCGTGCACGACCGCCTCGCGGACGTCGGTGGTGTGCTCGGGACAGATCAGCACGTCGCCAAGCTCGGACGGAACCGGCGCCCGCATCCCTGTCTGCGACCGCACCGGCTCGCCGAGCGCTGGCCGGCCCGTGACCGGCTCGCCGGTCGCGGGCATCCGGCCCGCCAGCGGCTCGCTGGATGCCCGTGCGTCCCCCGACACATACGCCCCTGCCACCGCGCCGGCCTCGCGGCCGGACGTATGCGTTCCATCGATCGGAAACGACAACACGTCGGTCGGTTCGGCTTTGCCGCGGTATCGGGCGTTCAGCTCGGCGATGCGGCGAGCATCGATGAACTCGACCGCGAGATGCCCGTCGCTCGCGCCGAGCGCGCTCGCCGCGAGCACGCACAGGCCGCGCACCTCCTCGAGGTTAGGCCCAAGCGCCAGGGAGTCCGCACCGAAGACCTCGACCTCGATCACCTCCGGCCCGCGCCTCACGCACGACGCCGGTCGGCGCGACGCTGCCCGACCCAGCCGTCGAGGCTGCGCGCCTGTGACGTATCGGCGCCATCGCGCTGGGCATGCTCGTCGTATGCCTCGACGATCCGTTGCACCAGCCTGTGCCGGACCACGTCCTCGCCGCCGAACCTGACGAACTCGATGTCCTCGACCGCGCCGAGCACGTCGCCGACGACGATCAGGCCGGATTGCTGCTCGCGCGGCAGATCCACCTGCGTGATGTCTCCGGTCACGACCATTCTCGAGCCGAACCCGAGCCGCGTGAGGAACATCTTCATCTGCTCGGGCGTCGTGTTCTGCGCCTCGTCGAGGATCACGAACGAGTCGTTGAGCGTACGGCCGCGCATGAACGCCAGTGGCGCGATCTCGATGACCCCGCGCTCGAGGTGCTGGGAGACCTTCTCGGGGTCGAGCATGTCGTGCAGAGCATCGAACAGCGGACGCAGATACGGGTCAACCTTGGCCATCAGATCGCCCGGCAGGAAGCCGAGCCGCTCGCCCGCCTCGACCGCGGGACGCGTCAGGATGATGCGGTTGACCTCGTGTCCGGAGAGAGCGGCGGCAGCCATCGCGACCGCGAGGAAGGTCTTGCCCGTGCCGGCCGGTCCAACGCCGAAGGTCACCGTGTTCTGGCGGATCGAGTCGACGTAGCGCTTCTGGTTGACGGTCTTCGGCGCGATCTGGCGACTGCGGTAACGCCACACGACGTCCTCGAGCACTCGCGCCGGCGACTCGTGCGCGTCGAGTGCCCCCGTGACGGCCGCGATCGTGCCCGGACCGATCTGATGGCCACGAGAGATCAGCTCGGAGAGCTCGCGCACGACCCGCTCGCCGGTTCTGGTCTCGCCTTCCTCGCCGTCGAAGGTGACCAGATTTCCGCGCAAGAACACCTTGCACTGCAGGTGCGCCTCGAGCGCACGGAGAACCGTGTCCTGACTGCCCGCCAGCTCGGCGGCGACCTCGTTGGGCAGCTCGAGCTGGGTCCTCATCCGCCCGTCGCGCTCAGCCTCAATGGCTCACCCATCGAGCTCCGCCTTGACGAAGCCCGAGACGCGCCCTCCGTCGGCACGTCCATCGACGGCCGCCATCGCCTTGCCCATCGCACGTCCCATGTCCTTGGCGGACCCGGCGCCGCTGTCGAGCACGGCCTGCCGCACGATCTCGCGCAGCTCCTCGTCGGACAGCTCCGCAGGCAGGTAGCCGCTGATCAGCTCGGCCTCGGCCTCCTCGCCGTCGGCCAGCTCCGGGCGTCCACCGTCACGATAGGCCTTCGCTGCCTCCAGGCGCCGCTTGCGCTCGCGTCGCAGCACGGCGAGCTCGTCATCCGAGCCTTCCTTCGCCGACTTCTGAAGCTCCGAGAGCAACATGCGCAGGGCGCCGACACGTTCCTTCTCGCCCGCGCGCATCGCACCCTGCAGATCGGTTTTGATCTCCTCCAATACGGCCATCCTCGCCCAGGATACGCGCTCACCGGGCATCCCATGGGCACAATCCGGTGAAGACGTGACCGAGCGCGGCGGCCGCTCCCGCTAGGGTGCGCGTCTGTGAACGAGTCCCTAGAGTCGCTCTACGCAGGTGCGCTCGCGCCGTTTCTCGACGAGGTCGCCCGCCTGCGACCGGCCGACACCGAAGTGATCGACGCCCACACCCATCTCGGTCTCGACGAGGATGGTCGTTCGCTCACGCCCGAGCAGCTGCTCGCCCAGCTCGACGCAGCTGGCGCCCGACGCGCGTGCGTGTTCCCGCTGCACGACCCCGAGCGCCGCCCCGCTTACAGCCTGCCGAACGACCGGGTGATGGCCTGGGCGCGGGAAAGCGATGGCCGGCTGACCGCGTTCTGCCGGCTCGACCCCGCCGAAGATCCGATCGCCGAGGGGGAACGCTGTCTCGCGGCCGGCGCGCGCGGCATCAAGCTGCACCCTCGCGCTCAGGACTTCGGATTCGACGGCGAGGAGATGCGCGAGATCTTTTCGCTGGCCGAACGCGCGCAGGTGCCGATCCTGATCCACGCCGGGCGCGGCCTGCCGCCGCTGGCCGACGGCCTGGTCAACCTGACGCTCAGCCACCCGGGCGTCGTGCTGATCCTCGCCCATGGCGCGATCTGCGACCAAGGCATTCTCACCTCCCGCCTGGCCGACCATCCCGGCGTGCTTTACGACATCTCCTGCTTCTTTCCGCTCGACGTGATCGAGCTGTTCGCCCGGGCGCCCGCCGAGCGCATCGTGTTTGCATCGGATCCGCCCTATGGGCTGCCTGCCACGACGCTCTATCTCGCGCTGCGAGTTGCAGCTCAGGCCGGGCTCGATGAGCAGGCAACCCGCCTGATGCTGGGCGGGACGATGGCGAGCCTGCTGGACGGCGATGACCTGCCCCCGACGACCCCACCGCGCCGGGGTCCGTCGATCACGCTGTCGGGACGCCTGGCCCGGGCCTACGGGTACGGAAGCCTGACCGGCCCCGCCCTGTTCGCCGGCATTCCCGAGCAGGCGGCAGCGATGCTCGACATGGCCCTGGCAGCCTGCCGCGATCCCGAGCCCGCCGACGTCGGCGACGCACTCGAGACGATCGGAGCCGCCTTTTCAGCGGCTGCACGCCTGATAAGGAGTCCCGATGGCGTGCGCCCGGCGATCGACCTCGTCTACCGGGCGATCGTACGCGCGGCGACCGAGGAGCGCGACCCGGTCGTGCAGAGCGTCCCGGCGTGAGCGCCTGACTGAGCGGCCACGATCCCGTGGAACCGGCGGATCATGTCCGCCGGCCTCGTGCCCGATTCGCCGCCGCTACCGCCCATGCGGCTGGCGCCACACGCCACAGCGCTCCGATTCGCCGCCGCTACGGCGCGTACGCTGCCGCCTGCAACCACAGCGCTCCCCACTCGGCCCCGCAACGGCGCGCGCGCTCGGCCATGCCGGCTCGCGCGAACACGCTGCTGACCTCGTCAACCTCTGCCACGAGCAGTCCACCGGCGATCAGGTGCTGCGGGGGGCGATCGCCGAGGGCTGACGCCAGCTGCAGCAGGAGCGGCCGTAGGAGGTTGGCGAGCACGACTGCGGCTCGCGGGCGGGGAAGCTGGTCGTGGCGCAGGTCGAATAGGCGTGGCTGAATCTCGGCGCCGTTGGCCTGCGCGTTCTCGCTCGCCGCCGCGACGCTGTCGGGGTCGTTGTCGAGCGCCCAAACCGGCCGGTAGCCCAGCCTCGACGCGGCGATCGCGAGGACTCCCGAGCCCGTGCCAAGATCGATCAGCGGCTGGGGGATTCCGCGCGCTGGATCCGGCGCTGCGTGCGCCCGCTGCGCCGTGAGCTCCAGCAACAGCTCGAGACACAGCCTGGTGGTGGCGTGCGCGCCGGTACCGAATGCACGCCCGGGATCGATCGCGATCTCGAGCGTGCTGGCCCGTCCGCTGGGCGGCTCCCATGGCGGACGTACGTACAACGACGGCACCTGCTCCGGCGAAGGCGAATCGATCGTGACCGGCTTGTGAAAGAGCTTCCAGCGCTCGGCCCAGTCGTCGTCGAGGCTGCTGCTCGAGACTTCGACCAGCGCGTCCCCTACGGCGGCGCGAACCGCGGGCATCTGTGGCAGCTCTCCGGGGGATCCGTACACCGCGAACTCGACCAGGCCCGGAGCCGGCGAGACCTCTTCGACACCGCCTGGGGCGAGCTCGAGCAACTCGGCCAGGACGATCTCGGCGTCGTCGCTCCTGACGCGCACGGCCAGCCGGATCATCGAGCCGCCCGCCCACTCACGCCGCTGCCAGCCCGCTCACGCCGCGCCAGCCGGACTACGCCGCGTGACCGCGGAGGGCGCGCCTGAGCTTCCCCAGCAGCGAGTCGTCCGCGCGCAGGTTCTCCTCGGTGAGCGTCTCCTGCAGACGCGTGATCAGCTCGCGCTGCTCATCGCTCAAACGTCTCGGGATCACGACGTTCAAAACCACCTTGAGATCGCCTTTGCGACGCGAGCGCAGCGAGGGCATCCCCAGCCCGCGCAGCGCGATCACCTCGCCTGGCTGCGAGCCGGCCGGAACGTCCACCGTTGTCGGCGCCTCGAGCGTGGGCGCCTGCAGACTGCCTCCCAGCGCCGCCAGCGGCGCCGGCACGTCCAAGGCCGTGATCAAGTCCTCGCCTTCGCGCACGAAACGCTCGTCTTCGCGCACGCTCACCAGCACGTACAGATCACCCGATGGCGCGCCCGCCTCCCCGGCGTGCCCCTGTCCGCCGAGCCTGATCCGCTGGCCGTCGGCGATCCCGGCGGGAACTTCGACCGCCACCTCACGGCGAGCCACGCGCCGGCCGCGACCGCGGCACTCGGCGCATGGCTGCTTGGCCACGCGTCCGTCTCCCTCACAGATATCGCAGACGACGGTGCGCACCATCTGGCCGAACGGCGTCCGTGTGATCGCCTGGAGCTGACCGTTGCCACCGCAGCGCTCGCAGGTCTCGATCGGCGTGCCGGGCTCGGCTCCATTGCCACGACAGTGCTCGCAGCGCTCGGCCACCTCGACGTCGACCACGACCTGCACGCCCTGTGCTGCCTGAGCGAGGGATATCTCCACCGCCGCGGCCGTGTCTTCGCCATGCATCTGGGCGCCGCGCCCGCCGAACGGGCTGGCGCCGCCGAAGAACGCCTCGAACACGTCTCCGATCGAGCCGAACGCGTCGAAGTTCGGCGCGTAGCCTCCCGAGCGCAGGCCTTCGTGGCCGTAGCGGTCGTACGTGGCTCGGCGCTCCTCGTCAGAGAGGATCTCGTACGCCTCGGCCGCCTCCTTGAACTTCTCCTCCGCGCCTGGATCGTGCGCGTTGACGTCAGGATGCAGCTCACGTGCGAGGGCTCTGAAGGCCTTCTTGATCTGCTGGGCCGAAGCGTCGCGCTCGAGGCCGAGCACCTCATATGGGTCGCGTGGCATCGACGTCCGGCTCATCGTGTCCTCACAGCTCAGCGCTCCGCGTAGGCGGTCTCGACGAACCGCGAAAGCTCGTGCGCGGCCTCGCGCACGGTCACGATCGCCTCGGCGTAGTCCATCCGGACCGGCCCGATCACCGACACGGCCCCAAGCTTGCGCCTGGCCACGCCGTACCCGGTCGCCACGAGCCCGAGCGACCGCATCGCCGGGATCTCGTTCTCGTGGCCGATACGCACGTACAGGCCGTCCTCGCTGAGCGCGGCCCGCAGCACGTGCAGCAGCACCACGCGGCGCTCGAGCAGGCCCATCAGCTCGTTGATCTGACCTGAGTCTTCGATCATGCCCGCGGCGAACAGCCGCGAAGTGCCCTCGACGAACAGCGCGTCTTCATCGTCGCTTTCGATTTCGACGAAAGCCGGTTCCAGGCGCCGCAGGAACGCCAGCTCGGTATCGGACAGACCCGTGTCGATCATGCGCTGGGGCAGCATGCGGGCGCCCAGCGCGATCCCGGCGAGCCGCTCATTGAGGTACTCCCCCGCCCAGGCCAGGAGCCCAGGATCGACCGGGTGATCGAAGGTGAGCAGCATCTTCGAGACGCCGCCGGTCGAGGTGATGATCACCACGACCACGACGTTCGGCTGCAGCGCCAGCACCTCGACGTGCCTGATTGCGGCGCTGTCGACGATCGGCACTGATGCAATCGCCAGCAGGTTCGTCACCTGCGAGAGCGTCTCGGTGGTGGCGCGCACCGCCTCGTCGACTTCGCGCCTGATCAGCGAGCGCTCGAGCCGTCGCGCAAGGTGCCGGGCGGGCTCCAGGCCGTGGCCCGAGGCGAGCATCCGATCGACCACGTAGCGCTGTCCGGCATCGGTCGGCATGCGACCGGCCGACACGTGAGGGTGCGCGAGCAGCCCCTGCTCCTCGAGCAGGGCGAGCTCATTACGAACCGTCGAGGCGCGGCAATCCAGCGCGGGGTCAGCCGCGATCGTCTTCGATGCAACGGGCTGGCCTGTGCGCAGGTAGTGCTCGACCACCGTGCCCAGGATCAGCTCCTGTCGGGCACTCAGCATGCCTTGATTCTATGAGCCCCAGCGTCGGATCCTCCGGCGAGGATCTGCTCAGGCCAGTTCGACCTCGGCCTCGGCGTTGCGCACGATCTGCTTATCGGCCTGTTGGGCGACCGTGTCGATCACGACGCGCCCGTCGTGAATCTCGCGCACGGTCCCGGTCACAAGCACCTCCTGCTCGGGCATGCCCATCCCGCGAAACTGCACTGACAGCCGCTTGAGCTGCTCGGGCCCGCCAGCAGCCTCGGTCTGGGCGCGTGCCACCTGGGCCATCGTCCAGAGCCCGTGCAGGATCCGACCCGGCAGGCCCACCGCCCGGGCAAACTCGTCATCGATGTGGATCGGGTTGAAGTCCCCCGAAGCGCCCGCGTAGCGGACGGTCAGGTACTTGTCGGGCGTAACCCTGACCTCGGGGATCTCTGCGCCGACCTCCTGCTGGATCTTTGCTTGCTCGGCCATATCGTCACACTCCTCGCACGATCTGAGTCCATGTCCCGCGACAGACCTGCTCGCCGCGCTGGTTGTTGGAGACGGACTCGAACACGTAGTAGCCACGGCCGTCGCGTTCGGATATGTCCTCGACGCTGGCTGTGGTCGTTATCTCGTCACCGGCCACCACCGGCGCCCCCCACTCGAACTGCTGACCGCCGTGAACCATCATGGCGAAGTTGATCTCGAGATCGGGGTCGAAGATCGGCGGCCCCACGGACGGCGCGCTGTAGACGACCGCGAACATCGGCGGTGCAACCACGTCGGCATAGCCAGCGTCACGCGCGGCCTGGACATCGAGATGAACGGGATTCGTCTCGCCCACCGCACGCGCGTACTCCCTGATCTTCTCCCTGCCGACCGCGTAGACGGTGGGCTCGTACTGCTTGCCGATCGCTTTGGCGTTGACTGGCACCGAACGTGAGCCCCCTGTGCAAATCGATGTTCCGGCCGCTCGCGGCGACCACGGGCGCGCCAGTTTACGCGCACCTCGCTCGGCTCGCGTCCTCGCGAGCCCGCCTCCGGCCCTTGAGTTCACGAGTCGATCGGCGACGGGATTGGGGTGTTTGGAGATCGAGGTCTCAGTCTTCGAACCGGTTCTTAAACGCGGAAACGACCGCTAGGCGCCCGCCTGAGAATGTCGGGCGGTCGGTTGATCGAACGAACGTTGTGACCTAATCGATCTCGGCGGCTGGCCGGCGGCGGGCACACTGCGTGTGCGCCGCCGTTGGCCTGCACCTACCCTCCGAGCCGGCCGGCCGGACAGCCTGCCAGCTTCCGCCGGACAGCGTGGTCGCCGGTCTGCGCGAACCGCTAGAAGACGAGATCGTCGCCGGCGCCCACCCCGACGCCCGCAAGCTCGCCGTCGCCGTCCTCATCACCCTCGGCGCGACCGCCGGCACTGTCGAGGAACTGAACGGTATCGGCGACGATGCTGACGGCCTGACGTGTCTGCTGCTCGGCGGTTTCCCACTCGCGCCACTCGAGACGCCCGTCGATCGCCACGCGGCTGCCCTTGCGCATATAGCGACTGACGTTGTCGGCGGGCCCGCCGTAGACGTTCACGTCGAAGAAGTTGGGGCGCTCGTGGTACTCGCCGTCGGCGTCTTTGCGTCTCGAGCTGCACGCGATACGCAGCCCACACACGTTGGTGCCGGAGGGCAGTGCGCGCAGCTCGGGATCGCGAGTGAGGCGTCCGACCAGTACGACCCGATTGATCGTGAAGATAGACATGTTCTGCTCCGTATTCGCTGTTGCTCCCCCAAAAGGCAAGCTAGAGATCGCTTGGGACGAAACTCTCGGCCGGCCCGTTCGCCTCAGCCACGCCGTCCTCCAGCTCGCGCGGCCATGGCAGCGCCTCCAACCCCACGATCACGATGCGCTCCTGAGCCTGAGCGCGGTCTACGGCCCGCTGCAGCGCCCGCGCGACGTTCCGCGGCGCCAAGTACAGAACGCCGGCGATCTCACGGCTGCGCGCCCAGGCTCGGCAGATGGCTGCCAACCGGACCGGCGCCTTGATCGTCAGCTCGACCTCGACGGCCACCGGCATCGTCGCGGGGCCGGCGTTCGGCCACAGCACGAGGTCGCAGCGGTGCAACTGCGGCTGACCGCGCGCGTCGAGGCCGAGCTCGGCGCAGGCACATCGATGAGCGTGTTCGCGTTCGTGTTGGCGTAGCTCGCGCTCGCCGAGAACCCGGTGTTCCGGGTAGCAGCGCTCCAGCGTGGCCGCCACATGCGCGCACGCAAGCAGGTGAGCCGCGCCGGCGGCGCTCACGCAACCGGGCTCGATCCCGCGCGCGCCAGCGGCGCGCAGCCCGGCAGCCGTGGCCGTGTAAAGCACGGGACGACCCGCGAGGGGTCGGCTTGAGCCGAGCCAGCCGTTGCGACGCGCAACCGCAAGGCGAGCCCTGGCCGAGGCCAGACTGATGTCGAGATGGTGCGCGAGCGCCTCGGCGCTGACCGCTCCGAGCGATCCGATCCAACGCAGGATCTCGCTTTGCTCGGCTGTGGCGACCCTTCGCTGTCGGCCGGTCAAGGCTGGCCTGTGCCGACTTCCGGCAGCGGCTGTCCTGCCATTCCTGCCTGATGAGGCGGTCTTCGCTTGTCGTGTCATTACGTCGGCTCCTTTCTGCGGTTGATGGGTGTGCCTCCTGCTTGGTCGAACAGGCACGTGGGCGCCACCGCGGCCGGCTGATTGCCTGCATCGCGGCGTGGCCGCGGCCGCGCCCGAGCCTGCCTCGAGCTGAACGCGTCAGCGCCTCGACGCCGCGACGCCGTACGCGTGCGCGCGCACGGCGTCGGCCCAACGGGTCAACGCCGTCGACCCAAAGGGGTCAACGCCGCAACGCCACGGGTCCGTGTCCGTGTTCGCGGTGATGCGTACGCATCAGCGCCGCGACGCCACGATCCGCGCAATGGCGCCGCGGGCACGTGTGCGTCCCCGCGCGATCCGCGACGCTCGCAGCGGGGCCTGCGACCCGGCACGCATCATCTGCGCCACGCGCACCGGCTGATCCCCGCCGAGGTCGATCACCGCTGCGCATCCGTCTGGAAGGTTGCGCACCGAGTCGGCTGCGAGCAGCGGCGCGCTGACGCGCGTTCGCGTCCAGCGGCCATCGCTCCCCTGCGACGTCCGCCAAACCCCGTGACTGCCCGCCAGCCGCGAGACCAGCTCGGCGGAGTCCGGGACGACCTGGCGATGGGAGATGAACGAGGAGAGATTTCCCTCGACCTGCTCGAGAACCATGTCCCGTCCCGCTAGACGCAGGTCCGCGAGCTCCTGCGTGCTCAGCAGCAGGTTCACGCCCGCGGCCCGAGCGCGTCCGAACAGACGCGTCACCTGCTCGGCTGCGATGGCCGAGAACTCGTCGATCACGGCCAGGGCAGCCGTCGGCTTTCGCTGCAGCGTCGCGACGGTGGTCTGCAGGTCGATGACTATCGCCACGCCGAGCATCTGCCCGACCAGCGGCCGGCTGTCGGACTGCAGATCGAAGTACACGATCGCCCGGTCGCGAATTGCCTGCAGCAGGTCGAACGACCTACCCTCGCTCGTGTCTGGATCGAGCCAGGCCGCGAAATCCGACTCCGCCAAGATCGACAGGCGGTCGCGCACGCCCGAGAGGTCGCTCTGCTGGCGTGAGGTGAGCGCGTCGATATAGCGGTGCGTCGTGGTCGCGAGAGGCTGGACAGATCCCTCGCGAGCAGCTCCAAGCGGGCGGGCGCCAGATACTCGACCAACCTGCCCAGGCTCACTTCGAGGCCCGCCGCGCGCAGCGCACGCACCTCGTGGCCGAGGTACCGCTGGGCCTGGCGCAGGTAGTGGGGCTCAGTGAACCGCTCGCCGGCCAGCGCCTTGTCGGCAATCTCGCTGTCGGTGCCACGCGCGTACGGGTTGTAGACCGACGGGCCATCGGGCGTCCACCACAGCATCGGCCGGTCGCGCAGATGGGCAGCGTGAGCGAGCTCTTCGCGCATGCTGCGATCGCCCTTCGGGTCAACCACGATCACGCTCATGCCGGCGTGCACTGCCTGTGTTGCGATCCACGTCGCGGTGACCGTCTTGCCAGAACCGGTCGCACCCACGATGAGAGTGTGCCGGCCACCCCGGCTGCCGCCCAACGGGATCGAGACCGCCCGGCCCCCCGGCTCATGGCCGACGATCAGACGACCATCGCGGTACGTGTATCGCGAAGCGGGCTTCTCCTCCCCAAGCTCGCCCACGCTCGCTCTCGGCGTGCCGGCGTCACCTCGATGGAGCTCCGTGCGATCGGGTGCGCAGAAGTCGCGAAGCCACTCGAGCATGACACGGGGGCCTGCCGGTGGGAGGGCATCGGGTCGCCGCGCCACCGTGTAGACCAGCGATCGCAGCGCGTCGAAGGGACCGCGCCTTTGCTCGGCGATCTCCGCCAGGTCTGCCCCGGCCTGGATGTCTTCTCGATGCCAGCGGCGTCCACGCACCGCGGCGCAGACAGCTGCTGAGGAAATCGTCAGGGCGTAATGCCCGAAGAGCGGACGTGCGATCAACACGACCGCCAGTGCGACCGCCGCCCATGTCCAACGTAGGTGCATCGCGCGCATCTGTCGCGCGAGCACGAAACCGATCACGAGCCCAAGCGCGACGTGGGCGGTTGTCGTGACGAGCCAGTGCCCTAGCTGCTCGAGGGGCGCCAGTGGATCGATCGGCGGCGCTGCCGCCTGTTCAGAGATATAGCGAGATGACGGCATGCGCCGCTCCTTTCATGAAAAAGGGCCGGCGTCGTGCCGGCCCCTTGGGGTTTTGAGCCGGCTTTGACGCCGGCACTGCTGGGTTTGTGCCGGCGTGGCCGGCATGTTGTGAGCCGGCGCAAGCGCCGACGTGTTGTGAGCAAGAGCGAGCGCCGGGCTCAGTCAGTGAGGTGACCGCGACTAGAAGCCGCTGCCGTGCCGCCTGGTGGGCCGTTCGGGCCCATCAGCTCATTCTCAGCGCAGGCGGTAGCCCACGCCCCAAACGTTGATGACCCAGCGCTCTGCGCTCTCCTGCTCGAGCTTTCGGCGCAGCCGACTGGCATGACTGTCGAGCGTGCGCGTCGTACTGCTCGCGCGATACCCCCAGACGGCTCGCAGAAGCTCGTGCTTGGGAAACACCCGCTCTGGGTCTGTTGCGAGCTGGACCAGCAGCTCGAACTCCATGCGGCGGAGATTGATACGGCGAGCGTGCAGGCTCACGGTTCGGCGACGCGGGTCGATCGCGAGAGGACCGATCTCGAGGAGCGCCGTGCGCGCATCACCAGGATCGGTCCGGCGCAACAGCGCGCGCACGCGCGCTCGCAGCTCGAGATAGCTCGCGGGACGAGCCATGAAGTCATCGGCGCCGGCTTCGAAGGCGCGAAGCATGTCGAGCTCGTGCGCGCCGGCTCCCATCACGATCACTGGCGCAGAGGCCGACCCGGCGCACGTTCGCTCTTCGCGGCGGATCTCGCTCAGCAGTTCGATCGCGCAATGCTCTGGATCGAGCCCGCCGATCAGGAACAGCTGACGGGGTCGGCTTCCGGCCAGTACGCGTGCGTGCTCCGCCGTGCGAGCCAGCTCGACCTGACAGCCGTCCGCGCGCAGCTGCGCGACCACAGCATCGGCGATCTCGATATCCGCCTCGACAAGCAGAACGCTTGTGCCGTGCAGCAGCGTCAACGGGCTCGCGGCCGGAGCGCTCGCGGAGCCCGCCACGACGCATCGCGTCGTGTTCACAAATGCCGGCTCGTCCGATACGCCGATCTTCCCCGCACGGGGACCCATCATTCGAGCTCCACCTCGCGCGGGCTGATGCCGAGCCCGGCTCGCGCGATCAGGGCAAGGACGTCGCTGTGCACCCATGGTGTCGGTCGCGTCATCCCGCTCTCTGGCACGAGCCCGATTCTGCGCGCCAGCCAGCTCGTCTCGCCGCTACCGTTCCCCCTGCGGTCGTGCTTGACGCGCCCGCAGCGAAGCGCGATCTCGCTCATGCTCACTCCATCGAGGTCGATGGCCGCGAGCACGACCTCGCGGAGCCGCCGGTTGAGCACGATCGGACTGGCACGCAGGCGGACGTGCTCGCCGCGTATGACTCCGATCGATACGCGCGGATCGCGAGCGTAGAGGGCGAGCGCACCGACCGTCAGCTCGCACGCCGGCTCATAGCTTTCGACGGCGCCAACCACATGGCGCAGGCTCACGGGCCTCGGCGCTGCGACCTCAGGGCAAAGATGCGCCTGCCAGCGAAGAGCACGGACCGACCCGGAGGGCACGAGATCAAGGCGGTAGACCGCCGCGTCGTGTGGATCGGATAGCTCGCTCGCGCGGACGTGCACGGCGCTGATCGCCGTGGCGGTCGCTTCGTTCGCGTAAGGGTCGCCCGCGAGATCGCAGGCGGTCACACGCCGACAGCGACCTCGGTGAGCGTCCGTGACATAGCGATCGCACACGAGCGTCGCGTTCTCTTGCGGCTCGTCGGCGCCGAGATGAGCAACGAGCCGCCGGTCACGGCGCGTGGCGGCATCGCGATCCATCACGAGCGTGCTGCCGGCGGCGCCTCGCCGGGCGATGAGCTCACGCATGCTGCCCGTCGAGTCGCGGTAGCAGGCCAGACACTCCCCGTCCGGATCTGATCGTCGCGGTGCCGACGTCCGTGCATTGGGTTGCGAGCCCAAGCCGAGTCCGCGCCGACGGGTCGAGTGCGCGCGAGGCTCGCGTGGCGCACGCCGCCGAGATCGGATGCTGGCCTGTTCGAAAGACGTTGAGCTGGGCGTTGAGCGGGTCATAGTTCTCCTGTCCGATGTTGGGCGAGTGCGCTGACGTACCGGACCGCGCTTGTAGGACGTGCGCGCATGACCGTCAAGGGGACCGCATGGCAGCTCCGACGCGGCGCCGGCGTTCCGAGAGCCCCTTAAGGGGTCTCGGAGGCCTCGACGACGTCGGCCGCGCGCTCAGAAACTTGGCGCGAAATGATGCGCGCGGCGAAGCGCGCGACCTTCGGTTGCGAGCTGGCCGCGACAACCGCAGTCACTGCTGGCTCGTGGCTCTGTTGCCGGCTCGAGCGCCCACGGCGGTGATCGATGCGGGCTCGCTGATTCGAGGCGGGCTCGCCAACGCGCGCCGCAGCGCGAGATCGGTATCTCGATCTTGACCTTGCCGGGTGCCGCGCCGTCGGCGGCGATCGCTGTCAGTGCCCGCAACATCGGGCTTGGCCGGCGTGCGCCGGGTCGCATGGGTGGTGGAGTAGGAGGGTCACGAGCCTAGCGGCCAGTGCCGAGGCGGCACACACGATCACGGGACGCGCTTTGCCAACGGGGGTAGCTGCGCGGCTTCAGCTCTCGATCGTGGCTGCGCAGAGCCACTGTGAGACCCGCGGACGCGCAGTCGCGTGCTGCCGACCCGCTTGCGCAACTGCGCGCGCACGGCTCGTCCCGTGTGGGTAACTGCAGCGGAACCCCCGCTGACTGCAGCGGATGGCAGGCAAACGCATGAGCGATTGCGCGCCGTGGGACGCGCGCTCGACTGCGTTGCTCGCGTGCAACCCCCGTGAAAGCTGAAGCGGATGTGGTGAGGCGCCTCGGCTTTTATTCGCGTGCGAACTGGCCGTGAAAGCCGAACGGGATGTGGTGCGGCGCCTGGGCGCGCGCCAGCTCCGACAGATCCGCAGCGTCGAGCACGAGCAGGAAGGAGGTCCGTGCGTCAGCGTCGAGCACAACCGAGAGCAGGACTCCGTCATCCTCATCCTCACCGCCGGGTCGCGCCACGAACACAGGCTCGCCGGGGTAGCAGCCAGGCTCGGACCACGCCAGCGGCTCGCCCCCGACGGTGTCGATCTTGCGGATCTGCTCGATCCACCCCTCAGGCCCGCCGCCGGTTCCCCAGACGTAGCGGTAAGGGCGCTCGTTGCAGCGCGGGTAGTTGATGCGCGGCAGCTCGAGATCCTCCTCTGCCAGGCGTTCACTGCTTACCGACCCGTCGCCTGGCCGCAGGCGGAAGCGCGTGAGCGCAGCAGGCGAGATCGGCTTCCCCGCGCGCAGACGGTCGAGGTACAGGTCCTCGACGATGCTCGGGTCGGGATACGCGCACAGGTTGACGACCGCCTCCTCACCGTCGTCGTAGGCATTGACGTGGTGGAAGGCGAAGCAGGGATCGGTTTGGAAGCGGGCGGCGACCGCTCCCGTGGCTCGATCGACGAGCGTGAAGCGCGTGCCCAGCTCGGGCTTCCAGCGGTAGTTCTCGATGTAGGGACGGCCGGAGAGCGCAAGCGCCAGCGGATTGACGACGTACGGAAACTCAGCCAGCACGAACCAACGCACGGTCAGCCCGAAGGAGTGCATGTATGCGGGCTCCCTGACGTCCAGCGAGGCGAGCAAGCGGGGCTCGCTCGCGTGCGCACCGACTTCGAAGAAACGGTAGCTGCTGCGTGCCCCAAGCTTGGCCGCATAGTTCAGCATCGCTCCGTTCTCGAGCTGCATGTGCGGGTGCGCGGTGGTCAGCTGTCCCGGGGTTCGGTAGGGCCGCACCCCGGCGGTCTGCAATGTGCGGCCGTCAAACTCGACCGGCAGCGGCGTCTCGGTCATGGCGATGAAGCGCTCGCCGAGCTTGACCAGGTTCACGTTCGCGTTGTCGGGCAGCGCGTCGCTCGAGAACAGGGTCTGAACGCGTTTGAACAGCGAACGGCAGGGATCGGTGGCGAACTCGCCAAAGGCGATCCGGCCCTGGTCCCGCGCAGCCTTGTACGAACGGCTTTCGAGAAAGCGGTTAGCGTAGGAGACGCGACCGCTGCCGACCGTGAAGCGGTGCAGCATCGCCAGACCGTCAAACCAATGGCGCATCCGCTGCCGGCCAACCTCGAACCTCGCAGGGCCAGTGCGCAGCAGCGATCCTCCGAGCCAGGCCGGCAGCTCGCCGCTCAGCGGCAGCTCGTCAACGGTCACCTCGTCCTCGAGCGTCGAGAGGCCGAGCTGCCAGGCCGTCGTGGACTGTGTCGCTACGCTCATAACCATTCCTCCGGTATCGTTCGGGCCGAACGATGCGTACGCTACGCTAGCCTGGCGGCCGTGTCAAGCCCTCGCCTGACGGAGACCTCGTACATAGTGCTCGGCCTGCTCGAGCAGATCCAGCCGGCGACGCCGTACGATCTCAAGCGCATGGCCCAGGTCAGCACGTTCAACTTCTGGGCGGTGCCGCACACGCAGCTGTACACCGAGTGCGGGCGCCTGGCCAAAGCGGGGCTGCTGTCCGAGCAGCGCGAGGATGGCGGGCGCCGCAGACGGATCTATCGCGTCACCAAGCTCGGCCTGCGCGAGCTCGCGGCTTGGCGCGACGAGCCCACAGAAGACTACGAAGAAATTCGCGACGCAGCCACGCTCAAGCTCTTCTTCGGGGGCGATCCGGGGCCGCTTGCCGGGGCGCAAATGCACGCACACCGAAGGCGACTACGCGCCTATCTGGAGCTGCGCGAGAACCTGCCGGACGCGCCGGATGGGTGGCGCTGGGCGCTCGAGGCAGGGATTGGCCACGAGCGCGAGTGGATCCGCTTCTGGTCGCGAGTCGCGAAGGACGCTCCCGGCTGAGCAGATCACGCCGGCCGGCCATCGCACGCCAGGATGGTCGATCGTCTGCTATGCCGCAACGTGCGGCACTTTTCATCTTCCGTCTCGTGATTTAGTTCGAATTGAACGAATCTTGATCCGTTCGAAGGAGCGGAAGCAAAAGTAAGAGACGGGTCTCGACTTGTGGGCGTCGAGCGATGAACCTCTGTGTCGCGCTTGGGGGGGCTTGTCTCCGACCTACGCGCCATTGCACCGGCGGCGGCCGCGGTCCACACGGATGCGGGCACGCTCAATTCCAAAGTCGAGCAAGAGGTGAGGCAGGCACAACATGGCTTCGATCGATAAACCGCGCACGATGGCCCCGGCGCTGCGCCCGGGACCAAGCGGGCTTCCGCCTGCGCAGGTCGCCGAGATTCAGCGCAGCCGCATGCTGTCCGCGGCGATCCAGGCGGTCGAAGAGGTCGGATACACGCGCATGACCGTCGCCCAGGTGATCAGCCGAGCAAAGGTCTCGCGAAAGACGTTCTACGACGTGTTCATCGATCGCGAAGACTGCTTCCTGGCCGCGTTCGAGCAAACGATCGCGCGTGCCAGAATCCGCGTGACCGACGCGTATGGGCAACAGCCGAGCTGGCGGGATGGCGTCCGCGCGGCCCTCGAAGCGCTGATCGAGCTGATGGAGCGCGAGCCGGGCCTGGCTCGGCTCGCCGTGGTCGAGGCGCTCGCCGCGGGTCCGCGCATTCTCGAGGGCCGAGCCGTCGTGCTTGCCGAACTGGCCGACGCCGTGGACCAGGGTCGATCGGTGGCCGGCGTCCCCGACGGCTCCTCGCCGGTCACCGCCGAAGGGGTCGTCGGGGCGATCTTCGCCGTGCTGCACTCACGCCTGCTCGAGCGCAACGGTGAGCCGCTGACGAGTCTCGTGGGCCCGCTGATGAACATGATCGTGCTCCCATACCTGGGGGCGGAGATCGCCAACAGCGAACTTCAGCGGCCGCCGCGCGCGTCTCGCCCGCCGACCGGCCGTCCGGTCAAGCACTCCGATCCGCTCGAGGGTCTCGACATGCGCCTGACATATCGGACCGTTCGTGTGCTGGTCGCGATCGGCGAGAAACCGGGCGTGAGCAACCGGGACGTGGCTCGTGGTGCGGACATCGCCGATCCAGGTCAGATATCGAAGCTGTTGAGGCGCCTCGAGCGCCTGGAGCTGGTCGAGAACCGCGGCGACAGCCAGACGAGAGGCTCGACCAATGCCTGGTATCTCACGGCGCGCGGTATCCGCGTGACACGCGCGACGCGCAGGCATTGAGCCCGTCCTCCGGAGGTCCGCCCGCCGGACACGAGCGTCCCGATGCCGGCGGGCCGTCGGAGAGAACGGCAGCGTGCTTCGAGCTCTGCTGTGGCGTTCGCTGGGCCTGGTTGCGTTCATGGCAGCCGTCGCATTCTGCGTATGGATGCTCGATGGTGGACTCGGAGCCACGCTGCGTGGCGCAAGCGGTGTGGGGGCGACACGGTTATCGCTTAGGACGCTTGCGCACGATCTCGCTGCCGCGGGATCGGCCGCGCTGAGCTGGGCGCCAATCGAGGGAGTCTCGTCTTCCGGCGTGCTCGGCGGGACCACCGCCGCGGCCACCTTGCTCCTATGCGCAACGCGCGCCAGGTCACGAAGCGCGCGCTCGTACGTTCGCCTGCAGGTTGATCCGTACCGCACCGACAGTGCCGAGTACGGGGGCTGGCGGCCATGTACCAGTCGTTGCACAAGCGCTTGCTGCGCCGGTGGTGGCGGCGCTTGCTATGGGGTCAGCCGTCGCTGGCGCTCGAGTTGCATCGGAGCGCTGCCGGGAGTGACAGCGCCCTGCCGGGAGCGCTCGATCAGTTCTGGCTGGCGGTCGTCTGCCCCGCTGGCCTGGAGACGCTCGTGGAGGCGGCTCTACGTGCGGCCTACCCCAACTGCCGGCTGCGCCCCGCCCCGTGCGCGCCGGCGTCGCCGCGCGCCGTCGTGCGATTGAAGAAGCACGGGGGCTTCATCAAGCGCATCAGCACGCTCGATCGCGACGAGCAGTTGCGCGAGCCTCCGATGAACCGGCTGATGAGCGTGATGGCCGCGTGCAGCGGGCCGGCGTCGGTTCAGTTCGTGCTGACGCCCACGCCAGCGCTGTTCGAGCGCCACGCCAAGCACCTGTACAAGCGCCATGAGGCAAGGCTTTCGCGGGAGCGCCGCGAGCATTTGGTCATGCGCGACCGCTCGATGGTGGAGGACGCAGAGCTGCGCGGAGGTCTCGAGGTCCAGCACAGGCCGCTGTTCTTCACCGACCTGCGTGTGATCGCGTCCAAGCGTCTCGCGTGCGAGCGGATCGCGTCAGAGTTGCGGGCGCTCGGCGCCGAGAACCGTCTGGTCGAGCGTGGCACGGTGGTACGCAACGGCCTGCTCGGCCTCTACCGGCGCCGCGTGTTGCGAGGCGAGGGCAATCCGCTGCCCTCACTGCACCGGGGCGTGTTCGCCTCCACCGAGCTGGCCCTGCTCTGGCAACTGCCCTCGATCGACTTCGACGCAGTGCCGTTCGCGCGGTCGGGCGTTCCGCGAGCGCCGGCCCCGCCCGGCGTCTCGCGACCGCGCCACGGTCTTGGGACGCTGCGCGACACGTTGGGTGCGGTGACGATCCATGAACAGCTGCGTCGCCAGAACACCGCGGTGCCGGGCGCCGTCGAGCAGGGTAAGTCGAGCTACCTCGTCGCGACGGTGGCTGAGGATCTGCATCGCACGCGCTGCGCCGTGATCGTGCTCGATCCCAAGGGCGACGCCGCGGACGCAGCGGTCAGCCTCGTGCCTGGAGAGCGGAACTGCATCTTGCTGGATCTCGCTCAACCGCGCTGCGGCTTCAACCCTCTGGCCGTCGACGCCCCCGCCGACGTGATCGCCGACTACGTGGTGGCGGCGCTCAAGCACCTGTTCACCGACGCCGACATCCGCGCGTCGTCCGACCGCTACCTGCGTAACGCGATCATCGCCGTGCTGGCTTTCGACCGCTCGGCAAACCTCTCGGACGCGGCGCGGCTGCTGTCGGTCGGCGAGGAGGGATACGCCTATCGCAACGCGGTCGGAACGCGTGTGCGCACGATGCCCGCGTTCAAGGAGATCTCGGAGTTCTTCACAGCCGAGCTCTCGGCACAGCTGGCGGACGCGCGCAGCACGACCACGGCAAAGCTCGACGCCCCGGTGAACAAGCTCGCGCGACTGCTGAACTCGCCTTCAATCAAGCGAGTGCTCCTCAACGACTCGCTGTTGATCGACTTCGACAAGCTGATCGCGGGCGAAGAGGTACTGGTGGTGAAGGGCGCGCTTGGCGCGATGGGCGCAGGCAACACGTCGGTGTTGATGCAATTGCTGGTCGGCATGCTCGATGCCGCGCTGGCGCGCCAGCAAGATCTGATCGCGCCCGAGCGGCGTGTGACGGTGGCGCTGAAGGTGGACGAGGCGCCGCTCGTGCTGAATCGAGGCTTCGCCGAGACAATGGCGTTGAAGCGATCGGCGGGCCTCGAGACCGTTGCCTGCTGGCAGAGTGACGCGCAGTGGCTCGATAAGGACGTGCGCGAGCAGCTCGATGCCCTGTTTGCACACCGCGTCTACTTCGCCACTGCCTCGGCACGCGACGCGCGCTCGTCGGCGGCGCTGACGATGCCCGTGTACTCCGACACGGTGCGACCCGAAATCGAGCATCTGCCCGCGCTCAGCCGCCCAGATGCTCGCCTTTATCTGCCCAAGCACCACGCGATCGCCAGCTGGCTGACCCCGCACGGACGAGCATCGGCGTTCGTCGGACAGACCGTCCCGCTGAGCGTCGACCGGGAGCGCCTCGAGCTGCACGCGCTGCGTCAGGCCGAGCGAGGAGGACGGCATCGCAGCGACCTGCGCCAACCGCATTGGGATCGTCGCCGGCGTGGCTCTACACGCTCGCCGGCCGAACCCGAGATCGAGACCCAACCGCATTGGGATCCTGGGCAGCCCGGCCCGGCGGCGCCGCCAGCCGGACCTGGGAGCCAGAGCTCGAGCAATGCTCACCGCGCCGCGACCCGCGAGCAGCTGGCCGCCGACCCCGCCCCTGAGGTCTCTCCTGCAGCGCGCAGCTTCGCTCCTGAAGTGACCCCCAGCGCCCAGCGCGCTATCGATCCACCGGGCAGCTATCGCGAGCTCGTGGAGCTCGACAGGGCGCACAGCGTGCGATGGGCCCGTCCAAGCACGCACCCGCGAACGGGGACGATCGAACCGCTCGACCTCGAGATCCTGGCTCTGCTCGCCAGCCTTCGGCACGTTCTGACGAGCCAGATCCATCGCCGCTACAACCCCGACCGGGCGATGACCACGACCCAGAGGAGGCTCAAGCGGCTCTCGGACGCGGGGCTGGTGGAGCGATTTCAGTTTCACCGTCGGGACGGCGGCGGCGTCCCCATGTGCTACGTCATCACCGCCCACGGGCTGCGTGTCCTGCATGCAGACGAGCCGGCAGCGGCGACCCGCGGCAGACACGCGCCGGCCACCGGTATCTCCGAGGCCCGGCGGCCTGGAACCGACGAGCCCGTGCTCGGGGCGAGAGCGCAGCGGCAGCCAGCTGGCGGCGAGCGACACTTGAACCAGGCGCGCCACGATGTGCATGTTGCCGGCTGCGTGCTGGCCCTCGAGCGAACCTTCGCCGGGAGCGCCGTTGCGCTGTGTGGACCCGACGAGAGCGCCGTGTCGCCTCCCTCGCGCGCCGACGGCGGTCGTCGTCTCGCCATCGGACCGAGCGACCTGCGTCTGCCGAATGGGCGGGCTCCCCACGGTTTCGAGCGCACCGGCGCCGGTGGCGAGCGGCTCGCGGTCGAGCGCTTCGAGACGGTGCGCCCGGACGCGATCCTCGAGCTGGCCGGAACGGCGTGGAGCGCGGGGCATGCGTTCTCGGGGCGAAAAGGGCTCGAAAGCGAGCCCACGCGCGCGCGCGTGCGCTCTCAGATCGGACCCGACTCTCGAGGCGAGCCCACGCGCGCGCGCGTGCGCTCTCAGATCGGACCCGACTCTCGAGGCGAGCGCACGCGCGCGCGCGTGCGCTCCGCATCGAAACGCTCCGACACGGGCGCATCGGCGACGAGGACAGACCTGATGCTCGAGCTCGACGACCGCCTCGCCCCCGGGCCGGTGGCAGCAAAGCTCGAGCGCTATGACCACTTCATCGCGGGCTGGTCCGCGCACACGCGTCGATACGGTCCGCAACGAGCGGTGCAACCGCTCGTGGTGTTCGTGTGCCGCGATCGTGCCCGGGCTCGAGAGTGTGCCCGGCGAGCAGACGCCGTCTTGGGGGCCTGTCGGGCTTATGCGGGTGAGTATCCGTTCGATTGGGACTATCCGGGTCGCGAAAGCATCGCGTTCGTCGCCGAGCGCGACATCCACGAAGGCATCGCCGAGGCCTAGGGCTGTCAGCGCTGCCTCCGCACGTGCGGGTGACCGCCGCCCACGACGACCCTCGCGCCGGGCGAGCTATTGTCGAGCCGCGCGCGCTCGGTCCGCCGATCGTCGCGACGAGCCAAGGATCGCCGCAGGCGCCCGAGAGCCCTTAGCGAGAACCGGTGCAGCCTCCTGCAAAATCGTCGCGGCCCCTAACGAGCACCGGCCCCCCGGCAAGAATAGATCAGCGCCTGGCGAGAATCGACGCACGCTGCCCCGCTGCGTCCGACGTCCGCCCGCGTCGCCCTAGCGAGGGTTGGCGCGGTCCAGATTCCAATGACGCGCTGTTGCGCAGACCCAGAGCCAGGGCTCGTCATCGGCGGAATGCGAGCGCGGCGTGAGGGAAAACCGGGTGACCGTCCGCTGCCCACCCTCGTGATCGCCATAGAGAATGTCGACCATCATCGGACTGCGCTCGATGATCGCGTCACGCACAGACGGATACAGCGGATCTTCCCGATCGCGCAGAGCAGCCTGCCAAAAGCTGATGTCACCGGCGGGCACATACAGATCGCGCGTCTGCCGGCGAAAATCGTCGATCGGAGGAGGTGGATCCGCGTTCGGGCGGTCCACCGACAGATGCCAGCCGTGGAGGACCGCAAGGCCGGCCGCCACGTTACGCAGCGGCACGGCCATGTACAGGTTGTCCTCCAACAGCTGCAGCGCGGCGAGCCCGTCGCGCAACACCAGCCAATGGTCATCGATGAATCCGACCTTCTGCGGCGGATCTTGTGGACGGGCGTTGAACAGAACCGGGCGCAGGCCGACTCTGAGCGCCTGCTCGGAAACCCGCGTCGCGCGGTTGGCCGAGCGCGTCGATGAGAACGTCGCGATCGCCAGTATCAGCGTCCCGCCGGCCGTCGCCAGCGAGGCGATCGTGCTCGTGTCGGCCATCGGCGCAGGGTAGCGATCACTCTGCGTCTGAAGCCCAGGACGGGGCCGATGCGCTTGCCGGATCGACCCGCCTGTTAGATCGACCCACTTGTCAGGCCGGCCCGCGCGTCAAGCCTACGCGCCGGTCGAGCAGCGCCGTCAGATCGGCCAGCATCGCGTCGATGCGGCGGTCGCTGCGCAGCGTGAGGTGCGCCTCGGCCGACACCTCGTCGAGCGGCTCCCAGGCCGCGCTCTCACGCTCGACGACCGCAACCGTGGCGTCCGATACCCGGTCGACCTGGCCTTCGCGCCGTGCCGCCCGCTCGGCGAGCACGGCGGCAGGAACCCAGCACTCGACGAACAGCACCGGCGCCGAGCCGGCAAAGCCCTTTGCGAACGCGTCGCGGTCGATCCGATGGCGAAATGTCGCGTCCACCAGCGCGCCGCCGCGAGCGTTGACCTCGATCGCAGCGCGTCTTCCGAGCTCGGCGTACGTGCGCGCATTCCAGCTGGCGCCGTACAGAGACCCGGGTCCGCGGTCGGTGGGCTCGATGCCCGCAAGTCGCTTGCGCGCCACGTCTGAGCTCAGGTGCGCGAGCTCGGAGATCGAGGCGAGCGCCCTGGCAAGCTCGGACTTTCCCGACGCAGGGGCGCCGCAAATGACGATCACCAGCGGCAGCCTCGCCCGCCAGGAGAAACGCTCGGCCAGCGCGAGCAGGTCGCGGGCTAGCGCCCCATGGCGGCCACGAGCCGAGCTCTCGCCCTTGGCTTGGCCGGCACGCAGCAGCTCCACCTTGGCGCGCACGAGCGCACGATGAACCGCGTAGAACGCCACCAAGCTCCCCGCTCCGGGATCGCCGCCCTCGCTGCGATACGCGTCGAGCAGCACGCGCGCGAAGCGCTCACCGCCATGCGCTGTCAGGTCCATGACCAGGAACGCCAGATCGTCGGCCACGTCCAGCTTTCGCAGCCGCGGCGCGAACTCGACGCAGTCCACGATCTGCGGCGGGTCCTCGAGGAGCACGTGCTCGGCACGCAGGTCGCCGTGGACCTCGCGCACGAGGCCACGCCGAGCGCGAGTGTCGAGCATCGACTCGTGAGCAGCAACGAACGCGTGGATGAAGCGCTCGAGCGCGAGCACTCGCTCGAGCTCGGCGCGCTGACCGACGAGCTCGAGCAGCTCCTGCACGTTCTCGACGAGCCGTCGCTGCACGGCCAGCGCCGGCGCTCCGGCGGGCTCCAGCCGGGGCGCGCCGGCGTGAAACCTCGCCAAGAGCCGGCCGATGGCGCGCAGCTGCTCAGGCCGCAACTCGCCGCAGCCGAGCCGCTGGGCCAGGGTCACGCGTTCGTCGTAGCGTCGCATCTCGACCACGTAGTCGACGGCGCGCGGGTCGTCCTCCGCTGCCAGCGCAAAGCCCGCCGGCGTCGCCGCAACCGCGCGTACGCCGAGGTAGATGTCGGGCGCCAGACGACTGTTGAGACGGACCTCCTCGCGGCACATCTCGCGCCGGCGCTCGGGGCTGCCGTAGTCGACGAACGGGAGCACCAGCGGCTTCTTGAGCTTGTACGCGCGGTCGCCCGCCAGGAACACCCAGGAGATGTGCGTCTCACACACGCGCACCTGCGGCGGTCGAGAGGGGTAGAAGCCTGGATCTGCCAGAGCCGTGCGGACTGGGTCCGAGCCGATCACGGCGTCAACTTGGGCCCGGTGAGCTTGCATGCTGCCGTCATCTTGCACGTATGCCGGCGCCTGGATGCGTCCCGTGGTGGCGGCGATGGGTTCAGGAGGCTGCCCCGCGTGACCTCAACCAGGTTGAGCGGCCCGGTGGGACGCTCAACCTGCGCCTGCCGGGCCGTCGTGCGAAAATGCGGTCGATGCCTCGTGCGGTCAGATTCGACCACTACGGCGGAGTGGACGTCCTACAGGTGGTCGACGTGGAGCGGCCCGCGCCCGGCCGAGGGGAGGTGCTCGTGCGCGTCAAGGCGGCAGGAATCAATCCGGGCGAGGTGGCTATCCGCGAGGGTCGGTTGCACGAGCGCTTCCCCGCCACGTTCCCTTCAGGAGAGGGCAGCGACTTGGCGGGCGTCGTCGAGGAGGTCGGCGCAGGCGTGGGCTCCTGGGGCATCGGAGACGAGGTGATCGGCTTCACCGACAGGCGTGCCAGCCATGCCGAGCTGGTGCTCGTTGATGCCGAGCATCTGACGCGCCGTCCGCCGCACGTGTCGTGGGAGGCTGCAGGCGCGCTGTTCGTCGCCGGCACGACCGCCTATGCAGCGGTTCGGGCGGTCGCGCTCACGCAGGGCGACACGGTCGTCGTCTCCGGCGCCGCAGGCGGCGTCGGAACGCTGGCAGTCCAGCTCGCGAGGCGGGCCGGGGCTCGCGTTCTCGGGTTGGCGAGCGAGCACAACCACGGCTGGCTGGCCGACCACGGCGTTCTCCCGGTCACGTACGGCGAAGGGGTGGAGCACCGCATTCGCGACGTATCCGACGGCCGCGTTGACGCGTTCATCGACACCTTCGGGGGCGGCTATGTCGAGCTGGCGCTCGCGCTCGGCGTGCGGCCGCAGCGAATCGACACGATCGCCGACTTCGCGGCCGCCCGGGAGCATGGCGTCAAGTCAGACGGCACCGCGGCTGCCGCCAACGCCGAGGTGCTTGCCGAGCTTGCGGCGCTGATCGAGACGGGAGACCTGGAAGTGCCGATCGCGCGCGTCTACCCGCTCGAGCAGGTCCGCGACGCGTATCGCGAGCTCGAACAGCGGCACACGCGCGGCAAGATCGTCCTGGTCCCCTAAGAAGGTCCGCCGCCTCAGAGTCTCGTCGCTTGGCGAGCGTCCCGGTTCTTCGCGCGAGCGCCTGAGTCGGCGCGTGCGACGGTCAGCTGATGACCAACGCCTGCGCATCGGCGCAAGTTGACGGAAGCCACGGCCAACGCCCGTGCATCCGCGCTCGAGCTGACAGGAGCCACGGCCCGGGCGTGCGCATCGATACCGCCAACGGGATTCGAACCCGTGTTACCGCCGTGAGAGGGCGGCGTCCTAGTCCCCTAGACGATGGCGGCCAGAGACTGCGCACCGAGGCTACCAAAGCCTGAGGAAGCTCTCCCGCACCGGCCGGCCGTCGCGTCTCCTCCGCTGCATGGCAGCCACGCCCGCGCCCGTGGCGGCACCGCGAGCGCCCCGCGGAGCGCGCGAGACGATTCGGCGAGCGGCGCGCTGCTATATCTTCGCGGCACGCGGATGTGGCGGAATTGGTAGACGCGCACGGTTCAGGTCCGTGTGGATGTAAGTCCGTGGAGGTTCGAGTCCTCTCATCCGCATCGCAGGAAGAGCCCTGTAAACGAACGAGTTTCTCCTGCCTCTGCCTTCGTCACACCGCCGCGACCGCGTGGCTCGCGGGCGAGAACTCGCTGATGTACGTGCAGCGCCAACTCGGCCACGGCGGCATCGGCACGACCGAGCGCTACCACGGCCATCTGGAGCGCCACGTGCTCGCCGCCGGCTCGATCGCGACCGAAGAGGCCATTGCCCGCGCCAGCAGGCGCGCCGCATAGTCGCCACATTCGCTCATGCAGAATAAAACTAGCGACTGTTTCGCGACGTAATCGCGACTATGCGCTATGCTGGCCGTGCCATGAGTCCACTGCTGGAAGAAGCCCAACGCGTCCATGACCTGGCCGGCCTGTCAGACCGGACGATCGCTGCCGCGACCGGCGCAAAGCCGAGCACCGTGCGGGGCTGGCTGTCCGGTCGCTCAGAGCCCACCGGCACCCGCGCCGAACGGCTGATCGAGCTCGCCGAGATGATCAAACGGCTGGCCCTCGTCGTAAAGCCGGGCTCGATCGCCGTGTGGTTGAACCGGCCAATCCTCGCGTTGGACGACGAGAAGCCGATCGAGCTGATCGCGCGCGGCGAATACCGGCGGGTCGCCAAGCTCATCTCTGAGATCGAGTATCCCGGCGTCTCCTGACGGTGAGCCCGTCGCCCATTCGCCCGCGTGCCGTCACAGGCATATGGATCAGGCACGTACCCCACCAAGCGGAACTGCTCGGACGATCCGACCCACCATCGGACGGGCGCTGGCAGCGCGGCGAGATCGTGCCCGCGCTCTACCTCGCCGACACGGTGCAGACAGCGACGGCGGAGTGGTACCGCGCGTTGGCTGAGTGGGGTCTCTCCCCGCAGGATCACGTGCCCTACGACCACCATCGCTGGCGTCTTGACCTGCAGCTCGCCGACCTCAGCGACGTCGAACTGCTGCACGGCGTCGCGCTTGACGCGCCGCGACCGAGCCGGCACACGTGGCCGGCGTATCAGCGTGTCGGCGAGTGGCTCTGGAACGAGGGATGGGCCGGCCTGATCGCACCCAGCGCCGCGCATCCAGGATCGCTCATCGCCTGCGTGTTCGCGACCTCCTGGCCACCGGCCGGATGCACGCCACTGAACGCCAGCACCGTCAAGACCATCCCTCCACCGCCACGCGGCATGACCACGTGACGTCAAGACGCGCCACGAACAAAGCGCCCAGCAGAGACGCTACACGTGTGCCAAGTCGCCCTTCGTACGCCGGACCACCCCGACCCGGGCGCCCAGCGGCGCGGCGAGCGTGGTGGCGGTCGGGTTGGTCTGGCCGCGCTCGATCCGCGAGATCTCGGCCTGGTTGATGCCGGAGGCGGCGGCGAGCAGCTTCTGCGTCAGCTTGCGCTCCTTGCGCAGCTCGGACCGCCCGCACTACCGCGATCACCGCCGCTGAGCTGCTGCATGCGTTCACCCGCCCGCCCGCCCGCCCGCCTGCCGGCCGGGCGACGCAAGCAGCGACTGAGCGAGGCGATCCGTGGGCTGATCGAGGAAGACCTCGACGGTCGCGTGGAGGCGTTCGATGCGACGGCGGCGAGCCGCTACGCAGATCTCCTCAGCGATCGCGAGACGGCCGGCCGTCCCATCAGCGTCGCCGACGCGCAGATAGCGGCAATCTGCCGCAAGCTTACAGCGACGCTCGCCACGCGCAACACCAGTGACTTCAAGGACACCGGGATCGAGCTTCTCGACCCGTGGCAACTGTGATCAGCGGGCGCCACAGTCGCCCCGGCCGGTGATGCTGAGCGGAGAATCGGCTAACCGACGTGCCCCAGGGGCCACTTTCGGTTGGATGTCAGCCGAGGCCGGCCTTGTCGAGCATCGCGATGAGTGTGGGGCGGCGGCGGTGATGCTCGCGAAGCTCCGCGATGCGTGCCTCGAACCACTCGCCCTGGCCGGCCGCCTCGGCCGCGCGGCGAGCGTGCTTGAGCACCGGGATGGCTCGGGCGTAGGCCCGGCGGCCGGTCTCGAGCAGCAGCTCGTCCGCGACGAGCATGTACCAGGGCAGCGCCTGCTCCGGTCGCTGTGCCTCGCGGGCTTCGGCGAGGCGCAGGCGCCGGTGCGACCCGGGGACCCAGCTGGGATCCTCGTGGGCGACGCTCCAGGCCCCCTCGACATCCCCCTCGTCCAATAGCGCGTCAACGAGTCCGCCGAGGTCGTGCTCGCGCAGGGCCAGGCGCGCGGCGTCACGCTCGATATCCCACGCATCCACCGCCGCAGCCGCGCGACGCAAGAGTGAGTAGGTGCTCGCCGAGGCCATCCGTTCGTGCTGCTCGCGGCGCAAGCTCAACACCTCCGTCAGAGCTGAGTGCCGCTCGTGTACGCCGCACGCCAGGTCGTACAGCTGATTGACCTGCCAGCCGTCCGTCTCGATAATGCCGCGCCCGGCCCACAGCAGAACGTCCTCCTCGCGCCCGAGCTCGGTCATCGCCTCACAGACCCGTATGAACTGGTACGGAGCGCTGAGATCCCCGCCGAGGAGCGCGACGATCGCGTCCTCGTCCCCGTCGAGCACCGCGAGGCGCTCGCGCGCCCAGCGCACCGCAAAGACCCGCTTGCCGTCCTCGCGCTCTTCGATCGCGCGACGATAGATCGGGAGCCCGCGCTCACCGAGGGCGCCGGCGTATCGCACCGGATCGACCTCGAAGAAGTCTTGGTCATCGCAGCTGAACCGCACCATCCACGCCGCGAGCTTCGCCGGATCGGCGACCCCCGCATCGCATGCCTGCGCGTGGACCTCCAGGAGTTCCCGTGCGAGATCTCCGATCGTCCCGTTGGAGTCATCGGCGTGCATGATCACCTTCACGACATGCCCGACCGCGCGCTCGATCAGGACGACGAGATCCCTCGACGGCGAGGACGTCGCAACCGAGCGCAACTCCTCGACCACCGGCCGCGCCGCGCGGGCCCACTCCGAGCTCTCCCTGTATCCAAGGAACCGCCGCGTTCGCAGCCCACGATCGACCTCCGCCCGCAGCTCCGTCAGGTCGCCATTCCCGCGCGTCGCCGCCAGCCGCACATGCCGCTCGACATCGTCGTGCCAGTCGGCCGCGTAGACCACGATCTCCCGCAGCACCTCGGGCGAGAGATCGCGCACGAGCGCCCCGATATCCCTCCGCTCACGACCGCCTCTGCCCGGCACCCTGCAATCGTCGCACCCTGGGCCCTAACGCACCCACGCCCCGTCGCAGCCGTACCCCGCCAAGCCACACGACTCCGCAGGAGGACAGCCAACGAGGCACGATCGCGCCCGCGGCACCGCCACGAAAACGGCGACACCGGCTACGAGATCACCCGCCATGACAACCACCCTCGTCCCGACGGGGAGAGAGTGTGTTTCTACGTCTGCCCAGACACCGAAAACCCTAGCTCCTTGGCCGCGAGTCTTCGCTCTCCCGCCGCGTTGATGGCGGCGACCTGGAGTGTGTAGTCGCCGGGCGGTAGCTTCGCGGCGCGCGAAACGCGGCCCTGGAAGCGAACGGTGTTCTCGCCTGCACGTCCCGCGAACGTGAGCGTGCCGCGCACGACGCTGCGCGTGCACGCTCGCCCGCGGCGGTCTTTGCGGCTCGGTGCAAGACACTTCCCTTTGGCCCTGCGACCGGGGAGTTGCTGGACGAACGTGAAGGTGACGGTTGCCTGCTCGTTGAGCACGAACGTGAACGTCGTCCCGAGCGCCTCCCTCGCGTGCCCCTTGCGCGTCGCTCTTCGTGTTCTGGTCTTTGCCCGCGTGTCGCTGACCCGCGCGATCGCGCTCCCCTCGCGCCAGCGCTTGTGCGACTGGGAAAGCCGCGTGACGCTCGGCGGTGCTAATGCCGCCTCCTGTACCACCGGTGAGACCGGCGGCGGCTGCGGCGGCTGCGGCTCCACCGCGTAGATCTCGGCGCTGCTCAGCTCATACCCGGAGACGGGTCCCACGTTCCCGCCGGTGACGAGCACCCCGCCGTCGCCGAGCAGCGTCGCGGTGTGTTCGTTGCCGCTCAGCACGGGATCGGTGAATTCCCACGTGTTGGACGCGGGATCGTAGACCTCCGCGCTGCTAGCGCCGCAGCAGTCCCCGGACCCGCCGTAACCGAGGCAACCCTTGCCACCGCCGCAGTCATAGCCGCCGGCCAGGAGCACATCTCCGTTCGGCATCAGCGTCGCGGTGTCCTGCGCGCGCGGCAGCAGCGTTGGCGCACGCGCGCTCCACCGATTGGTGGCCGGATCGTACGCTTCGGTGTTACGCAGGCTGTCCAACTCATCATTCTCGCCGCTGTTGACTTCGTACGTACCCCCGGCGACGAGCACTTCGCCATCTGCCATGAGCGTTGCGGCCTCACTCATACGCGCGTGCCCCATCGACGCGACTTCGCTCCACGCGTTCGTTGCCGGGTCGAACTCTTCGACGCTCGCGAGCAAGGTGTGGATCTGGTCCACCGGAAACGGCGCCGGTTCGCTGTGCGACCCGCCGACCACGAGCACATCGCCGTCCGGCAAGAGGGTGACCGTTGCGCCGTATCGCAGCAGCTTCGGCGAAGCCACGCGAGTCCACGTGTTTGACGACGGATCATAGATCGCGGCGCCTGCCGTCTGGTTGAACAGGTCGGTGCCGAACACGCCGCGCATTAGCACCATGCCGTCGGGGAGCGTGGTCAGGCTCTGCGATTCCTCCAGTTCCGCCGGAACCGGCGCGGCGGTCCAAGCGTTGGTCGCCGGATCGTAGAGTTCGGCGGTCCTTACGTATTCCCCACCCTTGGGCATTTCCCACCCACCGACGACCAGCACATCTCCGTCTGCCAGCAGCGACGCCACCTGCCCTGAGCGTCCCACCAGCATCGGCGCAGTTTGCGTCCACTCGCCCGCAGCCGGATCGAACACTTCGGCGCTGCTTAGACTCACGTGAGAGCCGCCCGCAGGGGTGAACCCGTTATAGCCACCCGCCACGAGCACGTCGCCGTCAGCGAGCAGCGTCGCGATCTGGTCCGCACGGGGTTCGCTCATCGCCGCGACCGGGAACCACTGCATACCCGAGAGCGTCGGCGCACTCGGCTCTTCGTTCGCAGCGGGGTCATAGACCCCGCGCGCCGTTGTCGTGCGCGCCACGCCAGTCCCACCCGCGTTGCTCGCTTGCACTTCACAGTAGATCCGCCGCCCGACATCTTCGGCAGTCGGCGCATATGTCGGGGAGGACCCTGACTGCAACACGATCCCGTTGGCCGAGTCCACAAACGCGTAAGTGATCGTCGGCGAGCCGCTCCACGAGCCAGGTTCGCAGGTGAGGGGCGTACCCACCGTCGCTTGCTCGTCTTCCTTGCCTTCCCCCTGAAACGCAACACCCTTCCCGCCACGCGGAGCCATCGGTGGGGTTTCGGATCCTTCGATGAAATCCCTGATCTCCGGCGCGCTCGTGTTCACGAACCCATTCGTTGACCGGGCCTGACAGTACTGGCCCGACACCTCCTGGACCGTGTCCATCACACCAACCAATTCCGGGGGAGAGCCGCTCGTCAACGCGCTGCCGCTGTCCCCGGTGCACCCCGACCCCGCCTGCGAGCTCGCGCACACGAACACCGCATCCGCTTCCCCACCACATGCCCCCGCGAACCCTGCGCTCATCGACAGCGCATACAACGCGTGATCGGATTCCACCGCATACTGCTGCTCACCGAAGCCGGTCAGAGTCGCACCGGCGCCTTCGACCAGGCTCGCACCCGCCTGAGCGAGGGCGATGGACCGCACGGTCGAGTCGAAGCTCAACGGGCTGGCAAGCGCCAGTACCGCCACGTCATCCGGCGCGCCCGCTCCTAGCGAGTACTGGAAGACAGGATGCACGCGCACACTCGCGAGAAGCCTCGCCTGCGCGGCTGGGTTTCTTTCGATTTCTTCAGCGGTGACCAGCGCGATCCCGGCGACGATTACAAACGCGCTCGCCGGCAACCGCGCGCTTGTTTCCGGGTCGTATACGCAGTGCGCCGCCGTCAGGATGTGCGTCGGGTCGAGGATCGCGCCACCGCATGCAACCACCTTTTCCTTCGATATTTCCGCGAAGATCTCCACCTGCCAAGGCGCGCTCGAGATCGCGACCGGCTCCCCACCAGCGATCGATGAGTGCGCACGCCACACGCGACCCACACGATGCTCAGGATTCGCAGCGCGCACACGAAGCGCGCGTACATACGACGCGCCGAACACCACCCGGGGCGCAGGCCAGCGATAGCGCGCCGCACGAGCCGACGCCACACCGCAGCACACAGCTACGCCCACGACCGCGCAGCAAACGCCAAGCACGCCTACAACACCCCGCGCGGTAATTCTCATGAAGCGAATCCTACGCCACGACCCAACACGCCTGCCTCGGCGAGCGGCGAGCGCACTGCTCGAGGTCGGCCCACGCTCGCTCGCACCTGGCGATGCGGAAGCTGTCACCTCGGTGCCCGTCAGCGCTCGTCCTCGTCCGGAGCGGGCAGGCGAGGTGCTACGTCTGACGCTCGTGCTCTTGCC
This sequence comes from uncultured Solirubrobacterales bacterium, assembly GCA_963817845.1. Taxonomy (GTDB): domain Bacteria; phylum Actinomycetota; class Thermoleophilia; order Solirubrobacterales; family Solirubrobacteraceae; genus Palsa-744. The sequence goes on from CAWFPU010000001.1 coordinate 1,010,100, forward strand.
GCGGCGCCACAGTGCTGGCCACCCGCTCGGCGACGCCTTCCACTCCCAGGCGTCGGCGAGCAGGTCGGCCAGCCCGTCCGGGGCGACGCGGGCGAGATTTACGTGAACAGCGCCGAGGCGCTTGCCCCACCAGAACTCCGTGCACGTCTCAGGTTCGCCGGGCAGCGGTGAGTATTCCGGCCTCGTCGAGGATCACATTCATATGGTCCTCAACCCCGAGGGTCGCGAAGATCTTGCCCGCAACCCGGAACGAGGGCCGGCCGTGATGGTCCTGCTCGATTGTCTCGGGCAGCCCGAGTGCGAGCGATCGAGCTTGTTGCTCGGAGACCACCTCGCGTTCAGGCCGCCGGCTCGGGTCGGTATGTGCCAAAGCTCCATGTGTGTCCGGCCAGATCGTGTACGGAGTACTCACGCGGCTGACCGCCCAGCCGCTCGAGCTCGACGACGTCCTCGACGTCGCTGCCGCCGAGAGCGACGATCGCCTGGCCCACCAGGCCGAACGGCAAATCCGCCTCCATCGGGCTCCCGACGGCGCCCGCCACCGTGAAGCCGGCCACGCAAGCGGCGCGTTCGCCGGCGCCAATCAACGAGGTCTTTCCGATCCCAGCCGTCCCCGCCAGGAACAAGGTCGTGCCGGCTCCCCGCTCGGCGGCCCCGAGCCCCTCGACGATCGCCGCCATCGCAGCATCGCGCTCGAGCAGCAGCTCGCCCGCCTCGCCACGCAATTCCGCGATCGTGTCGCCCAGCTCAGCCACCGACTAACCCCCGGTCCGTTCGACGCCGATCAAACGGTACCGAGCGGCTCCCGCCGCTCGCAAGCCCGCATCAGCTCGGTAACACGGGCGACGCGGTCTCACGGGTGAGGCCGTCTCGACTTCCCGGATCGCTGGTGCATGACGACGCAGAACTGCGTATGAGGTGGCGCGCCGCCGAAAGGCCCGGCCGGCCCAGAGCCCTACTCCCCGGCCGCCGCGGCGTCCTGCTGCTCGTGACGAGTGACGAAGTCGCTCTTGCCCTCGGTATAGGCCTCACGGTCGTGGCGGTGACGCTCGGCCAGCTCGCGCTTGAGCCTGTCGTACTGATGTGCGACCGCTGGATCCGCGCGTAGACGGTCGCGAAAACGCAGATAGCGAGTCAGCTCGTCGGGATCGTCGATCAGGTGCATGTGGTGCGTGCGCCAATCCGCCCGCGGGTAGCACAGGAACTTGCGCTTGGTGAGCGTCGCATTGAACGCGCGCGGATACTGATAGCCGGCGTCGGCGACGAGCCTCGCGATCGGCAGCTCGTAGGAGTTGACCACGGCGATCATGTCGATGATCGGCTTGGCCGCCAAGCCAGGCACGGCCGTGGAGCCGATGTGATGAATCTCGGCGCCTTCGAGCAGCGGGACGAGCCGCGTGCGCTCGGCCTCGAAGGCAGCCGGCCACGATGAGTCGTACTCGACCACCCGCACCGGCATGTCCCGCCCCCCGGCTCGCTCGAGGTCTTCGAGGCTGGCCTTACGACGGTCCGAGGCGTCCATCGCGAATAGTCTCGCCGATCCTCTCGCCGAATGGGTACGGCGCGGAGTCGGGCACGCTAGCCGACCCTCGCCGCGGGACAGGGCGTAGGAGCCGATGCTCGGGCGCCGGGCAGCGGATACGAGCCGATCCTCGGGCGCCGGGCAGCGGATATGAGCCGACGCTCGGGCGCAGAGCAGCGGATACGAGCCGACGCTCACCGCGGGATCGTGGTGGCAGCTATAGGATCGCGCCGGCTGCTACACGCTCAGACACGGGAGGCCGATGATGCAGATCCAGGCGAGCGCGATCGACGGGCTGCTGCAGAGCGCCGTGGACGGGGGCGTCGTTCCCGGAGTCGTGGCGGTGGTCGGCGATCGCGACGGCACCGTGTACGAACAGGCCTTCGGCCGGCTCAGCGTCAACGGCGAGGCGTCCGCGCAGCCGGACTCGATGATCGCGATCATGTCGATGACCAAGGCGATCGCGAGCGTTGCGGCGCTGCAGCTGATCGAGCAGGGAAGCCTCGGGCTGGAGCAGCCGGTCGCCGATGTCCTGCCGGCGTTCGCCGAGCTGCAGATGCTCGAAGGCTTCGACGGCGAGACGCCGCGCCTGCGCACGCCTGCGCGCCAGGCGAGCATCCGGCATCTGCTCACCCACACCTCGGGCCTCGGCTACGCGTTCGTCAACGCCGATCTGCTGCGTTACTACCAGCTGACCGGCATCGATCCGAGCGTGATGTCTCGTCAGATGCTGGATGGCGTGCCGCTGGTCGCCGATCCGGGTACACGCTGGGAATACGGAACGAGCACCGACTGGCTCGGCCGGGTCATCGAAGCCGTCAGCGGTCTAAGCCTCGCGGCCTACTGCGAGCGACACATCTTCGCGCCGCTCGGCATGCGTGACGCGACCTTCACGCTGACTGACTCGCAACGGGCACGCGCGATGGCCCTGCACACGAGGACAGCGCAGGGCGGGCTGGCGCTCTTGCCGTTGCAGGCGCAGGGCGAACCCGACTTCTTTTCGGGTGGCTCGGGCATGTACGCGACCGCGGGCGACTACGTGCGCTTCATGCGCGCAGTGCTGCGTGGCGGCGAGCTCGACGGCGAGCAGATCCTCGCACCCGAGACGGTCGAGCTGGCGTTCAGCGACCAGCTCGACGGTGCGCCGCTGCCGACGATCATGCACAGCCAGGTGCCGGAGCTCACCCACGACGTTCCGGCGCTGCCGTTCCGCCAAGCCTGGGGCTTGGGCTTTCATCTGCTGCTCGAGGACATTCCCGGGCTGCGTCGCGCCGGCAGCGGCGACTGGGCTGGGCTGTTCAACTGCTTCTTCTGGATCGATCGTGCGAGCGGTCTTGCCGGCGCCCTTTTCACACAGCTCGTGCCCTTCTTCGACCCCCAGATGATCCAGACACTGCTCGGCTTCGAGAGCGCTGCCTACAGTGCGCTCAACGGCGACTGACGAGCTCGCGATTTTCCGACTGCGCGACTGAGGAAATTGTTAGGCTGCGCCGAGCCGGCCGTCGATGAGCAGCGCGCTGCCCAACATTCTGTATCTGCACTCGCACGACACGGGTCGCTACGTGCAGCCTTACGGCCATCCCGTGCCGACGCCGAACATCCAGCGGCTGGCCGATCAAGGTGTGCTCTTCCGCGAGGCGTTCTGCGCGGCTCCCACGTGCTCGGTCTCGCGGGCATGCCTGCTGACGGGCCAGTACGGGCACAACAACGGCATGCTGGGCTTGGCCCATCGCGGCTGGTCGCTGAACGACTATCGCCAGCACATCGTCCATACGCTGCGCAAAGCCGGCTACTACTCGGTGCTGATCGGCGAGCAGCACATCTCCAAGCGCCCGGACGTGATCGGCTTCGACAAGGTGGTCAAGATCGACAAGACGCACGTCGAGACCGTCGCGCCGGCTGCCAGCGAGATCCTCGGCGAGCCTCCGCGCGAGCCGTTCTTCCTGTCGGTCGGCTTCTTCGAGACCCACCGCGAATTCCTCGGCCCGGGCTCGCTGCGCGACACGCTCTACTCGCTGCCGCCCGCCAACCTTCCGGATACTCCGGAGACGCGGCGCGACATGGCGGCTTACAAGGCCAGCGCCCGTTCGCTCGACCAGGGCGTTGGCGCGGTGCTGGACTCGCTCGACGCGCACGGGCTCGCCGATGACACGCTGATCATCTTCACCACCGATCACGGCTTGGCGTTCCCGGGAGCCAAGGCGACCCTGTTCGATCGCGGGCTCGGCGTGATGCTGATCCTGCGCGGCCCGGGAGGCTTCAGCGGCGGCAAGGTGATCGACGCGCTGGTCTCGCACATCGACGTCTATCCAACGGTCTGCGAGCTGGTCGGGATCGATCGTCCAAGCTTTCTGCAGGGCGTCTCGCTGATGCCGCTGATCCGTCGCCAGACCACGTCGGTTCGCGAGGAGATCTTCGCCGAGACGACGTGGCACGCGGCGTACGAGCCGCAGCGCGCGGTGCGCACCGAGCGATGGAAGTACATTCGCCGCTTCGGTGAGCGCCGTACGCCGGTACTGCCCAACTGCGACGATTCGCCGAGCAAGGACCTTCTGCTCCGCTACGGCTGGGCGGAACGCGAGATCGCGTTCGAGCAGCTCTACGATCTCGTGTTCGACCCCAACGAGGCGGCCAACCTGGCCGCGGACCCCGTTTACGCCGGCGCGCTCGCAGAGCTGCGCGGCCGGCTCGACGCGTGGATGCACGAGACCGACGATCCGCTCTTGCGCGGCGATCCGATGCCGCCGCTCGGCGCTGAGATAAACCAGCCCGACCAGCTCTCGGCAAGCGATCCGCTGACACGAATCGGCTGACCAATGAGCTCCGAGCAGGCACGCTCATCCATGCAAGGCGACGGCGCCGCGCTCGTGCCGCGGCGCTCCTACCTGGTCTGCGCCACGCCGAGGAGCGGTAGCACGCTGCTGTGCCGGAGCCTCGAGCGCACGGGCGTGGCCGGCCGCCCGGGCGAGTACTTCGAGGCGCTCAAGGAGACGGGCGTGCCGCGGCGGCCGCGCGAGTACTTCTGGGGCCTGCGCAGTCCCGAGGTGTTCCGGCTGCTGCCCACGGAATCCGAGCTCGATCGTCGCTCCGAACAGGCTCCCACCTGGAACCGCGATGACTACGCGCGCCATCTCGAGGCATCGCTGCACGAGGGCACGACGCCCAACGGCGTATTCGGCGCAAAGCTCATGTGGAGCTATTTCGGCGACTTCATGGAGCTGATGCGCGGCATTCCCCGCTTCGGCGGGATGGGCGACGGATCGCTGCTGAACGCCGCGTTTCCCGGCGTTCGCTTCGTGTTCATCTCACGCAGCGACAAGGTTCGCCAGGCTGTTTCGCTGTGGCGTGCCCTGCAGACCTGGGTCTGGCGCGATGAGCGCCAGCGACCCACTGACACGCGCGCGCCCGATCACCGCTCGCTTTATTCCTTTGACGCGATCGACCATCTGCTCGACCAGCTGCGTCGACACGAGGACGCCTGGCGAGGCTTTTTCTTCCGCATCGGACAGCGACCGCTGTCGCTGCTCTATGAGGACGTCGCGGGCGACCTCGCGGGCTCAGTGGGCCGCGTCCTCGACGAGCTCGATGTCGAGCGCCCGCGCGAGCTCGAGCCGAGCCAGCCGCTCAGCCGCCAGTCGGACGAGCTGTCCGAGAGCTGGGTGCAGAGCTATCTCGAAGACGTCTCGCGCCGCTGAGGACTGCGCGCGCTGCCGGCACGGCTTCTCCGGAGATCGTCATGCCTGCCTCCCGGCCCGCCGGCGCCGGGGCTCGGCTACGTTCTCGTCGATGACCTCCAGGCGGCTCTGTGCGGCGGCGAACAGCTCGGACGCGCTCACGGACAGCGAGTCGGCGATCTTGAGGATGTTGGTGAGGCTCGGATTGCGGGTCCCACGCTCGATGCCGCTGATGTAGGTGCGATCGAGCTCGCACTTCGCGGCCAGCGCTTCCTGGGACATGCCGCGACGCTGGCGCAGCGCGCGGATCGTCCATCCGAATGCTTCGTGTCTTGGTGACCTGACCGGCATGTCCACAGCTTTCCGTCCTGACGACTATTAGTCTATGGACTATCAGTCACAGAACGTCCAACCTTTCGCCGGGCGCACGCTCGGTCGTTGGGAAGGTGAGTACACAAGGAGGGCTGCGATGTATGAGGACGAGATGATTCCAAGCGACGAAGAGCGCCGGCTCGAGCGGGTGATCGTCCTGCAGGTGGTGTCCGACGAGTCCGGCGCGGGCCTTTCGCGCGAACAGCTCGAGGCAGAGCTCGATCAGCCCGACCCGGCCGATCTCGCAGACGCCCTCGAGCAGCTCGGCGCAGCAGGCGTCGTCGATATCTCAGGCGAGACCATTCGGGCTTCACGCGCCTCGCTGCGCCTGCGCACGCTTGGGCTGATCGCCGTATGAGACCGGCTGTCGCGTGCGCAGCGAGACCCAGACGGTCCCGTTGGGCAGGCCTGCCCGAACGGCTCGGGCTCAGCGACGTCCGCGACGCTGGCGGCGCTGTGAAAGCACGATCGAGGCTCCTCCGCCCAGCATCAGCAGTCCGAAGCCCACGACCCAGCGCAAATCGAGACCTGTGAATGGCAGCGTGCTAGAGGGCGACTGAGAAGCAGTCGTCGAGGAGGTCGTCGAGGTACTGGTCGCCGGAGCCGCTTCGGTCGCCGGGGCGGTGGACTGCGACGGCGCCGCCGATGACGTAGACGGCTTCGTTTCCTGTGCCGCTGTGGGTGTCGGCGTCGTGGTCGGGGCAGGCGTCGAAGACGTCGGTTTGGTTTCTTGTTTGCCGGTTTCGGTGTGCGTGTAGCCCGACAGGCCTTCGGCGGCGAGCGCCGGCCCCGCGAGCGCGGCGGAGATCACGAGCGCCACCCCAAGGACCAGCAGGCCCCGTCTCGGGACGCGTCCGTGAACACCCTGCGCGTCCATATCAGTCCGGGTCATGACTACCTCCGCGTGTCGTGTGGTGAGCGCTATGCCCATGCGGTCCGCCATCCTTGACCGTCATAACCGCGATTCTAGGAACGGGGCCGGTCTGATCCCGGCCGTTTGGCGTCACGACGTCGCTTGGAGGCGCGCTGTATGCAGGTATGACGCTAGCCGGCAGCCCAGACGCGCCGGCAATTTTTCGCCCACGCTGCTCGGGCGCTCACGAGCAGCAGACGCGCCGAAGGCCGTCGCCGCGTTACGAGCCTGGCCCGACCGTGACACGGTTTGCGAGCTCGCCGTCGGCCAGCATCGCGCGCAGCACCTTCTTGTCGAACTTGCCCACACTCGTCTTGGGGATCTCCGCCACGAACGCGAACTCGTCGGGGATCCACCATTTCGCGACGCGCCCTCGCAGGTGCTCGATGAGACCCTCGGCGTCGGTGCTCGACCCCTCGCTCAGCACGACGCAGCAGAGCGGTCGCTCCGCCCAGCGCTCGTCGGGCTTGGCGATCACGGCCGCCTCGATCACGTCCGGGTGAGCCATCACCTCGTTCTCGAGCTCGACCGAGGAGATCCACTCGCCTCCCGACTTGATCACGTCCTTGGAGCGGTCGGTGATCTGCACGTAGCCGCGCGCGTCGACCGAGGCGATGTCCCCGGTGCGCAGCCAGCCCGCGTCGAACTTCTCGTCGTCGGCCGGACCTCGGTAGTAGCGCGCGGCGATCCACGGCCCCCGAACCTCGATCTCACCGGTGGACTCTCCATCCCAGGGCACCTCGAGGCCCTCGTCGCCCATCAGCCGCAGCTCTACCCACGGCAGCGGGCGGCCCTGCTTGGCCCGATCGCTCCAGTAGGCGTCATCACGCTCGCCATCCTCGGCGGGGCGCGAGTAGGTCGCGACCGGACTGGTCTCGGTCATGCCCCACGCCTGAAAGATGCGGACCCCGTGGCGCTCCTCGAAGCTCTCCATCAGCTGCCGCGGCACGGCTGAGCCGCCGCAGGCGGCGTTCGACAGCGAGGACAGATCGACCTCCGGATGGGTATCGGCGTAGCGCAGCAGATCCGCGAAGATCGTCGGCACGCAGCCCATCAGCGTGGGGCGCTCGGCCGCGATCAGCCGCGCCAGCGGCTCGGCCTGCAGGAAACGGTCGGGCAGGACCAGGTCGGCACCGGCGAGCGCGGCTCCGTGCGGTAGGCCCCAGGCGTTGGCATGGAACATCGGCACGACCGCCAGCACGCGATCGGCGCGCGACAGCGCGGCTCCGTCACACAAGAGCGTCGCGGTCGAGTGCAGGCTGATCGAGCGGTGCGAGTACAGCACGCCCTTCGGGTTGCCGGTGGTGCCGCTGGTGTAGCAGAGCGCGGCGGCCGCACGCTCGGACACTTCGGGGTAGTCGAAGTCGCCGGGCCCGGCCTGTTCGAGCAGCTCCTCGTAGAGCAGCGCCCCGGGCAGCGCGTCCGTGTCGGGCCGTGCGCCGTTCGCACCACCCGGCTGAGCCGGCACGGAGCCCTGCTGGACAGGCTCGTCCATGATCACGTAGTGGCGCACGCAATCGAAGCTGGGCGCCAGCTTCGCGAGCACGGGCACGAGCGAGCGATCGACGAAGATCACCTTGTCCTCGGCGTGGCGCACGATGTAGGTGAGCTGCTCGTCGAACAGCCGGATGTTGAGCGTGTGCAGGACCGCGCCGATGCACGGGATCGCCATGTACAGCTCGAAGTGGCGCTGGTTGTTCCACGCGAACGTGCCGACACGATCGCCTGGCTCTACGCCCAGACCCTGCAGGGCGCGGGCCAGCCGGTCGATCCGCTCAGCACTCTCGCCATAGCTCATGCGCGTCGTGTGGCCGCCCTCGCCGAGTGTCACCACCTCGGCCCGCGGGTGACAGTTGCGCATCCGGTGCAGGATGTGATGGACCGTGAGCGGGAAGTCATCCTGCATCAGCCCTTCGAGTGTGCCGGTCATGTTCCTCGGGCCTCCCCGTTGTTGCTCGCCGATCGCGCGCTCGCCGCTCTCGTTCGTGCCAGGGTCGCAACGCAGCCCGGCCGTGCGCGCACACAGATCATGCCGGTCTTACTCCCTCGCTACCACCCGCTCTCGCTCTGCGACGGCTCCCGTTCCCCCTGACCTGATCGCGCGGCGTCCCGTTCTCACCCGCTGGCGCCTGCGCGCGCTTGCGCACCGATAGATCGCTGTAGACCGTGAGCGTGCGCCGCGAGATGTCGTCCCAGTCAAACCGCAGCACGTGCTCGGACGCCTCGGTCACCAAACGGTCGCGCAGATCCTGGTCGACCAGCACACGCTCGATCATCACGCCGAGATGCTCGGCATCGCCGCCGTTGAAGCGCAGCCCGACCCGCTCACCGGATGGCACGACCTCGCGCAGGCCGCCGGTGTCCGCGACTATGCACGGACAGCCCGAGGCCATCGCCTCGAGCGCCACCAGGCCGAAGGGCTCGTAGATCGACGGCACCACGCACAGGTCGCTGATGCGGTAGAGCGAGTGGAGGGCGTCATCGCCGATCCAGCCGAGGAAGTGGCCGTGCTCGCAGAGTCCGAGCCGCTCTGCCTGTGCCTTGAGCTCGGCCTCGTGGGTGCCGGAGCCGGCCACGACGAAGCGGACGTGGCCGACCCGCTCGATCACGCCAGGGAGGGCGTCGAGCGCGAGCTGAAAGCCCTTCTCGTAGACGAGCCGCCCGACCAGCAGGACCAGCTGCTGGTCGGGCGCCGCGAACTGACGGCGCAGCGCGTTCAGATCATCGACCGGCTGCAGGTCGTTCGGGTCGATCCCATTTGGAATCACCACGAGGCGCTGCTCGTCGATGTCGAAGATGTCAGCGACGTGTCCGCGCATGTAGTGCGAGCAGACGATCACCGCCTCCGCACGCTGGGCCATCCATCGCTCGACCCCGTGGATGTGCGCCTGCGGCTGCTCGTGCACCCAGCCCTGGTGGCGCCCGTGCTCGGTGGCGTGGATCGTCGTGACGTACGGCAGCCCCAACCGCTCGGACAGGGCTGCCGCGGCGTCGGCCACCAGCCAATCGTGACCGTGGACGAGATCGTAGGAACGCTCGCCGGCCAGCGCCTGCCCCGCTGCCAGCATGTCGTCGTTCATCTGCTGGACCCACGCGACGAACCGGTCCAGATCCCGCGGCCAGCCAGGCTCGGGAACCCGGTAGACACTGACGCCGGCACGATCTTCTGAAGTCAACGAGCTGACCGCGCCGCCGGCGCCTCGCGTCAGGACATCGACGGCCAGCCCGCGACGAGTGAGCGCCTCGGCGAGCTTGCGCACGTGCCGCGCCAGGCCACCCTCGATCACGGGGGGGTACTCCCATGAGAGCAGCAGCACGCGGTCGTTCATCGACAAGACCCTATCTGTCGGGAGCCGCTCACCGCGACTTGACACCAGGCCGGCGACCATCAACTCCCGGCCGCGCGCACCCATCAACTCCAGGCCGGGCGCACGCACGCGCGCGCGTGCGTGCGCCGCCCGGTGTGTCGAACGGGTCGCTGGTATGTCCGCCCGGTGTGTCGAACTGGTCGCTGGTATGTCGGCCAGCGTTCCGGCCATCATCAGCCCGCGGGCGTCGAGGCGCCGAGGGTCTTGCAGCCCGTGACGCGCTAGTCGCTCATGCCGCCACGAGCGTCGTGGCCCTCGGCATCGGGATCGTCTGTGATGCGGACCATGAAGCCGAGCGTCGCTGCGCCCACGACCACCATCGCGACCACCGCAAAGATCAGCACGGCGATGCTGTTCCGAACCGCCGCGAGCGCGGCGAGCGAAACCGGTATCGCAGTGGCGAACAGCATGACGGCGAGCGGCGAGACCTCGCGCGCACCGTCGGGCAGATTTGCAAAGACATCGCCGTCGAGAGCGTCCTTGTCGGGCACGGGAACCTCCGAGGGGCTGGGCTGGATTGCAGGGCACGGCAACATACCAGCGCGCTCACCAAGCCACGCCGCTCGCCGCCGGCGGTCGCGGGCTCCGCACAGCGGCCCGGCGGCTCCAGGTCGCTTGCGCAGTGGCAGCCGACACGCCGCGATGGTCCGATCAGAACGGCTCGTCGTTCAGCTCGACGGCGCCGCTCGGCCAGGTAGCCGCAGGATTCAGCGGTCTCCACATGGCGGGCATCGGCATCACGATCGGGCCTGTCGGCTGGCGTGCCGTCACCGGCGCCCCGATCGAGCGGAACCCGAACTTCGCGTACAGGCCAACGTTTGCCGGCAGGCAGAACAGCATCGCCCGTTCGGCGCCCAGCTCCGGGGCGATCTCGAGCAGGCGCTCGATCAGGACGCGAGCGAGCCCGCGCCCGCGCCCGGCACGCGTCACGATCACGCCGCCAACGCCCGCCACCTGCAGCGGCGTGTGACCAGCGCGCAGGTCTGCCAGTACGAGCCCCGCAAGCCCGACGAGCTTGCCGTCGCCGTCGAGCAATCCGAGGTTACGGCTCTTGTCTCGCCAGCGCAGGTCGTCGCCAACGAGCCCGAACGGATCGCGCTCGCCGGCGATCACCTCCTGCCAGTCCGCCTGGGTGACGCCGTCCAGCTCGACCAGTCGCACATTTCCACGGTACCCGCTGCCCGTCTGAGCCGGATGTCCTCTGCCGCCGAGCACGTGCGTCGGCGGTCAGGCGACGACCGCTGCCTAGAAGATCTTGATCTCGATCGTCTGGGTGAAGATGTGACCGCCGACCGTGGCGACCACCGTCGTAGGGGCGCCGTGGTGCGCGCGGATCAGCCTCAACAGGTTCGGGCTGATGCGTATGGACACGAGGCTCGTGGTGTCGCCGCGCAGGTCGAACGTGGCCCTTCCGACGACATCGGTGGCGCTCTCGCCGACGCCGGGGTTCGTGAGCATGGCCGTGCCCGGACAGCCGCCGGCAGGCCGGCAGTAGATCGCGATTTTCACGACCCGGGAGCGGTTGACACCATCGGTCTGGGGCCGGACATGGATCACGGGCAATACCGGCGGCGCCCCCTTGCGCCCACCGCAGACGTAGGCGCCGTCGGCGCCGGTGCCGATCTGCGCCTGCATCAGCAGTTCCTCGTTCTGATTGCTCGCGAAGCCTTCGTTGGCACTGGTTTCCGTGGGCGACATGATCGCGCCATTGCCGGTCCCGTTGCCCTTGATGAAGGAGTCGGTCGTCGAGCCCTGAACGGCCCCGAGCACCTCGTACGGAACGCCGGCGCGGTACACGTTTTCCACATACCCACCGTCGTCATTGAAGCCCAGGTAGTCGCCCTGACTCACGCACAGCCCGGATGGTTCGTAGGCCGTGACCGTCGAGCCGTTCGCCCCGTGGACGCCACAGACCGGTATTTCAAAGGCCTGCGAGGTTAGATTCACCCGCGCGCCGCCGCCCGGAAGCGGCGACAGATCCTGGAAGTGGATCTGTGTGAGCGGCGCGGGCCCGCCGGCCGCGGGCTGAGCGCAGCCCTCGAGGCTGATCTTGAGCGCCTGTCCCGTGGACGGCACGCTCAGGGCAGCACCTCCCTGGGAGACCCCCCATAGGGCGGTGTCGGCGCCGTAGTGAAAGGTGTGGAAGACGTAGCCGGGCAGAGGCGTGTAGGTACCCTGGTAGGAGAGGTTTTCAGCCGTGTTCAGCGTGGCAGGGACCGCGAGCGGGCTGCCGTATGTGATCACGGCGGCCGGGGCCGCCGCCGGCGCCAGCATCGCCAGCAGGCCCGCGACGGCGCCGCCCAAGATCATGCGCCTGACGAGGCCGGTCGTGACTCCGGGGAGGCCGGCCGTTGCTGCGCGGCGGCGTGTCGCTGCGCCGGCGCTCGCGCTCGGTCGGTCGAGGCGCTGAGGAGATCGTGAACCGCGTCCCCGCGCGGGCGAGCCGCGTCCCCGCGCGGCGCGCTGGCTAATGGCGACCGGAGCAAGAGCCCTCATACGGTTTTGGAGTCGGTAGATCATTTGCGCGCCTTGAAGGTGTCGAGTCAAATCCCGACGAACTGGCGACGGGACGCGCGGGCGCCACCTCGCGCCCACCCGAGCAGCTTCTCACTGGTTCCAGGGCCACGTCCGAGCCCGACCGCGTGCTGGCCACCATCCTCTTTACCGACATCGTGGACTCCACCAGCGCGCTGCCGAGGTCGGCGATGCGGCCTGGCGCCCCCTGCTCGAGCAGCACAACGAGCTCGTGCGCGAGCAGCACCTCGGAATACTTCCTCCTCCTTGTGGAACAGGAGGTCACCGACGGCCTTCGGATGCCCACCGACGAGCACGCCACCATGACTGGCCCCATGTTCGCAAGCCGTTGTTTGTTGGAGAGCCGGAAAGGGATAGTATTGATAGTTGAGCTGACCCTGCGGGCAAGACTTCAGCCTCAGAAGCCAGACAGTCACCGACGCGCGATCGCGCCGAGGCGCGGGGCTCGAGGCAATGATCGGGGCCCCGGGGCCTGGCTCACTAATCCACGCGTCGGGCCTCGTACCCTCTTCCTCTCGCGCGGCACCTCCATGAGGGTCGGGAGGTTCTCGACAATGCAGACGGAGGCTTTCGTCGAACGGAGTGCCCGCGCCAGAGTCGTTGCTGGTCACGGCGCCGGTGGTGGCGCAGCGCTCAGCGCGTCGCGCAAGCGCGCGTCGCGCCAGCAATCGTCGCGCCACCGCGCGTCAGCACAAGGGTCACATCGACGGGCGCATCTTTGAATACCTCAAGGACCACCCGCAGAGCACGACCGGCGATATCGCCAAGAGACTGAACGCCAACCGCAACACGATCGCCGCAGAGGTGTCGCACATGATGAGGACCGGCGAGATAACGAAGGAGCTGGGTGGCCAAGTAGCCATCGCGGATGCTCCTAGCACCGAATGATGTCCGCGGCGCGCGCCTCAGACCAAGATGTCGGGCCCACCATCACCGCCGTGCTGGACGACGGTCCTCTGCGAGGCACACGTATCGAGGCTCAGGTTGTCCAGGGTCGCCCCCCGAGCACGGTCGATGTGCCGGCCGACGACGAGGGCATGTGTCGCTACTGCCTTGCGGAGTGGACTCAGAGCGGTCCGTCTGCGGTGTACACGTTCCTCTACCGCGTTTAGACGTTCCTGGGCCTGGAGCTTCCACGAATCCGTCATAGGTCAGCTAGGGCATGCCGTCTACGGCGGAGCCAAGCCACAAGAACTTCATCGTCGGTGCGGGTCCGATCGCCGCGGAGGAACGCTTTTGCCGCTGCGTCGTGTGAACGTCTCCGGTGTGCCTGCGTCTGCAGACAACGCCATTCATCGGGGCGCCCGGATTCGAACCGGGGACCTCGGCCACCCAAAGGCCGCGCGCTACCAGGCTGCGCCACGCCCCGCTGTCTGAAGCGTAGACGGAGTCGCGGCCGGTCGCTGTACGCCGCCACCCCGCGCCGCCCGGCCGAGACGCCCGCTGCTAGCCTCCGCGTCCGCGATGGCCGACGTGCAACCACTGCGTGCGCTGCGCTACGACACCTCGGTTGCGGGCGACCTGGCGGTCGTGACCGCGCCCCCCTACGACGTGATCGACTCCGAGCAGCGCGCCGCATTGCTGGCGCGCTCGCCGTTCAACATCGTCGCGATCGACCTGCCCCAGAGCGAAGCCGGGAGCGACGCGGACCCGTATGCGACGGCAGCCGACCTGCTCGAGAGCTGGCAGCTCCAGGGCGCGCTGGTGCGTGACGAGCGGCCGGCGATCTGGGCACACACGCAGGAGTACGACGGGCCCGACGGGAGCAGGCTGACGCGCCGCGGATTCTTCTGCAGGGTCCGAATCGAAGACTATGGGCCCGGTCGAGTACGTCCGCATGAGCGCACCCACCCGGGGCCCAAGGAGGACCGCTTGCGCCTGACGCGGGTCACGCGAACGAACATCTCCCCGATCTTCTCGCTGTACTCCGACCCCTCCCATACAGCTTGGGAAGCGCTCGCGGCGGCGACGGAGCGCCCACCGTGGGGCGAGGTAACCGACGGGGAGGGTACGACACACCGTCTGTGGCGCGAGACCGACGCGGAGGTGATCGCCTCTGTCCAAGCCGCGGCAAGTAGCTCGGAGCTGCTGATCGCGGACGGTCACCATCGCTACGAGACGATGCAGGCCTACGCCCAGGAGGTCGGGGGTGAGGGCGACCATCGTTACATCCTCATGTGCCTGGTCGCACTCGAGGACCCGGGGCTGACGGTATTTCCGACGCATCGCCTGGTCGGCGGTCTCGACGACGCGCGCAGGCAGGCGCTCGCGCAGGCGCTCGAGCGTGATTTCGAGATAAGCGAGGTCCCGATCGAGCAGATCGATCCTCCGTGGCAGGGCGCGGGCGCACGGACCCCGCTGCAGCTCGGCTACATCGACCATCGTGATGGCCGTCCGCTGCGGCTCATGCTCAAGGACCAGGCGATCGCCGACAAGGCGCTGCCGGGGCGCTCGCAGGCCTACCGAGAGCTCGACACCGGCGTGCTCGAGGCGCTGCTGCTGAAGGAGGCACTGGGCCTCAGCGACGATGACATCTCGCACCTGCACGGGCTGTTTTACGCGCGCTCGACCGAGGAGGCGCTTTCGCTCGTGCGCGACGGCGCGTATGACGCCGCCTTCTTCATGCGCCCGACTCCTGTGGATCAGGTCAGCGAGATCGCCGCTGCGGGCGAAAACATGCCGCCGAAGTCAACGTTCTTCTATCCCAAGCTGCTAACGGGTCTGCTGCTGAACCCGCTTGCGTGATCGGACGCCGTCGCTCATGATCGTCTGCAACGCGCACGCCATTTGTGCGTCACGCCGGAGCGGGAGTAGCATTGAAACGAGGGTGGATCTGAGAGGGGTCGATCGTAGCCGGTGATCGATGATCTAGGAGAAAGGTGGCGGGCATGAAAGCTACGGCGCGAAGGGATGGCAGGACGCTCAGGCACACGGTCCAAGTGCGCGAGCACGAGCTGACGATCGATGAGCCTGAGGACAATGGAGGCGAAGACACAGGACCCGGTCCGCAGGAGCTGCTGGCTGCCAGCCTCGCCTCCTGCACGGCGATCACGATCGAGATGTACGCGGCACGAAAGGGCTGGGAGATCGGCCACGTCGAGGTCAACGTCGAGTACAACCCGTCTGAGCGGGGCTGTCCAACCAAGTTCGATCTCGTGGTGCGGCTGGCCGACGACTTGCCGGGAGACCAGGTCGAGCGCCTGCTCGTGATAGCCGCCAAGTGTCCGGTGCACCGCGCGCTCGACGGCGAGGTGATGTTCCGCGAACGCGTCGAGCGCGTGCACATGGCTGCCTGAGCTGAACATGGCCGCCCTGACGATGCGACAGACGGACGGCGTATAGAGGCCTACGCAGAACAGACACCAGCGGCAGTGCTGGTGCCGCTGTTCCTCGCGGCGGATGACGGCGATCCGCACGCGGTGCTCACGCGCAGGCGCACGGATCTGCGCCGCCACGCCGGCGAGATCGCGTTTCCGGGCGGGCGCCGCGACGAGACCGACGCGGATCTCCGCGAGACGGCCCTGCGCGAGGCCGAGGAGGAGATCGGCCTGACGCCGAGCTGCGTGAGCGTTCTCGGCGAGCTGCCGCCCGTTTCGACGTTCGTGACGAACTACGCGATCCATCCGTTCGTCGGCCTGATCCCCAACGGTCTGAGCTGGCGTGCATCACCGACCGAGGTGGAGGAGGTGCTCGAGCTGTCGCTGGCGACGCTTGAAGCGTCCAAGACGCGGACGCGTATTGAACGCCGCGGCGTAGCGTTCGACACCGACGCGTACGTCGTCGATGGTCACGTGATCTGGGGTGCGACTGCGCGGATCCTGGACAGCTTGCTGGATCGGGCGGGAGCTTTGCTCGAACAGCGCGAACGAGGTTGATCCGCTCGCAACTCGTACGAACGCCGGCCCACGCGCGCACGCGCCCGCGCGGAGCTGGCCAGTCGCGGCTCCCGGTTGCTATCGACACGAACGCCGACCCACGCGCGCGTACGCGCGCGCGTGCGCCGCCGCGCCGATGGATTCCACAGGCGCGGCGACACGGCGAATCGAGACCGGGCCCGAGAGGAGGAGGGCCCGCGGGGGGCTAGCGGGCTCTCATGCCCCGGTCTCGACTGGGACACCGACAAGGCTGCCCCACTCCGTCCAGGAGCCGTCGTAGTTCTTGACCTGATCGGCGCCGAGCAGCTCGTGCAGCACAAACCAGGTGTGCGCGGAGCGCTCTCCGATCCGGCAGTAGGCGATGATCTCGTGACCGTCCAAGACCCCTTTGCCGGTGTAGAGCTCGCGCAGTTCGTCGGCGGACTTGAAGGTGCCGTCCTCGCGCACCGCCTGGGCCCACGGGACAGACGCTGCGCCGGGGATGTGGCCCGCGCGCTGGGCGCCCTCCTGCTCGTAGCCGGCGGGAGAGATGATCTCGCCGGCGAACTCGGCGGGCGAGCGCACGTCGACGAGCCGCGTCGGCCCGTCGATCGCGCCGAGCACCTCGTCCCGGCGTGCCCTGATGGTTTCGTCGCCGGGGTGGGCGGTGAAGCTCGCGGGCGCGTGCGAGGGCCGCTCGGCGCTGGTGGGGCGACCGTCCGCGATCCACTTTTCGCGCGGCCCGTTGAGCAGCAGGACCTTGTCGTGCCCGTAGTACTTCAGGTACCAATACGTGTAGGCCGCGAACCAGTTGTTGCGGTCGCCGTAGAGCACGATGGTGTGGTCGTCGGAGACGCCGTGGCTGGCGAACAGACGACCGAAGTCCTCCGGGCCGAGAAAGTCGCGCCGAACCTGGTCCTGAAGGTCCTGCTTCCAGTCGAGCCCGATCGCCCCGGGGATGTGAGCGTCCGCGTACAGGGCAGGGTTCTCGTCAACCTCGACGATGCGGATCGACTCGTCGTTGAGGTGCTGCTCGAGCCACTCAGGCTCTACGAGCACGTCCTTTGCATAGCCGGACAACGGAGCCTCCTCATGGAAACTGGATCGGCTTTTAGGGGATTGCATCCAGCATAGCGGAGCGCCAGACTCGATCTGGCGGCCGATGCTCGCGAAGCGGGATCGTGCGCGGCCGGCCCTCGACAGACTCGGCGCGACCGGCATGGACGCGGTCTTGCCGGCGCTCGAGCAGGGATGAGCGGTTTCGCCAAGGCTCGAGCAGGGACGAGCGGTTTCGCGCCAGCGCGCGCAGGGACGAGCGGTTTCGCCACACCGCGAGCAGGGACGAGCGGTTTCACCCGAGTATGGGCAGCTTCGCGGAGATATGGCGGGCCAGCTTTCCGGCGAGATGGGCGCGAAAGCGCCGTCTCAGGCAGTTGTGCGGAGGCTCGCGTCGCTCTGGCCGCGCCCAACGCCCAGCAGCGAGGCGACGGCGACACGCGCATCGCTTAGCCAGCCATCTCGATCGGCGGGATCGGCGGCAACCACCGACAGCGGAATCGCGTTGCGCTCGGCTAGAGCGGTTGCGATCCGACGGCCCTCTATCACGACGTCCGGTGCGACGAATCCCTCCGCCCCTCCCCCGTCCGTCGCCGCAATCCGCGAGCTGGCGGCGGCCGCAGCAGAGGCCAACATCGGCGCCTCAGAGGCCAACACCGGCGCCTCATAGACGAGGCCACGAACGGTGGTGTCGATCAGCTGATGCACGAACTGCTCCAGGCGAGCCCCGTGCAGCGCCTCGACCTGTTGGCGCGGGCCGCAGGCCGTGGCAAGCAGCCAGCACGCGACGGTGACCGCCTCGAGCGCCGGACGCAGCGTGCCGAGCCGGTCGGGATCGGCGATCACGCACTCGGCGCCGGTCGCCTCGATCTCGGCACGCCGCGACTCGCTACGGGTGACGATCCGAACGGCGTGCCCTTCCGCGCCGAGCTCTGCGGCCAGGAGCCTGCCGCGACGGCCGCCGCCGACGATCAGTAGCCGGGCCACTGCGCGCGATCTTAGTACGGGCCTTTAAATGCGCCTCGGGCCGCAGTACAGCCGGCCCGAGGAGCCCCGAGATGCGTGAGTGAGACATGCAATTTTGCCGAGCTGGCGCTCGACACACGGCACGAGACAGGAGCGAGACGGACCGGGCGTCGCGGCCCTTTCAGGCCGCGACGCCCTGTCGAGGGAGGTCGGCACGAAGCGAACACGTGCCGAGACCTGCTCGAGCGCCACCGGAGAGGTATGGGTAGCGGCGCTCGAGCAAGCCCCGGCGAACCAGTCGCCTCGGGCCCTGACGCCTCGTCGTAAGTCCTTCAAGCTTCTGTCGGCTACCGTGCATTGCCTGAAGAAAAACATAGTTTTTAGCGTCTGTCAAGGGCTGGAGCAAAAAGTCTTGTCAAATCATCAATGCGCCTCGTATCCGGACTGGAGCATCGCCCCCTGCGAGCGCATCGCGATGGGGCTTCGCGGGTCCGTAAAAGACCGGGCGGCGGGCGTCCAATAGCATCCGCCCACGATGACCGAGGCAGTGACGATGGACAAGATCGTGGCGCTGTGCAAGCGGCGCGGATTCGTGTTTCCGTCTTCGGAGATCTACGGCGGAGTGGGCTCGACCTATGACTACGGCCACTATGGCGTGCTGCTGAAGAACAACGTCAAGAACGCCTGGTGGCGCGCGATGCTGCAGGAGCGCGACGACATCGTCGCGATCGACTCGGCGATCTTGCAGCACCCGCGAGTATGGGAGGCGAGCGGACATCTGGCCGGGTTCACGGACCCGCTGGTGGACTGCCGAACCTGCAAGCAGCGCTTTCGCGCCGATCACCTGGGCGAGCTGCAGTGCGGGCGCAAACCATCGAAGCACCCCGGCGAAACCGACGAGTGCTCGCTGACCGAGGCGCGCGACTTCAATCTGATGTTCGAGACCACGATCGGCCCGGTCAAGGAGTCGGGCGCCACGGCGTACCTGCGACCCGAGACGGCACAGGGGATTTTCATCAACTTCAAGAACGTGCTGCAGTTCTCGCGCAAGAAGCCGCCGTTCGGGATCGCACAGGTGGGCAAGTCGTTCCGCAACGAGATCACTCCCGGGAACTTCATCTTCAGGACTCGCGAGTTCGAGCAGATGGAGATGGAGTTCTTCGTGCCCCCGGCGGAGGCGCAGGAGTGGTTTGAGCATTGGCTGGCCGAACGTGAGCGCTGGTACATCGATCTCGGCATCCGCCCCGACCACCTGCGTATGCGCGCGCACGAGCGCGATGAGCTGTCGCACTACTCCTCGGGAACGAGCGACGTCGAGTATCTGTTTCCGATCGGTTGGTCGGAGCTCGAGGGGATCGCCAACCGCGGTGACTTCGACCTGACCCAGCACGCGGCGCATTCGGGGGAGAAGCTCGAGTACTTCGACCAGGCCACCGGCGAGCGTTACGTACCGCATGTGATCGAGCCGGCGGCGGGCGCCGACCGGGCGATGCTGGCATTCCTGGTCGATGCCTACGACGAGGAACTGGTCGAGCGCGAGGGAGCGGGACGAGGCGAGACGCGCACGGTGCTGCGCCTGCACCCGCGCCTGGCGCCGGTCAAGGTGGCGGTGCTGCCGCTGGTGAACAAGGACGAGCAGCCCCAGCTCGCGCGCAGGATCTACGAAGACGTGCGCGAGCTGTTGCAGTGCGAGTACGACGATGGAGGAGCGATCGGCAGGCGCTACCGACGCCAGGACGAGATCGGAACGCCGCTGTGCGTGACGATCGACCACGACAGCCTCGAGGACGGCACGGTGACGGTGCGCGAGCGGGACTCGCTGACACAGGAGCGCGTCGCGATCGAGGGCCTTGCACGCGAGCTGGAGCGACGGATCCAGGCGCCGTGGCAAACGCCGAAGCTCGAGCATGCCACCCTCAGACACGCCGAACCACAGCGATAGGAGCGCAATGGACTTCGACCTGACCGACGAGCAGCGCCTGATCAAGGAGACGGCGCGCGAGTTCACGGACAAGGAGATCGTCGAGCGCGCGCGCGAAAACGCTCGCAACCACCACTTCGACCTCGACCTCGTCAAAAAGGTGGCCGACCAGGGCTATCTGGGAGCGATCGTGCCGCGCGAGTACGGCGGGGCAGGTCTCGACTACCTGACCTACGGGCTCGTGGTCGAGGAGATCGGGCGTGGCTGCTCGGCGGTGCGGACCGTGATCTCGGTGCAGACCTCACTGGTGTGCTCGGGCATCCTGCGCTGGGGAACCGAGGACCAGAAGCGCCTGTATCTCCCACTGCTGTGCTCGGGCGAGTGGCTGGGGTGCTTCGGGCTGACTGAGCCCGACACCGGCTCGGATGCCGCCAACCAGCGCACGCGCGCGCGAAAGACAGACTCGGGCTGGGTGATCAACGGCGCGAAGATGTGGATCTCGATGGGGAACTACGCCAAGGTGGCGCTGATCTTCGCCCAGACCGACCCGGACAAGGGCCACCGCGGGCTGGCCTGCTTTCTCGTGGACACCGAGCAGCCGGGCTTCAAACCGCAGCCGATCGAGCACAAGATGGGGTTGCACGCCTCTGACACGGCGGCGATCGCGCTCGAAGACGTCGAGGTCGGCGAAGACGCGATGCTGGGGCAGGTGGGAGACGGCTTCAAGGTGGCGATGACCTCACTGGACTCGGGCCGCTACTCGGTGGCGGCGGGCTGCGTGGGCATCTGCCAGGGGTGCGTCGAGGAGTCGGTCAAGTACGCGCAGGAGCGCGAGCAGTTCGGGCGGCCGATCGCGAGCTTCCAGCTGGTCCAGGCAATGATCGCCGACATGGTGCTGAAGACGGACGCCTCGCGGATGCTGGTCTGGCGAGCGGGCTTTCTGAAGGACAAGGGCAGGCCGAACACGACTGAGACGTCGATCGCCAAGCTGCACGCGACCGAGGCCGCGGTCGAGTGCGCGAACACCGCGATCCAGGTGCACGGGGGGGCCGGCTACGTCAACGATCACCCCGTCGAGCGTTGGTTCCGCGACGTGCGCGTGACCACGCTGTATGAGGGAACGAGCCAGATCCAGAAGCTGATCATCGGGCGCGCGATGACGGGCATCAACGCTCTGGTCCCGGGCTGAGACGGCGCAGCCTGGCGTGTTCACCGATGTGGCGGCAATGAGAGCCGACATGGCTCATTCCGCGCGACCCGAGATGGCTCGCGCGGAGCCGGCCTGAGATGGAGGGGGCTCGCGTGATCGGGGTCGTGGGCGCCGGCACGATGGGTTCGGGGATCGCGCAACTGGCAGCGCGCTCGGGGGCACGGGCACTGCTGCAGGACCCACTCGAGCAGGCGCTTCAGGCGGGGGTGCGACGGGCGCACAAAGGGCTCGCGCGCGAAGCCGAGAAGGGACTGCTAGGGGAGCAGGACGCGCAGGCGGCAGCCAGCCGGGTCGAGCCTGTCACCGAGCTCGCGGATATGGCCGAGTGCGACCTGGTGATCGAGGCCGCGCCAGAGCGAATGGAGCTGAAGCGCCAGCTGTTCGCCAGCCTCGCGGGGATCGTCGGGCCCGAGTGCGTGCTGGCGAGCAACACCTCGTCGCTGCCGATCACGGCGATCGCGGCGGCGGTGGACCGGCCCGAGCGCGTCGTGGGCATGCACTTCTTCAATCCGGCGCCGCTGATGCGTTTGCTGGAGGTCGTGGCGGGAGCGCTTTCGGATGAGCGTTCGCTGCAGCTCGCGCAGGCAACGGGCGAGGCGATGGGTAAGGACACGATCAGGGCCACCGACGGTCCCGGCTTTCTCGTGAATCGCTGCAACCGGCCGTTCGGACTGGAGGCGTTGCGGCTGCTGGCCGAGCGGATCGCGGACGTCGAACACGATCGACAAGATCGTGCGCATGGGCGGCGGTTTCAAGATGGGGCCGTTCGAGCTGTCGGATCTCGTCGGCGTCAACACGGGACTGGCGGTGTCGGAAAGCTTTTACGAGCTCAGCTTCGGCGAGCCGCGGTGGCGTCCGTCGCCGATCCAGGCGCAACGAGTTGCGGCCGGGCTGCATGGGCGCAAGAGCGGGCGCGGCTACTACGACTACAGCCGTGAGCCCTATCGCCCCGCCGACCCGGCGCCGCCGGAAGGTGTGGCAGGCGAGGGGACGGTGGCGATCCTCGGCGACAACACGGTGGCGAAGGAGCTGCGCCAAGCCGCGGAGCGCGCGGGCTACACGGTGAGCTCGCAGCGGAGCACCCGCGGCGAGCTGGCGGCGCTGACGGTCGAATGCGCTCCAGACGGAGATCGATCGGGGGGCGCAGCCCATCCAGTCCACGACTCGAGCGGCCGTCAGGGCGGGAGTTGGGAGGCGCGAGGCGCACGCACGCCAGCTACGCTCGCGCGACCCTCAGCACTCGAGCCTTCGCGAACGGCTTCCCCTGAACAGCTGCGACCGCCGCCGCCCGAGCCGTTGTATTCGCCGCGGCTGGTGCTCTGCGGCGCAGGCTCGCTGCGGACGCTGGATCGGGATGGCGACGCAGTCGGGTTTCACGTGCTGGCGCCGCTCGAGCGCACGACCCTGGTCGAGCTGACGCGCGGCGAGCGATCGTCCCCCGCCGCGGTCACACGGGCCGAGCGATTCTTCGAGGCGCTCGGCAAGCACACCGCCTGGGTGGCCGACGCCCCGGGGCTGGTGCTGGGCCGGATCGTCTGCCAGCTCGTCAACGAGGCGGCGTTCGCGCTCGGCGAAGCCGTCGGCGGCGCCCGCGACATCGACACGGGCATGACGCTCGGCCTCAACCATCCCCGTGGGCCGCTGGAATGGGCGGATGAGATCGGCCTGGACACTGTGCTGGAAACGCTCGATGGCCTCTGGGCCGAGTACCGCGAGGAGCGCTACCGGGCGGCGCCGCGGCTGCGCGAGCTGGTGCAGGCCGGACGCTTGGGACGCACCACCGGGGCTGGCTTCTTCGAGTACAGCCCGACCGCTTGAGACGGACAGGGCCTCACATCGCGAGGGGCCGAGGCGTTTCATTGGCGTGATGCCTCGAGCGCACCTCACATCAGCAGCGGCGCGAAGCGTTCTACGGTGATGAAGCAACCCGCGAGACCTCGCATCACCAGCGGTCCGAGGCGGTCTGCGCCCGCGCGGGCCACGGCGCCGCCGTTCCAGCGATTCGTCGACCGTCATCGCGAGGACGTATGGCGGTTTCTCGTCGCGTCGGTGGGTCCGATCGACGCCGAGGACTGCTTTCAGGAAACGTTCATATCCGCGCTGAAGGCGTACCCGCGGCTGCGTCCCAGCTCGAACCTGAAGGCTTGGGTGCTGACGATCGCCCATCGCAAGGCGATCGACAGCCACCGCCAGCACGCCCGCCGGCCGCTGCCGGTCGCCGAGATCGAGGCTCTCGATGGGCGAGCACAGACGAGCCCGGGCTCCCGGGACGGTGAGCTGTGGCAGGCGGTTCGCGAGCTGCCACCGCGGCAGCGCTCGGCGGTGGTGCTGCGCTTCGTGGCCGACATGCCCCACCGCGAGATCGCCGGCGCGATCGGCTGCTCGGAGGACGCCGCCCGGCAGTCGCTGCGCGAGGGGCTGGCCAAGCTACGCAGGCGGCTGCCCGCGGACGGCGTCAACGCGATGCCCGTTCGACGCTCGAACAGCCCGGCGCGACGTTCGCCGTCGTCCTCCGCGCAGCCGCACGGCGAGCAACCGCGGGCCGGAACACGCCGGCCGAAGGCAGGCAACAGATCGAGCAGCGACGGGAAGGAGCGGCGCGCATGAAGGCCGACATCGAACACGCCCTGGAAAACGGACCTAAGGCAGGCAAACACGCCAAAGCGGACGCGGAGACGGCGGCTGCGCGCCTGACCGCGCGGATCGTGGCGGACGACCTCGCCGATATCGGATACGGACCGGTCAACTCCCCGTTCGGGACGCTCCACGGCGCGGTGACACGACGAGGACTGGTGCGGCTGGCATTCCCGGAGGAGGATCCGGAGACGATGCTCGAGCTGCTCGCGGCGCGGGTGTCGCCACGGATCGTGCGGGCACCCCGCCTGCTGGAGCCCGTCGAACGCGAGCTGGACGAGTACTTCGCCGGCCGCCGGCGCGGGTTCGATCTGACGCTCGACTGGACGCTGATCGGCCCATTCGGGCGGCGGGTGCTGCAGAAGACGGCGGCGATCCCCTACGGCGGGTATCTCAGCTACGGCGAGGTGGCCGCCGAGGCTGGCAGTCCGCGGGGAGCTCGCGCCGCGGGTAACGCGCTGGGCTCCAACCCGATCCCGATCGTGATTCCGTGTCACCGCGTGCTGCGCTCGCAGGGCGCGCTCGGCGGCTACGGCGGCGGTCTAGACCGCAAGCGCTTCCTGCTCGAGCTCGAGGGCGCGCTTACGCCCCCGCTGTGAGGCGTCAGGCAGCCGAGTCGGCGACCGGCGCCCACTGCGCCCCGGCGGGATCGCCCGCCGGCATCTCATGCGGCACCGGCACACCGGGCGTGTCGCGCAGGTACCACTCGGCGTCGAGCGCCGCCTGGCAGCCGCTGCCCGCCGCCGTGATGGCCTGACGGTAGGTGTGATCGACTAGGTCGCCGGCCGCGAACACGCCCGGGCGGTTGGTGAGCGTGGAGTCGTCCTGCGTGATCACGTAGCCGTTGTCGTCGAGGTCAACCTGACCGCGCACGAGCGCGGACTGAGGCTCGTGGCCGATCGCGATGAAGGTCCCCGAGACGGGTATCTCGCGCTCCTCGCCCGTCTCGGCGTTGACCAGCGCGGCGTGGCCGAGCGCCCCGTTCTCACCGGAAACGAACGCGCGGACCTCGTACGGGGTCAGGAACTCGATGTTGGACTGGGCACGAGCGCGGTCGAGCATGATCTTCGACGCGCGAAACTCGTCCCGGCGGTGCACGACCGTGACGTGCGAGGCGAACTTCGAGAGGAAGATCGCCTCCTCCATCGCCGAGTCGCCGCCGCCGACGATGATCGTCGGGGCATCGCGGAAGAAGGCCGCGTCACAGGTGGCGCAGTAGCTGACGCCGCGGCCCGCCAGCTGCTCCTCGCCACCGACGCCGAGCTTCTTGTGCTCGGCGCCCATCGCCAGCACGACGGTGCGGGCCTGATGTTCGACGTCGTCCGCCCAGACGCGGTGTACGCCGCCGGGCCGATCGGCCAGCTCGACGCGATCCGCCTCGGCGGTCAGCAACCGTGCGCCGAAGCGCTCGGCCTGGTCACGGAACTTCTGCATCATCTCGGGACCCATGATCCCCTCGGGGAAGCCCGGGTAGTTCTCGACGTCGGTCGTCTGCTGCAGCAGGCCACCCCACGCATAGCCCTCGATCACGAGCGGCTTGAGGTTGGCGCGGGCGGTATAGAGCCCGGCCGTGTACCCGGCGGGACCGCTGCCGATGATGATCACGCTCTCGACGTCGCTCATCTCATCTCCCAAAGCTATACTTTACTTTTTATAGTGTAACAACTCGCAAGGTTCGCGAGGTGTTGTGGCCGGAGTGCTGACCGGATGTTGTGAGGCATCGTCGCGCATCGTTCACTCTCCTACGCCCGGATATGCTGGCACGGACCCGGGCAGCGAGCGCGCAACGGGCTGACCTTCGCCGAGGCTCGCATCCCAGTGACTGACGGTCCGGCGCAACTGGAAGTAGGCGATCGCACCGGGAACGCTGGGCAGCCAGAAGGCGAACAGACGGTAGGTGAGCACGGCCGGCACGGCCAGGCCGACGCTCACGCCGAAGGCCGCGAGTGCCCCGATCATCCCGCCCTCGACACCGCCTATGCCGCCCGGGATCGGCAGCAGGTTGGCGAGCATGCCAACGAAGTAGGCCTGCACGAGCACCGCGACCGGAGGCGGCTCACCGAAGGCTCGAAACGAGGCATAGAGCACGCCGACGTTGAACCCCCACCAACCGATCGTTCCGAGCAGCGCCCATTCGGGATGGCGCAACAGGCCCCACGCATAGTGAACGCCGCTCGACAGCGAGGCGGGACCAGCGGCGAGGCGGCGGATCCACAGGGACGCCCGCTGCGGACCGGCGCCGACCCAGCGCGGACGTCGCTCCAGGTCCTCGGGCACGACCGCGATGCCCAGGAACACGCCGATCACGGCCACGCCGAAGATCGCCGGAACGATCGTGATCGCGAATCCGTAGGTGCCCCCGAACAGGCCTACGTACAGACCGATGCCGCAGACGATCATCGCGACCATGTAAACGCCGTAGACGAGCACGAGAAACGCGATCATCCGCTGCGCAACCTCGCGGCGACCCATCCCCGAGCGCCGCAGCGCCCACGCCGTCACCGCGACCCCGCCCGCGCCGCCCGCGGCGAACAGGCGCGTGGCCGCCAGGCCGGCCATCATGATCAGATAGCTCTCGCGCAGGCCGATCGGCGAGTCGGGCGGGACGTGGACACCCTTGAAGATCGCGATGTAGCTGGCGATCGACAGCAGCTCGAGCACCAGCGCGACCCCGAACCACCAGGCATCACCGTCGTTGAGACGATCGAGCGAGTGCTTGACGCTCCCCAGCTGAGGCAGCACCACATACAGCAGGGCCAGCGCCACGATTACGAAAGCCGCGAACAGGATCGCCCGCCGGCGCGTAACCGGTATGCGCGGCATCTCCTCCTGCGCAACGCTCGCGCCCGCCGGGCCGCTCCCCTGCTGCGTAGCGTCCTCGGGCGCCTGCTGCCCGTCCTCCCCGCTCACCTGCTGCCTGGCATCCTGAATCCGCTCAGGACCCGCGACCTGCTCCCCGTCGGCCGGGACGACTCCTGCGGCAAGGCGGTCGGGCGAGCTAGTGGCGTGCCCGTCGCTTCCGGCCACCGCGACTAAGACACCGCCTCGTGGGCCATCGACTCCAGCGCGCCGACGGCGCGACCGAAGCGGACCAGGACTGGGGCGGCGCGCGGGCCAAGCCGGCGCACCGCTGCGGTGAGCGCGGCGCCACCGAGCAGGTCCACGACATAGTGCTCGCCCAGGTAGACGAGCGCGAAGGCAAGCATGGCGGTGTATGCCCCCCCGAGCGCGCCGGCGACGGGGCCTGTCTCGGCAAGCAGGAGCGTGGCCATCAGCGATGTGGCGAAGTGCAGCGAGGGCATCGCGGCGAGTGGATTGCCTCCAAAGACACTGTAGAGAGGCCCCCAGCCGTCCCTCCAGAAATGCTCGCCGTACTCGACCATCATGCGTCTCACGTCCGGCTCGCTGCGGCCGATGCGCGCACCCAATGAGGCCGCATACCACGGCGGTGCGGTTGGCGCCACCCAGTAGAAGCTGGCGCCGACGTCGAAGGTGCCGTACATCATGACCGCCGCGCGCGGGAACGCGGCGGGATCTCGCCAGAGGATGTATGCGACAGCGATGTGCGGGACCATGAACCACAGCCAGTGCGTCCACACGAGCGCACGATCGAGCGCGGTCCACTCGGGCACGGCGCTGGCCGGATCGACGCGCGCGAGGGTGCGTTGCAGGCGCGAAGTCGGCAGCTGGCCCAGACCGATCACGCGGTCGATGTCGATCGGGTAGTCGATGTGCACGCGGGCAGCCTGGGCCCGCTCGTCGTCGTGGGGTGTCTTGTATGCGGCGATATACGCCCACATCTGCAGGCCGCACACGGCCACATCCCGCGTACGCGACCGTGGCAGTGCCACGCAGAGCCCGACCGGGCCGGCGAACGCGACCGTCTGCGTGACCACGGCATAGGCTCGCAGCCGCTTTCTGGCGATCGGCGCCGCAACGCCCGCCGCGACGACTCCCCAGGCGGTCGCTCTAATCGCCTTCGACAGCCCCACTGCGCCGTGAGTATATGTTCGGGGCACGCCGGCTCCGCGGTCGGACAGACTTGGCGGTATCGCTCGTCAGACAGACCTGGCGGTATCGCTCGCAGGCCGCGCACGCGTGCGCGCGTGCGCGCGTGCGCCGGCCGCTGCCACGAGCGCACCCAGCACCCGGCTCCGGGCGTCGGCCTCCGGGTGCCACTGGACGCCGAGCACGAACTGCCTCGCTGGCAGGCTGCCGTCCCACTCGATCGCCTCGGCCAGATCATCGAGCGTCGAGCGGCCGCTCACGGTGAGGCCATCGCCCAAACGATCGACGCCCTGATGATGGTGGGACTTGGTCGCATGCCCGAGCTCCCCGGCCGCCCGTGCAGCGAGCGATCCCTCGAGCAGGGTCACGTCGTGGTCGGCTCCGTCGAACGAGCCGACGACACGGCGGTGCTCGTGATGGCCGAAGCGCTCGGGCAGATGCTGGAACAGAGTGCCGCCGCAGGCGACGTTGATCAGCTGCATGCCCCGGCAGATCCCGAGCAACGGAAGGTCGCGCTCGATCGCACCCCGAGCGAGCGCGATCTCGAACACGTCTCGCTCCGGGACCGTGTCGACCGTCTCGGGGTCGGGCTGCGCCCCATAGAAGGACGGATCGATGTCGGCCCCTCCGGCCAGCACGAGCGCGTCGATCAAGTCCAGCAGGTCGTCTGGGTCCTCGCTGAGCAGCGGATCGACGGGCACCATCAGCGCCAGGCCGCCGGCCTGCTGGATCGCATCGACGTAGTCGCGCGGCAGCAGCATGGCCTCCTGGTCCCAGACGCTCCAGCGAGCGCGCTCGAGCGCCGCGCAGATGCCGACGATGGGCCTGGTCACGTTGCAAACGATAGGAGCTGCCGAAGCCGCCTGCGCGCAGGAGCTGCGACCCCGCAGGAGCTGCGACCCCTTAGGATCAATTTGCACATCCGCAAGGCGAGGTGCACCGCAGGCCTGGCGGCAGCGCCCGCTACCGACCGCACGCGAGGAGAGCCGCGCCATGAGCAACCCCACAGCCCAACTCGAGACCGTCAACCTCTCCACGAATGACGGGGTGGCCACGATCGAGCTCAACCGTCCGCAGACGCTGAACGCCTGGAACCACCAGTTCGGCGAGGATCTGCTCGCGGCCGTGCAGAGCGTTGCCGGCGACGATGGCGTGCGGGCCGTGCTGATCACCGGCGCGGGCCGCGGATTCTCATCCGGGGCCGACCTGAAGGACGTCAGCGGAGGCGAGACGACCCCGGACGGGCGTCCGGACGTGTACAAGACCCTGACCGAGCGCTACCACCCGATCATGGTGGGCATCCGCGAGATGCCCAAGCCCGTGGTCGCGGCCGTGAACGGGCCCGCGGTCGGGATCGGCTGCTCGCTGGCGCTGTGCAGCGACCTGATCGTGGCGGCCGAGAGCGCGTACTTCCTGCTGGCGTTCGTCAATATCGGCCTGGTTCCGGACGGAGGCTCGTCGCTGTT
Organism: uncultured Solirubrobacterales bacterium; assembly: GCA_963817845.1. Lineage (GTDB taxonomy): Bacteria > Actinomycetota > Thermoleophilia > Solirubrobacterales > Solirubrobacteraceae > Palsa-744. Next base: position 1,039,599 of record CAWFPU010000001.1, read on the forward strand.
CGTGCCCACGCGCGTGGGGATGGCGCGCGCGATCGAGCTCGCGATGCTCGGCGAACGGCTGTCGGCGCGCCAGGCGCTCGAGTGGGGTCTGATCAACCGCGTCGTGCCCGACGAGAAGCTGACCGAGGAGGCGGGCGCGCTGGTGGCGCGGCTGGCGGCGGGCCCGACACGCTCTTATGCGGGGACCAAGCGACAGCTGAACAACTGGCTGTACGCACGGATGGAGGAGCAGCTCGAGCTCGAGGCCCAGATCCAGCGCGAGATGGCGGGGAGCGACGACTTCGTCGAGGGGGCGCTCGCGTTCGTTCAGAAGCGCCAGGCTAACTTCGCGGGCCGTTAGGCCGCTCAGCGCGTATCAGGGATCACGCCTAACTCCCACTATTCGGGGCTCGCACGAGCAGCCGACGAAGCAAGCCACGATCGAGCGCGGCCGGCGTTCGCGGGCCTCCAAGCGCGCCAGCCGAAGCACGAGGCGAGCGCACCCAAGTGATTGTTGCGTCTGTCACCAGCGCTCGTGGCGTCTGCCACCAGCATTCGTGGCGTCTGCCACCAGATGCCTTTGTGGCACCTGTCATCAAGCCTGTCGCCGTCGTGCGTGAATACAATCCGCCCCGCCTTGGGCTACCACCTTCCCGCATTGCTCGCGTTCTTCACGCCCGCGCACGGCGTGTCCCCGAACGCCGAAGAAATCAACTCGCTCTACGAGATCGTGCTGGTGATAGCGCTGATCATCTTCTTCCTGGTGATCGGAGGGCTGTGCTACGCGCTGATCAAGTTCCGCGCCCGCAAGGGTGCTACGGCGGCGCAGATCAGAGGCAACACGCGCCTGGAGATCGGCTGGACGGTGGCGGCCGCGGTGATCCTGGTGGGTCTCGCGATCCTCACGTTCACGCGGCTGAGCGCGATCGAGAACCCGCCGAACTCCGACGCCGCCGGCGCCAGTCTGGTGGGTGAAAGCGGCGAGTACTACGCGACGGCCAGCCGCAAGCTCCCGCCGAACGGCAAATCGCTGAACATCACCGTCATCGGCCGCCAGTACATCTGGCAGTTCGTGTATCCGGGCGCCAACGAACGGGACGGGCTGGGCGCGCCGTACTCCTACGAGGAACTCGTGGTCCCGACGAAAACGACGGTGACGCTGAACATCGTGTCCGAGGACGTGGTGCACTCATGGTGGGTGCCGGAACTCGGCGGCAAGTTCCAAGCGGTCCCCGGCTATCACAACTACGCCTGGTTCAAGGTCAACAAGCCCGGGATCTACCGAGGCCAGTGCGCGGTGCTTTGCGGGCGCGGGCACGCACGCATGATCGCGACCGTCAAGGCCGTCGAACCGGCCCAGTTCGAAGCGTGGCTGACCGAACAGAAGCGTCTGATCGCAGAAGCGAACGCCGCCGCGAAGATCCAGCGGGCCAAGCTCGCCGGCAAGGTCGGACCCGAACAGGTAAACCCATGACGACGACCCAGTCCGAGGAGAGCAGCTAGCAAATGGCCACAGTCGCAACCCCGACCCCGGAGCTGGTCGCCCACCACGTAGAGCCCGAACGCCAGAGCTGGACGAGCTGGTTCACGACCACCGATCACAAGAAGATCGGAATCATGTACATCGTCACGACGTTCGTGTTCTTCTGCCTCGGCGGCACCGAGGCGCTGCTGATGCGCCTGCAGCTGGGAGCGCCGGAAAACACGCTAGTGACGCCACAGGTCTACAACCAGCTGTTCACGATGCACGGAACCACGATGGTGTTCCTGTTCATCGTGCCGATGATGGCGGGCTTGGCGAACTATTTCGTACCGCTGATGATCGGGGCCCGCGACATGGCGTTCCCGCGCCTGAACGCCCTGTCCTACTGGCTGCTGCTGGCGGGCGGGATCGTCTTCTATGCGTCGATCTTCTGGAATCCGCCGGAAGCCGGCTGGGTGAGCTTCGTTCCGTTGGCCAACTCGGTCTACTCACCCGGCGGCGGCGAGGATGCCTGGATCTACATGATTCACCTGACCGGCATCTCCTCGCTGCTGGGCGCCATCAACTTCTATGTGACGATCGCCAACATGCGCGCGCGCGGCATGAGCTGGGGGCGCTTGCCGCTGTTCATGTGGACGATCCTGACGTACGCGGTCCTGCTCATTTTCGCTCTGCCCGTGATCGCCGCGGCGGTGACGATGCTGCTGGCGGAACGTCACTTCGGAGCCCATTTCTTTGACCCGACGGAGGGGGGCTCGCCGCTACTGTGGCAGAACCTGTTCTGGTTCTTCGGCCACCCGGAGGTCTACATCATGGTGCTGCCCGGCTTCGGGATCATCTCCGAGATCCTGCCGGTGTTCGCGCGCAAGCCGGTGTTCGGCTACAAGGCGATCGCGGCGTCAACGGTGGCGATCGCGTTCCTCGGCTTCCTCACCTGGGCCCACCACATGTTCACGGCGCCGATCCCCGAAGCGATCGTCGTGTTCGTGATGCTGAGCTCGTACTTCATCGCGGTACCGACCGGCGTGAAGATCCTCAACTGGATCGGGACGTTGTGGCACGGCACGATCGAGTTCACCACTCCGCTGCTGTTCTGCGTCGGCGCGATCGCGATCTTCCTGATCGGTGGCATCTCGGGCATCTTCCTGGCGACGTTCCCGATCGACTGGCAGGTGAACGAAACTTACTTCGTGGTGGCGCACCTGCACTTCGTCCTGCTGGGCGGAGCCGTGTTGCCGATCTTCGGCGCGATCTACTACTGGTTCCCGAAGATCACCGGGCGCATGCTCTCCGAAGGCCTCGGAAAGCTGAGCTTCTATCTGATGTTCTTCGGAATCTTGATCACGTTCATGATCCAGCACGTGATCGGCCTCGACGGCATGCCTCGGCGTGTCTATGAGTACCCGAACGTCGGCAATCTGGGGCTGTACAACCTGATCTCCACGATCGGCTCGTTCATCCTCGCCGCCGGCGTGATCGCGACGATCATCAACGTGACGCGCTGCCTCAAATCAGGCGCGATCGCCGGTCCGGATCCATGGAAGGCAAACACGCTCGAGTGGTTCACGACCTCGCCGCCGCCGGTGAACAACTTCGACGTGGTTCCGCTCGTGCGCTCGTCCGAGCCGATGAAGGACATTCGCAGGGAGGTCGAGCGGCGCAGCGGCGCCGAGGTGCACGCTCCCGGTGGCGCAACGGTGCCGGCCGGAGCGCGACAGGTCGGCGTCTGAGAACCGGTGGCTACGGCCCTGGAACGCGTTCCTAGCGTTATGCTCGCGTGAGCATGCCCGCGCGTCCGACAGGAGCAGTCCCCGCGATCGGGGTGCCGGCGCTCGGCGCTGCCCCGCGGGCGAGGCTGCTGATCGCGGACTACATCGAGCTGACCAAGCCGAAGGTCCAGTCGCTGCTGCTGTTCAGCACGATCGCGACGATGTACATCGCCGGCGACCCGTCGGCGATGCTGGTGGCGCTGACGTGCCTGGGCGGCTACCTGTCGGCGGGAGGCGCAGGTGCCGTCAACCACTGGTTCGATCGCGACATCGACAGGCTGATGACGCGCACCGCCGATCGGCCGATCCCGTCGGGTCGAATCTCGCCGCGGGCGGCGCTGTCGTTCGGGTGCATTCTGGCGGCGCTGTCGGTGCTCGAGCTGTCGCTGACCGTGAACGTGCTCGCGGCGGGGCTGTCGCTGGCGGGCTTCTTCGGCTACGTGTTCGTCTACACCGTCTGGCTGAAGCGGCGCACGCCCCAGAACATCGTGATCGGCGGCGCGGCCGGCGCCGTGCCGCCGCTGGTCGGTTGGGCGGCCGTCACCGGCTCGGTCGGCGGGACGGCGGTGATCCTGTTCTTCATCGTGTTCTTCTGGACGCCCCCGCACTTCTGGTCGCTGTCGCTGCTGATGAAGGGCGAGTACGAGAAGGTCGGCGTGCCGATGTTGCCGGTGGTGCGAGGCGAGGCCGAGACGCGCCGCCAGATCCTGCTCTACACCGTGCTGCTGTACGCGGTGACGCAGCTGCCGTTCTGCGCCGGCGAGTTCGGCGTGTTCTATCTCGTGGCGTCGATGGTTCTGGGCCTGGGCTTCATCGCGGGCGCGGTCAGGCTGTATCGCAGCGGCGAGCGGCCGGAGAGCACCCGTCGCAAGGCCGCGCTGCAGCTGTACCTGTACTCGCTCGCCTATCTGGCGCTGCTGTTCGGCGCGATGGTCGCCGACGTCCGCCTGTAGAATGCGCGCTCGCGTATGAACCGAAGGCTGGCGCGCAAGAACATCATCACCGGGCTGATCGTGGCGGCGATCTGCATGTTCATGTTCGGCCTCACGTTTGTCGTCGCGGCGGCCTACATCTCATGAGCACCCCCGAGCAGGAGCACGAGCGGACGGGTGAGGAGATCCACCTTCCCGGACCGTCGATCCTGCCGCTGTTGACTGCGGTTGGCGTCACGCTGGCGCTGGTCGGGATCACGACGATGATCGAGCTGAGCGTGATCGGGGGCATCTTGACGATCGTCTGCGTGGTGCTCTGGATCAAAGACACGCACCGCGAAGTCAACGAACTGCCGCTCGACTAGCCTCAGCTCCCCGGGCCGCGACGGCCCGGGCCGCGATGTGAGTGTTGTGGGGCGGCGCGCGGTCCCTCCACCGCGCGTGTGTCCGCCCCTATTGGGGGTCCCCGAGTCCCCTCACCCCACGCCCGCGCTGGCGGGCACAGGGCAGAACGCCCCATCCTCGGTCCAGCGGCGGACGATGTCGCGCACGGAGAGAACCCCCGCGGTCTCGCCGTGATCAACGACGATCAGATGGCGAAAGCCGCCGCGCAACATTGCGACGGCCGCCTCCTCCAGGGACCAGTCCGGAGCGGCGAAGACCACGTCACGCGTCAGATGGTCGGCGACCACCTCGACGTCGGGGTTCTGATCTGACCCGAGCGAGCTCAAGATGTCGCGCTCGGTGATGATCCCCGGACCGGGGCTGTCCGGGTCCAGAACGACGGCGGCGCCAACCCGGCGGGCCGCCATCGAGCGGGCCACGGCCCGCAGCGTGTGTGCAGGGCCGACCGTGAGAATCGCCGGCGTCATCGCTTCCCGAACCTCCACCCGAGCTCCTTTCGCGCTTGCACGGACCGGTCGCCCGCGCGTCTTGCAACGATTGCCTCAATCTAATACCCGAAGCGCACCGCGTCAAGGGGTCTCACGAAGCCGGCAGAAGCGAGCTGTCCGCTCCAGCGGTGATCTGCTCCTGCGACGCGACCGCGCCAGACCCTGCGAGCAGCCAGCCGCCGACCAGTATCGGCCGAGGATCGCCGGCAGCGCGGATCGGGGCCCGCGGCAGATCGGCCGCAGCGCACGACAGCGGCGCACACAGCAGCGCACCACAGCGCATCGCATCGGCCAGAGGCATTAGGATCAAGCCACTTGGGTCACAGGCCGTTCTCTAGGAGGAGGACGGAAAGAATTGCTGAAGGATCGCACTAGAGTCGTCGTTTTAGGAGGAGCCCTGACCAGGGCATGTAAGGCATGGAAGCGCAAGCTGCAGTCGCGGTGAGAAGGGGATCGCGGTGGGGAAAGTCGTAAATGTGAGCTGTCAGGTGGGCACCGGCGGGGCCGAGCGTCCTCGGACGGTCGCGGCTCGAGTGGCGCAAGCCCGGCCGGCGGTGACGGCAGGAGGCGGTGCGCGCCGTGCACGGGCGCGTGCTGCACAGCTCCATTGTCCGCGTGCGCGTACGGTCAACCGGCGACCGACTGGATGAGCGCACCAGGGGACACCATGCCTAACGGTCCGAGCAAACGGGCGATCGTCGGCGCGATCGTCGCCGGCCTGGTCGCGATCGGGATCGGGATCGCGCTCAGCTACCGGATCCGCTGGTTCCCGGTGCAGGCGTCAACGCAGGCGAAGAACACCGACCGGCTGTATCACGTGCTCGTGATCGCGTCGATTCCGATCTTCGTGCTGGTCGTTTCGATGATCCTGTTCTCGGTCTGGCAGTTCCACATGCGGCCGGGACAGGAACTCGAGGACGGGGTGCCGATCCACGGCAACACCCGCCTCGAGGTCTTCTGGACGGCGATCCCCGCGATGTTGCTGCTGGGCCTCGTGTCGTACTCGTTCGTGGTGCTCCACCAGAACGAAGAGAAGCCGAAGGGCGTGCCGGAAGCGCAGATCGGCGTGATCGGCCAGCAGTTCTTCTGGAGCTACGAATATCCGCCGTCGCTGACCCACGGGGCGCCTGTCAAGAGCTACCAGCTGTACCTGCCCAAGGGGTACAGCGTGTACTTCAACCTGCGCTCCAGGGACGTGATCCATGCGTTCTGGATACCGGCGTTCCGCCTGCAGGAGGACGTCGTTCCGGGGATCACCACCCACTACCGAGCGACGCTCGACCGGTTGGGCAGCTACCCGGTGGTGTGCAACCTGCTGTGCGGTGCCGGGCACTCGCTGATGCGCTCGACCGCGCATGTCGTCACGCCGGCAAGGTTCTGGGCGTGGCTGAAAGCCCAGGAGCGCACACCGCCGAGCGTAGCCACCGCGTCAACGGGCAACCCGCGGCGCCCACGTGCGCCCGCCGCGATCGCGAGGGCGGCCGCATGAGAGGAGCGATCTGATGGCGACCACTGTCCCGGCGCCCAGCCCGGTGCAACCCAGCCCCACGCACAGCGGCGCGCAGCGCACGCTCGGGCAGAAATTGCGCGCCCCCGGCTTCTATCGAGCCGCCTGGCTGATGGTGCTCGGCGTGGCGTTCTCGTTCGGCCTGACCTGGCTCGTGCGGATGTCAACCGGCCACAGCACCTTCCACCACTACATCGACGGCGAAGCGATCCTGAGCGTCTCGCTGATCGTCGCGCCGCTGCTGTTCCTCGTCGGGATCGGCGGCTTCGACTACTGGTTCTACTGGGCGCTCGGCAAACCGACGCGTCCCGAGGATCACTCCGGCCACGGGGCGTACACGTGGAAGGACTACTTCCGGATCAACACCGATCACAAGGTGATCGGTGTGCAGTACACGGTCACCTCGTTCGTGTTCTTGCTGATCGGCGGGATGCTCGCGATGTTGATGCGCGTCGAGTTGGCGCAGCCGGGGGCGCAGTTCGTGTCGGCGAACGTCTACAACGGCCTGTTCTCGGTGCACGCGTCGCTCTTGATCTTCTTCTTCGTGATCCCGGTGTTCGCGGGCTTTGGGAACTTCGTGATCCCGATCATGATCGGCGCCCCCGACATGGCGTTCCCGCGCCTGAATGCGCTCTCCTACTGGCTGCTGCCGGTCGGCGGTCTGATCATGCTGTCGAGCTTCCTGGCGCCTGGTGGCGCGTTCGCCGACGGCTGGACCGCATATACGCCGCTGTCAACCGACATGCCCGTCGGCCAGGTGTTCTTCTCGCTCGGCGTGCAGTTCGCTGGTGCGTCATCGATCATGACGGCGCTGAACTTCCTGGTCACGATCATCACGATGCGCGCGCCCGGGATGAGCTTCTTCAGATTGCCGCTGCTGGTGTGGGCGAACTTCGCGACCTCGCTGCTGGTCGTGATCGCGACCCCGTTCATCGCGGCGTCACAGTTCTTCGTCCTGCTCGACCGCAACCTCGGCTTCAACTTCTTCAATGCGGGCTCCGGCGGCGACGTGCTCATGTATCAGCACGTCTTCTGGTTCTACTCACACCCGGCGGTGTACATCATGATCCTGCCGGGGTTCGGGATCATCAGCGAAATCGTCGCGGTGAAGTCGCGCAAGCCGATCTTCGGTTATCGCATGATGGCGTTCTCGCTGCTGGCGATCGTGGTGCTCGGGTTCACGGTGTGGGCGCACCACATGTTCACCTCGGGAATGGCCGCGTGGATCAGGATCCCAATGGCGATTACGACCGCCATCATCGCGGTGCCGACCGGCATCAAGATCTTCTCCTGGCTGGCGACGCTGTGGCGAGGCATCCTTCACCTCGATACGCCGATGCTGTTCGCGCTCGGCTTCTTGACGACGTTCACGCTGGGCGGGATCAGCGGCGTGATGCTGGCGATGATCCCGTTCGACATCCACGTCAGCTCCAGTTATTTCATCGTGGCCCATCTTCACTACGTGCTGTTCGGCGGGTCGGTGATGACGATCTTCGCGGGCGCCTATTACTGGTTCCCGAAGATGACCGGGCGCATGTACGACGAGCGCCTCGGCAAATGGCATTTCTGGAGTACGTTCATCTTCTTCAATCTGACCTTTGGCCCGATGCACATTATCGGTCTGGAGGGGATGCCGCGGCGCGTGGCGACATACGCGACCCAGTTCGCCGACATGAACCTGTTCATCTCGATCTCCAGCTGGATACTGGGTCTCAGCACGCTGATCTTCCTCTACAACATGGTCACCAGCTGGCGCGGCGGCCCGCACGCGCCGAACAATCCGTGGCGAGGCATGACGCTCGAGTGGCAGGTGAGCTCGCCGCCGCCGGTGTTCAACTTCGACCAGGTCCCAACCGTGGTCGGCGGACCGTATGAGTATGGCGTGCCCGGTGCGGTGCACGGCATCTTCAAACCCGCGCACGTTGGCGCGGAGCGGGCGCCACGTCGGGCGTGGCGCTGTCCCCGAGGGAGTGAGGAGGATGAGGCGACGATGACCGAATACCTGGTGGTGGCAAACCGGACGCTCGGCGGTGAGAAGCTGCTGGAGCTGATCCGCGAGCGGGCGCGCGCCGAGCAGGACGTGCGCTTTCGCCTGGTGGTGCCACAGAGCAAGCCCTCGGCGGGGCTCGTGATCTACGACGAGGCGGTGCGCGAATCGGCGCAGGTGAGAGTCGATCTGGCATTGGCACGCGCCGCCGAGGAGGGCATCCAGGCGAGCGGCGAAGTCGGTGATCCCGACCCGTTCCTGGCGACGATGGACGCGATCGGCGCACGTCGGCCCGACGGAGTGATCGTGTCCACGCACCCGGCCACGCACTCGGGCTGGCTGCGGCGCGATCTGATCGATCGCATCCACAACGCATCGGGCCTGCCGGTCGAGCACGTGGTCACGGATCTCGAGCGTGAAGGGCTTCCGTTCGCGGTCACATTGGTGATCGCGAACAAGACCTCGAGCGGCGAGGAGCTGATCGAGCGCCTGCAGGCCAAGGCCGCCAAGGACGGCGACGATCGGCACCTGTTCATCGCCGTGATCCCACAGCAGGAGCGCAGCGGGCGCGCCCCGGCGCAGGCACGGGCACGGTTGGCGACGATGCTCGACCGTCTGCGCGCCGCCGGTCTGCTCGCGGCCGGCATGGTCGGCGATCCCGATCCCTATACGGCCGCGCTGAACGCGCTCGAGCTGTTCCACGTCGATGATGTAGTCATCTCGACGCTGCCAAACGAGCGCTCAGGTTGGATGCGCGCGAACCTGATCGAGCGGGTGCGCGGAGCCACCGGGGCACCGGTCGAACGTGTCGTGGTTAACGTCTCGGACACCGCCTCGGCCGTGGCGCCGGCGGCATAGGAGCGAGCGGTGGAGGCTGCCAGCATCTCAGCGCACGGCGCCGCGGGCGATCACGAGCACCTCGCCCCGCCGCCCGCGAATCGCAGCTCACGGGTCGATCCACAACTGCTCGGGATGCTGCTTTTCATCATCTCCGAGGTGATGGTGTTCGGTGCGTTCTTCACCGCCTACTTCTTCATCCGCGTCGGCGAAGGCGATCCGTGGCCAGCGCCGGGGATGCACCTGCCGGTGATCCCGACGCTGTTCAACACCGGGATCCTGGTGTCCTCGTCGTTCACGATGCACTGGGCGCAGACTTCGATCAAGAAGGGCAACCGCTTCGGCCTGAAGGCCGGCATCGTGACCACCTTCCTGCTGGGCTGCACGTTCCTGTTCATCCAGATCAACGAGTACGCGAACCTCGGCTTCGCGCCCCAGGACCATGCTCAGCAGACGGTCTTCTATGCCCTCACCGGCCTGCACGGCTGTCACGTGTTCATCGGGTTGTGCCTGCTGCTGTTCGTGGTGATCAGATCGTTCCGCGGGCACTTCTCACCGGAGGAGCATCGCGGCGTCGAGATACCAGGCATCTACTGGCATTTCGTTAACATCATGTGGATAGTCGTCTACACGACGGTCTACGTGATCTGACGGCCGTGGACGCGGCGCGGACCTTTGTCCTCGGTCACTCGCGTACCCAGTACGCCACGCTCCCTGCGTCCGCGGTCCGAGCACGGCCTACGGCCGCGGTGCCCGTCCTCGACCGTCAGAAGGACGAATCCGTGGACGCGGTGCGGGGCTTTGTTCTCACCAACCGCTACGCGGTCGGTGCCGGCTGCGAGCCGGCGATCCGCTCGTGCTGAATCCGCTTCGCTCGGAGGGCGAGGCGTTCCGCTTGCTGCTCTACGTGGCGGCGGTGTTCGCCGTGATCATCGCCGCGATTCTGATCGTGCGCGCGCTGGCCTGAGCGGGCTGGCGCTGGCCTGAGCGCGCTGCCGCTCGCCTGAGCGGGCTACTTGACGGTCAGCGTGCCCCACATGCCGGCGGCACGGTGACCCGGCGCCTGGCAGAAGAACGTGTAGCTCCCCGGTTTGAGGTTCACCGTGACTTTGGTCGTGCCCTTCGTCACGAAGCTGCTCGCTCCGAGCACCGGTTTGCCGGCCGGCGTGGCCCCGCCGGTGCCTGCTTCGATCGCGATGTTGTGCATGACGCCGGACATGTTCCCCATTTCGATCGTCACGGCTCCTGCGCTGGCGGTGGCCTTGTTGGCGGTGTACGCGAGCTGGCCTTCGGGGTTGGCGTCGATGTTCAGCTTGCCGGCCTTCTCTTCAGCTGGCTTGCCGGCTCCCGGAGCCGCGACCGCGCTGGCCAGCAGACCGGTGTCCTTGCCGGGGTTGGAGGCGGTTGCCGCAACGTAGGCGGCGATGTCTGTGACGGTATGACCGCCGACCAGGTTCTTCGGCATCACGCCCTGGGGGTTCGGGTAGCGAATCTGGTTTTCGACCACTCCACGGATCGCGTGACGCCCGTCGGCTTCGGCGACGGCGCCGGCGAACGCTTCGTCGAGGTTGGGGCCGACCGTGCCCTTCGTGTTGGCGCGCGCGAGCGTGTGACAGGCGCCGCACTTGGCCACGAACTGCTGCTTGCCGACGATCAGATTGGCGTTGGCGGTGGGGTTGGTGGATTCACCGCAGCCGCCGGCGGCGAGCACGAGGCTCCCGAGGACCGTGACCAGCCCGAGCGTGCGCACGGCACCCGTATACAGACCCTCGTGCAGTGACATCCCCGGCGGGAACTCTACCCGAACGTCAGGCTGGACCGGTCGTGCTGGGCGGTCGATCAGGGCTCGGCCAGCGCGTCGAGCTCGCCGCCGGCGGCCGCGATCACGCCGCGCGCGACTCCCGCCCAGGACCAGCGCTCGCGCACGGTCGAGACCAGTGCGGTTCGTGCCTGCGCCCGCAGCGCCGGCTCGGCCCGCAGCCACGCCACGACGCGTTCGGCGAGCGCGCGCACGGCGCCGTCATCGACGGGAAACGTGAGCAGCGGCGCGATCGCCGGCGGGACCGCGGCGGCGAGCGTCGCGGCGACCTCGGCGAGACCCGAATGCGCGGCGCTCACCGGCAGGGCGCCGCAGGCGGCCGCCTCGACCGCCACCATGCCGAAGGCCTCCGGAAAGGTGCTGGGCACGATCACCGCCTCGCACGCCGGCAGAAGCTCGCTGAGTTGATCGTGGTCGAGCCGTCCGGTCAGGAGGACACGCTCGGACAGGGAGCGCGCGTCCATCAGATAGCGGGCGCGCTCGGCTCCTTGCAGGCCGTCGAAGAAGGCGAGCAGATGACGCAGCGGCTCTCGTGCGGACTCTGGCGCGCCGGCGTTTGCGCGCGCCTCGCGCGAGCGACCGGCGCAGGCGATCGCTCGCGCGCCGACCAGATCGCCGGCGCCGAGCGAGCGCAGCAGGTCTTCTAGTCCGGCCCGGTAGGCGCCGAAACCGACCACTACGAGCCGTGCGCCGGGAACCTCCTGGAGCACGAGCGGCCACGCGGCGACCAGCAGGTCGACGCCCTTGCTGACGATCAGCTTTCCGACGAACGCGACCAGGCGATCGCGTGCGGGGTCGATGCGGTGCAGCGCTGCCGCCGCCGGCGCGTCTTCGCGAGCGAAGGCGTCTTCGCTCTGGCCAGGCTCGGCGTCGTGCGCCCGATCCTCGAGCCCACGCGCGAGCGCGCGCAGGGCGTTGCCTGCGCGAGCACGATCGCGCGGGGCAAAGCGCTCGATATCCACGCCGGGCGGGCCCAAGCGCGTTCGCCGCGCGAGCGACGGATCGCCGATCGTGTCCCACAGGCTGGCGGCGGTGTGATGTGAGCCGACGAGCACCGCGCGCGCCCTCTCGAGGCCCTCGCGGGCATAGCCGAGAAATCGCTGTGGCGCGGGCTTTACCGTGTACTCGAGCGCGCTTCCGTGCACCTTGACGGCGTAGGGAACACGGTCGTCGAGTGCGCGCGCCAGGATCGCGGGGCCCATCACCAGGTGGTTGGCGAGCGCGATCTGCGGGCGGGCGCGGGCGGCGACGTCGCGCACCGCGGCGATGTTCGCGTCGAGATAGGCCGCAACCTCGGCATCGCTGCAATCGGCGAACGTTCGGGCTTCCACGCCCTCGTAACGATCGGCGACGTACACCGGCAGCAGCGAGCCGATGTCGGGACGGTAGAGCGTCGCGCGGGCGCCGGCGAGACGCCGGTCGGGTAGCGCGCGCACGCGCAGCTCTCCATGCTCCCAGCTGCCGGCGGCATCGAGAAACGAGTAGCGCTCGGGATGCCGGTCCTGGCACAGCAGATGCACCTCGTGGCCGAGCTCGGCCAGCGCAGCCACGAGGCGCGCGTTGTAGACGTTCGAGCCGGTGCCCTCGAGCAGATAGCCGTGAAAGATCATGATGCGCACCGGCGCGCAGCCTAGTGGTCGCGATGACGGCCAGCCGGCGCAGCGCGCACTGCGCCGGGGCTGCGGACCGCGGCCGACGTGCTCGAGCTCCAATAGCGCTGCGCGTATGAGCTCACGCTGCGGGTCCGTGGTCGAGCTCCGATAGAGTTCGCGCGATGAGCGACGAGCCGAGGGATCGTTACCGTCTGCGCAACCCGGCCAACGGCCGCGAGACCGTCATCGAGGCGCTGCCGGGCGAGATCTATCGGGATCGCGAGACCGGCGAGGAGCTCGAGGTGGTGGGCCGGATGCTGCCGCTGCCTCCGTCGCGGTCGAAACTCGCCTGGGCAGTGGAGAATCTGAGGTTCTGCCCGTGGTGCGATCAGCTGGCGCAGAAGGACCTGAACGACTGCCCGACGTGCGGGCGGCGCATGGGGCCGCTCGGCGAGCCGGCGTCGCACGCGTGAGCACGCTCGCCCGGCTCGACCAGCGCGCGCCCGCCGACTCGGCCCCGCGAGAGTCGAACGCGGATCGATGCGAGCTGGGCCTTGCCCAGTGCCAGCCCGCTGCTCCCGGACCTCGTGCCTGGTCGCGGCGTGGCGGCGCAATCCCGGTAGTGACGGTCGGACTGCTGCTCGTGTGCGTCGCGGGATTGACCGCGTGCGGCGGCTCGAGCAACGTCACGGACCCGACGCCGAAGAGCACACCGAACATCGTTCCACCGACGAGCACGAGCGCTGAAGCGCAGGCCACGAAGACGACGACGACCTCGACGACGGCGACGAGCAAGCCGAAGACGACCGGCGAAGCCGAAACCGCGTCGGCGAGCGAAGAAAGCGAATCCGGCGCCGCGGGCACCGGCGGGACCGGTGAAAGCGGCGCAGCCGCCGGCGGCGCGAACGAAGAAAAAGCCGGCGGCACCTCGGCCGCGGGCACGGGCAGCGAAGGCGCGGGCGCGAGCAAAGGCGGCAGCGAAGCCGCGAGCGAACCCGGCGCCCCAGGCGCCACGGGCGGAGCCGGCGCTCCCTAACGGGCGGAGCCGGCGCTCTCTAGCCCGCGCAGGCGGGACGGCGTCGAGATCAGCGTGGCGCAGCCCAGCCCGCGGCTACGGCGTCGAGATCAGCGTGGCGCTGTAGGTCAGGCGCGCCGTGCGATACAGGCAGTAGTACTGGACCGAAGCCCCGATCTGGGTCTGCGCCGTCTGCGTGGACGTGCTCGAGCACTGGCTCTTGGACCGTGAGGCCCGCCACGAGGTCGTGTTCGCGAAACCGAGCGCCAGCGCCGGAGCCCACGTCGGGACGGTCAGCGCGATGACTTGGCCGCGCTTTACGTTGATCGTATTTGCGAGCGCGAACTGGGCGGATTTGCCGAAGTACTTTTCGAGCTTGACGACCGGGCTCTGGGCGACCAGCTTGTATGTGAGGTTGGGCTTCTTCTGCACTTCGAGGACCGAGATCGCGGCCGTGGCGGCGCCGCCCTCGTTGCTGTTGAAGAACTTGACCTGGCTGGCGTTGGGCTTTCCGAGCATGACGGTCCACGCGACGATCGTGCCTTCGCGCGGCACCGTCACGAGGTTGTCGGTGGAGCCGACCTTGACCTGAAAGCCGGTGGTGCGGCTGACTGCCAGGCACGGGCTGCCGGGACAGCTGGGTTCGGTCGCAGGCGTGGTGGTCCCGATGACTCCGACTTCGGTGAGCGTCGCCGGCGCAAGCGACGGCAGCATCAGCAGCAGTGCGAAGACCGCGGTGATCGCAATCAGGGTACGTTTCATATGCGCACTGAACACGCCGCGCCGACGGATGGTGCGGTCAATCTTCCCCCCGGCTCATCGCTCTAGCTTCGCTCCGCGGCCGCGAGTTCCTGCGCCGCGCGCGCGATCTCGGCTGCATCGCCCGGCGCCGGGACCCAGGGCAGGCGCAGCGGGTCGTCGCTGTAGCGCGGGATCACGTGGACGTGGAAGTGGAACACGGTCTGCCAGGCGGCGGCGCCGCAGGAGTTGACGAGGTTGACGCCCTGGGCCCCCAGACGCTCGCTGATACGCGCCGCCAGGCGCTGGGAGGCGACCGCGACTGCCGTCAGGTCCTCGGGGTCAACCTCGAGCAGGTCGGCAGAGTGCGCGCGCGGGATCACGAGCGCGTGGCCGCGGGTGCCCGGGCTGATGTCCATGAAGGCGATCGTGCGCTCGTCCTCGTCGACGATCGTGGCGGGCAGCTCGCCGGCGACGATCTTGCAGAAGATGCAGTCCGGGTCTGACATCGATTGGGAAGCCTAGAGGGTCGGCGGTCCGCCGGGTCCGATGGCCGCGAGCTGGGCGCGCGCGTGCGCGAGCGCCTGGGCACGGGTCGCGATCTCGCCCGCGTACTGCGCCGCTTGGAGCTCGGCCAAGAGCTGGCCGATGCGGGGTCCGGGCTCGAGGCCGAGCTCCCGTGCCAGCTCGTCGCCGCGCCACAGCGCCGGCGGCGGGCCCAGCGCGCGCCAGCGCAAGGCGTCGGCGAGCATCGGGCGCGCCAGCCGCAGGTGCGCGTCGATCGACTCGGCGGCGCGATCGCCTCGCGTCGCGAGCCGGTCCGCGACGGACAGCAGCGTGACGTCAACCTCGACCGGCGCGGTGGCATGCAGGTACTCGAATACGGTGCGCCGGGCCAGCGGCTGTGACTCGTGCACGAGAAATCCGAGCCGCAGGTGGTGACGCACGAGTCCTGCCACGTGCGCGCGCAGGCGCTCGGACGCGCGCAGGCGGGCCAGAATCGAACGTGCGAGCTCAGCGCCTCGGGCGTCGTGGCCGAAGAACGTGACCCGCCCCGCGGGGTCGACGGCCGCCGTGAGCGGCTTCGCCAGGTCGTGCATCAGAGCTCCCCAGCGCAGCGCCTCGCCGCGCGTCATTTCGTCCGCGAGCGGCTCGGCCAGCAGCCGTGAAATACGCCGCGCAAGTTCGCCCCCGTCGAGGTTGTTAGCGTCGCTGCTGCCGCGCTCCCCCACCTCGCTGGCCCCGCCGCCGACCTCGACGCGCATATCGCCGGCCTCACGATCCCCCACCTCGCTGGCCCCGCCGCCGACCTCGACGCGCATATCGCCGGCCTCACGATCCCCCACCTCGCTGGCCCCGCCGCCGACCTCGACGCGCGTACCGCCAGACTCATGCTCCCCCACCTCGCTGGGCCGGCCGCCGGCGTCGACGCGCATATCGCCGGCCTCGACGTCCATACCGCGAGACTCGGCGCTCATACCGCCAGACTCGACGCCCCCACCCCGCCACTCGCCCAGTCCCAGTGCTGCCGCCGGATCGTCGGCCAGTGCAAGCGTGCGCTCGAGCACCTCGAGCGTGTGCCCGTAGACGTCGCGGTGATGAAAGCGGCTCTGCTCCACGCCCTCGAGCTGTTCGAGCTCGGGCAGCACGGCGGCCATCGGCCCGAGCGAGCGCATCATCTCCAGACCGGCGAGCACTCGCGGCGAGGCGACGATGCGGCGCAGCTCCACGAAGATCCGCTCCGCTGCGACCCCCACCAGCTCGCCGGCGCTGCGCGACGCGGCCGCCGCGGTGGCCGCGTCCGGCTCCAGGCCGAGCTCGAGCGCGATCCGCACCAGGCGCAGAGTTCGCAGCGGGTCATCGGCGAACGCGCGCGGGCCGGCCATGCGCAGCCGCCCGGCGGCGAGATCGGCGATCCCACCGAGCGGGTCGACCGGAGCGCCGCCGGCGAGCGGTTCGGCGATGGCGTTCACGGTGAAGTCGCGGAGCGCGAGGTCGGCCGCGAGCGAGCCGCCGCGCAGCGGCTGCAGATCGACCTGCCAGGAGTGATCGTGCGCCACCACCCGCCAGCCCGAGAACTCGGCGGACAGCTCGAAGCAGGCCGCGCCTCCGGCGGCGCGGGCGATCGCGCGAGCGGCCGCCGCCGTGCTGCCCTCGACGACGACGTCCAGGTCGCTGGTGGGACGGCCGAGCAGGCGGTCGCGCGGGGCACCGCCGACCAGCCAGGCCTCGGCGCCGGCGAGCGCGGCTCGGGTCGCGCGCAGGGCCCGGCCGGGAGCGTCAGCGTTCATGGAGCCGCCGGCGAGACGGGCCGGTAGGCGCGGGCGACGCGCGTGGACAGCCCGCAGGTGATCTCGTAGTTGATCGTGTGCAGGCGCCGCGCCAGCTCCTCGGCGGTTATCCGCGCCTCGCCCGATGCGCCGATCAAGATCGCCGGCGCGCCACAGAGCCGGATCGCGGCGGGATCGGGACCGAGGTCAACGGCGACGTTGTCCATGCTCACGGTGCCCACCAGTGGCCACCGGCGCCCCTCGATCAGCGCGTCGGCGTTGTTGGACAGCCCGCGCCGCCAGCCGTCGCCGTAGCCGATCGGGAGCACGCCGAGATGGGTGTCGCGCTCGGCCACGAAGCGCCGCCCGTAGCCGGTGCTCTCACCCGCACGGCAGAGCTTCACCTCCGCCACCAGCGAGCTCAGCTCGAGCGCCGGTCGCAGCTCGCGCTCGAACGGGTCCTCGCCGAACGGGTCCAGCCCGTAGATCGCTACGCCGCAGCGAGCCATGTCGAAATGCGCGCGGGCGTCGCGCAGCACGGCGGCGCTGTTGGCGGCGTGCACGAGGATCTCGGGATGGGCGCGCTTGAGCTCGCCGGCCCAGGCGCTGAACAGCTCGAGCTGGCGCTCGAAGAAGCCGTCGTCGTCGAGCTCGTCGGCCGTGGCGAAGTGGGTCATCACACCCGCCAGCTGCACTCCCGAGGTCGCATTTGCCGCGGCGACCACCTTTGCGGCCTCGTGCGGGTCGCGCGTGCCGAGGCGGCCCATGCCGGTGTCGAGCTTGACGTGGACGCGGGCGACGCCCGCGGTCAGCTTGGCCGCCTCGCCGGCGAGCGCGATCGATCGCTCACGCCAAACGACGATGTCGGCGCCGAGCGCGATCGCGCGCTCGATCTCCTCGCGATCGCGCAGCGCTCCCATCACGAGCACGGGCGCTTCGAGACCGGCCTCGCGCAGCTCGGCCGCCTCGGCGACGGTCGCGACCGCCAGCCAGCTCGCGCCCGCGCGCAGGCTGGCGCGGGCGCACTCGACCGATCCGTGCCCGTAGCCGTCGGCCTTGACGACGGCGCACAGCTCGGCGCCGGCGAGCTCGCGCAGGAGCCGCGTGCAGTTCTCGCTGACGGCGTCGGGATCGACGCTCGCCTGAGCGCGGGCGGTGCTCATGGAGGGGTGCTCCCCTCCCCCGGGCTGTCCACGGACCGTGAGAATGCAGATCTCTCGTTCGCCGCAGACCCGGCGCCTCGCGCGTACGCGGGCGTCTCGCCCGCAGACGCGACGCCTCGAGTGGACGTGCGCCGAGCCGTCTCGCCCGTGCTCGACACAGCGGTGCCGCCGGTCAACGCACGCGCGCGCGGCAGCATCGCGATCACATCCGACGCCACAACTCCCTCCGCGGCGCCCTGCGCCCAGGCTGCCAGCCGGCCCGCCTGCGCGTGCATGTGCACGCCTGCCGATGCGGCGGTGAAAGGGTCCAGGCCCTCGGCGAGCAGCGCGGCGATGACGCCGGACAGTACGTCCCCGGTGCCAGCGGTCGCAAGTGCAGGGCTGCCACCGCGGCTGATCGCTACGAGACCGGCAGGGTCGGCAACGAGCGTGTCGTCGCCCTTGAGCACGACGACGGCCTGCGCACGCTGGGCCGTCGCGCGCGCGTGAGCCAAGCGCGCGGACGAGATCTGCTCGCTGTCGAGGCCGAGCAGGCGCGCCAGCTCGCCGGCGTGCGGCGTCAGCACGGTCGAGGCGCTGCGCGCGGCGAGATCGCCGAGATGGCTGTGGACGCGCTCGCGATCCCCGTTCGACGAGCGACTGCCTTCGCCCGCCCGGCCAGCAACGTGCTCGACCTCGTCCGCCCGGCCAGCATCGCGCTCGACCGCGTCCGCCCGGCCAGCATCGCGCTCGACCTCGTCCGCCCGGCCACCTCCATCGCTGGCTCCAGCCGGGCCTCGTCCGTCGCTGGGGGCATGGGCGTTGAGTCCGTCCGCGTCCAGCACGAGAGGCACGTCGGCGGCGGCCGCCAGCCCGCGCGCGAACGCTTGCGCACCCTCGCTACGTCCGAGCCCTGGACCGAGCGCGAGCGCGCCCCCGCGCCGCGCGGCGTCGAGCACCGCGGCGACTGCGGCGGGCGTCAGCGCGGCGCCGTCGTCGGGCAGGCCGATCGTCATCAGCTCGGGCGGGCCGCTCGCAAGGATGGCCTGAAGCGATTCGGGAACGCAGGCGGTCACATAGCCGGCGCCGGCGCGCATCGCGCCGAGCGCGGCCATGCGCGGGGCGCCGCTGAGCCCGCGCGAGCCGCCCGCCACGAGCACGTGGCCGGAGGAGAACTTGGTGGAGTCGGCTCCGCGGCGTGGCAACAGCTCGAGCACGGCCGGCGTGATCAGACCGATGTCAACCTGAAGCGGAGCGCCACGCGGAATGCCGATGTCGAGCACCTCGACCGCGCCCGCGTGCGCCTTGCCGGGATGGATCCAGAGTCCCGGCTTGGCCGCGTGGAAGGTGACCGTGACGGTCGCGCTCACGGCCGCGCCCGCGACGACGCCGCTCGAGGCGTCAACTCCCGACGGGACGTCAACGCTGACCACCGGCGCCGAGCAGCCCACGATCGCCTCGATCGCCTCGAGCACGGCGCCGTGCGGCGCGCCGGCGAAGCCGGTTCCGAGCAGCGCGTCGACGATCACGGCTGCCTTGCCAAGCTCCTCGCGGGCCTCGGCGAGCGCCACAGGTGGCGGACCGGGAAGGCGCCTCAGGTTGGCCTCGGCGTCGCCGCGCAGCTCCTGCAGTGGGGCGGTGCAGATGACCGTCACCGGCCGGCCGGCGTCGCGCAGCAGCCGCGCGACCACCAGTCCGTCACCGCCGTTGTTGCCCTTGCCGCAGAGGACGGCCACCGGGCCGTCGGGCACGAGCCGCTCGGCCGCGCGCGTGACGCCGGCGCCGGCGCGCTCCATCAGCTCGAGCGGGGCCACGCCGCGCTCGTCGATCGCCCAGCGGTCGATCGCGCGCATGCGCTCGGCGTCCGGCAGCGGCACCAACCAGTCGGGAAACGGCTCCACGACGAGCGATGCTAATCGGTCACGCGCCTGCGCTCGGGGTCGCGCATCGGCGCCTGCGGACGCGGATGACCGGCCCTGCGCGACGCTCTGACCGGGCCTACTCCACGGTGACGGTCTTGGCGAGGTTGCGCGGTTGGTCTACGTTCAGGCCGCGCCGGCGCGCGATCTCATACGCGAGCAGCTGCAGTGGGATCACGGCGAGCATCGGCTGCAGCATCCAGTCGACCGCGGGAACGGCGATGGCGGAGTCGGCGTGCTTTGCGATCTGCTCGTTGCCGGCGGTCACGATCGCGATCACGTGGGCTCCGCGCGCGCGAACCTCCTGCATGTTCGACGCGAGCTTCTCGAGCACCGGCGAATCGGTCGCGACGCTTACGACCGGCGTGGCATCGCTGAGCAGCGCGATCGGCCCGTGCTTCATCTCACCTGCGGCGTAGGCGTCGGTGGCGATGTAGGAGATCTCCTTCAGCTTCAGCGCGCCCTCGAGCGCGACGGCGAGACCGGTGTGGCGGCCGATGTACAGAAAGAACTCGCTCTGCCAGTACTCGTCGGCGGTGCGCGCGGCCACCTCGCGACCGTGCTCGAGCACCTCGTCGATGCGCCGCGGCAGCTGCTTGATCTCCCCGACCAGATCCGCCACGCGCTGCGGCTCGAGCGATTCGCGCAGCTGGGCCAGGCGCAGCGCCAGCAGGTACATGACCGCGACCTGGCACAGGAAGGTCTTGGTCGCCGCGACGCCGACCTCGAGCCCCGCGCGGGTGAAGAGCGTTCCGTCGCACTCGCGCGTCGCCTGCGAGCCCATCACGTTGGTGATCGCCAGCACGCGGGCGCCCTGCTGGCGCGCCATCCGCATCGCCGCCAGCGTGTCCGCGGTCTCGCCCGACTGCGAGATCCCGACGACGAGATCGCCGTCGCCGAGTACGGGGTTGCGGTAGCGATACTCGGAGGCGATGTCCATCTCGACGGGAAGCCGTGCCCACTCTTCGATCACGTAGCGGCCGATCAGGCCGGCGTGGTAGGAGGTGCCGCACGCGACGATCACGATCCGTCGCACGTTCGCGAGCATGCGCTCGTCCAGCACGCCCGGCTCGTCGAGCTCGACGCCGTCGGTTCCGGCGGTGCGATCGGCGATCGTCTCGGCGACCGCGTCGGCCTGTTCGTAGATCTCCTTCAGCATGAACGTCTCGTAGCCGGCCTTCTCGGCCGTGGCCTCATCCCAATCGACGGTCTCCACCGGCCGCTCGATCGGCTCGCCCGCCGGCGTGGTGATCAGCACGCCCTCGGGCCGCAGCACGACGATCTCGTCGTTGTCGAGAAACTGCACGCGCCTCGTCTCTGACAGGAACGCGGGTACCGCCGAGGCGACGAACTGCTCGCCGTCGCCGCGCCCGACGATCAGCGGACACTCACGGCGCGCACCGACGAGCACGTCAGGCTCGTCGAGGCTCATCGCGACGAACGCATAATGGCCCTGGAGCTCGGCGTAGGCGGCGCGCACCGCGGCGGCGAGATCCCCGTCGTAGTGGCTGGCGATCAGGTGCGCGATCACCTCGGCGTCGGTCTCCGAGCTGAACACGCTGCCTTCGCGGCCGAGGCGCTCCTTGAGCGACATGTAGTTCTCGACGATCCCGTTGACGACCACGTGGACGCGATCGTCGGTGTCGCAGTGCGGGTGGGCGTTCTCCTCGCTGACGCGGCCGTGCGTGGCCCAGCGCGTGTGGCCGATGCCGGTGACCGCCGGTCGCTGCGCAACCGCCACCGCCGATCCTTCGCCATCGACGGGCCGGTCGGTCGCGAGCTCCTCGAGCTTGGCCTGTAGCGCCCCGAGATTGCCGACGGCACGCACGGCGTCGATGCGATCGTCCTCGATCACGGAGATCCCCGCCGAGTCGTAGCCGCGGTACTCCAGCCGCCTCAGTCCGTCGAGCAGCAGCTGCCTGGCCGGGCGATTGCCGACGTAGCCGACGATGCCGCACACCCGCTCGAAGATATCAGCGGCGCCGCCCGCGACCCGCCCTCGCAAGCATTCGGCCCAGCGCTGTTCCGCTGGCGAGCGGTGGTTTAGTTCGCGAATTCCGGGAGATGGGACCGATACGCTGCCTCGCCATGTCCAAGCCAATCGAAGTGTTCCGACTAGGCAACGGCGATACAGAGATAGTGGTCCGCGACTACCCTGACAGGCGCGCGCAGATTCGCGTGCGCTCCGGCGGAGACGACGGCCGCCGCATCGAGGCTCTTGGCTGGAGCAACTTCAAACGAACCCGACAATTGGGACACGTCGAACTTCATGTTGACGGCAAGAGCCCTCTGCTGATCGCCCGCTTCGCGTTCGAGGAGCACACCCTTGAGTCCGAAACGAATGAAGTCCTCGAGCGGCTGTTGGTCTGCGCCGAGTCGATCGCCGTCGAGCTTCAAGAGAAGCTAGAGATGGATCACGGGTATGTGGACTGGCAGGTATCCGACAGAAAGGTCGAGGCGATCTGCCGACTCTACCAACGCTACAGGCCAAACGGCGCGCACGGATCTCGAGCGCGGCAGTCGCTGCCTACGGTATGAACCCACGACCGAAGCTACGAGTTGAGACCGCGGAGACCCGCTTCGTACTCGCGAGGCTCCATCTTGCGCCAGGTTTCGACCGTCCGGAAGATAGTCGCGGCCTCGCGCTCGTTCATGTAGCGAAGATCTGCGCAAAGACGCTCTCCGGGTTGGTGCGCTCCCCCTGCCACGCGAGACAGATCATCTTGCTTGCTGCTGTGCCTTAGAAGATCAAATGGCCTCATAGCAGACACGATCGTACCAGGATGCCGAGCCGATAAGCGATCTAATCGGCATATTTCGGTCGCTCCTTGATGCGCGCTCGACCTAGGCACTTTCGACCGAGCTCGCACCAGAGCCTGGCGTATTACGCCATACGCGCTCACCCCAGCTCGCGCTCGACCAGTGCGGCCAGGCGCGTACAGACGTCTTCGGCCTCGGCGTCGGTCGGAGCCTCGACCATCACGCGCACGAGCGGCTCGGTTCCGCTCGGACGCACCAGCACGCGACCGCGACCGGCCAGCGCCTGGTCCTCGGCGCGCACGGCCGCTGTCAGCTCATCGGCCGCGTTCAGCGCCTCGCGATCGCGCACCCGCACGTTCACCAACCGTTGGGGCAGGCGCGCCATCACGCCGCGCTCGCTCAGATCGTCCCCTGCCAGCGCCTCGAGCGTCAACAACGCGCTGGCGATGCCGTCGCCGGTGCGGTTGAAGTGCAGGTCGATGATGTGACCCGACTGCTCGCCGCCAAGCGCCCAGCCGCGCGCGCGCAGCTCCTCGAGCACGTATCTGTCTCCCACCTTCGTCGTCGCGACCGCGACGCCGGCGCGGTCCATCGCCCGGTGAAAGCCGTAGTTGGTCATCACCGTGACGGCAACGCCGTTCCCAAGCAGGCGCCCAGAGCGTTGCAAGTGCAGCGCCGCGAGCGCCAGCAGCTCATCGCCGTCGACGAGCGCGCCGCGCCGGTCCACGGCAAGCACGCGGTCGCCGTCGCCGTCGAACGCAAAGCCGAGCGCGTGCCTGCCCGCGACCACGCGCTCCGCGAGCGTCTGCAGGTGCGTGGAGCCGCAACCGGCGTTGATGTTGCGCCCGTCCGGAACGTCGCCGATCGCGGTCACCTTCGCGCCCAGCCGCCGGAAGATCTCCGGGGCGACCCTACAGGTGGCGCCGTTGGCACAGTCCAGCACGACATCGAGCCCATCCAGGTCAAGCTCGGCAAAGCGGGAGTGCAGCTCGCGCAAGTAATCCTCGTCGGCCCCGCGAAGCGCGCGGATATGCCCAATCGCGCGGCTGCCCGCGTGGTCGCCTGCAGTGCGACCGCCAGGCTTGCCGGCGCCGAGCCCACGCGCGCCGACGCAAGGCTCGGGCGCACCGGTCCAGGACTCGCGCGAGCCCGCAGCCGGGGCCGACCCGACGCCGCCCCCCTCGCCCACATCCCTGTCATGCTTGGCCAGCTCACCTTCGACACGACGCTCGATCTCGTCCGAGAGCTTGTAGCCGTCGGAGCCAAAGAACTTGATCCCATTGTCCTCATAGGGGTTGTGCGAAGCCGAGATCACAGCCCCCATCTGCAATCCATACCGAGCGACGAGCAGCGG
Organism: uncultured Solirubrobacterales bacterium; assembly: GCA_963817845.1. GTDB lineage: Bacteria > Actinomycetota > Thermoleophilia > Solirubrobacterales > Solirubrobacteraceae > Palsa-744. The sequence continues at coordinate 1,063,595 of CAWFPU010000001.1, forward strand.
CACCGCCGCAGTCGGCAGAACGCCACCCAGAAGCACATCACCACCAGCCGCGGCGATCCCCGCCGCAAGAGCCGCCTCGAGCATCGGCCCCGACTCACGCGTGTCGCGCACGACCAACACCTGCGGCCGCTCCCCCGCAAGCAGCCGAGTCGCCGCCCGGCCAAGACCCAGCGCCAGCTCGGCGCTGAGCACCTCGCCGGCAAGTCCCCGCACACCGTCGGTGCCAAACAGTTTCCGAGTCATGTAGCGCGTTTCAAGGACATTGACCTGGAGTATTGAACAGGACTGATCGGGCCAGCAAAGCCCACCAAATCAGCCAAGCAGGCGGGTATTTTCATCCCGGCCGACCCCGCGGAGCGGGTTTACGGCCGGATGAAAATTCGCCTGCTACCGCTTGGAGAACTGCGGACGCTTGCGCGCCTTCTTCAGGCCGGCCTTCTTGCGCTCCTTGGCGCGCGAGTCGCGGGTCAGAAAGCCACGCCGCTTGAGCTCGCCGCGCAGGTTCGGGTCGGCCTCGAGCAGCGCCCGCGATACGCCGTGGCGCAGCGCTCCGGCCTGCGCCGAGATGCCGCCGCCGTGCAGCCTCGCGATCACGTCCATTCGCTCCTGGTAGCCGACCGTCTCCAGCGGCTGGCGGATGTTGCGCTGCAGCGTGTCGCGCGGGAAGTGCTGCTCGAGCGTGCGCCCGTTCACTGTGTACGTTCCGCTGCCTGGTCTCAAGGTGACGCGCGCGATCGCCGTCTTGCGCTTGCCGGTGGCGCGGTAGCGCGCGCCCGCCCCGAGATCGATCGCGGCCGTCGAGATCGGCTCGCTGAGGACCTCCTCGAGCACCTCCTCCTGCGCCTGCGCCTCGCCGTTCTCCTCGACGACCTCCTGCTCGTAAACCTGGGCGACCTCGGCGTAGGGATCGGCCGGCGCGCGATCGCGGCCCAGCGGGTCGACGCCCTCCGGCACGATGTCGACCTCCAGGTGCGCCCCGGGCACGGCCGGCTTCTCGCGCGGCGCGGGCGCCTCGTCGTCCTCGTCCTCCTCGCTCTCCTGCGTGTCCGCTGGCGCTGAGCCGCGGCTGGCCTGACCGGCTGCGGCCTCGGCGTCCTGGCTGGCCTCGAGCGGCGCGTCCTCGGCCACACCCGCGATCTCCAGCGCGTCCTCGCTCGGCGCGGCGTGGCCGGGCACGGGCTCGAACTGCTCGTCTGCCTGCGCCGGCGCCTCGCCGCCAGCCTCCTCGAACGCCTCGAGCGCGGCGTCCTCGGCAGAGCCGGCAATCTCGGCAGCCTCCTCGCTCGGAACGGCGCGCCCGGCGGGCCCGGCCGCGGCCTCCTCGCCACCGCCAGCCTGCACGTCGGGCGTCTCGGGCGCCTGCTCCTCGGGCGTCTCGGGTGTCTGCTCGTCGGCCATCTCTACCCTTCCGTCTCCAGCGCACGTGGCTTCTGCGCGACATGCGGATGCTCGGGACCCGCATAGATCTTCAGCTTGGTGATCTGCTTGCGAGCCAGCCGGTTGCGCGGCATCATGCCTTTGACCGCAAGCCGGATCACCTCCTCGGGCCGGCGCGCGATCATCTCCTCGAAGGTCCGCGACCGCAGACCCCCCGGGTAGCCGGAGTGACGGTAGTAGCGCTTGTCTGTGCGCTTGCTGCCCGTCACGGCGACCTTCTCGGCGTTGATCACCACGACGAAGTCTCCCGTGTCGATGTGCGGCGTGTACGCGGGCTTGCGCTTGCCGCGCAGCAGGTCCGCGATCTGCGTGGCAAGCCGCCCGAGGGTCTTGCCGTTGGCGTCGAGCAGCACCCACTCGCGCTCGCGGTCGGTCGGCTTGGCCGTAAAGGTTTTGGTTGCAACCGTGCTCATGCGGTTTGTGTCGATATCGGTGCGCTCATCAATGAGTTGGGATCGCTGCCTCGATGTCCGCGTGCCGACGCCCGGGACGCAAAAAATGCCGCGCACCAGCGCGCGGCGCCGTTCATGATAGGCCAAGTCCGGCGATCTCGCAGGAGTTGGGGTCTGCGCGCCGGCCACGGTTCCCCGCTGCCGCCCGTCGAACCCGTTCCGCGGCAGCCGCCACGCCACGCACCGACGCATAAACCCGGACCACTACGTCCGGACACCGCGTAAGCCTGCGGCCCCCGCGCCTGGCTGACGTCGCTAATCCTCGACGAGCACGGCGGCCTTGCCGTTGACGGCGCCCATCCCGATCTCCTGGTCGCGCTGCAACGCCTTGCCCTCGGTCTGCAGCGCCGGCGCAACCACCACCTCGGCGCGGTTGAACTCGGCCAGATCCTTGTGACCGCACGTGGCCATCGACGTGCGCAGGCCGCCGAACAGGTTGAAGGTTCCGTCGTTCTCGCGGGCCGGACCCACGAGGATTTCCTCGAGCGTCCCGTTCTGGGTCGTCGCCACCCGCGCGCCCCGCGGCAGCGTCGGGTGGAACGTCGCCATGCCCCAATGAAAGCCTCTGCCGGGCGCCTCGTAGGCGCGCGCCAGCGGCGAGCCCAGCATCACGGCGTCCGCGCCGAGCGCGATCGCCTTGGCGACGTCTCCGCCGTTGCGCATCCCGCCGTCGGCGACCACCTGGCAGTACTCGCCCGTCTCGAGCATGTGCGTCGAGCGCGCGTGTGCGACGTCGGCGATCGCCGTCGCTTGCGGCACGCCGATCCCGAGCACGCCCCGGGTGGTGCAAGCTGCGCCCGGCCCAACTCCGACGAGCACCCCGGCCGCGCCGGTGCGCATCAGGTGCAGTCCGGTGTGATAGGAGGCGCACCCGCCGACCACGACCGGAACGTCGAGGCTGGGGATGAACTCCTTCAGGTTCAGCGGCTCGGACACGGTCGAGACGTGTTCGCCGGACACCACCGTTCCCTGGATCACGAGCACGTCGAGGCCGGCGTCGAGCGCCAGCTCGTAGTGGTCGCGCACGCGCTGCGGCGTCAGCGACGCCGCCACCACGACTTTCTGCTCCTTGATCTCCTGGATCCGCTGCACGATCAGCTCGGGCTTGACGGGCTCGCGGTAGATCTCCTGCATCTCGCGCGTCGCCAGGTGCTTGGGCAGTTCCGCGATCCGCTCGAGCTGCTCGTCGGCGTCCTCGTAGCGCGTGAAGATCCCCTCGAGGTTGAGCACGGCCAGCCCGCCGAGCCTGCCCACGATCCCGGCGGTCTCGGGCGACACCACGCCGTCCATCGCGGCCGCCAGCAAGGGCAGCTCGAACTGGTAGGGCCCCAGCTTCCAGCTGATGTCGATGTCGTCGGGATCGCGCGTGCGCCGCGACGGCACGATCGCGATGTCGTCGAACCCGTACGCCCTGCGCGCCTTCTTGCCGCGCCCGATCTCGATCTCCATACCGCATCTTTAGCACCTCTCGCGGATGAACGCGGACGGCGGCCCAGGCACGCGCGCGTACGCGTGCGCCGAGCCCGCGCTGAGCCTCGGATATCCTCGATGGCCGACGCGCGAGCCCGCGTCCCAGGCGATTATCGGGCTTGATCCGCGCGCCGCGAATGCCGATGAGTGAGCGCTTCCGATGAGCCAGCCCAATATTCCGAGCTATGACCCGCACGCGGTCGAGGCCCGCCGCCAGGCGGCCTGGCGCGAGCGTGACGCGTTCGCCACGCCCTCGATCGACGGCGACCGGCCCCGCCGGTACATCAAGCCGTCGGCGCCGTTCACCTCGGGCAATGTTCACATCGGGCACGTGCGCTCGTACTCGATCGGCGACGCCTACGCGCGCTTCTGGCGCGCCCGTGGCGAGGACGTGCTGTTCGCGTTCGGCTTCGACGCTTTCGGCCTGCCCGCCGAGCTCGGGGCGATCGCCGGCGGCGAGCCGCCGAGCGAGTGGGTCGCGCGCTGCGCCGCGCACATGCGCGGCCAGCTCGATCGGCTCGGCTACTCCTTTGACTGGGATCGCGCGTTCGTCAGCTCGGACGCGCTCATGTACAGGTGGTCGCAGTGGCTCTTTCTCGCGCTGCTCGACGCCGGGCTCGTGTACCGCGGCAGCGGCGCCGTGGACTGGTGCGACCAGTGCCACACCACGCTCGCCACGATCCAGGTCGAGGACGGCCTGTGCTGGCGCTGCCACTCCCCGGTGCGCCTGATCCAGCGCCCGGAGTGGTACCTGCGCATCAGCGCCTACGTGCCCGAGAACGACCGCCGCCTGGACGAGCTCGTCGCGAGCGGCACCTGGGATGAGGTGGCGCTCGCCAGTCAGCGCTTCGTGCTCGGGCGCGTCGACGGGGTCGAGCTCGACCTGCGCGCCTCCGACGGCGCGACGCTCACGGCCTTCACACCGCACGCCGACGCGGTGGCGCTGGCCCACTTCGTGCTGATCTCACCCAAGCACCCCGACATCGACAGCTGGGTGCTCGACGCCGATGCGCGCGCGCAGCTCGAGGACCTGCGTGCGGGCGGTCTCGAGCGCAGCGAGCGCGACGCCGAGGCGATCACGGTCGTCGACAGCGGCCGCACGCTCGCCGCGCCGCTCACCGGCGAGCCCCTTCCGCTGCTCGTCTCTCCGGCAGTCGATGGCCGCTTCGGCGCCACCGCGGTGCTCGGGATCCCGGCGCGCGACCGCACCGACGCGCTGATCGCGCAGCGTCTGTGGCCTGGCCGCGAGGACAGCGACGGCAAGCAGGTTGACTCCCCGCCCGTGCGGGACGTCAGGCCGGCGTTCCGCTATCGCGCCAACGACTTCTCGATCTCGCGCCAGCGCTCGTGGGGGACGCCGATCCCGATCGTCTACTGCGCCGGCGACTGCGGCGCCGTGCCGGTGCCGGCCGAGCAGCTGCCGGTGCTGTTGCCGCTCGACCTCGAGCCCACCGGCGCCGGCAATCCGCTGGCCGAGCGCGAGGACTTCGTGCAGACCACGTGCCCGCGCTGCGGCGGCCCGGCGCGGCGCGAGACCGACACGCTCGACTGCCACTTCGATGCCCTGTGGCTGTGGGTGCCGGTGTGCGTGCCCCCGGAGGAGCGCGAGCGCACGCTGCCGGAGATCTTCGCGCTCGAGGACCTGCGCGCGTGGCTGCCGTGCGAGCGCGTCGTGGCGGGCTCGGACAGCGGCAACTTCGTGTTCGACCAGCGCATCGTCACGAAGGCCCTGCGCGATATCGGCCCGCTCGCGTTCCTGGCCGACGGCGAGCCGTTTGCCGGCTGCCTGTTTCACGAGATGGTGATCCGCGACGGGCGCAAGATGTCAAAGCACCTCGGCAACGTCGTCGACCCCGACGAGCTGGTGGCGCGCTATGGCGCCGACACCGTGCGGCTGGCGACGCTCTACGCGGCCCGGCCGCAGCGCTCGCTCAACTGGAGCGATTCGGCGGTCCTGCGCTGCCATCGCTTTCTCATGCAGGTATGGGACTTCTCGCACGCCAAGCTCGCCGCCGCCTCCTCAGAGCCGGACGCCGATGTCGCGGGAAGCGGAGACGTGGTCGATGATCGAGACGTGGCGGGGAGCACAGACGTGGTTGACGATCGAGACGCGGCCGGGAATGGAGATACGCCTCTGGCGGGGAGCATGGATACGCGTGCTGGCAGGGACCTGACCGAGCATCTGCGCACGCGCCTTGGCAAATGGTGCGACACTGCGGTCGAGAAGACCACGGAGGAGGTGGCCAACTTGGAGATGCACAGCGCGGTGCGCAACGTCATGCGCCTGTTCGACCGCATCAAGGACTACGAGAAGCGCGTGCTCGCGCGCACCGGCGTGCTCGGCGCCGCCGATCGCGACGCGCTGCTGGAGGCGCTGCAGGTGCTTTCGCAGCTGCTGGGTCCGCTCGCCCCCCACCTCGCCGAGGAGCTTTGGATCGCGTTTGGTAACGACCCCGATACGCAGATGCCGTGGCCGGGCGTATCTTCCAGGGTGCCCGCATGAGCGCACCAGCCTCCGCATCCGGCGACGGCCGCGACCGGCCCGGCAGCGATCCCTCTGGCGACGGGAACGCGCGCACGCGCACGCGCTCGTGCGCGACGGGTCTCGCATGCCATCGCTGCGGGCATCACTACCCGCTGAGCGACTCCGTGTTCGCCTGCCCCGACTGCGGCAAGGGCCTCGACATCGAGTACGACTACGAGCGCGCGGCGCGTTACTTCGAGGAGATCCCACGCTCGCAGCGCCCGCTGAACATCTGGCGCTTCGAGGAGCTGCTGCCGATCGTTCAACGCCTCGGCGCAGGCGCGCGTAGGCCTATACGCGGGCTACACGCCGCTGATCCAGGCCGACCGCCTCGGTGCCGAGCTGGGCATCCCGAACCTGTACATCAAGGATGACTCGACCTCGCGCCCGAGCCTCTCCTACAAGGACCGCGTCGTGTCGATGTCCGTCGCCAGGCTGCTCGAGCTGGGCCGCGACGAGCTTGGCTGCGTATCGACCGGCAACGTCGGCACTGCCGTCGCCTCGCTCGCGGCCAAGGCGGGCGCCGCGGCCTACGTCTTCTACCCGAACCGCCTCGAGGACATGAAGGCGCGCGCCTGCCGCGCGCTCGGCGCCGAGGTCTGCCAGGTCGAGGGGAACTACGACGAAGTCAACCGCCGCTGCCGTGAAATCGCGGAAGCGACCGGGATGGAGTTCGCGAACATCACGCTGCGCCCGTTCTACGCCGAGGGCGCCAAGACCGAGGCCTACGAGATCGTCGAGCAGCTCGGCTGGAACCCCCCCGATCACGTCGTCACGGCCGCCGCCGGCGGAACGCTGAGCTCGCGCATGCACAAGGGGCTGGTCGAGCTGCAGCTGCTGGGGCTGGCCGAGACCGACTCCACGCGCATCCACATCGCGCAGCCGAGCGGCTGCAACCCGATCGCCAGCGCGATCCTCGCCGAGGAGGCCGAGATCAGCGCCGTCGCGCCCGAGACCGCCGCCCACTCGCTGGCGATCGGCAATCCCGGCGACGGCTACCTCGTGATCGATGCCGTGCTCAAACGCGGCGGCACCGGGGGCTTCGCCAGCGACCCCGAGATCTTCGCCGGCATCGACCTGCTGGCCGCAACCGAGGGTCTGCTGACCGAGCCGGCCGGGGGCACCACGATCGCGGTGCTGCAGAAACTGGCGGCCGAAGGCCGGTTCGCGCCCGACGAGACGGTCGTGGCGATCATCACCGGCAACGGCCTGAAGACACTCGACGATCACCCCGAAAAACCGTGGCCGACAAAGATCGCGTGCGAGTTCGACGCGATGATCGCGGCGCTCGAGGAGCTCAAGCGCAGGCCCAGCCCGCTGCCGGCCTAGCGACTCAGCGGCTTGGCTGGGCTCTGCCGGCCTAGCGACTCAGGCGGCTTGGCTGACTCAGGCGCGGCTCGCTTTCGTTCGAGCTTTGCCCGCAGCTTTCGCTCGGGCTTTGCCGGCTTTTGATTTGCTCGCCGCTTTCGCGCGGGCGCCAGCCGCTCTAGCGCGGGCTTTGCCGGCGGGTTTTTTCGTCGCCGATTTGGTCCCTGCTTTCGCGCGCCGCGCGCCGCCTCGCCTGCTCGACGCGCTCTTGGCGGCCGATGACAGCTCCTTCTGCAGGCGCTCGAGATCCGCGCCCACGGTCTTGCTCAACTTGCCCGCGTCACGCCGGGCATCTTTGAGCAGCTTGCCGAGGTTCTTGCGCAGGTCGGTCGCGCCCGTGCCGAGACCGCCGCGCAGCGAGGTCAATTCCTTTTGAGCCGCGTCGAGCGACGCGCTGACCTTGTCGAGGGCGCGGCGGTTCTGCTCATGCAGTTTGCGCTCCGCCGCGCTCGTCCGCCCTTTGGCCGTGCTCCTTCGCCGCGCACCCGCCGTTTTACTGCTGGCTTTCCGTGTTGCCGGCATCGCTGCTCCTTCCCCTGTACAGCTGGCTTGTATTCAAAATCAACCCGATCCGATGAGCCGCGCCTGGATCATAGGCGCGCTGAGGTGAGCGTATGCGAGCGACCGGCCGAATGCCCGCAAGCTCACAACGCTTCCGGGCCCGGCGACACCGGCTTGGGCAGGTGCGCTTCGGCGACCTTGATGTCCTCGTGTTCCTCGTAGGCCAGATAGCTGGCCAGCCCCTCGCGGTGGGCGGCGTGCAGGCGCGCGGGCAGCGACGCGCGCAGCTCGTGCGGGATCGCCTCCCCTTCGAGCGTCGCCCACAGCTGTTCCTCGAGCGCCGACCCCGTCCGCAGCTGGCTGGAGAGCTCGAGGCTGCCTTCTTCGGTGTCGTATTCGTAGAGCTCGGATTCGTGGCCTGACTGTTCGATTTCGATCGTGCCCGGGCGCCAGTTCGAGTACAGCGCCAGCTTGCCGGCGCTCGAGCGCAGCGCGACGACGTGACGCGGCGCGTCCGACGCGTACGGTTCGGATGCGAACTCGGTGACGTCCTCGTCGGTCGCGTGAACGATCCACTCGCGCCCGGCAGCCGCCGGTTCCCGGCAGATGCTCGCCAGGTCGAGCCGGCTCGCCAGGTGCGCGTACTCTGGCTCCGCGCGCCAGCTGTCGGATTCCGAGGCGATCGTCAGCATCAGCGCGGCGACGTCCGCGCTCGAGGTGAGCTGGGTGCGCGCCGTGCCGGGTCCGCTCGTGAGCAGCCCGCGCGGGTCATACACATAGAGCGGAACCCGGATCGCCTCCTCGTAGGCCGAGGCGCCCTTGCCGCGCATGCCGTGCGAGCCGCCGTACTCGCCGTGGTCGGAGGTGAACAGGATCACCGTGTTTTCGGCGACCTGCGGCCTGCTCGCGAGCGTCGCGAGGACGTTGCCGATCTGGACGTCCACGTAGCTCTGCAGCAGCAGATAGGTGTCCATCATCTGCGTCCACCAGCGCAGCGCTTCGGGCCCCGCGAACGCCACGGGACCGAACGCCTTGGCGGCCGTCTCCTGCAGCGAGCGCTGCAACGCCGGCTTGCCCTTTTCAGCGAGCAGCTCGGGGGGCTCGTAGTTCGGCGGCAGCGCGATCGCGTACCCGGGCGGGTCGGCCTCGCTTTCGATCCGTTCGGTGAAGCGATGCCACCAGGCGATGTCGTGCGGGTTGACGAACGACACCGTGGTCGCCCACGGTTCGCGCGCGGTGCCACCGTCGAACCATTCGACGAACTGAGCAGCGATCGCCGGGTCCTCGCCCGTGCCCTGCCCGGGGCTGCCGTTGGGCGAGGGATATGTGCCGCCCGAGAACCCGTACTGCTGCAGCGAGGCCTTGGGGTTCGGGTTCAGGTGCCACTTGCCGTAGTAGGCGGTGTCGTACCCCATCTTGCGCAGCAGCGTGCCCCAGGTCGGAAAGCGCGGGTCGAGCCGGCCCGAGCCGGTGATCATCACACCCGTCTGGTGGGTGTACAGGCCGGTGAGTAGGACGCTGCGCGAGGGCGAGCAGTCGTTCGATGCCGTGTAGTGGCGTTCGAAGCTGACGGCTTGCGCGCGCAGAGCGGCGAGGTTCGGCATCGCCGCCGCCGCTCCGAACGACGGCGGCATCCACACCGGCGCGCGCAGCTGATCGACGATGATCGTGAGAATGTTCGGCGGCTGTCTCGGCCGCCCCCCGCGCGCGACGCGGTGGTGTCTTCCGTGGCTGGCCGGGGCACGATGCGCAGCCTCGGCGAGGTCGACTCGCGCGAGCAGGCCGAGCAGCGCCGCGCCGGCGCCGAGCCCGCGCTTGATCACCGTGCGCCTGTCCAAGCCGGGCTCGGGCATGGCGACAGCGCCGATCTCCCGCTCCTCGGCGGGAACCGGCCCGGCGGACGATTGGGGAGCTCCTCCAACCGGCTCGTGCACTCCAGCTACAACAGCGCCCGCACCCGGATGATGCGCTCGACCGCGCACGATGCATCTGAGCCACGCTCGACCCCGCACGATGTGCGTAAGCCCCGCTCACCACGCCCGATGCGCCGAGCCGCGCTCGACGCCGGCACGATGCGCCTGCCGCGTTCGACCGGCGTAGGACGCCGTCGACCCGGCTACCCTCACGCGGATGCCGACACCGATCAGACGTCTGGCGATCGCGGCCGTCGTCGCCTGCACGGCCGCGATCGCGATCTGGGCCGCGCCCGCCGGGGCGCGTGGCGCCGCCGGCTACATCTCCGCGCCGGGTCTGCGCCCGCCGAAGCTCAAGGTGAAGGTCGACCGCGCCGGCCAAGCCGGCGGACTGCTGTTGCTCGATCCGTTCGCGAGCTCGCCCGCAGCAGCGCCGGCGGGCGAAGCGGGCCCGCTGATCGTCGAAGACGACGGCACTCCGGTCTGGTTTCATCCGCTGCCCGTGGGCGAACAGGCGCTCGATTTCACCGAGCAGACATATGCGGGCAGGCCGGCCCTGAGCTGGTGGCAGGGCAAGCGTGGCGGCGACGGCTTGACGAGCCTGATCGCGGGCTTGCCTCAGTCCGGTGCGCGTTACTACCTCTACGGACAGCGCTACCGCCAGCTCGCGACGGTGCTCGCGCAGGAAGGCTGGACGGCGGACCCCGACGAGCTGACGCTCACGGGACACGGAACGGCGCTGCTGATCGCCTCGAAGGTCGTGTCGATGGACCTGGCTCCATATGGCGGCGCCGCAACCGGCGAACTGCTGGACAGCGAGATCCAGGAAGTCAGCCTCAAGACCGGACGGCTGCTGTTCAAGTGGGACATGCTCGAACACGTCCCCCTGAGCCAGTCCGAGACGGTGCCGCCGCTGACAGGGGTGTGGGACCCCTACCAGATCGACTCGGTGCAGCAGCTCGGCGGCGGCCGCCTGCTGATCTCGGCGCGCAACACCTGGACCGTGTACGAGATCGAAAGCTCCTCAGGCGAGATCGTCTGGCGGCTGGGCGGCAAGGACAGCAGCTTCCAGCTTGGCTCGCAGACCGCCTTCTACTGGCAGTCGGACGCGCGCCTGGAACACGGCGACCGGCTGACGCTGTACGACGACGGCTGCTGCGAAGTCACCGCCTCCGGGCTCGGCCCGGCGCAGGAAGCCGCCCGCGGCCTGGTGCTGGCGCTGCACGAAAGCGAACACACCGCGACGCTCGCACGCCAGTACCGCCACTCCCCCGGGCTGCATTCCTCGGGACTGGGCAGCCTGCAGACGCTGCCCGACGGCAACGCCCTGATCGGCTGGGGCGAGCTGCCCAACCTGTCCGAATATACGAGCACGGGCAAGCTTGCATTCGCGGCCAGCCTGCCCGCCGCGGACGCCGGCGATCGCGCGATGCGAGCACCGTGGCACGGGATGCCCGCGACCCGGCCGAGCGTCGTGGCGCGCCGCAGCGGGGGACACACGACCGTGTACGTGAGCTGGAACGGCGCCACCCAGGTTCGCTACTGGCAGGTGTTCGCGGGCCCGAGCACCAGCGCCCTGAACGGCGAGATCGCCGACGGAGAGATCATCTCGTTCGCGCTGCCCAGCGGCTTTCAGACGGCGATCCCCGTCAGCGTCGGCGGACCGCTGTTCGAGGTCGAGGCTTTCGGCTCGAACAATCGCGTGCTCGGCGTCTCGCAACCTGTGCGCGGCGAATAAGCCTCGGAACGTCACCGCACCACCGGCAACCCTGGCATGGTGCTCGATCTCGACACGGCCGGCGACCCTGCTGGCACCGCCCGCGAGCAGACGCGAGCATCGTCCCCGCACAGAGCCGCGGAAGCCGCGCGCTCGACGGTCAGCCGGACTGGCCGCTCGTGTGCCCACTCGGCGCTTCCTGGCCGCCGGTCGGCGCCTGCTGGCCTCCATTGGACGCCTGGCTTTCGCCGCTCGGGGAGTGGGTCGGGCTGGGTTCGTGCCGTTGAGCGCTCGGGGTGGGGCTCGCGTTCGGCGTTTGCTGCCCGCCGCCTCCACTCGTGCGGTTCGGCTCTGAGCCGTTGTGCTGCGCGCCGGACGATCCGTGTCCGCTGGAGCCGCCGGGCTTGCGTTCGGGCGGGGCCTTACGCGTCGGCTTGCCGGCATGGCTCGCGTCCGGCGCCGGTGCGGATGTGCCCCCCGGTGCAGCGACGGCCGAAGGCGCGCGGTGCGGCCGGTTCGCGCCGGTAGTCCGCTTCTGCCCGGCGTGTCGCCGGGGCTGACGGAGCTGAGAGCGGACGGCCTGCAGTTCCGAACCGCCGGCCGTGCCCGCAGCGTTCGCGTTCGACTGGCTCGTCCCCTTGCCAGACGGTGTCCGGGCACCCGCGGGATGCGTGCGCGCCTGCCCGGAACCGGCTGCAGAGGTGCCGGCCGCGGAGCCCTGCGCGGCGGCGCGGCGTGTCAACGATCCTGTTCCCCGGCCGCGGCCGTCCTTCGCGCTCGCCCCGTTGAAGGCGCCGCTCAGTCCGATCGCCAGCGCGGCGAGCGCCAGTCCCGCGACCGCCGCGGCGACCGTCCAGGGGCCGACAGCGCGCCTGGCGCTGTTCCGCTCGCGGCGAGCTCGGCGCGGGGCCTCGGAGCGCTCCCGGCCGGCGTCGGGGGGCAGCGCCGGCGAGGGCTTGGCACCGCCGCGGCCGCGGACTCGATTGCGCCCGGGATCGCCGCCGATCGCGGCGCTGTCGAGCAGCGAAGGCTCGAGCTCGACACCGAGCCGCAGACACAGACCGCCCGCCTGTGGATCGTGCGACTGCTCGATCGGCAGACCCGCGATCTCGAGCTCGTAGACAAGCGTCGCCGGGGTTTCGATCCCTCGCGCGCGCAGCTCGTCAAAGCTGACCGGCTTGCCTTCGGCCTCCACGAGAATCTCGAGCAGCCGCGCCTGCTCCTCGTCGAGCGGGCGCACGGGGGCCGTTCGCTCGCCAAATCCGTCCGCCGTGGCGCTCATGCCTCGCATTCGATACCTCAGAATGCCAGCTTCGGACATCGGCATCCAGCCCTGAACCGGCGCTGACGGTGCTGGGCCGGCGAGGAATAGGCCATTTGGCCGATGTAGTGTCGTGCGCGGCGCGACAGGGTTGGGATGATGCACGAGGAGATCATGATTCCGGTCGGCGGAGTTGACCCGGACGCGGTGGCGGTCGTCCCGACCGGGACGGTCACGTTCGTGCTGACCGATGTCGAGGGCTCGACCTTGTTGTGGGAGGAGCAGGGCGAGGTGATGGCGGGAGTGATGGCGCGCTGTCACGACCTCCTCGCCGAGAGTATGCAGGCGCATGGCGGCGTGCTTCCGGAGGAGCAGGGCGAGGGTGACAGTGCGGTCGGCGTGTTCGTGCGAGCGTCGGATGCGGTTGCGTGCGCACTCGATCTGCAGCGGGCGTTGAGGAGCGACCCGTGGCCTGAGGGCGTGGATCTACGCGTGCGTGTCGCGCTGCACACCGGTGAGGCCGTGCTGCGCGATGCGCGCAACTACACCGGCCCCTCGATCCATCGCTGTGCTCGGCTGCGGGCGATCGGACATGGCGGGCAGACGCTGCTGTCGCGCTCGACGTATGAGCTGGTGGCAGGCGGCCTGCCCGCCGGGGTCAGCGTGCGTGATCTCGGTGCGCATCGGCTGCGCGACCTGGCGCGGCCGGAGCAGGTGTACCAGCTGTGCCACGCGGATCTACACGACGACTTCCCGGCGCTGCGCTCGCTGTCAGCCCTCCCGAACAACCTGCCCGTCCAGCTCACCAGCTTCGTTGGCCGCGAGGCCGAGATCGCAGAGGTTCGTGAGCTGCTCGGCCGATCGCGCCTGCTCACTCTGACCGGAGCGGGTGGGAGCGGGAAGACGCGGCTCGCCTTGCAGGTGGCCGCCGAGACGCTTGACGATCACCCTGATGGCGTGTGGTGGGTGGATCTCGCGCCAATCAGCGACTCGGCGCTGGTGGCCAACGAGGTTGCAAGCGCGCTTTCGATTCGCGAGTCCCCGTCGCAGCCGGTGATCGACACGCTGACGGCGCAGCTCGCCGAGCGTCGGCTGTTGATCGCACTCGACAACTGCGAGCACCTGCTGGGCGCGTGCGCCGACTTGGCGGCCACGCTGCTCGAGGCGTGTCCCGGCGTTGTGATTCTGGCGACGAGCCGCGAGTCGATGGGGGTCGAGGGAGAGCAGAGCTGGCGGATTCCCTCGCTGCAGGTTCCGCAAGCCGAGCTCGCACGAGCCGCGCTCGCCGAAGTCGAAGCGATCCAGCTGTTCTGCGATCGGGCGCGACAGGTGCGACCAAATTTCCGTTTGGTGGACGCGAACGCGCAGGCGGTGGCGACGATCTGTCGGCGCCTGGACGGAATCCCCCTGGCGATCGAGCTGGCGGCGGCACGCGTGCGGCTGCTGACGCCGCAGGAGATCGCCGACGCGATGCGCGAGCGGTTCGTGCTGCTGACGGGGGGCTCACGTACGGCGATGCCGCGCCAGCGCACCCTCGAGGCTTCGGTCGATTGGAGCCACGACCTGCTCAGCGCGGCGGAGCAAACACTGTTCCGGCGCATTTCGGTGTTCGCCGGCGGCTGGACGCTCGATGGGGTCGAGGCGGTTTGCGCACGCGGTGGCCTGGAGGTCGTTGAGATCCTCGACCTGCTCGCCAGCCTCGTTGACAAGTCGCTGGTGCAGGTCGAGGAGCGGGGCGTCAAGACTCGCTACACGCTGCTGGAGACGGTCCGTGCCTACGCGCGGCAGAAGCTCAGCGACGCCGCCGAGGCGGCGCTCGTGCGAAACCAGCACCTCGACTACCACCTGCGTCTTGCCGAGTCCGCAGAGCCGGATCTGTTCGGGGCGCGCCTGGAGCAGTGGCTCGGGCCGCTCACGACAGAGCTGGACAACTTCCGCGGCGCACTCGGGTGGGCGGTCGATGCGGGGCGCGTCGACGAGGCTCTACGCCTCGCCGCTGCGCTGTGGTTGTTCTTCGAGGCGCGTGGCCACTGGCGCGAGGGCCGGGGGCACCTCGAGTCGGCGCTCGCCGGGGAGGGTGCAACCGCCCTCCCTCGGGCAAAGGCGCTGGTCGCTGTGGGCCACATCGGCACGATCGCAGCCGACTGGGTGGCGACGCGGCGCTTTGCCGAGGAGGCGCTCGCGATTGGCCGCGAAGTGGGTGACGAGCGCACGGTGGGTCGGGCGCTCGATCTGATGGGGTGGGCGCTGATCTCGCTCGAGCCGAAGGCGGCCATGCCCGTGCTCGAGCAGAGCATCGCCATCACCCGCGCGCTCGAGGACGCCTGGTTTCTGGCCGATGGGCTCTACGGAGCCGGCTTTCTTGCAACGATCGGCGGGCGGCTGAAGGCAGCGCCTCCGTTGCTCGAAGACGCGCTGGCGGTATCGCGTGCGGCCGGCAACCTGCTCGGTATCCGTGAGTCGCTCACCTGGCTCGGCCTCAACGCGACGCTGCAGTGTCGATTCGCGGAGGCGGAGGCGATGCTGGAGGAGGCTCTCGCGCAGTCGCGTTCGCTGGGCGACCCCATGTTCGCGATGATCGATCTCGGGTTCATCGGTCTCGCCAAGACCCGCACCGGGGAGTGGGCGGCCGCGCGAGCGCACATCGAGGAGGCGATCGCCTTGGGCGTGCGTATGGCCCACAACGTCACGCCACTGATGCAGTGGCAGCTGGGACTGCTGGAATACGCCACGGGCGAGCTCGAGCGCGCGGAGGCGCTGATGAGTGAGGCGTTGCCGGCGACGCGAGCCAACAATTACACCCTCAACACCGTCAGCGCGCTGCTCATCACGGCAGCCGCCCAGCTGGCACGCGCAGAGACCGCACCGGCCGTGGCCGCGATCGAAGAAGCGGTGCTCATCGCGCGCGACAGCGGAAACCCGCTGGCGATCGGGGCCGCGCTCGAGGCGCAGGCGCAGCTCGCACGCGGGGCCGGCGAGGTCTCTGCGGCTGAGGAGCTGCTACACGAGGCGCTGCGCACCCTGTATGACGCCGGCGACCCGAGTGGCGTCGCGGACGTGCTGGAGTCGCTAGCTGCGCTCGTCCGCGAGCTGCAGAACGCGGAGCAGGCGGTTCGGTTGCTCGGTGCGGCAGATGGCATTCGCGCCGGCGTGGGCTGCGTGCGCTTCCCGGTGCGTCAGCCGGGCTATGAAGCGGATCTCAGCGCGCTGCGCGAGGCGCTCGGCCAGGAGGCCTTCGCAGCGGCGTGGTCGGCCGGCGCCTCGACCTCGCTCGATGATGCGGTCGCTTACGCCGAGCGCGGCCGCGGAGCACGCAAGCGGCCGTTGCGCGGTTGGGCGGGCCTGAGCCCGGCCGAGCTGCGAGTCGTGCAGCTCGTCGCCGAGGGCCTGACCAACCCTCAGATCGGCGAGCGCCTGTTCATCTCGCCCCGTACCGTCCAGGCTCACCTGTCCCACGTGTTCGCGAAGCTCGCCGTCTCGTCGCGCGCCGAGCTCGCAGCGCAAGCGGCGCGAAGAGAGCTCTAGCGCTCCATCGAGTCGGCGGCACTGGCGCCGATTACGCCACTGCCACCGGCTCGCATACGCCATCTGGCCGATGTACTACGAGCCTCCGCCGGTCAGTCTCGATAGCAACGAGGCCAGGCCTCGCAGCGAACAGAGAGATCGGAGGACGCATGAGCCAGGGATTCGATGTGGTCGTCGTGGGCGCGCGCTGCGCAGGGTCGCCGCTGGCGGCGCTGCTCGCACGCCGGGGCGTCAAGGTCGCGCTCGTGGAGCAGGCCAGCTTCCCGAGCGACACCCTCTCGACGCACGTCTTCGAGGCCCAGGCGCTGACGTTCCTAGACCGCCTGGGAGTCATCGAAGAGATACGCGCGACCGGCGCGCCGTTCGTCGACCGCGTCGACTTGCGCCAAGAGAGCCTCGAGTTCGTGACCCCGATTCAGCTGCATCCAGGTGACGTCGGCGGCACAGCGTCGGTGCGTCAACTGCTGCTCGATCAGATCCTGGCGCAGACCGCCGCGGAGGCGGGCGCCGACCTGCAGATGGCGAGCAAGGTGACGGGACTGGTCGAGGAGCGGGGTCGAGTGGCAGGCGTACGGGTCGCACAGAACGGCTCGGAGACGACGCTCCGCGCACGGCTGGTCGTCGGCGCCGACGGTCGCAACTCGACGATCGCGAGCCTCGTCGGGGCTCGCAAGTACAACCTCACGCCGAACGAGCGATTCCTCTACTGGTCCTTCTTCGAGGGAGTCGAGCCCGACGCCGATCCGGCATTCGTGTTCCACCGGTGGGGCAATCGGATGGTGATCGCGACGCACGCCGACAGTGGCCTCTATCAGGTCATCCTGATCCCGGATCTGGTTGATCTCCCTCGCTTCCGAAAGGATCTCGAGGGCAGCTTCATGGAGTACGCATGCAGCTGCCGGCCCGTGGCGCAGGCGCTCGCGAGCGCGCGGCGGACCGGGAAGTTGTTTGGGATGCTGCGCTGGGAGGGGTTCTTCCGGGAGGCCTCCGGCCCAGGCTGGGTGCTGGTCGGCGACGCCGGCAACTTCAAGGACCCAACACCCGGCCAGGGCATACAGGACGCGTTCCGGCAGGTCGACGCGCTCGTGCCAGCGATCGCAACCGCGCTGGACGGCTCCGGAGGAGACATCGATGGTGAGATGGCCGCCTGGGGCACCTGGCGAGACAAGGACGCCGCCGAGCACTACTGGCTCGCGACCGATATGGGGAAGGCTGGATCGACGCCCGCGGTGGTGCCTGAGATTGAGAAGCGACTGCTGGAGCAGGGCAAGATAGGCACGTTCCTGGATCTGTTCTACAGCCACCGGTCGCGGCCCTCGCAAGTCTTCACCCCGTCGCGCGTGTTGGGCGCCACCGCCAGGCTGTTGGCGCGTCGAGGATGCGACCGGCACGCGCTGCTTGGGGAGGTGGGCACGCTGCTGGCTGAGGACTTCCAGCGAAAACGTCTCAACCGCAAACCGGTGTACGCCGCGGGCGCACCAGAGCCCACCGACGAGTCCCCAGCGATTGATCTCATAGAAGAACCCCGCCGAAGCGGGGCTCTTCCTTAGCAGGTCGGTAAGCCGGATTCTGTCGTTGGGCAGCCATCCATCTGCGCGGTCTACCTGGACCTCGGCGAGCAGCCTGCAAACGGCCCTGCTTGACCTTGCACCGGGTGGGGTTTACCCAGCCGCCGCGTCACCGCGACGCTGGTGCGCTCTTACCGCACCATTTCACCCTTGCCCGTCCGCCGTTCACGTGGGACGGCGGACGTCGGCGGTATGTTTCTGTGGCACTTTCCCTCGGGTTTCCCCGGGTCGATCGCTCGACCACCTCGCCCTGTGGTGTCCGGACTTTCCTCGAGGCCTCGCGACCCCGCGGCTGCCTGACCTGCGCGCTCACGGTAGCGCGTTGGACGCGCCCTCCCGCGCCGCGAGCACGGCGCGCCTGCGGGGCTCAGACGGTCCGGAGCAGGCCGACCACGCGCCCGAGCACGCGCACGTCTTTGCTCCTGATCGGCTCCATCGTCTCGTTCTCGGGCTGCAGCCGGATGTGATCGGACTCGCGGAAGAAGCGCTTGACGGTCGCCTCGTCGCCGAGCAGCGCAACCACGATGTCACCGTCGCGCGCCGTGTCCTGCGAGCGAACCACCACGTAATCGCCCTCGAGGATGCCGGCGTTCTTCATCGATTCGCCGCGCACGCGCAGCAGATACTGGCCGTCGCCACCGCCCGCGAGTTCCGGCACCGACACGTACTCCTCGACGTTCTCCTCCGCCAGGACGGGAGCGCCCGCGGCGACCGAGCCGACCAGCGGCAAGCTCTCGGGCCGGACGAATCCGCGCATGCTGTCAACGGCGCTGCCGACAGCGCGGTCGAGCAGCTCGATCGCTCGCGGCTTGGACGGGTCGCGACGCAGCAGGCCGATCTTCTCGAGGTTCGCCAGGTGCGCATGCACTGTCGAGGAGGAGGCGAGGCCAACCGCCTTGCCGATGTCGCGCACCGTCGGTGGGTATCCGTACTTGGCCGAGTGTTTGCGGATGAAGTCGAAAATCTCCTGCTGGCGTTTGGTCAGATCCATGCCTGCTCTGCTCCCTGCTCGAGTGGACTGGGGTCTTCAACGAACATGTGTTCGCAGCCTACAGTCCGGTGCGGACCGAATCAAGCGGGCACGGCGCGCGCGGGGTGGCCCGTCGCGTCAACAGGGCCTCGCGCCGAGGATCGCTCGTCGCGTCAACGAAACCGCGCGCGGAGGGTCGCTCGTCGCCTCGACGCACGTCCGGCACGAGCGCCCACGGCGCCCACTCGCGTCCAAACCCCGCGGCTATACTCGCCCCCTCTGCGCTCGTGGCGGAATTGGTAGACGCGCAAGGTTGAGGGCCTTGTGGGGAGATTTCCCCGTGGTGGTTCGAGTCCACTCGGGCGCATCAAAAGCTTCTTTTTCAAACCCCGTCCTTGCTCCTGGCACGGGGTTTGTGCGTTCTTGCACATGACGCGCGGACCGGGCGGGCGGCCCGGACTATCCCCTCGATAGTGCGCCGCTGCTGAGCAGCGCACAAGATGCCCCGCCGCCGTGATCAGCGCTGGGCCATATCCGCCGCCGGGCCCGTCAGGCTTGACGTCGCGATGAGGCTCAGCCGCCATGCCAGGAACGAGATGCGGCTTTACGGGATCAGCGTCGCCGACGTGGAGGCCACGCTCGCCAACCCCTCTGGGCCAGAGTTGGATGAGCGCGGCAACGCTCGCCTTGCCGGCGAGACAGGCGACCACCGTCCTATCCTTGTCGTAGTTGCCCGCGATGACCCCGACTTCGTGATCACCGTCTTTCTTCGGAGCTGACGTGCGAGCCGACTACGACAGCAGCGCAAACGCGATCTCGATTGTGATCACCGACGCTCAGCGCGCGGATCGCAGCGACGAGGTGCATGCGCGGGCGATCGTCGCCCTGGCTGCGGGGCGACCAGTCGAGGTGCAGCTGCTCTACCCCGACATGGGGATATCAGAGCCGCTCACCGCGGTCGCGAACCGCTACGCCCTCGACCGCGAAGCGCTCGAGGCTGCCGCACGGTCGGCACTCGCTGCCCCGAATCGGGTGGTCTCGGTCGAGGTGGCGGCTGCATCGCCCGCGTGATCCGTCGCTCTCCCGGCGCTGACAGCAGCCAGCTCGCGCCGACGGGTTCTCGCTGAACCCTCATTCAGGACACCCAGCGCGAGAGCAGCGGATCGTCTGCCGCCTCCTGCCGGAGTCGCTCGATCGTGCCGCCGCGCAACTCGCGCTTGGTTCGCGCGTAGGCCTCTGAAGGAAAGCCCGCCAGCGACTCTCCGATCTCCAGAGCGCGTGGCAACACCGCCTGTGCATCGACCGCCTCATCGAACACGCCGAGCCGCACGCACTCCAAGCCGTCTACGAGCTCGTTGCCCAGCGCGAGCACACGGACGGCATGGGGAGCGAGCTCGGCACGCACCACCCCGATCGCAGCCTTGGGATAGGGGACGCCGACCTTGACCTCCGTCAAGCCATACTTGCCGGCGGTCAACGCTATGCGGACGTCGGTGCACAGCGCAAGAACGAGTCCTCCGGCGATCGCGTGACCGGTGATGGCACCGACAACCGGACACGGCAGCGAATATGCGGCCAGCGCCATCTCGTTGATCGCCTCTACCGCCCGCCGCTGCTCATCCGGTCTGTATTCCGGGACCGCCTTCAGATCAACGCCTGCGGAGAAGAAACCCTCCCGCCCGCGCAACACGAGCGCGCCCGGCGGTTCGCCCGCGACGGCACGCAGCGCGGCGATCACGTCGTCGAGTAGCTCCAGGCTCATCGCGTTCGCCGGCGGACGATCGATCGTCAGGACCGCCGCAGCTTCCGACCGCTCTAACGTCGCGTGAGGCACGGGCGGCGAGCATATTGCATCCGTGGTTGCAGGTAACGGTTTGAAGCCAGGCTTCGCCGGGCCCTGTTTTTGTTGCGTCTACCGCAGAACACACGGACAGGAGCGGCACGGTCTCGTCCCGAGCCGCTCCCGTCGTCTGCGTCTATTTCAGGTGAAGCGTCGGAGTGATCGCGTCTTCGGCGACCGAGGCCGGCGTCCACGGCAGCGTGATCCATTCGTTTTTGGAGAAGCGCTGGGTCTGGTCTTCGTAGTAGGGGGACGTCGGGTCTTCCGACTGCGAGTAGGCCAACAGGCCTTTCGCGAGCGGTTCGTGGCCGGGCTGTAGTTCCGTGAACATCACGATGCTCGTGCCGCCGGTCACTTCAGCCTGGTTCGAGGTGGGCGTCGGGAAGGACGATCCGATCGCCGCGTAGCAGCCGTCCCCCTCCAAGCAGCCAGGCATCGGAGCCGCTCCGGCCTGCGGTGCACGCTGCACTTCGCCGATGCTGGCGTCGAGCGGGATCCCGCGTGCCTCCATCGAGCTCACCGCTGTCGCGAGCGCTTCCTTGCTCGCCTGCAGCGAGGTGTTGAGCGTGTTGGGCGTGTAGACCGGTTCGGTCACCGTCCAGGGGTGGACCCAGAAGTCCGCTTCGCCGTTGGGTGCGTGTTCGAACCATTCCTGGAACAGCCAGCCACCCTTGTCTTCGAGCGTGGCGGTCGCACCGTAGTGGTCGAGGACCGGGCACGCTTCGCCGACGTCGACGCCGTTGATCACGCCGCCGTCTTCGCTTATTGCGTTTTCGCAAATTTCGCGCAGACCCGGGAGAGCGCGTTCAGCTGGGAGCGAGCGGAACTTGGTCCACGAGTCCTGCATCGTTTCGGCTGTGAATCCGGGCGTCGGCGAGATCCCGTCGGTCGGGACGCCGCCGTTGTATGTGCCCATGCGCTGGGCGACCATGTCGATCCCCGTCTGAGCGCGCATACCCGGGTTTTCTTCTTCGCCGCCGAGCGCAGGCGAGAACCCGGTGAGCGGGCTGTTCGCATTCGCCAGCCAGAACGAGTTGTTCGAGTTCTCGACATAGTCTTGACGGACCAGTGACGGCTCGGCGCTGCCGGCGAGGATGCCCGGCACGATCGCACCCGGGCTTTCGGGCGCTTCGCATTCACCGTCGCCCAAGTACGGGCCCGAGTCTTCCTTCGCCGGGCTGAGGTTGCAGTACGAGTCAATATAAGCCTTCGTGAGGCTCGAGGCCACCACGACCTCCGTGTAGAACGCGTTGCCCTGGTCGTCGGCACCGATCGTGTTCACCCAGGGCACGCCCTGGATTGCGCGCTCGGATTCGATCACCTGAGAGGCGCTTTCGGCTTTGCTGATCGCGAGCCACTGGTTGACACCCCGGAGGTTGTTGGCATTGGCGTCATCGACCGCGATCGCGTGACCTCCCTCCCAGATCACCGGCCCGTACTTGCTGTAGTAGAGGGTGCCGGTGCGCGGCACCAGTTCGCCGTGTTCCAGAGCCTCGACCGTCACGATGCGCTTTTTTATCGCTACCGATTTTCCCTTGTAGGAGTAGTGGTTCGGATGTTCCGGGATGGGCAACAGGAGCCAGAAGGTGATCGTCGTGTTCGTCGAGACGGTGTGCGTCCACGCGACGTCTTGGTTGTGACCGATGTTGATCCCGGGCAACCCCCAGACTCCCGCACCGAACGCGTGGTACTGGCCGGGGACTTCGACGTTCATCTCCCAGAAGCGTTCCGCGCCATGCCACGGGAAGTGCGGGTTGGCGAGCACGACGCCGCCTCCGTTGGTGGCGTCTTCGCTACCGACGGCGAGCCCGTTGGAGCCCAACAGGTTGCTGTGCCCGACGACCGGGAGCTTCGCGAGCGAGATGCTCCCGATCGAGGCCGTCCGCGCGCCCTGCGCCTTCGCCGACTGCGCGGACGGGTCCGCGGGCGGACCGTATTCCGGATTCGCCTCGGCGTACGGACCGAGGGCAGAGTTGCCCGCGAGGTCGTCGACCTGGTAGATGCGCAGCCAGACGTCGATCGCCTTGATCGGCCTGACCCACGCCGCACCTTTGCAGGCGGGGTTCGTGACTCCGCTGGCCCCGCCGATGTGCTTGAGGTAGGCGTTATAGCCGGCGGCGTAGCCCTTCACCGCTTCGAGGCCTTCCGTCGAGGGTCCCTGCGGGTAGGGGAGCTTCAGCAGCTTCTGGATCGTGTGATCGCGCCTTATCGAGGTCCAGTAGATGTCCGAGTTGAGGTTCGTGAACTGCAGACCCCCCTCGGCTTCGTTCTTGAAGACCCCTTCTGGGCCGAGGAAGGCAGAACGTTCGCCCTCGACCGTCAGGAATGTTTCGGCGAGCAGACAGACTCCGTCCTGCGCCTGTGCGTAGCCGATCCCGAATCCGACGTCGGCAAAGTTTTCGCCGGAGATGTTCGCGACGCCGCCCGTTGTCCGGGTCAGTGACACACCATAAGACGCTGCGGCGGAAGCCGGGAAGCACATCCCGGCTGCGACGACCGCGAGCGCCCCGACAAGGCGGCTCCTCATAAACCGCCTCCGCCCGACGCGACCGTCCTGCGCGCACGGCGCGGCAACCGCACCCATGATGCCTTCTCTTCGCCCGACCGTTGCCGGCAGTTGACCGCGAAACGCTGGCGTGCACGTGTGCGCCCGCATGATTCCCCTTCCCTCTTCGATATGCATCCACCGACTATTAATGGACCGGCGAGTCCTCCACTCTCGAGTAATGTACCAGCATGTCCACCACTGCGCAAGCCGCTACCGGCCGGCTCCCACGCGGGCCGCACCACCTCTCGCGCGCGCAGGTCGCGAACCATCAGCGCGAGCGCATCCTGGCGGCGATGATCGCCGCCGCCGGGACGAAGGGCTACGGACTGACGACGATCGGCGACATCACCCGCGGCGCGCGGGTCTCACGCGACACCTTCTACGAGCAGTTCGCCAACAAGGAAGCGTGCTTTCTCGCCGCCTACGACACGATAACGCGCGAGCTGCTGGACCAGATGGTCGCCGCGGGATCAAGCCAGCCGAACTACGTCGAGGGCATGCGCGACGGGGTGCGCGCCTACCTGAAGTTCTGGAGCGAGCGCCCCGACGCGGCACGCGTGTTCACGCTCGAGGTCATGGCCGCCGGCAACGAGGCCCTCGCTCATCGCGAGCACACCCTGCGAACCTTCGCGCGCCTGTACCGAGCCGTCGCCGAACGAGCAAGGGCGGAGCAGCCCGGGCTGCCGACCGTCCCGGACGTCGTCTCTCGCGCGATCGTGGTCGCCGCAGTCGAGCTGACGACCCAGTATGTCCGCGAGGATCGCGTCGGCTCGCTGCCGGAGCTCGAGGGCGACGTCCTCTATCTATGGCTGATGCTCGTCGCCGGCCACGAAGTGGCCGCTGCCGCGCTCACAACCTGAGCCGCCGCTGGAGAGTCGTGCAGCTCGACGTGCATCCCCTCGGGCTCGCCCGATGTAGCGCGAGGGGGCGGCGACCGAAGGCCGGGTCGCGGGCTGTGCAGCTCGGCCACGCTGCCAGGACTGTGGTCCTGACCTCTTACACGCTGGCGCTTAGCTCTCGTGTTTGCGCCAAGGCAGCGGGAACAGCTCGCGGTAAGGGCGGGCCTCCTCGATCACGCGAGCGACCGACGATCGCGTTAGTGCCCGGTCAACGTATGCGGCCAGCGCGGGGTGCGCGTCGCGGTCCAGCGGATGCACGACGACGGCGTAATGCAGGGCGGGCGCCGCGGCGCAGTCGGCCAGCGTGAAATCGTCGCCGGCCAACCAAGTGTCGTGCTCGCGTCCATCGAGCTGGCGGTCGAGCGTGGCGTAGGCGAGGTCGAGGTTGGCGTGGGCCTCGGAGACGCCATGCGGGTCCTTGGCGTCGGGAGGTCGCAGTGCGTCGCCGACGATCTCTTGCACCGGCGTGGTGACGTACCCGTCGGCCACGCGATCCCACAGTCGCGCCCGCAGCGCCTCGTCGGGGTCGGTGGGAATCAGTGGTGGCGCGTAGCCGTGGCGGTCGAGGCGCTCGACGATGATCGACGACTCGGCGACTACGATGCCGTCGTCGACGAGGACTGGGATCGAGGCTGGTGGCCATAGAGCCGCGAGCGCGGAGCGGTCGGCCTCGACGAGATCGGCCGTGAACGGCACATCACGCTCGTAGAGGGCGATGAGCGCCTTCCAGCAGTACACCGCGAAGGGGTGCTCATACAGGATGAGGCTCACGCGGATACCTCGCCGGCGAGGAACGCCTCGAGCCCGTCGAGCAGCAGGCCCGTGCCGTGCTCGCGCTCGGCCGGGTCCTCGATGACGTCGAGGAACGCGCCGTGCTCGGTGAAGATCAGGTGCGTACCGCCGCCGTCGCCATCGGGGAGCAGCTCGACGGTCGACAGCGACACGGAGGTCAGGCGGCCGTCGAGGAGCAGGTCATAGGCGAAAACGATGCGCTCGCCGTCGACGATGTCGTGGAAGCGGCTGCGGAAGAGGTGGTGGGTGCCGCGGTGGTCGCGCCCCGCGTTCAGCTCGCCGCCGCCGACGCGGAAGTCCAGCGACCACTCGGTGTCGGTCCATCTGTCGGGGACCCCGAACCAGCGCTGCCGGAGGTCCGGGTCGGCGAACGCCTGGAACGTCTGCTCCGGACTGTGGCGGAAACGCCGTTCGATGGTGAAGTCGTGCTGGCGGATGCTCATTGCTGCGATGTCCCGTCGTGGTCGGGGAAGGCGTCGTCTAGGACGTCGCCCAAGAGGTCGAGCCGACGTTCCCAGCTAGCGCGGTGCTCAGCGATCCAGTGCTCGGCCGCGCGCATCGGGCCGGGTTCGAGCCGGCAGGTGCGGACCCGGCCGACCTTCTCGGAATGCACGAGCCCGCTGCGCTGGAGCACGTCGAGGTGCTGCAGCACGGTCGGTAGCGCCACATCCAGCGGCGCCGCGAGCTCGCTCACCGAGGCAGCGCCACGGGTGAGCCGCGCGACGATCGCGCGACGGTTGCTGTCAGCCAGAGCGTGGAACGGCTGATCGAGTTGCTGGGGCTCAGCGATCGGCACGGCGGAGACCGTAGCAGATTACTTAGGTGAACGACTAACCATCGGGTCTGCCGTCGCGCGCGGCCCGATACACGTTGTGCGAGTTCGAGGATTACGACGGCAGCGACGACTCGGCGATCGGCCCGCTCCTCGCCACACGCGAAATCGAAGCGCCCGTCACGAGATCGACGCCCGTCGGCGACGGTCGTCCCGGCCCTGCTGGCCGCGCAACTCGGGTCTCGGGCTGGGCAGCGCGGAGTACCGCTGGCGTAGCAAGCGGAGGTTCGGGCGGGTTCGGTCGGCGTGGTGGCGTTAGCTTGCGCGGGCCATGCTGCGGGAACGGTTCGTTGTAGGTTTTGGCGGATGAGAGTGTTCTACGAGGTGATGGTCAACCCGAAGCGCGTTCCTCGCAAAAAACCACGACGTCTTGGCGTCGGGCAACGATGAGGGCGCGAAGGCCCAGGTGCGCGAGCTGGTCTCGAGCTTTGGCTGGCCGGCAAGGCCCGACGGTCCCATCCACAGAAAGGAGACACGATGGCCACCGAAACCTCAATCGACGGCGACGTCGAGGCAGCCCCGGCCCCGGCGGTCGTGGACCGGGCAGCCTTCGAAGGCCAGCTCGAGGTGCTGCGAGCCTGGGAGAAGGCGCACGGGCGGGAGGGCGACGCGATCGCGGCCGCACGCCGGCGGCTGCCTATGGTCGAGGTGGACTCGACGCTCAAGGTGATAGGCGCGCATGGGCCGGCCACGCTGCTTGACGTGTTCGAAGGCCGCCGGCAGCTGATCGCCTACTACTTCATGTGGTTCACCGGCCGACCGGCGGCCGAGCAGTGCGAGGGCTGCACTTTTGTCAGCACGCACATCAGGGACCTCTCTTACTTGCACTCCCGCGATGTCACCTACGCCACGCTCTGCCAGGGCCCGTATGAGGAGAGCGTCCGCTACCGGGACTTCATGGGATGGGAGATGCCCTGGTACTCGGCGCACGACTCCGCGAAGGTCCTGCTCGCCGGGCGCCAGGTCGGGAAAATGCACCTCGTCTGCTACCTGCGCGAGGGCGAACGGGTGTTTGAGACCTACTGGACCACCGGCCGCGGCGTGGAGATGACGATGGCCCCCACCTACCCGCTGTTGGACAGGACGATCTATGGCCGCCAGGAGACGTGGGAGGACTCGCCCGCGGGCTGGCCCCATAAGAAGATCATGGAGCACCTGCGGAAAGGAGAAGTCAACCTCAGTGAGAACGGACGCCCGATCGCGCAGTGGGCTCGGCTACAGGCCGGACATTCCGACGACCTCGGCGCTGGGGAGCACTGAACAAAGGAACAGGGAATCGCGGGATTACCAACGTCGAGGAGAGCCCGTCGGCGAAAAGGTAGAGACACAAGTCGCGTGAGACGGGATGTCGCGCAAACACGAAAGCAGGGGCCCGCGATGTTCGACGCACGGCGCCTCATATTCGCCGGCGAGGGGTGGGCCGGTTAGGCGGCTCGCAGGTAACAGCGAAGCGCTTCGCGGATCAGCTCAGAAGTGGTGGTTCCCTCGGCCTTGGCCCGCTCAAGCAGCTGACGCCGTAGCTCAGGGTCTAGCCGGACTGACTCGACGCTGGCTGGGGCGTTGCCGAGCGCGGGCCACCCGCGCTTGTTGCGCCGGGCGATCAGCGCGTCTGCGTCGTAGCCAGCCTCTGCTTCGGCGGCCAGGGCTTCGACGTCCTGGTCGGTGATCGGGCGTCCGGATTTCGTGTGGCCGCGGATGGGCGGTTGGGTCATGGGTCGAGCAGCCTTGTGTACTTGTCGCGCATCGGCATGGCGTGGATCACGATCTGTGTGCCCTCGGCCGTGATCAGGACTACCACCTCGAGCAGGTTCCCTGCGGGATCCGGCCCGATGAGCAGCCATCGATCGGGGTCTTCTCCAGCGTCTTCGATCGCGAGCGCATGGTCGATTGCGTGGAGGATGTCCTTGTCGGCGACGAGCGTCGGGTAGGTGGAGAGTGCCATGGGTAGGTTCGAGCCGCTCGACGATCGGAGCGGCATCGTCGGCTGTCAGGTTCTTCCGGTGACGCGTGTCTATGGGGTATGCACGTCACATATCTCGTTATCACGATCCTGGCGGTGATCGCGAACGGCTACGCCGCCTCGTTGAACTTCGTTGGCGCCGAGTCGGTCAAGGTCGTCGCTGACCGGGTACAGGTCTCGCGACGATGGATGGTGCCGCTAGGCACGCTGTTGGCCTCCGGCGCGGTGGGGCTTCTGACGGGCTTTGCCGTACCTGCGTTGGGGACAGCTGCAGCGATCGGCCTCGTCCTGTACTTCATGTGCGCTGTGACCGCTCACCTTCGAGTCCGCGACCGCCAGATCGCAGGAGCCGTGTTCTTCTTGGTCCTGGCGGCGGCGACCCTGACCACCAGCGTCGGCTACCACAACCACTGGTGACCGATTCGATCCCGGGAGCGGGGAACTGACGATGGACGAGCGCGAGTGGCTGACCGAACGGTTCGAGCAGCACAGACCGCATCTACGCGCGGTTGCCTACAGGATGCTCGGGTCGGTCAGCGAGTCCGACGATGCCCTGCAAGAGGCATGGCTGCGAGTTCGCGATCAGGATCCCGCGACCGTCGAGAACATGCGGGCCTGGCTGACGACGGTCGTGGGTCGGGTGTCTCTGAACATACTGCGCTCCCGCAGAGCGCGACGCAAGGAGCTCTCGGTGTACGTCCCGGATCCCGTGGTCAGCTTCGAGGAGGATGACCTCGAGCACGAGGCGCTTCTGGCCGAGTCTGTGGGTCTGGCGCTGCTCGTGGTACTCGACGCGTTAACCCCCGCCGAGCGACTCGCGTTCGTGCTGCACGACGTGTTCGGCGTGCCGTTCGCCGACATCTCCACCGCGCTCGACCGCTCCGAAGCCGCAGCCCAGCAGCTCGCCAGTCGCGCCCGCCGGCGCGTGCGCGACTCGCCGGAGCCCGACCGTGACCTCGCGCGGCAGAGACGTGTGGTCGATGCGTTCTTCGCCGCTTCGCGCGACGGCGACTTCGGTGCCCTGCTGGAGGTGCTCGACCCCGCCGTCGAACTGAGGATCGACGGCGGGGTCCTGCATGCGGAGGCCTCACGCATGCTCCAGGGCGGGGATGCCGTGGCTACGCACACAGCGACCTACTCGAGGCTCTACCCGTTCGTCAGACCCGCGTTCGTGAACGGCGCCGCCGGAGCCGTGGTGGCGCCGCCCGGCCGCGTGTTCTCGGTGATGGCCTTCACCGTTACGAACGGAAGGATTGCCCAGATCGATGTCCTTCTCGACCCAGAGCGTCTGGAGCAGCTCGATATCAGCATCCCGCCAACTGCGAGCAAACACCGTTGATCGCAAGCGAGCTTCACGCGCGTTGCGGGTCTCCGGGTGGTTCGGCGCAAATACCCTCGCGGGGCGAAAGCAGGGGGCTCGCCTCGTCTGAGCGCGGGGCTTCGGGGTCAGCGATAAGCGAGGGTCGAGACCCGCGCGGAGCCTGTCAAGTCGAATGAGACACTTGGTCGTCGAATTTAGTGAGCAGCCTCCTCTGTCGTGGGTTTGTTGATCCAGGCGGCAGTCGGTAGCTCTGGTGGTCGCGGGGGCCGACGGACGAACCGCTCGGGTGTCGCGGCGTAGGCGGCGGCGAGGACGCGCTGGCGTTCGGCGTGGAGTTCTTGGGCGCGGCCGTGGTGGACGGCGGCGGGGGTCATCAGGCCGATCCCGGAGTGGCGGTGCTGGTGGTTGTACCAGTCGAAGAACGTGCGGCAGAACGCGCGTGCCTGCTGGATGTTCTCGAAGCGCCGGGGGAACTCGGGGCGGTACTTCAGCGTCTTGAAGTGCGCCTCGGAGTAGGGGTTGTCGGTCGAGGTGTATGGCCGGTTGTGCGAGCGGATCACGCCGAGGTCGGTCAGGAGGAAAGCAACGGGCTTGCTGGTCATCGAGCTGCCGCGGTCGGCGTGCACGGTCAGCTGCTCGCGCCCGATCTTCTGCTGCGCGGCGGCTTGGGCGATCAGCGCCTTGGCGAGCTGTGCGCCCTCGCGGTGCTGGATGGTCCAGCCGACGACGTAGCGGCTGAACACGTCGAGGATCACATACAGGTAGAAGTACGTCCACTTCGCCGGGCCCTTCAACTTCGTGATGTCCCAAGACCAGATCTCGTTCGGGTTCTCGGCGAGCAGCTCCGGCTTGGCATAGGCCGGGTGCATGCGCTGGTCGCGTCGCTCCCGCACCCCGCCATGTGCAGCCGCGAGCAACCGGTAGAACGTGCGCTCCGAGGCCAGGTAACGACCCTCGTCCAGCAGGGTCGCCCAGACCTGTGCGGGGGAGCAGTTGACGAACCGCTCGCAGTGAAGCTCGTCGAGGACAGCCTGGCGCTCGGTCTCTGATAGCGCCCTGGCCGGGACGGCTCGCGGGCGCGCCGGCCTGGGCTGTGGCGGCCGCCTTCGGCGGTAGATCGTCGCCGGTGCCGCGCCGAGTGCGCGGCACGCGGGGCGGGTACCGACGATCGGGGTGAGTTCCTGCACGGTCTGCTCGATCATCGCTCGGTGCTCCCGTGCTCGGTCGCGCCCCTGGGCTCGAGCAGCTCCCCCAAGAGCGCGGAGACGTTTCCCTGCACCTCGATCACCTTGCGCGCCTTCGCAAGCTCCGCCTCCGCGCGCTGCGCCCGCCGCTCCAGGGCCGCGATCTGCGCGTCACGCGGATCACCGGGCTTGCGCCCCCGCGGCCGCGAGAGGGCCTTGATCGACCCGGCGTCGCGCTGCTTGCGCCACGTCGCCAGATGCGAGGAATACAAACCCTCGCGGCGCAACAGCGCCCCGAGCTGACCCGGCTGCGAGCACCCGTCGGCCTCGCGCAAAATCGCCAGCTTGTACTCAGCCGAAAACCGCCGCCGCCGAGCCTGCTCGACCAGCTCGGGGTCGGGGACCCCCACAGGCGCGCCGCGCCCGGCGGCCCCTCCGTTCCGCTCGCCTACGGCTCCCTCCACTCCGGGGTCGCCGGCTCCGTCGTGCTCCATCTCCAACATCGTGTCGTGCTCCGTTCTCGCCCTCAAGGGTCAGTAATTCCTTGATCATGAGCGTCTCACACGACATTGGCAGAGAGGGGCGAGAACTCGCCGTGAAGCCCGCTCCAGGGACGTGCTGCGTGTTGGACGGGGCGCGATCGGCTACGCCACGGTCGTCCTGATTCGCGTGAGTCGCGGCGACTCACGCGGGATGGCGCGTCCAAGCAGCATTCGACGCGGCTCTTGTGCAGGTGAGACATCGCGTTGCGTGGCTGCTAGCGGAGGCCACAACCGCTGGCGCCACGTCGTGGTGCACAGGCGCTTGGCTACGCTTCGGCGCGTGGAGCTGCAGCGGCGCATTGCGGAGGGGACGGGTGAGTTCTTGCTCTTCGCGCTGACGCCACCGCGCCTGACGACCGAACCGGAGCACGCTCGTCAGATCGCCGCGAAGACGCTCGAGCGCCTGCGCCCGGTGGCCATCGACGGCCTCGTGCTCTACGACATTGATGACGAGAGCGACCGCAATCCCGAGGAACGGCTCTTTCCGTTCCTGCCCACGATGGACCCCGCCGACTACCTCGCTCGCGATCTCGTCGGCTTGGAGGTACCCGCAATCGTGTACCGCGCTGTCAGCAAGTACCCAGAGCAACAGCTTCGGTCGTGGCTCAGCGAACAGGCCCCAACCCAGGCGCTGTCGGTGTTCGTCGGTGCGTCATCCCGTGAAAAGCCGGTCGCGACCTCCCTGTCGCGGGCCTACGAGCTACGGAGTGAGGTGCGCCCAGATCTCCTGCTCGGAGGTGTGGCGATCCCAGAGCGCCACGCGCGCGGAGGCACGGAGCACCTCCGTCTGCTCGCGAAGCAGGCTGCAGGTTGCTCGTTCTTTGTCACGCAGATCGTCTATGACGTCAACGCCGCCAAGGATCTGGTCTCCGACTATCGCTACGAGTGCGCCGCTCGTGGTCTCAACCCGGCGCCGATCGTCTTTACGTTCTCGGTCTGCGGGTCGGTGAAGACACTGGAGTTCGTTCAATGGCTCGGTGTCGATGTGCCGCGCTGGATCGAGAACGAGCTGCGTCACGCGGAGGACACACTAGAAGCGTCCTACGAGCAAGCCGTCGCTACGGCCGTCGAGCTGATCGCATTCTGCCGGCGCGTCGGCGTCCCATTCGGGGTCAGCGTCGAGAGCGTGTCAATCCGCCAAGTCGAGATCGACGCCTCCGTCCACCTCGCAACCCGGCTACAGGCAGAGCTACGTCGCTAATCCGCACCACCCGCATCGCGGGGGCAAGCCACCCGGCCACACCGCGGTGTTCCGCGGCAACGAGGCGCGACACAGCTCGCAAACCCGCTGCCGCCTGGACACCTGCCCAGACGAGACGCTAGCGACACCGCTTTCACGACGGTCGCTCGGGAGATCAATCGCGGCGATCTCGCCGCGCACAGGCTCAGGCTCGGGGAGGTGGGCAGCGAGCGATCGTGATCAGCCAGTAGCCACCCGCGCGGTTCAGCACCCAACAACCGGGAAGAAGGCTGCCCATCCGTAGGCGGCGTATGCGAGGCACACGACGCCAGCAGCGGCCGCGACAAGGTCACCGGCAATGCGCGTGACCCCAAAGGTGCGCAGGTGGCGGTATTCCCACGGACTGATCAGGCGTTGCATGCCTGGTCGCGAGGGAGATGCCCACCACCCGCGAAGACCCTTGCGAGCGACGTCGTCGTTGGCTGCGTTCATCGGGGCGGTCCTGCTCATGCTCGCTTCAGGAAGCGCAAACCGAACGCCGCGAACACCAGGACAATTCCGACGTTTACCATCAGGCGCTCCCAGAACCGATGCCTGAAGAACAAGACATCGACGCCCACCACGACGGCCACCAGCGCGAGCACGTAAGGCACGATGCCTGCCTTGCTTCCCATCGTTGCACCCTACTGCTCGAGGGCCGCGTCGCGGCCACGGACGCGCCGAGCGCGGTCGCGTCTATCGTGAGGCGACTCGCATGTCCGGGACTGAAGCCGGATACCGCTATTCAGCCGCTAAGAGGAGAAGCACATCATGAGCACCCCCGAGACATCAGTGCAGGCCGCGCTGCCGGTTGGGAACTGGCGCGTGGACGAGCGCGCCGGAGAACTCGCCTTCAAGGTCAAGACGATGTGGGGCCTGTTGACCGTGAAGGGCCGCTTCGAGCGATATGAGGGCGAGCTGCAGGTGACGCCCGACGGCGCCAGGGGGGCCCTGCGCATCGACGCGGCGAGCCTCGATACCAAGAATCGCATGCGCGACACGCATCTACGCTCGGCTGACTTCTTCGATGTCGAGCAGCACCCGACGGTCTCCTTCGAGCTGAGGAGCGCCAGGTCGGGCAGCCCGCTGCTGACGGTCAGCGGCGAGCTCGAGGTCGCCGGCAAGCCGGTGCCGCTCGAGTTCCCGGTCACGCTGGAGCGACTCGACGGTGATCGCGCGCGCCTGGTGGGCGAGGTCTCGGTGACGCGCGAGCAGGCCGGCCTGACGTGGAACCGCATCGGCATGGTCGGCGAGGTCGCGGATCTCAGCGCGGACGTCTTGCTGGTGCGAAGCGGCGCCGCAGCGCCTGCCGCGCAACCGCCCTCCGCTGGCTGAAGAAGATGCACGGCTCGTCCGATCCGATCGTCTGCGCGGCTCTCGTTCCGGCGCCCGCTCGGCCAGCAAAGCACTAGCACCCTGGAGTGGTGGCCCATGCTTGACGCACGGGCCACCAGCACCTAGCGGACCTTAGTCGTGATTAGAGTTCGGCGACTTCCTTTTCTGTGTACCCTTTTTTGCAGGGCGGCAGCCTGATATGACCACCTGCCTTTTCCTGCACGCATATCTTCAGGCCTTTGGTTGATACTTTGCCTTCTTTGCCTTCTTTGCCTTCCGCGCCAGCTTTTCCTTCTTTTCCTTCTTTGCCCTGAGGGCCTTCCTTGCCTTCTTTACCTTGGGGGCCTTCTTTGCCTTCGGCCGCCGCGTTTTTGTTGCACCCGAGCTCACCTTCGGATGTAACCTGCACGAAGCAGCCCGTGAGCGCTGTCGGGTATATCCCAGACACGAAGGTCCTCGTCTGTTTACCTTCGGCGCCGATGCGCGTCGTGCCGGCCTCGCCAGCCACGCCTTGATTTGCGATGTTGACGTTGTTCGACCCGGTCGTCAGGTCTTTCCCAGCGCTGTAGCCCAGCGCGACGTTGTCGGCGCCTTCGGTGTTGTAGTAGAGCGCGGCGTCGCCGTATGCGACGTTTCGCTTCCTTCAATGTTCGAGTAGAGCGCGCCTGCCCCGCTCGCGGTGTTGAATCCTCCCCCGATGTCCTCGTAGAGCGCCTCAGCGCCAAATGCGCTGTTGTCTGAGCCGCCGGTGACGGAGTGGAGCGCTTCATAGCCACACGCAACGTCGAAGCTGGAGACGCTGGCGGCGTGTTCAAGCAATCCGGTTTTTTCGCACGAGTAGTCACCGGTTGAGGCCTCGGCACTCGCGTCCCGCGCCAGCATGAGCGCCAGCGCCATTATGGCGACGACCGCCGCCAGCCCTGACGTCCTCATCGATCCGTGCTGCTTGAGTCTCATGTCCCTGTCGCCTCCATCCTTGAACGTGTAGGCGAACACGAGCGCCGCCCGCGATGCAGCCATGCTCCCACCAGCACGCGAGGACCGTCGGCTCCCACATGCTCCCTTTCCGCTCGAAGCAGGTTCTTTGTCCCCGTCGGCGAGATACCTGCGCGGCAATGGCTGCGCGTGTTGAGCCGCGATGCGCAGACTCTCGTGACGTCGTGCGCCAACCGCTATGGTCGGCGTGCCGACGTTCAGGTAGAGCCCGCGGCGCTGGCGCCGCACTCCGGAATCACGTCAAAGATTGGAGTCAGTAGATGCGAGCAGCCACACGTTGTGCCGCGGTAGCCCTCGTTCTGGGATCCACGATCATGGCTGCCGCGGCTTTTGCAACCTCACCGGTGAATGTCCGGCGATGCGGGTACGCCGACAGTACGTACTGGGGTCGGGTCGCGGTCTATCCGTGGCACATGTCGTGCGGCGCGGCCCGCCGGACGCTCACAGAATCCGAATCCAAGCATGACACGATCATCAACTTCACGGCCGACGGCGCATACACGTTCGACGCGGGTGCCGTGAAGATCGCCGGCAAGTGGTGGGTGTGCGGAGGACGGATGGGCTATTACTTCTGCGGCTATCCGTACCGGCCTGCGACGGCGCCTGGCACAGGCGGCGGCACAACGTACAAGGGACCGTTCACGAAGGAGTTGGTTGACGAGGCGTGCGCGGACGGCTCCTCTCTGTGTAAGCGGGATGCTCAGGCGTACCAGCCGCCGCGCTCCTACAGCTAGTCGCTGCTTTCAGCAGCTCCGGCGCTGCTCCACTCGGACGCAGTGAGCCACAGGACGCCCGGCAACCAAGATGCCTGTGCGAAACCGAAGGCAGGGCGCG
The DNA here is from genome assembly GCA_963817845.1 of uncultured Solirubrobacterales bacterium. Classification (GTDB taxonomy): domain Bacteria; phylum Actinomycetota; class Thermoleophilia; order Solirubrobacterales; family Solirubrobacteraceae; genus Palsa-744. Next base: position 1,098,603 of record CAWFPU010000001.1, read on the forward strand.
GGGCGGCTGACGGTTGCGTCACTGTAGCTGCGCCGTAAGCAAAGCAGGTCGTGCGCGTTCAGAGGGACCAGGAGCACGGATGTAGCCGAACGTCCGCCTACGGCGTCTGTTCGAGCGGCCATACCTCAACGACGCCGTGAGCGACCGCGCACGGAGTTTGCGAGACGATCTCTATGGCCTCAGCGACGCTGGCAGCCTCGATCAGGGCGAAGCCAGCTACAGGTAGCGAGGACTGGAAAAACGGTCCGCTCTCGGTATGGACGCCGGCAGCGTCATGGTTGCGCACCTGTACGGGCGCGCCAGCGACGCCCATGACGGCGCCGTCGCTGCGAAGACGCGCGTCGTGCACGTGAGCCGCATCCCGAACAGCCGGGTCAGTGCGGTCGTAGCCCTCGCGATCACCGTACCCGATCGTGACGAACATGGCCATTGACTTTCCTCCTGTCGGACTGGACTCTACGTAGGGTCTGTACTGCTAGCACCGCACACAGTAATGACCTGCGGCCGCGGCGAGATTCATCGGTCCGCCGAACCTGAGTCGCTCGCCGCAAAGCTCATAGTCGCCTGCCAGGGGTCTGCCGCAACGCGCGATCCGACTTCGGCTGCAGAACGCCCAAAGCACTGCAGTGCGCGCACGGGAGGGAACTCGGCGGCGCGCCCGAGATGCTTGTGACAAATGCAGAGCCGGGCTCTTGTGACCGATCAGTCGGTCCCGGCGCGACAGACGGCTAGGTGAGGCCATTGGTAAGCACTCTCCGAGGTGCGATCAGGAGAACTTGGTGGACGGCCGCTCCTGCAGTGCGCCGTCGAGGTAGATGTCGAGCTTCTCGTTGTAGAGGGCGATCAGGCCGGCGATCTTCTGGCTCTCGGGCAGCGGCGTCCGATACGACCACGCGAGGTCCTCGTGGACGGTGTCTCCCGCCCGCACCGACCAGTATTCGGCTTGGCCCTTGTATGGGCAGTGGCTGACCGTATCGGTGGGGATCAGCAGCTCCAGCCGAACGTGGGTCTTGGGCAGGTAGTAGCGGGCCGGCAGGCCGGTCTCGAACAGCAGCCTCGGGCTGGTGGACTCGGCGACCGTCACCGCCTCGAGCTCGACTCGCACGTGCCTGGAGCTGGGCAGGATGTCCACCCGGGTGTAGGGGTCGCGCGGGTGGGTGAAGACCTGCTCGTCCTCCTCAAACCAGGCGTCCATCGCGTCCCAGTCCAGGCGGATCAGGTCGCGCAGCTCCACGATCGACGAGTCTTCGTATCGCAGAGCTGCGCCTGGCACCTCCTTGCTCCTGGCCCTGACCGTGAACGTGCGCCCGTCGCCGCGGCTAGGGGAGTGCGCAACGCCGCCGTCCGCTTGAAGAACCTCGAGGCGGACGTCGGCGCGCGGGAAGTAGTAGGTCGGGTAGTAGGGAACCTCCCACACCAGCATGGGACGGACGGTGTCGGCGACGACCTCGCCGTCTAGGTATGCGCGCACGCGCTTGGCGCCGGTCTCGATCCTGATCCGCCCGTGGGGCTTGGTGATCTCAGCTGTAGTGGTGCTCATTGTGCTGTCTCCATTTGTCGTGTTTAGTGGGGCGGCGCCCGGTTCTAGGTTCCTTTCCAGCGGGCTCGCAACGGCCGTGTACGCCATCTACGCCTCGCCGCGGGCCGGGTAGTCGTGGGTCGTCCAGTAGTCGATGCCGTCGAGCAGGTCCTGGAGCCTGGGACGCCCCACGGGCATCGAGAGGACCAACTCGTAATAGACCGTGTGATCTGGGGAGATCAGAAACAGGCCCGGCTCGTTGAACAGCGCCGGCTCGTGCTCATCGATGCCGCGGGAGATGAATAGCCCCCAGGCGCGCATCTGCTCTTCGGTCAGCCCGTACGCGGGATTGAGGCGCTCGAGCGTCCACTCGTGTGCGAGCGTTGTGGTGCGCTCGAGCGTCTCGCCGCTGACGGCGATCACTTCGATGCCGCGCTCCTCGATCTCCGCAAGGCGTCGCTCGAGCTCACCCAGTTGGGCGCGGCAGACCGGGCAGTGCAGGCCGCGAAAGAACACGACCATCGTGAATAGCTTTGGTCGCTGGTCGCTGAGGCGGTAGGTCCCTCCGCGCAGGAGCGGCACCGTGAGGTCCGGCGCCGGCTGTCTTGGGCGAACCCCATGGGCAGCGGGGATCTCGGTGGTGGTGGTGCTGGTGGTGGACATCACTTGCTCGTTCCGCCTATACGGCGGTCCGGCCGCCGTCGACCGCTAAGACCGCGCCGTTGACGTAGGACGCCTCGTCGGAGCCGAGAAAGAGCGCCGCGTGGGCGATCTCCTCGGGCGTGGCGGGCCGACCGAGTGGGAGCGTGCTCGCGAGCTGGTCCAGTCTCTCGCCCATCCGCGCGGTACCGGGCGTCCTGGTCGGGCCGGGGGCAACGGCGTTAACCCGCACGCCCTCGGGTCCGTATTCGGCGGCCCACGCCTTGGTGAGCAGCTCGAGCGCCGCCTTTGTCGATCCGTAGAGCGCCATCCCCGGCATCCCGAAGCTGGCGACCATCGTCGAGACGTTGACGATCGCGCCGCCGCCGTTGGCCGCCATGCGAGGCGCGAACGCCCCGGTGAGAAAGAACGGCGCCTTGACGTTCAGCGCATACGTCGAATCGAACTGATCGCTGTCGGTCTCGTGCGTGGGTCCAGTGGCGCCCCTGCCGGCGTTGTTGACGAGCACGTCAACGCGGTCAACCTCGTTGGCCAGGCGCTGGACGTCGTCGAAGTTCTCGAGGTCGGCACGGATGAAGCGCACGCGCGTCCCGTCCCTTGTCAGCGAGTCGGCGATGTGCCGGCCCCGGTCCTCGCTCCGCCCGGTGATCACCACATCCGCGCCCTCGGCGGCGTAGGCGCGGGCGATCGCCTCGCCGATCCCCGAGGTGCCGCCGGTTACGAGCACTGTCTTGCCCTGAACGGTCATCTGTTTCTCCCTTCGGTCAAGTGGGTTTGGACCCTGTAGTCCACTCGACTGGGAGCATAGCAGAAGAATGGACCTATCGGTCCAAATTGAGCTATCCTCTAGGTATGACCGTTCCCGAGCCCCGTACCGACAAGGGCCGCGCTACGCGAGATCGCGTGCTCGACGCGGCCACTGAGCTCGTCTTCGAGCACGGCGTCGCAGGCACCACCCTCGACGACGTCCGCGCCGCCGCGAACGTGAGCAAGGGCCAGCTCTACCACTACTTCGCCGACAAGGGCGACCTCGTCCACGCCGTCATCGATCGCACCGTCGAGCAGGTCCTCAGCGCCCAGCCCCGACTGACAAACCTCTCCTCCTGGGCCGCGATCGCCGCCTGGTTCGACGACCTCGTCCAGCTACAGGTCAACCGTCACGCAATCGGGGGATGCCCGATCGGCAGCCTCGCCGGCGAGCTCGGCGAGACAGACGAACAAGCCCGCACGGAGCTCGCCGCTGGCTTTGACCGCTGGGAAGCGCCACTGCGGGAGGGGCTTCGACAAATGCAGGCGGACGGCAAGCTCCGGCGCAGCGCGGACCCGGCCCGTCTCGCGACAGCGACCCTCGCGGCCATCCAGGGCGGGCTCGTCCTCACACAGACCCGACGCGACCCACAGCAGCTCCGCATCGCGCTCGACGCCGCATACGTCTACCTGCGCTCCTTCGCCGCCTAGCGACACCACTGAGCACCACGTTCGGCCACTTTCGCATTCGCGAACGCACGAAGCAGTGCCCGCCTCAGATGTTCGCGCGATCACGAATGCGGGACTCGACCCACGCGCCGGGTCGCTGCCTGCTCGTCGCCGGCCGGTCCGTGGGTCGGCGCCCAGCATCAGGTCAGGCCAGCTTCCCTGCTGACCCGCGTGGAGCAGGAACGTTGGCGCTCGGCTCGCCAGAAGCCCTGGAGCCAGAAAGCAGGTCTCTGCCATCGGCAGCCTCCGGTGGGCGTTCTCGATCGGAACGACCAGGCATACGGGTCGGCGGGGCGACCGACGGACGCGGCGGTTGCGTTATTCGGTCCGGCTGGGTGTTGTTTCGTCGCTTTGCGAACGGGCTGCTGGGGCCGCTACTCGGCGGAGCTGTTGGTCGATCAAGGCGCCGCACCGCTCGGGGTCGTCCAGGAACGGAGCGTGACGCCCGGGCATGACCTCGAGGTGCGCGTCGGGGATCAGTCCGGCAGCGCGCCGCCCGATCTCAGGGCCGCCGTAGGGGTCCTCGTCTCCCCAGATCATCAGCACGGGCGCCGCGACGCGTTGAAGCTCAGCGTCGGAGAGGAAGTTCTCCGAGCGGGGTCGCCCGAGGCGCATCGCAAGCCACATGTGGCTCAACATCGCCGTAGGGACCCCCGGCTGTCGCATGCCCTCATGAACGACATCGAAGAACCCCTCGGGCGCGAGCTCGGCCGCACAGGGTCCGATCGCGCCGCGGGCCAACGCCCAGCGCGTGACAGCGACACTCGGCGAGCCGATCCGCGCGACCAGTTGCCGCACCCCGGGCGTGGAGAGCGCGGTGAAGGCGGGATCGCCGCGCATGCCGGGCAGCGCGACGGCAGGAACCCCGAGCGACGCCACCGCGGTGACCCGCCCCGGGGCATCGACAGCCAGGCAGAGCGCCCACGTGCCGCCCAGCGAGGTGCCGACGACCGGGACGCGTTCCAGGTCAAGCGCGTCGAGCAGCGACGCGAGCTGCGCAGCCGCGTGGTCGCGCAGCGATCGCCCCGTGTAGTCAAACGCGTCGCTGAGCCCGAACCCCGGCAAATCGAAGGCGATCAGCCGGTAGCCGGCGAGACAGGGCAGCAACGGCGCCCAGGTTGAACGCACTCATGCCGCTGCCGTGCACGAGCAGAAGCGGCGGACCATCCCCCACCTCAAGCACACGAACAGCAAGCGGCGGATCATCCAGGCGGACGCGTCGACTCGCGACCTGAATCGCACACGCGTCAAACAGCCGCCGCTCGGCCGCCTCGAACGTTGCTGTTTGGGCGTTCTTGGACATCGCTCTCCAACGGTCGATCGTAAACGCAGGCAGCGCTCATCTCATCTCTGGGCTCTGGTCAACCCACGGACGGCGCGAGAACGAATCCAGGTCTCGCCTCGCCGACGGCAAGCGACCCGCGATTCGCCACGAACGCGACCGTCCGCAGCCCCGGCAGCCGAGACCCCACTGGGCGCCCCTGCTGTCCGAGCGTCGCGAGGCACTGCCTCGACAGCGCTGACACGCTCTTCCGCGCCGCCGAGGAGGTTTGCCACTCGCGTGGCGAACTGGTCGGGCGAGACATCGGGTCGTCGAGGATGTTAGGTGGCGCTGGCGAGTCCGATCAGGTTGCCCTCCGGGTCTGTGAAGTGGCCGATCACGAGGCCGTTTGGCGCTGTCACGGGGCCGACCTGACGCTCACCGCCGAGGCCCTCGGCCTTCTGTAGTGCAGCCTCTACGTCCGACACACCAACGTAGAACACGACGTGCCGGTCATAGTGCTCACCACCGCCGATACCGCCACGGATCCCGCTGCCGTCACTCGCCGTGAGGAGATCGATGAAGCCGTAGTTGGTCGGTTCGGAAACGGCCTCGGCGACGGTTCCGCTGGTATCGGACTCCCATCCGAACAGGTCGTTGAAGAAGCCGCGCAGGCCCGCTGGGTCCTTGCCGATGATCTCGAAGTGCACGACGGGTTGTCCCATGCTCGATCCTTTCTGGACGTCATGGATCGATCGTAACCAGCCCGCTTGCAAAAAGCAACTGATCAGTTGTAAGCTTGCACCATGCCGTTGGCGACCGGACGCGATGCCCACCACCCGTAGCTACGGCGATGCGTGCCCGATCGGCCGCGCGCTCGATCTGATCGGCGAGCGGTGGGCGCTGCTGGTGGTGCGCGAGTTGCTGTTCGGAGCTCAGCGATTCTCCGACCTACGCCGAGCGCTGCCCAGCGCGAGCACGAACATGCTCACCGACCGCCTGCGTGAGCTTGAGACCCATGGCGTGGTACGCCGTCGGATCTTGCCGCCGCCGGCCTCCTGCTCGGTGTACGAGCTAACCGACCGCGGACGCGAGCTCGAGCCCGTCCTGGATAGCCTTGGCGCATGGGGGAGCGCCGAGCCGCGCCCGGCAGGCAGCGCGCTCACGGCCACGTCCGTCCTGCTGTTCCTGCGCAGCAGCGCGCGCGCTCACCGCAATCCGCCCACCGAGACCTGCCGGGTGCAACTCGACGATCGCGTATGGACTGTCTCAGCCCACGATGGCCAGCTGGAGATCAAGGCCGAGGACGCCGCTGCGCCCTCGGCGAGCCTCTGCACCGACCCAGAGACGCTCAATGAGCTGCTCTTCAATCCCGGCGGCCTCGACGCCGCCATCGCCACTGGCGCCGTACACGCCGACGGACATCTCGCCGCGCTACGCAGCCTCCTCCACGTGGCCACGTAGCTCCGCGTCACGACCAAAGCAGGTCTCCGAACCCCCCGGAGGTCGAATCCAAATTCCGTTCACGCCACCTGGCCTGGCGTGCGCGCCCTGATCGCGCCTTGCCTGCCGGTTGCCGTCAAGCCAGGTCGATCCGCACGCTGACGGGCTGGCTTTCGAGCGCCCGGAACATCGCAGCTGTCATCGTCCGACCGAGCCCGGTGTCCGCGAAGGTGGCGACGCGGGCACCGACGTCGTCGTCCGGAACGAGCCGGGCCGTCCCCTCGAGCCAACGACGCCCGAGCTTCACGCGCACCGCCGGGCTCGCTTCGAAGTTCCGCACCCAGCCCGCGTGCGAGCCGTGCTGTGCGATCAGCCACAGCGCCCGGCCGGCCCGCGAGCAGACCACGGGCGTACGCCGCACCTGGCCTGTTCGCCTGCCGACCGTCTCGATAATCGCCATCCCCGGCAGAGCGAAGCCCACCCTGAAGAGGCCGCGCACGAGCGGATTGAGCGTGTAGCGACCCATCAGGATCTCGATCCGGCGCTTCACCGGTCGGTCCTTCACGCTGGCCTCGCTGTCAGTCACGTAGCGACCCTAACTAATACGATCGTCCTAGTCAAGGGCTAGGATGTGCCGATGGCTGGCGCAACCCGCGAGCGGATGATCGAGACGGCTGCGCGCCTGTTTCAGCGCGACGGGTACTGCTCGACCAGCTGGCGCGCCCTGGTCGAGCAGGCCGGGACGCCGTGGGGATCGATCCACCACCACTTCCCCGGCGGCAAGGAGGAACTCGGCGTAGCCGCCATTGATGCGGGCGGGGAGGCCGTTGCAGCCCTGATCGACCATTGCTTTGGCGATGGCGCCGAGCCATCGGCAGCCGTAGCCCGCTGGTTCGCCCTCAGCGCCGAACTGCTGAAGCTGAGCGACTACACCGCCGGCTGCCCGCTGGCGACGGTCGCGCTCGAGACCGCCGCCAGCTCCCCGGCGATGAGGTCGGCGACGCGACGCGCCTTCAGGCGCTGGCAGGCGCAGCTCGCCACCCACCTACGGGCGGGCGGAGCCACGCCACACGCCGCGCGCGACGCGGCAGAGGCCCTGCTCGCGCTGCTGGAGGGCGCGCTGTTGCTGGCTCGGGTCCAGGAGACGCAGCGTCCGCTGCGAACCGCGTCGCGCCACGCGGAAGCGGTGATCCGCGCCGCGCTTGGCGCCGATCCGGGCGGGACCGTTTCGGGGCGTCCTGTCTCATAACCGGCCATTCGCCCGGCCGCTGCCGCCTCCGTCAGCGCCGGGCGAGTCGGCGTCCGCTCTCGGTGTCGGGCGGAGTGTAGTTCAGCTCGTAATGGTGATAGAGAGACGACTCGTCCGCCTGGGAGAGCTCGTCGCCGTGCCGCTCGATGTTGGGCGCGGACCCGACCTGCGCCTTGGTGACCGCCACCTGCAGATCATCCGGACCGACCTTGATCCCGCCGAGCGGCACGAAGGTCAAGTGGCGCCCGATGAAGCCCTCCTTGACGGTGGCGAACTGCGGCTCGTCGTTCTCGACGTCGACGTAGACGTCCTGAAGCTTGCCGATCTTCTCTCCGTCGCAATCGACCAGCATCTTGCCGTGCCAATCCGCGACGTTCCACTCCGCATCTTGCTGGTGCTCGTTCATGGTCAAAGCCTCCCTGTGGGCATAGCATCCACATGAGAGTCTCTCGGCGAGCGTAGCGCGACGTGGCCGATGCCGCACGCGACCTCGACGTCCGCGTCGATGCTCCCGGGGTGCAGGTCGAGCAGCGTGCTCAGCAGCAGCAGCGGGGTGCCCGCGGCCCATGCCTGGGGACGCGAGGCCGTCGGGAACGCGACGGGGACTGACGTCACCGACGCGGGGTAGCCGGCGAAGACCTCGGGCAGGCGATGCTCGAAGTACGGGGCCGCCCGGAGGATCGTGGAGGCGATCGTGCTCGCCGCCTCGCGGTGGCCGTAGCGCGCCAGGCCGGCGGCGATCAGCGAGTTCTCGTGGGGCCAGACGGTTCCGGTGTGGTAGCCGAGCGGGTTGTAGCCGGCCTCGCGCGTGCCGAGCGTGCGCACGCCCCAACCCGAGTAGAGCTGCTCGTCGAGCAGCCACTCGGCGGTTGCGGCCGCCTCGCCCTCGTCGAGCAGACCCGACCACAGCAGATGGCCGATGTTGGATGTCAGGCTGTCGACCTGGCGCTTCTCGCCGTCCAGCGCGAGAGCGTGGCAGCCACGCTCGGGCATCCAGAAGTCGCGGCGGAAGCGCTCGCGCAGGGCGGCTGCCTGGCGCTCGAGGCGTTCGGCGAGCATCGGATCGTCCCACACCTCGCGGGCCAGACGGGCGCAGCGGCGCTGCGCGTCGTATACGTAGCCCTGGATCTCACAGGTCGCGATCGGTCCGCGGGCCAGCGTGCCGTCGGCGAACTGGATCGCGTCCCAGCTGTCCTTCCAGCACTGGTTGACAAGTCCGGTGGCATGGTTGCGGCAGGCGTACTCGACGTACCCGTCGCCGTCGGCATCCCCACTGTCCTCGATCCAGGCCAGCGCGGCACGAGCGTGGGGCTCGAGCGCGCGGACGAGCTGATCGTCGCCCGACCAGCGGTGATACTCGTCCAGGAGGACTAGGAACAGCGGTGTGGCGTCGGCGGTCCCGTAGTAGGGGGAGTGGGGGCGCTCACCGAGCGCGGTGAGCTCGCCGAAGCGCAGCTCGTGCAGGATCTTGCCCGGCTCCTGCTCGTGGAAGTCATCGCGTCCCCGGGCCTGGCGGGCGGCGAGCACGCGCAGGGTGGTGGCGGCCAGCCCCGGCAGGTAGGGCAGCGCCTGGAAGCTCGTGATCAGGCTGTCGCGGCCGAACAGCGCCATGAACCACGGCAGTCCCGCCGCGGGGAGGGTCGCGCCCTCGAACAGATCGGGATGCAGCCGCAGCGCGCCGAGATCGCTGAGGCTCGCGCGGTACGTGCGCGCCAGCGTCGTGTCCTCGGTCTGCAACAGCGGCGCATCGGCCAGCCACTGCTCGAGCTCGGCCGCCTTCGAGGCGCTCAGCTGCGTCAGGCTGCCGCGCGGCTCGCGCTGCGCGAAGCGAACCCCCGGCTGTGCGGCGTGGGGTGTAAGGGTGAAGGTGGTCGACCACTGCTCCCCGGGCGCGAGCCGCAGCGAGTAGGCGAAGCCTCGACGAGTGACCGCTCCCGTGCGACTGGCGGTGATCGTGAGCGAGCGCTGAAAGCCCGCGCGCTCGTAGGCCAGCGTGAGTGCCCCGTCGTCGTGGCGGCAGCTCACCTCGCGCTTGGCCACGACGCCGTCCTTGACCTCGAACAGGTCGGCGAAGTCGGTGTCCACCTCGAGCGCCACCCGCAGCTCGCTGTGCTCGTGGCGATGGTTGGTCACCGTGACCTCCTCCATCCACACGTGGTCGATCAGCCGGCGGCGCATGATCGAGCATGGCGCCTCCTCGTCTGGCCCTACGCGGGGAGTCAGGACGAACTGCGCGGCGAAGTGCGCGCTCTGGTCGAGGCCGAGCAGCTCCAGCGGCGTCTCGCCGGCGTGCAGGACCCAGCGCGAGAGGAAGCGGGTGTCGTCGCAGAAGAAGCCGTGCTCGCGACCCGCGTCGGCCCGCACGTCGCCGCGGCGGTCCCCGACGATGAAGGTGCTGCCGTCCAGGACACTGAGGGTGCGCTCAGACACGTGCGACGGCCTCTGCGACGCGCGCGTACGCGTGCGCAGCCGACCGGTAGGTTCGCTCGTAGGCGGCGGCGACCACGTCGACGTCGCAGTGCTCGGCGACCCAGGCGCGGCAGTCGCGCGGAGCGATGCCGGGCAGGCGACGAATGGCGACGCTCATCGCCTGCTCGTCCTCGACGAGAAAGCCGGTCCGCCCGTCGCAGACGAGCTCGCGGGCGGCGCCTTCTGGAAACGCGATCACCGGGGTCCCGCACGCCAGCGCCTCGACCATCACCATCCCGAAGGGCTCCTCCCAACGAATCGGCATCAGCAGCGCGCGAGCGCCCGCGAAGGCCGCGAGCTTGACCGACCCACCGATCTCGCCAAGGAAGCGGACGCGCTCGCCGTCGATGTGCGGCGCGACCTCGCGGTCGAAGAACGCCTGCTGGCCGGGCTGGACGACTCCGGCGAGAACGAGCGGCACATCCGCGGCACGAGCCGCCACGATCGCGCGATGGGGGCCCTTCTCTGCCGTCATCCTCCCGATCCACAGTAGATAGTCGTCCTTGCGCTCACGCAGCGGCCACGCCTGCACGTCGATGGGGTTCGGGATCGCGCCCACCGGTTCGACAGCCGCCGGCGCCGATGCGAGCTGAGCGCGACTGATGCCCACGAGCGCCGCCTTGTGGCCGTGGCGGGCATAGAAGGCCGCGGTGCTGGGGGTGAACTGCCCGTGCAGGGTGTGCACGAACGGCGTGTCCAGCCGGTCGGCCATCGCGAGCGCCGCAAAGCCACAGTGGTCGTGAACCACGTCAAAGCGCCGGTCATAGGCGGCCAGGTCGATCGCCTCGAATGCCCGCGCGACGTGGTCGACCTCATACAGCGAGCGCTCGATCTCCTCGGGGTGGGACTCCTCGAGCAGGGGCACGACCCGCGCGCTCGAGCGCGAGCCGGGAGCGCAGAAGAGCGTCACCGCGTGCCCGCGCCCGACGAGAGCGTCCGCCAGCACGCCGACAACCGACTCCACGCCCCCGTACCCCGGCGGGGGAACAGAGATCCAGGGCGGCGCGAGCATCGCGACGCGCAGCGGCACCCGCGCCGGCCGCGAAGGCTCCGTGGCGACGGCGCGCGCCGGCGGACACCCCACCGATCTGCGCTTGGGCACTGCGGCCACAACACTCATGGGCGCTCCTCACGAGGCCTCTCAGGGGCTGCGGTCGCGAGGCAGAGAGGTCAAGAAGGACCGAGCGAGCGCACAACCGCAGACCCACGAGGAGCGCGATCGACCTGTCCACCGTAACAGCAGCAGCTCGCACCCCCACACAGAGCAGCAGCTCGCACCCCCACACAGCGATGTCAAGCGAAGCCGGGATTTCCGAGTCGGCAAGCCGAACGCGGTACAGTTGCAGGTGCGTCTGGTGAGCCCTAGCTCTTCTCGCTCCCCGGGCAACATCTTCGTTCAGAAGGGTAGAGAGGCGGTAGGCCATGGCCACCGCAACAAAGAAGGCTCACGCTGGACCATCGCCGGCCCGCGCTGCGCGTGGCGCCTCACAGCCAGCGTGGCTGGCGTTTCGCACCTATCAAGACAACGGCGACGGCTACCATTGGGAGATCGTCGATAGCGCTGGCAAGATCCTCGCTCAGTCGGGGAGCTTCGCCTCTGAAGATGACGCCGAGCGCGCCGCACGTGACGTGCACGAGAGCGCCCGCTTGGCGTCATTTGAGTCGCAGGTAGTAAAAGAGCGCCACACCGTGGTCGCTTGATGTCCCGTTGACATTTCAGCTATCCGGCGTATCTCAGCTGTCCGGCGTGTCGTATCCGCGTGCGCGCGAGCGATCCACAGATCGCTCTCCTGGAGGATCGTTGCCCGATCTGTGAAGCCACGCTGAGAGCTGTCGCGTCCGCCTCGGACGTGATGGGGTTCCGCGCCTTCGGCTTGGATGCGTTCTCAGACCAAGCGTCGCCTGATCGGCCCAACCCGCCCGGGAAGCCGGTTGACCTCGTCTCTCGTCGCGCCGCTGCCTCGGCGCGAGATGACCTGGATGCGCACCGCTGGTCGGATGACGGCGGCAACTTAACCATCGAAGCCGTGGCGCGATGGCCGGGAACGCGCTGATCGCCGCGCGTGAGCCATTCGCGCGCCAGCCGGCGGTCGCACCACTCTCCCCGTTTATCCGGTCCTCAGGGTGACGAGGGAGGATCGAGCACCATCTACGAGTGACAGGGAGACTTCATGGCCAGGATCATCGTCACGACCGATCCAACTATCAAGCGCGCCGCACCAGTTCTGCTGGACGAGAGCGTCTACTCGGTACATCTCGACAACGACCACAACGCGGCACAGCTGATCGAGCGGCTGGGCTGGGCAGTCGTTGACGCCGAAAACGTCCAGCGGACCTAGCAGGCCGCTGAGCGGACCCTGCAGGCCGCTGCGCGGACCCAGCAGGCCGCTGTAGTCAAGAGCCGCGGCGCAGTCTGTACCGATGCTCGAGTCGCCGACGTCTGGATCGACGAGATTGGACGGACATGTCACCTAAGAACGTGCAGATTCTGAGCCGGTGCGCCGAATTGCTGAACGTCGGAGACTGGGACGCCCTGCTCGAGCTGTATCACCCTGACGTTGTGGTTGAGTTTCGCGATGCACGGCCTCTCCCCGACATACCCGAGGTGCTTCATGGCCGCGATGGCATCCGCCGCGTCGTGACGCATTGGACCGCGCCCTACGACGAGTTCGGAGCAGAGATCTACCAGTACATCGATGCTGACCCGTGGGTCATCTGCGACACCCGCTGGTACCGCAAGAGCAAGGGCAGCGACACACTGGTTGCAGTTCGTTTCGCGGACGCTTACGAAGTCGAGGACGGCAAGATCCGGCGTGCGATCATCGGGTACTCGAATGTGGCAACGGCTCTCGACGAGCTGGGGCTGACGCGGTAGGCGATATCGCAGATATCGGGTTGGTGAACCTGCCGCGCCGGCGAGCTCGCACGATCGTGCCGTTGCGGGGAGACAGGGTGACGTTGCGGCGGGTGACTCGTTCGGCGCGAGCGTCCACCTTCTGCAGAACCCGCTCACGCAGAACCGTCTCGAGCACGACCCGCATCTCCAGTTCCGCGAAGCTCGCTCCCAGGCAGCGCCTCACACCGCCGCCGAAGGGGATCCAGCCGTAGCCGCTCGGCGGCTCCTCGAGGAACCGCTCCGGGCGAAAGGCGTAGGGCTCGGGGTAGAGCTCGGCGCGGGTATGGGTCAGCCAGATGGCCGGCGTCACGTCGGTGCCGGCGGACAGCTTCAGCCTGTCGCTGTGGAGCTCGGAGGCGAGCCGTCGACCGGCGAGCGGAACCACCGGACGCAGGCGCAGCGACTCCCAGACCACCGCCCGCGGGTAGGCGTCCTCGCCCGCGTCCACAGCGGCTGTGAGACGCTCGAGCGCGGCGGGATGACGCAGCAGCAGGTCGAACGTCCAGGCGAGACCCGTGGCGGTCGTCTCGTGGCCGGCGAGCAGCAGCGTGAGTAGCTGGTCGCGCAGCTCGGAGTCGCTCATCTCGCTGCCGTCCTCGAAGCGCGCGCTGAGCAGCAGCGAGAGGATGTCCTCGCGCTCCGCCAGCCCCGGATCGGAGCGACGCTCGGCGATCTCCGCGAACAGCAGCTCGTCGACCCTCGCCGCGACCTCCCGCATCCGCGCCAGTGGATCGCCGCGACCGAAGCGACTCGCCAGCAGAAAGCGGAACTGGAGGGCGGGCGAGGAGATCTCTTCCAGCAGCGCCGGTAGGCGCTCGCGCAGCCGCCTGCCTCGCTCGCCGCTTTCGCGATCGCCCACTCCGAACACGGCTCGTAGGATCACCTCCAGCGTGATCGACTGCATGTGAGGATGGATCGCGAAGGGACGGTCCGGCGACCAGGTCTCCATGTCTGTTTCCGCGGCCTCCCGCATGATCGACTCGTACGAGCGCATCCGCTCGCCGTGGAAGGGCGGCAGCATCAGCCTGCGCCGCGCCAGGTGCTCACGCCCCTCCAGCAGCAGCACCGAGCTGGGCCCCAGCACGGGCAGCAGCGAGATCGTCCGTCCTGGCGGCAGACCGTGCTCGGGGACGGTGTAGAGCGCTTTGACCGCTTCGGGATGGGACAGGATCACCATCGGCCGCTCGAAGCCGGGGAAGCGCACGCTGAATGTGTCTCCGAAGCGCCGCCGGCAGGACTCCAGGAAGGCGATCGGCCGCACCAGCCAACGCACCAGCTGGATCACGGGCGGCTCTGTGGGGCCGGGAGGGAGATCGCTCGGCCCCTGCAACCCGCCTGTCTCGCTCGCCTGACCCTTCTCGACCGTCGCTCCCGTCGCGCTCGTCCGGACCGTCGCGCTGGCGCCGTTGATCTCGCTCGTGCTGCTCATCTCGACCCCCGGCCGATCTCATTCATCGCTCGACAGCGTGACAGACGCGGCCGGGCGCGGCTCGCCCCGCGCGCTGCGCTCCGCGGAATCTTGACTTTTGCACGGATCGAGACGAGAGTGTTGGCGATCTGCCGCCGTCGTGTGGTGCCACGAACGGAAGATGCGGCTCCCAGGCCGCTGAACGAGACGCGTCGTGCGGGACGCCGAAAGGAGAGATCGATGGCCACCACGTATGAGTCGGTGAAGGACCTGGCGGAAGCGCTCCGGCGCGCGGAGGAGGCGCACGGCGAACACGAGCAGCGAACCGGTGAGTCCGACCCGGACTGGCCGGACTGGTACGCCCTGTTTATGGTGCGCGAGCGGGCCGGCGAGGAGCCGCCGCAATGAGCAGCGACTACGACGTGATCGTGCTCGGCGCCGGCTCGCCGGGCGAGCACTGTGCGGGCGCGCTCGCGGAGGGCGGCCTGCGCGTGGCGGTCGTGGAGCGTGAGCTCGCCGGCGGCGAGTGCTCGTACTGGGCATGCATCCCGTCGAAGACGTTGCTGCGCCCGGGCGAGGCCGTCCATGCGGCGCGCGATGCGGCGGCGAGTGCCGAGGTCGATGTGAAGGAGGCGCTCGCGTGGCGCGACTTCATGGTGTCCGACTACTCAGACGCCGGGCAGGAGCGCTGGCTGGCCGATCACGGCATCGACCTGTTGCGCGGCACCGGCCGGCTCGCGGGTGCGGGCGTCGTCGAGGTCAACGGCGTGCGCCACACCGCTGAGCACGTGGTGCTTGCCAACGGCGCCGATCCGGTGATCCCGCCGGTCGCGGGCCTGCGCGAGCTCGAAGGCGTTTGGACCAACCGCGAGGCGACGTCGATGAAGGCGGTTCCTGGCCGCCTGCTGATCCTCGGCGGCGGGCCCGTCGGCGTTGAGATGGCGCAGGCCGTGCGCCGGCTCGGCGGCGAGGCGGTGATCGTCGATATGGCCGAGCACGTGCTGCCCCGTGAGCCGGCGCCGCTGGGTGAGGCGCTCGGCGAGGTGCTGGCACGCGAAGGCATCGAGCTCGTGCTGTCCGCGAACGCGACCGCCGCTCGACGCGACGGGAAGCAGTACGTCCTCGAGCTCGACGACGGGCGCGAGCTGCGGGGCGAGCGCCTGCTCGTCGCGACCGGCCGGCGTCCGCGCGTGCGCGGGCTCGGGCTGGAGACCGTCGGTGTCGAACCCGATGCCCATGGCGTTCCCGTCGATGCACACCTGCGTGCGGCGGAGCGTGTCTGGGCGATCGGCGACGTCAACGGCATCTGGCCGCTGACGCACGTCGGCAAGTACGAGGGCGAGGTGGTCGCGGCCAACATCCTCGGCGAACCGAGGAAGGCGGACTACGAGGCCGTGCCACGCGTCGTCTACACCGACCCGCAGGCCGCGGCGGTGGGGGCCTCCGCCGGCCGGTGCAGCGCGATGGTGCCGATCTCGGGGGTGGCGAAGACCGCCACCTACACGCGCGCGTCCGCCGAGCAGAACGGCTTCTTGACGCTGCTCAGCGACGGCCAGCGGCTGACGGGCGCCTACGCGCTCGGTCCCGAGGCGGGCGAGTGGCTGCAGCAGGCCACGCTCGCGATCCGCGCCCATCTGCCACTCGAGGTCCTGCGCGACACGATCCAACCGTTCCCGACGTTCTCGGAGATCTACGTCGGCGCGCTGAAGGCGCTCCGCGCCGAGATCGCGGCGGCGTCCAAGCCGGTGAGCGCCGGACCGCCGATGACGGGCTGAGCGCTCGGGACAACGCCGAGGCTCGTGGCTCACCGCCCCCGGCAACCGGCGTTCCCCTAATACCATCGACTGATCGACTCGATCGACGCGACACGACCGGGACGCACGGCGGTCGACCACCTGGAGAGAGGCGCCTGATGCGACAGGGACCGCTCGCCGGCCGCTATCCCGCGGCGGCGGCGATGGTGATGTTGGCGCTGATTCCGTACCTGGCGCTGTCGGCCGCGCTGGAGCCGCTCACGCCGATCATCGCCAAGGACCTGCACACGACCCTGCAGACGATGAGCCTCGGCTCGGGCTTGGCCAACGCCGCCTACGCGGTCGGCACGGTGCTGGCCGTCCAGTTCGCCCAGCATCTGCCGCAGCGGCGGATGCTGGTGCTCTACGCCGCGCTGCTCTTGACCGGATCGATCCTCACGGCCTCGGCGCAGAGCGCGGGCATGTACATCGCCGGCCACGTGCTCCAGGGGCTGTGCACCAGCCTGATGCTGATCGCCGCGGTGCCGCCGCTGGCGATCGGCTATCCCGCGGCCAAGCTGCGCGACACGGCGATGATCATGAACATGTGCATCTTCGGAGCGGTCGCGCTCGGTCCCACGCTCGGAGGGCTCCAGGCAAACTCGGGCGGCTGGCGGCCGCTGTTCTGGATCGTCGCCGCGATCTCGCTGGGGGCGCTGATCCTGACGCTGCTGACGTTCGAGGACGCGCCGCCCGCGGACCCCGACTCGCCGACGGATCTACGCGCGATCGCGCTGGCGGCAGTGGGCTGCGTAGCCGCGTTCTTCGGTGCGTCGGAGCTGTTGACCCACAGCTTTCACGACGCCTTGACCTTCATACCGTTGGTCGGCGGGCTTGCCGCGATCGTCGTGCTGATCGTCTACCAGTACCGCGCCAAGCATCCGCTGTTGACGATCCGCACGATGCTGACCAGCACGATGCCGGTGGCCGGCATCACGGTCGCGCTGTTCGCGGCCGCGGCGTCGGTGTCGGCGACCGCGCTGACGGCGGCCGTGCTGCTGCAGCACTACGGTCCGCTTCACGTCGGGCTGCTGTACCTGCCCGAGGTCGCCGGCGCGGTGATCACCGCGATCCTGCTCGGCGTCGTGTTCAACAAGCGCGCACTCCACTACCTGCCGCTCGTCGGCATGCTGTTCCTCGCGGCGGGGATCGCGGTTTTCCGCATCGAAGTGCCGTCGAGCGAAGCGCTCACCCTGATCGGCTCGGGCCTTACCGGCATCGGCCTCGGCGCAACCGTCGCGCCCGCCCTGTTCGTCGCCGGCTTCTCGCTGCCCTCCGCCAACCTCCAGCGGGTGTTCGCGATCGTCGAGCTGCTGCGAGCCGTGGCGGCGTTCATGGTCGCTCCGATCTTCGCCCACCTCGCCCTCACCGTCGGCGGCAGCCTCGACGCCGGCACCGGCATCGCGCTCTCGATCGGATTCTGGCTGGCGCTCGGCGGCGCAGCGATCGGCGTCGTCATCTACGCGCTCGGCGGCGCGCGCCCGCAGACGCCCGACATCGATCGTTTCCTCGACGGTGAAGCGCCGGCGTGGTACTCGCCGCCGTTGCTGGCGAAGCTCCGCGCAGGCAGCGCCGAGCACGCGCCGGCCGTGCCGTCAGCCGCGGTGCCACATGGCTCAGAGCAATCCCGCGACGGTTCACGGCAGGCACACCCTGAGCACCGGGCGACGCCGGTCGTCGAGAGCTCCGACTGAAATGGCGAGCGAGCAATCGTCCACTCCGGGCCGGGCGCCCGCCGGGCCGATCCTGTTCGCCTACGACGGCTCCGAGCTCGCGCAGCTCGCGATCGAGGAGGCCGGCCGGCAACTCGCGCTCGGGCGCGACGCGCTCGTCCTGTGCGTGTGGCAGCCGGCCGATGTCGGTTTCGTGCCGGTCGATGACCTGCACTTCGACGCCGCGCAGGCCAGCGAGGTGCGCAGCGCGGCCGAGCGGACCGCTGCTCACGGAGCGTCGCTGGCCGAGCAGGCAGGCTTCCGCGCCGAAAGCAGCGCGACCCAGGCGGCGCCGACTTGGAAGGGCATCGTCGAGGTCGCCGACCAGCGCGACGCCAGCCTGATCGTGTTCGGCTCGCACGGTCGCAGCGGGTTCGCCGGACATGTCTTCGGCAGCGTCGCGACGTCCGTCGCCGGCCGCTGCGGGCGCTCCGTGCTGCTCGTGCACCGGCGACCCTGCTGATCGAACCCCGACGAGGCCAACGCGGAGCCCGACGACGCCGACCCCACGCGCGCGCGCGCGTGCGCGCCTCTCGCTCGCCCTACCGAGCCTTCGCTTCCCGATCGCTTACCAGGGCCTTACGACGCAGAGCCCGGGCCCCCGATCCCGAGCGAGCCCTCCTCGCCGGGGCTGACGAGATCGAGATCGCCGTCCTTTGCCCCCTCGCCGGCCGGTGGCTCAGCCCCGGCCGCCGGCTCATCGCCGGAGGGTTGCTCAGCGGCGGCGGGCGATGCCGTGACCGTGTCGGGGTCGTCGAGGAACGGCGCGCTCGGCACGAAGAAGAGCGATCCCGTGACCGCCGTGGAGAAGTCCAGGATGCGGTCGTAGTTGCCGGGCGGCCGGCCCACGAACATGTTCTGGAGCATCAGCTCGATCAGCTCGGACTGGCGTGAATAGCCGATGAAGTATGTGCCGATCTCGGCGGCGCCGACGTTCCCGAACGGCATGTTCAGTCGTACGATCTGATGCTCGCGCCCAGCGTCGTCGACGATCGTGTTGAGCGCGACGTGCGAGTTCGTGGGTTTCATCTCGTCCGGCAGCTCGACATCGTCGAGCTTGGTGCGGCCGATGACGCGCTGCTGCTCCTCGACCGAGAGCGCATTCCAGGCCGGGATGTCGTGCAGGTACTTCTGCACGACCACATAGCTGCCGCCGGCGAACGCCTCATCCTCCTCACCGATCAGCATCGAATTGGCGGCATCCCCGCCTTCGGGGTTCTCCGTTCCGTCGACGAACCCGAGCAGATCGCGCTCGTCAAAGGAGCGGAAGCCGTGGACCTCGTCGACGACGCGCGTGGCCCCGGCCAGCCGTTCAACTAGCCGTTGGGCGAGCTCGAAGCACAGATCGAAGCGATGGGCGCGGATGTGGAACAGCAGGTCGCCGGGCGTCGAGACCGCGGTGTGCCTGCTTCCGGCGATAATCGGCAGCGCGTGCAGGCCGGCGGGACGCTGGGACCCGAACAGACGGTCCCAGCAGGACGCACCGAGGCCGACCACGCAGGTGAGCTCGCCCTCGGGTATCCGGAAGCCGACCGACCGCTTCAGCGCGCTGACGTCGGTCAGGGCGTCGCGCACCTCCGCCTCGCCGCCATCCTCGATCGTCAGGACGAGGAAGATCGCGGCCTCCGTGATCGGGCTCAGCACCGGCTGGGGAGGCCGCATCTCCATCGCTCGTGCGCCGACTAGGAACTGAGCGCCACGGCCGCCTCGGGGGTGGCGACGCGGAAGCTGAGGCTCTCCTCGATGTACAGGTTCACGACAGCCTCGTCGTGGGACGCGTAGCCGATCGACAGATCCTGACCGCAGTCGAGCAGGAAATCACCGCCCCGCCGGCTGAGCACGACCGCGCCATCCAGTCCCACAGTCCGCACGATCGGCCCCGCGAGGATCTCGCGCAGGTGCGAGACCAACGGATAGCCGCCGCGATCGGAGGACGCGATCGCCAAGCGGTAGGGCTCCTCGCCGAGCGCGAGCGCGTACGGCCCGCCGACGCCGGAGTCGAGCAGCAGGTTGACGGCCGTCGCGACGGCCCCCGGATAGTCGCCGGGCTCGCCGAGGGCGATCGCCTCGTAGGGTGTTCGCTCCACGATGCCGCCGTGCGGCTCGCCCGCGCCGTGGAAGACCAGGCGGTTCTCGGCGATCGCGATGCGGCGGGCCGCATCGTCGAGCGGCGTCAGATCCGCATCGGGCGCGCCGCGGTCGGCGTCGAACAGCTCGGCCCGGTCGAGCTCGAGCTCGGCCCGGAGCTCGATCAGCGGGAGCACCGCGCGCGCGCGGGCCCCTACCCCCTCGAGCGATGCAGCCTCGATCGCGCGCGTGCGGCCGAGGTCGCTGGCGGAATGCTGCCACCCCCGCGGGCCTTCGAAGTCGACCACTTGGCGCGCGCCCAACGCCGGCGCCAGCCGCGCGCGCGCCTCGTCGTCGAGCAGGCTCCAGCCGGCGTCGCTGATCGGTGCGTTCGCACGCAGCAGATGGCTCATCCCCCGCCTCGCAGCCTCGTAGCGATTTCGAACGTAAGGTGGATGCAGGCTTTCGATTGGCGCTGCGGGCGGTTCACGCGATCAACCTACCACCGGGAACCGCCCTGGAGGACACCGCCGCGAGTCCCGCTCAGCCTCTGCCATTGGCCAGTCGCTCGTGGACGGAGCGCACCGCGCTCGATCCCTCGCCGACGGCGGCAGCGACTCGCTTCATCGAGCCGCTGCGCACGTCTCCCGCGGCGAACACGCCGGGCATCGACGTCTCGTAGGGCAGTGCGAGCTGCTCGCCGGGACGTGCGGGCAGTTGACGGTCGGTCAGCACGAAGCCCTTGCGATCGAGCAGCACGCGACCGTCCAGCCATTCGGTCGCCGGGCGCGCCCCGATGAAGCAGAACAGGCTCGAGCACTCCAGTGTCTGCGGCTGGCCCGTGGCGGTGTCCTTGACGATCACCTGCTCCAGGCGATCCGCGCCGACCAGGCCCTCGACTTCGACGCCGGTCATCAGGTCGATCCCGGCGTCGTTCTCGATCCGCTCGACCAGGTACTGCGACATGCTGGCGCCGAGATCGTCGCGCCTGATTGCGATCGTGACCCGACAGCCGTTCTGCGCGAGGTACAGAGCGGCCTGGCCGGCCGAGTTCCCACCGCCGATCACCAGCACCGATGTTCCGCCGCACACGCGCGCCTCCAGATCGGTCGCCGCGTAATAGACGCCGGCGCCCTCGAAGCGCTCGAGATCCTCCACGGCCAGCCGCACGTACCGGGCACCGGACGCGACGATCACGCTGCGCGTCGGAATCTCGCTGCCGTCCGCGAGGATCACCACGTGGAACGCCGGCTCGGTGCGCAGTCCGACGACCGCGCAGGGCGCGTTCAGGCGGGCGCCGAGTCGCATCGCCTGGACCGCGGCTCTGCCCGTGAGGTCGCCACCGGAGATGCCGTTCGGGAAGCCCGCGTAGTTCTCGATCCGGGAGCTCGAGCCGGCCTGACCGCCGATCGCCGTGGCGTCGAGCGAGACCGTGCGCAGACCCTCCGAGGCCCCGTAGACGGCGGCGGCGAGGCCGGCAGGACCGCTGCCGACGACCACCAGGTCGAAGATGTAGCCCGGCGTCGGGTGGAAGGTCAGCCCGAGGTGTTCGGCGAACTCGCCCGGCGTCGGACGGCGCAGCGTCACGGTGGCGGTTATCACCGCGGGTATCTCCTGTGGGCTCAGCCACATGCTCTCGAGCAGGGCTCCCTGGTCCTCGGCGTCCTCGACGTCGATCCAGGCGGCGGCAAGGTGCGAGTGATCGGCGAACGCTCGCAGGCTCATCGCCTCGGGCGAGTAGCGCGACCCGACGATGCGGATCGCCTGAGCGCCCTCGCCCTGGCGCAGGATCTCGCGCCGCGCGAGCAGAGCGTTGAAGATCTTTTCGCCGAGCAGCGGTCTGGCGGCCATCAGGCGGTGGAACTGGTCCTCGGCGATCACGAGCACGCGGCCTGCTTCGGTAACCCGGCAGCTCAGCGATCGGCGCTGGCGAGTGAGCAGGTTCAGCTCGCCCGCGAAGCCACCCGCGCCGTAGGTTGCGATCGGCTCGGCGTCGGCAGAGTTCGGGACGACGACCTCGGCCTGTCCTTCGAGCAGCACGAACAGATCCCACGACGCTTCACCCGCCTCGAACAGCAGGCGCCCGCTCGCGACCGGCTCCTCGACGCCGAACGGCCGTATCTCGTCGAGCTCCGAGGCGCTCAGCACCGGGAACGCAACGTCGTCTCTACTGCGATCGGCGCTTGCCATCGGGCCAAGCTTCGCACGACCCCGCCGTGCACGTCAGCCTCGGCGGCAGCTCAGAAACCGACGGAGCGAGTGCTTTCAATGATCACTGTCTTGAGCTAAGTGTATACTTAGTCGATGGTGGAGCGAGCTCTGCTGCCGACCAAGAACCTGCTCGAAGAAATCGGCGAGATGATGCTGCTGACGATCAGGACGGTCTCCTCGGCCGTGCGCCCGCCCTACCCGTACGGCGAGGAGCTCGTGTCGCAGTTCCTGTTCGTGCTGCGCCTCGTGTGGTTTCCGCTGTTGATCACGACTGTCGCGATCAACTACGGGGCGCCGGGTCTGCAGGCGGCTAACTTCCTGCGGCTGTTCGGCGCGACCGACCGGTTGGGCGGGTTCTTCGTGCTCGCGGCGATTCGCGAAATCGGCCCGCTGATCACCTCGATCGTGCTCGCGGGGATAGCCGGCACGGCGATCACGGCGGATCTGGGCGCGCGCAAGATTCGCGAGGAGCTCGACGCGCTGCAAGTGCTCGGAGTCGACCCGGTCAAGAACCTCGTGGTGCCGCGCTTCTTGGCGCTGATGCTGATCACCGGCCTGTTCGACCTGTACGCGCTGCTGTTCGGGATCTTCGGAGGGATTCTCGCCGCGATCGCCACCGAACAGCCGCTCGGCCCGTTCTGGTCAACGTTGTTCGCCAATGCCACCTCGACCGACCTGTGGGGGTCGGTGCTGAAGACGATGCTGTTCGGGGCGATCATCGCGATCGTCTGCTGTTACAAGGGAATGACCGCCTCGGGGGGCGCACAGGGCGTGGGCAGGGCGGTCAACCAGGCGGTTGTGATCTCGTTCCTGGGAGTCGGCGCGTTCAACTACGTGTTCACGCAAACGCTGCTGGCCACTCATCCGAACATCCTGGTGATCAAGTGACCGGCGGCTGTGCGCCTGAGCGGCAGTCGTCCAAGTGAGGGAGTCGTCCAAAAGCGGCCCTCCAAAAGCGGCCCTCCAAAAGCGGCCCTCCAAAAGCGGCCCTCCAAAAGCGGCCCTCCAAAAGCGGCCCTCCAAGAGCGGCCATCCAAAAGCGGCATCCGTCCAAAAGCGGCACTCGTTCGAAAGGCGAACCGCACGCGCACGCGCGCACGCACGCACGCACGCGCACGCGCGCGCGTGCGTGCGTCGTCGCGAGAGAGGCAATGAGTAGATGAGCGAGCTGCTGGCGACAGGGCGAACGTGGGTCGCAACGGCCGGCGAGATCGCGAGCTTCACGAGCAACGTCGTGCGCGACGTCTGGGGACTTCGAGTGCTGCGCTTCTTGGGCGAGGCCCTTCGTCAGTCGGGCATCCTGATCATCGGCTCGACGCTCGTGATCTGGGGGTTGGTGTTCATCACCGGCCTGGGTACGTGCGGCATCGAGGGCGCCTACTTCCTCGAGTCTCAGGGCGCCCCGGCCTACGCCGGCGTGTTCACGGCCCTGTGCAATCTGCGCGAGGCCGTGCCCTATGCGTTCGGGTACATGATGTCGGCGAAGGTGGGAACCGGGATCGTGGCCGAGCTCGGCGCGATGCGCATCAGCGAGGAGATCGACGCGCTCGAGGTGATGGGGTTCGACTCGATGACGTTCCTGTGCGCCACCCGCCTGCTGGCTGCGTGGATCGTGCTTCCGTTCATGTACATCGCCGGCATCGGCGTGGCCTACCTGGCGTCCTATATCGCGGTGGTCCTGCAGATCGGATACACATCCCCCGGCGGGTACCTACTGACCTTCTGGGAGTTCCAGAGCCCGCCGGACCTGCTGTTCAGCGTGATCAAGGGGATGACGATGGCGACCGCGATCGTGCTGGTGGGGTGCTACTACGGCTACAACGCCAGCGGCGGCCCGGTGGGCGTGGGCGAAGCGACGGCCAAGTCGATGGTGCTGAACCTCGTCGTGGTCACGCTGATCGGGATGCTCGGCACGCAGATCTTCTGGGGGACCAACCCGCGTGCCCCGATCGGCGGTTGAGGCGGGCGCCTCGTCCGTCACGGGCGTCCGGCCGCGGCGCGCTCGTGCGTCAGGCTCGTCCGGCCGCCGCGCCTCGTCCGTCAGGCTCGTCCGGCCGCCGTGCGCTCCTCGAACTAGGCCCGGTCGAGCCGTCCCAACGCGGTCAGCGGCTGCCCGTCGGCGTGATACTCGGCATACAAGCTCGTCCAGTCGTTGGTCGCATGAAGCTGCCCGAGCACCGAGGACAGCGCCATCTCGATGCGTGGCCATGCGACGAACTCAGGCGCTAGCGTGGCATGGCGCAGCGCGTTGCCCGACGGGCCGTACGGCGAGACCCTGCGCTCGATCCAGCTCGCCGCGTAGTCGGGCGTGATCGTGAACGGCTGCTCGTCCCACAGGTACCGGTACGGCTCGTGCCACCAGGCGAACACCTCCTCGGGGGTGACGGGATCGGAGGAGCTCCAGAAGCCTGCCTCGACGCACGCCCGCCATGTCCCGGCGACGTCCTCGCGCAGGCATTCGCGAACGATCCCGACCATCAGCTCGACCTGGTCGCGGCGGTAGCGCTTGACGCAGCCGAAGTCCAGGAAGCTGACGCTGCCGTCGTCGTTGAACACGTAGTTGCCGGGATGCGGGTCGCTGTTGGTGAGACCGAAGCGGCGATGCGATCCGTACACGAACCGCCAGATCGACTCGGCCCAGCGGTCGCGCAGCTCCTGATCGGCTGTGACGGCTTCGCTCCAGCAGCGCCCGACGCACAGCTCCTGGGTGAGCACGCGCGCGGTGGACAGCTCCGGGATGACCGCCGGAACGTGGATGAACGGGTGACCGCGGTAGTGAACGGCGAACTCTCGCTGGTTGGCCGCCTCGAGCCTGTAGTCGAGCTCTTCGCTGATGCGTTCGCCGACCTCGCGGGCGGCGCCACGCATGTCGAGGCTGAGCGGGCGCCCAGACAGTCCACCGAGCAGGCTCAAGAATGTCGCCAGCAGCTCAGTGTTCTTGAGGTCGGAGCGAATCGCGTCCGCGACCCCTGGATACTGGATCTTCACGGCAACCCGGCGACCGTCGTGCAGCCGTGCGGCGTGCACCTGTCCGATCGACGCTGCAGCGAGCGGGGCGCGATCGAGCTCTGCGAACGCGCGCATGGCGGTCGGCCCGAGCTCGCGCTCGAGCAATGTCTGCGCCAGCTCCCCGGACATCGGCGGCGCGTCGTCGCGCAGGCGCGCGAGCGCAGTTTGATAGGCCGACTGGAGCTCTGCGGGAACGAACGGGGCAACCGACACTATCGAGAGCATCTGGCCGGCCTTCATCAGCGCGCCCTTCGAGCGGCCGAGCAGGTCGGCGTAGCGCTCGGCCGTGCGCGTGTGAAACTCGCTGCTGTCGGCGCCCGTGAACCTGCTGCGCAGGCCCACGACCACCGCCTCGCCCGCCGTGCGAGCGGCGAGGCCGACGAACGGAGCGGTGCGACGCATGCGCCCGCGGCCGATACCGTCATCTGCTGACACCCACAACGTCCCTTCCCACGGCCTGCGCTTTCGGGGTTGCGCTGACTTTAGATAAGCGTATACTTAGGCTGTGCTCGTGTCAAGCACGAGCAGCGGGACAACGGGCAGTTGCGCCTGACTCGCCTGGGCCGACGCCATGTCGAACACGACCAAGACACACTCGACCACAACACGCGAGCGCATCGTTGACGAAGCGATGCGGCTGTTCAGCGAGCACGGCTACGCCGGCACGAGCATCGCCAAGATCGAAGCCGCCGCCGGACTCACGCCGGGCGCCGGCGGCCTCTACCACCACTTCAAGAGCAAGGAAGCCGTGCTGGCGGCAGGCATCGAGCGGCACCTCGCGCGACTGCAGGCGCTTCGCGAGATCCGCCGCGTGCTCACCCCCGTCGGCGATCTCAAAGCCGAACTGATTTTGACGGCCCGCTACGTGTTGACGGAGCTTGACAGCGAGTCGGAGCTGCTGCGGATCCTCGCCTCGGAAGCCGGCAATCACAAGCAGGTGCTGAGCACGGCCGTGGATCAGCTCGTGAGCTCGACCTTCGACGGCTTCGCCGAGTGGGTACGCGAGCGCGCCGAGCGCACGATCCCGGCCGACGAGGCAAAGGGCATCGCGGCGATCGGGCTCGGCTCGCTGCTCGGCTCGCGCCTGCTGCGCAACGTCCTCGGGATCCCGAGCCCGATCGAGGACCAGGAGCTCGTCGACACCTGGGTGAGCCTCATGCAGGCCGCCATCCGCGGCGACTGATCGCGGCGGCGTGTCAAACCTGCCCGTGGGCCGGCGCACGAGAAAGGCCGCTGGTCGAGGGTGGATGATGTACGCATGGGGCAGCGTGTTGGCCTAGTGCTCGCCGGCGGCGGCGCACGCGGAGCGTATGAGCTCGGCGTGCTCTCGGTGCTGCTGCCGGTGCTCGAGGAGCGCGACGAGCTGCCGTGCATCTTCGTCGGCACGAGCGTCGGCGCGATCAACGCGGCGAGCGTCGCGGCCACGCGGCATCTGCCGGCGGCGCAGGCGCTCTCGCGCGAGCTGGCGCGCTGGCGCGAAGTCGATCGCAGCGCGGTGATCCGTCCAATCCTCTCGCGCCTGCCGCTGACCGCGCTGCGCTTTGCCGGGGGCCTGCTTGGTGTGCCCGGGGTGCGGCTGCCAAGCCTGCTCGACCCTGCTCCGCTTGAGCAGAATCTCGGCCGCTGGATCGACTGGGATCAGCTGCACGAGAACGTGTCGAGCGGCACGGTGCGCGCTCTCTCGGTCGTGGCCACCGCCGCGAGCACCGGGCGTGCGGTCGCGTTCGTCGAGGGCAAGTTCGGGGAGGCAGCCCATCGCTCGCACATCATCGATTACGTGCCGGCGCGGATCGAGCAGATCCACGTGCGCGCCTCGGCCGCCATCCCCATCCTGTTTCCGCCCGTCGAGATCACGCGCCCCGCCGAGGCCAGGGGCTGGTACGTCGATGGCGCCACGCGTCTGAACACGCCCATCAAGCCCGCGATCGACCTCGGGGCGCAGCGCCTGGTCGTAGTGGGCACCGGATCGTTGCTGCCGCCACCCACGCACCCCGGTCGCCACGACGCGCCGCAACCGGACTTCGGCGCGAGCGCTGTGCAGCTACTGCAGGGCGCGCTGGCCGACCCCCTGATCGAGGACATGCGCAAGCTCGGTGAGATCAACTCGTTCTACACGGGGGCCGGCGCCTCGCCGGGGGCGCTGCGCGAGCGCAGCGCCAACGGCCAAGCGAGATACCGGCGCATCCCCTACATCTTCGTGGCGCCGCGGCGGTCGGGCGCGATCGCCAAGCTCGCCGCCAGAATCTTCCACGAGCGTTACGGCGGCCTGAAGGCGCTGCGCTCACCCGACCTGGCCGGCCTCAGCCGCCTGCTCGGCACCGACAGCCCCACGCACGGCGAGCTGCTCAGCTACCTGCTGTTCGACCCCGAGTTCATCCAGGCGCTGATCCGGATGGGCCGCGCCGACGCACGCGCCTGGCTGCAGGCGCCACCCGGTATCGAGGAACCGTGGCAGGTCGAGCCCCTCGACGCGTTCACGAACACAGGCCGCCCGGAGGACGACCCGGCCGGGCTGGCGACACGCGCCAGCTGACGCGTCGGGCGCAGCCCCGTAGCATTGGGGCTGTGCCCGACGAACCCGCAGGCCAATCCGGTCCTTCGCCCGACGGGCGCTCCGAAGCCCATCCCCCGCTGCCGCGCGACAAGCGCGGATGGCAGGTCGCGCCGGCCCCAGACGGCCGGGGCATGCCCGAACACGCACGTACCGGCCCGCCGCCACACCGCATGCGGGGCTTCTGGTACTTCGTGCTGGCACTGATCGCACTCAACTGGCTGTCGGTCCTGATCTTCCAGCCCTCGACCGGCGAACAGCGGGTGACGGTGCCGTTCAGCCCGTACTTCCTCGAGCACGTCAAAGCTGATCAGGTCGAAACGATCTCCTCCAAGGGCGACACGATCCAGGGCAAGTTCAAGTCCAAGCTGCGCTACCCCGAAAGCGATCAAAAGGCCACGCCGACCAAGCTGTTCGCGACCCAGGTGCCGAGCTTCTGGAACGGCAGCCAGCTGTCGGCGTTGCTGCAGGAAAAGGGCGTGGAGATCAAGGCCGAATCGACGACCACGAGCGAGTCGCTGCTGGCCGAGATCCTGCTCGGCTTCGGCCCGACGCTGCTGATCGTCGGCCTGTTCGTGCTGATCTTCCGTCGCGCCGCGAAAGCGGGCGGAGGCATGGGCGCGCTCGGCGCGTTCGGCCGGTCGCAGGCGCGGCGCGTGGATCCGGAAAAAATCCGTGTCACCTTCGCCGACGTGGCCGGCATCGACGAGGCCAAGGCCGAACTGTCTGAGATCGTCGACTTCCTGCGCAATCCGGACCGCTACGGCAGCCTCGGAGGACGCATGCCGCACGGCGTGCTGCTCTCGGGCGCGCCGGGCACCGGCAAGACGCTGCTCGCGCGCGCGGTCGCGGGCGAGGCGCACGCCGCGTTCTTCTCGATCTCGGCGTCTGAGTTCATCGAGGCGATCGTCGGCGTCGGAGCCGCACGCGTGCGCGACCTGTTCGCGAAGGCCAAGGAGGCGGCGCCGTCGATCATCTTCATCGACGAGCTCGATGCGATCGGGCGCTCGCGCCAGGGGTCGGTGTCGGTGACGGGCGCCAACGACGAGCGCGAGCAGACGCTCGACCAGATCCTCACCGAAATCGACGGCTTCGAATCCTCCGAGGCCGTGATCGTGCTCGCGGCGACCAACCGCCCGGACGTGCTCGACCCGGCGCTGCTGCGCGCCGGGCGCTTCGACCGGCGCGTGACCGTGCAGGCCCCGGACCGCAAAGGGCGCGTTGAAATCCTGAAGGTCCATACGCGCTCGATCCCCCTCGACGACGACGTCAACCTCGAGGCGCTGGCGGCGAGCATGCCCGGCATGGTCGGGGCGGACATCGCCAACCTCACCAACGAGGCCGCGCTGCTCGCAGCCCGCCGCGGACACAAGAAGGTGCAGATGGCCGACCTGACCGACTCGCTGGAGAAGATCATGCTCGGCGCCCCCCGCGGGCTCGTGCTCGAGCCCGCCGACCGCGAGCGCACCGCACACCACGAGTCCGGACACGCGCTTATCGGCATGCTCACCCCGGGCGCGGATCCGGTGCGCAAGGTCTCGATCATCCCCCGCGGGATGGCGCTGGGCGTGACGCTGTCAACGCCCGACAGCGACCGGGTGTCCTACTCGCTGGAGGAGCTGCACGCCAAGATCCTGGTCGCGCTGGGCGGGCGCGTCGCCGAGGAGGTGGTGTACGGGACGATCACCACCGGCGCCGAGGCAGATATCCAGCAGCTGACCCAGATCGCGCGCCAGATGGTCGGGCGTTGGGGCATGGATGAGGCGATCGGTCCCGTGGCGGTGCTGCCCGATCCCGGCCAGGGTCCGCTGCTGCCGGGCGCCAGCGAGACCTCGCAGGAGACGCAGCGCCTGGTCGATGAGCAGGTGCGAAAGCTCGTCGAGCAGGCCCACGGCGAAGCGACGCGGCTGCTCGAAGAACATCGTGACCAGCTCGAGAGCCTCGCCCGGGCTCTGCTCAAGGCCGAGACGCTCGACGCGCCCGACGCCTATGCGGCGGCCGGTATCCCGATGCGCTCGAGCGAGCCCGAGCGCGTCCCCGCATAAAGGGCACGAGCTCGCTGCGCAGCGCGCCCGGCGGCGCGGCCCCGCTGAACAGCACGACGCCGCTGAACGGTGCGCTCTCCTGGAAATGCGCTCTCGCTATTGGTGAGCGGCGTTCCCGACGACGCTCTCGCGAGATCTGAGCGCCCGTCCCAGACGACCGCCGAGCGCACCGATCAGCATGCCGGCGATCGCGTCGATCACCACGAGCAGTGGCGGGAAGCTTCCGAGCGACACCTTGGCGTGCGTGCCCGCGATCGCGTGCGCGATCAGCACGCCGGCGCCGAACAGGGCGCCGCCGACGAGGCCGCGATCGGCGCCTCCCCACCCATCCTGATGCTCGAAGCCGGCGAGAAATCCGCCGAGCGCGGCGAGCGCGATCACCGCCCAGTAGCCGGCGCTCGAGATGCCCAGCACGACGCCGACGACGGCGCCGAACAGAAACGGGATCACGCCGCCGAGGATGACCTGCACAGGTCGTGACCTGTCGCGAAACAGCTTCGGCGCGTGCATACGGTGCTTCTCCCCGATCGGGTCAGTCCCCTCCTGGAACGACAGTAGCAAACAGCACAAGCACCTACCAGCAGGGCTCGAACTTGTGGCCGTTGAGCGCCAGGTTGAAGCGGGCGCCCATGATCCCTGCGGCGTTGTCGGCGGCGCAGAACTTCGAGGTCGGCAGCTTGTACTCGGCGTTCAGCACCGGCTTACCGGCCGCCAAGAAGGGATCGAAGTCGGCGCATTCGCTGTACTGGTTGCACTGCTCGGTCACGACCCCGTCGAAGTACGGTTGCAGTTCCTCGGCCTGTTCACCGTCGTTCTTCTGCAGCACAGCCATCCCCAGCGAGTGCACCTCGTTCGCGATCCACTCGTTGTAGGTGAGCTGCTCCTGCGCGGTCAGCGGGAACCCGGTCTTGTTGGCATAGCCTTCGATGTTGTCGGGTTCAACCGCGTCAAAGCCCTTTTCCTTGCACATCTGAAAGCGCGCAGTCATGATCGGCTCGAGCACGCTCAGCTGACGGATGTCCAGCCAGCGCTCGCCGGGCCAGCCGTTTGACTTGCCCAGCACCGACTTCGGAAACTCGTTGTAGTCGGGCCGGAACTTCTCCGCCGTGCCGGCATCGATGTAACAGATCACGCGCTTGCCTTCGCCATGCAGCGCCGCGACTTCGGCGGCGCTGGTTTCGAAGCCGTCAACGTCGTATACAACGACGTTCTCCCCGGTCTTGACCTTGCCCGTCAGCTGCCAGTACCAGGTCAGCTGCCGCGGAGGAGTCCACCATCCGCCGGCGATCGCTTCGCTGCCGGTCGATCCCCCGGCGCCACAGAGCAGCGCCGCGCCCGCAATCAGCGCGATCTGTGCGCGAGCAGTCCGGACGAGCACAGGAGAACATGCTACGGCGTCGGACCCACGCGAGCGGCGTCCGACCCGCGCGCGCGCGCGCGTGTGCGCTCTCGATCGGGATCAGTCTCGATCTCGGGATCAGTCTCGATCGCGATCAAACACTCTCGATCGAGATCAAACCGGAGGCCGCCGAGGTCGAACGGGAGGCTGCGCGTCGGGCGGCGCCGCCTCGAGCAGCTCGATCACCTGCTCGTCTGAGACGGGCGCGAAGTCCTCATACCATGAGCCGACGCTGAACAGCGCGTCCGGGATCTGCAGGCAGAGGACCTCGTTGACCTCACGTTCGAGCAGTGCAACCGCGTCGGCCGTGCCGACTGGGACAGCCAGCACGACGCGCGCGGCCCCACGCTCGCGAATCGCGCGAACCGCAGCGAGGTCGGTGAGCCCGGTCGCCAGCCCGTCGTTGACGACGATCGCGACGCGCCCGCGCAGCGGCATCGCGGGACGGCCGTGCCGGTAGCGCTCGACGCGCTCGGCCATCTCCTCGGACGCTTCGGCCAGAGCCACATCGAGCATCTCGTCGGTGACGCCCAGATGCGCGATCGAGCCCTGATCGAGCACGCCGGTTCCATCCTCTGCGAGCGCACCGATCGCCAGCTCGGGGTTCCGCGGCGCGCCGAGCTTGCGGACAGCGAGGATCTCGAGCGGCGCCTGTAGCGCAAGCGCCACCTCGAAGGCGATCGGCGCGCCGCCTCGGGCGAGCGCCACGACGACCGGGCGTGCGGGCGGTCTCGTCCTGAGCTCCGCGGCCAGCTGGCGCCCGGCATCGCGGCGATCGGCAAATCGCGCGGCGTGCTGATCCGGTGAATACCGTTCCCGTCGCGTGCGCGACCCCCCGGGGCGAGCGCTCACCCGGCTGTCACGACTGAGGCGCCGCGGGCAGTTCCTCGTAGATCGACTGCAGCTGGAAGTACGGAGCGAGGCCCTCGGGACCGAGCTCGCGGCCGATTCCGCTGGCCTTCACCCCTCCGAACGGCGCGGCCGGATCGAGCGTGTAGTGATTGATCCCGATGCTGCCGGTCTGCACACGCTTGGCGACCTGCTCACCGCGCTCGGGGTCGCTCGTCCAGACGCTGCCGCCGAGCCCGAAGTCGGAGTCGTTCGCGATCGCGACCGCCTCGTCGACGCCCTCGTAGGGAATCACGGCGAGCACAGGACCGAAGATCTCCTCGCGCGCGATCGTGTAGCTGTTGTTGACGTCGGCGAAGATCGTCGGCTCCACGAACCAGCCACGATCTTGGTCGGCGGGGCGGCCGCCGCCGACGACCACGCGCGCGCCCTGCGCACGGCCCTTCTCGATGTAGCCCTCGACGCGGTCGCGCTGGCGTTCGCTGGCTACGGGACCGATCTGGGTCGTTGGCTCGAGCGAGTCCCCGACCTGCAGCGCACCGGCCAGCCCGGCGAGGACGCCGACAACGTCGTCATAGCGCGAGCGCGGGGCGAGCACGCGCGTGCTGAGCGCGCACATCTGCCCGTTGTTGAGCAGCGTCGCCGCAAACAGCGCCTCGACGGCGCTGCCGAGATCGGCGTCGTCGAGCACGATCGCGGCGGACTTGCCGCCCAGCTCGAGGGTGACCGGACGCAGCAGCTCACCGCAACGTGCGCCGACCATGCGGCCAGACACGCTGGATCCGGTGAAGGCCACCTTGTCGATCTGCGGATGTTCCACCAGGTAGGCGCCGAGCTCGCGTCCGCCCGGGACGATGTTCACGACACCGGGCGGAAGCTCGGCCTCCGCGATCGCGTCGGCCAGGAGCAGGCTGTCGAGCACCGTCTCGGGGCTCGGCTTCATTACGACCGTGCAGCCCGACGCGAGCGCCGGCGCGAGCTTGAACATCGTCAGGCACTGCGGGAAGTTCCACGGAATGATCGCGCCGACGACGCCCATCGGCTTGCGCAGCACGCGGATCTTGCCGCCGAGCAGCCCGTCGCGGGTCTCCTCCAGCGCGGTCGCGCGAATCAGCCCGGCGTAGTAGCGAGCGAGGACCGCCGGGAACACCGCCTCCGTGCCCATCGCGATCGAGATCGGCATACCGTTCTGCAGCGACACGCGGCGCGCGATCTCCTCGCCGCGAGCTTCGAGCGCGGTGGCCAGGCGCTCGAGCGCCTGCGCACGGGCCTCGACCGACCACGTTGACCAGCCGCTCGGGTCCTCGAAGGCCGCGCGCGCGGCGGCTGCGGCGGCGTCGATGTCGGCGTTGCTGCCGTCGGGCACAGACCCGACGGTCTCCTCGGTGCTCGCCGCGATCGTGGATATGCGCTGCGCGCTCCGCGGTGAGACCCACTCTCCTCCGATGAAGAGCTCGTCGCTGTCGATCATGGTCTGTGTGCTCATCGCAATCCTCCTGTCCCTGTCGCCGATCGGCGAAATCGAACGGGGGCCCGCGACCAGGCGATGATGCGTGCTGCCTGCGATTCTCGGCCCGCGGCCTGCCGATCCCCGGTGCCTGATGACACGATCTCCGACTGTAGCCCATATGCGGCCGTGTCGGATCTCACGCGAGGCGCCCGCGAGCTCGGACACATCGAAGGCGTGCCGTCGAGGCGATGCCCGACGCTGCTAGCTCTTGCGAGAGCGAGTGCGCTTCTTGGCCTTGGGAGGCTTGGTGGTCTCGACCAGTTTGCGTGCGAAGTCCTCGAACCGCTCGGCGACGTGCTCGCGCGGGCTCATGCCTTCGAGCGCCGCGTCCATCGGTGCATGCCACCGTGCCGGCTTGCCGGCGGCCGGCGGGCTCGCCGACGCCCTTTGCGACTTCGAGTCCTCGTTCATCTGCGCCCCCGCCTTCATCAGAAACCGCAGATTACTACGTGTCAACGTAATTGTCAAACAGTCACGCGGAATCCCGGTGGCCTGCTGTCAATTCGCCAGCGGGGCGACATAGCGCAGGAACGGCTCGACTTCGAGCGCGCGCCCGCTGGCGCGCTCGACGATCCCCGTGGTGTCCAGCCGGCGCCCGTGGCGGTGCACGCGCTCGGCCAGCCAGTGTTGGATCGAGCCGACCTCGCCGCGCCGCAGGTCCTCCTCGCGCGGACCCTGGTCGCGCTCGAGCGCCTCCCACAGCTGCGCGGCGATCAGGCAGCCGAGCGCGTAGCTCGGGAAGTACCCGAAGCTGCCGGCGCCCCAGTGGACGTCCTGCAGGCAGCCGAGCGCGTCGGATCGAACCTCGACGCCGAGCAGCCGCTGCATCCCCTCGTGCCACGCCTCCGGTAAGTCCGCGACGGCGAGCTGGCCTTCGATCAGTGCCAGCTCGAGCTCGAAGCGAAGGATGATGTGAAGCGGGTAGGTGAGCGGGTCGGCCGACACGCGAATCGCCGACGGTTCGACGCCGACCAGCGCCGCATGCAGCTCGGGTGCGGGCACGCTGAAGCCGCCCGCGCTCAGCTCCTGCGCAAGCACCTCGGCGAACGCCGGGCTGCGTGCGACGTGGTTCTCCCAGAGCTTGCTCTGGGACTCGTGAACCGACATCGAGGTGCCGCGTCCGAGGTTGGTGCGCTCGAGCGCCGGGTCGATCTGATGCTCGTACAGGGCGTGGCCGTACTCGTGCAGGGAGCTGAGCAGCGACTCGACCTCGCCGTCGCTGTAGCGGGTGGTCAGCCGCACGTCGCGCTGGCCCATCGACGTCGAAAAGGGATGTGCCGAGACGTCTACGCGCCAGCTCGAGTCCTCGACGCCGATCCGGCGCAGGACGCTCGCGACCGCCAGGCGCTGCGCCGCGATCGGCACCTCGAGCGTGCATCGCGGCGAGCGCACGCGCGCCTCGGCCACTAGCGGCGGTAGCTCGCGTGCGAGCTGGCCGAACAGCCGGCGTATTTGATCGGTGCGCAGCCCGAAGTCGAAGTCCTCGAGCAGCGACTGGTAGCTGCCGGAATCGGGATCCACCGCGAGACACTCGCCATAGGCGCGCGCGAGCTCGACGTTGCGCTGCAGCGCTGGTGCAAAGCTCGCGAAGTCGTCGTCGGCGCGTGCGCGCTGCCAGAGCTCCTGCCCCTCGGCGCTCGCGCGCGCCCGCTCGGACGCCAGCTCGCGGGGCACGCGCACGGCCCGCTCCCAGTCGCGGCGAGCCAGGCGCACGACGTCGCGATCGAGCGGCTCGAGCTCGGCGTCCTCGAGCTCGGCCAGCCACCCGCCGATCTCATCGGCGGAGGAGCGCTCGTGCGTGAGGCTGGCGAGCGTCCCGATCTGCTGCGCCCTGATCGCGGCTCCCTCGCTCGGCATCGTGACGAGCTGGTCCCATTCGGCGAGCATCGCCAGCGCCCCCAGATCGGCGAGCTCGGCTACCCGGGCGCGCAGCTGTTCGAGTGCAGACACATCGAGAAGCCTATGGGTCGAGGCGGAGGCCCACGCGCGCACGCGCGCGCGCATGGGTCGGCGACGGGAAGGCCAGACGACCGCCTGCGTCCGCCACGCAGCCGGCTCTCGGATGCGCTACGCCGCGGTGGCGAGCGCCCGCGCGCGCGTGGCCTCGACCAGCGCATCGGTGACGTCGCGCAGCTGCTCGCCCAGCTCTCCCTCGGCCAGCGCGGCCGGCCCGTCCAGGTGCTCGGCTGCGTGGCCGACCGCCAGCTCGAGGTCGAGCACCCGTGCGCCGGCGGCGCCGAGCACCTTGCGCAGCTCGGCCTGCGCCCAGACCGCGCCGAACGCCCCGGTGCTCGCTCCGATCACCGCCGCAGGCCTGTTGCGCAGCACGTTCGTGGCGAGCGGGCGCGAAGCCCAGTCGAGCGCGTTCTTGAGCTGGCCCGGGATCGAGGAGTTGTACTCGGGAGTCGCGAACAGCAGCGTGTCGGCTTCGGCGATCGCCGCGCGCAGCCGCCCCACGGCAGCCGGCGCGGGCTCGACGTCATCGTCCTCGTCATACGGCGGCACCGCCTTGAGCTCTTCGAACAGCTCGAGCTCGACGTCGGCGGGCAGCAGCTCGCCGACCGCGCTCAGCAGCATGCGGTTGTAGGAGTCCCGACGCAGGCTTCCCGCGATGGCGAGGATGTTCATCGCGGGTGTCGTGAGTCGGAAATTTGGTCAGCATTTCCCGGATGGATGGACGCGATCTGACGGTCGGCGGCGCCGGTGAGTGTGCCGGGAGCACATGGGCGGCGACGGCGGGCGTCAGGCGCGTTCAGGCGCCGGGAAATGCCAGCGAATTTATGACTCACGACACTAGGCCTTCGTGAGGAACAGCTCGGCCGTGATCGTCACCTCGTCGGCGAGCGCCTGCTCGCCGCTCGGCAGCGGGTTGTTCCAGTTCAGACCGAAGCGCGTGCGGTCAACCGTGGCGTCGAGCTCGAGCCCGAAGTACGGCCGCCCCATGTACTCCTGCTGCTCGCCGACCCTGCCTTTGGCCGTGACCGGAACGGTCGCGCCCCGGATCGTCAGCTCACCGTCGATCTCGAGCTGATCGCCGGCCGGGCGGACGGCGCTCGAGACGAACGTGATCTCGGGGGCGCGCTCGGCGTCGAAGAAGTCGGGCGACTGCAGGTGGGCGGCGAGGTTCTCGTCTTGGACCGTGACGCCGCTCACCGCGACCGAGCCGCTGAGCTTTGCGGCGCCGTCCTCGCCGACCTCGAGCTTGGCGTCAACCGGGGTGAAGCTGCCGCGAAAGGTGCCGACGTGGTAGCCGACGGCGAAGCCGACCTGAGAGTGGACCGGATCCACGGTCCATGTACCGGCCGGCAGAGTCCTGATTGCGTCTGCTGCTGTTGTGGTCATGATGCGTGAGACCTCCTGGAGAAGGGATATACTTGACTAGTCAACAACGTTAGCAGATACCCATGAGTAATCAACTATTGAACACGCAAGAGACTGGTGGCGAGCGGGCTCCCGCCGCCGTCGACGAGGGGCCTGCGATCGATGCCTGGGTGCGGCTGCTCCGCGGCCACGCCGGCATGCGCCGCCAGGTCAGTGCGCAGCTGCAGTCCGAGCATGGGCTGACCGTGAACGAGTACGAGACCCTGCTGCTGCTCGCGCGCGCGCCCGACCGGCACATGCGCAGGGTCAACCTGGCCGACAGCCTCCAGCTGACCCCCTCGGGCATAACACGCCTCCTGGACGGGCTGCGCGAGCGCGGGCTGGTTGACAAGGCGGCGTGCGCGCGCGATGCCCGCGTGAGCTACGCCGTGCTGACAGAGCCGGGCCACGAGAAGCTCCTCGCCGCCTCGTGCTCGCACCTGGGCGCGATCAGAGCGCTGTTCGAGGAGCGCTACGGCAAGGGGGAGCTCGAGACGCTGATCGAGCTGCTCGGCCGGCTGCCCGGCGCGGGCAGCTGCGACGAATCGGGCTGCGTGCCGGACGGCGGCGGCTCGGGCTGTGCCCCATAGG
>CAWFPU010000002.1:0-935480 GCA_963817845.1 uncultured Solirubrobacterales bacterium
GCCTCCTGGTTGGTCTCCGCGTAGAGCTGGATCCAGCCGCTGTCGCGCTGGGACATCGAGTCCGAGTGGTCGTTCCAGATGTTGATCGGCGCGCCGATCGCCCGGTTGGCGAGGGTCATCACGATCGGCAGGCCGAGGCCGGAGGCGTTGTACAGCGCCTCGGTCATGTACAGGAGACCCTGGCTCGCGGTCGCGGTGTACGCGCGCGCACCGGTGGCGGAGGCGCCGATCGACGCAGACATGGCGGCGAACTCCGACTCGACGTTGACGAACTCGCACGGGGTCAGCTCGCCGGTCTTCACGAGCTGCGAGAGGTTCTCGACGATGTGCGTCTGCGGCGAGATCGGGTACGCGCAGATGACCTCTGGGCGGCACAGCGCGACCGCCTCGGCGACAGCCCGCGAGCCCTCAAGCTGGCGCGGCACCGCTCAGCTCCCGCAGCTCATCGAGCACGCAGGCGTGAGCCGCCCGCGCGGCGGCCTCGTTGCCCTCCGCGACCGCGGCGGCGAAGCGCTCATGGATGGCGCGAAGGACCGCATCGAGCGAGACCGCGCCGCTGAGCCCCGCAAAGCCCCCGAGCAGCGCCGTGTTCGCGACGCCCCGGCCGGTGTGCTCGCGCGCGAGCTCGGAGGCCGGCACGGTCAGCAGCCGCTCGTGGCGAAAGTCAGCGACGAACTCGCCGAGGCCGAGCTCGTCGAAGCTCCTGGCTGAGTTGATCAGGATGAAGCCCTCTGGCTTAACGCCGCCGAATACATCCACCTGGTGCAGCAGCGTGGGGTCCTGGACGATCAGCGCGTCGGGTTCCATGACCGGCTCGCGCGTGCGAATCTCGTGGTCGTCGATGCGACAGAACGCCACCACGGGCGCGCCCATACGCTCGGAGCCGAAGCTTGGGAACGCCTGCGCGTAGCGACCCTCGTCGAATGCCGCGATCGAGAGCATCTCCGCGGCGGTGACCACCCCCTGGCCACCGCGGCCGTGGATGCGCACCTCGAACATCCGCTACGCCTGCGCCGGCCCGCGGTCACCGCGGGTGGGGTCGCGCTCACCGGGGGCAGCGTCGGGGTCACCGCGGGCGGCGTCCAACAGCACACGCTGCTCGGCAGCCGCGACCAGCCTGCGCGTGCGATCGACGACGTCCACGCTGACGGAGATCGCGTCAATCCCGGCGCGCACGAGCAGCTCGGCGTACTCCGGATGCACCGACGGAGCCTGGCCACAGATCGAGGTTCGCAGCCCGAGCCCGCGCGCGCGCGGGATCAGCTCGCGCAGATAGGCGATCACCGCCGGATCGCGCTCGTCGAAGGTCTCGGCGAGCACCTCGTTGTCGCGGTCGGCGCCGAGCAGCAGCTGCGTGAGGTCGTTGGAGCCGATCGAGATGCCGGTGATCCCGAGCGCAGCGTACGCGGCGAGGTTGAACAGCACCGAGGGCGCCTCGGCCATCACCCACAGCTCGAAGCCCGGCCTGTCGAGCAGGCCCGACTGCGCAATCAGCTCACGGCAGCGGCGCAGCTCGCGGGCGGTGCGCACGAACGGCAGCATCACGTGCAGGTTGCGATGACCGGCGTCCCAGACCTGGCGCAGCGCGGCCAGCTCCAGCGCGAATACCTCGGGCTCGCGCGTGTAGCGCAGCGCGCCGCGATAGCCGATCATCGGGTTGGCCTCCTGCGGCTCGTAGCGCTCGCCGCCGCGCAACCCGGAGAACTCGTTAGTGCGAAAATCGATCGTGCGATAGGTCACCGGGCGGGGCGCGAACCCGGCCGCGAACGTGCTCAGCCCCTCGGCCATGCGCGCGACGAACTCATCGCCGCGACCCTCATCGAGCAGGGTGCGGGGATGATCGCCTGCGAGGGCCTCGAGCACCATCATCTCGGCACGCAGCAGGCCGACGCCGTCGACGGGCAGATCCTTGACGCGTGCCACCTGCGATGGCTCTGACAGGTTGACGAGGATCTGCGTCGCGGTCGGCGCTGCGCCGGCGCCGGGAGCAGCCGCTCCGGCGGGCATCGCGCCGGGCCCGCCGGAGAGCGCAGGTGCCGGCTCGCTCGCGCGAGCGCCCTCCAGCACCACACCGCGGGTGGCGTCGACGGTCACGACCTCCCCGTCGCGCAGCTTGCGAGTCGCTTCGCCGGTTCCGACGACGCACGGGATACCCAGCTCGCGCGAGACGATCGCGGCGTGGCAGGTCATCCCGCCGGAGTCCGTGACGACGGCCGCGGCACGACGCAGCAGCGGCAGCCAATCCGGAGAGGTCATGTGGGTAACGAGCACGTCGCCGTCGCTCAGGCGCTCGGCATCGTCGAGCGTCCTGAGCACGCGCGCGGCGCCGCTGGCGCTGCCGGGCGCTCCGCCCAGGCCGCGCAGCAGCACGGCCTGCGGTGCCGATGGCGCCGGCGCCGCCGTGTCCACCGGCGTCTCGTCGCGTAGCGTGGTGATCGGGCGGCTCTGGAGCATCCACAGCGACCCGTCAGGGTCAAATGCCCACTCGGTGTCCTGCGCAGAGCCGTAGTGCTCCTCGATACGCCGCCCGACTCGGCCACAGCAACGACCTCATCGTCGCTGAGCACCGGCAGCAGCGCCTGCGCCTCGGACAGGGCGCGCTGGACGGTTCCTCCGTGGGGTGCGGGCTCGATCACGAGGTCCTTGTGATGGACCTCGCGACGCCGGATCGCCAGCGTCGCCTTCTCCACGATGTACCGGTCGGGCGAGACCGAGCCCGACACCACAGCCTCGCCCAGGCCGAAGGAGCCCTCGATCACCAGCTCATCCCGCTGCCCGGTCGCCGGGTTGACCGTGAACATCACCCCGGCGCGAGTCGACTGCACCTGGCGCTGCACGACGACCGCGATGTCCATGTCGGCCTGTGCGAAGCCGTTGACGCCCCGATAGTAGATCGTGCGCGCGCCGAACAGCGAACGCCAGCAGCGCCGCACCGCGTCGATGACCGCGCCTGAGCCGCGGACGTTCAGGAACGTCTCGTTCATCCCGGCGAACGACGTTGCGGCGGTGTCCTCGGCCGTCGCAGAGGAGCGCACCGCCACGGAGATGGCGTCCCCGCTCGCCAGATCTTTGCCCGCCAGCTGTTCGTAGGCAGAGCCGATCTCCGTTGCCAGTGGCTCGGGTATCGGGGTCTCGTCGAACAGCGCTTGGGCCGCGGCGCTCGCTGCCCGCAGGGCGCCAGTGTCCTCCACGTTCACGCTGTCGAGCAGCTCGGCCAGACGCTCACGCAGGCCCGTCTGCGTGAGAAACGCCGCGTACGCCGGAGCGCCGACAACGAAGCCGTCGGGGACAGGCAGCCCGGCGCGCGTCAGCTCACCCAGATTCGCGCCCTTGCCGCCGGCGTATGCGACGTCGTTGCGGCCGAGGCGCGCAAACGGACGAACCGGGTCAAGCGTGGACTGGACGGGAGCTGTGGTTGAGATGCTCAAGTCTGCTTCTCCCTGCATCGCTGTTCAGTGTGAAGGACCGGCGCACCGATCTCGGGACCGGCGCATTGGCCTCGCCGGAGTCGCCGCCTGAGGTCACCTTGAAGTCAACTCGCCGACGGGGGATGCGGCCACCGCGGAAGTCACGGGACAGGCTCCGTAGTTCGCACCCATGACGCGCGCGGGGGGGACGCGTAGCGTGCCCGTCAGCATGAAGGTGATCTCAGAGCAACGACTGCGAGAGACGCTGAGCTCGCTGCCGGTCCCAGAGCCGCGCGTCGTCGGCAGCGGAAATCTCGCCACACCGCGAGCTCTGCTCGACGCGCTCGAGCAGACCGTGGAGCGCTACCGGCTGTTCATGCTCGCCGCGCAGGCCCCGCTGCCCATGCGCGACGGTGTGATCTTCGAGACGCCGTTCGTCGGACCCGGGATGCGCGACGCCGGCGAGCAGCTGGACTACCTGCCGATGCGCCTGTCGCTCGTTCCCCGCCTGTTCGCGACGATGCGCCCGCCCGACGTCGTGCTGCTGCACACGTCGAACCCCCGACGGGGGAAGGTCTCGCTCGGAATCGAGGTGAACATCCTTCCCGCGGCGATCGAACGCGCCCGGGCTCGTGGCGGCCTGGTGATCGCGCAGTGCAACCCACGGATGCCCTACACGCTCGGCGACAGCGAGCTGGCGGAAGATCTGATCGACTTCGCGATCGAGGTCGAGGAAGAGCTCCCGTCGCCCGCAGTCGCGCCGGCCCACGAGCACGCCGAGCAGATCGCCGAGCTCGTGGCGAGCCTCGTGCAGAACGGATCCACGCTGCAGCTCGGCATCGGCCAGGTGCCCGACGCAACGCTGCACGCGCTGCGGAACAGGCGCGAGCTCGCGATCTGGTCGGAGATGATCGGCGATGGAGTCATGGAGCTCGAGCGCCGCTCGGTGCTCCGGTCAACCCGGCCGATCGTGTGCTCGTTTCTGTTTGGCTCGCCCGAGCTGTACGAATGGGTCGATCAGAACCCGAGGCTGAGCATGACCCGTACGGAGACCACGAACGACCCGGCGCACATTGCCGCGCAGCCGAGGATGGTCTCGATCAACACGGCGCTGCAGGTCGATCTCTCAGATCAGGCCGGCGCCAGCCACATCAATGGCCGCCTGTACTCCGGCTTCGGCGGTCAGCCCGACTTCGTCGGGGGCGCCCTGCACTCATCCGGCGGCCACGCGGTGATCGCGCTGCGTTCCTGGCACGAGCGCAGCGACAGCTCGACGATCGTCGCCCGGCTGGCCGATCCGGTGACCTCCTTCCAACACTCCGCCGTGATCACCGAGCAGGGCTGCGCGAGCATCTTCGGGCGCAGCCAGCGCGCGCAGGCCGAGCTGATCATCGAGCACGCGGCGAATCCCGAGGCCCGCGAGGAGCTTCGTGAGCACGCCGCGGCGCTCGGCCTCGGAGCGCGCCGCATGCTCAGGCGGTGATGTTGCGGTACAGGTGCACGGCGAGCACGAAGAACACCAGGAAGATCGCGGCCGACCACACCAGCGACTGCCACACCCAGTTGTGGGTCGGTTCGCCCTGCATGAGCGCGCGCACGGCGTCGATCGTGAGGCTGACCGGCTGGTGATTGGCGAACGGCTGCAGCCAGCTCGGCATGGTGGCCACCGGGACGATCGCCGAGCT
Source organism: uncultured Solirubrobacterales bacterium (assembly GCA_963817845.1). Taxonomy (GTDB): domain Bacteria; phylum Actinomycetota; class Thermoleophilia; order Solirubrobacterales; family Solirubrobacteraceae; genus Palsa-744. Next base: position 5,093 of record CAWFPU010000002.1, read on the forward strand.
CGCGAACACGAGCACGAAGAACGGCAGGATGCCCGCGACCTGGGCTGTTTCCGGATCCTTGGTGAGCAGTCCGATCGTGACGTACACCCAGGAGAAGCAGTAGCCGAAAACGATCACCAGCGCCAGCCCGCCGACGATCTCCCCGACGCCGCCGTGGAAGCCGAACCCGACCAGCAGGCCCAGGCCGACCATCAGCGCCAGCGAGAACACGCTGCGGCTGAGATCGGCGAGCGTGCGTCCCGCGAGCACGGCCGAACGAGCCATCGGCAGGCTGCGAAAGCGATCGATGATCCCGCTGCGCAGGTCGTCCGCCATGCCGATCGCGGTGGCCATGCCACCGATCATCACCGCCTCGATGAACACGGCGGGGACGATGTAGTCAACATAGCTGCCGCCGGGAATGTGGATCGCGCCACCCAGGACGTAGCGGAACAGCACGAGCAGCAGCGCGGGCTGCACGGCGGAGATCACGAGCAGCCGGGGGTTGCGCACGATGCGCAGCAGGTTGCGCTTGGCCACTCCCCCGGTGTCGCGAACCGCGTCCGCGCTGAGCCGCGACGCGCGCGGGCGCGCGAGCTCAGTCGTGCTCGCCTGCATCGCGACGCCCGGCGCCGTGCCCACCGCCTTGCGCTCTGGCCCGGAGCCGTCGGCCGACCCATTAGTCCCAGCGGTCCCGACGACACCGACGTCACCGTTGTGACCAGTGAGCGACAGGAACACGTCGTCGAGCGACGGATGGCGGATGCCGAGGTCCTCGAGGGCGATGCCGTCTTCCTGCAGGCGCTGGCCGGCGGCGATCAGGATCTGCGTGGCGCCCCTGGTCGGCAGACTGATCCGGCGCTGATCTGAATCGACGCGGGGGGTGCGCCGCCCGAGCTGCGCGAGCAACGCGGCGGCCCGGTCGAGGTCGGCGGCGCTGGCCACGCGGGCTTCCAGCACATCGCCACCCACTCGGTCCTTCAGCTCGGCGGCGGTGCCCTGCGCGACGATCGCGCCGGCGTCCATCACCACGATGCGGTGCGCGAGATGCTCCGCCTCCTCCATGTACTGGGTCGTCAGCAGCACCGTCGTGCCGGCGACGACGAGATCTTCGACGAAGCTCCACACGTCGTTGCGCGTGCGCGGATCCAGGCCGGTCGTTGGCTCGTCGAGGATGCAAAAGGGGTGTGGGAAGGAAGGCACACCTGATGAGCATGGACACTTTGGAGAGGACAGGCTTCGGTGTCGAGGACACCAGCGAGTTGGTTGACGCGATCGTCTACGGTCGGGCGTCGCAGGACCGGCATTTGTTGATGCGGTCGATTGACGATCAGGTCAGCGAGTGCGAGGCGTGGTGCAGGCCGCTTGGGTGGCGGGTGGCGCGGGTCATCAAGGACGCGAACCGTTCGGCGTCGCAGTGGCGGCGCAAGGAGCGCGAGGGGTTCGACGAGGCCCTGAGCTTGATCGAGTCGGGCCAGTATCGGGGGTTCGTGACCTGGGAGCCGTCACGGGCGGGCCGGGACCTGGCGATCTACGTGCAGTTGCGGGCGGCGTGCCAGCGGGCCGGGGTGCTGTACCTCACGCACGGCCGGGTCTATGACCTGTCCCGCTCGGATGACTCGTTCATGATGGGGTTCGAGTTCCTGCGTGCTGAGGCGGATGCGAACACGATGCGCGAGCGGCAGTTGCGCACGGTCCGGCTGAACGCGGAGAAGGGCCGTCCTCACGGCCGCCTGGCTTACGGGTATCGGCGGGTGTATGACGAGCGGACCGGGGTGCTGGTTCGCCAGGAGCCTGATCCGCACACCGGCCAGATCGTCCGTGACGCGGCCCGTGACGTGCTGGCCGGGGCGAGCTTGTGGTCGGTGGCGATGCGGTTGCAGGACGCGGGTGAGCCGACCCCGATGCGCCCCTGGTCTGAGAGCCCGCGCGGGTGGGATACCTACACGATCCGGCAGGTGTTGCAGAATCCGACGATCGCCGGCAAGCGCGTCTACCGCGGCAAGGTGGTGGGTGATGCTGCTTGGGAGCCGCTCATCTCATGGGAGGACTTCCAGAAGCTCCAGCGGCTGTTCGCTGACCCCGCTCGCCGGGTCAAGGGCGGTGGCGGGATGCCGGCCAAGACGCTGATGGTTCACATCGCTCGCTGCCACTACTGCGGTCAACCGTTGAAGCGGGTTGTGGTGCGTCGGGAAAACAAGGCCGACGCGGTGAAGTACCACTGCCACTTCCGAGGGTGTTACAAGACGACGATCTCCCAGCCCGGCCTCGACGCCTACGTGCAGGAGGTGGCGTTGGCGTGGTTCGAGCAGCCCGCCAACCTCGCCCGGCTGACCGCTACCGACGGCGACGACTGGCTCCAGCAGGCCCACACGGTCGAGGAGGAGCTGTCCGGCCTCCAGCAGAGGCTTGATGAGGCCGCCGACCGCTATGCGGCCGGTGAGCTAGCGCTGTCGATGTTGACCAGGATCGAGCAGCAGTTGCGGCCCAAGATCGAGCAGGCACAGCGCGCGTTGGTCCCGCCGATCACCGATGATCGAATCAGGGCGTTGGTCACCGCCGGGGACGTGCGCGCGTCATGGTCGGAGCTGGCGTTGGTCGAGCAGCGCAAGATCATCAAGGCTCTGTTTGACGTGCGGGTGCAGCGGACCGCCAATCGGGGACAGAACGCGTTTGAGCCCGAGCGGGTCCTCATCACACCCCGCGTCTGACTGATGCGTGGCGCGTCGATCAGCGTCGTGGTGCTCGCAGCGTGCGGCGGACCAATGCGGCCTGGTCGGCGGTCATCGGCGGAAACCGCCGCGCCAACTCGGCCGCGGCCCGTCGTACCTTCGTCAGCCAGGTCGCTCCCGCCTCTGACGCGTCCATTGTCTCGTCTGAGGTCGGCGCCTCGGCCTCGTCCGCCGATGGGCACCCGGCAGGACCCAGGGGTGTCACGGCCGGTCCTCCGGTTCGGTCTCCCCCCGGCGGAGGAACTGAGCTTCGGTCTCGGCGCGGCGGTTCACGTCGGCGATGACGAACGCAACGAACTCCTCGTCCCGGTTGATGATCGGCGTCTCGGGCGAGGCGGGTTGAGGGTCTTCGCCAGGCCAGACGGTTTGCCGGGTGGCGCGGTCGCGGTCCAGGCGCGTCCCGGAGAGGGCGACCCACTCGCGTAGGCGGGCCTGGGCGGCGTGGAAGTCAGCCAGCCAGCCGATCGGGGCGGAAGCGTGCTGGCCAGGATCGTAGGCGCCGAGCCAGTGCAGGTGCAGCGCGGACAGCTCCCAGACCAGCTCCGGGTGGCGGTGCCATGCCGGCGGGATGACCGAGGCCGGCAGGCCGAACTCGTGGCGCAGCCAGTCGACCCACTCGTTGAGCGCCAGCCACTCGTACTCGGCATCCTCGGCGGTCAGGGTGCGCCAGTTGACCGGGTGCGGCACGTCGGACTCGTCGCCGGCGGCCTGGGCGGTGATCTCGTCGGGCTCCGCCTCGCCGTCGTCGGGATCGTTCGCCCAGTCGTAGGGGCGGTCGCTGGGAGGCTCGGGAGGCTGGCTGCTCATGGCGGGTCGCTCGCTTTCCTGCGGGGTCGAGCACCGGCGGGCCGGTGCCTTTACCGGGCAGGTACGAGCTGGCTGCCAAGCAGACCGCCGACCCGCAGGCCGACTACCAGCTCAGGCCGGGCGCCTGGTGCGGCTGGCTGGTCTCGCGTGCCGCGGGGACGAACCTCGGTGGCGCCGGGCGCTCTGCTGGCGCCGGCCTCGTCGGTGGCGCCGGCCGGTGTGCGTGCAGCGTCTCGACCGTGAGCCGCTGATCGAGCGGTGGCGCGTCTGGCGGGTCTTGTTGGCCGGGCTCGGAGTCTTGGTTGAGTTCGGCGAGTTGGGCTTCGACGTCGGACAGGTGCCGCTCGGCCTGGCGGAGCGCGTCGGCGTGGCGGAATGGCTGGCCGATGCGCTGGCTGGCGTCGGTGACGGTCTGTTGTGCGGCGGTGAGGTCGGCGCGGGCGTGGTCGAGCAGGGTGGGGATGCCTGAGACGCGGTTCTCGATGCGTTGGATCAGCCCGACGCCGCCTTCGAGCAGGGTGTCGCGCCCGATGCTGAAGGTGCTGCGGGGCACGCCGTCAAGCGTGACGTTGATTTCGGCGCCGGCCAGGCCGGGGCGGAGGGCCAGGTGAATGTCGAAGCCGCTGATGCTCCCGACGAGCCCGTAGTCGCGGCTGGTGTAGCGGGGCGCCCATTTCAGGTCGGTGTTGTTGGCCCAGCGGGCGAGCGCGGCGGCGGCGTCAACGCGGGAGTCGTAGCTGCGGTCGTGGAGCCGGATGCGGAACCGATCCCCGCTCGTGTCGGTCACGCGCGGCACAGCGGCTTCCAGGCCGGTGATGTCGGCGGTGGCGCGGTCGGCGGCGTGCTGGGCGTCTTGGCGGGTGTGGATCAGCATGTTCTCGTTGCGCTGGTGGGCGCGCTCCAGCCGCCGCAGCCGGCTGACCTCGTTCTGCACGGTCGAGTGCTCCAACAGGAGCGGGTTGCCGGAGGAGATGGCCTTGGCCTCCGCGGCGGAGAGGGCGCTGGAGTCGATCTCCTCGATCTCGCGGCTGTCGAGCTTCCCGCGCATGAGCTGGGCGATGAACGTCGCCTTGCGCTCGACGCCTTGCCACATATAGGCGTCGAAGGACCGCTCGGTCACGAACCGGACGATCGCCACTTCGGGGTTCTGGTTCCCCTGCCGCATGATCCTGCCCTCGCGCTGGGCGATGTCGGAGGGCCGCCACGGGCAGTCCAGGTGATACAGGGCCACGGCGCGGGCTTGGACGTTGGTGCCGACCCCCATCTTCTCCGTACTCCCGATGAGCACGGCGATGTGACCGGCGCGCGCCGCGGCGAACAGCCGGGCCTTGTCCACGTCGGTCTTGGCTTCGTGCATGAACCGGATCGAGCCGCCGGGCATCCCGCGGGCGACGAGTTGCAGGTGCAGCTCGTCGTAGGCGTTCCACCGCTCCGGGTTGGGGGTGCCGATATCGGAGAACACCAACTGGAGCGCGCCGCGAACGTGTGACGGCTCCCCGGTGATCGTGTCCAGGTACTCGTTGTCGCGGGTGCGTTCCCAGACCCGGTGGATGGCGTCGGCGGCGGCGTCGATCTTCGTCGGACCGGACGGGCTGTGCGGGAGGACCATGCGGATGTCCAGGGCGGCCTTGCGACCGTCGGTGGAGATGGTGAGCATGTTGTCCTCGTCGGGGCGGACCGCTCTGGCTGCGATACGTTCGGCGCGTTGGCCGAGGTGTTCGATGAACTGCTCCAGCTCCACGGTCGGCTGTACCGCCACGGTGGCCGGGGCGCGTTGCCCGTCCTCGCGCGGCGCCAAATCCGGGGTGGGTAGGCGCAGGTCCTCGGCGGTCTTCACGTCGGCGAACACCGACCACATCCGCAGCATCTCGGGGACGTTGGAGAACTTCGCGAACCGGGTCTTCATCCGGAAGGTGCTGTTGCTGGTGGGGGCCATCTCCATCTGGGTGACGGTCTGCCCGAACGTTGCCGCCCAGGCGTCGAACGCGCCGATCCCCGCCTTGTCCAACAGGTCAGGCCGGAGGTAGCGCTGCATGACGTATGCCTCGGTCACCGAGTTCGCGATCGGGGTCGCCGTCGCGCCGACGACCACGCGGTCCCGGCCCTGGGAGCGCAGGTACTCCAGCTTCATGTGCAAATCGCTGGCCCGCTCGGAGCCCTCGATCGCGGCGTCGCGGATGTTGGAGTCGGTGGCGAGGTTCTTGTACATATGCATCTCGTCGACGATCACGTAGTCGATGCCGCTGTCCTCGAAGCACACCCCGCGGTCGCGGTCCAAATCGGTGCGGGCCTTGAGCTTGTTCTCCAGTTGCAGCAGTCGGCGCTCGACGCGCTTGACGCTCATCCGGTCCTCGCCCTTGGCGTCTTGGAGCACCCGCCGGACCTCATCGACCTGACCCTGGATGTAGGCGGCCTGGGTCTCGTCACGTAGCGGAATCTTGGCGAACGCGCCTTGGGTGAGGATCACGGCGTCCCATTCGTTGGCGGCTACTCGCGCGACGAACAGGCGTCGTTTGTCGGCGGTCAATTCGGCGCTGGAGGCGGCGAGGATGCGGGCTCTCGGGTAGATCTGTAGCCACTCGCGGCCGAACTGCTCCAGCATGTGATTCGGAACGACCACGACCGGCTTGGCGATCAAGCCCATGCGGCGCATCTCCATCGCGCCCATGATCATCTCGGCGGTCTTGCCCGCCCCGACCTCGTGGAACAGGCCGGCGGCGGGCTCGGCGATCATCCGGGCCACCGCGGCCCGCTGATGCTCCCTGGGCGTGAACGACGCGGCCATGCCGGGCAGCGACAGGTACTCCCCGGCGCCGGTGTAGTCACGCAGCACGATCGAGTTGAACCGGCGGTTGTACTCGTCAACCAGCCTCTTGGCGCGGGCGGGGTCTTCCCACACCCACTCGGAGAATCGCTCTTGCAGCGCGTCGGCCTTCTCCTGCGCCGCGGTCGTTTCCACCGGGTTCAGGACGCGGCGCTTCTTGCCCTCAGCGTCCTCGTACTCGTCGTATACGAGCAGGGTGCGCTGCTCCATGAGCGCCTGGGCGATGTCCGGTGCGGGCCTGCGGGCGGTGCCCCACTCGCTGGTGGCGAGGATGCCTTGCCGGCCGCCGCGGACCTCCCACATGCCCGGCAGCGGATTCTCGACCCGCACGTCCTCGGAGCGCAACAGCTCCCGCAGAAACGCTTGGTGGACCTGCTCGCTGATCCACACCGCCCCCAGCCGGGCGGTGATGTCCTCGACCCCGAGATCGGGCGGGAGCACGGCGGCCAGTGCCTCCACGTTGACCTGGAACGCCGGGTCCTCAGCAGCTCGTGTGCGGGCCGCGTCCAGCTTGGCCCGCACGTCGCCCGACAGGTACGCCGGGGCGTGGACCAGCTCCCCGCTGCCGGGATCGGTGAACACCATCCCCGCCAGCGCAGCGCTGGCTTCGGGCTCGGGCATCCCCAGCAGGTCGGCGACCAGCGGCAGGTCGATGCGACCGGTGCGGTCCAGACTGACCGCGATCGCGTCCGCCGGGGTCTCTACGCCCTGAACCTCGGCGCGAGGGGCGACCACCCGACGGGTCATGATCGCGGCGGGGAGGGCGGTCTGGTCTTCGTCGTCGAACTGCTCCAACGCCAGCACCAGCGGCCCGAACGGGTCGGTCCGCAGCAGCCGGATCGGGGTTGGCACGATCCGGGCGTAGGTCGGCTCGCCGGCATCGTTGGCGCGGCCGGTCGGCCGCAGCGTGTAGCGGTTCAGACGCCCGTAGCTGTCAACGTAACGCTCGTAGTCGCGTCGCAGCGCATGGCGAGCGGCGGTGATCTCCTCGGTGTCGTCCACGCTCGCCGCCTCCAGACCCAGCAGCCGGGTGGCGTCGTCCCGCAGCCCGAGCAGCCCCCGCAGCTCGCCCGCAGCCGACTTCGGGACGTCCAGCGGTTGCAGTCCGCCTTCGGCGACGGTGGCGAACCCGCCTTGGTCGGCGACAATGGTGCCGTCCCACAGCTCCGGCGCAGACGGCGTGAACGCCGCTCGGCGCGCCTCCTGAGCTGGCGTGCGGTCGGTCATCACCAGCCCCTCACGACGGGCGGCAAACGCGACCTGGCCGAGTACGTCGGCCAGGTCGTCCTCGAGATGGTCGAGGTTGCCGGTGATGATGAGCGTCTCGGCGCCGTGCATCCCGCGAGTGACACCGACCTGGCCGAGCATGTGATCGGGATAGCGGTCGAAGTAGGCGTTGATCTTCATCGGCCGGCCGTCCACGGTGATCGGCATGACGGTCTCCCACAGGTCGTCGGCCGGGGGCCGGTCGTCTTCGCGGCGGCGGAAGATCAACAGGTCGGTCACGACATCGCTGCCCGCGGCGCGGCGGTGCGCGCCGGTCGGCAGGCGGACCGCACCAATCAGGTCGGCCAGGTCGTTCATCTCCCGCCGAGCGCCGGGGTTCTGCGCATCCATCGTGAAATGCGACGTCAACACCGCCACCACCCCGCCTGGCCGGGTCAAGGCGAGGGACTTGAGGATGAAGTGGTTGTGCATCGACTGGCGCGTGCCGTTATGCACCGGGTCGTGCAAGATCACGTTCCCGAACGGCACGTTCCCGATCGCCGCATCAAACGTGCCCTCGAGCAGACGGGTATCGGCGAACGACTCCGCCCGGATCGTTGCCTGGGGGTAGAGGGCGACGCAGATCGACGCGGTGATCGGGTCTAGCTCCACCCCCGTCATCACCGCGGCTTGAGGGGCGAGGCCGATGAAGGTGCCGGCGCCGGACCCCGGCTCCAGCACGGCTCCGCCCGTGAAGCCGAGATCATGTAGCGCCCGCCACATCTGGCGGGCGATCAGCGGATCGGTGTAGTGCGCGTTGATCGTCGTCCGCGCCGCGGCGTCCCACTCCGCGTCCGAGAGCAGGCCCCGCAGCTCCGCCCGCTCTCGTGCCCACTCGTCCTTGACCTGATCGAACACGTCGGGGATCGCGCCCCAGCTCGACCAGCGCGCCAATACCCGCTGCTCGTCCACGCTTGCGAACCGCTGCTCGGTGGCGAGGGCGCGGGCGAGGCGGATCGCGGCGAGATTGGCCTGGAAGCGTGCCTTCGCCCCGGACGGGGCCAGATCGTCTTGAGATGCGGGGACGAACCGGCCGACCGGCTCGGCCGGCTTTAGCTCTGCGGTGGGCGCAGCTCGCGCCAGAAGCGGATGTTCGCCGCCTCCGCCAAGGCCGGCTGGTTGGCCCGCATGTACTCCCTCGGCGGCTCGGTCGCGACCAGCTCCTCTAGGAACTCGACGCTCAGCGCCCAGGTCTTCGCCATGTCCTCCAGCTCGTCGGTCGAGGGCATCGAGTCCGGGTAGTCCTGGATTCTCTCGGCCCAGGCGATCAGGTTCTCGTCGGCGGGCCGGGTCTGCTCCCACTCCTCGCGGGCCAGCTCCAGCGGCAGCTCCGGGTCCTTGATCCACACCAGCTCTGCCATCACGACCTCCTCCGCTGTTCTCCTCGCCGTCTGGAGCCGGGCGACCTTCTCCAAGTATGGCTCCATCGAACAGGGTTGCGTCATCGACACGATCCTCGCGGCCAGGTCGCTCACCTGCGCCTCCACCTCCGCCCCCAGGTCGCTGAAGAACGCGGTCGGGTCCGGCAACCCGGCCACCAGGCTCGGCGCGTACGCCTCCCAGTGCTTCTGGGCGATCGTCCCGTAGCGGTTCATCACGATCCTCCTGGCTCGCTCGTTGCTCGGTGCTGGTTTGGTCTGGCTCGGTTTGGCGGTTGGCGGTGACCTCATCGTCCGCCGCCGCTGGGCTCAGGCCCCACAGGTCCAGCTGCAACTGGCCGGACGCCTCGCGGGCCACGATCCACGCCTTCTGTCCGTCCGGTCGTGGCGGTCAGTAGCCGAGACCGTCCCGCTCGGCGCCCACCGCGGACTGATACGCGGCCGTGCGCGTGCCGTTCCGGCTCGCCGGCTCCCGCTCGGCCGCGGGGGCGTCCCGCTCGCTGCTGCGCGCCCGACGCTCGACCTGATAGGTGGTGGTGTTGGGGTCGTGCCCCAGCCGGTTGGTCACGAACTGCTCGTCGGTGACCGGTTCACCGTCAACCATGCGCGTGTACTCGCGCACACGCCCTTGGGCCAGGAAGTTGTCACCTTTGCGGAACCGCTCGGCGGACAGCTCCGCGCCCTTACCGAACTGGATCAGGTCGTGATAGGTCGGCTCCAGCTCGGTGAAGCTACCGTCGTCCTCACGGCGGAAGTGGTTGATCCCGACCCGCGCGTAGAAGCGGGCCTGCCCGTCGTCGTTGAACGTCAGCCTCGGGTCGCTGGCGATGAACCCGTTGATCGACTGTGAGGTCTTGATCGCCACGGCTACCTCCATCTCTCGTGTCGGTGTCGGGCACCGGCAGATCAGCGCCCTACCGGCCAGGTGCGCGACGGCTCCCGATCCAACGCCGAACGACCGGGTGACGGTCGTGTCAGGCCGCGTGACGGAGGGTCTGCTCGATCTGGCGGCGCTGTTCGGTGAGCTGGTCGGCGTTCCGGCGGCTGGTCCAGGGGCGTAGGTCGGCGATGATCGGCGGGGCGGCGCGCAACAGGACGGTCCCGGTCCCGAATGGCATGGTCCGCAACGCGTCCGGGGGCAGGATCGGCACCCGGCGGATCGAGCGCTGATGCGACCGGCCGCCCATAGCGTCGGTGGTGGTCGAGTCGGTGGTCTCGTCCCACTCCCCGATCAGGGTGGACAGGTCTTGCAGGTCGCGGCTGTGGGAGGCGCCGCCGAGGATGACCTTCACGATCGCGGCATCCCAGATCGCCGCAGCCTGGTTCTCCCCCCACTTCTGCCGAGCCGTGGCCAGCGACTGGAGCACGGTCAACGTCGTGATCCCGGTCCCGCCGCCGTCCGCCATCAGCGTCGGCAGAGACGGAAGCGGTGCGAGGTTGCCGATCTCGTCCAACGCCAACAGCAGCGGCGGGTCCAAGCGCGCACCGGGTGAGCGAGCGGCGTGGCGGCGGGCGGTCTCGGTCAGGTCCTCGATGAACGCCGAGACCAACGCCGCCGATGCCCCGGCTCCGGCGCCGGTCGCCAGGAGGTAGAGGGTGCCGTGCTCGGCCAGGAACGCCTCGGGGTCGAAGTCCTCCCCGTCCCGTGGGCTCACAGCGTCCAGGACGCGCGGATCGGCCAGGGCGTTGAACGCCAGGCCGACGCCCTGCCAGATCGAGTCGCGGGTACGGGGGTCGGAGTCGATCATCGACTCCAGCGAGTCCGCCCACCCCTCCGCCGCAGCCGGGCTGCTTTGCAAGACGTGAACGGCATCGGCCGCAGCGACGGGGTTGAGCGCCCACTGATACAGCGTCCGAGCGTCGCGGCCGTCCAGGGCAGCGGCGTGCAGCAGGGCTTGGATCGCGGCGGCGGTCTTGCCCTCCCAGAACCCACCGCCCTCGACCCCACCAGAGCCGAGTCCGGTACCCGCCGCGAGGCCGGCGGCGCGGATCATCGCCGTCAACGGGTCATCGCAGCCGCGTACCGGCGACCACCGCAGCCCGGCCTCAAGACCGGGAGCCAAGTGTTGGGGGTCGAACACCGCCACCGGACCGGTGCTCTGTCGGGCGGTGAGGGTAACCGTGAGGTTGTCCGGGCGGGTCGAGGTCGTCACGACCGGGCCGGGCGCGTCGAGGATCGCGTTGATAACGATGTGCAAGCCCTTCCCGGATCGGGGCGGGCCGATCAGCAGCATCGAGTCCTCCACGCTCGCCCACACCTGACAGCCCTTCGCCCGACCCAGCAGATACCCCACCTGCGAGGGCGCGGGCTTGTGCAGGGATGGGCGCAACGTGGCGCCCCGGCGGCGCAACGTCCTCCCGGATGCCACCTTGCGGATCTCCGCCGCCCTGGCGAGGCCGGCCCGCCGCCGGGGGTCGTCGCTGGACGTTTGTGAGCGCACGAGCCGCACGACGAGCCAGGCGATCAGCCCGACCGCGATCAGCAGACCCACGACGACGGCCCAGTAGGCGAATGGGCTCAGCCCCGGCGCACGCAATGCCACGGCGGGTCGTGTCGGGTGGGCAAGGACGGTGAGCCCGGTGCCGATGTTCCCGGTGGGTTGGCGGATTCCGGTGAGCCAGGCGGCGATCGTGCCCGCCACCCGCAACAACCCGGCGAGCACGCCTACGGCGGCGATAAGGCCGAGGCCGACGTTGACCGCGGTGTCGTTGACTGGCCGAGCCGTCTGTCCGGTCACCGCCGCCACCACCGGCGGTTCGGACGGGCGGGGAGGTCGGCGCGGACGATCGTGCCCGACACCGAGCCGAACAGGACCACCTCACCGCCGCTCCCCGGTGTGTCTGTCAGGGAGGCGGTTCCGTCCGGGCCGGCATGGATGGTCGTGGCGACCACGGCGACCAGGACGGGCTCGCCGGGCAGGAAACCCTCGCCACGCAGCGCCGGCTCTTCAGTGCGCGCGTCTTGCTCCTTGCGAGGCTCGGGCGGGCGGGGTTGCGGTTGGAGGATGTCGGCGTAGCGGGAGCCGTCCGGCTCGCGGACCTCGACCCGCACTGGACCGCCCGCCTTTTCCGCGATCTCGGCCAGCAGCCCGCCCAGCTCGTCCCGGCTCACGGGACCGTCCAGGCGCTCGATGCCATCCACCGCAACGCGCGCGCTCCCGGCGTCGTCGAGCATGGCGATCACCTGGGGCAGCACCGCCGGCACGACCGCCGCCTGTTGCTCTGCGGGGTCGGGCTGGGCGGCGTGACGCGCCAGGCGCATTAGCTCGTCCTCATCCGAGCCGTCGTGTCAAAGACCGACAGTTCGGCTGGGTGGAGCTGGTGCTGCACGACGAAGCTGCGGTCCTTGATCCGCCACAACCCCTGGCCGGTCCCGAGCTGGGGGAGCATCTTCTGCTCGGTCCCGGTCAGGTTCAACATCGCCGCCGTGTTGCCGAGCTGGTCGGACTCCTGGCGGTAGATGATCCGGGTCTCCGCGTTCGCCAACAGCGAGCTGGCGAGGGCGTGGGCGGCGGTGCCCTGGTCGCCGACGTTGTCCAGGTCGGTGAGCTTGTGGAAGATCAGCATGTTCGCGATCCCGTAATGCCGGGCGAGTCGCCAGTGCGCGTCCATCCGTCGCAGCAGGGCGGGGTGTTGCATGAGCTGCCACGCCTCGTCGTAGATGACCCACCGCTGTCCGCCGTGCGGGTCAAGTAGCGCGGACTCCATCCACGCCGATGAGCACGTCATGAGGACGGAGATGAGGGCGTTGTTCTCCGCCACCCTCGACAGATCGAGGGAGACCATTGGCAGGTCGGGGTCGAACGCGACGGTGCTCGGTCCGTCGAAGATGCCGGCCAGGTCCCCGGCGACGAGGCGGCGGAGGGCGTGGCCGACGATCCGGCCGTCCTCCGCCAACCGCGGGTCACCGTTGGTGTCGGGGTCGAGGATGCGGTCGACGACCATCGGCAGGATCGGCGTCTGCGAGCTGGCGACCGCGGCGTTGAGCGCGATGTCAACGGCGGTGTGCTCAACCGGCGACAGCGGCCGACCCAAGACGGTTTCGGTCAGCGCGCCGATCAGCTCCCGGCGGCGGGCAGTGACCATCGCCGCCCACTCCACGTCCGACACCCCGGACGGCCGCCGCCCCGCGTCCAGCGGGTTGAGGCGGTTGGGCAGGCCGTGGCCGAGCACGATCGCCTGGCCGCCGACCGCGCGGGCGACCGGCGTGTGCTCGCCCTTCGGGTCACCCGGCACATAGACCCGTCTCCCGAACCCGATCGAGCGGGTGTAGAGCGCCTTCGCCAACGCGGACTTCCCGGCGCCGACGATCCCGGCCAGGACCACGTTGGGGGCGGTGATGACCCCGCGCCCGTACAGGACCCAGGGGTCGTAGACGAAGCTGCCGCCGGAGTAGAGGTCCTGGCCGACGAACACCCCCTCCCCGCCCAGGCCACCCTCAGCCAGAAACGGGTACGCGCCGGCGAGGGTGGCGGAGGTGTCTTGGTGGGCGGGGAGCCGGAACCGTCGCCACGCCCGCAACGCTGCCGGTCCCGGCTCCCCGCTGCGAGGCAGGTACGTGGTCGCTGCCCGTTCCGCCCGCTCTGCCTCCGCCTGGGCGCGGGCCTGGGCTTTGCGCTCTGCGGCGTCGGCCGCGTAGGCGTGCGCCGCGGCCCGGCGTGCTGCTCGCTTGTCCCGACGGTGTTGCCCGGCCCGGCCGACCAGCACCGTCGAATACAGCCTCTTATCAGCGCGTGAACCCATCAGCGGCCCGCCTCCTTTCGCGGCAGATCGACCTCTCTGCCGGTTAGGTGCGCCGGGCCCGCCGGGTCAGCGGCCGAGTGTGTCGGTGCTTCGGTTTGGTGCGGTGTCGGTGCCGAACGCCGACGTGGGGGCGAGCCGGCCGGGCTGGCGGCGGCCGTCGTCCTGATGGGCTGCGGTGGGGTGCCAGGCGATTTGTCCGGTGTGGTTGAACGCCTCGTTCAGCGCGCCGTGCGCTTGCCGTACCCGTCCGGCTGCGTCACGCAGATACGCACTGGCCGCCAGCGCGTCCCGGCGGCCAGCCTGACGATCGCCGCTGTCATCACTGGCGCGGTCGGTGTTGCGGTCGTGCCAGTCGGCGAGCTGGTCGAGGGACTGCTGAAGCGAGGCCAGCGCCGCGGACAGCGACCCTAGCATCCGGTACGTGTCGCCAGGGTCACTGATGACCCGGCTGGCGTGGGCCAGGCCCCGCAGCGCCTCGGCTGCCTCCTCGGCGTCAACGGCCAAGTTGTCGAAGGTCGGCATCGGTCACGCTCCTTGCCTCACGCCCGTCAGGTGCGCAGGCTGCGCCCGGCTACAGGCCGCGGCAGAGCGGGAGTGCGGCGGCGGTGAACGCTTGGGCTTGTTGGCCGACGAGCCGGCGGGTCTCACATGAGGCTTGGATGGCGGCCTGCTCGACAGCGGCGACCGCAGCGTCCAGCTCGTCAACGGTCGGGGCGCTGACGGCGATGAGCCCGATGTAGCGCAGGACGCCGTGCCCGGCGATCAGGTCGGCCTCCTGTTGGAGCACGTCGCGGTACTCGGCGGTCTGCTCGGCGTCCTCGATCTGGCCGATCTTGGCCCGCTGCGTGGCGTCCGACAGATAGCCGGTCTTCTTCTTGCGAATATCGCGGGCCGCCACATCGGCGCGTACCGGGTCGCACAACAACGTGAACGCGCGACGGACCCCGCTGGAGAGCAGGATCGGAGCGAGGAAGCCCGGATAGACCTGAGAGCGCGGCCACTCGCTGACCCACAGCACCGCATGGAACGCCGAGTCGGAGCGCAGCCGATCCCAGGTCTCCTCGACGGCGACCGGCCCGGCGGTCGCCAGGTCTCGGCCGAGCTCGCTGCGCTCCAACGTGGGGGCGACCGCCGGGTCATAAGCAGAGCGCAACATGACCGCCAGCTCGCCCGGCCCGTACCAGTCGCCGGGGGTCAGCTCCGCGGCGCGCAGCGCCGTGGTCAGCGTGCGCATCTCGGCGCGCAGCACCGCCGCGGCGCCGCGCATCCCATGCCCTGCCGAGCGGATCGCCCGTGCCGCCGCCTTCATGTCCATGCTGAGGGAGAGGGTGGTGACGTGCCGTTCGGCGGTTGGGCCGGCCCGCTCGATCAACTCCCGGTAGGTCTGCGCGACCCAGGAGCCGTCGTCGGCACCGTGCGCCGCCCACCACTGCTCAAGCCCCGTCCCGCTGTCAGGCACCGTCCGCTCGAGAACCTGCAACCGGGCGATCCGCCCGGACCGGCAGACCGTGGACAGCACGCGGCCCCAGGCGGCGACGCGGCGTTGCTGCTCGCCGGGGTCCAGGAGGATGAAGCTCGGATGGGTCACCTCGACCAGCGCCGTCAGGGTCGCCCGGTGCGGGTCGTGGACCATGACCGCCTCGGTCTCGGGGTCGAGGTACTGGCGCAGCGCGGCGGCGTCACTGGGTAGGGCGAGCGTGCCGGCCGGGCGCGGCTTGGTGACTCGCCACCGATACACGGTCTGCCCGGCGACGGCTCGCCAGGCCCAGTGCCCCGCGAGGGGTATCCACTCGATCATCTTGTGGCCGCCGACCGGGACCCACACCAGCAGCGCGCACAGCCCGACCACCGGCACCGACACGAGCAGTCCTTTGCCTCCGGCCGTGTAGAGCGCGCCGATGATCGTCGCGGCCCCGACGCCGAGGACGATCACCTGCGGCAACGACAAGCCGAGCAGCAGCCCGCGGCGAGCGAGCCGGGAGAACTTCACCGGCCCCAGCTCCCGGCCCGAGTTCTCGTGGTCGGCCATCACGACTCCCCGTCAGACGGCTCGGTCGGCGCGGGTGGCGCGGGCGGCCGAGTCGCCGGCCGGTAGTCGCCGCCGCCGGGAGCGGGTGTAGGAGGCGCCGATGGTGCCGGTGCCGGGGCTGTCAACGCGGCCGGTGGTGGAGTGGTCGAAGGCCCGCTCGCCGGTGGCGCTGCCGGGCTCGGGGCCGGGCCGGGGGTGCCAGCAGGCGGCGCGCTGTTCGGCATCGGCGCAGACCCTGCCTCGGTCGCAGCCGGGGCCGCGGGTGCCGGTGAGAGCGGGATCGGTGCTGACCGGCCCGGATCGCTCGACGCGCGAGCTGAGGACGGTTGGCCGGTCGCTTCCTGGCCGGCGTCCGCATGGGCCTCGGCGGAACGTGCGACCGCGCGTCCGGTCGCCGGCCCGGCCTTCGCCGCGGCGGTGACCGCTTGGACACCGGCGACCGCCGCCAGCCCCGCCGGGCCGGCCGCTGCACCAGTCGCGCCACCCGACGATCCGCCACCCGCGCTCGGCCCCGAACCCGACCCGCCAGCGGGATTGCCACCCGCCCCGCCCGGAGCACCTCCACCGCCGCCCGGCTGCGGCGAGCCACCACCGTCACCCGCACCGCTGCCGGTGCCGCCGCCGTTCCCGTCGTCTCCGCCGGAGCTGCCGCCGCCGAGGACCTTGCGGATGTTGCTCATGCCCGGCATGGCGGGGACCGGGATCGGCCGGTTCATCGCCCCCTTGGCCTCGGACTCCGCCGACATGGCGTGGTAGAGGTCAAAGCCGATGAAGCTAATGAACTTGTAGGCCATGTACGGCGCGAACGCGGCGACGAACATCAGCACGATGCCGGCTACCGGGTTGGAGATCGAGGACAGGTCGAGGTTGAGCGGGGCGTTCATCTGGTTGATCGCGACCAGGAAGATCACGACGACGACCAGCTTGGAGACGATCAGCGCGACCACGAAGCTGGCCCACTTGGAGAACCAGCCTCGCGCGTGGTCCCACGACTGCCCGGACAGCGCGATCGGGGCGAGCACGACGGCGACGAGCAGCAGCGCCTTGCGGATCAGCAGGCTGAACCACACGATCGCGGCGCCGGTAATGGCCAGGCAGCCGAGGAAGATGATGATGACCGCGCCGGCACCGGGCGCGGAGAGGCTGATCGTGCCGATGCCGGCGGCGAGGGCGGCGATCTTGCCGCCCATCTCGTCCAGGGTGTTGCCGGTGGCTTGGATGATCCCGACGCACAGCTCGTCCACGATCGTCAACGCCAACCCCGTGAGGGTGACGACGAGGAAGGAGCCGAGCACCGACTTCGCCAACCCGATTGCGGCTCGCTGGAGGGCGCCGGGGTCGCGGCGGACCAGGCCGGTGATGAGTTGGAGGCTGAAGAACAGCAGCATCAGGAAGATCGCGACGCCGAACAGCACGTCGTAGACCTTCAGGTAGTTCGGGTCGGTGACATCGACGGCCGTGGTGGAGTCGAACAGTTGCCAGACGCCGTTGAACATCCACTCGGCGGCGTTGCCGACGCCGTCGGCGATCCAGTCGAACGGGGCGGAGATGATCGTGCCCGCGGCGCTGCCGGCAGCGTGGCAGACGGTGGAGATGACCGGAACAGAGCAGACACCCATGACGAGCGCTCCTTTCTCGCTATCAGAGCGGGCTCAGATGCCTTGGCCGACGTTCCAGAAGAAGTTGATGAACGCCACCGCGCCGCCGGTGATGATCGCCGCGCCGCAGGCCACCAGCACGCCGGTCTTCCCGCGCGAGGCGAGGTGTGGGTTGGACGAGTGCGACCCGAACCCCCACACAACCGCGGCGACGATCAGCGCCAGCACGGACAGGATCAGGCCGACGGTCATGACCGCGCCGACGATCGTCTGCAAGGCGCTGATGCCGGGCAGGCCGTTGGAGTTGGGGGTGATGTTGATATCGGCCAACGCCAGACCGGGCCGGCCAAGCGCGCCGGTCAGGCCGGTCGTGACAGGGGTAAGGACAGAGATCATCAGCGGGCTCCTCGCAACACACCGACCCGCACACCGACAGTCAGCAGGCGACTGTCCTGGCGGGGTTCACCCCGCAGGTGCGCCACCCGCGCCCACCACCGCCGTCGAGCGAGCTACAGGGTGGGGCCGATGTGCAGCAGGAAGTTCATCCAGGCGATCCCCGCCCCGTCCAGGGCGGCGGCGCCAATCGCGACGAGCAGCCCGGCGCGGGCTTTGCCGGCGGTCTGGTAGTTGCCGTGTGATGACGCCAGCGCCCAGACCGCGGCACAGGCGACCATCATCAGCACCGCCACCACGAGCACGATCGTCATCAACGCGCCGATAACCGTGTCGAGCTGGTCGGCGCCGCCGACGCCGTTGAAGTTTGGGTACACGCCGACCGCGGCGATGTAGCCGGTCAGCGAGGCGTGGATCGCGGTCAGGGTGCTCACGCACCTCAGGTGCGCCGCCCCACCAACCCGCACGCACGTGTGGTTAGCCGAGGCGGCGGACGGTGGTGATCTGGCCGGCGAACTCCGACAGGGTGCCGTAGCCGACGTTCTGTCCGGTCTCGGGGGCTTGGAAGATCTGGTCGCCGCCGAGGTAGATCACGACGTGGTGGGGCACCGTGTCGCCGGGATAGGTGTAGAAGATCAGATCACCGGGTTGCTTGTCCGCCCAGGCGACCGGCTGGCCGTCGTTGACCTGATCGCCGGTGTAATGCTCCAGGCGGATCGCACCGTTGGAGGCTTGGTAGGCGGCGTACATCACCAGCCCCGAGCAGTCGAACCCCGGCTCCCCGTTGGCCGCCTCGCCGGACGGGCCGGTGTAGGTGCCGCCACCCCACACATACGGCAGGCCGATCTCCTTCTCGGCGGCGGCGATGAACGCCCCGGCGAACCCCGGCGGCAGGTTCCCCGAGGGAGTTGTGGTGCCGCCGGCGGGGCACTGAGCGCCCGACGACGTGAGCCCGCCAGCGAGGCTCACCCCGGTGAGGGTGGCGGCGATCTTCTCCGCGACCGGCTGGTTGACCGCGTAGCGGTCGGGGTAGGCGGAGACCTCGACCGCCTGCGCCGCCGCGCCCAAGGAGAGGTTCTGCCAGTTGGGGATGTCGAGCAGACCGGCCGGGGAGCCGTGGTTGGGGCCGTCCGGCCCGCCGTAGAACGCGCGGGTGGACCACACCGGGTCCATCAGGTCCGCCACGCTGCCCCACCCGTCGGGGGGTTGCATCTGGAACAGGCCGAGCGAGTCGTGATCGCCGCCGTCCCCGTCGTTCGGGTAGCTGGCCGATTGCGGGTAGGCGGTCGTATTGGCGAGCACGCGCAGGGTGGACTCGGTGAGCGCGGCCATCAGCGCGATCAGTTGGCCGTTCTCGTCGATCCCCTCGGCGTTGCCGACCGCGATGATCGTCGCCGCCCGCTCCAACTGCGTCTGATCCAACGTGACGGTCTGGCCGTCCGCGTCGGTGGCGGTGAGGCTGTCCGGGACGGTGCCGGTGACCGACAACGACGGACCCGACAGGCCCGCCCCGTCGCCAGTTGATCCGGTGGTGCAGGAGGCGGCGTCGGTGATCGCCGGGTCAAACAGCGCGGCCAGGGTAACTAGGGCGACGCCGGGGCCGAGGAACACCAACGCCACCAGCACCCCGATCAGCACCTTGCGGACCATCACCGACCGCCCCGCCCGCTACTGGAGAGGATCGTTGAGCTGGGACAGCCGCAGCGTGTGACAGCGCGGAAACGCCGGCGTACACGCCTCAAAGACAGTGAAGCTCACCGGGTCGGTCGTGGCGGCCGGCTGGCCGTACCACACGCCGGTGCGGTGCCGGACCCCGGTGATCGTGATCGCGGTCGTCCCCGGCCGCAACTGCCCGTACGCCTGGGCGAGCGCCTCGGGCCACAGCGACGGGACCACGGCGCTGCTGATCGTCAACCGCTGGACGACCTGCATGGTGGCGAGCTGGGTCCACTGGGCATCGGTGGGCTCGTAGCTGGCGATATCCCCGATCAGTCCGGCGATTTCCTCTCCGGACGGGTCGGCGTCCGCGAGCACCGGCGCGGTGTAATCCGACGGCGAGTATCCCGAGGTGGTGGACCAGTCGAACAGCGCCGCCGCGACCGCCTTGGCGTACACGATCGGGTTGTCGGTCTTGGGCAGCGCCGACGGCGCCGGCCCAGCCGCCGTACCGCTCGACCCCTCTGACGTGCCGGTCGAGCTGGACGTGCCCGGGCCCGGCGAGCCGGGCCGGGACGCTGCCGGGTGGCTGGGGCCGCGGACCAGCCCGTAGATGCCAACACCGAGCGTCGCCAGGACGACGATGCCAACGATGGCGAGGACAACGATCAGACGGCGACGCGAAGCAGGCACGGGCACTCCCAGGCAGATCACGAACGGGCGGGGTCGCCACTCAGGTACGCGCCCCGCTCCTTCGCGGCGGGTGTCCCCTCAGAAGCAGGCGGCCCGCGGCGGTCCGTCCGCCGTCTGGGCGTCGTGTTCGGGGGTGTGTCGGGCTGCGTCGATGGCCTGGATGAAGGTGGTGCTGCCGTTCAGGCAAGCGCACACCCGTTGCCACTGCTGCTCGGTCAACCCGGCGGCGATCTCGGCCGGGTCGTAGTGCTGCCACCAGCCGTCCATCTCCTCGAAGGTCGCCACGAAGGCCCGCAGCCCATACCGCTTCACCACCACCAGCCGCGGCCCCGCGCCTGCCTCATCACCGCTCGTCGCAGGAGGGTCGGGATTGGTGGCGCGGGCGATCGCCGCTTGCGCCGCCTTGACCAACTCGGCCGCAGGCTGACTGTGATCGAGGGTGTCCAGCTCGTCCGCGGCCCGCACGCGAACCGACTCTGGCTGCGCGGGGTCGTCGGCCAGGCGCGCCAGCGCGTCCGTGCTGGCGGCCGCCCGGACGGTCAAGTAGTGGCCGTAGACCCTCCCGTCGGCGTCCATCCCGCCCAGCTCCCGCCGGGCGACCTCCCGCAGCCCCTCCGGGATGGTCGGGTCGTCGGCAAGGCGTTGGACCTCGGCGACGCGATCGAGTGACTTGGAGGAGTCCCGGCCGGTGATCGCCCGCGCCGCCTGCTCGCGCGCCTTGCCCGCCGGGACAGCGCCGTGCGGTGGTGGAAACTTTCCACCACCGTCGCCACCGCCGGTCCCGAACCGGGTCGCCTGCTGGCGGCGGGCAGCGTCGGCGGCGTAGAGCTGCTTCAGCTCCGCGTACAACGCGGCGGCCTCGGTCGGCGTGAACGGCTTGCGGATCGTGTTCTCGTGCTGCTCGGCCAATACCTCCGCCAGCCGCGACGACACGGTGGCG
This sequence comes from uncultured Solirubrobacterales bacterium, assembly GCA_963817845.1. Taxonomy (GTDB): domain Bacteria; phylum Actinomycetota; class Thermoleophilia; order Solirubrobacterales; family Solirubrobacteraceae; genus Palsa-744. Next base: position 26,132 of record CAWFPU010000002.1, read on the forward strand.
GTGATCCACACCTTGACCCGCTCCCAGCCCAGCCGCTTCACCGCCGCCAGCCGGCGGGCGCCGCACACGAGGGTGCCGTCCGGGGTGATCGTGATCGGCTGCAACAACCCGACCGCCTGGATCGAAACGCACAGCTCGTCCAGATCGCCGAGGTCGTGGCGGAAGCGGTAGCCGACCCGGATCGACTCGACCGTCCGGTCAAGCTCCACGCCCCCGCCGCTACTCACCGAACTCGCCCCCCAACGCCAGGGCGGTGTGGGTGTGTGGGCGGCAGTCGAGCACCGCCCGCACCAGGCCGGTGTCATCCAATAGGTCCCGGACGCTCTCGCCCAACAGCAGCCGGGCCAGCACCCCTTTGCGGGTCGGGCGTCCCGGCTGCGGATGGCCGCCCAGCAGCACCCCCAGCAGCCCCGTCCAGGCGGTGCGGTCGAGGTCGAGCTGGGCACGGATCGCCGTGTCGCGCCGCAGCGTCTCGTACGCGGCGGGGATGCTGCCGGCGTCCGCGAGCCGGGTGGCGACGTACTCCACGACCGCTCCCGCCACCATCTCGGGCCAGCCCAGCAGCCGCAACAACACGATCGCGTCGGCGATTGCCGGCTCCGTGTCGGGCTCCCGGTCCGGGCCGAACATTGAGAAGGTGAGGGTGTCGGTCAGCTCGCCCGCCCGGATCGGCGTCTCGCGCTCGGCGTGCTGGTCGCGGCGGGCCTTCTCGGTCGAGGTCAGATGCCGTTCGGCGTGGTTCTCGGCCGACAGGCTGATCTGCACGGCGCGAGTAACGACCGCCCACGGGTCCGCGGCACGGCGTACCCCGTCGTGGATCATCGCCAGGAACGCCGCGCTGGCGGCCTCGCTGGGGTCGCGATGCCAACTGCTGGCCAGCGGCGCGTACCGCTCGATCGTGTACGCCAACAGCGCCGTCGCGTCCGGCTCCTGTCGCCACGCACCTGCCCCGGCGGCGTGCAGCCGGTCCAGAAGCGCACGCAACCCCGCCGAGCTGGCAAACACCGGCTCGGACCCTGCGCCCGGCCTGGCGGCCGGCGCAGGAGTTGGGATGGGTGACGGATGGGCGGGCATGGCAACCGGTAGGTGCGCGCCCTGCGCCACCGTGACCGCCCGCAGATACCGTGATCCACCCTCATGGGCGTCAGCTCATCGGCATGGTTCCCGGTGCGGGCCGTTCACGCGACACGGCAGCACAGGCGCACGAACGCTGGTCGGTCAACGGCCGATCACCGACCGGTCGGCCACCCTCTGCTCGGCCTGGGCCTGTCGTCCGAACGCCGACGCCGGCGCCAGCCGACCGTTCCCGGTTCCGGCCAGTCGTGAGCGCACGCCGTCGCGAACCTGGCGATGTGCCGCCAGGTGTGCCGCGACCGCTCCGGCGGCGGTCCTGGCCGCGATCCGGGCCGCCAGCTCGGTCGGGCGGACCCACTGCACGCTCACGCCGTGCCCTCGCCCGGCCGTACCCTGCCCTCGGATGGGGCGGCGCTTGGACGGGTCGTGTACGGCCAGCAGGTTGTGCGGTGATTCCGCTCCGCTCGGCCGCTCATGCTCCTGATACTGATTGTGACCGGTCCGTGGCCGGTCCTCTGTTGGATTCATCTGGGTCTCCTTTCATCAGACGTTTCGTGTTCGAGGTCTCACGGCCTGCCGGCTCCAGATCCAGGGCGCGAGGTGCGGGCCGCGCCGCAAGCGCCAGAGCGGGGTGGGACTTGAACCAGCGCCCGACCGTGGAGGGGTGAACCCCGAGCCGGGCGGCGATCTCCCGGTTCGTGAGCGACGTCTGTGCTCGTAGTCGCAGCGCCTCACTGACCGGCCCGTTCTGACCGGCCCCATTCGGCTCGACCGGCTGCTGTCGGCGCCGGGTTGCCGATCGCGCTCTCATCTCGGTCGCTGGTGTTGGCGGCGATCCGGACCGGTGGGTCAGCTCGACGGTCAGGTGGGTGATCGCCACCAGTACCACCGGCGGGACCGCCGCCACCAGCGCCGCCAGTACCGCTGGCACCTGCGCCTGGGCGGCCACGATCGCGTGGCTGGCGTTGGCCAGCACCGACACGCACGCCCCGGCCACCAACAGCATCCACGGGTAGCGGACCGCCCGCCGGTCCTGGCCGCTGCCGGTCATCGCCACGACCGACACGGTGGCGACGACGATCACGCCGTCCACGATTAGCGGCCACACCCACGCCCGATCAGCCGGAATCCCGCACCGGCGAGCCAGAGCAGACAACGAGGTGAACGACAGCCAGAACGCGCCCAGCGCGATGAACACCGTGCCCGCCACCGCGACGATCAGCACCAGCCGATCAGCCCGGCGTGCCCGCCCATCTCGCGCGAAGGGCTGCGCGTCCGGGCCGGTCATGGTCCCAGCCGATAGGCGGCTTCTGCCGTCCGAACGGGACGGTGGGCGAGCGTCCGGTAGGCCGAGGCGACGGTCGTGTCGATCTCGCGCGCACCCAGGCCGGTTCGCTCCGCGGCCGGCCCCAACACGCCGCGGGCCTGGTCCTGCGGGACGCCCGCTTCGGCCTGACGGCACGCCGCCCAATACAACGCCCGGTTACGGTTACCGTCCGGCTGGCTCGCCAGCCACGCCCCCAACCGCTCAGCAGACCGACCAGCCCGCGCCACACCAGGCCGCAGAGGCGGACGGCGTGGCTCGGGCGAGAGCAGCCGACGCAGCGCACGCGCGTCGATCGGACGCTGGTCGCGGCCCGAAGCGATCAGCGAGTACCCGCGCCGCCGACCGTCGCCGCTGACCACTTGCGAAGGCGGGACGATCACGTACCCGCCGACACCACGGAAGTCCACGTGCGGGTGCGGAAGCGCCCACGACTCCTGGCCGCGGGCCTCCTCGGAAGGGAAGTACAGATGCACCCCGCCCGATGGGGTACGGACCAGCGCAGCCCACCCCTCGACCAGTCCGGCTTGCCGTGCCCGCCGCAGCGCAGGGAACCCCGACCCGGCCGGATGCACGTCGATATCCACCACATCGAACCCGCCCGGCTGGCCGGTCGGAAGGCCGATGTTCGCCTTCGGCCAGCGCCGCCACCACCCGGCGATCCGGTCCAGATTGGTGCTCGCGTCGGTGAACCCGTGGCGAGTCAACGGCCGCTTCGCGCCCGGCGCGCACGGGAACACCGCCAACCCGGCCGTCGCATACGTCGCCGCGGCCTGCGCCAGCGACAACCGACCGGCCGTCGCAAGCACCGCCGTACTGGTCGAAATGGGCTGGCTGCTCACGCTCGCCGCCCCACGACCGCAGGCTTCGGCCGCAGGGACAGCTCTGTCAGCTTCGCTTCACGAACCTTCCGATACCGCTCTGCCGTCTTGGCTGTCGTCCTGCGTGGCGCCATCGCCGTTCCTCCTGACCCGCACGAACCGCCGACCGGCGGCGTGTCGTAGGCGAGGTACGCAAGATGAGCCCGGTCACCACCCCATCCATACGGTCGAACAACCCGGCAGGCTCATCCCAGCCATAGCACCAACTCCGGCGAAGCCTGAGCATCACCCCCAACAATGCACGCTCCGTGCTCACATCCGCGCCCCCCGTCCAGACCCGCCAGAGCATCAGCGTGGAAGCCCAGGCTCTTACTCCCGGATCAGCTCAGGGTTTGAGAGTCTCTCTGGCGACGGAAGTCCGTGGGAGAGACGCCGTAACGAGTATGGAAGCAGCGGCTGGCGTAGTTGGCATCCGCCCAGCCGACCGCCCGACGCTGCCGCCGCGAGCGACAAATCCGTCGAGCGCAAACAGGCGAGCCATCTCCTGCATCCGCATCTGGCGCAGGTACGCCATTGGGCTGAGCCCGACAGTAGCGTGGAAGCACTGGCTGGCGTGAAACTGGTTTCGCCAGCCGACCGAGCGTGCGGTCTCGGCAATTGACAGGTCTGTCGAGACCAACAGCCGCGCCATCCGCTCGACTCGCATCTTTCGGAGGTACGCCATCGGGCTCATGCCGACCGTGGCGGCGAACGACCGAGCGAGCTGGGAACGCGACAAGTCAACCTCATCGGCAAGTGAGTCGAGCGTCCACCGATCGGATAGGTGGTCGCGCATTGCATTGACCGCGGCGACAGCGTGGCCTCGCACGACGCCACGATGTGCGCGTGTTTTCGTCTGATGCGAGTGTGGTAGCTCGGCGTCTATTGAAGCTCGATCAGGAGGCATCTGCTCGCGGTGCGGTGACGGTGATTGCCACATAGGTCATCGTGAAGCTGCCTCCTGCGGCGTCGATGGCAGCGCCGATGCCCGCAAGTAGCTCATCGAGCTTGTCCTGGGGCAGTTGGTTGAGCCCGCCAGCGGTAGGTACGACGGAGAGCCATTCGTCCTGTGTGTAGGGCCGCTGCCAGTCGGTGCGCCATTGCTCTGGTTCACCGAAGCGGCCTGCCTGGCGTATCCCATCTGCGGTCTTGTCAAAGATCGGTCCATAGGAGTCGGGACCAGCGAACATGCCTCGGGAGAACGGCGTGTCGGGCAGCACGCGGGCGTAAACCGCCTGGAGGGATTCGGCGAGGTCCGGTGGGAACTGAAAGGTGTTCCAGAACGCCGCGAGTCGCCCGGCGGGGCGGAGTACCTGTGCGGCCTTTGTCGCGCCGAGCACCGGGTCGATCCAGTGCCAGGTCTGTCCGGCGATCACGATGTCGAATGCCCGCTTGGCCGGGTCCCAATCCTCGAACTTCGCGACCTCGACATCGAACCCTTGACTGCGGGCGAACTCGGCCATCCGTGCGTCAACCTCGACTCCGAGCACTCGACACCCGGCGGACTGAAAGCCCTGGGCGGAGATGCCGGTGCCGATGCCCACGTCGAGCACATCACGGCCGGGGCTGGCCGCGATGATCCGGTCCGCCAGCGCTTGGGGGTAGCTCGGCCTGGCTTGGTGGTAGGCGGCGGCATCCGCACCGAAGGATTCGGCGATGCCGCGGGCACGATGCGAGTCGGCCGGGTCGAAGCGCGGCGGTAGAGTGGGCATGCGCTCACTATAAATGGGCGCGTGCCCACTTGCAACGGAAGAAGGGAGGCAGCTTGCCGACCGGAGTACCCATGCACGATGCGCAGCAACAGCTCTTTGGCGCTGCTGAGCGCGTCCTGCTGCGCGATGGGCCAAACGGGCTGACCAGCCGCGCGGTCACCAGCGAGGCGGGAGTCGCCAAGGGACTAGTGCATCGGCACTTCGCCGACTTCGATGCGTTCCTGGCCGAACTGGTGCTCGACCGGATCGCTCGTCTGGAGGCACAGACGAAGGTTCTGCTGGACTCCGCCGGAACGGGCACGGTTGCCGACAACCTCACCGGCGCCCTGGTCGATTTGTTCTCGCCGGTCGCGGTTGCGGTCGTCGGGCTCATCATCGCCCGTGAGAATCTTCGGACCCGGCTACGCGAAGCGGGAACTGCCCGCATCCCACTTCTCGGCGAAGGAACCGCCATGATCCGTGCCTATCTCGCCGCCGAGCGGGACCTGGGACGCCTCGCCCGCGATGCCGACGCCCGCACCATCGCTCCCACTCTCACCGGCGCCGTCCACCTGCTCTGCACCGAACAGGAGGCCGCGCCTCCCGAACCAGCAGAAGTACAGAAGATCGTCACCACGGTCATCGGCAGCAGGTAACGGCCGCCCCGGCACATCCCGTCGTACTACGCGGGTTTCGTCACGCTACCGCTGCCACCCTCCTGCGCCCGCCCGGCCGGATCGTCACCGCCCGCTCCACCAGTACCCGCCGGATCGTCTGATCCGCGACGCCCAAGTGTTGACCGACGTTGTGCAGCGTCCACCCATCTCGGTACAGGACGACGGCCTCGTCACTTTGCGCCTCGGTCATGACGGGACGGGTCTTACCCGCGCGCCGTCGCGCTGACCAAAGCCGGCACAGCATTGGTCAGCGAGGGAGACACGCTCATGCAGGACTCCCGCGCCGCCATGTCGCAGTCCGTCACCGCACCGCAGCTCCGCTCAGCCGTCAATGGGCTACAGACGCTCCTGCGAGCACTCAGCGAGGCATAGCCCTAGACCGGACGCCCGGACCCCCGTTGAGCCGGCTACTGCCCGAGCACTCCAGCTACGGTCATAACGGCGACTAACGCAGCTACGTTTACCGCCCTACGGGGTCGAACGCCCGCACGACCTGCAACGGGAGAGGTGAACTTCCGCGGCCAGCGAGTTGAGCGTCCACGGTTCGGTCGCGCGTGACGCGTATCGCGGCGATGGCGTGGCCGTGGAGCACGCGTCGCGCAGCGCGGACAACGGGCATCTTCACGGGTCTTTGGCCGATCATTGGTCATCCGGCTTGCTGAGCGTTGGGTAAGGCCGCTGTGAGGTAGCGCTGGACACAGGGGCCAATGGCGGCGGCCAGCCAGGCCGGGTCGGCGCTGGCGACGGGTTCGACGCAGACGATCTTGCGGGCGATGGCCAGCCCGACGATCTGCGAACCGGCGAGCGCGGCACGGGCCTCGGGGTCATCGGGTGCAGCGGCGGTGGCGATCGGGCCGAGGATCGCGCGGGTGACGAACTCGCGCAACATGATGGCGGCGTCTGGGTGTGTGACGGCGCCGCGGACGAGCCCGAGGAACCCTCCGAAGCCATCGGGTAGGTCCCACAGCTTGACGAGCGCGAGCACGAGTCGCTCGCCGAGCGTGTCGCGGGGACCGGCCAGGAGTGTTGCGATGAACGGTCCGGGATCGACCGGTAGTTGCATGGCGGCGGCGAAGAGGTCTGACTTGCTGTCGAAGAAGTGGTGCACCAGGGCTGGGTCAACACCGGCGTGACGGGCGATCGCGCGGAGGCTGACCGCCTCATAGCCCTGACTGGCGAACATCGCACGGGCCGCGTCGAGGATCTCTTGGCGGGTGCGGGTCGGTCCTTTGCGGCGTCCGCCGGGCATCAGTCCGCTCGTCGCCTGAGTGTCAACGCCCCGAGCAGGATCGCCCCCACGGCGAACGCGAGCACGATTGCGATGTCACCGAGCGCGGTGGTGTTGGAACTCGGGTGGGCGGCGAGGTGGTGGATGCCGTCCACGGCGTAGGACATCGGCAGCACGTCCGATACGGCATGGAGCACGTTTCCCATGCGGGTGCGCGGGACGAGTAGGCCGCACAGCAGCAGTTGGGGAAGGATCATGGCGGGGAAGAACTGCACGACCTGGAACTCGCTGCGCGCAAACGCGCTGGCGAGTAATCCCAGCCCGAGGCCGAGCAGCGCGACAACGGCCGCGAGGATCACGACGAGCACGGTGCTGCCAGTGATGTTGAGGCCGAGCGCGGCGAGGCTCAGCGCGGTGACGACACCGGCCTGGATGATCGCCAGCAGCGTGAACGCCAGGGCGTAGCCGGCCAGCAGCGACAGTTCGAACTCAGTGGCGTGGTCAGCAGCCGCTCCAGGGTGCCGGTGGTGCGTTCGCGCAGCAGCGCAACGGAGGTGACCAGGAACATCGTGATCAGCGGGAACAGCACCATCAGCGCTGGTCCCGCCTGCTCGAAGGCCGTGTGGTCGTGCTCGTAGACGAACCGGAAGATCGTCATCAGTACCGCGGGCACGGCGATCAGCAGGCCGATCGTCCGCGGGTCGTGACGCAGCTGCCGCAGCACCCGCGCCGCTGTCAATGCCGCGCCGCTCATCGCTGCTGGTCGATCAGGTGCAGAAACGCCTGGTCGAGATCGTCGGTGCCGGTGCGCTCAGCGAGCTGTGCCGGTGTCGCCTGGGTGAGCAAGCGGCCGTGGCGTAGCAGCAGCACCTCGTCGCAGCGGGCGGCCTCGTCCATTACGTGGCTGGAGACCAGCAACGTTGCCCCGGCGTCGGTCAGCTCCCGAAACAACTTCCATAAGCTTTCGCGGAGCACGGGGTCAAGCCCGACCGTTGGCTCGTCGAGAACCAGCAGCCGCGGGTCGCCGAGCAGTGCGATCGCCAGCGACACCCGCGAGCGCTGCCCACCCGACAGCGAGCGCACTAGGAGTCTGTTGAACAATTATCCCTTCGGTGCTCGCGATCTGAGCCCGAATGGTCGAGAATTGGTGGGTGCAAGGACGAAGTGAATCCAACCCTGAGCTGCTCGATGCTGCAGCCCTGTGTCGCCAGTTGGTTCCCGACGGAAGTGTCGAGGCGTTCCTGGCCGACCACCGCCACGACTTGTTCCCCGACGAGATGTTCGAGGACCTGTTTCCCTCCGGTCGCGGTCGCCCCTCGATCCCCGCCGACGTGGTGGCCTCGGTCATGGTCCTCCAGGCGTTGGAAGGTCTCTCCGACCGGGATGCGGCCCGGGCCCTGCGCGACCGGATCAGCTGGAAGGTGGCTTGCGGGCTAGCCCTCGATGACGCGGGCTTCGACTTCTCGGTCCTGACCTATTGGCGCACCAGGTTGCGGAAGTCCGAGCGCCCCGAACGGATCTTCGACGCGGTGCGCTCGGTGATCGACGCCACCGGGGTGTTGAAGGGCAAGACGAGAAGGGCGCTCGACTCGACCCTGCTCGATGATGCGGTCGCCACCCAGGACACCGTCACCCAGCTGATCGCCGCCATCCGCCGGGTCCGACGGGTCGTTCCTGGTGCGACAGACATCGTCCTGTCGGCCCACGACTACGAGACCTCGGGCAAGCCGCTGATCGCCTGGGACGACCCGGTGGCCAAGGCCTCGCTGATCGACGGTCTGGTCCGTGACGCACAGAGCCTGCTCGCCGCGTTCGGCGATGTCACCGAGGAGGCCGATGCCTCCTCCGCACTCGGACTGCTGGCTCTGGTGGCCGGCCAAGACGTCGATCAAGTTGACGACGGCACCTGGAAGATCGCCCGCAACGTAGCCCCTGACCGGGTCATTTCGACCGTCGACCCCGAGGCCCGTCACATGCACAAGTCCCGGTCGGAGTATCGGGACGGCTACAAGGCCCACATCGCCATCGAACCCGAGACCGGCCTGGTGACGGCCGCCGCCCTCACCCCGGCCAACGCTCCCGACGGGTCGACCGGCGTCGTGCTGCTCGCCGGCGAGGAGCCCGGGCTCCAGGTCCTGGGCGATGGCGCCTATGGCTCGGGCGAGACGCTCGACGCACTGGGCAGGGCCCAGCACCAAGCGGCCATCAAGCCCTGGCCGACAACACCTGCAGTGCCGGGCGGCTTCGAGCGAGAAGACTTCGTCGTGGACTGGTCAGCGGGAACCGCCACCTGCCCGGCCGGCCACTCGGTCATGATCACGCCAGCTCGACGTGCAACCTTCGGCGTTCGCTGTCGGGGATGTCCACACCGGGAACGGTGCACCACCTCCCAGAAGGGCCGGACCCTTCGACTCCATCCCCACGACGGCGAGCTGATGGAATCCCGCCGGGCATGGAAAGCGGGTGAGTTCGCCGAGGACTACCGACGATGGCGGCCGATGGTCGAACGGTCCATCGCCTGGCTGGTGGCCAACAATCACCGACGGGTGAGGTTCCGAGGAGTGGAGAGGAACCAACTCGGGCTCTCCTTGCGCATCGCCGCCATCAACCTCAGGCGATTGGTCAACCTCGGCCTCGATCACGACGGCGAGTGGGCCCTCGGGATGTAGGCCCGAAGGAGAATTACGGCCACGGCCCGGCGGATGCACCTTGCCTTCAGGCGCCCACCATGCCTCTCCGGCTCGTTCGAGTCCCGCCGTTCACGATGGCCACGGCTCTGAACACGGAGAATGCCGTTTGTTCAACAGACTCCTAGCTGAGCGGCGGCCGTCTCCAAATCCACACGCGCCAATAGCTCACCGACCTGCCCGCGTCGGGCGCCGAGCAGCGCTGCGAAGTACTCCAGGTTCTCCCGCACGCTCAGATCCTCGTAGGCCGCCTGAGACTGCGTGCCATACCCCAAGCAGTGCCGCAAGGCTGGGCTGCCCGCCTCCATCCCGAGCACCCACACCTCGCCCTGGACATGCGCCTGGACTCCGACGATCGCTCGCATCAGCGTCGTTTTGCCGCATCCGCTCGGACCGATCAGCCCCGTGATTCGACCCGCCGGCAGCTCAAACGTCAGGCCGTGCAGAACTTCGCGACCGCCCCGTGACACGCGCAGATCACGCGTCTGCACGGCGCACTCAGACATAGAACTCATCACCCGATGAAATCTACCAGAGGCGGGCAGCTACCGCGGGCGGCGGGCACCGACATCCACTTCGCCGCGCTACTAACGCTCCCAGCGGCGCCCGTGGTTAATGCAGCCCGAACAACACGGTCACCAACGACATGACTTCCACGATCTATGGCCCACCCAGCTAGTCAAGCTGTGCTGCTCGACGATCCCCAAAAGCCGACCCGCCAACCCCGGCCACACCCAAGTCAACTCCACCTACGAGCCCACGGCACCGCCAGCCGACCCCGCGAAGCCTCGACGCTGCCGGCCGGTCCACACGTCTTGCATCACGAGGTTTGATCGGCGCCGGGGTCGCACCTGGCGTGTGTGACGGTCTCGATGCGTGTGATGTCCGCAGGCGACGGCTACCGCTACCTGCTGTCCTCGGTCGCCGCTGGCGACGGGAGCCGGCGGCTGACGACGCCGCTGATCGACTACTACACGGAGAAGGGAACGCCTCCCGGCTACTGGCTTGGCGGCGGTACCGCCGGCCTCGGAGACAGTGACCGCCGGATCGAGCTGGGTGGGACCGTGGGCGAGGAGCATCTGCGGCGCCTGCTGGGGCAGGGTCGTGATCCGATCACCGGCGACCCGCTGGGCCTGCCGTACTACCGGCACAAGACGGTCGAGGAACGGATCACTGCGAAGGTCGAGCGGCTCGACCGGGACCTGTCGCCGGGGGATCGTGCGGCGGCGGTCGAGCGGATCGAGACCACCGAGCGCGAGCGGGGTAGTCGCCGGGTGGTGGCTGGCTATGACTACACGTTCTCGGTGCCCAAGAGTGTGTCCGCGCTGTGGGCGGTTGCCGATGGACTGACGCAAGCGATGATCGTGCAAGCCCATCATGCGGCGATTGCCCACGTGGTTGCGTTGATGGAGCGCGACGTTGCAGCCACCAGGGTCGGGCACAACGGGGTTGCGCAAGTTGCCACCCGAGGGCTGATCGCAACCGCCTATGACCACTACGACTCGCGCGCTGGTGACCCGCAACTGCACACGCACGTCGTGATCGCGAACAAGGTGCAAGGCGGGGACGGCAAGTGGCGCTCCCTGGACGGGCGGCCGATGCACCAAGCGGTCGTCGCGCTGTCTGAGCATTACAACGCGCTGCTGTTCGATCACCTGACCCGCGATGTAGGGGTCGGCTGGGAGCAGCGGGCGCGGGGTGCGGACCGCAACCCGGCCTGGGAGATGATCGGCGTGCCTGACGAGCTGATCGGTGAGTTCTCCTCCCGCAGCGCGGCGATCGACGCCGAGAAGGACCGGCTCATCGCCGCCTACGTTGCCGAGCACGGCCACCAGCCGACCGCGAAGACGGTTCTACGGTTGCGCCAGCAAGCCACGCTCTCGACCCGGCCCGATAAGGAGCTGCGGTCGCTGGCCGAGCTGACCGAGCAGTGGCGCCAGCGCGCCGAAGCCGTGCTCGGGCAGGATGCGCCGGCCTGGGCACAGCGCCTTGTGACCACCAGCCGCGGCCGGCTGGTCGTGCGGGTCGAGGACGTCAGCCGTGACGAGCTTGCCGTGCTCGGTCAGGCCGTCGTGGAGCAGGTGCAGACCAAGCGGTCGACGTGGGGCCGGTGGAACCTGCACGCCGAGGCGTCCCGGCAGACGATGAGCCTCCGGTTCGCAACGGTCACCGACCGGGAGGCGGTGGCCGGCCTCATCACCGACGCTGCCGAGGCCGCGTCGCTGCGGCTGACCCCGCCCGAGCTGACCAGCGCCCCCGTGGCGTTCCAACGGGCGGATGGGTCCAGCGTGTTCCGGCCGCGCCACGCGATCCTCTACACCTCCACCGCCCTGTTGGCGGCCGAGGATCGCCTGCTCGACCTCTCCCACACTACGAGCGGTCCTGCACTCGATCCGGTGGTCGCTGCCAGTCTCGCGAGCAGAGTGGACGAGCAGGGGCGGGAGCTGTCGCCCGACCAACAGAACGCGGTCACGCGGATCGCGGTCTCGGGCCGGACGGTGGATGTCCTGGTCGGGCCGGCCGGAGCGGGCAAGACCCTCGCTCTCGGCGCGCTGCGCCGAGCCTGGGAGAACGGGCACGGGGCGGGTAGCGTGATCGGCCTCGCCCCCTCGGCCGCGGCGGCCGAGGTGCTGGCCGGCGACCTGGGAATCGGCACGGAGAACACCGCCAAGTGGGCCTACGAGCACACCCACGGCCGCTGGGACCTGATGGCCGGGCAGTTCGTGATCGTGGATGAGGCGTCCCTGGGCGGCACCATGCTCCTGGACCAGCTCGCCAGCCACGCCGCCGCCGTGGGGGCGAAGGTGCTGCTGGCCGGTGACTGGGCGCAGCTCGCCGCCGTCGATGCGGGTGGTGCGTTCGGGATGCTGGTCCGCGACCGCAACACCGCCGACGGTGATGGGGCGCCGGAGCTGGCCGACATCCGCCGGTTCACGAGCGAGTGGGAGAAGACCGCCTCTCTCCGCCTCCGCCGCGGGGACACCGACGTGATCGACCTCTACAGCGAGCATGGCCGGATCATCGGCGGCGACCACGACCAGATGCTCGACGCTGCCTACCGCGCCTGGCAGACCGACATCGCTGCCGGGTGGTCGAGCATCCTGATCGCGGAGACGAGCGAGACCGTGACCACCCTCAACCAGCGAGCCCGCACCGACCGGGTGCTCGCCGGCCAGGTCGCGGTCGAAGGCGTCGGCCTGCACGACGGCACGATCGCCGGGCAGGGCGACACCATCGTCACCCGCCACAACGACCGGCGCCTCACCACCGGGAAGGGGTGGGTCAAGAACGGCGACCGCTGGACCGTCCACCAGACCCACGCCGACGGCAGCCTCACCGTCCAACGCCCCGGCTCCCCTGGGCGACGCGGCCGGGTCACGCTGCCCGCCGGCTACGTCGCCGAGCACGTCGAGCTGGGCTACGCCATCACCGCCCACCGCGCCCAGGGCGCGACCGTGGACACCGCCCACTTGGTCGTCCACTCATCCACGATGACCCGTGAGGCGTTCTACGTCGCCATGACCCGCGGCCGACAGGCAAACGTCGCCTACGTCGCCACCGACGAGGCCCACCTCGAGCAGCACCAGCACACCCCCGGCTTCGACGACGAACAGGTCACCGCACGCAGCATCCTCTACGGCGTGCTCCAGCACGAGGGCGCGGAGAAATCCGCCCACGAGACGATCACCGCCGAGCAGGAGGCATGGTCGGGCATCGCCCAGCTCGCCGCCGAGTACGAGACCATCGCCCAAGTCGCGCAGCATGAGCGGTTCGCCACGGCCGTTGCCACCAGCGGACTCGATACCGACCAGGCCGGGGCGGTTGTCCGCGGGGAGTCGTTCGGGTCCCTGGTCGCTCAGCTCCGCCGTACCGAAGCAGACGGGCACCAACCCGAACGACTGCTGTCACAGGTCGTCCGTGCCGGCGGGCTCGACGACGCCACCGACCTTGCCGCGGTGCTCGCCGCTCGACTGGACAAGCTCACCGCTGCACGCGCGGGCGGCACCCGCCCGCGCCGACGCCCCCGCTACATCGCTGGGCTGCTGCCCGAGGCCACCGGCGCGATGCCGTCCGACGTGCACCGCACCCTCACCGAACTCCGGGACCTGATCGACCAGCGCGCGACTGCGCTCGCCGAACAGGCGATCGGGGAGAACCGGTCGTGGGTGCGTCGGCTCGGGCCGCAGCCCACCGATCCGGCGAAGCGTGCCGTCTGGGAGCGGCAGGTTTGCACCGTCGCTGCCTACCGGGACCGCTACGCCATCACCAACAGTGACCCGCTGGGACCCGACCCGGGCAGTCAGGGGCAGCAGCTCGACCATCAGCGTGCGGCGCTCGCCGTGCGCCGAGCCCAAGCCACGGCCAGCCAGTACGACGTTCCGCCTCGGCGTGGCGCCGAGCGACAAATCGACACCGGCCCGGCCCTCGGCCGATGACCCATCGGTCGAGGCCGCCCAGGTTGGGCTCCTTGACTTCAACCGACCGGCGGGGGGTCTGTCGGCCACGGAACTCGGTCGGTGAAACCCCGTAAGCGGCGTGGAAGCAGCGACTGGCGTAGTTCGCGTCCGTCCAGCCGACCGACCGTGCCGCCGCCGCGATCGACAGATCGGTGTGGGACAACAGCCACGCCATCTTCTGCACCCGCATCTGCCGCAGGTAGGCCATTGGGCTCATCCCGACGGAGGCGTCGAACGCTCGCACGAGCTGGGACCGCGACAAGTGGACTTCTTCGGCCAGTGAGCTGAGCGTCCACGGATCGGCCAGATGCGCGCGCAACGCCCCGACCGCAATGACCGTGTGGCCTCGGACAACACCGCGGACGGCCGGACGGCCGGCCACGGCTATGTCGCCTTCGGTGGAGCTTTGGCGTTGTCCTCGCTTGGGGGTTGCCGTGAGCTGGGGATGAGTGACGACGCGATCAGGCCGAGGAACACGCATCCGGCGGCGACGAGCACGCCGGGGCGGGCACCGCTGCTGGCGTAGACGGACCCGACCATCGCGATGCCGAGCGCGGCGCCGACCTGGCGGAAGGCGTTGTTGACGCCGCTGGCGACGCCGGAGAGCTCGTCGGGGACCTCGGCGAGGGTGAGGTTGCCGAGTTGGGCGGTGGCGAAGCCCATCCCGATGCCGTAGGTGACGATCGCTGGTATCAAGTGGGTGAGGCTGACGCTCGGTCCAATCACGATCGCGACCCACACCAGCCCGACGGTCTCCAGGGCCATGCCGATGACGACGGTGCGCTTGGCGCCGAGCTTTTGGGCGAGACCCACTCCGACGGTGGCGCCGATGATCGCCATGACTCCGAAGGGGAGGATCCACAGGCCGGCGCGTAGGGCCGAGAAGTGGCGCACGTTTTGGAGCAGGAGGCTGAGGACGAAGAACATGGTGAACTCGCCGGCCGCGAGCAGTCCGGTGGTGAGCATCCCGTAGTGGTAGCTGGGGTAGGCCAGCCGGGAGAACGGGAACAGCGGCTCCTTGCCGAGCCGGTCCTTGCGCCGCTCGATGGCGACGAACGTGGCCAAGGACAGCGCCCCGAGCGCGAGGGCCAGCGGAACGACTGACAGGCTGTGCGGGTTGAGCTGGGTACCGGCGATGGTGTACGCCCGCAGCGGGTGCCACCAGCCATAGCGGGGCGCCTCGATCACCGCGAAGACCATGAGGAACAACCCGGCCGTGATGCTGGCCGCACCGGCAAGGTCAAGCCGCTCGCGCTGTGGCCGCTCACGGGCCTGCCCGAAGCCGTAGAGGACCAGTACGGCCAGGATCGGGACGAGTCCGACGTTGATGCGAAACGCCCACCGCCATGACGCGTCGGTGGTGAGCCACCCACCGATCACCGGGCCGAACGCGCCGGCGATGCCCGCCAGCCCGCCGAACAGCCCGAAGGCGCCGGCGCGTTCCTTGCCCGCGAAGTTCATGCTGACCAGGGCGAGGGAGGACGAACTCATCATCGCCGCCCCGACGCCCTCGATCAGGGCGTCACCGACGAACAGCACCGACCCGCTCTGCGCCAGCGAGGCGACGAGCGCGCCGGCGCCGAAGACGAACAAACCGGCTACGACCATGCGCCGGTGCCCGAACAGGTCACCGAGGCGCCCGCAAATCACCAGGAGGCTGGCGAAGACCAGCGAGTAACCGGCGATCACCCACTGGACCGCGGACAGCGATGCGTGAAGATCACGCATCAGGGTCGGCACCGCGACCGTTAGGACGGTGGTGTCGAGCACCGTGGCGAAAACGCCGAGGCCGAGGCCGACCACGCCCAGCCAGCGGCGCGGGTTCGGCTGTGCGGACGGCACCTGCTGCATAGGAGGCTCCTTCGAGGTCGGCGAGCGCAAGGCTCTAATCATCTCCTGTCCGAGTCTAATCAACCAATCGAATGATTGACCCTAGCATGACTGTCGATGACTCAATCAGCTCGCGGTGCTAGGATCGGTCAACATGGCTGGCGCACGCTCGACAACCGGGCGCAGCGCTCCTCGGCGCGCCCCGCGCCCCGAGGAGCGTCAGCGCGATGCCGAGCGAACGCGCCAGCGCATCCTCGGAGCGGCCATCGAGGAGTTCTCGGCCAAGGGGTTCGCCGGGGCGCGGGTGGCTGAGATCGCCAAGCGCGCTGACGTGAACGCCCAGCTCATCACCTACTACTTCGGTGGCAAGCAGGGCCTCTACGACGCTCTGCGCGAGAACTGGGCGGCCAGCGAGTCCACCTTCGCCACCCCCGACCAACCGTTCAGCGCAGTCGTGCGCGCCTACCTCGACACCGCGCTGGACCGACCCGACCTGACCCGGCTACTCCTATGGCAGGCACTCGACGGCTCACCCGAGGACGCCGAACGAGCACAGGCCGAACAGATCCGACACGCGGTCGCCGACATCCGACGCCGACAACAGGCCGGAGAGCTGACCGAGGACTTCGACGCCGAAGTTATCCTCGCCGTCGTGTGGGCGGCGGCGATGGCCCCGGTCACCATCCCGCACGTGATCCGCGCCGCCTTCAACAAGGATCTCGCGACGCCCACGGCCAGAGCCCGCTACGCCTCACAACTAGAGCAGCTGTTCGCAACCCCCGCCGCCACGAGGCGCAGCGCCACCCAGCGAACGACCAAGAAGTAGGGCGTCCTCACACGACCGGCGCCTTGAGACACGATCACTGTGCCCGACTGCCAACGTTCACACCTCTGGCGCGCTACTCGAGGCGAAGAGGCGTGGTCTCTCTACGGCGGAACTCGGTTGGGGGGATGCCGTAGTGGGCGTGGAAGCAGCGGCTTGCATAGTTCGCATCCGCCCAGCCAACTGACCGGGCGGCCGCGGCTACTGAGAAGTCGGCGGAGCACAGCAGGCGAGCTATCTGCTCAACTCGCATCTGCCGCAGGTAGGCCATCGGGCTGAGACCGACCGTCGCGTTGAATGCTCTGACGAGTTGGGAGCGGGATAGGTGAACCTCATCGGCGAGCGAGCTGAGAGTCCAGGGCTCGGCCATACGCCCGCGCAGCAGTCCGACCGCGATGACAACGTGGCCTCTGAGGACACCATGCCCGACGAGCGCGATGGGCTGACGCTGTTGGGAGAGGTCCATCCTGACGGCCTACGGCGTCATCGCAGTGTCTCGTCCTTTGTAACGATCTGCTCGCCGAGGATGGCTGCGTTGCCGGCGACCTTGCCATAGACCTTCGCGTGATCGGCGATAACAGAGTCTCCCGAGGCTTCGCCGTGCAACTCGGCGTGGCCTCTGATCGCGGCGTACCCGTGAATCTCGCCGAAGACTTGCGCGTCCTCGACTACGCGCGCTCCTTCGTAGGCCAAGCCACCCGCATGTACCCAGGCGCTTCCTTCTTGGCTGAGATTGCTTTCGTCTTGTATGAAGCCGCCCTTCTCGCCATCTGTGATGCGTTCGATCTGCTGAAGGGTGTGCCCGTTCACCTCGCGGGTTTCATCAGTCAGCCGATATTTCATTTTCACGTTGTCCTTTCAGCGGGTGGTGCAAGCACGGAACGGTCAACGCTTCCCAGGTCCCGATTGAGATCGCACGGTCATGAGGAAGCGACGCCGGTCATGGTCGCCGCGGGGCCAGGAGGCTGGGCGCCGTGCCCGCGGTGGGCCGCCCCGAAGTCCTTGGCGCGCACGAGGGTGGTGGTGGCGATGGCGGCGAGGAGCGCGGCGGCGGCGCTGACCACCAGGATCTCGTTCATGGCGTGAGCGAAGGCCGACTGGGCGGCGTGCGCCGCCTGCAGGCGGATGGGGGTGGGCAGGGCCGCGATGGCCTTGGAGCCGGTGCCGCCTGAGATGGCGGCGGCGAGCTGGCTGGAGTGCGCGGCCAGTGGCGTGTGGTCCAGGTCGCGAGCCAGCCCGGTGGCCAACCGGCCGGTGAACAGGGTGCCGAACACGGCGATGCCGGTCGCGATCCCGACCTGGCGGAAGGTGTTGTTGGCGCCGGAGGCCATGCCCGAGTCGCGGGGGTGGACAACCCCGACGGCGGTGCTGGCGAGCCCGGGGTTGACGAGTCCGGCGCCGATCCCGGTGAGGATCAGGCCGGGGATCATGTGCGTCCAGGTGGAGTCGGCGCCGATGCCGGCCAGTAGCAGCAGGCCGAGCGCACAGATCCCGAGCCCACCACCGAGCAGCCAGCGGATCGGCACTGTGGCGGAGAGCTTGCTGTAGGCCAGCGAGACCGGCAGGGTGGCGGCCGAGTAGACGAGTAGCCGTACCCCGGTTTGTACGGCGTCATAGCCGAGCGAGTCCTGAAGGTAGAGCACGTAGTAGAGGAACATCGAGAACACGCAGCCGTTGACCGCGAAAGCGGCGATCGACCCGCCCGCGAAGGTCGGCACTTTGAGCAGCGCGAGGTTGAACATCGGGCTGGTCCCGCGCCGCTCGATCAGCACGAACACGGCGAGCAGCGCCACGGCGAGGCTGAGGCAGACGATTACTCCGGTATCGCCCCAGCTCAGGCGGCCGGCGCGGATCAGCCCGTAGACCAGGGAGCCAAGCCCAGCGGTGAGCGTCGCGCAACCAATCCAATCGGGGCGGCCGCGCGGGGCGCGGGACTCGGCCACCTTGGCGAGCGTGAGGGCGACGGCGACGGCGCCGATCGGCAGGTTGATGATGAAGATGCCCCGCCACACCCAGTAGGTCGTCAGCGCCCCGCCGAGCGCGGGGCCGACGGCGGTGGCGATGCCGATCACCCCGCCCCACACCGAGAACGCCATGCGCCGCTCGGGACCCTCGAAGGTCTGGGCGAGTAGCGCCAGCGAGACGGCGAAGATGGTCGCACCGCCGATGCCCTGAACGGCTCTGGAGGCGATCAGCATCAGCGGCGATTGCGCCCCCGCGCACGCCGCCGAGCCCAAGGTGAAGATGACCAGGCCGATCGTGAACAGCAGCCGCCGGCCGTAGCGGTCGGCCAGGGAGCCCATCAGCAACAGCGTCGCGGCGAGCGCCACCGCGTAGGCATCCACGACCCATTGCAGGTCGGAAAAGCTGGCGTGCAGGTCGTGCTGAACCGAGGGGAGCGCCACGTACACGATCGTGATGTCCAGCAACAGCATGAACGTGCCCAGCGACACGGTGATCAGGGTCCACCACTTCCTATCCACAAGACGTGAGCATGTAGCCTGACCAGATAACTTTCAACGTGCTCCAAATATCTCCCGGTTTCCGCCCACTGTTAGGCTGCCTATCGTGACTGCCGCCGTATTGGGCGATCTTGATCGTCAGATCCTCCATGCCCTATATGTCGATGGGCGGGCGCCGTTCCGCCGCGTCGCGGAGGTGCTCAGCACCTCAGAGCAGACGGTCGCTCGGCGCTATCGCCGCTTCCGCGAGGACGGCATTGCGCGGGTCGTCGCACAACTCGCCAGCGATCGCCTTGAGCAATCCGACTGGCTGCTGCGCCTCCGCGTCCTCAGCGGAGCTGACGATCTGACGGCTGCACTCGCCGCGCGAAGCGATACCGCCTGGGTCGAGCTCGCATCGGTGGGAACCGAGGTGTTCTGCGTGGTTCGCGCCCAACAGGACCCCGATACCACCCGGCTGGCCGTCAGGGAGCTTCCTACCAGCCCCGGGATCATCGGCATCGAGACCTACCAGGTGCTGCACCTGTTCGTCAACGGCTCAAAGCCGCCCGTCTCGATCGCCGCAGCGCTCTCCCCCGAGCAAGTCGAGCAGCTGCGCCCGTTCCCGCCTGAGCCCACCAACGGTCGATCCTTTATGGGGCTACGAGCGGACGACTGGCCGCTGGTGCAAGCCCTTATCGACGACGGCCGAGCCACCTACCGGCAACTCGCCGAACGGACCCACTGGCACGAGTCCACCGTGCGAGGCCGGATCGAGGAACTGCTGCACGCCCAAGTCCTCTACTTCGACCTCGACGTCAACAACGACGCGCTCGGGCTCACCACCCGCGCCGTGCTGTGGCTCTCGGTCACGCCGGCCAGGCTCACCGACGTCGGCAACGCTCTCGCCGAGCACCCCGAGGTCCCGATCGTGGCCGCCACCACCGGCGCCACGAACCTCCTGGCATCAGTGGTCTGCGACAACGATCGCGCCCTCTACGAATACCTCACCCAGCGCGTCGCCAAGGTCAAGGGCGTGACCAGCATCGAAACCGTCCCCGTCATCAAGTCCGTCAAGCACCACGTCACCGTTCGCCAGGCGATCACCGATTCGGCCGAGCACCCTCTGCCAGGGACTCGATAGCCAGATGTTGACCGCCTGGCACACCGCCTTCGCCACCCAAGCCGAGGTCGGAGCCACACTGACAGGGCTCGTATTCGTCGCCCTGGCCCTCAACCTGACCCGAATCCTCGCGACCCCAGGGCTCCCGGGCCGAGCGGGAGAGGCCCTGCTGCTACTGCTCACAGTCGTGTTCGGCGGCCTCGCCGGAACGTTGCCACAAACGATCGAGGCCCTCGGCGCTGAGCTAATAGCGATCGCGGCGATTGCCGGTATCGCGGTCACGCACATCCTCCACCAAGCCCGCGACACCTACACGGGACCGCTAATGCAGAAGTACGTCATCCGCGTCGGCTCCGCCGCGGCCGCCGTCATCGTCATGCTCACCGCGGGAGCCCTCCTCGTCGCCGGAGAGTCCACCGGACTGTGGTGCGAGGCTGCCGCGTCGGCGCTCAGCCTGACCGGAGGAGTCGCCGGCGCCTGGGTGCTCCTCGTTGAGATCCTGAGGTAGACACGGGACAGCCGACCCAGCCTGTTCACGCTTCCCCCGCTGGCCGGACACGGGTTTGAGCCAGCCGACACGGCCAGAGCGTGCTTGGCCGCTTCCATCCGGCCGGGATCGGCGCTATCATGTGTTCTGGCAGTGATATTCATCGACGCTTCGGCGCCGCACCTGGCTTAGGCTGGGTTGCCTCTCTTTCTGGACTGCCATCCCGCAACCGACGCCTCGCGCGTCTGTCCAGAAAGAGGCTCTCCATGATCTTCGCAGCCAGTTGGGCGCTCAGTGCCCACCTCTACGGCTTCTCGCAGCGGTTCGCGCCGAGCAACATCGTCATCCGCCGGGTCCACACCCGCACCGCCGTCAAGTGGGGACCGCTCGTCGGCCTGGCCGGCGTTGTGGCCTACGGGCTGCTCCTGGTGGTCACGGGCACCATCGTCCGTGACGGCGGGCCGGGCTGGGTCAACCTGTTCGTGCTCGTAGGGTTCTGGAACACCCTCCGGTTCGCTGTCCTGATCCCTGTCTCGCTTGTCCGGCTGCTGCGGGTCCGCCACCAGGAAAAGGTCCTGCTTCGCGATTGGCAGCAGACCGCCAGTACAGCCGGTGTGCTGCCCGAGGGCACTGAGGCGTGGGCGTCAGCCGCGTAGAACGCATGAGCATCACCGATCCGTCGCCGATCGACCTGTCGGCGGTCTCCTACATCCGCGCCGCCCACACCGACCCCGGCGACGCCACGCTTGAAGTCGAACGCCAGCGGGCGCAGATCGCCCTGGCCGTCGAGCGGCTCGGGCTGCGGCTGACCGACGAGTTCCTTGACGTGGGTTACTCGGGGATGAGCATGGACCGCCCAGGCCTGCGCCGTCTCCTCGATCACGTCGCTACCCGGCAGGTCGGCTACTGCATCGTCGCCACCGTGGACCGGTTCTCCGAGGACCCCGAGGGCGCCGCCGACATCGACGAGGCCCTCTCCGACGCGCTGGTCGCGATCGTGATCGCGGCCGACCACACCGGCCACCCCCCGCACTGACCCGGCCCGGCCGGTCACGACGCCAGCGCCCCGCCGCGACCTGTGTGCGGGGCGACGCACGATCGCTGCGCCCGGCTGGCGTGCAGCCGCGCGGGTCCGGGTGGCCGGCGTCGATCCGGGCTACCGGATCGGGACGAGGATCGCTCAAACCGCGTGGCGTCATGTGCGCTCTGCCGGGGCGGTGCGGGTGAGGATGTGGGTAATGATCGCCAGCACGGCGGTGAGCCCGGCAGCTACCCAGGGGTCGTATCCCGCGCCCGCATCGGGGGACAGCGACCAGGCGAGGTTGTAGCCGGCGTGGGCTGCGACTGCCGGCCACATCGACCCCTGTTGCCACAGCGCGAGCCGGACGAGCAGGAGCCGGAAGACGACCGAGAACACGCACTGCCCGAGCACCCATCCGGCCGGATGGCCGGCCTGCACGTAGGGGACGACATGCCAAAGGCCCCACCCGGCCCCGATCGTTAACCCCGCGGCCAGCTCCCCGATCGCCGGTGCCAGCCGGGGGAGCACGAACGCGGTCCAGCCGATCTCCTCGCCGACCGCGGCCGTGACGTAGGCGAGTGCCAGTGCCGGCGCGCTCCATCCCGGAGCCGTGAAGCCGCTGCCCTGACCGCCCAGCAGCGCCGCGACAACGATCACGGCCGGCATCCCGGCCACCGCCACCAGCCACGACCAGTCCAGCCGAGGCCGGCGTGCGACCATCCCGACCAGGCCCGAGAACTCGCCGCTGCGGCGTGCGACGAGCACCGCGGCACACGTCGGACAGACCGCCATCAGCGCCGACGCTGGCACGTTCGCACGGGTGAATCCCGACAGCGAACCGATGATCGGCCCGGCCAGGTAGAACACCAGGCTCAGGCCGAGCAGCACCACCGTGTAAGACAGCAGCTGCCGACCCGTATCAGCCTCACCAGGCGGGAGGCGAAGCCGCCGGAAGGACATGCCGAGGCTTTCTAGCGACGCCGAAACGCGGTGGGCGACACGCCAGCGTAAGTGTGGAAGCAGCGGCTGGCGTAGTTCGCATCGGTCCAACCGACCGCTCGGGCCGCGGCTGCGATCGAAAGGTCGGTGGAGCGCAGGAGTCGGGCCATCTGCTGGACCCGCATCTGCCGGAGGTAGGCCATCGGGCTCATCCCGACCGTCGCGTCGAACGCGCGCACGAGCTGCGAGCGTGATAGGTGGACTTCTGCGGCCAGTGAGCCGAGCGTCCACGGCTCAGCCATCCGCGTACGCAACAGTCCGACCGCTGCGACAACGTGGCCGTGGACAACACCGCGCTGGGGGAGCGTGAGGGTCCGATCTTCGGAGACGATCGGAAACCCCGCGCTGTCTGGACGTCCGCCGCTGCAAGCGGCTTCGGGGCGAGATGTTCCCGGCTTGGTCATGGGTTGTTGCGTGGCCATCAGATCAGCCCCGAAACCGGGCGGATCGCCGACCGCCAGCGGCAACATGGCCGGCGGAGCCTGCCGCGCGAGCAGATGGGGGGCGCGGGCCGCGGGTTCATTTGTCGTCCGCTCCGAGGGCGCGCACCGTGTCGCGGACGGTCGCGACCCGCTCCTCGTCCCAGGCGACAGCCGGGTCGGGCTCCAGCAGTCCCCAGGCGATGTGGGCGAAGCTCAGCGCCGGCAACGACCAGTCGGCCTCCTCCACGGCCCCGAACGGCCTGGCACGCACTCGCTGGGCCACGATCCCCGGATCGGACAACGCGGCGAGCACCAGGCCACGCAGGCTGGCGTCCAACAGCCGGGCCAGCGTCTCGAAGCTGGCACCGGTGCCGGGGCGAAGCCGAAACCCGAACAGGCCGCCCAGCAGCTCCCAGGCCGCCGCCACACGGGCGATGTGCGCCTGCTCGGACTCGGCCAGCGCCGCGCCGACCTGCTCGCGCGCCTCGCCGTCGGCGATGCTCAAGAACGCGGCGTTCAAGGTGAGATACGTCCGCCACGCGGCCGACCGGTAGAGAACCTCGAAATCCAGCAGGGCCAGCCGACGAATCAGCTCAGCGACCAGACCCGTGCGCAGCTCAGGGGTTCCCAGCCATGCTTCGTGCTCGGCCACCGCCTGGCGCAACAGGCGAATCTCCTGATCGAAGATCCCCGGCACGGCGTTTTTGGCCAGCTCGATCACGACATCGCGGAAGAACAGATCCTTGTAGGGCCAGCGCCGGTACACGGCGCTGCGGGAGACCCCGGCCTCGCGGATCACGTCCTCCAAGCTGATGTGGTCCAGGCTCACCGTCAGCCCGCTACGCCCCAACATCGCGACGGCCGTCCGCAGCATCCGGTCCGCGCTCTCGTCCTCCGAGAGCCGCCGCCGCCTGCGAGCCAGACCCGTCGGCGCTTCCACGTCTGGAGACAACCCATCACCACCGAGATTGAGACTTCATGTTTCAAGTTTGCAGTTCGACCAGGTTACCACGGCATCGGCGACAACTGGTACGCCTTCCCTCGGTACCTCCTGGGGCGGCCCGCTGATCTGTGCGACGCTTCTGCCCCGATCCGCGAGGGGCACCTTGGGAACGGGCCATTGGTACGCTCGTCGTCGTGGATGGACGAGCGACCGTCGTGCTTTACGTGCTTGCGCTCGTAGCCGTCGTGGTCGGCGTTGACATCCTGTTCTTCAAGCACCACTTTTGGGCACGCCTGCTCGGAAACGTTGGCATTGTCCTAGTATTTGGCGCCTTCTACCTACGGTTTCACACCGCACTCGGCGGTAAGTAAGCGCCTGCGGGAAGCTCGGCCACCCCTCAGCGGGAGCCCCTTAGAGTCCGCCATCGGGCCAGGTCGAGCAGGAGGGGCAGCGTGCTCGCGAGCTGTTCGGAGCGGACGGGAACCAGCGCCAGGTCGTAGCGATCGTCTCGTGAGACCTCGGCCAGGATCGGCAGCGAAACCCTCCGTGCGCTGTCCCGAGTCGGCGTCCTCCAACACCAACCCGTGCGCCTGGAGGTCCGCGAGCCGCTGTCCGCGCGCCAACAGCGTCACATCCTGTCCCGACCGGGCGAGCCGGCCGCCGTAGATGCTGCCGATCACTCCAGCGCCAACGACGACGATCCTCATCCGATTCGCTCGGTCTCGTTCGCGGTTGGGGGGTGACATCCTGGCCTGGGTCGGTCAGCTCCGCTCATGGGCGGGACCCTCCTTGTCCTCAATCACGGTTCCACATCCGAGACAGCGCACGTCAAGGTTTCCTCTGTTGAGGTGAGTTGGTACGGGTAGCCGCTCGTGGTGCGGCCTGCGGCGAGTTCGACTGGCGGTGTCTCGACGACCGGTTCCGATGGACCGATCCGCGCCAGGGTCGTGTCACGGCTCCAGGTGAGCTGTGCGTGTTGCCCGAATGCGTCCTGCACCAGGTAGGTCAACGACGTTCCGTTCCGTGAGACCTCGGACACAAGCTCGTAGCTCGTCGTGTGCATGCGGTTTGCGTAGGCGATGACCTGCTGGCTCGACGCCCACAACCGGTCTTGAGTGGGCGGCGGCGGTGTCGGCGAGTCGAGGGGTCGAGGAAGCTCGCGGATTGCGTCGACGAGACGGTCCCATACCAGAGGGTCGAGTGCGAGGCGCTGAGCGTTGGCCCGACGTAGCTTGCTGGTGGCGGCCCGGAGGTCGTCGAGGCGTTCACGCCCGTGCGGCTCGGGGCTGCGGCTCACCAGGGCGGCGGTGACGGCCGTCACTTCCTGGGCGCAGCGATCGAGCGCTTTCAGGGCGGGTAGGTGGTCGAAGCGTGACCGCAAGGGGGCCGGCACGGCCCGCTGCACTGCGCTGGCGTGATCGAGTGCTCTGACCGCGTGGCGCAATCGGTCCTGGCGTTCGAACGCTGACGACGGGTCCTCTTGGAGTCCGGCGAGGTAGTCGTCGAGCGCGGCGAGTGCCAGCGCGATGTCCCGGCGGATGATGTCGGTGGTGCGGACCGGCAGCAGGAACCACGACGCCGCGACGGCCAATGCCGCTCCGACAAGGATCGCCTCGAGCCTCGTAGCGAGGAGGCCGATCCCTCGCTGCCCGTAGTAGCCGTAGAGGAGGGCCAGCGCGGCGGTCATTCCGGCGGCCCAGTAGGCGTAGTTGATCGACCGCAACCAGAGTGCGACCGCCAACACGGCGAAGATGATGACGATCGACCACCGGTCGCCAGGCGGGAACGCGCCCGACAGGGCCGTGGCAGCCAGCGTCCCGACGCCGGCCCCGACGACACGCATCGCCGCTTTGTGCATAGCTTCGCCGCGCCCTCGGTTGCCGCTGCTGACGATGAACGCGGTGAGCACCACCCAGGTCCAGTGGATGCCGAAGAGGCTGCGTCCGGCCGCGAAGGCGGCGCCCAACGCCGCGGCCATCTGCAGCGCCATCCTCGTGCTCGGGGCGATCCGCCGGCTGGTCCCTGCTAAAGATGACACTGGACGCGTCGGGTGCGGCACGGTCACGGCGGGGACAAGGATGCCGCCGCGTTCGGCGACGAACCGGGTGGCGGTGGCCCACCCGAGCGCGACGAGGGCGATGAGCGCGGACCACCACGGCCCGTCGGTCGTCGAGCCGTTGGCGGCGATCTGACGCGGGGACGATCAGCGCGGCGACAAGCGGGAACGTGGCGAACGTGGCGATCTGGCGGGCGGCCGGACCGAGACGCCGTAGCCAGATCGTGGTGCTCATCGCCACAACGAAGAGCGCGTCGCCGAGATCGGGCTGGCGGAACATCCGGGTGCTGATCTCGTTGGCGCCAACGGCGACGAGCGGCAGCACAACAGCGGCGAGCGCGACGCGCCGCGCCGCGCGGTGGTCACCTCGCTGTCCCATGCGCCCGATCGAGAGGGTGAGCGCCACGGCCAAGATCACGATGCTCGTCAACAACTGAGCCACGTGCTCGATGACGAGCGCGGTCGCGAAGCTCGCGAGCGTGGCGACCATCGTGACCGCCGCCTCGCGCATCTTGGCCAGACCCGGGTCGAACCTCGCCACTAACGCGACCGGGGCGAGCCGCACGCGCGACACCCAGCCGGTGAAGGTGACTGGCGGTTCGCTGGCCCTTGGTTCGGTAGCAGGCTCGACCACCGGGTCGAGCCCGCCGCCCTCGGTCTCGGACTCGCCGGCAATCGTGTACCGGTGCAGGATCGGGTTCCCCTCCAGACAAACGAGCGCGACCGGCGATCGGTCACCCACGGATCAAGCACCTTCCGCCACCTCACACCGTTCGCCAGCCTCAGCGGAGGCGGGTCGCCTCGCGGGCGAGACGGCACGGTGCGGCGCGGCGATCTCGGCCTCGGCGAGGCGCTCCATCAACTCCCCAGCCATCATCAGCAGCTGGGTCTCGGCCGGACTCAGTTGCTCAGCCATGGCCATCGCCAGCCAACCGTCCCGCTGCGCAACATCAGCGAGAAGAACCTCCCTCCCCGACTCGGTGATCGACAGGACCTGGCGGCGGCGATCAGCCGGATCGGCATGGCGACCGATCTCGCCGCGCCCTTCGAGCGCGGCGAGGGTGCGCGTCAGCGACTGCGGCTGGACCCGCTCCGCGATAGCCAGCTCCCCGGCTGACATCGGCCCGCTCCGATGCAGCAGCCCCAGCACACTCAACTCGGCAGTCGTGACGGCGCGCTCGGGACGCTCCATCCGCAGCCGCCGACCGAGCCGGATCGTCCCGCGACGAAGGCTCGTCACCGCCGCCAGGATAACAGTCTGGTCGCTCATATCCCTACGCTATACCGTAGCGATATGAGGTTGGATAAGCTAGTTACGGTTGAACTACTACGCTGTAACGTATTAATCTGCGCTGGACATAGCCGCTGGCGCGATGGGAGCAGCGGTTACCGTGTCTCGGCGAGCGCGTCTCGATCCGCCGGCCAGCCCGGTAGACTGGTCTTGTCAGCTAGATACCCCCCAAACGCATCCTCGGCTCGTCCAGGAACAGCACGCGCGGGCGACCGATCAGGCTCGCGCCGACATCGAGCCGGCGGCGCATCCCGCCCGAATATGTCTTGACGAGATCATCGGCAGCGCCGGTCAGTGAGAAGCGCTCCAGTACATCCTCGGCGCGGCGGCCACGCTCGGACTTGTTCAGGTGATAGAACAGCCCCACGAGCTCGAGGTTCTCTCGACCGGTCAGCAACTCGTTGACCGCGGCGAATTGACCGGTGAGACCGATCAGTGGGCGCAAACGTCCGGCATCGCCGAGGACGTCGCATCCCGCCACGCGGGCGCGGCCGCCGTCGGGCTTGAGCAGCGTCGCCAGGATTCGCACCAGCGTCGTCTTGCCCGCACCGTTGGGGCCGAGCAGCCCGAGCACCTCGCCCTCCTCGGCGACGAGGTCAACGCCGGCGAGCGCCTGCGTGGAGCCGAACCGCTTGGCCATCCCCTCGGCCTCGATCATCCACACAGGCGGCCTCCGAGTATCCGTGTCACGCGTCTTGCGAGCGTATCGCTCCACTGCTGGGAGCGGTCATCACCGGACGCCGAAGCGCTCGCGCGCCAAGCGCCAATCCGAGGTGCGGAACTCGACTCGCTTCTCGGGTCCCTCCTGGTGCACCACATGCCCGTCGAAGCCGTCCCGGAACACGTCCAACATCGCGTGGTTTTCTGAGAGCACCTCAGCCACGAAGTGCGTGATCCCGCGCTGCTCGGCGATGACCGCCAGACGCTCGATCAGAATCGTCCCCAGGCCCCGACCATGGAGGTGGTCGGCGACCTCGACCGCGACTTCCGCGCGGGTCTCGTCGAGCTTGATGTAGGAGGCGTGGCCGACGAGCATGCCCGTCTGATTGTGTGCCAGCAGCCCGCAGCGGTCGCTGCCGGTGAGGACCGCCCAGTGCGCCGCCCGGTCGATATCCATCGCTCCAGTGAAGAACCGCAAGCGACGGGCCTCCAGGCACAGTCCCTGAAGGAACGATCGCAGCGCCCGCTCGTCCTCGCTCGTCGCGGAGCGAATGGTCACCGAGGAGCCGTCGCGCAAGCGAACGAGCTCCGTCTCCCACGGGGCATCCACAGGCCGGCTTTCACGGCTCACGGGATGTGTTGCAGACGGGCTTCTCATCATCTCCGCACGTTCGCGGACACGACAGGCACGAGCATCCGAAATCGGCCGTCTGCTCGAGGCGGAAAACTACGTGCGCATGACCTGGAGCGCCACGCGCATGACCTACAGCGGCCAGTAATGCCCGATGTGAGCGGCGGCGCGCGAGGTCAGCAGCGCCTCCGGCGCGGCGGATCGAGACGGCTCATCCCCACCGAGTGCCGTGAGCGTCGCGCGCACGCACTGCGCCAGCGCAGCGGGTTCGTAGCCGCCCTCGAGCACCGCTCCAACCGGCGCGCCCAGCTGCTCGGCGAAGTCACGGACGTGGCGGGTCATCTGCGCGAAGGAGCCGCTCTCCAGACGGCAGTCGGCCAGCGGGTCCGCGCGGTGGGCGTCAAAACCGGCAGAGATCAGCACGAGCTCGGGCTCGAACGCCTCGGCCGCCGGTAGCACGATGTGCTCGAGCAGCGACAGCCATAGATCCTCTTCGGAGCCGGCCGGGACGGGAAGGTTGATCGTATAGCCCTCGCCGGGACCGGAGCCGGCGTCGCTCAGCGCGCCGGTGCCCGGGTAGATCCCCGACTGGTGGATGCTCGCGAACAGGACGTCGGAGCGGCGCCGAAACGCCTCTGCTGTCCCATTGCCGTGATGGACGTCCCAATCGAGGATGAACACCCGCTGGACGCCGAGCTCGCGGATCGCGAGCTCCGCCGCGATCGCGACATTGTTGAACAGGCAGAAGCCCATGGCGCGGTCCGCTTCGGCGTGGTGCCCCGAAGGCCGCACACCGCAGAAGCCGACGTTCGCCTCGCGAGCGATCAGCGCCCGTGTCATCTCACAGGCGCCGCCGGCGGCGTGCAGAGCAGCGCGATAGGAGGGCTCCCCAACGAACGTGTCCCCGTCGATCGCACCGCCACCCGCCAGCGCGAGCTCCTTGATCTGATCGATGTGGCGGGCGCCATGGATCAGGCCGAGCTGGCTCTCCCCTGCCGGCGGGGCCTCGCGTCGCTCCCAGCCGAGCCAATCCTCTGAGGCCAGCGCCCGCTCGATCGCCAGCAGGCGCTCAGGTGTATCCGGGTGCTCGGGCATGTGCACCCGCGGGTCGTGCTCCAAACAGGCGGGGTGGCTGAAATACAGTCCGGCGCGCGGGCGCGGCATATTGGGATCTCGACACGGCATATTGGGATCGTGATCGATCTGCACTGTCACATCCTGCCGGCCCTCGACGATGGCGCGCTGGATCTCGCCGACAGCGTGGCGATGGCGCGCGAAGCCGAGCGCAACGGGATCGCGGTCGTGTGCGCGACGCCGCATGTCCGCTCCGACCACGACGTGCGCATCGAGGAGCTGCCGCTGCGCGTCGCCGAGCTCCAGCGCGAGCTGGACAAGCGCGAGGTCAGCGTGCGCATCGCCCGGGGCGGCGAGGTCTCGCAGCTCGCGGCGGACGCGCTGAGCGCCGAGCAGCTGCGGGCGGTGTCACTCGACGGAGGTGGCTGGATTCTGCTCGAGCCGGCGCCGGGCGGGCTCGCCGACGAGCTGCCGGAGATGGTCGAGCGGCTCGCGGCGCATGGGGCGCGGACGATCCTCGCGCACCCAGAGCGCCACGCCGGCACGGACTTCGAGCAGCGTCTGCGCGCGCTCGCGGCAGGCGGCTGCCTGCTGCAGTGGACGGCCGACTTCATCGCGCAGCGAGATCCCGGCGATCCAGACGATCACGTGCTGCGGCTCGCGCGCGAAGGTCTCGTGCATCTGCTCTCGAGCGACGCGCATTCCTCCCACGGCGGGCGGCGGCTGCGCCTTGGCACGGGCTATGAGCGCCTGCGCGAAGTGTGTCCATCCGAGCGTGTCAACTGGATCGCGTACGAGGCACCCGCGGCGATCCTGCGTGGCGAGCCGGTCGCGCCTTGCTGGTGAGACTCACGCCACGTCCGTGGTCGACGAACAGGGCTCGAGCGTGACCGCGCCGGTGAGCTGCTCGACCACCTCGCGGGAGGCGTGCCCGATTCCGCGGCGCAGGAAGTTCGCCGCTCCGGCCGCCGCGCCGAGCACGAGCGCCTGCTCGAAGGTATCGCCGCGCGCCCACGCGGCGGCCACGGCACCCATCATCGCGTCGCCGCAGCCCTCGCGGAAGCCGTGCTCGAAGCGAGGCGGCGTCAGCTGCCAGAGCCGATCTTCATGCAGCACCAGCGCTGGCAGCTCGCCACGGGTGACGATCACGCTGCGCGCGCCGCGCTCTTGCAAGCGACGGGCGCCCGCCCTCAGCAGCGAGGGCGTCGAGACGGGGCCGCGCACGAACTCCGCGAGCTCCCAGTCGTTGATCTTCACCAGGTCGGGCTCGCCCTCCAGCGCGCTGTCAAGGCGCGGGGATGACAGGTCCACGAGCGTATGGCAGCCGCCCGCCCGCGTGTCGGCGACCAGGTCCCGATAGACCTCGAGCGGCAGCGACTCGCCGGGCAGCGGATTGGTGAGCACGAGCCAGCCGCACGCCAGCGCCTGCGCGCACGTCAGCGAGAACAGCTCGTCGAGCTCGTGCCGCGAGGGCGCGTCGCTGAGGCTCATCGCGATCAGCTTGCGCTCGCCGGAGCGGCGATCGGTGACGTAGCAGCCGCTCGCGCTGGAGCTCTGCACGAGGTGAGCGGGTCCGCCCACGGCCTTCTGGATCAGCGGTTCCAGCAGCTCGCCCGTCTCGCCGCCGAGCAGCCCGCACAGCACCGGCTCACCGCCCAAGCAGTGGACCATCCGCGCGACCCACACGCCTTGGCCGCCGGCGTGAAAGTGGATGCTCTGACGCTCGCTCCCCTCGAGCTCGAGCGTGACCGTGAGCAGCGGGTTGGGCGCGAACACGGTTACCGCGGGCGAGCTCACGCCAGCATCCTGGGCGACACCATCGCTCCACAGCAGTGCTCGCCGATGCACTCTCCCTCCGTCCGCATACGCTTTGAACGTTGTAGCTGCTCTGCGCAACGCTTGCTTGTCGCGTTCCCGTGGGCCAAGATGGTGTCGTGAACGAGAACGCTCCGGGCTTGGCGCCTCTGGACGGCGTTGACGACGAGGCCCGTGTCGCAGCCGTTTCCCGGCTCCATGACCTGATCAGCGACGGAGGACTGTCTCTCGAGCGCTTCTCGGGAATCTTGGAGCAGGTCTTCTCCGCCGCCAGCCAGGCCGAGCTCGAGGCAGCTATGTGGGCGCTGCCGTCGCTGGTTCGGCTCACGCCCGCCTCGCAGCGGCTGGCCACGCCACTCGTGCTTCACGTGCCAGACAGTGCTCTGGAGCTGGGCTCCGGCTGGCAGTTGGCGGCCGACACGGCGATCGGCACCGGCTTCGGGGCGGCCCGGCTCGATCTCACCGCTGCCAGCTGGGACGCCGATCAGATCAACCTCCACCTGCAGACGTGGGGTTCGATCGAGGTTCTCGTCCCCGAGGGAGTGGCCGTGCAGATGCTCGGCGGATCAGCAAGCGTCCAGCTCGACTCGCTGTCTCCACCCGTCCCCGGCGGTCCGGCATTGCGGATTTCCACATCCGGACCAACCGGGGTGATCCGGATACGCCACCCCAAGGAGCGCCACGGCCGGCCGTTCACCCGCTTGAGGCGACGGCGCCGCAGGCATCCCCGGTCACTGAGGGAACATAGCCGCTAGAGTTCGCAACACCGAGGCTTGGAAGGGTCCAAAATGGCCGTACTGATCGTCGTCATCGTCATCGTCGTGCTCCTCGCCCTGGGCTTGTGGGCGGGGTACAACGGTCTCGTCAAGAGGCGCAACCGTACACAGGAGGCGTGGTCGGAGATCGACGTCGAGCTCAAGCGCCGCCACGACCTCATTCCCAACCTCGTGTCGACCGTGCAGGGCTATGCCGCGCACGAGAAGGGCACCTTCGAAGCGGTTACCCAGGCCCGGGCCAACGCGGTCACCGCCGGCGCGACGGGCGATCCCGATCAGATCGCCCCTGCAGAGAACGCCCTGTCGGGGGCGCTGCGTTCTCTGTTCGCCGTGGCGGAGAACTACCCCCAGCTGCGGGCAGTCGAGAGCTTCAAACAGCTACAAGAGACGCTGACTGCCACCGAGGACAAGATCGAGTACGCGCGCCGCTACTACAACACGAGCGCCCGCGACTACAACATCTCGCTGCAGTCGTTTCCGCGCAACGTGATCGCCGGACCGTTCGGCTTCAAGGCGGTGGCATTCTTTGCGACCGACGAGGAAGAGCGTGCCGTACCTCAGGTCAGCTTCCCGGGTTCTGGCCCAGGCGCAGCCGACTCGGCCGCATTGCCGGTGGCTGGCGCCGAGGCGCTTCCCCCTGCCGCAGGCACCCAGGGCCCGCCGCCAGCTGGCTGAGACCCCCCGGCGGCCAGGCTGGACCAGTCAGACCGACTGGCCTGAGGCGATCCTTTCGAGGGCTGCGATCCGCTGCTCAATGGGAGGGTGGGTGTCGTAGAGGCGGTGATACCAGGCATCGTGGTGCTGCAGCGGGTCGTCGATGCACATCGCCGCGGTCGCGTGGTTCATCTTCTTGAACGGCTTGTCGTTCTGCTGCAGCTTCTTGAGTGCGCCCAGCAGCCCGGCCGGGTTGCGGGTCAGCTCCACACCGCTCACATCGGCCAGCGACTCGCGGCGACGTGAGAGCGACAGGCGAATGAGCGGACCGAAGATGAAACCGACTACCGCGAGCAGCGCGCCGGCAGCGAAGATCACCAGCACGAGCTGGTTGCCCCTGCCGCCGCCTCGCCCGAATGAGGCAAAGAATGCGCTCCGCCACAGGATGCTGGCCAGCAGGGCAGCGATGCCGATCATGGTTCCCACCACGAGCAGAAGACGAATGTCGTGGTTCTTGATGTGGCTCATCTCGTGGCTGGCCACGCCTTCGAGCTCCTCGCGGTTCATGATGGCGAGCAGTCCCGTGGTGAAGGTGATGGCTGCCTTATCCGGGCTCAGCCCAGTCGCAAACGCGTTGGGCGAGGGATCGTCGATCACATAGACCGTGGGCTTGGGGATCCCCTCGCCGATCGCCAGCGCCTCCACCAGGTTATTCAGCTGCTGGAACTGGGCTGGGTCAGCCGGCACGGCCCCCGAGACCCGGAGCACCAGCCCGGCTCCCGCGTTCAGGGAGTAGACGATCCCGCCGAAGGCCAGGAGAGCGCCGATCGCGACGCCGACAATGACCGGACCCCAGCCGTAGCTTGTCTGGTGAGCATTTTCGACAGCGGGGTTTACCGCCGGGTGGGCGACGGCTTTGAAGAGGAAGCCAACGGCGGCTCCGATCGCAAGCCAGATCACGAAGAACATGACGACGACGATGACGGTGCGTCGCTTGTTGGAGGCGATCTGGCTGTACATGCGTCGGATCCTACGGCACGCAGATATCCCACTCTGGAGCAGTCGTGCCGGCCTGATCAAGGGCTCCTGCTCCGCCGACGAGACGAACGCGCTCGGGCGAGCCCGCGACGCCCCCCTTTGGCGGATAAAGAGTCCCCGCCAGCCCGCATGCTTGCTCGGACCTTGCGAGCGATCGCGTCAGGCGATCGTTCGCTGCGACACGCCGTCGCAGCTGAGCAGCAGCGAATGGCCGCTCATCGCGGCCGGCGCCCGTATGCCGAGCAGGCCGAGCACCGTCGGCGCGACGTCGGCGAGGGTGCCGTGGCCCATGAGACTCACGCCTCGAGCGGTGAGGATGACGGGCACGGGGTTGGTCGTATGGGCGGTGTTGGCCGAACCGTCCGGGTTGAGCTCGTTCTCGGCGTTGCCATGGTCAGCGGTGATCATGCAGACTCCGCCCCGTTCGTGGACGCGCTCGACGATCCGGCCCAGGCACGCGTCGATCGTCTGCACGGCGACGATGCTCGCGGACAGCACGCCTGTGTGTCCCACCATGTCGGCGTTGGCGAAGTTGATCACCGAGAACGCCGGGTCGTCCTGGTCGAAAGCCGCGAGGAACGCGTCGGTGATCTCACCGGCGCTCATCTGCGGCCTGAGGTCATAGGTCGCCACATCGCGCCGGGAGGGCACCAGCACGCGCCGTTCGCCTGCCAGCGGCTGCTCGACCCCGCCGTTGAAGAAGTACGTCACGTGCGCGTACTTCTCCGTCTCGGCCACGTGCAGCTGCGTCTTGCCCGCCTGTGCGATCACCGCGGGCAGTGTGGTCTTCGGCTGCGCCGGAGGGAATGCGGCCGGATAGGGCCAGCCGTTCTGGTAGGGAGTCATCGTCGCCAGCCGCCCGACCGCGGCCGCGCCGCCACGCCCGCGCCAGCCCGGCAGCTCCTCGCCGCCCACCCCAAAGCCCGGCTCGGCGAGGGCGCGCACGATCTGGCGCATGCGGTCAGGCCTGAAGTTCAGGCACAGCACGCTGTCGCCCGGAGCCACGTGACCCTCGCGCCCCACCAGGGTGGGTGTGATGAACTCGTCGGTCTCACCGCGACCGTAGGCCTCGCGAGCGGCCGACGGCGCGTCGGCGGCACGATGCTCGGCGCGGCCGTGAACGAATAGGTCGAAGGCCGCCTGGGTGCGCTCCCAGCGGTGGTCGCGGTCCATCGCGAAGTAGCGGCCCACCACGCTCGCCACGCGCCCCGCCCCGGCCTGCGCGCACCAGCCCTCGACGGTCTCCAGGTAGCGCGCGCCGCCCGTTGGCGAGGTGTCGCGACCGTCGGTGATGCAGTGCAGGACGAGGTCCTCGCTGCCCAGCGCGGCGGCGAGCTCGATCACTGCCCGCAGGTGCTCGAGCTGCGAGTGCACGCCGCCATCGGAGGTCAGCCCGAGCAGGTGCACACGGGGTGCGCCGGTGAGCGCGCCTCGCAGCACGTCGTTGCGGGCGAGATCGCCGCGCGCGAGGGCATCGTCGATCCTGGTGATCGCCTGCGGCACCACTGCGCCCGCTCCCAGCGTGAGATGGCCGACCTCGGAGTTGCCCATCTGGCCCTGTGGCAGCCCCACGCTGCGACCGGAGGCGGCGAGCGAGCCGTGCGGGCATGTCGCCAGCAGCCCGTCGAAGACGGGGGTGTCTGCGAGCGCGATGGCGTTTCCGGGCCCCGGCGGGGCGATGCCCCAGCCGTCCAGCACGACCAGGCACACTGATCGAGCCGGCAGCGTGCTGGGGCCTGGCGCGAGACTCACGTGGCCGACCGCGCGGTGGGTTGCGGCGCGTGACGGCTGAGTGCCTGGACTCCTGGCAGCGCAGCGCCCTGGAGCAGCTCGAGCGTCGCTCCGCCGCCCGTCGATAGGTCCCCCACGCCCTCAGCCTCCGACCACCACCGCATCGCGCCCCGCGTACCGGGCGCGCTCGCCCAGTTCCTCCTCGATGCGCAGCAGCTGGTTGTACTTGGCCACGCGCTCGCCGCGCGCCGGCGCTCCCGTCTTGATCTGCCCGACCGCGGTCGCGACGGCGAGGTCGGCGATCGAGGAGTCCTCGGTCTCGCCCGAGCGATGGGAGATCACGGCCCGGTAGCCGGCATCGCGCGCGATCGCGATCGTGTTCAGCGTCTCGGTGACGGTGCCGATCTGGTTCAGCTTGATCAGCACCGAATTGGCGACGCGCCGTGTGATGCCCTCGCGCAGGATCGTCGGGTTTGTCACGAAGATGTCGTCGCCGACCAGCTGCACGCGTTCGCCGAGACGGGCGGTGAGCGCTTCCCAGCCCTCCCAATCACCCTCGGCCATGCCGTCCTCGAGCATCACGATCGGGTAGCGCTCGAGCAGCCCCGCCCACATTGCGACCATCTCCGGCGAGGACAGGCTGCGGCCCTCGCCGGCGAGCTCGTAGCGCCCGTTCGTGAACAGCTCGCTGGTCGCGGGGTCTACGCAGATCGCCACGTCCTCGCCCGGCCGGTAGCCCGCTGCCGAAACCGCTGCGACAAGCAGCTCCAGCGGAGCCTCGTTGGAGCTCAGGTCGGGCGCAAATCCGCCCTCGTCGCCGACGCCCGTGCGCAACCCCCGCTCGCGCAGCGTGCGCTGGAGCTGGTGATAGACCTCCGAGCCGACTCTGATCGCCTGCGCGAAGCTGTCGGCACCCACCGGGGCGATCATGAACTCCTGGAAGTCCACCGAGTTATCGGCATGCACCCCACCGTTGAGGATGTTCATCATGGGCACGGGCAGCATGCGCGCCTCCTCGCCGCCCAGGTGGCGCCATAGCGGCAGCCCACGATCGGCCGCCGCCGCCCGGACGGCCGCCAGCGACACGCCGAGGATGGCGTTGGCGCCGAGCCGGGACTTCCCGGGCGTGCCGTCCAGCTCGATCAGCCGACGGTCCAATCCGGCCTGATCCTCGGCGTCCCGACCACGTATCGCGTTGGCGATCTCCCCGTTGACGTGCGCGACGGCGAGCATCACGCCTCGGCCGCCGAACGCCTGCCCGCCGTCGCGCAGCTCGAGCGCCTCGCGCGTGCCCGTCGAAGCTCCTGAGGGCACAGACGCCCGCCCGACAGCGCCCGAGTCCAGCTCCACGTCAACCTCGACCGTGGGATTTCCGCGGCTGTCGAGGATCTGGCGGGCGTGAATCCGCTCGATGGCGCTCACCTGACCAACCTAGGGTCGGCCCGGACGAGGAGCATCGGGGCATGGCCGCGCGCGCGGTGCGGTCAAGTACTGAGGGCTGGCTGTGACAGGGACAGTGGGGTCGTTTGAAAAAAGCCTCTAGACCGGGCGGAAACGCACATGGGGCGTAGGCGCCACACGCGCAGCCCCGGGAATTCTACACGTGATGCTGGGCCAGCTTGCCTGCTGAGCGAGCAGTAGAGGGGCCAGCTGACCGCTTCCAGGCGTAGGGTCTTTCGGTCGGGCAGGCTCAGTAGGCTCTGGCGGCGTGGGACAGACCGCCGACCCTACGCTTGCTCGCTCTTCTGAGCTGCTGGGTGCGGCGGTGGCGCTGCTTGGCGAGCGCCTCTCGGACATCAGCGAGGCTGAGCGCCTCGTCTTGCAGGAAGCGGCTCCGAAGAAGCCCCCGAGAAGCCGCCTGCGCGAGCTGCGCGGAGCCATTAGAGGAGGTCAGGACCCGCTCGGGGACGGCTTCTGTCTGATGCGCTCGCCCCTGGAGCGGCGAGGGCAAGGAGCGACCTACACGCCGCCCGTGATTGTGGAGGCCATGACCGCCTGGGCGAAGGATGGCCCGCGTCCTGACCGCGTGATTGACCCGGGCTCAGGTTCCGCGCGCTTTGCCGTTGCCGCTGGGCGAGCCCTCCCGCAGGCCGAGTTGGTCTGTGTGGAGCTTGACCCCGTGGCCGCCCTTCTGGCTCGGGCGAACCTGGCCGTAGCTGGCCTCTCAGAGCGTGCTCGGGTTGTTGTCGGCGATTACCGCTCGTTCGCGCCTGCCCGACTCCCTCAGAGCAAGCGCACGCTCTACATCGGGAACCCGCCTTATGTCCGGCATCACCAAATCTCGCCGGATTGGAAGCAGTGGCTGACGATGACTGCGCGCGAGCGCGGGCATCAAGCGAGCCAGCTCGCGGGCCTGCATGTGCATTTCTTCCTCGCTACGGCTCTGAAAGGCGTGCCTGGGGACCGGGGCGCGTTCATCACGGCCTCCGAGTGGCTGGATGTCAATTACGGCTCGCTCGTCAGGGAGCTGCTTCTGGATGGGCTGGGCGGCCTTGGCATCCATGTCCTTGACCCGGAGGCCATCCCCTTCGCTGATGCCGCGACAACCGGCGTCATCACAACATTTGAGGTCGGGAGCAAACCCAAGGCCATTCGTCTGCGCTCGGTCAAGCGCGTGGATGCGCTCGGGCGACTGGAGAAGGGCAGGGCGGTCTCGCGCGAGCGTCTCGCAGACGCGCATCGCTGGTCCCCACTTATCCGTGCCGTGCCCAAGCTCCCGGAAGGCTGGATTGAGCTAGGGGAGCTATGCCGCGTCCATCGCGGCCAAGTCACGGGCGCTAACCGAGCGTGGATAGCTCACTCCGGCGTCTTGGACTTGCCCGAGGAGGTCTTGTATCCCTCGGTCACGAAGGCGCGGGAGCTATTCGCCGCCGGGGAGCTGCTTGAAACGTCTGAGC
This sequence comes from uncultured Solirubrobacterales bacterium, assembly GCA_963817845.1. Classification (GTDB taxonomy): domain Bacteria; phylum Actinomycetota; class Thermoleophilia; order Solirubrobacterales; family Solirubrobacteraceae; genus Palsa-744. The sequence goes on from CAWFPU010000002.1 coordinate 64,842, forward strand.
ACTTGAAGCGCGTGATTGACTTGCCCCCTGACCTGGATGTCTTCGATGCCGGTGAGCGCAAAACGATTGACCGCTTTCTCCGCCGCTTGAAGAAAGCCGGTGTTGCCGATGGCTATGTCGCCCGCAACCGCAAAGCATGGTGGAGCGTCGGGCTCAGGACACCCGCGCCTATTCTCGCGACGTATATGGCCCGGCGCCCGCCTGCTTTCGTCCGCAACTTGGCTGACGCGCGCCACATCAACATCGCGCATGGCCTCTACCCGCGCGAGCCTCTGAGTGCTTCTGTCCTCAACAAGCTCGCCCGAGCGCTGCGGGAGTCGGTGCTGCTCTCGCAGGGGCGCACGTACTCGGGCGGCCTAACCAAGTTTGAGCCGCGTGAGATGGAGCGCTTGCCTGTCCCGAGCCTGGAGCTGCTGGCGGCAGGGGCTCTCTCGGCTACGCTGAACGTCTCCTCGTGAGCCAGGAACCGCCGCGCTGGAGCGATGAAGAGCTAGAGCGAGACCGCCAGAAGGCCATCCACATCTTCCGGGAACGGCGGATGCAGGAGCCCTTGGAGCAGTACCTGGACGCCTTTGAAGTCCGGCGTGATGCTGTGGAGAACCTGATCGAGAGCACCGTTGACCTCACGGGGCTCCTTGACCAGGCCGTTGATGTCCTCTCGGACCCGGAGCTTCTGACTGCCGCTCGTTATCTCGCTGGGCCGCCTGTCAGTGCCGATGACCTGAAAACGCTCGCTGATGATGCCTCGCTCGCGCCCGCGAAACTGAAGGCGGACCCGGCGATGGCGAAGCGCATCATGGAAGTCATCCTCCTGGGTGTTGATAGGGGCCGCTTCCCCTGGCTGACTGAGGACCGCGAACCCACGGACGCGGAGCGTCAAGCCGCTGTGATCTCAACAGCCGCACTCCTCGCCCAGCGTTCGGTCATGACCAACCGGGCCAACGAGAGCAAGGACGAGCAGGAGCAAGCGGTCAAGGACCGGCTCGTAGAAGCCGGGTTTGAGGAAGTGCCGCGTCGGACGATTTCGCCGATGAGTGGGGTACCTGAGATAGGCACTTTCTGCGGCGAGTCGCAGTTCGGGAGCCGCAAGGCCGACATCGTTATCCGCCTCTACGACGGCCGCGTGATGCCGACCGAGGCCAAGGTCTCTAACTCCTCCACGAACAGCGTCAAGCGTCTCAATAACGACGCCGCTGTCAAGGCCCGGCAGTGGCGCGAAGAGTTCGGCAGCTTGGGTGTCGTCCCGGCTGCGGTCTTGGGTGGCGTTTTCAAGCTCCACAACCTGCGCTCAGCGCAGAACCAAGACGGGCTCACGCTCTTCTGGGGCCACGACCTCGGCCCCATGATTGACTGGATAGAAGCGACTAAGAGCTAGAGAGAGAGGCCAAGCATGGCCTAATTACACGAGGCGCCTCGACTCGGTTACGGCGAGGCGGCACACGGTCAAGAGATTTTTCATGATGGCTGACTGAGTAAGTTCTTTCCTGATACAGACATATCCAAGCGGAGCTGCATACTCCAAAACAAACACCCCCGGACGGTCTCCGCGCCACGGTCGCGCAGGTACCATGGGTCCGCGCGCGGCTCGCGGCACGATGTTCTCGCGGTGGTCGCGTCCGCTTACTCGTCAGGCGTCGCGAGCTTGCGCGTGAGCGCTTCGTGGGGTGTGGATTTTCCCGGCTCGGACGGAGGGAGTTCGGCCGAGGTACCTCTCCGCCGGGGATCGCGTCGGGTGGCGCGACGCTCGAGCTTCTCAGCTTCTGCGAGCCTCGGCGCGTTGTCGGAAGCTCTTGTGCGCGTGGTGTTCGCAGGTGATTCGCTTGGCAGGCGCATGCTCGTGTTGCGTGCGGCAGGCTGCGAGCTCACGCTTTAGCCGCTGCGCCGCGGTGAGCTTCTTCGTTCTTTTGCTGGCTTTCACGGCGCGGCAGCCCTGGACGGACACCCTGACGTTCTCGTTGAGACTGGCACCGTTCTGGCCAGTGAGCTGGGTGGGGATCATGAGCTGTTGGGCGCAGAGGTTGTAGTGGTCTTTGAGGGGGAGGTTAGTGGTGAGCGCGGAGTGGGGTCCCTCGGGGAGCGTGGCTTCGACGGTTTCGAACGGCGCGTCCGGGACGGACTGGAAGCTGCTGGTGGTGACGCCTTTTTTGATCGCGGTTTGGCCGTCGAGGATGACGGTGATGCCTTCGCCTTGGAGGACGAGCTCGGCGTCGGGCCACGCGGCGTTGCCGTGCGAGACGAGGTAGATCGGCCCCGTCAGAGGGCTTTTGAGGACGGGGGTGTGCACGATCGCGGTTCCTATGTCTGAGCCTTCGGGGCAGCTGGCCGGGTTGGCTTCGAAGACGCCGGCGATGCAGGCTTTCTGGATGGTTGTCAGACGCGCCGGGAGGACCGCGGGGATCGTGAGGACGGTTTTCGCGACGTGCGCTTCACCGGTTTTGGATTTGAACGTGAGCTTGAGGCTGGCGCCGTCGGCTTTGCTGGTCTTGCCCTGGGTGCTGGCGTTGACTGTGGGTTTGAACGGCAGCGAGGCGCAGTTTGCGACCTGGAAGGGCGAGGAGACGGTGCTGGTGGTGCCTTCCGTGCCGGTGAGGGTCGCTTCGATGCGCATCGGGTTGCAGCTGGTGGGGTTGTACTCGAAGTTGGGTCGGTCAACGGTGACGTTGATCTGTTTGAGCTGAGCGGGGACGCCTTTGATGAAGGTCGGGAAAGGGTCGCTGGTGATCGTGACCTGGGCGGTGTGGGGGTCGACGTTGATGCGGGAGCGGACTGTGATATCGCCGAGGTCGAACGGGCCCGCGACCGCTGGTGTGACGACCGAGAGCCCGAACGGGGCGCCCTCGTAGGGGCCCGTGAGGTAGACGCTGCCGGGCAGCTGGACGGCGTCCGGACCGAGACCTGAGCTGGCGGTCGAGTGTCCGACCAGGCTTTCGGGGCCGCATTGGTTGCGGGCGGCCTGCATTTCGGGACAGGGCGTGACCTGGGAGAGCATTGCCGCAACGCCGGCGGGGAGGTGCACGGTCAACGAGGCGAGCGGCTGGTCGCCGTCGGGGTTGTCGATCTGGAGGTTGAAGGGCGTGAAGGCGCCGGCCTGGACACTCGTCGAGGCAGCGGAGAATGTCGGCGCGAACGGGAGCGCGCCGGCGGGGCATGGGCTACCGCCGGGCCCGGTGGTGATGGCGAATTCTTCGGGGGGTGAAAGGGTGTTGAGCGGGCCGGTCCCCGACCAAGGCGTGAAGCTGGCTTCGGTGCTGTAGCTAGCGCACCTGGCGGGGGTCGAGAGTGAGGCGCGCGGACCGCCGAATAGTTCTATGTTCAGTTCTTCGAAGGGGACCTGTGGGGTGTTTTGGAATGTCGTTGTCAACTGTCCTGTGGTTGGGTTCAGTTGGCCTTCGCCGGCGAGCTTGACGCGCAGGCCCAGCGTCTCGTTTTCGGCAACGATGTACAGGGCGATGAGGGTGTTGAAGGGGTTTTGCCCTGGTTCGCCCTGGGGTGCGGGTGTGGCGAGATAGACCGCGCCGTTCAGTTCTTCGCTCAGCAGCGGGGTCTTGATGTGTACGGTCCCGACCTTTGATCCGTCGGGGCAGGTCGCTTTTTCGTTTGAGAAGTGCGGCGGTTCGGGTGTGCCGGGGGCGAGCGGATCGGCGCTCTGGCCGGGGCCGAGGTATCCGATTTGGGCCTGCGAGCAGGCCTGTAGTCCGTTCGCGGCGGAGGGGTTTGCCAGTACGCCTTCTGGGAGCGTCACGGTTGTGCTCTTGATGTCGGCCTCGCCGAGCGCTTCGGGCTGCACCGTTCCCTGTTGGGGCACTTTGACATCGACGTGCAGTCCGGTGGGTGTGCTCGCCGTGCTGGTTGATTCGCGCGGGTGGCTCTCGTTGGCCTGCTGTTCTGGTTGCACGGCGAGCGTCGCGCTGAACGGGAGCTGTTCGCAGTCTTCCAGCCGGCTGGGCAGCGTATAGGTGGTCGAGTTGCCTTCGAGGGGGAGGGTTTGGCCTGGTTCGCCTGCGACTGCCTGAATGGGCCAGGATTCGCCTTCGACGGTGCTCGAGAGCGGCCCGGCGCACGAGCTGGGAAGCGTCAGGAACGCTTCTGGGGGTTGGGCGGGCGAGCCTTCGCAGGGGACCGTGCCGCTGTCATAGACGCCTTCGAGGATGCACGCCCAGCCGCGGGCGGAGTCGTGGTGCTGGTCTGCGGGGACGCCCCAGATCGTGACTTCGCTGGAGAGGATCTGTGCGGCCTGCGGCGCGTCGTCGAGGCTGACGGTCACGCCGTAGTCCCCGCCGGTGCGAACCGTGGTGTCGAGCAGGACGGGGACTTTCAACACCTCGAAGCCGAGCCTCGCGGGCTCACCGTGGGCGGGTTCGACGTTCCACAGCGGCACTGTGCGCGTGACGTAGTGGAATTGCGCGGCTTCGTTGATCGTCGCGACGACGACCCCGATCGCTGACTGGGGTGGGCACTCGTTGGTGTCGCCATTGGTGATCGCAAGGAACTGCACCTCTGGACAGGCGGGGACGGCCCGCGGGTTGCCGAGCAGGCCGGGTGGGAGGTTGAACGCCAGATTCTTGGGCAACGCCGGCGCGGCGGGGACCTGGCCGAGGCCGGGAACGGTTTCGACGGTCTGGTTGAGGTTGAGTGTCGTCGTCAGCTGAAATGGATGCGAGCCTGCCCGCGTATCCGATGCGCCGCCTTCTTCTTCGGGGGAGAGCTGGTAGCCGTCTTCTTCGACCCCGAACGGTGTCGGCTGACCGCTGATGACGATCGGCTCGCTGATCGAGGTGTCCGCCACCGGCACGCCAGGCGCGTCCTGTTGTTCGCCGCCGTGCACGTTCGCCTTGTTTTCTTCGCCGCCGCTCGCGCCCGGCTTGACGGCGACTTCGATCGTCACATCGAGCGCCTGGAACGGCGGTAACGATTCTGCCTGGCTGGTGCAGCTGACGCTCGCCAGTTCGCAGATCATCTGGTGTCCTTCTTCGACGAGCTCGAACGCTGGGGCGCCACGGATCGCGGTCGCTTCAAGCCCGGCCGGCAGGTCGTCTGTGATCGTCACGGGCGTCTTGGTGGCGTTTACGCCGCCATCGCCCACGTTCGAGGCCGTGAGAATGATCGACGCCTCCCCGCCGGGCACCAGGTTGCTCGGAGCGTCGCGCAAGGACAGCCGCCACCACGCGCCCTCGGCGAGGGCCGAGCTCGCGCCACAACCAAGCGACAGCCCAACGGCCAGCACAACGCTAGTCATCAGCATCAGCCGTGGTCTGCTCATCGCGGGCTCCGCGCGCGACGGGATGTTCGTTTGGCCCGTTTGGCGTGCGGTTGCTTGACCGGATAGCGCTTGTGTGCCTTGGCCTGGCAGACGGCGCGCTTGTGTCGGCTGCGGATTTTCTTGCAGATCTTCAGCGCGGAGGCCAGCTTTTGCGCGTTCGTCTGGGGTTTCGGCTTCACCGTCGTGTTCGAACCATGCGTTTCGCTCCTGGCGCTGTCGCCGGGAGCGTGCAGTGTGTTCGTGCCGGTGATTTCAACGGCTGGCTGGGTTGTCTGGGCGGGCCGGCATTCTTCGCCTGAGCATTCCCCTGGTGGCGGTGGTTTGATCGGCAGGCAGGCTTGCGCGGCGGGTGTGCCGCACACCCTTGCGTCATAGACATCGAGGCTGTTGTCGCTGTCCTGGGAGGCGAGCTGTGCGGCGGTGATGAAGAAGGCGTCGTCGCCGCTTTCGCTGGCATCCAAGAACGCCGATTCCTGCTGGGATGTGCCCGAGGAGATCAGCGTCACGCAGCCGGGAGCGTTGGTGCAGGTGCCTTCGCCGCTGGGCTCGTACTCATACACGTTCTCGACGCCCACCTGCTGCGGTTTGCCACTGACCGTCTCGGCTCTCGTACGAGCCGTGACTTGGGACACGAGCGCATCGGAGCTGTCGAAGAACAAGCGGCCGTTGTTGGCGAGGTAGCGCGACTGGTGCTCGGCGACGGGGTTGTTCAGCTCGAACAGCGTCCAGCCCGGGATCGAGCCTGCCAGCCAGTGCCCAGTCCAGGTTTCTGGACGGTCGACGGTCAGCCCCAGCCCTTCACCGGCTTCTTCGGTGTCGAACACCCCGTCCGGGGGCTCGCCGCCCGGTTCGCAGGAGGCGCACACCAGGCGTCCGTCCTGGGCGTCGTAGAGGTAGACCTCCTCGTCGTGGGCGCCTTTGGCTTCGGGGTTTGTGTTAACGTTGTCGTATCCGGTCAATTCGCGCTCGGACATGAACGCGAGATAGCGACCGTTGGGTGACACCTGCGACGTGACACCGCCCAGATCGCCCGCGAGCGGCGAGTTGCCCTCACCCCAGTCCGCCGCGTCTTCCTCGGACACGCGTGCAATCAGCCGCGTCTCGCGCACCCCGGGATCATCTGGCGAGGGCTCGGAGACGTACAGGTTGCACGCCTCGTCCGGGTGGGGGAGGTTATACGGATTCGTGCGCTGACAGTTGCCGGGCGTCGCGCCAAACGCCAGCACGCCGTTCGCTACGAAGTAGACGTATTCGCCGTTTTCGCTGGCCCCGGGGATCGTCCCCAGGACGTCGGCCGGTTCGCCGATGTGCTGGTCGACCGTGAGGTCCAGGAGCGTGCCCGTTTCCACGTCATATTCGTAGAGCTCCATCGGACGGCCCACGCTGCGGGTCTTTTCGGGCGCTTCTTCGAGGACTTCCACTGTGTCGAGTGGTTCGAGGCTCGATTCGCTGGTCAACGGCCAGGAGTCGGTGAAGAACACCCTCCCGCCATTGGCGCTCGCCATCTCGAAATGAACGTCGTCCAGGCCTTCAGCCTGTTCTTCTTCGCCGGGTTCAGCGACGCCCTGCGCCGCGTTGACCTGGACCGTCTTTTCGGTGGCGAGGTTGCGCATATAGAGGGGGCCTTCGTCGGCGCCGTTGCCCAACCCCTCTGTCCAGAACACGCGCGAACCGTCGTCGGACACGGCGCCCCGGACGTCACGCCCGAGATCGCCCAGTGACGGTTCCCCCGCCGCCGTGCCGTCCGGGAGCACACTCACGAGCGTCAGCGGCGACCCCGACTCCCACTCATAGAGCCCTTCCCCGACCGTGCCAGCCAGCAGCGGCACTTCCGAGCCGAACACCACATGCGAGAGATCCGGCGTGGCGCCCTCAAATTCCAGCTTGCCGCCGAAGGGCGTGCCCGCGCTATCGTTCGCGGCGGTCACGAGCGGCTGGAATTCGCCGCTTGCGTCATCGCGCACATACATCGTCTTTTCTCTGGCTTCGAGTGCGAGCGGCGGGTTTTCCAGCGGTTCTTTGGGCACCTGCGGCTGCACCAGCGCGGAGGACAGTTCAGGGCTGAAGAAGCGATACTCCGTCGCTTCACCCGGCTCATACCCTTCGCCCTTCGTGTGTGGCGTGGCGATGTCCTCAGAGGACCAGCCTTCGCTGCTCCTCTTGGACAGCACCTGGACCGGTTCGGGTCGCCGGTCTCCCTGGCCTTCGCTGGTGACCGGCGAGCTCGCCGTCCACGAGATCGCATCCCCATTTGCCGAGGCCTGGATCAATGAGCCTTCGCGGCTGATCGGTTCGACCGCCGCGCCGTCCTTTTCCGGCGGCGAGACCATCTCCCACTCGCGATGATCCGCCAGTAGACCTTCCGCGCTCGGCAGCGTCGCAAAGAACGTTTGCCCGTTCTGCGGGCTTTCGCTCACACCGTGTTCGTTGGTCGCGACCACACGGTAGTAGTAGGTCGTGTTCGGCACAAGGCCCGACAGTTCCTCACTGACGCTCTCATCACCGAACCCGGACCCGACGACAGCGCCCGGAGGCGAAGGCTGATCCAAACAGACGGCCGGTTCTTGCACACAGCTTGCCGTCCCGTACTGCACGTAGTACGTCGTCGACGCTCCATCCGGGTCCACGCTCGCCGTCACTCGCTCCGAGCTCGCGCTGAGACTCTGCGCATAAACACCGTCCACACTCGGCGGCCCGGAACCAGCAGGCGCGAACACCGCGACCTTCCCTTCCGCAGGCTCAACGACGAAAACGTCCCCCTGAGCCACCGCGGCCACGCCACTCGCGTCCACAAGCGCGCCAGACCCGAACCGCTGGATCAACGACCCGCCGGGAGTGAACGCCGCCACGCTGCCACCGTTGTCAACATAAACATTCGCTTCCGCGTCGCTCGCAACGCCGCTTGTGGGCTGCTCATCCACCCCTCGCGAAACCACACCTCCCGCAGCGTCGAACTTCGCGACCAGCGACGGCGCCCCTTCTTCTTCCGAACATTCTTCAAGAGCATTCTCGCGTTCATGCGCGACATAAAACGCCGAGTCATCCGGAGCGACCGCAAACCCGGGCGTCGCGCGACATTCAAACAGCCTCGGGATTTCAAGATCCTTCGACGCCGCAGGTTCCCACCGGTTCGCTTCCGCGTCGGTGAAGCCGCTGACCGTTCCTTCTTCACTCCAATACACCCACAGTCCACCGTTCGCGTCGACCGCGACGCCGTTGACATCTTCCAGTTCCAGTTCTTCTTCGCCACCCGCATGAAAGACAGTCTTCTTGGAGATCACTTTGTCGGCCGACGGGCTGTACTTGTACAGCACGTCATGTTCTTCGCTGGGCGCCCCTTCTTCTTCCGCCCCTACCACGTACACATCCCCACGCGACGGATCCGCCGGATTCGTCGAGTTATCAACCGCGATCTCTTCCGGCGAGCGCACGTCGAACGCCGAGACGAATTCGTACCCACCCTCACCATCCGGACGAAAACGCTCGACCCGTTCATGCGGCTGTACACGGTCAGCGACGTACACTTCACCCGTCGCGTCATCCACCGCGACACCCGCCGGATCCTTCAGATGCTGTTCCCCGTTCCCCGAAAACGAGCCCACGAATACATGGCCGCGACCCGCCAGCCCCCACGCAGGCGCTGCCCCCGACATCACCAGCAGCGCTAACACACATGCCGCCGCCCGAACGGCATCCACAGTTCCCAGCGATGGCGCGTGCACCAGCATGCCCCACGACCGAGGAGACCGGCGCGACCCCGCATCATTCACACCGCGCCCAGTCACTCAATCACCCGCGCCTCACGGTCCATCATCATGGCCTCTCCACCGTTCTCCCCGTCTCTCCTGCTAACCGCCACACGATGCGCGGGGCCCCGTAAGCCCGAGGCTCCACGCATCGCGGCCACAATTGCACGACCTCCTCAGACGACCGCGTTCAGCTCCAGCTCTTCTTCGCCGGACACCGTTGACGTGATGTCCTGTCCGGCCTGTTCGAACGGCCCGCCTTTGAAGCTAGCTTCCAAAATCGCGGGTTCCGCGCTTTCTTCCCACTTTTCTGGTTTCTGCACTCCTTTTTTGGCGACGAATTTCAGCGTTTCCGTCGACGTCATCCTGTCGTTCTTGATCGGCACGAGCACATGGCCCCGCACTTTCACGACGAGGCCCAGGCACGAGAATTCGATGAAATAACCGTTGGGATCACCAGCAGCCGGATACAGCTCCAGGTCAGTCTTTTTTCTCGCTTTGATTTCCCATCCGACGACGCCGTCGAGTTCGTTCGTTATCAGTTCTTCTTTTGCGGCTCCCGGCGTGCTACAAGGATTACCGACCGATTTGCAGCCGTTGAATTTCACAAACACGCCGGCCTCTTCTTTGTCGTTCCCTTCAACGAATTCGCCCGCGCTGGACTCCGATTTACATTCCACCCCCGCACCACCGACCGTCGTCAAGACCCCGACACCACCCGAGCTTTTGAATTTCCGTTTGCCGGCGCCCGGGGCCCATTCATACTTGTCCTTTGTGGAGCCTTTCGCCACTTCCTTTGTGCATTTCGAGTCGCTGAACTGTTTTCCCGATCCCGTGTTCTGTTTCAGGCATCTCCCATATTCAGGCGCCGTTGCCCACGCGGCAGCAGTGATCGCAACACTAAACGCCGCCGCCGCGACAGCGGCCATTGCCGTAATAGTGATCCATCTCGATTTCATACTCCCTCACACTTTCGGTCAGTTACAGCTTGGCTTTTAAGATTGGTAGCGTACGCGCCTTCTAGCGAAGGGGGGCGACGAGAGGGAAAGGGAGGGACTTCACCCGAAGGCGCAGTCCCTCCCGAATACTTCCTCGTCGGTTCGCTCAACCGAGCCGTCCGCTCGGTCTGGCAGTCGTCCTGCCGAACACACGGGACTCCGCCTCCACAAGACGAAGGCCCCTTGCGTCACTGCGAACAGATGGTGCTCAACAGCTCAGTTCGCTCCACCTTCTTCAGCGTATTGGTTTGTCGAGTTGAACAGCGTTCCCCTGATTTCCGTGAGGCTCGCCCCTGCCGGCTGGGGTATGCTGAACTCTCTGTCGATCGTCGCAGCGATGACTTCCGAATACGGTCCCGTGCACTGCGCACCCGGAACAGCGTACGTGTTGTCAACCAGCACATTGTGGAAGATCATTACAAACGTGAACGCTTCGTTGAATTCGAGTTCACCGACCTCCCCGGTTACTTCTTCTCCGGTCAGCGGAGACGTGCTCGTACCCGAGACCAGATGCTGTACGATCGGTTCGCTGTTCGAGCCGATGTAGCACGCGTCACCCAGTGCGCTGAGCCACTTGTTTTCGCCTTTGATCTTCACCGGCGCTTCCACCGCCGTGCCTTCCGCGCTTAGAAGGTTCGATCGGCTCGTTTTCGGCTGGCCCGCCAGTTCGATCGCCTCGTAGACCGTCCTGACGGTCTTCTTCTTCTGTGCTTCTTTGTACTTGGTTTTGAGCGTTTCCGGCCAGCCGAGTTCGTTCTGTTCCTTCAGCGAGATGTGGGCTATCGGTTCCCCTGGCACCTGCTCCGGGGTCGGTTTGATCGCTTCCACGCCGTTGTTCGGCGGCACGTAGAATTCTTCGCCCGTTTCTTCGTCCTGAGAGAGACCGTACTGTAGTACTATTTGCTTCGCAAGCGGCACTGTGATCGGACCGACTGTGAACTGGCCGCCTTCGCCCGGTTCTGTCGCCGCGACGATACAGAGGTCGTTTTCGAGCCCGTTTTCCGAATGGCCCAAGACGGGACAGTTGACGAAATACTTCTTAGCCTTTTCTGGATTAGACGGAGGCTTTATCACGCCGGCGAGCGCGCTCGACGCGACCACGGCGCCAACTGCGAACACAGCTGCCACGCAGAGCCCCAATATCCTTAGGTGTCTCACTTTTCCACTACTCCTTTTCCTCTCGGTAATCATCGACCGGCGCCACAAGCCCCCTCGTTGGCGACCCTCGCCACCGATCGTCTTGGTCCGCAAGTGAGGACTCGTAAGGCGCGTAGTTGCCTGACGCACCTCTCGAGCTCGCTCGCCCTCAACGACGCCAGCCGTACACAACGCACGGTGCGGCGCCGAGAAGCCTCTTACTTCGGGCGCGCGTTTCACGCCTCGCCCCTCATCCTCGTGCCCCTAGGCCGCGGGGCACGAGACGCACCGATCAAGGCCAAAGCGCGCTGACCTGACGACGTCAGTAGCCACGCATTCGGTTCCCCACGCGCTGCGCCGATCCCCACGTTTTCAACGACGCCCTGCCGCTCCAGCCGCGCCAGCAGCTTCGACGTCTGGCCCTCGTCGATGAGTCCCGCCGCCTGCGCGACCTCGCGATTATTCGAGTACGGCGCCTGCGCGATCGCACGCAGCACGAGGGTCGTGCGATGCGTCGCCCTGATTGGAAGCTCAGCCGCATCCGATATTGCCTCCGGTCGCGTGAGCTTGCTGTGGTTCGCCGAGGCCCCCGGGCCGCCAGATGACCGGCCCTCGAGCTCAGCCTGCGCAGCTGCCTGGCCGAGGTACGACGCGACGATGAACGCCATCAGCGACGGCGCCAGCTCCACCAGCTTGTAGCCAGCGCGTTCGATCATGCTCGTACGGATGACCGAGAAGACGCCGCCAACGACCAACTCACCGCTCAGCGTCGCCAACAGCGTCGGCGACCCGGCCGCACGACTGGTGCCGCGACCCTGGTTGACCTCGTCTCCGCGCTCGAGCAAAGCAGCCATTAGGTCGTGCAGCCGCTTTTTGCATTCGAGCGTCAGCGCTGCGTTCAGCGGCGTATCGAGCACCAGCAGACGGGCCCACCCCGGCTCGTCGTCGAAAAATCCCAGCATTGCGACAAGCCCCGAGCGCACGCGCTCCAGCCACGACGCCTCTCGATCCGTGGCCTCCGCTACTGTGTGTGACAGCCGGTCGAGGCTTTCAACGAATGCTGCGCGATAACACTCCTCGACAGTCGGAAAAACCTGGCTGAAAACGCGCTCCGGGACCCCTGCACGCGTGACCACCGCATACCCCAGACGGGGGTCACTCGCCGGTCAGAGCCCGTATTTTCAGGACCCCTTGACAAACCAGGCGGCGTATGTTCTCCTTCTTCCCACAAGCCGCGCTTGGGGAGAACCACAAAAGAGCGGCTTCAGACGCGACATCGGAGCAGCAGGACGAGGTCGTCGAGAGAGGCGCAAGAGGGAATTAGCGAGAGGGACGATGGAGGGAAACGAGGGCATCATCATGGGGGACGGGATCCAAATCAACCGCGTGGCCGAGCGCTTTTCTAGCCACACCCTGTCCCGCTCGAGGCCCTCTGGACGAGCGACGTCGGGCAACAAGAAAGCCCTGCGCGAGACGCTGATCGCGGCCATGGTCGAGATCGTCGCCGAGGGCGGCGACCCCCGTCTGGGGTAGTCGCGGGCCCTGCTGTAATCCCGCATTGCTGAGCGGTTTTTTGGCGAGCGTCCCACAGGCTTCCCACACGAGCCGCACGGGAGCTCGAGGATCGAGCTGCCGGCTTTCGAGGTCTGTCGAGCCGCTTGAGGGCCCGGAGTGTCAGCTAGCGGGCCGTCGTAGATCTTGGGTCTGCAGACGAGCGGCTGCGAGTGCGGCGGGCCATCCGCCGAAGTGCTTGGCCGCCGTTCCGGTGCATGGCCGGGCTGGGATTGTCAGCGCCCACTCGCGCCAGTTTGGCAGGCGGCCGTGCCCGGCTGCCCAATCCTTGAGTGCCTGTAGGACTTCGGCGTCGGTCCATGGTGTATCGCGGGGCACGACGGCGGGCTGCCAGGGCTTCAATGCAGCAAGAAATAGAGCTGTCTTCCAAGTGTCGTAGCCCCGTTCGCGAGTTCGGGAGGATTCAACGCAAGCTCGAGGTCCACGGCGACAGGTTCAAGGCCGATCGGGTTGCGCAAATCAAGCAGGATACTCGTGACCAGCTGCTCGCTCAATTTCAGGACGAGCTGCGGACGCTGCGGCGCGAGACGCGCCAAATCCTCATTGCCACCATCCCAGCGCCCGAGACTCCAGGGCAGAAGCCCGGACACCGTGAAGCGACCAGGGAATTAAACTGGAACACGAACTAGGGCCCCCTGCGCGGGCTGCCGCATGCGCTCCGCGTCTTGAACTCGTGTGAAGCGTGACGGGGAGCGCGCCAAGCGCCCGACGGTCGTCGTGGCACGGCTCGAGGTTCGCTCATTCGGCTCGACGGACCTCTTGCCTCGACAGCAAGGCGTCACACCCATCAGATCTCGCATCGCGAAGCGGACAAGCACCCATCGTGTCGCCGGCGTTTGGCCAGCGACTACAAATGGCTGCCCGAACGAGTGCCGTATACACACAAAAGCAGTCACGCGTCTCGCCAAGAGCCGGACTGCTGCCCATCGTCCAATCCGATCGTCTCGCGAGCGTCATCCGGGACCGCTACTTCCACGGGAAGGCGAGAGTCCTGCCCAGCGGGTGTGAGCCGGAAAGAGCCCTTGGCTTCGCTACAAGTTGGCCGCAACATAGACACGGATTCTGGCTCCACGCAGTGGGTTGAGGCGGACGAGGACTGGCCTCGCAAAGGTGTGGCCCGTGCCGTGACGCACGGGCCACACCCGGGATAGCGTCGCCCTCGCGCGACCTGACCGCGAGCGCCGGCCGCCGGGGCCCCACCGGCGCCTACGGCTTGTATTCGCCGAATCCGCTGGCCGTGAGTTCGACGCCGCCGAAGACGGACGACACCACGCCGGTGGCTTTGTTCTTGTAGCCGCCCTGCACCGACGCGCCGCCGTTGCCGGCGGTGTTGATCTCGCCACCGCTCACCGCGGCGCCTTCGGCGGAGGCCGCGTTCTGCAACCCGCCGCTGACAGACGTATCGGTGCTCGAGGCTTTGTTGGCGCCTCCACCGCTGATCGACGAGAATTCGCCGGTTGCGCTGCCACCGCTGCCGCCGCTGATCGACGCGTCGTTGGCGCTGGCGGTGTTGTTCGCCCCGCCGCTGATCGACTCCGAGCCGGAGCAGTTTTTGACCGCTTCGCGAGCCGTCCCGGTCGTGTTGCCGCAGCCGCCGGAGATCGATGCGAATTCGCCGCTGACCACGTTGCGGTTTCCGCCGGTGATCGAGCCGTAGTTGCTCTGTACGGTGTTCTCCTCGCCTCCGCCGATCGATGCGTTTTCACCCAGGGCCCACCCGCCGAGGCCGCCGCTGATCGAGCTCGTGGGGCCTTCAGCGGTGCCCCCTCCGCCGCCGCTGGCGGAGGCGAGTTCGCCTATCACCTGGTTGTGCCCACCGCCGCCCGCCCATTGCGAGCCGCCGGTGGGGCACGTCTGGTCGGGGTAGCCAGGTCCGGCGATGTTCTGGCAGCCGCCCGAGACGGACGCGTCGGTGGCGCTGGCAGCGTTTTTGATGCCGCCGCTCACGGAGGACGCACTGGCGCTGGCGGTGTTGCCTTCGCCGCCGCTCACCGTCGCGAACGGCGCGGTGACGGCATTTGCGTTTCCCGCGATGAGGCTCGCATAGCTCGTGAACGTCTGTTCCTCACCGAGGATCAGATTGTGCGATCCGGTCTGTTCGTGTTTGCCTTCGTTCTCGTCATAGCCGATCACGAGGTTGCCCTCGCCGTTGGCAGACGCAGTTTTGCCTTCACCGTTGACGACCTGCATGTTGACACCCGCGATCTGAATAGTGGGCTTGTTGTCCACTCCTTTTTCTTGGTATTTCATATGCTGCAAGATCGTCGCCTCTTCTTCCGAAGGCAGTTCGGACTTCATGTATCCCGCTTTGCAGACCCCCGCCTTTGGGGTCTTCAGCGCGGCCCCTTCCTTTGCAGGAACGCACACCTTTAGTCCAGCAGCCGACGCCCCGCTCGCCACCAGCAGCAGCACGCCCACCGCCAGGCAGATCACTCCAGCCATGCCCCAACCGGCCCTGAACAGCCTCATCACGCATCCCCATTCGTTTTGGGCGCGGACGAACACGAGCGTCGCCCGCAATGCAGCCATGCTGCCACCAACACGAGAGGACTGTCGGCCCCCGCATGATCGCCAGGCGACGGGTGCTCCCCTCCGGCGAGAGCAGGCGTCTCGATGGTCGAGCCATAGGCTGTCGCTGCGGACGACTTGCAGCAGCCCGTCGTTTGCGAGACGCGCGGCTGCTTTCGTGTGGATAGAGCAGTCAAGTTGGGGCAGCGATTCGTAGCCGCTGCCCAAACACCGGCGCCACGACCGGCGTCTTTCCGCATCGCGATGCGTGACTTGGCGAGTATGACCGCTTGCTGTGGCAGCAAGACGTCGCACACCCAGACAACGCTTCGCGAAGGGCAATACGCCGTCCTGTCGCCAGCATTTTGGACAGCCGTATGAATCGCTGCCCGAGAGAGCGCTGTGTCCGCGCGAAAGCAGTGACGCGTCGCGCCACTCGGGACATTCCCGAACATCGCGCAGGCCGCTTCTCGCTCTCGGGTATGGGGACCCGGGTCAGACATGAGCGCGTAGCGCTATCACTCGCGACGCGGCCTGTTCGGCGTTATTCCGCGTTATTTCGCCGGACGCGATGGCTGAGGCGACGCCATGCGTTTGGGCAGCAATGGGCAGCAACGCGCGGCTTGACGGTTCGACCGCTCGAATCGGCATCACTGCCGCCACCACGAATGCGTAAGCGTTCAGTGGGTGGGTGCTAGGCGAGTGACGGTGCTGGGTCGCCGCGGGCGTGAGCGCTGAGGAGCTGTGTGAGGTAGTTGAATAGCGAGCGGTGTTGTAGGCGGCAGGTGGTGTGCGCGGAGAGCAGTCTGGCGATGCGCTGCTCGCCGCCGGCGGACTGGGTGCCGAGGGAGAGTTTGCGGTAGATGACGGCGCCGCGTAGTGCGCGCTCGGCGTGGTTGTTGGTCGGTTGCACGCCGTCGTGTGCGGCGAAGCTCCACAGCGCCGGCCAGGCCTTCAGGAGGTTTTTGGCCATGCCGCGGCAGCGCTTGTTGCGCGCTCGCTTGGTGGCGTAGCCAGCGATGATCGGCTTGTAGGTTCGCTTTAGCTGGGCGACGGTTCGCTTCAGCTCGCGCCGGTCTTCGGTGACTTGGAAGGTCTGCCAGGCAGCGAACACCTCGCGGCAGAGCTCCAGCCCGTGCTCGCCGAACTCTTTCTCGGCTGCGAGGCCTTCGGAGTGAGCGGCGAAGTCGCGCTTGAGGTGAGACCAGCACAGCTGGCGTCGGCACAGGGGCAGACTGCGGTATGCCCACCAGCGGTCCGAGGTGACGACCGCGTCGCTGTCGGCGAGCAGGCTCTTGGCGTGGTCCTCGTGACGGTCGCGCGCGACCTGAAAGAACGCGTGGCGGTGCGTGAATAGGCCCCACAGTGCACGGCGCTCCCCGGCGGTGCGCCAGCCCGTCTCATCGGCGTTGAGCGCGCCCGCGCCACGGACGTGTGCCAGCAGATCCTCATAGGGCTCGCAGAGCGCCTGGCTTGCGCGGGAGAGGATCGCGTTGACACTGCCGCTGGATAGGCGCGCACCGAATAGCTCTTCGCCGAGCTCGACGACATCGCGACGGGAGATGCGGTTGCGCACCGACAGCACCACGAGCGCCGCCTGCAGCCGCGGGCCGAAGCAGCTCACCGCGATCTCCCGCGAAAGCTCGGCACGAGGTTCGCTGCCGCAGGCCGGGCAGCACAGGCGCTGCGCACGGTGCTCGATCACCCTCACCGTCAGCACCGGTAGCTCTTCGACCTGGTGAACGACAGGATCGCCAACAGGGTCGTGTTCGCGCTCACAGAAAACGTGGCCGCAGTCGCAGCGCTCGGGCCAGTGCTCGATCACCTCGTCCACCGCGCACGCCGGCAGCAGATCCCGCCCGTGACCCTCGTGACCGGGTTGCCCGCCACGGTCGCGGCCCGAGGGGCCCTCGCCGCGTTTGGGTGCCCGGGCCGGGGGATCAGAGCTCGGCGGGGCAGAGGAGTTTCGCGAGCTGCGGTTCAACCGCCGCTCGAGCTGCGCGATCCGCTCATCCTGACGCGCAACCCGCGCCTCCAGCCGCTGAATCTGCTCATCCATCCGCAGCAGCACAGCGACAACGGCCTCACGTCCCTGCTCGTAGATCGCCTCCGCCTCCGCGCGCTCCACAACCCAGTATTCGACAACCCCAGGCTATATCCCCCAACCCCACTGAACGCTTACACGAATGCCGCAATTAGCAGGCACTTTTTAACAGTGCCCCCGCCAGGAGTCGAACCTGGATCTACCGCTTAGGAGGCGGTCGTCTTATCCATTGGACTACGAGGGCCCGCCGTGCAGGCTAACGGGATCGCGATGGGGTGTCCTGCGCCGCTGACTCTGGTGGGCGGACATCCGGACGGCGCAATGGACGCTAGACGTGCGGAGGGACGTGCTCATGCCGGACGTCGGCGTAGGACGGCCACCCGGCGACCTCAAACCCTGGCCGGCTGCGCGCTGCGCTCGGGCGTGGGCTCCCCGCTCTCGGTCCCTCCCTCGAAGTGGCCCAGCTCCTCCGCCGTGCGCCGTGCGCTCGCTTTCGCCCAGCGCGTCGTGCTGGCCACGCCGAGCGCGAGCGCCGCCGCGCCGCAGCCCGTGACTATCCACCAGCCCGCTTTGCTGTCCTGGACGAAGCTCGGGCCCACGACTCCGGCGCCGGCCGCGGCGACCGCGCCGACGACGGCCACCCCGAGCGTCTGGCCGACCTGGCGCGAGGTCGAGGCCACGGCGGCCGCCACCCCGGCCTGCGCCGCGGGCATCCCGAGCACCGCGGTGTTCGTGATCGGCGGGTTGATCATGCCGAAGCCGATCCCGAACACGAAGTAGGCCGGCAGCAGGGTCGCGATCGGAGTGCTCGCGTCGATGCCGGTCATCAGCCCGCCGCCCAGCGCCAAGCCGAGGCCGCCCACGAGCAGGCCCGCGCGCGGCCCGCGACGACCGGTCAGGCGGCCCGACAGGGGGGCGAAGATCAGCGTCATCGCGGCGATCGGCAGCGTGCACACGCCCGCTTGCAGCGCCGACAGATGGCGGATCTCCTGTAGATAGAGCGTGTTCAAGAACAGAAACCCGCCGAGCGCCGCGAACGCGCAGACCGCGATCACGCTGGCGCTCGAGAACGGCACGCTGCGAAAGAACCGCAGCTCGAGCAGCGGCTCGGCGCGCCGGTGCTCGTATGTCACCAGCCCCACGAGCGCGCAGGCGGCGAACACGAACAGGCCCAGGCTCTGCGCCGATAGCCAGCCGGCGGCGGGCGCCTCGATGATCGCGTAGGTCAGCGATCCCAGCAGCGCGATCACCAGCAGCTCGCCGACCGGATCCAGGCGCCGCGGGTGCGGCGCGCGCGACTCGGGCACGAACCGTGCCGTCAGCGCCAGCGCCGCCAGACCGACCGGCACGTTGATCCAGAAGATCGAGCGCCAGCCGATCGAGTCCACCAGCGCGCCGCCCACGACCGGCCCCAGGGCGAGGCTGACGCCGACCGTGGCACCCCACATGCCGATCGCCTGCGCCCGCTCGCGCGCGTCGGTGAAGACGTTGCGGATGATCGACATCGCCACCGGATTGAGCATCGACCCGCCGACCGCCTGCAGCATCCGAAAGGCGATCAGCCAGCCGAGGCTCGGCGCCGCGCTGCACAGCAGCGAGCCGAGCGAGAACACCGCCAGCCCGACCTGAAAAACCAGCCGGCGTCCCAGCCTGTCGGCCATCGAGCCCGACAGCATCAGCAGGCTCGCCAGCACCAGCGTGTAAGCGTCGACCGTCCACTGCAGGCCGGACACGGGCGCGTTCAGCTCGCGTCCGATCGACGGCAGCGCCACGTTCACGATCGTGCTGTCCAGCCCGACGATCAGCAGGCTCATGCAGCAGATCGCCGCCACCAGCCAGCGACGGGCGCGCGGCAGCTCGCCGGGCGGGCTCGCGGCTATCAGCACTCCTCCCCGGCCACAGGCGCTGACTCCAGTGCCAGGCGCGCGAGCGCGTCTCCGTCCATGCGATGCGTGATCCACTCGCCCATCGTGAGCGCCCCCAGGCGCCGGTAGAAGCCGAGCGCCGGCTCGTTCCAGTCGAGCGCCGCCCACTCCAGGCGCTCCCCGCCCTCTGCAACCACCTCGGCCGCCACGGTCGCAAGCAGCGCCCGGCCAATGCCCTCGCCGCGGCTGGCCGGGCGCACGAACAGATCCTCGAGCCACACGCCGGTGCTCGTCAGGAAGGTCGAGAAGGTCGTGAAGTACAGCGCGTATCCGAGCGCCTCGCCGTCGCGCTCGGCGATCAGCGCCCGCGCCGCCGGCCGCTCCCCGAACAGCGCGCTCGCGAGCCCCCGCTCGGTGGCTCGCAGCTCGTGCGTCAGATGCTCGTACTCGGCCAGCGCGGCGAACAGCTCGAGCAGCGTCGCCACGTCGCGCTCCCGGGCGGCGCGCACCTCGACAGGGCGGGCCTGCGCTTCACCTGCTGGCTGCGGCGTGGAAGTCACCCGCGATCCGGGCGCTCGGGGTACACCTCGTCGATCGTGCTCAGCGCGCTGTAGCCGGCGCCTTTGCCGAGCACGCGGCGGATCGCCTCGGCGCCCCCGGCCAGGCGATCGAGCACGCTCACGACCCCCGCCACCACGAGGCCCTCGCTGCGCACCCGCTCGATCGCCGCCATCGTCGAGCCGCCGGACGTGACCACGTCCTCGACGATCACGCAGCGCTCGCCCGGATCGAGCACCGGACCCTCGATCCAGCGCTGCAGACCGTGATCCTTTCGCTCCTTGCGCACGATGAACGCCCGCGCCGGCGGCTCGACCGCCGCCAACGCAGCGCAAGCCACGGGAATCGCGCTCACGGGCACGCCTCCCACCGCGCTCGCCCCATACGCGCGCGCGCGCTCGGCCACCAGTGCCCCCAGCAGGGTGAACGCCTCCGGCAGCAGGATCACGCGCTTGGCGTCCACGTAGTACCGCGCCGTGCGTCCGCTCGTGAGCGTCACCTCACCGATCACGAGCGCGTGCTCGCGCAGCAGCTCGAGCAGCCGCGCACGCGCGCTCTGCAGCTCGCTCGGATATTCGGCCAACACGTCCATCGCCAGTTCTAATCTAGCCTCATGGCCCGCAGTCCAACGTCTTCGCTGGCCGGTCTAGTTCTGCTCGCCGGGCGCGTCGCCTGCGTGATCGTGCTCGCCTGGTTCGTGGTGTTCGCCGTCAACCAAACCAGCAGCGCCTCCGCCCATCAGCAGAACGAGGTGCTCAGCGGCCCGTCCGCACCGAGCCCCACCAGCAGCGACCCGCACGGGCGCGAAAGCTCCGTGAAGCGCACCCTCAACCACACCGCTGAAGCGCTCACCTCACCGTTTTCGAGCGCCGTCTCGGGGCACAGTCAGTGGACCACGCACATCGTCGAGACCCTGCTCGCCCTGCTCGTCTACGGCGTCGGCATCGGCTTTCTCGTGCGCTTCGTGCGCATGCACGGCTAGATTCGCTCGACCCGGCCCGTGGCTGGTCGACAGACCGGTCCCCGGTTCGCCGGGTCCGCCCGCGGGCCGAATGCTGAAAGCCGTCGAGTTGGGACGCCCGAGCCCGGGCGCTACTCGTAGTAGACATCCACGGGCGTGCCGACACGAGCCCATTCGTAGATCGAGGCAGCGTCCGGGATCGGTACGCGCAGGCAGCCGTGGCTGGCGGCGTAGGTAGGCACTTCTGCGTATCCGTGGATCGCGTATCCACGGATGAAATAGTTGGAGTCCAGCATGCCCTCGCTGTTGTACCCGGGCGTCTTCAGGTACACGCGATAGCGGCCCAGCACCGTCGGGGTGGAGGGCTTGCCCGAGCTGATCGTGTAGATCGCGCGCACGCGCCCGCCAGCTTCGATCTCCGCCAGCACCTGCCTGGTCAAATCGGCCTCCACGTGCCTGCCGTCGGCGCGATAGCGCACGTGAAAGCCACCCGCGCCCTGCGCCAGCCGCTCGAACACGTGCCTGCCCGCGAGGCCAATGCGTTCCAGCCCGGTCATCTTGCGATACGCGATCAGCGCCCGTTCGGTGCCTTCTTCGAAGACCCCGCTCCGCGGGACCGCATAGTGCAGCCCCGCCAACTCGGACTGCAATAGGCGCACCGACTGCCCGCTCGCGCCGGGCCCAATGCTCGCCGACACGTATCGCACGGCCGGCGCGACGCCCGCGAACGCGCCCTGCTGAGCGCTTGCGGCGTGCCTCGCCCGCGCCTGCACCAGACCGCCGTAGTGACTTACGAAACCGACCACGAAGCGTCCAGCGCCGTTGCCGGTGGCTGTGACTGCGACGGTCATCGCCTTTTGCTCGCGCCCGTCGCGGTAGAAGCTCACGCTCACCGTCTGTCCGCCCACGTAGGGCGTCACGGTGCCCTTGACGAGGATCCGCTGGCCCAGCAGCGCGAACCGAGGACTGCCACCTGCGTGCTCGAGCGCCAGCCGCACGTGCCCCGCCGGTGGAGGTGGCGCCGGTGGGCTGGGCGGCGCGAGCATCGCTGTACAGGATGCTAGTGCGGGCGCCGGTCTCTCCCGCGATTCCGGTGGAACGTGCGTATTCGGTGTGCGATGGCGCTCTCAAGCGCTCGAAACTGCGGCCGGCCCGTCGCGCGTGATCAGGCCCACCTGTTGCGCGAGCTTCACGATCACCGCGATCCCCAGCAGTGCCCCCACCATCAACACCGGCGCCTGCCAGCCCCAGCCCTCGAGGCTCGAGAACGCCAGCGAGTTGTTCAGCGAGTGCGCCGCCATGCACGGGTACAGCGACCCGGTGTAGCGATAGAGCAGGCACAGACCGAACCCGAGCGCTCCCAGCGGCACGAGATCCAGCGCCGGCGCCGAGCCCACGTGCACCGCGCCGAACACCAGCCCCGTCATGATCGCGGCCGGCCACGTCCCGTGCCAGTTGCGCAGCGCCGTGAAGATGTAGCCCCTGAACAGAAACTCCTCACACATCGGCGCGATCACGCACGTCAGGCCCGCGCTGAACAGCAACAGCGTCGTCCCTTCATTCGAGCCGAGCTGTTCGAGCAGCTTCTCCTTTTCGGGCTCGAACACGGCCGACCACACAACGCTCAGCACCAGGAACACGACCAGCAGCAACAACACGAACCCGCCGGCCGAGCGCCAACCGATGCCGGGCCGGCGCAGCCCGAACTGCCATGAGCGCACGATGCGACCCCCGAGATGTGCACAGAACACGGCCGCGCCCACGAACGCGACATCCTGGACGAACGTGTCGGCGATCTCGATGCCCGGCGGCGTGTGCGAGCTGGTGATCTTCACGCCCAGCGCGAGCGCCGGCACATCGACGATCAAACCGGCGACCGCCGCCAGCACGATTCCTCCCACCAGCGCCAGCAGCGCCGTCCAAGGCCGCCAGTCGGTGTCCGGAGAGCGCCTGGGATCGCCAGGGTAATTCGCCGGGGCAGGCGCAGACGGCATCGTCCCCTGCCCGTCGCGCGCCGCCGGAGCGCCGAAGCCGGCGCCCGTCGCGCCAGAGCCAGCATCGGTCGCACCGAAGCCCGGGCCGGTTGCGCCTAAGTCCGGGCCGCTTGCGCCCAAGTCCGGGCCGCTCGCTCCGAAGCCCGGGCCGCTTGCGCCGCCCTCAGCCGCCGCGCCAGGCCCGCTCGCCGGCTCGTCCATCGCTCTCAGGCCACCCAGTGCCAGGTCGCGAACTCGGCCACGAAGAACATCATCATCGCCGCTGAGACGATCAGCACCGGGGCCCGCGCGCGCGGACGCGCCGCCAGCCACGCGCCTATCACCATGCTCAGCGGGAACAGGACGACCAGAAAGCGCGGCAGCGACATCAGCGGCTGCGGAGCCACCGGATAGGACAGCGGCAACGCCAGCGCAGCGATGATGTACACGCCGTAAGCGAGCGGCAGCATGCGCAGCACCGCCACCAGCAGCGCTAGGCCCACCACCAGGAACGCCAGCAGCATCAGGTTGTGGCCGGCCGTGATGAACGGGCTGCCGCCGGCGATCGGGAAGTACACGTGCGCGCGCTGCCCCGACAGCAGCTGGCGGGCGCCGTCGAAGGCAGCCTTGGCCCCGTCCCACACCCCGAGATACGGCCCGGCGAAGTGTCGCTGCCAGACATCCTGCGCGTGAAACGGCGCCAGCGCGTCACCGCCGGCCAACCACAGGTAGGCCATGTAGGCGCCGAGGCCGGCCGGCATCAGCGCAAGCCACAGGACATCGCGGCGCAGCCGGTAACGCGGACGTACGCGCGCGCACACACGCGCGCATACGGCCTGCCAATCGGGGGGCTGCCAATCGGGGGCGCGATCCTCGCGCGGGCCGTACAGGTACAGCAGCAGCGCCGGCGCGAGCAGCACGATCCCAGCGCTGCGCGTGGCCGCCGCCAGCGCGCCCAACACGCCGACCCACATCCAGCGTCCACGCCGCGCGCACAGGAACACCCCCACCGACAGAGCCAGGTAGAGAGACTCGGAGTACACGGCCGAGAAGAAGAACGCCATCGGCGCGAGCGCAGTCACGAGCACCGTCAGCCGCGCCACATCGGCGCCTCCGCGTCGCGAGCTCGAGCCCAGCTCGAGCGTCGTCAGCCGGTGGATCCCGTATAGCGCCGCCGCGAATGCGAGCAATGAGACAAGCACGCCGGCCAGCACCGGCTGCACGCCTATGTGAGTGAGCGCGCTGACCCCGAGCGGGTACAGCGGAAAGAATGCGTCCCGGGAAGAGGTGAACGAGCCGAGCTCCGGCCTGTAGCCGTAGTGAGCGATCACCAGATACCAGGCCGCGTCCCAGCGCGCCGCCGGCGCCGCCAGCAGATTGCCGAGCCAACCGAAGCCGCTCGTAACGCCTGGCGGATTGAACGCGTTGCGAATCGGGCCGAACCCGACCGTCGCGACCGCGCCCACGCCCGCCGCCCATACCAGCACGCGCGAAACCCACAGTGCTTTCCAGGTGTCACGCAGCGCCTGCGCGCGGGCCGGATCTGACACGCGCGTGCGGGCCGCCAGGCCATTCTCCGATGCCGCCCGCCACCATTGCCCGAGCGCTCCGCGGCCAGGTGCTCCGCGCCCGAGCCTGCCGTGCCCGAGCCCGCCGCGCCCAAGCCTGCCGCGCCCGAGCGTGCCGCCGGCGCCCGGAAGCGCAGGGGCGCCCGCCACGGACTCGCCGGCTTGCGCCACGGTGCTCTCCGCCGCTGCGACTTGGGCGCCTGTTGCGTGCGACCCGAGCTGCGCGCGCACGACAGCCGGGTCGACGATGGCCATTTCGGCGGTGTCCGGGTTCATGCGTAGGCAGGGAGCGTAAACGGCCAGCGCGATGCGGGCGCCCGCAGGATGGGAGCCTGCAAGGCACGAGCGTCCGGACCCCGCGAGATACGAGCGCCCGGAGCCCGCCAGATACGAGCGCCCGGAGCCCGCCAGATACGAGCGCCGGCCAACGCGGCCCATGCGCGCGCGCGTGCGCGCGTGCGTCCGATGGGCTTGCGGCGCGGTACCCTCGGCTGGCGAGCGCATGTCCAGGCAAGCCAGAAAGCGTCGGCGCAAGCACAACCGGGCCGGCCCTACGCGGATGCTGCTGTTCGGCGCCAGCGTTCTCGCCGCCACCTGCCTGATCGGCGTGATCGCCGCCGTCGGCTACGTCTTGCACGTCGCGCAGGCCGCCCCCAAGCTGTCCTCGCTGCACCCGCTGATCGGCAACGGCTCGTCCGAGTTGTTTGCCGCCGACGGCGCCTCGCTCGGGTTCATCCGCGCAGGCGACGTGCGCAGCCCGGTCGCGTGGGACCAGATTCCCACCGATCTGACGAACGCGTCGGTGGCGATCGAGGACCAGCGCTTCTACCACAACGACGGCGTTGATCTGACTGCCATCTTTCGCTCCGCCGTCAAGGACATGCTCGACGGCGAAGCACTACAGGGTGGCTCGACGATCACGATGCAGCTGGTGCGCAACCTCTACCTGGGCAGCGACCAGCACACGCTCAAGCAGAAGATCATCGAGGCCAAGCTCGCGATCGAATACAACGAAATCCACAGCAAGCGCTCGATCCTCACGAGCTACCTCAACAGCGTCCCCTACACGACCGTCGGCGGCCAGACCGCGCTCGGGGTGCAGGCCGCCGCGCGCATCATCTTCGATGAGCCGGTATCGCGACTGAACCTCGCGCAGACGGCGCTGCTCGCCGGACTACCGCAGGCGCCCTCGGAATACAACCCGTTCCTGCACCCGGCCGCCGCGCGCGAACGGCGAAACGTTGTCCTGGCGAAGATGGCCGAACTGCACTACATCAGCCCGGCACTGGCGGCCGCGGCACAGGCGGCGCCGCTGCAGGTCAAGCTCGGCAATTTCTATTCACAGCGACGCGAGGATTTCTTTTTCGAATACGTCCGGGAACAGCTCGAACAGCGCTACGGTCGCCAAACCGTTGAACAGGGCGGCCTGAAGGTCTACACCACGCTCAACCTGAACTCGCAAGGGCTGGCGCGCAAGGCCATTGGCGAAGTACTCGACGAGCCCGGCGATCCGGCCTCGGCAGTAGTCACGCTCGACCCGCACAACGGCTATATCGAAGCGATGGCCGAGTCCGAGAGCTATGAGCAGTCCCAGTACAACCTCGCCGCCGACGGACATCGGCAGCCGGGCTCGACCTTCAAGGCGATCGACCTTGCCGACGCGCTCACGCGCGGCGTCAACCCAAACACCACCTACTACTTTTCACACACGCTCGAGCCGGGCTGGTTGTCTGCGTATCCGATGTACGAAGTCAAGACCTTCGAGGGTGTATCTGAAAACAAGTCGATGAACCTCGTGACGGCGACGCTCAAATCCGACAACACCGTCTACGCCCAGCTCGCGGCCGACCTCGGCGAGCAGTCGGTCACGCAAACTGCCCACGCGATGGGGGTGAAAACCCATCTGTCGAGCTACCCCGCCGAAGCGCTCGGCGGTCTCACGCTCGGCGTCACGCCACTGGAAATGGCGGTCGTCTATGCGACGCTCGCCGATGGCGGCTGGCGCAACACACCGATCGCGATCACCAAGGTCGTGTTCCCCGACGGCCGAGTCAACAGCAGCTGGGGCACGCCGAGCAGGGTCAAAGTGCTCGGCGAAGGCATCACCGCGGAGGAGACCAGCATCCTCGAGCAGAACGTCGAGAGCGGCACCGCCACGCGCTCGGCGATCGACTGTCCCACGGCCGCCAAGACCGGCACCACCAGCGAACTGGTTGACGCCTGGCTCGACGGCTACACGCCCGAATACTCGACGGTCGTGTGGATGGGCTATCCGAACAAGCGCATCTCGATGACCGACGTCCACGGTGAGCCGCAGCAGGGCGGCTACCTGCCAGCGGAAATCTGGCACGACTACATGGCGGCCGTCACCGAAGGCGAGCCCTGTGTGCCCTTCCCGCCGCCCAAGGAACCGATCTCATACCGTCCGTTCTTCGGACATTTCGCGCTGACCGGACATGGCCAGCTGAAGGAAGGCGAACTGGGCAGCACCTACCCGGTTACACCGTACATATCGCCGCAGGTCAGTCCCCTGCCGAAAGCGCCCCGCGGGGCCAATCGGGGCCCCAACACCGGCGGACGGGCCGGACCGGGACCTGAAGTCACCGTTACACCCGAAACCAAATCGGCACCGCCCGCGGAACCCGAAACTCAAGCCGCACCGGAATCGCGCTCGAGCCCTGAAGCGCCGTCCACACCCGAAGCCGGGAGCACGCCTGAAGCGGGGCATGCTCCCCAGGTCCCGGGCGCCGGCGGCGAACCGCAAGCGTGAGTCGCGCTGGAAGGACCCGCGCCGCGCTGGTAGGTTAGGAACCGTGGCAAAGGAAGACAAGGTCGAATTCGAGGGCGAGGTCATCGAGGCGCTTCCGAACGCGATGTTCCGCGTCAAGCTCGACAACGACCACGTCGTGCTGGGTCACGTCGCCGGAAAGATGCGCCGCTTCCGGATCAGGATCCTGCCCGGCGATCGCGTCCGCTGCGAGCTCTCGCCCTACGACCTCGACCGGGCCCGGATCGTCTACCGACACCGCTGAGCGCCTGCGGGCGGGCTGGCGTGGAGCTCTCGTTGATCGACGCGATCTCGGCGCTCGCGCGCGAGCGCAGCGCGCGCCTGCTGCGCGGCATCGGCGACGACGCAGCCGTGGTCAGTGCGCTGCCGGTGTGCGTCACCTCGATCGACGCCACCGTTGAGAACGTTCACTTCCGCCTCGACGATCCGGCGTTCGAGCTGCCGGATCTCGGCTGGCACGCGTCAGCGGCCGCGCTATCGGACATCGCCGCGATGGGAGCCCGCGGCGGCGAGCTGTACGTGGCGCTGGGCGTCCCGGCTCGCGTCGGCGAGGACGGCGCACTCGAGCTCATGCGCGGCACCGAGCAGCTCGCCATGGCCACCGACACGACCATCGCCGGCGGCGATGTGGTCGCCGCTCCGGCATTGTTCGTCAGCGTCACCGCCGTCGGCTGGGCCGACTCGTCCGAGCAGCTGGTCGGCCGCGACGGTGCGCGCCCCGGCGACATCGTCGGGGTCACCGGCCGGCTCGGTGGTCGCCCGTCGCGCCCGCTGCCGCGGCTGCGCGAGGGCCAGGCGCTGGCCGCAGCCGGCGCGCACGCCATGATCGATCTCTCCGACGGTCTCGCTGCCGATGCCGCCCACCTGGCCCGCGCGAGCGCCGTCAACCTGCGGCTCGAGCTCGCCTCGCTGCCGCTGGCCGAGGGCCTTGTCGAGGCAAGCGCCGCTACAGGCGCCGACCCCCGGCGAGCCGCCGCGGAGAACGGAGAAGACTACGAGCTCTGCTTCTGCATCGCCCCGAGCGCACGCGCGCGCGTGGAGTCGGCGCTGCGTGAGATCTCAGGCGCCCCGCCGACCTGGATCGGCGACGTGCGAGCGCCATCCTCAGCCGAGAGTCCCGGCGAAGGCGCGGCAGTGTTCTTAGACGAGCGGGGTGAGCGCCTGCGGCTGCAGGGGTTCGAGCACCGGTGGTAGCGCGCGCCGGCGCGAGTGCGACGCGGATGCCGTCGAGGATTCGATCGGGCGGACGATCGGGTCGCCTGGGAGCTTGCGCGCCGCTCCCACGGGCACGACCCGCGCCAGGCGCGCGTACACGAGCAGGCGTTTTTCGGCGCTGAACAGGGGCGTGCAGGCCGACAGGACCAGGCGTGAGTACCCGACCTGGGCGATCGCCGCCGAGACATCCGTCGGCAGGACCACGCGCTTGCCGGTAACGCGGTAGGTGAACCGCGCGTAGGGCATCTTCAGCACGATCCGATTGCCCCGACGCAGCAGGTCGATGTCGCGAAACGGCGCCAAATACGTGGTCCGATGACCGGCGATCGCGGTCGTGCCGGGAATGCCGGGGAAGTTCGTGTCCGCATAGACGCCGGGACCGCTCATCAGATCCTCGGTGTCGGTGCCGTTGACGACCACGTAGCTCGCCCCGATCCGCGGGATCGAGATCCGCCCCACCGGGCTGCCGTTCGGCGTGTGCCGCTGGAGCTCGGCGGCCAGGAACGCGACGCGCTTGCGCTCGCTGTGAAGGCTCGCGAGCGCGTGCCGCTGCGTACGCGTCGGTGCGCTGTGTTCGAGGGCGCGCAGATCGCCGCTCAGGGCGTCCTGGCGGACGATTGCATACAGCGCCGAGACCGGCTCCTGCCAGATCAGCGTGACGCCTGCATCGAGCAGGGCGAGCCCACCGACGGCGATCATCAGATATGCGAGCAGCCGCAGCGCACGCGCGCGCGTGCGCGCCGCGCCGCGGCGCCTCGGGGGAGAGCCGCGATACGGCGAGCTCGTGGTCAGCAGGATCTCAGGCATGATGTGCCACTGGGGACAAGACTCGATGCCCAGGCCAGGTGCCGGGCCTCGATGCCCACGATACCCGCGACCGTCACGGACCCTGTGCCCGGTAGGGAGCTTGCGAAACGCCCACGGGTGTGCGCGGGCACGTGCGTTCGCGACCCTCGCGACCGCCGGCGGCGAGCTACGATCTCGCTGCGCGCAACGCGTGATGGCCGGCCCCCTCAGACGGCCTCGCCGGCGTCGCAGCGCCTGACCGCCGACCCCCCGCCACAGCCGCTAGCGCCTCAGCGCGGACTCGGTTCCTCCGAGCGAGCCCGGGCCCGCATACGAGAGCGGCCCGCGGATCGTTATGTGGTCGTCCTCGAGCGGACCGAGCGCCACGCCGTCTGTGCTGGGCGTAACCGCGATCAGGGCCATCGCGGCCGCGCAGCCGAGCGCGATGCTCCACAGGGCGAGCGCCACCAGGCCCAGCTGTTTTCCCGCGACCAGCAGCAGCGCCGCCTGTGCCAGCGTGCCGGGCCCGTAGCCGAGCTGATGGGCATAGAAGACGATCAGCAACACGAGCGGCGCGAGCGAAAGCGCTACGAGCCCCAGTCCGAGCGGCGGCCGCGGGCGCCACTGTGGCGAGGCGACGCACAGCAGCAGGTGCAGGCCCGGGACCATCAGCAGGGCGGCATACGGGTTGACGATCCACACGCCGACGGCGACGACGAGCGCCACCAGCAAGGCCGCCACGCCGGCCGCCTCACCACGGCGCGCTTCCGAGCCCGCCACCGGCTCGACGCTGCCGACTCGGGCGCCCAACCCCGCGCCCACCCTGACACCGCCTGTGCGGCCGCGGCGCGGGTCGGTGCCTGGCAGCACCCCCAGCCCCAGCCTCCGCACGAGCGCCGGCCACGCGAGCCACGCCAGACCCAGTACGAGCACGCACGCCAGCACCGCGGCGGCCATTGCCAAGCCGAACGACAGCGCGTCGGGAAGCACCGGCGCCGCGGGACTGGCGGGCAGCACCGCCGTCGCGCCGAGCGCAAGCGCGAACAGCGCGCATACGAAGAAGGGCAGCGCGCACGTGAGCGTCCACCCAACCCAGCGCGCCGTCGGCCGCCCCGTGCGGCGCGCTCGCGCAAGACCGTTGACGAGCACGACCAGCGGCGGCAGCAGCAGGGCGCCGACCAGCAGGCGCAGCGCCCACGCGGGGATGATCTGTTTGGCGAGCACGATTCCGGTCTGCGGTTCGGCTGCGATCGCGGGCGCGGGGTCGAGCGAATCGACCGCACTGAGCGTCGCGCGGCCCATCCCTTCGAGGCGTTCCGCGCTAACCGCCGCGCTCGGAGCGGGGTCGGCTTCGCCGGTCAGCTGCACCAGCACCGCGGGCACGCCGGCGCCGACGAGCACGCCCTGTTCGCCGGGCGCGAAGCCGAACGCCAGGTGCGCGAGCTGGCCGATCGCGCTCGGACCTCCGGGCTGCAAGCTCGCTTCAGCCGTGATCGCGGCTGCGAGGGTCCGCTGCAGCTTGTCGGGCGCGCTGCCATAGCCGTCCGAATAGGGGAGCACGACGGGCGGGCTCGCGTGCGTCGAGGCCACGTCGCCAAGCACGATCGCGGCGTCGATCGGACCGTGCTCGAGCGCCTGCGACGCGAACTGTGCCGCCCCAGCATCTCCGCCCGAGCCGCCGCTGGTCGACACCAGCACGATCGGGCGCTGCGTCTCGCGCGAGGCGAACACGCGCGCCAGCTCGAGCAGCGTCGCCGTGCCCGACAGCTGGGCGACCGAGCCCGGGGCCGGGGCATCGCGATGGGCGATGATCACGATCGGGCTTGCGCCGGTCGCCCCGGGCCGCTGCGCGATCACCGTCTCGAGCGTGCGCTCGCCTTCGATCGTCTGCGCGCGCACGTGCGTGACGCGCACGCGAAAGCCGCCGTGGGCGGTTCCGCCGAGCCCTTCGATCGTTTGCGCGACGCGCTGCGCGAGGCGCTGATCGCCGGGGCTGCCGGGACGCCTGCGCGGGAATTCGGTCGCGAGCTGGCGCAGTTCACCGTAGGCCTGGTTGCCCGCGAACGCGTCCGGCGCAAGCGTCGAGGTGAGTGGCTCCGCGCGCGGCGTGAGCGAGAAGGCGACCACTGCCAGCACGATCAAGAACGGAGCGAATGAGGCGCGATACAAGCGTCCGTTGAGCATCTTCCGCACAAGACAGTAACTCGCGCGCACCGATCGCGACGGCGTTCGCGCTCGCTCGCAGCGCGCTCGCAACGGCTTGCGGATATCGTCCGCGCGTGCTCCAGCCGGTTGCAGTCGCCAACAAGGCGCTCGCGGACTACACCCACATATGTGGTCGCGAGCTGATCGAGGAAATTCGCGCGCTCGCCGAGCCGCTCAAGGGCCAGCGCGTGGTGCACGTCTCGGCGACGGCGTTCGGCGGCGGCGTCTCGGAGATCCTCTACACGCTCGTGCCGCTGATGCGCGACGTCGGGCTCGACTGCGAGTGGCAGGTGATCTACGGGCGCGAGGAGTTCTTCAACGCCACCAAGCTGATGCACAACGCTCTGCAGGGAGCGCCGCAGGATCTCGACGACGAGCAGTGGCAGACCTGGCAGCGCTACAACGAGATGAACGCGCGCGAGCTGTCCGGCGGCTGGGACGTGTGCCTCGTGCACGACCCCCAGCCGGCCGCGCTGCACAAGCTCGTGCCCGAGAAGGCCGCCGGCTGGATATGGCGCTGTCACATCGACCTGTCTTCGCCCAACGAGCAGACGCTCGAGCGCCTGATGCCCTACATCGCCGACTACCCCGAGTCGCTGTTTCACCTGCGCGACTACGTCCCGCACGGGATGCGCGGCCGCGTCAACGTGGTGCCGCCCGCGATCGACCCGCTGACGCCGAAGAACATGGCGCTCTCGCCGGAGGACGCAACGTTCGTGTGCAGCCAGTTCGGGATTGATGTCGACCGCCCGCTGATCAGCCAGGTCTCGCGCTTTGACCCGTGGAAGGACCCGCTCGGGGTGATCGACGCCTATCGCCTGGTCAAGGACGCGATGCCCGACGTCCAGCTGGCGCTGGTCGGCTCGATGGCCAGCGACGACCCGGAGGGTTGGGACTTCTTCAATGCCACGATCGCCCACGCCGACGGCGACCCCGACATCCACATCCTCAACAACTTCAACAACGTCGGGGCGATCGAGGTCAACGCCTTTCAGTCACACTCAGACGTGGTGGTGCAGAAGTCGATCCGCGAGGGCTTCGGCCTGACGGTGACCGAGGCGATCTGGAAGGCGCGCCCGCTCGTGGCGGGCGACGTCGGCGGGATCCCGCTGCAGATCGAGGACGACGTGACCGGGTATCTGGTCTCGAGCGTCGAGCAGTGCTCGGAACGCACGCTCGAGATCCTGCAGAACCCCTCGCTCGGAAAGTTCATGGGCAGACGCGGCAAGGAGTTCGTGCGCATGCACTTCCTCACGCCGCGCTACCTGCGCGACTACCTGAAGATCTTCCGTGAGCTCGCCCAGTCATGACTCGGAAGCTCGCCCAGCCATGACCCCCGAGCCCGCCTGGTCATGAACGTCCCGAGCGCGCAGCGAGCTCCGCTCGTGCTCGTGTCCAATCGCGGCCCCGTCACCTTCCACGCCGGCGGCGAAGTCAAGCGCGGCTCCGGCGGGCTGGTCACGGCCCTGACGGGACTGGCCTCGCACCGCGAGGCCGTGTGGATCGCCTCGGCGATGAGCGAGCACGACGCCGACGCCGCGCGCGCGAGCGGCGGGCGGGCCTTTGCGATTCAATCGCCGGACGGCAGCGAGTTCAAAGTCAGGCTCGTGGTCAGCGACGAACAGGCCTATGACCGCTTCTACCACGTGTTCGCCAACCCGATGCTGTGGTTCATCCAGCACTACCTGTGGGACCTCTCGAACGCGCCGGACATCCGGCGCGAGGAGATCGAGGCGTTCGAGTTCGGCTACAACGCCGTCAACGACGATCTCGCACGCGCCGTCGTCGAGGAGATCGAGGGTGTCGGCGAGCCGGTGGTGATGGTCCACGACTACCACCTCTACACGCTCCCCGATCTGGTGCGCAAAGCCCGTCCGGACGTCTTTCTGCACCACTTCATCCATATTCCCTGGACGCAATCGGACTCCTGGCGCGTGCTGCCGACGTGGATCCGCAACGAGATCTTCACGGGACTGCTGGCCAACGACATCGTCGGCTTTCACACGCGCTCATACCGGCGCAACTTCCTGCAGTGCTGCCGCGACCTGATGGACCTCGAGGTTGACTTCACGCGCGGCCTGGTCCACTACGGCGAGCGCGAGGTGTGGGTGCGCGCCTATCCGCTGCCGATCGACCACAAAGCCACGCGCAGGATCGCCCAGGGACAGCGCGTGGCGCAGTTCGAGGCCGAGCTGATGCGCCGCCGGCGCGACTTCTCGATCCTGCGCGTCGACCGCGCCGACCTCTCGAAGAACGTGC
This sequence comes from uncultured Solirubrobacterales bacterium, assembly GCA_963817845.1. Classification (GTDB taxonomy): domain Bacteria; phylum Actinomycetota; class Thermoleophilia; order Solirubrobacterales; family Solirubrobacteraceae; genus Palsa-744. The sequence continues at coordinate 98,285 of CAWFPU010000002.1, forward strand.
TGCGCGGCTTCTCCGCGTTCGACCTGTTTCTCGAGCAGCACCCCGAGTTCACCGAGCGCGTGACGTTCATGGCCCAGCTGATGCCCTCGCGCACCGACGTGCCCCAGTACGCGGAGTACCTCGAGCGCATCGAGGCGCTCGTCGCGGTCGTCAACCATCGCCACGGCACGCCCGATTGGATGCCGATCCAGCTCAAGCTGCGCGACGATCTCGACGAGGCGATGGCCGCCTACAAGCACTACGACGTCCTGCTCGTGAACGCCATGTTCGACGGCATGAACCTGGTGGCCAAGGAGGGACCGATCGTCAACGAGCGCGAGGGCGTCTCGATCCTGTCCGAGAACACCGGCGCCCACGAGGAGCTCGCCGAGTACGCGCTCTCGGTGAACCCGTTCGACATCCAGGAGCTGGCCGATTCGATCTACGCGGCGCTCACGATGGACCCGCAGGAGCGCCATCGCCGGGCCCAGGGGCTGGTCGAGATCGTGACCTCGCGTGACCCCGGCGACTGGATCGACGAGCAGCTCGCCGACATCCGCGCCAAGGGCGCCTCGCGCCAGCCCCAGGGCTGAGCCGGCGCCGGCCGGGCCCCAGGCGATCGACGCGATCTCGGGACCCGCTACGCTGTGCGACCGAGCACATGGCACAAACTGCCCCTACATACGACCTCGTGCTGCTGCTGGACCCGCAGGCCCAGGAGAGCGCGCGCGCCAAGATCCTCGCCGATGCCCGCCAGGTGATCGCCGCCAACGGCGAGATCGTGCGCGACGACGACTGGGGCGACCGTGCGCTGTCCTATCCGATCCAGCACAAGGCCGACGCGGAATATCACCTGCTCCAGTTCAAGACCGGCGCGCCCGAGCTGCTCAGCGAGATGAGCCGCACGCTGCACATCACCGACGGCATCCTGCGCTTTCGGATCATCAAGCTCAAGCCCGGCACGCCCGATGCTCCCGATATGCGCTCCGGCGCCCACAGTGCCCGCTCGAGCGACACCGGCACGCCGGCCGCAAGCGCCGCGAGCGCGCAGCAGGCCCCGGCCCCGCCCCCGCCCCCGGCCGCTGAGAGCGCGTCTGCGCAGACGGCTGGCGCCGAGGAGACGCCGAGCGCGCGCGACACCCCCGGCGCAGTAGAGCGCGACGTCCCGACGACAGCGGACGGCGACACCGGGCCGGCACAGGAGCAAGCGGCCGATGACGCCGCAGCCGGCGAGGATCAGCAGAGCGCGTAACGACGAGCTGCTCACGAGCACCCGCAGGCTGACAACAGTCCCGCCGCGAGCGGCCCCTGGCAAAGATGATGTCGCGGGCACGCTCAGCGTCGCCGGCGCTGAATCGGGGCTAAGATCGAGCCCATGGCGTGGAACCGGGATCCGGCGGACTTGCAACCGCTGAACCGGACCGACGTACTGCGAGCGTCGCCGCCGATGTTCGAGTCGCGCCTGCTGGACGCGCTCTCGCGGGTCCACCCGGCGGTGCCGGCGCTCGTGTTCGGCCCCGCGGTCGTAGTGCTGATCGTGTGGAGCCTGTCGAACGTCAGCCTGCTGGTCACAATCGGTCTGTTCGCCGGCGGGTACGCGATGTGGACCCTGTTCGAGTACTGGCTGCATCGCGTCGTGTTCCATTTCGAACCCGAGCAGGGGATCGGGGCGCGCCTGCACTGGATCGTCCACGGCGTCCACCACGAGCACCCGAACGATCCGCTGCGCCTCGTGATGCCGCCGGCAGTCAGCCTGCCGCTTGGCGCGATCGTGTTCGGGATCCTGTATCTCGCGTTCGGGGAAAAGTACGCGCCCGGTCTCGGCGCCGGCTTCTTCGCGGGCTACCTGGTCTACGACATGCTCCACTACTACCTGCACCACTTCACGCCGCGCAACCGCCTGACGAGCATGCTGCGCGAGCGCCACATGCGCCACCACTTCCAAGACGACACCAAGGGCTTCGGGATCAGCGCGCCCTACTGGGACGAGATCTTCCGCACGTCCTCGCGTTTGCGCCGATCCTCGCACTGAGCCGGCGCATCCGGCTCAGCGGGTGGAGACCGACAGGCGACCGGGCTCGAGCGTGCCCATCGCGTGCTGGAGCGTCGCCATCGTGTGCTCCCTTTGCCAGGGCACGGCAGGCCGAGCTGGACCATCGCATGGTCTGGTGTAGTCGCGTATCGCCGCGGCAATACACGACTTCAGATCAAATATCGCTCTGCGCGCCGTTAGATCGCGGCTCGATCAAGACGCCCGGCGCCGGGGCTACACTCGCCCGTGGCCTCGGACGCATGCATCAGCAGACGGACGAGATACAGATTGAACTGAGCAATACAGAGAGCGAAAGGAAGCCGTCGTGGCCGCCACCAACATCAACCGAGTCGTGATCACCGGAAACCTCACCGCCGACCCTGAGCTGCGATCGCTGCCGAGCGGCACGTCGGTGTGCAGCCTGCGCCTGGCCTGCAATACGCGGCGCAAGAACGGCAGCACCGGCGAATGGGAGGACAAGCCGAACTACTTCAACATCACCGTCTGGGGCGCGCAGGGCGAGAATGCCGCCCGCTTCCTCCACAAGGGACGCCCGGTCGCGATCGACGGAAGGCTCGAGTGGCGCGAGTGGGAGGCCCAGGATGGCACCAAACGCCAGGCAATCGATATCATTGCCGACTCGGTGCAGTTCCTGGGCTCGCGCGACGACTCTGTCGGAGGGGGCGGACCGACCGCAGAACGGTCAACCGGCCACGCGGCCTCAGAGGGCGGAGATGTTCCCATCGACGAAGGGGACTTTCAGCCCGCGCCGGCCGGCGCAGCCGGGGACGACGACATTCCCTTCTAGCAAGACAACAGCGAGGCATCTCAGTGGCAAAACGCGGTCGCGGTAAGCCGGTGCGCCGGCGAGACAAGAAAGGCGGTCCCGGCAGCGGGCGGCGCAAGCCCTGCCAGCACTGCCGCGACAAGATCGAGCAGGTCAACTACAAGGACGTCGCCAACCTGCGCAAGTTCGTGTCCGAGAAGGGCAAGATCCGCTCGCGGCGGATCACGGGTGCCTGCCGGCGCCATCAGGCCCAGATCGCGCGGGCTGTCAAGCGCGCGCGCGAGCTCGCGCTGCTGCCCTACGTCAACGAGGGCGGCCGCGACGACAGCCCGCGGCGCGAACGCGGCGACCGCGACCGCGACCGCTAGGCAGGAGAGCGATCGTGCCCGAGGCGATTCTGCTGCAGGATGTCAACACGCTCGGTGAGCAGGGCGCCGTGGTCGATGTCTCCAAGGGCTACCTGCGCAACTACCTGATACCGCGCAAGCTCGCCCAGCCTGCGACCAAGGGCTCGATCGAAGCGGTCAAACAGCGCCAGGAAGCGGCCGAGCGCGCCGAGCGCCAGGCGATCGAGCGGGCTCAGGAGAACGTCAGCCTGCTCAACCGCACCGTCCTCACGATCCCCCAACAGGCCGGCGAGGACGGCCGCCTGTTCGGCTCGGTCACCGCCCAGGACATCGCGAGCGCGATCGGCGAAGCCCGCGGCCTGACGATCGACCGCCACAACGTGCACATGCCCGAGCCGATCAAGAACGTCGGCACCTACATGGTCGTGGTCGAGGTCGTCGACGGAGCTTCGGCGACGATCAAGACGATCGTCGTGGCGAAAACCTAGCCGGCCGGGATGGCCGGCTGTGATACGTGGCCGGTAGCGCGAAGCGGTCACCCCTCGTCAACCCAAGAGCGAAGCGCATACCGGCCCAGAAGGCCGGACGACGGTTACTGCCAACGACCGGACCGGCTGAGAACATGTGTTCGTGGGGGGCGATTCTCTCGGACATAGCGGCGACCCCCGTGGGGTGAGGCGGGACACGGATCTACACTCGCCCGAGTTCCGACCATGAGCGTCGCCGTCAATCCGTCCAACGGCGCCGGCAGCGGGCAGTCGCGCCTCACCGGCGCCGGCGCCGCGATCGCGCCGCCGCACAACCTCGATGCCGAGCAGTCGGTGCTCGGCGCAATCCTGCTGTCCGACCGCTCGCTGTACGCGCTGGTGATCGAGGAGGGTCTGCGCGCCGAGGACTTCTACCGCGAGCATCACGGCAGGATCTACGCGGCAATGCTGTCGCTGTACAACGACAGCGAGCCGGTCAACGTGCTGACCGTCAGCGATCGCCTGCGCCAGGCCGGCCAGCTCGAGGGGGTCGGCGGAGTCGCCGCGGTGGACGAGCTGACCGGAGTCGTGCCTGCCGCGGGCCATGCCCGCCGCTACGCGCAGATCGTGCGCGAGAACGCCCTGCTGCGACGACTGCTGAGGAGCACCTACGAGATCCAGGAGAGCGTCCTTGGGCATGTGGCGCCGCCGCGCGAGTTGGTCGAGCAGGCCGAGAAGGCGATGCTCGAGGTCGCGCGCGACGACCGCCAGCAGGACTTCCGGGCGATCGAGGAGGTGTTGCACGAGGAGCTCGACAAGCTGCACCGGCTTTCGCTCGAGGGCACGTCGCTGACGGGCACGCCGTCGGGGTTCAAGGACCTCGACGAGATCACGGGCGGCTTTCAGCCGGGCAACCTGATCATCATCGCGGCGCGTCCGGCGATGGGAAAGAGCGCGCTCGTCTGCAACATCGCCGAGAACGCCGCCGTCGAGCACAACAGGCCGGTGGCGCTGTTCTCGCTGGAGATGGCAGAGGCGGAGCTGGCCCAGCGGTTCGTGGCATCGCAGGCGCGTATCAAGGGCGAGGAGCTGCGCAAGGGCCGCGTGGCCGAGCAGCGCTGGCCGAAGATCCTCAAGGCCTCGCAGCGTCTGGCGGACGCGCCGCTGTGGGTTGACGACTCGAGCGACGTCGGCATGCTCGAGATTCGCGCCAAGGCGCGGCGCCTGCACAGCCAGTGCGATGGGGGGCTCGGGCTGATCATCATCGACTACCTGCAGCTGATGCGCACCGACAGCCGCTATGACAGCCGCGTCACCGCCGTCGGCGAGCTCAGCCGCGGCCTGAAGATCCTGGCGCGCGAGCTGGGAGTGCCGGTGATCGCCCTGTCCCAGCTCAGCCGTGCCGTCGAGCAGCGCCCCGATAAGAAGCCGCAGCTGTCGGACCTGCGCGAGAGCGGCAACCTCGAGCAGGACTCAGACCTGGTGATGTTCATCTATCGCGACGAGTACTACGACGAGGACTCGGAGCGTCCGGGCGAGGCCGATCTGATCATCTCCAAGCACCGCAACGGGGCGGTCGGCAAAGTCACGCTGACCTTCCAGAAGGAGTACCCCAAGTTCCTCAGCTACGCGCCGGATCGGTACGCGCAATGAGTGCAGCGAGCTGCCCCTTCGGCGCGTGCGACGGCAGCGGCTTCCTGATCGACGAGGCCACCAACACCGCGTCTGACTGCCGCTGCCGCGCCGGACAGATCGCCAAGCTGCGCAGCCGCAGCCTGCAGGCACGCATCCCGCGCCGCTATCGCGACATCTCGTTCGAGCAGCTGGGCGGCACCGACCTGGTCGCGTTCCCCGAGCAGATCCGGGTCGTGCGCCGCTTCTGCGAGCGCATCGACGAGAACATCGACCGCGGGCGCGGCGTGTGGATCATGGGCGACGTCGGCACCGGCAAGACGATGCTCGCGATGCTCATCTCCAAAGCCGCGCTCGACGCTGGCCGCACGAGCGCGATCTACTCGTTGCCGCGGCTGCTGCACCTGCTGCGCGAGGCGATCGACGAACAGGACGGCGTGATCGGCTTCCTGGACCGGCTGACCACCGTTGACCTGCTGCACATCGATGACGTCGGCGCCGAGAACCGCACCGACTGGGCGCTCGAGCAGCTCTACTCGATCATCAACTCGCGCTACGAGGATGAGCGATCGATCGTCGTCACCACGAACCTGCAGCCCGACGAGCTGGCCGAGCAGATCGGCGCGCGCACGGTCTCGCGCCTGGTCGAGATGTGCGGCGACCCGCTACCGATGTTCGGCGAAGACCGCCGAGGCGAGCTGCGCACGCCCGTGCGCGGCTGAGCCTGCGCGCGCAAACGGCGCCGCCTACCCGCACCTCGCCGGCCGGCGCCTGCGCGCCTGTGCGCAGCGGCTGAACCTGCGGGCGCGCGTGCGGCGACACCCTCCCGACCCACCGCCGGCCTGCGTCGGCGTCCCGTGAGCCAGCGGGCGCCCACGTACACTCATTGGCGGATGTCCGCCAGCACCGAACAGCTCGCAGGGAGCGTATGCCCGGAATCGTGATCGTCGGCGCCCAATGGGGCGACGAGGGCAAGGGCAAGGTCACGGATCTGCTCGCCGAGCAGGCCGACGCGGTCGTGCGCTTCCAGGGCGGCAACAACGCGGGCCACACGATCGTGCGCGACGGCGTGCAGTGGAAGCTGCACCTGATCCCCTCGGGGATCCTGTACCCGGGCAAGCGCTGCGTCATCGGCAACGGCGTGGTGATCGACCCGAGGGTCCTGATCGAGGAGCTGGACGCGCTGCGCGCGCGGCGCGTGGATGTCAGCGGACTGCGCATATCGGCCAACGCGCACCTGATCATGCCCTACCACCTGCTGCTGGACTCCGCGGGCGAGAACCGCCTCGGAAGCCAGCAGATCGGCACCACCAGGCGGGGCATCGGCCCCTGCTATGCCGACAAGGCCGCGCGGCTGGGGATCCGCGTGCAGGACCTGCTCGACGAGAAGATCCTCAAGAAGAAGATCGTCGCCGCGATGGAGCCCAAGCGCCTGTCGCTGCGGCCGTTCGAAAAGGACCCTTCGCTTGACCTGCACGCGATGACCGAGGAATACCTGACCTTCGGCCATCGACTCGAGCAGCACATCGCCGACACCGCCAAGTTGATGTGGGACCTGCTCGACGCCGGCCAGCGTGTGATCTTCGAGGGCGCCCAGGGCGCGATGCTCGACATCGACCACGGCACGTATCCGTTCGTGACCTCGTCGAACCCGCTGTCCGGCGCGGCCTGCGTGGGCACTGGCGTCGGGCCCAAGAACATCGACGAGGTCTGGGGCATCTCCAAGGCGTACACGACCCGCGTCGGCGCCGGACCGTTCCCGAGCGAGCTGCACGACGAGACCGGCGAGCTGATCCGCCAGCGCGGCGGCGAGTTCGGCACCACCACCGGTCGTGCGCGCCGCGCCGGCTGGCTGGATCTCGTCGCCCTGCGCTACGCCGCACGGCTGAACACCGTGACCGCGCTTGCGATCACGAAGCTCGACGTGCTCTCCGGCTTTGACCGGATCGCCCTCTGCACCAGCTATCGCGGGGCCGAGGGAGCCGAGTTCGACGATTTCCCCTACCACCAGACCGTTCTGCACCACACAACCGCCGAGCTGACCGAGCTGCCCGGCTGGCGCGAGGACCTCGGCGAGTGCCGCACGATCTCCGACCTGCCTGGGGCGGCGCAGGAGTATCTGCAGTTCATCGGCGAGCAGGCTCGCGCTCCGGTCGCGCTCGTCGGTGTGGGCCCTGGACGCGAGCAGACGATCTGGACCGACGCCGGGCGCCAGACGCTCGCTTCGCGCAACGGCTACGTGCCGGACGCCGCCTAGCCATTGCCGGCGATATCGCTCGGCTGCCACGGAATCGCGCGCTCTGGGGGTAGATGCGCCCCCGGCCGGTGAGAGGGGAGTCGGTCCGGGGGCGCTCCGCTCACTCCGTTGGCGGCAAAACGATGCTAGACCCGTTCGCGGACGTTTCTGCACGACATCTTGCGTGAAGCCATCGCTATGCGCGACCTTTTTCTGCGCAAAGCCGCCCAGCCCTGGCATCGAAGTCGATACGTCTGCCATACGCGATCTGACGGACGCCCCTGCCCACCAGGCGCACCGGCGCGAACGACCCCCCAGCGTCTTACACCCGGTGCGCTCACTCGCCTACGTCGAGGACAGGCGGCTCGCCGGCGCAAATGCCGGTGATAAGTTCACGCGATGCTGCGTAAGCCGACCGCGCTGATCACGGTGCTCGTGGCCGTGTGCGGGCTCGCCGCGAGCGACGGACGCGCTGCCGCACTGACAACCGCTGTCGAGCTCGTGCATGGCGTCCCGAGCGGCCCGAGCGTCCCGATAACCATGCAACCGGTCGGCCTGTCGCTCGAGTACCCGCTGATGGCGCAGGATCTCGGCACGGGCCCGTGCCCGCCGCCGGCGCTCGCCACCGAACTGCAGAAGCTCGGCTCGCCGCCGATCTCGTTGGCCGGTGACAGCCAGGACTTGACCGCCCCGAGCGGAGCGCTCAGCGCCCCGTACTCCTCCTGGGAATCGGCTGTCCTGTACTCGCTGCCCGCGAACTTCTGGAGTCAACTGCACTGCCTGCTGAGCGCCTCGAAAGATCCGCTGACGGTCGGCGTCAACCTCAAGACCGGCCAGCTCGCGTGGGCCACGCAGATCGCGGCCGGCGCGCAGAGCGCGGCGACCAACGGTCTCGCGTTTTCGCTGGGCAACGAGCCCGACCTGTATGACCTGCCGAACTATTCGGCGCTCGGCAAGCCGCAGAGCGCGGCCGCCGCAGCGAGCCTGTACGTGCAGCTGGCCACGTATCTGCGCCCGGCAATCGGCAGCGCTCCGCTGGTCGGTCCGGAACTGGCCTCAGCCGATCACTGGCGCACCGAGCTGCCACCGATCATCGCTGCGCTGCACATCCAGACGATCGGTGTCCACGCCTATCCGCTGAGCGTGTGTGGGAGCCCGCGCGCAGCCACAGTCTCGGGCCTGCTCTCGCCGCGTGTCGCGGACGCTCCAAGCGCGCTCTCATGGGTCGTGGCCGACGCGAACGCCGCGGGGGTGCCGGCGATCCTGTCAGAGGCCAACTCGGTCTCGTGCGGCGGCAAGTCCGGAGTCTCGGACAGCCCGGCCTCGGCCGTGTGGGCGATCCGGTTCGTCCTGAATGCGCTGAAGACCGGCCTGCGCGAGGTCCGCTTCCACTTCGCCGGCGGCGCCTATGACCCGTTCATCGTCCGCGGCCAGGAAGTGATCGACCGTCCGCTCGACACCGCCATGATCGCTCTCAACGAATGGCTGCCGGTTGGCTCCGAGCTACGATCGCTGACCGCCACGAATGGCCTCGTCGCGACGCTCGTAAGCGGCCCGGCCGCGCCGGTCCAGCTGATCCTCGACAACGAGCGCGCGCGCGCCCAGAAGGTGGCATTGCGCAGCCCCGGCAGCGTCAGCATCGCCGTCTTCCGCCCGACGCGGGCGGGCCTGGCGACGCAGACGCTCCAGCCGAGCAAAGGACGGATCAAGCTCACCCTTGCCGGCAACAGCATCGTGGCGGTGCTCTCGAGCTGACGGCGTCATGGCCGGCGAGAGGCTCGTGGCCTGACTCTCGGGACGGCGCCTCGCCGTTGTACCGTGGCCGGCAACCGCAACATGGCCGTGCTCTCGACCTGACAGCGCCGGCCCCGGCGTGTAGCGCCGGCGCAAGCACGGGCTACCAGGAGCGACGCCTGCGCAGGGTCTCGAGCACGTAGCCGGACAGCGAAATCGGCGACATCAGGAACTGGTAGCAGAAGAAGTAGAACAGCAGCCCGCGGCGATTCTGGCGCACGCGCAGGTGCACGGATTTGAAGACGCGCCGCTGATGAAAGTACATGACGCTCCCGAGCGCGGCGTTGAGCGGCAGTACCAGCAGCGTCATCGGCCCGACTATCGCGAAATTGCCGCCGATCGCGAGCACGATTCCGGGGATGAACGCCAGCGTGAACGCCGCGTCGAGCAGCGGGAACGTGAAATTGGTGGCGACCGAATGAGAGAAGAAGCTCATCTGCTTGAGCAGTCCGAGGCCGTGGTCGCGCAGGCCCTCGACCATCCCGCGTGCCCAACGCCGGCGCTGGCGGGCAAAGGCGCGCCAGCTCGCCGGCACCTCCGTGAACGCGGCCGCCGTCGGCTCGAACACGCTGCGCCCACCCTGCAGCAGCATCCCCCAGGTCAGCACGATGTCCTCGCCGATCCGGTTCGGCCAGCCGCCCACGAGCTTGAGCGCGGTCGTGTCGTACACGCTGAACGCCCCCTGAGCCACCAACGTTCCCTGCAGCAGGGCCTGGCCGCGCTTGACGGTGGCGATCCCCAGGAAGTAGTCCCACTCCTGCGCGCGTGTCAGCAGGTTGTCGCGCGAATTGCGCACCAGTACCGCCCCCGCGACGGCGACGGTGTCCGGCGGCGAAGCCACCAGGCGCGCGACCGCCCGCCTGAGCGAGTAGGGCATCAGCAGCGTGTCGGCGTCGAACGTCGCGGTCAACGGCGCACTTACGAGCTCGAGCGCGGCGTTCAGCGTGTTGGCCTTGCCGCCGTGCTCGAGCGCGAGCAGCCGCACGCGTGGATCGCGCGCTTCGTACTCGGCGACGACCTCGCGCGTGCCGTCGGTCGAGCCGTCATCGGCGACCACGATCTCGAATCGGCCGGGATAGTCGGTGCGCAGCGCATACTCGAGCGTCTCGGCGATCGACGCCTGCTCGTTGTAGGCCGCCACCAGTAGCGCGACGTCGGGGAACGTCACATCGAAGCTGAGCGGCGGCGGACGGTCGAGCAGGATCGAGGTGAGCAGCTGGATGTTCAGATAACCGGGGATCAGCGCGATCCCCGCGATCACGAGGAACGCCAGCACCGGCGTGATGTCCTGGCCGAGCGTCCTGATCCAGTTGCGCGACAGCCACAGCGAGAAGCACATCCACAGCAGCCCGGCGATGAACGTCAGCACGACGCGAACGCGCAGCGGCACGTAGAGGCCGCGCTTGCGGGGCGCGCGGGCTTCCCACAGCTCGCGCGCGTGCTCGGCGGCCGGCGCGAGCTCGAGCGGATCCTGCTCGAACGGCTCTAGGCTCGCGCCCCGGCTCGGCTTGTCTGTACTGAGTCGCATCGTGCTCGGCGCGCACGCGCCCAGCACGGTTATCGACACCCCTCAGCGTGCTCTCAAGATCCAGCAGGTATCACGGCGCCCCGACGTCGGCGCCGGGCACGGCGCTCAGCCCGCGACCCAGCGCTTGGTCTCCTCGAGCCGGTCGGGCGCGCAGGTCATCACTTCTCCCGGCGCCATCCAGGCGAACAGTCGCATCGCCTTCGCAACCCACTCGACGTCGGTGACGAGCGCAAATCGCTTCCAGGCGGCGTGCTCGCGCACCCAGGTCCGCATGCCGGTCTTGAAATCCTCGACCCAGGCCCCGGGGTCGAGACCCTGGTAGTCGGTGAGCAGGAACACCATGCGCAGTTCTCCGGACTCGACCCCTCGGCTGAGGGCCGGCTCGATCACGTCGCGATAGTCCTCGCGCGTGAGCTTTCCCGACGCCTTCAGTCCGATCGTCCCTGCGGGCATGTCCTCGATCGGTCCAATCAAAGCTCGTCCCTCCTCGTGTCGGGTGCGCAAAACAAGCTGCTGATGGGCGATGGGCCGTGCAGGAATCGAACCTGCAACCTTGGGCTTAAGAGGCCCCTGCTCTGCCAATTGAGCTAACGGCCCGCACTGCGCTGCAGGCGCCGTGAGCACCAGCATTGCGGTCGGCTGAGGCGGCGATTCTAGCCGAGCCGCATCGGCGCCCGTGCTCGGCCGCCCCGTTCACGCGGGGCGCTGATCGCCTACGACGGTTCTGCTTCTACGCGAGCTCGCTGAGCGCAGCGTCCCCGTCAACAAAGCTGCGCGTCCATTCGAGCCCACCGAGCAGAACCCGGGCCACGAGAAGCTCGGCGTCTATTTCGATTCCGACGAGAGCCCGCCAGGCGCCGGCGTAGACGGCGCGGTCGTCGTGCCGACGTACGTGCCATTGGCGCCTTTTTTGACTTTGACCGTTTTGCCGCCCGTGGTGGCGGTGTATTCGGGGCCGTTCGGCTGCTTCTTGACTTCGGCCAGCTCGTTTTCCAGGCGCTTGCGGTCTTCGGACGGCGCCAGCGCGACCGCCCGGGCGGAGGCTAGGTCGCCGGTGTTGGTGTCTTTGGCTTTGTAGGCGTACTCGGCGAGCTCCGCGTACAGGGTCGAGAGATAGCTCGCCGAGCGTCCGTGGTCGAGCGGGATCACGACCTGCAGCACCTTGACCGCTTCGGCGGGCTGTTCGAGTCCTTCTTCGCCGTAGACCCTGACCATCTCCTGGGCGATTTCGGGCTTTGGTTTGCTCGGGTTCAGCGCGAGGTAGCGATTCCACGATTCGGATATCTGCCGGAACAGTTCCTTGCCCTGGCTCGTCAGGCCCGTGTTGTTGACGTACTTTTCGCCGCCCGCTTCGTGCAGTCGAGCGAGCGTCAGCTGTTCCCACGCGTACACGTCGTTGGGGTTCTTGTGCGTGAGCTTTTCGTATTTGGCGATCGTGCTCGCGAAGCTCGCCTGGTTGGAGCCTTCGCTGCCGGTCAACGAGCTCAGCAGACCACCGCCGCCGGCGCCCGCGCCCACGCCGAAGAACACCAGGCCAGCGCCGATCAGCAGCGCCAAGCCGGCGTAGAGCACCTGGACCGTGCGGCGGCGGCCGCGTCCGCGCAGGTCGAACAGCATCAGCTCGACAGCCTGGGATCTGTGTGGTCGATCATCTCTTGCACCGTGGGCTGGGCCGTGTTCGTAGGAGGCGATCCGCCGCCCGGCGGCCCTCCGGCGGATGCACTGGCAGCCGGCCTGCGGCGCTCGATCAGGGTCGCCAGCAGGATGCTTACCTCGTACAAAATGTACAGCGGGATCGTCTCCAATACCATCGTGATCACTTCTCCGGGCAAGAGCGCCGCGATCGCAGCACACACGAGCAGCGCGTAGCGGCGGTTTTTGCGCAGCTGCGCGGGCGTCACGATCCCCGCGTGCGTCGCGGCCAGGATCACGACGGGCACCTGGAAGACGAGCCCCATCGCGAGCAGGATCGTGGCCGCGAACTTGTAGTAGGGGCCGGCCTGCACGAGCACGTTGAACTCGGAGCTGTTGAAGTTCTGGAAGAAGTGCAGCGCCGCGGGCAGGGCGACGTAGTAGCCGAACACCACCCCGAGCGCAAACAGAAACGGGATCGCGAGCAGCAGCGGCAGCGCGATCCGCCGCTCGCTTGGGCTGAAGGCCGGCAGCAAGAAGCCGTACAGCTCGAACAGCACGATCGGCAGCGACAGCACGACGGCGAACATCAGCGTCACACCAAGCGTGGTCGTGAAGGGTTCGCCGATGCCGAGCGTCACCGGTTTGTTGCCTTCCGGGACCCGCGGGATCCGCGCGACGTCCGCCTGCAGCTGCGGAATCTGCGCCGCGAGCGCCGCGCGCGTGGCCGCTGGGAGCTTGCTCGCCGGGTTGGCCAGCTCGGCCGCGATCTTCTGCACGTCGCCCGCCACCGCGAGCACGCCCTGCTGCGCCAGCGCCGTCTGTCCGAGCGGGCCCTCGCCTCTGGCGACCTGTTTCTGGGTCTGGCTCGCGAGCGGCTGGTTGATGATCTTCAGCAGCTCGTGGTTCTGCCACATGCACAAGCCGAAGACGACGGCGACCGCCACGAGGCTGACGATCAAGCGCGTGCGCAGCTCTTCGAGATGGTCGACGAGGCTGAGGCGATCTTCGTGGCCGATCGTGCGAATCGCGGTGGCCATGGCGCTTATGAAACTACCACCGCTCCGGAGCCTTCCCTCCCGCATGGGGCGGTTGAGCGGGGCAGTTGAGCATCCGACCACGGGCCTAAAGGCGCGGGCGCCTGGCGTCGATGACATGAGGGAATGGACGCCATGTCAGACACCAGCCCCCACATCCGTCATCGCGTAAAGCTGCCCGACGGCAAGCACGTCGAAATCGTCTATCGCGACCAGCGCCGCGCCGACCATAGGAGTGGCTCGAACCCGGCCTGCGCATCGCAGCCCTGCGCATCGCAGCCGTTGCCCGCGATCGACGGCGCCTCAGCCGCGGTGCCCCCGCCCAGCACGGCCGCCGCGCAGAGCGCCGCGGAAGCGTCCTCGCCCCTGTCGCCTTCGGCGACGGCGCCCGCTCCCACCCCGCTTTCGCCCCCGGCTGCGATCCCGTCTTCTGCGCCGGGTCCGTCGCCCGCCACGACCCCGCCATCCGCTCCCGTCCCTCCCGCGCCGGTGCTACCGCCCGCAGCGACGAGCGCGCCCCAGTCCGAGAACGCCACGGCTGGATCCTCGTCCGGGGCCTCCGCCGGCGAATCGTCTGGCGGCGCCAGCACGCTCGAGCCTGCCGCCCAGCCCGAGCCGCTGCACGTCTGCTTCAACTGCGGCGGCGAGCTCGTGTATCCGCTCGACTGGATCGAAGAGGGCGAGCGTCACTGGCGCATCATCCTGCGCTGTCCGGAGTGCGAGGCCTACCGCGAAGGCGTCTTCGAGCAGGCGATCGTCGAGCGCCTCGACGACGAGCTCGACCGTGCCACCGGCGAGCTGCTGAGCGATCTGCGCCAGATCACGCACGCGAACATGACCGACGAGATCGAGTTCTTCGTGCGCGCGCTCGAGGCCGATGTGATTGGCCCGGGGGATTTCCGGCCGTAGGTTCGGGCTTTACCGGTAGCGCTCTACTACTGCGTCGGCGACTAGGTCGAGCAGGGTTGCTCGCTCGCCCGGCAGGACCGCCGGCAGGGCGGCCTTGGCTTCGGCGACTAGGGCTAGGGCGCGCTCGCGTGCCTCGTCGAGGGCGCCGGTCGCGGCGATGCGGTCGCATAGCTGTTCGGCCTGGTCGGGTCCTTGCAGTCGCGAGAGGTCGAAGTCGGCGGGTCGCGGGTCGTGTTCGCGCGCGAGGATCAGCGGCAGAGTGACGGTGCCGTCGAGCAGGTCGGTGCCGCGGGCCTTGCCGGTGCGCTCGACCGGACCCGACACGTCCAGAACGTCGTCGAGCAACTGAAAGGCCAGGCCGATCCGGCGAGCGAACGCTCCAAGCGCGTCCGCGAGCGCGCGCGACCCCCCGACCGCGACGAGGGCGCCCAACCGGCAGGCGGCCTCGAACAGCGCAGCCGTCTTGAGCTCGCAACGGCGCAGGTAGCGCTCGACTGCGACGCGCGAAGCGTATGCGTCCTCGCGCTGCAGCAGCTCCCCCTCGGCGAGCGCCGAGCTCGCGTCCGACAGGGCTTGCAGCTGAGCCTCGTCGCCATTGCGGGCGAGCTCGGCAAAGGCCCGGGAGAACAGCAGGTCACCCGTCGCGACCGCCAGCTTGCGTCCGGCGGCTGCCGCCACAGACGGCCGTCCGCGCCGCAGCTGCGCGCCGTCGATCACGTCATCGTGCACGAGCGTCGCCGAGTGCACCAGCTCGACGGCGACAGCGGCGCGCACCAGCCCATCGGCGCCGCCATCGGTTGCCGGGGGGCCGCCGGCGGACTCCGCGGCGAGCACCACCAACAGCGGCCGTAGGCGCTTGCCGCCCGCGACGATCATGCCGCTCGCGTGGGCGGCCAGCGGCTCGCCTGCCCCCGCGGTCACGCGCTCGAGCTGGACCTCGATCTCGAGCATCCGCTCGCGCAGGGCGCCTCCGCCCTGGCGCATGATCGCCTCCATCGCATCGAGTCCGCTCGCCGCTTCGTCCGTTGCGACGCCTGCCGCGGCCTCCGCCTCCGCGTTCGCGGCGAGCTCGGTTGCGGCTTGGTCGTTGGCGTCTGTCGCAGCGTTGTCGCGAGCGCCGACCCTCGCGTCGTGCGCGGCGCTCGCGACATCGTGGTCGGCCCCAGCCCTCGCGTCAACCGCGGCGCCCGCTGCCGCGTCGTCGTTGACGCCTGCCCCGACGCCGTTGGTGATCGTGGTGCCCTCGGCGCTGCTCACGCGTTCGCCTCAGCGCAAACGGTACCGGCATGGATCGCGATGATGCCGCCCGCGGTCAGCATGTACCTGATGTCGCCGAGCCCCGCCCGTGCCATCTCGGCGGCAAGCTCGTGTGGCGCGGGAAACCGTTTGACCGAGCTCGGCAAGTAGGTGTAGGCCGCGGAGAAGCCGCTGCGTGTGCGTCCGCGTGCGCGCGCACGCGGACGCCACGGGCCGCTGGTCAGTGCCTCGACGAGACGCCCCAGGCGAGGCACGACGCGGTCGAACCAGACGGCGAAGAACAGCGCGAGCGCCGAGCGGTCTGTGGGCGAGGTGATCTCCAGCACCACGACCCGGCCGCCGGGTCGCACTACGCGTGCCATCTCGGCCAGTCCGCGCTGCAGCTCGGAGAAGTTGCGCGCGCCGAAGCCGACCGTCGCCGCGTCGAAGGCGTTGTCCTCGTATGGCAACTGCATCGCGTCGGCCCACTCGAAGCGAGGCGTGACGAGCGCTCCGGTGGCCGCGGCAGCCTTGGCGTTCGCACGGGCCAGCATCGCGGGCGAGAAGTCGCTGGCCACGACCTCGCCCCCCGGCCACACGCGCCGCGCCAGCACGAGCGCGAGATCGCCCGTGCCGGTGGCGATGTCGAGCACCTTCGCGCCGGGTCCGACGCACGCGTAGTCGGCGGCGCGCTCGCGCCACCGACGATGCAGGCCGGCGGTCATCGTCGTGTTCAGCACGTCGTACACGCCGGCGACGCGGTCGAACATCTGGCGGACCTGCTCGGCCTCGAGCCGGCCGCTCTGGGCGAGCTGCCGCCGATCGTCGGCCTCGAGCCATTCGCC
Source organism: uncultured Solirubrobacterales bacterium (assembly GCA_963817845.1). GTDB lineage: Bacteria > Actinomycetota > Thermoleophilia > Solirubrobacterales > Solirubrobacteraceae > Palsa-744. Next base: position 114,746 of record CAWFPU010000002.1, read on the forward strand.
CTGTGCAGGCGCCGAGCCGGCGCCGGTCTTCAGCCGTTCGCTCTGAGCTGCAGAGGGGCCCTCGTGGGCGGGCATTGCGAGACGCTACTCGAGCTCTGACCGCAAGAGGACGGCCGCGTCAATCTTCCTTGAGCTGTGACAGGAAGAAGATCGCCGCGTCGAACTTCTTTGGCGGCAGGTTCTTGAAGGAAGGCATCGGCGCCGTCGGATTGACGAGCGTGCGCGCGATCCCAAGGCGCGGCAGGCGCGAGCCGATGTCCGTCAGTTCAGGACCTGGCCCGCTGTTGCCGTTCTCACCCAGTTTGTGGCAGGCCAGGCAGCCGGACTGCGCCACGACCAACCTGCCGGCTTCGAATTCGGCAAGGGTGCTGCCGCCCGCCTGCTTGATCGCGGCCGGTGTCGGCATTTCGATCACGGTCGGTGAGCCGGCGTTGGCGCCCTGGTAGGTGAGCAGCGCCATCGCGCCGATCACGAAGATCCCCGTCAGCATCGCGATCGGACGGCGCTCCGGGCGCCGCTCCGGCTTGCGATCGTAGAACGGCAGCAAGAACAGCAGGATCATGCCGATCGTCGGTACGCCGATCGTCGCGAGCGGGACGAGACTCGGCGGCTTGATCACGCGCAGGAGCTCGAACAGGAAGAAGAAGTACCACTCGGGCCTCGGCACGTAGGTGGTGGTCGTCGGGTTCGCCTTGGACCCGAGCTCGGCCCCGAGCACCAGCGACATCGTGATGATGACCGCCATCACCACGCACGCCATCACCGCATCCTTGGTGACCGCGTATGGGAAGAACGGCTTGCCTTCGGCCTTCAGGATCGAGTACTCGCGGAGATACTGCTCCTTCTCTCTTTGATTCATACCGAACCCTAGATCTCTGCCTCGCGCAGCTCGGGCGACTCCTCGGCTTTCAGCCATGGAGGCGCCGTCGTGCCGAGCCTGGCGACGAGGTACAGGTGCGCGCTGATCAGCGCGATCAGCAGACCGGGCACGAGCAGCATGTGGATTGCGTAAAAGCGTGACAACGTAGTTGCGCCGAATTCGGGCCCGCCGCGCAGGAAGTCAGAGAGATACGGACCGATCAGCGGGCCGGTGCCGTTGATATTCACTCCGACGATCGTCGCCCAGTAGGCGCGCTGGTCGAACGGAAGCAGGTATCCGGTGAACGACATCACCATCGTCAGGATCAGCAACACGACGCCGATCACCCAGTTGAGCTCGCGCGGATACTTGTAGGCGCCGAAGAAGAACGTGCGGCCCATGTGCAGGAACACGAGCACCACCATCACGCTCGAGCCCCACTTGTGCATGCCGCGTACGAACTGACCGAGAAACACTTCGTTGGTCACGTGACGAATCGATTCATAGGCGCCGCCATTCGGATCAGGGCGGTAATACATCGCCAGGAACACACCGGTGACCGCCTGTGACAGAAACGCGAACATCGTCGCGGAGCCCAGTGTGTAGAACCAATTGGTGCCCCTCGGCACCTTGCGGAACAGCATCCAGCGCGCGCCTCCGCTGAGCGAGGTGCGCTCGTCAACCCAGTCGACGACGCTCGTGCCCGCGCTGATGGCGTGATCGCCAGGCGTAACCTTGCCGTTGCCTTCTCCCGGTCGCGGCGGAGGCGCCTGCAGGGGGGCCGGCAGCGTCGGCGTTGGGGGTTTCGGAAGCTTGGCCACCGGCGTCGCCCAGACCTAGAGTTTCTGCGCGCCGGGACGCGAGGGGTAGAGGTACTGGCCGATGCCGTCGAGGGCCTCGCCCGGATCACGCGGCGAGAAGGGACGCAATTGGCTGTTGACGGAGAAGCGCGGGCCCAGTTCCACTTCGCTGCTGGCGTTCACGCGGGTGTAGAAGCGGTCGAGCGGGCGCACCGGCGGGCCGCCGACGGGGCGTCCAAGCAGGTCATACACACCGCCGTGGCACGGACAGATGAAGCGCTCGGCCGCATCGACCCAGCGCACCGGACACCCAAGGTGTGCGCAGCGATTGGAGATTGCGATGAACTTCGTGCCGTGGTCGTATGGGTCAACGTCGATCGCCGGGTTGAACTTGCGCACGTACACCGTGGTCTTGCCGGCCTCGCCGATCTGCGGGTTGAGTGTGAGGATGACCGGTATGTAGTTGAACTCATTGAACATGTCGGTCGGCCCCACGCTTTCCCAGCGCGCCGGCGTGCTTTTGAAGATCGGTCCCACCGCGAACGCAAGCGAAGGCAGCAGAAACGCAGACGCAGCAATGGCACCCGCGGTGTGGGCGCTGCCCGTCATGAAGCGCCTGCGCGTCACCGTCTCACCATCGAAGGCTCCGGGGATCGCGCGATCGAGCGTGTAGATCGGCGTCGGCTTGGCGTGCTTGTCGGGCACCACCGCGAACAATATCGAGGTGCGAATCAGTGCGGCGCCAAAACCCCTCGAGCGCTTGTGCGCATCGCCTCGATCGCCTCAGGCGCGCCGTCGAAAACGAGCTGCTTGGCCCGTCGATGGTTCGCACTCGAACCCCAGCCGACCGCGCGCGCGCCCGCTCCCCATACGAGCTGTGCAAGCTCCGTTTCGTCGCAGGAATGTGCAAGCGCGCTGAGCGTGAGCGTGTCGGCGAGCTCGGCAACCGCGACCGTGTCCTCGAGCGCCACCAGCCTGGCCAGGCCGAGCGCATACAGCCGATCGCCGGCCAGCAGGCACAAGTCGGCCTCGGGCGACGCGATCACACGCGGCGTGCCGTAGTGAAGGAGATAGCCCTCATAGATCGCCTCCACCAGCAACTCGTATTCAGCGGGCGCACGCCGGGCACGCGGACCGGCGGCGACGGCCTGGGCGGGACCAGGCTGATCGCCGGCGCGCACGTCCGGAGCGAGCATGCTTGCCATCACACCACCCTGCTCGCGCACGAGCTCGGCAAGTGCCAGCAGCGATCCATGCTCGCGAGGCTCGCTCACCGCTCGTCCTGCACGACTCGGTCGCTCACCGTCGTCCTGCGCTGCTCGGTCGCTCACCGCTCGTCCTCTAGGACCCGGTCGCTCACCGGACATCCCCCGCGGCTTGGTCTTGCACAGCCGCGAACGCCGCGGCGGCCGCGGCGAGGGTGCGCTCGATGTGCTCGGGCGTGTGCGCCAGCGACGGAAACCAGGCCTCGAATTGCGAGGGCGGCGCGTATACGCCGCACGCGAGCAGCTCGCGACACCAGCGTCCGTACGCATCGAGGTCGCACGCGCGCGCGTCGTCGAAGTCGAACACCGTGCGCTCGAGCGCATCGGCGCGCAGGGAGCCATTGGAGTGCTCGGAAGTCCGGCCGCCGCCGGTGCTCCCGCCGCTCTCGAAGTTTCCTGTGCCGGCAGACGTGCGCCCGCCGTCGGAGCCGCGGGCGCCGTCCGCGCCCGTGAAAAAGACCGTCAGCAAACCCGGCAGGCTGATCACCTCGACCGCGCGCGCGCCCGCGTGGGCTGCGGCCTCGCGCAGTCCGTTCGCAAGGCGCTCGGTGACTGCGGCGAGACGCAGGTAGGCGTCCTGGTCAAGCAGTTCCAGCGTCTGCAGCGCCGCCGCCACGGCGACCGGGTTGCCCGAGAGCGTGCCGGCCTGGTAGACCTCACCCGCCGGTGCCAGCCGGCCGAGCAGCTCGGCGGGGCCGCCGAGCCCAGCCGCAGGCAGCCCGCCCCCGAGGATCTTGCCGAGGATCGTCAGGTCAGCGCTGACGCCGGTCAACTCCTGCGCGCCGCCGCTGGCCACGCGAAAGCCCGAGATCACCTCGTCCAGGATCAGCACGGCGCCGCTTGCGCTGGCGCGTTCGCGCAGCAGCTCGAGAAAGCCGGCACGCGGAGGGACCAAGCCCATGTTCGCCGGCAGTGGCTCGGCGATGATCGCAGCCAGCTCGTGCTGCTCGCAGGCGGCGTTCAAGCGCGCCGCATCGTTCCAGGGCACGAGCACCGTCTGTGCGGCCGCAGTGGCAGGCACGCCGGGGCTGGCCGGCAGCGCCTGCGTCGCCAGGCCCGAGCCGGCGCTGGCCAGCAGGCCATCGACGTGGCCGTGGTAGGCGCCCTCGAACTTGAGCACCTTTTCCCGTCCCGTGGCGGCGCGCGCCAGACGCAATGCCGTCATCGTGGCCTCGGTTCCCGAGCTGGTCATGCGGAGCATCTCCACCGACGGCATGCGCCTGCCGACCTCGATCGCCAACTCCACCTCGCCGGGCGTGGGCGCGCCGAAGGTGGTTCCGCGCTCGGCCGCCGCGGTCACGGCGGCGATGACCTCGGGATGGGCATGACCGAGGACCAGCGGGCCCCACGAGCAGACGTAGTCAACGTAGCGGTTGCCGTCAACGTCCACCACTTCGGCGCCCTCGCCGCGCGCGAGGAAGATCGGATCGCGGCCGATCGCACCCATCGCGCGCACCGGCGAGTTGACGCCGCCGGGCATGACCTGCAGCGCGCGCCGGTAGAGCGCAGCCGAGCGCGTGTCCGTCAGCGCGGTGCTCACCGCGGAGGGCCGGCAAGGCCGGGGGCGCGGCGGCCTGTCACAAGCGGCTTGAAGTCGCCTCGTCCAATCGGACCGCAGACGGGATGCCCTGCAGAAGGCCGGGCGAAGCCCGGTCGGTCAAGCACGGCTGGTAGCCGTGCACCCCAGTCAGAACGCGGGCCTGGATGCCCCGCGGAGCACTCTCCCCTATTCATGCTCGCGCTCCCAGGCCTTGAATTCGTCGGTGAAATAGAGCAGGCGGATCTTCTTGAACTCTGTCGAGCTGTAGAGCGTGGCGCGCTCTTCGATGCCGGTCTGCGCCGCGATCGAGTCGAGAATCGCGTCGCACTCCTCCTTGGAGCGGCCGTGGGCCATCGTGAACACCGAGTACGGCCAGTCGGGGTAGGTGGGTCGCTGGTAGCAGTGCGAGATGCCGCGCACCGCAGCCATGCTGGGGCCGATCTCGCCGATCTGCTCGTCCGGCACCCCCCACACGCCCATGCCGTTGGCCGAGAAGCCCGCACGACGGTGGTAGAGGATCGCGGCCACGCGCCGCAGCAGACCGCGCTTCTGCATCCCGGTGAGGTGCTCGAGCAGCCGCGCCTGGGACAGGCCCAGCTCAGCGGCGGCCGGCGCATAGGGTTCGCTGAGGACCGGCATGTTGCCCTGCAGGGCTCGGATCACGGCGATATCGAGCTGATCGTAAGGCTGGCGCTCGAGCTCTACCGGCGCGCTTGCCTGCGCGGCCTTGGCAAGCGCCTCGGTGTCGCCCTCCATCTCCAGGTCCATGCGGATCTTGAACAGCTTGAGCGTCGGCAACTGGCGCACCGACTCGGCGCCTGCCTCGCGTGCCAGCACCTCGAGCGTGCCGTCCAGCCCCAACTTCGAATCGGGCTCGGTGGCGATCGTGAACCACAGATTGAAGTCGTGGTTGCGCAGGTAGTTGTGCGAGACGCCGGGATGAGCGTTGATCACCTGGGCGGCGCGATGCGGATGCTCGGGGTCGACCTTGGCGGCGACCAGCATCGAGGAGTAGCCGAGCGCGCGCGTATCGAAGATCGGGGTGACCTGGCGAACGATGCGCTTGTCGAGCAGGTGTTGCACCCGGCTCATCGCCTCCTGCTCGCTGAAGCCGGCGAGCTCGGCCACGCGCGCATACGGGCGGGCGTCGATCGGGAACGAGCCTTGCATCAGGTTCAGCAGCCTGCGGTCGCGCTCGTCGAGCGGGATCGCGGCGCCCTGCTTGCGCTCGCGCAGCTTCGGAATGGCTCCGCCCGGGCGGGAAGCTCCCCCTCGGTTGGGCGCTCCGCCTGGACGAGGCCGCTCGTCCAGCGCGGGGGCCGATTCCGATGCGGATGGCTGGAGCGCGTCCGCCCCCAGGCCCTCGGAACTCATCGGCGCTCCGCCAGCAGGCGCGCGGCGTGCATGGCGTGGTAGGTGATCACCACGTCGGCGCCCGCACGATGGAGCGAGGTCAGGATCTCTAGCACCGCGTCGTCCTCGTCGAGGTGGCCGGCGGCGGCGGCGGCCTTGACCATCGCGTACTCGCCGCTGACGTTGTAAGCGGCCACCGGCAGCGCGGTCTCGCGCTTGACGGCGGCGATCAGATCGCCGTAGGCCAAAGCCGGCTTGACCATCAGCATGTCGGCTCCCTCGCCCGCGTCGAGCAGCGCCTCGCGCAGCGCCTCGCGCCCGTTGGCCGGATCGAGCTGGTAGGAGCGGCGATCGCCGAAGGCTGGCGCCGAGCCGGCGGCATCGCGGAACGGTCCGTAGAAGGCAGACGCGAACTTGGAGGAGTAGGCGAGGATCGGCGTGTCGGCAAAGCCCTCGGCGTCGAGCTCGCCGCGAATCGCCCCGACCCGGCCATCCATCATGTCCGAGGGCGCCACGATGTCTGCGCCCGCGCGGGCATGGCTGCAGGCCGTCCGCGCCAGCAGCTCCAGCGAAGCGTCGTTGTCGACGCTGCCGTCCTCGCGCACCACGCCGCAGTGGCCGTGCTCGGTGTACTCGCACAGGCACACGTCGGTGATCACGAGCAGCTCCGGCAGAGCCTGCTTGAGCGCGCCGACCGCCAGCTGGACGACGCCCTCCTCGTCCCAGGCGCCAGAGCCCTCTGCATCCGTGTGTGCGGGCACGCCGAACACGATCACAGCGCCCACCCCGAGCGCGGCCGCCTCGCGAGCGCGCTCGAGCGTCTGCGAGATGGTCAGCCGCGCCATGTCAGCGAGCAGGGGATCGGCGCCCGCCGTGTGCTCGGCCTCGGCCACGAACAGCGGCAGCACGAGCCGGTCGGCGCGCAGGTCGGTCTCGCGCACCAAACCGCGCAGGCCAACGCTCGCGCGAAGCCTGCGCATGCGCGTCTTGGGAAACGCCATACGCCGAGGATACTCGCGTGCTAGTCCAATGCCGGTTGACCGCCGAGCGCTCCAGAGCCAGTCCGGCGCGAGCAGTCAGGCCCAGCCTGGCGCTGAACTCGGCTCGATCGCCGGGCCCGGCCCGAGCGGCCGGCGGGTCTCTGGTGCGAGCGCCCGCACGGATCAGTCGAGCCGGCGCAGCCCGAGCCGCGCCAGCCCGGCGAACAGCGCAGTCAGCACCAGCAGGTGCAGGACCGAGATCGCCAGCCCGGGCGAGGCGCGGTTTACGGCGGCATCGAGCGCCTCCAGGGCGGCCTTGAACGGGAACACGAACGAGATCGCGGTGATCACGTCGTAGAGCCCGTGTGCCACCGAGCCGGACGGGACGAGCGCCAGCAGCGCAAGCGGTAGCGACAGCAGAAAGGCGAGCAGCGATGCCGAGCGCACCTCGCGGGCCAGCGCGCCGATCGCCACCCCAAGCGCGCCGAAGGCGAGCGCCCCAAACGCAAGCGCGATCAGCCACAGGCCGATGCGTGAGAAGTTGACGCTGACGAACGCGCTGATCCCCACGAGCATCACCAGACCGAGCGCGAACGCGCAGGCGCCGGCCAAGAGCAGCTTCTCGGCGAGCAGCGCCTCGCGACTGACCAGCGCGCGCACCAGCCGCGCGAGCGTGTGCTCCTCGCGCTCGAGCGCCATCCCGCCGGCCGCCAGCAGGACTCCCACGAACATCAGCGACACGGCCACGGCGACCACAACGGCGAACGTGTCCAGCGGGGTGCGCCGGCCGTCGATGAGCGTCGTCTGCACCTTGATCGGCTGTCCGATCGTGGCGAGCACGTTCCTGGACAGGCCGAGATTGTGGGAGGCGAAGGTGGCAAACGCCTCGATTCGTTCGAGCTTCGTGCGCTCGGGGCCAGGCGGCTGGTGCGCGATGATCGAGCGCAGCTGACCCGGGATCTGTTCCAGCCCGACCAGGTGCGAGGGCCCACCCAGGATCCCCAGATTCCCGCCGCTGATCAGCTCGCCAATCGCGTCCGCGGCGGCCCGCTGAATCTGTTCGGAGAAGCCAAGGTTGGCCTGGGCAAGCGCCGAGCGCAGGTCAGACTGCACCACCGACTGCTCGAGCGCGTTGCCGTTGTACAGCACTTCGACGCTCGCCTGCGAGCCCGTGGAAACCCGCCCGACGATATCGCGCGGAATCACCACGGCCGCGAGCGCTTCACCGGACTTGACCTCGGCGATCGCCTGCTCGCGAGAAGCCGCCGGCACCGGCTTGACCTGCGTGAACAGCTGTTCGACATAGCGACTCACCGGCACAGGCTCCCCACCAACCTGGATCGTCTGCCCAGGAGCCGTTTCATCGACCACCGCAATCTTCGGCTTGCTCGGAGCCCGAGAGATCGCCAGCCCCAGCAACAAAGCGATAGCGATCGGATAGACGACAAGGATCCCCACAAGCAGCCGCGAGCGCCGCAAGATCAAAAGGTCCTTGCGAAACAAGGCCCTCACAGATGCCCCTTGATCCGAAGGAACGCCACGAACGCCGCCTCGAAGTCCCCGTCACCGCCAGCCGCCTGCATCAGCTCGGCCGGCGACCCGTCAAACAGCAGCTCCCCGTCGGCCAGCACGATCGCCCGGGTCGAATACCGGGCGACCTCGCCGAGATGGTGGGTGGAGTAGAGCACCGCGGTGCCAGCCCGCGCCAGACCGCCGACGAACTCCCACACGCGCTCGCGCTGCCCCGGGTCGAGCGCGGACGTGGGCTCGTCGAGGGCCAGCACGGGCGGATCGGCGAGCAGGGCCAGGGCCACGTTCAGACGTTGGCGGTTGCCGCCCGAGAGCCGCTCGACGCGCTCGCCGGCGCGGTCACGCAGGCCTGTCTGGTCGAGCATGCGTTCGACGGCCTTCTCGACGTCGCCCACCTGCTCCAGGCGCGCGAACAGAGCGAGATTCTCGACCACCGACAGCTTCGTGTAGACGGCCGGCTGCTGCGGCGCCCAGCCGGCAGCCGCGCCGGCGCCCGGCCCGCTGACGGTGCCCGCGCTCGCACGCAGGGCGCCGACCAGGATCGAAAGCAGCGTTGTCTTGCCCGCCCCGTTGGGTCCGACGATCGCGACCAGTTCGCCGGCGCGCACGTCGAAGCTGATACCGCGTAGCGCGTCGCGCTCGCCGAAGCGCTTGGCGAGATCTCTGACGGCAATGGCCGGTGCGGGCGAGCTCACGACCGCGAGCCCGCTGCGCTCACCGCAGACCTCCGCGTGCGCTCACAGCGAGCCTCCGCAGCTCACGGCAGGCCCTCCGCGTGAGCTCACAACAGGCCCTCCGCGTGAGCTCACAACAGGCCTCTGCCCGAGCGCGGCCAGGGCTCGAGCTCGAGATGGCGGTTGAGGTACAGGACGGTCTCGCGAATCACCGCGATGATCGGCAGCGCGAGCAGCGCGCCGATCAGCCCGTACAGCTGCTCTCCCAGCAGCAGTGCGAAGATCACGAGCAGGGGATTGATCCGCAATGTGTGGCCAAAGATCTGCGGCGCCACGATGTGGCCCTCGAGCTGCTGCAGCCCGAGAAACAGCAGCGCCACCCACACAGCGCTGATCGGTTCGGTGAACAGAGCCACCAGGATCGGCGGAAGCGCGCCCAGGAACGGTCCGATGTAGGGGATCAGCTCCATGAACGCCAGGAACGCACCGAACGCGACGGCGTATGTGCGTCCCGGCGGGAAGATCCCGAGCACGCCGAACACGTACAGCGCCACCGCGGCGGTGGTGCCCATGATCAGGCTGAACGCCAGCTGGCCGCCGACGTAACGTGAGACGGCACGCTGAACAAGGCGCGGATAGTCGTCGCCAGGCGTGCCGTCGCCGCGTGGCATCAGCCGCCGCGCGAGCGCGCCGATGCGGGGTGCGTACAAGAGCATGTAGATCGACGACACGAACACGAGCACCAGATCGAAGATCGCCCCCGCCGCTTCGGTGAGCAGCCCGCCCCCGAACGATGCGATCGAGCCGGCGCTTTTGTCGAGCTTGCCCTGGATCGTCTGCAGCGCGGTCTCGCCCTGTTTGATGAATTTCACGTGCACGCCATCATCGTTGAGCTCGCGCTGGATTTTTGCGAGCGTTTTGTTGGCTTCGCTCACCAGTTCCGGCGCATGGCGCGTGAACGCGCGCGCCTGGTTCGTGATCGGGTTCGCCAGCAGAAAGCCGACGCCCACCAGCGTCAGGAAGAATGCGAGGTAGACGGTCAGCACCGCGAGCCCGCGCGGGACGCGCGCACGATGCAGGAAGTTGACCGCGGGATTGAGGATCAAGGCGATGACGGCAGCTAGGACGAAGATGATCAGGACTTTTCCGGCCGCTTTCGCGAGCGCCCACAGCGCCAGCAGCGCGAGTGGCAGCACCACCAGCTGCACCCAGCGCGGGACGATCGTGCGCGGCGGCGGGCTCGGTGACGTCGGCGGCTCGGCGGCCTCGGGTGCGAGCTCGTGCTCGGCCGGGCTCGGCGGAGCCGCCACGGGCGAGCTGTCGCGCCCCCTGGGCATGTTCAGCGAGTTCCCGCCGGCATGGACGCAGTATGGCTGAGCCCCAGGAAGCCAGCGAACCGCGACCCGGCCTCGGCGAGCATCCGCCCGAGCAGGACATGGCCGGCGACGACGAGAACAGCGCCCGGGGCAGCGGGCCGAGCATTCTGTTCGTGGGCGATGTGGTCGGCGGGATCGGGCGGCGCACGCTGCTGGCCTGCCTGCCGGAGCTGCGCGAGCGCTACGACCCCACGTTCGTGGTGGTCAACGCCGAGAACGTCGCAGGCGGGCTCGGCATCACACCAAAGGCGGCGCGAGCGCTGTTCGCGGGCGGCGTCAACGTGATCACGCTCGGCAATCACACCTATCACCGGCGCGAGATCTACCCGTATCTCGACTCCGAGGCGCGCATCCTGCGACCGGCCAACTTCTTGCGCATCCAGCCCGGACACGGCACCTGCGTGGTCGAGCGCGGACACCTCAAGCTGGGCGTGGTGAGCATGTCGGGCAACCTGTATCTGCGAGCCGGTCGATCCGCGTTCACGGAGATCGAGAGCGCGCTCGCGCAGCTGACCGGCGCGGACGTGGATCAGATCCTCGTGGATATGCACGCCGAGGCCACCTCGGAGAAGGTCGCGATGGGCTGGATGCTGGACGGACGCGCGAGCGCAGTCGTCGGCACCCATACGCACGTACCGACCGCCGACGCGCGCGTGCTGCCGGGAGGCACCGCCTACATCACGGACGTCGGCATGACCGGCGCGCGCGGGGGCGTGATCGGCGTCAAACGCGAGCAGGCAATCGAGGCACTGCGCACGCAGATGCCGATCCGCTTTGAAACCTCCGAGGAGGACCCCTGGTTGATGGGCGTGCTCATCCGCTGCTCCGCCACGCGGCTGCGAGCGGAGTCGATCGAGCAGGTTCTGATGCCAGCGCCGGCACCCCTGCCGTCGGCGTGACGGCGACGGGTCGGCCGGCCGCCGGCAGGGCGCGTGATCCGAGCAGCGCGAGCATGACCAGCGGGAAGAACCACGGAATGTAGAGGTAGAACCAATGTTCGAGGGAGAGCTGGATCGCGATCAGAATCGCGGCACAGGCGGCCGCCAGTCCGATCACATCGCCACGGCGTGGGATCGCCGCCAGCACGAGCGCCAGCGCGATCGCGGCGACCTCGACCGCCAGCTCGAGCCCATGCCAGCCGTATAGCCCCCACACCGAGAACGGGGAGCCGCGGTCTGACTGGTAGGCGATCGTGCGCTCGTAGATCTCGTGCAGCGAGTCGTGGGTCAGCGCCGGAACCGACACGATCGCGGCGACCAGCACGAACGCCAACAGGAACAGCGCCATCGCTCGCGCTCGGCGCCGAGCGGGGAGCTCGCGCAGGCCGTGCGTCGCCAGCACCGGCGCCAGTGCCAGCGGGGCGAACTTGGTCAGGCCGGCGAGCGCCGCGAACGCCCCGCGCGCGGGGGGCGAGGTCGCGAACAGCAGCGCCGCGAGGATGAACACGGCCACGAGCGTGTCGTTCGAGTTGCTCTCGAGCGTGAACAGCGTGAACGGGTAGGAGACCCACGCGTAGGCGAGAGCGGTCCCGAGCGTCGGCCCCCGGATGCGCAGGCCGAGCAGGAAGATCAGTCCGAGCGCCAGCAGGTCGAAGGCGATCGCGGCCGCGTGCGCCGCCGGCAGATCATCCCAGGTGCCGCTCCAGCCAAAGGCCTGCTCGAACGGCACGTACGCCTCGTAGTTGACCGGGCCGTAGGTGTCGCCGTGTTCGTTTTCCGAGGGCCAGCCGCCGTACAGTGCCTTCCCGTGGACGACCTTGTCCGCGCCGATCACGCCCGCGTATCCGACGTCGATCACGTTGGAGTCGGTCATGTTCAGGGCGATCCGAAAGCCGAGCAGGAACATCACCCCGACCGCCAGCCACGGCACCGGCAAGAGCAGGCGCAGCCCCGGCGTGGGGCGTGCTCGCCCGAGCTCCCGAGCGTTCCGGGGCGGCTCGAGCCCGGCGATGCCCAGCGGCGGAATGCCAGGCTCACCGCGCTGCAGCTCAGCCGTGCCCAGCGGCGGAATGCCAGGCGCGCCGGGCAGCCGCTCAGGCTCAGCGACGCTGGACGGCGGTTCGAGCCTCGAGCTCGCCGCGGGCACGATCTCCGCGCGCCGTCGCCCTCGCCAGGCCGGGCCCAGCGCCAGCCACAGCATTCGCGCCAGCAGGTACAAGAGCGGGGGATAGGTCAGCGGGACCGACGCGTAGATGTTGGCGTGGTTGAAGAACGCCAGCGACACAGAGAACGAGAGCAGCACCAGCAGGTCGAGATGGAGCAGCGACAGCGGCCTGCGCGGGTCGATGAACGGCAGCATGAACAGCAGGCACAGAGGCAGCCAGATGTAGAGCGCGTTGACGTGCCGGCCGAAGGCGCCGGGATAGCCGCGCGCCATCGTCCAGATGACCTGAAAGCCGGTCCACTGTTCGAGCACGCGGCCCGTGCTGTCGGCGATGATCACCAGACCGATCTCCTTGGCGCCTTTCTTGGTGAAGAAGCTCACCTGCCAGCGCTCGGGCCCTTTCAGATAGGCGTCGGCGAACGACCCCGGGTTGTGTTTTTGCAGCGCCTTCATCTTCGGCAAGGAGCGCGCGATCTGAAGGACCTGGTCAGACGACAGCCTGCGACCCGGGGGCGCAATGTTCGATTCGAGCACCGGCACCGGCGCTTCCGAGGTGCTCGTCCGCGCACTGGTGCTCGCCGCGCGAGCGCCACTCGTGATGGTGCTCGTGAGGGCCACGCTCGGCCCGAACGAGCGCGCCGTGTCCGCGCTTGCTCGCGGACAGACGACTGCGACCGCGACCAGGCAGCAGAGAGCAGGCGCGATGCGACGCATAGGCCGAGGTTAAACGTCCGCCTGCGCCTGCGGTGCCGGCTCGCGTCTCGACCGGGCGACGTTTAGGAGCGCGAGGCCGGCGGAGCGGCGGCCGGGCTGGGTTGCAGCCCGAAGTGGCTGAGGATCAGCGACGCGACGTCGCCAATCGTCCACTGCAGCGGGGCGCCGGCGGGGGGCTCGAGGCCACAGAGCACGAGCGGAGCGAGCGAGTCGTCGCGGTGCAGCGAGCCGTGGCTACCGCCACCGACGTGCGCGGCGCCGCCCCAGTCGACGAACTCCTGGCCGGCGGCCGCGCTGATCAGGACCTCGCCGGAGGTGGGGCACGTGAGCGCCGACCACAGGCGGGCGAGCCCGTCGGGGTATGACTCGGTCAGCACGAGCCCTTCGTCGGGGACCGTCTGGCAGTCGATCACGGGCAGATCGCCTTCGATGCTCCAGGCCGCGCCGCGAGCATCGCGCAGGTTTCCGCCTGGAGCAAACCGCAGCTCGCCGCGCTCGGGGCTCATTACGACCGCCTCGGCCGGCGCATCGTGCGCGTCGCGCGCCAGCCATGCGACCAGGTCCACACCCTCGATCGACATGGCGCGCGCGATCACCGACGCGCGCATCGCGTCGCGCTCGTCGGGGTGCAACGCGTAGACCATGGCAGCACGCTGAGAAGGGCACACCGCGATGCGCTCCTCGACGTCGGCCCGCGCGCGCGACGACGGCCGGATCCCAGCGAGAAGCGCCGGATGGTCGGGCTGGCGAACGCCGAGCTCACCGAGATCGGCCTGCAGGTCGATCGTGGCGCTGACAGGGACCTGTGAGTGATCGGCCATCACGACCACCGCATGCCCGGACAGGAACTCGTCGATCCCGCCCGCGGCCTCGGCGACGCGCGCCAGCTGCAGGTCGGCCGCGGCAATCGACCTGAGCTGCGAGTCGGGCCCGCTTTTGTGCGAAAGCCAATCGTTGTCGGGCAGCGAGAGCAGCAGAAAGTCGAACAGGTCGTGCTCGACCAGATACGCGCCCACACAACCGGAGTGCCGGTCGCGCACGCCCGGCAGCCCGAGCGTCGAATGGCAGCCGGTGGCGCGCGAGGCGAAGATGTCGGCGTAGAACAGCTCGCGCGGGCCCATCACCGGGTGGCGCATGATCGTGCTGGCGGCAAAGCGCGTCAGCGCCGTGTCGCGCTGCGGCTCGTGCAGGTGGCGCCCGCGGTACATCAGATAGGTCGTGCAGGCGGTGCGCAGCTGCGCGTCGTCGAGCAGCTCGAACAGCGTCGGGGTCTCGCTGGCGAGATGAGCCCGGTTCATGTTGTAGATCAGGTCGGTGAGCTGGCGCGCGATGCCAAAGCGCTGGGCCGCGCGCAGGCTGGACCCGTACTCGACGTAGCGCGACTCCTCGCGCGAGTACCAGTTCATGCCGGGAATCAGGTGCTGATCCTGGGTGGTGCCTGTGACGATCGCGGCGGCGCACACCGGCGTCACGGAGGGAAACGTCGCGACGCAGTCGGCGATATACGTGCCCCGCTGCATCAGTGTCGCCAGCACCGGTGCCGCCCCGGACTCGGCGGCGCGCACGAGCATCTCCGGCGCCATTGCGTCGATCACGCACAGCACCAACTTCCGCGGCGTCGTTCCCCCGCTCACCTCGGCCGGCCCATCAGCGGCGCAGGATGCGCAGGCCCGCGTAACGGTCCCCGCCGGCACGCGAGCGGCCGCGCCAGGCGAACCATGCCAGCAGCAGCACCGTCACGTACCCGAGCGGATGAAGCGCCGCTACGAGGGCGGCCAGCAGCAGCGAAGCGGCGTCCAGGTAAACGGTGAGCGCTTCGCGCGCCGACCGGTCGGGCAGGCGGGTGCGCGCTCGCAGGATCACCGGCCACGTCGCGCGCTGGGCAAGACCAGCCGCCAGAATGCCCCCCACGAGGCCAGGCCAGGGAGAGTCGCCGTGCGCCGCCAGCGTGCCGCCGAACAGCACCGCGCCCGCACCGAGCCCGAGGCCCGCGAGCGCCGCGGCGAGCGGATCGATCCGTCGCGAGCGCTCGCGCGGATCCAGCACGGGAGTCAAACCGAGGATGAGCTGCAAGGCGTACGCGAGAGCAAGCGCCACCACGACCACGAGCAGCCACCAGTCGGACTGCAGGAACTCGAAGGCTTCGTGTCCGGCCGTAGCAAACGTGACGCTGAGCGTGCCCGCCGAGCCGAATGCCCCCGCCAGCAGCAGCGGCAGGAACGGGCGCAGTCCACACGCACACGCGAGACCGAGACCGAGTCCGACGTAGAAGACGGTGCCGTTCATGAGGGCCGTAGCGCGGGCGTGCTCGCGGGACTCAGTGTGTGCGATTGGCTCTTCATCACCGGTTGCAGCGTACGGCCCTCGCTGCGGCGTGCGCTACCGTGCGAGGGCCATGACGATAGACAACGTCTCGGGCGGCGGCTCGCAGCGCGAGGGGCCGGGGCGGCGAGCTCGTGCGACGGCGCACGAGCTCGAGCGCTACGAGGCGCTGTTCGCCGCGCGCACACGGCGTATGCGCTCGTCCGCGATGCGCGACATGTTCGCTTTGACCGAACGGCCCGAGGTCATCTCGCTTGCCGGCGGCCTGCCGGATACCTCGACGTTCGCGCCTGAGCTGTACGCCAAGCTGATGTCAAACGTCGCGGCCACCGCCACCGCGCGGGCGCTGCAATACGGCCCAACCGAAGGGATGCAGGCGGCAGTCGATTGCATCGTCGAGGTCATGGCGGCCGAACGCACATATGTCGAACGCGAGGACGTGATCGTCGCGACCGGCGGCCAGCAGGTGATCGACCTGGTGTGCAAGGCGCTGATCGATCCCGGCGATGTGATCGTCGCCGAGGCGCCGACCTACCCAGGCGCCGTGCCGACGTTTGGCGCATACCAGGCCGATGTGGTGCAGATCGCGATGGACGCCGATGGGCTGCCGATCGACGAGCTCGAGGCCGTCCTCGACCGTCTGGCTCGCGAGGGAAGACGCCCGAAGTTCATCTATACGATCCCCAACTTCCAGAATCCGGCCGGGGTGACGATGTCACTGCCGCGGCGACAGCGACTGGTCGAGATCGCCCGTGAGCGCGAGCTGCTGGTGCTCGAGGACAACCCGTATGGGCTGCTGCGCTACGAGGGAGAGCCGCTGCCGACGCTGTACTCGCTGGACGCATACAGCGGAAGCCCGCCACCGCACGACGCAAGCGCCGGCGCATCCTCGGACCTGGTGATCTACCTCGGCACTTTCTCGAAGATCCTGGCCCCTGGCTTGAGGCTTGGCTGGGCCGTGGCGCCGCGGCCGGTGCTCGAGAAGCTGAACCTCGGCAAACAGGGCGCCGACCTCTGTAGCTCCCCCGTCACGCAGCTCTTCGTGGCGGCGTACTTCGCCGAGCGCAACCGCAGCGGCGAACCGGCGTGGCTCGACTACGTCGAGCGCCAGAAGGAGCTGTATCGGCGACGCCGCGACGTGATGCTGCAGGCGCTGACAGAGCACTTCGGCGAGCGGGCGCGCTGGACGGAACCGAATGGCGGCCTGTTCGTGTGGGCGACGCTCGATGGCGTAGATACCACCGATCTGCTGGCACGCTGCCGGGATGTCGCGTTCGTTCCGGGCCGCGCCGCCTACGTGGACGAACGCAGCGGCGCCAGTTCGATGCGTTTGAACTTCGCCGGATCGCCGGAGGAGGAGATACGCGAGGGGGTCAGAAGGATCGGCGCGATCGTGGACAGGTCGGTTGACGCGGGCCTGCTGAAGGCGCTGTCGGCCGGGCTCTCCGCGCATCCTCGCGCAGGCGATGTCCCGGGAGACACGAAGGCGGACACGGCCGATGTCCTCGAGCTGCCCAGCCGGGCCCAGCAGCGGGCGCGACGAAGCCAGGATCGGTGAGTCGCAGGTTGCAGGCGGTCGGCGCGCGGCGAGCGGGCAGCAAGGTCGCCGTGCTCAAGGGGGGAACGTCACTCGAGCGATCGGTCTCGCTGCGCTCGGGGGCGCGCACGCAGCACAGCCTGCGCGGACTGGGACACGAAGTGGTCGCGATCGACGTCGGCCCCAAGCTGGTCGAGCAGCTGGAGCAGGCCTCGCCGGATGCGACGTTCGTGGCACTGCACGGGAGCGACGGCGAGGACGGGACCGTGCAGGGACTGCTGGAGATGCTCGCGATCCCGTATACCGGCTCAGGGCCGGGAGCGTGCATGCGTTGCACGGACAAGGCGCTCGCCAAGTACCTGATGCGCGAGGCAGGCATCCCGACGCCCGAGTTCGCCGCGTTCAAGGAAAGCGCGATCAAAGACCTCGGCGTGGCGAGCGCGCTACCTCGGCTGAAGGACTCGATCGGCTTGCCACTGGTCGTCAAGCCGGCCAGCCAGGGCTCTGCCCTGGGCGTCAAGTTCGCGCGCTCCGACGACGAGCTTCCGGGAGCGATCTTTGGCGCCCTGTCCTACGGCGACAAGGTCGTGATCGAGCGCTACATCCGAGGGCGCGACCTTGCGGTGTCAGTGCTCGACAGCCCGCAGCAGTCGGCCCAGACGTTGTCCGCGCCGGTGGCGCTTCCGATCGTCGAGGCGATTCCGCGCGAAGAGGCGTTCTACAACTACGAGTCCCGCTACGAGATCGGCATGACGACGTTCGTCTGCCCGGCCGAGCTGGACGAGCAAACGACTGCCCGCGCGCAAGGGCTGGCGCTCGAGGTGTATCGGCTACTCGGTTGCCACGGCGTCGCTCGCGTCAACCTGATGCTCGACCAGGACACCGGCGAGCTCACCGTGCTCGAGACAAACGTCGTGCCCGGCATGACCGAAACCAGCCTCCTGCCGCAGGCCGCCGACGCGGCCGGCATCGACTTCGATCAGCTGGTCGAGCGGATCCTGGCGAGCGCGTTCACGCGCTGAGGGCCGGCCTATGAGTCGCCTGCCGCGAAGTCCTCGGGCGTGACGTGGTCGAGGAACTCCTTGAACTTCTCGACCACGTCCTCGGACTCCTCGACGTCGTGCTCGAACTCGATCGCGGACTCCGCGATGACCTCCTCGGCCGCGTAGATCGGGGCGCCCGAGCGTACGGCCAGGGCGATCGCGTCGCTGGGGCGCGAGTCGATCTCGAGCTCGCGGCCTCCGGCGGAGATGGTGATCGACGCGAAGAAGGTGTTCTCGCGCAGCTCGGTGACCGCGACTTGGGTGCATCTCGCATCGAGCTCGCCGAGCAGATCGCACAGCAGATCGTGCGTCATCGGACGCGGCGTTCCGGCGCCCTGGAGCTTCATCAGGATCGAAGCGGCCTCCGGATGGCCGATCCAGATCGGCAGGAACTTGTTGCCGTCGACCGTCTTGAGCAGCACAATCGGCTGCTTGCCGACCATGTCGAAGCTGACGCCGTAGATGACCATCTCCTGCAAGGGGAACCTCCGAAGGGCTTGGTCAGAGTATAGGTGCCTGCCGAGGGCCGATTGCGCCGGGCGCGGGCTCCGTCAGTCGCTGTTCTGGAAGCTCCAGAGCTTGTTGCCGAGGAAGTTCAGAGGGGTCGATGCAGCCAGCGCGATCACCTCGGCCGCCACCTTGTCCATGCCCCCGCTCTCGACGAGGAGGCGGAGCACGATCAGGTTAAAGCCGAGCGCAACCAGACTCACCAGCATGAAGCGCGCGGCCTGGATGTGGATCAGCCCATCGCGCGCTTTGAACGTCCAGTGACGGTTCCAGTAGAAGTTGTTGCCCGCCGCGATGATCCACGCGACAGCCTCCGCGGCCAGGTACTCGATCCCGAGCGCCCTGACGAGACCGGCGTAGATCAGGAGGTTGACCGCGTACCCGCTCGCCCCGACCAGGGAGAAACGCACCAGCTGCAGCCAGTTGGCCGGCCGGCGCATGCCGTGCAGCAAGCGTATGTGGGGCCGTAGCTCGACGGACGCCGACGCGCTCGCGGGCGCACGATCCACCACGGTCACGTCGTCGCGCATCGGCCCAGGTTAGCCGAGGCTGCGGCTGAGAGGCGGCGCACGCGCACGCGCGTGCGCGTGGCGCAGCGCAAGGGCACTGGCGTGGCCCGCACGCCCGCCTCGCTAGCCTTTTCGGGCGTGAGGATCGACAGGTACGTGCCCATGGCACTGGGCAGCCTGCTGGCGGTGGCTGCGCTGGCGGGCTGTGGAGAAGCGACCTCGGGTCGGGACCCGGCGCGCGCAAAAGCCTCCGGCCAGGACCCCGCGCCCGCAGCCGGAGCCAGCGCGAGCGGGCCCGCCAAGACACCGGGAGTGGCCGTTGGCGGGGCGGGTGCCGCCGCGAGCGCCGGCGCGCACGCGACCGTCAAGGAGGTCGCGGACCCGGAAGAAGCCAAGAGCTTCCCGCTGCACGGTTCCGTGCACCATGCGTCAGCGGCGACGCCGGCAAAGGCCGGTGAAGTGACGGTCGCGCAAGGCGCCGCGTCGGAAGCCGAAGTGCGCCAGGAGCTCAAGCAGATGCACGCGGCCGCGCACAGCGCTCCGACCACGTCGACGGCCGGCGAGCAGGCGCTGACGCCCGTGCCGGGAGGCGAGTCGATCGGCGGCAACGGCACGATCCCGATCCCAACGGGCGTGCCGGAAGTGGTGCAGAAGGTGGTCGCCGGCGCGAACGAGATCGCGGACTTTCCATACGTATATGGTGGCGGCCACGCATCGTTCGTAGACGACGCCTATGACTGCTCGGGCTCGGTCAGCTACGCGCTCGCTGCAGGCGGGCTGCTGAGCGCGCCCGAGACCTCCGGACAGCTCGAAAGCTGGGGCGTATCCGGGCCGGGGCGCTACATAACGGTGTACGCGAACGCCGGACACACCTACATGTACGTGGACGGCATCCTGTTCGACACGGCCGGGCGCAGCGGCGTGTATGCCTCGCGCTGGCAGGTCGGTTCGGTCAACAACTCCGGTTACGTGGCCCGCCACTGGCCAGGGCTGTAGCGCGCGCGTAGACGGGGAGCGATGGCGACGCTCTCACTCCTTTTCGTCCTTGCTCCGCTGGCGCTCGACGGCGAAGCCGCCGTGGAACACGGCTCGAACGGAACGACCCTGGGGGTCCTCTCGGCCGTATCGATCGTCGGTGGTTACGTCGTGCTGTTTTTGCTGTGGAGGTATGTGTTCAGCGCCAAAGCTCGAGCCAAGCGCGAAAAACCGCCGGACTGATCCAGACGCGAGCGTAATCTTCAGCGCCAAGCGCGAGCCAAGCGTGAACAGCCGGCCGACTGATCCGCACGCGGGTGTGGTCGCTATGCCAGATCGTGGCCTAGTGCGAGAGCGTGATCTTCTTGAAGACCGTGCTCAGCCCGCCACTGGAGTTGCGCACCACCAGCCGCACCATCAACGAGGCGCTGTGCAGGCGGCGCAGTCGCCTGGCCGTGGCCTTGCTGAAGGTGATCTTCAGTTTGCTGTGCCCTGCCTTGGTCGTGACGACCAGGGCTTTGGCCACCACGACCTGCGGTGGCGTACCCTGGGGCAGACCGGTCGCGAGCGGATGGGTCAGGCCGACGCGCTTGCCGACCGAAGCGGCGAGCAGCACCTGAAAGTTACCCGCCACCTGCTGGTTGACGGCGTAGGACACGACCAGTCCGCTCTTCAGCGCAGACGAGAGCGTGTGCGAGACCACCGCAGCACTCGCGACCGGAGCAGGTGCGGGGGTCCCGCCGGAGCCGCCGGATCCGCCCGAGCCGCCGGATCCGCTCGCGGCCCCGTGGCTGCTCGTGTTCGAGCTCGAGCCGCCGGAGCTCTGCGAACCGCCGGAGCCGCCGCCGCTGGAGCCTTCCGATTCTTCTGGTTCTTCTGGTTCAGGTTTGGGGCAGGCGCCCGGCGCGTTGTTGGCGGGCGGAGGCGGACCGTTTACCGTTACGGTTTCGGTGAAGCTGCGCACGTCTTCGCCGCTGTCGGTTACGGTCAGCGTGACTTCACAGGTGCCACCATACTTGTAAGAGTGGAATACACTCGACTCTGTGTTGCCGGCGCCCGATACCGTCGTACCGTCGCCGAAGTTCCACTTGTAGACCGCCGGCGTGAAAGGCTCGTCGGCGGGAAGGTTGCTTGCTGCGTCCAGTGTGACGTAGGACTCGGATCCCTTGAACGCCACCACGTCGCCGGCGTTTACCGGGTTGGGCGTCGTGAAGTGGGGTTCCAGCATTACGCCCTGCCAGCATTCGAACCGGTGGCGGGAGGTCAGCCCGGTGCTGTTGAACCCCCAGGAAAGGAAGTAGCTGGCGCCGTTGATTGACTCGTTTGATTCATTCAATGCGTGGGTTGTTTTGGGTGGCGTGGGCTCTTTTTCCGGCGGCGTGCCGTAGTTCCACTGGCACATGTCGCCCTGTTCAGCGTCCGTGGTTTCCTGATACCAGCCGTTCAGCAAGGGATTCACAGCCACGTTCCTCTGCTCGATGCTGAGATCGGCAATGACTATGTCAGGCAGGCCGGCTCCGTAGTTGTTCTCGCCAAAGGGATTGGTGCCGCCAAGCTGGTTGGGCTCGGATATCGGGTCTCTTTCTGCCTGACACGGCGGAACGTCGGGCGCCACTTCCGAGGTGATGAGTTCCGGACTGTAGGATTCGACCACCTCTCCGGCATCCCCGGCGGTCCAGGGCTGGACCGCGTACACGATTGGTGTGGCGCCGCCTTCGGCTATATCCGAGTGATACCCGCAGAAGCCGTCGTGAGCTTTTTTGCTTTCTTCTTCTTCTATCCGCGCGGGTTCGGTTTCGGGAGCAGTCGGTGGTTCCGGTTCGGAGCATTCCCCACCGGTCTCTTTGGTACACACCGTGACACCGGGCGGAGTCAGTATGTAGTAGACGGGGGTTCCTGTGGCCGCCGGCAGTTCGCCTGCTTTGATCAGGCGTCGCAGCTCGGCGCGGATCTGCTGATCGGTGATACACGCGACTTCCGCGAGCTGGGTGCAGTTTTCCGAGGTCGGATATGGAGTGAAGTCGTTGTAGGCGCCGCGGAAGGTCGATTGATTCGCCGCACGACCCGTCGTGTCGGTGTACTGGGCGTCGAGCGCAAAGACGTTTTCTAGAGATCCACTCGCCGCGCCCACATTGTGGAAATATTCATCGATGAGCCGCTCCCATTCGGGCTCGTAGAGCCCTTCGGGGTCCCAGTAGATCGCGTACGCGTCCGAGGAGTGCAGCACCGGCCCCCCGTGATACTGAAGCGGCGATTTTTCGTTTACATTCGGTTTCGCTCTGCGCTGAATGCCCAACCCTTCGGACGTCAGGACTGCGCCCGCCGGGGCGGCCGCGCAGAGAGTTAGGGCGATCGTCGCGACGATCGCACCTGCCACCTGCGACGCGCTGCGGGCCTGGAGGAGTCGCAAAGCGCCGGCGCGCAATGGCGCGGTCGCGTCACGCAGCCATGAGGAGCGGGGATGAAGCCTCACGCCACCATCATCGGCACGTGTCGCCAGATGCCTTAGACCCTATGGACGTTCGGCTCTCCGGCGTTTGAGGCAGGATCGGCCGGCACCCCGCGCATAGGTGTGCGGGGACTGGGCGTCGCGGTGGTCCCGGCGCTGACACCCCAGCTATGGGAGGTGCCGACCATGTCAGAGAGTATGGCCCTTGTTGGGCTTGATGTTCATCAGGCGCAGACGGTCTGTGCGGTGCTCGACCCGGGTTCTGGTGAGCTGCGTGTGCAGCGGCTGCGGGGTGAGCCGGCGAGGGTGGTGCCGGTGTTCTTGGAGGAGCTGGAGCGGCCGGTGACGGCGGTGTATGAGGCGGGGCCGACGGGGTTCGCGCTGGCGCGGGTC
Organism: uncultured Solirubrobacterales bacterium; assembly: GCA_963817845.1. GTDB lineage: Bacteria > Actinomycetota > Thermoleophilia > Solirubrobacterales > Solirubrobacteraceae > Palsa-744. Next base: position 137,675 of record CAWFPU010000002.1, read on the forward strand.
GCGCAGGAGCGTGGGCTGGATGTACGGGTCGTGGCGCCGGGGTCGATCCCGAAGGCACCGGGAGACCGGGTCAAGACCGACCGGCGTGACGCCAAGCGGCTGGTGCGGTTGTTCGCCGCGGGCGAGCTGTCGTATGCGTTCGTGCCGAGCGAGACCGATGAGCGTTTCCGTGACCTGGTGCGCTGTGTCGAGGATGCGCGCAAGGACCTGATGCGCTGCCGCCATCGCCTGTCGAAGTTCTTGTTGCGCAGGGGACACCGGTTCCCGAGCAAGGCGTGGACGCAGCCGCACGAGCGGTGGCTGTGTCAGCTTCACTTCGAGGATGCTCCCTCCCAGGCGACGTTCCTTGACTACCTGTCCGCGGTGCAGGCGCTGGTTGCGCGTCGGCGCACACTGATTGGCGCACTCGAAGAGGCAGTGCCAGCTAGCAGCCACGCCGAGACGGTCGCGCGCGGCTGCGCTGCTTTCGCGGGATCGACACGCTCACCGCCGCTGGGCTGTGCGCGGAAGTCGGCGACTTTCGCCGGTTCGCCAAGCCAGCGTTGCTGTCCGGGTTCCTTGGCGTGGTGCCGAGCGAGTACACCTCCGATGAGAAGCGCGTGCAGGGCCAGATCACGAAGGCCGGGCCGCCGCACGCCCGCCGGCTGCTGGTCGAGGCCGCCCACCACTACCGCCACCGGCCCGCGGTCGGGGAGACGATCGCCGCTCGCCAGGTCGGACAGGACCCGCGTGTCGTGCAGATCGCCTGGCGCTGCCAGCGTCGCCTGCACGAGCGCTGGACACATCTCGCGGGCAAGCGCGGCAAGCGCACCGGAACGGTCGCGATCGCCTGCGCACGCGAGCTCGCCGCGTTCTGCTGGGAGGCTGCGACCCTGGACTGACACCCACGCACATCCCGCGCGGCGTCCGGCGGCTGCCGGGGCGCCACGAGCAACACGAAGGCCGACACGTCGCCGCTCAACACGGGCCCGCGAACACGGGCTATGGGCAACCCGCGCACGGTTCACCTGTCGGGTGGCGCCCGATCTTAGAGATTGCGAGCCCGGCGACGAACAAGGGTCTTGAGGTAACCAGCCCTCGCATATGAGCCTGACCATGACCTGGTCGACCAAGCCGGCACTTCAGCTCGTGACGCCCCGGGAACCGCCCACGCCCACATGCCGAGAACGCCAGCCGCACCCCACCGGCCGATCACCCCTACCCCTTGACAAACGCCCCTCCATATGAGCCCCAATCCACCGATTCCGTCCGGCGCGAAACAAAGGATGACCTCCTGAAAGGGCTTGATGAGCGGCTGTTGGGCCAGCCGCGGCCCCGGGAGGCAGAACCCGCCAGTGGCCGATCCAGCACAAGCCCCGAGCGTCCGAGACCGCGAGTGCCGGATTCAGCACAATCCTCGGGCGACGGAGCGCGGCTGGCATGGACGAACCAACAGGTGGACGAACCTACAGCCAGCGTGTACGATGCGGCCCGACGCCAGGGTCTGGCGGCGTCGGGGGTTGCAGATCGCAGAGTGAGCATGCCAGACCGCTTGCAAGGCAACGAGGGAACGCAAGGGAGCGGCGAGCATGGGTAACCGAGCGGTGCCACGGACGCAGCACGGACGCATCAGGGGCGCGTCCCCATCGGTCCCAGCGATCTGGGGCACACCAGCGATCAGGCCGATCTGGGCCGCGCGGGGAACCCGGGGCCGATCGGCGATCCAGGCCGTATGGACTTCACGGTCCCGAGCCCTCGCGACGATCGCTCTCACTCTGGCGACGCTCGCGCTATCGCTGACCGCCCTCCCACCAAGCGCCGCCGCGTCCAACGGAGCATCGGCATGGGGGCTCAACACCTCCGGGCAGCTGGGCAACGGGACCACGACGAACAGCAATGTGGCGGTCGGAGTCGAGGGCCTGAGCGGGATCGCCGCCGTCGCCGGCGGTTCCACGCACAGCCTTGCGCTGCTCAGCGACGGCAAGGTGATGGCCTGGGGCGCCAACGAATACGGTGAGCTCGGAAACGGGACGACCGCCAACAGCGATGTGCCGGTTGTGGTCAAGGAAGCGGGCGGCAAAGAACTGACCGGCGTGAGCGCGATCGCCGCGGGAGCCTGGTCGAGCTACGCGCTGCTGAGCAACGGCACCGTCATGGCCTGGGGAATCAACCGTGAAGGTGAGCTCGGAGACGCGACCACCGCCAATAGCGACGTAGCCGTCCCGGTGAAGGAATCTGCCGGCAAAGACGCCAAAGCCCTGAGCGGGGTGAGCGCCATCGCGGCGGGCGGCGAGCACACGCTGGCGCTTCTCAGCGACGGCAAGGTGATCGCCTGGGGCGCGAACGAATATGGAGAGCTCGGCAACGGCAAGACCGCCAAAAGCGACGTTCCAGTGACGGTCTCGGACCTGCCGCCGGCGGGTGCCTCGATCAGCGCGATCTCGGCCGGAACGGAATACAGCCTCGCGCTGCTGAGCAACGGAACGGCCATGGCTTGGGGCGACAACGAAGCCGGGCAGCTCGGGATCGGCTACAAGGAAGTAAAAAGGGAAGGAGAAATCGAATACGTCGAAATCGAAAAAAGCACAGTGCCGGTTGCTGTCGAAGACCTTGCCGACGCCACGGCGCTGTCAGCTGGAGGCGCGTTTAGCCTCGCCTTGCTCAGCGACGGCAGCGTCATGGCGTGGGGCAGCAACCTCAACGGTCAGCTTGGCGACGGCGACTCCGGCGGAGTCGCCGAGACACCGCAACCGGTGCAGGAACTGAGCGACGTCTCGACGATATCGGCCGGCGCTCATCACAGCCTTGCGCTGCTGCGCAATGGCACGATCATGGCCTGGGGACTCAATTCGAGCGGGCAGCTGGGCAACGGCGCCAACACCAAGGCCGAACTGCCGGTGCCGGTCAGCGGACTCGCGTCGGTGGAAGGCATCGCGGCGGGGGGATCGCACAGCCTCTCGTTCGGGGCCCCTCAACCGACGGTGACCGGCGTCGAACCCGGTCTCGGCCCAATGGCAGGCGACACGAAGGTGGAAATTGCCGGCACGAACCTCCTGGGCGCGACCGCCGTTGATTTCGGCTCGACGCCGGCGCTCGAATTCCGCGTCAACTCGGACACCTCGATCACGGCCTATTCGCCGCCTGCCGGCGCAGGGACCGTCCACGTCACGGTCGCAGGGCCGACCGGCACGAGCACCGGCGTCCCCGCAAGCGACTTCACCTATGCAGCTGCGCCCACGGTCACGAAGGTCTCCCCCAACAAGGGGCCGGCCGCCGGCGGCACGACGGTGACGATCACCGGCACGGGCTTCACCGGCACGACCGCCGTCGATTTCGGCTCGACGCCGGCGCTCGAATTCCACGTCAACTCGGCCACCTCGATCACTGCCACCTCACCGGCGGACAGCGCGGGAGCCGCCGATGTCAGGGTCACCACGCCGTCCGGGCAGAGCGAAATCGTCTCGCGTGATGTCTTCAAGTACGCGGCCCCGACGATCACGAACATCGCCCCAGACAATGGCCCCTTGGATGGCGCCAGCGTAACTATCACGGGCACGGGCTTCGGTGTCGGCGCGAGCGCGACGACGTTCAAGTTCGGCAAAGTGGTGGGCTCCACGATCGACTGTGCGTCGAGCACCGAATGTGACGTCCTCGCGCCTGCCGCGAAAAAGGCGGGCACGGTGGAAGTGTTCGCCACGGTTGACAAGCTGAAAAGCAAGAAGACTCCGCCGGCGGACCGCTTCACCTACGAATGAGACCCGGCAGCTCGGCCAGGGTCGCCGAGCTGACCCGGCTGCTCCCGAGCTCGCCCGGCTGCCCCAGAGCTGACCCGGCTGCCCCAGAGCTGACCCGGCTGCCCCAGATGCGCTCGCGAGACTCTCATACGCGAGCGAGCGAGCGCTCGCGCCAGCGCAGGTAGCCGGGGCCCGTGTTGCGAAGCCAGCCCGGCGTCAGCGGCGTGGCGCCCCTCAGTCCGACTCCAAAAGCGCGCAGCTCGAGCTCGTGCGCGAGCGTCCAGCGAATGCCAAAGCGCCGTCGCAGCAGGGCCGGCAACAGTCCGGCGCTCGCGATCCCAAGAAACTGGCCGAGCGGCTTCCATGCCAACGCCCACGCGGTCGGGCAGCGCGCGGCCGAACCGGGCGGCGCCGGACGCGCCAGGGCGCCGAGCACTTCGTCGACCGCGGGCGTGTGCTCGAGCCTGCGCTCGACCATGTCGGCGTAGTAGCCGCGAAACGCGCCCCAGTCCGCTGGCAGCTCGCTCGTGCGAATGCCGAGCAGCCTGCCGAGCGAGCGCCACTCGTTCCAGAAGCGGCTGCGCTGCTGTTCGGTGAACGGCCGGCCGAAGCGGTCGTGGGCCGCCACGATCGCCTCCGCGAGCGTGGCGTGTACCCAGGCGTATGCCTCCGGCTCGAGCGCCCGATAGGGCCTGCCGTCGGGGAGCGTGCCGCGAATGCGACGATGTTGCAGGCGAATCTGGCGTCCCATCTGCGCCGCGGCGTCGGGGCCGCCATAAACCATCGTGTATGTGTAGTCGAGCGTGCGCCACAACCTGCCCCACGGATCGCGCCGGAACTGCGAGTGCTCGGTGACCCCAGCCCCGACCGTCGGATGGGACACCTGCAACAGCAGCGCGTATCCGGCCGCCGGCAGCAGCCGCGCGTCGCTTGCACGGCGCCAAGTGATCGTCCCGGGATGCGGCGTCAGGCGCTCCCATTCCCGGGCCGGCGGCATGATCGAAGCAGGCATGAGGCTCCCCGCACACGGTAGGACGATCGCGTACGACGCACCCCCATCTCAGACGCGGATCGCACGAACCTCGGAACCCAATCGGTCTCAGAGGCGCTCGAGCGACGGCCGCACGCGTGCGTGCGCACTCTTGGGCGCCGGGTGTCTACGATAAGTGGTGTAAGCGATCAGTCTGGCGTGATAGGGCTTACGCAACGGGTTGCTGGGCGGGGAGTCTGTATGGACAAAGCTGGGACCAGTTCGGGGATTGCGTGGCGAGTGGGAGATGCCACCAGGATCGCGAGTGCTCGCGAAGGGCGCGCCGCGGTCCTGTCGGCGGCCGGCCTTTACATAGTCGGCGGCAGCCTCACGGCTACAGCCGTCCTGATTCCCGAAGTGAGCTCGCCGGCCGGCGTCATCTTCGTCGGCGCGAGCGCGCTGGTGACCGCTGCCGGTCTGCTGATCGCCGTCAGTCGCAAGCGCGGCGGACTGGCGCTCGCCTGCGCCGCCGATCTCTGGGGGGTGGCGCTGATCGTCGTGCTGTGCGCATCGACGGGGGGCGCCACGAGTCCGTTCGCGTTGCTCTACATGTTCGCGATCGGCCACGCGTCAGCCTTCCAGGCGCGCGGCCCGCTCGCCCTCGTGGCGCTCGCCTGCCTGGCGGCCTTCCTTGCGCCGCTGGTCTATGAAGACGTGTCGTCAACCTACGTGCCGGTCGCGTGCGTTGGGATCGTGCTGGCGTTGCTCGCGGCAGGCGTGGTGCACTACGCGCTGAACCGCGTACGCGAGCAGCGCCGGCGGCTGGAATTCTTGATCGCGGCGACCGCCGAGCTCGACACGTCGCTGGATCCGACCGAGACGCTGCGCAGCTTTGCCGACGCGGCCGTCCCGGAGCTGGCCGAGCTGTGCGTGATCGACTTGGTTGGGCGCGACGGCTCGATCGGAGACACGGTCGCGGCCTCGGTCAACCCGGCGGTGGCGGCGGGCATCGAGCGGATGCGCCGAGCAAATCCGCTCGAGATCAGCAGCAGCCATCCCGTCGCGCAGGTCCTGAGCAGCGGCGTGCCGAGCGTGATCGACGACCTCACCGACGACGCCGTCCTGGCGCAGACGGCCCAGAGCGACGAGCATCTGCGCTTCATGCGCGACGCCGGCTATCGGTCGGCAGCGGTGTTCCCGATGAAGGCGCGCGGGCGCACCCATGGCGCGATCTCGTTCCTGCACGTGGGCACGAACGCCCGCTACCACCCCGAGATCCTGGCGGTGCTCGAGGACCTGACCGATCGCGCCGCGCTCGCGTTCGACAACGCGCGCCTGTATGAGGAACGCAGCCACGTCGCCCACACGCTGCGGCGCAGTCTGATGCCCGCGGTGCTGCCGGTGGTGCCCCGCCTCGAGCTGGCGAGTTACTTTCGCCCAATGGGCGCGGGCAGCGAAGTCGGAGGCGACTTCTACGACGCCTTCGGCGACGATCGCAGCTGTTGGCTGATGGTGGGCGATGTGTGCGGCAAGGGCGCCGAAGCGGCAGCGCTGACCGGGTTTCTGCGTCACACCACGGGCGCCTACGCACGCGAGGCCACGAGCCCGGGGAGCGTGCTGGCACACGTCAACCGCGTGATGCTCGACCAGGACTTCGACGGTCGCTTTGCCACGGCGATCCTCGTGCGCCTGCGCTTCGACGGTCCCGACGTGGTGGTCACGGTTGCGTCAGCCGGGCACCCGGCTGCGCTGATCGCGCGCGAGGGCGGGCCGGCGGCCGAGTTCGGCGATCGCGGCACTCTGCTGGGTGTCTTCTCGGATCCCGTGATCGAGGAGACGACCACGACACTCGCGCCGGGGGACGCGCTCACGCTCTACACCGACGGCCTGCTCGAGGCGCACGCGCCGGACCGCACGGTCACGCCGCAGGAGATGATCCAGCGGCTCGAAACCGCCTCACCGCGGCTGGCTCAACAGGCGATCGACGCGCTGATCGGCCTGGTGGACCTGAACGCCGACGTGCGCGATGACATCGCCATCCTCGCGGCACGGGTGCGCGGAGCGAGGGGCCGCGACGTCGGCGAGCGCGGGCAGCACGTGCGCGATTCCGAACTCACCATCACCGCCAGGCCCGGCGGCCTGCGCGCGTCCTCCTAGATCACGATAGGCGTGCGGCGTGTCCGGCCTCCTCGTGGCCGAGATCCCGATGCCTGCGGGCGATCTCCTCGCGGCCGCTCTTCCCGCCGCGCTACACGATCAGTTCGATGACTTCGAGTGATGCTCGTGCCGTGGGATCACGCGATCGACCTCGACGACCGCGCCCGATTGCGTGTCCGGGAACATCACCACGACCGTCGGCGCCCCGCCAAACCACGCGCTCATCTCGCCCACGCCGACATACTCGGCCGCGCGCTGCGTGCCGTCGCCCTGGATCACCCACACCGGCTCGCCCCGGTGGAACTGACCGTCGCCGATATCGGCCATGGCGCGACAGCATAGTGCTCCTACGTAGGCGGAGCCGGCAGTCCAAGCAACTGGACGACCGAGAATACGAGGATCACCGTGCCGGCGCCGATCAGCCCGTAGCGCGCTTGGCGCACCGGGAAGTGGCGGCTGATTCCCACGAGGAACAGCACGGTCGCCAGGAACACGGTGTCGCGCACGTACTTGTCGCCCGTTGCCCCCGCGTTCGAGCCCTTCGTGAACTCGGCGACCGCAGCAGCGCCTCGACGATCGTCAGCGCCCGATCGTGCCGATGCTCGCCATCGGCGTCCAGCGAGTGATAGGCGATCTCTTTGCCCACCTCGGATGGCGACAGACCCTCGGGCACGCTCCGTCATGATCGCGCCCGGCGCAGACGAAGCGCCCGGTCGGGTTAAGATCGGAAGCTATGGCGACTCAGGGGATCCGCGCCGCGCTGGAGGAAGGGCAGCCGGCGGGCACGCAGGGGCAGGGGCGCCGATGGCCGCGACTTCATCTCAGGCGCGTCCTGATCGGCGTGCTGGTGATCGTCGTGATCGGCGCCGCCGCGACGCTGCTCGGGTGGGATCTGAGCGGGTGGCTGAAACACGTCTGGAACACGATCACCTCGATCTCGATCGGCTACCTGCTGGCGGCGCTCGCGCTCGTGACCATCCAGACGAGCACCACCGCGTATGCGTGGTACTCGATCCTGCGGTTCGCGTACCCGACGTCGAACGTCATCTGGCGTCAGGTTCTGGCCTGCTACGCCACGGCCGTGGCGCTCAACTTCGTGCTGCCGGCGAACCTGGGAACGCTCGTGATGCTGGTGATGTACACGTCGATCATCGTGGCCGCCACGTTCGCCGGGATCATCGCCGGGTATGTCGTGCAGAAAGCGTTTTACACGTTTACCGGAATCCTCTGTTACGTGTACTTGTTTGCCACGGTGGGCGGATCGTTCAGCCTGCAGCTGGGCTTCATACAGAGCCATCCATGGGCGTTCGTGATCTTCCTCGTAGGCGCGGGCGCGCTGCTCTACATGGTGGCGCAGGCGCTGCGCGAGCGTTTGCGAAAATGGTGGGAAGAGGCCAAGGTCGGAGGCCGCATTCTCACCAAGCCGAGAGCCTACCTGGGACGCGTGCTGCTGCCCGAGGTGATCAGCTGGTTCGCGATGCTCGGGATCATCGCGGTGTTCCTGTCCGCGTACGACATCCCGGTCAGCTTTCACATCTTGATGCGCGTGGTCGGGGGCAACTCACTTGCCAACATGACCTCGGTGACGCCCGGCGGCGCCGGGGTGGTCCAGGGGTTCAACGTGCTTTCCCTGAAAGGCATCACCAGCTCGAGCAATGCAACCGCTTACTCCGTGGCCCAGCAGCTCGTGGTCACGGCCTGGAGTCTGCTGTTCGCGATCGTGATGGTGGCCTGGGCGTTCGGCTGGTCGGGTGGCAAGATGCTGGTCGAAAAGTCATACGGGGAGGCGCGCGAGAAAGCGGCCGAGCAGTCGGCCGAACGCAAGCAGAAGCGCGAGACCAAACGGCGTGAGCGCAAAGAGGCACGTGCAGAGGCCCGCAGCAAGCGCGCCCACCGCGAGCGTCCGTCGACGCACCACGAGCCTCCGTCGAACGTCGGCCCGCCCGAGGACTGACGCGACCGGAGACCGCCGAACGACGCCGACGCCCAGCCTGCAACCAACGGCAGCGACTTGGCGTCGGTTTGCCGGGCCCTCGAGCCGGCGATTCGGGCTCAGCTCAGCAGGCCGCTCAGCCCTCGGACCAGCAGATACACGCCGGCAGCCAGCGAGGCCACGATCGCCAGCACGCGCCCGTTGCGCGTGAACCACAGATTCAAGCGTTCGAGAACGCTCGCGGCGCGCTCGGGCACGACCAGGAGCATCAGCATCGGCAGCTCGATCAGCCACAGCATCACGGCGACGGTCACCGCCAGCGCAGCCAGTTCTCCGGTCGTCGACAGGCTCGCGTCGGCGACCGTCTTGACCGCGGCGATGTAGATCGGCGAAGGTAGCGCGTACAGCGTCAGGCCGAGCACGAACGCCAACCTGCGGCTGCTCAGGTAGCGCTCGATTTTAGACGGCGCACCCGACGAGGACGCCGAGGGTGATGCGACTGACAGAGACTCTGTGGACGGCGCACCCGACGAAAACTCGGAGGACGATGCGCCCGACAAGGATTTGGCCGAGGCCGGGCTCGGCGAGAGCTCGGACGCCGGCCCACTCGAGGCGGCCTCGGTCGCGCTTGCCTGACGAGAGCGTTTGCGGTACAGCCACGCGGCCAGCACCAGCAGGCCCACGCCGATCGCAATGTCGACCGCGGCACTCGGGCTGTAGTGGCTCGGCCCATTGATGCCGAGCTCCACCAGCAGCAGCAGCATCACGACACCCAGCGCGTAGGTGATCAGGAGAGCGGCAAGCACGAACGCGAACACGCGCGAGCGCACCTGCGGGCCCCGGCCGAGGGCGATGATTGCCGCTGCCGCCGGGGGGTAAATGGAGGCGCCAAACGCCAGAGCGAGGGCCTGCGGGGGCATTCAGATCACGGCCCGCGACACGGGCGGGACTCTCGCAGATGGCCCGGCGGCGTCTGCCTGCCGAGCCCGCAGCGACGGCCTGCGCGAAACTACGTATTCGGCGGTCGCGGCCGCCGCGTAGCATCAAAGCCCGCTACCGCCAGAACAGGAGACGAGATGAGCGACAGACCGGTTTTCCTATACGCCGCAACCTACGGCAATCGCCAGGACGCGTTCACCGACTACGAGGCCCTGCTGGATCTTCACGCTGAGAAGCTGGTGGGCACCTACGATGTGGCGCTGGTCACGAAGGACCCAGACGGCAAGGTGCACGTCGAGAAGCACGAGAAGCCGACCCAGCACGGCGCCTGGGGCGGTATCGCCGTCGGAGCGCTGATCGGTGTGCTGTTCCCGCCGTCGATCATCGGAGCTGCGGCCGTCGGCGGGATCGTGGGCGGGGTCGGCGGTCACCTGCGCAAGGGCATCTCGCGCGGCGACGCCAAGGAGCTCGGTGACCTGATCGAGGGCGGCGAGGCCGCGCTGGTCGTGATCGGCGAGTCGCGCGTCGAGGAGCAGCTCGAAAAAGCCCTCACGCACGCGATCAAGACGGTCGAGAAGGAAATCGACGCCGACAGCGCCGAGCTCAAGCGCGAACTCGAGGAGGCGGCGAAGGAAGCCACCGCGAGCTAGCCGATTGCCGCGGCGAGTCGCCCTAAACGCCCGGCTGTCGCCGCGAGTCGGCCCCTGCCCCGGCGCGACTCCCCCGACGAGTCCGCCCCTGGCGAGTCCGCCCCTGGCGAGCCGGCCCCTGGTCCGGTGCGGGTCCCTGGTCCGGTGCGGGTCCCTGGCGAGTCTGCCTACGCACCGCACGCACACGCGCGCGCGCGCGTATGCGTCACGGCTTGCGGTTCGAGCCGCTCGACCATCACCTGATAGGCCTCGGGCGCCGAGTCGATCAGGACGTAGCGGCGCCCGAGCGTTGCGGCGACGGCGCCGAGCGTGCCGCTCCCAGCGAAGAAGTCCAGACACCAATCGCCCGGGCGCGTCGAGGCCAGCACCATTCGCCGGACGATGCCTTCGGGCTTCTGGGTGGGATATCCGGTCTTCTCGCGTCCGTTGGTCGGCACGATCGTGTGCCACCACACATCCGTCGGCAGCTTGCCCCTGGCGGCCTTCTCGGCGGTGACCAGACCGGGAGCCATGTAGGGCTCGCGGTCAACCTGCTCGCAGTCGAAGAAGTAACGGCCTGGGTCCTTGACGTAGACCAGGATCGTGTCGTGCTTCGACGGCCACCGGCGCCTGCTGCGCGCCCCGTAGTCGTAGGCCCAGATGATCTCGTTCAGAAAGCAGTCGCGTCCGAACAGCTCGTCGAGCAGGAGCTTGCAGTAGTGGGCCTCGCGATAGTCGATGTGCAGGTAAAAGGTGCCGCTGTCGCTGAGCAGGCGCCGAGCGTGCACCAGGCGTGGCTCTAGAAACGACAGGTAGTCCTCGAAGTCATCGGCATATGAGGATTCGCTGAGGAGCCGCGTCTTGAAGCGTCTGCCCTGAAAGCCCGTCCGGTCGCCATTGGGTGCTGCCGTTGTAGCGAGCGAGCGACGTGTCTGGCGCCGGCCGGTGTTAAACGGCGGGTTAACATAGATCATCTGAAACGACCCGTCTTCGAGCGTCGGCAGGATCGCGAGGTTGTCGCCGAGCAGGATCTGATCGCGACGGGTCACTGCCGCCAACTGTAGGACTCGTGACGGCAGATCGTACGCTGTCTCAGGAGCGCCGTGTGGAACGTGCTCCGTGCCTTTCGCGCGGAGGCGTGACTCCTGCGGGCGTCGCGTTCGCAGCGGATCCGCTTGGCGCGTGAGCCTCGCTGGCGGCTGGCGACAAGCGCTTTGGTGATTGGCCGGCTGCGCCCTGACCGCCGCTTCCGGGCGCGAGGCGTTCGCGTGTCAGCGTTCTGACCATCCCCCGCGCGGGTACTGGCGCGCCGTGTAATCGTGTCAGCCCTCCCATTCGCCTGTTGGGAGCATGAGGAGGGACAGCGGGGGTCCACCGGCCACTAATCACCCCCCTGATGTGGTCGGTGGCTTCTGCTGGTAGTGCCCGGCGGCGGTGCGCCACGCGCAGTCAGCCGGTCTCGGAGCCCTCGTTCGGAGTGGCGTGGGACTTTTGGCCGTTGGCGCTCGATGACTCGGTGGTCAACCTCGGCGAGAGCGCCTCGAGTTCCAGCAGCTCGCCTGGAGGGCTGCCGCTGAGCAACCAACCGTGCTCGTCCGAGCGGACCAGATCCCGCCTCGCAAGCTCGGTGAGCGCGCTCGTGACGGTCGGACGTCGCGCCGCCGCGAGGTCGGCGAGCACGTTGTGGGTGAGGCGCAGCGGGAGGCTGACACAGTCGCTGCGCACTCTTCCCCAACGCGCGGCCAGGTGCCACAAGAGCATGTGCAGGCGCACGTCCACACGCGCCTGGTGGACGATCGCCATGTTGACGGCGAGGTTGCGCGAGCGTTGCAGCGCGCGGCCGACCAGCTGGGCGCTGAGCTGGGGATAGCGGCCCAGGCGCTGGGCGAACTGTTCGTCGAGCACGGCCAGTCGCAGCGGCTCGATCACCCGCCAGCCGGTGCTCAGCGTGAGCGTCGGCGGCTCATCCTCGCCCTGCCATGGGCGCAGCAGATCGCCGGCCCCCAGCAGCTCGGCGCCGAAGCGGCCGTCCACGCCGACGCGGCGGATCAACAGGCCGCGCAGCACCAGCAGGCCGATGCTGTCGCCGGCGAGCGAGAGTCGCGCGGCTCGCCATTCGCCCGCCTGGACGGTGGCGGTTCTCGCGAGGCACTCCCGCGCCGCCTGTGTGCGGCGCTCTTCCGGGATCGCCCCGGCCAGATCAGCGTCCTCCTCGAGCACCCGGCAGATCTCAGAAGCGCGATGCGAGACGACACCCATACCCGACAATCTGGCAGATTCTGATGCGTCCGCCGCCAACATTGGGGCACATCAACCGAGCGGCGCGCGCGGCCTGGTCTCCGCGCCATCATCGGGTGTCAGGATCGCATCAGACGCCGTAGCGACGGGATCGTCCAAGGAAGGCATGATCGCGGGCGCCGTCAGCGCCACCGCTTCGTGCGGTCGCACCGGCTCGATGTCGATGCCGCGGCGCAAGAGCTTGGTGGTGTAGATCGACCCATAGCTGAGACGCTTCGATACCGCCGCGGCGATTCCGGCGGCGAGCATGATCGGCAGTGCGATCGCGTAGTTGCCGGTCATCTCCATGACGCTCGCGATCGCCGTTAGCGGAGCCTGGGCGGTGGCCGCGAAGACGCCGCCCATCGCCACCACGCCGTAAAGCGCGGGCGGGCCGACCGAAGCTCCAAAGAGGTGCTCGGCCACGTCGCCAAAGGCCATCCCGGCCGCGGCCCCGGTGAACAGCGAGGGCGCGAACACTCCGCCCGAGCCGCCGATCGAAAGCGTCAGGCTGCACGCCAGGATCTTGCCGAGCATCAGAGCGACGATGAACCACAGCGCCTCCTGACCGGCGAGCACTTTGTCCATCACCGGGTAGCCGACGCCGTACATCTGCGGCAGCACGAGCAGGACGGCGCCGAGCGCGAAGCCCCCGACCGCCGGCCTCGCCCACTCGGGCCTGCCCCTCCAGAGCTCGTCGGCGAGATCCTCGAGCTTGTACAGGAAGGTCTTGAAGCCGACACCGACGGCGCCCGCAGCGAGGCCGAGCAGGGCGATCAACAGGTAGGTGTAGTCGTGCGGCGCCGGCAGACCGTGGGGTACCTGATCGAAGAAGGGCGCCGACCCGAAGAACGCCCGGCCGATCAAATCGGCGCCGACCGCCGCCAGGATCGTCCCGAACAGGGCGTCCAGTGAGAATTCGCGCAGCACGATCTCAAACCCGAAGAACAGACCGGTTATCGGCGCGTTGAACGTGGCAGAGATGCCACCCGCGGCGCCGCACGCGACGATGATTCGCATGCGGTCCTCGGGCATGCGTACGAGCTGTCCGAGCGTCGATGCGAGCGCCGAGCCGATCTGCACGATCGGACCCTCGCGCCCGACCGAGCCGCCGGTACCGATGCACGTCGCGGAGGCGAGCGCCTTGACGACCGTCACCTGCGGGCGGATGCGACCGCCGTTCTCGGCGACCGCCAGCATCACCTCGGGCACGCCGTGACCGCGCGCCTCGCGCGCGAACCGCTGGACCAGCGGCCCATAGAGCAGACCGCCCGCGACCGGGATCAGCAGCAAGAACCAGAGACCCAGCCCCGGAAAGTGCAGGCTCGGGACACGGCCCTGCTGACCAAACTGCTGATAGCCGGTGGCAAGCCAAGTGCACGCGTAGACAAGCCAGCGAAACACGACGGCGCCGAGACCGGCGAGAGCGCCCACCACGAGCGCCATCACCACCAGGCCGAGCCGCGAGCCTCCGAGCCACGCCACCGCGCGCCGCGCGAACAGCGACGACATTTGATCACAGTTGCATCGAAAGCTGTTGTCGCTTAGTGGCTTCGTCAGAAAGGTGACCACGAATCAGGCCGGGCCGGCACCGCCAAGCGGCCGAATTACGGCCACGGCACGTGCAAGCCGCGCTCAGCCGCGAAGCGCTGCGACCTGAGCGCTCAGGGGCGTCCAGAGCGCCGGTCAGACCAATGTCCAGATCCCATCCCGTTCATCGAGGACACCATCGTGAAAGCCCGAGTCCATTTGGAGGTCACGTTTATGACACCCAGCTCCGTGCCCACCACCGGCGCGAGCTATCTGTGTGGTGATCACAAAACCGAAAGGCGGCGCCTGTGAGAGGTACCTCGAGCGACATCGCGAGCAACGTCCACCGCGAGCCCCGCGGTCCTCGGCGAGCCGATCGCCACGCGCAGGCGATCCTCGCGACCGAGATCCGCCGGCTTGCCGGCGCGCTGCGCGTCGGGAACCTGCCGGCGCAAGCGTCCTCGCGCCGGGCTCACGCGAGCCGGTCGCGCGAGCCGGCGCTTCAGAACGGCCCCCGGCGCGCACACGTACGAGAGGGCTGAGGCGGCCACCTGGCGGCCTACTGCCGAGCCCTTCCACTCGCTCGATTGTCGACAGTTCGCTTAATAGATTTTCCACATACTCGCACTGATCTGTATAGTTACGCCAGTTGCCACTCTCGGGGCAGGCTGAGCTTTCATCTGATTCCCGTTCCCTCACGAGCCCTCGGCTGTCCGCACGGCCGAGGGCTCGCTGCTTTCGCGGCCGGGCCCGCGAGCTTCCGACGGTGCCCGCGGTCTCGGAGGGCTCAGCGCGTGATGACGAGCTTGGTCGCCGGCTCGACCATCGCCTCGGGCGCGTCGCCCCAGGCGGCAGTGATGCTCGTGATCAGATCGGGATGCAGGCGGCCGGCGGCGGCGAGGTCGAGAATCGCAGGCATCGCGGCCCGCGCCATCGCACGCCCGATGTGCAGGTGCACGCCTCGGCTGTAGAGCTCGAGCAACGGCAGCGGAGCTTCGGGCTCGAGCTGGGCGATCGAGGTGCAGCGACCGCCCCAATCGGTGAGCCGCAGCGTGGCAACCAGTCCCTCGGGCGTTGCCGTCCCGTTGACCGTGATCGGAAAGGCGCCGAGCGAGCGGTCGGGCGTGCCCTCGATCGCGCTGGCCCCGAGCTGGCGCGCCACCGCGAGCCGGTTCGCATCGGTGTCGACATAGGTGACCGACGCCGCTCCGAGAGCGAGCGCCGCGTCGACCGCATACAACGGGATCGAGCTCGCGCGACCACCACCTACGACCAACACCTGGGCTGCCGGAAGCTCAGCCAGGGCCGGCGCCACGGTCCGCCAGCCGTCGGCCATGTTGTCCGCGGCGCTCACGATCGACGCGGGATCGACGGCGTCGGGCAGCCGCACGAGCATCGCCTCGGCATACGGAACCAGCACGACGTCGCTGAGCGTGCCGCCCCACTCGCCACCCACGGCGCCGAACCCGTACATCGACAGCGGCGGCACCGTCTCGCAGCTGCCGGTCAGGCCGCGCCGGCAGCGCTCGCATGTGCCGCACGAGATCTGAAACGGAACGATCACGCGCTCGCCGGCGGCGAAGCCCTTCGGCCCCTCGATCACCTCGGCGACGCATTCGTGACCGAGGTGAATCGGCAACGGAAACGGAGTCTCGCCCAGGATCATCGGCCGGTCGAGGTCGCACCGCCCGACCACCAGCGGGCGCACCAGCGCCTCGCGTTCGTGCCGGCGCCGAGGCTCGCTGACCTCCTCCCACAGCGGCCGGCCGGTTTCTGTGACTACGAGCGAGCGCACCGCGTGGCCTCCGTGGTCGAACCTGAGTCCGCCGCGCCCGCGGGCTTCTCACGCTCGGAGGTTCGTCGTTCTGTCGCCGCCGGGGAGCCGGCGGTCGCCGGGGGAAAGCCGGCAGTCGCCGCCGGGCCGGCGGATAGCGCGAGCGCAGCCGCAAGCACCGCCCGTGGATCGTCCCACGTCAGCATGTGACCGCACCGCTGCCAGGTTTCGATCGTGGCGTGTCGGGGGAGTTGATCTGCATAACGCGAGCGTGTGGCCCTGGCGATGTGGTCCTGGTCGCCCCACACGATGTGGACCGGCACCTCGACGGGTATCGATCGTCCGTCGAGGAAGCGCAGGCGCCTGGTCTGGCTGAAATGCTCGGGAAAATGCTTCGCCGCCAGCGCGTCGCGGGCGGCGGCGAGCGCCTCCTGCTGGCTGACCTCGGCGGGCCGAGCCGAGATCTGGCGCAGCGCGATGCGCCGTCCGGTCCTGGTGCGCAGCGGTGCGAGCGCTCGTTCGCCGAGCACTTGCCCGGCGCGCCAGTTGATGCTCAGAATCGCATCGGTGACAAGCGGCGAGTGTCTGCGCCACAGGCCCGCTGGAGCGAGCGCGAGCACGGCGCTCGCGCGGCCGCGCTTGGCGAGCTCGAGCGCGGTCCATCCCCCGGAGGAATGTCCGACGACCAGCACCCGATCTAGGCCGAGCTCGTCCAAGAACGCGGCGATCTCCTCAGACCACGCCGGCGGCGTGAACGAGCTGGGCGGCGACTGGCCGTGCCCGGGCAGATCGACGACGAGCACGTCGCGCTCGGCGGATAGCGCTGGAAGTAGCGGACCCCAGATGCTGCGCGAGCTGTTGGTGCCGTGCAGGAGCAGCAGCGTCGGGCCGGTGCCGGTCCGCTCATAAGCCAGCATGTGACCACATGTATACCTGATGGGGCGAGCTGGACTATCGACGGACCGGCGGGCCGGCTGCGCCGCGTCGCCGGGTTCGAGAACGAAGCGCGTTCACGCCTTCGCACCCGGGTCGTGGTAGTCCGACGAGTCGTACGGCCGGAACGGATGAAGCGCGGGGCGCACGACCCCACCTGCCGATCGTGCGCCCCGGATGCTCACGGCGCTAGCCGCGTTTACCTCACGGCGCTAGCCGCGCTCTGCTTCTCAGGTCTGGATGGTGACTTCGCCATAGTAAATACCTTCGATGTACCAAGGTCCCTCGTAGGCGGCTGGATGGGATTTCTTGATCTTCGTAACTGCAAATGAGCCGATATCCGTTTCGCCAAACGGGCCGTTGATCTCGTAAGTGACTTTTCCTTTTGCTTCTTTGACGAATGCGCCCTCGAAGTTCCCCAGCCCTGGGCATCCTTCGCCTTCGTTGACCCAGCAGATGGACGGCGTTTCCCACGTGCGGGACTTTTTGGTCACGTACATCGGGCCACAGGCTTCGAAATATTCGGTGCAGAGCGTGTATTCCTTGGCCTTTGGCGTCTTCGCGGACGTAATGTTCGTGTGCGCACCCACCTGGCGAAATCCTGGCGTCGCGGCCTGGGCGGCGGCGCTCCCAAACGCGCAAATGCCAACGGCGCAGGCGGCCAGTGCGACGAGGACGCTTCTCCTTGCGTTCATCTCATGCCTTTCTGATTCCCTTGTGCCCCCCACGATATGTGGGCCGATCGAGTACAGCCTACCCGATCGTCAGGCGCTGTGTGTGATCCTCGGCACTGTCCGCCGGTGAGTAGGACGCTTAGCGTGAAGGCTCAACCACCCGCACACGCCCGAGGCCATCCGCCAAGACCCAGCAGCCTACGTCCGCAATATGCAATAAATTGAGGCGATCATGAACGCCGCTGGATATACCGCGGGCTACGCCGAGGGGCGCGCGCAGACTCTGTTCGGGCGAGTAATGGGACTCGTGGCGCTGACCGTCGGCTTCGCCACGCTCGGCGTCTACCTCGGCCGCAACCTCGGCGGCGCGGGATGGTTCGTGGCGTGGCTGATCGCGATGGGCTGCCTAGTGGGCCTGAACGTGGCGAACGCACGCGGCGATCAGAACCTCGCGCTCGCGCTGCTGATGGCCTTCGGGCTGCTGATGGGCGCCGCTGTGGCGACGACGATCAACTACTACTCGGCCACCGACCCGACCGCTGTCAGGCAGGCGTTCGGCGCGACGGCTCTGTTCGTCGGAGGCCTCGGCACCGGCGGCTACGCGATCCGCAGAGACCTGTCGTTCCTGTATCGGGCGCTGTTCTGGCTGCTGCTCGCGCTGATCCTCGCCGGCATCGTCCTGATCTTCGTCCACATCCCGGCCGCCTACACGGCGTACGCGATCTTTGGCCTGTGCATCTTCGGTCTTTACACCGTGGTGGATTTCAACCGTCTGCGTCGAGCCGGCAGCGGGGAAGCGATCCCACTGGCCGCGGGGATCTTCCTCGACATCCTCAATGTGTTCCTGCTGTTCCTGCGACTGTTCGCGCGCAGCAATTAACACCTCGCGGCGGGCCTGCGCCGAACACAGCGGCACCGAAATCGACGGGGCGGCAGGCGCCAGTATGCTCTTGTGATGCTCCGCAGGTGGGGGATCAGGCTGGCGTTTTCATTGGTCGGCATCGCGGCCGGCTTGCTGCTGTGCACGGCAGCGCTCAGCAGCTTCTCGGTGACCGCGGCGGCGCTGGTCGAGGCGACGTTGCTGTTCTGGCTGGTCCACATCGTCGTGCAGTTCCTTGCGCTCAAAGTCCTGATCCGCCAGCCGTCCGTGGCGCTGGCGGGCCTGCTCGCACTCGCCTCGACGATCATCGCCCTGCTGATCGTCAACGCGATCGTGAGCGGCATGCACATCGGCGGGCCCGACACCTACGTGCCTGCGACCCTGATCATCTGGGCGTGCACCGCGGTCGCCGACGCGCTCGGCACCCGCCGGCTCCGCGACGAGCGAGCCGACCGGCGCACGGAACGCCGCGACCGCTGAGCGGCTCCCGCACAGCTTCCGGGAGCCGCGAAACGCCCGGGCTTGCCCGTGTCGTTTTCACCCCGTGGTGCGCTTTCTTGCAGAGGTGTACACCCGCGGGGTGACCCATTTTTCCATGGCTATTTCACCGTCGCGCCCATGTCCCCGCGCCCGACCGTGCGCAGGCGAAGGCGCGCAGGCGAAGGCGTTGATCAGCCCGAGTCGACGCCGACCGCGGCGCGCCGCCCCGGCGCACGGCGCTGTAGCTCAGCCTCGTGTACCCGCAGGGCCTGCGGCGCGAGCGTCGCCTCGAGGATCAGCACCGTCGCGCACAGCAATGCCCACAGCTGCGCGACGAACGCCCACAGGCGCTCTTCCAGCCCCTGATACCCCGCGAGCGATTCGTGCAGTATGAATGTGACGATCCACGCGGCCAGCAGCACGAGAGCGCCGCTCAACACGAGCCGCCCGAGCCGGCTCGGCCACGCGGAACGGGCGAACGCGAACCCCGTCCCGAGCAGCGCGACGTTGATGCCGAGACTCAGCCATCCATGCGCATAGTGATGCCAGGACAGCGCTCCCGCGGCTTCGCGTGACTTGCACACGGCGCTCACGGTCGGTGAGCAGTCCATCTGCAACGGTCCGACGAGAACCGCGCACACGCCGGCGAGCGCGAACAGCAGCGGCATCGCCCACGGCCACGGGCGTGTGCGCAACGACGCCGCGAGCGCGACCGCGAGCGCGATAAAGCCCAACCCCCAGATCCCGACGAACGTCGCGAACAGCCACGGGTTGGCTGCACCCCGCCGGCCGAGCTCGCTGATGTACTGACGAACCGCCGAATAGCGAGGTTCGAGCGCGCCGGCGAGTATCCAGCCGCCGATGAATACGACCTGGGCGAAAATCGCGGCCCACGCCAGCAGCCATGTGCGTCGGCGCGCTCGATCGGGCATCGGGGGCCACCCTGCCGGTCTGAGCCAAAGCGCGATGTCTCGTAGCACGGTTCTCTGCGGATGCTAGCGCCGCTGGCTCCAACCGAGAGCTCATCGGTCTAGGCTTTGGATATGCGCTCTGGGCCCAGAGGCTTGATCGTGGGGTTGGCGAGCGCCGTCGTCGGCCTTGCGTGCTTCGCGGTGCCGGCGTCGGCCTCGCCATCGTGGCTGGCGCCGGTGAAGCTGTCGGCAGCTCCCTACGAAGCGCTGACGCCCCAGATCGCCGGCGACGCCCAGGGAGACGATCTGGCGGTGTGGAGCCGCTACGAAGCCAAAGCTGGCCACTCCGTAATCGAAGCCGCCGCCAGGCCGGCCGGTGGTGTCTGGCAGTCCCCGGTCGTGATCTCGAACCCCACCGAAGATTCATCGCTGCCACAGGTTGCGCTGGACTCGAGCGGCGATGCCCTCGCCGTGTGGCTGGCCTACGACGGCAGCGAATACTCGATCCAGACGGCCGCGAGCGCGGGGATCTCGGGCCCCTGGGGTCAGCCGGAAACGCTCGAGGCGATCGGAACCATGCCGGTACCGCGACCCGACCTCGCGGTCAATTCGCACGGAGACGCGGTCGCCGCGTGGGAGGCCAACACCGGCGCGCAGGTAATCCTGGAAGCATCGATCAGGACCGCCGTGGCGTGGGAAGCGCCCGAAACGATCTCCAAGAAAGCCGTCGACCTGCATCCGCCCGAAGTTGGGATCGACGCCGCCGGCGACACCACGGCAGCCTGGGAACAGGAAGTCGAAGGCTCTATTCGTGCGGCCGTTTCGACCAGGCGCGCCGGCGGTAAATGGCACAACGCGCTGGCGCTTTCCCGGACTGGAGGAAACGCCAACGAAGTGCGGCTCGCCGAGAACGCCAGCGGTGAAGCCGCGGTCATCTGGGAACGATTCGAAGGAGAAGAGCTCATCGAAGCGTCCGGCCGCGCGAGCGCAACCGGCTCATGGAGCGAACCGGTCAAGCTGAGCCGTACAGAAGCAGGCAAGGGAGAACCGGGAGAGCAGCAGCTGGCCCTCGATGATCATGGCGATGCGGTGGCGGTCTGGTCGCGCTTGCAAGGGACCGAAGACGTCGTCGAAGCGGCGCTGGGAGCCGTGGCGACAGCGAGCTGGAGCGCGCCCGCGACGATCTCGGGCAAGGGCAGGAACATCGAAGAGGCTCCCGAGGTGGGCGTCGATGAAAGCGGCGACGCTGTCGTGGTATGGCCGCAGTGGAACGGCGAAGCCGAAGTCATCGAGGGCGTATCGGGCAACGCTCCGAACGCGACCTGGGGCGCCCCCGTGCAGCTGTCGGCGAGCGGCGAGGAAGCCGGCCAAGCCGGCGTCGCACTCGACTCCCAGGGCGACGCCGCGGCCGTGTGGCTGCGCGTCAACGAAACCTCGAAAGTCATGCTGGCCGAAGCTGCCGGCTACGACGCGGCGGGGCCAGAGCTGAACGCGCTCACGGTCCCGGCTGACGGCACCGTGGGACAGACGCTGTCCTTCTCGGTCTCCCCGTTCGACGTCTGGTCGGAACTCGGCACGACGACCTGGAGCTTCGGCGACGGCGGGCAGGCGTCCGGTACGAGCGTGTCGCACTCCTACGCCGCGGCGGGGACCTACACGGTCGCCGTGACGAGCCTCGATGCGCTCGGCAACCCCTCGAGCGAGCAGGCGACGATCTCGATCACGGCGCCGCTTATAACGTGCGCCGAGCCGGGCGGAGCGCTGGGGACAGGCGATCCTTGCCCGCCGCCGCTACGTACCCCGCCGCCTCCGGGGCACGGTCCTATTCTGTGCGCCGCGTCGGGCCGAGCGCCGGCGGTAGAGAGTGCTTGTGTGACCCCCGGCCAGCCGCCACCGCGAATCACCAGCGCGCGGCTGACCCACGAGCGCTTCCGTGTCTCCAAGCGGGCCACGGCGGTGCTCGCTAAGACGAGGCCGCCGACGGGCACCACCTTCCACGTCGCCCTCTCTGAGGCCGCAGCGGTGAAGATCGCCTTCCAGCACCAAGTCGGCGGGCTGCGCAGCGCAGGGCGCTGCGTCGCTCCGAGCGCGAAGCTCAGGCGCAAGCACGCAAGACATTGCTCGCGCACCGTCACAGTGGGAGCGCTCGACCGTGCGCACGAGGCCAAGGGCCCCGACAGTATTCCGTTCAGCGGCCGCCTGGGCACCAAACCGCTGCGGCCCGGCGCCTATCGGGCGATCGTGACGGCCAGGGCTGGAGGCAGGACCTCGACGCCGGTCAGGTTGGCTTTCACGGTGCTCGCGTAGGAGCACGGAAGCCGACGCCACTCGTCTACCCGAGCAGCGCGGCCAGTTCCTCGCGGCCGGGTCCCGGCAGCTCGAGCCGCTGATTCTCGCTGGCGACCTCGAGCGTCTTCTCGGCTACGCCGTCCTGCGAAAACGTCTCCCCCAGACGCTTGAGGACACCGCGTGAGTCCAGGTAGGCTCGGAACAGGTCGGGGTCATAGACCGCAGCCGTGTTGAGCGCGTGCCTGAGGACTTCGAGGCCTTCGCTCGGCGGAGCCGGCTCCAGACCTTCGCGCAGTGCTTCGATCTCGCGCAGACGTGCGCGGTCCTCTTCGACCGTGTCTCGGTACCACGGAGTCAGCCTCTCCTCCGTGGCCGCGTCCCACGCCTCGGCGAACTCCAGCGGATCGTCCAGGTGCGAGCCCACGACCTCTCGCAAGGCCCGCGCGTGCAGCAGACCGAGCGACATGCCGCGCCCGAGCGAGGGATTGGTGCAGGCCCACGCGTCGCCGAGCAGCGCGACCCCTGTCACGACCGGCCGGCCGTCGGCGAGCGGGCGGCGGTAACGGTCGAGTACGCCGCCCATCGCCTCGAGCTCGGCGATCGGCTCACCCTCCAGCCAGTGTGCGTGCAACGGACAGGCCTTGACGACCGCCGTCCACAGATCCGGGTCGCGCATCCGCTTGAGCATGCGATCCCCGCTCGAGGTGACGAGCGTCACGGCCCAAGTGCCATTGTCGGCGGGGAGCGTCAAAATCGAGAAACTGCCCAGCGGCGCGAGCAGCGGGCCGAACATCTGGGGTGTCGTCCCATCGGGCGATCGGAAGTAGCGACCGTAGTAGATGAACCCCGAGTCCTCGGACTCTTCGTGCAGGGGTCCCACGTCCGCGTCGCTCAGCCAGCGCCGCAGCTGTGAGCCTCTGCCCATCGCGTCGACGACGAGATCCCCCTGCAGCGTCTCGCCCGAGTCGAGCCGGACCCCGTTCACGTGCGGCGTGCCGTTGACGGCGCCGATCGTCAGCCCTTTCACGGCCGCACCCCGCCGGATCTCCAGACGCGGCTCCTCGGCCGCCGCTTTGCTCAGGACCTGCTCGAAGATCGGGCGGCGGGCCGTGTAGGTCGCGAACCGCTCATCGCCTTCGCGCGGCCCTGCCTCGGCGAGGTGAGGAGGCATCAACATCTCCAGATCCAGGCGCGCCGCGCCCGCCGCTACGAGGCCCTCGAAGACCTCGGGAAGGTCCTGTTCGAGCACGGCGCGCCCGGCCGGCGCCAGGAAGTGCGCAAGCCGGAACTGGGTCACGCCGTCGCGACCCCATGTCTCCCATGCCTCATCGAGCGAGTCCGGCACCGACGCCGCATCGCGCTCGAGCACCGTCACCTCGTGCCCGTCGCGCGCCAGCAGCATCCCGCCAGCCAGCCCGCACACGCCGCCGCCCAACATCAGGATCCTGGCCATCGGCTACTCGCCCACGCGCTGGGCCCGGCGCTCAGCTCCGCTCGCCCCGACGGCTTGTGCGCAGAGGAAATCGACGAGCAGATCGCTCACCACATCGGGCGCCTCGAGCTGCATCCAGTGCCCCGGGCCATCGAGGCGCTCGTAGCGCCACGGCCCGGCGACGCTTGTGGCCGAGCTGGTCATCTGACGCTCGGTGAGCGCGAAGTCCCCCGAGCTCCACACGCCCATCGTCGGGGCCTGTATCGGTGGGAACTGCAAGCCCGACAGCAGGAATCTCTCGGGGGGGATGTTCGCTCGGTAGTAGTTGAGGCCCGGCGTCAGCGAGCCGTTCGCCCCCAGCTCGGCGATCGCCGCATCCTCGTCGGGGTGTCGACCCCACGAACGGAAGTTAGACCAATCGTTCGCCGACAGCCACTGCTCGGCGATCTCATTGAACTGGAACAGCAGCATGTACCACGACTTCTCGTTCTGCTCATAGCCGTCGGCGAAGAACGTCGCCGGATGCCCGACCGAGAGCACGACCAGGTGGTCGACCCGATCGCCAGCCACCGACGCGAGGGCCCAAGCCACCCCGGCCCCCCAATCGTGGCCGACGACGTGAGCGCGCTCTGCGCCCGCTGCCTCCATGACGGCCAGGACGTCGCCGACGAGCCGGTCCATCGTGTAGGCCGCGACCTCCGCCGGCTTGTCCGACCGGCCATAGCCGCGCATGTCCGGGACGATCACCTTGAAGCCGGCATCCGCGAGAGCCGGCACCTGGTGGCGCCAGAGCCGTCCCGAGTCCGGGAAGCCGTGCAGCAGCACGACCGGAAAGCCCTCACCGGTCACGGTGTACTCGATGCCGACACCATCAACGTCAACGCGCACGACAACCCCCCTGTGGATCTTCGGCGACGGAGCCCCTGCCGGCTGAAGCCTGCCCGCCAGACGCTCGGTCCGGTCGATATGCCCGGCTCAACCCTACGGTAGATCCGCGGATCGCGTCCCCTGCGTCGATCCTGGACTCGACCTGGGCACTCCGCTCCGATCGGACGGCGCCACGGTAACGCTGAAGACAGCCGTCCTCGCGTGTGTCACTGACTGGACCCACGGGCGAAGAGCACCATGACGACGCTCGCTGATCTCCCCGAGCCTCTGCGCAACTAATCGAGGTTCTCGACGATCTCGTTCGCACGCGACCACTGCTCGGGCGGGACGACCAGGTAGATGTCGCCGCGGCCAAGACGGTCGAGCGGATGGTCGGCGGCGCATCTCGCATCGATCCCCATGTCCTTGAGCCGGTCTCGCCAGGCGAGCGCCGTGGTGCGGTCCTCGAACGTGCTCACGGTCTCCCAGGCGTCGAGGCGCGGGTCAGCGATCGACACCGCCGGCTCCTTCGCGGTGCGCCGCTTCGAAAGCCATTTCAGCGCCACGGTTTCGGAGCGTAGCGTTCAGGCTGAGTGCCCGCCGCATGATTTACTCAGTCCGATCGTGTGACCCAACGGCGCCTGCATCGCACCCGAGACGCTGTACGCGCACGCGCAAAGGCGCGCAGCCGCGACGGCATAGACACAGACAGGCGCACTCGAATCCTGCTCCACGACGGGGGATTCCCCAGTGGGCGATCCAGGACTCGAACCTGGGACCTCTTCCTTATCAGAGAAGCGCTCTAACCGACTGAGCTAATCGCCCTTGACAAATAACGACGGGCTTTTCGGCACCACACCACGCTTGCGCGGGCTGGATATAGAACATCCATAGAACATTGGTCGCGGAGAGCCGTCGCATCGCGGGGTCATCTTATCGCCAGGCAACTTGCACGCCGACGCGCGCCGGGGTCGTGCGGGCTGGCTCGCTGGGGGCGGCGAGCACTGGGCTTGCGTTCCGCTGGGCAAGTCTGATTGGCTTGCGCGATGGACCGCCGCCGCGTCACGTTTCGATCCGAGTTCCGTGGCACGACGCTGGCTGGACTGGCGCCGTCTGCGCATCCCCGTCTGAGAACGACGCCTGCCTAGTGCTTTCGCGAATCCGCCGAGACCGCGACGACGCCGTGGAGGCTAGTCACGCCGGGGAGGACTGGAGCAAGCTGTCGCAGGGTGTGCTGCCGCCGTGTGTGCGCGAGCGCGCGGGCTTCATGAAGGCGGCTGAGTTCAGCATGACGATCACCCATCCATATGACGGGCTCTCCCCTGTGCACAGCGGCCTCGGGCCTACGACGTTGCGCATCCCTGAAGCAGTTTGCTGAGCCTGATCAGTCGGCGACTGCAGGGCGCCGTACCAACCTCTTCAATGCGCCAGACCCAGCCAAGACGCCGGCCGGCCGATTCCTTGAGCGCGGCCTCATTCACGTCACGACAGCAGGAGATGTTGTTCGGTCCAAGTCAGAGGCGCTGATTACCGAGCTTCTTCACGCCCGAGGAATCGACTACGCGTTTGAGCGCAAGCTGACTGCAGGCGATGGCAGTATCCGCTACCCAGACTTCACGATCGAAGACGAGGAGACAGGGCGGATCGTGTATTGGGAGCATTTGGGCCTACTCCACGACAGCGTGTACGCGGAACGGTGGGATCGTAAGGTCGAGTGGTATGCAGCCCAAGGGATCACCCCAGCGGACGCGCAGCATCCGCCGGGTGGCGCGAACGGCCGGCTGGTCTGGACGCGAGACGACGAGCACGGCGGAATCGACAATCGCCGCATTTCGCAGCTGATCGGCGAACTATTCGAGTTATCGGGCAGCGCGGTGGTGCGATCACTCCCACGCACGATGCGCGGGGTCCCAGGAGCTGCCTGCTGCAGTCGCGGAAATGGCAGGATCAGCAAAGGCGATGACGGCGTGCACGACCTCGTCGAAGCTCTCGGGTAGGCGCTCATCGAGACGCTGCTTGCGGCGCCACGCAGCCCATCGCTGCTGGCCGATGTCGCCGTAGTCGTCAAGGATTTGGGTGAGCGGCGCAGGCTCAACCTGACGATGGTCGGCGACACCGCGCACCGAGGCTACGAGCTCGTCGCCGTCGATTGGATGGTGGCGAGAGAGCAGATAGATGTCCGCGAAGTCCCGCCATCGTGTGCTCACTGTGCCTCTGGAGATGGCAGTGACGATCTTCTCGGCGTGGACCGTTGCAAGCGGGTAGCCACGCACGACAACCTCGCCGCCGAGCAGGCGCGGGACGTGCAGCTCAATCGGTGGCGGCGAGATTGGGTCGCCCACGCTGACATCGACGTGGAAGTGCGGGCGGGCGGTTGCGAGCTGGGCGCTCATGCTCACCCGCACGCCCGCGTAGGCATCCTCGTCGCGGATGACCTCGGCGCTCGCGGTATCGACATCGAAGATGATCCCGTCGTCGAGGTCGATGCTGGCGATGTCGCATGCAGCGGTCCGAACCTCCTCGGCGTTGTTGTCGAGGTCTTGCGCCTGGAGATCGACGTCGCGCGTTGGCCGGCGCTCGCCGAACGCGGCCAGCAGGATCCCGCCCTTGAGCACGAAGTGGTCAGCGCGCGGCGATGCGACCAGGCGCGCGAGGTAGCCCTCCAGGACATAGAGCTGGAGCAACTCGTCCACGGGGCGCCTGTCCTCGCGCGCCTTTTTGCGCAGGTCTAGATATGCGCGGCCGTCCTGCGTAGCCCGAGATGGCATGCTCACAGCAGGACCTCAAGCGCTTTGCGGAGCGCGGGTTCGGCGCGGGGGAAGTTTGCGGCGAGAGTGATGAGCTGGGCAGGGCTGCGGCCCGGCGTGCGCAGCCACCGGCGAAGGGCCTCCCACGCGACATCGCTGCCTTCGAGGTGTCGCAGCCGGACAACGTCGATCAGCGAGCGCTCCGGAGAGTAGATGCCGATGGGGCTTCTCGCACCGACGTCGAACGTTTCGCGGCCGAGCTCGAAGGTGCCCGCGTCGAACTGGTGCAGGCGAGCCGGCGACTGCAGGGTCGGTCGCCAACTGCCGCGCGGGATCGCGATGTCGATAGCGGCCGGAATAGCGTCGATGAGCCCGTGGCGGGCGAGCGCGGTCTCCAGGCAGAGCGTGGCGAGCGGAACGCGTTCGGCGATCTCGATCAGGTCTGTGTCCGCAGGGGATGCGTCGGCCCAGCGGTAGACGCCGCCGCCGAGGGCGATGATGTCCCCGGCGTCGCGCAGCCCGTACAGGCGCTTGTGGCTGACATTGGCCTGCTTGGCGTCGGCGTACGTGAAGGTGTCGCCAAGCTGGCGCCTCAGCGTGTCCGTCGTGGGGGAGCTCACGGAGAGAAATCATACCCAGTAGGGCGGCTAGTGGGTAGGCTTTCTCCCCGACCGCCCGTGGTGATGCCGGTGCTGCTGCCGCTGCCGGTGTTGCCGCCGCCGCCGGTGCTGCTGCTGCTGCCGGTGGTGGTGATGATGATGATGATCGTCGGCATCGTCGTCGTCTTCTTCCTCATGCTCGTCGTCAACCTCGTGCTCGTCGTCGTGCTCGTGCTCGTCGTCGTGCTCGTGCTCGTCGTCGTGCTCGTCGCGCTGGCGATCGCGGCGGTCGGTGCGTTGCCTCCGCTGCTGCTGCTGCCGCTCCTTGCTGGGTGGCCGCTACCGCGCCTGCTCGCGGCTCGCGAGCGCACGCATCATGGCGTCGTAGGCGTCGTCGCGCGTGAGGTGCGTGTAGCACTCGGTGATGACCTCGGGCGATGCGCCGGCAATCATTAAGAGCTGGATCGGCGACATGCCGCTGCGGACCGTCTCGGTCATCCACGAGTGCCGTAGAAGGTGGGGATACACGCGCTTGCCAAGGCTGGCGCGTCGCGCCGCATCCTCCACGACCTGGTAGATGCCCTCGCTGCTCAGAGCATGGAAGAGGCTATCTGGGCCGCGACGTGAGCTGAGGAAGTGCCGTCTTCGCTTGAGCTCCGGCCAGGCTGAACTGTCCCGTGAAGTCGCGTCCCAGCCAGGCTGTCGTGTCCTGGCGCAACTCTCGGAGGCGATGAGCAACCTCCTCGTCCGTGAGCCACACAACGTCGCCTGGCTTCGCGAGGACTTGGAGGACTTCGTCAGCGGGTGCGAAGCGCACGGCTCCGGCGCAGTCGTGGCCGATCGGCGTTGAGAGAAGCGAGAACGGTTTGGCCGAGACTTGAAATTCGCGCGCCCAGCGTGCGAGAACGAGCTCGTTGTCCGGGAGCAGCCCCCACAGCCACGGAGTGATCTCGCGGTCGGGGTGCCAGCGGATGCTTGGCGGCATCGAGACCGACAGCGGCGTGGCTGCGGGTCTTTGTCTGTACTCGTCGTCGTAATCAAGCGAAGGCGGCCTTGGTCGAGCCGAGTGATTGAGCCTGCGACTGCGTCGTCGAGAAGGACGGCGATGGTGTCGGTCATCGGCCGCGGTGCTCTTCGATGAGTGTGTCGAGGTCGCGTGTGGGTGAGCCAGCTGCAGCCTGCTCGTCGTAGGTCACGTCGAGGATCAGGCCTAGGGCGTCCAGCACGCGGAGGATGAGGCGCAGCTCAGCGGCCGGCTTGCCCGCCTCGAACTGGTAGATCCACTTGCGAGAGACCCCGGCACGGGCGGCTAGCTCGGCCTGGCTGAGACCGAGGTCTCTGCGGCGGCCGCGGAGGACTGCGGCTAGGTCATTGATTGAGCGGACCTTCATGGGTTCCTCTGCTACCGTTCGGTGTCAAGTATATTATGATCCCGTACGGTGTCAAGATGACAGTGAAACCGACCGGTCGCAGACGCTGTTTTCCGAACAACTGCAACGCGAATCGCAGGGCATCTCCCGACAGACGCCGCGCAAGTCCATTCAAGCCGGGTGCGGGTCAACGCGGGTGGGCGGGCACCAATAGCAACCTGCCGTCGCGCAGCCGATACAGCGTTCCGAGCGGGCGTCCGTGACCGCTGCCGGGCTGTGTGCTTGCCGGCGCTGACAGGGTCTGTGAACCCGCGCCGGTCGAGCCGGCGCTCTGCCCGGGCGGGACAGCGGAGCCGCCTTGCGGCGCCTGCGTCCCGGCGGGAGCATGAATGCCAGAAAGCCCATGGGCCGTCGAGCCGTGCTGAGCCAGCTGACGGGCTCGCTGATCCAGCGTCAAGCTGAGCCCGGCGATCAGAAACGCGACCGCCAGGACGATCCCGATGTCGAACAGGTTCACAAGGCCTTCGAGCGGATCGCCGGCCGTATCTTCGATGCGCGAGCGCCTACCGAGCCGAGCGCGTCTCATTGTCGCGGCGCCGGGAGCGGCGGCGCAGTCTCGTGATCGGGTTGACCGGCTGGTCCAGCGGGGTGTGAAGTGATGCGCTTGGCTGCCGTCGCCGTAGAGTCAGGCAGGATCGAGGCGGCCGCTCGGGGCGCAACCGGGGCCTTCGGTGGCACCACCGGGTCGGGCGCTTGCACATTCCGGTCGGAGCCAACGACCTCGGTGAAAGACGCCACCGCGACGTGAGCGCCGGCCGCCGGCTGCGCCGCCAGTGCAGGCGCGCTGTCCCCGACGCGGGCAGGCGCATGCGTGCCGATCGCCGTCGCTGCGTGCTCGAGCGCGCTCAAGTCTTCGCTGTACATGCGCGTGCGCGCAAGCGTCAATACATAAGCAATCATCCCAACCAGCAGTCCGATCGTCGTGGCGGCGAACGCGGTGCGCAGGTCGCTCGCCAGCGTGCTGATGTCGCCGTGACCGAGCGCGCTCAATCCCGGCGCCAGCGGGATCAGCGTTCCCATCAGCCCCAGGGCCGGGCCGGCGCGCACGAGTATGCGGGTGGGGTCCAGGCGGCGCTGGGCCGCCAGCTCGTACTCCGTGAGCGCCTGCTCGGCGCCGTCGCGATCGGCCGAGACGCTCGCCTGCGCGAGCTGGCGCAGCGCATCGCCCGCGAACGCGCTCGGCGCGCGCGGCGCCAGCGCTCCCGCCTGCCTCGGGTCCGCGACCACGTGGCCGGCCAGGGCGCGCAGCGCGCCGCGTCCGGCGCGCATGCGGGTCCACCACTCGCTGAGGAAACGTCCTCCTTCCAGGGCGCAGAGCGCGAGGGCGAGTAGAGCCAGGATCAGGACGGGCGTGCGCAGCGCCGACGCCAGCTGGGCGAGCGCTTCATCGATCCCGGCGGTCGCGATCACAACTCTCATGTGCCCACCTGCGCCCTATCGCGGGTCCGCGGCCGGCGCCGCTCGAGCCGGGTGCCCGCGACTACCAGCAACGCCAGCCCCACCAGGATCGCGGTCGTCGTCCACGATCCGGCGGCCTCGGTCGCGGCGCTGCGCAGCCCAGGCGCCCGTGCCGCCAGCGGCTCGTCGAGCAGCAGCCCCGTGACCCGAGACCCGCTCTGTGGAGCGTCCGCTTCCTGGGCACCGCGCGGGCGACTCGGGGACCGGCGCGAGTGGTGTGCCCGGGCGTGTCGTGCGCTCGCTGCTGGCTGCTGCTCGGTCGTGGCGCTTTCGGACGTTGGGTTGACGCTCTGAGATTCACGAAGTGGAGCGTGCCCCGCGCCCTGGCCGCCCGGGCGCGGGCGGCTGAACAGGCGGGCGCCGCGCCCTCCGCCACCGACGATCACCCCCTTTCTGTGGCCGGACTTCTCCACCGGCCGGCTCACGCGCGCGGGTGCGAGTTGAACCGACGACGACACGGGCGGGGCGGGACTCGTTGAAGCCGGCGGCGGCTGGGGCGGCGGGACCGGTACCGGCAGCCACCGGCCGGCCAACGTCGTAGTCGTGTACGCGGTCATCCACAACGAACCTTGAGATTCATCCGGCAGATAGCTGATCGCGCCGTTGGGCCGCTGCAGCGAGGCCAGGAACTCGAGAGGGTTGGCGCCGCCCCCGACACGCCAGGCTTCCGCTTCCGGATTTTCGCCGGCCGACCACAACGCCTGCACCGCCCAGCTGGTCAACCCTGCGTTGGCCGGGGCTTCTCCAGGTTCATGCGGGAAGAACTCGGGGAAGCCTCCGTCGCCGCCGTCGCTGCTCTGTGCTCCTTGCAGGAACTCGAGCGCGATGGTCGGCGCTTCGCTGTCGTGGTCGCCTGCCGCGTTCAGCGCCTCGATCGCCGCCGCGGTCATGTCGACTTCACCGTGCGCGCCTTCGCCTTCCGGCCCGATGCACGCGGGCACGCTCGGCAGGCACGTCGCGTTCCAGCTGCCTCGACTTGGCCCGCTCTCGGACTGCTGTTCGATCAACCATTCCGTGGCCTTTTGCACCGCTCCCTGAACTTCCGGTTCGTGGATCGGGCTGAGCGCCAGGATCGCGAACACCGTGTCGCTGACGTCCTGCACTGTGGCTTCGTTCGCTTCGTGCTTGAACGCGCCCGCGTCCGGCACGCCTTCGGGCAGTTTACGTTCGAGGATCCGGCTCACGAGATCGACGCCACCGAAGTCGTGTGGCGAGGTGCCGGCGGCGTCGGCCACCAGCAGCGCGCGCTCGAAGTCGGTCGTCAACGACAGTTCGCCTGCATGTTCGGTCAGATACGTGTAGACGCTGCGCCCTCCCGGCCTTGCCTGCTGCTGCGGGTTGATCCCGGCGGCCGCCAGGCCGATCGCCGCCCAGGCGCTGATGTCCGAATCCGATGGTCCGCCGGGCGTCGCACCGAACCCACCGTCGGGGTTCTGCGCTTCTTGCAGAAAGCGCACCGTGCTTTCGAGATAGCCGGTGTACTGGGCGTCGGCACCCACCGCCGCCGCGGGACCCGCCAGGCCGGCGAGCCCGCTCAGCGCGAGCGCCACGCCTAGCGTCGCCGCCACACCCACCCGTCCCAGGCCGCCGGCTGCCGAGCTATGAGGTGACCGCGACCCCATCGATGCCCACCGTGCCTTTGAGAACGCGAAGCGTGACCGTGCCCGCGCGCGCGCGCCGCGCACCCAGCAGCAAGCGTGGGGCCGTGCTGCGCGAGCCTCGCAGCGCAAATGTGCGGTGATCACCGGCCGCGCGCAATTCGACTCGGGCCGCCCCGGGCACATCGCGCAAGACAAGCGCCGGGCGCCCTGGCGCGAGCGTCACGGTGACGGTCGCCCCGGCCGTGCCCAGCATGACCGTGCCGTCCAGCGCGCCCCGTTCGCTTCGCCGTCGCCAGTGGCCACGGTAGTGCAGCTTCGGAGAGCCGGCGCCAAGCGGCACGAGCGTCAGCCCGTCGATCTGCAACCGGTCAGCCGCAGCTCTGGCCGTGGCCGCCGGAGGGGGAGACCCGCTGCTCGCGTCGCCGCTGTTTGCCGGCGGCCCGCCGGACGGTCCTGCGGTCGTGCCCGTGTTCCCGTTTTCACTCGTAGTGGATTCGGGTTGGTGGCGAGTCGCCGGCTGTTCGCAGTCGCGTTCCATTTCCGGGGGTGACGGCTGGAACCCTTCAGGCACCGGCCCGTGTTCAGGCGGCAGGCGCACGTCGTCTTCGGCCGGAGGCACCCCGCAGCCTTCCGCCCCCGGTTCCGGCACGCACACGTCGAGGCGATTCGAGCGCACCGTGCCAGGCGCGACCGCCATGATCCGGTGCCAGCCGCTGGTGGTAAACGTGAGGCTGGCCTTGCCTGCGGCGTTGGTCTTCACCGCTTCGGAGGATTCGCTCAAGGGCGTCTCGAAGCCGTTGGCCGCGGTCTGCACCGGTACGACCGCCGCGCCGGCATAGGGCGAGGCCCCGGCCCGTTCCGGCGCCGGCGCGGGCCTGGCTTCCGTCGGTTTACGGGACACCACTTCAACGGTCCAGGGCACGCCCATCCCCGCCCTCGCGATCAGCGGCACCGAGCAGACGCCCGTGCCTTCCGCGAACATCGCCAGCGGCGGCCGGCTCATCGAGCCGGCGCTCCACAGCACCTGGGCGCCTTCCTGCAACTCGTACTGGCAACCGCCCACGTTGAGCAGTGTGTCGTTGACAAAAACCCCCCAGGATGCGCTGCTTTCCGCTCCCCAGCGTTTGATCAGATAGTCCTGATACCCCGAAAACCAGACACCATCGAACGTTTCACCGATGATCGCCATCGCGTCAACGGCTGCTGTCGTTGGCGTCGGACCCGGCGTGACGTTTTCGGGGTCGAGCGGGTCCACACCGTCACACGGGCGCGCTTCGGTGTCTGAGGACGCCTCGATGTCGTGGCCTTCGGTCAGCACCGGCCCTTCGAACAGCGTCTCGCTATTGCCCACGACGCGCACCTGCACGTCCGCTGGCTCCGCCGCGGCGCTTGGCGCCAGCGACGTCGCGACCCCGAGTGCCGCCAACGCCGTCAGCGTGATTGCGCGTGGGCGAGTCACGCCGCGTGTCCGGCCGCTGCGAGCACCCGGGCAGCCTTCCGCGCGTGCGCCAACCCCGGTCCCTGCGCGGTCCCGGATTGGCGCGTTCTCGCTGAACGATCGTACGTTCACTTGGCGCGGAGTCTCGTGCCCTATCAGGTCAGGTTCAGGTAGATCGTGTCACCGATCTCGATCGTGGTATTGCGCTTGGCCCGCTTTTCCGGTCCGCCGTCGATGCTGATCTTCCAGTCGGCGGCCGGCGGACTGGGAGCGCCATCCACCGAGGTGATCGCGCCTGCGCCACTCGCCGGGGTAAAGCCGGTCACACATCCGGCCGGCTCGGCCACGCCTTCGGCGGCCTGCAGCACGTTCGCGAGCGTCGTCCTCACCGCTTTGGGGGAGATCTTCACGGCGCACACCTCGAGTGGCCCGCTGCCCTTGTTGACGATCAAGCTCAGCAGCGCCGTCACCGATTTGCCAGTGCTGAACTGAGTTTCGTAAACCCAGCGTGGCTCCCCCGCCGCCTTTGGCGGCGCGCCAGTGAACCCGCCACCGGCCAGCGCGCGCACAGCATCCTGGCTCGAATAGAAGTTCGAGACGCTTTCACCTGCTTCGTAGCCGAACCCGCCGCCCGCGAGCTGCTGGGAGATCAGGAAGTCGAGCGGCGTCTTACCCTGCACCGTCGTGAATTCGGCTGACTGTGGCGAAATCCCGCATGCGTCCAACCCCTCCACCGCCCAGGCGTTCGAGTCGGTGTTCGGGCCGAATTCAGTTTCAAACGCGCCGCTGCCACGCGGTTCGGCCTCGAGCTGGGCCACCAGGTAGTCCTTGGCCGACACGATCGCCGGGTCGGCGGCCGACACGCCGTCGCCGCACAGCGCCGCCATCGCCGCACCCGTCAGTTCGACTTCGGCGGGGGCGTCAAGTTCTTCTTTGTCACCTTCAGCCTTCAGATAGGCCCAGCCGCCGTCGGCGTGCTGGTTTTTACGCACAACCGAAACCGACTTTTCAAGCAGCACCTGCGGCACCCGCTGCTTGCCCATCCGCGTCTTGCCGTCGGCCAGTGCGAGCAGACCGAACGCTGTGGCGTTGAACAGTTCTGGTTCACCGTAATAGCCGGGACTCGACGGCTGGTATTGCGCGATGATCTGCGCAATCAGATTCTGCGTCGGTGAAACCCGCGCCGGATCGATTCCGGCCGCGTAGGCGGCAAGCGTCGCCGTCTCGAAGTCCTCGACCAGGGGTTCGCTGGTCCCGGGCCAGCTCGCCGTGTCTCCGATCAGTTCACGGTAATACGTGCGTGCGTCGGTCGCCGACCGGTTCACCTTCACCCCCGCCGGCGCCACGTGTGCCGTCGCGAGCGATGTCAACGCCCATTCCCCGCCGAACCCGGGGTTGGAGTTGCCCGGATCGCCGGGGAAGCTGCCATTGGCCTGCTGTTGTGACTCGACATAAGCGAGACCCGCCGCCTTGGCGTGCTTGATTTCCTTCATGCTCGCTGCTGACGCGGCAGCGGGCAACGCAAGCGCGCACAGGCCGGCGACGAGCGCCAAGAATTGGGTCTGGGGCAAGCACGCAGGCGTGCAGCCGGAGTTTGAGCGGCCGGAGGACCAGCCGAGTCGACGAGCAAGGGGTGGCATGGCGTGGATCTCCTCCTGGTAGCGGACAGGCCACGCATCCGCCCCGCCAGAGCGCGAGAGCGATTACGACCGACCATCCATTCGCGAGAACAGGGACCGTATGTCTGACACCACGAGGCAAGTACTCGGACTCAGGCGTCCAGCCGAGGCGGGCGCCTATACCGTTGCGCGTCAGTCCCGGGCTCTCACCGGGTTCCCTTGACACATGGTCTCGGCAACCCTAGCGGATCGTGCCCGTGCGTGCCGGCCGGCGGGCAGCTGGCCGGTTTGGGTCCAGAGCAAGTGGCGATATGGAGCTGGAGCAAGGCCGCGACTTGGAGCAGGAACAAAGCGCGGCTTGGGGTCAGAGCCACTTAGAGCAGGAGCAAAGCGGCGACATGCGGCCGGGCGGACCGTAGACCACCGTAAATATTCAGATGGCCGGAAAGCGCTAGATATTTGGGCTGTACAGGCCCGCCGCCAGCTGCAGCGCGCCTAGCTGCCAGCCGCCCGGGAGGCAGCCAGGCGCCGGGCGAGCGCTGCCGCCTCCTGCGTGGACGCGAACGAGAGCTCGGCGCGATACCCGCCGTGGCGCGCCGGGCTCACCTTCACCTCGAGCCCGAGCGCCCCTTCCAGCGCAGACGCGATCTCTTGCGCAGCCTCTTGCTGGTCGGGATGAGGCGAGGCTCGCCGTCCGCCGCGCTGCGAGCGGGCGCCGGGGCGTGGGCGCTCGTTGCTGCGACGCGCTCGCTCCTCGAGCGTGCGCACAGACCATCCCTGCTCGACCGCTGTGCGCCCGAGTTTCCTGCGCGCGTCGTGATCCTCGGCCAGCAGCAGCGCGCGGCCGTGCCCCTCGCTCAACAGGCCCTCCTCGAGCAGCGCCAGCGTCTCATCGGGCAGGTCCAGCAGGCGCATCAGGTTGCTGACCGCCACGCGGCTGCGGCCGACGCGCCGTCCGACCTCTTCGCGCGTGAGACCGAGCTCCTCGACCAGCGCGTCGCAGGCTCGCGCCTCCTCGACCGGGTTGAGATCCTCGCGCGCCATGTTCTCGATCAGCGCCAGCTCGAGCGCTTCGGTGTCGCCGCGCTCGCGCACGAGCGCAGGGATCGCCTGCAGGCCGGCGATCTTGGCGGCGCGCCACCGGCGCTCGCCCGCCACGAGCTCGTAACCCCCACCGGGCTTGGGCCGGACCAGCACCGGCTGCAACACTCCTCGCTCGCCCAGCGACCCTGCGAGCGCCTCCAACGCGCGAGCGTCAAAGCGCCGGCGAGGCTGGTTCGAGCTCGGGGCGATCAGCTCGAGCGGAACCTCGCGCAGCTCATCCGACTGGCGCGTGCCGC
Organism: uncultured Solirubrobacterales bacterium; assembly: GCA_963817845.1. Classification (GTDB taxonomy): domain Bacteria; phylum Actinomycetota; class Thermoleophilia; order Solirubrobacterales; family Solirubrobacteraceae; genus Palsa-744. The sequence goes on from CAWFPU010000002.1 coordinate 174,295, forward strand.
CGCCGTCGGACACCGACAGGATCGCCTCCAGGCCGCGTCCCATGCCGCGCCGCGGCTTAGCCACGGCCGGCCATCTCCTGCGCGAGCGCGAAGTACGCTCCCGCACCGGCGCTGAGCGGATCGTGATGGGTCACCGGCAGCCCGTAGCTCGGTGCCTCGCCGACCCGCACGTTGCGTGGAATCACCGTGTCGAAGACCAGATCGGGGAAATGCTCCCGCACCTCGCGCTCGACGTCGCGGCCCAGCCTGGTGCGGTTGTCGTGCATCGTCAGAAGCATCCCGGCGATCGTCAGCTGCGGGTTGAGCTCGCGTTTGATCAGCGCCAGCGTATCCAGCAGGCCGGCGAGACCCTCGAGCGCGAAGTACTCGGTCTGCACCGGCACGATCACGCGGTCTGCAGCGACCAGGGCGCTGACCGTGAGCGGCCCGAGCGAGGGCGGGCAGTCGAGCAGGACGTACTCGAACTCGTCGCGCAGCGGCGCCAAAGCCTCGCGCAGCGACAGCTCAAACCCCTCCATCCGCGGCAGCTCGATGTTGGCGCCCGCCAGTCCGGGGCCCGACGGCAGGAGCTGCAGGCCCGGCACCGCCGTATCTGAAAGCGCCTCCCGCGCGGTCACCGCGCCGCTCAGCAAGTCGTAGAGGCCGGGCCCGCGCGTGCGCGCCAACCCGAGCCCTACCGTCGCATTGGCCTGAGGATCGGCGTCCACGAGCAGCGTGCTGTACCCGGCCTCGGCGATACACGCCGCCAGGTTCACGGCTGTCGTGGTCTTGCCCACACCGCCCTTCTGATTGGCGACTGCATAGACGGTGCCCATCGCTTGCAACCTAGCGCCGATCCGTCCGGCGCGGATGTTTCCCGGCGCGCGCCGGCGCATAGGTAAGACTCGCGGCACGCTCCTTGTGCTGGTCTTGTCGGATAGCCTGGACACTCGTCGGCCTCGTCGGCCTCGTCGGCCAGAGTCTCGCCATAGTCCCGCGACTCCCGGCCCACGCTCGGCGTATCAACCGCCCAACGGCCGCTTGCGCGCGATCCCTGCGCGGCGCGGGAACTGCGGCGGCGTCGCGTGCTCCTTGACGAACACGTGCAGATGACGATCACGAGCGTCAGCGAACGGCCTCACCGCGCGCAGCTCCGCCCTACGCATACCCAGCAAGGCCGCCGCCCGCTGCGCCTGCTCCTCTTCGGAGGACACACGCCGGCCGCGCCAGTCAACCAACGCCCCGCCCATCTCTAGCAGCGGCGACGCGTACTCGAGCACCACCGGCTGTGGCGCGAGCGCCCGGGCGACCACGAGATCGTTCCGGCAGGCGCCATCGCCCCACTCCTCTGCGCGCACACAGACAACCTCGGCGTTTTCGATCGCCGCAGAGTGGCAGACACGCTCGAGGAACCTGCACTTTCGCTGCTGGCTCTCGATCAGCTTCACCGACGCCCACGGCAACGCCACCGCCAGCGCAACGCCCGGAAAGCCCGAGCCGCTGCCGAGGTCGGCGATCGTCCGCGCCTCGCGCACCTGTGGCAGCTCCAGTGCCACCAGCGAGTCGGCGACGTGCAGGTCGCCCGCACGGTCGGGCCCGCGGATCGCCGTGGGCGCGTGCTCGTCGGCCGCGATCGTCTCTATAACCCGCGCCAGCTGGCGCCATTGACCCTCCGACAGCGCTCCCACCACCCGCTCAGGCAGCCCGCCGCTCGCGATTGCCTTCGGCCTTCCGTCCGCCGTTGTCCAGCGCCCGCCACCCGCCTGCGCCGGCTGCCCGCCGCTTGCTCCTCCCGGCGCAGTCAGCTCCGGCTCATCGCTCATAACGGGCGAAGAACTCCGCGTACCTGCGTCGCATCTCGGCGACCCGCCCAGCCACGTGGGCGTCGATCTCCTCGCTCAGCACCGCCTCCACGACAGGCAAAACGTCCTCGGCCAGCGCGGCGCCGCGCGCCATCCACTGGTAGTAGTTGCGCCCGTTGTGGTTGTACGGCCCGTACAGGCGGGTGCGCGGAAACCGCTCCTGAAGCCAACGAAACAGCGCCTCGTGGCGCACGTGCATGCGCAGCGTGATCTGGGGGTATTTGCCGTCGCCGCCGAAGTGCCCCTCGCCGAGCAGCACGCCGACGACCAGCCCGCGCTCGATGTCCGTTAGCTCCCTCTGCGTCAGGTCTGGTCCGGCAGCCATGGCCGCAATTGTTTCACCGTCAGGGGCGTGCTCGGCCACGCTGGGGCGAGCCAGCTCGGGATTTGTTTCACCGTCATGTAAAACGTGAAACACTCGGTCGGGCTCGGGCGGAGAACCGGTGGTGTGATGGCCGCTCCAGTCCTGCGAACGGGGACCCATGTCAAAGAGGTCGCGTCGGCGGCGACAGGCCGAATTAACGAGATTAGCGACATTTATCAACGATCGCTAAAGTCCGCTAATCTTCGTAAAGTCATCGAACGTGCCCGGAACCCATATACGCCCAACGCCGGCGCTCCGCCACGCTATCTTGCCGGTCGCAGCGCTGAGGTCGAGGACTTCCGGGTGCTACTTCGCCGCCTCACGGCAGGCTACACAGAGCAGTCGCTGATCATCACCGGCCTTCGAGGGGTCGGAAAGACCGTCCTTCTGGGCGAGTACGAGAAAGTCGCGGCAGAAGAGCAGTGGGTGGCAGTCAAAGCGGAGGTATCGAAGAACACTCCGTTCGGCCCCCAAATCGCCAATCTCGCAAGGCGCTCGCTCTTCGACGTTTCGCCGAAGGCCCGCTGGGGAGACAGAGCGCAAGCCGCGGCCTCGATCCTAAAGGCCTTCTCTCTGACCATGAAGCCTGATGGCAGCCTCACGGTCGGTTTGGATGGCGACGCCGCGGTCGGGCGCGCCGATACCGGGAATTTGAACGACGACCTCGCCGATGTCTTCGAGGCGATCGGTCACGCCGCTCACGAGCACGGACGCGGGGTTGTGTTCCTCTTCGACGAGATCCAATTTCTCGAGAAGAGCGAACTCGAGGCACTGATCGGCTCAGTGCACCGGACGGTCCAACGTCAGCTACCGCTCACCTTCGCCGGTGCAGGCCTGCCACAGCTACCTGGACTGGCTGGTGAGGCCAAGTCCTATGCCGAGCGCCTTTTCAAGTTCCCCACGATCGGCGAGCTGCCCGACGAGGCAGCGACTGCCGCTCTGACTGAGCCCGCTCGCCTCGAGGGTGTCGAAATCGACCCCAACGCCGTGCGAGCGATCGTGCGCTACACCGAGGGCTACCCCTACTTCATCCAAGAGTTCGGGCGCGCTTCGTGGGACATCGCCTCAGGCCCGGTGATCACTGCGGAGGATGCTCGTGCGGCCCGGGGCCTCGTCGAGGCGGAACTCGACGAAAGCTTCTTCCGGACTCGGATACAGCGCTGCACCGTCGAGGAGCGGCGCTACATGCGGGCTATGGCCGAGCTCGGCCCCGACGCGCAGAAGGCAGCCGATGTCGCTGATGTGCTGGGGAAAACCTCGCCCGAGGTAGCGCCCTTGCGGGCCCGGCTGATCAACAAGGGCCTTCTTTACACACCGCGTCACGGTTACGCGAAGTTCACCGTCCCCCAATTCGACCGTTTCATGCGGCGACTCATGGAGCTTGACGCCGAGACGCCGATCCAGGTTTAGTTTCCGTGCTCGCGCTGCGAGCCCGCGCGGGCTGTTGAAAATGGGTGATGATGTGGGGGTCGCCCGCGACGCCGATCCTGCCCTTGGTGCTTGTGAGCCCGAGTTTAGTTTGGCGTGTGGGTCTCCCCGGAGCTCCGGACTGTTGCCTTGAGCACGCCTGTCAGACTCGTTTGTTCTTGAGGCCCCTGGGCGGCGATCGTGTTGATCGACGACGTGGAGGTGCGGGGTGGAGACGATTGTTGAGCGGCCGGGGGCGCTGGATGTTCATAAGGAGCAGGTGACCGCGTGCGTGCGGGTGCCTGCCGAGCAGGGGCGTGGGCGTGAGCAGCATGTGGCCGAGTTTCAGACGACGGTGCGGGGCTTGCTGGCGTTGCGCGATTGGCTTGAAGCTCATCGTGTCGAGCAGGTCACGATGGAGGCGACCGGGGTGTTCTGGAAGCCGGTGTGGGCGATCCTGGAGGACGCTTTCGAGCTGGTGCTTGTCAACGCTCGGCATGTCAAGCAGGTCCCCGGCCGCAAGACCGACGTCAAGGACGCCGAGTGGATCTGCCGCTCGCGGAGGCGGGGTTGCTGCGCGCGAGCTTCGTGCCGCCGAAGCCGATCCGCTCGCTGCGGAACCTCACCAGGTATCGCAAGACCCAGATCCAGGAGCGCCAGCGTGAGGCCAACCGGCTGCATAAGGCGCTGGAGGACACCGGGATCAAGCTCGACTGCGTCGCCTCGAACATTCTCGGGGTCTCCGGTCGCGCGATGCTCGACGCGCTGATCAGCGGCACTACCGACCCGGAGGTGGGCGCGGAACTCTGATTTGGCCCCACTGCGGAACCTTGATTTGGCCCCACCCCGTCCGACGCGCTGCGGACCGTTCGAGCTTTATCGAGCTCGGACGGGAGGCGGCGGAGAGGGATGGGATCACGAGTGGAGCTGTTCGAGCAGATAAGACGGGACCGCGATCGGGAGGATCTGTCGATCCGGGCACTGGCGGAGCGTCATGGTGTCCACCGACGTGCTGTCAGGCAGGCGCTGGCCGCGGCGTTGCCGCCACAGCGCAAGCGACCTGAGGGGCGCCCGGCACCGAAGCTTGGTGAGTATCGGGACGTGATCGATAGCTGGCTGTTGGCCGACCGGGACGCGCCGCGCAAGCAGCGCCACACCGCGCGGCGGATCTGGGAGCGTCTGGGCTCAGAGCGCGGCGCGCAGGTCTCAGAGCGCGCGGTGCGCAAGTGGGTCGCCGCCCGCCGGCGTGAGCTCGGGGAGCCACCGGCGGCGATGGTGCCGCTGGTGCACGACCCCGGGGCCGAGGCCGAGGTCGATTGGGGCGAGTCACTCATGATCCTGCGGGGCCAGCCGACGAAGGTTTTCATCTTCCACATGCGGGCGTGTCATTCGGGCGGCGCGTTCGCGATGGCGTTCCAGCGCGAGACCCAGCAGGCGTTCCTCGAGGCGCACGTGCACGCCTTCGACTGGTTCGGCGGCGTGTTTCACCTGGTTCGCTATGACAACTTGAAGGCCGCGGTCCAGAAGATCCTGAAGGGCCGCCGCCGCGTGGAGTCAGACCGCTTCGTCGCGCTGCGCTCGCACTACCTGTTCGAGTCGCGCTTCACCCAGGCCGGTGAGCAGGGCGCCCACGAAAAGGGTGGCGTCGAGGGCGAGGTGGGGCGCTTTCGCCGCCGTCATCTCGTGCCGGTGCCGCAGGTTGAACAGCCTTTCCGAGCTCAACGACCTGCTCGCCGCCGGGTTCATCGCGGATCTGAAGCGCACGATCAGGGGCCGCTCAGAGACGGTCGGGCAGGCGCTTCACGCTGAGAGCGCCCTGCTGCGCACGTTGCCCTCAGACCCGTTCGACGCGCGCGAGCAGACCACGCCGAGGGTGGACTCAAAGGCCTTGGTCACGGTCCGCCAGAACCGCTACTCGGTTCCGGTCGCGCTCGTCGGGCGCAAGGTGCTCGTGAAGATCGGCGCCCGCGAGGTCGAGGTCTTCCACGAGCACCGCGAGATCGCGCGCCACGAGCGCCTGCAGGGTCGCTTCGGCGTGGCCGCCCGCCTTGACCATTACCTTGAGCTGCTCAAGCGCAAGCCCGGCGCGCTGCGCAGCTCGCTGCCGCTGCGCCAGGAGCGAGAGCGCGGCGCCTGGCCTGAGTGCTTCGACGAGCTGTGGAAGGCGATCGAGGGACGCTATGGCTCTTCAGAGGCCGCGCGCCAGATGGTCAACGTGCTGCTGCTCTGCCGCGAGATGAGCCCGGCGCGAGTGGAGCTGGCGGCGCGCGGCGCGCTCACCGCCGGTGCGACCGACGGGCGCGCCGTTCAGGTCCTTGCCCGACGGGCGCAGCGGCCGCCCTGCGAGCACATCGAGCTCGAGCCGCGACTCGCGCAGATCGGCGGCGAGCAGGCGAGCCTCGATGACTATGACCAGCTGCTCACGAAGGCAGGATCCCGATGAGCACTCCGGCGAAGACCCAGGCGATGGAAGCGCTGATCGAGGCGCACGCGATCGAGCTGAAGCTCCCCACCGTGCGGCGGCGCTTCCGCGCCCTGGCCGAGGAGGCGCTTCGCGAGCAGCAGACGCCGGTGGCCTACCTGGCGGCGCTGCTCGAAGCAGAGATGAATGAGCGCTCTGAACGGCGCGAGAAACGACGTCTGATCGAAGCCCGCTTCCCCGTGATGAAGCGCCTTGAGGATTTCCGCTTTCACGATAACCCGAAGGTCTCCCAGGCGACGACGGCCGCACTCGCGGAGGGCTCCTGGATCGATGACCGCGAGTCGGTGATCTTCATCGGCGAGTCCGGCACAGGCAAGACGATGCTGGCAACGGCGCTCGCGGTCTGCGCCTGCCAGCAGGGGCGGCGCGTGCGCTTCACCACGCTCGCGGGCCTCGCCAACGAGCTCCAAGAAGCCGAGAGCCGCCGCGAGCTCGCCCGCGTCGTCGCCCGCTACGCCCGCACCGAGCTCGTCGTGCTTGATGAGCTCGGATATCTCGCGCTCCCCGAGGGCGCCGCCGAGCTCGTCTTCCAGGTCATCTCAGAGCGCAACGAGCGCGGCTCGCTGATCGTCACCACAAACTTGCCCTTCGGCGAGTGGACCAAGGTATTCCCCGATCCCCGCCTGGCCAAGGCCGTCGTCAACCGCATCACCCATCGCGCCCACATCATCGAGACCGGTTCTGAGTCCTGGCGCTTCCGCCACGGCCTGCAACGCAAACAGAAGGGGCCGAAATGAACACTGAACAGCCCGAAATCCCCCAAGCGATCGCCAGCGCCACCCTCGCCGAGGGGCGCAAAACGCCCCAGAACGCCCCGATCGCGGCGTCAGAGCACACCAAAGCGCTCGATCACGCCGATCGGCGCCCGCTGGGGGCTCTGCCGCCGGCGCGCCGGCGGCCTCTGCGCTTCGCTCGCCCTACGGGCTTCGCTGCGCTCCAAGGCCGCCGTGAAACCACCGCGGGTGGCAATCCGCCATCATCCGCACACACCAACAACCAGCACAGGGTGGGGCCACTTCAGAGTTCCGCGCTGGGGCCAGTGCAAGTTGCCGCTCCGACGGAGGTTCTGGCCGACCTCGCCAAGGGCCGGTTGCGGGTCAAGCTTCCCGCGCTGCAGGAGGCCCTTGAGGGCCGCTTTGACGAGCTGCACGCTCTGTGGATCGGTGCGATCCTTGAGCACATCGATTTCCTTGACGGGCAGATCGATCGTCTCTCGGACGCGATCGAGGAGCAGATCCGCCCTTTCGCCCCAGCCGTTGAGCTCTTGTGCACGATCCCCGGGATTCAACGGCGCGCAGCAGAGGTGATCATCGCGGAGATCGGGACTGACATGAGCGTCTTTCCCACCGCCAAGCACCTCGCCTCATGGGCAGGACAGTGCCCGGGCAATGACCAGTCCGCGGGCAAACGCCGCTCCGGCAGGACCCGCAAGGGATCAAAGTGGCTTGACTGGACGCTCGAGGAGAGCGCGCTCGCCGCGGTGCGCAGTAAAGACACCTACCTCGCCGCGCAATACCAACGGCTACGCCCACGCCGCGGACACAAGAAGGCGCTCGGCGCGGTCAAGCACTCGATCCTCTGCGCCGCCTGGCACATGCTGTCCACCGGCGAGCTCTATGACGACCTCGGCGGCGACTACTTCCGCAAACGCGACCCCGAACGCACCACCAAACGCCTCATCGCCCAGCTCGAACGTCTCGGGCACACCGTCACGCTGAACGAAGCCGTGGCTGCCTGAACCTTATTTTCCTGTCAGATGCAGCACCACTCCAAATCGGCTCGGCACCGTTTGTTTCACCGTCATGTAAAACGTGAAACACTCGAGTGGCGCGGGACCGCTCGCCGGACGGGCTCGCCGGCGTGGCAGACGCCCGCTACGCCGAGCGCTGGTCTTCGACGGGCGTGATCACCAGGTATCGATCCGGCTCGTCGCCCTCGCTGTGCGTTTCGACGTCGTCGCGGTCGCGCAGGTGTTCGTGGACCACGCGTCGCTCCGACGCCGGCATCGGGTCCAGCTCGATTGCCCCGCCCGTCTGTGCCACGTCGTCGGCGGCGTCGTCGGCGTCGGCGCGCAGCGCCTCGGCGCGGCGCTCGCGATAGCCGTCGGCGTCGATCACCACTCGCACGGGCGAGGGGCCATCGTGAAAGACGATCCGCTGCGCCAGATGCTGCACGGCGTCGATCGTCTGCCCGCGCCGGCCGATGAACAGACCCACATCGTCGCCTTCCAGGCGGCCCGTCAAGGACTCGGCCGTCTCGTCAACCTCGACCTCGACCTCGAGGCCGAGCCCGTCTGCGATCTCCGCGAGCAGGTCTTCGAGCGCCTCGACCGACCCCTCGGCGACGGTCGGTTGACCCGCGTCCCGGTCGCGGTCGCTCTCGTCCAGCCCGCTCATCGCCGTCGTCCGGTCATCGTCGCCTGCCGGAGCGCTTCTTCTTGCGACGGGGTGGCGGCGGGGGAGCCGGCCCGCCTCCGCTCACGCCCGCGAGCGCGGGCTCGGCGGCGGACGCACCACCCGATGGCTTGCCGGGTTTGTCCGGCTTGCCGTTCGGCGATCCGCCGCCCCCACCGGCGCCGGCAGAGCCCTTGCTCGCGGGCGCCGCCGGGTTCGGGCCCATGCGTTGGCGGATGAAGTACTGCTGTCCGATCGTCCACAGGTTGGTGGTGATCCAGTACACCAGCAGACCGGCGGGATACCTGAACAGGAACGCCACGATCACCAGCGGCAGCAGCAGCATCAGGCGCCGCTGGTTGGGGTCGGCCGAAGCGGTCGCCATCAGCGTCGAGAACACCTGCGACGCCACATATGTGACGATCAGCACGATCAGCACGATGCCGGTCGCCTTCGCCGTGATGTCGGGGATGAACAGGAATTTCGCCGACCCGGGCGCAACCTGTTGACAGCCGGTCGCTTCTACGTACTTCGATGGCACGTGCGCCTCGGTGAGCGCATGGAGCACGTGGTAGGAGGCGCGCTGGTGCAGCGGCAGCGCGTTGTAGTGGGTGACCAGCTGCGGCCCGCAGATCTGCTTCTTGAGGTCCGTGCGCAGCATGTAGAACAGCGAGATGAACACCGGCAGCTGCAGCAGGAACGGCAGGCAGGAGGCCAAAGGATTGATTTTGTTCTCCTGGTAGAACTTCATTATCTCCTGCTGCTGGCGCTGTTTGTCGTCCTTGTACTTCTCTTTCAGCGCGTTGATATGAGGAGCCAGGCGCTGCATCTCCTGCATCGAGCGCAGCTGCCGGAAGGTGATCGGGACGAGGATCGCGCGGATCAGCACCGTCAACAGCACGATCGACAGGCCCCAGCTGGTCGCCGGCAGGTGTTCGTGGATGAACACCATGACCGCTTCGAACGCGTTGATCAGAGGCGAGAACGCGTCCTCGATGACGTTTGCGAAGATCGGCATGTCTACTGCGAACAGTGCGCGGAGCGAACGGTGGCTTGTCGGGTGTCGACGGTCGTTGGGCTGGGCGGAATCGAGCTGGGCTGGCGGAGCTTGGTCTCGGGCGGGCGCCTCGGCGTGCTATCAGCGCCCGCTGCCGGTTGCGCTGCCGTGACGCCGATGCGCCGGCGAGCGTTCGGGCTCAGGCGCACGCACCGGCCTGAACAGTCGCTGAGCATCGACTGGATCGTACCCGCCGTAGCTCCAAGGGTTGCATCTCAGCAGCCGCCAAACAGCGAGCACCACACCCCGGCCGACGCCCAACGACCGGATCGCTTCCACGGCATACCGCGAGCACGTCGGCTCGTACTTGCACCGCCGCGGCAGCGCCGGCGAGATCAGCTTCTGATACACGACGATCGGCGCCATCGCGAATGCGCGGGCGACCCGCGCCGCGCGCGAAGCGGCGGGCCCGTCGGGCGTTCCCGAAGCTTCGGCCACGCTCACCGGCGCTCGATCTCCTCGACCGTGAGCTGCGTCTCGCCGGGCTCACGAGGCTGCTCGAGTGGATCGCTGACGCCACCCGCGGCGGAGGGCGAAGGATCCCGCGAGTCCGTCTCGCGCAGCCGGCCGCGGTCGATCAGCTCGGTCAGCGAGGCGCTCACAGCCGCCAACCCGCCGCGCTCGGCGAGCTCATGCGACCCGGGCCGCGCGACTACGACGATGTCGTGGTGCGCGACCAGCTCGTCCTGAACCTGCGCGAAGGCCTCGCGCAGCAGGCGCTTGACGTGGTTGCGCTCGACGGCGCCCCCGACCTTGCGCGACACCGACAGGCCCAGGCGTGGGCGCTCACTGGCCGGATTGGCGAAGCAGTAGAGCACGAAGTCGCGGTTCGCAAGCGAGCGTCCCTGGCGGTACACGCGCTCGAACTCGGCGCTGCGCGTCAATCGCCGCCCGCGAACGGGAGGGCGGGCGCTCATCGTCGGTCAGGGTCGGTCGAGCGGCGAGCGGCCATGCTCACGCCGACAGGCGCTTGCGGCCCTTGTCGCGACGCCGCTTCAGCGTCAAGCGCCCGGCGCGCGAACGCATGCGCGCGCGAAACCCGTGCGCGCGTGCCCGCTTGCGCTTCTTCGGTTGGTAGGTGCGCTTCATCCAGCTTTCTCCTTGCAGGCGCCGCTCTCAGCGAACACTGGACCGGGCCGACGGACCGACGACCAGCGCCACCGGCCGAACCAGTATAGGGAGTGTCCCACCCGATTCGCGAGCCTCGCGAAGCGGCCGGTACGACGAGTCCCGAGCGAAACGCAGCGCTCGCGCAGCCGTTCGCGCAAGCTCCGAGCAGGCCGATCGCCGGCGCCCACACCAGCTCCCGATTTTTCCCGCCAAATGCGATCAGCCCCGTCGGGTCGGTGTTCAGCCTTGGTCTATAGTCGCCAGACCGGGCTCACGGCGGGCCCCCCTTCGATACGCAAGCCTAGTTCTCCCGGGGAGGAGCCAGTTGACGCTGCTGTGAGCGCCGAGTTGGACTACATCTGGTCGCGCGTCCAAACCGCGCTTGCCGCAGCCGTCAACGAAGCCACCTATCGCATCTGGCTGATGCCCCTGCGGGCACGTGAGCTCGAGCAAAGCCACCTCGTGGTCGAGGCGCCTGCCCACTCCCTCGCGTGGGTCAGCAAGCGCTTCGGCAAAGTCCTCAGCAGCTGCGCAGCCGACGCGCTCGGACGTGAGGTCGGCGTCGAGCTGATCCCGGGCAACGATCGCGCTTCGGAGACCGACACGATCGTCTCCTGTGGACCGGAAGGACGCGCGGCGCCTGCGCGAGCGACGCAGAGGATGTTCGCGGCAGAGCCCCGCACGCAGAACACACAGGCGCACAGCGCGCCCGTCCACGGCCGGGACTCGCAGCCGCCCTACACACCATCCTCACGCAGCCCGCTCGGCAACCCAAAACTGACCTTCGATCAGTTCGTGATCGGCGACGGCAACCGTCTCGCGCACGCCGCTGCGCTCGCCGTCGCCGAGATCCCCGCGCACACCTACAACCCCCTGTTCATCTGCGGTCCGCCCGGAGTCGGCAAGACGCACCTGTTGAGCTCGATAGCCAGCCTGCTCGGCTCGCACAGCCCCGAGCTCGCCGTTCGCTACACGACCGGCGAGGCCTTCACCAACGAGTTCCTCCAGGCCCTCTCCGAGCAGCGCACGGATGTCTTCAAGGCCCATTTCCGCGACCTCGACGTGCTGCTCGTCAACGACGTGCAGTTCCTCGAACGCAAGACCCGCACCGAAGAGGAGTTCTTCCATACCTTCAACACCATCCATGACAGCGGCCGCCAGCTCGTGCTTGCCTGCGACCGCCCGCCACGCAACCTACAAGCCCTCGAGGACCGCCTGCGCGAGCGCTTCGCGAGCGGCCTCGTCGCCGACATCGCGCCGCCCGACATCGCCACCCGCCTGGCGATTCTGCGCAAGCGCGCAGCCCACGACGAGCTCACCGTCCACGACGACGATGTCCTGCAACTGATCGCGACCCGTATCGACGATCACGTGCGCGCTCTCGAGGGCGCTCTGATCCGGGTCGTGGCCTTCTCCTCGCTGACCGGAAGGCCGATCACGCCTGAGCTCACACAGGAGGTCCTCGACGGCCTGTACCCGACGGCAGCCACGAGCCGCTCCTCCCGCGACCCGTCGCTAGCCGACATAACGGCCGCGGCGTGTCAGCACTTCGATCTCACGCCGGCAGAGCTCATCTCCTCCTCTCGCGTGCCGCGCATCGCTTGGCCGCGACAGGTAGCCATGTATCTCGCGCGCGAGCTCACCCCGAGCTCGCTGCCCGCGATCGGTCGCCACTTCGGAGGGCGCGATCACACCACCGTCCTGCACGCCTGCCGGCGTACCGCCGCACGCGTCAGCACAGACCAGACAGCCCGCACAACTGTGGACAACGTCCGGGCTCAATTGTGCAAGCCCAGCTCACCCTCGAGCTCACCATCCCCCGACCGAAGCGCCTGACACACTTGCTCTCAACCAATCCACAGACCCGATAGCACCTTTCTCGCCCCGACCAGACGGCTCGTTGCCCGACGATCCACATCTCCACAGGCCCTACTGCTCCTCACACCAACCAGTACATGAAGGCATCCCTTTCGACAACCGACTTGCTCGCAGAGCTTCAGACCGTCACGCGCGTCGCCTCGACGCGTAGCGCCGTGCAGGCGCTATCTGGCGTGATGCTCCGGGTCAGCGAGAGCTCCACGACGGAACTGCTCGCGACAGACGGCGAGATCAGCCTGCGCGTAGCACTCACCGCCGATGCCACCGAGCCCGGCGAGGCCGTGCTGCCAGGCCGACTGCTGCTGGACGTCGTGCGCTCGCTTCCCGGCGACCGCCTGACGCTGGCATTGCGCCCCAGCAAGCAAGACGTCGAGCTCATCTGCGGCGCCGCCACGTTTCACCTGCGCACTCTGCGCAGCGAGGACTTCCCGAACCTGCCGACGGCGGCCGAGGACAACCGCCTGGCCCTGCCGGTGGAAGCTTTCGTGCAGACGGTCTCGCAGGTGGCGCGCTCGGCTTCGCGCGATGAGACCCGGCCGGTGCTCACCGGCATCCTGATGTCGGCCTCCGGGCAGGAGCTGCGAATGGTCGCGACCGACTCCTATCGCCTGTCGGTCAAGGAGACGGCGCTCGCCGCGCCCTTGCAGGGCGCGATCGAGGCCAACGTCCCCGCGCGCGCCCTGCAGGAGCTCGTGCGCATCGCCCAACAGGCTGACAGCGAGTCGCTCGCCGTCAGCGTGACCCAGAACCAAGTCGTGTTCGAGCTCGCGGGCGTCGTGCTGTCCTCCCGCTTGATCGACGGCCAGTTCCCGAACTATCGCCAGCTCCTGCCCGAGTCCGTCGAGCACGAGCTGCGCCTGGCGACCCCCGAGCTCGCGGGCGTCGTACGCCGCATCAGCCTGCTCGCGCTGAAGAACACCCCGCTGCGCCTCGGCTTTCGTGAGGGCGAGTTGACGGTCTCGGCCCAGACGCCAGACGTGGGCGAGGCGAGCGAGACGCTCCCGGTCCCGTTCCAGGGCGAGCCCTTCGACATCGGCTTCAACCCCGAATTCCTGCGTGACGGTCTCGACAGCGTCGAGTCCGAGGAGCTGATCTTGAAGCTGATCAGCCCGCTGCGCCCGGGCGTGATCGAATCGCCCGAAGGCGGGCAGTTCGTGTACCTGATCATGCCGATTCGCCTCAACGTCTGACGGAAGCACCCGCGTGCGCGTGCTCAGCCTGCAGCTGCGCGACTTTCGCACCTACACCCGCGCCGAGGCCACGCTCGGGCCGGGCCTGACCGTCGTGCACGGCCCCAATGGCGCCGGCAAGTCGAACCTGCTCGAGGCGATCTACTTCGGCTGCACGGGACGCTCTCCACGGGCTCGCAACGAGCGCGAGCTGGTGCGCTTCGGCGAGCGCGCCGCGCGAGTCGCGGTACGCGTAGGCGACGGCGAGCGCGAGCACGAGCTGACCGTCGGCTACGGAGCGCTCTCCGAGGATGCGCGCCCGGTCAAGCGCATGGGCTGTGACGGCGCGCCCGTCGAGAGCCTGATCGAGCTTCCGCAGCGACCGCTGCTCAGCGTCTTCATGCCCGAGCGCCTGGAGCTGCTCAAGGGCCCGCCGAGCGTTCGCCGAGCGCACCTCGACCAGCTCGTCGCCGCTTTCTGGCCGCTGCGCGATCGCGACCGCCGCGCTTACGCGCGCGTGCTGGCGCAGCGCAACTCGCTGCTCGCGAGGCTGCGCGCCGGCATGGGCTCGCGCGCCAGCCTGCACACGTGGGACCTGCAGCTCGCCCGCCACGCTCTGGCGCTCCGCGACAATCGCGCGCACGCCGTCGAGCTGATCGCCGCGCAGTTCACCGAGCACGCCCGGCAGCTCGGGCTCGCTGGGCAGGCGGGCGTCGAGTATCGCCCGCGCACACGCGCCCACGACGAGGCCGAGCTCGTCGCCGAGCTCGAGACCCGCCTCGAGCGCGATCTGGCGCGCGGGTTCTCCGGACACGGCCCTCATCGCGACGAGCTGGCGCTGCTGCGCGACGGTCGCGAGCTGCGCGTCTATGGCTCGCAGGGCGAGCAGCGCCTGGCCCTGCTGGCGCTCCTGCTCGCCGAGCGCGAGGCGCTGGGGCGCCTGCGCTCGCATCCGCCACTGATGCTGCTCGACGACGTCATGAGCGAGCTCGACGCCGAGCGCCGCGAGCTGCTGGCGCGCGAGCTCTGCAGCGACGGCCAGAGCGTGATCGCCACGACCGACCTCGCGCACGTCCCCGGGGCCGGAGCGGCGAACGTCACGCGTCTGCGCGTCTCGCCCGGCACGGTCCTGCAGGAGGCTGCGCCGAACACCGGTGTCGAGGGCGGCGGGCTGCACGCAGTGCCCGACCTCGTCGCGGGCGCCGAGGGCAATAGCCGAGGCTGAGCGTGCGCCGCCCGACCCCGCGCCCGTTGGCCGCTGCCCTCGATGAGCTCGCCACCCGGCTCAAGCCCGCGAGCACGCTCGCGCGCGTACAGGAGCTCTGGCAGAGCGCTGTCGGGCCGGCGATAGCCGCGGCCGCCCACCCGAGCGCCGAGCACGATGGTGTGCTGACGGTGCTCTGCGACGGCTCGGTCTGGGCGCAGGAGCTCGATCTGATCTCCTGCGATCTGATCGCTCGCCTGAACGAGCTGCTCGGAGCACCCGTGCTGAGCGAGCTGCGCTGTCGCAGCGCTTGAGGCAGCCTGCCAGCGCTCTGGATTTCGTTCGCGCTCAGCCCTCTGACGGCGCGATCGCTGAAAGGCTGAGTGTGCGCCACCAGAGTCAAACGCCAGGCTTGAAGGCAGGGATCGAGAGGTCGCGGAAGGGTCGCACGGGGGAGGGCATCCCGCCGCCGAGACAGACGACTGCGAATCCCCTTGGAATACGTAAGCGTTCAGTGGGTGGGTGCTAGGCGAGGAGTGGGGCCGGGTCGCCACGCGCGTGGGCGCTGAGGAGCTCGGTCAAGTAGTTGAACAGCGAGCGGTGTTGTAGCCGGCAGGTGGTGTGTGCGGAGAGGAGCCGCTCGATGCGGCGCTCGCCGTTCTCGGATTGGGTTCCGAGGGAGAGCTTGCGGTAGATGACGGCGCTGCGTAGGGCGCGCTCGGCGTGGTTGTTGGTGGGCTGCACGCCCTCGCGTGCGGCGAAGGTCCATAGTGCTGGCCAGGCCTTCAGGAGGTTTCTGGCCATGCCGCGGCAGCGCTTGTTGCGCGGCTTTTTGGTGGCGTAGCCGGCGATGATCGGCTTGTAGGTGCGGCGCAGCTGGGTGATCGTGCGCTTCAGCTGGTGACGGTCGTTTGTTTGCTGGAAGGTCTCCCAGGCGCAGAACACCTGTCGTGAGAGCTCGAGTCCGTGCTCGCCGAAGTCTCTCTCGGCGGCGAGGCCTTCGGCGTGCGCGGCGAAGTCGCGTTTCAGATGTGACCAGCACAGCTGACGGCGGCGCAAGGGCAGGCTGCGATAAGCCCACCAGCGGTCGGAGGTCACGACACCGTTGCTGTCGGCGAGCAGGCTCTTGGCGTGATCCTCGTGACGGTCACGGTTGACCTGCAAGAAAGCGTGACGGCTGGTGAAAAGGCCCCACAGTGCGCGGCGCTGCCCGGCGGTGCGCCAGCCTGTCTCATCCGCGTTCAGCGCCTGCGCATCCTGCACCCGCGCGAACAAGTCCTCATACGGTTCGGCGAGCGCATCGCTCGCGCGGCTGAGGATCGCGTCCACCGAGCCCACGGACAGGCGCGCGCCGAACAGCTCTTCGCCGAGCTCGACCAGATCGCGGCGGGAGACCCGGTTGCGCACCGAGAGCGCCACCAACGCTGCCTGCAGACGCGGACCGAAGCAGCTCGCAGCGACCGATCGCGGCAGTTCTGCCGTGCTGCTCTTTCCGCAGGCCGGACACGCCAGCCGGTGCGTCCGGTGCTCGAGCACCCTCACCGTCAGCACCGGAAGCTCTTCTACCTGGCTACGAGCAGCTTCGCCGTCAGGCACGCGTTCGCGCTCGGCGAACACACGCCCGCAGCCACACCGCGAAGGCCAATGATCAATGACCTCATCAACCGCGCACGCCGGCAGCAGATCATGGCCACGTCCCGAATGCCCCGGCTGTCCGCCACGCCCACGACCCGAACGGCCCGCGCCACGCTTCGGCTCGCTCCCCGGCGGATCAGAGCTCGGAGGCGCAGAACTGTTACGCGAGCTGCAGTTCAGCCGCCGCTCCAACTGCACGATCCGCTCATCCTGGCGCGCAACCCGCGCCTCCAACCGCCGGATCTGCTCATCCATCCGCAGCAGAACCGCCACCACAACCTCACGGCCCTGCTCGTAGATCGCCTCCGCCTCAGAGCGCTCCACAACCCAGTATTCGACAACCCCAGGCTATATCCCCCAGCCCAACTGAACGCTTACTGGAATACGCGATTTTGCAGGCATTTCGCAGCGTGTAAGGGCGCGGTTCCCGGGGCGCCTGTGCTATTCTTATAGAAACCCGATTCGCCCCGGCCATGGCTCAGCGCCGTGGACTCTGCCGGGGCGTTTCCACGTCAGAAGGAACAGATTGGCCAAGGCCGATAACGACAGTCCAATCGGACGAGCCCCGAAGGACGACGCCGCAGGCGTCAGCAATACCTCAGCCGGCGTAGACGCCGGGTACGACGCGCAGGACATCACGGTGCTCGAGGGCCTCGAGGCCGTCCGCAAGCGCCCGGGCATGTACATCGGCTCCACCGGCGCGCTGGGCCTGCACCATCTCGTCTACGAGGTTGTGGACAACTCCGTGGACGAGGCGCTCGCCGGCTTCTGCAGCGAAGTCTCGGTCACGATCCACCCCGACAGCTCGGTCACCGTCTCCGACGACGGCCGTGGCATCCCGGTCGCGGTTATGGAGAAGGAGGGACGTCCTGCCGTCGAGGTCGTGCTGACGGTGCTGCACTCCGGCGGGAAGTTCGGGGACGGCGGCGGCTACAAGGTCTCGGGCGGCCTGCACGGAGTCGGCGTTTCGGTCGTAAACGCGCTGTCCGAGCGCCTGTCGGTCGAGATCCGCCGCGACGGACACGAGTTCTCGCAGGAGTACTCGCGCGGAGCCCCCGTGAGCGAGCTGCGCAAGGGCAAGGCGCTCGCCAAGGGCGAGTCGACGGGCACGATCATCACCTTCCTGCCCGACGCCGACATCTTCGAGACCCTCGACTTCGACTTCCGCACGCTCGAAGAGCGCCTGCGCGAGACCGCCTTTCTGACGCGCGGCCTGAAGATCTCGATCGTCGACGAGCGCGGTGACGGCCATGCGGCCGAGTTCTGTTACGAGGGCGGCATCGAGGACTTCGTCGTCTACCTGAACGAGAACAAGGACACCGTGCATCGCAAGGTCGTGTTCTTCGCCGGCGAGTCCGACGAGGGCGCCGCGGAGATCGCGATGCAGTGGAACTCCTCCTATCAGGAGTCGATCCATTCGTTCGCCAACAACATCAACACGCGCGAGGGCGGCTCGCACCTCAGCGGCTTTCGCTCGGCGCTGACGCGCACGCTCAACAAGTACGCGCGTGACCACAGCCTGCTCAAGGAGAAAGACGACAACCTCTCCGGCGAGGACGTCCGCGAGGGGCTGACCGCGGTCGTCTCCGTCAAGCTGCGCGACCCTCAGTTCGAGGGCCAGACCAAGACCAAGCTCGGCAACCCCGGCATGGCAGGCTTCGTCGAGTCGATCGTCAACACCGGGCTCGGCGAGTTCCTCGAGGAGAACCCCAGCGAGGCGCGCGCCGTGATCACCAAGGCGGTACAGGCCCAGCGCGCCCGCGAGGCCGCGCGCAAGGCCCGCGACCTGACGCGCCGCAAGTCCGCGCTCGAGAACTCGACGCTCCCCGGCAAGCTCGCCGACTGTTCGGTCAAGGACCCCGCGCTCGCCGAGCTGTTCGTAGTCGAGGGCGACTCCGCCGGCGGCTCGGCCAAGCAGGGCCGCGACCGCAACACGCAGGCGGTCCTGCCCCTGCGCGGCAAGATCCTCAACGTCGAGAAGTCCCGCATCGACAAGGTCCTGCAGAACGTCGAGATCCAGGCTCTGATCACCGCGATCGGCACCGGCGTGCGCGACGAGTTCAACCTCGACAACGCCCGCTACCACAAGGTGATCCTGATGACCGACGCCGACGTCGACGGCGCCCACATCCGCACGCTCGCGCTGACGCTGCTGTTCCGCGAGATGCAGGAGCTGATCGAGGCCGGCTACGTCTACATCGCCAAGCCGCCGCTGTACAAGCTCAAGCAGGGCTCGCGCGAGCGCTACATCGAGAAGGACTCCGAGCTCGAAGAGGTGCTGCTCGCGGACAAGTGGGAGAAGATCCTGATCTTCGACCGCCACGGCACGCAGTTCAAGCTGACCGAGGCGCGCTGGCTGCGCTTCTCGCGGCTGCTCAAGCAGTACGAAGGCTGGGCGCTCTCGCTGCGCGGCCGTTACGGACACGAGCTCGTGCAGTTCCTCGAGGAGTCCTCGCTGCTCGGCGAGCAGGTGACCAGCACCGAAGGGGCGCTCGCGCTGCTGTCCAGCAACGGGCGTGAGGCAGAGACGCACACGACTGAGATCGTCGGGCAGAACCCCGGCGAGATCCTCGTCAAGGCGGTCGAGGCGAGTACGGGCTTCGCCCGTACACATCGCATCAGCACCGTCCTGTTCGACTCGCCCGAGTACCGCCAGCTCGTGCGCGTCCACATGGAATTGATCGAGCTCGCCGGCACGCCCGCATTTGACGTGCGCCTCGGCGACGCGACCGAGACGGCGCCCTCGTTCGAGGCGTTGCACGACGCCGTGCTGAAGGTCTCCCGCAAAGGCGTCAACGTGCAGCGCTTCAAGGGGCTCGGCGAGATGAACGCCGATCAGCTGGGCGAAACCACGATGTCGCCTTCGACGCGTGTGCTCGCACAGGTCACGCTCGAGGACGCAGCCGCAGCCGACCGCATCTTCTCCAAGCTGATGGGGGATCAGGTCGAGCCCCGTCGCGAGTTCATCGAAGAGAACGCGCGGGCCGTCGCAAACCTCGATGTCTAGTCTCGAGACCAGGGAGGTGATCCCGCATCGCTAGCGCCGACGTCATAAGCGGCGGCAACATCGAACCGCGCGCTCTCGAGGAGGAGATGCGCACGGCGTATCTCGACTATGCGATGTCGGTGATCGTCGGACGCGCGCTGCCGGACGTGCGCGACGGTCTCAAGCCGGTCCACCGGCGCGTGCTCTACTCGATGAACGAGCTCGGCCTCAGCCCCGGGCGCCAGCACTCCAAGTGCGCCCTGATCGTCGGCGAGGTGATGGGCAAGTACCACCCGCACGGAGACGCGCCGATCTACGACACGCTCGTGCGCATGGCCCAGCCCTTCTCGATGCGCTACGAGCTCGTCGACGGCCAGGGCAACTTCGGCTCGATCGACGACGACCCGGCTGCTGCGATGCGCTACTGCGTCGCCGGCGACACGCGCGTGCGGACTCCGGCTGGAACGATTGCGATCCAAGACCTCGCACCGGATATCCAGCCTGAAAGCGAGTTCGACACGGATATCACGATCCTTGACCGCCTTGGGCGACCAGTGCATGCTTCCCGCGTTTTTCACTCCGGCGAGCATCCGACGCTGAGAGTTCGCACCCGAGAGGGATACGAACTGTCCGGAACGCACAATCACCCGGTGCTCTGCCTCGTTGACATGGTTGGAGTGCCGCTGCTCTTGTGGAAGCGCCTCGATGAGCTGTGCCCGGGAGATTACGTCGCGCTCAGCCGCGCCGAGAGCAAGCCCGGTCGTGGACTGGCTACATCCGAGCGGTCACTCGCGCTGCTCATGGGCGCGTTCGTCGCCGAGGGCTGGGCGTCAAACACCCGTGCCGGCTTCAACAACATCGATCGCGACTTCTTCGACGCGGTGCTCGCCGCCTATGACGAGCACGTCGGTGGATCACGCTATGTGAGCGACCGTACGATCCGCTCGGGAAGCCGGCTGTTCGAGCTGGACGTGCAAGACATGTCCTCCTTCAGAGACAGCGCGCTGTCATTTATGTGCGGAACGCAGAGCGCGGCCAAGACCATTCCCGAGATCGTCTGGCGTGGGTTGACAGCATTCAAGCGCGCTTTCCTGAGGGCCCTGTTCACGGGAGACGGGTCCTCCTCGCTGCTGCCGCGCAGAACGATTCAGATCTCCTATTCGTCCTACAGCGAGTGCTTGTGTGCGGAAGTACAAACGCTATTGCTGGAGCTCGGCATTGTCAGCCGCCGGTGCGGTCCGTCGTCGCGTGGCGAGCACAAGGTCGTGATCAGCAACCGTCGCGAGGCGCGTCTGTTTGCCGCGCGGGTCGGCTTCCTGGGGGCCAAGCAGCGCAAGCTGCGTTGCGATCTACGCGCGATCCCGATCCACAGTCGAGCGCTGAGTCACGACCACGCGCCGTTTGTCGCGGACTACATCCGCGGCAGCGCAGGTGGTTCGTGGACAAACCGGGATTGGCTGCGCCGGCACAACGTTGACCGTATCGAGCGCTGGGAGCGCGACGGCCCTGCGATCCTGGCGCGGATCGCCTCGACAGAAGTTAGGCGAGTCGTCGAGCCACTGGTTGCGGGCGACCATTACTACGCGCAGGTAGCCGCGGTTGAGGCCGCCGGACCCCAGCCGGTCTACTCGATACGCGTTGACACCGACGACCACACGTTCATCACCGACGGCTTCGTCAGCCACAACACGGAGGCCCGGCTCGCCCGCATCGCGACCGAGATGATGCGCGACCTCGACATGGACACGGTTGACTTCACGCCGAACTACGACGGCAAAAAGCAAGAACCGCTCGTCCTGCCATCGCGCTTCCCCAACCTGCTCGTCAACGGCTCCTCCGGCATCGCCGTCGGCATGGCGACGAACATCCCGCCGCACAACCTGCGCGAGGTGGTCAACGCCACGATCGCCTACATCGACGACCCCGATATCGGCGTCGAGGGGCTGATGAAGCACATCAAGGGCCCGGACTTCCCCACCGGAGGGATCATCCTCGGGCGTGCCGGCATCAAGGACGCCTACGAGACCGGACGCGGGCGCGTTCGCGTCCAGGCGCGAGCGCACGTCGAGCCGCTGAAGCAGGGCAAAGAGGCGATCGTCGTCACCGAGCTGCCCTTCATGGTCAAGAAGGGCGGCGAGGGAAACCTCGAAAAAAAGATCGCCGAGCTCGTCAAAGACGGGCGCATCCCCGAGATCGCCAACATCGAAGACCACTCCGACAAGCGCGGCATGCGCCTCGTGATCGAGCTCAAGCGAGACGCCATCCCCAAGGTCGTGCTCAACAAGCTCTACAAGCACACCGCCATGCAGGCGACCTTCGGCGTGAACATGGTGGCGCTCGTCGACGGCGTCCCGCGCACGCTCGACCTGCGGGCGGTCGTCCACAACTACGTCGCCCATCAGCGCGAAGTGATCGTGCGGCGCACCAAGTACGAGCTCTCCGAGAAGGAGGCGCGCGCACACATCCTGCTCGGCCTGCTGACCGCGCTCGACAACCTCGACGCGATCATCGAACTGATCCGCGCCTCGCAGGATCGCAACGCCGCTCGCGAGCAGCTGATGGCGCGCTTCGAGTTGTCTGCGATCCAGGCGAGCGCGATCCTCGACCTGCGCCTCTCGCAGCTGACCGCGCTCGAAGCCGACGCGCTCAAACAGGAGCACTCCGACGTGCTCGAGCGCATCGGCGAGCTGCGCGCGATCCTCGGCGACGAGCAGCGCGTGTCCAGCGTGATCAAGGAGGAGCTCGCCGAGATCGTCGAGCGCTTCGGCGACGAGCGACGCACCGAAATCAGCCACTCCGAGGACGAGCTCGACATCGAGGACCTGATCGCCGACCAGCAGATGGTCATCACGATCACCCAGTCCGGCTACGTCAAGTCGCTCCCGCTCGCCACCTACCGCCAGCAGCAGCGCGGCGGCCGCGGCGTCACGGGCATGGACATGAAGGACGGCGACTTCATCGAGCACCTGTTCGTCTGCTCCTCGCACGACTTCCTGCTGTTCTTCTCCAACCGCGGCAAGGTCTATCGCTCGAAGGTGTACGAGCTGCCCGAGGCCTCGCGCACCGCCAAGGGCCGCGCGCTCGTCAACGTGCTGCCGCTGCGCGAGGGCGAGCGCATCCAGGCGGTCGTGTCCACGCGCGACTTCACCGAGGCCGAGTACCTCGTGTTCGCCACGCAGGGCGGGATCGTCAAGAAGACCGAGCTGGCCGCCTACAACACGCCGATCAAGGCCGACGGCATCATCGCGATCAACATCCGCGACGATGACGAGCTGCTCGCGGTCCGTGCCGTCGACCCCGACGATGAGATCATCATGGTCTCGCGCGCCGGCCTGGCCGTGCGCTTCGCGGAGTCAGATGTGCGCGCAATGGGCCGCGACACCACCGGTGTGCGCGGCATGGGCGTCGGCTCGAGTGGCGAGGTGATCGCGATGGACGTCGCCCGTGACGACATGGACCTGCTCGTCGTCACCGCCGCCGGTTACGGCAAGCGCAGCCAGATCAGCCAGTACCGCAAGACCAACCGCGGCGCCAAAGGCGTCAAGACGATCGGGCTGACCGACAAGAAGGGCGCGCTCGCCGGCGCGCTGGTCGTTCGCGAGCACCAGGATCTCGTTTTCATCTCGGTCGGCGGCATGGTCCAGCGCACCTCCGTGGGAGGCATCTCCCAGCAGGGACGCGCCGCCACCGGCGTGCGCGTGATGAACCTCAAGGAAGACGACCTCGTCAGCGCCGTCGCTGTCGTCGTCGATACCGATGCCAACGGCGACTCGAACGGCGACTCCGCCGCCGGCGACGATCCCGCAGCCGGCGGGCACACCCCGAGCTGATCGCACACGCACGACTGAACCCCTGGCGCCCGTCATCTGCTTCCGCTACTCTGGCCAGACCAGAGAAAGGAGGTGGTCCAAACGTCTAGTCACAGTTCTTGCGGGACCCTGGAGGTGACCGGCCGCTAGGTCGGACAGGCTGGACCGCTTAGCGGAATCCAACCCGGGACACCCCGAGTCGGCCGCCGGATCTGGTCCCCCCGGCAGCTTGCATCGCCGCCTCGGCCATCCAGTCAGTTGTCGTGCGAGGGGCGCCTTGTCGAGGGCGTCCCTCGTTTTTTGAGAGGGGTTGGCTGGGTCGCGTCCCGTTGTGCTGCGCCGAGGGAGACCGGCGTCCGGCGTGTCGCGCTGCCTTGCGCGGAGCAATCCCAGTGACGGAGACGGCGTCGGGCCTTCAAGCCGGGTCGGCCTCCACTTGTTGGTACATCTTGTGATCGTTTCGGCCGACCCGGCCGC
This sequence comes from uncultured Solirubrobacterales bacterium, assembly GCA_963817845.1. Classification (GTDB taxonomy): domain Bacteria; phylum Actinomycetota; class Thermoleophilia; order Solirubrobacterales; family Solirubrobacteraceae; genus Palsa-744. The sequence continues at coordinate 198,107 of CAWFPU010000002.1, forward strand.
TACCACCGCCGGCCATCCTGGCCGGCGAATTCGGACCCGCCTCGCGTGGTGTGTCTGGGGGTTAGGCGGCCTGAGGCAAGTACTGCAGCCAGGCTGTGGGAATGGACGGCGACGCCACGTGGATGAAGATCTCCGCTCTTGGCGTTCGCGGGGCTCGGCGCGGGTGCATTCCGGCCTGGCGCGGGAGGCGGTCGCCCTTGCGCCGGTTGCACGGTGCGCATGAGGCCACGATGTTCTCCCAGCTCGAGGCTCCGCCCTTCGAGCGCGGCACCACGTGATCGACCGTGAGGTTCGAGCGCGACCCACAGTACTGGCATGTCCAGCCGTCCCGTGCAAACACCGCGCGCCTGGTGATCTTGCGCCGGTGTGCGTCTCTCGGGACGTTCACGTAGCTCATCAGCCTGATCACGACGGGCCGCGCGATCGTCGAGCTCTCCGAATGCAGCTCCCAGCGGCCCCGCTCGAGCAGCTCGGCCTTGGCCTTCAGCAGCAGCACCACCGCGCGTCTGACCGAGCAGACGTTGATCGGCTCATATGTCGCGTTCAAGACGAGCACCCGTCCACTGTCACGCCCGTGCCGCCGGTGCTCTGGTGGCGGCACGGACCTGAGTACTACAGGTGGAACGCTGCTATCCATCGCTAGCGCCGCAGTGTACCGCTGAGCCGCCGCTATCGCCGCGGCCTGCGCGCGGCGACGCGGCGTGGTAATAGCCGAGCACACGCACCTCTTCGCAGATCGCTCGCAGGCCTTCGAGCGCCTGTGCGACGGGCGCATCGCGCGGGCTGCCCTGCAGGTCAACGAAGAACATGTAGTGGCCCATACGCTCGCGCTTCGGTCGCGACTCGATTTTCGTCAGGTTGATCGCCCGCCGGCCGAACTCATCCAGGCAGTGCACCAGCCAGCCCGGGCTGTCAGCGCCCGGTCCCCAAAAGACCAGCGACGTCTTCCAGGGCTCGCGCTCGCGGTCTGCGCGCAAGACCGACGCGGCCAGTCCGTCGCGATCGTCGCCGCGCGCGACCCAGGCGAACCGCGTTTCGTTGTCGTCGCGGTCCTGAACGCCCTCGCGCAGCACCACCCCCCCGTAGATCTCGGCGGCCAGCACCGTTCCGAGCGCGGCCTCGTTGGGAAGTCCCGCCTCGACCACTGCACGCACCGCCTCGGCGGTCGAGCTCGCGGCCAGCACGCGCGCGCGCGCGAGCTCCCCGCGCAGGAACCGCTCGCACTGGCCCGGCACCTGCGGGTGCGTGCTGACCGTGTCGATCGCGGCCAGCTCGACCTGCTGCGCGGCGATCAGCGAGTGACTGACGCGCAGCAGCTCCTCGCCGACGATCTCAAGGGTGGGCTGCAGATCTTGGGCGAGCAGGTCCAGCGTCACGCTCAGCGATCCGTCGAGCGAGTTCTCGATCGGGACGATCGCCAGCTCCACTTCCTCCCGGCGCAACGCCAGGATCGCCTCGTAGATCGTCCGCACCGGCACCGGATCGACGCTGTCCACGAGCACGCCCGCCAGCAGCGCCTCCTCGCTGAACGTGCCGGCCGGTCCGAGATATGCGACGCGCGGGCGCCCCCGCCCGCCGTCTGCCTCAGCCGGCGTGCTGTCCGGCGACATCGCCCCGCTCTCCACTTCCGGCGGGACTCAAGGCGAGACGCACTGCCTCCTCCTCCTCCGGCGAGAGCTCCAGTTCGGCTTGCCCGCCCCGCACCTGCTTGCCATACAGGCGGGCCTGATCGCGGTGGTGAATGCAGGTCAAGACGATCCCCGAGCGATCGTCGTCGAGCAGCGCAATCGACATCGACTGTCGCCCTGAGAGCTCGTTGTAGGCGTCGTAACGCACCAGCGCGCGGTGACCGATCGTTCCGCGCAGCGCCACCTCGACCCCTCCCAAGCGCCCGTCCAGACGCGCCGCCGCCTCTTCCACGTACGTCCGCAGCGCTTCAAAGGCATCCTGCATCTCCACCGCGTGAGTCACGACATCGCGCTCTCCCTGCTGTCCGAGCACCACGCGCTGTTCGCGACGCAGGCGGCGCAGCGACAGCCCCAGCGTCACGCACGCCACGAGCGCCACCACCGCCACCGCGGCGGCGGCAAGCGCGACGATGCCCTGGGTGTTGGTGATCGTCGTGGCAGCGATCGTGATGGCCATCCCGCCACAAGTTAGCCGCTCGCGCCGCCGTCACGAGCCGCAGCCGGCGACCTGGCCACTAGGACCCGAAGATCGCGAGATAGCTCGCCTTGTTGTTTTCGAGGTCCGTCTCCCCGGGCACCGGCAGGACGTTCACTTCGACCTTCGATTCGACTCCCTGGGGCACGTTTTCGACCGGTACGTCAACGGTTTCCTTGCTCCCGGGCTGGATCGAGTCAATCGACCGCGTGGCCTTGAACTGCTTGCCTCCGCCACTCACGATCACTTCCACCTTCACGTTGGTCTGTGCGCTTTCGCCCGAGTCTTCGACCGTCGCGGTGAACGTCGGCGTCAACCCACCGGCCAGATGATTGACGGCCGGTTCGGCTTCCAGCGCCGTTTCACCAACGCTGACCCCGATCAGGGCGCTGCCGTGTGTCCCGGGAGTCACCGCTCCGCTGCTCGACTGTCCGCCCAACCGCGACTGCACCGTGCTCGCTTCGAGCCAGCCGACGTTGGGCAGGAAGCGCGAGCCCGCCACCGTCTGGCCACCCAATCCGTTTGTCTTCAGCGTCTGCTGGATGAGCGGGGCAACCCGCTGCGAGTAGATCACGTCGGAGGCGAGGAAGTTCTCCATGTCGCCGGCAATCAGGGTGCTCGCCTGCTGTGCCTGGTTGCCCGACGCCATCCGCATCTGGGCGGCGACCTTCGCCACGCCTTCCGTGCGCAGATCCAGCGCCAGCAGCAGGTAGCGCTGCGCTCCTTCCATCGCCGACGGCACGTTCAGCGATTTCGCCCGCGCCGCCAGGTGTTCGGATTCGACGTGCAGTTCGTCGAGCTGCTGCTCGACGTCGAGCGCAGGCTTCGCTCCGGCCCCCGACAGTGCCGTAAAGAAGGGCGTCGCCACCTTCTGGTCGGATTCTTCGACGATCTGATTGACGTCGTGTCCGTAGTTCTTCAGGGCGTCGCTCTGCTGGCTTTTGACGATCGCGCTGATGATCAGCACGATCGCGATCACGAGCACCACTCCGACCCCCGCCGCGATACGGCGGCGCACGATCACGGCGTGCCGATCCTGTCCTGCTGCGCCGTCTGCGTCTTGTGGACGGCGCGGCTGAGGCCGCCGCGGTGAGCGCGGCGCCCGAGCTGCCGGGCGAGGGGCAGTGTCCTCGCCGTCGTCGAAGAACGACAAAAGCTAATCGCTCCTTTGCAGGGACTTATCTGAGAAATCCAAGTATGACCCCCGGTCCAGTCGCCCGTGATGTGCGACTCCGGGATATGCAACTTCTCGCTCAAATGCCCTTCTCCTGCCAGTTCGTGCAGGAGTCGCGCCTGCGGACGGCGAACGCGCCACCCGGTGGACTCCATCGAGACAGTCGTCGCGCCGGCCCGGCGCGACGACCAAGCGCCTGTGCCCGCCTGTGTGCGTCCGCTGTCGGACGGCGTCATCGCGGCCCGGCGGGTCACGCCCCCAGAAGCGGGCGCGCCCCCAGAAGCGGGCGCGCCCGGTGCGCTGGTGCACGATCGCTACCGCCTGTGCGAGCGCCTCGGCGCCGGCGGCTTCGGGGTCGTCTGGCGCGCCGAAGACCAGCTGCTGCGCCGTCAGGTCGCCCTCAAGCGCATCCCGCTGCCGCCGGGGCAACCGGCGCCGTCGGGCCGCGAGCTCGGGCTCGGCGAGCGCGCAGGGCGCGAGGCGCTGGCCGCGGCGCGGCTCGCGCACCCCGCGATCGTCGCGTTGTACGAGGCCTACACCGACGACGACGCGGTCTACCTGATCTCAGAGCTCGTTCACGGACGGACGCTCGCACAGCTGATCAGCACGCGCGAGCTCGACGACGAGCAGATCCTCGAAATCGGCATGGCGCTCACCGGCGCACTCGGCCACGCCCACGAGCGGGGCGTCGTCCACCGCGACGTCAAGCCCCAGAACGTCCTGATCCCCGACGCTCCCGGCGAGCACGACACGTCCGCCAAGCTCACCGACTTCGGGGGCGCGCGGCTATCGGGCGAAGACGCCCTCACGCGCCCCGGCGAGACGATCGGCACCCTCGCCTACATGGCTCCCGAGCAGAGCGAAGGACGCGTCGTCGGGACCCCGGCTGACGTCTACTCGCTCGCGCTCGTGCTGTACGAGGCGCTGACCGGCACCAACCCCGTTCGCGGCGCGACCCCCGCCGCCACCGCGCGTCGCATCGGGCGTCCGCTGCCCGCGTTGAGTGCCAGCCGCCGCGACCTCCCTGCCGTGCTCGCGGACACGCTCGACGCCGCCCTATGTCCCGATCCCAGCGAGCGCTTCACGCTCCCGCAGCTGCGCGCTGCGCTCGAACAGGCCGGTGGGCGCGGCCAGGTGACGTCTGAGACGTACGTCGCGACGCGCCGCTCATCGGCAGGCGCGCGCATCGTCCGCCGGCGGACCGCAGACCCGACCCCGGCGCGCCCCGGCGGGACGGGGTTCGGTGGCGCAAACGGCGCGGCCGTCGGAGTTGGCGTTCCCGCGGGCAACGTTTCTACTCCAGCCGGCGCTGTTGACGCTCCGGCGGCTGGGGACCGTGCCCTGAGCGCTCGGGCCGGCGCTCCCGTGGGTCGTGCTCCCGCGGGTGGGCTGAGCCCGGGGGTCGCGACGGGCGAAGCTGAGCCGGCCGCCGGCCGGCCGCGTCTGACCGAGCGCTTGGCGGCGCCGCGCATCCTGTGGATCGGCTGCGCGGTGGCGCTGGTCGTTTGGCAGGCCGCGCGCGGGCGTCCCGGCCTGGCGCTGCTGTTCCTCGCCCTCGCCGCGCCCCTGCCGCTGTTCGGTCGCCGCCCGGGCGCTGGCCCGCTCCTCGCCGCGCTGGCTCCGATGCTCGGCCTGGTCGGCCTCGCCGGCGCCTATCCGGCGCTGGCCGGCCAGGCGGAACGCGCTCGGCGCCGCGCGGTGCTGGGAGCCGTGGGCTACTGGTGGCTCGTGCTTGCCAGCCCCTTGCTCGTCGCCGGCGCGCACCGCGGACGGCTGTGGCTGGCGCCTGCGTCCTCGATCCCGCCGCGAGCGACTTGGGAGGTCAGCTTGGACAGCGCCGCCGTGCATCTCCTCGCCCCGATGCTCACGCTCGGCCTGCTGCTCGGCGCAGCGCTATGGGCGCTCGGCGCGACGGTGCTGCCGTTGATCGTGCGCGGGCGCAACGCCGCGGTCGATGTGGTCGCCGCGGTCGCGTGGTCGGCGCTGCTGTTCGCCGCCGCCCCGGCGCTCGATGCCGGGCTGCCTCTGGGCGCCCCCGCCACGCTGCCGCGAGGAGCGCTGCTCGGCGCGCTCCTCGGAGGTCTCTTCGCAATCGCCGCCCGCGCTCTACGCGGCCCTGTCTGACGGACCCTTAGAGTGGCAACAGACGGCCGAAGCATACTTCGAGCCGCCACGCCGATGAAGCCCCTCAAAGCATTCGAGTCCACGATCGCCAACCTCGTCGAGGGCACCTTCGGCCGCCTGTTCCGTTCGGAGGTCCGCCCGATCGAACTCGCGCACAAGCTCGCCCGCGAGATGGACGAGCACACCACGACGTCGGTGTCCCGCACGTATGGCCCGAACGAGTACTCGGTCTGGCTCTCCTCGCTGGACCGCGCGCGCTATCAGGGCGTCGAGCAGGAGGTGATCGACGAACTGTGCGCATACCTGCTCGAGCATGCGCGCCGTGAAGGTCTAGCGCTCGCCTCGGCGCCGTCGATCACGTTCCACACCGATGACTCGCTGGCGCTCGGCGAATTCGGCATCAAGGCCCGCTTGGTCCGAGCCTCCGACCTCGCCCCGGACCGATCTGGGTCGGCGGCGCCGGACCCCGCCGACGCCGCGGCTGGATCCGCCGGTCGTTCCGGTGCAGCGCCCGTCCCCGCCGTGCCGGCTGCTTCAGCTGCACCGGCCGAGCCGGCCGCGGGGCTCACTGCTTCAAGTGCCTCCGCCGTGCCAGATGCGCCGGCGTCCGCATCTGTGTCCCGCCCTTCATCGTCTCAGCCTGCCCCGGCCTTGCCCCCGGCACCAGCCGGCGCGCCCGCTGGCCCACTCGCCGCCCAGCGTGGCGCCGATCCCCGGGAGGAACGCGGCCAGACGATGATCTACAGCGACGCCGAGCGTATTCGCGGGCCGGTCGAGGAAGCCGCGGCGCGGCGCGTCTCGCGCGCGCTCCTCACGATCGCCGACCGGCGCGTGCTGGTGCCGCCGCGCGGCGGTGTGATCGGTCGCAGCCGTGAATGCGACATCGTGATCGAGGACGCCGGCATCTCGCGCCGGCACGCCGAGCTGCGTCCCTACGGCGAGGGCTGGGTCGTGTCCGACCTCGGCTCCACCAATGGCCTGCGCGTGAACGGACGCACCGTCGAGGGGCCCCAGGCACTGACCAGCGGCGACCGCCTCGAGCTCGGCTCGACCGAGATTCTGTTTGAGCTCTCATGACCTCGCTCGCGCCGGTCTCGGTCGCGCTCAAGTTCGGCTTTCTCGCTGTGCTCTACCTGTTTCTGCTGTGGGTGGCGCGCAGCGGCCTGCGTGACCTGCGCGGAGCCCGCTCAGTCGCGTCCGACTCCGATGGCGGCCGCGACGCGGCGGCCTCCCCGGACGCCACCGGCCTGCACTCTGCCTCCACCGTCGGCGTCGCGGCGCTGGCCGACCGCGCCCCGCGCCTCGTGGTCGATCGCGCCCCCGGTCACGATCCGGGAATGATCTACGACCTGGACGGCGACATCGTGCTGGGTCGCGGCGATCGCGCCGAGATCAGGCTCGACGACCCGTTCGCCTCGTCGCGGCACGCACGCATCTACGAGCAGGGCAACATCCTCGTGATCGAAGACCTCCGATCGACCAACGGCACCTACCTCAACGAGGAGCTGCTCGAGTCTCCCCGGCCGCTGCACCCCGGCGACCACATGCGCATCGGCGAGTCCGAGTTCACGTTCGAGGTGGACTGAAGTGCTGCGCGTAGCCGAGCAATACGCCAGCACCGACACGGGACTGCAACGTCGCGCCAACGAGGACGCGCTGCTCGCCCGCTCGCCGCTGTTCGTGGTCGCCGACGGAATGGGCGGCGCGCAGGCGGGCGAGGTCGCCTCGAAGATCGCCGTCAACGCGTTCGAAGACGGGCTCGGCGACACCAGCACGCCCGAGCAGAGCCTCGCCTCGCGGGCGCTTGCCGCCAACACGCGCATCCACGAGCTATCGCACAGCAACGATGAGCACGCCGGAATGGGCACGACGCTCACCGCCGTCTACGTCGCCCCGCAGGAGATCGCGATCGCACACGTCGGCGACAGCCGCGCCTACTGCCTCCGCGACGGCGAGCTGATCCGGTTGACCAGCGACCACTCGCTCGTCGACGAGCTCGTGCGTCAGGGCAAGATCACTCCGCAGCAGGCCGTCGATCATCCCCAGCGCTCAGTGATCACCCGCGCACTCGGCCCCGAGCCGGCCGTCGAGATCGACACCTGCTCCTACCGCGCCCGTGCCGGCGACGTCTACCTGCTCTGCAGCGACGGGCTCACGACGATGCTCTCCGAGCAGCGCCTCGCCGAGATCCTGCGCACCCACACCCGTCTGCGCGACGCCGGCGAGGCGCTGATCACCGCCGCGAACCAGGCCGGCGGGCGCGACAACATCACGGTGGTGCTCTTCCGCCTGGAGGATCCCACGGCAGGTGCCGCACCACTCGGGCGGGCGGGCTCCAATACCGTGAACCACACCTCGTCAGCTCCCGGAGGCGGGGGCAGCGCCGGAGCCGGAGGGGACGGCCATGCCGATGACCCGGAGCTCGCCCGCGAGAAGAACGCCCGCGAGGAGAACGCCGGCCACGACACCGCCAGCTACGACGGTGCCGGCCTGGCCGTCAATGGCACCCCTGCGACTGCCACCCGCGGCGCAGGCTCCGCGGCGGCGGTAGCGACAGGCACCGAGCCCGTCCGGCGGCTGCGTCCGCGCTCGCCCGCCACGGCAGCCGCGACCCGCGCCGCTCGCCGACGCAAGCGACTTCGTCGCCTGCGAGTCACGCTGGTCACGGTTCTCGTGCTCGGCTTGATCGGCTGCGGCGCCTATCTGGCCCTGCAGTCGATCTACTTCATCGGCACCAACCCCCGGGGCTTCGTCACCATCTACGAAGGCGTCCCCTACCAGCTGCCGGGGGGAATCAAGCTGTATTCCAGCTACTACGTGTCCGGGGTGAGCGCGGCGTCCGTCGCTCCCGTCCGCCGGCACACCCTGCTCGACAACTCGCTGCTCTCAGAACACAAGGCGGCCGCGCTGGTGCGCAGCCTCGAACTGGGGCAGCTCAATGAATAGGCCGGCCGCAGCGCCACCGCTAAGCAGGGGACAGCTTGATGAATAGGCCGATCGTCCGCCTGTACGTTTTGGTGGTCCTGCTGTTCGCGCTGCTCGTCGCGTTCACCTCGCGCTGGACCATCTTCGAAGCTGCCGGACTGCGCGAGAACAGGCTCAACCGGCGCTCGCTGCTCGAGCAGGAACGCATCCAGCGAGGCGCAATCCTCGCGGCCGACGGGACCGTGCTCGCGCGCAGCGTCCGCGGCCGCGAAAGCACCTACACGCGCATCTACCCGACGCGCGAACTGTTCGCGCAAGCGATCGGCTACTCGTTCACCGATCCAGGCCAGTCTGGCCTCGAGCGTTACCGCAACGCCGCGCTGTCCGGCGAAACCAATCGCGACGAACTGCAGGCGATCCTGGACCAGCTGCAGGGCAAGACCAAGCAGGGCGATGAAGTCATCACCACGCTCGACCCGGCGGCCCAGCGCACGGCGCTGAGCGCGCTCGCTGAACACCGGGGCGCCGTGCTCGCGCTCAATCCCCACACAGGCGCTGTCCTGGTGATGGCCTCGAGCCCCGGCTACGACCCGAATCTGCTGCGCTCCGCAAGCGCCTACGAACGGCTGACGCATGACGCTTCCGGGTCTCCGCTGGTCAACCGCACCGTCCAGTTCGGCTATGCGCCCGGCTCGACCTTCAAGGTCGTCACCGCCACCGCCGCGATCGACACCGGCGAGTACACGCCCGACTCGCTCGTGAGCGGACGCAACGGCATCCTCGTCTCGGGCGTCCCTTTGGCCAACGACGACGACGCCAGCTACGGCGAGCTGACCCTGACCGAAGCCCTCGTCAAATCCGTAAACACCGTCTACGCACAAGTCGCCGAACATCTCGGCAAGCAGACCATGGCCCGCTACATGGCGCGCTTCGGCTTCGACCGCAAGCCGCGCCTCGACTATCCGGCCGAAGAAATGTCAGCCAGTGGCGAGTATCTCGGTCAGCATCTGCTCCATCCGACCAGCCCGCTCGTCAACATCGGACGCATGGGCATCGGCCAGGACAAACTCCAGGTCGTTCCGCTGCAAATGGCCGAGGTCGCGGCCGCGGTGGCAAACCAAGGGCGCCTGATGATCCCGCACCTCACCGACCGCATCGTCAATCCCGAAGGCCAGACCGTGCTCGACATCCATCCGCGCCTGCAGTCGGTCGTGATGAAGTCCTCAACCGCCGCGGCGGTCACCGGCATGATGGAAGCCGTCGTCCGCGAAGGCACCGGCACGACCGCGCAGATACCGGGCGTGACGGTCGCCGGCAAGACCGGCACCTCCGAAACCCAGATCGGCACTGCCACCAACAACGCCTGGTTCATCGCCTTCGCGCCCGCATCCGAACCGCGCGTGGCGATCGCCGTGACGCTACAGGACGTCCCGGGTCAGGGCGCCACGTTCGCCGCCCCGGTCGCCCGCCAGGTAATCGAAAGCGTACTCAGGACCACATCATGATCGACAAGGACATCTCTCCAGGCCACGCCATGATCGACCAGAGCATCGCCAAGGCCGCGCCATGATCGAGCAGAGCATCGCCAAGGCCGCGCCATGATCGAGCCGCAGACGATCGTCAACAAGCGCTACCGCATCCTTTCGCGGATCGGCTCGGGCGGCATGGCCGACGTCTACCTGGCCGAAGACCTGCTGCTCGGCCGCCAGCTCGCGGTGAAGGTGCTGCACCACCATTTCGCCGAGGACCAGGAGTTCGTCGAGCGCTTCCGGCGCGAGGCCTCTAGTGCCGCCGCGCTCTCGCATCCGAACATCGTCGGCATCTTCGACCGCGGCGAGTGGGACGGCACGTACTACATCGCGATGGAATACGTCCCCGGACAGTCGCTCAAGACGCTGGTGCGCGAGCATGGCCCGCTACAGCCGCTCGCGGCGATCGATATCACCACGCAGATCCTGCGCGCCGCCCGCTTCGCCCATGCCCGCGGAGTCATTCACCGCGATCTCAAGCCCCACAACGTGATCCTCGATGAAGAGGGCCGTGCCCGCGTGACCGACTTCGGCATCGCCCGCGCCGGTGCCTCGGACATGACGCTCACCGGGTCGATCATGGGCACCGCGCAATATCTTTCCCCCGAGCAGGCCCAGGGACACACCGTCAGCGGACGCTCGGACCTGTACGCGATCGGCGTGATCCTGTACGAGTTGTTGACCGGCACGATCCCCTTCGACGGTGACAGCGCGGTCGCGATCGCCTTCAAGCAGGTGTCTGCCCGGCCGCAGCCGCCGAGCGCGGTCAACCCGGCCGTCCCGGCGCCGCTTGATGAGATCGTGCTGCGTGCGCTCGCCAAGGATCCCGCTGCACGCTACGCCAGCGCCGACGAGTTCATCGCCGCGCTGCAGCGCGCGCGCGAGCAGCTCCCCGCCGCAGACACCACCGTGCTCGCAACGGCCCCGGTGGCGCTTGCCTCCTCGGCTGGGGCTGCAGCGGCGGCCGCGGGCACGGCGGCCGCCGCGACGAGCGCCGGAGCAGCCGGGCCCGCCACGGACGCGCCCTCGGTGGCAGCATCGGGGGGCTCCTCGCCAGCTGGGCCCCCAGCCGCAGTACCGGTGGAGGCCCTCTCCGCGGACGGGGCCCCAGGCGCCACGGCGCCCGCAGCCGGCGCACCGGGCGTAGCGCCGTCGGGTTATGCCGGGGAGCTCCGCCCGGACCGCCGCGGCCAACGGGCGCCAGCACCGGTTCCGCCCGCGCGCTCGTTCCACCTGGGACCGCGCTTTCGACCGGCCTCGTGCCCTCGGGCCTGCTGATGCCCGCCGGCGCGCCCCCCGGGCAGCCACCGTCGAGCGATGACGCCGCCCAGGCTGCGAAACGTTAACGGCTGCGCTGGGGGCTGGCGATCGCCGCACTCGTGCTGATCGCCGCCGCAGTCGCCGCTGTGCTGCTGCTGCCCTCCTCATCCAACGTGGTGAGCGTGCCAAGCGTGACCGGCCGCACCGAAGCGCAGGCCGCCCAGACACTGCGCGCTGCCGGGCTGATCCCTGTCCCGTCGTCCACGACCAGCTCCGCCTTCGCCAGCGGTTCGGTCATCAGCCAAAGCCCGTCGGCCGGCACGGAAGTCAAGCGCGGCGCTCGCGTCACGATCTTCGTCTCCAGCGGACCCGGCAGCGCCGCCGTGCCCGACGTCACCGGCGAGCCTGCGGCGCAAGCGACCAGCAAGCTGAAAGCCGCCGGTTTCCGGCCCACCAGCGAAACGCAGTCGAGCAGCACGGTCGCGTCCGGGCGCGTGATCGCGACCGATCCTCCCGCTGAAACGGTGGTGCGCGCCGGCGGCTCGGTCACGCTGATCGTCTCGGGTGGGCCCGCGCCCGTCGCCGCCCCCGATGTCGTCGGCCAGTCGCGCGCCGCCGCCGAAGCGACGCTCAGCAACGCCGGGCTCGCCGTCGGCACGGTCACGCAGCAGACCACGAGCGGACAATCGCCCGGCACCGTGCTCGCGCAGTCCCCCGCCGCCGGCACGCAGCTGAGCGCGAACAGCAAAGTCGAACTGACGGTCGCGCAGGCGCCCACCGAAGTTACGGTGCCGAACGTCGTGGGCGAGAACGAATTCCAAGCCGCCGCAAGGCTCGGACGCGCCGGGTTCTCGCCCAAGCGCACCACGCAGACCACCACCGAAGCCGCCCTCGTGGGGCTCGTGCTCAAACAGACGCCTTCGGCCTCACACAAGGCTGCCAAGGGCGCCACCGTCACGATCGCGATCGGCGTGCTCGCGCCGCAAACCACCACCACGACGACTCCGGCCACGACGCCGAGCACCACCCCCACGACTCCCGCGACGCCGCCCGCGTCGGCGGGGTGAGGCGCATGGCGCGACGAGCGACGCTGGGTGGGCCACGAGCACGCCGAACCGGGGCAGGCCGGGGCGAGAGGCATGGCGTGGCGAGGAGCATCGCGGGATGATGGGCATGGCGGGATGAGAAGTATGTTTGCTACGGCGGGAAGAAACCGGTGACCGCAGCACTCACCGTCGCCGTGCTCGCCGGCGGGCGGTCCGACGAGCACGATGTCTCGCTTGCCTCCGGCGCCTCGGTCGGCGCGGCCCTGCTGGCCGGTGGCCACGACGTCATCGCGATCGAGATCGGCCGCGACGGGCGCTGGCGCCGCGACGGCACCCCGATCGTGCTCGAGCCCGGCGAGGGCTTGCTCGGCGCCGACGTCGCGTTCCCGGCGCTGCACGGGCCGTATGGCGAGGACGGCTCGGTGCAGGGCACGCTCGAGACGCTCGACCTCCCGTACGTCGGCGCCGGCGTCACCGCCTCGGCTCTGTGCATGGACAAGGTGCTGTTCAAGCGGCTGATGTCCACCGCCAAGATCCCGCAGGTCGGCTACCTCGGCGTCCGCCGGGCAGGCTGGCTGCTTGCGCGCGAGCAGACGGTCGCGGCCGCGCAGGCGCTCGGCATGCCCGTGTTCGTCAAGCCCGCCCATCTCGGATCGTCGGTCGGCATCGTCAAGGTCGCCCAGCTAACCGAGCTGGCTGAGGCTCTCGAGCAGGCCTTCGAGCACGACGAGCTCGCGATCATCGAGGCCTGTGCCCCGGGTATCGAGGTCGAGTGCGGCGTGCTGGCGCGCCCGCAGGCCGAGCCGCTCGCGTCTGAGCCCGGGGAGATCCGCTTCTCCGGCGAGTTCTACGACTACCACGCCAAGTACGTGCTGGGCGGTATGGAGCTCATCGTCCCCGCCGGCATCTCTCCGACTGCGCGTGCGCGCGTGCAGGAGCTCGCGCTCGAAACGTTCGCGCAGAGCGGCTGTGACGGGCTCGCCCGCGTCAACTTCTTCGTCGACGGCGAGAAGGTGCTCGTCAACGAGCTCAACACGATGCCCGGCTTCACCCCCACCAGCGTCTACGCGAGGCTGCTCGCGGCCTCGGGCGTCCCCTATCCCGAGCTGCTCGACCGGCTCTGCCGGCTGGGGATCGAACGGCATGAGCGGCGGGCTCAGCGCACGCCTGCGTGACGGGCTAAGCCAGTAGCGCCGCTTCCGAGATTTCGGCATTTTCGCTGCCGTCCCGCAGCGCGACGATCCAGATCAGGTAGTAGCGGTAGCGCGCTCCTGAAGGGTCGCTCAAGGCGATCCTCGTGTTCGCGCCGATCGTCTGGGCCGGAGCAAGCTGCATCCAGCCCCGTTGTGTCAGCGGCGTGGTGTTGCCGTACGGAAGGCTTTCGTCGAACGCGTTCGACGCGTATACGCCGGCGCTGAATCCCGGGGTCGGTGTCTGGATCACGAGCGCCCGCGCCCGCACGCCCGGAGCGGCGTTCAGGTATACACCCACGCCCGGCTTGCCATCGAGCTTGCCTTCGGTGTAGTGCTCGGTGCTCCAGGTCGTGGTCGGGTCGCCGTCGAGCACGTTCGACACCTGACTCGGGTGTTCCGGGCCCGTGCCGAACGGGTTGTACGAGGAAGCCGCGTCCTGAGCGAGGCTCACCGGGTGCAGACCGCCCTGATCCCCGACATCCGGCGGGACGCCGCGATGAGTGTGCCCTGCTGCCAGCACCAGCACCAAGGCCACGATCGCGGCGAGCAACACCAGTGAGGCGATCCAGCGCGCCGGGTGGCGCATGCGCCACGGTAGGCGCCTGCGCGAGGTCTTCGGCAGCGTGCGCAGAACAGTCGCGACCTCGGCCGTCGCCTGGCCGGATCGGGCAGCTTCGATCGCCAGCGCCTCCTCAAGGTCCGCGATCATCGCCTGCGCGTTCGGGTAGCGCTCGCCCAGCTCTACGGCGGTGGCGCGTTCGACCACCGCTGCCGTTGCCGCAGAGGCTTCCGGCCGGTAAACCTGCACGTCCGGCACGCGCTCGCGCACGTGGCGCATCGCGACGGTCACCGGTGTCTCGCCGGTGAACGGCACCGCGCCCGTCAGCATCTCGTACAGCACGATCCCGAGCGAGTACAGATCGGACTGACCGGTGACCGGCTGTCCGAGGGCCTGCTCGGGCGATACGTAGTCGGTTGTCCCGAGCACGCGCCCGTCCATCGTCAGGCCCTGCTCGGTGAGTGAGCGTGCGATGCCGAAGTCCGTGATCTTGGCCGAGCCTTCGTTGTCGATCAGCACGTTCTGCGGCTTGACGTCGCGATGGACGATCAGACGCTCGTGCGCCGCCTCCAGCGCCCGCGCAATCTCGATCGCATACGCGATCGCCTGCGAGATCTCGAGCGGCGCCTCGCGTTCGATCAGCCGCTTGAGCGTCTCGCCCTCGACGTATTCGAACACGATGTACGGCGTTCCCCCGCCCATGCCGATCTGCGCGTCGTCGGCCATCGCCCGGCTGTCAGGCGAGTCCTCCTCGCCGGCGTCGATCACCGTCACGATGTGCGCATGGTTGAGCTGCGCCACGGCGCGGGCCTCACGGCGGAAGCGCTCGAGCTGCGCCGAGTCCGCGGCGATCTCGCGGTGCATCAGCTTGATCGCCACGGTCCGCTCGAGCACCGTGTCGAACGCGCGGTACACCGTTGACATGCCGCCCCGGCCGATCTCGGCGTCGAGGCGATAGCGCCCCGCGAGCAGGGTTCCCAGCCGGCTCATCGTGTCTATTGTGCGCGCTCGTGCCGCAGCCGTCGCATCGCCGCGACGGCCAGCGCACCGCGATAGACCGCCCAGGGCAGCGGCGAGCGCCCGCTCAGCGCCGGGCGGCGCAGCGCGCTGGCGCTCGCGAGCGTGGACGCGAATGCGCTGATCCCGCCGACGAGCAATTGCCGCCGCGCGTCCTCAGGCAGCCTTGAGCCGTGGGCCTGCGCCCGCGTCAGGCGCCATCCCTTCAACGCGCTGGCGCCCACGATCACGGGAAGCGCCACGTGCCAAGACAGTGACACTGCGTCCGCGCGCGAGAACCCGCGTGCGCGCGCCGCTGTGAACGCGGCGCCGCTGCGCGACACCCCCGGAGCCAGGGCGGCCGCCTGGGCCAGCCCGAGCGCGAGACCGTCCCACGGTCGGGCGTCCTCGCGCGGGCGTCCTGGGTCCGCGCCCGGGCGTCCTGGGTCCTGTGGCGGGCGTCCTGGGTCCTCCCGCCAGCGTTCGGCCGGGGCGTCGTCACGCCCGAGCAGAGCAGCATCCTCGCGATGACCCACGCGCGCGCCCGCGCGCGCGTGGGCGTCGGCAATCACCATTGCGATCGCGCCCGCGAGCAGGCCTGCAGCAATCGACCGCGGCCCGCCGAGGCGCCGCTCGATCGCGTCCTCGAACGCGTACCCGCACAGCGCGGGTGGCATCAGCGACAGCGCGATCACCACCGCGCGGCGCCGATCCAGCTCGCGGATCTCGCTGCCCAGCTCCGCGCGCATGTCCAGCGCCAGCGCCAGCCCTGCGCCCGCGTGCAGCGCGACCTCGAACGCCTTGCGCAGCTGCGGATCCAGCCGCGAGTATGGGCGACCGGTGAGCCAGGGGACCAGTGTCGTGTGAGCTGAGGACGACACCGGCAGCAGCTCGGTCGGACCCTGCAGCACGCCGAGCACCAGCGCTTCGCCCAGTGAGAGCCCCACATGTCCGCGAGCGCGCTCTGCGGCGGGTGCTGGTTGACTCGAAGTTCGCATCAGACCTTCGATCGGCAGGCGCCGGGAAATGCCGGCGAATCTCTGCCTCACGGCCCTCAGCTCGCGTCTGGCAGCGGCGGGCTCTCGGCGTCTCCGCCGGTCGGCCCGCGCCTGCGCCTGCGCGCGATCGCGTATACGATCGCGATCACCACCAGCGCCACGATCGCGTACTCGGCGTACTCGAACCCCCTACGCGCGCTCTTCCAGTCGCTGCCAAGTGCGTGCCCGCCGAGCGCAAGCGCGAGCACCCACGGCAGCGTGCCGATCGCCGACAGCACCGTAAAACGCCAGAACGGCATCTTCGCGACGCCGGCCGGCAGCGACACGAACGCCCTGATCACGGGGATCGCGCGGCCGAACAACACCGCCAGCTCGCCATAGCGGCGAAACCATCGGTCCGCGCGCGAGATCTGTGATGGACCCATGTGCAGCTTGCCGCCGTGGCGTTCGAGCAGCTCCAGGCGCCCGCCGCGCCCGACGCCGTACGCGACCCACGAGCCGACGATCGTCCCCAACAGGCCTGCCAGCACCACGCCGGTGAGCGTCATGTGGTGTTGGGAGGCACTCTGTCCCGGATCCGCCACGGCAAAGCCCGCGAACAACATCACCACCTCCGAGGGGATCGGGATGCACGCGCTCGATAGCGCCATCAGCGCGAAGATCGCCGGCAAACCGCCATCGCGTACCAGCCGCGCCGTTTCGTTGACCACCGTTTCCGAGATCGAGGCCATGACGAGCATCGGCCGGCGAACGATAGCCTGAATCGCCATCCGGGCTTTCGGGTCGTGTCGGGTTCCACTTCTAGGTTGACTGAGTGACCGTTTCGCCCGCCAGGAGACTTCGCCGGGGCTGGTCGTCCGGGTGGAGATCGCCGCCTTGGCGTTTGGGTCGTGTATGCGCGTCTGGATAGACCTAACCAACAGCCCCCACGTGCTCGTGATGCGTCCGCTGATCGAGCACCTGCGGGCCGAAGGCCATGACGTGCGGGTCACCACGCGCGACTTCTCACAGACGATCGAGCTGTGCGAACGGTTTGCCATCGACCAGGTCCCGATCGGGGCCCATCGCGGCGAGCGCCTGCTGGCGAAGGCCGGCGGCCTCGCCTCGCGCTCGTCGGCGCTCGTGCGCTTTGCGCTCGCCGACGCCCGCGCCGCAGGCGGTCAGCGCTTCGACATCGCGCTCGGACACGGGTCCAATGACGTCTCGCTCGCCGCCACCGCCTTGCGCATCCCCTCCACGACTATGTTCGACTACGAGTGGGCGGCCGTTCAGCACCACGTCAACTGCCGGCTCGCCCGCGCGGTGGTGGTGCCCGACGCGATTCCGGCCGAGCGCCTGCAGCGCTATGGCGCGGACGGCAAGATCCGGTTCTATCCGGGGCTCAAGGAGGAGTACTACCTCGCTGATTTCGAGCCAGACCCGGCCGTGCTCGCGGAGCTCGCGCTCGCGCGCCAGCGTCCGCTGGTCGTGATTCGCACGCCGCCCGAGGTCTCGCTCTATCACCGCTTCGAGAACGACCTGTTCGCGCAGGTGCTCGCGCTTGCCGGTGACGCGGCCGCCGCCGGCGAGATCGACGCCGTCGTACTGCCACGCACGGAGACCCAGCGCACCGAGCTGGCGCAGGTCGCGGGCCTGATCGTCCCACCGCACGCGATCGACGCCCAATCGTTGATCGCCTACGCCGATCTGGTGGTGTCGGCGGGCGGCACGATGAATCGCGAGGCCGTCGCGCTGGGCAGGCCCGTATACACGACCTTCGAGGGTCGTCTCGGCGCCGTCGACGAAGCGCTGATCGCCGCCGGGCGCCTGCGCAAGCTGAGCGACCCGGCCGCGCTGCGCTTCGACAGGCGCGCGGCGGACATGCCGGCGGGCGCCGAGCAGCGCGTCCGGCGCGACCCGCAAATGCTGCTCGAGCTGCTTCTCTCTCCGCTCACGGGCCTAGAATCTCGGTGATGCGCCGACGTTTCCGTGCGGCTGCGCTGGTGCCGCTGCAGCGCCGCTCCATACCTCAACTCGCGGTCGACGGGTTGCTGGTGGCGCTCGCCTACTTCCTGGCCTTCCAGCTGCGCTTCGACGATCTCTCCGGCCACTACGAGCAGCTGCGCGAACAGACGATCTCGTGGGTCTTCCTGGGCAGCCTGCCGGTGCTCGTGTACTCGCGCGTATATCAGCGCCGCTGGCGCTACTCGAGCCAGCGCGACTACGAGGCCGTCGCGCGCGCGATCTTCGTGATCGTGTTGCTGACCACGGCCGGCATCGCGGTGCTGCACCCGGTCCAGCGCTACATCGGCGTCGAGGTCCAGCAGCCGGTGCGCCACTTCGTCGCCCACGGCACCGCGAACGTCGGACTCCCGAACGGCGTGATCGTGCTGTTCGCCCTGCTCAGCCTCCTGTTCCTGGTAGGTGTTCGGATGCTGGCGCGGACCATCTACGAGCGGCGGCCGCTGGCCGCCTTCCGCGGTGTCGCCGCAGCGCGCCGCAGCGTCCTGATCGTCGGCGCCGGCGACGGCGGGCGGTTGGTGCTGCGCGAGATCACCCGCAACCGCACGCTCGGGCTGACGCCGGTTGGGTTCGTCAACGACGATCCCAACAAGCGCAACCTGCGCATTGACGGCGTGCGCGTCCGCGGCAACACGCAAGCCGACCTGCCGCGCATCCTCGACGAGCTCGGGCCCGACGAAGTCCTGATCGCGATCCCCTCGGCGCCGGGCTCGACGCGCGCCCGCGTCGCGCGCGAGTGCCGCGGCCGCGCAATCGCGGTACGCACCCTGCCGACCGTGTTCGAGCTGTTGCAGGGCCAGGCCACGCTTGCGCGCCAGATGCGCGACGTGCGCGTCGAGGACGTGCTCGGCCGCGAGCCGGTCCACATGGAGCTCGAGCGCGTCGGCGCCTACCTTGCCGAGGAGACCGTGCTCGTGACCGGCGCCGGCGGCTCGATCGGGTCCGAGCTGTGCCGTCAGATCGCTCGCGTCGGTCCGCGCAAGATCGTGCTGCTCGACCACGCCGAGGACAACCTCTTCCAAATCGAGCGCGAGCTGCTCGAGGTCGGAGGCGTGCAGTCCTCGGTGCTCGCCGCGGTGCTCGCCGACTGCAAGGAAGAGGAGCGCATGCGCGAGGTCCTCACCGAGCACCGGCCGACCGTCATCTTCCATGCCGCCGCCTACAAGCACGTCGGGTTGATGGAGGCCAACCCGGTCGAGGCGGTGCGCAACAACGCGATCGGCACGCGCACGGTCGCGCACGTCGCCGGCCAGCTGAAGGTGCGCCGCTTCGTGCTGGTCTCGACCGACAAGGCGGTTGACCCCGCCACCGTGATGGGCGCCTCAAAGGCGCTCGCCGAGTTCGCGATCGAGGCCGCCGCGGCCCGCTTCCCGGACACGCGCTACAACGCCGTGCGCTTCGGCAACGTGCTCGGATCGTCCGGCAGCGTCGTGCCGATCTTCGAAGGCCAGATCGCGCGCGGCGGGCCCGTCACCGTCACCGACGAGCGCATGACGCGCTACTTCATGACGATCCCGGAGGCTGTCCACCTCATCATCCGATCGGGCTCGCTCGTGTGCGGCGACACCTCCACGGCGCCCGCCCGGACCGACGCGGCTGCCTGGAGCGCCGCGGCCCGCAGTGGTGCGCCCGCGCCGACGGACCCGGGCGCACCGGGCGACGGAGCCCATGCGCTGGACGGCGTGCTCGGCCCGGCGCCCGCGAGGCTCAGCCCGCCGCGCGCCGAGGTGTTCGTGCTCGACATGGGCGAGCCCGTGCGCATCGTCGACCTGGCTCGCGCGATGATCGAGCTGTCCGGCCTCGACCCCGATCGCGACATCGACATCGAGATCATCGGCCGGCGCGCCGGCGAGAAGCTCGGCGAGGAGCTGTTCAACCGCTACGAGCGCCCGGTGCAGACGCCGGCTGAGAAGATCCTGCTGGCCGAGCGCGCCCCGCTCGAGATCCAGCACGTCGAGGCGATGTTCGCCGAGATCGGGCTGCTCGTACTGGAAGGCGACGCCGCAGGGCTTGCCGCAAAGGTCTCGGCGCTGTCGCAGTCGCGCCCGCGCACGGTGCCGACGGGCCGCGCGCCAGATGCCGAGCCGGGCGCCGGTCGCGCCGCGGACGCCCGCGTGCTCTCATCCATCAGACACGCCCCCGCAGAGCCGCTCATACACTCCCGGGACTCATGATGCCCGCGTTCACGCTCGCGCTTTCGCTGTCCAATTCGTTCGAGAAGGTCGGCGCGATCGCGGCGCTCGCAGCGCTCGCGGGGATAGCCGTGCTGTCGCTCCTCGCCTTCGCCCAGGCGCGCGAGCTGAAACGCCTGCGCGAGTGGGCCGGTCGCGCCCCTGAGCGTGCCGCCGAGCTGGAACGTCGTGCCGCCGTCGAGGTCGCCGCCAACCCGCAAGCAGCCGCGGGGGTCACGGGCGTGCGCCAGATCCCGAGCGCCGCCCCGCCGATCCCGCTGCCGGCCGGCGCCGCCGGCGCACAGGCGGCCGCCTCCGCTGTCGGCGTGCAGGCTGCTGGACAGCCGGTCCCGACGGCGCCTGCCCCCGCGCAGATCGCGGCCGCCGCCCAAGCAGGCGCCGCGCAGGGACCCCACCCCGCTCAGATCGCCGCGGCCGCCGCCGGCGCGCAAGCCGTGTCCGCCCAGGCCCTCGCAGCACAGGCCTCGGGTCAGGCGGTCTCCGCCGAGAGCCTCGCAGCACAGGCGGGAGCGCAGGCCGTCCCCGCCGACACCCTCGCGGGTCAGGCCGTCTCTGCGCAGACCGCCGCAGCACAGCTGGCTGGCGCCTCTCGGACGGCGCCAGCCGCCGGGATCCAGGTTCGCGCCGCACAGCCCGGCCCGACAGCGCAGCCGCCCGCCGCGCGGCCCCAGGCCCCTACCGAGGCGTCCGATAGCAAGGTCCCAGCACCCGACAGCAAGGTCCCAGCACCCGGGCAGGTTCTGCCGGCGCCGGCTACCGCGGCAGCCGCCGTCCCGCGCGCACCCGCGCCGCCGTCGTCGGCCACGCGCGCTGGCGTCACGCCTGGATCCGCTCTCGCTCCTGGGTCTGCGTCCGCGTCCGCTACGCCCGGACCCGCCGTGCCGGCCCCCAGCGTGCCTGGACCCGCGTCGCCCGTGCCCCCCGTCAGCGCGCCCGCGCCGATCTCACCGCCCGTGGCCGCGCCGGCCGCCCGCCGCGTAGCCGCGGCAACGATCACGGGCGCTGCGACCGTCGCCGGTGCGAGCGCTACCCCCAAGTCAGACGGGCTCGCCGCTTCAGATTCGTCTGAGGCCGAGCGCGCCCGTCTAGCGCAGGCGGCGCCCGAGGTCAGTCAGGCGCGCCCGGCACATCCGCCGACGCCAAACGCCGGTCCGCCACGGTCTGCGCCAACGCCGCCGACGGCACAGCCTGATCCGGGCAGCGCTGCGACCGCGGCCGGTGCGCCGGTCACGACGAGAGCCGCGCCGGCCAACGGTCCGGCGACGAGCGCCGCCGCAACGGCGGCCGCAGCAACGGCGTCCACGGGCGTCTCGAACCCAGCGCGCGCGGCCGCCGCCTCGGGGTCCACCGGCGTCTCGGGCCCATCGGGGGCCCGCGCAGCCTCCTCCGGCGCGACCGGCGCGTCGGTCCCCAGCACGGGCAAGCCTCCGACGCGGCCCGGGCCTCGAGGCTCGGCGCGTGGTGCCGGGCGCCGAGAGAATGGGATGCCCTCCGATGCGACGGTCAGTCGCGTGCGGCGCTCTCGATCGCGCCCAGCGGTCCTGATCGCGGGCGCGGCGGCAGCGTGCGCGATCGTGGCGGTGCTCGCGTTCGCCGTACTCGGCATCGGTGACTCAGGCACGAGCTCCGCCAAGACCTCGAGCGTGGGCGCGAGCACGAGCGCCGCCCGCAAGCACGGCTTGGAGGCCTCCGCCCGGCACCACGCCGCTGTCCGAACGGCCACGCTCGGGCCCGCTGAAACGCAGGTGGCCGTGATCAACGGCACCGGCAGCGCCGGGCTGGCGCACCGGCTCGCGGCGAGCCTCCAGCAGAACGGCTACTCGCAGGCCACCCCACTGGATGGCGTTCCTCCAGGCACCCGCCAGACCACCGTCGTCCAGTACACCTCAGGCCATCGTGCCGAAGCGAGCGGCGTCGCGCGCTCTCTAGGCGTCTCGCAGGTCCAGCCGATCGAAGCCTCGATATCCCCACTCGTCGGCAGCTCGACGGTGGTGGTGGTCGCCGGGCTCAACTCGGCCACGGCGGCGGGCTCCACCGAAGCGTCGGGCGGCGCGCCCGAAGCCACCGGCGGCTCCACACCCGAAGAAGCTGCCGGTGGCAGCTCATCCGAATCCGCTGTGGGGGCCGAAGCGCCCTCTTCGTCCTCCAACGAAGCGGCTCCTTGACCGCCGAGCGATAGCCGGCTTTCTCGACATCCCGGCGCGCTCGGCCAAGCCGCGCGAGCGTGGCATCACCCACGTGATCGACCGCGGCCTGTCGGTCGCGGAGGTCGATGGCCTGCTCGAGGTCGCCGGCGACTACGTTGACATCGTCAAGCTAGGCTGGGGCACCGCCGTGGTGACCGCCAATCTCGAGCCCAAGCTCGAGCGTTACGGAACCTACGGCATACCCGTGGTGCTCGGCGGCACGCTCACCGAGCTCGCGATCAGGCAGGGTCGTGTCGAGGGACTGATCGGCTGGCTGCGCGAACTGAAGCTCTGCCACGTCGAGGTCTCCGACGGCACCATCACGCTCGACGCTGACGTCAAGACGCACCTGATCAGGACCCTGACGGCCTCCGGATTTACGGTCCTGTCCGAGGTCGGCAACAAGGACGCCGCGTTCATCATGGCGCCATACGTCTGGGTCGAACAGATCGAACGCGACCTCGAAGCGGGTGCCTGGAAGGTGATCACGGAGGCGCGCGAGTCGGGCACGGCCGGCATCTACCGAGCCGACGGCGAGGTGCGCACCGGGCTGATCGACGAGATCGCCCACGCCATCGACCCCGACCACCTGATCTTCGAGGCCCCGAAACGCGAGCAACAGGTCTGGCTGCTCAAGCGCTTTGGCACCGAGTGCAATCTCGGCAACATCGCCGCCGACGACGTGCTCTCGCTCGAGACCCTGCGCCTCGGCCTGCGCTCGGACACGGTCGAGCGCTTCGCGCGCGACGGTGCGGAGAACGGAGCCGAGGTCGAGCGAGACGGTGCCGAGTCAGGCGGCGACGAGTGACCGCCACCGAACCGCTCGCGCGAGCCGTCTTCGCCGCGCTGGTGCTCGCATGCGTGGCCGCGTTCTTCGTGACGCAAAGGCTCAAGCACACTCCCACGGTGGTGCAGAGCTTCGAGCTGACACCGCGGTTCTCTCCGAGTCAAAGCGGACACTTCAAAGCCGAGCTCATCTCCTTCAAGCTGGCACAGCCCGATCGGGTCACCGTCAGCATCGAAGACTCCGTCGGCGACACCGTCGCCACACTCGTACGCGACTGGCCGCTGCCTCGTTACAAACAGTTCTCGCTGGGATGGAACGGGCGGAACGGAGTCGCCAGCGGCTACACGCTCTTGCACATCCCGGGCAGGGTCTCGGCCAAGACCGGCGCCGTGTCGCCGGGCGTAACCAGCGTCTTGCCGAGCAACCGCGGGGCGCCCGCGGCCGCCGGCGAATACAGGGTCCGGGTGAGCCTGCGCCGCGAGCAGCGCACGGTCCGCTCGCCCCGCAGCTTCATATTGGTGCGCTGATGGCGCTCGAGATCGTCGCGGGCACGCTCCTGGCGCTGGCGGTGATCGCTGTGCTCGCGCTGGTGCTGCGGCGCCGGCCGTCGGCGTTCCCGTTGCTGGCCATCTTCGCGCTCCCGTTCCGGCTGCCGGTGTCGGCTGACGGACGCACGGTCAACCTGCTGATACCGCTGTACCTGGTCGTCGCCGCCGGAACGCTCGTACACCTGCTGCCGAAGTGGCTGGGCCGGGGAGAAGACTGGACCGGTCCGTCCCCAAGCGAGGGCGGGTCGCGCCTGGGCAATGGCGGGACGCGCGGGTCGTCCCGCGGCGATCGCGGGTCGCTCCACGGCGACGTCGGGGCGTTCGCGAGCGACGGCAGCCCGCGCGGCACGCGCTGGCTGTCCCCGCGCAGCCTTGAATGGCTGCTGCTCGGCGCCGTCGTGCTGTACGCGCTGCAGACGACCTATTCGAGCGACCATGCCAAGGCCGCGGAGAACATCGCCTTCTTCTACCTGCCCTTCGGGCTGCTGTTCATGCTGCTGCGCGACGTGCGCTGGAGCACCGAGCTCGTGCTCGCGTGCCTCGGCGTCGCCGCCGGGCTCGCGATTCTGTTCGCGGGCGTCGGCTTCATCGAGTACGCGCGCAAGGAACTGTTCCTGAACCCGAAGGTCGTCGCGGCCAACGAATACGACAACTACTTCCGCGTCAACTCGGTCTTCTTCGATCCGAGCATCTTTGGGCGCTTTCTGGCGCTCGTGATGATCGCGGTCACGACGATCGTGCTGTGGAGCTCGCGCCGGCGCGACGTCCTGATCGCCGCGGGCGTGCTCGCGTGGCTGCTCGCCGGGCTTGTCACCAGCTTCTCGCAGTCGAGCATTGTCGCGCTGCTGCTCGGCCTGGCCGTGCTGGCCGCCTACCGCTGGGATGCGCTCACGACGGTGTGCGTGTCGGTCGGCGTGGTTGCGCTCGCCGGGGTGGTCCTGGTGGCCGCGCCCGCGAACGTTCATTTCGGGCTGAAGGGGTCGAGCGGCTCGGCCAGCAACGCCACCAGCGGGCGCGCCAGCCTGGTCGAAGGCGGCCTCGAACTGTTTGCGCAGCGCCCTCTCTACGGCTACGGCTCGGGCTCATTCGAAACCGAGTACAAGCGCCACGACAACACCACCGCCGAGAATGCCGTGTCCGCTTCGCACACCATCCCGATAACTATCGCCGCCGAGCAAGGCATCCTCGGGCTGGGGCTGTACGTGGCCCTGCTCGTGTGCGCTTTCGCCGTGCTGTTCGGGCCCGCCGGCGAGACCTCGCTCGGCCGCTCCCCGCCGCGCCTCGGGCTCGCGGCCTGCTTCGCGGCGCTCGTGCTGCACACGTGGACGTACGCTGACTTCCTCGAGGATCCGACCACCTGGACGCTGCTTGGCATCGGGGTCGCGCTCGCACGAGCCCGCTCGGGCTCGTGGAGGCCGCGCGAGCCGATCGCGGCCGACGACCCTGTCGGCGTTGCGCCGTGAGGGCGCGATGCGCGACTACCTGAAGCGTCTAGTCGGCACCGGCGCCGCTTACCAGTTCGCCGAAATCCTCGCGAAGGGGATCGCAGTGTTCACGCTGCCGCTGTACACGCGCCATGTCTCGACGGCGCAATACGGCACGTACAACTCGCTGTTCACCTCCGTGATCCTGTTCAGCATCGTGTTGCGTCTCGGGGTCGGTGAGGCGTTCGTGCGGTTCTACTTCACCGACGCCGACGAGGCTCGCCGCAGGCGGATCGCGCGCTCCGCCACCGCGACCGTCGCCTGGACGACCACGCTTGCATCATTGCTGGCGCTCGTCTTTGCCGGCCAGCTCTCGCGGCTGCTGCTCGGCTACAGCGACGCGACGCTGATGGCCTGCGCGATTCTCGGGCTGTGGGCGTTCACCAACCTCGAGATGGCCTACGCGCAGCTGCGCGTGGACGAACGCAAGCGCGCCTACATGGTCGCCTCGGGCGCGAACGTCGCGGCGACCGTCGTCTTCACGATCGCCCTGGTCGTCTTCGCCGGCCAGGGCGCGCGCGGGCTGTTGCTGGGAAACTTCGGGGCCTCGGCGCTCGTCGTCCTGGGCCTGTGGTGGGTGCTGCGCGAACGGTTCTCGCTGCGCGTGCGCGGCTCGGACCTGCGTGCGATGCTCGGCTTCGGCTTGCCGACCGTGCCCGCTGACGCCAGCGTCTATGCGCTGCAGGTCGCCGACCGCTTCTATCTGCTGCGCGGCGTCAGCGCCGGAGCCGCCGGCGAGTACGCCATCGCGGTCCAGCTCGCGACGGTCGTGTTCGTGTTCGTGCGCGGCTTCCAGTACGCCTGGCCGCCGCTGGCCTACTCGATCGACAGCGACCACCAGGCCGCGCGCCTGTACTCGCTCGTCACCACCTACTTCGTGCTGGCCACCGGCGTCGTTGTCGCTGCAGTCGCGTTGCTCGGGCGCTGGCTCGTGCGCCTGCTCGCCGCGCCAGAGTACTTCGGGGCCTACCGCGCGCTGCCGTGGCTGGCGCTGGGCTGGACGCTCTACGGGCTCTACCAGGTGATGATCGCAATCACCGGGCGCGCGAACGTAACCCAGCGCAACCTGCCCGCCGCCGCCGCCGGCCTCGCCGTCAACGTCGTACTGCTGTTCGTGCTCGTGCCTGCCGGCGGCCTGGATCTCGGCCTCGCCGGCGCCGGAATCGCGCTGTGCGGCGCCTATGTAGCGATGCTGATCGCCATGCACCTGCTGACGCGCAAGCTGTTCGCCGTGTCCTTCCAGTGGCGGCGTCTCGCCCAGCTGCTGGCGATCCTCGCCGGCGTCGCCGTCTCGGGCGAGCTGCTGCTCGGCACCAGCGGCTTTGTGAGCCTGATCGAGCGCGTGCTGTGGCTCGCCTGGATCCCTGCGCTCCTGCTCCTCACACGCTTCTTCGAGCCGCACGAGCGCGAAGGCGCGGCGGCGCTCGTGGCAGATGGGCGCCGGCGCGTGGCCGCATTCCGTGCCGGGCACGGCGATGTCGAGGCCTACGCTGACGATCCGCTCAGGGACCTGTGAGAAGACGCGCGCGCCTCAGCGCGCGCGACCCGGACGGTGGGCCGTGGCACGGGTGCCGGTGGTGCATGGACCGGCAGGCCAACCGGTAGATGTGCCGCTCGCACGCCCGACGCTGGGGTGAGCCAGCCGTCGAGGCGTCGATCATCGGCATTTTTGGCTCAAGCTCGCGGCTTTCGCCGCCGATGCGCGGCAAGATGGCCGAGGCTCCTCCCACCGGCCCGCCGGTACCTGTCCGGCAGCCGGCGCGACATCTCGCGGCGGCCCACCGTGCGAGCGCGCGCGAGCGACGCCGCCGCGCCGAGGCGCTGCAACGCCATCGCGCGGACCACCGCGCCCGCGAGCTCGCGGCCGGGGGCGAGCTCGCCTACCTGCGTACCCAGCTGAAGGTGGCCGCGAGTCTGACGGCACGACTGGCCGCGACCAATGACATCACCGAGATGGCCAAGCTCGTCGTACAGGAGCTGCACGGCACGTTCGCGTTCTATCTCGCCGGGATCCAGCGCCTGGCCGGCGACGGCAGCTTGCGCCTGCTCGCCGGAAGCGGCCCGCTGGCCGAGGTGATGGCCGAGTTCCTGCTGCTCGAGCAGAGCGTCTACGAAGGCGTCAACGGGCGCGTCGCACGCACCGGCGTGTCGGCGCTGGTGCCAGACACGCGCACGGACGCCGACTACATCGTGCGCGACGCCGACACCGATCCGCGCTCCGAGCTGAGCGTCCCGATCGTGGTCAACGGCACGATCTGGGGCGTGCTCAACATCGAGGCGGTCGAGCGCGACGCCTTCGGCGGCGCCGACGTCGTGCTCGTCGAGACGATCGCCGCGACCCTTGGCTCGGCCGTGCACCGCGCGGGGCTGATCGAGGATCTCGAGCGTACCTTCACGACCACGCTGTCCGCGCTGATGAGCACGATCGAGGCCAAGGACGGCTACACCGCGTTTCACGAGGAGGGCGTGGCCGGCCTCGCCGAGCGGGTCGCGCAGCGCCTCGGCCTCGCCCCGGCGCTCGTGCGCGACGTTCGCTATGCCGCGCTCTTGCACGACATCGGCAAGGTCGCCGTGCCAAGCGAGATCCTGTTCAAGCCAGGCCCGCTCAGCGACGGCGAGTGGGTCGAGATGCGTCGCCACGCCGCCGCCGGCGGCGAGCTCGTGGCGCGCATCGACGCCTTCGCCCATCTCGCTCCCGCGGTGCGCGCCAGCCACGAGCGCTGGGACGGACAGGGCTATCCTGACGGCGTCGCCGGCGAGCGGATCCCGCTGGCCGCGCGGATCATCGCCGTCTGCGACACCTACGACGCGATCGTCACCGACCGGCCCTACCGCCAAGCCCGCTCGCCCGAGCACGCTCGCGCCGAGGTAACGCGCCTGGCCGGCAGCCAGCTCGATGCGCGCGTCGTCGGGGCGCTACTCGACGAGCTCGCTGCCGAGTAGCTCGTCGAGCTCGCTGTTGTACGCCTGCGCCGCCTCGCGCACGCCCTCGCCGCGCTGCGGATTCAGCGTGGCCCGGACGTGCGCCCAGTAGCGCCGCGCCGGGTGATCTGGCAGCCCCAGTGCAGCCAGCGCCCGCAGCGCATACGCCCAGGCGGTCAGCCAGCGCACCGCCCACGCGGTCGCCGCGAGGTGGTGCTTGCGCATGTACAGGTCGCGGTTGCGCGCCATTTCGACAATCCGCCTCTCGGCCGAGTCACCCGTCGAGAGCTGCTCGTCGTGCACCGCGCGCGCCGACGGCACGTACAGGCTGCGCCAGCCGGCTTCATGTAGGCGCCTGGCGAAGTCAACCTCGTCGGAATACACGAAGAAGTCGGGGTCCATGTAGCCGATCTGCGCCGCCGCACGCGCGCGTACGAGCAGCGCCGAAGACTGACACCAGTTGACCTCGCGGGTACGCTCGCCGCGGCTCTCGACCGTGTAGGCGCGGTGCAGCAGCAGCGCGCCCGCGAGCGCGGACGCGAGCGTCGGAAAGCGCCACGCGCACGCCTGCGCACGCCCGTCGGGGCGCAGCAGCTGCGCGCCGGCACAGGCCGCGTCTGGGTGCGCCTCCAAGGCCAGGAACAGCGCCAGCGTAGCGCCGGGCTGCAGCTCGGAGTCCTCGTTGAGCAGCAGCGCGTAGCGCCCCCGCGCGCGCGCCATCAGCTCGGAGTCGTTGCGCGCCTTGCCCCGGCGGCGCTCGAGCGCGATCACCTCATCAACGGCGGGGTGTGCGCGCGCTGCCGCGACCGAGCCGTCGCGCGAACCGTTGTCGAGTACCAGCACCTCGGTCGCGAACGGAAGCGTTCGGCGCTCGCGTGCGATCGCGTCCAGGCCGCGCACCAGCAGGTCGCGCTGGGAGGTGTTCACGACGCAATAGGTCAGCTCGACCGTGCCGGCCACGCGCCTATTGTCTCGGGCGGTGCGCGTCCACGTCGTTGACCCCTCGGCCTACACGCCGCCCTACGATCACGCGCTGTGCCGTTCTCTGGCCGCCGCCGGCGCGGAGGTGACGCTGTTCACGAGCCGCTTCGCGTATGGGCCGCCGGCTGGGTCGGCCGGCTCGGCCGGGTTGGCAGGGCCGGTGGAGTCGGCAGGGTCGATCGGCCAGATCGCGGACGGGTACGCCCGTCGCGAGCTGTTCTACCGCGCTGCGCTCGGGCCGCCCGGATCGCGCCTGCGGGCCGCCAGCAAGCTCGCCGAGCACGTCCCGGACATGCTCCGCTACCGCCGCGCCGCCCGCGCAGCGCAGATCGTGCACTTCCAGTGGCTGCCCGTGCAACAGCTCGATGTCCATCTGCTTCCGGCTCGGACCGCACGCGCACACGCGCGTGCGCGCGTGCGCCGTCCGCTCGTGTTGACCGCGCACGACATCCTGCCGCGCGAGCCGCATCCGGGGCAGCGCGCCGCCCAACGGCGGTTGTACGAGCGCATGGACGCGATCGTCGTACATTCGCGCCATGGCCGCGAGCGCCTGATCGGCGAGCTGGGCGTATCGGCCGAGCGCGTGCACGTGATCGAGCACGGCGTGCTGCGACCTTGGGAGGACGCACCGGCTGTCGCGCCGCAAGGCGCGTTCCGGCGGGCGCAGGAGAGCGGGTTCCCGCCGGCGCAGGAGAGCGGGTTCCCGCGGGCGCAGGGGGGGAGGCTCACACCGGCGGAGAAGGGGAGGCTCGCAGAGGCGCAGGAAAAGGAGCTCCCGCCCGAGCTGGCGGACGCCGGTGCGGGCCCGGTCGCGCTTTTCTTCGGGCTGCTGCGGCCCTACAAGGGCCTCGCCGAGCTGCTCGAAGCCTGGCGTGGCCTCGGCGGAAGGTTGCCGTCGGGCAGCGAGCTGTGGATCGTCGGGATGCCGCGCATGGGGCTCGAGCCGTTGCGCGAATCGGCGCGTCTGGCGGCGCGCGAGGCCGGGCGCGCGGTGCGCGTGGTCGGTCGCTATGTCAGCGATCACGAGCTACACGCGCTGATGCGCAGGGCCGACCTGGTGGTGCTGCCCTACCGCGAGATCGAGCAGTCGGGCGTCGCCTTCACGGCGCTCGGCGCCGGCGTGCCGCTGCTGCTCAGCGACGTCGGCAGCTTTCCCGAGATCGCCGCCACCGGCGCCGCGCGCACGGTCGCGGCTGGTTCGGTGCCGGCCCTGCGCGACGCGCTCGCGCAGCTGCTCGGCGACCCGGCGCAGCTGCGCACGATGGCCGAGATGGCGGGCACGGCCGCAAGCGGTCCCTACGCCTGGGAGGGGATCGCCGCGCGCACGCTCGCCCTGTACGAGGAGCTGCTCCGCCAGAATCACTCTCGATGACAGTGGCGCTCGAAATCGTGTTCTGGGTGTGCGTGGGGCTGATCGTGTGGACGCAGCTCGCCTACGGGCTGGTGCTCGCGCTGCTCGTGCGCGCCTTTGCGCGCACGCCCCGGGCATCCGTCGCCCCGAAGCAGTCGCTGCCTTCGCTGTCGTTGATCATCGCGGCGCACGACGAGCAGGCGGTGATCGGCGCGAAGGTCGCCAACGCGCTCGCGCTGGACTATCCGCGCGAGCTCCTGGAGGTGATCGTGGCATGCGATGGCTGCAGCGACGACACCGCGGCGATCGCGCGCGAGGCCGGTGCCGACAGCGTGCTCGAGCTCCCTCGTGGCGGCAAGATCCGAGCCCAGGACGCCGCCGTCCGCAGCGCCCGCGGTGAGATCGTCGCCTTCTCCGACGCCAACGCGCAGTGGGAGCCGGGTGCGGCGCGCGCCTTGGTGGGCGCATTCGCCAACCCGCGCGTCGGCTATGCCTGCGGAGAGCTCCGCTATCTGCCGCCCGAGACACGCACGCGCGTAGGTCGCGCCGATGGCCACGACGCCAACCGGGAAATGGGCCGGGAAGGCGGCAGCGACGCCGCCAACCAGGAGGGGATCTACTGGCGCTACGAGCTCGCGCTGCGCGGATACGAGTCGCGCCTGTGCTCGATCACGGCCGGCAACGGAGCGATCTATGCGACCCGTCGCGACAGCTACATCGTGGTCGACCCGATTATGGGCCACGATCTCTCGCTGCCGTTCAACATGGTCAAGCGCGGAATGCGCGCGGTGTGCGTGCCACAGGCGCGAGCCAGCGAGAAGATGGTGCCCTCACTGACCGGCGAGTTCGCGCGCAAGCGGCGCATGATGAGCCACACCTGGCCGATCCTGCTGCGCGGCGGCATGCTCTCGCCGCGCAACTACCCACCGCAGTATGCGCTGATGATCTTCTCGCACCGGCTGCTGCGCTACCTCACCCCGGCCTTGCACGCGCTCGCGCTAGCGGCGAACGTCGCCCTGCTCGCGATCGGCGCCGGTGGTGCCCAGACGCTTTATGCGGTAACGCTCGCGCTGCAGCTCGGGCTGCTGCTCGCGGCGCTGCTGGCGGGCACGCTCGGCGTGCGCCCGCTGCTGATCGCCCGCTACTACGTGCTCACCACCGCCTCGCCCGCGGCGGGCCTATGGGATTGGCTGCGCCACGGAACCAGCGCGTCGTGGGAGGCCGCGCAGGGCACGCGATGATCAGACGTACCCTCGACATCGCCGTCTCGGCGTTCGCGCTCGCGCTGGCGGCGCCGGCGCTCGCGCTTGCCGTGGCGGCGATCAAGCTCGAGTCGCCCGGGCCCGCCATCTACCGCCAGCGCCGCGTCGGCAAGGGCGGGCGCCCGTTCGACGTGCTCAAACTGCGCACGATGGTCGATGGCGCCGAGCACGTCGGCGCCGGTCTCGCGATTGACGCAGGCGACGCACGCATCACGCGCGTGGGCGCGCTGCTGCGCCGCAGCTCGCTCGACGAGCTTCCGAACCTGCTGAACGTTCTCCGCGGCGAGATGTCGCTCATCGGCCCGCGCCCGACGCTGCCCGCGCAGGTCGAGCAGTACACCGAGCGCCAGCGCGGGCGGCTCGCGGTCAAGCCCGGGATCACGGGCTGGGCGCAGGTCAACGGGCGCGCCGCGCTGCCCTGGTCGCAGCGGATCGAGCTGGACCTCTACTACATCGAGCACCGCTCGCTGGCCCTCGATCTGCGGATCCTGGCGCGCACCCCGGCGCTCGTGCTCGCAGGCTCGGGCCTATACAAGGGCGCCACCGGAGGCTGGGAGCACGAGCTGTGAGCTCGTACCACCCGCGTGTGAAGGCCGGCGACGCGACGCCCGACAGGCCCGCGGCGGGCGCGTCCACCGTGGCGGTAGCCGACGCGCACGACCGCCCCGCGATCATGCTTACCGGCGCGGGCAAGCGCTATGACATCGTCGCCTGCTTTGCGCAGCTGACGCGCACGATCGTCACCGACCCGAACCCGCTCGCGCCGGCACAGTACGCGGCGCACGTGCGCGCCGCCGTCCCGCTGATCGAGGATCCAGGATACGTGCCGGAGCTCGAGCGCCTGTGCGCTGAGCACGGCGTCGGCGCGGTGCTGCCGCTCACCGACCTCGACATCGAGGTGCTCGCCCAGGCGCGCGCCGACGGGCGCCTGCCGGCGCTTTCACCGCAGCCGGAGGTCGCGCGGGCCACGTATGACAAGTACGAGGCCCACTTGCTGCTCGGCAAGCTGGGCCTGCCCTCGCCGCCGACCGTGTTGCCGCAGGACGAGGGGATCGAGACCCTGCGTTACCCGGTGATGGTCAAGCCGCGGCGCGGCTCGGGCGCACGCTCGATCCACCTGGCGCACGATCCCGAGCAGGCACGCTTCTTCACCGATTACGTCGCCGAGCCGGTGATGGTGCAGTGCGCGATGGGTGGCCCCGAGCTGTCGATCGATTGTCTCGGTGACCTGTCAGGACGATGCCTGAACGCGATCCCGCGCACGATGCTCGAGTCGCGCGGCGGCGAGTCGATCAAGGGCCAGGTCATCAGAGACGAGCAGCTGATCGAGCTGGCACAGCGCGTGATGGAGGAGCTGGGCGTGCGCGGCCCGGCCACGATCCAGGTGTTTCGCGACCCCGAGCTAGGGGTCATGATCACCGATGTCAACACCCGCTTCGGCGGCGCCTTCCCGGCACCGGCCTACGCGGCCCTGCCGGGCCGCACCTACCCCGAGCTGATCGTCAGGCTGGCCGCGGGCGAAACGGTGCCGCCGCACGTCGGCGAGTTTCGCGATGGGATCACCTTCACGCGCTACTACTGGCAGCTCGAGCTCGACGAGCAGATGAGCCCGACCGGGCGCGAGATCGTCCCGGGCGGGCCGCCGGCTCCGCACTAGACGGGCCGAGCACTGAGCCGGAGCGCCGGGCCGAGCTGCAAGAATCAACGTCGTGAGCCCATCGACAGTGGCCGACTCCACCGAGGCCTCCACGGCACGCAAGCAGGCGGACCCCGGCGAGACGCCCGAGCGCGGCGAATCCGCCACGGGCGACGAGGCGCCGGGCTCGCCAACCTCATCGCCTGCTTCGGGCGCGCGCGCCTGCGCCAACTGCGGCGCCGAGCTCGAGGATGGCCAGGACTGGTGCCTGCAGTGCGGCGCGGCGCGGCCCGGCGGCCTGGACTCCGGCGGCCCCGGCTGGCGGTCTGCGACCACCGTGCTCGCCATCACCGGCGCGCTCGTCTTGGGAGCCGCCGCGGCCGGCTACGCGGCGCTCAGCAAGTCCAGTCCGCGCCGGCCCCCTGCGCGAGTTGTGACGATCGCGCAGGCGCCCGCCACCGTGGCGCCCAGCACGACCGTCCCCGGCATCACCACGCCCGGAACGAGCACGCCACCGGCCAGCGTCCCGTCCACTCCGACCCCGATCAAACCGCTCGAAAGCAAATCCGCGCTGCCGAAAATCCCGCTGACGGCGCCAACGCCCAAATCGCTGCACACCGTCCTGCCGAAAACCGAAGCCGGCGGCACCGACAAATCCACAACCAAATCGGCCAGCGAACGGGAAGCCGAACCGACCCCGATCCTGCTCGACACCAATGCCGCGAGCACCTACAACCCTTACGGATATCCGGCCAACGAATTCGGCGACCCCGGCCTCGCGATCGACAACGAAGCCTCGACCGCGTGGACCGCGCGCGTGAACCCTTCCGTCGCGCCGCGGATGGCCGAGGGGCTGGTGATCGACCTCAACAGCGTTCAGAAGGTTGCGCAGGTTGCGCTGCTCACCTCGACCCCGGGCATGGTGGTGCAGATCTACGGCGCCACCGGCAAGACCCTGCCCAACTCGATCGTCGATCCTGCATGGGTCCCGATGAGCTCGCCGCGGGCAGCGAAGAAGGGCAAGACACACATCAAGCTGCACAACGCCAGCAAGGGGTTCCGGTACGTGCTCCTGTGGATCAGCGAAGCCCCCGCTTCGGCCGTCGGCACGCCCCAGGCTCCTGGCCACGTCGCGGTCAACGAACTCGAACTGTTCCCGCCGCAGTAGCCCCGCTAGCCGCTGCGGCTGCGCCGGCCGCTGCGGCGCGGGCGCCAGACCTCGTCCAGGAAGTCGGCGATCTCCTCGGTCAGGCGAGCGGGCCGCAGACGCAGCTCGAGCAGCGAGTCGGCCTCCAGCAGACGGGCGTTCGGAAGCTCTTCCGCCAGCTGGCCCGCGTCCGAGAAGGGATGCACCGGGTCGCGCCTGTGGCCGAGCACGAGCGCCGGCATCGTGAAGGTGCGGCGTTCGCTGCGATGCGGTGCCACGCGGCCGAAGAACAGTCCCTGCAGGAGCGCTCCCCCCGGTCCGGGTTCTTGGCGGATCACGTCAAGCATCACGTTGCCGTAGTAGGGCAGCAGCCGTCGCGGGACCGCGCGCGCGCCGCGCGCGAGCGCCTTCATCGCCGGCTCGCCGAACGTGAGCGCGACCAGCAAAGGCGTGAAGGTGAGCGCGCTCGCCGGCAGCGCGTTGTCGAGCACCGGCATCTCCAGCACCATCCCCCGCAGGCGCTCGGGTGCGCGCGCAGCGACCTCCAGCGCGGTGTTGGCGCCCAGTGAGGTGCCCATCACCACGGCCTGCTCGAGCTGAAGGTGATCCATCAGCGCGATCACCTGCTCCGCGAACGCGCCCATCGAGTAGCGCCACATGTCGCGCGGACGATCCGATTCGCCGTGACCGAGCAGGTCGATGGTGATCGCATGGTTGCCGCGTTTCGCCAGCGCCTTAGCCAGCGGCCGGTGCATGTCCTGGGACAGCAGCAATCCGTGGACGAGGATCACCGGACGGCCACCGACCGCTCGGCGCGAGCTGCGCCCGCGCGTTCCGCTCGCGGTCACGACCGCCGCCGGACCTCCGCCAAACTCGGAGTAGGCGATGCGCTGACCCTCTACCTCCAAGAAGGGCATCTCCCGGAGCCTACTGGACGCGTTGCGCCGCGGTTCCGGACTGTGAGGGACACGGACCCGGGCGATGCCGTGTTTTCGCCCGGATACCGTGCTTCCCTCTTGCCGGTCGTGCGGCAACGGGGGCAGTCGTGTCCGCTCGACCTTCTATGTAACCCCTCAGGCGTCCCGAAGGTGCGGATCGGACCCGAACGCGGACGTGGCTTGAAGTTGGTGCGGAGGCGGCCCGAAGGTGCGCTACGTTGTCGCCCAGATATGGCCAGGCAGCCACGCATCCTGGCGGGCGAGACCGCAGTGATCACCGGCGGCGCAAGGGGCATCGGCCGTGCCACTGCGCAGGCCCTCACGCGCAAGGGAATGCGGGTGGCCATTGGCGATCTCGATCTCGACACCGCGCGGGCGACGGCCTCGGAGCTCGGTCCCACCGCCGTGGCGCTCGAGCTCGATGTAACCGACCGGGACTCGTTCCGCGCGTTCCTAGACGAAACCGAGGAACAGCTCGGGCCGGTTGACGTCCTGATCAACAACGCCGGGATCATGCCGATCGGCAGGTTCATCGACGAGGACGACCTGACCGCGCGCCGCATGATCGACATCAACCTGCACGGCGTGATCATCGGCATGAAGCTGGCGCTCGAGCGGATGTTGCCGCGCGGCCACGGCCACATCGTCAACATCTCCTCGCAGGCCGGCAAGTTCCCCACGCCCGGCGGGGCCACCTACTCGGCGACCAAGCACGCGGTTGTGGGGCTGACCGAGTCCGTGCGCGGAGAGGTGCGGCTGATGGACGCCGACATCAAGCTCAGCTACGTAATGCCCTACGTGGTCAACACCGAGCTCGGCGGAGGTCTCGGGAAGGCCCGCGGCTTCAAGAACCTCGAGCCCTCCGAGGTCGCCGAGGCGATCGTCGACGCCCTCGAGCACGGCACCGTCGAAGTATGGGTGCCGAAGTCCGCGAAACGGGCGATCGTGCTCGGGACGCTCGCCCCACGCCGCCTTGCAGAGGGCATCGCACGTGCGATCGGCGCCGATCGTGTGCTCGCCAACGCCGACGCCGACGCCCGCAGGGCCTACGAACTGCGCGCGGCCGACTCCGAGCCGCGACTGCGCGAGGCGCCTCAGCAGGAGCGGATCGCCGAAAAGTCGGGTTGAGGCTGACGATAACCCGGGGCGGGTGCGCCGAGCCGGCCTGGGCGCAGTTTCGAAGATCGACGGGCGAGCGGCGCAGCCCATCGGTCGCGCCGCGGGCTCATGCGTTACGCTCGCAGGCATGCACGTGCTGGGTCTGGCACTGGTGCCGATCGTCGCGGCGGAGAAGAGCAGAGTGCCCTTCTACATCGCCGGCGGCCTGCTCGTGGCGTGGGCCCTCGTCGTCTCGCTCGTCTTGGGCCTGCGTAAACCCGGCTTTCCGTGGAACGTTCGCGGCCAGCACCTCGTGATTGCGGTCACCTTGGTGCTTGTGCTGGCGGCGATGTCAACGGCCGTGCTGACCGCCGGTCCGCCCGCCAAGTCGGCGACGACGGCCGCGGCCGGCGGCGGATCTGCGGGCGACCTCAGCGCCGGCAAGTGAAGCTCTACGTCTGCTGGGGCACGTTCCCGACCGTGCGCCCGGGCGGACACCCCTGTCGCAACGCATGCCAAGCGCTGCGCGACGCGGGCTACGAGCCCGAGGTCGTCAAGTCCTACGGTCTCGCGCCGCTGCCCGGCGCGTTCAATCGCACGCGCGGGCGTCGCGAGGTCAGCGAGTTGACGGGCAACCGCTGGGTGCCGACGCTCGTCCTGGACGACGGCAGCGTGATCGACTCCTCGCAGGAGATCATCACGTGGGCGGCCGCGAACCCGCGCTCGTCCGCGCAGCCGGCCTCGGCGGGCGATAGCGCTCGCGCGTAACGGCGATCTCGGGGCGCCAGCGCTCGCGCGCCTGGCGTTCGAGCTCGGCGTCGCCGAGGGCCGCGGCTCGTCCGAGCGCGACCGCGAACGTCACCACGGCCAAACCGCCGACGAGAATTGCCACCAAGGCAATGGGCATGGACCCGAGCTCCTCTTGACCCTTCGCTCCCCGAACGTCCGATGAAGACAGTGGCAGGCGCCCCGGACGGGCGTTCCGTCAGACGGGCGAGCGTTCCGATGTATTCGCGATACTTTCGACGCCCGAGGCGAATACCCTGCGGTGGCCTGCGCAAAAGGCGCGAGCCGCGAGCGGGCTCGCAGTGCAAACAAGCAACAAGAGAGGATCGGCGATGGATGTCCTGGTGAGGCTCGACGAGGCGAGGGCCACGACCAATGTGCTGGAGCACCGCTTCTATGAGCGCTGGAGCGCGGGTGCGCTCGACGCGGCAGAGCTGAGCCTGTACGCCGATCAGTATCGGCACGCGGTGGTAGCGCTCGCGCAGGCCTCCGCACGAGCCGCGCAGCTCGCCGGCGATGAGCACCGCGGCGCGCTGCGCCGTCACGCCACCGAGGAGATCGAGCACGTGGCGCTGTGGGATCAGTTCGCCGGCGCCGCCCGCACGCGTGCGCTCGAGGACCACGCAGGCGATCGCACCGGGATCGGCGGCGCCAACGGCGCGAGCGAGTGCGCCCGCACGGGGACCGAGCGCGCCAAGGGCGCTAGCAAGAGCCCCCGCACGGGGATCGAGGGTGCCGCGGAGACTCTCGAGCAGACCAGGCGATGCGCCTCGGCATGGACCCAGGGTGAGGATCTGCTCGAGCACTCGCGGTGCTGTACGCGATCGAGGCAAGCCAGCCGCAGATCGCGAGCACCAAGCTGAAGGGCCTGGTCGAGCATTACGGCTACCAGCGGAAGGCCCCGCGGTCGAGTACTTCCGGCTGCACGAGCGCCTCGACGTCGAGCACGCGCGTCAGGCGCGCAGCTGATCGAGACGCTGCTGACCGATTGCGAGGATCTGCCCGCGACCGAAGCGCGGATGCTCGCGCGCGCCCAACACGCGCTGCGCGGCAACTGGGATCTGCTCACCGGCGTCGAAGCGGCCTGCTGACAGCAGGAGGACCGCCTGGTGTGAGAGACCGGCTGCGCGTAGGACGCAGACCGTTCAGGTGTTGGGTGGCCCGGAGCGCGCTGTTCGGCGGGCGCTCGCGGGGTTGCCCAGCGACCCCGCGAGCGGCCAGCAAAAGAGCGCCACTCCGGAGCTCATCCCTGTGATAGTCGCTGCGCGAACAGCACCGCCGCGACCGACGTCGCCAGGTTGAGGCTCGATACGCCCGGGCGCATCGGTATCGCGACACACGCGTCGGCACGGTCGAGCAGGCTCTGGCTGAGGCCCCGGCGCTCGCTGCCAAAGGCGAGCAGCGCGCGCGCGGGCAGCGACGCGGGGCGCAGTGGCTCTCCCGCCGGGTCGAGCGCGAGCAGCGGGCGCCCCAGCTCGCGCGGCAGGCCGTCGGACAGGCCGGCGACCGGCAGCGCGTAGTGCAGGCCGGCGGCCCCGCGCAGAGCGTCGGGGTGCCACGGGTCGTGGCCGCCACTGACCAGCACGCCGGCCGGCGTCCGCGGCCGCCGCGACGCGCACGCACGCGCCCATGTTGCCGAGATCGCGCGGATCCTCGAGCAGGATCGCCGGCGCTGGAGCCGCGTCGGCGAGCACCGCGCCGGGATCGACCGCTGGCCGCCGCGCGAGCGAGATCACGCCGGTCGGCGGCACCAGCGGCGCGAGCCGGGCCAGCACATCTGCGGGACCTCACGCGCAAGCGTCAGGATCCGCTCGCCCAGCTCGGGCGCGAGCTGGCGGGACAGGCGTGCCAGCGCGTCGCGGTCGGCGCACACCACCTCCAGCACGTCGGCGTCGAAGCGCAGCGCGTGCTTGAGCGCGTGAAAGCCTTCGAGCACCGCGAGCGAACGATCGCGCCGCGCGCGCCCGAACCGCGGGATCAACGATCCGTCCACGGCGCGATCATCGCACGGGCCCATGCGCCAGGCGTGTGCTAGACCTCCGCGCGCGATGGCGGCGCCCGCGGCGGTGATCTTCGACAACGACGGGCTGCTGCTCGACACCGAGGACGCCTGGACGCGGGCCGAGCAGACCCTGTTCGCCCGGCGCGGACGCGAGTTCACCAGCGAGCACAAGCGTTCGCTGATCGGCTCGGCGCGCGGCGCGGCGGCGGCGAAGCTGGAAGCGATGCTCCAGCGCCCCGGCGAGGGGGAGCGCTTGATGGACGAGCTGCACGGGCTCGTGATGGACGAGGCGCTCGCAGGAGTCGCGCCGCGCCCGGGCGCGCTCGAGCTGGTCGAGCGGCTCGCCGCCGCGCGCGTGAGTCTGGCGGTCGCGTCCAACTCGCAGCGCGACTTCGTCGAGCGCACGCTGCAGAGCGCGGGGCTGCTGGACGGACCGTTCGCGGCGATCGTCTCCGCCGAGGACGTCGCTCGACCCAAGCCCGCGCCCGACATCTACCTGGAGGCCTGCCGGCGACTGCAAGCCGAGCCCGCAGCGAGCGTCGCGCTCGAGGACTCGCCCACGGGCGTCGCGGCGGCCGCCGCGGCGGGCATGTACGTGATCGGCGTTCCGTACTTCGCAGGCAGCGAGCTGCCCGGGAGCGATCTGACGGTCGCGAGCCTGGCCGACTCAACGGTGGCGCAGGCGGTCGGGCTGGAGTGACCGTTCGCCTCCCGGCCCGCGCAGTTCGTGAGACGGGGTCGCGCCTGCACTCAGCTGGTCATATCGCGATCCTGCCGGCGGTCACGCCGTGAACCGCCGGTCGCGAGGGCGCGTGTCCGCGATATTCCGAGGTCGCGAGACGCCCGGGCGGCGATCATCCGCTCACGCGGCATGGGCGGCGATGATCCGCTCACGCGGCATGGGCGGCGATGATCCGCTCACGCGGCATGGGCGGCGATGATCCGCTCACGCGGCGTGGGCGGCGATGATCCGCTCACGCGGCGTGGGCGGCGATGATCCGCCCGCGCCGCTCATACAATGGCGGCCACGCGTCAGCGCGGCGCGAGGCACACCGCCCCCTGATGTCAGCCGTCACCGAAACAGCCACCCCCGACAGCGCCGGCGCGGCGATCGATGGCCGTGACCGCGCCGAGCAGGCGATCGACGGTGAGAACCAGGCCATATCCGAGGCGGCCCTGACAGTCGGCGCCGATCGCGATCATCGACTTCGGCTCGCAGTACACGAACCTGATCCGCCGCTCGCTGCGCGAGCTGTGCGGTGGGCTGCACCATCCATTCGCCCGGCGTCAGCGCTGAGCAGCTCGGTCACTGCGCCGGGGTAGTGCTCTCCGGCGGGCCGGCGAGCGTGTACGGCGAGGACGCTCCGCGTTGCGACGCCGCCATATTCGACCTACCGGTTCCAATCCTGGGAATCTGCTACGGCCACCAGCTGATGGCGCAGATGCTCGGCGGACGCGTCATACCGGGAGAGGGCGGCGAGTACGGGCGCGCCCGCCTGGAGGTCGTCGAGGGCGATCACCTGTTCACCGGCGTCCCGCGCACGCAGGAGGTGTGGATGAGCCGCGGCGACGTCGTGCAGGCGCCACCGCCGGACTTCCACGTGGTCGCCCAGACGGACTCCTGTCCGGTCGCGGCGATGACCAGCACGACCGCCGACCGCTACAGCGTGCAGTTCCATCCCGAGGTCGCCCACACCACCCACGGCATGCAGATCCTGCGCAACTTCGCGCTCGGCGTGTGCAAGGCGGGCGTCGCCACGCGCTCGCATGACCTGGTCGAGGATCTCGTCGCGGGCATTCGCAGCGAAGTCGCAGATCGCCAGGTCTTCCTGATGCTGAGCGGCGGGATCGATTCCACCGTCGCCTGCCTGCTGCTCGCGCGGGCACTGGGCAGCGAGCGCGTCTTCGGGCTGCACGTCAACACCGGCCTGCTGCGCGCCGGCGAGACCGACTACGTGGTGCGCACGTTGCACGGCCTCGGCATCGACAACTTCAAGGTCGTCGACGCCGGCCGGCAGTTCCTGGGCGCGCTCGCCGGGCTGACCGATCCCGAGGACAAGCGCCGCGCCGTCGCGCAGACGTTCCTGGACGTCAAGGATCACGAGATGCAGGCGCTCGACCTCGATCCTGCGGAGTGGCTGATGGGGCAGGGCACGATCTACCCCGACCTGATCGCCAGCGGCGTGTCGGATGGCTCGCACACGATCAAGACCCACCACAACTCGCTGCTGAAGGAGCGCCTGGACTTCCCGATCGTCGAGCCGCTGAAACTGCTCTACAAGGACGAGGTGCGCAAGGTCGGCACCGCGCTCGGCCTGGAAGAGGAGTTCGTCTGGCGCGAGCCGTTCCCCGGCCCGGGCCTGTCGATCCGCCTGCTCGGCGAGGTGACCGCAGGGAAGCTCGAGCTGCAGCGCCACGCCGACGTAATCCTCAACGAGTGCCTGCGTCCCACCCGCTGGCGCCGCGAGCTGTGGCACCGGTTCCCGGTGCTCGGCATCGTCGACGAGCATGAGCCGCCCGTCCTGCGCGAGGGCGTCGTCGGCCAGCCCACCCCTGAGCGCCTGCAATCGGCGACTCTCGCGAACCAGATCCTCACGCACGAGCTCGCCGCGCACGGCATCGCGCACGATCGCGCGCAGTGCGTAATCCTGCCGCTGAAGTCGGTTGGGATCAAGGGCGACGCGCGCAGCTACGAGTCGCCCCTGATGGTCTCGATCGCCCGCGGCGACCATTGGGCGAGCGTCCCGTACCCGTTCCTCGAGATGCTGAGCTCGCGCCTCACCAATGAGGTCCCACTCGTCAACCGTGTCGTCTACGACCTCACCAGCGGCGCCGCGATCGGAGCGATGAACCGGCTGGCGTTCCTGCGGCTGATCACCAGCCGCGACGCGATGACCGCCGACTGGGGCAAGCTCGAGCCCGAGCTGCTCGACCAGATCTCGTCACGAATCGTCGGCGAGACCGCGATCGACTGCGTCATGCTCGACATCACCCAGAAGCCCCCTTCGATGATGGAGTGGGAGTAGGGGGCGCACCGCCGCCCCGAAGGAGACGCCGAGGAGCGGTGAGGCTGGCGTGCACGATCGGCGCCGCTACACCCCGCAGGCGGCTACGTACAGCACCGCCAGTGTGCGTGCGACTGCGCCGACGGCGCTGTCGGGCACGAGCAGCTCCGGGTGATGCAGCGGCCGGCGTGTGAAGCCCTCGGCGCCGTCGAGCCCGACGAACCCCATCGCCAGCGGCGCCAGCGCACCGAAGAAGGCGAAGTCGTCTGACCCGCACGAGCGCCACTCCGGCGCGGGCCTGAGCCCGGCCTGCCGCGAGCAGCTCGCGTCCTGCGCCCGACGATCTCCGGGTCGTTGCAGAGCACGGGCTCACCCTCGGTCAGCTGCACCCTTGCGCTGCACCCGTGTGCTGCGGCGACCCCGTGCGCGACCTCGTCGACCAGCTCGCGCAACGTCTCGCGGTCCTCGGGCTGCAGCGCGCGCAACGCCACGCGCGCGCGCGCGCGCGCCGGGATCACGTTCTCGGTGCGCCCGCCCTCGAGCACGCCGACGTTCACAACGGCCGCATGCAGCGGATCGATTCGCCGCGCCGCCTGCGCATTCAGCGCGAGCGCGATCTGCGCGACCGCCAGGATCGGGTCGCGCCGTGATGCGGGTAGGCGCCGTGCGAAGGCTCGCCGTGCACGGTGATCTCGGCCGAGTCGCTGCTCGCGTTGACCGCGCCGCGATCGAGCGCGACGGTTCCCCAGGGCAGCTCAGGATGCACGTGCGCTGCGATCACCGCGGCCGGCGTCGAGCTCCCTCAGCTCATTCCGAGCCAGCTGCTCGGCGCCCGACGGATACGCCTCCTCGCTGGGCTGAAACACGGC
Organism: uncultured Solirubrobacterales bacterium; assembly: GCA_963817845.1. Taxonomy (GTDB): domain Bacteria; phylum Actinomycetota; class Thermoleophilia; order Solirubrobacterales; family Solirubrobacteraceae; genus Palsa-744. The sequence continues at coordinate 241,269 of CAWFPU010000002.1, forward strand.
CAGCAGCCCCACCGGCAGCAGCTCGCCGAGCGCCTGCGCGGCGCGCGCGAGCGCCACCAGCGCGGCCATGTGCACGTCGTGGCCGCAGGCGTGCATCACACCTCCGGTCGCGCTGAAGTCGGCGCCTGTGCGCTCTTCGATCGGCAGCCCGTCCAGCTCGGCCCGCACCGCGATCGCGGGTCCGCTGGCCGGTCCGACACGGGCGATGCGCCCGGTCCCGGCGACCGTGCTCGAGACCGCCGGCAGCTCGCGCGTGACGGTCTCCGCGGTCTGCCGCTCGGCGTGCGCCAGCTCGGGCTGCGCGTGCAGCCGCTGGCGCAACCGCCGGCTCAGCTCGGCTCGATCCCGTCGAGCAGGCGCGCAGCAGCTGTCCGCCGTCAGCGGGCCGTTGCCGGCGATCCGGGGGGGTGCTCATCGTGGGACGGGCGCGGGATGGGTGTCGCGGCTGCTCAGTAGATGGCGGCATAGCGACGGCAGACCTCGCTCAGGTCGAGCCCGGCGACCGCCTGCAGCTCCGTGCGCTTGACTCCGACGTACGCCTCGTACAGCAGCTCGCCCAGCCAGCCCCGCGCGGTCTCGTCGTCGGCGAGCGCCTGTAGGGAGTCCTCCAGCGACGCCGGCCACTGGCCGACTCCGTAGCGCGCTCGCGTCCGCATCGTCCAGGCCGGCGGGGTCGCGCTCGAGCAGCGGCGGCGCCGGCAGCTGCCTGCGCACTCCGTCGAGTCCTGCCCGCACGACGCTCCGAGCGCGAGATAGGGATTGGCAGCGGCATCCGCGCCGCGGTACTCGAGATGCAGCTGCGGCGCGGCGTCCTCGTGCGCGAGCGTCAGCACGGGCGGGATCCGCAGCAGCGCTTCGCGATTCTGCTGGGCCAGGGCCAGCGCGCCGACGCTCCAGCGGTGGGGCTGCAGGCGCGCCGCCGAGATCGGACTCGGCGCCGTCAGCGCGCTCAACGCCGGGGCATGAAGCAGGATGCCCGCCGCAAAGCGCTCGCCGAGCTCGCTCAGGCACGCCGGCCGGGAGGCGTCATACAGCAGCGACTCCTCGGCGCCGTCGAGCAGGCTGATGTGGACGTGCACGCCGTTCCCGGCCTCGGTCGGATCCAGCAACGGCGTAAAGCTCGCGGCGAGGCCCTGGCGGCGCGCGATCTCGCGCACGACCTCCTTGAACAGGACGCTGCGATCGGCGCTCGCGAGGCCGCGCGCAGGCCGCACCGGGATCTCGAACTGGTGGGGGGCGTACTCGGCGAAGATCCGCTCCGGATCGCACCCCCGCTTCGACGAGCGCGCCCATCACCTCCGCCGGGAACGGTTCCGCGCGCCGCTGTGCCTCGAGCGAGAACGCCAGCGCCGGCGGCGACTCGCCCAGCAGCTGGAACTCGTGCTCGAAGCTGGCCGTAAGGCGAATGCCGAGCGATCCCAGCTCGCTGAGCGCATCCCGCAGAAAGCGCCGCGGGCAGCACTCCCAGGGCTGTCCGTCGATCTCGACGATGTCGCACAGCATCAACTCCAGCGCCCCGCTGCTCTCATCGCCCTCGACGCGCGTGCGCGTGTCGGGGTCGGGCAGCAGTCGCAGATCCCCGACCGAGCCGAACGGATTGGGTTCGGCGAGCGCTCCGGACGGCGTCAGCGAGAGGTTGGCCGGCACCCAGCTCACGCCCGTGTCCAGCTGCTCACTCAGCTCGTGAGCGAGCACCGAGCGCCCGCGCACGATCGCCCCCAGATCGCAGCACACGAGCGCCACCAGCTCGGCCGCGCTCACCTCAGCGTCTCTGCGGTCACGGTCCCGTTGTCCCACGCGCCCTCGCTCAGGCCGAGCGCCCGTGCGCCCGCCCGCACCGCCGGCGCGTCGGCCGCCGAAGCGACCACGATGATCCCGCCGGCGGCAGGTGTGTCGCGACGCTCCAGCGCGGCGGCCAGACGCTCGCGCGGCTGCAGGTGGACGCCGCCGCTGCCGAGCGCGGGATATGTGTCGGCCAGCGCGTACAGCGCCCCGGCCGGCCCATCGACGCGCCCGACCACGCAGGCGAAGTGCCCGACGCGCCAGTCGGGCGGCGGACCTTCGAGCTCGCCGTCGAGCAGGTAATCGAGCAGCTGGTCGACGCGCGGATGCGTTCCCCAGAGATGGACCGTTGCGTGGTTGGCGACGAGCGTCACCGGGTTCGCGAAACCGCGCGCCAGGTCGAACAGGCCGTCGAGCACGGGCGCGCTCCAGGGGCCGGCATAGGGGATCGCCGCCAGGTCTACGCCCGCCAACTGCTCGATCGCGAGCACGAGGCCCGGGGCCGTCGTACCGGAGAGCGCGCTGTCGCCGACGAGCGGCAGCGCCACCCGATAGTCGCGCCGGCCGCGTTCGCCGAACGGCAGGCTGTCCGTGTCGGGCGTCTCGGCTATGACGCTTCCGGCCGCCAGCGCAACGGCGTCCTGGTCGAGCGGCTCGCCGGCGCTCCCGTCCAGGCCGGCGGCATGCAGCGCCAGCGCTCCGCAGAACGCGCCGCACAGTTCGTCTCGCTGCGGCAGCTCGCGCGCCTGCGCCTCCAGCAGCGACCGCGCCCCCGGCAGCAGCGTCAGCTCGAAGCTCGGGGCGTCCATGGATCAAATATACGGGCGCCATCAGAGGTGTCCGGCGGGGGCTCATGCGGCGAGCATCGCCGGTGCGCCGCGGGTGCATGCATGCTCGCGGCGACCCACGCGCGCGTGTGCGCGCGCACGCGCGCCCTGCGCTTCTCCCGCTACAGTCAGCGGATCATGGACGAACAGTTTTGTGACGTCGGCAGGGGCATCACGCTCTGCTACGAGACCTTCGGCGACCCCAGCGCCCCGACCGCGCTGCTGATCATGGGCCTGGGCACGCAGATGGTCGCCTGGCACGAGGACTTCTGCACCGAGCTGGCCGATCGCGGCCTGCACGTGGTGCGCTTCGACAACCGCGACGTCGGACACTCGACGCATGTCCCTGGCCCGCCGCCCACGGTCGCGCAACTGCTGGTCCGCTCCAAGCGAGCGGCGCACTACAGGCTGGCGGACATGGCGCAGGACGCCTCCGGGCTCCTGACCGAGCTGGAGCTGGCGCCCGCGCACGTGATCGGCGCCTCGATGGGCGGCATGATCGCCCAGACGCTCGCTGCCCGCCATCCGCAGCAGGTGCGCTCGCTGGTCTCGATCATGTCCAACACCGGCAGCCTGCGCAACGGCCAGCCGTCGTTGCGGGTCTACCCCGCGCTGCTGCGCCGGCCGCCTCACGGCCGCGACGCGCACGTCGAGCGCATGGAGCGGCTGTTCGCTCTGATCGGCTCGAGCGCCCTACCGCGGAACCCGCAGGACATGCGCGAGCTGATCGAATCCAGCTACGACCGCGATCACGACCCCGCCGGACCGGGCCGCCAGCTCGCGGCGATCATCGCCTCGGGCGATCGCACGACCGAACTGCGGCGCATCGCTGCGCCCACGCTGGTGATCCACGGCACCGCCGACCCGCTCGTGGGCTTCTCGGGCGGTCGCGCAACCGCGCGCGCGATCCCCGGTGCGAGGCTCCTGCCGATCGAGGGCATGGGCCATGATCTGCCGCGTGCCGTCTGGCCGACGCTGATCGACGCGATCGCGACGCACGCCGAGCGCGTTGACCGCGCGCAAGGCGTCGAGCAGGCCGGGTCCGTCAGCTAGCCGAGCACCAGCTCGGCCGCGGTGCGCAGCGTCGCCGCGTCGCCCGAGACGAGCAGGGTCGTGACCGGAGATTCGCGCCACTTCGCGAGGTCGTCGCGAATCCGCTCGCGTGAACCGATCAGCGAGAGCTCCTCGATCAGCGCTCGCGGAATCTTCGCTCCGGCCTCGTCCTTCTTGCCGTTCAGATACAGCTCCTGGATTTCGCCGACCTCGCGCTCGTAGCCCATACGGATCGGCACGTTGGCGTGGAAGTTGGTGCCTTTCGCGCCCATCCCGCCGAAGTACAGGGCATAGAACGGGCGCAGCGCGTCGGCCGCGCCGTCGACGTCGTCGGTCACGATCAGCGGCACGGTCGCGCAGATCTCGAAGTCCGCTGCGCTGCGCCGCGCGCCCGGTCGCGCGAAGCCCTCCTCCAGTGAAGGCCGGTAGAGCTCGTCGAACACCGACGGCGAAAACAGCATCGCCAGCCAGCCGTCGCACAGCTCGGCGCACAGCGTGATGTTCTTCGGCCCCTCGGCGCCGAGGTAGATCGGAATGTCCTCGCGCAGCGGATGGATCGAAGACTTCAGCGGCTTCGCGAGGCCCGTGCCATTCGGCAGCGGCAGCGGGTAGTGCGGTCCCGGCGCCGTCACCGGCCCCTTGCGCGACCAGATCTCGCGCAGGATCGAAATGTACTCGCGGGTGCGCGCCAGCGGCTTGGCGAACGGCATTCCGTACCAGCCCTCGACGACCTGCGGACCGGACACCCCCAGTCCGAGGATGAAGCGCCCGTTCGAGAGATGATCCATCGTCATCGCCGCCATCGCCGCGGCCGCCGGCTGGCGCGCCGACATCTGCACGATCGCCGTCCCGAGCTTGATCCGCTCGGTGCTCGCGCCCCACCAGGCCAACGGTGTCAGACAGTCCGACCCGTACGCCTCCGCCGTCCAGATCGAGTCGAATCCGAGCCTCTCGGCCTCGGCCACCGCCTCCTGCGCGCCGGGCGGTGGACCTCCGGCCCAATACCCGGTGTTGAGTCCCAGCTTCAGCTCGCCCGGCATCTGGCCCCTCGCCCCCAGTCGCGCTCCTGCGCCATGACCGCAGACTATCCCGGCGCCTGGCTCGGCGTCGGGCGCCCGTCCTGGGTGTCAGTGCCGGCTCGTGCCCGTGCACAGGCCCGCCGTCGGGCGCTACGCTCCGAGCATGCGCGCGCTGCCGACAGCACCGCTTGCGGCAAGCGGTCTGATCGCCGGGTATGCCGTGGCCGTGGGCACAGGCTCCCGGGCTCTCGGCGGCGTCGTGCTGTCGATCTTCGGCCTGTGCTGCATAGCGATCTGGGCTCACCGTCACGGCCGGCGCACGGCCGTGACGCTGGCGGGGATCGGCCTGGCGGCGTTCGCGCTCTCGCACGTGCTCGCACTCGCACTCGGGGCGTGGCCGTCGGTGCTGCTAGTGGCGGCGGCGATGGCCGCGGCCAGCTGGACGCTCGCGGACGCGAAGGCGCCGCGCGCCCGCGCTCGCGAGACGCTCGACTACGCCTGAGCGCCGGCCACGTTCGCCGCGGCGCGGGAGCGCTCGAACGTCGTGGGATCGTGCGAGCAGATCAGCTCGACCTCGTCGCCGTGGCGCAGCGCGAGCTCGCGCAGGCGCTCTTGATTGCTTCTGCGCGCCGCGCCGTCAACCTGATTGATCGCTTGGAAGACACGCAGCCCCCAGGGGCAGTGCGCAGGCGTCTCGACCTCACCGTAGTGGAAGTACGCGTCGCCGCAATGAAGCAGCCAGCCGTTGCCCTTGCGGACCGCGACGCCGGTGTGCCCGCGCGAGTGGCCCGTCAGGGGGATCATCAGGATCTCGGCGTCGCTGGACGGCAGGACCTGGACGCTGTCGAATCCGAGCCACTGCTCGCCGGCGACCTCGTGCTCGACCCAGCGCGGGTCGTGCGCCCAATGGGCCGCGACGTAGCGCTCGCGTTCGCGCCGGCGCGGATGCATCGCCGCCTGCAGCTCGCGCCCGAGCACATGAACTTCGGCCTGCGGAAAGTCGGGCAGGCCGCCGGCGTGGTCGAGGTCGAGGTGGGTGGTGACCACGTGGCGCACGTCCTGGGGATCAAAGCCGCGCTCACGGATCTGGGAGATCGCCGTTTCGCTGGCGCTGGGGCGCGGCCGGACGATCGCGTTGAAGACGGCGCCCAGCTGGCGCGGATTGCGGACGTCGTCGAGGCCGAAACCGGTGTCGATCAGGACCAGACCCTCGGCGCCCTCGACCAGCACGCAATGAGCCACCAGCCGCACCTCGGCCAAGAGTCCGCCGCTGCCGGTCAGTCCGCGCGCCCCACGCGGGCACATGGTGCCGCAGCTGAGATGGTGGATCGCGCGCGGAGCGACGTTCATCGTCTGCAAGCCTAGCTGGTGCCCGCGCCCGGGAACCTCGCGGCGTGCAGCCGCCAGCGTCCAGCCCTCCGTTCAGCCGGCACGGCTAGCCCATCTCGCTCGGAGCACCGGCGACCGCGTCGCGGACGCGGCGCCTGCGCTCGTATATGCGCTCGTAGCGCTGCCTCGATCGCGCGATCTTCTCGCCCTCGGGCGGATAGCGCCGGCGCGCCCACGGCGAGGACGGCGATGCCAGCCGCAGCGCCCCGACCAGCGACACGAACGGAATGAACACACCGGTCAGACCGAGCAGCGGCTTGCCCTTGAGGATCGCCACGAGGCACAGAACCAGGTCGATCGCCACGACGAGCACGAGGGTCGCGACGGCCGAGCCCTGATGGGAGAGTTCGAACGGCGCCAGGCCGAGGACGATCAATCCGCCCAGCAGCGTCGCCACGATCACGGCGTCGAATGAGCTGCGTCCCTCCTCTGACCAGTACACGTCTTCGAGGTGAACCCAGAGCGCGAACTCGTCGAGCGTCAGCCCAGCGCCCACGCCGAACAGCGCCGCCAAGACATACAGCCAGAAGCCTTCGGGCTCGAGGGCGAAGTTCAGAAAGCCGCTCAGCAGCAGCAGCACGATCCCCCACACGAGGTGGTGAAGGTGAAGGCCCCCCTTGGTTTCGACGCTCCCTGGCCACCACGTCACGCGCGGGCTGCGAATCAGCCGTGCGCTCGTGCGGATGAACAGGAACGAGAGCAAAAACGCGCCCAGCACCACGAAGCCCGCGCGCTGTTCCGGCTCCTCCAAGAACTGTCGTGAGATTTCAAAGCGCATCGTGTTCGGGTCCTAGTCGGGCGTCTTCTGTAAGTGTTGCTCGGCCAGCGTCGCGACGACCATCGCGCTGCTCGGGCTCGGCAGACGTGCGATCTCCTCCTCCGAGAGCGGCGGCACGAACGCCACGTCGCCGGGCGCCAGCGATCGGACCCAGTCGGGACCGTCCTCGAGCCGGTCCTCCGCGCCGCCCGCAACGCGCCGCGCCATTTCGGCGGCGACCGACATCGTGCCGCCACGGCGGTCCTCCTCGCCCTCGCCGTCGCCGTCGAGCAGGACGCGCACGGCGCCGAGCCGCTCGGCGCTGCCGCGTACGATCGCCACGGGCGGAGCGAGCGCTGGCCCGGCATCCTCGGTCGGCACGAACTCGGCCTCGACGGTGCCGGCCGCCGGACCCTCGGCGTCCGTGTCCGACTCCGATCCGCCGGCCTCGGCGGGCTCGGCCACGAGCACGAGCGTCGCGTCTGCGGCGGCCGCGGCGCGCACGGCCCCGTGGCGCACCGAGCGGTCGAACGATCGTCGCTGGGCGCCCGTCCGCTCCCGCCGCGGCGACCACCTGGTTGAACCGGTCGCGCACGGGCCTGGGCGCGATCGGCGCCGATTCGGGCACCACCAACACCGGGTACACGACGCCGCCGTCGGCGCGCGCGATCCGCACGGCGATTGACAGCGCCCCCGGCGCAGTGTCGGGGTCGCGGATCCCGACCACCACGCGCGTGCCCAGCGGCTTGTGCTCGCCCGTAGGAGGGTGAAGGCGCGCGCTCGCGCGCGCCCCGACGACGCTCGACGCCAGTACACTCACGAGAATCACCGCAAGCACCGCGTTGACGACCTCGCTGTCGAACAGGCCGAGCTGGAAGCCGATCACGGTCGCCGCAAGTGTCGCCGCCGCCTGCGCCGAGCTCAACGAGAACAGCAGCCCTGCCTGTGGGCGCGAGAAACCCAGCAGGCGCGCCGATAGCACCGTGGCCAGCGCCTTGCCGCCCAGGCACGCGACCGTGAACAGGCCGGCCAGCTCGAGCGTCTTGGCCTCGACCAGCACCGACGGATTCAGGATCAGGCCCACCGACACGAGAAACACGGGGATGAACACCGCGCCGCCGAAGAACCCGATGCGGTCCATCAGCTGCCCTTCGTTGGGCACCAGCCGGTTCAGCGCCAGGCCCGCAAAGAACGCGCCGACGATGCCCTCGATGCCGAACAGCTCGGCCACCGTCGCCGCCGACAGGAACGCGGTGATCGCCACTACGTAGCGCACCGTGCGCTCAGCGCTCAGCCAGCGAAACGCCCACGCCGCCAGCAGCGGCAGCACGAGCAGGCTGAACGCGATCAGCACGACCAGCCCGACGGCGATCTGCAGCGCGATGTCGAGCGTCGAGCGCCCGCTGCCGACCGACCCGGCGACGCCCGCCAGCACCACCAGCGCGAGCGTGTCGGTCAGGACCGTCGAACCGACCACCGTCGCGACCGCCGGATCCGACGCCAGGCCCGCGTCACGAACCGTGGGGTAGGTGATCAGCGTGTGCGAGGAGAGCAGCGACCCCAGCAGGATCGCCGCGGCGACTTCCCACCCCAGCGCGAGGCCGACGGCCGTGCCGGCGACCATCGGCAGGGCAAACGTGAGCAGCCCGAACACGACCGCGGAGCGCCGGTAGGCGCGCAGCATGTTGAGGTCGAGCTCGACCCCCGCCACGAACATCAGGTACAGCAGCCCGAGCTGGCCGAGATCGGGCAGCGTGTTGTTGCCCGAGCCGATCACGCCGAGGCCGTGCGGCCCGATCACGTACCCGCCGACGAGCAGGCCGATCAGCCCGGGGATGCGCGCCCGCTCGACGATCACCGGCCCAAGCGCCAGCGTCGCGAACACCACCAGGAACTCCCACTGCGGACCTTTGGGGGAGGTCACGTCGATCACCGACGCGATCGCCAGGTGCAGGTCGGGGCTCATCGCAGCGGCGTCGTCGCGATCCGGAGGCGCATCGTCATTCCCCGGTCCTCAGGACGGGCACCGCTTCGGCCTGACCTTCCTGGACGCTGGCGTGGAGCCATTCGTGGCCGAGCCGTTCGATCGTGCCGTCGGTTTCGAGTGCGCGCAGCGCCGAGTTTACGGCTTCGAGGTTCTCGGAGCCCTTCGGCAGCGCGATCCCGAGCCCGGCTTCGCTCGGGAGCTGCGCCGCCACCGCATATGCCCGTGGGGACTCGCGAGCGTAGGAGAGCGCCACCGGCAGGTCCAGCATGACGGCGTTGGCGCGGTGCACGCGCAGCGCGTGCAGCACTTCGCGCTGGTGATCGAGGATCAGCGGCGCTTCGTACGGGCTGATTTCTTCCTGCAGCGCGGTCTCGAGCGTCGTGCCCCTCTGCACCGCAAAGCGCAGCCCGCGCGCGCTCTTGACGTCGGGCACTTCGGTGCCGGGGCGCACGAGGATCGACGGCGGAGCGTCGAGGTACGGTTCCGAGAAGCTCACGTACTGAGAGCGCGCGGCGGTGATCGTGATGTCCGACAGCGCCAGATCCGCTCCGTCGAGGTGACCAGCGACGAGCCGGTCGAACGGCGCGATGATCACCTTCACGTGGTCGAGGCCGAAGCGCCCGGCAAGCGCTCGTGCGAGCCCGTACTCGAAGCCTCCGGTCGGACGCTCAGGCGTTCCCTCCCAGAAGCCGGGGTCGGGAATCTGCGCGGTGGCAACCGTCAGCGTGTCCGGGGTGCGCGGCGTGAATGTGCCGGCCGCGCCGCCGTGCGGGCTTTCAGCGCACGCGAGTACGCCGGTCGCGAGCAGGACCGCGATCGCCCCCAGCACCAGTGATCTGAGCAGCGTGGTGCTCTTCACGCGTGTGCGCATTTCACGAGTCCGCACTTTACGGACCCGCGCCACCATCTATTTTGGAACCCGCGCCACCATCTGTTCTGGGACCCGCGCCACCATCTGTTCTGGGACCCGCGCCACTATCTATCCTGGGGCCCGAGCCCCCATCTATTCTGGGACCCGAGCCACCATCTATTCTGGGCAGGGTCCCGCCGCGGATCTTGTCTGGCATGCGCGGTCCGCGCGGACTTGCTCGGTGGCCTACCCGGCCCGGATCGGCGCGAGGCGCTCAGAAAGTGTTTTGAATTTCTGTGCAGCGCGCGCTATGGCATATACGACGATGGCAATAAAGCGCGCACATTGTGCGCGATCTGTATGGATTCTAGTGGAGCGCGTGCCATAGTATTTACGACGTATATACGTAAGCTACCGCTCGGCAAAAAAATAAAACATGTGCTCAGCCGAGCCCGGCGGAGTCGCTCTGGCGCCAGGCCTGCAACGTGGTGAGGGCACCGTCGATGACGCGTTCCAGGAACGTCGCGCGATCGTTGGCGTGTGGAAGCGGACCATCGGGGACCTCGACCTCGAGGAACTCGCACAGCGGCTCCCAGCCGTCGCCGACCTCCCATACGAGCAGGCGCTCCGGCGGGACGTCGCGCTTGACGCGCTCCTCGTGCGCCAGCATCTGCTCGATCATCTGCGCAGACTCGGCATGGCCCGCGGCGAACGTGCCCTGCGGCCCCCAGAACATGCGGTCGACGAGCGCGAGGTAGCGCTTCCACTGCGGGTCGATCTCGGCGCGCGCGCGCGACAGCAGCGGCATCACGGTCTCGCCGTAGCTCATCGTCCAGATCGTGTCCCTGAAGCTGCGCTCCCACGCCGCGGGGTCGCGGACGCTCAGCAGCACCTTCGCGTCGGGATAGGCCTCCATCAGCTCGCGGTAGAAATAGCCGCCCGGCCAGTCGACGGTCGAGCGGTGGTCGGTGAAGATCTCCATCCAGGGAGTCTCGCCGTCGAGCGCGCGCTCCCACAGCTCGACCTGATGGTCGAGGTCGGCGATCACGTTGACCCAGTGGTAGGCGGGCCCCAGGCCGAGCTGCTCGAGCGCCACCTTCTGCGAAAGCGTGCCCGTGCGCGGGAGGCCTGCCCCGATCAGCTCTATGCCCGTGTGCTCGGCGATGGTAGTAAACCTAACGGTTCGCTCGGGACGAAAGCCACGAGGCAGGGCTATAGTCCGCCAATGGCGGCGCCACGGTCCGAGGGCCGGACATGAATCTGACCAATCACCAGGTGCGGCTCGCCGCGCGCCCTTCGGGCCTGCCCCAGCGCTCAGACTGGAGCTTCACCGACGAGCCGGTGCCGAGCCCGCGCGAGGGCGAGCTGGTTGTCGCGATCTCTCACATCTCGCTCGACCCGGCGATGCGCGGCTGGATGAACGAGGGCGCATCCTACATCGACCCGGTCGAGATCGGCGCGGTGATGCGCGCCGGCGCGGTCGGGCGGGTAAGCGCCTCCGAGCACCCGGCCTTTGCCGTGGGCGATCACGTGTATGGCGCCTTGGGCGTCCAGGAGCACGCTCTCTCGGACGGCAACGGCGTGTTCAAGGTCGATCCGGCGCTGGCGCCGCTGCCGACCTATCTCGGAACGCTGGGCATGACCGGATTGACCGCGTACTTCGGTCTCCTGGACGTCGGCAAGCTGCAGGAGGGCGACACCGTCGTCGTCTCCGGCGCGGCCGGGGCGGTCGGCAGCGTCGCCGGCCAGATCGCCAAGATCAAGGGCGCCCGCGCGATCGGCATCGCGGGCGGCGAGCAGAAGTGCCGGTGGCTGACCGAGGAGCTCGGCTTCGACGCGGCGATCGACTACAAGGGCGAGGATCTGCGGCGCGCGCTGCGCGAACACGCACCGGCCGGAGTCGATCTGTACTTCGACAACGTCGGCGGCGAGATCCTCGATGCGGTGCTGACCCGGCTGGCGCGCGGTGCGCGCATCGTGATCTGCGGGGCCGTTTCGCAGTACAACTCGAGCGAGCGCGTACAGGGTCCGTCCAACTACCTGGCGCTGCTCGTCGCGCGCGCCTCGATGACCGGCATGGTCGTGTTCGACTACGCCGCCCGCTACGGCCAGGCGATGAGCGAGATCGCCGGCTGGATGCGCGAAGGGCTGCTGATCTCGCGCGAGGACATCGTCGAGGGAGGGGTCGGCGCGTTTCCGGAGGCGTTGCTCAAGCTGTTCGCGGGCGAGAACACCGGCAAGCTCGTGCTGCAAGTCGGCCCCGACTGAGCTCGAAACGCGCGGCGACTCCTCCAACCAACTCAACTCGTCCCCTCCCCCGATTCAGGAGGTTCCGTGAGCGACACAACTGGCACCACACCTACGAACGAGACGGCCGGCGTCACACCCAGCGAGGAAACGGCCGTCACGATCGAGCGACGCGAGCACGTGCTGCTGATGGGCCTGAACCGTCCAGCCAAGCGCAACGCGTTCAACGTGGCGATGATCGATCAGCTGGGGCGCGGTTACTACGAGCTCGAAAACGACGACGACCTGCGCTGCGGCGTCCTGTTCGCTCATGGCGAGCACTTCACCGGCGGGCTCGATCTGGCCGAGGTCGGCCCGCTGATCGCCGAAGACCGGCTCGAGACCGGCGGTCCCGGGCGCCGCGATCCCTGGCGCAAGGACGGAGCCTGGACGACGCCGGTCGTCGCGGCGGTGCAGGGATGGGTGATGACGCTGGCGATCGAGCTCCTGCTGGCGGCGGACATCCGCATCGCGGCCTCGAACTCGCGCTTCGCGCAGATGGAGATCAATCGCGGCATCTATGCGTTCGGCGGCGCGACGATCCGGCTGCCGCGCGACGCCGGCTGGGGAAACGCGATGCGCTGGCTGCTGACCGGCGAGGAGTACGACGCGGCCGAGGCCTACCGGATCGGCCTGGTGCAGGAGGTCGTCGAGCCCGGCCGCGAGCTCGAGCGCGCGATCGAGCTCGCCGAGGCGATCGCCACCAAGTCGGCGCCGCTCGGCGTCAAGACAACGCTCGCGTCCGCGCACCGGGCGCGACTGGAGGGCGAAGCGGCGGCGTTCGCGCGGCTCGAGCCGGATATGGTCGCGCTGTTCAAGAGCGAGGATGGCAGCGAGGGCCTGCGATCGTTCGTCGAACGCCGCGCCGCCAAATTCGCCGGCCGCTGAGCCATTTGCGCACCGGCCTCGTGCCAGCGCACCTGTCGCACCGGTACCCGCTGAAATGACCCTGAGTTAGTGGCGCGAGGACACGGGGGGTGCGTGTCCTCGCGCCGGTCACAGCGCGGGCGGGGAGAGGGAGGGAGGACCCGGACTCCCGCGCTGCCCTTCACGGCTACGCGCCGCAAAGCGCTCGCCTGCGTCCGCTTGCCCACGCTCGTCGCGCCGCCCGGCGCGCGGGTTATCGCTGCGCGCCGCCGCGCTGCACGCGGCCACGAGCACCGCAACGAGCGCAAGCCAGATCACGACAACCACGACTAGAAGCACTCGAGCAGGGGGCCCTGCGCTGCAAGGCTGAATCGAGATACAGAAATTGGACTCGGCTGGAGACAGAAACATCGCACTCCCCCTTCGGTTGGGGCGATAACCGCCACTGAGGCGATACACCTGCCCCGAGCGAGTAAACTCTCGAGCGAGGTGGTAGACGCCGACCCGCGCGCCGATAATAGCGTCCACGGCTGTCACGGTGGAAGGGGGCAGGCGACGTGTTTGGCGGTGAATGCGGGTTCGTTTTACTTAACGGGTTTCACTTATTCACCGCTCGATGCGGGTTTGGACGTGGCCTCGTCGCCCCCTCGTCAAGCGCGTCTGGCTCGCCCCGGTGTCAAGATCCGCACCTCGACAGTCGGCGCGAGCTCGGCGACATGCCGGGCAAACTGCTCGGCTGGGTCGCGCAGGCGGGCGCGCCGCGCACGCGAGGCGCCGATCGGCAGCAGCGTCCCCCAGTGCATCGGAATCGCCAGGCGCGGCTTGATCAGGCTGGCGGCACGCGCGGCGTCGAGCGGGTCCATGTGGCCCGCGCCGAGCCTCGATCCCCAGCCGGACACCGGCAGCAGCGCCGCTGCGAGCCCGGGACCGAGGTCGGACATGGCCTCGAACAGCTCGGTGTCGCCGGCGAAGTAGATCGCGCTGGCGCCGCGCACCACATATCCGACGGCCTGGGCGCGAACGCCGCCGGGATGGCGACGGCCGTCGTGGCGTGCCTCGACCGCCGTCACCTCCAGGCCGCGTACCTGCGCGCTGTCTCCCACGCCGAGCGCGCTGACGTCGGTGAACCCTCGCTGGCGTAGCCAGGGCTCGGCGCCCGCCGGCACGATCAGCGGTGCATCGCGACCCGAGGCGTCGCAGCGACGCCAGGTCCAGATGGTCGAGGTGCATGTGCGAGACCAGCGCCGCGTGCACGCCGCTCGTCAAGTGCGCCGCGATCGGCGGGACCTGCCGGCGCAGGTGCGCAACGCGACCGCGCAGCAGCGGATCGGTGAGCAGCCGCACACCGCCGAGCTCGAGCAGGAAGGTCGCGTGACCAAGGAAGACGATACGGTCCTCGGATGCGCCGGCACTCTCGATCGCGACTCCGTCATCGGGCATGGGCGAGCAGTTAACCGGACGCCGGCGGTCGGATCATCCGAGCCGCGCGCACTCAGATCATTCAAGCCGGCAGCCCACGGTCGGGCGTGCGGGCACGATGCTCAACGCTGAGTGAAAGCTTCGCGCACGCTCGTCGGCTTCGCACTGCGGGTAGGCGATCCTGCTCGCCTCCAAGCGCTGGTGCTGCTGGCGTTGACCGCGATCCTGCCGGGAATCGAAACGCTGTCGGTCGGGCGGCGCTGCTCGTCGTCTGCGTGATGGCGCTCGTGAACGCTGCGCTGTGGCCGACGCTCACGCGCGTGGCGCTGCCGCTGACGATCGTGACGTTCGGGCTGGCCTCGCTGCTGCTGAGCGCCGGGCGTCGTCGCGCTGGCCTTCTACGCGGTGGACGAAAAGACTCCGAACTTCGGCACCGATCTGACGATCGCTCTCGCCATGGCGGTGGTGGTCACGATCGTCGCTCCGCTGCTGGACCTCGACGGCGACGCCCGCCACCTGCGCGTCGTGCGCCGGCGCGTGCGACACGCACGCACACACAACGAGACCGACGTCCCCGGCGTGATCCTGTTCGAGATCGATGGCCTCGGCGAGGGCGTGCTGCGCGCCGCCGTGCGCGACGGCTACGTGCCGACGATCGCCGGCTGGCTGTCTGCACGGTACCCACCGCGTGCTCGGCTGGGAGTGCGATCTGTCCTCGCAGACCGGTGCCAGCCAAGCGGGCCTGCTGCTGGGCAGCAACTGGGACATGCCGGCGTTCCGCTGGTACGAGAAGGAGTCGGGGCGGACGCTGGTGTCCAACCACCCCGCCGACGCGGCCGAGCTCGAGCGCCGCCATTCGACCGGAAAAGGGCTGCTTGCGGCAGACGGGACGAGCCGCGGGAACATGTTCTCGGGCGATGCGCCGCGCTGCGCGGCGACGATGAGCGTGATCCGTGACCGTACGCGCTCGAAGGCGTCTGACTTCTTCGCCTACTTCTCGGACCCATACGGCTTCGTGCGCACGATCGTGCTGTCGCTGGCGGACATCGCCGAAGAGTGCCGGGCGGCTCGGCGCCAACGACGCAGCGGCGCCGCGCACGTCGATCGGGGCGGGCTGTATCCGTTCATCCGCGCGGCGATCACGGTCGTGACGCGCGAGCTCAACACCGCAATGCTGATGGCGGACATCGTCGAGGGGGTGCCGGTCAGCTACGCGACGTTCGTCGGCTACGACGAGGTTGCGCACCACTCCGGCATCCACGAGCCCGACGCGCTGGCGGTGCTGCGCCGCCACGACCGCCAGCTGGAGCGCCTGCAGCGCGCCGTCGCGCTCATCACCGCGACCGTATCACCTGGTGGTGCTCTCCGATCATGGGCAGACGCAGGGCGCCCCGTTTCGCCAGCGCTACGGTGAGACGCTCGAGGAGCTGGTGCGGGGAGCGCTGGCGTACGGAAGCGTGAGCGCCCCCGCTGCGCTCGATGAGGCCTGGGGCGACGTCGGCGCGATGCTGGCCGACGCAAGCCAGGAGCCGAGCGTCGGAGGGCGCGTGCTGGCGCGCGCCACGCGCGCGCGCACGATCGACGGCACGGTCGCCCTCGGGCCCAACCGTGCCGCCCTGGCCGAACGCGAGCCCGCGGGCGAGCCGCATGAGCCTGCGGGCAAACCGTCCGAGTCCGCGGTCGAGCAGTCGCAGCCCGGACGCAACCGGCCCGCGCCTGCGCGCAAGCCGTCCGAGCCGAGCGCGGAGCCGTCCGGCCCGGCGACCGACTCCTCGAAGGACGGGCTCGAGCGACAGCACGAGGCGGTGGTGCTCGTATCGGGCTGTCTCGGGCTGATCTACCTGCCGCTGAGCGCCGAGCGGCTGACGCTGGAGGAGATCGCCGCGACGCATCCGCGGCTGCTCGACGCCCTCACCGGCCATCCCGGTATTGGGTTCGCGATGGTGCGCTCGCAAGAGCACGGGCCGGTGGTGATCGGCGGCGGCGGTCGCCGCCGCCTGAGCGACGACAGCGTCGAAGGAGAGGACCCGCTCGCCCCGTTCGACGCGACCGCGGCCGAGCATCTGCGCCGCCACGATCGCTTCCCGCACTGCCCCGACATTCTCGTCAACGGCGTATATGACCCGGTGGCAGGCGAAGTGGCGCCGTTCGAGGAGTTCATGGGCTCGCACGGCGGACTCGGCGGACCGCAGACGCATCCCTTCGCCGTCGTGCCCAGCGAGTGGAGCGAGCCGGCGAAGTCGATCGTCGGGGTGGAAGCGATGCACGAAGCGCTGGTCGGCTGGCTGGCACAGTCACGATCGGCCCAGCGATAGCGGGACTGTCAGGCCGGGACGCGGCTCTGTCGTACCGCAGCAGCGGGGCTGTCAGGCCAGAACGCGGCTCTGTCGTACCCATTCCGTCGGCGACGCACGCGCACGCGTGCGCGCGCGCGCGCCGCGGTTTTCAATCTCGGCTGGCACGGCTATGGGCGATCGAGCGCAGCGACGGCCGTTGGAGTGAGCGACTCGAGCGAGGGGAGCGCGAGCGTCGCGTGCGCGAGCGCCGCCGGCTCGGGCGGAAAGGCTCGGTTGGGAATGGCGATTACGAACATTCCCGCGTCCGCGGCGGCCCGGATGCCGTTGGTCGAGTCCTCGACCGCAGCGCAGCTGACGGGCGGGAACGCGAGCCTGCGCGCCGCCTCCTCGTAGACGTCCGGCGCGGGCTTGCCGCGCGCGACCTCTTCGGAGGAGACCGTCGCCCGAAAGCAGCTGCCGAGACCGCTCAGCTCGAGCACGAGCGCGATGATCCGCCGGTTCGCCGACGTGGCCAGCGCGAGCGGCCAGCGGGCGGCCAGCGACGTGACAGCCTCGCGCGCGCCTGGGAGCAGCGGCAGCTGCTCGCGGTACAGGCGTTCGAGGCGCTCGACGACCGCGGTCGAGATCTCCTGCGGGCGCATCGGCACGCCGAGCTGCTCGTGCATGTAGCGCGACCACTCGGGCGAGCTCATTCCCATCATCGCTCGCTGGGCGTCCTCGCGCCAGGCGCCTCCGCTCTCCTCGGTCAGCTGCCGTCGGGCGTCGTTCCAGACCTCCTCGGATTCGATCAGAACCCCGTCGAGGTCGAAGATCACCGCGGCGGGCATGCGGCGCTAGGCGTCGCCTGCCTCGTAGCGAGCCTGCTCCTCCGCCGTGCGCTCGGCCCAGGGAACCGCCTGCAGCCTGGCGTCGGGGATCGGCTCCCCGGTCTCGACCGACAGCCCGTACGTGCCCGCGGCGAGTCGCTGCTCGGCTCGCTGCACCGCCTCGAGCTCGGTGCGCAAACGATCGGAGAGGCCTTCTTCGAGCTCCGCCTCGAACGTGTCTGTCGCGGCGTCCGCGGTGTCGAACGGGTCGTCTTCGTCGTCGGCTTCGCCGCGCGCCAGCTCTGCGAGCGCGCTCTCGATGCGGGCCCGTTCCCGGGCGAGCAGCTCGCGTGCGCGGTCGGCATCCATGGCGGCCATTATGAGGGTTGGCGAGGCGATGGGCTTTGGTGATTGCGTGGTACGGGCTTTCGTGATTTTGCGAGACTCGCGTGGAACCGGTGCGGAGCTACGTGGAGCGCTCGGCCTGCCGGGTCGGCGAGGTCGGCGTCCGTTGCCAGTTTGCCGATCCAGTCATGGCCGAACATCCGTCGATCGCGTCTTTACACTCGCGCAAGGCTGGCCGATCAAGCTGACATGAGGAGAATTGCACTGAGAGCCCTTGGGGCCGTCGTGACGGCGGGATATCTGATCGTCTACCTGGCGATCGCGCTCGCTTCGCGCACCGCGCTGGACATCACACCGCGTTAGCGGATCGTTCACACGAGGGTGCGGCGGCGCCTCGGAGGTGGTTTGCCTTCGGAGAGCTTGGCGTCGAGATACTCGGTGGCGGCCTCGGCGCCGAGAAAGGGCGCCAGGCAGAGATACGCGGCGTGGTAGGCCAGGCGCGGCAGCTGACGCACGCGGCCGGGGCGGATCTCCTCGTAGCCGACCTCGGCGATCGCCGCGGCGATCGCCTCCATGATCATGCGCGAGCGTGGCAGGTTGCGATGCTGGCTGCCCTCCTGGAGGAAGATCGTGAAGGACTGGCGGATGTCCTCGAACCGCTGGACCGCCGGGGTGCCGACGGCGTGTGACTCGACGTAGCCGACGTGCGCAAGCGTGGGGTGCGTGGCGCTGAACTGGATGCCGGCGAGGATTCCCTGCCAGAGACGGTCCGGCCACTCACGCTCGCTGAAGTATGCGCCGGCGCTCACGGCCATGGCTTGCTGGAAGCCGAGCTCGTGCGCGGCCAGGAAAGCCTGCTGCTTGTCGCGGAAGTGGACATAGAAGACGCGCCTGTCGACGCGCGCGGTCTTGGTGATGTCTGCGATCGTGGTCGCGCTATAGCCCTTCCGGGTGGCGAGCGTGGCGGTCGCGAACATGATCCGTTCGCGCTGGTTGCGTGCGATCTCTTCGCGCGTCAGACGCGTGCGACCGGGCGGCAGGGACGGCGGGGCGCTCGAGGGCAGTTCGGAGACGTACAACGACGCCGGCGGCTGCGGCCCGGGCTCGAGCGCGTGCCAGCGATGCTCGCCGGCGGGCCGGTTGCAGCTTTCGAGCCAATCGATCGCCCCGCGCAAGGAACTCCGCCGAGTCATAGTCGCCACGGCGCAGGCGCGGAGCCAGCAGCCATTGCACGCCACCGATCACGACGCGGGTAGGTAGGTCGGGTGCAGGCGTCGTGGAACGGGCGCCCGCGAACGTTCGCTCGACGAGCCCCTCGATCTCGTCGATCACGCGATCGCGCGCATCGAGTGCTCGCGGGCCGCCGGCGAGCGTCTCGTTGAGTAGGAATCGAGCCTGCTCGGGCTCGGCCACGGCGTACTCGACGAGCGCCGTGATCGCGCTTTGCAGCGCCCGCTCGGGTGGCGCCGCGGCGATCGTCGGAGCGACCTGCTCGAGCAGGTTCCGCGCAAGTTCCTCGTGTACAGCCAGGAAGCACTCGTCCTTGTTGGCGAAGTAGTCGTAGAAGGTCGGGACGCGAAACACCGGCATGGGCGATCACGCTCGAAACGTTCGCGCCCGCGTATCCGTCGCGGTTGGCGGCGGCCAGCATGCCGTTGATCAGGCGGCTGCGCTGGGTGATCTTGCGGGTGTTTGCAGCCATGCGTGTTTATGACTCTTGTTTGCTCTGTACGGCCGATTGCAACGGTCCGGGCCTGAGAAATGCCGCGATTTGCCGACAAAGCCGTACTTGCGCCAGGTTCTTGCGAATCGGCACCGCTTCCATCCACTCGAAACGCTGCAAATGTAGACCAGTCCCAACACTCATACCAACCTAGAGTGTTTATACCAGAACGAAATATAAGGATCTCCCGCGTTACATCCGCGGCCGGTCGGGCGCCTGCGCGACATGGCCCAATCCCGCTGGCTCTAGGTCGATTGTCAAGTCGCGACCACCTGTTGACAAACCCAATCTGCCTGTTTATGATCAACGCCGCTGTTTACCCGAGAGGTGTGGGATGCCTTCTGGGAGCGGTCGAGCCGACTTTCGTTCGATCGCTCTCGGAAGGATCTATGGACGCGGACCGTCCGGCCGCGTCGAGAAGGCGGCCCCGGCTTTGCCCGGCCTCGAGCACGCCTGAGGGCGGCCGTTCAGACGGAGCGGTGGATCTGTCTGCCGAAACGACCTGCCGGCGAGCACCCAGCCTGTCTCGAGCACCCAGCCTGTCTCGAGCACCCAGCCTGTCTCGAGCACCGGGCCGATCCGAGCACGCCCCCCGGGCTGTCTGGTGACGCGCATTCACCTTAATCAGGCGGCCGCGACTTCAGATTCACTCATACAGGTCGGGCAAAGCCGGTGTCGTCCGATGCCGGCTTTGCCGAGATGTCAGCGCTCCGGAGCGCACTCCCCAGGGCGGAGCGAAGGCTTCCCTGCCTCCGCTCTCGCTGCTTCTGACACGACTTGGAGGTGTCGTGTCGGGGGTCCCCTCTCGATACCCCCACACTCTCAACGCGTCGAGACAGGGTTCGGTGCGCATCACGCGTGCAAATACCGCAACTGTGGTATCCGGCGGCGCTGCGCTTACGCGCGCTTTACCATGCCCTTCTCTTCGCTGCTCGTCGCATCTCGGGCGCCTGCGGCGTCGGTAGTGCATGACGCAGCGCCGGGTCTCGGTCGGCCGCCCGCCGCGCGTCGGCCGGGCGTGGATTAGACTCGCTTGCCGTGGTCGAGCAGGAGGGCTGGGCGGGACTGTTCGCGTCGGCGTTCAAGGAGTCGCGAAACGCGATGGTGCTGCTTGACAGCCACCGGATCCAGACAGATGCCAACGGCGCATATCTGGCGCTGCTGGGCTATCGGCGTGACCAGGTCGTCGGCAGACCGATCTCCGAGTTCGTGATGGGCGGGCCGGTGATGTCCGGCTCAGCAGTGGGCGCGAGCTCTGTCCAGGCACCATTTCAACGGCGAGGCTCGGCTGGTCCGCTCCGACGGCGACAGCGTGGGCGTGCAGTGGGCCGCCACCGTGGAGGTCGTCACGGGCCACCGCCGAATCCTGTTCGTCGCGCTGAGCACGTCGCGCTGGGGCTCGCAGTTTCGCCGGCCGCAGACGATCGAACGAGATTCCGAAGCGCTGTCCGTGCGCGAGCGTGAGATCGTGCGGCTGGTGGCGCTCGGCCGGTCGGGTCCGGAGATCGCGGACGAGCTGCGGATCGCTCACAACACCGTGCGCACGCACGTGCGCAACGCGATGACGAAGTCGGGCACGCGCTCCCGCGCGCATCTCGTCGCCAGAGCACTCGGCGAGGGTCTGGTGTTCAACTGAGGATCCGCGACCGTCTGGTCTCGGCGCTCGGCCTGGGCGCGCACGACCCGGGGCTGTTCGCGCTCAAGAGCGCTCTGCGCGCGGCGATCGTGATGCCGCTCGCGTTCGCGCTCTCGCTCGAGGTGTTCGGGCTCAAGCAGATGGCGCTGTTCGCCGCCTTCGGCTCGATGGCGCTACTCGTGTTCGTCGACTTCGCCGGGCCGCGACGTACGCGCGTGCTCGCGTATCTCGCGCTCGTCGCCGCCGGCGCGGTCCTGACTGTGATCGGCACGCTCTGCTCGCGCTCGCCGTGGCTGGCCGCCGGGGCGACTGCGCTGGTGGCGTTCGCGATCCTGTACGCGGGCGTTGTCTCTGAGTACATCGCCGCGGCATACTCGGCGGCGATGCTCACGTTCGTGCTCCCGGTGATGGTGCCCGGCGGCGCCGCGGTGATACCGACGCGATTGGCCGGCTGGGGTCTTGCCGGCGCGCTGTCGATCGCCGCGTTGTCACTGCTGCTGGCCGCAGCGTCCGCGCGACGCGCTGCGCGAAGCCGCTGCGCGAGCGATGCTCGCGCTCGCCGACCTGGTCGAGGCGATGGCAAGTGAAGACCGAGCGGCAACGCGTCCGGCGCAGGAGCAGGCTCGCGAGACGGTCCTGGCCACGCGCCGCCGGTTTCTCGCGATCCAGCACCGGCCCGACGGCGACGCCAGCCGCTCGGCTGCGCTCGCGCGATTGATCGACGACCTCGGCTGGCTGCGCGCGATCGAGGCGCCGGCGCCCGCGATGCCACGCGTGCAGACACCGTTCGCCGGCGAGCGCGAAGAGCTGGAGGCGGCCGTGCCGGCCGCGCTGCGCAGTCTCGCGGCGCGCCTGCCGCTCGGCGAGCTCCCTCATCCCGGCGGTACGCAGAGCGCAGCCGCAGCGGCGCTCGCCCGTGTCCAGCGCGGGCACGACGCCCTCGGGGCGTCTCTAATCGAGCGGGCGCAGCACTGGCAGCACGAGCTCGATGAGACGGCGGCGACACGTGAGCTCGACGAGGTCTACAGGGTTCGCCAACTTTCGTTCGCGACGCTGCGTACGGGAACGAACGCGCTGCTGGCGAGCGGCGAGCCCGTCGCCGACGATCCGATGGCGACGCGACGCGCCCAACTGGGAGCGGCCGGTCGTGTCGCGCGGACGCACGCGAGCATGCGATCTGTGTGGTTGCGCAACAGCGTGCGCGGGTCCGCGGGGCTCACGCTGGCGGTGCTGATCGGACAGCTCAGCGAACTCCAGCACTCCTTCTGGATCGTGCTCGGGACGATGTCGGTGCTGCGCTCGAACGCGCTGGCCACAGGAACGACGATCGTCGCGGCGCTGCTCGGCACGCTCGGCGGCATCGTCGTGGGCGGATTGCTGCTGGTGGCGCTGGCCGGCCATGAATCGGCACTGTGGGCGGTCCTGCCGATTTCGGTGCTGGTGGCAGCCTATGCGCCCCAGGCGATCTCGTTCGCCGCGGGTCAGGCGGCCTTCTCGGTGGTCGTGCTGGTGCTGTTCAACCTGATCCAGCCTTCGGGATGGCGCGTCGGGCTGGTGCGCGTCGAGGACGTCGCGGTCGGCGTGGCCGTCAGTCTGCTGGCCGGAGTTCTGATCTGGCCGCGCGGCGCTGCGGCGGTGCTGCGCGAGTCGATCGGCGACGCATACGTGCGCACGGCGCGCTACCTCGACGCGACGATCGGCGCGCTGCTCGGCGGTGACGGCGGCCCTCCCGAGCTGGCCGCCGGAGAGGCCGGCGCCGCTGCCCAGCTGCTCGAGGCCACCGCGCGCGAATACCTGTCCGAACGCAGCTCGCCGCGGAGCTCGATGGACGACCTGACCGTGCTCGTGGCAGGTGTCAGTCGCATGCGCCGCGTCGCTGGGCTGCTCGAGAACGCCCAGGCGTTGACACGCCTGGCCCCGGTCGATCCCCGTCTTCAGCGGCTGAGGCGCGCGTGCGAAGCGTTCGAGACCGAGCGCCACGGCATCTGCACGTGGTACGAGCAGCTGGGAACGTCGATCGCCCAGGCGGCAACTCCACCAACCCCTCAGACGGCGCTCGCGGCGGACGCGACGACACCTCCTGCGCGGGTCGTGCTCGAACGCTCTCCCGGCGCCAGCGGCGTGCCACCAGGGCTGGCGATCGCGTGGGCGCACAGGCACCTGCGGGCGCTGGCGGAGTTCGAGCCGGTGCTGGCGCGCGCCGGCGAACTGCTCGGGCAGCCAGGCGCCGACCGAGAGCTCGCCGGCGCTACGAGCAGCTGACGGGACCGAACGCCTGCTTGAAATCGCCGGCGAGCGTGCTGACAGCCGCCCTGAGTTTGGGTTCGGCCGTCTTCAGCGCCGTTTCGAGGTTGCCCGACGTCAGGCTCGATGCCACCCCTTTGGCGATCGAGCTGAGCTGGCTTTCAAAGCTCTTCACGCTCGGTTCGAGCTGTTCGCGTCGCGAGGCTTCGAGTTTGGGCTGTGCGTCCTTGATCTTGGTGAGTTCTTTGGTGATCGTTTCAAAGCTGGACTTGGCTTCGCTGATCGCGCTCGTGGAAAACGTCAGGCTCTCGAGCTTGGAGATCTGCTTCGAGATTTCGTTGCGCGCCGAGCAGATTTCGGCTTTCGCCTTTTCGGCTTCGGATTCGCCGCAGGCCGCGAGCGTCAGCACGGTGAGCAGCAGGGCTCCAACGATTGACGGCTTGGCAGAAGCTGCGAACGTCATCTTGAAACCCCCTGGAGCCGATTGCCACGAGTCGGCGAGCAGTCTACAGGGCCGGCACCGGGCGTCGTGCGTTGCGGGGGCCGAGCGGTGCCGAGGCTCGTGTTCGCGTGCTTGCCGGGAGCGTCAGCCGGAGCTCGTACCGGCGGTCCCGAAGCCTTGAAGGGCAGCCTGCGTGCCGTCGTATACTTCCGCGTCGGGCGGCGCCTGCACCGTTGGCGTCGGCCCAAATCCGGACAGATCGACCGTGAACTGCATGCGGGCGCTCTGACCGCCCTCGTCGATCGAAAAGCTCATCGCCATGCGGCGCACGAGATGGTGTTGATCGACCCAGACTTCGAAGGGAATGCCTTGTGGAGCGACCTTTTCCAGCTGCGGTTGCAGGTGGTTGCGCGCGGCCTGTGGCAGCGTTTGCACGAGCTTCTGGACGTCGATCGTTCCGCGATAGTGCGTAGTGGTCACGCCATCGACGACTTCCTGGCCCAGCGAGCTGACATCGCCGCCGTCGGCGTGCAGATATTCGAGGAACTGTGCGGGGTTCGACTGGCCGCTGGTCGAGTTCGCCAGGTTCATGCCGAGCGCGCCGCCAACCTGTTCGAGGTCGATCTTCATCCAGCGTGCCCCGTTCGGGAGCCGTTCGGCGAACAGCGGCGATCCGACATAGATCGTCGAGGGCTTCATCAGCTCTTCGATCTGCAACGTCCCGGATGGCAGAGCTGCGCTCGCCGAGGCGGGCAGGCCGGTCATGTCGAGCGATATCGAACCTTCGCGGGTCTTGTAGTTGTAGAAGCCCTGTCCGGTGGCAGTAACCGACGAGGACAGCGCGTCGGAGCTGATCTGCATGGTGAACTGCATGTGGACGCCTCCGGTGGCGGAGGTCGCATCGGCGGCCTGCGCGACGGCGTCGAACGTGACGCCCGAGGATCCGCATCCGCTGATCCCCAGGGCGAGTGCTGCGACTGCGGCGAGCGCGACGAGCGCGAGCAGCAACCGGACAGCCGTTCGCGCCACGCGCGACCTGGTCCCAGTTCGGGGCACGTTCGAAGGATCGGCATTCGGGCGTCGTCGCATTAGCGAACTATCGCAGCGCTGATCGACCGGCTGATTACGTGGCATTCCGAAACACAGGCGGGTTTCAACTGGGCCAGCGTCGGTCACCCGGCGTTTCGTGGCGCGCGGCGCGAGATGCGCGGTCGATGAGAACCCGTACGGCGCGCGAAGCGTGAGTAGGTTCGCTGCCCCACGCCGGTCCATGGGAATCCGTACCACCCGGGGGCGTGAGTAGGTTCGAGCAGCCTTGGCCAGCTTTGAGCAGCTCTTCTGGTATGTTCGGGGCGGCTAGGGATCGGTTGGCAGCGGAGAGTGGATACTGCCGGCGCGCGGGGCGCGAGTCCGATCGACGTCAAGAACGACTGGAGGAGCTATGGGCAAGGCATCGAGGGCCACCGCATCGATCGTGGTCTCGCTTGCGGGCGCATTGCTGGCCGCGTCCGGCGCGTGGGCGGCCGGCGGAGCAGCGCCGGTGCTGTACGCGTCACCGAGCGGAGGGTCGGGATGCCTGCACGCCACGCGTGCCGTGCAGTCTCGAAAACGCCATTTCGGCTGCCGCTGCCCGGCGACATCGTGTACGCGTTTGCGGGTGTCTACAACGGGGGGTTCGTGATCGACAAGGCGATCACGCTGCACGGCGCCGGCGCCGTGATCGACGCCAGCTCCTCGCCATTCGGCAACGGCGTTCACATCGTCGGACCGGGCGGGTCGGGCTCGTCGGTCGAAGGGTTCAGGATCGAGAACGCCAAGTTCGAGGGGATTCTCGTCGGCACCGCACCGGTTGCGCCGGAAACGGAAAACGGCGACCCCGGTGACCAGCGGCGAACCTGTAAGCGACGTCCGGATCGCCAACAACACGCTGACTCGACAACGGCACCGGCTTTGGAACCAACGCCGGCCAGTGCTTCTCGACGCCGGAGGCTCCCGGCGATTGCGGTGAGACGATCCATCTCGTCTCTGTCACCGATTCGACCGTCGAAGGTAACTACGTCGAAGACAACGTCGGCGGCATTCTGCTGACCGACGAGTTCGGTCCCAACTCCGGCAACGTCGTGCGCTTCAATCGCACGATCGGCAACAATGACGATTGCGGTATCACGCTCGCGGGTCACAGCTCGGCTGCGGTTAACCCCGAGACGGGAATGCCGACGGGAGCGGCCGGCGTGTTCGACAACGTCGTCGAAAGCAACACCTCGGACGAAAACGGAGTGGCCGGTCAGGGGGCCGGCATCCTGCTCGGCGGCGGCGCGCCGTTCGCGGGCGTGTACGACAACCTGATCCGTAACAACTATGCCTATGGCAACGGGCTGTCGGGTGTCACGATCCATCAGCATCTGATCGGCGACCTGAACGACAACACGATCGAAGGCAACGTTCTACTGAACAACAACCTCGACGGGGACTTCGACTTCGCCGCGGCGGCGGCGACCGAAACGACCGGAATCCTGGTCGCTTCGGGCGAGCCCCCCGGCCCGCCGCTACCGCCGGAACTGCTGCCGGGCCCGATCAGCGGAACGGTGATCGGCGGCAACTTCCTGTACAGCTCAAAAGTCGGCATCTGGACGCTCGGGGTGGAAATGGCGAGCACGCAGATCGCTCACAACGTGTTTGGCCAGGGCGTCAAGACGCCGATCAGCGAACACTGAGCAGGCACACGCTCCGCCCCGACGGCGAGCTCGCAACGGGGCGGAGCGTCAATGCCGTCGAGGGCGGAGCCTGAACGCGGTCGCGAGTCAGCGCGAACGCCGTCCGGAGCGAAGCATGAACGCGGTCGCGAGTCGAGTGTGAGTCCGCGCGGGAGCGGACCATGAACGCGTTCGGATTCGCACGCACGGCGTGCTCGGCTTTTGCCCTCGGCACGCTGGTCGCGACGCTGGGATGCGCACCCGCTTCAGCAGCACGACTCGCGAGCGCATCGTTCGAGCATCGGCCGGCTGACAGGGGGCCCACCGGTTCCTCGCAGATGGGCACGACGGGCGCCCCGCTTGGAGTCACCGGCGCGCCGCTGAGGCTCGGCACGCAGACGCTGACACGCTGCGGCTCCTCGCCGCCGGTCTACTGCGGCAGCCTCTCGGTCCCGCTCGACTACGAGCAGCCGGCTGGCCCGCACATCTCGATCGCGTATCGCTTCTACCCTGCGACCGCCCCGGCCGGAGGGCGGTCGGCGGGCACGGTCGTGCCGGTGGAGGGAGGGCCCGGGTTTCCGTCGATCGGCTCGGTCTCGTTCTCGACGGCCGCTGGGCCGGGCGGCTACAGCGCCATGTACGGGCCGCTGCTCGATGACTGGAATATGCTGGTCGTTGACGATCGCGGCACCGGTGCGTCGACCCCGCTCAACTGCGGGGCATTGCAAGACTTCTCCGGACCGACCGGCGGCGAAGCCTTCGAGCAGGCGGCCGGCGGCTGCGCCGCGGCGCTGAACCATCGTTGGAAGTATCCGGACGGTGAATGGGTTCACGCCTCGGACCTGTTCACCTCGGCGCCGGCCGCCGAGGATCTGGCGGCAGTGATCACGGCGCTGGGAGTCGGGCCGGTCGACCTCTACGGCGACTCCTACGGCTCTTTCTTCGCGCAGGTGTTCGCGGCGCGCTTCCCGGGGCTGCTGCGCAGCCTGACCCTCGACTCGACCTACGAAACGAACGGCCTGGACCCGTGGTATCGCAGCACGATCGAAGCCATGCCGGCGGACTTCGACGCGGCGTGCAGTCGCTGGGTCGCATGCGCGCGCGCGGCGCCCGGCGGCGCGTGGACACGCGTGGTGGCGCTCGCCGAACGGCTGCGCGCGAGCCCGATCGAAGGCGTCGTGCCTGGACCGGAAGGGGCACGCGAACGCGTGAGCATGAATGTGGTCGGGCTCGTGGACCTCGTCAACGATGCCGCCGGCGACCCACGCATCTACCGCGAGCTGGACGCCTCGGCGCGGGCGCTGCTCGACGCGAACGACCCCGGGCCACTGCTGCGTCTGTACGCGCAGCGCCTCGCCGAAGACGAGGACTACTTCGGCGGGTCCGCGCGCGAATACTCCGTCGAGCTGTATCTGGCGGTCTCGTGCCTGGACTATCCGCAGCTGTTCGACATGAGCTCGAGCCCGGCCGCGCGCGTGACGCAGCTGGCGGCCGCGGAGTCGGCGCTCCCGGCCGGCACGTTCGGCCCGTTCGGGATCGAAGAATGGATCGCCCAGGACCAGAACACAGAGGCCTACACGGCCTGTCTTGACTGGCCGAGTCCGACGACCGCGCAGCCCCCGGTTGAAACCGGCCCGCCGCTGCTGCCGCCGACGCTGCCCGTGCTGGTACTGGGCGGCGAGCTCGACACGTGGACACCGCCCGCGGGAGTTCCGCGCGTGCTCGCGCAGCTCGGCGGGCACGCGCGATTCATCGAGCTGGCCAACTCGACACACGTGGTCGGCGAGGGTGACACTGCCTGCGGCTCGACGCTCGTGCGCGAGTTCGTCGCCGAACCGCAGGCGCTCGACTCGCTCGACGCCGCCTGTGCCCAGACCGTCCCGCCGATCCATGCCGTGGGGGTATACGCGACGCGCCTGGCCGAAGAACAGCCGTTGGAAGCCGCTCCCGGCTCGAGCGCGCCGAGCGCCGACCTGCAGCTGGCCGCCGCCGCGGTAAGCACCGCAGGCGACGCGATCGCTCGCTACCAGGCGATCGAAGCGCGGGTCGACCACGGCCTGAACGGAGGCACGGTGAGCGCCAGCCGCGACGGCGCCGTGCTGGCGTTACACGGTGATCGGCTCGTACCGGAAGTCGCCGTCAGCGGGACGGTGCGGTTGACTGCGGCCGCAAATCCGGAAGAAGGGGAGCTGGCGCTCGCGACGCTGACGGTCACGGCGCCGGGCATGAAGCGCGCCTCGTTCACAGCGACCTGGACCACCGCCGGCGCGGGCGCGCGGGCGCAGGTGATCGGCAGCGTGGGACGCCAGCCGGTCGCCGGGAGCCTGCCCGCGCCGTGACACTCAGGCTGCGCCGCGACCCGCCACGCCCCGTGGCGTCGCTCACGCGCCACGCGGCGTGAACGTGACCTGCATGCGCTTGACGCCGTGAATGAAGGCGCCACGCAGCAGCTCCGGCTGCTGCGCTTCGATCTCGGGAACCACGCGCAGGAGCTCGCCGAAGATCGAGCGCAACTGCGTGCGCGCGAGCGACGCGCCCAAGCAGTAGTGCGGACCGCCACCGCCGAAACCCAGGTGCCGGTTGGGATCGCGTGTGACATCGAAGCGCCAGGGGTCCTCGAAGACCCGGTCGTCGCGGTTGCCCGAGTGGTAGAACAGAACGACGCGCTCCCCGGCGGCCAAGCGCTCACCGTGGATCTCCGTCTCGCAGGTGGTGGTGCGACGGAACGTCAGCACGGGTGAGGCCCAGCGCACGAACTCCTCGACGGCGATCGGCAGCCTGGCGTCGAGATCCTCCAACATCAGCGCACGCTGATCGGGGTTTACCGTGAGGGCCCGCATCGCATGAGAGGTCGTGTGGCGCGTCGTGTCGTTGCCCGCCACCGACAGCAGCACGAAGAACGCACCGATCTCATCGTGGGTGAGGCGCTCGCCGTCCACCTCGGCCTGGACGAGGGCGGTCATCAGATCGTCGCCCGGGTTCTGTTCACGGTGGACCGCGAGCTCCTTGGCGAAGGCCGTGAGCGTCCAGAGGGCCTCGCCGAGCACCTCCACCGGCTGACGGTCACCGAACACCTCGGGGTCGGCTGCCGAAACGAGCACGTCGGCGGCCGCCACGACCCGCTCGCGGTCGGCCTCTGGCACGCCGATCATGTCCGAGATCGTCACGAGCGGCAGCCGCTTGGCGATCAGCTCGACGAAGTCGCCGCCGCCGGTGGGAGCAGCCGATTCCACGATCTCGCGTGCGTGCACGCGGATCCCGTCATCGATGCGCGCGACCTGCCGCGGCGTGAACGCCGCTGAGACGAGACCGCGCAGCTTCGTGTGGCGCGGGGCGTCCATCGCCAGAAATGACTGCGACGCCTCGAGGATCTCCGGCGGGGCGTCGGCGAACTGCGTGCCCTGACCGGAACAGAACGTTCGGGGGTCGCGCGAAATGCGCCGGATGTCCTCGTGACGGACGATCGCCCAGTAGCTGTGGCGTTCCTGCTCGGGTATGCCCATGATGTCCTCGGGCGGCTCGTGCTGCGAGATCGGCGCGTCGCGACGCAGCTGTGCGAAGTACTGGTCGCGCTCCTCGGCCGGCCGGCCCCAGAAGTCGAGTGAGCCGAGATCCACGTCGGGCGAATGCGGCGCCTGTGAGACAGCCACGGTATACCGAGTCTACGCCTTCGGTAACAAGGCGTCCGTGTGGCGGGGCGTTTTGGGAGGTGCCCTGCGCGGCTGCGCACGCTCGCACGCATAGGGCTCGTCAGCGAGCGCCTGCTGTCAACGTGGTGCGGGATCCGACGCGGTCAGAGCCGTCAGCCCGCCGAGCGTCTCGTGCATCAGCTCGGATAGCTCTTGCTTGTTGCCCGCCTGCACCCACCGTTCGAACGCGATCCGAAAGACGGCCGATGGCGACCTCGGAGGTGAGGCTCGCCGCGGAGCCTTCCACGCCGCGCGCGCGCAGCGCCTCGGCGAGTGCGGCCGACAGCGAGGCGAGCTTCATGACCTCGCGTTCGCGCAGCTCCGGGCTCGCGGCGATGATGCTCTGGCGCTGGCGCGCGAACTGACGGCGCTCCCCCAGGAGCGAGGCGGCGGCCTCGAGGCCTGCCGCGACCGCCTCGATCGGCGTCGCAGACTCGGGTGCGCCGGCGACGGCCGCTACCATCAGCTCCTCAGCGCTCTCGCGCCTCCGAACAGCACGTCGCGCTTGTCGGCGAAGTGCCGGAAGAACGTGCGCTCGGTGAGCCCGGCCCGCGTGGCGATCTCTGCGACCGTGGTCGGCTCGAACCCGCGCTCGCGGTAGAGCTCCATCGCTGCCTGCTCGAGCCGGCCGCGCGCGTTTGGCTGCCAGCGAGCCCATGCTTCGATGATACTGATGGCAGTCACTGACATGCGTGTGGTACTGTGATGTCAGCAACTGACATCAGGTCTCTCGTTCGTCGGGACCGTCAACGCCGCGTCGTCGTCGCCGTCAACGCCGACACGTCGTCACCGGCCGGCAGGGAGGCCATTCTAAATGGAGGTTTCTCATGCGCGTTTTCGTCACCGGTGCATCCGGCTTCATCGGCTCAGCGGTCGTCTCCGATCTCATCGACGCGGGGCATCAGGTCCTCGGCCTGGCCCGCTCCGACGCCTCGGCTGCCACGATCGACGCGGCCGGCGCCGAGGTTCATCGCGGCTCGCTCGAGGACCCGGACAGCCTGCGCGCAGGCGCCGCCGCGGCTGACGGCGTCATCCACACGGCGTATATCCACGACTTCTCACAGATGGAGATGGCGGCGCAGACCGAGCTGCGCGCGATCGACGCCCTGGGCGCGGAGCTCGAGGGCTCGGGTCGTCCGCTCGTGATCACCACTGGGACCGCGCTCGTCAAGCCGGGACAGCTGGCGACCGAGGAAGACTCGACCGAGCCCGCGTCGCATGCTCACCCACGGGCTGGCGTCGAGCAAGAGGCGCTCGCGCTGGCCGAGCGAGCGGTGCGCGTGTCGATCGTCAGGCCGGGACCCTCGGTTCACGGCGATGGCGACCACGGCTTTGTCCCGATCCTGATCGAGATCGCCCGCAGCAAAGGCGTCTCCGCCTACGTCGGAGATGGCTCCAACCGCTGGCCCGCCGTACACCGGCTGGACGCCGCGCGCCTGTACCGGCTGGCGCTCGAAAAGGCACCGGCCGGCTCGGTGTTCCACGCGATCGCCGATGAAGGCATTCCGACGCGCGACATCGCCGGGGTGTTCGGCCGTCACCTGGATGTGCCGGTCGTGTCGCTCTCTCCGGGGCAGGCGGGCGAGCACTTCGGCTGGATCGGCGCATTCTTCGCGACTCGACGCGCCGGCTTCGAGTGCGCTGACACAGCAGCGGCTTGGGTGGAAGCCGACGCATCCGGGCCTGATCGAGGATCTCGAGCAGGCTTACTACTTCGCGCCGGCCGCTGCGGTCGCGTTCTAGGTGAGTACCAGCGTTGGCCGCTGCCACGCGGAGCGGCCAACGCGACGGTGGAGGCGTCGAGCGCTGACTCCAGTCGTGAGCCAGCACGGGCGTCACCCACCTGTCGCACAACGGAGCTACCGGGCGAAGTGACGATAGTCTGAATCGGCGCAGCGAAACGTCACGGCGCCGTCGCCGCGCATTTGGGATCGACAAGGATCTTCGCGTGCACCTCGGGGTCGCCGAGCGCGGCGAACGCTGCATCCACGCCGTCCAGCCCGACCGACCCAGTGACCAGCGGCGCAGCGTCGAGCTTGCCATCGGCGAGCATGTGCAGGGTTTCGCGAAACTCGATCGGCGTGTAGCCGAGGACGAAGCGCAGGTCGATCTCCTTGTTGATCGCCATCGCCGGCCTGATCCTGTCGGCGCCCATGCACACCCCGACGACGACGATTCGTGAGAACAGCGGGCGCGGTGGCGATGATCTCGTCGATCACGCCGGGCACGCCGACGCATTCGAAGATGACAGGGCTCTTGGGCGTCGTGGCTCCTGCCGCTTCGGCCGCGCGCCAGACGTGATGCCAAGGCAGCGGCAGGCGCCGCAGTTTCTCCATCGCGTCCATCCCTGCGTCCGAGCGCGGCGGGTAGCGTCGTCAGGTGTCCGTGCTGCTGCGGCCGATGCGAACGGCGACTCGATGGCGGGGTCCACGACGATATCAGCCCCGCACATTCGCGCCAGCGTCTCGGCGTCGGGCGGACAGGTCACTCGCAATCACCGTGCGCACGCCGAGCACCTTGAGCATGCAGATCACCGCCAGCCCGATCGGGCCGCAGCCGATCACGACCGCGACCGTGCGCTTCTTGACCTCGCCTCGCCGGACCGCGTGCCAGGCGACGGCGAGCGGCTCGGTGAGCGTCGCGACCTGCGGGGGCAGGCCATTGGGGACGGCGATCGTCAGCGACTCCTGCACCAGCATCTGCTCGGCATAGGCGCCGGGCGCAGCGGTCGAGAGTCCGATCGCATGCACGTCCTGGCCCGCGCGCAGCAACGGCAGTGCAACAATCGCGGTTCCCTCCGGTACCGGCCTGCGCGACCCCGGCCCGTATTCGAGCGACCCTGCCACAGAACTCGTGTCCCATCACCACGCTCTGGTCTGAGCGCATGAAGTCGTCATACCCGGCCTCGTGCGCGATCTGGCCAGATCATCGCAATGGTGGCGAGCGTGCAGATCCGAGCCACAGATGCCGCAGCGCAGCACGTCGATGAGAACCTGCCCCTGCCGGGCACCGGTGTCTGAAGGTCGATGACCTTCAGCTGCCCTTGCCTGCAGCTGACCGCCTTCACGCCGCTCCGTGACCGGGGACGGGTGTCTGAAGGTCAATCATTTTCAGCTCCCCTTGCCTATAGCTGACAGCCTTCACGCCGTTCCGAACCCTTTCCGTGGAATCGCTAGGCGAACGCGTAGTCGCCGAGGTCAAAGCGCGCGCTGCGCCATGCGGCCTCGAGCGTGAGGCTGGGGCGAAACGGCGCGTCGCCGTGCTTGTCGAAGTAGTAGCTGTTGGCGCTGGCGCAGGAGCCCTGGAAGAAGATCTGGTTGTTGCGCCTCGCGAGCACCGACTCGAAGTAACGCTGGTTGGCCTCCAGCGTGATCTCGATACGCGTGGCGCCGTCGCGCCGCGCACGCTGCAAGCAGCGCACGATGTGACGCATCTGGGTCTCGATCAGCCCGAAGTACGACTGACCGTTGAAGGCGTACGGGCCGAGGATCGAAAACCAGTTGGGAAAGCCGGGCACGCTGACGCCCTCATAGGCCTGCAGGCGATTCTGATCCCACCATTGCTCGAGGTCAACGCCGCCGACCCCGCGCATCTCAAACGGCGGCATGTTGCCCGCCTCGAGCACCTTGAAGCCGGTCGCGAGCACGAGCACGTCGATCGCGTGCTCGACGCCCTCCACGGTGCGCACGCCGCCCGGCGTGATCGCGTCGATCGTGGCGGTCTCGAGCAGCACGTTTTCACGGTTGAACGTGGCGATGTACTCATTGGAGAAGCTGGGACGCTTGCACCCGAGGCTGTAGCGCGGCGTGAGCTTGTCGCGTGCGTCAGGGTCTTGGATTTCGCTCAACAGCTTGCGCGCCGCCACTTCACCGCGCGCGCGAAGGCCAGGGAATGTGCCGGCGAAGTGCGCGGCCAGCACGAACGTCAGCTCGACGAACGCCTGGCTGGCCCAGCGGGTGGCGAGCTTGGTGCCGGGCACCCAGCGCAGTAGCGCACGCTGGCGCCTGCTCAGCGGCGCGTCGTACTTCGGCAGGCACCAGATCGGCGTGCGCTGAAACACCGTCAAGCGCTCCACCTCCGGCGCGATCGCGGAGATGACCTGGATCGCCGAAGCGCCCGTGCCGATGATCGCCACGCGCTTGCCGCGCAGCGGCACTGAGTGGTCCCAGCGGGCCGTGTGCATCGTCGGCCCCGAGAATGTGTCGATGCCGGCGATCTCCGGCGGTTTGGGCTGGCTGAAGACGCCCGTCGCGCTCACCACGAAGCGCGCGGTCAGGTGCTCGCCGCCGGCGGTCTCGAGCTGCCAGGCATTGCCCGCCTCGTCGAATCTCGCGCCCACCACCTTGGTGTTCAGCCGGATCCGATCGCGCACCCCGTACTTGTCAACGCAGTGCTCGGCGTAGGCCTTGAGCTCGCTGCCGGGCGCGTAAACGCGTGACCAGTCGCTGCGCTTCTCGAACGAGAACTGGTAGCTGAACGACGGGATGTCGACCGCCATGCCGGGGTAGGTGTTCCAGTGCCACGCGCCTCCTACGCCATTCCCCGCCTCGAGCACGACGAAGTCCGAGAAAGCCCGCCCGCTCGAGCGCGATCGCGGCTCCGATGCCGGAGAAGCCCGCGCCCACGACGACGACCTCGTGATCCAATGAGCTATCCGTGATCCGCATCCGCTGAGGCTACCCTAATGTCTGGTAGGCGGGCTTCGATGTTGCCTGCTTCATTGGGTGCGCCACTTCGGGAGTTGCAGTGTCGCGAGGATTCGGTCCTGAGGTGGAGCGGTCCGCTGACGCGGAACGCTCGCCGTCAGACGCTCAGCTCGACGACGAGAGGAATCCCGGTGTCGAACCAGCTGCGATGCAGCTCGATCACCTTCGAGCGCGTCGGCACTCCCGGTCGATGGAAGGTGCACTCGACGTGGTCGAAGGGCGTGACCGTCTCGCAGTACGCGCGCCTTACCCGTTCGCGCTCCGGACCCTCTGTCAGTTCGCGCACGACCCCGCTGTACGTCCCGCCTCTCAGGCGCAGGCGCACGCGCGGATCGGCCCTGATGTTCAACAGCCACGCCGCCGGACCTGCGGTCAGCTTCGGGCGGATCATGACGATGTAGGCATCGTCTCCTCGCCGGATCACGTGAACACATTTGCGGCGCGTCTTGCCGGTCTTTCGGCCGGTCGTCGTGAGCACGCCGAAGCCCGACGGCGTGAACACCGTGAAGTACGGGAGCATCAATGCGCTCAGAACCCGGCCGCCGGTCCGCGAGCGCATGAACGGGTTGCGCTTACGCTCGAGAACGTGGTTGCCCTGGGCGTCGTAGTGCTCGGCAACGGCTGCGGGCTCAGGCTCGGCAACGGCTGCGGTCTCACACGGAACGGGTTGTGCGCTGGTCTCGCCCGCTACGTGCGACGCACCTCGCTGACGGGTAACCATAGGACGGACCGTACCATACAGTTCGGACTATCGCAAGCTGCTGCTTTCAAGATTCTTGTCGCGTTATGGGTGAAGCGTGTGCGGGCATAGGTCCGCTCGAGCTCGCCGACCGGCGCCAGCAGCCAGCCGGATCGGCAAGTGCCTGGGCGCATCAGTCGCTGAAGCGCGGCTCGCGACGCTCGGCCGCGGCCGTCACGCCCTCGGCGAAATCCGGCGTGCCGAACAGCTCGAACTGCTCGCTTGCCTCGTGGGCGGTGGCCGCGCGCACACGCTCGGCCAGGTCCCCGCGCATCGTCGCCCGAATCGAGCGGATCGCCCGCGGCGAGGAGATCGCGATCTCGCGGGCCAGGTCGATCGCCGCTTCGAGCAGCCGATCGGCGGACGCGAGCCGGTCGCACAGGCCGATCGCGTGTGCGGACTCGCCGCCGATTCGCGCGCCTGTGTAGAGCAGCTCGATCGCCCGCTGGTGGCCGACCACGAGCGGCAGCGTCACCGTCAGGCCAAAGCCGTGCGGGATTCCCAGGCGGGCGAAGTTGGCGCTAAAGCGAGACTCCGGGCCGGCCACGCGGAAGTCCGCGGACAGGGCGACGCCCAGGCCGCCGCCCACCGCCGCGCCTTGGACCGCTGCCACGACCGGCTTGTGCGCTGCGAACAGCCTCACCGCCTGCTCGTACAGATCGCCCTCGGCAGGGTTTTTGGCCGCGAAGTTCGCCCCCGCGCAGAAGTGCCTGCCCTCTGAGCACAACACGATCGCCCGGCAGCCGGGATCGTCGTCGAGGCGCTCATACGCATCAGCGATCGCGCCGATCAGCGCCCCGTCGAAGTAGTTGTGGGGCGGGCGGCTGAAGCGCACCACCGCCACGTGGTCGGGGCGATGCTTAACCGAGACCTCTTCGCTCACATCGGTCGGCACGTCCAAGGTCTCTCGTTCATCTGCCCAAACGGGTGATCCGGTCCATTGGCATAGCTTACTTGATATCCAGCAAGTTGCGTAGACTGTGTGGCGATGAGCGCGATCGCAAACGTAGAGCGCATCCGCGATGGCGATCGCAGTCGCCGGGCGATCCTCGATGCCGCCGAGACGCTGTTCGCCGAACGCGGCTTCGAGTCGGTCAGCCTTCAGGACATCGGGGCAGCGGCGGGCCTGTCGAGGGGTACACCCAACTACTTCTTCGGCTCCAAGCACGATCTCTACATCACGGTCTTGAAGCGCGTCTTCGCCGATCGCGAGCTGGCGACCAGGCGCGCATTCGAGCCGGTGCACGCTTGGTGTGACTCGCCACGGCCGGGCTCGCTGCGCCAGCCGCTCACGCGCGCGATCGAGAGCTATATGTCGTTCCTGCTCTCGCGGCCGGCGTTTGTGACGCTCCTCGGACGCGAGGAGCTCCGCGGCGGCAAGGGCCTGCGCCTGGCTCGACACGACGGCGCCGCGATGCGCGAGGCCTTCGCGGCGGTGAGAGCCCGCGCGCCCGCGCGCTCGCTGCGCCGCTTCGACATCGACGACGCCGTGCTCGTGCTCGTCTCGCTCACGTTCTCACCACTGAGCCAGCGCGCGACGTTCATGGCGACACTCGCCCGCGATCTGAGCGATTCAGACGTCCGCCGGCGTCACGTCAAGCTGGTGGTCGAGCAGATGCTCTTCCTGCTCGGCGCGCCGAGCGGCAGGGGCACGCGCGAGCCGTTCGGCTGACCCTGAGGCTCGCGGCCGGCGAAAGGCCTCAGCCGAGCCGAGGATCAGGCCAGGGGGACTCGCCGTCGGGGCTTGCCAGAACCACGAGGTATCCGTCGGGATCGCGCAGCCACAGCTCGCGATGAGCGGGCCCGCCGGGTCCGTCCGGTGGATTGCGGTGCGGGCCCAACACGATCTCGGCGCCGAGCGCATCCACGCGATCGGCGGCCGTGTCGAAATCGTCAACCTCGAACCACAGTGCGACGCCGTTGCCGTACGGACGTGACGAGCGATCGCCGATCGGTCCGTGGTGGTGCTGGACATCGAAGGCGTGCAGTTGCAAGACGAGCGCGCCATCTCGAAGCAGGCGCTCGTACTCATCCCCACCGTGGTCGCTTTGACAGCCCAGGAGCTCCTGATAGAAGCGACTGCTGCGCTGAACGTCGGTGACTGCGATCAACGGCTGCGGGCGCACGACCGAGGGACGAGTCTACCCGCTTGTGATTGTGGCTGCCGTCGAACGGCGTCGGTTGAGCGCTCGCGCCGGGCCCTCGACTTCGTGACTTCGCCGCTGAAGATCTTCTGTACGGTCTCATCGCTGAGGACCAGGCGTCGGGGCGCGTGAGTGCTTGACCTCGAAGGGCGGCTCGCCTTCAATGGCGCCGGGGCGGACCTCACGCGGGCCAGGCGGGGCCCATGGCGCGTGGTGCGATACAAACGCAGGATGGCGGGATCTGAGGCGCGCGCAACGGGGCTCACCGTGGCGGTCACGGGCCCGACCGGCGAGATCGGCCAGGCGGTGGTCGGCGCACTCGAGCGCTCGCGCGAGGTGGGCAGCGTGCTCGGCATGGCCCGCCGGCCATTCGATCCAAGGGGGCGCGGCTGGAAGAAGGTCTCCTACCGGCGCGGCGACGTGCTCGACCCGGACGCCGTCGAGCAGCTCGTCAAGGACGCCGACGTGGTGGTGCACCTCGCCTTCATGATCATGGGCGGCGCGCGGGAGACCTCTGAGGTGAACCTCGAGGGGTCGCGCAACGTCTTCGAGGCCACAGTCGCCGCCGGAGCGCGGCGTCTCGTGTATGCGTCCTCAGTCGCTGCCTACGGCTTTCACCCCGACAATCCTCAACCGCTGACGGAGGATGTCCCCGCTCGTGGCAGCCCAGCCCTCTACTACTCCGCCCAGAAGGCGCAGGTGGAGGCGCTGCTGGGCGACGTCTTGGCGAGCGCCTCGACCGATGCGTACGTGCTGCGCCCTTGCATCGTGGCGGGCCCCGACGCGCCGCTTTTGATCGACAACCTCCCTTACACGCAGATCTCTCGTCGGCTGCCCGAGCCCGTGCTGCGGCTGCTCCACGGCGCGCCCATCCTCAGGCCGGTGCTGCCCGACCCCGGAGTCCCCTTCCAGCTTGTTCACCACGACGACGTGGCGAGCGCGATGCGGGCGGCGGTGCTCGGGCGGGGAGAGCCGGGCGCCTACAACCTCGCCGGTCCCGGCCGGCTCACGGTGGCAGAGCTCGCGCGCGAGCTCGGCTGGCACTCGATCCCGATTCCCGAGCTGGCCGTGGACGGCGCCGCCGAGATCGTCGCCAGGCTGGGCGTACTGCCTGCCCAGGCCCAGTGGATCGCCGCCTTTCGCCGGCCCGTGTTGATGGACGCGGCCAAGGCTCGGCGCGAGCTTCGCTGGCGCCCGAGGCACAACGCCCTGCAAACGCTGCGCGAGACGATCACCGCCGCGCGCATGGACCGCTTCGTGCGCTAGCCCGGTCCGAAGCCGACGCTGCATACGCTACGCCCGGCCCGACGCCGACGCCGCATGGCTACGCCGGCCCGACGCCGACCGACGATGCCTGTGCTGGACCCCATGGCCGCCGGCACCGCCGCCTCGCCCATACGCCGCCAGCTGGAAGAGACCCTATCGAGCCTGGCGTCGCCGTAGATCGCGCTGCGCGGCCTGCTCGCGTCCCTGACCGTTGGCCTGGATCTCGAGGTAGATCTCCTCGCGGTGGACCGGCACGTCCAAGGGCGCCCGGATGCCCAGCCGCACCTTTGCGCCGTCGCTCGACAAGATCGTGACCTCGATGTCGTCGCCGATCATGACGCTCTGCTTGACTTTGCGGGTCAGGACGAGCACGAGCTTCGACTCTCGAACCCGATCGAGCTCGCTCGAGCTCCAAGCCTTGGGCGGACGCACGGGCCGGACCCTTGGCGCATCATTTCCCCAGGGGATGACATCATCTCAATATGAGCTTAGCGTTGGATGCCCGATCGGGAGCCACGAGCTGACGTGCACGTCGAAGAAGCGAACGTAGCCGAGCTGGCCGAAAGCCGCGCAGGGCTGGTCGCGCGCAAGGGACGCACCGCTCTTTGGCTGACGCTCGCACTCGTGTGCGCCGCGCTTGTGCTCGTCCTCTGTGCTCGAGCGCAAGCCGCGACCGTGTCCATCGGCACGACCGGAACCCCGACGAACGGAGCCCCGACGGAAAGCGGCGTGGCCCCAGGAAAGGCGCCGCCCGCGGAAGAAGCTCCGCCGGTGAGCGAAGAAACGCCGCCGGCTGAAGAAGTCCCTCCGGTCACGGAAGAAACGCCGCCGGTCGAAGAAACGCCTGCTGAAGAAACGCCTGCTGAAGAAACGCCTCCAGTAGAAGAAGTCCCGCCGGTCGAAGAAACGCCTCCGGTTGAAGAAGCGCCTCCGGTAGAAGAAGCCCCGCCGGTTGAAGAAGCGCCTGCGGTAGAAGAAGCTCCGCCCGTGACCGAAGAAACGCCGCCGGTCGAGCAGGAGCCGCATGGGACAGAACAGGCGCCGGCGGGGGCTGAAGAAGGCCATCCCGCCATCGAAAGGGAGACCGGCGAACCGGCCGAAGGCGACGCGGCGGATGAAGCGGGCCGCGAAGCGTCCGTCGCCCATGCGACCGCGGGAGACTTGCAGGGGTCCACAGCTTCGTCTGAGACCCCGGCCGACGCCGCGGGTGAAGTCGTCCCGGAAATCCCGATCAGCGCGATGACGTCCTCCGTCCCCAGCCCCACGCTTGCCATCTCGACCGTGAGCGAACCGTCGTCCCAGGCGCCGTCGTCACGCACGATCTCGGCGCGCTGCGGCGGGCGGGTGAGCTGCGAGCTTGCCGCGATCGGAGCATCGGTCACGGGCGGTTATGCCGGTGGCTGGTTGGACATCCTCGCCGATTCGTCCAGCCCGACGGTCTCGTCTCTCCCGGTCGCGGTTGCGGCAACGGTGCTCGCGGCGCGCATGCCCGCCGGCAGCCAGGCTGTAAGCGCCCCGATCGACAATCGTCCCTCGGCTCCCGCTCCCGGACCCGCACCCGGCGGGGCAGGCGGCGGATCGGCCGCGGGAGGCGGTTCAGGTACTGCCTCCTCGGCGCCCTTTACGCTCGTGGGCGTTCAACTTCAAGCAGCGCCGAGCACTATGCGATGGCTGCACCTTTCGCAACCGTCGTGGCGCACGGCGTTCCTCGTTCTGATTCCAGAGCGACCGGACTAGCTCCTTCCGGTCGTTTGCACCTCGGTTCTGGGCCGCCCGGTCCAGGCCATCTAGCTATCAGTTCGAAGATCTGCTGAAAGGGGCTGTACACGTATGAAACGTAATTTGACATCGTTCGCGACTAGCCAGCATGCGCCCAGTCGGGGCATCACGGCGGACGCGCTCGTCAATACGACGAACCTCGGTGGCGGGGCGAGCAGCCTGTCAGAGGCTATGCACGATCGCCCGCGGCTCACGGTCGCGCGCACGCCAGTCTGGAGGCACAGGCTGATCGTGACGGGCACTTTGGACCATCGCTCGGCTGCTGAGCTCGACGATGAGATCGAGTGCCTGTGTCAAGAAGGCGTCACGGTCCTGACGCTCGACCTTCGTCAGCTCGACGCGATCGACCCGGCCGGTGCAAGGGTGATCGCGATCCGCGGGGCCCTCTGCACGGGGCGCGGGAACGACTTTGCGGTGACCGCCGAGTCGCCCGTCGTGCGTCGCGCCTTGACCGAGGCGGGCGCCGCGGACTTGCTGACCCCCGACTCGAGCGAAGGTGTCGTTCGTCGTTTCCCCAGCCGACCTGCAAACGGCTCTTACCCGGCCAGGTTGACCACGATGATCAAGAGCCTGTGAGGCGAGCGGTGTACCACGGATCCATCGGCGACCCAGCCGCGTGAGCGGCTGGGTCGTGGGTCCGATGCTGTTGCGACGAGACCGGCAGTACGTGCGCTCGACCAGCGGGCATTCGGGCGGGGCCGTGTGGGCTGTGGACGATGCCTGCCCGAACAGGCGGACAGCGGACGTCTGATCGCGGACCGGATCATTCCAGCAGGACGCTCACAGGAGCCGCGAACACCGACGTCTGGCGACCCGAACCGGGAACAGCACTGCCCCAGCTGAGGACGAGCTGGGTCGGCGACAGGGTGGCGATGCCGAAGGTGTCGCCGGGAAACACGTTCGGGTTGCCGAATTCGCTGGAGATCTGTTGCGGCGGGGACAGCCAGCCGCCAGCGCCGCCGTTCGCTGCGACCGCGAATGTGCGCAGATACTCGGCATAGCCGCTCGGGCTGCTGTCCGACAACCATCCGACATACGCTCCGCCGGGACCCGCGCCTGTGACCTCCATGATGTGCGGGTCGTTCGCTTGATCCGCCGGGGCCTGCGTCGGAGTCGACCATTCTTGGCCGCCGTCGGTGGAGAACGACAGCCAGCCGGTATCGGTGTGGCGACCATGGTGCTTGCCTTGCGTGTCCCAGGTCGCGTACAGGTCGCCGCCCGGATCGGCGGCGATCGAGCCGTCGTTCCACCACTCGTTGATCGTGATCGTTCCGGCGCCCGCGCCGACCGCGACCGGCGCGCTCCAAGTCTCGCCTTCATCACTCGAGGAAGTGAAGTACTCGGTTCCGTTCGCCAGCTTCAGCGTCCTCGGGTTCACCACTTCGTAGTCCTGGTAGAGCAGATCGACCTGCCCGTTGCCCTGCACGGTGATCGCGCCCTCGTCCGCGCCGGCGTCGGGGTAGCCGGGAGTCACGATCGACATCGAGCCGAAGTGGCGCGCTTCGTCGGTCGAGCTCTGCACGACCACGTTCAGATCGCCGTGCGTTGACCAGCAGCTGCCATCCCCGGCGCAGCGTTCGCGCACTTCGGAGCTGGAGGGGCCGTATGCCCACGCGACATAGAGGGTCCCATTGGGCGCGACCGCGAGATACTCGGCGTCGCCCCAGTCGCCGGCCTGCTGCGGACGCAGCG
Source organism: uncultured Solirubrobacterales bacterium (assembly GCA_963817845.1). Classification (GTDB taxonomy): domain Bacteria; phylum Actinomycetota; class Thermoleophilia; order Solirubrobacterales; family Solirubrobacteraceae; genus Palsa-744. The sequence continues at coordinate 283,706 of CAWFPU010000002.1, forward strand.
AGCGCTCGACGGCAAATTTCTGCCCCTGGTCGTGGGACACGTCAACGATCGGATATTCACGGTCGTCAGCCGTGTTCATGAAAGCGACGTAAAGTGTGCCGTCGGGCGCGACTGCGACCGACGGGTCCCAACCTCCCTCGGAACCGGGCAGCGCCACCGCCGGCGAATAGCTCGTGCCGGCGTCGGTGGAGCGAACGAAGCCGATGCCGTTGCCGTTGTCGCAGCCCTCGAACGCCACGTACACGTAGCCGCGCGCGGGGTCGGTCGCCTCCTCGATGTCACCCGTACCGGGACACCCGCGGCTGATTTCGCTGATCGGGCCGACCGAGTAGCCGACGGCCGCTTCGGTGCTGGCCTGAACGATCGGCGGCGCCGAGCCTTCGCTCTGCGCAGTTTCAGGCGCTCGCGTGTGCTCGCGTCTGACGCGCGCATCTGCCGTCGCCGGGGGAATCGCGGGCGCAAGCACGATCAGAGCGGACGCAGCCATCAGAGCGGACGCAGCCGCCCTGGCGATGCGTCCAGGCAGATTGTGCGAACGGGCCTGAATTAGACACATCGAAGACCTCCTCTCAGCGCAGAACGGTCACGAGCGTCTGGACGAGGCGTTCGGTGGTGTTCCCGTCCTGGGCTCCATGATGGGGGTTGAACTCGGTCACGGTGAGGGCACGCACGCGGGCATCGCCGCACAGCTCGCTTAGCGCTTGGCTACAGGCTTCCAGCGATGGAGCGCTGCCACGATCGGTGTTCTCGGCGAGCGGCGCGTCGAGAAAGTCGACGAGATCGACGTCGAAGTGAATCGCCAGACCGTCACAGGCCGCCAGTGCAGAGAGCGCGGTTCGAGCGCTCCGGGCAGGATCGCGCGCGATGCTCTGGACCCCGACCACGGGCAGCCCACGCTTGGAGATCACATCTGCCTCGAACTCAGTGTGCGGCCCGAGTCCGAGGAAGCTGATCTGTCCGCCGCTCAGCATCGGGCGCTGCTCAGCGAGGCCGGCGAGACCGTCGACGGCGCCCTCGACGTCGAGCATGTGCGCGGCCCCCATCCAGTCGAGAGCGCCGTCAACGGTGCTGTCGGGGACGTTGAGGTCGGCGTGCCGATCGACGTAGACCAAGCCGAGCCGGTCGGTGCGATCGCAGAGACCGGCCACGGTGCCGACGCCAACCGTACAGTCGCCGCCGAGCACCAGCACCGTCTCCTCGGGCGCAGCAGATCGGACCAGCCCGGCGACCCGCGCAGCACGCTCGATCACAGCTTCCGCGTTCGCCGCCCGCGGGTTGCGGGGATCCGAACGCCACCGAAAGCGGCCCGCCGTTCCGCCGTGGTGGACGCTGATCCCCGCCGCTTCCAGATGCTCGACGAGGCCGGCGTCGAGCAGCGCCCGCGGACCGTCCTCTTGCCCAGGGGCATACGCGCCGGCGCTCGTAGGAGCCTCGATGAGCGTGACCGTCTTCGTCTGGACATCATCTCGAACGTTGCGCGGTTCGCGCGGCCGGACATCTTGGCCGGTCCTGTCGTCCGGCGTATCCGAAGGGACGCGCCGCGTTGGATCCGGCCCGCTGAAGCCGATCCCACCAAACAGACGTAGTCGATCAGGACCGCGAGAGCCGGTTCCCTCGAACGTTCCGGTACTAGATTGACATCGAGTAATTTCGTGTCTATAGTCACGCGAATCCCGTTTCAATCAGGAGGAGGAGAGATGCACTGTAGGCGGCACCTGCCAACGCGGATGTTGGTCGCTTTCCCGCTGGCCGTAATCGCGGCCCTGGCTCTGCTCACCGGTACCGCGATGGCGGCGCAGGTGATGATCGTGACCCAGGGGGAAATACCTGCCAACCCGCCGAAGAAAGTTCAGTACTTCCATACCATCCAGGCCGCGGTGAACGCGACACGACGCGGTGACTGGGTGCTCATCGAACCCGGGACCTATGACGAAGCGGTGAGGGTAGAAAAACCGCACTCTCATATCTGGATCCGCGGCATGAACCGCAACACCGTGATCATCGACGGCCAGCATGAAACCGGCAATGGCATCGAAATCTACAAGGACAACGATGTCTGGGTGGAAAACCTCACGGTCCGCAACTTTGAAGCGAGCGAAACCTGCGAAGATGAAGAGTGCGGCAACGAGATCTGGTGGAACGGCGGCTCCGAGTCGGGCAAGATCGGCGCCCACGGCTGGTTCGGCCGCTACCTCACAGCGTACGACACCGGCATGAACGGCGGCTACGGCATCTTCACCAACGACGAGACCGAAGGCAGCTGGGAAAACATCTACTCGTCCGGCATGGACGACTCCGGCATGTACCTCGGCGCCTGCCGCGAATGCAAGGCCCGCATCAGCAAAGCGACGGTGGAAGACGATGCGGTCGGCTACTCGGGGTCGAACTCGGGCGGCAACCTGATCATCGAAAACTCAGTGTTTCGAGACAACCGGGCCGGCATCGTGCCGAACTCGGAAAACCCAGGTGACCCGCCGCCGCCGTCGAACGGCGCGTGTAATCCGGCCAAGCCGTATCGGCCACACCACAGAAAGCTGCCGACATTCGAAAGCACGGACATCGAACACTGCACTATTTACCGCGACAACGTGGTGGAAGACAACAACAATCTCACCGCTCCCGTGAACGGATCGACGGGGAAGGCGCCTTGGGGCGTGGGCGTGCTGTTCCCGGGCGTGTACGGAGACGCGGTGGAAGGCAACACGATCAAGGGCAACGTCAATGACGGGTTCCTCGGGTTCGAGTACCCGAACCCCTTCCCGCCGGAAGAAGACACGATCACGTTCGCCCTCTCTGGCGTGAAGGTCGCCAACAATACGTTCGAAGAAAACGGCGGCACCGGCGGCGAATACGCCAAGGACATCATGATGCAAGGCGGCATCTTCATCGAATCGCCGAACAACTGCGCGATCGGCAACTCGACGCCGGACGGAACCGAGCCTGAAGACCTCGAAGGTGAATGGAGCTGCTCGAACACAACCACCCCGAATCCGAACGACGGGCAAGGGGCGCTGGAATGGGTCATCTACCTGTCCGAATACTCGGCGGCCATCCCCGGCGAACCGCAGCCCGCACCGGAAGCGCAGGAACCGATGCCCAACCCGTGCGAAGGGGTTCCCGCGAACCCGCTTTGCGAATAAAGCAACGGTCAGGCACGTATGACCTCCCCGCCGCCGTACAGGCGGCGGGGGGTGTCCCCAAAAGTCGCGCAGGCAGCGGGGTGTTCCGCAAGTTGCGCTTTGAGCGTACACGCCCCTCACGAAAGAGCAGGCTTCGAGCATGGACGATCAACGCACACAGCCACCGGACGAGCCGGCAGGGCTGACACGACGCACGCTGCTGCAGCGCGCAGCGGGCCTCGGCATCACAGCGTTCGACTCTCGGCGCGCTCGAGCTCCTGGGGACGCTGCCCGCGGAGACATTCGCCGCCAAGGGATCGGAGCTGCCCGAAGTCCAATTCCAGATCGAAAAGCTCCTGCCTCGGCCGGTCAAGTCTGAAGGGGTGCGCGCCCGTTTCAGCCCGGTCTACACGCTGTTCGCGACGATCACGCTGGCCCGCACGCCGACGGCGGGCGATCAAGAGACGCTCGCGCGGGCGCTCGCGCAGGTGGAGCAGAGCTACCCGTTCAGCCCCGCCGGGGTGTTCACGACCGTCGCCTACGGCATCCCTTTCTTCCAGCGGCTGCCCGGGGGCATGTCGGGGCCGCTGGTCCAGGAACACATGCCGCGGCTGGCGGCCGAACGCGAACGGCTGGTGCTCGAAGAGGCGGTTCCCGGACCCACCGACGTGAGCCCGGCAAACCCGGGAATCACAAAGCAGCGGTTCAACATCCCGGTGCAGATCGAGTCCAACGACATGCTGCTAACACTGCGCAGCGACTCCAGCGAAATCTTGCAGGACGTGCTCGGCTGGCTGACCGAAGCGAGCACCACGCTCGCCGGCAAGGAAGTCGGCGGCTCGGGCCTCGGCGAGCTCTTGTCGGTGAGCTCGCGGCGGCTGATGTTCATGGAACAGGGCCTCCCGCGCAGCATCGCCGAAGCCGAAGGTCTGCCTTACGCGGACATGCTGAATCCCGCCTCACCGATGTGGATGGGGTTCGTCTCCCAACAGGTCGAAGGCAGCGGTCCGCCGGCGATCGTCACGTTTCTCGGCAACCACTCGGCCAAGCTCACGACCGCCCGCAAACGCGACTACTTCGATCACGGCTCGATTCAGCACCTCTCGCACGTGATTCAGGATCTCGAGCAGTTCTACGAACGCCCGAGCGAAACCTACGTCCGCCGTGCCGCCGAGATGTTCAGCGCCGATCCGGTCCCGCGCAGCGGCAACCAGGACCCCTACACCAACGGCGGCGGCCCGGCCTTCATCGCGAACATCTTCGCCGGCACACAGCAGGCCGAACGGGAAGCCGAAGGCGCCTCCAACTTCGACGGCCAGCCCCATATCGCGCACACCACCGCGCTGCAGCGGACCAGCCGCGCATTCGACCGGACCCCCATGCACATCCGCGCCGACGGTCCCGGCTTCGACGCCCTCGACGTGCCCGAAGGCACGCCACAGCCGAAGCTGCACTTCAGCATCTTCGTGCCGACCGCCGACTTCTTCGCCACGATGCGCCGCAGCCAGGCCTCCGTGGATCTCGCCGCGAAGTACAACGTGCCCGCGAGCAACCTCGGCATCGAGCGCTTCCTCACCGCGACCCGCCGGCAGAACTTCCTCGTGCCGCCCCGGCGCAACCGCGCCTTCCCGCTGGTCGAGCTGGCGTAGCGGCAGGGCTGCATCCGTTCGCGGCGCCTTTCGCGCTGAGGCTCCGTGAGCTCGTGCTGCCCCGGTCGCCGCGGCGATCCCGACGGCGCCTGGCCGCTGAGGTCGGGTCAGCAGGCCGGTCGGCGCGCCGCCTGTGGGAAGATCGTGGGACGCCGGTCGAAAACCCTAGTCCTGATGCGGGATTACGGGCGGGCCCGCGACTCTACTAGACGGGAGTTACCGTCCCCGGCGATGACCTCGACGGCTGCCGCGATCAGCCGGTCGCGGAGCGTCTGAGAGTCGCTGGAGCCCGTGGAGCTGGTGCTCTTGACAGGGCGCGAGCGCCGCAACAGAAGCTCACCCGCGCACTGAAGGCCTGCCGCAAAACCCACCCGCGCGCGCGTGCGCTACGGGTCAGATGCGAACGGCGGGCGCGGCGACGCTACCGCGGTTGAAGGCGTCCGGATCAGAACCCTCGAGCCCGCAGGCGCTTCCGGGATCATCCGTGATGCGCTTTCGGGCACGCGATCTTGTGCCGGCTCGTCACGGTGGAGCCATCCTCGAACGTGATCCGGGTCTCCACCGGCCAGCCCCCGCGCGGACAGCTTTTTGGGGTGATCAGGCCCTTTACGTGGAACAACTTGCGCTTGCCGTGCACCCTTCGGTAGTAGGCGACGTTTTTCGCGCCGAGCGTCAAGAAGCCGCCGAGAGCTGAGGCGTCGGATGCTTCCGGAAGCACTTTTATCAGCGGCACGTCGAGACTGAAGCCGAGCCCGAATGGCTTTGGTGCGTGAACCACCGTGGCCGTGAACACTAGCTGGATCGACACCGGGCTCGAGCCGTCGAGATACACCAGCAGGCTTGTGTGCCTGGGATTGTTGTCGGCGAGGAAGAAGTCGATCTTGGCGTTCTCATGGACGACTTCTCCGGCGATTTCATACGCTCCATCGACTTCGCCGAACCCGGCTCGCGAATCAGCCGGACACGCTTCGGGGCCGATGTCTTCGAGCTTCGCGGCGCTGCACGTGCCGGTGCCGGTGAGATTCAGGGTCATGCCGGCAGGGCCGAACGCGTCGAAGTGCGTGATCGGAGCGGGCAATGGCTGGTTCGTCGCGGTAAACCTGGCGCGACCGAACACGTTTGTGGGGACTCCCAGCCGGTCCGGTGAGAAGCCGGCCTGGGTGATCGTTACGGTCTCTTGGCCCTGGGCGCCGGTCGTGAGCCCCAGCAATAGCGCACAACCGACCAGTGTCGTGGTGATGGGGTGAACCCTGAACATCGCGGTCCTCCGAGTGGTGCGGAACAGATTGCGCGGCCGCCCTCCCTAAACCCGTGGGCGGGGCGAATAGAGCGGTGTGCCCGCTTGCAAACTCGCGCCATCAGTCCAGCGAACGGGCGGCGATCCGCTGGGCTACTCGAACAAAACTTGAACAGGCGCTCGGGCCACCTGGGCACAACGCGTCATGTCATGCGTCCGCAAATAGTCTTAGCTGGACGGCTGCTTGCTGGATCGTCAACGCGGCATCGCGTGCCGCCTCTTTGATCGCTGCGGCCGGGTCGTCTCTTAGCTCGTCGAGCAGCCGTGGTAGGCCCGTGTATTGGTAGGCGCGACCGCCGAGCTCGCGGAAGGTGGCGCATGTTTTCGGGCAGTCGTCAATCAGGACCACGTGTGAAAATGCGAAACCCGTCGCATCGAGAATCGGGGCAAAGAACCTTTGGGGGTCCTCCGCCTTTAGCACCCGTCTCTCCGCGGATGAAAGAATTGTGTCCACCAGCACCGCATGGTCCAGGATGGTCGGGCCGGCCGCAAGGAAGCAGGCCATGTTGTCGGTGGCGAGGGCCACGAGCGCTTGGCGTTGGAGCCGGCGGACGAGCTTCGCCATGCCGGGATGCACGGCGGACGCCCGGCAGTCCCGATGAAGGCTTCGACACAGATAGTCCTCGCGATAGTTGCCGGGGAGCGGGATCTCCAGGTGTTCCACGACGTCGGCGTCGGTGAGCTCGCCACGCATCCACAGCGAGATCGTCTCCTTCTCCGCGCTGAAGAGCTCCTCCAGGCGGTCGCTCAGCTTTCTTTTGAGCGCGTGCCGAGGGGCCTGGGTGATGCCGTCCCAGAACCGGTTGGTCGAAAGAGTGCCGAACCAGTCGAAGAACACCACTGTCTCGAACATCGGCAGGTAGGTCTGTCCTGCCCTCGCGGCTAGCCGTCGGTTCTCGGCTGTATACGCGGATTTCCTGTGACCCATTCGATGAGCATCTCCAGCGCTCCCCAGAGGCCTCCGGCGCCGTAGCTGAGGACGGCGAACGGGTATAGAAAGACCGCCACGGCGAGATTTCTCGCGGGCGGCTCCTTCAGCCCGTAATCGCTGAACCGAGGCAGGCTACGAAGCATCAGGGCGAGCGTCATGTACCGGCGCACCAGGAAGACTAGAGACCATTGGAGACGACTCCGGCGGCCGACCAGCAAGATCTCCGCGCAGATTGCGGGGAGCATGAGCGCCCACTTGCCGCCGTCGTAGAGCGCCTGGCCGACGAGGAGCCGCTCGCGGCTGGACGTCGGGCGGTATCCCAGCGCGCCGAGTGGCCCGCGCACCCAGGTCGCACGCTGGCGCACCAGCGATCGCAGCGAGGATGGGGCGTCTGCAAGCTCCAGACGGCGAAGGGGTTGCACGGATCGGTGCCGGGCTCTGATCAAGTAGCCGAGCGCGGAGTCCTCCAAGCCGTAAGACGGGCTCGGGAGCCCGCCGATGCGATCCAGCAGCCGAGCAGAGATCAACAGCCCGTGCCCGACCGTGTGCTGGTACCACACCGACGCCACTCGTCGGTGTAGCCAGCGGACTGTCCCGCTGCCGGCGAGATAGCGAAACAGCTCGGTCTCGATTGTCCAGGTGCTCTGGAGGAGTGCCTCAGCTGCCGGGAGCGGCCCGAGCTGAGCGAAGTTCGCGAGGAACACTGCTGACTGCTGCGCGCACTCGCTGCCTTTGGCGACGCACCCGAGCAACTCTCGCATACCGTCAGCGTCGATTCGCGAGTCGGCGTTGACAAGTAGAACGTAGTCGTCCGGCGCGCAGCGCGCCTTGACCCGCTGAACCCCCCAGCTGACCTGCTCGCCGTAGGTCCGGTTGAAGCGCGGGTAGTGCAGGTGTTGCGCGCGGCCCGTCAGTGACCAAGCCTCCAAGCGGCCGTCGTAGCGCAGCGCGTCCAAAGTGCGATGCCGGCCATCCGCAGCCTCTGCTTGCTCGCGCGCTGTCGTGAGCACGATGAGCGACAGCTCGTCATGGGCGGCCAGAAGCTTCTGCCAGCGATCCAGCAGGCCGGTCACCCGAGCGTGCTCGCGAAGTAGGGGCACTAGCACATAGACGAACCGCCCGCTAGTTCCGGGGGGAGGCGACGCCCGGCTCGTGCGCAGGAATGAGCACGATGTTTGGGCCTTGGCGATTGCGAGCGCCGCCTCCAGCACTCGCAGCGACAGAATGATCTTCGCGACGCGGGTCACCGTATCCGACCAAGCAGCGCCGCCGCGACCTCGGCCTGCAGCTCATCGAGGGGCTGCTCTGACGAACAGCGCACGACCTCGGTCGGCATGTTCGCGAGCACCTTCTCGTAGCCATCGATCAGCCGGCGCGCGAAGTTGACGGTACGCAAGCTCTCGGGCATCGTGGTGGCGTGGGTCCGACATCGCTCCGATGCGATCTCTGCGCTCATCTGCAGATACACGATCACGGTGGGCTCTCGCAGGGGATGCATTTGGTCGTGCAATGCACGTTCGATGCGCTCGACGGACTCCTGGCTCGCCGAGACCCCGATCCATGGTTCCAACGCGATCGCGTAGGCCATCAGCGAGACGTGGCAGCGGTCGAGCACGACCGGCCCTCCCTGCACATTGAGCGTCTTCTGCCATCGAGACCAATCGAGCTCGAGATACGTCTCGATGCGGCGGCGCTGCTCTGCCGGCGAGTCGGGTGCCTCAGCGAGCTCGCCTCGTCGCTCGGGCGGCAGGATGTCGTGGTAATCCCGTAGCAGGAGTGTCGGCGGCCGGCGCTCCTTTAGGAGGCGGCCGCTCGAGCTCTTGCCGGCGAAGGGCAAGCCCTCAAGCGCCCAGACGGCTAGCCGTCTGGGCGCTTGAGCCATGGCGATGCGAGCAAGTCCGGGATGTCCCTCGGGGCGAGGCTCCGCGTGACGAGCAGCCGCGGCCGAAGCTCTGCGCCGAGGTCCCATCCGTAGTCGGCGGTTGAAAGCACGCTGAACAGCTGGTGGCGCTCGTTGATGTTTACGACGTCGCGGTTGTAAGCGCCATAGGGGAGCACGAACTCGCAGCGTCCGAGCCCCTGGAGTGCGTCACGGGTCTCGGTCAGCTGAAAGAGGACTTCGTTCGCGCTCAGCTGTGCCTTATCGGTTACGGCAGGCGCCGCTCGGTAGCTTCCATTTGCTGGGGTCTGGAGCGCGAGTCCGTCCCGGTAGACCGCGAGCCGGACGTGCTGATAACCGTGGCCGACGATCTGAACGCCCCACGAGCGCATCTTTTCGATGTCGTCCAAGGTCAGATAGCCAGTCTCGCCGATGGTCGCAATTGACAGCGCGACGACCAACTCGATCTCTGGATATCGCTCCCGAAGCAGCCGAGCCACTGCTCGTGCCGAAACGTAGCCATCGTCGAAGTAGAAGCGGACGCTACGCGAGAGGCCCGCCAGGCGAAGCTGCTCCGCACTCTCGAGCAGATGCTCGACCGGTACGACGTAGTGTGACAGCGCCGTGTATGAGACGTCGTGGAAAACGAGGTTGGCGGTGCCACCGGCAAGGGTTAGCGGATGGCTCATGCAGCGCCGGCCAAGAACTCGCCGAAGAAGCGACGATGGGCGTCTCGGAAGCGCGCGTTGCGCTGGCACTGCGGAAGGTGCGCCGGCTGGGACTCGACGTGCACGGCGGTGCTCCCTAGCACCGGCACGACCTTGCAGCCGGCGGCGATGAGCTTGGCGATCAGCGTCGTCTCGGTGAACCCATAGTGGTCGAAGGAGTCCTCGAAGCCCCCGACGTCTACGGCGAGGGCGGTTGGGACCGCGAAACAGCCGCCGAGCACCATGTTCGCGAGGCACCACGGGCCGACCATGCCGCTCCACTCGCGCCAATCGCGGGTTTCCTCCAGCAGCCTGAATCTCTGCCCGACGAACTCGAGATCCGCCGGACAGCCGATCCACGAGGCTCATAGACGCACTCCGCGCGCCAGTCGTTCTCTACGCGTGCACTGCCGAGGGCCTGCTCCAGGACTTCCTGCCCGGTCGAGCGGACCGTCATAAAAAAGCTTGCGGCGATTGTGTGACCCGACGGTTGCATGGCGCGCAACAGGTTCGCGATGTGATCGTTCGAGACGAGCACGTCCGAATCGACGAAAACGGTGACCTCTGCGCCTGAGGCGCTCGCTGCACGGACCCCCGCGTTGCGCGCACGGGAGCGCCCCTGGTTGCTTTCGAGGCGAACTATCTGCAACTCGATGTCCTGTGGCCGGCTCGGCGCTTGAAAAGGCCGGAGGCGAGATCCGTCGTCAACTACTACCAGCCCACAGTCCGGCATCGAGGCACCCATGTCGTCACGGTAGTTCCGTAGCGAGGCGAGCAACAAGGCGACGACCTCTGAGGCGAGTGAACCGGTCTCGCAGTAGGGAATGACACATGTCACTGACGGCGCGCCCGCCGGTTGCGGTGGCGTGGCTGCATCGAACCCGTAGTCGTTCCGATGGGCAAAAACCGCGGCGCGCAGAGATCGCTGTGACATTGAAGCCGGGTGGGCCATCGCTCAATCGTGGCGATCAGCGCCCTCGACGGAAACGGCTGTTTTTGCTGCCCAGTATCACTTGGCGACGGCGACGGGCGGCTCCGACAGCTCAACGGTGACGCCCTGCCCGCGTAGTTGGTCAGTAGCCAGCCTGGGGTCCGTGTCGCGCCGATCTCTTCGAGCCAGCAGACTCCTGTGAGCAGCTGGGCCACCTGGTAGTTTCCGTGGGGACCTTTGCCCCATCGCGATCCCCGCCTTGTCCGCCGGCGCTAGTGCTCGAGAATCTAGCATACGGCCCAGATCCATGTATTGAGATTATTTCGGGTAGATCGCCTGGTTTGCTGGGTACCAAGACACAGCAGGGACTGCGCTGGGTCAACATGATTGCCGGCGCTGAGGCAAGCCGAGTATCGGTAGACGGTAGCCTTGATCGGGTGCTCGTACGTCCGGACGGGAACGGCGCGCTGGTGATCGGGCAGCTTTCGCATTCATGGCTCGCGGGTCAGCTGGCGCGCGTGTGGGGCAATGCCCGCTTTGGATCGGTCGAGCCACGCGAGGAGATCGTTCTCGGTGCGGAGCAGCACGACATCGGTTGGGCGCGGTTCGATCTGCGGCCGATGCTCAATCGCCAGACGGGCCTGCCGCGGAGCTTCCGCGAGCTCACCATCGAGGAGCATCTCGCGATCTGGCGTGACGCGCCGGATCTCCTGATGAGCCAGAGCGCCTACGCGGCGCTCGTCGTGTCGCTTCACGGCCTGTCTCTGTCTGCTCTGCGTTCGCGCGAGTCGCCAGACTCCAATCGACTGCTCCAATCACACATAGAAGGCGAGCGCGCGCGTCAGGCTCGTCTGTGTCGCGAGCTCAAAGTGACGGATCTGCAGAAGGAGCGTGTCCGTCGCCAGATGTGGACCTGGGACGGCATCTCGCTCGCCCTCTGCAGCGCGTGGCTGCCATTCTCCGTAACGGACGTTCCAACCGTGAACGGCTCGACCACGATCGAGCTGCGTGATCGCCAAGACGGCGCTCTGACGATCGATCCGTGGCCATTCGAGTCAGAGCGGGTCGAAGTGCAATGCGAGGCCAGGCGGCTCGAGCACGGCTATGAGGACGAGATCAGCATGCGTCGAGCACTGACACAAGCCGGCCCGATCACGCTCGAGTTCGTGCTCTCGGCGCCGTCCGATCGCGCCACCGACGGGTAGAGCCCTACTGCGACTCGGCCCACTCGCGCGCGCGACCGGGGACCCCGAGGGCGTCCTGCTCGACCTCGACCACCTCGTCGGCGGGGATGTTCGACCGCTCGGCTGCGGCCACGATCGCCGCAGCCGAGGGGGCCTCGTAGAGGCAGTAGGTCCGGCGCCGATCGGCGCTCAGGAACGAGAACAGCCAGCGCACCCCCTCGTCGGCGTTCACCTCCTCGATCAGCCTGACGTCATCGTCGCTCAACTGGAGCTGATCGGCGAACGTGCGCTCGATGACGAACAGCGGCATCGTCACCCGATGGTACTCGCGTCGCCTACGCGCCGGCGCGTGGCCTACGCGTCGGCAAGCGCATGACGGTGTGCGTAGGAGGCGGCCTCGGTGCGGTTCGAGCAGCCGGTCTTACGCAGGATGCTGCGCACGTGGTTGGCGGCGGTGTGCTCGCTGATGTACAGCTCGGCGCCGATCTCGCGGTTGCTGAGGCCGCGCGCGACGAGTCGCAGGATCTGCGCCTCGCGGCCCGACAGCGCGTCCGGCAGGCCGGCGGCCGTCGCGAGCGGTGCTCCCAGCGCCCTGATCTGGCTGCGCAGCGCGGCCATCCCGATCTCGCCGGCGAGCCGGTCGGCGCGCGCCAGCAGCGGCGCCGCGCGCGGCTTGTGCTCGCCTCCGCGGTCGAGCAGCATCCGCGCGTACTCGTAGTTCGTGTGAGCCAGCCACGTCCTCGCCTCCATCGCCACGTTCAGCTCGATCGCGTGCTCGAAGTGCGCTTCCGCCTGCTCCCATTCGCCGAGCGTCGCGGCCAGCATGCCCAGGTAGCGGTCGGCGGCGCCGTAGTAGGCGACGAGGTGCCCGATCATGACGTTGCTTCCCGCCAGCGGAGCGAGCTCGGGATGCACCAGCGCTGCGAGCCGCTCGTCGCGCAGCGCCACGCAGGCGTCGGCGAGGTAGGTGAGCGCCGCCAGCCACAGGGACTCGCGGAACGGCTCCAGGCCCTCGCGCGCGATCCGCGCGAGCTCCCGCCGGGCCGCTGACTCCATCCCGAGCTCGACCAGCAGCGACGCCAGCCCGGGACCCCACGCGCCCTGCTGGCGGTCGCCCATGGCGAGCACCCTGATGACGGAGGCCAGCTCGGCCAGCCGTCCCTGCTCGCGGCGCAGGCTGAACATCTGTATGCCGTACGTGCCCGAGGCGTCGCGCCCGGTGAGCATCCGTCCCGCCTCCTCGGAGCGGCGCGCCATCGCCTCGGCATCCCGCAGTCGTCCGTCCGACAGCGCGATCGCCGCGCCGTAGTGCTCGGCCACGTGCAGGATGAACGGCTGCCGGGTGATCTCGGCGATCTGCCGGAGCTCCGCGACCTCGGCGCGAGCGGCCGAGATGTCGGCGATCGCCGCGAACGCGGGCACCCGCCACGACATCGCTTCGGCCTGGAGCTCCGTGTCGCCCAGCTCCTCGCTGATGGCCCGCGCCTCGGTGAGCATCTCGATGATCTCCTCGAGCGGCGTGACGCCGCGCGACCAGTAGGAGCGCGAAAGCACGGTTGCCAGGCCCGTTCGATCCCCGACGCGCCGGGCCAGCTCGATCGCGCTGGCCCGGACGATCGCGCCGCGCTCGTGCTGGCCCTGAAGATCGAGCGCACGCGCGAGGCCGCCGAGCAGCTCTGCGCGCAGCTCGGACTCCTCATCCCCCAGCGCCGCCGTCGCCTCTTCCAGCAGATCCACGGCGCCCTGCACGAGGCCCGGCCGCCAGCTCGCCTCCTCGTAGCTCGCGGCCGCGCGCGCCAGCAGCTCGGCGTCACCGAGCTCGCGGCCGATCTGAGCGGCGGACGCCAGGGCGTCGAGAGCATCGAGGACCTTGCCGGCCTTGTGCCGGACCATCCCCAGGTCGAGCAGCGCCGCGGCTCGCCCGCGGGGGTCGTCGATGCCGAGCTCGAGGGCGGCGAGCAGCATCTGTGACGCCTCATCGAAGGCGAGCGCGTCGGCCGCCGCCCGCGCCGCGAGCACGTTGTAGCGGATCGCCCGCTCGACTCCGGCGACCGCGGTGGCGGCGGCGAAATGGTGCGCCAGGTCGGCGAGCATTCGCACCGATCGCGTCTGGTCGGCCTCCAGGACCTCGCCGATGCGCAGGTGCAGCTCAGCCCGCCGTACCCCGGACAGGCGGTCGTAGACGGCGCGGCGGACGAGCTCGTGACTGAACCTGTACGCGAGCCGACGCGCGGGCAGCTCGACGACGATACCGCTGCGCGTCGCCTCGTCAACCGCCGCCGCCAGGTCGCTCTCCGCCAGCCCCGAGCCCCGTCCCACCGTCGCCAGCTCGAACTCGGCGCCCGCCGTCGCCGCCAGTTCGAGCAGCTCGGTGGTCGCCGGCGACAGCCGGGCGAGGCGGGCGCTGACGACCTCGCGAACGCTCTCCGGAGTCGCCAGCTGCTCAAGCAACGAGCCTGCGAGCCGCAGCTCTCCGTCCGCCCCGGCGATCGCGTCCGTCTCGACGAGGGCACGCCACAGCTCGCACATCAAGAACGCGTTGCCGCCCGTGAGCTGGGAGATCGCGCGGGCGATCTCGGGGAGGTTCGACCCTACGCGACCATCGGCGACACGGCGGACGAACTCGTTCACCTCGTCCTCGGAAAGTCCCGCGAGTCGAAGGCGAACCACGTCGTCGGAGCGCCGCAGATGCGCGAGCGTGTCGGCGAGAGCATGCGGGACCTCGGCCTCGGTGTCGCGGAAGGTGGCAAACAGCAGCACGCGCCCGGACCACGCCGTCTGCGCGAGGTGGCGCAGTAGCAGCAGCGTCGGCGCGTCCGCCCAGTGCCCGTCCTCGATCACCAGGACCACCGGGCGTCGCTGGCCGACTCGCCCAAGCAGGTCGGTCATGACGGTGTGCAGGCGATGGCGCTCGGTGTCCGGGTCGGCACGCATCGGCGGGGACAGCCCCGCGACCAGCTCCCCGAGGCTTGGCAGCAGCCGGATCAGCTCGCCGCCGGACGTGCCCAGCGCGCTGCGCAGCTCGTCCTGATCGAGCGCCGCCGCCACACCCTCGAGCGCTTGTGAGAACGGGCCGTACGGCGCGTGCACCACCGCATCGCAGGCTCCATACAGGACGAGCGCCCCCGATTGGGCGGCTTCGGCGGCGAACTCGCGCACGAGCCGGCTCTTGCCCGATCCGGGCTCTCCCCCGAGCAGCACCACCCTGCGTCCCTCGCCCTGCGCGGTCGGCAGCAGCATGCGCAACCGCTCCAGCTCGGCCGTCCGGCCGACGAACGGGAACGGAGACGAAACGCGAAGTGGAGCAGGAAGCTCGGGCACCGGCACCCCTCGAAGAACGATAGTCAGATCTGACCAGTGGCACAATCCTCCGGGCACGCGCCAACCGTGGAAGAGTCGGTCAGTCTGGGTCATGACAAGCCGTTCGCCAGGCTCTACGTTGCGCTGACGGGCAGTTGAGATCTCCACAAGGAGGACATTGATGAGCACCACCGTCGCATCAGCACAGGCCGCGCGCCACGAGATGTCCGGCTTTCGCGGGCATGTGATCGACGCGCAGGACGCCGACTACGAGCGCGCGCGAGCCGTCTTCAACGCGATGATCGACCGCCGGCCGGCGCTGATTGCGCAGTGTGCGGACGCGCAGGATGTCGCGCGGGCGGTTTCCTTCGCTCGCGACCACGGGCTGGCGCTCGCTGTGCGCGGCGGCGGGCACAACGGCGCCGGCTTGGGAACGTGCGAGGACGGTGTCGTCGTTGACCTGTCGCTCCTGAAGGAGATCGAGGTCGATCCGGTGGCGCGCACCGTTCGGGTCGGCGGCGGCTGCACGTGGGCCGAAGTCGACCAGGCCACCGGCGAGCACGGCCTGGCGACCCCGAGCGGGATCATCTCGACCACCGGCGTCGGCGGTCTCACGCTCGGCGGCGGCCTCGGCTATCTGACCCGGCGCTTCGGGCTGACGGTCGACAACCTGCTCGAAGCGGAGCTCGTGCTCGCGAGCGGTGAGACGGTTCGCGCCAGCGCCGAGCAGCACCCCGACCTGTTCTGGGCGATCAGGGGCGGCGGCGGCAACTTCGGCGTCGTCACCTCGTTCGTGTTCCGCCTGCACGAGGTCGGCACGATCTTCGGCGGGCCGACGTTCTGGCCGGTCGAGCAGAGCGCGGAGGTCCTGTCCGCATACCGCGACTTCCTGCCCGAGGCCCCGCGCGAGCTGAACGGCTTCTTCGCGTTCCACACGGTGCCGCCGGCGCCGCCGTTCCCCGAGGAGATCCATCTGCGCAGCGTGTGTGGCGTCGTGTGGTGCTACGTCGGCTCCGAGACCGACGCGCGCGCGGCGATGGCGCCCCTGCTCGACGCCGTGCCCGAGCCGCTGATGCACGGCGCCCACCTGATGCCGCACGCGGCGCTGCAGGGCGCATTCGACGGGATCTACCCACCCGGCGACCAGTGGTACTGGCGCGCCGACTTCGTCAACGAAATTCCCGACGAGGCCGTCGAGATCCACGCCCGCTTCGGCTCGCAGATGCCGAGCATGAAGTCCACGATGCACCTGTACCCGATCGACGGCGCCGCTCACGACATCGCCGCGGGCGACACGGCGTGGAGCTACCGTGACGCCAACTGGGGCGCGGTATTCGCCGGCGTCGACCCCGATCCGGCAAACCGCGAGGCGATCCGCCGCTGGAGCGTGGACTACCAGGAGGCGCTGCACCCGTACTCGGCCGGCGGCGCGTACGTGAACATGATGATGGACGAGGGGCAGGAGCGTGTGCGCGCGAGCTACCGCGACAACTACGACCGGCTGGCGCAGATCAAGCGCTCCTACGACGCCGAGAACCTCTTCCGGATCAACCAGAACATCCAGCCTGCCGGCGCCTGAAGAACATCCAGCCTGCTGCGTTCAAGCCCGCGCAGCGCATCGGCGAGGCGGTCGAGCAAGCAATCGCCCTCGCATCGCGATCGTTACAGTCGGGCAACAGAGTCGCATCCGCCCGATGAGAGGAGCGCAGTAGCGATGCAGACGATCGGATTCATCGGTCTCGGCAAGATGGGCGGCAACATGGCCGCCCGCTACCTCGCCGCCGGCCACACGGTGTACGGCGAGGCCCGCGCGCGCGCGCGTGCGCAATGGCTGATCGACCAGGGGCTGCGCTGGGTCGACACGCCGCGCGAGCTCGCGCAGGCAGCGGACATCGTGATGACCTCGCTTCCCCACGACGACGCCGTCCGGTCCGTCGCGGCGGGACCCGACGGGCTGATCGCCGGTCTGGGCGAGCACACGCTGTGGGCCGACCTGAGCACGATCAGCCCGAACGCGAGCCGCGAGCTCGCCGCGCAGGTGCGCGACGCGCGCGCCGGCGCGCAGATGCTCGACACTCCCGTGTCCGGAAGCGTTCCCCAGGTCAACAGCGGAACGCTCACGATCATGGTCGGCGGCGACGAAGACGCCTACAGGCGGGTCGAGCCGATCCTGGGCCTGTTGGGAAAGGCACAGTACGTCGGCGAAAACGGCGAGGGGCTCGTGCTCAAGCTCGCGATCAACATCAGCCTGGCCGTGCAGATGCTCGCCTTCTCCGAGGGCCTGCTGCTCGCCGAGCGCAACGGCATCGATCCTCACCGCGCCGCCGAGATCATGAGCGCAAGCCCGATCGGCTCGCCGATGCTCAAAGCCCGCGTCCCGCTCGTGCTCGACACACCGGACGAAACCTGGTTCGACATCGAGCTGATGCACAAGGACATCCGGCTCGCTCGCCAAGTCGGCGCCAACACCGCGACCCCGCTGCCGACGGCCGCCATCGCCGATGAGATCCTCACTCAAGCTGAACAGCTCGGGTACGGACAGCGAGACATCGCCACCCTGTACGCCACGCTCACGCGGCTGTCCTCCGACGCTCTCGCTACCGGTTGACGATCACACCAGGGCTGCGTTTGCGGTGGGCAGGTCAGTGCGGCCACCGCGGTCCTCGGCGGTGCGAGCCGGCGGATCGCTGGACCAAAGCATCCGCTCTATTCTGGCCAAGGGCCAGCAACAAAGGAGGAGCCGATGCCGTTCGTGACCGTCGGGACCGAGAACAGCAGCGAGATCCAGCTCTACTACGAGGACCACGGCAGCGGCCAGCCGGTGATCCTGATCCACGGCTACCCGCTCGACGGCCACTCGTGGGAGCGCCAGGAGCGCGCGCTGCTCGACGCCGGCTACCGCACGATCGCCTACGACCGCCGCGGCTACGGCCGGTCCAGCCAGCCGACCACGGGCTATGACTACGACACGTTCACGGCGGACCTGAAGGCGCTGCTCGACCAGCTGTCGCTCGGCGGCGAAATCGTGCTGTGCGGGTTCTCGATGGGGACCGGCGAGGTCACCCGCTACCTCGGCACGCACGGCTCGGCAGGGGTCAGCAAGGCCGTGCTGTTCGGCGCGATCCCGCCGTTCCTGCTGAAGACCGACGACAACCCCGAGGGCGTCAACAAATCCGTCTTCGACGGCATCAAGCAGACGGTGCTCGCCGACCGCTACAAGTGGTTCGACGAATTCTTCGCGAACTTCTACAACGTCGACGAACTGGCCCCCGAGCGGATCGGCGACGCGGCGCTGCGCGCGAGCTTCCAGGTCGCCGCCAGCTCCTCGTGGTACGCGACCTACGCGTGCGTTGACACCTGGCTCACGGACTTCCGTGCCGACGTCGCCAAGATCGACATCCCGACGCTCGTGGTGCACGGCACCAAGGACCGCATCCTGCCGTTCGCGAACACGGCCGGACGGCTCGAGGCCCTGAACGACAACATCAAAGTCGTGCCGGTCCAGAACGGCCCCCACAACGTCGGCTGGACCTTCCCGGAGGAGTGCAACTCGGCGCTGCTGGGCTTTCTCGGCTGAACCCGGGTACTCGGCCGTCACCCAGGCGGAGCCGTCGAGAGCGACATCGAGAGCCTGCTCGATCGCGCGCTCACCGTTGGGCAGTAACGACGACGCGTGCTGGAGATGGCGTCAAGCGTTCGACTGCGGCTCGTCGCACTGCCGGTCTTCATTCTTCATGTCTCGGATCGTGGCGCCCGTCGCGAAAGGGCGGATAGGTGGCCGAAAGCGACCTGACCCGCGACGTGGGTCGCGAGGATTACGTCTCGGGTATGAGCGCTTTGACCAACGAGGGGCTCGAGTTGCTCTTTGAGTCGCCGGACACAATCCAGCCGCGGCGTGATCGGAAAGTCGAAACGGGTGCTTTGCTCCACGAAGCGCGGCTTCGGCTCCTCCGGCGCGCAGAGCATCTTAGGCCCACGCAGCCCGTCAACCGCATTGCCGGCGTATACTTTCGTGATAATATGCCTGTCATGAAATCAAGGAGGGCGATGTGACGCGCCCTTACCGCCTGCAGGCTCGGGCCGAGGGTGCTCAGGAGCGCGTCGAGCGGGTCATGGACGCGGCGATCGAGCTGTGGTTGGAGCGGTGGTATGACGAGTTCACGCTCCAGGACATCGCCGAGCGCGCCGGTGTGTCGCTCTCGACGATCATGCGCCGGTTCGGATCGAAGGAGGGGGTCGTCGCGGCCGTGCTGGCCTCCGATCGCGGGAGGAGCAGGGTCAGCGACCGCGACCACCTCGTTGCAGGGGATGTGGACGGGGCGATCCGCGAGCTGATCGAGGAGTACGAGCGCACAGGCGACGCGGTGATCCGCAACCTCGCCTTGGAGGAGCGGGTTCCGGCGATCGGCGAGGTTGTGAAAGTCGGGCGGAACATGCACCGGGAGTTCGTGGCTCGCGTGTTCGCGCCGTGGCTGCCGCCGCGCAAGGGGCGCGCGTATGACCGTCGGCTTGCGCAGTTCATCGTGGCCAGCGACGTGTACACGTGGAAGCTGCTGCGTCGCGATCAGGGTTTGAGCGAGGAGGAGACGGGACGGGCAATGCGTGACTTGTTGAATCGGTTAATGGCAGAGGAGGAGTGATGAGACCGACGAGATTCCTGTTTGTGATGTGGGAGGGTGGTGGCAACGTGCCGATGCAGCTCGGGCTCGCCAGCAAACTGGTCGCACGGGGCCACGAGGTGCGTGTGCTCTCGGAGCCGAGCATCGAGGAGGATGTGCGTGCTGTCGGCGCTGCGTTTGCCTCGTTCACGAACGCGCCACATCGGTCCGATCGCTCCCGGGAGAGCGACTTCATGCGCGACTTCGATGCGAAGACTCCGCTCGGCGCGTTCGCGGCGGCACGCGATCACGTGATTCTCGGGCCGGCGAGGGCCTACGCCGAAGACACCGCGGCGGAGATCGAGCGGTTCGAGCCTGCCGTCCTGGCCGCGGACTGGACGCTGACAGGCGCCGCCGTGGCGGGAGAGGCGGCCGGCGTCCCAACGGCGCTGCTCGTGCATGGCATCAATCTCGTCCCGGAACCGGGGAAGCCGGCGCCGGGGTTCGGGTTCACGCCGGCGAGCTCCGTGCTCGGACAGGCTCGGGACCGGCTGTTCGCGGCGATCTTCGTAGGGCTATTCAACAAAGGGTTGCCGGCGCTGAACGATGCCCGGCGCTCGTTCGGGCTGGTGCCACTCCGCGAGGTCTTGGAGCACATGCACCGTCCAGAGCGGTTCCTGTGCCTGTGCTCAGAGGCGTTTGACTTCCCCGCTGAGCGCCCCGCCGCGAACCTACGGTATGTCGGTCCGATTCTCGAGCCGCCGCCGTGGACGCAGCCGTGGACATCGCCGTGGACCGCGAACGATTCGCGCCCGCTCGTGGTGGTGAGCATGAGCACCACGTTTATGTCACAAGAGCGAGCCATCGAGCGATGCATCGACGCCGCCACGACCATGGGGGTAAGGGCGCTGGTCACGGTCGGGCCGGCGCTCGACCCCGCGTCATTTCGTGGCGCGGAGAACGTGGTCGTCGTGCGATCCGCACCCCACGACGAGGTGTTTGCGCAGGCAAGCGCAGTCGTTACGCACGCTGGCATGGGCACCGTGACCCGCGCGCTGGCACACGGTGTCCCACTCGTGTGCATGCCGATGGGCCGCGACCAGGATGATGTCACCGTCAGGGTTCGCTGGCACGGCGCCGGCCTGCGAGTCGGTCACGGCGCGTCGGTCGCGAAGATCCGCCGCGCGCTCGATCGCGTTCTGCGCGATCCGTCCTTCCGCCAGGGAGCACAACGGTTGCGGGCGGTGATCGACGCCGACGTCAGCGCCGATCGCGGGGTCGCGGAGCTCGAGGCGCTGGCGGCGGACGAGCACGTAGCCGTTCCTCAGGGGATAGGCGCCGGGCGAGATTGACGGCTGGGCGACACGGAGTAGAAGGCCGCTCAGCCGGGAGCCGAAGACGCTCAGTCAGTGCGAAAGGCGCTCAGCCGGCGGCGTGGACCTCGCGCAGGCGACCGCTGTTGGGGTCGAACACAAGCCCGCGAATGTGACCGCGCACCGGCAGCTCCGCGCTCGAACGCAGTCGCTCGAGGCTCGCGCGTAGCGTCTCTTCGACATCCTCGAAGGCGCCCAGCGTCCAGGGTGGGTGTGCGCCGTCCGCGGCCAACGTTCGCGCGAACTCCTCGTCTGAGGCTCCCTGCAGACCGCAGCCGTCGTGCATCACGACGACGATCTCGCGCGTGCCGAGCAGCCGCTGCGAGGCGCTGAGCGAGCGGATCGCGTCGTCGCTGGCCAGCCCGCCCGCGTTACGGATGATGTGCGCGTCCCCGCGTGCGATGCCGAGGATCGCGTAGAGGTCGAGCCGCGCGTCCATGCATGCGAGCACCGCAACGTTGCGCCGCGGCGTCGCGGCGAGTCCCGCAGCCGACAGCTGCTCGGGGCGCGCGGCCGCGAACGCGAGCATCTCATCGGCGACCGACATCGCGTCGGATCGTACCCGCGATCGTCGCGCGCGGGACAAGAGTCGGACGCCAACTCACGGCTTCGGCATCACCACGGCACGGTGCCGTGGCGGTCACTGAACGTGCCGCTGGGACCGTCCGGGCCGATGTTCGCCGTCGCGACGATCGCGTCGGTCCCCTCGTGCTCGGTCTGGGGCCCGCGCTGACCGTCTGACCGTGGGGATCTGGGGCGAGCACCGACGCGCATCCGTCGTCACGTAGGGGCCGTCCTGAACGAAACCGGGGCGCCGAGAACGAGCAGCTCGAGGCGATCACGCGTTCGTGGGGAAGTGTCCCGGCGCCGCCGGCTGCGGTCGCCTTGCCCGGCTCGTCGTGGTCGCCCGGCGAATCCGCGGGACGGCTGCGTCGCGAAGCTAGGATCCAGGGTCCGATGAGCGTTGCGGCCGCCAGCGACGGAACGAGGATCTGATGTCTGCTGCCCTGGTGATCGGCGCGCGCAACCTGGGCTTCGCAATCATCGAGAGACTGCTCGCCGACGGCTGGGACGTGGCGGGTGCTGCCATGTCGGCCGAGACCCTCGACCGGGTTCGCGCCGCCAGAGCGCATCCGGTGAAGATGGACGTCACCGACCAAGCGTCGGTCCTCGCCGCCCTCGCGGAGGTGGGCGCTCGCTTCGGAAGAGTCGACCTGGTCGTCAATGCCGCCTCTCCATACGCCGCCGGCGGCGGTGGCCCGTTCGGAGGCGGGAACCTGGCGGACAGCGATCCAGACGGCTTCGAGCGCTGGGCGATCTCGCCGGCCCGCGGGGCCTACGCCGCCCTGAGCGCCTCGGCGCGATTCCTCGAGGCGCAAGGCGGCCCGGCGACGGTGATCCAGATAACCGGCGGCTCGGCCCGACGCGCGATGCCCGGACGCGGTCTTTGGGCGGCGGGCTCCTTCGGCGTTCGCGCGCTCACGCAGGCGGCCGCCTTGGAGCTGCGCGAGCAGGAAATCCACGTCGCGCTCCTGGTCGTCAACGCCGGCATCGATCGCTCAGGGCAGGGCGACGCCCGTACCGCCGACCAGCCGAGCATCGCCGGCGCGGTCGCCTACCTCGCCAGTCAGAGCCCGCGCGCGATGACCCACGAGCTGCAGGTGACGCCCGCGCTCGACAACTGGACGCCCTAGCCGGAAGACTGTCGAAGCAGTTCATCGCGCTCACATGGGGCGCGCAGCCCGCCGACCCGAGCGGTTACGCGACGCTGTTCGCTGCGGACGCGGTGATGCACCACGACATCGGCCGGGTTGACCGATGGGGCAGCCCGCTCTGATCTGCCACGCGCCACCGCGCATCAGGAGCCATCGTCGCTCTCGACGGCGATGCCGATCTCGATCGCGAGCGCGGGCGCCAGGTTGAACGAGCTGGCCGGCGTCTATCACGCCCCCCTTCAGCGAGCCGACCCCTCGGATACCGATCACCTTCGAGCTGCGAAAGTCGACGCGCGCGAGCGTCGCCTGGTTGAAGTCGGCGCCTTCGAGATCGCTCCCTCTGAAGTGAACGTCGCGCAGCTTCGCGCCGTAGAAGTCGACTTCGCGCAGCGAGCAGGAATCGAAGACGACATTCTCCAGCTCCGCCAGTCTGAAGTTCGCGAGGTCGAGCTTACACGCCGTCAAAGTCACCTGGCTGAACTTCCCCTCTCCGAAGTCAACCCCGACGAATGTGCTGTTGTCGAACGCGCACCTGGTCATCGAAACGTGCCGCAGGCGGGCGTTCGGCGCGACCAGCCAGGTTGCCAGAACGTCACTGAGGCGGGCTGCCGACAGCCGTGCCTCGGTGAGCTCGGCCGACTTCAGTGCCACTTCCAGCAGCTGTACCGAGGACGCGTCGGCCCCCGCCAGATTCACCGCCTCGATCAGCTTTCTCTCGATCGTGATACCGGGCGTGAGCGCCACGGTCGAAACTCGTTCCAGCTCGTCCAAGCTGAGGTCGAGAGCGCTTGCGCCCGTCACCGCCGGCCTCTTGCGCGTGTTGGTCACAGAGGGTGAGAACCTACCAGCGGCCGGTTCAGGCAGCGGCGTCCTGCGGCTCGACTTGCGCGTGCGTGTCGCCCAGACCTCGAGCGATACCGATCGCATTCGACGTAAAGATGCGAGGTAGACGAACCTGCTGCCGGTCCGGCGCCTTCGCTCAGCGCTTCACGCCGACCTCGCTGCCCTCGGTGTAGCGGATCGGCTCTCCCTCGACCGGCGTCACGAGAAACTGCGCGCGTTCGCCGCGATCCCAGGCTTCGCGGAGCCCTGGCGCGCTCAGATCGAAGTCCGGACGCAGCGTGCGCATGACCTCTCGCAGATCGCGATGGAGCTCCTGCACCGTTGGACGACCCCAGTACCAGTAGCCGTTGTAGATCGCCGCGATCGTCAATCCCGCGGAGAGCACGAACGTGTGCGGGATCATCGGGTCGTGGACGGGATCCGTGTACTCCACGATGTCGAGGTCCTTCTGGACAGTCCGCTCCGGGTCTGCGAGGAACGGGAACTGCGCGCCGACGCTGTCGCGGAACTCGTTGATCTCGAGCTGGTTGTCGGTCGAGATCACGACCACCTGTGTGTACGCGACCCGGAAGTCGAGATACGCGTCCACCAGGCGGCTCAGGAAGCGGTGCTCCTTGGGGTCGAAGCCCCCGCGCGAAAGGTGAAGCACCATCGGGTTTGCGCCCTGGAGGTTCGACAGACGCCGGGCGGCGCCGTTGTGGTCTGCTAGCTCGTAATCGGGGAAAGCGCCTGCGAACTTGTATGTCGTCTCGCATTTCAGGCCTCCTTTGGCGGTACTTCGTGACGGGGCCGCTCCTACGGGGACCCGGCAGCGTGGATATCGACGTTCTAGTTGTAGAAGGCGGTCCCAGACCTCGCTCAACGCTGCCCGACTCGGACTCGTCGCGACACGAGACCAGGTCTTTGAGGACCAGCACGATCGTGCATCGCGACATGCTCCAGCTCAGCCGCGAAGTAGCCTTTCGAACGACTGTGTGACGCTAGCGATAGGGAGGCGGAGCGGTGAGCAAGCCTGTGTTGTTCTGCTACGACGGATCCGACGGCTCGAAGACGGCGCTCACTGCGGCAGTCGAACTGGTCAAGCCTGCCGCTGCCGTGGTGTTGGTCGTGTGGACGCCGGCGGCGGTTCAGTTGGCCCGGGCAGGCTCGTTTGTGGTTGCCGTGCCCAACGAGGGCGAGATCGACACGCAGGAGGCGGCCGAGGCGCGAGAGATTGCGGAGGAGGGCGCCTCCGCTGCCCGTGAACGCGGCTACAACGCCTCGGCACGAGTCGCGCAGGCCAATTACTCGGTAGCCAGGACGATCGATGAGGTCGCCCAGGAGATCGACGCCGCATTGATCGTCTGCGGCCAGCGCGGCCGGGGCGCGATCGGCAGCGCACTCCTGGGCAGCGTCTCTCACGCCCTTGCTGCGCACACCAAGCGCCCGGTGCTCATCGCCCCCCAGCACCCGTCGTAGCATCAAGCCGATGCCCGGCGGGCTCGCCAGCATCGAAGTGGTGGCAATTGCCGATCGCGTGCCGGGCGAGCGCGGCCTTGACGGTGGGCACGCGAGGCTTGGCCCTGCCGGGCAGGATCACGATCGCGAGAAGAAAGCCGAGGGCAAAGATTCCGGCCGCCCACCAGAACGCAGTGGTGTAGCCGTGAACGGCCGCGGCGTCAGCGAGGCCGGCGCTGTGCAGGTGACTGACGGTGTAGCTCGTGACGGCGCTGGCGAAGATCGTGCTGAGCACGGAGGTGCCGACCGAGCCGCCGATCTGCTGGGAGGTGTTGACCATCGCTGACGCGACCCCGGCCTCGCGTCCCTCCACGCCCAGAGTCGCCGTCGAGAACGCCGGCGCGAAGATGCATCCCATCCCGACGCCGAGCACGAGCAGGCCCGGAAGGACATCGGCGGCGTAGCTGGACCCGGGGGTCAGGCGCGTGAACAGCAGCATCCCGATCGCTCCGAGGGTCGTGCCGGCGAGCACCAGTGGCTTGACGCCGGTGTGCTGGATCACGCGGGTCTGCACCGTGGTCGAGGTGACCACGAGAACGCCGGTAAGAGGAAGGAACGCCAGCCCCGTGGTGAGCGGCGAAAGGCCGAGCTGCTGCTGCAGGAAGTAGGTGAGAAACAGGAAAACGGCGAAGATGCCCGCGCCGGCCAGCGCGATCGTTGTGTACGCGCCTCCGCGCGCGCGGTCCCAGATGATGTGAAGGGGAAGCAGCGGATGGCTGGCTCGGCGCTCGATCAGCACGAAGGCCGTCAGCAGCAAAGGGCTCGCGACGAGCGCCACGATCGTTGCCGTCGCACCCCAGGAGTGGGTCTCGGCGTTCGAAAACCCGTAGACCAGCGCGAACAGGCCGAGCGCCGAGGTGAGAACGCCCGGTATGTCGATCGGGTCGCGCTCGGGAGCGCTGTGATTCACCAGCAGGCGCAACGCCACGATCGTCGTCGGTATAGCGATCACGAGGTTGACGTACAGGCACCAGCGCCAGGACAACACCTGGGTAAGAGCACCGCCGAGTATCAGCCCGAGAGAGGCGCCGCCGCCGGCGATCGCGCCGAAGATACCGAAGGCCGTCGGCCGGTCGGGAGATCCCTGGAACGTGACCGTGAGCAACCCGAGCGCCGAGGGTGCGAGCAGCGCGCCGAATGCGCCTTGAAGCGTTCGGGCGGCCACGAGCACGCCAAACGAACCGGCGAATCCGCCGATCGCCGATGCGAGCGAGAACCCCGCCAGCCCGGCGATCAGCGTCCACTTGCGCCCAAACAGATCGCCGAGCTTGCCACCCAACAGCAGCAGGCTGCCAAAGGCGAGCGCGTAGGCGGTGACGATCCACTGGCGGCTCTCGGTCGAGAAGCCCAGCGCCTTCTGGGCCGAAGGAATTGCGATCGTCACGATCGTCGCGTCCAGGACGACCATCAGCTGCGCAACGCTGAGCAGGGCAAGGACCGCCCAGCGGCTCGGTTCGCGAGTCGCAGCGGTCACTGACACCGCGTGAGCCGCACTGCGAGCGGTGCCGCGACCATCGACCTCAGCCATCCTCGGACGGTAACACCGCAAAGCAGCCGCTCGCGCGGGCGATCCTCCTCGTGCGCACAAATCGCGCGCCGACTGCCGTATGACGGCGGGTGACACCGAGCAGGGCGCTGGAGTGCGATTCAGGAAAGGGGTGGATGGAGAAACGCGCTATCGACTGCGCTTTGAGACCGTGCGGCGCGTGGTGGAGGCCCGCGGTGGAAACCGCCTGCGCTCGTCTGGCGTCATCTGTCGGATGACGAGCTTTCCCTCGGCGACCTGATCGCGGATGTCCTGAAGCTTGGCTTCGCGCTTCTCCTGCTGTCGCAACTGCATTGGGCCTGGCACGTTCCGCTCCTAGTAACAGCGGCGCATGCAAGCCAATTCGCTCCGTCGCTGGTTGGGGGCGAGCCAACCGAGTCTCGCCCAGATCTTTACCAGCCTAGCGCGAACTACCCGAGCACCCGGCATGTCGGCCGCCCGCCGAGCGGTCGGCTCTACGCCAGCCGCGCAACTCGGCTGCGAGCGACTCCGGTCATGCGGGTCGGCTGCGAGCGACTCCAGCCATACGGGTCGGCCGGGAGTGTCTGCTACGTTGCGCGACAGCGGTCGAGACCTTCGGCCGCGAGGTCAGCTCGCTTGAGTCCCGCCAGGAGCGGTTCGGGTCAGCATCAGCCTCCCAAACCGCTGGCGCCAGCGAGCGCCGTCAGGAGCAGCACATGCCCAAGCAGTCCTTCGCCGAGCTCGGCGTATCGCGCGCCGTCTGCGGTGCGCTGTCGCGCCGTGGCATAACGGCGCCCTTCCCGGTCCAGCGGCTCGTCCTCGAGGATGCGCTGGCCGGTCGGGATGTCCTGGTCAAGTCGCCGACGGGTTCGGGCAAGACGCTCGCGTTCGGCATTCCACTCGCGGAGCGCCTCGAGGCGCTCGGCAGGAGGCCCGGCGCGCTCGTGCTCGCGCCCACGCGGGAGCTTGCCCGCCAGATCCTCGAGGAGCTGAGCGACCTGTTTGCCGCGAAGGGTTTGAGGGCCGCTGCCGTATACGGGGGCGTGGGCTTGTCCGCGCAGGCGCGACGGGCAGCCAAGGCACACCTGCTCGTCGCGACCCCGGGCCGCCTCGAGGACCTGCTGGCACGCGGAGCCTTTACGCTCGATCGCATCGGGATCCTGGTGCTCGACGAGGCGGACCGGATGCTCGACATGGGTTTCCGCCCGGCGATCGACAGGATCGTCGGTGCATGTCCGACCGAGCGCCAGACGCTGTTCTTCTCGGCGACGCTCGAGGGCGTCACGGGCGACGTTGCCGGGCGCTACACCACGGAGGCGATCGCCCATGAGCACGGCGCGCCCGGCCGCTGCGAGCCGAGCCGAGTCGAGCATCGCTTCGTCGCGGTGCCCGACGGAGAGCGCCTGCCGGCCCTCGTCCGGGAGCTGGGCGTCGAGCGCGACAGGGCGATCGTGTTCGTGCGTACCAAGCGCGGCGCCGATCGCCTCGTCAAGCGACTCGATGCGCACGGCGTCAAGGCTGTCTCGTTGCACGGCGACAAGTCGCAGGGCCAGCGCGACCGCGCGCTGTCGAGCTTCCAGTGCGGCCAGGTGGACACCCTGGTCGCCACCGACGTGGCCGCACGGGGGATCGACGTCGAGGGCGTCTCGCACGTGATCAACTTCGACCCGCCGGCCGACGATCTGGCCTATATCCACCGCACCGGGCGCACGGGACGCGCGGGCGATCGCGGCGTGGGCGTGACGCTCGTCGGAGCGGGCGAGCGCCAGGCGATGCGACAGATCGCGCGCCGTCTGGGACTGAACCACGGCTTGGGGGGCTCCGAGGGCCGCCAGCGCGAGCATCCCCGGCATGCGCCACAAAGGCCACCGCGCCGGCGCGCCCGGGAGCGCGCGGGGCGATGACGGCGGTGGATTTCGCGCCCGGTCCAACCGCGCCCCAGCGGTAGAGGTGCGCGGGACAGCTCGGGGATGTTGCTAACGTCCGCGATATCAGGTCGGGCATGAGTCCGACGCCGCAGTGCCAGCGCTCGTAGCCATTGCTCAGCAATCTCCGCGTTCGCCGCACTACTACCCAGGAGGAAGCAGAATGGCTACCGGAACCGTCAAGTGGTTCAGCGACGACAAGGGCTTTGGCTTCATCACGCCCGACGACCAGTCGAAGGAGCTCTTCGTCCATCACAGCGCGATCGTCGGTGAGGGCTACCGCTCGCTCGCCGAGGGGGCGAAGGTGACCTACGAGCCCGAAGCCGGCGACAAGGGCCCGAAGGCCACGAACGTGCAGCTCGCATAGCGATCTCGGGTCGCGCGAGCGCAACTGCTCGCGTGACCCGGGGCCTCGGTCGGGAGGGTGCTCGTGTCCCGGCCGACGCCGCACGCACGCAATCGTCAGACGCCAGACGGTCACGCCGACCGCCGGCGCCCGACCGGAGCCAGGGCCATCACACGGTGTTCGGCCCTAGCGCTCGGCATTCTCGACGAAGGACGGCAAGATATGGGCTCAAACGCCAAGAAGAAGACCACGATGGCTAAGCTCGCTCGCGAGAACCGACTTCGTGAGCGTCGGTTGAACAAGCAGGCCAAGAAGGACGCTCGAAAGCAGGCGTCCGCAGACGGGCAGGGGGGTCCTTGGGAGGGACAGGAGGCTCAGGCAACATCGCTGGATCCCACGCCCGCAGCTCTCGAGCCGGCGGTCGATCTGCACGCGGCGGCCGGTCGCGAGGACTCTCCCGATGAAGCTCCCGCGAGCTCGACGGTCCCGGAGCGACCGATTCGGCTTGGCGCAGGTGGGGAGCCGACGATCTCCCCTCCGCTCTGACCAAATGAGCGATCCGAACGACGCGTTTGGGCAGCAGCGGATTCTGCTGCCCAAACACCGCCGAATGGGCGGACGCTAGCGGACGCCAGCCTTCAGCATCGCTAGCTCGACATCGTAGGCGTCCTGTTCCTCGCCGATCGCGTTCGGGTGCACCGCCACGCCCGTGAGCGAGCCGATGAGCGGTTCGATCCAGCGCGTTCCGACGGGTTCGCAAGCATTGTGGCCTTCGCTCGGCTTGAACGTGTTGACGAAGATCGCGCCGTTCGCCTTGGCGCCGTCCTTGATCAGCTTGTTGCCGACCTTCTGAACGCCGTCGCGGAACCATTTGAGATCCCCTTCATGCCACGGGAACGCACTGCAAGTCCCGAGCTGCGGCGTGATTTCCGGGTAGCCGACGACGAACACCTTTGCGTGCGGCGCGAGTTCTTTGATGTGCACGAGCGCCGCTTCCTGAGGACCTTTGTCGGCCGCGAACGTGCTCTGCACGAAGCCACCCAGCGCTCTCTTGCAGGGAGCGTTCTGCGGCGGGTTTTCGTACACGTCGATCTCCGTGCAGTCGACGAGCAACGTCCCGAACAGGCCGTTGTCGTTGCCGCCCATGCCAATCGTCACCACTTCGGTCGATTCGTTCAGCGCGTCGTCCTGCGGCGGCTGGCCTTCGAACTGCGATTCGGTCTCGTCGGAGGTGGTCGCACCGCCGCAGCTGACATCGGTCAGCGACAGGCCCAGCGCGTTCGCGACGAGATGCGGGTAATTGCGTTCGGACTGCCCACACGCCGCCGGCGCGCTCGGACTGTACGGTTCGATCCCCGGCCCCGACGTATATGAGTCACCGATCGATACATAGTTGATCGCGCCGGCCGCGGTCGCCAGGACGGCGCATAGCGCCCCGACGACCAGACCAACCAGCGCAATGCGCAGACTTCTCGTTCCCATTTCACTCCTCCTTTAGGTCTATTTTCCGAGACCCCCAAGTGTTGCCGCGTACGAGCGCGTACTCCTCTCGACGTATCTTCCCCGACGCCCCACAGTGCGAGCAAATCCGGGTCTTACGGCGCGAGGCGCCTCGTGCACGACGGAGCGAGCCCGACTCATTAGCCGCGGTTGACCTCCGACTGGGCGCTGCCAGCCAGCAGGCCGTCGGCTGTTCGCCCAGCGGACCGTCGGCTGTTCGCCCAGTGGACCATCGGCTGTTCGGCCAGCAAACCGCCGGCTGTCCCATCCCATACGCCGGACCCGTGGGACGTCCGTGGGATGTGGGGCAAAAACCCCTGTATCCATGCGGGATTACGGACGGGCCCGCGACTGTACAAGACGGGGGTCGCCGCCCTCGGCGACGACCGCGACCGTGGCCGAGATCAGCCTCTCGCGCAGAGCGCCGGTGTCCCCGGAAGTCCTGCGCCGAGCAGAGCTCGAGTGGGACAGGGTGTGGCTGGAAAAGCGCTCAGCCACACGGTTGATTTGGATCCCGTCCCCCATGATGCTGCCCTCGTTTCCCTCCGTTGTCCCTCTCGCTGGTCCCTCTCGCGCCTCTGGCTCCGAGACCTTCTGCTGTCCCCAAGCTGTGGGTCGCGTGTGGGAAAAGGAGAACATATGGGGGCAACTTTGTCAAGGGGTCCTGAAAATAGGGATGCGCTGAGCGAGTGACCCCCGTCTTGTACAGACGGTGGCCGCACGCGCCGGGGTCTCCGAGAGAATTTTCCACACGGTTTTCCCAACCGTCGAGGAGTGTTATCGGGCTGCATTTGAGGAGGGTCTGGATCGGCTCTCCCGCACCGTAGACGAGGCTGGCGGCGGTAAGTACGCCTGGCTCGATCGGCTGCGCGCCGGTCTGGTCGCATTCCTCGGGTTTCTGGATGACGAGCGTGGATGGGGCCGTCTGCTGATTCTGGATGCGTCGGTCACCGATGGGGTGCCCGCGCCGCACTGCCAGGAGCGCGTGCTGGGCGTTCTGACGTCGCTTCTGGACGACGGTGCGCCTCAGGACACCGGCGAGCTGATGCCCGAGCCGGCGCTGACCTCGGAGTTCGTCATCGGCGGAGCGATCTCGGTCATCCGGGCCCAGATGCTGCGAGGGAACCGTACGGTGCTCGTGGGGCTGGCGCCGTCGTTGATGTCCTTCATCGTCCGACCCTATCTAGGTCAGATCGCCGCGAATGCGGAGCTCGAGGGCAGGCCCTCGGTCAACGATCATGGGAGCGCCAGGAAGCTTGTGCTCTCGCAGCCGGCGGAGCTTGCACGAGCCGCCGCACTCCCGATCCGGGTCACCCACCGCACGACAATGGTGCTGCGCGCGATCGCCCGGGCGCCGTATTCGAACAATCGTGAGATCGCGCAGGCCGCCGGGCTGGCCGACGAGGGCCAAACCTCGAAGCTGCTCGCACGCCTGGAGCGGCGCGGGGTGATCGAGAACGTCGGCGCCGGAGCGGCGCGCGGCGAACCGAACGCGTGGCTTTTGACGCCTGAGGGTCAGCGCGTGCTCGAGCTGCTGGCAGCGAGCTTTGCTGAGCGCGCTCCGAGGCGGGCAAGCAGACAGGTCAGAGGCTCGAGATGACGCGCCTTCGGGCCAAAAAAGGGCTTTTCATCGCGATGCCGCTCAGCGTTCGTGGCAACGCCGGTGAGAGGGCAGGCAGACGACCGGGACGGGCGTCCGTGGAGACGCGTACGCGTGGTTGTCCGCTTGCGGTTGCGAGCGATCGGTCGCGAGGGTCGCCAACGAGGGGGCTTGTGGCGCCGGTCGATTATCACCGAGAGGAAAAGGAGTAGTGGAAAAGTGAGACACCTAAGGATTCTGGCGCTTTGTTTGGCGGCCGTGTTCGCAATGAGCGCCACGACGCTGGTAGTCGCCTCGCCAGCGCTGGCGGGCGGATGCAACGAGGAATGTAAAGAACAAAAGGAAAAAGCAAAGATAGAAGCAAAAGAAAAAAAGGCAAAAGAAAAAGCGGAAAAAAAGAAACAGGCGCTTGAAGAAAAGGTCAAACGGCAAGAAGAAGAACTCGCGAAGCTAAAGCACGAAGAAGAAGAAGTCGCGAACAAGAAGGCGCACGAAAAACAGCTTGAAGAACAGATCAACCAGACCCGGTTTGAAAAGGAAGAGGTGGAATATGAACTCTACAGCCTAGAACCGAGGCTGAAAGAAGCGGAAGAAAAGGTAGAAGCCTGGGAACCGGGCATACCCAACACACATTTCCGGAATTGCCCGATTCGTGGTACCAGCCCGAGCCCGAAGGACGAAAGCGAACTCTGCTTCTATGGGGCGTCCGGGCCCGGCTCTGAGTTCACGGCTGGCAACATCTCGGTTAACTTCACCAACCCGATCGTGATCCAGGGTGGATACGTAGAAACTCCGGAAGGCACGCTTGAAACGATCGGTCCGTCAGACGGTGCCCCGACGCTGGTGCCCGTCGCGCAGCCGGGACCGCCGTTGAGCTCCGTGGTTGATGAAGAAAAGCTCTCCGAACACGAGCGGGACCTGCTTCACGAAGACGAGGCCAAGAGCGAAGAAACGTTCGTAACGATCGAACTCGCGGGGCCGCCGAACTCGTTGAAAGTCAACACTACGGACCTGATATTCGAAGAAGGCGTCGCGATCGCACTGCCCACCAAGGTCAAGCTGACCTCCGCCAGCGGCTTCTTGGGCGAGGAATGCTACGTCGGCTCAAACGAAAACCCGATCCCGATCTACCTGACGACTGCCACGTCTGGCCAGTTGAAAGGCTCAGCGGGGCAGCTCGAAATCAGGGAGGAAGGCGCGTATGTCAAACTGACCGGCGCGCGCCTGGTCGAAAACGAGTTCGCAGCGCCGGGTGTGAGCGTCTGTGGCGCGCCAAACCATCCCAAGGAAGACGCGACCGTCGATGAAGGACTCGATGAAAACCTCGGCCTCCCGTCGTTGACGCCGGAAAGCAACAGCACGATCATCACCGGCGTGTTGGAAGAGACGGTCACGCAATACATGAGAGAAATGTACGAAAAAGACCACTTCCCGCACAAGTAAACGCAAAGGAGTACGCGGAACTAGATAGCCAATGGTGTGGGCCCGGCGCGCCGGGCCCACACCGCAGACGAAGAGGGAGACAGAGCGTGAGACCAATAATCCGAGTGGCGGTGTGCGCGGTCGCGGTGGTTGTGGTGGGTGTGATGGCCACGACCGCGCAGGCGGCGAAAAAAAAACCTATAACCGGACCGATCAACATCGTGTCGAGCGGCGGTGAAGCTGAACTGAAGGCGAAGGGGCTCGCGACGGTGAAGTGCAAGCATTTCGAAGCGACCGGTGTGATCACGGCGCCGAAAACGAACGAAGGCGTCGTGTCGTTCTTCGAATGCGAAGCGTTGGCGCAGAAATGCAAAAACCCCGGCGGGACCATTGGAACGATCAAGACCTACCTGCTGGTCGCGGAAATCGGCTGGGTGTCGAAAGCGAAAGGCGAAGTTGGTCTAGATTTCAAACCGGGTCCGGAAAACGCAACGTTGCTGGCAAAGTTCGAATGCGCCGGGGACGAGTTCGAAGTGACCGGCTCGGTCATCGGTGCGCTGACGCCGATCAACGAAATGGGGACCGAATCGAAACAGGTGTTCACAGGTCTCCCCGGTGAACCCTACACGCAGGAAATCCAGAACTTCGAAGGGATGCCGAAAGACACGCTGCTGACGCGAGCGGTCAAGCTGATCGAAGGTGAACACGAATCGGCGCAGTACACGACGGCCACGACGAAGACCGAAGACGTCGAAGTGGAAGGAAAAAAAGGAAAGAAAGAAAAGGTGCCTAATCCGGCGGAGATCTGGACGATTGGTGGCACGCCGGAGTTCGGGCGCTGCCAGGAACACAAAAAAGGCCATTTCTCGGACAAGAACTGCACGAAAGAAGCGTTCAAAGAAAAGAAAGGCAAAAAGACATACGACGGGAAATACGAATTCGAACCCGTCTAGGACGAAAACTAGAGATCTCTGAGCGATGGAATGGCGGAGCGCGCGGGCGAGGGGCGGCCCGTGCGCTTCTGCGCCTGTAAGCGATGAGTGGCGGAGGAGAGCGGTGAACGTCGTCGGCGGAGGTGGAGCATGGTGGGGCAGCAGGACAGCGTGGAGCGTGGCGTTGTCGGTCGCGCTGTCTGCGGTCGCCGTGCCGCTGTATGCGGATGCTCCGTTGGCGATGGCGCTGAGCCAGCGCGGTCACGTGTTCCGCTTCGCCTTCGGTGGGCCGGGAAGTGGCGAAGGGCAGTTCCTCGCGCCGTCGGCGGTTGCGGTTGACCAGTCCGATGGCGATGTGTATGTCGCCGACCGGGGGGCGGGGCGGGTTCAGGAGTTCGCGCCGGAAGTCGGGGCGCAGGGAGAGATCGTTGGGGAGCGGTTGATGCGAACGCTGGCGGTGCCCTCGCCGGTCGCGGTGGCCGTCGACAGCTCTGGCTCATCGTCGGACCCGTCGACGGGGGATTTGTACGTCGTCGGTGCGACGGGTCGGCGCTCGGGCGAAGAACAGCCGCAGGAGCGCGTGATCTACAAGTTCGAAGCCACGGGCACTACCGCGATAGCGCAGCTCAGGGGGTTTCGAGCCGAGCGAAGAAGAAGAATCGGAAACCGAACGATTTGAAGAAATCCAGGGGATCGCGGTGACGTCGAGCGGCAGCTTGCTCGCCTATGAAGGAGGCGTGGATGTCTTCAACGACGCCCGCGTGAACAAGGGGTCGCTCTCCGTCGAAACGCCGGGGCGGGCGACGTCGGGGTTGGCGGTCAACAGCGAAGGCGACCTGTTTGTGGGTCGCGAAAGCGAAAACCCCGAAGCGGGCGGCGCGAGCGGCCAGCCGTCGGTGATCGGGAAGCTCAGCGCGAGCGGAGAAGTGCTGATCGGCGAACTGGACGATCGGCCGTCGAGCGCGGTCGCGGTGAACACGCTCGATGCTGCGGGTGAGGGGGTGGACGAACTGGACGACGCATATGTCACGAACGTTGGAAGTGTCGGTGGGGAAACGGCGAGCACGGTTGCGGCGTTTGCGCCCGATGGGGCGTTGATCCAGCGTTTCGGGGCGCCCGGCCTGCGCGATGCGACCGGGGTTGCGGTCGATTCACGCAACGGCACCGTGTACGTGACCGACGGATCCTCGGCTACGGTTGACGTGTTCGAGCTCGAAGCGAGCGGCCCGCCGAGGCTGGGTGAGCTGTCGGCTTCAGAGCCGGTGGGTGAAGCGGATACGAGGAGCGTCACGGGCGTGGTCGATCCGGTGGGCGCGGATACGCACGCGTATCTCGAATACGGTCCGGTGAGCTGCGCCGCGGACCCGTCCGCTTGCGCGCGCACGCCTGTCGAAGATCTCGGTGAAGGGTTTGGCGACAGGCAACTGAACGTACAGCTCGCTGGGCTGGCGCCTGGGAGCTATCACATGCGGCTGGTTGCGAGCAACAGCTTCGCGACGGTCCAGGGCGCCGAAGTGGTGTTCGCGGTTATTGCTGGCCAGGGCGGTCTACCGGACGGTCGTGGCTGGGAGATGGTCTCGCCGGTGAGCAAGGATGGTGCTGAAGCGGAAGCGCTCACGCGCGAAGGTGGGGCCGTGCAGGCAGCCGCGTCCGGTAGCGCGATGGCGTTCGTTGCGGATGGCCCGATGGGCAGCGAAGGCGAAGTGCAGGGCAGCCGCGACCCTGAATTCACGCAGGTCATCTCTGTTCGGACTGCGGCTGGCTGGGTCGCGCAGGACATCTCCACGCCGAACACGGCGGGTCGCGGGATCCTGCCGGGTTACCCTCCGGAGTACCAGCTGTTCTCGGAAAGTCTCGCGCTGGCGCTGCTGCAGCCGTTCCCGGGGGGGCCAGGCGCGAGCGCGTGGGCCGAACCGGCGCTCTCGCCTCCCGAATCGCAAGCGGAAAAGCAGCTCGCAAACGAAGGACAGAGCTATCAGGAAAAGACGGTCTATGAGCGTGATGACGCTCCGATCGCACCGCAGGCTTCTGAAGCGGCGAGCTATGCGGCCGCCAGCGCCAATGGCGCCGTGATGGGCAACGCCGGCTTCTTGGCGCTGGTTGATGAAGCAGGACGCGCTCGGCGTGCTCGGCACCAAGCCCGCCAGCGGTCCGTGGTTCGGGGGCGGGGCGTATAGCGGTGTGGAACTGCTCAGCGCCACCCCGGATCTGAGTCACGTGGTGTTGCGCTCCTACCATGCTGCGCCGGGGCTGTACGAGTGGAGCCTGCAGTCGGGGCTCGAGCCTGTCAGCGTGCTCCCGGAAGGCGAACAGGCCAGTGAGGCGACGTTGGGAGGCCCGGTGGGCAGCGACCTCAGCCACGCGATCTCTGACGATGGGACGCGGGTGTTCTGGACCGCAGTCCGCGGCGAAGAAGCCCACCTGTATGTTCGCGACAGCCAGACCGGCGAAACGCTGCAGCTCGACAAAGTCCTGTCCGGTTCGGGTGCGGGCACCCCGGATGCGACGTTTCAGAGCGCCTCGGCGGACGGGTCGCGCGTGTTCTTCACCGACACGCAGCGGCTGACGGCGAGCTCGCAGGCGGGCATAGTTGCGGGCACGCCCAGGCCCGACCTGTACGTGTTCGAACTGAACCAGGGGACGCCACTGTCGGGAACGCTGCGAGACCTGACCCCGGAAGGAGCTGAAGGTGAGAGCGCCGACGTGCTGGTCAGCGGCGCGGGGCACGTGCTGGGGGGTGGGGTGATCGGCGCCGGCGAAGACGGCTCGTATGTGTATTTCGTGGCCAACGGCGCGCTCGCTGCGGGCGCCTCACAGGGGGATTGCACCACCGCGGAAGGTCCGAGCGCCGGCAGGCATTGCAACCTGTATGTGCTTGCACTTCGACGGGTCCGGGTGGGAACCGGCGCGGCTGATCGCGATGCTCTCCAACGAAGACGCCCCGGATTGGGGTGGCGTGGGCTCCCCCGGTGATTTTGCCTACATGACCGCGCGGGTGTCCCCCGACGGGCGCTACCTGGCGTTCATGTCAAGAGAACGCCTCACCGGCTATGACAACGAAGACCAGACCAGCAAAACACCCGGGGAACGCGTCGATGAGGAGGTATTCCTGTATGACGCCGCCGGCGAAACGCTGACATGTGCCTCTTGCGACCCTTCGGGGGAACGGCCCGAAGGGGTGCTCGATCCGGGCGAGAGCGGGGAAGGAGGGGCGGGCGAAGGCCTCGGCCTGCTCGTTGACCGCGTCGGCATCTGGGGCGCGGGAGACTTGAAGGTCGACCATTGGCTCGCCGGGTCGATCCCGGGATGGGACGCGATCGCCCTCGATCGTGCGCTGTATCAGCCCCGCTACCTCTCAGACCAGGGCCGCCTATTCTTCAACAGCCCCGGCAAGCTCGTCCCGTCCTCGACTGCCACCAAGGAGAAGGTCTATGAGTACGAGCCCACCGGCGTCGGCAGCTGCGCCGGCGCGGGCGGCTGCGTCGCGCTGATCTCCTCGGGTGGCGACCAGCACGAAGCGGCGTTCCTGGACGCCAGCGAAACGGGCAACGACGCGTTCTTCCTCACCGCCGCGCAACTCGCGTCGCAGGACACCGACACGAACTTCGACGTCTACGACGCGCGCATCTGTGAACCATCCGCGCCCTGTCTCACGCCCGCGCCGCCGGCTCAGGGCGAATGCGAGGAAACGCCCGAACTGCCCTGCAAGCAGGTGCAGGCGTCCGAACCGGCCGAGGGGTCGCCGCCCACCAGCACCATCACCTCCTCCGAAGCGACCGGCCAGGGAGCGACCCTGGCAAGCCACACCCAGGCCAAGCCAAAGCCGCCCACCAGCGCGCAGGCGCTGAGCAAAGCGCTGGCGCTGTGCAGAAGGAAATACAAAGGCCGCGCCGCACGCCAGAAGCGCACAGGTTGCGAAGCGAGCGCACGCAAGCGCTATGCCCCGAAGACGCACACCAAGAAGCGATCCACGCGTCCGTCATCCACGCATCCGGCGTCCAAGCGTCCATCCGAGCGTCCGGCATCCAGTCGTCCCCTCAGGCGGGATCGATGATGAGCGCCCGAGCACGCCGGATCGCCATGCTGCTCGCCCTCCCCGGCGCGATGCTGGCGCTAGCCCTGGTTTTCGTGCGCCCGGCGTTCGCCACCGGGCAGGCGTTCTGGAAGGTCAGCTCGCGCACCGCCCCGACGGTGCTGCCGCTCGCCGGTGAAGCGCTTCAGTGGCGAAGGTGATGAAGGAATCCGCGGCGAAGGGATGCTTGTCGTCAGCGCGAGCAACCTCGGTGATGTGAACATCGATGCGCAGAGCGAGCCTGTGACGATCAGCGATGAGCTGCCCGCCGGCGTGGAAGCCACGCGGGTGCGGGGCTTCACCGGCCGTGGTGTCGTGGGGGCGCACGGCGACCAGCTGGAACTCGAATGTGAAAGGCAGCCGGCCGAGGTCGAGTGCATGTTCTCGGGCGAACTACCGCCGTTCGTGCAGCTCGAACTGCAGATCACGGTCAAGACAACCACCACCACCCCTGCCGAACCAGCCGGTCGCGTGAGCGTGAGCGGCGGGGAACTCGAAGAAGCAACGCTCGACCAGCCGGTCGGGATCGGCGGCGCAGCGACCCCGTTCGGCGTCGAAGGCTACGAACTCACCCCCGAAGAAGGAGACGGCTCCCTGGACGCGCAGGGCGGCTCGCACCCATTCCAGCTGACCACCACCTTCAATCTGAACCAGGCCTACGGGCTGAACCCGGAAACCGGGCGCACCGCGCCACAGGCTCCGGCGCTCGAGAAGGAACTGCAGTTCAGCCTGCCGCCCGGGCTGATCGGGGACCCGGCAGCGACACCGCAATGCCCGGACGTGGACTTCGGCGCCCAGGATGAAGAAGACACCAATTCCTGTCCGGATGACAGCGCGGTCGGTGTCGCCGAGGTCACCTTCAACGATCCGATCGTGTTTGGGTATCAGACCTGGGCGGTGCCCGTGTTCAATCTTCCGCCGGCTCCCGGGGAGCCCGCGCGCTTCGGGCTGTCGGTCGTGCACGTTCCCGTGATCCTCGACACCCGCGTGCGCACCGGCGAAGACTACGGCGTGACCGTCACCGTCCACGACGCATCCCAAGCGGTACAGATCCTCGGCGCCCAGGTGACGTTATGGGGCACCCCCGGCGACCCGAGCCACGACCCCTCGCGCGGCTGGGACTGCCTCGCCGATGGACACTGGGTCGAAAGCTACACGCCGGGCAGCAAGCCGTGCGAAACACACGAATTCTCAAACCCGCTGGCGTTCCTGACGCTGCCCACCGCCTGCACCAGCCCGCTCACCGGCACCGTCACGGGCGAAGCTTGGTCAGGGCAGACGCTCACCGCTTCGGCGAGCAACCCCACACAGCTCGAAGGCTGTGAGGAGCTCGCCTTCGAACCATCGCTCGCGCTGACACCCGACCAGCACACCACCAGCACACCCTCCGGGATGACCGTCGAAGTGAGCATGCCCCAGACGGGAACGCTCAGTCCAAGCGGGCGTGGTGAGGCCGACATCCACCAAACCACGATCGCGCTCCCCGCAGGCATCCAGGTCAACCCTGCCGCGGCGAACGGGCTGGAAAGCTGCTCCGCCGGCGAAATCGGCTTCAACCTGAGCACCAATCCGGGCTTCCAGGAAGACCTCGGCGAAGAAGCACAGACCGAAAACAACGACTTCTCACCCATGCTCTCAGAACCCCCATGCCCACCGGCCGCAAAGCTCGGCACCGTCGAAATCCAAACACCGCTGCTCCCAGAAGCACTCACGGGCTCCGTGTATCTCGCGGCCCAGGACACCGACCCGTTCAGCCCGCCGCTCGTGCTCTATCTGATCGCGAAAGAACCGACCTCGAAAGTGCTCGTCAAGCTCGCCGGCACCGTCTCGTTGGACCCCAACACCGGCCAGCTCACATCGACGTTCAAGAACACACCACCACTACCGTTCGAACACCTCGCACTCCATCTGTTCAACCAGCACGCCGCGCAGAGCACCCCACCACTATGCGGCAACTATCAAGCGAGCGCGACATTCACCCCATCCTCGACCCCCACCCCCGCCACCGCACTATCCGATCCCGAAGGCTTCCAGATCACCAGCGGCGCCGGCGGCGGCCCGTGCCCCACCCAACCA
The DNA here is from genome assembly GCA_963817845.1 of uncultured Solirubrobacterales bacterium. Lineage (GTDB taxonomy): Bacteria > Actinomycetota > Thermoleophilia > Solirubrobacterales > Solirubrobacteraceae > Palsa-744. The sequence continues at coordinate 324,109 of CAWFPU010000002.1, forward strand.
CTGCCATTCACCCCGGCGCTGCAGGCGGGATCAGCCAATCCCCAGGCCGGCGCGCTGAGCTCATTCGAGCTCACGCTCACCCGCCAAGACGGCCAACAGGCACTCCAGAACATCACCGTCAACCTGCCATCCGGCATCGCAGCACAACTCTCGACAGTCACACCCTGCCCCGAACCAGTCCCCGGGCAGGAATGGGAATGCGGACCGGACAGCCTCATCGGCCACTCCAGCGCCAGCTCCGGACTGGGCGGAGAGCCCCTGGTCCTCGGCGGCGACGTATTCCTCACAACAGGGTATGACGGCGCCCCGTTCGGCCTGCTCGTGCGCACCCTGGCGAAGGCCGGACCGTTCAACCTCGGCTACATCAACGTCCGCGAGCGCATCAACGTCAATCCACACACCGCGGCCGTGACGATCACGACCGACCCCGGTCCCAGAGACGAAGCGCTACCGACGATCATCAAAGGCGTACCCGTCCAACTCAAACAGGTACGCGTCACCGTCGACCGTCCGAACTTCCAATTCAACCCCACCAACTGCCAACCCAAACACATCGAAACGACCCTCGCCGGCGCCGAAGGCACGAGCAGCACCCTCACAACCCCCTTCCAGGCCTCCGGCTGCGGGCAACTACCGTTCAACCCCGGCGTCGCCGCCAGCACCCAAGGCAAGACCAGCAAAGCCAACGGCGCCAGCCTCAAGCTCACCTTCACCTCAACGAAGGGCCAAGCCAACGTCGCCAGAACAATCCTCACCATTCCCGCGACGCTCCCCGCGCGGCTAACGACCATCCAAAAAGCCTGCATCGCCGCCGTCTTCGAAGCCAACCCGGCCGCCTGCCCCGAAGGATCAGACATCGGCACCGCCGTTGTTCACACCTCCGTCCTCAAGAACCCGGTGGCAGGCCCGATCTATCTCGTCTCCCACGGCAACGCTGCCTGGCCCGACGCCGAGCTCGTCCTGCAAGGCGAAGGCATCACCGTCATCCTCGACGGCCAGACCGCCATCAAACACGGGGTCACGACCTCCAGCTTCCTGTCCGTCCCCGACGTTCCCTTCGAACAGGTCGAAGCCACCCTCCCCGAGGGACCCCACTCGGCGCTGACCACCAACCTCCCACTCAAGGCCCACTACAGCCTCTGCGGACAGAACCTCACGATCCCAGCCGCCCTGACCGGCCAAAACGGCACCAACACGAACGACAACGTCAAGGTCACAGTCCAAGGCTGCCAGGCCGTCAAGGCCAGCAAAACGAAGAAGCTCACCAGAGCACAAAAACTCACCCTTGCGCTCAAAGCGTGCCGTAAACGTTACAAACACTCCCGCGCTAAGCGCAGCAGGTGCGACCGACAGGCGCGACAGCGCTACTCGCCGGACAGCAAGTCGTCCAAGAAGGGAGCCCACAAGACCTGACAGCTCGAGCGTCGCGTCGCGTGTCAACGAGCATGGTTCTGAGTGCAGCAGGACTCGGACTCAGCCGGGCGGGACTCGGACTCAGCCGTGCAGGATCGGCCCACTTTCCACAGCTTCGAATTCTGATCCGGGGACGTGCTTGGGCTGTTCGAGGTTTTCGTCATTCCAATCGGTATCGGGTTGCTGTTCGGGACCGACGACGCTGTCGGGGATCCCGTAGCTGGGCTCGGTGCCGAAGTCGGGGTGCAAGTGGGCCGTCAGCCCGATGCTGGCGAGGTACTTCGTCGAGTTGGGGTTGACCGGAGCATTGACGATTTCCTGGTTGAGCGAGTCTTCTTCGGGAAGGATCGGACAGCCGTATTCGAATGCGCCGCTGCGCGTGTCGTGCGCCTTGACACGGTCGCTCACAGCGGCGGCGTGCACTCCCGCCCGCGCCTGCACGCGCGCACTGGCCGTCGCAATGAGGGTGCCCGTAGCGACGACAGCGCCCACCATCGCCGCCAGGGCAGCCGACCCCCGCCTCGCGCGCGGTCCCGGCAAAAAGCCTGCCACCGGCCGGACGCTAACGCGCATATACGCGCGCACAAGCCAGTCTCGACGAACGTACGGGAATCCCTTACGAGTCGAACGCCGAGCGGGGTCGAACCGGTGGCTTCCGGCGCTATCTCAAACTGGCCTGACCACCGAGCACGCCACACACTTCGAGGATCGTCCGCGTCGGGCGCTCTCGCGCTTGAGCGCCTGAAGTCAGGCCACTTCCGTCTCGTGGTATCGAGGCACGGACGGGCAGATCCTGGGCGCGAGCGCGATCACGCTCGCCCTGGCAAGGCTATCCGTGCACGGGGTACGTCGTGCTGCGGCAGCGTTCGTGATCTCCGGGATCACCGGTAACCTGGCGAAGGTGATGACTTGCCGTTCGCCCGATCGCTTCGAGTCGCGCCATTTGGGCTGCTTCGCCGCGCGCTCTCGCATCCCTCGCACTGGTCGAGGTGCGGGGCGGACCATCTTCGCCGAGCTGGCCGGGGAGCTTTGCTCATGAACGTCGGAGGTCCATCCTGATGAGCGACTTCGACGTCATCATCATCGGCACGGGGGCCGGCGGGGGCACGCTTGCCCGTCACCTGGCCCCCTCGGGCAAGCGCATCCTCCTGCTCGAGCGCGGCGATTGGCTCAAGCGCGAGCCGCAAAACTGGGACGCGGCCGACGTGTTCGTGGATGACCGCTATGTCTCCCCGGACACCTGGTATGACACTAACGGCAAGCCCTTCCAGCCGCAGGTCCACTACTTCGTGGGCGGCGCCACCAAGATGTACGGGGCGGCTCTCTATCGGGTGGCTGGGCGAACTCGACATCGCGCTGGACGCAACCGCGCCACGGCTCCCGCGCATCTGGGCGCTTCGTGATCACATGAGCGCCTATGACGCAGCTTATGCGGCCGCTGCCGAGGCGATCGACGTACCGCTGCTGACCGCCGATAGCCGTCTCCTCTGTGCATGCCGGCAGGAGGGCATACCGGCAGAGCACATCGATGAGCTGGCTTCTGGCGGCCCGAGCGAGCACCACTGAAGCGCCACGGGCAGGCGATCACAAGCTCGCCGGCCGAGCCCGCTGGCGTGCAGGCGCGGCGGGCTTGCGTATTCAGTCGCCGTGCTGCTCGAGGTTGTGGACCGTGAAGTCCTTGCGCTCGGGCGGGCTCGGAAAGCCTCGGTCGCCGAGCTGTTGGATGACTGGCATGAGCTTGTTCTGTGTGAAGCGGTCGAATGCCTCGGTGGATTCCCAGAAGTCGATCACGCCCCAGCCGCCGTCGATCGGGCCGGCCGAGTGAACGAGCAAGCCGTCGGCCCTGCCGAGCGGGCTCCTGGCGTTCACGGTGTCGTGCACGGTTTGGTACTGCTCTTGCGTTCCGCCGGGGAACTTGAGTCTTATTCCGACTGCCATCGTGTGTCCTCTCGTCGGGGTTCGTGCGAGCATATCCGAGGTCCCCTGGTCGCGCACCGGGGCCGCGCGGGGATGCCGTGCCAAGCGCCTGCAACCCGAGTGGGAGGGTCAGCCAGGTCGGGGTGGACGATGAGCTGGGTGCATGAGCAGCCGGCACCCGTCTGTACCCTTCGGGGCGGCGTGCGGCCTGGACGGCTTGACGGCGGCGCGTGAGAAGCCGCCTCACGTTTGGCATGGCGCCCCACCCGGAGGGCGCGATCGAGGGCTCCTAACGCTCGACCGGCGTTCCCGGGCTCTTTCCCCACTCGACCCACGAGGCGTAATAGACGCTTAAGCCGTTCGGTCTCCCCTTTGGCGCTATCGTGTGGATGCTGCGGTGGAAGCGACTTCCCCGCGAGGAATATCCCTGTGGATGTGGGGCACTCCGATACGCGGTCCGGTACGAGTTCGCGTACGTAGCGCAGTGGCGGTGGGCCGGATGCGACGATCACATCAAACGACCGGAGGAGTTTGCAGTGCGGGACCTCAAGCTGCTGTTCAGCGAACTGATTCGCTATGAGACCGAGCTGTGGAACGCGATCGACGCTCGCCAAACGCGATCAACGGGCATGACGCCACTGAGCACGCGTCGAGCCGCTTACCGCCAGCCACGACCCTGATGGTTTTGACTGCCGTAACCGCTCCCTACGACCCCTACGAGAAAGCAGCGAGCGTCCGTATGAAGAACACGGATTTGCCTTGGGTACCAGTCATGGAGCCAACCGGCCGCCGGCGCCGACGACGCCTACACACCTGCTTTGTCGTCATGATGTCTCTCGATGGCGGGCGGCGCCACTGATCAGCGCTTGGCTGGAGCGCGACCGCAATTCGGGATCCGGCTCGTCGGAGGACCGACAGCGATCCTTGAGTACGGCGGTCTTCGTTGGCTGACCGATCCCACGCTCTCGCCTCCCGGTGAATACGGAGGTCTCACCAAGCTGACGGGCCCTGCACTCGACATCGCCCAACAGGACCCGATCGATGTCGTGCTGCTCTCTCATCATCAGCACACCGACAACCTCGATCCGGCCGGTAGAGCGTTCCTTCCCTCCGCGAAGCAAGTCCTCTCCACCACCAAGGCGGCCGAAGATCTCGGCGGCAACGTCGTCGGCATGGAGCCCTGGTCAGAAATCGAGCTCGAGAGCCCTCGCGGAGACACCGTGAAGGTGACCGCTCTGCACGCTCAACATGGCCCGGACGGCAGCGACGAGATTCAAGGCCCAGTGCTCGGGTTCCTGCTCTCGGCGCAGGGCGCGCAAGAGATCTACGTCTCGGGCGACAACGCCTCCCGAGACGTCGTGCGCACCATCGTGCAGAAGACCGGCGAACTCGGAATCGCGATCTAAACGCCGGCGCGGTCCAGCTACCGAAGTTCGAACGCGCTTACCTGACCCCGTCCGCCGATCACGCCGCCGATGTAGCCAAGATCCTCGGAGCCCGGACGGTGATCCCCCTGCATTTCGAGGGCTGGGCCCATTGCACCCAGGGAGCCGGCGAGCTCAAAGCAGCGTTCTCAGGCAACGGGATAACCGATCGCCTGCTCGTCCTCGAGCGCGGTCAACGCGCCGAGCCCTGAAGGAGTCCCACAGCGACCGCTGCGAGAAACGCCGATCGCGCCCGAAGGCTTCAAGTCCGCGCCCATCTACTGTGAAACGGAAGAATGCACCCAGGCGCGCCGTGAAGCCAGCAACGTGACATACGAGCTCCAACACGAGAACGCCAGCGCGACGTGGTCTCTGGTTCCCGACGCCTGCTGCTCTGATCAAGGGGAGTCCTTTCCCCCTGAGCGTGAGACGCAGTTCCACCAGGAGCCGGAGCCGGAAGGGACGTGGAGATACCGCGTCCGCGCGAACTCTGAAGGCCAGCAATCAGACTCCGAAATATCCGAACCGGTGGTCGTGGACAGAACGGCGCCGCTGGCCCCAACTGCTTCAGCGGATCGCGAACCGGACTACGCGGGTGGAGGCGGCGGGTACAAGGACAGCGTAACCGTCTCGTACACCGCCAACGCCGGATCCCGACCTCGTGGATGGCAGCCCGGGCAGCGGCGTGAACCTCGCGTCGCTCGCCCCTCCGGAAACGTTCACGACCGACGGGCCCCACATGGCCTGCGGAACCGTGGCTGATTTCGCCGAAAACACGTCGGCTCCCGGCTGTCTTCTCGTGCAGGTCGATGCGTCTCCCCCGACGCTCGAAGTTGACTGCCCGATGACGGCCGCCTTCGGCAGCCCGGCGGCCGCGACGGTGATCGCCTCCGACGGCCAGTCCGGACTCGCGATCGACCCCAGCGGGTCGGTGCCGATCGACACATCCGTGCCGAACAGCGATCCGACTGTCACGCGCACCGCGGTGGACAACGTGGGCCACGAAACGACGGCCTCCTGCAACACGCACGTGGTCTACAGCAAGGTTCTGTCGGGACCGATCACGAAAATGGTCGCCGTGAAGGCCGGCGAAGGCGTGGAGATCGCCCCGGGGGCCAAAGTCAGTGCCAACGTCACTGTCCGGCCGGGCGCCGGCCTGGACATCGAGGACGCTGTCGTGTCCGGCTCGGTGAAGGCCGCCGGCGCGGGTGCGGTGCGGATTTGCGGGAGCACCGTCGCCGGGTCCGTCGCGGTCAAGGGCGGCGGGTCGGTCGTGATTGGCGACGGCACATCGAATTGCCCGGCCGACACGATCGACGGCGCCACGAACCTCACGTCGAATCTCGGCAACGTCCTGGTCGACGGCAGGCATCTTTAACGCGTCGCTGAAGGTGCGCGGAAACTCAGGGGGCACGACCGTGATCGAAAACGCCGTCGCAGGCGCGCTGACCGTCCTGAAGAACACCGGCGCGGTCCTCGACAGGCCAAACGCCGTGGAAGGGAAGTCCAAACTGCAGTAGCGCCGAGCGACGCCGCGGCTCGCCGGTGAGGCGGCCGGTGAGGATCGTGTTCGCTCGGTGATCCGCCATCGTGCCATCGTGCTGGGCGTGCTGCTGACCTGAGGCGCCACGGCGGAACGCTTCAGAACCTCCAAGTCCTATGCGCCGACCGCAACCTGCGCATAAACGCGACCTCGTCCATGCTCTCGCCGGCGAGGAAAGCGTGACTGGCGAACGCCATGTCGCGGATGCCGGAGAGGAGGGACCCGTCAGGCGGCGTGCGGCGTCGCGCGCTGCTCGACGCATCAGCATCGGGACAGACTGGCAGACCGGGGCGGATACCGGTCAGGCCCGGGACGGCGGGTGACGCCGCGCGCGGTGGTAGGCTGTTACAGAGATGTGACCGGACCGGACGGTCCGGTTGACAAAGCGCCATTCGATGTCTCCCTCGGAGGGAGGACAACGATCTTTTCGTCTCCTGCCGCAGCGAGGATAGCCTTGCTATCGGGCTCCTCTTGTAGCCCCTCAGACGCAGCGGAGGAGGCGGTTGATTGCCTGCGAGCCGTCGTGCCGTATGCCTCGGCGTCGCTGTTCTCCTGGGACCCGGTCCTCGAACGTCATCTCCCGCTCGCCAACGCGGGCTACCCGCCCGGCGTTCTCGACTATCTCAGCGATGAACACTACCGGCGCTGCCGCGCCTACCAGATCATGCGGACCGCCGACCCGCGTCCGACGCGGTGGCGCGACAACAGCTTCGACTACAGCCGGACCTACCCCGCCGAAGAGGTCTTCACCCCCGCCGGCTACAGTGAGGGGCTGACAGCCTGCCTGTTCACCCAGGACGGTCGCTACACGGGTGCGCTGCACGTCAGCACGGACACGGCGAAGCACCCGAGCAACGAAGCGCGCGAGACGATCGAGTGGCTGCAGCCGATCCTCGCATCGCTCTGCGACGTGACTCGCTCGCTTGCTGCCGCCGTCTCCTGGCTCGAGCCTGGAGCCCATGCGGTGGCGCTCACCGCCGGCCGCGAGATGCTCGACCTCCCCGGGCACAGCTCGGGGCCCCACCTGCAGCGCTCATCGTCTCTGATCGAAGAGCTGATGGCGCGCGTTGACGATCCAAGGCGCGACATGCGCTTTCTCTGGCGTGACGAGGATCGCGAGTGGCACACGGTTCGCCTGTTCTCCGTCGAAGACGTGCGCCTCGCATGCGAGGCCCCGACGAAGCTCCCGTATGGGCTCACGGCGCGCGAGCTCGAGGTGCTCAGCTGTCTTGCGGCGGGTCGGACGAACCGTGTGATCGCGGCGCAGTTGTTCCTCTCGATCCGGACGGTCAACACGCACGTCGAGCACCTGCTGGCGAAGCTCGAGTGTGCATCGCGCGCGGCGTGCGTCGCGCGGGCGATCGAGGAGGGGCTGATCCTCGTCGACGCCGGCTCCCCCGACTGACGCCCGGGACAGGCGCTCAGCCGCAGGGGCTGCTCCTAGAAGCGGTCGATCGACCAGGGAGCACGGTCGACGCGCAGTGCGGCGTCGAGCCGGTCCGCGGCGCCGGGCGTGTGCTCCGTGACGCGGCCTGCGCCAAGGAGCTGCGAGATCCGCGTGCCGCCGAGGTACGCGGCCCCGAGGTCGCCCACGTCCACCTCCAGGTCCGGCGCCGCGCCGGTTCGCTCGCAACGTGTTGGCTCTCCCGGCCCCGTCGCCACTCGCCACACACCGTCGTTCTCCGCCAACCGCTCGTCGTGCACCCTCAGCACGATGCTCCCGGCACACGCCCAGCACCGCGCCTCGAGCGCGCGCGGCACATCGACCAGCCGCAGCCAGAGGCTGTCCGACTGCTCCGTGAGCGTCACGCGACGCGGGTCGTCGAACAGGAACGGCAGCGGGTCGTCGACCGGCCGTGTGAGGGCGTCCACGCGCTCGACCAGGTCGATGCCGACCAGCCAGCGCCAGAGTGCGGCCGAGGCATCGTCGTCGTCGGCCATCAGCTCGATCACCTCGATCGTTCCCGGCGCGGGGTGATCGGTGCCGAGGACCCTGCGGATGCCGCTCACCCGATAGATCGAGTAGCCCCGCGCGGCGCCGCCGCGGTCGAAGGCGACCACGAGCCGCTTCGAGCTGGTGCCGCCGCGCGCGTCCGGCGTGTCGTCGAGCACCCTCTCCTCCCACCATGCCTGGCTGCGTGAGGTGAGGCCGCCGCGACGCGCCGACTCCGACGCGTGGATCGGCGCGAGCAGCGCAGCCGCACCGTCGAGCTCGGCGAACCGTATCCGCCACGGCCCGCCCGGCGCGGGCGTCCGCGAAGGGGCGATGCCGCGCGTCTCGATCGAGAGACGCGTGCGGCTGGTTGCCCAGCCGAAGCCGAAGCGGCCGTAGATGCCGGCCTCCGATGCCCACAGGGCGGCGAGGGGCTCCCCACGCCCGCGCGCCCCATCGATCAGGTCGGTCATCATGCGAGCGAAGATGCCGTGCCGCCGGTGGGTCGGCAGCACAGAGATCCACGTCACGCCGGCGCAGGGCAGCGCGCCGCCCGGGATCGAGAGCTCGAGCGACAGGGCGGCAGCCGTGCCGAGCAGCTCGCCGCCGTCGAACGCAGCCACCGTGCGGTCCAGCTCGAGGATGCGCAGGGCGCGCCTGCTGGCGCTGTCCGGCCAGTCGAGGTCGAAGTGATACGCGGTGGCGAGGCAGCGGCGGAAGCTGCCCAGCTCATGCTCGGCGATCGGCCTGAGCACGAGCCCGTCGGGGCCGGGCGGGCTGGTAGCCGCTCGCGATGGGTCAGTCGGTCCGCTCATCCGCCCGGGCGGCGCTGGAGAGGACGCACGCCGTGTTCGAAGCCTAGCGCCATGGCCGCAGGCCCTAGGCGGCGTTGACTCGCGGCCGAACCCGCACGGGGAGCTCCAGCCAGCCGCGGGTCCCATGGGTCGGATACCACCGCTGACCCTCTCCGGTCACCTCGATCGACTCCGCGGCGTCGAGCAGGAGGTGCACGAGGACCCGCGCCTCGAGGCGGGCGACCGGTGCGCCCAGACAATGGTGGATTCCCTCGCCGAAGCCGAGGTTGCGCTTCCTCGGCCGGAACGGGTCGAACGTCTCGGCGTCCTCCCAGCGCGTCTCATCCCGGTTCGCGGCGGCGAACAGAAGGATCACGCGCGACCCAGCGGCGAGCCGCTGCCCGTGCAGCTCGACGTCCCTCGTCACCCGGCGCGCCATGTAGTGACTGGGTGGCTCGAAGCGGAGTGCCTCCTCGACCGCGTCCAGGATGAGATCCGGTTGTGAGCGAAGCCGCTCCGTCTGGTCCGGATGTGAGGCGAGCAGCCGGCAGAGCGAGCACAGCAGGCCGGAGGTCGTCTCGGTGAACGCGACGCCCAGCAGCGCTGCCGTGCCGAGCACGTCCTCGCGGGTGATCCGCCCGTCGTCCTGCGCGTCGAGCAGCAGACCGAGGACCCCTGAGCGCTCGGAACCGCCGGCCCACCCGTCGATCCGCTCGCGGACGAACTCGTGGTAGCGCGCAGACGCCTCCTGCGAGGATGCAGGGATCTCGATGTCCCCCGAGACGCGGGTGACGACGTCCCGCAGGAACGCCGCGAAGGCCTGCTCGTCGGTTGCCGGGACGCCGAGCATGTGCCGCGCGATCGCGACCGGCAATGCCCATGCGAACGCATCCACGAAGTCCCCTTCGCCGGCGGCGAGCAGGAGATCGAAGAGCTCACGCGCGGTGCGTTCGACGTAGTCTCCGAGTTCGGCGATCGCGCGGGGAGTGAAGGCGCTGTTGATGACGCCCCGCAGCACGTCGTGTGGCGGCGGATCGGAGTCGATGATGCTTCCGGTGCTGATCGCGCCGGCAGTGTCGTCGAGGTCGACCCCCGGCTCCGAGGAGAAGGTCCGCCAGTCGCGCGCCGCCGCCTGCACATCGTCGAACCTCGACAGAGCCCAGACGTCGCGCTCGGCCGAGTGGTAAAGCGGAGCCTCCGTGCGCATCCGCCGGTAGATCGCCCATGGGTCCGGCCCACCGACGTCGGCGAGTGGGTCGTAGCGGATCGGATCGATCACGCGCACCAGCGTAGTTCCGAAGGTGGGGTCCCGCCATCGGCAGGAATCCCGATATTGCCGGCCCGACGGAGGCGGGTGCAAAAGATACGGAGAATTGCCGATGGTTCGCCCGAGGCGGGATCCGTACGATCGCAGCCGGATCTATGGAGGTGAAGATGGCTCCCAACCAACGTGTGTTCGACCGTGTCGATACATCGAAAGATGAGCTGATCGACACGATCTCCAAGGCGGTCAGGATCTCCAGCGTCAACCCCAACTATCCCGGCCAGGTGTACGACGACGTCGTGGGCGGCGAGGCAGAGGTCGCCGCTCTCATGGCCGGGGTGTACCGCGATCTCGGCGCCGAGGTTGACGTGTTCGCGATCGCACCGGGTCGTGACAACGCAGTCGCCACGATCCGGGGAGCCGGCGGAGGCAGGTCGCTGATCTACAACGGCCACGTTAACGTCGTCCCGCCCGGTGATCCAGCGGATTGGACCGGCGGAGACCCGTTCTCCGGGAGGGTCGACGACGATCGGATCTGGGGGCGTGGTTCGACCGACATGAAGTCCGGCATCCTCGCCCAGGCGTTCGCCGCGCGCGCTTTGAAGGAAGCCGGCGTCAAGCTCCAGGGAGACCTGATCCTCGAGTCCGTGGTGGGCGAGGAGGTGATGGACCACGAGTTCGGAGTCACGGCCGCGGTGAAGCGTGGATATGGGGCCGACGCGGCGGTGGTATCCGAGCCGAGCGCACCTCCGTTTCCGCTCGCGGTGGTCCCCGTCAGCCCCGGCCTGATCTGGTTCAGTGTGACCGTTCGCGGCAAGGCGACGCACGCGTCGATGCGGGCCCAGACGATCCGGGCCGGGGGGGAAGGCGCGGCGGTGGGCGTCAACGCGATCGACAAGGGCGTGCTGATCTTCGAGGCGATCGGGCGCCTCGAGCAGGAATGGGGCATCACCAAGCGCCACCCACTGTTCCCGCCGGGCCACTTCACCATCCACCCGGGTGTGGTCACCGGAGGCCCGAACGGCGTCCTGGTCCCGTTCTTCGTTTCGGAGTTCATGACGATCGAGTACTGCGTGTGGTACTCACCCGACGACGACCCCGACGACGTCCGGGCTGAAGTCGCATCCTGTATCGAGCGCGCTGCCCAGACCGATGGCTGGCTGCGCGAGCACCCTCCCGAGATCGAGTGGAAGCTGCATTGGCCCGCCAACAACCCAGGCGACGCCGTTGACGCGATCGCCGAGGCCTGCTGCAGCGCCCACCAGGACGCGGCCGCGGGAACTGCCTACGCGGGACGTCCCGAGATAGCAGGCTTCGCAGCAGTGGAGGACGCTTCGTTCCTCACTCTGGGCGGGACGCCGGCGATCAGCTACGGCCCCGGCGACCTGCGCGTCGCACACGCCGTTGACGAGTACGTCCTGATCGACCAGGTGATGGTAGCCGCGCGAGCGTTCGCCGCCCTCGCGATGGACTGGTGCGGCGTCGCCGCCTGACGGCGCCGCGCTTCAGCTGCCGCCGGCGCCGAAGGTCGGCTCGAGCGCCTCATACGTTTCGACGTAGGACGCGTACGCCTCGTCATAGAGCTCACGGTTGGCGGGGTCCGGCTCGAAGGTGCGGGCCTCTCGAACCGCCGCCTCGACTGCCTCGCCGGCGCTGGCCCACCAGCCGATTCCCACGCCCGCGATCAGCGCGGCGCCGAGCGTGCCGGCGTCACTCTGCTCCATGGTCGTGACCGGGATGCCAAGGACATCGGCCTCGATCTGCTTCCAGAGCTCGCTGCGCGATCCGCCGCCGAGCGCTCGGACGCGTTCGATGCCCACGCCGAGCTCGCACATCGCTTCGACGTTTCGACGTACCACGTAGGCGATCGACTCCATGATGCCCCGGATGACGTGAGCGCGGCCGTGGCGCAAGGTCAGGCCGGAGATGACGCCCCGGGCGTCGTCGTTGTTCTCGGGCGCCATCGCCCCTTGGAGGTGGGGAAGAACGACTAGGCCGTCAGCGCCCGGCGGAGCGCCGGCGGCGAGCTCAGAGAGCCGATCGTAGGCGTCCGCTCCCTCGGCGCGCGCGATCTCCACGATGTCTGGGCAGAACGCGTCCCGGAACCATCTCAGGACGACACCACCGCCGGTGAACGTGTGGAACATGTAGGTGTCGGGAAGCCCGTGGTAGTGGCAGGGGATGTTCCGCGCGGGATCGAGGCGGGGTTCGTCGAGCGTGGCGCATAGTGCGATCGCCGCGCCGGTGTTCTCGCTGAAGCCCCCGCCGGCGATGTTGCCGGCTCCGATCGCGCCGCAAGCCTGGTCGAGCGCACCTGCACAGACGATCGTCCCGGCGGACAGCCCGAGCTCGTCAGCTACGGCGGGGAGGATCGGGCCGATCTGGGAGCCCGGCTCGACCAGGGTCGGCAGCTGGGCCTCCTCCACCTCGATCGCCTCGAGCATCTCCGGCCACCAGTGCTTCCTGCGGAAGTCCCAGTAGCACGTGGACGTGGCGAGCGACCCCTCGGTGAGGTACTCGCCCGTCAAACGCCAGAGAAGGTAATCCTCGATCAACAGGTACTTGTGCGTGGCGGCGGAGATCTCCGGCTCGTGGGCCCCGAGCCACCGCAGCTTCGCCGCCGGCCAGGCGGCGAGCATCGCCGGCTGCCCCGTCACCTCGTAGATGCGCTCGGCTCCGAAGCGATCGTCGAGCTCGACCGCCTCCGCCTGGGCGCGGTTGTCGAGCCACACGATGGCGTTGCGAAGAGGCCGGCCCGACGCGTTGACGGGAACCAGCGTCTCGCCCTGCGCCGAGATCCCCAGCGCCGCCACATCGCGCGCGTCCACGGCAGGGTGGGCCCACAGGTCGGCCAGGGCAGCGCGGAGCGTGCTCCAGTAGGACTCGCACCCCATCTCCACCCAGTCCGGCCTGGGTGTCACGAGGTCGTACTCACGGGTGGTCTCCGCGAGAAGTGACCCGGTTCGGTCGAACAGCGCCGCCTTCAGCGCCGTCGTCCCGATATCGATCGCCAGGATCGCGCCGGAGCCGCGGTCACTCACCGGGAGCTCCCGCCCAGACGATGAGCGCGAGTTCGGTGCCTATGTTGCTGATCGTGTGGGGAACGGTCGGTGGGATGACGAGGGCGTCACCTTCTCGAAGCTCGCGACACTCCTCGCCGAGGTCGACGAGCACGGATCCGCGCGCGCAGAAGAAGACCTCGGTCGATTTCGCGTGGCCGCTGTCGAGCGCGCCGGTCGCGCCGGGAGGGACCGTGGAGGTGCCGAACCACATCGCCTCGTCGCGGAGGTACTCGCGACAGAGCTCTGGTCCCTCCATGAAGGAGCGGGCCGCGAGCTCGCGAACGACCTCGGGTTTCACGCGGGCCGGCCCTCTGCGCTCGGGCTGATCGCCGCGAGGACCACCTCGATCTGGGAGTCGAGCGGGGCGCCCGGCTCGATCCGCCGGTCGAGCACGGCGCCGCCGATCGTGAAGGCCCAGGCCCCGGTCGCATCCACCGCCCGGATTCGCTCCAGCGAGTCGATCGACCCGGCGACGATCACGGGCAGGGAGACCTCGGCGAGGACGCCGTGCAGGACGTCCAGTCCCTCCAGGGAGGCGTGGCGAAACGCCAGCAGGTTGATCCCGTTCGACCGAGTCCGCCATCTGTGTGACGTCGGCGACGATTCGGGCGACATCGCCGCGAAGCTCGGCCGGATGACCTGACACCTCACCGGGATAGGGGAAGTACTTGATGTGAGAGCCGGCGATCAGAGGGCCGACCTGACGCCAGCGGCTGCCGCCGATCAGGTAGTTGACATCGAGCGAGCGGCCGATCTCCGCCGAGCGAAGCTCGTCCTCCTCGCTCAGCGAGACGACCTCCAGATGTATCGAGCGACCCGCCTCGCGCAGGCGCTCTACCAGGCTCCGCATCTGGTCCGGGGCGAGGCCGACATCCTTGAAGCCGACGTGCTTGACCCCCGTTTCCAGGACGTCGTCGAGCAGTTGCTCGGCGTTGCTGACAGTGACGTCGTTCCGCGTCAGCATGAGGATGAACTCGGCCATGCGCCAGCGGGGACTCTAGGCCAGGGTGCCCTTGGGCCACCATCGGGAACATCACCGATTTCTGCGACGACGTCGGGCCACCTCGCCTCCTGGCCCGGGCCGAAGGCCGGCACGCTCGTGCTCGCGGCGCCCAGCACGAGATGCGACCTGCCGCGCGCTCAATTCCGACAGTCAACACAACGTTGCGCACCCGCTCGGAGGACTCGGCAAGTCAGGCGGGTGCGGGTCCTAGGAAGATGACCGGAGCCGGACTTCCCGCCGCCCTGCGGGCCGGCGCCAAGCGCTGCGGGCGGTGCGGGAAAATCGGCAATGTTCCCGATGGCGGCCCGGTTATGCCGGACTTAAGATTCGCCGCATGAGCGCCATCGGGAGTAGCCTGGAATGGCGGAGCGTGCTCAGGATCCCGAATCCCCCCTGCCAGTTCAGAGAGGCGCCTGGATGATGCTACGCGTTCTCTCCACCCGCCCCGAGGATGTCGATTCCGCTTGCCGGAAGCTGACGGTGACTCGAGATGGGGGCCTGCGCTGGATTGTCGAAAGGGTTGACGACCAGGGCCGGGTCGCGGACGCCGAGGCGTACAACTCCTACTGCCGCCTTCCCTGGACCCTCGCGGTCGCGGGAGGGTCGCGGCCGTTGGCCGCGCGGGTGCTGACCTGGATCGAGCGCAATGGGCTCGATCACGACGCAGACCTTCCTGACACGCCGGCGAACTCCCGCTATCGCGAACGCTGGGCCGCCTATCCCGTCGCGATGATCGCCCATGGGGCCTGGCTGCTGGAACGCTTCGAGACGGCCAACCGGCTGATGGATCGCCTGCGGCGGTACCAGAGCCCGGCCACCGGCGGCGCCTACGCCGAACCTCCGAGCCGCAGACGCGGTGAGCGCCAGGACCTGTTTCCGACGATGCAGCTCGGGATGACGGCGCTGCTGACCGGGCGCCTCGACGTCGCCACGGCGGCCTTCGACTGGCTGCGGCATCTCTACGAGGCTCAGCCTGAGCTGCCCAGCCGGCTGCACACGGGCTGGGACGAGCGGGGCCTGATCGTGGACGTCCCGCCCGGCGAGGAGTTCGACCTCATCACCGATCTCACCCAACCCCGGCAGGCCTTCTACAACCCCGGCATGGCCGCTGCCTTCTGCGGTCGATTTCTCGCCGCCACGGGCGACGAGCGCGCACGCTCGCTCGGGCGCGCGCTGCTCGACCTCTCGATCGACGGCACCCCTGCCCAATTCGACCATTCCGAGTCGCGTCAGATCTGCAAGTTCGGCTGGGGGGCGGCAGCGATGCTCGAAGCCGATCCCGCCGGCGGTCACCTCCCACAGGTGCTGCGGATGGCCGAGTGGTTCGACGAGTCTCAGAGCCCGGACGGGAGTTGGCACAACTCCCCGTTCCGGACCCCCGATCCCACCGTCGGGCAGGTGATGGACATCACCGTCGAGTTCGTGCTCCACGTCTCGACCCTGCTGAATGCACTCGAGGGTCAACCTTGCTAGACCCGGCTGCGACCACGAGCGCGAGTCGCCAACCGCTGGTCGCCGCGCCCGGCGAGATCCAATGGCGCCAGTTCGAGCTGCCGCCGCAACCGGCTCCCAGCCAGGTCCGGGTCCGCACCCTCGTCTCACTCATCAGCCCCGGGACGGAGATGCGCCTCTACGAAGGAGGAACGATGCCTTCGGCGGTGTGGAACTCGATGGCTGAGCTGCACCGCTTCACCCCTCACGGCGCTCCAAGCCCCCGGCCGATGGCCGCCGGGATCGACCGCTTTCCGGTCAGCATCGGCTACAACAACGTCGCCGCGATAGAGGCTCTGGGTGACGGCGTCGACGGGCTGCGCCTCGGGCAGCGCGTCTTCGTGATGGGACGCCACGCCGAGGCCTTCGACGTCGAGCATTGGGAGGTCGTGCCGATCCCCGCTGCGATCTCCGACGAGGAGGCGGCGCCGGCCTACATCCCGACGCTCGGTCTGCACGCGCTGCGCCGGATCGCCTGGAGCCCGGGGGAA
Organism: uncultured Solirubrobacterales bacterium; assembly: GCA_963817845.1. Taxonomy (GTDB): domain Bacteria; phylum Actinomycetota; class Thermoleophilia; order Solirubrobacterales; family Solirubrobacteraceae; genus Palsa-744. Next base: position 340,444 of record CAWFPU010000002.1, read on the forward strand.
CCGGTCGCCGTGATCGGCCTGGGCCTCGTCGGTCTTGGAGCCGCCCTGCTGGCCGATGCCTGCGGCGCCGAGCTGATCTGCCTCGAGGCCGATCCGGTCAGACGCGAACTCGCCGCGAGCGTGCTGCCGAATGCCAGGATCATCGACCCGTCGCTCGAGCCGCAGGCCCTCGACTCGGGATCGGGGTACCGCGTCCCGGCCGTGATCGAGGCCGCGGGCGGAGAGCGCGCCCTGCAAGCGGCGATGTCCATCTCGGCCGACGGGGGCCGCATCGCAGTGCTCGCTCTGCATCCCGAGCCGCTGGACACCATCCTCGCCGACGTCTTCTACGGCCGCGAGGTGGCTCTCGTGTCGACGAGCAACGACCCCTACGTCCCGGGCGGGCAGCGAGCCTTCACCGTCCCGGGGAACGTGGCGTTCGTCCTCGGCCTGATGGCTCGCGAGCGGCTTTCCCTGGACGGTCTTCGCAGCGGCGTGTTCCCCGCCGGAACGCTCGGATCCGTCTACGCGGCGATCTCCTCGAAACGAGATCCAGGCTTGGTGGGCGCGCTGCTGGACTGGCGTGGAGACGCCCAGATACCCGTGCCGACCCCAAGCGAGACCGGTTCCACCGCCGACCTCGGCCAATCACGACAAAGAGGAGTAGCTAATGCCTAGGCTGGCGCTGTGTGGGCTGGGAGGTCTCTTCCTGGCGGTGTTCTTGGCTGCATGTGGAGGCTCGAGCGGCGGGGGAGGCTCCGGTTCGATCCAGACCGTGGCGAATGCCGCGACGGTTTGCCAGAAAGAACCCGTGCGGGGTGGAAGCCTGACCTACGCGCGACAGCTCGAAACGGTCACCTTGAACCCGATCGAAGTGAAGAACGGGAACGGCGACTCCTTCGCCGACGAAATGCTCTACACCGGGCTCGTCCGGCTCGATCCGGAAGGCGGAACGAAGATAGTCCCCGCCATCGCGCAGAGCTGGTCGGTGTCGCCGGACGGGAAGGTCTACACCTTCCAGCTTCGCCCGGGGCTGAAGTTCTCCAACGGAAAACCTGTGACGGCGGCGGATGTCAAGTTCAGCCTCGACCGATTCGGCAACCCGAACATCAACAAGCTGTTCACGGTCCTGTCGCTCGGCTACAAGGAAACGACAATCGTGAATCCCACGACCGTGCAGGTCACGCTCACCGAACCCGTTGCTGGGTTCCTGTACGACATCGCCATCTATCCCGCCTCCATCGTTCCGAAGGAAGAAGTCGAACAGGAGGGCGCGGCGTTCTGGCGGCACCCCTCCGGGACCGGGCCGTTCAAGCTCAAGGAATTCGTCTCCGGATCCCACCTCACCTTCGAACGGAATCCTTATTTCTGGGAAAGCAACCAGCCGTACGTCGAAACCATGCGCTGGAACTTCGCGACGGAAAGCAACAGCCGCGTGCTGGCTTTGAAAAGCGGTCAGGTGCAGCTCGCGGATGGCATCCCGTACACCCAGATCGCAACCCTGCAGGGCGAATCGAACCTCGCCGTCCAGAGGGTCCCCGTGCCCGCGTGGATCGGCCTATCATTGAACCACAAGGACAAGCCGTTTGCGGAACTCAACGTGCGCAAGGCGATCCAGTACGCGATCAACAAGAAGGAGATCAACGAACAGATCTTCAAGAGCGTCGGCACGATCCCGAACAGCCTCCTTCCCGAATTGAAGCTCGATGACAAGTCGATCGCGCCTTATGAATACAGTCCGAGCAAGGCCAAAGAATACATGGCGAAATCGAGCTACCCCAATGGTTTCTCCACCACGCTGACGTATCCGTCCGGGCTCGAATACTACAAGCAGCTCACGCTGCTGATCCAGCAGGAGCTGGCGGCGATAGGCATCAAAGTCAAGCTCGTCGAACTGGGCCAGGCCACGGTCGCCGAAAAGTTCACGGAAATGGACTACGAAATGACGTTCCCGTTCCCGCAGTGGAGCAGCGACATCCCGATTCCGGACGAGTTCGCCGGCTTCTACGCCCTGAAGGCAACGGGCACCAACGGCTTCTTCACCGATTGGTCAGACCCGGCGATCGCCGCCAAAGTCCAGACGTTCCGCACGACGCCGAACGAAGCCACCCGAGCGGAACAGTGGCCCGTCATCCAGCGGGAATTCCTCGAACAGACCCCTGCGGTCAACGTGCTCAACGTGCCGTTCATCAATGCTCACCAGAGCAATGTCTGCGGCACGTACGTCAACGCTCTTGGCGTGGATCAGCTGCAGCTGACCTGGCTGTCGGCCAAGGGGTAGTCACCTGAAGCGTCGCACTGGACCACGATGCTGAGCTACGTACTACGGCGTGCCGCACTCAGCATCGTGGTCCTGCTCGGGATCGCCGCGGCGACGTTCTTCATGGTGCACCTCGTCCCGGGAAACCCGGCGCGGCTCGAGCTGGGAGCGCGAGCGAGCCCGGCGGCCGTCGCCAAACTGCACAGAGAAATGGGGCTCGACCGGCCTCTGCTCGCCCAATTCGGCCTGTATCTGAAGGAAACGGCGACGGGCCACTTCGGCAACTCGGTGCTGTTCGAAGCCTCCGTCGGGGAACTGATCGGCACCCGGATCAAGCCCAGCGCGATCCTGATCACCTATGGGTTGCTGCTCGCGCTGCTCATAGGCATGCCGATGGCGGTCCTCGCGGCGACCCGGCCGGGCGGCCTGATCGACAACGCGATCAGGCTGGTGACGACGTTCACGTTCGCCATGCCGCCGTTCTGGCTTGGGCTGATGCTGGCGCTCCTGCTCGGCCTCGAGCTCAAGATATTCCCGGTGTCGGGGTATGAAACGGGGCTCGAAGGCATCCTGCGGACGATGACGCTTCCCGCGCTCACGCTGGCCCTCGCGCTGCTGGTGATCGTCGTGCGCACATTGCGCTCGAGCCTGATCGCAGTGCTCCGCAGCGACTACGTCGAGGCCGCGCGCGGACGGGGCCTTCGCGAGAGCCGGGTCGTGGGCTTGCACGCGATGCGGAACTCGGTGATCGGGACGATCACAATTCTCGCCTCGCTGCTGGGGGTGATCATCGGCATCACGGTCCTGATCGAAGCCGTGTACCAGATCCCGGGAGCCGGATCGCTGCTCGTGGAGGCCGTCGAGAAACGCGACTACCACCTCGTCCAGACCCTCGCGCTGCTGTCCGGGACCGTGGTCGTGCTCACCGCGTTCCTGATCGACGTCGTGCACGCGGCAATCGACCCGCGCGTCCGGCTGACGGCTCGCGATGGTTAGCGCCGAAGTCACCGGCGAGGAGCTCTCGACGGCGATGCCCGCTACGCGCCGACGCGTGCGGGGGAGGATCCGCGCCCTTCCGACGTCGGTCAAGATCGGCATGGTCGTCGTCGGCATCCTGGTGCTCGCCGCGCTGCTGGCGCCGCTGATCGCGCCGTACGGTCCGAATCAGCTGGACTTCAATGCGATCCTGGCGCCGCCCTCTCCCGCGCACTGGTTCGGAACCGACGACACCGGGCGCGACGTCTTCTCGCGCACCCTCTACGGACTGCGCCTGGACATCGTCGTCGTCGCGCTTGTCACCTACGTGCCGCTTCCCATCGGCGTCCTCGCCGGCGCCGTCGCCGGATATTTCGGCGGCGCCGTGGACGCAGTGATCTCCCGGGTCGGCGATGTGATGATCGCCTTTCCGTCGATCGTCCTGGTGATCGCGATCGTCGCGATCGTCGGGCCCGGTCTCACCGGGTTCCTGATCGGCGTTCCGCTCGTCTCCTGGGCCCTGTATGCGCGGCTCTCGCGCTCGGAGATGCTCGTCGTCCGCGAGCAGCCGTTCATGGTCGCGACGGCGGCTCTCGGTTACTCGCGGCGTCGTGCGATCCTCCGGCATGCGCTGCCCAACCTGCTGCGCCCCTGTCTCGTGTACTCGACGGTCAACCTGGTCGGCAACATGCTGCAGCTCGCAGGGCTCTCCTACCTCGGCCTCGGCGTGCAGCCGCCGACGGCGGAGCTGGGGTCGATCATCGCCAGCGGCCAGTCCTATCTGCTCACCGCGTGGTGGGTGTCCACCCTTCCGGGCCTGGTCCTCGTGATCTTCGGTGTCGGTGTGAGCTTGATCGGCGAGGGCCTCTCCGACCGCGACTGGAGGCAGACCGTACAGTGAGCCTGCTCGAGATCGCCGACCTTCGGGTCCAGTTCGACGCGGAAGCCGGCCCGCTCCTCGCCGTCAGAGGAGTGGACCTCGCGGTCGATCAGGGTGAGGTCCTGGGGCTGGTGGGCGAGTCGGGATCGGGTAAGAGCATGACCTGTCGCGCGGTGATGCGCCTGATCCCGCCGCCGGGGCGGATCGCCTCCGGCGCAATTCACTTCGACGGGAAGGACGTAGGCGCGATGAGCAGCTCGGACCTGCGTCGTTTCCGTGCCTCGTCGGTCGGCATGATCTATCAGAACCCGTTCGGCTCGCTGAACCCGGTGCTCACCGTCGGGGCCCAGCTGGCGGAGACGCTGCGCGTGAATCGCGGTCTGAGCCGCAAGGCCGCGAAGGCAGAGGCGACGACGCTGCTCGACCACGTCGGGATACCGGACGCCGACCGGCGGTCTCATTCCTACCCGCACGAACTGAGCGGAGGAATGTGCCAGCGCGTGATGATCGCCCTGGCGACCGCCTCGCGCCCACGTCTGCTGCTCGCCGACGAGCCGACGACGGCGCTCGACGTCACCACGCAGGCGCAGATTCTCGAGCTGCTGATGCGCTTGCAGCGTGAGCAGGGGATGGGCATCCTGCTCGTGTCCCACGACTTCGGCGTCATCGCACAGGTGTGCGACAGGGTGGCCGTCATGTACGGCGGTCACATCGTGGAGAGCGGGCCGGTCGAGACGATCTACCGGGAACCGCAGCACCCCTACACGCGGGCCCTGCTGGAGTCGGTGCCCGAACTCGACAGCTCCGGCGGCGCCCGGCGGCGCAGCCCGCTGCCGGGTCAGCCACCGGAGCTGGCCGACATCCTGCCCGGCTGCGTGTTCGAGCCGCGCTGCAGCTACTCGAGGCCGGGATGCGAGCGCGTGACCATGGAGCTCCTCTCGGTCGGGAACGATCATCTGTCCGCTTGTCCCGTCGAACCGTTCGCCGCGGAGGCCAGCGGCGGGGCGAGCAGACCTGCGACGAAGTCGTGAGCGACGGTGGACAAAAGCTCCTCCAGGTCGAAGGATTGACCAAGGACTTCGAGGTGCGCCGTGGGCTGGTCGAACGTCTGCGCCGCGTCGAGGGGCAGCCGCAACGGGCTGTGGACGACGTCTCCTTCGAGCTGCGCCGCGGCGAAATCCTCGGACTCGCGGGCGGATCGGGTAGTGGCAAGACCACCGTCGCCCGATGCCTGATCCGGCTCGTGGAGCCGGACTCGGGACAGATCCATCTCGACGGGACCGACGTACTGGCTGCGACCCACGCCGAGCTGCGCGAGCTGCGTCGCCGGATGCAGATGATCTTCCAGGACCCCTACACATCGCTCAACCCGCGGATGACCGTGAGTGCGGCCCTGCACGAGGCCGGGAGGGTCCATCACCGGTCGGGCAGCGAGAACGAGCAGGCGTACGTCGCCCGTCTGCTCTCGCTCGTGAGCCTCTCCGGCAGCCTGGCGAGGCGCAAGCCCGCCGAGCTCTCGGGCGGCCAGCGTCAGCGTGTCGCCATCGCCCGAGCCCTCGCCGTGGGTCCCGAGCTGATAATCGCCGACGAGGCGGTCAGCGCGCTCGACGTCTCGGTCCAGGCGCAGCTGTTGAATCTGTTCCTCGAGCTTCGCGACGAGCTCGGCCTGGCGATCCTGTTCATCGCCCATCAGCTGGCGGTGATCGCGGAGGTGGCAGACAGGGTCGCGATCATGCACAAGGGCCGAGTGGTCGAGGTCGGCGACACCGCGACAGTCTTCAGGGATCCGTCGGACCCCTACACGAAGGAGCTCCTGCGTGCTCACCCGCATGCCGATCCGCGGCATCGCCTTCGGGTCACGTGAGCGACGGCGGCGAGAGGCGGATGCTGGCCGCGGGCGGGGTCTACGTTCACGCGGTCAACGCCGGAACGGTTCGTGACGGGCGCGCTCGCGCGCTCGCGCATCGCCTCCCGCTGGCAGGGCTGGTGCTGGCGGTGAAGGACAACATCGCCGTCGCCGGCCGGCCGATCGGCGCCGGCTCGGCGTCGCGGGTCGGTGCACCTTCCGAGCCGTGCGACGCCCCGGTGCTCGCGCGGCTTCGCTGCGCGGGGGCGACGCTCAGCGGGACCGTCACCCTGCACGAGCTGGCCTGCGGGGTCACGGGCGTGAACCCGTTCGCTGGCACGCCCGAGAACCCGGCCGCCCCGGGATGCGTGCCCGGCGGTTCGAGCTCGGGCTCGGCGATTGCCGTCGCCGAGCGATCGGCCGATCTCGCGCTCGGCACGGACACGGGCGGTTCCTGCCGGATCCCCGCCGCCTTCTGCAGCGTCGTCGGCTTCAAGTCCGCGCTCGGGAGCTACCCGGTCGCGGGGGTGCTGCCCCTCGCCCCGAGCCTCGACTGCGTGGGTCTGCTGGCCCGGCACGCCGGCGAGGTGGCCGCCGCCCACCGCGTCCTCAGCGGCGCCGCGATCGTCCCTGCGCTGCCACGCCGCATCGGCTACTCCTCGGCCCAGGCGAGTGCGGCGGACCCCGTCATCGGCACCCGGTTCGAGCAGCTGCTTGGGGCGGTGTCGGCCCTGGGCTGCAAGGTTCAGGAGGTCGCCTGGCCGCACGGCCGGGATGTCTTCGCTGCCAGCAGCGCGATCTTCCTGTCCGAGGCCGCAGCGCAGTTCGGGCACCTTCTGGCCGAGCCGGTGAGGCCCGTCGGGGACGATGTCCGCGCCCGGCTGCAGGCCGGCCTCGAGATCCCCGCCGTGGAGTACATCGGCGCCCTGGAGCAGCGATCCGCGCTGCGGCGCAGGGCGCTCGCGGTCCTCGCCGACGTCAACTGCGCGATCGGCCCGACGGTGCCGATCCTGCCGCCGCGGGCCACCGGCGACCTCGCGGAGAGGATCCCGGAGATCGTCGCGAACACCCGGCTCGCGAACATAACCGGGCTGCCGGCGATCTCGATCCCATCGTCACAGCGACCGCCCAGCGGGCTCCAGCTGACCGCAGCCGAGGACACGATGACGATCGCGCACGGGATGGCGCTCGAGGCGGTCCTGACCGGAGAGCAGGGCTGAGCCCCCGCGGACGCGGGGGGGCTCAGCCGAGCGCCGCGGCTTCCTCCAGGATGGTGATCAGCGTGCGCTCGCGGAGGTACTGCCGGCACAGCTCGGGGTCGGCCGCGATCCGGGCCAGCTCGGCCTGCTGGCGCAGGCGCTCCTGCTCGTCACCCTCCTCCATCTGTTCGACGTTCTCGTGACTCATCGGCTGGACGTGGCGGATCGCGACCTGGCGGCGGAACTCCGAGTAGGTGTCCAGGCAGCTGTCGGGGCGGCTTCCCTCGATCCTCCCGGCGAGGTATTCACCGAGCATGAAGGCGTCGTGCATCCCGCTGTTCATGCCCATCCCGCCCAAGGGGTTGTTGATGTGGGCGGCGTCACCGGCGAGCAGAACCCGGCCCCTGCGCATCGTGGCCGCGACCCGCTGGTGAACCCTGTAGAGCGAGATGTGATCCACCGGATACGGTCGTCCGATGTCCGCCAGACCGCGCAGGAGCCGCTGCGCGGAGGCCTCGCTCGTCGCGTCCTCCTCAGAGATCCTGTTCGGTATCGGGAACAGCGCCCTCCACACCTCGGGCAGGCGCAGCAGCACGACGAACTCACGCGGGTCGGAGAGGTAGTTGACGTAGGCGAGGTCGGGAACCGCCTCCAGCAGGTCGAACGTGGTCGTGACGACGATGTACCGATCCGGATAGGTCATGCCTTCGAACTCGATCCCGAGGCTTTCCCGCACGGCGCTGGACGCGCCGTCGGCGCCGATCAGCCAGCTGCCGGTGAAGTTCGCGGCGCCCGCCGTGCCGGCGGTGCGAACGTCAACGTGGTCGTCGTGGGCCTCCACGGCGGTGACGGGATGGCCGAAGAGGACCTCGGCGTGGCCGTGGCGTGCAAGCCGGTCGAGCGCGATCGGTGTGTAGCGGCTCTGCTCGCACTGCACGCGGTATGGGTGCCGGGTGTCCTTTCGGAGAGTCGTAAAGTCGAACTCGGCGTAGGGGCCGTGCCGGCGATCGCGCAACTGATAGCGATCGGCGATGACCCCGATGCTGACCAGCTCAGCCGCGACGCCGTCGAACTGGTCGAGCAGGTCGAGCGTCGGGGGGTGGAAGGTGGAAGCGCGCGAAGTGCGGCTGAGCTCGTCGCCCGCCTCGAAGACGGTCACCGGGATGCCCCTTTCGGCTAGCACGAGCGCCGCGGTCAGCCCCACGGGGCCGGCGCCGGCGATCAGCACCCGGTCCTGCTCAGACATCACGGTCCCCGCCCTGGGAATAGCGCACCTCGAAGGTCGTGCAGCCCTGCTCGGTGCGCCATGGGCCATGGGGCATGCCCGGAGGCCGGCAGGCGTAGCTGCCGGCCTCGAAGGTCTGATCCAGGGTGATGTCGTGGAGGTCGCCGGAGAGGATGTAGACCTCCTCCCAGAAGTCGTGCACCTGGACCCCGGCGGGACTCGTGTCGGTGCCGGGTGCGAAATGAAGCAGCCGGGTCGCCACATGGGTGTCGCCGGCGCGAGCGAGGATCGTCTCCTCCAGGCCGGCGACCCCGTTTTCCGTCGGCACGCGGGCAAACCCCTCGGCCTGGCGGAACTCGATCTCCGGCTTGCGGCTCACTGGGCCGCCTGCCCGCTGCGGCTCTCGCCGCCGCCCGTGGAGACCTCGTAGGTGTGGCTCAGCGTACGGTCGGTGGGTCGGTGGAAGAGCTCGACCCGGTATGCGTCACCGAACACAATGCCGCCTGTCAACAGCGGCGGGGTGCCGAGGAACACGGCCGTTCCGTCCTCCAGCGTGAACTGCCTCGATGCCGCCGCGAGCAGTTCGTCGGCCGGCCTCAAGACGTCCAAGGTCGCGCGTTGGTAGGGGCGCCAGACGCCCTCGGACCGGACGTCCGAGCGCAGCTCGATCAGATCCCAGTCGTCCGCGACCGATCCCAGCGCCCAGGCGCCGGCGGCGATCGGCTTTGCACACGTCGCCTTGGCGCCCACGATGTCCTCGCGCTCGAGTGCCCGGTCGGTGTGGTCGCTGCCGACCGTCACGAACCATTCGTCCTGGGAGCGCACCAGCACGGGCTCCGCCTCGCCCGAGGTGTGGGCGGAGTCGACCTCGATCGCGGTCGCGCTCGACACGAGCTCTCCCGGGAGCTGCCAGAAGCAGGGCGTGGAGTCCGGCGCCGGAACGCCCTCGCGAGTGAGCTCCTCGATGTGCGTCCGAACGTCCTCCTCGTTCCGGGCGGTGAAGCCGCAGATCACCAGTTGGTCGATCGCGAGCGAGCGCTGACCGCCGTGTGTCTGCAGCTCAAGCATCGGCATCCTCGACGCTCCTGGCGGTGAGCCACCGCCATCGGGTGAACGTCTCCCAGTTCGCGGGACGGCCGAAGCTCGAGCCGTTGCCCGACGCCCCCTCGCCGCCGAAGGGGGCGTGCGCATCGTTGTTCACCGTCTGGTCGTTGACGTGAACCATCCCCGCGTGGATGGCGTCGGCCAACTCCAGCCCGCGCCCGACCGAGCCCGAGTGGATGGCTGCGCAGAGGCCGTGCTCGACTCCGTTCGCCAACGCCACCGCTTCCGCGTCGTCGGCGAACGATATGACCGGTGCGACCGGTCCGAAGATCTCCTCCTGGAAGACGGACATCGAGGGCTCGACGGACGAGACGACCGTGGCGGGGAAGTACGGCCCGTCGCGCCGGCCGCCGACCACGACCGAGGCCCCGGCGGCGACACTGTCGTCGACGATGACCTGGATGCGCCTGATCTGGCGCTCGTTGATGATCGGGCCGAGCCCAACTTCATCATCGACGGCGGGATCGCCGTACCTCAGGCTCGACGCCCTCCTGGTGAGCGCGTCGATGTACTCGTCGAGGATGCTCTCGTGCACCAGATGACGGCCGGCCGTCATGCAGATCTGGCCCTGGTGGAAGTAGGAGCTCCATGCGCCGGATGCGGCCGCGTGCTCGATGTCGGCGTCGTCGAGCACGATCAAGGCGTTGTTCCCGCCGAGCTCGAGGGCGACCTTCTTCAACGCGCCGCCGGCCAGCTGGCCGACGCGACGGCCGACGGCCGTCGAACCAGTGAAGGCGATCATCTGGATGTGCGGGTCGAGCACCAGCGCTTCGCCGATCTCGGCGTCTCCGCAGAAGACGTGGAGGACGCCGTCCGGCAGGCCCGCCTCCTCGAGCAGGCGGGCGATACCGACGCCGCCGACGACGGGGGTGTTGGGGTCGGACTTGAGAACCACCGTGTTGCCGAGCGCCAAGGCGGGAGCGACGCACCGCATGCCGAGCACCAGGGGCACGTTCCACGGGGTGATGACGCCGACGACGCCGACCGGGCAGCGGCGGGCGATGCTTCGCTGCCCCGGCCTGGCGGAGGGAAGCTCGAAGCCGAACGGCTCCGAGGTCAGAGCTGCTGCCTCGCGGAGCTGGCTGCTGGTCCCCCGCAGTTCCCTGTCGGCCTTCGCGGCGGTGCCTCCCGTCTCGCGAATGACCCACATCGCGAGTTCGGCGTGGTTGCGCTCGATCAGGTCGGCGGCCTTCAGCAGGACGCCGGCTCGCGCCTCGAAGGACGTGGCTGACCAGGCCGCCTGAGCGCGGTTCGCCGACTCGGCCGCCCGGGCGAGAGCGTCCAGATCGGCCATCCCGGCGACGCCGAGCACCTGGCCACTTGCTGGCTCGATGGTCTCGATCGTGGAGGGAGCATCGACCCAGCCGTCGCTGAAGATCCGCCCGGTCCATCTGTCGGGATCGAGAAGGCCCGGCTGGTCGTTCTCGGTGCTCGTCGTCAACTCGATTCTTCCGCCCGTTGGTGTCACGACCGCGCGAAATCGAGGTCGCGTGCCATGCCACCACGATATGCGCCCCCGGCGGGGGGGAGAATCGGGAAGTTGACCGATCTTTTTTTGGGGGGCAGCAGGTCTGGAGCCGGTGGTGATCGAACCCGGAGGGGTCAGCGCCTCGCTTCCACCTGGGTATCTCGACCTGAGGTGCCCGGCAGCACACCGTGCGTTATCGGCTCAGTGGCGGTCGCGCTCGCCGGGCTCCAATAGCGGGAAGAAGTGGAAGCCGATGTCCCTGACCACCTCAATGATGAGCTCCGGCGTGAGCTCGGCCGAAGGGTGGGCCAGTTGCGGCGGAAGCGTGACGCCAAGCTCTTTGGCCTTCTCGATGGCGCCGGCTCCGATGTTCTTGCCCAGCATGCTGAGGGCTTTGCCCACGATCTCGGGGTCCATGTGCCATGCCGGTAAGGGCTGGGCCTTGAATGTGGCCCAAGTCTCGGGGTCACGCGCGGTCTCGCGGCTGAAGACATGGTCGAAGGTGCGTGCCGACGCATCGCGGTGGGTGAATGCCTCCCCCAAGTTCCAGAGCTTTCGTAGTGTCGCGATCAGCGAAGTGTGGCGGTACTCCTCGTTGTAGACCGAACCCGGCTCAACCCAAGGCGACGCGATGATCGCCGGGACTCGATAGCCGGAACGGTCGAACTTGAAGCCGAACTCGCCTTCAGGCGCGTCCGAGTCGGGCGGCGAGACGGGTCCTGGCGTTACGTGGTCGTAGGTGCCCCCTGGCTCATCCCAACCGATCAGAAGGGCGGTATTCCAGACGTTCGTTCCCGCCTCTGAGGTCATGGAGCGATAGGCGTTGAAGATCCGCTCCAAGAAGGCCTCGCCGCCAAGCACGCCGGAGGGTGCGTCCAGTCCTACGTCGACGTTGGCGCCGATGAACGATCGACCAAATGCCGGGTGGTAGTCGGAGTGGCCCGATGCCATGTCCGGTTCAATGAACGAGAAGTCGGGCAGGGTGCCAGCGGCAGCGTCCCTCTCGAACTCGGCGAACGGCACGAAGTGCGTCGCCAGGCGGTCCTTCAACCGCGGATAGTGAATGATGCCGGCGAACGACACGCACATCGGCTCCCCGACGTAGACCTTCCAGCTCTTGCCGTGCGCCTCGAGCCTCTCGAAGATCGTTTCCGCGTCGTTCTTCGTGAACCACTTTTTCACAGGACTGTTGACGACCAGCCCCGACGATGTCGCCGCCGTCAAGAACGAACGGTTCATGAAGGTCTGGGAGGGGACCTCGCAGAACCAGTGGTCGAAGACTCCGAACTCACGGGCGATGCCGCTGGGCACCGGGACCTGCTGCGGCGTGTAGCCGGTCATGATCTGCGCGTACTCTTCATACGTCGGCTGGCGGCCGACCTCGCCGGTGAAGGTGCTGATGTAGTCGGTGACGAACCCTTCCATGTTCGGCTCAGTACCAGGCGGTGGGACGTTCCACGGTGCACTCACAGCCTCGCCGATCTTCAAGCGGTTGTGCTCGTCCAGCGTGTTGTAAAGCTGGGTGTTGGTGTGGAAGTACTCCTCGCCGGAATCGGGGTTGGGAGAGTTCAAGTCGGTCGTGATGTCGTAGGGCACGACCTTTCGCTCGGAGCCGTGCTCGGCCCATGCCGGGATCGGATTGCTGAGGTCCTTGCCAATCACGCCCTCGAACGTCTTGCCGTCCTCCGGCCTGTACAGACGCCCCAGCATGTTGTCGAGGGAGCGGTTCTCGAACAGCACGAGCACCACATGATCCATCGCGCGAGAACGATCAGGGCTCATCTGACGCCTCCTTTGCCAGATGGTTGGCCCGCCGCTGGATCTTGGCTTTCGGTAAACAGCGCGCCCTGTCCTGCTCCCGAGCCTGAGACGCCGCCACCACGGCCTCGGAGGACGAACGCAATGAAAACCGCCACTGCAGCCCCGGCGATCGGGCCCGCCACGTATACGAGGTAGTGCGAGAACTGCCCTCCGACCAAGTCCGGACCGAACGTACGGGCTGGGTTCATCGAGGCGCCCGAGATCGGGCTGCCCCAGAGGCCGGCAAGAGCGATGTAGCCGCCGACCCCGAACGCGCCGAACAGGCCGACGTTCTGCGCGCCCGAGGCGGTGCCGAGGATCACGCTGACGAGGCCGACGGTCAGGATGAGCTCCATCCAGAACGCCGCGCCCGCCGAGTAGGACGCGGCCGGATAGTTCGATCCGTAGGTAGCCGACACGTTGATGACCGCATGCAGGAACAGTGCGGCGAGCGTCGCGCCGGCCAGCTGCACAACGATGTAGCCGGGCACGCGCTTCCACGGGAAGTCGCGGCGCAGAGCGAACGCGAGACTGACCGCCGGGTTCAGGTGCGCGCCCGAGACCTTGCCCATGAACAGGATGATCGCCATCACCGTCAGAGCCGGCGCGACGACAGCATCCGTATGAGTGATCACGCCCGGGAAGGCATGGCCCATCATGCCGCCACCGGCCGCCGCGAGCACCAGGAAGAACGTGCCCAGCGCCTCAGAAATCAGACGCCGCCACTCCTGGCGAGGATCCTTGAAATCTTCGACCCGGTCGACGAACTCCTGCTCGTAACGCGCGAACAGGCCCTGCGCCTGAACGTCCGGCGTCACGGAACTTGGCGCTGCTGCCATCGGAGCCCCCTTTGTCGCGAGAACGTGGAGTCGCATCCTGGCAAATCGCTCGCCGCCGCGGCATCCGGATCGCCTGAGCTTCGCGAAACTCAGGCGTCGGCGGGACCGCTGGTTCGATCGAGGCCGAGACGACCGAGGCCGATCTGCAGGTGTGCCTGTTTTCGGGTCAAGCGGGCGTCTCGTCGTAGGCCAAGCGCGTGTCTGCTCGGGACGATTCTCGATCACGCCGTCTGACGCTCGGGAGACGATCGCTAACGCATGGGTGAAGCAGGCGTGATCACGTCATCGCTCTCGGCAGCTCCCCTCGTCCGATCCGGTCGTCTGCACAGCGTTTGCTCAGACGCTCGCTGTGACGCGAGAGCGTCGAGGCCTAGGCTGTCGCTGCGGACGATTTCCGACAGTCTTCCCAGGCTCCCCGAGACGAGCGCTGCGCGAGGCCTTGTGCGCCGCATGAACAGATGTTGGGCGTTGTGGAGCCGCAGAGCGAGCGCTCCGTCAGCGACCGCCAGCGATCACGGATCGATGCGTCTAACGAGACCGCTGTGCGGGCACGCTTCACCACTCGCTCAGTTGAAGATGCCTGTCGGCACCCCGTACTTGTTTACGATCGTGAATGTCTCGGAAAGAGGGAACCAAACGCCCGGATCATCGTTTGTCTCGGCTTCAAGACCCCCCGCTCCTGAGAATGTCACCGTTTCCCTTTTGGTTGCCGCGTTGATGTCGCCCGTGATGACCCCGCGAGAGCCCCCGCGTATCTCGAAGTGTAGGCCCGCACAGGAGAAGTTTTCAATGACGGGGGGTCCAGACACTTCCGGTGTCTGTACTTCTTCGACAACCCCTGGGTCCGGTTCACGTAGGGACGCCCCCCATCCACCATTGATGACACCAGATGACGGCCCGTCTTCATCGCCTGTACACGCCTCGCCATGCTCCGAACAGCGTTCGAGGCTTACCAGGGTTTCCTTCGATGCACCTTCCTGGCGGGCGGGAATCAACCACTCGACCTCGCCCTTTGTGCACACCACCGGCTCCCCAACGCCCGCGCTATACAATGTCACCTTTTTGGTTTTACCGATCCCAAGGTCATCAGCATCGACGCTTTCGTACTTCCCCGTACCGCTTACTTTGCTTGCTGCGGTGCATTCCTTGCTGGTGTAGTCGCCGGTGTTCCTCGGGTCAGTTTTAAAGCATTCTTTGTACGTCAGCGTCGCGGAAGCGCTCGCGACGCCGATCATCGCGCTCGTTGCCAGTACCGCGAACACAGCCAGACCCAGCATCCTCGTTACTCTCATCGTCGCACCCCTCCGTCGGTCCGTGATTACTGCAGAAGCCAGGCCGCCCTCCTCCTCCAGCCGGAATGACCACCACAACACCCAACCCCCCGACAGGCACGGCGTCGCCTAACCGGGGGCGAAGCCTAGCACGGGACAAGCGTAAGACACCGTTGAGTCTCGCGCCTAGGATGGGCGACTGCGGCGCCGCTCCCAGGTGCTGCAAGGCCGCCCAGGTGGGCGCCAGGCGAACGCGCTGCTTTCGCCCCCTCGAGGGCATTGTGGCGAACCCGGCCGAGAGAGCCTTCACGCGGGCGGCCGTAACGCCATCAGAGCCCGAGTTTGCGAACGCCTGCCTCGTCGAAGCCGAGGTGGTGACCCACCTCGTGACGCACCGTCTGGATGACGTGCGTCCGGAGGCGCTTGGGATCGTCCCCGAAGTCGCGGACGAGTGTGTCGCGAAAAATCAGGATCTCATCTGGCAAGCCACCGCCCCCGAAGAAAGGGGTACCACGCAGCCTGGAGCCGACGTACATGCCGTAGGCGTGGTGCTCGGCACCGCGGTCGGAAACGACGATCGCTACGTGCTCCAGCGCTCGCTGGAACTCGACCGGGAGCTCGTCGAGCGCTGAGCCGACGATCTCCTCAAATTCCTGCTCGCTGTACCGCCGCGGTCCGCTCATGGGATTCGTGATCGTGCCGAGCCTAGCTCACCCGCTCGACGACACCCAGGACGCCTTGCGACCAGCGAGACGGCGAGCGCGTCGGCTCACAGTGGCTTCACGCCTGCTCACGCAAGGCAACGCGGAAGTGTTGCCGCAATCGCTTCAGCCGACCAAGCGTGTGGCACAAGCTACGGATCGAGTCGGGTAGTTGCGACGGCCGTCGCCTCACGGCGTATGGGGCCCAGCCAATGGCTGGTGTAGGGTCTCGGGCGTGGCCGATGCACCCAGACCAATCACAGGCCACTGCCTGTGCGGTGGCGTGACCTACAGCGTTGACGCCGAGCCAGTCTGGCAAGGGGCTTGCTACTGCACGAACTGCCAGCGCCAGACCGCTACAGCGTTCTCCGTGATCGTGGGCGTCCCGATCAAGGCGCTCACGGTTGAGGGCAGCACACTCGCGTCGCTCAAGACCGCCAGCGAGGCCTACGGGAGCACCACCGAGCGGCGGTTCTGCTCAGCCTGCGGCTCGCCGATCTTCAGCACGATCGAGTCGATGCCAGAAGTGGCCTTCTTGAAGGCCGGGACGATCGACGATACCTCTTGGATCGAACCGGCGGTCGAGATCTGGACGCGCTCGGCGCCATCGTGGGCACCGCACTTCGAGACCGCAGCGCGGTTCGCGACCGTACCACCCGTCTAACTAACTGCTGCTTCAAAGGGTGAGCGAGCGGCGGGGTAGGGACCGCCCTCACACTCGCCTTGTGCGAGGACCAGCACTGCCTGGAGGCGGCTGCGCGACAGCGCACCGGGTCGCGTCCCAGGAGTGCTGTAAATAGCTTCGAGAGCCGTCGAGGTGACGGCGTAGGTTCCCTCATGTCCGGCAAAGACGATGAAGGAGGCCTACGCCGTGAGACGTACCGTACCGCCGTCGGCGGAGATAGAGGACCAGATCGACCAGCTGCTCGCCGTGGGGGTGGGTGAGAATCCGCGCGAGGCGTTGTCTGAGCTCGCCAAGCTCGGTGCCCGGCTGATCATTCGCGGGCTGTGGAGGACGAGTTCGAGGCGTGGCTGGGTCGGGCTCGCTATGAGCGCCGGCCTGAGTATCAGCGCGGGCTGCGTAACTACGAGTCGGGGCTGCGGAATGGCTATCGCCCTCGCCGGGTGCAGACCGGTGAAGGGGAGCTTGAGGTTGAGATCCCGCAGGCTCGTGAGGCTGCTGAGCCGTTCGTGTCTGCGCTGTTTCCGCACTCGACGAAGCTGCTTCGCACCCGGCCGCTGGAGGCGATGGTTGTGGGCGCCTTCGTCCGCGGCCTCTCGATGCGAGACGTCGAATCGCTGTGCGAGGAGGCGGGGCTCGGCAAGCTCTCGAAGTCAACCGCGTCAAGGATCTGCCAGGAGCTACGCGAGCGTTTCGAGGCGTTCAAGCGCCGCGACCTCTACGGGGTCAGGCTGGTGGCGCTATTCCTCGACGCGATCTTCCTCAACGTCAGGCCCAAGGGCCCGAAGGAGGGCGTCCTTTGCGCCTGGGGCTTCACCGAGGAGGGCGAGCGGGTCCTCGTCGGCGTGTGCCTCGGGATGCGCGAGTCGCACGAGGACTGGCTTTCCCTCGCAAGGGATCTGATCGCCCGCGGGCTCGGGGCGCCGATGCTCGTCGTCGCCGACGGCGCCCCCGGACTGATCAAGACGGTCGAGCAGTGCTGGCCTTCCTCGGATCGCCAGCACTGCTCCGTTCACCGGGCGCGCAACCTGATCGCGAAGCTGCCCGAGGGAGAGCGCGAGCGGGTACGCCGGGCCTACTGGAAGGCGCTCGACGAGGCCAAGCACGAGCGATCGACCGCCAAAAGCTCTACCGGCTCCGCCACGAGCCGCCGGAAACAGAGCCCAAGGAAAAGGAGGTGCTCGCCGCATAAACTACCCGCCACCGGGAACCTGAGCCGGAGTAAATTTACAGCAGCTCAGGGACGCGACCCGCGGCTCCCGAGACGAGCGCTTTGGGAGCGATGCAGAACTGGCGACCCTCGCCGACGCCGAACTCACGGAGCCTCAGACCTGGCTACAATTGCGGCGTTGAGGGCCGCTCCGGGCACCCGGATCGGCAGCGGTTGGGCAGCAGCAGCGCCTTTCGATGCGGCACAGCCGTCGCGTGGACGACGAGGTCGAGCTAAAACCGGTAAGCGTTCAGTGGGGTTGGGGGATATAGCCTGGGGTTGTCGAATACTGGGTTGTGGAGCGCGCGGAGGCGGAGGCGATCTACGAGCAGGGACGTGAGGCCGTTGTCGCTGTGCTGCTGCGGATGGATGAGCAGATTCAGCGGCTGGAGGCGCGGGTTGCGCGTCAGGATGAGCGGATCGCGCAGCTCGAGCGGCGGTTGAACCGCAGCTCGCGAAACTCCTCTGCCCCGCCGAGCTCTGATCCCCCGGCCCGGGCACCCAAACGCGGCGAGGGCCCCTCGGGCCGCGACCGTGGCGGGCAACCCGGTCACGAGGGTCACGGGCGGGATCTGCTGCCGGCGTGCGCGGTGGACGAGGTGATCGAGCACTGGCCCGAGCGCTGCGACTGCGGCCACGTTTTCTGTGAGCGCGAACACGACCCTGTTGGCGATCCTGTCGTTCACCAGGTCGAAGAGCTACCGGTGCTGACGGTGAGGGTGATCGAGCACCGTGCGCAGCGCCTGTGCTGCCCGGCCTGCGGCAGCGAACCTCGTGCCGAGCTTTCGCGGGAGATCGCGGTGAGCTGCTTCGGCCCGCGGCTGCAGGCGGCGCTCGTGGTGCTGTCGGTGCGCAACCGCATCTCCCGTCGCGATGTCGTCGAGCTCGGCGAAGAGCTATTCGGTGCGCGCCTATCCAGCGGCAGTGTCAACGCGATCCTCTCCCGCGCAAGCCAGGCGCTCTGCGAGCCCTATGAGGATCTGCTGGCACACGTCCGTGGCGCGGGCGCGCTCAACGCCGATGAGACGGGCTGGCGCACCGCCGGGGAGCGCCGTGCACTGTGGGGCCTATTCACGCACCGCCACGCGTTCTTTCAGGTCGCGCGCGACCGTCACGAGGACCACGCCAAGAGCCTGCTCGCCGACAGCGACGCGGTCGTCACCTCGGACCGCTGGTGGGCATACCGCAGTCTGCCCCTGTGCCGACGCCAGCTGTGCTGGTCTCACCTCAAGCGCGACTTCGCCGCTCACTCCGAAGGCCTCGCAGCCGAGAAAGAGTTCGGCGAGCACGGGCTGGAGCTCTGCCGCGAGGTGTTCGCTGCCTGGCAGACCTTCCAAGTCACCGAAGACCGGCGCGAGCTGAAGCGAACCGTCGCCCAGCTAAAGCGAACCTACAAGCCGATCATCGCTGGCTACGCCACCAAGCGAGCGCGCAACAAGCGCTGCCGCGGCATGGCCAAAAACCTCCTGAAGGCCTGGCCGGCGCTGTGGAGCTTCGCCGCACACGACGGCGTGCAACCGACCAACAACCACGCCGAGCGCGCACTACGCGGCGCCGTCATCTACCGCAAACTCTCCCTCGGCACCCAGTCCGCCGGCGGCGAGCAGCGCATCGCCAGACTGCTCTCCGCGCACACCACCTGCCGCCTACAACACCGCTCGCTATTCAACTACCTCACACAGCTCCTCAGCGCTCACGCCCGCGGCGACCCAGCACCGTCACTCGCCTAGCACCCACCCACTGAACGCTTACTAAAACCGGCCATTTAGCAGGCAATTCCTCGCATGGAGCCAGGCGGGATCGAACCGCCGACCTCCTGCCGCAAAGACGCCGCTCGCGCAGCTACTCGAGCGCTGGAAGGCGGCGATTTGCAGGTGGTTGGAGCGTTTGGCGAGGTTTCGAGCGTCACGCGGATGCGGGCGGATTGTCAGGGATCATCGTGGTTTCAGGCACTTTCGGCCACGAGTGCCTGAACGATAAGTCCGGGATTCTAGTTCGCGTAGCAGTTGCGCTACAATCCGCGCGTGACTGATGTCTCGGCTCGCGATCTACGCAACAACACCTCCGCCGTATTGCGTCGGGCCGAGGCCGGTGAGCGGCTGCGCGTGACCGTCAGCCGACGCCCCGTAGCGCAGCTCGGTCCGCTCGATCGCGCCACCTGGGTCTCCGGTGGCGCAATGGAACGCGTGCTGCGCGAGGCGCCGGCCGACGCAGGACTGCTCGATGACCTGGCCGCACTTCGCGAGCAGACAGTCGAGCCGACGTGAGTCGGGCGATCCTCGACACCTCCGTGTTCATCGCGCGCGAGCAGGGACGGCCACTGACGCGAGCCCTACCAGAAGATGTGGCCGTCTCGGTGGTCTCCGTCGCCGAGCTGGAGGTCGGCGTCCTGATCGCGCAGGACGCGCAAACGCGAGGTCAGCGCCTGCGTACGCTCACCGAGGTCCGCACCCTCGCAGGCGCCCTGCCGATCGACGAGCGTACCGCCTCCGCCTATGCCCAGCTAGCGGTGGGCGTGCTCGCCGATGGACGCAAGCCGCGAGTACACGACACCTGGATAGCCGCGACCGCGCTCGTCAACGACGCGGAGGTCTGGACGCAAGACAACGACTTCTCCGACTTCGCGGCCGCCGTCACCGTAGTCCGCGTGTGAAGCCGCCGCACACAGCCGCTCGGCGGCGTGTATTTGCCAAGCGCGGCCTCCTCTGATGCGGCGGGTCACCGGCGCCACGGCGGCCCACGACTGACGGGATCGGCATGTACTTCGCCTGACCGTCTTCTCGATGCCCCTCGTGCTGCCGAGCACGCCCGCGAAGCCCACATCCGCCGGGGCGACCGGCAAGGCCTGCCAGGACCGGCTCGACATGACTCGGCTCAGCGCTGCCAGAATTAGCCGGTCGCTGGCCGAGAACCGCGGCCTCCTGCCCCGCCGTCGGAGGACCGATAGCTCGGTTTCGCGCTGAAAAGCCTCTGTTTACCGGGCATTCGGCCCAGCTCGATGACGCTCAGATCAGTGCGGATGCACGCGGATTATCGGCGATTGTCGCGGCCTCAGGATTTTTTTGCGATCCACCGCGGCACTCGACGGCCGAGAGCGGGGGATCCGCGACGGATCACCCGGAGCGTGACGCCGAACCCGGGGCGTGTGCTATCAGATGCGCCGCTCGCCCCAAGCTCGGGACTGGCCGGTCGGCGTGTCGGCGCCCAACGGGTCAGGGCGTTGCGGCTGTTATCTCCGCCTTTTTGGGCGCTGTGAGCTTTTCTTCGCCGGTGACGGTGGCTTTGCCGGGGAGGGTCTGGCTGAGTTCGCCTGATGCTGCGGTATAGGTGAGCAGGTTGGTGGCGACTTCGGGCTGGAGTATGCCGGTGAGCGTGTCGTAGCTCTTGGTGACTCCTATTTTGGGCTTGCATTCGATCCTGACTTCGACGGTAGCGAGCCGGTCACGGACCGGGGTTCCCGCAATCAGCGTCGAACTCCACGGCAGCCCGCCGGGCACGGCCAGCGGTTTTTCGCCCTTGGCGCACACCGAACCGGTAGCTTTGCATCCCGAGAGCACGAAGTCGCTTAGGCCGTCGACCCCGGCGGCGCCGCCGGTGGGATTTTCGATCTGGTTGTCGTCCTTCACCTTGCACTTGACACCGACCGATTCGCTGAGGTGGAATGTGAGTGAGCCTTTGGCCTTGACGGTCTCCTTGATCCCCGAAGCGATCAGGGTCCCATTGCTGTACCAATGGCTGTCGGCCGGTTCGGCGATTTCCGGGACACCGTCGGGGGTGCCCAATCCAGTCGGCCCGTCGTAGCCGACCTCGGCGTTGCAGAGATATTCATTCGGCGCGCATTCGCTGGTCGGCCGTTTGCCCTGCCCGTCCCAGTTCCAGTTGAGGCCTTCGGTGACGTCATAGAGAGCGCCCGGGTCCTCGTAGAAGGCCTGCGGTCCGAGCGAGCGCACATACGCGCTGGCGTGCGCGTCGATCCCGGCAACGATCGGCGCGGATGCGCTCGTGCCACCCGCCAGCGACCATTCGCCGTCAACGTAGAACGAGACCGGCGTCAGCGGGGAAGCGACGGCGGCAACGTCGCTGTCGGTCCGGTGCGCACATCCTGTGTCGGTCTGCCAGGAGGGCTTTGGCTCATCCAGTGCACAGCCGCTGCCTGTGCCGACGCCTTCGGTCAGTTCTTCGCCTGGCTGCGGGGGGTCGTTCCAGACTGTCTCGGACCAGCCACGCGGACCGGCGCTCTTGTTGAGGGCAGTGCCGCCGACCGCAATCACCGCGGGCACGGTGGCAGGAAACGAGCTCGAGCGGTAGCCGAGGTCGAAGTAGACGTCTTCGTAGCCTTGGTCTCCGGATGCCGCGGTTATTACCACGCCCGGGTGCCCGTAGTCCGCTGCGTACTGCGTGCAGTGCGTGGGCCCGCAGGATTTTTCTTCGTTTTCCACGAACCCGTAGCTGTTGCTGATCTCCGTCGCGCCGAGCCGGGCGGCGGTGTTCTCCGCGGCAGCGAAGTCCGCGATTTCTTCGGGTGACTCGGATGGAGCTTCGTTGGTCTCCACCATCGTGATGTGGCACTGCGGACACGCCGCCGCGGCCATGTCCGCGTCGAGCGCGGCCTCTTGGTCCCAGCCCGGTTCTTCGGCGGGGTATTCACCTTCCACGCCGGCCTGGTTGACCTTGTGAAAACACCCGTTGGCTTTGGTGCATGGCGCCAGCCCGTAGTGTTCGCGGTAGCTCGCGAGATCGGCTTCCGCTTTCGGGTATCCGCCATAGTCAACGACGGCGATCGTCTGCGGCGAGCTGAGCGTACTGGGGATCGCGTAGGCAGACTCGATTTCCTGCGGGTCAAGGCCGCCGAGCTCCCCGGCGTCGGGGTAGACCGCCATGCTGCCCAGCTGGGCGTACCCGCCGGGCGCCGGCACGGGGCGTGGCAGCACGATCGCGTCGCAGGCCCGTTCCGGACATGCCCAGTGCGGCCTGAGCGTCGTCCCAGCGATCGGCCGCAACGCCGGCTTGCGATAGCGCCCGTGCTGAGCCGCGCTCGCCGGCCCGGCCACGGCGAGCCAAAGCCCCAGCCAAGCGAGACAGGCGCCGAGCGCACCGACCGCTCGCTCTCCGAAAATGTGGGTCCCCTGCGTCATCGACTCCCCCTATGCCAGCGACCGGCCAAGTCGTGCTGCGGAACAGGTTGCGCTGCGAGCATGTGATCATATCCCGCAGTCGCGGCCCGAGGCCACTCTACTTCTCGCAATCGTATTTGACGGAGCAGCCCGAGACTTGCTCGCGCAGGCCGCGCGCAACGCTCAACATCTACGCGCACCTGTTCGAAGACGCTCGCCACGCGGCCGACATCCGCGCCCGTATGAGCTGCAGCGCAGCGAGTTCGCTCGCCTGTTCGACACCGACGAGAACCCGAACGTGGACATCTTGCCGGCAGTCGCCACGACGGCGGCCGGTGCACTCTCGGTGCGCCAACGCGCCGCCACCGGGCTACTTGAGCAAAACTTGAGTACGTACTCCAGTAGCGGACCAGAGCGAGCAACGAGACGTCTCAAAAACTCAAAAACTGCTCGCTTGCACGCACTTCCCAATGGAGCCGACCGGGATCGAACCGGTGACCTCCTACTTGCAAACTCTGGATCGGCACTGCGCGCATGAAGGCGCCTGTTTACTGGGGATTTCGGCCACCCCTGGGGTCGGCGGGATGGCTGCGGATACGCGCGGATCGCCGGCGATTCTCGTGGTTTCAGGCACTTTTTGCGACGAGTGCCTGAGCGCGGAGCGCTCAATGGCTCGGTAGCGGTGTGGGATGGCGGTGGGCCGAGACCCCGTTGTCTTGGCGTGTCGGATCGGCCGTAGCGCGTCGTACGCTTCCGAGCGGTGGGGATCGAGCGCTTCATTTGGACGGATCATGCCCAGCAGCGCGTCTACGAACGGGGCTTGGCTCCTGCTGAAGTCGAGCGGCTGATAAGCGAGCAGCATGATGCGCGCGAGCTCAATCAAGGGGAGGCCGACTGGCGTCTCTATGGCGCGCGAACCGACGGCCGTGGCTTCGCGGTGATCTATGATCAGCCGGTGCACGGCGAGGAGAGCACGGTGCGTATCGTCAGCGTGTGGACCCTACGCTCATCGGGCCAAGGGCGCCGGGACCGGTAGGTCGGGAGCTATCCTTTCAGGCGATGAGCGCGAGGTTTGCTTACTACGATCGTGAGGCCGATATTGCGTGGCTTCCAACCGGCGAGGCCGAGGATGTCGTGAGCGAGGAGGTCAACTGGGGTTTGATCGACCACGATGCGAACAGCGACGAGGTCGTAGCGATCGAGGTGTGGTCCGCGAGCAAGCGACTGCCAAAGGAGCTGCTCGCGACACTGCCCGCGCCGGCACACGCTCACGGCGCCGCTGCTTGACGCGGCGGCGGCACGACTGCGCTCGCACCCCTGAGTGCTCCGCCAAAGGCTGGGCGCCGGCGCAAGGAAGAGCCGCTCGAATCGGTCCGAACGGGCTACAAGAACGTGTCACTTGAGCGAAACTCGAGTACGCACTCAAGTCACGACAAGAAAGCGGCTGGGGCGGGGCCGCAGCACCAGGCCCCGACGAGTACTTAAGGTTTAGTTTCCGTGCTCGCGCTGCGAGCCCGCGCGGGCTGTTGAAAATGGGTGATGATGTGGGGGTCGCCCGCGACGCCGATCCTGCCCTTGGTGCTTGTGAGCCCGAGTTTAGTTTGGCGTGTGGGTCTCCCCGGAGCTCCGGACTGTTGCCTTGAGCACGCCTGTCAGACTCGTTTGTTCTTGAGGCCCCTGGGCGGCGATCGTGTTGATCGACGACGTGGAGGTGCGGGGTGGAGACGATTGTTGAGCGGCCGGGGGCGCTGGATGTTCATAAGGAGCAGGTGACCGCGTGCGTGCGGGTGCCTGCCGAGCAGGGGCGTGGGCGTGAGCAGCATGTGGCCGAGTTTCAGACGACGGTGCGGGGCTTGCTGGCGTTGCGCGATTGGCTTGAAGCTCATCGTGTCGAGCAGGTCACGATGGAGGCGACCGGGGTGTTCTGGAAGCCGGTGTGGGCGATCCTGGAGGACGCTTTCGAGCTGGTGCTTGTCAACGCTCGGCATGTCAAGCAGGTCCCCGGCCGCAAGACCGACGTCAAGGACGCCGAGTGGATCTGCCGCTCGCGGAGGCGGGGTTGCTGCGCGCGAGCTTCGTGCCGCCGAAGCCGATCCGCTCGCTGCGGAACCTCACCAGGTATCGCAAGACCCAGATCCAGGAGCGCCAGCGTGAGGCCAACCGGCTGCATAAGGCGCTGGAGGACACCGGGATCAAGCTCGACTGCGTCGCCTCGAACATTCTCGGGGTCTCCGGTCGCGCGATGCTCGACGCGCTGATCAGCGGCACTACCGACCCGGAGGTTCTGGCCGACCTCGCCAAGGGCCGGTTGCGGGTCAAGCTTCCCGCGCTGCAGGAGGCCCTTGAGGGCCGCTTTGACGAGCTGCACGCTCTGTGGATCGGTGCGATCCTTGAGCACATCGATTTCCTTGACGGGCAGATCGATCGTCTCTCGGACGCGATCGAGGAGCAGATCCGCCCTTTCGCCCCAGCCGTTGAGCTCTTGTGCACGATCCCCGGGATTCAACGGCGCGCAGCAGAGGTGATCATCGCGGAGATCGGGACTGACATGAGCGTCTTTCCCACCGCCAAGCACCTCGCCTCATGGGCAGGACAGTGCCCGGGCAATGACCAGTCCGCGGGCAAACGCCGCTCCGGCAGGACCCGCAAGGGATCAAAGTGGCTTGACTGGACGCTCGAGGAGAGCGCGCTCGCCGCGGTGCGCAGCAAAGACACCTACCTCGCCGCGCAATACCAACGGCTACGCCCACGCCGCGGACACAAGAAGGCGCTCGGCGCGGTCAAGCACTCGATCCTCTGCGCCGCCTGGCACATGCTGTCCACCGGCGAGCTCTATGACGACCTCGGCGGCGACTACTTCCGCAAACGCGACCCCGAACGCACCACCAAACGCCTCATCGCCCAGCTCGAACGTCTCGGCACACCGTCACGCTGAACGAAGCCGTGGCTGCCTGAACCTTATTTTCCTGTCAGGTCATGGTTCTTCAACCACTCTCTAGTGGATCCGATGCTCCAGCATGCCAGACTGCTCAAAGGTTCTTGTCGAGTGCCAATGAGTCGGTGACGGCCATCCTGGAGACCCTTGACGATGTTCGCAGCATTCGCCGGGAGGAGCGGGGCGCAGTAAAAGGCGCTTTGGCCGCGCGTGAGGAAGATCTGCTGCGTGCGGCGATCATCTTCACTGGCGCGGGCCTTGATGCGACATTGAAGCAACTCATCAGGGACACGCTATCGGTACTTCTTGAAGCGAACGGTCAGGCTCATGGCAAGTTTGAGACCTTTGTTGCGGGCCATCTCGGAGCCGGTGAGATTGCCGACACTCGGAGGATCGCGCGTTATCTAACGACCTCGACACCCGCCGGATGGTCGTCCATCGCGCGGTGTCCGCCGGCATTGAGGGACCCACCAAGAGCTGGCAGGCGCGCTTCCTGCCCCTCGCCGATCCCGCTTACGAAGCCTTGGAACGCCTGCGGGCTCGCGGCGACTACACCTCGCGCGAGGACTACATCTTCTGCTCCCGCCTCGGCCGGCGCCTCGACCCTTTCGGCGTACGTCGCCGCTTCAAGTCTGCACGCGACGCCGCTGGCCTGCGCCCGCTGCGCTTCCATGCGTTGCGTCACGCCGCTGGCAGCCTCGTCGCACGGCACGCGGACGCCCGCTTCGTGCAGGAGTTCCTGGGTCATTCGCGGATCACGACCACCGAGCGCTACATGCACGCCAAGGCGCGGCCGGAGGACCTTGAACGCGTCAACCTCGCGTTCGCCGGCACGGCGGGGCGCGATTCAAAGCGAAGCTGACCCTCCAACGTCGTCGCGGTCTCATCCGCACGCTGCCGCTTCTCGTCTCTATGAAGGAGCGCGCGGGGGCCGAGACGCTCGCCTTCTTGTGCAAAGCGCAAGTGCGGCGGCTTTCAAGTAATGGCGCGCGCGGCTGCAAATTGGCGAAGGCGGTAAGGCGGATGCCGGTACGTGGCGGGCGTTGTGGGAGCATTAGTCCGACACTGTGCGATGTCTGTCCGAGCAGCTGACCGCCATGCCCCGTGATTGGATCGCTTGGATTCGCGCCCATGCGTTCGCTTCGTCGTGCGTTTCGCTCGTCTGCGCTGCCTGCCTGGTGCAGGCTAGCGACGCCCCCGCCCAGCCGTTGGAGCTTCCCCCGGCGCAGGCGGTGGCGATGCTGGGAAGGGGTGTGGTCTGGTTCGACGAAGGACCGGCGTTCTTCGACGGATACCAATCGCCAATTGCGCCCTTGGGGACTTTCACCCTGATGCGCAACCGTCCACAAGAGAGTGTGGCGGCGTCGGCCAGCGCCGTAGCCGCGCTGCGCTCTCAGGGCGGGTTTGTCGGCGGACTCCCGCCGGCCTCGCTAAGACCGATCGCGCAGCCCAAGCCGGTCAGCGACGGTGAATGCACCGGCTGGCTGCCCGCGATCAGACGGGAAGGCGAGTCCGAACACGAACCCGACTTCGCTGTCGTTGGCGACGAGCTCATCGACACGGGCGAATGCGTCGAAAAGCCGTACGTGGTCGGGGAAGAAGGCGCAGCACTTCGCCAGCCGTTGTTCGTCAGGAGCCTGCGCGGCGGACGCTGGCGCGTACTGCGCTGGCTGCCTGGAGATCGCTCGCCGATCCTGGCGGCGGATGGGGAGCTGTTGGCGATCGGCGAACAGCGCTCGCTCGCCAAGATGGAGGTGTCGATCCTCGATCTGGCAAACGGACGCACGGTCGCCCGCTTCGGGTTGCCCGACGGGTACCTGAGCTTCGCTTCGAGCGAGCGCCTGGTGGTGTCCGTACCGACGGAGTTCTGGCCGGAAGAGCAGAACTTTCCCCTCGGCCCTCAGGTCGAAGAACGGCACAGCTCACCTGAAGCGCGCCTGTACCGGCTCGAGCTGTACTCGACGCGCGGGCGCTACATCAGAGAAGTGGGCTCCGCCGGCGAAAAGGGGTCCTTGCATGACGTTCTCATCTCAAAGGCGCACCTCATCAGCGAGGAATTCATCGGGGAAGAGAGCGTGCTGTCCGTTCGCAGCCTGGCCGGGGGAGCGGCGAGGCCGGTGATCGCATTCGACTCGCCCGTACGCAAATTGCTCACGATGGGGTTCCGCTGGCCCGCGCTGGCTGTGGTCGAGTCAACCAGCACGCCGCTATCGGCGAGCGAACTGACCTGCTTCACCGGGTATTACCACGCCGCGAGCAAGCCCTCTCTGCAGAGTTTCGATCTCGCGCACCCTGAACCGTTCGCGCAGCCGCCCCCGCTTGCTCACTTCGAAGCAGCCGTCTTGCCCAAGAACTGCCCCCGCCAGAGGTCATCGCCAAATGAGTGCCGTCGGATTCGACGAATGGTAACCTGGGGTCGCGGCCCGTGCGTCACAGCATGTAGCCCGACGCAGCAGTGATTCATCGACGCGGCAGTGAATCGTCAGCTCCGACCCCGGACTTGATGGATGCACTCAAGGACCTAAGCCGGCTGTACAGGAACATTCCCGCAGCTCGGCTCCGAACTGAGACCCCTCGTCAGTCCCAGGTGGGGCGACACCGGGGAATTGGGAGGCCCCACCGAAACGGTCGCGCACGCCGTAAGCCAAGCATGTGGGGTAGTGTGGGAATCGACGTTCGCACGCTGGGTCCGCCGGGAACCATCGGACGTCGTACCGCCTTGATCGAGAACTACGCCGACTGAAGTCATCACTGGACGAGCTCTCGGCTCGACGCGCTGCGCCAGCCGCGCTGAGTTAGTAGTCAAATCGACCCCTGAGAACCCCCTCCCCGTGAAAGCGCGCGAAGAGGCAGCTTTCGCGGGACCTGATCAGGCGGCTTTTGGCGCTAGGGCGCCTCGCGAGGATCAACCCGACTGCGCGAAACGGTGTGTTCGCTGTACTTCGAGAGCGCGAGTGTGTTGTGCGGTCTGAGCGCTATCAGCACGCGGTATTCAACGTACCTGTGCTTCCTGCTCTGCGGCCACACCACCGTTCCGTCGAACTGGACGAGGAGATGTGTTCTGGTCGAAGACGTCGCTTCGGTGGAATCGGCAAAGCGCTTCATATGCGCCCGCTGCGCTGCACTCAGGCGGCTCGGTCCGTAGAGGCAACCTTCGCAAGCGATCCCCTGCCGGGCCAATTCGCGGCGCAGCACCTTGGTTGCGAGTTCGCTGGCGCGTTCGGAATCATCACCGGTGCCGAACTGCGCAGGCACGTAGGCTGGTTTGGCAGACGCCTGAGCGTCCTCGGCGGCAGCAGCGCCGCCCCCGCCGCAACCGGCGAGAAGAAGCGCCGCGACCGCCAAAGGCAGACAACTCCGCATCACTTCCGCCAGCCTACCCTCTACGGCCGCAGCATGCTGAGCATGTACCCGCCAGAGGTAGGGCATATGATGGTCGTAGACCGGAGGTGGCCATAACTCGGACTTTCGAGGCCATCACTCGATTCGACGCCTACGTGTGCGCCTGGGGCTCAGGCTCTCGGGCGCACACACGCCTGTGGGCTCTGCGTTCACCACAAGGTCGGGAGCCGGTTATCGGGAGTCTAACAATTTGTGGGTTCAATTGCTCCTATGGGCCGGGCTGGGCGACGTGTCGGCCGACTGGCGTCACCGGCGCCTGGCCGTCCGTGTCATGCCGCTGACGAGTGACTTCGCTGGCGGCGTCGAGGATCGGCGATTGGATGACAGTCGGAACCGTCTGTGGCTGGGGTTTGATGTTTAGGGGCCGCTTGGCTCGATCGTGCTCTGTGCCCACGCGACGGCAGCGGCAGCCCACCGCAGTGCTGTTTCGCGATCGACCGATCCTGCGGGGTTATCGTCGTATCGGAGAATCGCCGCGTAAGGGGTGAGCGCATCAACACCGTCCAGCTCGTGCGGGAGGTGCGCTCCTGCTTGCTCGCACAGCTCAGTGAGACCGGCAATGTCGTGAATGAAGGGAAACTCGACGCGGTGAGCGGCGAGGACTGCCTTCAGCGACTTCTCGACGGCTTGCTGTGCATGAAAGCCGACGATCGCCTGGGTGACCGATGCGAGGGGCAGCATCGCCCTCGCTGCGGCCTCATCCTCGCTGGCGCGGCGCAGCAGCTGCGCTGCCAGGTCGCTCTCGCTGGCCATCAGGCCGCTAGCTGTCTGCCCTCGGCCAACGCGGCATGAACGAGGCTGCCCCGCACATCCTGCCAATCGCCGGCGTGCTGCTGGCTCACGACGATCACGTCGGCGGCGAGCACCAGACCGCGCAGCGTTCTGCGTAGACGGACCGACTCGGCAGCCGCGTTCTCGACCTCTGGCTCGATCACGAGGAAGTCAAGGTCGCTGTGCTGGCCGGCCTCGCCCCGTGCGTGCGATCCGAACAGGATCACACGCGTACCTGGCGGTGTGGCCCGCGACAGTCGCCGCCCAGCCTCCGCAATCAAATTCTCGTCAGACACACGCCCACAGTAGCGCGAGGCCCCGACGCGCGTGACGAGAACTCGGCCGCGCAGGTGCGCACCGATCGGCGGTCTACGCCGCGCGGGTCGCCCCGCTGCGGTCTCGCACCGCCGCCTCGATCTCATCGCGCAGAAAGATCCAACGGCGGCCGAGCTTACGCGCCGGTAACAGCCCGCGGCGCGCGTATTCCAGCACGGTCGAGAGCGGCAGATGCAGCAGCTCGGCGACCTCGCGTCCGTCGAGGACATCTTCGCGCGTGAGCGGCGAGCGGGTGACGGTGGCGGGGGGTGTGCTCATCGGATCGTCACAGGGGCGACGTTCTCGAAGGTAGTGACCATGAGCATGCGAGAGCGGCCATCCGCTCGCAGGTAGCACGCGCGCGTTTGCGCTGCTCGGCGCGAGAGCAACTGCGCGGACCCCGAGGGCGGGCGGTGGTGGCGGACGCTCATCCGCCACGACCGCACCCGCCGCCGCGCACACCCACCACGCCTCGCATCTCACAACCTGCGCCACCAACGCCGCCACGCTCTCGCACGACAACTACACCGCCACAACCCCAGCCCATGCCACCACCGAACAACGCGACTCCCGACAACGTCCCCTCAGCGCACGCGCACCCACACACAACGCTCAGCAACCGCGCCTGCACGTAACGCCCACCGAACAGCCAAACCACACCGGATACACGGCACAGCAATCACTGTGCGATTGCATGGCCGGGTAGGCGCGCTCGCGGTCGTTACGGGCGAGATGATGAGCGCGTCGAGCATCGGTGCGGGCAAAGCCTGCGGCTTCGCGCGCTACCTGGAGTCAAAGACGGTCGCCCCGGAGCGCGGGGACTACTACCTGAACGCGCAGGGCGAGCCGACGCAGGCGCCGGGACGCTGGCTCTCGGGTGATGAGATGCTGCGCCAGCTCGGCGTCGATCCGCACGCGCCGGTCATGGGGGCGGATTTCATCGCGTTGATGGAGGGCCGCCATCCCCGCAGCGGCGACTGGTTGCGCCCGGCGGGTTCTGACGGTTCGCGTGGTGGCGGGATCGACGTGACGTTCAGCGCGCCGAAGTCGGTGTCGGTCGCGTGGGCGCTCGGCGACCCCGAACGGCGCGAGGCGATCGAGGCTGCCCATAGCCGGGCGGTGCAGCAGACGGTCAACTATCTGAAGGAGCACGTGCCAATCGTGCGCCGCCGCTATGACGGGCAGATCGTTGAAGAGCGCGCGCGGGACGTGATCGCGACCGGCTATCAGCACACGACCGCCAGGGGTGTGGAGGGTGCCAAGGCACCTGACCCGCAGCTGCACACGCATGTCGTGATGAGCGGCGCGGTGCGCGGGGACGACGGGCGGCTCGTGGCGGTGTGGTCACGCGCGATCTTCCGTCACGGCCGGGAGCTGGGCGCGTTCTACCGCTCGGCGCTCGCGCAAGAGCTCTCCGAGCAGGGCTACGCGATCGAAGCCGGGATGGGCACGCGTCGTCGCTACTTCGAGATCGCGGGCGTCCCCCGCGAGCTGTGCGAGGCGTTCTCGGCCCGGCGGCGGGAGATCGTCGCGGCGGCCGAGCGGTTTCGCGCCAAGCATGGCCGCGCACCCGAACGCGGGGAGCTACGCGACCTCGCGCTCGAGAACCGCCGCGCCAAGCAGTTGACCACCGAGCGCGACCTGCAAGATGTCTGGAACGCGACCGGCGCCGAACACGACTTCGCTGCGAGCGACGCCACCCGACTGATCGGACGCGCGACGCCGGCGGCGGCGCGTGAGCCGTTGCGCGAGCGTGTACAGGCGCGCCTGACCGAGCGCGAGGCGCTGTTCACCCCAAGCGCCCTGCGAGCCGTCGCGCTCGAGCAAAGCGTCGGGGAACTCACACCGCAGCAGGCGGTTGACCTGACACGCAACATGATCGGCGAGCGAAGCATCCTCACACTGGAGGGCGGAAACATGACAACGCTGGCCGTGCGCGCCCAGGAGCAGGCGATCGAGCGCCGCGCAGCGCTGCTCGCCGAGCCCGCCGCCGACCAAGACGCCGGAGACGTAGCGCGCGAACTCGCGAGCCGCGAAGCCGCCGAGCGCATCGGCACACCCCTGTCTGTCGAGCAACAGCAGGCGCTTCAAACCCTGACCGGCCCCGAGCTCCTCGCTGTCCTGATTGGTCCCGCCGGCACCGGCAAGGGCGTAGTGATCGATGCCGCCGCGCGCACCGAGCAAACGTTTGGACGCGACGTGCTCGGTATAGCCGTCTCGGGCTCCACTGCCGAGCGGCTCGGCACCGACAGCCCGGCCCTCGCCCAACGCACGCTCACCCTCGACGCGCTCGTCTCCCGGGCAAACAGGGGAGCCGTTCAGATCGACCCAGACACGACCGTGATCCTGGACGAGGCCGGCATGGTCGATCACCAGCGCATGGACGCCCTCACCGAAGTGATCGAGCGAACCGGCGCGAAGCTGATCGCCGTCGGCGACGGCCGTCAGCTGCCTTCGATCGGCCCTGGCGGCATGTTCGACCGTCTCGCACACCGCGCACCCACAGCAGAACTCGGCGAGATCTACCGCACCCGTGACCCTGCCGAGCAGAAGGCGTGGATCGCGCTACGCGCAGGCGAACCCGAGCGCGCGATGGCCCACTACCTCGCCCAAGGCCGTCTGCATCTCGCAGATACCCGTGACCAAGCCGCAGAGCGGGCCGT
Source organism: uncultured Solirubrobacterales bacterium (assembly GCA_963817845.1). Classification (GTDB taxonomy): domain Bacteria; phylum Actinomycetota; class Thermoleophilia; order Solirubrobacterales; family Solirubrobacteraceae; genus Palsa-744. The sequence continues at coordinate 373,083 of CAWFPU010000002.1, forward strand.
GCAGTCATTGGCACGCCTCACACAAGAACACGAGAGCATCCGCGATGTGGCGCTCATAGCCGACGCCTCGAACATCGAGATCGACCGCCTCAACGCCCGCGCGCAGCAGCTGCGGATCGAACGCGGCGAACTCGCCGGCCGTGAGATCGCCTTGCCCGACCGCCACTACGGGCTGCGCGAAGGCGACCTGATCACCTTCACCATGCAACACCGACCACCAGGAGAAGCGCGCGTCGAGAACGGAGCGCGCGGCCAGGTTACCCACCTCCATGATCGCGGCCTGACCGTCACGCTCGACGGCTCAGGACGCCAGGTCACCCTCGCGGGCGACGACCTGGAGAGCCTGCGCCTGGCCTACGCCCAACACGTCTACCGTCAACAGGGCGCCACTGTCGATCGCGCCGTCGTCCTGACCGGCGGGTGGCAAACCAGCCGCGAGAGCGCCTATGTCGAGGCCACCCGCGCCCGCCACGGCACCGACTGGCACATCGCCCGCGAGGACCTCGACCACGACGGCCAAGACCCCACCCGCATCAAAAAACTCGCCGACCGCATGCGCGCAAGCCAGCGCCAGATACCCTCCCTCGCCTACCGAGAGCGGCCGCCCTACGACTTGGATCCCCACCTCGACTTCGACCTCGACCCGAACTTCAACCTCGACCACCAACCCACAGATCCCCACCCCGGCATCAGCCGGCTCGCGGGACCGGGCCATGAACCTGACCGGAGGCGGTGAGCGGCGAGCTCTCAGGCAGCCATCACCTGCAACGAGTATGGCGGTCACTGGTGTGTCGGTTTGCCTCGCCGTGAGGGGCTCGCTGACGCCAAAGGACGCTACTCGTTGCGGCTATCAAGTTTGACAGCGGTCGGTCGCCTCGGCCGTACTTCGGCAGAATACGGGAGCTGGGCGCCCCGGGGGCGAGGGTGCAGATCATCGTGTCGTGCTGGACTATGCCCATCGGCAGCGTGGAGCGCTCGGATCGTTGATGAACGGCGGCGCTCAAATGTCAAGCGCGGGCCGGGGTCGGGCGATGCGCATGCGGGTGCAATGGATGGTCGCGGGGCATATAATGGATTGGATGGACTTGCCCGCCCCGCGGATTGTGTCTGCACATGGGGTGCTTGGCCTACCTCGTGCGCTGCCTGTCTCTCCCGAACTGGACGAGCAGCTTGTGGCTGCTCTCCACGGTGCGTTCCCGAATGTAGTGCTTCGGCAGCCGCCCTTGATGCGAGTGCCGGCAACCGAAGGCCCAAGGCTGATCCTGACCAGCACGTCTGCGCAGCTCTTGATCACCGCCGCGCAAGCCGACTTCGAGGTACGCTTCTACGGCGACTTCGAGTCCGACCAGGAACGGGCCCTCGCATATGTGTCGAGCAAGCTCGAGGCAGTCCGCGCCGCGTTCCAAGCGGTCGGGCTCACGCCCGCGTCGATCGGCTGCGTCCTGCTTGCGCAATTCAGCTTCGCCGGCTTGGACGTGTCGCCCGTCGAGCACATCCTCGCCACGCATCTTCGGCTACAGATCGATCCCGACGAGCTCGAGGACACCATCGCGCGCGTCGGTGTGAAGGTGCGCGACAAGTACTTCGTGTCGCTGCGCGTAGCCAACTTCGAGGCTCGGGTCATCCAACGGCCCATAATGCCGGGCGATATTCAGCAGCAGATGGTCGTAAAGCCTTGGGAAGGCGAGCAGAAGGACTACGGGATCGGGCTCACGATCGACATCAACAATACGCTCGAGATGAAGACACTTCGCGCCGACCCCGAGATCACCGATACTGGCGTCCGCGCCGTGATGGATCTCACGGCGAGCTGTCTCATGACGGCGGGACCGGAGTTCGTGAGCGACGGCACGCTGAGCGCCGAGGCGTTCGTAGGAGAGCCGGCATGAAGTCCGAGATGGTCACAACCGGCTCGAAAGAGACGGACGCCCTCATCGAGTCGTTGCAGGGTGGCGAAAGCATCCTGATCGACTCATTGTCTAGGGAGCAATATGTGGAGCCGGTTCGCTCGGCTACGCACATGTTCGAATGGGCCAACCCGTTCACCAACACGATCGCCGCGGCCGCCATAGCCCTCGCGCCCGGGGGCGCGCTCACCGGGTCACAGCGCATCTTTGGGGTGCACCGAGTTGTGGTCACACAGATCACCACTGTCCGCTACGACGCTCAGCAATGGTACGGCGACGATCACGAGTACCTCGACCCTGTGCCGACGCTCATCTCCAACGCTGACGTCGAAGACCTCAAGGCGCTCCTCGCGATTCCCTACATGGGCGACCGCCGTCGCTAACACCGCGGCCAGTTTGTACGCGACGCGCTGGAGCCAGACCCTGCGGCAGGGGGACATCATCGGCCCGTTGCCGTTCCCGAAGCTCCAGAAATATCCACAGCTTATCTCCCGACCTCAGGGGTGGGAACAGGACGCTCAGATTCTGACCAGCGTTGAATACCAGGCCGGAGAGGAGCACTGCATGGTGATCTCGCACGACTGCGAGTTCACCGAAGCAAAGCGCGAGAGGTTCATAGTCGCGCGCATCCAGGACATCAACGACCGATGGTCGGCCGAGGACAAGGCGCTGCTTCTCAAGTCGAACAACCCGCTGTCGGACGAAGACCAGCCAAGCAAAGAGCGGTTCGCCTTCGCTGAGACGTACGTCCTGAACCCGCTTGAGCCCTGTTGGCACGAGCCACGCATGGTCGACTTCACCGCGCTGCTGTCGCTTCCGCGGAAGCCGATGTTCAGTTGGGCGAAGGCGATGAAGCGCGCCGAGCTGGTGCACGACTGCCGGCTCGAGCTGCGGTTGAAGATCGCCTACTTTTTCGGCCGTGATCCGGAAGGCGACGACCTGCCCGATCATGAGAAGATCGCGCCGTACCCTCCGACCAAGCCGCCAGCCACCGCGTTAACGCCGGCTCCGCCGATGTGGCCCGAGCCGGCGAGCCGTTCCCATTAACGCAGGACCCCGGGACTCTGCGCTGGCTCAGCCGATTCCCACGGCTGCTACCGCGATGTGCGGATGGATTGCGCACAGAGAAGTTTCGCCCATCCAACTGGCCTCGAACCCAAGAACCTCCTGCCTGCAGACCGGCGTAGCACGGATTCCCGCAAAATGAGGCTCGATGTGGTACTCGCCTGCGGTACTCTCCGGCAGAACCGAGACCATCCGAGTACTATCTGCACCCCAAAACCTGCCAGTTTCCAGGTCATTCCTCCAATGGAGCCAACCGGGATCGAACCGGTGACCTCCTGCTTGCAAATTGGGCCGTGGCAGTTTCTTCCGACTGCGATTTTTGGCTCCAGCACAGGGATCTCGGGCGTCGGTTGACCGGCCGCAGCGGGCGAAATGGGGGCGGATTTGTGCCCATATCGGGGCTTTTGGGCACAAATCGGAGCTTGTGCCCAATGGGATCGGCGCCGAGATTGGTGGTGGCTACTGTCTACGGCGACATCGAGCCTCGCAACCCGCCGACGATTATGAGACTCGGACAGAAGCATCAGTGGGCTAAGGGCTCGTACCGAGTCAGGCGGTGGGGCTGTTTACTGCATGAACGATGCGCGCGCGACCGTCACGCGATCTGCTCGAGCGCTGCTTCGGCCGCTCATGCGTCGAGCGCGAAAATCGAAAACGGCGCGGCTCTGCTCGCTGGCTATCCGGGCGGGATAACCATGCCGACGAAGTGACAGCTTCCGGCGAACAGTCCGTCAGCGTCGATGTGTGCGAACTTGCCTATCGTGCGGGCGTCTGCGATCACGTCGAAGGCCGCCTCGATGTGGCCGCGTGCTTCCACGACGGCCGGTCCACCGTCGTCGACTGTTTCCAGGGCATGTTCCTCTGTACGAGTGCCCGTCACGCCGAGACCTTCTGGGTCGGTGGTTTCGATCCGCAGGACCACTTCTTTGGCGCCCGGCAGGCATTCGGCGGATAGGTTCAAGCCGTTGCCCGGTGAAGCGAGAATTGTCTTTTCGGGTTCTGCCTGGGCGACGGTGCTGGTAAACGAGATCGGTTCCGGTGCCGCAGGGCCGGGTTCGCCTCTGCCGCCGGTTTCGCCTTTTGGTCCGGTCGGGCCTGTGGTGCCAGTCAGGCCCGTCGCGCCAGTCGGGCCTTGTGGCCCGGGTTCGCCTCTAGGCCCCGATGCTCCTTTCCCGCCACGAAGCTGTTTGAGAACGGTCGGCTTGATCTGGTTGGGTGAGGTGATGACGTACCGAGATGCTGCGAGACCTGTCCCGCCAAGCGCGACGAAGAGTGCCAGCCACGCGATGACGTTCCGCCGAACGACGACGACGACGCGATCGATCACGGTTCCTCCCTCCGACCTGGTTCGACCAATTGGCTTGGGTCATCGTGACAGATTCCGCGATGGCGGGCAAACAGCGTCAAGGGGACTTGTCGAGGAAGAAGCTCGGTCTTTAGAGTTCTAGCTCTTCTTACGAACACACGTTCGATTAGGGGCTGGAGGCAGCTCAGGCCAAGGGAGAAGCCGGCCGTTTCGGTCGCGCTGCCACAACGAAGACGACGGTTGCCAGCATCGCGCCGTCGAGCACGAACATGCCGGACTGCTGGGGGTGCCAGTGGATCTCGCTTCCGATAGAGGGAGTGACGGTGGTCGCCGTCCCCGTGTAGGCCAGCGGCCGAAAGCCCGTGGTCAGCGTCATCTGCGCGCTCGAGGTCGCCGTGGCGGGGTTGAGCGGGATGCTCACGGGGGTACTGATCTCGGCGCTGGCGCTCGACTCGCTGCACGCGGGGGGCGGGCGGATCTCAACCGGGGTGGTGAGCCCGATGCTGGCGCTCGATGCGCTCCGTGCCGGGTTGAGCGGGATCTCTACGGCAGGCATCTCAGTCACGGTAGCAACGCCGACGGACCACCTGGGAGTAGTTTCCGTGCCCGGGGAGGGCGGCGCGGGGGTGGGTGTCGAGGAACAGGACGCCGTTGTGGGCGAGCATTCCGGAATGTCCCTTGAAGCGGGCCGGTTGACAATTGCAGGACGGGGCGGTTTGAGAGACTCGTGGCATGCGCCAACCGCGATCAGTCGGCGTGACGCCCCTGAGTGGCTTCGTCGTCCTACTCGCGGCAACCGCCCTGGCGGCCTGCGTCGCGGGGTGTGGCGGCGCGACTAGCGCACGGCCTGCCGGCGTCGGCGAATCCGCCGCCTCAGGCGTATCGTTCGACGACTTGTACGGGCGAACAAAGCGAGGGCTCGCCTGAAGTCACTTATTGCGAATTCGTGCTGCAGGACGGACAGCGATTCAAGTGCCGGGGCCGGCGGTTTGAAGGATCAGAACCGAGCGCAAGCGAACTCAGCAGCAAGGCGTGTGTCCCTCTGAGCCGGGTCGCGATTCCGGTGGTACCGAGGGCGGTGCTCACCGCCATCGCGAGAGCACGAACCTGTCTGACCAGCCATGGTCTCGAGGTCACGGGCGGTCCCGTTGGACCCGAAGGGCCGGGTCCGTGGAGCAGCCCATATGGCGTGCTCGACGTCGCCAGCGTAGTCAATGTCCCTAGTTACACGGCAGTTATCGCGTTCGAACGCAATGTGCATCGGGCCAAGCCGCGCAAGGGTCACGTTATCCGCGTTGGAGCAGGGGAAGAACGCCGAGGCGCCGTGACCGTCGTGTGGCGCGTCACGCCCACAACGGCTTTGCGCAGAACGGTGCGAGCCTGCGCATTTGGGTGAGGAATCGAAGCGGGACGATCGCCAAGGAGACAACCGCAGTCTGCGCGAGCGTTCTGTGCCTTGAAGCCGCCGCACTCGCGCTTTGCGCGAGAAGGCGAGCGTCTCGGCCAGCAAGCCGCGCACTCCCCCGTCGGACGAACACGGGCACGGACGGGCGTCCGCCCTGACACTTCCGCATTGCCCGACGTAAGCGATCGTGTTGGGAGCCTGTGCCGATACGACTGCGACTCGTCCAACCCAGGCGTCTCGCTGGCTAAGCGGGGGGCGCCTGCTTATCTGTGCAAACCAGAAGCGGGCCGTGGGTGCGTTGACTCGCTCCCCATAAGCCGGAGGCATCGCCGGTCCAGCAGAGCTCCATACGGCAGCTTGCTCCCGTAGGCGGCTCTTTAGCCTTTCGGCAGGTGCAGTCCAGCGATCCTGTTGAGCAGGCTCACGAGAGCCGGTTCTACGCTCAATTCGAGCGAAGGATGTCCTGGCACGGAGATGATGGGTAGGAAGCTGTTGCCGCATGCGTAAGGTTGGCCTTCGAGCGTCGCAACTGCAGGCGCGTTTGGTTGTTCACCAAACTGGATCGCGAAGGTTCCCGCGGTTTCTCCCGGCTTCTCGACTGGGCAGCTGAACGCTGCGCCTTTGTCTTCGAAGATCGGTATGGCGTTGACGAGTGCGACGAGTTCTTGCACGAGCGACGGATTGGAGACGACCGTCGGGCTTGGGCCGACGTGGCGGGAAGTCGGGAACGTGTTTGTGATCGTGATCACGTGAATGTCTGCGTCGAGGAGCGAGTAGCTGGGCCGCACTCCCTCCCAAACGGCGGCGCCTTCCAAGCGGATCACGAATCGACCGTGCGTCGCCTTGGCGATGAACACCATCAGGGCTTGGCGACGTAGCACGTCGTTGACCGGAGGGACTGTGAATTCCTCCCTCCAGAGTTCGGGTTTGTAGTGGCGTTCGATTTCCGTGCTCGTCTGCGGCCCGATCGGGCCGGGCGGCGCAGACGACGTGCCGGAGCTTGATTCCCCCTGCGCTGTCGCGTCCCGGGGCAGCTGAGCGCGGACGTAGGCCAGGATTGTTTGCGGTGTCGCCTTGGTGACCCATATCGTCGCGCGCGACTGGAGCTTCGCGCGTTCTTCGCGACTCAGGTCGTCGTTCTCCGTCGCAGTAGAGCCGATCAGCCGCCGCTCACGGACAGGGACACTCGTCAGACGAGTCCAGCGTCGCGCGGGCTTGATCAGCCGCAGCGTCGATTCGGCTGCCTTCAGGGCGATCCCAGCGCGCATGCCAGCCGCCTGTCCCGGCGTTTCCGCGGCGGTGAGTGCAACAGTCGCTCCGCCCGCTAGGACCACCACGGTGGCGAGCACGACAAGTGCCTTGATTCCCCGCACGCGATTCATGGTGGCAGAGGTCACGTGGTCAGGCGCCAGCGCGGTTAGCAAGCGTCTTTCGAGGCAGGCCTGACGACCGCCTTCGCATCAAGGCAGTCGTCTCTGCTGGGCTGCACGTGGCTCCTGCTGCGGACGAGCACCGGGCGACGAGACCAGAGGCTCGGCGACGACTGCTTTGCGTGAAACGGAGGCCCTGCCGAGAGGGATTTACGTCGATCAGTGACCGGCGCGGCGCCTTCGGGCGCGCGTGCCTGCGAGCCGGGCGCGCGTCGTATGCAGCGTGGCAATGGTCGGCGGGAGAACGGCGAACCCGCGGTCGCGTGTGATGAAGTCGGTGATTCCGCTGTCCACCAGCGTGGCGGCATGCACGGCGTCGTACGACTGAAGTCCATATTCCTGCATCAGCTTGGGCACATCCTCTGCGACCTCGTCCATCTCGATCCGCGACCAAGCGAGTGGGGCCAAGACGTCATCCTGCCATGCCTGATGAGCCTGTTGCAGGAGGCGCGCCGCGCGAGGCCTGACGCGGTTGTCGTAACGGACGTGGCGAATGTTCTTGCGGGGATGGCGCTCGCGCAGTGCGAGGTTGAAGACGGCCTCCCATAGCTCGATCTCGAGCAGACGGTTGAACACGACGGTGGTTCCCTCGGTGGCGAGTCTCCGCAGGACCGCCCGACAGGTGGTGTGCTCTGGCTCGTTGGGCAGCAGCGCCTCAGCGACGACGTTGGTGTCGAGCGCCACCGTCTTGGGCGGCTCCCACTCGGGAGCGTCGAAGGCGAACACGCCGCGCGGCAGCGGCCGACGACCAGGCGCGTCCACCCTCTCGGCTATTCCCGGCCGAGAGTGATGGTGTCGATTCGAGCGGTCGTCTTGATGCGCGTCGCGGCCCGTTCGATCGATTCTGCGCGCTTTTTGGGGTCGGTCTCGGTGGGCTCGTGTATACGCGAGCGCCAATCGATAGGAGCCCGGCCGTTCCCGTTCCGGGACACCGAACGCTGTGGGGTGGTTTGTCGCTTAACGGCCATGACGAACTCATCCTACCGCGATCGTCACGGGTTCATCTGGATGGGACGCGGCCTTGGCGTGAGCCTCCGTCCAGCGTGCCTCGTCGAGCACGCTCACAAGCCGGGCGCCTGGCCCGCGGCGTCGTTGCTCGCCCATCACTCTGGTGTAGATGCGCAGCGCGAGCTTGGGGTCCGTGTGGCCCATCTGGTGCATGACGTAGACGGGGTTCTCGCCACGCAGGTAAAGCAGCGAGGCGAACGTGCGTCGAAGCGAGTGGGGCGACAATTCGGCCGGGATCGGAGGGGTGTCCTCTTGGTGGGCGAGCTGCTGGTTGGCCCGCTCGACGGCGCGTTTGAGGCGCTTTGCGATGTTCGAGCGGCTGTCGGCTTTGCCGGTCGCGGTGGCGAACACGTAGTCGTCTGGCTTGCTGTGGCGGGTTCGGATCTTGTAGGAGGCCAGGGTGTCGTGCAGCTCGGGCCAGATGTCGATTTCGCGCCCGGTGCCGGCGTCGGTCTTGGCGTTGAGTACGGTGAGCCGGCCTCGGGCGAGGTTGACCTCGCGCCAGCGCAGCTCGAGCAGCTCGCCGACGCGCAGGCCGGTGCAGATCGCGGTGGCGAGGAGCGCGTGCAGGCGGGGGTCGGGCATCGTCCTTGCGCCGCGCAGGCCGCGCACGGTCGCGTCGAGCAGCGGCCTGACCTGCTCGGGTTCGAGCCAGGTGCGCTTGGGCTGGGTGGCCTTCAGCCGCCGCCGTCGTCCGCGGGCGGGGTTGAACTGGATGTGTCCGTACTCGACGGCTATCTCCAGTACCTGTGCGAGCAGGTTCAGGGTCTCGTTGATCGAGCCGTTGGAGAGTGTGCGCTCGCTCTGGTGCCGCTCGCGTTCGCGGACCTTGCCGTTCTTGTAGCAGTCCACCTCGGCGATCGTGATCTGAGAGAGGCGGTGGTCCTTGAAGAACGGCAGCAGGTGGCGGGTGAGCGCCCATTTGTAATCCTCGACCGAGCGCGGCGAGACCTCGTGACGGCGGCTCTCGAACCATTGAGAGGCGAACTCATGGAAGGTTGGATCGTCGGAGTTTGTGGGCTTCGGGTCGGGCTGGGGTGGCTGCCAGGTGCCGCGGCGGATGTCGGCGAGGATGTTCTGCAGTTCGGTCTCGGCTTGGCGGCGGGTGGCGCCTTCCCATGAGTAGCCTAGGGAGAGGTAGTGGCGCTGGCCGTAGGCGCGCACGCGCGTGGCGTAGGTGATGCCCTGCTTGCCCTTGCGTTCGATCACCTGTCCTGTCGCTTGGCGTGCCATCAGCGTCTCCTCGTGCGTGCGCGCTGCCAGCGAGCGAAGATGCCGCGGTTCCGGGGTTCGTGGACGGGGAGCAGCGACACGCTCGCGGGCGTGCGCCGCCGTCGTGGCCGTCCTGGGCGCGGAGTGGCGTGCGCGGGCTCGGTGGGGCGCCGGCGGGTGTCGAGGGCCTGTGTGGCGGTTTGGGGGTCGAAGCGCAGGCGTGGCCGCGGCCCGTCGCCGAGGCGGATTGCGCCAAGCTGCTGGGCGTGTTCATAGACCCATGCGCGGGTGAGCCCGAGGTGTTTGGCGAGCTGGTCGGCGTCCATCAGTTCTCGCGGCGGTGTGCCGGCGGCGTCGGCGGAGGGCTGAGCCTGGTGATGGAGTAGCTGCACGACGCGTTGGGCGATGCGCTCGATCGTCTCGGGGGTGATCTCAGCGGCGGCGCGTCGCGCCCGCGCGAGCCGTCCGAGGGTCGCAGGCGGGGAGGGGTTAGTCCTGCGGGGGGTTGGAGTTACGGTGAGGCTTCGCATCTCGGTCTTCATAGTTGGGTTTGGCTGTCCTGAAAGGTCTGCAGGGCTTGCCCTGCAGACCTGGGTGCTCTAAAGCGGGCCTGGCGGGTTCTGTCAAGGGAGGGCCGAAGGCCCCGCCGCAGGCGGCCCCGAAGGGGCTCCCTTGACACGGTTCCGCCATGTCCGCTAATGGCGCCGGCGGTGGTGGTCGTGCCGGCGGGTGTGGTCGAAGGAAAGGGCTTAAGGTCTGTCAAAAATGAACGCGTGGTTTCTCCTTTTTACGCGGTCAGGGGATGGGCGCCCGGTGTGTCTGGCGAGGGCGAGAGTGCGTGGCGGGTGGTGGCTTTCCTGAGCTTGTCGATCCGCAGCTCCGTCGGAGGATGGGTGTGTTCGGTCAGCCACACGAACGGGACGGGATGGTCGTGCACGAGCGCGTGGACTTCGAGAAAGTCGGCGAGCTCCTCGGCCTGTCCCAGCTGCGCGGCGTGCAGGTCTGCGGCGTACTCGCGTTCGCGCCAGTAGGAGCCCCAGAACGGCGCGGTGAGACGCAGCCCGAGGCCGCCTTTGGCGAACCTGACGATCCGTCGCAAGAGCCACAGCGATACGCCCACGAGCGTCACCGTGAGCAGGACGCTGTCGTCTGTGAGGATCAGCGCCGGACGCTTGGCCGGTTCACGCTCCGCCGCGGTGGGCGGCGGGTGGATGACGAGGCGGTTGAGCGCGGCGGTGAAGCGACCGTCGCTGGTGGTGAGGTGCCCCAGCTCGTGTGCGAGCACGGCCGGTAGGTGCTCGCTTTCGAGCAGGCCGCGGGAGAGCATCAGGGTGTTGCCGCACACGGCGGCGTCGGGTTGGGGGGTGTCGAGCACGAACCAGCCCGAGGGCTCGCGCAGCGACAGGAGGGTGTGGTGGCGCAGCAGCTCGAGCGCATCACGGTAGGCGGAGCGCTCGCGCTCTGAGGGTGCGCGTCCGCCGAGGTTCTGCTTCCACCACCAGCCGCCACCGAACGGGGTGATGAGCGCCAGCAGCGAGAAGGCGGTCGGGATCAGCGCGAGCTGGCCGAGCCCCTCGGCGCCGGCGGTGGAGTGGTGGAGCACGAGCATCAGCAGCGCGGCGAGCGCGAGCAACAACAGCCAGCGCACTAGAAGCACCGGCGTTTCCAGAATGAGGGTCACCGTGTAGAGCGCGAGCACGGGAAGCGAGGACAGCAGTCGTGTGAGGGGACGGGACATGGCGGTCTCCTTGCTCAGAACGGAAGAGTGGTGACCTGCTGCTCCGACGGGACGCGCACGGGTGGGACATCCCGGGCGCACTCGTTCTCGCCCGGTCCCTGCAGCGTCGGCAGCTCGGCTCGCACTTCTGGCGCCCTGAGCACCTGTACGCGCATCGCGCGTCCGCGGCTGATGACGTATGCGACGCCGGGGGCGAGCGCTCTGACCTTGTTGGGGTCGACCTTGTACTGGTGCTGGATGCGGGCCGAGCCCTCGCCGGTGCTCCCGCCAGGGGCGTAGTGGGTCGAGTACTCCATGCGCTGGCGGGTGCCGGCGAGCATCACGATCTCCTCGGGCGTGTTCACGCGATGGCAGACCACCGTCTCGACACTTCCGAGGATGCGCGCGGCCTGGCTCTCGTCGCCCATCCCCTGAACGACCTGTGGCGCGAGCACGAGAGCGGTGTGAAAGCCGCGGGCCTGCTCGATCCGCGCAGCCATCCCGCTGGTCTGTGCGAGCGCGGAGAACTCGTCGACGATCAGCAGACAGAACTGCCTGCGCGGCTTGCGCGCGGTGAAGTAGTGCGCGAAGTCCTCGAACAGAAGACGGCGAGAGCCCGTTGGTCTCCTCGCGCAGCGCGAGACTGTCGAGCAACAGATAGGCGGCGCTCGTGTCCTCCCACGCCCAGGAGCCGTCCAGCGCGCCACGGGCCTGTCCGAAGAACGCCTCATAGCGCAACCGCACCTGCCTGACCTGCTCGGCGGTTAGCACACGCAGCGCGCTCGAGTCGTTGTGGGCGTCGCGCAGCGCGGCGAGATCCATCCGCTGAAGAACGGTGTGTGACGAGCGTGGTGGTCCGTCGGGGTGCTCACATACGAGCCGCAGTACGTTCTTGGCGACGTCGCGATACCACGAGGCGGGTCCGTCGCTCGAGTAGTCGATGATCTCCATCAGCCGGCCGTGGATCTCGTGCGGCTGCCCGCGCCAGGAGTCAAACGGCTCGTTGGGGAACACGCGCGCCTGCCGTCCCGCGTCGCGCATCAGGCCACAGAAGCGCTCTGCTGTTTGCCGGTCGCCCTTGCCATCGAGGTAGAACACGGGCGCGTCGCTTGTCTTCGCGACCGTCCACGCCAGGCGCAGCACCGTCTCTGTCTTGCCGCTGCCGGTCGCGCCGCATACGAGCACGTGACGGCAGAGCCGCTCGGGGGAGAGCAGCGCCATCCCCCGGTCGACGGGTAGCGCGCGCTCACCGCCGAGGCGCGTCGCGAGCAGCGAACCCCCGCTCGCCGTCGGCCTCGCCGACGAGCATGCCGGCGCTCGTAGGCGGCGCGGAGGCATCAGCTGCGGTACCTGCTCGGGGTCTTCCCGAGGCTCCTGCTCGCCGTCGGCGCAGCGAGACGCCTCGACCGTCCCTGCACATCACGGCGCTCATGACGAGTCGCTGCGGGGAGCGGGCAGCTCGCGCACGCCCAGCGCTAGGCCAGCGTCCGCTGTCGGCCAGCTGCGAGAGCTGACGGTGCGGCGCGGGCGCGCAGAAGTACACGATCGTCTCGAACCGTCCTGAGAGCTCATCGAGGATCGCCCGCATTCGTCGCTGGGACTTCACGCTCAGCTCGACCTCGATCGCCACGCGTCGCCCCTCGGTGATGACCACAGCGTCGGGCAGGTGCTCGCCGGGCTGCCGCTCGCGAGCGAGGCTGCGCTCGCATACCCATTCGCTCTCGGGCGAGCGGCGGCGTGATGTGCAGGCGCACGTCGTTGACCGTCGCGACGTGCGCGAGCAGCCCGACGCGGGGATGCCACAGGCCGAAGCCATGTCCGGTCGTGCGCAGTCCCGCGCTCGTGGGGATCGCCCACGCGGGCTCGCCGACCAGCAGCCGTCGTGTCTCGATGAGGCCCGCGGCGCGCAACCGTGCGAGCGAGCGCTGCACCGTCCTCGGACCGCAGACGAGCAGGACCTCCAGCTGATCGATGCGAGCGCCGTACTGCTCTGCCAGCCAGCGCAACAGCTCGAGGTCACGCGCGCGCAACGGCTCCTGTGCGGGCCGGCGCTCTGTGCGCATCGGCGCCGAGGCGACCCCGAGCCACCGCGAGCCGCGCGCGCGGGTCTGCACGGGCGTCCTCACGCCCGTCCTTTGGTGCCTTTGCGCTCGCGCAGATACCAGCCGTCGGGGCGGCTGATGAAGCGCGTGTCCTTCGCGCGGAACAGGTGCGCGGAGATGCGTCCCGAAGAGACCCCGAGGGCGCTTGCGATTTCCCGCGGGCGCGAGCCGGGATGCTCGGCTAGGTACGCCACGACATCCTCCTGGGAGATCTGACCGGCCGGTCCTTCCCCCAACAGCGTTGCTCTGGCGGCGCGCAGGCGTTCGCGTTCGGCGAGGAGCTCATCGCGCTCGGCCAGTTGCTGCTCGAGTGTCTTCAGGCGCTCATCGATCTCGGCGAGCACCCCGCGAGAGCCGGTGCCGACACCGCCGCGCGAACGTCCAGACACGATTCAGCCTCCAGGATCGACTATCACGGAACACGACGCATCATACGCGTATAAGACATGCTCGTCAAGAAATCATCAGCTACATATCATGTAGGAGGTAAGGCCGGCCCGAGCACCGCGCAGGGCCGGCCTTACCCGCCTTGACAGCCATCGTCAGCACAACACGCTCAAGTTCCAGATCACGATCCCCGTCCCTGGACCCCACCTCAACCACAACTCCACAACCAACCAACACCCGCACCCTGCCAACCACAACCACCCCGCTCTGCCTGCCCCACAAACCCCCTTCCAGGTCATTGACCACCACCATCGAAAGCGAAAGCTGAGAGGGGGGTGGTCAATGACCGGCCCCACCCACCTCCGGACCCACACGGGGCGGGCAGAGCGGCTCTGGCAAGCCAAAAGCAGGGTGCGGGGCCTGACGCGAGCCTGACGCAAAACCTGACGCGCTCAGCGACACATTCCGCGACACTCCCGAACATCGGCAGCACCGGTCGCGCGTGCAGCCTGCCCGGCCTTAAGCGCTCGGGGGGACATCGCGCCAGCAGCTCGCGCGGTGGGGGAAGGCGCGAGCTGCGGCCGGTCAGCACAGGCCTCGGGGAGAACGCCCGCTGGCAGGAGCGCCGCGCCAGAGATGCTGTCGGCGCAGCGCTCGAGCGCTGCCACTAGAAGGCGACCTCATCAGCGACGACTGCCGCGCGCGTCGCCCACACGAAGCCGTCGAGACGATGGATGAGCCCGGCTCCGTAAAGCCGGTTCAGACTGTCGGTCACGTCCTCGCCGACCTCGCGGGCGATCTCATCGACCGACCACGGCCGGTGGGAGTCCGGATCGATCAGCAGTCCGAGGATCGCTCCGTCGAGCGTGCGCTGACGTTCAGCCGGGGTGGGGGTAGGGTTCTCCTGCATGGGAAGGTCCGTCCTTTCCGTGTCGGGCCCCGGGCTGTTCACGCAGCGCCGGGGCCACCTATTTGTGGGGTCAATTGAACTACACACCGGCTGGTACTGATCAAGACAGCGAGGCGAACTCGGCGCGAAATGACGCGCCTGACGCAAGCCCGTTGACAGCGCCAAAGCAAGCCGCATCGCCTATTCGCGCCCAGAGACAGCGCGGCGCGACCGAACGGCGCCGCGAGCGGGGCACGTTGGCCGCGCGACGCCATCGCGTCAGGCACGTTCATCGGGGCCGATCGATCGAGCGCGACTCCGTGGCTCTCACGCGCGCTCCTGCAACCACGGCGACGCGCGCGACGGTGGCCTCCACCTCGGCCTCGCAAGCGATCGTCGCCGGCGGCACGTCCAGCGCGTCCGCCAATCCGCAGAGCTTGCGCCAGCTCGGATTGCGAACACCACGCTCGATCCCCGAGAGGTACGTCGCGTGCATGCCCGCTGCAAAGGCGAGGTCTTCGATCGTCAAACCGCGCCCGTGTCGCAAGCGTCGAACGGCGTGCCCCAGCCCGACCGGATTCCAACTCGCGCGACTGGGATCAGCCGCGGGCATGGGAAGAGCCTTCGTTTTTTTCGGTGCAGGCCCCGGTACGGCCGTGATCCGTGTCGGGGCCGCCTGTCTGCAATGACGCTTCGTCGTTCTGCAGCCGTGCCGCGGCCAGCTCAAGCTCGTAGAACCGCACCGCAGGAGCGGTCGCGAAGACAAACCCGCCCATCCGGTGCACCAGGCCCGCCGCGTGTAAGGCCTCAACGGCCAGCTGCGCGACCTCCACGTCACCCACCGCTCTAGAGAGCTCGTCGGGCGAGCACAGGCCGGGGCGCGTGCGTGCCAGCAGCATGAACAGCACAAGCCGCTGGATCTCGTCGAACATCTGCCCCGGATCGGGGGTACGCTCATCCTGCATCGGGAGCACTCCTCCTGATGTCGGGCCCCCGGCTGTTAGCGCAGCGCGGGGGCCAACTCGTATCTCAAAGACCCTCCGACCCTACGCGCAAAGCCAGCGAAAAGTCAAGTAAAACGGTCGAGGTTGGCGCGAAATGATTCGTCAATCCCGTCGAGGCGCGAGCCGGCTCGCCCCGGTATGAAAGGGCCGGCGTGGCGTACGGACAGCGCTCGTGCGGAGCGTCGCGGGCCCGCAACGCTCACAAGTCTCCGCAAGATGGCGCTCGAAGGGCAACAGACCCAGGTCTCTGGCGAGATTTCGAACGGCGGGCGTCGTGGCAACTGCCGTGTGGGAAGATCGTGGGACGCCGGCCGAAAACCCAGTATTGATGCGCGATTACGGACGGGCCCGCGTCTCGATTAGACGGGGGTCACGGCCCTCGGCAACAGCCTCAACCATCGCTGCGATGAGCCTCTCGCGGAGCGCGTCGGCGTCCTGAGACGTCCTTGAGCCACGGGGGCGGGAGTGGGCCTGGGTGTGGCTGGAAAAGCGCTCACCCACGCGGTTGATCTGGATCCCGTTCCCCATGATGCTGCCCTCGTTTCCCTCCGTCGTCCCTCTCGCTAGTCCCTCTCGCGCCGCTCGCCCAACACCTCGTCCTGCACCCGAAGCTGTGGGGGGCGTGTGGGAAAAGGAGAACATACGGGGGCAAGTTTGTCAAGGGGCCCCGTAAAATATGGTTCCAACAGCCGGGTGACCCCCGTCTAATCGATTCGGTGATCACGCGCGCGGGCGTCACCGAGAACGACTTTCATGAGATTTTCCCGACGTTCGATGAGTGCTACCGCGCAACTTATGAGGATGGTCTTGCCCGCCTCGCGCGGACGGTAACAGCGGCCGCAGGTCGTCAGAACGGCTGGCTTGAACGAGTCCGCTCCGGGCTCGTTGCCCTGCTCGGCTTCTTCGATGACCACACCTCCTGGGCGCGCCTGTTGGTGCTGGAGGCGCCGGTCGGCGCAAGCATGACTCTCGTGTGCAGGCAACAGCTGCACGACGTGTTGGCTTGTCTACTCGACCATCAGCCCGCAGGCAGCCCTGCCGGATCGCCGCTGCTGGCGCCGGCGCTGACAGGCGAGTTAATCATCGGCGGTGTCTTCTCGGTCATCCGTACGACGATGCTCGCAAACGAGGACGCCAAGCTCGTGGAGCTCGCGCCGTCGTTGATGGCATTCATCGTTGCGCCGTATCTCGGTCAGGCCGCCGCGCAGGCAGAGCTGCGGGGCAGACCCGTTGCAGGCGGGGGATCGGTGGCCGAGCCTGGGCTGGCGCGGGCGCGGGCGATATCCCGGGCGGGCGAGCTTCCGATTCGTGCGACGCACCGCACGACGTTGGTGCTGCGCGCGATCGCGCAAGCGCCGTACTCGAACAACCGCGAGATCGCACAGGCCGCCGGACTGGCTGACGAGGGGCAGACATCGAAGCTGTTGGCCCGGCTGGAGCGACAGGGGGTTATCGAGAACGTCGGGATCGGCGCCGCGCGCGGAGAGCCCAACGCATGGCTGCTCACGGCCTGCGGCCAGCGTGCGCTGACCCTGATAGGCGCTTCTGCCGCTCCGCGACCAAGGGGCACGAGGATCAGGGGTGAGGCGTGAAACGCGCGCCCGAAAGCTTTACGGCGGCCGGTCGTGCGTCACGTACGACCGGCCCCGTTGAGAGCAGGCCAGCGCCGAGACGGCCGTTCACTAGAACGCGCGCGTCCAGCCGTGGCCTGCTGCTGCGAGCGATCGGTGTGAAAAGTCCCCTACGGTGGAGGCTCATTACATCGGTCGATTATCACCGAGAGGAAAAGGAGTAGTGGAACAGTGAGACATGTAAGGATACTGGGGCTCTGCCTAGTCGCGGCGTTCGCGATGAGCGCGATCGCCGCGGTGCCGGCGATGGCTAGTGAATCTGAAACCGGGTGTAATGGGCACCCACAGTGCAACGTGAAACAGCTTGACAAGCTCTACAGCCATTTTAGTCAGTGTCCCGCCGAAAATCCAAAAATTGGGACGTGCGTCTTTGCCGAGACGGCGGGTGGCAAGAAGGGCGGCGAGTACACCGTCGGATCGATAACAATCCCGCTCAACAAGAAGATCATCTTGCAAGGCGGGGAACGCGAAGTTGCCAAAATACCTGAGCGCGAAAAAGAAGCGGAAGAAGACTATCCGGGCGAATCGACCGGGGGCTTTTCCAGCCTCGGCGAACGTTTCTCAAAGGAAGGCGTGGGTATATGGTTCGGACCGACCAACGGAAGCGAAACCTTGGTAGCGCCGCCTCTGAAGGTACCAGGCGGGTTCGCCAAGCGGATCGCGCCGCAGCCATACTGGCCTCAAGCGCTGACGGAAAAATTCGAGGCTGCCAAGAAAACTCATGAATTGACCGCCACGGAGACGGTCGAATTGGCGGGTAGGCCTTGGATTAGCAGGGCCAACTTGCTTCGTGAAGAAAAAACTGCGTACCATCTGCCGATGAAGGTCACGGTGAACAGCCCGTTCCTAACATCTCTTGGCGGCGGGATCTGTCATGTGGGCTCAAACGAACATCCGATCATCGTCGAATTGACCAGCGGGACGTCCACCGGGCCGTATCCGTATGAATACAACACGAGTCATGGTGCAGCACCGGCATTCTTTTTGAAAGACAATGACAACTACGTGACAATTCCCAACTCGACGCTTGTCGATAACACCTTTGCTGTCACGACGGGTGCCGAAGGGTGTGGCGGAGAATATGAATCGTATGTTGACCGTGCGATAAGTACTGCGGCTGGGGTGCCGTCACCCGCCGGAGCAAACAGCGTGATTCTGACCGGCATCCTGTATAACAGCGGCAGTGAACGCACGGCTTGCGTGCGTGAAGAGTTCGGTGGAGAATATTACACAAAAGAACTCTGCGAAGAAGAATATCCTGAAGGTTTCTGAATAATTAGGCAGACTGGGCCGCCCCTGGCGTAGGGTGAGCCCAGTCTGCCGATCGGTGGGCTGGGTGTCCGCGATGTGCACTTGGGTACCGATAAATCCGGCCTTGTTACAGCGAAGGAGAGACTTGAGATGAGACGTTTGAGGATCGTGGGGCTGTGTCTCGTGGCGGTGTTCGCGCTGGGCGCGGCGATGGCTGCGAGTGCATCAGCGGAAGCGCCTGAATATGGCCGGTGTTTGAAAGCAACTGCGGAAAAAGAAGGCAAAAAGACGGTGTACCATGGTGGTTTCACGGATTCGAAGTGCACCAAAAAAAGCGAATCGAAAACGGGTAAGTATGAATGGCATCCCGGTGCCGCAAAGGGTGGCCAGGTGAGCGCCGGTGGGAGAGCGGCGCTGGAACAGGTGAATGGACTTGGTGTGGGTTGTAAAAGCGAGCACAGCTCACAGGGGGAACTGAGTGGTACAAAAGAAGTAAAGAATTTGGTTGTGGTGTTCGAAGGTTGTGAATCGGTTGCTTTGGTGTGTACGTCGCCGGGGCATAAAGCTGGTGAATTGGTGACGGTGCCGTTGGAAGGCAAGGTTGTGTGGGCGAGCAAATCGGCGCACACGGCCGATCTTGACCTGTTTCCGGCGGGTGGCGCGGAAAAGTTCATCGAATTCGGCTGCGGCGCGACGTTGACGGTCGCGGTGCGAGGCTCGATTTTGACGCCGGTGAAGACGGACAAGATGGCTTCGATGGCGACGTTGAAATACAAGCAGAAACGTGGGATTCAGACGCCGACTCAGTATGAAACGTCCGGTGGCGGAAAAGTGAACGCTTATTTGGAAAGCGATTTCTCCGAAAAAGGTTGGTTGCAAGCTGGACAGACGATCACTTCGACTGTGACGTTTGAAGAAGCGTTGGAGCTCAACGCGTACGTCTGATGTTCGTGTCGGGTGACAGTGGTGTGTGTGGGGCCGTTCGCGGCCCCACACGCCAGCAGCTCGCGCTGCCGGGGCGGGCTTCGCTGTTGGGGCGACCCTCGCTGTCGAGGCGGATCGTGCTGGCGGCGTCCTGCGCGGCGATGGGCGCGCTGTTGTTGTGGTGTGCGTCGGCGCCTGCGTCGATCGGCCAGGGGCATGTGTTCGGGTCTTCGTTCGGCGGGTCGGGGTCGGGTGAAGGCCGGTTCGAGGAAGCGACGGGCGTGGCGGTGGATGAAGCCACGGGAGAAGTCTATGTCGTGGATGCGAAGGATGAACGGGTCGAGATCTTCAAGCCCGATGGCAGTGGATATGTGTATTCGTCGCAGTTCAAGGTGCGTTCCCCCGGTGCGATAGCGGTCGATAACTCGACGAGCGTGTTGGATCCGTCGCGCGGTGACGTGTATGTGGTGGGTTCGACGGAAAAGGAAGCGTCGGCGGAAGAACGCGACGTGGTGTATGAGTACAGGCCGTCCGAAGGCAAGATCGATCAAAAAATCTATGAATTCAAGAGCGGTGAACGCGAAGAAGAACTCGAAGACGTCTCGGGTGTAGCGGTCGATCCGAACGGCGTCTTGTGGGTGTATTGGGAAGAAGAAGGTGTGATCGACGGGTTCGCCAAACAGTTGACGAAGAACGGTGGCGTAAAGCTCGTGTGGGAGCCGTCGCTGCGTCGTGAACCGGAGATCGAAAGCAAATTCGAATGTTCGGCGAGACAGGGTTTCGCGGTGGCTCCTGGGGATGAATCGTTCTATGTGGGTTATGAACGGGAGAGCGCGCGTGAAGAATGTCCGGGCGAGCAGGGCGAAGCGCCGGCTTCGTTCGGGGTGGCGAAGCTCGACGGCGCGGCGCCGGCGCCGAGAACACTCGCGCGGGAAGTGGATCGCGGGGACACGGTGGGCGTCGCGGTGGAGGGTTCGACCGGCAACCTGTATGTGGATAATGAGGCCAGCGTCGCCGTGTTCACGCCGGAAGGGTTGTTGAGCGAGCGTTTCGGCGCCGAACATCTCGGCGAGGGTGGCGGTGGCGGTATCGCGGTGGATTCGAGATCTGGCGATGTGTTCGTCGCGCAGGCGAGCACGAATCAGGTGGCGGTGTTCGAACCGGACACCGTGACGGGAGCGCCGGTCGTGGATGGTGTGTCGTCGCGAAACTTGACGGCCGCTTCGACGGAATTGCGTGCGCAGATCGATCCGCGTGGCGTTCAAACGGAATACTGGTTTGAGTACGGCACAGCGGATTGTGTCAGCGAAGAAGCGTCGTGCACGCGGGTGCCCGTGCCGGCGGGAACGATCGCCGCGGGTTTCGGCGAGCGGCAGGTGAGCGTGGTCGTAGGCGGTTTGCAGCCGGCCACGGCCTACCACTATCGCGTGCTCGCCAAGAATGCCCTGGGGAGTGTCGAAGGGTTGCCGTCGGTGAGCACGTTCACGACGCTGCCATCGCCGAGCGTGCTCCCGGACGGTCGCGCGTGGGAATTGGTGTCGCCGGTGGAAAAGCACGGCGCCGCGATCGAATCGATACCGAACCACGCGAAAGCCGGTGTGATCCAGTCGGCGGTGGATGGTGGTGCGCTGACGTGGGTGGCGAACGGGCCGGTGGTGAGCGAACCGGAAGGCAACCGCGACTTCGAATTCAGCCAGTTGATCTCGCGTCGCGGCCCCGAAGGGTGGGGCACACAGAGTCTCGAAACGCCCCACAACAAGGGGCGCGGGCTGCTGATCCCCGCACCGAGCGAGTACCACTACTTCTCGCCCGACCTGTCACAGAGCTTGGTCGCGCCGACGGAACCGTCGAACCAGACCGGCGGCGTCGTGGAAGACCCGCCGCTGTCGCCGTTGGCGCCGGAAAAGACGATGTATCAGCGCACGGAAGGCGGGTCGGGTGGAGCGGCCGGGTTTGTGCCGCTGGTCACGGCCGCGAATGACACGGCCGGAACCGAGTTCGGTGGAGCGCTGGAATTCCTTGACGCCACGCCCGATCTCGAGCACGTGGTGTTCGAATCGAAGGTTGGTCTCACCGCCGCGGCGCCCTCTGCGGCTGGGTTGTATGAGTGGGATGCGAGCGGTGGACTGCGGCTGGTGAGCGTGCTTCCGGACGGGAGTGCGGCGCCGGATGAACCGGGCCGGGAACCGTCGCTCGGCGCCGGGGGCGGTTTGAATGCTCGTAACGCGCTCTCGACGGACGGGACGCGTGTGTTCTGGACCGAAGCCGATGAAGAACACTTGTATCTGCGCGACACCCAGAGCGGGGAAACGATCGCGGTGAACGCGGCGCAGGGCAACGGCCCCACGGAACCGGGGCCCGGTGGCGAAGTGCTCTCCGAACCCGAAGCAGACCATCAGGAAGTGCGTTTTCAGAGCGCGTCGAGCGATGGGTCGAAGGTGTTCTTCACCGACACCGCGCGGCTCACAGAGGACTCTGGCCAGGAACCCGTCGGTGAAGAAGCCCCGGCTGACCTGTACGAGTTCGAACTGGCGAGCGCTCCCGGTGAAGCGTTGCGCGGACGCTTGAGCGATCTCACGGCCGACTCGCCAACGGCCAGCGCCGACGTGCTGAACGTGATCCCCGGCGCCGGCCAGGATGGGGCGAACGTGTATTTCGTGGCCAACGGGGTGCTCGCAGCGGGTGCGACACCCGGGGAATGCATACGCGACGTGCAGGGCGAAGCGCCACCGCCGCAGCCGGGTGCGACATGCAACCTGTACGTCTCCGAGCCCGACCCCGAACAGCCGGGAGCGCGCGAGACCAAGTTCATCGCGGCGCTGTCCTACGAAGACGCCGCGGATTGGGGGTCGGGCAATTTCTCCTCGGCCGAACGCTCGCAGGGGAACCTCAGCGGCGTCACCTCCGGCGTCTCCGCGGACGGACAATATTTGGCATTTATGTCCCAAGAGCCTCTCACCGGCTATGACAACCGCGACACGACCAGCGGAGCGCAGGACGACGAGGTCTATCTCTATGATGCGAGCACCGGCCGCCTGATCTGCGCCTCGTGCAACCCGACCAGCCAGGGCGAAAGCGGCGAATGGCAGCGCCCGCACGGCGTGTTCGACACCCCGAGCAGCGGCGAAGGCATGGGACTGCTCGTCGATCGTCCCGAAACGTGGCAGAACCGCTGGCTGGCGGGATCGATCCCCGGCTGGACCTCGGACATCGCCGCCGGGCAGCCACACGCCCTGTATCAGCCGCGCTACCTCTCTGACAGTGGCCGGCTGTTCTTCGACAGTCCCGACGCGCTCGTGCCCGCCGATCAGAACGCCAAGAACGACGTCTACGAGTACGAGCCCGAGAACGTCGGCAGCTGCCAGCACTCCGCGGGCTGTCTGGGATTGATCTCCTCGGGCACCTCCGACCGGGAATCGGCGTTCCTGGACGCCAGCGAAAACGGGGATGACGTGTTCTTCCTGACCGCCGCGCAGCTCCTACCGGCCGACACGGACCACGAATTCGACATTTATGACGCGCACGTGTGCAGCCAGAGCTCACCCTGCTCCACGGCGAGCTCCCAGGCCGGCGAAGAATGCGACACCACGGCGGCCTGTCGCCCGTCAAGCTCACCGTCTGTGTTGGTGGCGGTGACACCCAGCGCCACCTATTCCGGTCCAGGCAACGTCAACACGGCCAAAGGGGGTGTGTCGCCCGCGAAAGTCCTCGTCAAGGCGAAACCGTTGACCCGCGTACAGAAGCTCGCGAAGGCCCTGAAGGCGTGTCGCAAGCTCGAGCGAAAGCACAAGCGCGCGGTGTGTGTAGCGCGAGCCAGGAAGCGGTACGGCGCCAAGCCGAAGGCGCACAGCAAGGCCAAGACGAAGAAGACCGCATCGTCGCGGAGAGGGGGAGGTAGGTGAGCGTGCGCGCCCTCAGATGCGCTCTGGTATGCGGCGGCGTGCTGCTGGCCGTGCTGGTAGGAGGTGCGAGTCCGGCGTTGGCGGGCGCGTGGTGGCAACTCTCCGCGCGGGCGGCCCCGACGAACCTGCCGCCGGGGGGACAGGGACTGGTGGACGTCGCCGCGTCCGATGTCGGCGATCAGGGCGTCAACGGAAGTGTCTCGCACGTGAGGCTCACGGACACCCTGCCCGAAGGTCTGGCCGTGACCGGCGGTGCGACGGCCGTCAAAGCGCACCGTTCAGATCGCGCCGCCGGTTCGATCACCGCCGCCGAAGAAGAAGCTTACTGGAGCTGCACCGTCACGGGATCGCGGGAAGTCGCGTGCGAAACCCGTCTTGCGATCCCCGCATACGAAACACTGAAGATGGAAATCCCCGTCGAAGTGCAGGAGGCCCCCGGCACGCACATCGCGCTCTCAGACCAGGCCACCGTGAGCGGCGGCGAAGGCGAAGGAGCAAGCGGCCCGGTGCCGGGCGCCTCGATCACCCGGCAGATGCAAGTCAACGACGAACCCGTCGTCTTCGGTCTGGAAGAAGACGGCTATTCGATCGTCCCCGAAGACAGCAACGGCAAGGTCGAGATCCGGGCGGGGTCACATCCCTTCCAGCTCACGAGCACGGTGTTCCTGAACCAGACGCTCGAAGAAGTGCAGCTCAGCGGCGAAAAACCCGTCAAGGCGCCCGCCGCTCCCGCGTTGACGAAGGACCTCAGCTTCAGCCTGCCACCCGGACTGCTCGGTAACGTGCAGGCGGCCGAACGGTGTTCCGGCGTGGACTTCTCGGCTCTGGGGAAAAACAGCATCAACCTCTGTCCCGCCACCTCAGCCATCGGTGTCGCGACGGTCACCGCGATGGAACCCCACAACGCGGGATACTTCACACTCGCGGTCCCCGTCTTCAACCTCGAACCCGCCCAAGGCGAGCCCGCACGGTTCGGGTTCGAGGCAGAAAAAATCCCGGTATTCCTCGACACCGCGGTACGCACGAACGGAGACTACGGCGTCACGGTCAGCGTCACCAACACGACAGAGGCCGCACAGGTCCTCGGCGCCCAGGTCACCCTATGGGGCGAACCCGGCGACCAAACCCACGACTCCTCGCGTGGGTGGGCGTGCTTGCTCGGCGGCGCGTATGTCAACAAAGAACAACCCTGCCAGCCACCAGATCCACGCTCAAACATCCCCTTCCTGACCCTCCCGACCTCCTGCGAAGGAGGGTTGGACACACACACCGAAGGCGAATCGTGGATGGGCGACCATCTCTCAGGCGAATACGCCTTCCAGAACAGCCTGGGTGGCCCGCTGGAACGCCTGGAAGGCTGTCCAGAACTGCCATTCAGCCCGTCGATCGAAGTGCGCCCTGAACAGCAGGAAGAAGAAGGCCATCCCGCCGAACACACCACCAGTGCGAGCACGCCCACCGGACTGAACGTCAACGTCAAAGTCGCCCAAAACGGCACACTCCAGCCCGGGGCATCCGGGGATGCGGATGTAAGAAGCACGACCGTGACACTGCCTGAAGGCGTGCTGTTGAACCCGTCGGACGCGAACGGGCTGCAGGCCTGCTCGGAGACTCAGGTCGGCTATCTCGGCCAGGGCGCGGAAAACGACCCGTTCGCTGCGGGCACGCCGGAACCCTTGCGCTTCTCGACCGCGACGAAGGCGCAATGTCCGGCAGCATCAAAGATCGGGTCGGTCCAGATCAAGACGCCGCTGCTGGGCGAAGAACTGCAGGGCAGCCTGTATCTCGCGACGCCAGCCCCGCAAGCAGAAGCGGGCATGAACCCCTTCGGGTCGCTGATCGCGCTGTATATCGTCGCGGAAAACGAAGCGTTGGGGTTGCGCGTCAAGCTCGCCGGCGAAGGCCACCTCAACAGTCAAACAGGCCAAATATCGACCACCTTCAAGAATACCCCGCAGGTCCCCTTCGAAAACCTCAAACTCGAACTGTACGGTGGACCACGCGGACCCGTCACCACCCCCGCGTTCTGCGCCAGCTACGTCACGACCGCCTCGTTCACACCATGGTCGAGCACCACCCCGTCCGAAACCGCAGCCCTCGATCCGGCCGAAGAATTCAACATAACCTCAGGTCCCGAAGGCTCACCGTGCCCGTCCCACATACAACCGTTCAGCCCCGGCTTCCAGGCCGGTGTCATGAACCTCCAGGCCGGCGCGTACACCAACTTCGATCTGCAGATCGACCGTCCCGGCCCAGACCAGGCCCTCACCGGCGTGACCGTCCATCTGCCGCCGGGAAACGCCGCGATCCTCGCGAACGTGACCCCCTGTCCAGAACCCCAAGCATCCCTCGCCGCGTGCGGACCGGAAAGCGAAATCGGCCAAGCCACCGCCACCGCCGGACTGGGCCCCGACCCCTACACCGTCACCGGCGGACACGTCTACATCACCGGCCCCTACCAGGACGCCCCGTTCGGCCTATCGATCGTCACACCGGCAATCGCCGGCCCGTTCGACCTCGGCAACGTCGTAGTCCGCTCCACGATCGACGTTGATCCGCACACCGCGGCGGTCACGATCGTCAGCGGCCTGCCCACGTTCGTGCAGGGTGTCGGGATGCCCGCCTCCGGCGCCCCCTTGCAGCTGCGCCAGGTCGACGTGACGGTCGACCGTCCAGACTTCGAGTACAACCCCACCAACTGCACTCCCACCAGCATCAGCGCGACCCTCACCGGCGCCGAAGGCGCCACCAGCGATCCGAGCTCACCCTTCCAGGTCGCGAACTGTCAGAGCCTGCCGTTCAAACCCGCCGTGAGCGGTTCCACCCAGGGCAAGACCAGCAAAGCAAATGGCGCCAGCCTCGGGTTGACGTTCAGGTCGAAGACAGGTGAAGCGCATGTGGCGAAGACGATCCTAACGATCCCCGCGACACTGCCCGCCCGGCTCACCACGATCCAGAAAGCGTGCGTCGCGAGCGTCTTCGAAGCCAACCCCGCGTCGTGTCCGGAAGGATCGGACATCGGCACCGCGGTTGTGCGCACCCCCGTGTTGAAAAGCCCGTTGGCCGGTCCGATCTATCTGGTGTCGCACGGTAATGCCGCCTGGCCGGATGCCGAGCTGGTGTTGCAGGGTGAAGGCATCACCGTCATCCTCGACGGCCAAACCGCGATCAAGAAAGGCGTCACGACCTCATCGTTCGAATCGGTCCCCGACGCGCCGTTTGAAAGCGTCGAAGCCACGCTGCCCGAGGGACCGCACTCGGCGCTCACCACCAACCTGCCGCTCAAGGACCACTACAGCTTGTGTGGCCAGCACCTCACGATCCCGACCGCGCTCACCGGGCAGAACGGCACGGCGGTCAGCGAGACGGTCAAGGTCTCAGTCCAGGGCTGTAGCGCCGTCAAGGCCAGCAAAATCAAAAGGCTCACGCGCGCACAGATACTCGCCCAAGCGCTGAAGGCCTGCCGCAGGAAGTACGAGCACGCACACCGCAAACAGGCCACCTGCGAAAAGCGCGCGCGCAAGCACCACACGGCCAAGACGACTCGCCATAACCACACGAAACCAGTCGGCCAGAAACACAGGGCATAGGACGAACATGTCCGCACAGAACCCAACCCGAAACATCTGATCGTCCACGAGCTCGAGCGTCGCTCCTCAAGGCGCCGTTCGGGATCTCTCGGCACGGACTCCCTCTCCGTCCCGCGCCGAGAACACCCACAGGACCCGGAGTGCGTGGCCCCCCTCTAACCCTCCGGGGGCCACGCCCCGGGGACCGGCGCCCCGATGAGCGAGACAGCGGCGCCGCCATCGAGCGGGAGCCGCTCGGGCCTTCGCCGGGTGCCGACGCCTCGACGCTTTGTTTGCCTCCTGTACCCGGGGAGACCGCCGGCGCGCGAGCCGGAGACCTTCCGATTATTGGGCACAAATGGGCACAAACCGGGCCTGCGCCCATCAGCGGATGCTCCTCCAGGCGACCGAGCCACATCGAAAATCGCCATTTAGCGGGCATTCTGCGAATGGAGCCAGGCGGGATCGAACCGCCGACCTCCTGCTTGCAAAGCAGGCGCTCTCCCATCTGAGCTATGGCCCCGCGAGTGCGAGTTTACAGGCGTTTTCGGCTTCCCACGAGACGCTTGGCTCGGTGCTCGCGCTGTTGTTCTGGGGTGTCTGCTGCCGATTTGCTCCCACAGCAAGGTGGCGCACCCCCAAAGATCGCGTCCCGGAAGCGCCGACACGCCGGTTGTGTCGCCCGGCGCCAGGGCAGCAGAATCGGCTGCTGCCCTGGCGAACGAGTGCCGAATCGACACGAAAGCAGTCACGCGTCTCGTCGAGGGCCGGACTGCTGCCGTCGTCCGAGGCGGGCGGCGCCGAGCCTGGACTTGGGCGCTCGCACGTGGGCGAACACGGAAGAGCGCGCGAAGCGCTGGGACGCCGACTTCGATGCCCCGTTGCGCCCGCCAGTTTGTGGGATTTTCCGGCTTCGCTGGTATGGGGCGAAATGCCGTGTCAGTTGGCCTAGATCCGGCCGGGGAGCCGCGTGGTGACCTCCTGGACTAGCCACGCATTGCCGTCGGGATCGTTAAAGAGCAGAACGATCCGTAACCGGCGCGTTCGGGGTCGCGGCCGGGTTGGAATGATGTCGATCTCGGCGGCGATGCACCGTATCGTTGTGGCGATGCGGAGCTCGAGAGCGTGGGAGCGGTATGCGTGGGTGGCCGGCATTGTTTTCGTCATTGCGCTGGTGGCAGAGGCTGTGGTCGCGACCGGACTCGGACTGAGCCAGAGCGACTCGGCGGCGACGATCGCGCGCGTGCTTTACGAGCACCGCGAGCGGCCGCTGCTGATCGCATACCTCTCGGTCGTCTGCAAGCTGCACAATCTGTTTAGCGGCGATAACGAGCGAGGTCGGATCCTCGCCTCCTCTGTGCTGGTCGGCGGCGTCCGTTTCGTCGCCCTGCACGCCGTCAGCGACATCGGCATCACCGGCTTGCTCGGCGGCAAGCTCGCGGCGTATGGTGCCAGCACGACCAGAGCATCTCCTACACGCTCTACCTGATGACGTTTGCGCTGGACAGCGTCGGCGGCGTCTTCAGCAGCCTCTTGCTTTTCGCAGCGGGTGCGCTTGTCTTGGGGAGCAACGTCCTTCTGCGCTGGCTCGGCTGGGTCGCAGTTCTCGGTGGGATCATGGCCTTCCTTCAGGGCTTCGGCCTGGGCGGCG
The DNA here is from genome assembly GCA_963817845.1 of uncultured Solirubrobacterales bacterium. GTDB lineage: Bacteria > Actinomycetota > Thermoleophilia > Solirubrobacterales > Solirubrobacteraceae > Palsa-744. The sequence continues at coordinate 401,443 of CAWFPU010000002.1, forward strand.
TCATCGCGTCGTTCGGGTTGGTGCTCGAAGTCATCGGGTTCGTGCTCCTTTTGCTCTTCGTCCTGACTAGCAGCGTCATCTTCCTGAGGCGCAAAAGCGCGGTCCCCGGCACCGCGGTTCCGATCGACTAACAGCCACATCGGGCGCACCCCACCCTGTTGACGCGTGATCAAGCGTCACGCTCGTCACGGTCTCGAGCCGCCTGAATGAGATCGCGAACGTGCCAGATCCATTGTTCACGAAGCTCCGAGATTGCGGCCGGCTCCCGCCCCGTCCATCCGCGGTGTACAACGACGGCGGCGAACAGGGCCTCGGCGACGAGGTTCGGGCGTTCCCTGCTCGTCAGGTTGATCGCGGTGAGCAGGTCGGCCGGATCGGTCACCTCGTAGAGCTTTTCCAGGCCAGCGTGGCCGGCGTCCAGCACCTCCACCAGGTTCGCGGCCGTGGTCGCGTCGCGTGCCTCTGCGAGCGCGAGCAGCGCCTGGCGGTCTTGCGGTGAGAGAGCGTCAGCCGCGGCGTCACGTTCGGGCTCCGACATCGCGGCGAACTCGGACAGGAACCTCAGAAGCCAGTCTTGACCGGCGGCCATCAACCGCAGCCTAGGGCAGGCTGGCCCTCAGGCCGGCGAGGCGGCGCTCGCAGGCATCGAACGTCCGCCGACCGCCCCGCCGGTCCACGCCAAAAGCCCAGGCCATCCCGTATCATGCGGGGAGGCATTCGCTGGCGCTCGGGGTTCGAGCTGGGCGCGACGCGAACCCTGGCGCCGGCTCGCGAGGCCGGTGGTAGTGGTAATCGAGAGAGGATGGATCCATGAGACGAATCAAAGGATTGATTTTGCTGTTGACCGCAAGCCTGGCGATGAGTGCCGCTGCCGCGACGACGGCTTACGCGACCACGAACGCTGGCGGGAAGCAGACGATCACCCGCGCGATCACCGAAGAACAGCTGGAAGAACTGATCGCCTTGGAAAAGGAAAGGATCGCCGAAGCCAAGGAAAAGATCGCGGAAATCAAGGAAAGACAGAAGGAAAAAGCCAAGGAAAAGAAGGAAGCCCAGCGCGAAAAGGCCAAGGAAAAGAAGGCAGCCGAGCACGAAGCGGCCAAGGAAAAGAAGGCGGAAGAAAAGGAACAGGACGAGGAACTTCTCAGGGAAGCAGAAGAACAGGGCAGACTTGAAGAAGTCGAACTGGAAGTCCAGGAAAAAGAGGAAGCTGCGGCGGAAAAAGCGGCCGAACTGAAGGAACGGGAGAAGGAAAAGGCCGCTGCGCTGCGCGAAAAGCGCAAGGAAAAAGCGGCGGAACACAAGGAAGCGCACAAGGAAAAGGACAAGGAACATCTGGAAAGGGCCGAGGAAAAGGCCCGCGAACGCCGTGAAGCCGAAGAAGCGAAGCTCGAGGAAGAAGGAGAAACCGGGACCGTCTGACGGACCCACTAGCGGGGAGGCTGCGCCGCGCCGGGGCAGCCTCCCTGCGTGAGCTAGACCGCCGCTCGTCTCGGCTAAAGATCAGATAAAGTCCTCCGGGATGCGGAGGAGGAGAGCGTGAGCCGGCTGCGACTCTTGCCGGCGGCGGCTGTCGCCGCGGTGATCGTGCCGAGCGCGGCGGCGCACGCCGCCACGATCGCCCCGAACACGACCAGCGACGTCGTCGCGAACGACGGCCAGTGCTCGCTGCGCGAGGCGATCACTGCCTCCAGGACGCACGCCCCCTCGGGCTCCAAGCCTGGTGAGTGTCCCGCCGGGACCGGCAATGACGTGATCACGCTCGCGCCGGGCCACTACCTGCTGAGCATCCCCGGCGCCAAAGAGGACGCGAACGCCTCGGGCGACCTCGACGTGGGCAGCGACCTGACGATCCGGGGCGCCGGTGCGTCTGACACCACGATCGAAACCGATGTGTCCGACCGAGTGCTCGAGATCCTGCCCGGAGCCACCGCGACGATCGAAGGCGTGACGATCACCGGCGGGCACACCCCGGCCGGAGCGCCGGGTGAAAGCGTGACCGGAGAAGACATCTCGCGCGGCCACGAAGGCGAAACCGCGGAAGCAGGCGGGGGCATCCTCAACAGGGGCACGCTCACGCTTCTCGACAGCACGGTCAGCGGCAACACGACCGGCGAAGGCGGGACCGGCGGCAGCGGCACGGGCAATCCGGGGGGCAACGGTATCGGCGGTTTCGCCGGCGCGGGCGGCGCCGGCGGGGGTATCGACAGCGAAGGCTCGCTGACGATCATCGGCAGCACGATCACCGACAACTCCACCGGCGCGGGCGGACTCGCCGGGTCCGGCAACGGTAGCCCGGGCGGCACGGGTGGCGCGGGCGGATACGGCTTCGGCGGCTTCGGCGGCGCGGGTGGCGCGGGAGGCGGCGTGGCGAGCGCGGGACCGCTCAACATCATCGACGCCACGATCAGCGACAACACCACGGGCGCGGGCGGTCGCGGCGGCGGCGGCTTCGGCGGTCACGGCGAAACCGGCACAGAACCGTACGGCGGCCTCGCCGGCGGCGGCTTCGGCGGCGATGGCGGCGCCGGAGGAGGCGTCCATGCGAACGCGATGGCGACGATCACCGAAACGGAAATCTCCGGCAACCGCACCGGGGCGGGCGCCTTCGGCGGCATCGGCACGGGCGGGTACGGCGGCACCGGAACGGCCGGCGTCGCCGGAGGCGCGGGCGGCCAGGGCACCGGCGGCTTCGGCGGCGAGGGCGGCTCGGGTGGCGGGATCGGCGCCGGCAACCCGATGACAGGGGAAATCTCGCGCAGCGCGATCGTCAACAACGTCACCGGCGCCGGCGGTCCGGCCGACGTGGGTGTCGGCGGGGCGGGGGGCACCGGCGGCAGCGGCGCGAACGGCGGCGCCGGCGGGCGCGGCGAAGGGGGGTTCGGCCGCAACGGCGGATTCGGCGCCGGCCTTGAAATCAGCTCGGGGCCGGTCACGATCCTGAACACGACGATCGCGTCAAACGCGTCGGGTCCGGGTAGTAGCGGCGCGGACGCCGTCGGCGGCAGCGGTGGCTCTGCCGGGAGCGGCGGAAACCCCGGCACGGGCGGCGACGCCGCCACGGGTTATGGGGGTGAGGGGGGCGGCGCCGGCGGCGTGGTCGTCGGCTTCGACGGGACCGCGTCGTTGATCCAAGACACGGTCAGCGGCAACGGCGTGGGAGCAGGGGGCCCCGCGGGAGCCACCGCGGTCGCCGGGAGCCCGGGTGGCGTTGCGACAATCGGGGAAGCCGGCCCGGAGGGCTCGGCCGCAGTGCTGTTCGCGGAGTTCGACTCCAAAGTCACGCTCGCCGACAGCATCTCGACCTCGAGCTCGGGCGAAGGCTGCGACGGAACGATCACCGACGGCGGTCACGACATCTCGTTCCCCGATGCGAGCTGTCCGGGGACCGTCGCCGACCCGAAGCTCGGGCCGCTGCAGAGCAACGGCGGCCCCACGCTGACCGAGGCGATCCCGGCCGACAGCCCGGCGATCGACGCCGTGCCGGCCAGCGGCGTAGGCTGCGAACCCACCGACCAGCGAGGCGTCCTGCGCCCCGCGGGCCCCGCCTGCGACAGCGGCGCCTTCGAGCTGGCCACGCCGACCGCCACAACGCTCGAAGCGAGCGGCGCCGGGACGGCCTTCGCCACGCTCGCCGGTCTCGCCCGCAATCCGGATCTGGCCGAAGCCAGCGCCTACTTCCAGTACGGCACCAGCACCGCCTACGGCAAACAGACCGGCGAACAGACGGTCGAAGCGACGGCCGCAGGCGCCCCGTACAGCGCGGTCCTCAGCGGCCTGGCGGCGCACACGACCTATCACTTCCGCGCGGTCGTCACGAATGCGACCGGCGTCTCCTTTGGCGCCGATCAGACCTTCACCACGGCCGCCCAACCCTCGACAGGTCATACGACCATCACCACCCGACCCCCGAGCCACTCGCTGCCACTGCTGACGCCGCAGCTACGGGGGCTTTCGATACGACCTTCGACGCTGCTTACCGAACGGGGCCGCGGCCAGAGCATCACTCGCGCCAAGACCAGACGCGGGGCCACCGTCACCTACACCGACAGCCAAACCGCCGTGACCACCTTCACCGTGCAGCGCGCGCATGCCGGATTCCTCGTCGGCAAGACCTGCGCGGCCAAACGGCCAGGACACGCACGCGGGCGCGTGCGCGCCTGCACGCGCTACGTCACTGTCGGGAAGTTCACCCACAGCGACGCCAAAGGCACGAACAGCTTCCACTTCACCGGGCGAGTAGCTGCACGCCCGCTCGCGCGCGGCCGCTACCGGCTGAGCGCCACGCCTCGCGCGGGCTCGCTCACCGGCAAAACCGTCAGCGTCGGCTTCTCAGTCGCTTGAGGCTCGAGCTGCTCGCGTCGGGCTTCAGGCTCGAGCTGCTCGCGTCGACGGCTAACCGGGGCCGCGCTCGAAACGGGCGGCTCCCTCAAAGCTTGGCGCCCAAGGCTGGGCCGAGCCGGTCCACACCTCGATCGAGGGCTCGAGCCACGACGTCGGGCGCTGCCACGCAGGCTGGGTGAACCGCAAGCCGGGTGAACCTGATGCCCGTGTGCCGCACCGCACACACCGGTGCGATCCGCCGGCTTAGGGTTGGGTCGTCATCAACGACCGGAAGGGGGAGCATCATGAGAATCAAGCTGCTCATCGGCCTCACCGCCGCCGCGGTATTCGCGTTCGCGGGGGTGGCCTCGGCATCGACCAAGCTTCTGTTGACCGAAGGACCCGACGGCCCAGCTCTTACATCCGGCCAATATGTCGAATTCTTTTCCGCGCTCGATGCGTATGAATGGACCTACCAGGGGATCACGCCGTTCGGCTGTTACGGCGGCTATGAGGGCATCTACGGACATCTGGTCGCGAACAACAAGGCTCATGACAAGATCGTGATCGAAGGCGACTACGGGAATTTGAATCAGGAAGACGTCGGCGCCTGCAATTACCCGCAGGAGGTCGCGGGCTTTCCGTGGACGATCTCGTTGTCGCCGTACAACGTCGCCAAAGCCAAAGGCCACGTCGTCGCTTACGAGGTCGTCGGCGGATCGCCCTACTGTCCGCAGGAAGGCAAGAAGCTGGTCGTCGCATCGGCGCGCACCGAGGAACTTGTGAGCATTGCGCTGCAGTCGACCATGACCAAGAACCTCGGTGACGACTGCTCGCTGCACTACACCGATCACACCGGAACGATGATCGGATTCGGACTGGGCGACGAAATATACGGGCTGGCCGACTGAAGTTCAGACCGTGTGACGGTTGGGCGAATCGAGAGCGGTTTGCCCAGCCGCTTCCTCGCAAGCCGGCGGCAGCAGGTTCGGTCCTGTGGAGCGAGTTCGCGTAGGACGGGTGGATCGAGTTCTCGTAGGACGGGCACCCGGATCGGGCACCCGGATCGCATCACCGAAGCCGCCGAACGAGCTCGGCATGCTGCGCGCGCCGATCGAGGACGATGCGCGTGCGATCGAACGCGATCCGCGCGGCGTGTGGGAAGCCCGTGGGAAGGCCCGCCGAAAACGGCTTGCTAGAGCCGAATCTCGGACGGGCCCGCGACTACGTCAGACGGGGGTCAGTGCCCTCGGCGACGACCTCGACGAGCGCCGCGATCAGCCTCTCGCGCAGCGCCTCCGCCGTCTCGGAAGTCCTGCACCCAGCGGGCCACGAGTGGGACAGTGTGTGGCTGGAAAACCGCTCAGCGACGCGGCTGATTTGGATCTCATCCCCCATGACGATGCTCCCGTTTCCCTCCGTCTTCCCTCTCCAAAATTCCCTCTTACATCTTTCTTAGGCGACTTTTTGGTGCTTCCCAAAGTCGCAACTCAAGCCGATTTCTGCGGTCTCCCCAAGCCCGGCTTGTGGGAAAAAGGAGAACATACGGCGCCAGGTTTGTCAAGGGGTCCTGAAAAATAAGGGGCTGAGCGACCAGTGACCCCCGTCTGACGTATACGGTGGCCACGCGCGCCGGCGTTTCGACGCGGATTTTCACCGAGATCTTCGCGACGGTCGAGGAGTGCTATCGCGCGGCGTTCGACAAGGGTCTGGATCGGCTGTCACGGTCGGTCGCGGAGGCCTCCGCGCGAGAGCGAGCCTGGCTTGAGCGAGTTCGCTCGGGCCTCGTTGCGCTGCTGGGATTTCTCGATGACGAGCCGTCGTGGGCGCGCCTGCTCGTTATCGAGACGCCGATAAGCGCGTCAACCACGTTCGAGTGCAGGCGAGGACTGCACGACGTGCTCGGTCGTCTGCTCGAGCGGAGCCCCGGTATGGCCGACGATCGCGCGGCGAGTCGCGCGGGCGGGACGCCGGTACTGACGGAGACGCTGACCGGCGAGCTCGTCGTCGGCGGCATCTTTTCCGCCATTCGCGCGAGCATGCTCGAAGACGATGGCCGCAAGTTGGTGGAGCTGGCGCCGTCGCTGATGGCGTTCATCGTCGCCCCCTACCTCGGCCAGGTCGCTGCGCAGGCCGAGCTGGAGGGCAGGCCCGTGGGCGCCGGCGTGCGCGTGGCGGGCGAAGCCGAGCTCGCGACGGGACAGGCTGACAGCGAGCGCGCACGGGCCGTATCGCGGGCGGCCGAGCTGCCGATTCGCGCAACGCACCGCACGACGCTCGTGTTGAGGGCGATCGCGCAGGCGCCCTACTCGAACAACCGCGAGATCGCACAAGCGGCGGGGCTGGTCGACGAGGGGCAGACATCGAAGCTGCTGGCGCGCCTGGAGCGGCAGGGCGTGATCGAGAACGTCGGGATGGGCGCGGCGCGCGGCGAACCGAACGCTTGGCTGCTCACGGCGTTGGGACAGCGTGCCGTCGCGCTGCTGGGCAGTAGCTTCACGGCCGGCGCCCAACGGCAGCGCAGAACGCGGGCACGCGGGAGAACGGCGTGAGACGACAAGGCTTTCCGGCGCGGTGCGACACACGTCGTGCATTCGCGTCGCCGAGAGGGCAGGCGAGCGACCGCCCAGTTGCCGCGAAGGCGACTGCTGGTCATCGCCTGTTGTCACAAGGGATTGGCTGCGACGGACGCCCGAAGGGCTCCGTCTCGCCGATCAGTCATCACCGAGAGGAAAAGGAGTAGTGGAAAAGTGAGACACGTAAGGATGCTGGGGCTCTGTCTCGTCGCAATGCTTGCGATGAGCGCGACGGCGCTGGTCGTCGCGTCGCCGGCACTGGCTGGCGGATGCAATGAAGAATGTAAAGCACAGAAGAAAAAAGAAAAAACGGAAGCGAAGGAAAAGAAGCAAGAAGAAAAAGCTCTTGAAACTGGTATCGGCGATCCTTGGGGTAAGAGCAACTACAGGGCTTTCAAAGCCTGCCCCTGGGAAGAGTACAAGGAATGGAGCAACATCGAACCAAATATGGGGATCACGGACTGCGTCCTGGGTATTACTCTGGGCGGTAAGCAGGGCGGATTCTTCGAATATGGGAAAATCAGGGTACCTCTGTCCAAGGCCGTGAAGCTTCAGGGTGGCTTCAGGGGCTCTGGTGCAACCATCCAGGTCGTCGCTCCGCGTGAAGGGTATGAACCGCTCGAAGCGCCGCCGCTGCCGGTCGAAGGCGGGCTGAAGGTGATCAGTCCTGTGATCCAGGAAGAGGCGAACTGGCCCGAAGCCTTGAAGGAAAGCTATAAGACCGCCCTGATGAACGGGGAAAAGGGAATAGACGTCAAGATCGAAATGGCCGGAGAAGAATGCCTCACGGTGCCCGGGTGTCTTGACACCACCCACATCCTGGAAGAAAAAGGCGTCGCCTTCCGACTCCCGCTGAAGGTGAAAGTCACGGCTCCCTGGCTAGAAACACTGGGTGCTCAGCCCTGCTATATCGGCAGCGATGAAAATCCAATCCATATCAATCTCACGACCGAAGGTGATGGATCGGCCGGCGACGGTGTGAAGTTCAATGAAGAATTCACGATTTCCTACCTCGCGAACAGTAAGCTCGTGGACACCGGTTGGCACATTCCGAAGGTGTCTGGTGCGAGCTGCGGTGGCGAATACGCGTCTTATCTAGATAAGGCGCTGAACATCGCGCTCCAAGTTGAAGGTGCCGATGGGTACGAATTTACGGAAAAGACTGGAATCGTTGTGTTGAAAGGCGATCTCCACGACGGCATCGCAGAAGCCGTCGCGGAAGCGGCAGAACGGGGCGAAGTCGAATAGCTAGTCCAGAAGCGCGCAGTTGACGTGGTGGGGTCCCTGCTGTCCGGCCGGGGCTCCACCACTCCGCAACGGGTGTTGTGTGGTGTTTGTCCATTTTGAAACTCTCGCCTCGGCCTCTGTGACTGGCTGGCGTTTGTAAAGGAGAGTGTGTTGTGATGATGCGTATGAGGCTTGGTGGTGTGCTTGCCGCAGTGGCGTGCGCTTGTTGCGTATGGGCCGCCAGCGCGGCAGCGAGTCCGCCCGAATACGGGCGCTGCGTAAAAGTGCCCAAGATCGAAAAGAAGTATGGCGGCGTGTATACCGACAAGGGTTGCACTAAAGCTGCGACGACAAAAGAAAAAGAAGAAGGGAAAAGGAACAAGTACGAATGGCTGCCGGGCGGCGTCAAGTTGGGTCAGGTGAGCAGCGGCGGCAAAGGAGTCCTGCAGGAAATCGGCAAATACGCTGTGGGATGCAACACCGAGTCGAGCACCGGCGAATATGTCGGCACGAGAGAAGCACGGAATGTGATCGTGAAGTTCACCGGCTGCAAAGTGCCGCCGTTCGTGTGCAACTCACCGGGTCACCCGGCGGGTGAACTCGAAACGAAACCGCTTGAAGGTCGCGCCGTGTGGAAAAACGAAACAAAACACGAAGCTGCGTTGGATTTGTTTCCAAAGCCGGAAAAAGTCGGCGAAAAAGAACCGAAGTTCATCGCGTTCAGCTGTGGCTCCTTGAGCGTCGAAGTCCGCGGCTCGGTGCTCGTCCCGATCCAAGCGAACAAGATGAGCACGACGTTCAAATTGAAATACAAGCAGAAAAACGGCCTCCAGGAAGTCAAATTCTATGAAGAAGAAGGCAAACTAGTCGAAGATATCTTGGAAGCGAACTTCGAAGGCAAAGGCTGGGCTAAATCCGGCCAGACGATCACCGCGACGGTGCAAAACGAAGAAGCATTGGAGCTCAACACCTACGTGTGACCTCCGGGAGCAGATGGTGCGTGCGGGGCCATCGAGGCTGCGCACGCATCGGCTCCGATCGGCGACGAGCGAGAGACGATCATGCCCAGGGAGCGCAACAGAGGGGACGTGAAGGCTGAGGACACGCGTGCGCGTGGGTTCTCACCCGGCGCTCGGTTCTCACCCCGCGCAGTGCGGCTTGCGCTCCCTGCATCGCCCCGCGTGGCTCGGCTCTGCACGGCTCTGCTCTCCCTGACCCTGGCCTGCGGGCTGTGGTGCGCGGGAGCATCCGCCCTTGCAAGCCAAGGCCACGTCTTCGACACGAGCTTCGGCTCGCCAGGCGCCGGCGAAGACCAGTTGAACAGCCCTTCGGATCTCGCCGTGGGGGAAGCCGAAGGCCTCGTCTACGTCTCGGACACCGGCAACAACCGCGTCGAGGTCTTCAAGCGAATCGGCGGGACCTTCGAATACCTCTCAGCCTTCGCCGTGCGCGATCCGGGGCCAATAGCGGTCGATAACTCCTCGAGCCCCTCAGACCCCACCCACGGTCAGGTCTATGTCGCCGGCGCGGACAGCAAAGAAGAAGCCGAAGAAGGCGAGCGGAACACCTTGTATGTCTACTCGCCCTCCGCGGGGGAAGTCACGCAGAAGATCCACGCCTTCAAGTCGCAGGCCACGGGCGAAGAACTCGAAGAAGAATTCGAAGGAGGCATCTTGGGCGTGGCTGTCGATCAGTCGGGGATGCTGTGGGTCTACTGGGAAGAAGAAGGCATCATCGACGCCTTCCACAAAGGGCTCTCGGCAAAGGGCAGCGCAAAGCTCGAATGGCAGCCCGCCCTGCGGCGCAGCCTGGAAGAGCGCTTTGAATGCTACGCGCGCCCGGCCTTCGCGCTCGCTCCAGAAGACGCCGGCTTCTACGCGGGCTATGAACGGCGCAATGAGAACGGCGAATGCCCCGGAGAACGAGACGAAGGCCAGCCCCCCGACCCCACTGTGGTGGCAAAGCTCGACGGCAGCCTTCCCGCACCGGCGACGCTGATCGGCGAACTGGACCATCGCGACACGACTGGTGCCACCACCGACCCCAACAGCGGCGAGGTCTACCTCGACAACGTTTCAAGTGTCGGCGCCTACAGCTCAGAAGGCGTGCCGATCGAGCGCTTCGGTGAAGGACACATGTCAGCCGCCGCCGGCATCGCGCTCGACGCAAGCACAGATCAGATCTTCGTTGCCGACACCACGGCAAACCAAGTGGTGGTGTTCGACCCCGATGAGAGCTCGGGAGCACCGATCATCGACAGCGTCACCTCTGAGAACCTGACGCCCTCCTCAGCGGCGCTGCACGCGCAGATCGACCCCCATGGCCTTCAGAGCACCTACCGCTTCGAATACGGCACGCAGGAGTGCGGCCAGCCCGGCGCAGACTGCCTGAGCACAGCGCAAGCCACGATCCCCGCCGGACACGGCGATGTCAGCGTCAGCGCCCAGGTGAGCGCGCTCACGCCCGCAAGCGCCTATCACCTGCGCCTGATCGCCTCAAACGCCTCCGGAGAAGCCGAAGGGGAGCCCTCGCCGAGCACCTTTCAGACCCTCCCCTCACCCGGAGTGCTGCCCGACGGACGCGACTGGGAGCTCGTCTCGCCCGCCAACAAGCACGACTCGAGCGTCGAACTGATCTCAGGGCTGCGCAGCGGCAGCATCCAGGCCTCTCGCGATGGCAGTCGCTTGGCTTGGCTTGCGGCGGGGCCGGCCGTCGAAGGCCCGGAAGGTAGTCGCGCGTTCGAACTTTCACAGATGATGTCCGAAAGGACGCGCGCTGGCTGGACGACAGCCAGCCTGGAAACGCCACATACCAGTGGCTGGGGCCTGCTGCTCCCCTCTCCGGGCGAGTATCACTTCTTCACCTCGGATCTCTCCAGCGCGCTGGTGGAACCGACCGAATGGGATGACGCCAAGACCGAAGGGGTCGTCGAACATCCGCCGCTCTCGCCGCAAGCGACTGAAAAGACGATCTATCTGAGGCCGAACCTCCCCGAAGAACATCCGACCTACACGCCGCTGGTGACGGCTGAGAACGACACCGCCGGCACGAAGTTCGGCGGCAGTCTCGGGTTTGAGGGGGCCTCGAGCGATCTCTCGGAGGTGGTGTTCAGCTCACAGGTCGGCTTGACCGACGAAGGTGCAACGACGGGCGGATTGTACGTGTGGCAAGGAGGCAAGTCATTGGAGTTGCTCAGTGTGTTGCCGAACGAAACGCCCGCGCCGAACAACGAATTTGTGGAACCGGCGCTCGGTGCGGCAGAAGGGCTGGACGCGCGCGAGGCGATCAGCCAGGACGGCCGGCGAATCGTTTGGAGCGATGGTGTCGGTCTGTATCTGCGCGACACGCTGTTGGACAAGACGATCCGGATCAACGCGGCGCAGGGCAATGAAGCGGTCGAACCGGGCCCGGAAGGCCAGACTGTCCCAGAACCACCTGAAGAAGAACATCCTTCTCGGGAAGTGCGTTATCAGGGCGCGAGCAGCGACGGCAAGCGCGTGTTCTTTACGGACACCGCCCGCCTCACCGAAGACTCCACGCAGGAACCCGTTGGCGAAGAATCCCCCGCGGACCTCTACGAGTTCGAACTCGCAAGCGAAAACCCACTGCGCGGCCGCCTCTACGATCTCACAACCTACGCCCCCGGGACGAGCGCCGACGTGCTGAGCGTAATACCGGGCAACTCCGAAGACGGGTCCGCAGTGTATTTCGTCGCCAACGGGGTGCTGGCGCCGGGCGCCAAGCCGGGCCTGTGCTCACGCAATCTCGAACAGAGCGAACCCGCACCGTCCGCACCGACGTGCAACCTGTACCTCTCAGAAGAAGTTCAGGGTCATCCGGGGGCCCGGCAAACCCGCTTCATCGCGGCGCTCTCCGCTCAGGACGGCGCTGACTGGGCAGCGAGTCCGACGACCGAACTGGCACGCGCCCAGCGCAACCTCGCCTCGCTGACGGCCAGAGTCTCCCCCAACGGCCGGTACCTGGCGTTCATGTCCCAGCAGCCGTTGACCGGCTATGACAATCGCGAGACCGAAAACGGGCAACCGGTAGAGGAGGTCTATCTCTATGACGCCGCCAGCGGACGGTTGACATGTGTCTCATGCAACAGCAATGAAGCGGCTGGCGGGTGGACTCGGCCGCTCGGAATATTCGACACCGAACAGGCCGGGGAAGGCCTCGGCCTGCTCGTGGACCGACCCGAAGTCTGGTCAAAGCGCTGGCTCTCGGCGTCGATCCCGGGCTGGGACTTCAACCGCAACTACAGCAACGCCCCAGCGGCCCTTTACCAACCGCGCTATCTCTCGAACAGCGGCCGGCTGTTCTTCGACAGCGCCGACGCCCTGGTAAAGCAGGACGTCAACGGCAAGATGGACATTTACGAGTACGAGCCCGGCGGGATCGGTACCTGCGCGAGCTCGGGTGGCTGCGTGGGCCTGATCTCCTCAGGCACCTCCGACCACGAATCGGCCTTCCTCGACGCCTCTGAAAGCGGCGAAGACGTCTTCTTCGCGACGGCAGCCCCTCTCGTCGGCATCGATACGGACAACTCGCTCGATATCTACGACGCCCACGTTTGCACCGCCGAAAGCCCTTGCCTGTTATACCCCGAAGGGTCCAAGAACGAATGCGACGGCTCGAGCGAATGCCGGCCCGAAACCTTCACCCCGCCAAGCGTCACTCTCGCTGCGACTGCCGCCTACAGCGGGCCCGGAAACCCACCGAGCAAGCCGGCTCAACAAAAGGTCGCGGCGACCAAGACCAATAGCAAGCCGAAAGTTCTGACGCGCGCACAGAAGCTTGCTAGAGCGCTGAAGCGCTGCCGTACCCGCTACAAGCACAGCACGCGTAAGCGTCATGGCTGCGAACGCCTGGCGCGCGGCCGCTATGCGCCGCCTCACAGGACCGCCAAGAAGAGCAGGATCGCCCACGAGACCCACCGCGTGACTCGGCCCCGGGGACGGGAACGATGAGGGTCGCGATGTCCACACGCGGCGCGGTCGTCGTGGCGATTTCGCTGCTGGTGCTGTTCGTGAGCGCCGCGTGTGCGAGCTCCGCGTTCGCCAGCGCGCGGTGGGCTCTGTCCTCGCGTGCGGCGCCCACGAATCTAGCTCCCGGCGCGGAAGGGTTGCTGATCGTGGGAGCCGACGATCTGGGTAACGCCGGCGTACGGGGAGCCGCCCACAACGTGACGCTGACCGACGTGCTTCCTTCTGGGGTGAAGGTCGCCAACCCGCAGGACGTGAACCCGCATTGGGCCCGTAGCGGCCAGATCCAGAAAGAAAAAGAAGAAACCTGGCAGTGCGCCGTCACCGAAGAAGATCAGAGGGTGACGTGCTCGACGTCCCTGAACATTCCCGCCTACGAACGTCTCGAAGTCGAAATCCCCGTCCTTGTGACCGAGCCCGAGGGCACCGTCGCGACCGTGCAGAACCAGCTCAGTGTGAGCGGCGGCGAAGCGGAAGGCGGCGGCACCGTTGCCTCCGAGCAGGTGACCAGGCCGCTCCAGATTGACGCTGCGAACGTCACCTACGGAATCGAACCAAACGGCTTCTCGTTTCGGGCCGAAGACGAAGATGGTGCGCTCGACATGCAGGCCGGCTCACACCCCTACCAGCTCACGAGCACTGTCTTCTTCAACCAGACGCTCGAAGAAGTCCAGCGCCTCGGGCAGCCGAAGAAGCTCGCGCCCGGTGCACCGGCGCTCTCCAAGAACCTCACCTTCAGGCTGCCTCCGGGATTGCTGGGGAACATCAACGCTGCAACCCAATGCCCGGACACCGACTTCGCGGCGCTCGAGGGCACGATCGGCGGCATCCGCGACCTCTGCCCAGCCAGCTCGGCGATCGGAGTAGCGACGGTAGCGATCTTGGTGCCCAGCACGATCGGCTACAAAACGATCGCGGTCCCCATATTCAACCTCGAACCCGCCCAGGGCGAGCCCGCCCGCTTCGGCTTCGAGGCCGAAGCGGTGCCGGTGGTGATCGACACCACCGTGCACACCGAAGACGACTACGACGTCAGCGCCACGGTCAACAACGCGACAGCCGCCGCCCAGGTGCTGGGCGCCCAGGTGGTCTTCTGGGGTAACCCAGGCGAAGTTAGCCACGATCACTCCCGCGGCTGGGCGTGCCTGCGCGAAGGCCTCATGAAGCTCGAAGGCGAGAGCTGTGAAGAACCCAAGTCGCGTAACGAAACGCCCTTCCTGACCCTCCCCACCAACTGCGACGGTGAGCTGAGCAGCCTCGTGAGCGGCGAAGCGTGGACCAACCCCGGCGAAGAAGCAAAGACCCTTGAAGAACGCTTCGTGTTTGAAAACCAGCTCGGCGAAGCGCTCTCGAGCCTCGAAGGCTGCGCGGCGATCCCGTTTGAGCCGGCCCTGGCTATCCAGCCTCGCCAGGAAGATCAGCAGGCGAGTACGAGCGCCTCAACGCCCAGCGGCCTAGACGCGAAGGTGACGCTCGATCAGGCGGGCACCTTGAGCAACGGGATGCTGGGCGACGGGGACGTGCGCTTCGCGAGCGTGACGCTGCCCCAAGGTGTGCTGCTGAACCCGGCAGCGGCCAACGGCCTGGAAGCCTGCTCAGAGGCACAGGTCGGCTATCAGGGCCCCGGCGAAGTCAACCCCTTCTCGCCCGGTAGCCCCGAGCCGCTTCGCTTCAGCTCCCAGCAAGCGAGATGCCCACAGGGCTCAAAGCTCGGCCGGGTGCGCATCAAGACCCCGCTGCTGGCCGAAGAACTCTCCGGCAGCGTCTACCTGGCAGAACAGGAAAGAAACCCCTTCGGCTCGCTGATCGCCCTCTACATCGTCGCCGAAAGCGAAAAGCTCGGCCTGAGCGTCAAGCTCGCAGGCGAAGGACACCTCAACGAAGCAAACGGCCAGATCTCGACCACGTTTGCCAACACGCCCCAGGTGCCCTTCGAAGAACTGCAGCTGCAACTGTTCGGCGGCCCCCGCGGCTCGCTCTCGACTCCGACCCAGTGCGGCTCCTATACCGCCAGCTCGAGCTTTGAAAGCTGGTCTGGCGCCACGAGCGAAGCTCAGTCGGATCCGTCCTTTGAGATCAGCTCGGGCCCAGGCGGGGCTTCCTGTCCCTCTGGCTCGCTTCCCTTCTCCCCCTCGATGCAGGCGGGCTCTGCCAACCTTCAGGCAGGCGCCTTCAGCTCCTTCTCACTCTCGCTCG
Organism: uncultured Solirubrobacterales bacterium; assembly: GCA_963817845.1. Classification (GTDB taxonomy): domain Bacteria; phylum Actinomycetota; class Thermoleophilia; order Solirubrobacterales; family Solirubrobacteraceae; genus Palsa-744. The sequence goes on from CAWFPU010000002.1 coordinate 416,750, forward strand.
AGAAGCCCGACGGCGATCAGGCCCTGAGCGGCCTCTCGCTGCACCTGCCCGCAGGAGTAGCGGCAGAGCTCTCTGCTGTGAGCCCCTGCCCCGAAGCGCAGGCCGCGCAGAACCAGTGCGGCCCACAGAGCCTGATCGGGCACTCTGAGGCCAGCGCGGGCCTTGGAAGCGAACCGTTCACGCTGCCCGGCAACGTCTACCTCACAGGCCCCTATGAGGGAGCGCCCTTCGGCCTGTCGGTCGTCACCCCAGCGATCGCCGGCCCGTTCGATCTCGGCGATGTCACGGTGCGCTCGAAGATCGAGGTCGACCCCCACACCGCCCAGGTCACGATCCAGAGCGATCCCTTCCCGACCTTTGTCAAAGGCATCCCCGTACAGCTCAAAGACATCGAGGTCTCTGTCGATCGCCCGGACTTCCAGTACAACCCCACGAGCTGTGAGCCGATGAAGATCGAAGGCACGCTCAAAGGAGCAGAAGGCGCAGGGCAGAGCCTTTCATCGCCCTTCCAAGTTGCGGGCTGTGCCGGCTTGCCGTTCAAACCGGGTGTGACTGCCAACACGCTGGGCAAGACGAGCAAAGCCGACGGCGCGAGCCTCGGCCTGGTGTTCAAGTCTAAGACCGGCGAAGCGCATGTGGCGAAGACGATCCTGACGATCCCCGCGACGCTGCCGGCGCGGCTGACGACGATCCAAAAAGCGTGCGTCGCGAGCGTTTTCGAAGCCAACCCGGCCGCCTGTCCCGAAGGCTCTGACATCGGCAGCGCGATCGTGCACACCCCCGTCCTCGAGAGTCCGCTCGTTGGTCCGATCTATCTCGTCTCACACGGCAACGCCGCCTGGCCTGACGCTGAGCTCGTGCTGCAAGGTGAAAACATCAAGGTCATCCTCGACGGTCAGACCGCGATCAAGAAAGGCGTCACCACCTCATCGTTCGAATCGGTCCCGGACGCCCCGTTTGAAAGCGTCGAAGCGACGCTGCCGGAGGGACCACATTCGGCGCTCACGACCAACCTGCCGTTGAAGGATCACTACAGCCTCTGCGGTCAGCACCTCGTGATCCCCACCGCGCTCACCGGGCAAAACGGCACGGCAGTCAACGAGAACGTAAAGCTCTCTGTCAAGGGCTGCGCCGCCGTCAAGGCATCCAAGACAAAAAAGCTCACCCGCCACCAGAAGCTCGCCCGCGCGCTGAACAGCTGCCGCAAAGCCGGCACACGCGCGCGCGTGCGCGCCGGCTGCGAACGGACCGCACGCCGACGCTACGGGTCGGTCAAGCGGGCGCATAAGAGCTGAAATCGCGACCGTGGCCATCCGGCTGCGTACGCGGGCGCCCGAGCTTTCCCGCACTTTGCGAAAGTTATCGCTAGCGCCAAACGGCGCAAACTCCCGCCAAACGCCGGTAACCAGTATGTTAAGCAATCGTTAAGCGATCGGGGAGCAGGGCCGGGGGCAGCACCGCTAGAGGGGAAGGGGAAGCACTAACAGCCGAAGCCGGCTTGGCCGTGCGAGCCGAGGCTCGCACGGCGATGTACGGCGGGCACGTCGGGCGGCGCTCGACCTGGCCGCCCACGTTTTCTTTGAGCAAAGGGAACCACGGCCGCATGGCCGCGAGTGCGCTTGCGAGCAGCTGTGGGGCCACTAAGAGGGGGGCGAGAGGTCTGCACGGCCGCGCACGCCCCCGCGAGTAAAAGGGAGGACACCATGAGCAGAAGATTCCAGATTAGCCTCATCTCGTTGCTTGCGTTCGCCGTCTTAGCGGTGTCGCCGGCGCTGGCACAGGCCGAAACAAAAGAACTGGTGAGCAGCGCAAACAACTCGCTCTGCATCGAACCCACCGCCAGACCGGAATTCTACCCCGGGGCCGAGCCTCCGGAACCTTATAACCAGCCCGAACCGAAACCCGGCTACAACTATCTTCCGCTCAAAACGGAACACCTTCCCTCCGGCACGCCCTTCCCGGACACGGGGTCGGCCTGCACGGACTCATCGGTCAATCACGCCATCGTGGAGACCGCGGAAGGTCACGCCGCTATGAGCGGCAAAATTCCGGGATACAAGCCCGAACCGAAATGGGTCGGCGCCAACTCCGCCGGAAGCGACGCCGAAGGCGGCCGCAAAGCGCCGAGCTACTACATCTATGACGAAACCTTCACGCTGTCGTGCACGGCGGGCGCCGAAATCGAAGGCACAATGTGGGCCAACAACGCCGCCGGCGCATTCCTGAACGGACATCCGATCGGGTACCAGAATGACAAGCAGAACGACCAATACCGCGGAAATGCGGGTGATTTCGTCGAGGGTTACGAGTCGCCGAAAAACGGCTGGCCCTTCGGAGAGGAATGGGGCTCGACCGCCAGGGGAGAAGGTTGGACTACCTACGGGCCTAACCCATATAAAGTTCCCCCGGGCGACTTCCTGACAGGCACGAACACACTCCAGTTCGTCGTCGAGGACGGCGGGCCCGAGGCGCCCACATCGGCCGCAGGTGTCGATTGGGCGGCGAGGATCAAATCGCATTCCTGCGTGCCGTGGCTGAGCAACGGCAAGGTGATACCGGAAGGCCAGAAGGCGCAGACCTATTCGTGGGGGACGCTCACATTCAGCTCGCCCGGCATCGAAGAGCTCGTGCACGGCACGATCACGTGTAAGAAGTCGGACGCGGGCGACGTCTGGAACGAAGGTGGAAACGGACACGACGACACGGTGCTGTTCGACCTGTATGAGTGCAGCGCGCCGGAATGTCCGGACGTAAGCGTCACTTCATCTGACCTACCGTGGTACTCCGAACTCGTTGAGGGCGCCTCCGGAGTCGTCAAGGACAAGAGCACAGGCGTTCATCTGACGTTCAAATGCGACGAACGGGAACTGGAATACGAAGGAGAAGTGGCGCCGAAGGTGGTGAACGCCAGCAAAGGCAAAGCCACCTACGAGGAATTCGCCGAAGGCTCCTCGAAAATGGAAGGCTCCAAAGAAGCCGGCAAACTCCAGATCACCGGTAAGGACTACCAGGCGGGCTTCGAAGAAGGCGATGAAGTCATCACCACCGGAAAGACCAAATCCACCAAAGAAGAACCGCCGATCGAAGAACCGGCCAAAAAAACGAACATCCTGGCGCTTGGCGATTCGATCAGCTTCGGCTACACGGAGGAAAAATTCAATCTGCACTACCCGACCGACGAACCGTCCTGGTTCGAAAACGGGTTCGTCAACTTCTTCTCGAGCGATGTTGAAAAGAAGAGCAAGACGGGCGTGACGATCGTCAACGACGCCTGCCCGGGCGAGACGTCCAACGGGCTGATCGGCGAAAATCCCGCGATCGGTGGGGAACTGTTGACTGAAGAAGCGGGCCACAACCCGCAGGGTCCGGGCGACTGGCATCCGTGCGCCTACAGCAACCTCGACGAATTCCCGCTGCACAACTACTACGGGAGCGAATCGCAGCTCGAAAATGCGCTCAGCATTCTCAATGAAGGCCATCCGACCACCGAAGTCAAGGCGATCACCTTGAACATCGGCTCGAATGACGAGCTGGCTGCCGTGGCGCAATGCGAAAAAGAAGTCGGCGAAGAATACGCCAAAGAAGGCAAAAGCAAATATGGATCGACGCCGGAAGGGGCGGTCGAGGCGTGCATCGTCGATTCGGCGGAGCACGTGACGTTCCCGCGTATAGCGAAAAACATCGCCGACGTCCTCGGCGTCCTCGACAGCACCGAAGCGGGTGGAGGCCACTACACGGGACCGATCATCGTGCTGGGCTTCTACAATCCCGATGCGCTGGTGCTTCCTGGGAGCGATGTGCTGCAGGAGGACCTCAACGGCATCATCGAAAAAGAAGTGGTCGCGCACTTCCCGAACGTGACGTTCGCGAATCCGTTCCCTGTGTTCAACAAGGGCAAGAACGAAGAACAAGAGCAAGCATCGATCTGTAAGTACACGGAAATGTGCAACCCGAACGTGCAAAAGGAAGGCGGCAAGCCCAAAGGCAAGGATGGCGACATTCATCCGACACTCGCTGGATATGAAGAGCTCGCCAAGCTCGTCGACTCGGCGTATTTGGCGAACCCAGCGCACTGATCCTCTGAGGCGCGCGTAGTACACGCGATTGGGGTGCTCCGCCGGTGGCGGGGCACCCCGCTTTTTGCTGCCAGATCTCCGCGCCGGCGTGGCCCGACCGACTGCGGCTTGCCGGGGTCGATCGGCGACATGGCCCAACGAGGCCGGCTGCTGGACCTGAAGTGCGCGGTCAGACAACGGCCCGGCCAGACCCGAAGCGGGCGGTGAGGCGACGGCCCGGCCAGACCTGAAGTGCGCGGTGAGGCGACGGCCCGGCCAGACTTGAAGCGGGCGGTGAGGCGACGGCCCGGCCAGACCTGAAGCGCGCGGTGAGGCATCGGACCGGCTTGCTGGCGTGGCGCGTGGTTACTTGCATATAAATTTATAGTCCGGTAACATCGTGGGTCATGGCCTCCTCGCCCTCCACGACCGCGCCCGGACCTGCCCCCGCGCGCACGCGCCTGTCGCGCGCCGATCGCATGGAGCAGACGCTGGCCGTCGCTCACGAGCTGTTCGCCCAGCGCGGCTATGCCGCCGTCACGATGGACGAGGTCGCCGCCGCCGTCGGCGTCACCAAGCCGCTGCTCTACAACTACTTCGGCAACAAGGAACGGCTGTACGTCACGTGCATGGAGCGCGCCGGCGAGGCGCTGTTCGCGATGATCGCCGAGGCCGTCGAGGATGCGCCGAACCCGAGCGAAGCGCTCAATGCCGGTCTGCGGGCGTTCTTCGACTTCCTCGACTCCGACCGCGCCGCCTGGGCCGTGCTGTTCGGGGAGACCTCGTCGCATCTCGGCGATGTCGCCGAGCGCGTCGCCCACTACCGCGGGCGCATCGCGGCGATGGTCGCCGACTCGCTTCTGAGCCAGCTGCCTCGCCGCCACCGCGATGCCGCCCACACAGAGGTCGAAGCGATGTCGGAAGCGCTGCTCGGCGCGGCCGAAGCGCTCGCGCGCTGGTGGCTGCGCAGCGAAACGATCTCCGCGAGGGAAGCCGCCGACCTGCTCATCGCCACGATCGAGCCAGGCCTGCGCCTGCGCTCGCGCGCCTTTCCCGAGTCCTCCGTCGCCGGTCTCCAGCCCGCTTGAGCACCGCTCACAAGACATCGCCCTCCGCACTGACAAACGGCGCCCGTCCGCATGTCGAGCAGTCCAAGCTGAACGGCTCCGGGCGCGACGTCGGCGAGCGCTCGCGCGTGCTCGCCCTGCGTGCGCTGCGGCGACTGGCCGGATACTCGGCGCTCGATCGGGTCGGAGCCCGCAAGCCGGTCGAGCGCGCTCTCTACTCGCTCACCAAGAGCGGCTTTCGCACGGCGACCGCCGCCTCGCGCACGTTCAAGAGCGCGCAACAGCTCGGCCGGCCGGCACGCCAGGCCCCGGCCAAGCCCCGCCGCCTGTTCGACATCACGCCCGACGACGACCAGAAGATGCTGCAGGAGTCGGTCACGGAGTTCGCCGCCAGAAAGATCAGGCCGCTGGCGCAGGAGGCCGACACCGCCTGCAGCACCCCGAGCGAGCTGCTGGCGGAGATCGACTCGCTCGGCGTCAACATGCTCGGCGTCCCCGAGCAGCTCGGCGGCGTCATGCCTGAGCGCGCCGCCATCGCCTCGGTGCTGATCGGCGAGGCGCTCGCGCACGGCGACATGGGCATCGCCTACGCGGCACTGGCGCCCGGTGCCGTTGCCACCGCGATCGGTCGCTGGGGCGCGAGCGAGCAGCAGACTGCCTACCTGCCCGCGTTCACCGGCGAGGACGTGCCCGCCGCGGCGCTCGCGATGCTCGAGCCAAAACCTCTGTTCGATCCGTTCACGCTCGACACCACCGCGCGGCGCGACGGCCCAGACTGGGTGCTCGACGGCGTCAAGTCGCTCGTCGCGCGCCCGTCCGAGTGTGAGCTGTTCGTCGTTGCCGCCCGCGCCGAGGGCGTCGGTCCGGCGCTGTTCATCATCGAGTCCGCCACCCCTGGCCTGTCGGTGCAGGCCGAGCCGGCGATGGGGCTGCGGCCGGCCGCGACCGGCCGGCTGATGCTCGAGGACGTGCGCCTGCCGGGCGGCTCCCTGCTCGGCGACGGGGCGGCCACGGCCTATGGCGAGTGCGTCCAGCGCGCCCGCATCGCGTGGTGCGCGCTGGTCGTCGGGACTGCGCAGGCGGTGCTCGACTACGTGATCCCCTACGTCAACGAGCGCCAGGCGTTCGGCGAACCGATCTCCAACCGCCAAGCCGTCGCGTTCGCAGTCGCGAACATCGGCGTCGAGACCGACGGCATGCGGCTGTCCGCCTACCGGGCCGCGAGCAGGGCCGACCAGGGCGAGAGTTTCGCCAGGGAGGCTGCGCTCGCGCGGCGCCTGTGCGCAGCCAAGGCGATGCAGATCGGCTCCGACGGCGTGCAGCTGCTCGGCGGGCACGGCTTCGTCAAGGAGCACCCCGTCGAGCGCTGGTATCGCGACCTGCGCGCGGCGGGCGTCATGGAGGGCGCGCTGCTCGTTTAGCGGCGGGTCGGAGCGCGCACTACACGATGACCGGCAAGGCAGAGCGAGATGACCATCCGACCGAGGCGATGACCACACAGCTCCGATGATCGACCTCGAGATTCCCAATAAATTCAAGCCGATCGTTGACCAGGCCAACGAGGTCGCCACCAACTTCTACCGGCCGATCTCGCGCAAGTACGACATCGCCGAGCACGCCTACCCGGGCGAGCTCGACATCCTCGCCTCGCTGGTTGACGGGCGCAACGACGGCTCCGAGGTCGGCGGCGCCGGCGCGACCGGCGTGAGGCGTGACGCGAACGGCAACGGCAACGGCGAGAATCGCAACGGCTCGAACCTCTCGACGGTGCTCGGCGTCATCGAGCTGTGCTGGGGCGACGTCGGCCTGTTGCTGTCAATGCCCAGGCAGGGGCTCGGCAACTCGGCGATCGCGTCCGTCGCCAGCGAGCAGCAGCTGCAGCACTACGGCGGCAAGTGGGCCGCGATGGCGATCACCGAGCCCGAAGCCGGCTCGGACTCGGCCGCGATCAGGACCACCGCCGAGCTCGACGGCGACGAATACGTGCTCAACGGCGAGAAGATCTTCGTCACCTCCGGCGACCGGGCCGAGCTCGTGGTCGTGTGGGCCTCGCTCGACCGCTCCAAGGGGCGCGCCGCGATCAAGTCGTTCATCGTCGAGCGCTCGAACCCCGGCCTCAAGCTCGAGCGCCTCGAGCACAAGCTCGGGATCCGGGCCTCCGACACCGCCGACTTCCGCCTGGAGAACTGCAGGGTGCCGAAGGACGCGCTGCTCGGCTCCCCCGAGATCGACGTCAAGCGGGGCTTCGGCGCGGCGATGCAGACGTTCGACAACACCCGACCGCTGGTCGCGGGCATGGCGGTCGGCGTCGCGCGCGCCGCGCTGGATGAGACCCGTGAGCGGCTTGGCGAGATCGGCGTTGACATCGACTACGCAATGCCCGCGTACGCCCAGCACGCCGCAGTCGCGCGCTTCCTGGAGATGGAGGCCGACTGGGAAGCCGCGCGCCTGCTGACGCTGCAGGCCGCGTGGATGGCCGACAACGCCAAGCCCAACTCATTGCAGGCCTCGATGGCCAAGGCCAAGGCTGGGAGGATGTGCGTCGATGTCACGCTCGGCTGCGTCGAGCTGTGCGGCAGCGTCGGCTACGGCGAGAGCGATTTGTTGGAGAAGTGGGCCAGGGACGCGAAGATCCTCGACATCTTCGAGGGCACCCAGCAGATCCAGCTCTTGATCGTCGCCCGGCAATTGCTCGGCAAGAGCTCCTCAGAACTGCGCTAGCCGCTCACGCAGCGACGGGTCCCACGCGGGAGCAGGTGGGCCAGCCTCGGGAGCAGGTGGTGTGCGAGGATTGTTGCTCGGGGACTTATTCGTGCCGGCTCGCACGCCGCCGGGAACATCGACACGGGGAGGACTTCAATGTCCGGCGCACAGACACAGACCGAGCTTCGCTTCGAGCCTCCGGGTCCGGGCTCGTGGGAGCTCGACGCCGTTCACTTTCCGCGCCCGGTGACGCGCTACTGGGCGGAAACCCATCCGGAGCCGTTCGAGCGCGGCGTCAGCGACTTCACCAGCTTCTACGGGATGCTGCTCGGCTCGCTGGGCATGGCCTACGTCAACGGCTTCGCCTACAAAACCGGCGCGCCCGTGTCCGCCGATGAAGTGCCCGCGCGGCTCGCGCGTGCGCAGGAGCTGTTCGAGGGCAAGCTCTGGCGCGAGCAGCTGAGGGAATGGGACGAGGTCGCCAAGCCGGCCTCGATCAAGACCGACCGTGAGCTGCAGGCGATCGACCCGGACGCGCTCTCCGACGAGGAGCTGGCCGCGTACCTGCGACGCTGCCACGCCCACCACGCCGCGATGATCACTCAGCACATGCGCTTCACCGCCGGGGCGACCGTGCCCACCGGCGACTTCCTCGCGCACGTCGGGGACTGGACGGGCCTGCCGCCGTCTGAGCTGCTCGGCCTGCTGCGCGGCGCCGCGCCCGTGTCGGCGGGAGCGTCGGCCGAGCTCGAGCGGCTGGTCGCGGGGCTCGGCAGCGACGCGCAGGCGCGCGAGCTGCTGGAGTCCGACGGCGACCCCGGCGAGGTGCTCGCGGCCCTCCGCGCGCGCGAGGGCGAGGCCGGAGCCGCCGTGAACGCCTATCTCGACCTGGTCGGCTGGCGGCTGCTCGACGGCTTCGACATCTCCGGCCCGTGCGCGCTCGAGCTCCCCGACGCGCTGCTGCGCGCGATGCGCGCTGCCGTCGCGGGCGATGGCGGCGGCGGCGACAGTGGCGAATCAGCCGAGGTCGAGCGGGCGATCGCCGAGGTGCGCGACAAGGTCCCCGAGGAGCATCGCGGCGAGTTCGACGAGCTGCTCGCCGAGGCGCGGCTGATGTACCGGCTGCGCGACGAGCGCGGCGTCTACAGCGACATCTGGGCTTCGGGGCTGATGCGCCGCGCGGTGCTCGCCGCCGGCCGCCGGCTTGCCGCCAGCGGACGCGTCCAGCAGGCCGAACACCTGATCGACGCGGGCGTCGAGGAGATGTGCGGGCTGCTGGCCGGCGCCGAGGAGCCGACAGCGCAGGAGCTCGCGGAGCGCGCCGCCTACCGCGCCTCCCACACCGCCAAGGAAGCCCCGGCGGTGCTGGGCGACCCGCCGGCGGCCCCGCCCGATCCATCGGGACTGCCGCCCGCGGGCGCGCGCGTGATGCGCGCGATGGGCATCGCGATGAGCGAAATGTTCGCACCCTCCGAGGCTGAGCACGGGCAGGACGTGCTGCGCGGGCTGGCCGCCAGCCGCGGCGTCTACGAGGGTCCCGCCCGCCTCGTGTCCGGCCCCGGCGAGTTCGGCAGGATCGTCCGCGGCGACGTGCTCGTCACCGAGTCCACCAGCGAGGCGTTCAACATCCTGCTGCCGCTGCTCGGCGCGATCGTCACCGACAGCGGCGGCCTGCTCTCGCACTCGGCGATCGTCGCGCGCGAGTACGGCATCCCGGGCGTGGTCGGCACGCGCGAGGCGACCGAGCGCCTCAGCGACGGCGCGCGCGTGCGCGTTGACGGCGAGGCCGGCGAGGTGACGGTGCTGGGGTGAGGACGCTGTGGTGCGGTGGGGTCAGGGTCCTGGGGTGAGGGCGCTGCGGTGCGATGCGGTCAGGGCCCTGGGGTGAGAGGCTGCGCATGAGCGACGTCGTCCCGCTGATCGAGGCGCGCGACACCAAGCTGTACGGCTCGAAGGCCGTTGACCTGGGCCAGGCGCTGAGAGACGGGCTGCCCGTACCCCCGGGCGTGGCGCTGGCGGGGTCCGTGGTTGACGCCGTCGCCGGCCGCGACGAGCAGGCGATCGAGCGGGTGCTCGAGTCGGTCCGGCCGCTCGGCCCGCGCTTGGCTGTTCGCTCGTCCGCCGCCGACGAGGACGGCGCCGATGCGAGCTTCGCGGGGCAGCACCTGACTTTGCTCAACGTCCCGGGCGCCGGCGGCATGACCGAGGCGCTCAGCGAGATCTGGTGGTCGGCGAACTCCGACTCCGCGATCAGCTACCGCCAGCGCGTCGGGCTGTTCACGCGCCCGAGCGTCGGCGTGGTCGTGCAGATGCTGCTCAACCCCGACACGGCCGGGGTGATGTTCACCAAGAACCCAATCACCGGCGCCGACGAGCGCATGATCGAGGCCAGCTGGGGTCTCGGCGAGGCGGTCGTCGCCGGGCGCGTGATCCCCGACAACTTTCGCCTCGACCGCGCCGGCGATGTGCTCGAACGCACGGCCGGGCGCAAGGACGTCGCGTTTCGCTCGCTCCCCGACGGCGGCACGTTCGAGGAACAACTCGCGCCTGAGCTGGTCGAGCGGCTGTGCCTCGATGACACTCAGCTCGGGGAGCTGAACGCCCTGGCCGAGCGCTGCGAGACCGTGTACGGGCCGGCGCGGGACATCGAGTGGGCGATCGCCGACGGCACGCTGTATCTGCTGCAGTGCCGAGCGGTGACGAGGTCCTGACGATGGCCGGTGTACCCACTGACGTGCTCAAGCGCGTCCCGCTGTTCGCGGACCTCGACGAGGACGAGCTGAAGCGAATCGGGAGCGTGTTCAAGGAGCGGCGCTTCGCGGAGGGTGAAACCGTGATTCAGCAGGGCTCGGGCGCGGCCGCGTTCTTCGTGATCGACTCGGGCGAAGCGAGGGTTCTGGTGGACGGGCAGGAGAAGCGAACCCTGAAGCGCGGAGACCATTTTGGTGAGATGGCGCTGATCGATGCTGGAGTGCGCACGGCCACCGTGATCGCCGCCGGCGAGCTGGAGTGCTCGGGTGTCACTTTTTGGGATTTCCGCCCGCTGGTGGAAGAGAACGGCGTGATCGGCTGGAAGCTGCTGCAGTCGCTGATCGAGGTCTATCGCTCCGAGCGCTTGCAGGAGTAGACGGGTGCCCGTCTGGGGTCGCAGCTCACGACCGCGTTACGCGCTCGCCGTGGGAGCGATCGCGCCGCGAGAGCGGGTCCTCACGCCGCTTTTGGCGCTCTGAGGTAAATCACGCGATCGGTGAGCTGCTGGTCCGCGACGCTGACAATCGCGTCGACTAACGACGAAACTCCCGAGGGACGGCGCGAGAAGCGAGACGAGAGCGCGATCAGCAGGCCGGGGTGGTGTTCGCCGGCAGTTAGGCATTCAGCTGAGATGCGCGTGAAGTCCGCGACGTTCTCCGTCAGCAGCGCACGGTCCTGCGCCACGGCCTGTGCAAAGACATCCGGATCGGAGCTGCCCGCCAGTCCAAGCTCGAAAACGGTCGAGGCGTCGACGTCGGCGGCACGCAGCGAATCGGCGTGGACACCCGAATACATCTCGTCGAGCAGTAGCCTCAACGCTCGTCGGCGACTGCTGTTTCGTGCCGGTGCAGCTCGATGCGGGCCGCGATCTCGCGCGGGTACGCAGCGCGATAGCGCAGCGCCGCATCCACCTGCGATCGCGAGAGCGTCGAATCCTCGACGAGCGCCGCGGCGGGGTCGGGCTCGGCTGCCACGTCATCGATCCACATCGCGACCTCCCAGACGTCCGGCCCGCCCAGCAGCCCGGCGCGCCGGCCGGTCGGACCATCGCGAAATGCGACGAGCGGGTGCTCCTCGCGACGGGCGCCCTCCTCGGCATAGCGACGCAGCCGATCCGACAGCGTCTCGCCCGCGGCACGCGCTCGGAGCCGAAGCAGCTCAGCGAGGTCGTCATCGAGTCTGACCGACACGTTCACAGACATGTATGCAGCGTAGCACGACGTCTGGTGGCGCATACAGAGCGGAGATGCGACCGCCGGCCGGGCGACCCAGTCGGCGGCGGCAGCGGGGCGTGCTGGCGACCCTGTGGGAAGACGGTGGGAAGCGCCGCCGAAAACCCAGTGTTGATGCGCCGTCAGGGGTACGCCGCGCCCTGCGCAGCAAATCTTCTGCTGTTTGCGAGAACGCGGGATTGATCGGGGCCTCCACAGGCGTACCGTCACTCAGCGATGCTGCACACGCCGACACCGCGCGAGCGCGTTCAGGCAGACAGTCTCAGCGCCGAGGATCTGCGGCGAGTAGCGATCGACCAGCGCCGGCGCAACCTGCAGGCGCGCGCCTGGGAGGCATGGTGCCAGGAGCGGGCGCGCCTGCTTCACGGCGAGGCCCGTGACGGGCGTCTCGTGCGCCGCCGCCGGCCGCGTGTTGAAAGCTGACGCTGCGATCTGGTCGCCGCCGCTGATGGCCGACGTCGCGACCGTCTCGGTCGGCTCGGCCGCTGAGGCCGGACACCGGTCGCCCGTCCGCTCACGACCAGCGGGCCGCTAGCGTCTCGTGCGTGCAGCCAGCCCAGCGCGACCCCGACGACGGAACCGCCGCGCGAGCGCCGATCGACTTCGAAGCCGAAGGCCTGCTCGATGGGCTCGAGGGCGAGCAGCGCGCCGAGCGTCTGGAGCTGCTCGAAGAGCTCACCGCTGACGGTATCCCGCTCGCAGAGCTGCGGAGGTCCACCGAAGAGGGGACCGTCGTGTTTCTCGCGGCCGACCGCGTGATCGCCGGGCGCGAGCGTTACACCGCCGAGCAGATCGTCGCGCTCAGCGGCATCGAGCCCGAGCTGCTGGTCGCCCTGCGCCGCGCCATGGGCCTGCCCGTGCCCGATCCTGGCGCGCCCGACTACACGCGGGCCGACCTCGAGGCCACGAGGATGGCCGAGACGTTTCGCAAAGCCGGCATACCCGAGCAGGGGATGCTCGACCTTACGCGCACGCTCGGGCGCGGCCTCTCGCAAGCGGCCGAGACGATGCGAGCGCACGTGCTGCAACTCGTGCTCGAGCCCGGCCTCAGCGAGCAGGAGCTCGCCCGGCGCTACGCCTTGGCGGCTGCCGAGATGTCACCGATGGTCGGACCGCTGATCACCAACCTGCTCACGCTGCAGCTGCGCCAGATGGCCGAGAGCGAGGCTGTGAGCGCGGCCGAGCGCACCCGCGGTCGCCTTCCCGGCGCGCGCGAGATGACGATCTGTTTCGCCGATCTCGTCGGCTTCACGCGCCTGGGTGAGACCGTGGCGCCCGACCGGCTGTCGGAGCTGGCGGTGCGGCTCGAGGAGCTCGCGACCGACGCGCTCGCGCCGCCCGTGCGGCTGGTCAAGACGATCGGCGACGCAGTGATGCTCAGCTCTCCAGAGCCGCAGGCGTTGATCGGCCAGGCGCTCGACCTGGTCGAGGCCGCCGACGCCGAGGGCGAGCGGTTTCCTCAGCTGCGCGCGGGCCTCGCCCATGGAGCGGCGCTCGGACGCGCCGGCGACTGGTTCGGCCAGCCGGTCAACCTCGCCAGCCGGATCACCGCGATCGCCCGACCGGGGAGTGTCCTGGTCGACACGGCCCTGCACACGCTCGCGCGCGATCAGTTCAACTTCTCCTACGCCGGAGAACGGCGGCTGCACGGGGTGCGCGGGCGGGTGGCGCTGTACCGGGCGCGGCCCAGGGCGTCCGAAGGAGCGAGCGTGGCCGAGGAGCTCCCGGCCGGCTGAGGTGCTCCCGGTCGGCTGAGGTGCTCCCGGTCGGCTGAGGCGCTCCCCGATGGCTGAGGCCCTCCCCGATGGCTGAGGCCCTCCCAGGCGGCTGAGGTGCTTGAGGCGCTGCCCGCCGAGTCTCGCGGCCTACGATGTCGCCGTGAGCGCTGTTCCCGGCCCGCTTTCCCCGGCGCAGATGCGCGACATCGATGCCTACTGGCGGGCCGCCAACTACCTGTCGGTCGGGCAGATCTACCTGCTGGAGAACCCGCTGCTGCGTCGGCCGCTCGAGCTCGCGGACACCAAGCCGCGCCTGCTCGGGCACTGGGGCACCACTCCGGGCCTGAACTTCGTCTACGTCCATCTGAACCGCCTGATCCGCGAACGCAACCTCGATGTCCTGTTCGTGACGGGCCCCGGCCACGGAGGACCGGGCGTCGTCGCCAACGTGTACCTCGAGGGCACCTACAGCGAGGTCTACCCGCACATCGGCCATGACGAGGAGGGCCTTCGTCGCCTGTTCCGCCAGTTCTCCTTCCCCGGGGGCATCCCCAGCCATGTCGCGCCGCAGACGCCCGGCTCGATCCACGAGGGCGGCGAGCTCGGCTACTCGCTCGCCCACGCCTACGGGGCGGCGCTGGACAATCCCGACCTGCTCGTCTGCTGCGTCGTCGGCGACGGCGAGGCCGAGACCGGGCCGCTCGCCACCAGCTGGCACTCGAACAAGTTCCTCGACCCGGTCGGCGATGGAGCGGTGCTGCCGATCCTGCACCTCAACGGGTACAAGATCGCCAACCCGACCGTCCTCGCCCGCATCCCGCGCGAGGAGCTGCAAGCGCTGCTCGAAGGCTACGGCTACGCCCCACGCTTCGTGGAGGGCAGCGAACCGCAGGCGATGCACCAGCTGATGGCCGCCACGCTCGACGAGGTGGCCGACGAGATCGCCGCGATCCAGCGTCGCGCGCGCGAGGACTCGGACACGCTACGTCCGCGCTGGCCGATGATCGTGCTGGTCACCCCCAAGGGCTGGACGGGGCCGAAGCTGGTCGATGGTCTACCGGCCGAGGGCTCGTTTCGCTCCCATCAGGTGCCGCTCGCCGATCTGGCCGGGAACCCGCAGCACCTGGCCCAGCTCGAGCAGTGGCTGCGCTCCTACCGCCCGCAGGAGCTGTTCGACGAGAGCGGCGTCCTGCGCCCCGCGCTGGCCGCTCTCGCGCCCGCGGGCGCGCGGCGCATGGGCGCCAACCCGCATGCCAACGGCGGCCTGCTGCTGCGCGAGCTCGAGCTGCCCGACTTCCGTCTATACGCCGTCAACGTCTCGGCTCCCACGGCCAGTGTCAGCGAGCCCACGCGGGTGCTCGGCATGTTCCTGCGCGACGTCGTCCGCGCCAACCGCGACCGCTTTCGCATCGTCGGCCCCGACGAGACGGTCTCCAACCGTCTCGGCGACGTGCTCGAGGCCACCGACCGCGTCTGGGAGGCCGAACTGCGGCCCGACGACGATCACCTCGCGCCGCACGGGCGCCTGATGGAGGTTCTGTCCGAGCACCTCTGCGAGGGCTGGCTCGAGGGCTACCTGCTGACCGGCCGCCACGGTCTGTTCAATAGCTACGAGGCCTTCATACACATCGTCGACTCGATGTTCAACCAACACGCCAAATGGCTGAAGGTCACGCGCGACCTTCCCTGGCGGGCGCCGATCGCCTCGCTCAACTACCTGCTCTCCTCGCACGTCTGGCGCCAGGACCACAACGGCTTCACCCATCAGGACCCGGGGTTCATCGACCTCGTCCTCAACAAGAAGCCCGAGATCGTGCGCGTCTACCTGCCGCCCGACGCCAACTGCCTGCTGTCGGTAGCCGATCACTGCCTGCGCAGCCGCGACTACGTCAACGTGATCGTCGCCGGTAAGCAGCCCGCGCTCAACTACCTGTCGATGGACCAGGCCCTTGTTCACTGCGCGCGCGGAATCGGGATCTGGGAGCACTTCTCCAGTGAGGGCGACGAGGAGCCCGACGTCGTGCTCGGCTGCGCCGGCGACGTGCCCGCGCTCGAGAGCGTCGCCGCCGCGGCGATCCTACGGGAGCGCCTGCCGGAGCTGAGGGTCAGGCTCGTCAACGTCGTCAACCTGATGCGCCTCGAGCCCGACAGCGTGCACCCACACGGCCTGCCCGACCCCGAGTTCGACGCGTTGTTCACCATCGACCGGCCTGTGATCTTCGCCTACCACGGCTACCCGTGGCTGATCCATCGGCTCACCTACCGGCGCGCCAACCACGACAACCTCCACGTGCGCGGCTACATCGAGGAGGGCACCACCACCACGCCATTCGACATGGTGATGCTCAACAACCTCGATCGCTTTCATCTCGTGATGGACGTGATCGATCGCGTCCCGGGGCTCGCCGAGCGGGCCGCCCACCTCCGCCAGGACATGGCCGACGAACGGCTGCGCCACCGCGCCTACACGCGCCAGCACGGCGACGACCCACCGGAGATCACCGACTGGCGCTGGCCGGACGCCGGCGACCGCGTCGCTCGGCCCGGCCCGCGAGCCTAGCGTCGTGCGCGTGCTGGTCGTGAACGCCGGCTCCAGCAGCCTCAAGCTGGCGCTGCTCTCGCCGCCGGGCCGGCATGACTCCGAGTCGCCCACGCCGCAGCAGCGAGGCACAGCGCAGCGGCCTCCGCCACAGCTCCCCGGGTACGACCAGGTGATTGCCGTTTGCGAGCTCGAGGCCCCTGGCGCGCGTTTTGACGCGCGAGAGCTGAGGGCGGCGCTGCGCTCGCCGCTCGGCGCTGCCGATGCGGTCGGGCACAGGATCGTCCACGGCGGTGAGCGTTATCGCACCGCGGTCAGAATCGACCGGGGGGTCAGAGACGCGCTCGAGGAGCTCGTCGAGCTCGCGCCGCTACACCAGCCCAAGTCGCTGGCCGCGCTCGACGCGGTCAGCGAGCTGCTGCCGGACCTGCCTGCAGTCGCGTGCTTCGACACCGCGTTTCACGCCACGCTTACACCCGCCGCGGCCACGTATGCGCTACCCGCAAGCTGGCGCGAGCGCTGGGGGCTGCGGCGCTATGGCTTTCACGGCCTCTCCCATGCGTGGGTCGCGCGCCGCACGAGCGAGTTGCTCGCCCAGCCGCGCTCGGGGGATCCCGGCGGGACAGGCCCCGCAGCGACGGGCCTCGGCGGCGCGGGTTACGGTCAGCGCTCTCCCCGGCACTCGCGCATCGTCAGCTGCCACCTCGGCGCCGGCGCGTCGCTGTGCGCGATCGGCGACGGCCGCTCGCTCGACACGACGATGGGCTTCACGCCGCTCGAGGGGCTGGTGATGGCGACCCGCTCTGGCAGCGTGGACCCCGGCATGTTGCTGTGGCTCGGCGAGCCTGGGCGCCTGGACGCGAGCGAGCTCGCCGACGGGCTCGAGCACCGCTCGGGTCTGCTCGGGCTCGCGGGCAGCGCCGACATGCGCGAGATCTGCGCGCGTGCGCGCAGCGGCGAGGCCTCCGCCCAGCTCGCGCTCGAGGTCTACATCCACCGGCTGCGCGCCGGCATCGCCGCGATGAGCGCAGCCCTGGGCGGGCTCGACGCGCTCGTGTTCACCGGCGGCGTCGGCGAACGCTCCCCCGAGGTGCGCGCACGTGCCGTTGAGGGGCTCGGCTTCCTGGGGGTCGCGATCGACCACTCGTGCAACGATGCCGTTGGCATTGGCGACGGCGCGCGTGCGGGCGACCGCGCCAACGCCGGCGACATCGAGCTGAGCGCGCCGGATGCGCCCGTGCGCACGTTCGCCCTACGAGCGCGCGAGGATCTCGAAATAGCTCGCCAGACCCGCTCGGTGCTCGGCGCGACGGTAGCCGCCGAGTCCCCGTAGGCGAGCTGCCGAGACTCCGTAGTTTCCCCTCGGCGCCCGCCGGCTTTCCTCGGCTGGACATACATGTGCACGGGCGTAAGCTCTCATCTGTGAGCAACAAAAGCGGAAACGGCAGCAGCGCTGGGATCGGCAAGAGCCGCGTCTTGATCGTCGGCGGTGGCGTGGCCGCGCTGGAGGCCGCGCTCGCCCTGCACGAGCTGGCCCCAGACCTGACCGACGTGAGCGTGATCGCTCCCGGGGAGGAGTTCGTGTATCGCCCGATGGCCGTACGCGAGCCGTTCGCGTACGGATCGGCGCAGCGCTACCGACTCGCCTCGATCGTGCACGATGCCGGCGCCACGCTGATCGCCGACGAGCTGGCCAGCGTCGACCCGGACAGGCGCACGATCGAGACGAAGGCCGGCGCGCTGCTCGAGTACGACGCGCTCGTCCTCGCGCTCGGCGCCAAAGCCCGCGCTCGCTACGAGCACGCTGTCACGGTCAACGACCGCCGCCTCGACGAGGTCCTGCACGGGATCATCCAGGACATCGAGGGCGGCTACATCCACAGCATGGCCTTCGTTGCGCCCGGCCGCATGGCCTGGCCGATGCCACTGTACGAGCTCGCGCTGATGACCGCCGGGCGCGCCTACGACATGAACATCGAGCTCGCCGTCACGCTCGTCACACCCGAGGACAGCCCGCTGGCGATCTTCGGCGCCGCCGCCAGCGCCACGGTTGCCGAGCTACTGGGCCGCGCGCACATCCACTCGATCAACTCGGCCTACGCCGAGGTCCCGCGACCCGGCGAGCTCTTGATCAGCCCGGGCGACCAGCGCCTGCAGGTCGACCGCGTGATCGCGCTGCCCGAGCTCTACGGGCCGAGCGTCCGCGGCGTCCCGCTCAGCGAACACGGCTTCCTGCGCGTCAACCGCTTCTGCCGGCTGGTCGATGTCGAGCGCGTCTACGCCGCCGGCGATGCCACCGAGTTCCCGGTCAAGCACGGTGGACTGGCCGCGCAGCAGGCCGACGTCGCGGCGGAATCGATTGCAGCACTCGCCGGGGCCAAGATCGAGCCGCAGCCCTTCCAGCCGATCATCAGGGGGATCCTCCTGACCGGCGAGGCACCGCGCTATCTGACCGCGCGCATCACCGGCGGGCACGGGTTCAGCTCGCAGATCAGCGAAACACCCTCCTGGGACCCGCCCAGCAAGATCGCCGCCAAGTACCTGGCGCCCTACCTGGACGCGCGCGACCGCGCGAGCGCGGCGGCGTAGCGTCGCGAGACTCTTCACGCCGTCCGTGGAAGTCTCTGCGGGCCAGCCGACCGTCTCTTTATTCGTCGCTTAGCGGCCCCGTATATGAGACGCCGGCAAGGTTCCCCCGCATATCGACGAACCGGTCCCAACACTGAGCGCCACCGACAGCACCTCCGCCTTCGACGAGCCAGCCGCCGCGCTGCCGAACGCTCCCGCCGTACCCGCCGAGCGGTCCGCGGTTGGGCCGCACCGCCACTCGCTGCGCTCGCTGCTCGAACGCGCCCAACCGCGACACGCGGCGCTCGCCGCCGTGCTCGCCCTGTCGGCCGTCATGAACACGTGGAGCCTCGCCCAGAACGGCTACGCCAACACGTTCTACTCGGCGGCCGCGAAGTCGATGCTCGGCTCGCTGCACAACTTCCTGTTCGTCTCGTTCGATCCGGGCGGTCTGGTCACAATCGACAAGCCGCCGCTGGCCGTGTGGGTGCAGGCCGCCAGCGCCAAGCTGTTCGGCCTCTCGCCGCTGAGCCTGCTGCTCCCCGAGGCGATCATCTCGGTGATCTCGGTGGCCGTGCTCTACCGCGTGATCGCTCGCCGCCTCGGCCCCGCCGCGGGCCTGCTGAGCGCGCTCGCGCTGGCCGTCTTCCCGGCATACGTCGCGGTCTCGCGCGACAACGGCGTGGACCCGCTGCTGATCCTGCTGATGATCCTCGCGTGCGGCGCCGCCCTGAACGCGATCGACAGCGGACGCCTGCGCTGGCTGATCTGCTCGGCGGTGCTCGTCGGGCTCGCGTTCAACACCAAGACGCTGGCGGCCTACCTGGTCGTCCCCGGCATCGCGCTGGCCTACATCCTGTGCGCCCCAGCCTCGCTGCCGCGACGGGCGGCGAACCTGCTGTTGGCGGGCGTGGTGATGTTGCTCGTGTCGTTCTCGTGGATTGCGCTCGTCGAACTGACCCCTGCGTCACAGCGGCCGTACGTCGGCAGCTCGACGAACAACACCGAGCTCGGCCTGACGTTCGACTACAACGGCTTCGGCCGTGTCGAAGGCGAGGTCGGCGGCCCCGGCCAGATACCGGTCGCGGAAGGCGCCGGCCTGCACATACCGTCGCTGCCATCGCCCGCACGTCCGTCCGGCCCGGGCGCAGGCGGTCTGGCGGCACCGCTGCAGACGCTCGCGCCGGGCGAGACAGCGACGCCCGCGGCGGGCAGCGCACGCGCGCGCGCGCGCGCGCGCGTGCGCGTGCGTCAGCTTTCGGGTGGCGCCGGGGCTACGGGTGCCGCCGGGGCTGACGGTCCCGCTACCACGCGACGCGGCCAGGTGGGACCGCATCACGCCCCTCCGGCACGTTCGCATCACACCTCCAAGTATCTGCCAGACGGTCGGCTCAGCATCCCGCTCGTGTTCGGCGAACCCACCGGCCCGCTGCGCCTGTTCGAGTCCGGCCTGGCCGACCAGGGGGCCTGGCTGCTGCCGTTCGCGCTGATCGGCCTGCTGGCGCTCGCCCTCCAGGCGTTCTCGGGCGAGCGCCGGCCGCGCAATCGTCGCCTGGCGACCACGATCGTGTTCGGTGGCTGGTTGCTGGCCGAGTTCGCGATCCTCAGCTTCTCCAACGGCATCGTCCATCCCTACTACGTCTCGGCGATGGGTCCGGGCCTCGCCGCGATGCTCGGAGGCGGCGCCGTCGCGCTGGCGTCGTTCGCGCGCCGCCGGCACTGGGGTCTGGTCCTGCTTCCGTGCGCCGTCGTCGCCACGATCCTCGCGCAGCTGTCGATCCTGCATCAGCAGCAGTACATGGGCTGGTTCGCCCCCGTCCTGATCGGCGTGGCGACGGTCGGCGTTTGCGCCTGTGCCGCACGCCGTCTGGTGGGCGCCGCACTCGCCCTCACCCTCGCGGTGCTGCTGGTCGCTCCGGCGGTCTACGCCGCGAATACGTGGCAGTTTCCCGTCAACGGAACCTTCCCGGCCGCCGGGCCGCACGAAGCCCCTGGCAGCGGCGTCTACGGCATCCCCCAACGATCGGTGCGGATCGATCGACGCTTGATCGCGTACGTGCGCTCCCACCACCCCACCAAGCGCTGGGCGCTGCTCACCGTCGCCTCGCCAACCGCGGCGCCGTTCATCCTGCTCGGCCTGCGTGCCGGTGCGATCGCCGGCTACAGCGGGACCGATCCCGTCCTGACCGGTCCAGGCCTGGCCCGACTCGTCGCGCGCCACGAAGCGCGCTACCTCGCGCTGGGGGGAGCGTACGCCTCGCGCGGCGGCAGCCTCGCCACGAGGGCGGTGTTGCGCGCCTGCCGGCACGTACCCGCACGCGCATGGCACGGGCCCGCGGCGACGTCGATCTACTCGCTCGTGCTATTCGACTGCGCCGGACGCGAGCGCCAGCTGTCCGACCCGGCGCACTATTCGATGTGAACCAGCGTCCCGATCGGGGTATACGGCCAGACTTCGCCGGCGGTCGCCGGCGGCATCTCCACGCACCCGAGGCTCTGCGGGAAGCCATAGGAGGCGCGGTCGAAGCCGTGTAGGGCGTCGCCGCCGTTGAAGTAGCTGATCCAGGGGATCCCCGGGTCTTCGTAGTGGCTGCCGTCGGGATTAGTCCCGCTCATCGTGCCGACGGGGATGTGCTCATAGACCGGGAACGTGCCCTCTTCGGTGGGCGCTGCCGCGATGCCGGTGTTGACTGCCGCGGTCAGACGGATCGAACCGTCGTTCCACAGTGCCAGGCTCTCCGGAGAGCCCTCGCTCACCATCACGTAGGTGTAGCCCGTCGGGTCTCGCCGGCCAGCGATCTCCGCCGCGATCAGCGCTCGCCACACCGACGGCCCCACTTCTCCGTCTGTTTCGAGCCCGTGCGCGTCCTCGAACGCCATCACCGCGCCTCGCATCACCACGTTGGGCGCACCCGGCTGCCACAGCCCGTCCAATGAGCTGGGGATGTTCCGGTAACGCCACGAAAAGCTGCCCGTCGGCGGATCGACGGCGGCCCGCTCCTGCGCCGTCGGCGTGTTGGCGACCGGGCTGGTGGGCGCGAAGCTCAGGGGCAGGAACCCAAGCTGCGCCAGCAGCTGCTGCGCGCGCAGGTTCGAGCCGGGTGGCACCGTCCAGCTGGCCACGCTGGCCGCGCCCGCGGTCTGTCCGCCGATCAGCCTCACGGTGTGGGGCAGAACCAGCGCCACCGGAGTGTCGAGGCCGAAGCCGTAGCCCGCCGGCCTGAAAACGATCGTGTGGCTGTCGAGCATGTGCCAGCTACCCGTGGCCGCCGGCTGAAGGCGTGGGCGTGCCTGCCCGAGAACGCTTGCCACCGGGCGCGAGAACGTGACCGAGATCGGTGTCGCGGGCGAGATCGGCGTACCGGGCTGGGGGCTCACGACCGCGCTCGCCTGCGCGCCCGTGGGGAACCAGCTCACGAGCAGCGGCGCCGGCAGCCGCTCCCACGTGCGCGCCGCGGCCGCCACTTCGATCGAGCCGGCCGGGCCGACGTGCGCGAGCGTTATCACGCTGTGCCCGCGCTTGAACGCGTCGTGGCGCAGGTGTTCGGGCTGGCCGTAAGCGAGCCTGCGTACGGGCTGATCGAACGACAGCCGCAGCGGCGCGCCGGCTGCGAGCGTCACGTAGCGGTTGCGCACCGGTGCGCTCGGCGTGCGGAAGGTCACGCGCTCGCTAGTCTGGCTGCCGGCCAGCCAGCCCACCCAGCCGGCTCTGCGCACGACGACTTCGACCGACACGGGCTCGCCGGGTGGAAGCTTCACCTGCGGCCACAACTGTCCGTCGCTGACGGCGATCGGAATCGTCCGGCCGCCGGGCGCGGTCGCCGTGACGCTCTCGCGCGTGCCGCCCGTCAGCGGCATCTGCACCTGCGCCAGTGCCGAGGAGTTCGACCGCGATCCCCGGGCGCGAGAACAGGAACGCAAGCGCCAGGAACGCCAGCGTGGCCAACCCCAACAGAACCACCAGCGCGATCCACCACCGTGAGCGGCGGCCGTCGTTCGCTACGGCGCCGCCGGCCAGGCGAGCGCCTCCAGAGTCATGCCGATCGCTGCGCTGGAATGTGTCGAGTCCCACGACAGGTGCTCAAGGTGGCCGCTGCCCAAGAGGTTAGTCCCCGGCGTCCGAGAAGGCGCCTACAGGGGCCCTGTCACCCAGAAGGGCCCGCGCGCGAGGCTCCCCTGCCCCGCGGTCGATGAGCGACCGCGCGTGAACTGTCAGCCTTCAGGGCTCGGGTGACGCGATCGTCTGCTCGAGCGTGCGCCCGCTTCGAACCGATTGGGGCTGTTCGGCGACCACATCCGAGCCCGGCCGCGCGTGCTCGTCGCTGCGCTTGATCAGCAGCCACTGTGCCTTCTCTCCAGGGCGTGTTCGCTGCAGCGCAAAGCCGCCTTGCAGCTTTTGCCCGTGCAACACGAAGACTGCATGACCGCGCGCGAGCGCCTCGGGCCAGGCCACGCGCCCGCCCTGCTCGTAGATCCCACGGTCCCACACGATCGCTCCACGCTCGCCGTGCGCGCCTTCGGCCATGGCGGACGCGAGATCGTGATCGGGCACCTCAACGGCCAGACGCTTGACCGCCGGGTCCAGCGACGGTCCCTTCGGGACGGCCCATGAACGCATCGCGCCGTTGACCTCAAGGCGGAAATCGAAGTGATGGCTCGTGGCTGCGTGCTCTCGCACGACGAACATCCCGGCGCTCACGCCGCGAATCGCGAACTGCTCGTGACCCTCGACGGCGACGCGCTCGATCACGACCTTCGAGACCTCCGCCAACGGGGGGCCTTCGTGCAGGAACCGCGCCAGCCGATCGACGGCGCCTTCTCGGCCCTCGGCGTGAACCTGCACAGTGCCGTCCTCGCCGTTGCGCACCCAGCCCATCACGCCCAGCGACCTCGCCTGCCTGACAGTCGCTTTGCGAAACCCGACCCCCTGTACGGCGCCGCTCACGTACGCGCGGATCGACATCGTCGCCGGCGCGCTGCCCTCGCCTGCGGACTTCTCAGGCACGCGGGAGCCTCGCCGAGGTGCTCGCGCGGCGCCCTACGCGAGCAGGCGCGAGGGCCGGGAGTCGTGTTCGAGCCAGAGTCGGTCAGGCTCGATCCACTCGGCGGCCTCGGGCGCGTGATCCGCGTCATCGAACACCGCGCGCATATCGAGCTCGGCCGTCTCCTGCGCGGGGTCGGTGAGGTCGCCTGGTTGGCGCAGCCGGTCCCCCGGTTGCTGCAACTCGCGCTCGTGTGCGGCCTCGGGTACGCCCAAGCGTTCGGGACGCGCTTCGTCGCGGTCCGCTCGATCGTGACGGTCCGCGGCCAGCGACCCTTCGGCGTCGCTCAGGCCAAGCGCCTCGTTCTCCTGGCGCGCCACCGCCCCCGGGTCGGCGCCTCGGCGGCGCTTCAGCTCCAGGTGCTCGCGGATGGCCTCGTCGAGGACTCCCATGCGCTCGCAAACGATACCTGCCCGGCCGGGCGGTCCTCGCCGGGCTGCGCCTGCGGCTGCCCGATCGCCGCGTGGGCGGGTGCAGCGACGCTCTGCGGAGGCGTCGTGCGGTCCGGCGCGTCACTACACTGGCAAGGCCTTCGCGACGGAGCGCGAGAGCGCCCCGGGGCTATAGCTCAGCTGGGAGAGCGCCTGGATCGCACCCAGGAGGTCGGGGGTTCGAGTCCCCCTAGCTCCATCGGAAGAGCCTGGAAGCCGGCAGCTTCTGCGACGGCCGTTGCGTGGCGGCGACGGGCGCGGTGTCGTAGTCAAGTCTGGGTCAAGTTCCCCACCTCAGCGCGGCGCGTTCCCGGGCTGCGAGGCGGCTGGCAGCGGTTCCCTGCTCCGCGAGGGGCACGATCTGAGCTCCTGTGGACTGGACGGTAGGCTCGATCAGCGCGCCGAACGCGCTGGCGGCCATCTTCGCCTTGACCTCGTTGGTGTGGCGGGCGTGGTCGAAGAGGTGGGTGTAGACATCGAGCGTGATCGTCACGCTCGCGTGGCCGAGGATGCGGCTGACCTGGGCGACGTCGAGCCCGAGATCGACGATCAGGTGGCTTGCGAACGTGTGGCGAAGGTCGTGGAAGCGCAACGGTGGCCATCCGCCGTCTTCTAACCCAGCTTGGTTGGCGGCACGTCGAAGTATCCGCCGCTGGGCGTTGCGGTGGCCGGATCGAGGTGCCAGCGGTTGACGGGAACACCCAATCGTCCCCGCGCGCCCGGCAGTGCTCACGACGGTGCGCGACCAGGACGTCCCCGAGCTGCGGCGAGATCGGGATCTCCCTGAGCGCCGCTCGGGTCTTGGTGGCGACTCGGCGAGCCGGCGCGCCGCGGTGCGCGCGTGAGAGCTGCGCGCGTACGTGGATCACGCCGGCGTCGACGTCGACGTCGCTCCAGGTCAGCCCGAGCAGCTCGGAGATGCGCATCCCGGTGTAGAGCGCGGTGATTACGAGTGACAGTCCACTCGCCGGGCAGGCAGCGAGCAGCCGGCGGATCTCGTCGCGTCCGAGCACCCGCTGGCGGCGGCGCTCACGGCGCGGACGCTCGCCCGGCTCGAGCTTGGCGACCGGATCATCCACGATCCAGCCGTGGCGCAACGCGTAGCGGAGGATGCTGTGCAGGGTCGCGAGCGCACCCTCCGCGGTTCTCGGCGAGCACCCGCCCGCGATGAGCTCGCTGAGCAGAGCGGCGATGTCTTCGACAGTGATCGACGCGATCCGACGGTGCGCGAGCCGCCGCTCGAGGTGGCGTTCAAGGTGATAGCGGTGCTTCTCGAGCGTACGCTCGCGACGCTCATCCGCCTCGACCCGCTGGGCAAACCGCGCCAGCCACCAGCGCGCGACGGTGCCGAAACGCAGCCGCGGTGAGACCGGTACCTGGCCGCGCCTGCCGAGCTGGATGAGCCACGCCCGCGCGGCGCGGGCTTCCTCGAGATCTGTCCCGATAGCCCTGAAGCGCGGCTTGCCGCCGGCCATGAAGCAGACTGTGTAGCTGCCGTTTGGCTGCAGGTAGATGCCGCGCTCGACGCGCGCGCGCCGTCGGTCGCCTGATTCTTGCATCGAATCCTCCGATCTCGTCGTTCAAGCGGGCTGGAGGCAGATCGTGTGACGGCGCGTGCCACGCGACGCTCCGGCCTCGGGAGGGAGATAGAGGTCCGACGTTTAGGGGATATAATCCCTCTTGTGGCTGACGCTATCGACCATGACGGGCTGTACCTGCTGGCTGAGTCCCAGGCCGGCTATTTCACCGCCTCGCAGGCGGTGGCTGCCGGGATGGACCGCAGCACGCTGCGCCATCACGCGCGTCCGGGTGGCCGCTACGAGCGTGTGCGGCGCGGCCTCTACAGGCTGCGCCACTTCCCCTCGAGCCCCTTTGAGCACGTCGTCGCTGCCTGGCTTCCCCTCCAGGGGTCTAGCGCGGTCGTCTCGCACGAGAGCGCGCTCGAGCTCTATGACCTCTCCGACGTGGTCCCGAACGTAATCCACATGTCGCTGCCGCGCGAGAAGCGCGGCCAGCGGCCACGACCTGGTGTTCGCTTCCACACGCTCGAGCGCCCACCGGAACCGTCCGAGGTCCGCACTCTGTATGGCCTCCCGGTGACTGCCCCGGAGCGCAGCATCGTCAACTCGCTGGAGGCCGGGACCGGGCCGGAGCAGGTCGAGATGGCGACCTCACAAGCGCTCGAGCGTGGGCTTGTCACTCCCCGGCGCCTGCGCGCCGCGGCGGAGGGTCGCTCCGCTCGCGTGCGCGGATTCATCGAGCGGGCGCTAGCTGCGGTCCCCGCATGAGGTACCGCGACGCGGCCGCGTTCCGCCAGGCGCTCGAGCAGCGGCTGAAGACACGCGCTGCCGGCGACGGGGCGAGGCTTGCGCGCGAGCGCAAGCGGGTCGTCTTCGACCGTCTGCTCGCCCGGCTCGCTGCCGTGGCGCCCGACACCTGGCTTCTGAAGGGTGGGTTTGCGCTTGAGCTGCGGCTGGCCGAGCGGGCTCGCGCGACCAAGGACGTCGACCTCGACTGGCAAGCCGCCGAGGAGGAGCTACTCGACACCCTCATTGCCGCCACTGCGCACGACGCTGGTGACTTCTTTCAGTACGCGATCGAGCGCAGCGGCATCCCCGAGGACCGCCTCGGCGGCAGCCACCGCTTCCGCGTCACTGCCTCGCTCGCCGCACGGCCCTTCGAGACCTTTACGCTCGACGTCGGCATCCGCAACGACGAGCAGGTGCAACCCGAGCGACTGACGACGCCCGATCTGCTCGCCTTCGCCGACATCGAGCCGGTCACGGTCCCGGCAATCCCGATCGAGCTGCACCTGGCCGAGAAGCTTCACGCCTACACGCGCACCTACGAGGGAGCACGACCGAGCACGCGCGCCAAGGACCTCGTCAACCTCGCGCTGATCGCCGAGCTTTCAACGCTTCAGGCGGCACCCCTGCGCGGCGCGATCGACGCGACCTTCGCCCGCCGCGACACCCATCCGCTCCCCACCAAGCTGCCAGCGCCGCCAGCGGACTGGCGCGTCCCGTTCCGCGAGCTCGCCGAGCCGGTCGGCGCCCCGACAGAGCTCGCCGCCGCACACGCAGACGCCGCCGCGCTGCTCGACCCGATGCTCGCAGGCGACGTCCGAACAGGTACGTGGGAGCCGGACGCCCGTCGCTGGCGCGATCGAATCTGAACGGACCGGCGCTCTCGAGTGCCTCAAGTCGCGGGGAGTCGCGTAGAGCCCGAGTGTGCCTCAGACAATGGACATACGCCCGAGGAGCGCGTGTCCACAACAAGGTTTCCGCCCCGGGGCTTTGCGTGACGACGCGACCCGGCTTCAGCTCAGCAGCCCGCGGATGTCATCCGCGGTGAGGCTGCTCGCGAACAGGTCGCCGTCGTCCATCACCCCACTGAACAGCGCCGTCTTGCGACGCGCGAGCGCGGCGACCTTCTCCTCGATCGTGTCCCGCGAGATCATCCGGTAGACCATCACCGGGCGCGTCTGGCCGATGCGGTGGGTGCGGTCGATCGCCTGCGCCTCGACGGCCGGGTTCCACCAGGGGTCGAGCAGGAAGCAGTAGTCGGCCTCCGTCAAGTTCAGCCCAAAGCCGCCGGCCTTGAGGCTGATCAGAAACACGGGGTCGCCACCGTCTCTGAAGCGCTCAATGACGCGCTCACGCCGGCGGGTGCGGCCGTCGAGGTAGCAGTAGCCGATGCGCTCCTGGTCCAGGCGCTCGCGGACCCTTGCGAGAAAGCCGGTGAACTGGCTGAATACGAGCGCCCGGTGGCCGCCGCCCACCACGTCGCCGAGCTGCTCCACGAGCGTGTCCAGCTTGGCGCACGGCGCGCCATCGTGCCCGTCCTTGATGAGGCCGGCGTGCAGGCTGAGCTGACGAAGCAGCGTGATCGACCGCAGGATCGTAAAACGGTGACGGTTGAGATCGTCGATCAAGCCGAGCACCTTCTGACGCTCACGCTGTAGGCGCCTGTCGTAAAGCCTGCGGTGGCGCGGATGAAGGTCGACCTCGAGCGTCTGTTCCTGCTTTGCCGGCAGATCGGCCGCCACCAGCTCCTTGGTGCGGCGCTTGATGAGCGGCTTGATCCTGCGCCGCAGGCGTGCCAGCCGCTCGCCGTCGCCGCCGCGCTCGATCGGCCGCGCATACTGCTCGGCGAACCGCTTCGGGTTGGGGAACAGCCCGGGCGCGGTGATCGACAGCTGCGACCACAGCTCCATCAGGTTGTTCTCCATCGGCGTCCCCGTCATCGCCAGCTTGAACGGCGCATCCAGCTCGCGCACGCAGCGGTACGTCTTGGACTGATGGTTCTTGACGTTCTGCGCCTCGTCGAGCACCAGCCCCGCCCACCTGATCGCGCTGTAGGCGTCTGCCTCGAGACGGAAGAGCGTGTACGTCGTGACGACGACCTCGGCGGCCGCGACCCGCTCGATCGTGCGCCCTGACTTCGCGAGCGTGTCGGTCACCGCCTGCACCCTCAGTTCGGGAGCAAAGCGCGCCGCCTCGCCAAGCCAGCCCGACACGACGCTGGTGGGTGCCACCACGAGGAATGGACCTGCGTCGGGGTCGCGCTCGCGCGCGTGACATATCAGCGCGAGCACCTGCAGCGTCTTGCCCAGACCCATGTCATCGGCGAGGATCCCGCCGAGCTCGAGATCCCACAGCGACGCCAGCCAGCCGAAGCCCTCGCGCTGGTAGGGGCGCAGCTGCGCCCGCAAGCGCGCCGGCACCTCGTGCTCGGCGAGCGCGTCAACCTCCAGCAGCGCGCTCACCTGGCGCTGCCACGCTTGCGCCTGCTCGGTGACGACGCCGAGCGCGGCCAGCTCCGCCCACAGCCCAGCCTGATAGCGGCTGATCCGCAGCTGCTCGGGCGGAGAATCCGACAGCGCCCTGGCCTCCTCGATCAGCCGCCGTAGCTCCTGCAGCTCGGGCGTCAGCAGCGAGAAGTGGGCACCGTCCGCGAGTAGCATGTGCGACTCGCCACGCGCAAGCGCGGCGAACACGATGGCGAACGGCAGCTCGCGGCCCTCCACGCCGATCGTCACGCCCAGGCCGAACCAGTCGCGCTCGCCCGCGACCTCCACAGTGGAGATGCCGACCGTGAGGGAGTCGCCGACGTCGCGATAATCGGCGGGCTCGCCGACGACCTCCACCGTCAAATCCGGCCGCTCGGTGAGCGCCGGCAGCACCTCGGTCGTCAGCCGCATGCTGTCGATCCCCGCAAGCGACGCCGCATGCGCGCCTGCCGGTCGACCGCCGCCGTCCAGCAAGCCGAAGCTCTCCAGACCGCTGTCGGTGAAGTCGGCCGCCGCGAGGATCGCGCGCTCGGCGCCCAGGTCGCGGAACCCCGGCCCTGAACCGTTGCTCTGAAACGGCGCGTGCGCCGTCGACTCGCCGATCCGATACGCCCACTCCCATCCGACCTCGACGGCATGCTCAGCGCCGTAGCGCGCGCGCAGCGCCAGGGCCGGCGGCGAGACCTCGGGTGGTGTGAACGAGCCGTCGGAGGAGACGACTCTCGCCATGTGCCGCAGCGCCGGGCAGAGCTCGTGCGCGAAGCGCTCGAGCTCGCCTCCCGGGATCACAAGGGGCTCCCCGTCGAGCAGCATCCGCTGCAGCGGCGGCCGCGCCGGCCGCTGCAGGCGCACAAGCCACAGCCGTTCACGCTCGAGCCCTGGACCACCCGTGCCGCTATCAGCGCTTCGCTCGGCACACACAACACCGTGTCCGCTGCCACCGATGAACAGCAGCGGCGTCAGTCCGCAGACGTCCTCAGCGTCAACTTGCAACACCGGGCTAACCAGCGCCGCCGGTCCCCGCCGCGCACGCGCCCGACCGTCGGCCTGCGTGACGTCAATCAAGAGCTCGCCCTGCGCGGAGCGCACTTCGCCGAGCTCTGGACGGGCGTGGATGAGCTTCAGCTCGAGGCGAGCCGCCTCTTCCAGCAGCGACCACAGCCGTGCGCTTTCGCAGTTGCCGAGATCGAGCGTCTTCTCGGTGCTGTAGCCGTAGCTGTAGGACGCGCGTCCTTCGCCAACACTGTGAATCGCGTGCAGCTCGCGCACCAGGTTCAGGTGATCGAGTCGGTAGTCGCCGTCGCGCAGCTGCCAGGACTCGAGGCCACCCCACCTCAGCGAGCCATTGATCCAGCGGCCGCGAGCGCCCTCTCGCATCAGCCTTGCCAGCAGGCGCGGCGCGCCGGTCGCCGCCGGGCTACTCGCGTGCAGTGTCAGCTCGATCGCCAGCGGAGCGCCCATCGACCGCACCGCCGGCGTCTCGATCAGCGCGCGCAGCGACTTCTCCCAGGAGCTCGGCTGTCCCGGCGCTGCGACCTGCGCCGATAGGCGGGGCGCCGCGCTCATCGAAGCGGCGCCACTCGGTCGGCCCGCTCGCCCGCGGCCGCCACCGCCACTTGCGACGATCGCCAGCGCGGCGACGTGCTTGCAGTTGTACCCAACGGGACACGTGCACTCGCCGTCGTCGAACTTCAGCGAGCCGTCGCCCTCGGCGGAGAAGAAGGCGCCCGTGCTGTACAGCGCGCCATTGCCGACCACCGTGCCGGTCAGCGTCGCCGTATCCGCGTCCCACTCGAGCTCGAGCACCCTGTTAGCGCGCGCGTAGCTGCGCCCGCGCTGAAACGACCGCGTCCCGACGGCCGCCTCGACCGCCGAGAGCTCGACCTCGCGTATGTCCGCGACCGCAGCAGGCACCAGAGGAAGGTAGCCATCGCGCCGGACCACCTTCGTCTGGGAGCCGTCGCCAGCGGCTGGCAGCGTCCCGGATCTGCGCTGAGCCGCTCAAGCGGTTTCAGGCACTCCTCGCCAAGAGTGCCTGAACCGAATGGTAATCCGCGAATATCCGCCACTATCGGCGGGTACTCGCGTACTTGGGCACCCTCACGAGTGTCCTGCAAATCCGCAGCTTTCAGCGCCGGACACCGCAGCAGAGCGGCCGAATCGCACCCAGGAGGTCGGGGGTTCGAGTCCCCCTAGCTCCACCATAACGCCGCTAATCGAACCGATGGCCAAAGGCTCCTGACCCCAGTTGGGGCGGGTGCCTTTGGCCGTTTTGCGGTCCACGAGCGGCGCCTCGGCTGTTGCGGTGTCCACAACGCCGGCGTTGCGGATGGCGTGTAGCTGGGCGAAGGGCTCGGCCAGTTCGGCGCCGGTGATCTCCTCGTCGCTGACGTAGATCGCCTTGAAGATTGCCTGGTTGATGAGTCGGCGGATGTGGTCGTCGGCTCGCCGGTAGAGGTCGTGGAGGTCTTCGCCGATGATCTCCAGCGCGAGGTCGAGGGTGTCGGCGATGTCATGGTAGGCGAGGTTGAGGCGTTCAATCAGCGCTTCTGCGGCTTGGCGCTCGCGTCTGAATCGCTCTTGCTCTTCGTCGAAGAGCTCGCTGCTGATGCGGTCTTCGTAGTGCATGTTCAGGAGCTTTCGTTCCTGCTCTTTGACTTGGTCGAGTACGCGCTGGCAGCGCTCGACCTCATCGCGTGCGGTGGTCAGGCGCTGGCCGAGCTCCTCGGCGATGGCGCGTCGCACTTGCTCGCGTTCGGCGCTGCTGAGTGTGACGGTGGCGTAATGCTTCTCGATCTCCGCTTCGACTATATCGACCGGGAGGTAGCCCTGCGGGCATTCCCCGCGCTGGTTCTTTACGCAGACGAAGTATTCGTACACGCCTCCATTGCCTTTGTTTTGGGAGTAAGTCAGGCCGCTCCTGCAGACACCGCACCGGATCGTGCCCTTGAGGTAGTGCAGGTGCCTACGATCGCGCTCTCCGGAATGTCGGTGCGCAATTAGCACCGCTTGGACGCGATCAAACAGATCCTGGCTCACGAGCGGTTCGTGCCGGCCCGGGTAGTGCTTGCCACGGTAGCTGACGATGCCTGTGTAATAGGGGCAGCGGAGCAGTTCATGGACCCGTTTGAGGCCCAGCGGTCGTGGACCATTGCGGCGGGTGCCGTGTGAGCGCAGACCGCGAGCCTCGAGCAGCAACACCATGTCAGCGAGGCTGTAGAGACCAGTGGCGTATGTCTCATATGCCCACCCGATGATCGGGGCTCGTTCGCGGTCAACTACCACGGTACGGACCTCGCCGCCTTCGGGCAGCACCTCGCGGACGTTCAGGTAGCCGATCGGGGCACGCGTCGGTGTGCCGCCGCGCTTGGCCTTCTCGGTCATGCCCTTGAGTACCTCGTTGGCGAGATTGCGACTGTAGTACTCGGCGAACGTGGCGAGCATCCCGTGCATCAACCGACCAGCGGGCGTATGGTCGATGTTCTCGGTCGCGCTGATCAGCTGGGCGCCAGCCGTCTCGATTTCAAACAGCATGTTGGCGTCGTCGCGGCGATCACGAGCAAAGCGATCGACCTTCCAACAGATCACGTAATCGATGTCACGCTGCTCCTTGATACGTCTGAGCATGGCGTTGAGCTCCGGGCGATCGTTCGTCTTGGCCGACTGCGCACGCTCGACGTACTCGTCAACGACGACGGCGTCAAATTCGGCGGCCTTCTGCGCGCAGCGCTCACGCTGGGCCGCGATCGACAACCCATCCTCGTCGTAGTCAGTCTCCAACTGGCCCCGCGAACTGACACGGAGGTAGAGTACCGCCCGTTTGGCAACATCCGGCTCAGGCGAGTCGGTTTCTTTTGTAAGAGTTAGTGTCATTTAGTCTCCTTTACTTCCCACCCAGTCATAGTGTTGTTAAGCGTACGACGGTTTTTACTCTTAATTCAAGCCGAGTATCCCGTGATATATCTCACTCGAATACCAGCTCTATGAACGGCTATTTGTGTGGTTGCCAATGACAGTACGTGGGTCGGCGTCGTCGTCGGGATTTGAGTAGTCCAAGATCGTGCAGCCGGTGTGCGACCGCGTCGGTGGGCACCTGGTAGCGCTCAGCGAGCCGGGCCAGGTCGCGGTGTCCGGTTTGCCAGTCGGTGCGGAGCCAGGGCCCTGGCATGAGCAGGCTGAGGGCGAAGTCGGTGCAGAGTCCTTCGGTGCTGCTCTGACTGCCGCCGGCCTGACGGAGTCTGGTGGTGTGCCCGCCGTCGATGATGTGTTTCAGTTCGTGCATGAGTGTCACGCGCCGTTCGGGCAATGGCAAGCCAGTGTCGATGAGGATTTCCCCACCGCGGCCGTTGGGGCGGCTGACGCCCAGCACTCCCTTGACCGGCATTTGCTCCATCAGATACACGTTCACGCCGTCGAGCTGGCTGACGATCCGCTCGGGTACCGGCGGTGCGGCGATACCGGCGTTGGCGAGCAGCAGCCGGGCTTGGCGTTCGGCGATCCAGCGGGCTTCGCGGCGGCTGATCGACCATATTGGAGTCATGGCGCGCAAGCGCTGTACCAGCCGGGCCGGTTGTGGCCCGATTACGCCCACCCGTGGGGCTGGCATCAGCCGCTGGTTCCTTCGCTTTGGTGATGGCTGCGCTGAATCTGGTCGAATACGCCCTCGATCCGTGCGATCTCCTTCGGTGTCAGCTGGTACTTCGTCCGGAAGTAGGTGCGGATCGCTGGCAGGTCGCGCGATACTTGTCCGCGCATGATTCGGTCGATACGCTCCGGCGGCAGGTTCAGCACGTCGGCGACCTTGGTCAGTTTGCTCGGCGCTGGTGCGGGCATCCAACCCCGCTCCAGTCTGCCGAGCCAGGTGTAGGACACGCCGGTCAGCTCGTCCAGTTGGCGGAGCGTCAGTCCGCGCACGCGGCGTGCCTGTTTGACGAGTCGGCCGAGTTGGCGTGCCTCTTCTTCTGTCATATGTCATCCCTTTTAACTACCTCCAGTATATTACGTAATAGGATATTTGTTAACTGGTAGTCTTTATGTCGGCCCGACCCGTCACGGTTTATCCCTGTATTTTACGTGATGTTTTTGGTGTGGTGGTAAGTGTGGGTGGCCCAAATCAATTGGATAAAAGATTTGGACCACCCGCTGCCCCATAGGTGTGTAAGAGAAGCCTCGGTGGCCTAAGCTGACTGCTCCAGCAGCGTGATCTTCTCTTCGATGGCGGCCTTGCGCTCGCCGGCGCTGGCCTGCATCGCTTCGTACTCGGCCTGAGCCTCTGTGGCTCGCTCCTTGGCAACCTCGATCTCGGCGTCGATATTCTCGAGCGCTCTTCTGAGTGTGGCGACAGCGGACTCGACCGCGATCTCGCTGGTCGTCTCCCGACGCCTGGTGCGACGAGTCCCGCCACCACTGGCGGGAGGAGTGCCACCATTGTCCAGCACACGTTTGTGCTGGTAGTAGGCTCCGCGCATACTGTCAACCGGCTGGCCGTACTGCTCGGCAAGTGTCTTGAAGGCGTCAGCCTTCTTGACCTCACCCGAGGCAATCATCGCCTCGACCTTCTCGTAGACCTCTTGTGCCTTGGTCATATGCCAAGCACCTCCTGTTGTTGGAGTTGGATGGGGTAGCGGCACGCACGACGGACGTTTTGCACGTCTGGTTTTCACCGTGGTCGTCATGCACGCCGTATGACCATCCAATCCTGGGTGGCGCCCACGCGGAGCCAACCTGGTCCGCGCGGACACCACCACTCGATGAGGCTCAGTCAGCGATCTTCCGCTTGACTAAAGACTCATACCCGTGGGCCCAGGACACCAAGACCGTGCCGGTCGAGCCGAGATGCCATCCGATGATGAAGGCTCCTTCACGCTCTGGCACCAGCCGATCCAGTGAGTACACGATCAGGTAGTCGAGCCGTGGCTTCTTGTCGAGCCGATCCACCAATCGTTCCATGCCAGGATGTGGCAGTGGTGTGCCGGCCACGTCAACGAACTCGCCGACAACGTCAGCGCACAGATCTTTTGCCTCACGATGGCAGATAAAGCGCTGCGCGTTGATCGACGGCACCTTGACAAGATCGGCCTCACCGTCGCCCAACCCGCGTAGGTAGATGGCGGCCCGCTTGCGCCGTGGCCTGTCCCGATCGTGCTCCTTACGGTTTCGTTTGCGAAGCATAATGTCGCTCCTTTCTGCGGACCTCCTTTCGTTGCTATTCGTTCCAGAAGGGACTGCCGGGCCCGTCATGGCAGTACCGTCTCCTGCGCCGCCGTAGCGGCCCAGTGTTTGATCCGTGCCCGCGCCACCGGCACATACCGCTTATCCCGCTCGATGCCGACAAACCGCCGGCCTTCGAGCATGCACGCCGCCCCGGTCGAGCCGCTGCCGGTGAACGGGTCGAGCACCGTCCCTCCGGGGGGACAGATCAGGCGCGTCAGCCAGCGCATCAGCTCGATTGGCTTGACCGTCGGATGGGTGTTGCGCACCAGGCGAGCAGGACGGCCTGTGTAGAGCGGAATCTCCCGGATCGGCAACGCCTCACAACCGGCCTCGCGCTCCCGGCGGCTGGCCTTGCTGGCGTAGAACAATCTGCTGATTTCCCGCCCGGGATGCGGCTGGGCGTCGATCAGCGCCGCCGGGCACTCTGCGTCACAGCGCCGCGTATGGCAGCGCGGATGATGGGTGAGCGCGACGTTCGCCGGCCAAAACCCCTGGTCACCCTCCTCCCGCGGAACTCGGCCCGCCTCGATCTCAAGGGCGCCCGTGCCATGCGCTGTCAGGTTCTGATCAAGCGTGCCGGTGAACGGTCTGCGGGCCAACAGCACCGGCTCATACGCCGGCTTCAAATTGGTCCCCAACCCATCGGGCCGAGTACGGGACTTCGGGACCCCTTGGGCGTACAGCCAGAGCACCGTATCGCGGATCTCAAACCCGGCGTCTTCGACACCCGAGACCAGTCGATGAAAGGTGCGCGGCGTGCCGAACGCCGCCAACCACGCCCCCGGCTTCAAGGCCCGCAGAACCTCCGCCGCCCAATCGCTCGTCCAGGCCTCAAAGCCCAGTGGGTTGGTCAGCGCGCCGCCGTCCCAGGCTTCATGAACAATGTCGATGCCATACGGCGGGTCGGTCACCACGGCCTCGATCGAGTCCGCCGGCAGCTCGGGCAGCAAGCTGAGACTGTCAGCGTGCAGCAGCAGCCAGCGCACCGCATCCCCGTACATCACCGGCTTTCTCTTGCTAGTAGCGGCGCTCACGGTGTGCCTCCCGCCGCTGTGGCGTCCATGACGCCACAGAGCAGATCGACCGCCCGCTCGCTGGTGGTCACGCCGAACAACCGCTGCACGCCCTCGGGGAACCCGTGCTCGATATCCCTGAGCAACGCGGCTCGCTTCTCATCCGGCACGATCCACAGCACACCCGGATAGACCCCGGTCCTGGCTTGCTCTACCCCGGCGCGGAAGTGCTCGCTGTAGGCGCGGTGCTGGCGAGTCAGCTGACCCCGGTGCTCGGTGCCCATGTCCATCTCGACCAGGAATGAGTCCTCGTACTCACCAATCCCAAGCCGTAGGTACGCGTCAGGCCTCAAGCACCCCACCGCACCGCCGAGCCGGGTATACGAACGCCAGCAGACAGGCTCAGCGTCAAAGGCCAACAGGTCCACCCGCCCGGCCCGTTCCGCCGCTCGCATCTGCACATACAGCTCGCTGACAGCCAGTGCGTGCGCTGTCCACGCTGAACTCGGCTCGTACGCGCTGCGCGAACGCGGCAAACCCTCCCCGGCCCAGTACGCCAACAGTCGCCAGCCGGCTGGCCCGAGCGTATATACCCAACTCGCGGAACCGCCGCCAGCTCCTCCCTGACGGCGATGCGGCAAACGCTCCAGCGCTCGCTCGTCAACCAGCCGGGTCAGTATGCGACGGGCGAGGCGGCTGCGAGAAGAAGGATGAGAAATGTTATGAAAAAATAATTGAGAGAGCTGCCGCCCACTGACCAAGGTCAGCCGAGCAACCGTCTCCACGATCTGCCGATCACGCAGCGGCATCCCGTCAGCCAAGGCTCTCAGGCGCACCACGCCGACCCGACTCACGACCGGCCCCCCGCACGGGACGACAACACAGCACAGCAGAGACAGAGAGCCCCCGGCGTTATTCGCCGAAAAGCCCTGTCCCACAGGGGCAAACAGGCGTCCTGACTCGATGCGAGCGGACAGGCGATCGGCGCGAGCAGTAGCTGGCGTCTCATGGCGCTTGCCTCCGTCGACGCCGCAGCGGCGTCTCCTCGCTAGCGATCCCGACCGTCGCTTGGTCGCTCAGACCGTAGCGCTCCATGAGCGCCGCATCGACTTCTGCTGGATCACTGCCATAGCGGGCGGCCGACTCGCGGCGGACCTCGTCGGGGTCGCTGATCGACTCCGGTGGCGGCAGTGTGCGGCCGGTCACCGGCGGACTGACATCACCCGGACCGAGCCCGATCCGCGCCACGATCTCAAAACGTCCGAGCGCTTGCAGTTCATCAGCACCCACGCCCGGCAGCTCTTTGGACAGCAGCCTGGCCTCATCAGCGTTCTGGCGGAAGGCCGCGAGTGTGGCGGCATTGGTGAGAGCCGAACTGGCGAGCTCGGTCGGCAGCTGCGTCACGGACTGGGTGGAGAGGGTCAGGCCGACGCCAAGCCCACGAGCCAGCTCAAATAGCGAATCGAGCGGTACGTCGATGTCCTCGAACACGCCCGGCTCGTCAACGTAGGCAAAGAAGGCCCGGCGCTTGTCGGCCGGCACACGGGCGCGGGCCTGCACGCTCAGCATCAGTTCGTGAACGATTAGCGCTGCGAGCAACCTCGAGGCAGGCGAACCGATCAGCCCGGGTGACAGCGAGATGATCGCCACCTGGCCCTCGCGCAGCACCTCGTGCATGTCCCACTTTGGCTCTGGCTGCGAGACCACGCTACGGACGACCCTTCTCCCCACTAGCTCGTTGATCTTCTGAAGCGGACTCCCAAGCTGATGCGCGCGGGCTTCGGGACTCAGGGCCTCGAACTCCGCCCAGGTCGCCTTCAGCATCGGGTCCTTCAACTGTCCGGTGAGGCGCTGGCGCAGCCGGTCGGAAGCGAATACGAAGGGCAGGTCACCGAGCGTGGCCGTCCGGTCATGGGCGAGCGTCACGAGCCCGGCCCGCAGCCACTTGTCGGATCGAACCCCCCACGAATCAATGAAGATGCTTCTCAGGACTCCGAGGATCAGGTCCCCCGATAGCTCGGGATCGCCGCCACCGCCGAAGACCCGCAGTCCCGGCACCGGACCACGGCGGCCAGGCTCGAGCACGATCACATCCTTGCGCCTGGCCTCACCCACCAACCGCAAGACCTCCTCACACAAATCTCCCTTACCGTCCAGGACCAAGCAGCCCCGGCCCGCCGCTATGTCCTGGGCGATCAGCGAGGCCGTCAGCACTGACTTTCCCGTACCCGAAGGTCCCACGATCAAGGCGTGCGAGAGACCGCCGACCACCGGCTGCACGAGCGGCCGCCCCTCCATGCCCGGCCAGGTCGCGGACGCCCAGACCCGGCCACCCGTGCGTGGAATCCGCGGCGAGGGCATTAGCTGGGGCGCCACCGCCAACACCAGGCCCGGCACCCGGGGGCCCTCCAGCGGCCACGCCAGCAAACCCAGGATTTCTGTCGGGGAGAAGCGCGAGCCGCTCCTCAGCGGCACGCGCTCCACGAACTGCTGGACCCTGCCCGAACGGCAATATCGGACGATGGGATGACCACGCAGCCCGGTCCGGGCGCGCAGCACAGCCACCACCCGGATCATCAGATTGGTTGGCAGGGCCTCGCCGCGAGCCGTGACGGCGATCACCGCCCAGCCTGTCAGTATCGGCCCGGCATACTTGGAGCGCAGGGCACGCAGTTGCGATGCGTCGATCGGTTGCTCAGACAGGAGCCGCATCAGCAGCCCGTCGCCGCGAACTTGCGCCGAGCGCTCCGACAGGTAAGGACCACGCGCCGGCCGCAGCGTCCAGCGCACCAACACCCGCTCACCGGCCCGCAGACCGGACAATGCCCCCAGCAGCGCCGCCGCCGTCTCGCTGTGACGATCACTTCGTAGTAGCGGGTGAGAACCACTCCAGCGGACTCGCGCCGATAGCTGCCACGCAACCGGCTCATCCGACTCGACCGGCTCCAGGCGCACACCGGGCAGTAGCCCCCGCAAGTGCGCCCGCACGATCTCGATCGTGCCACGCTCCGCCCGCAGGTAGTGGCGAATACCATCCGCGTCACCCACGACTTGGAGCATCAGCTGCGAGCGCAGCGGCAATCCAGCCATGCTGCCGAGCACACCCCACACCGCTGCCTCGCTGACATCCGGCGGAAAACGCAATTCGACCATCTCGGTCACGCGGCGCTGACGCCGGCGATCCAAAACCAAGCCCAACATCGCCCCGCCGCACACCAGCCACAAACCGACGATGGCTACCGCGATCACTATGCGGCCTCCTCGGTATCGGACGGCTTGTCCGTGTTCGCCGGCTTGATCGGGGAACTATCCACCCCCTCGCGTTTGGGCGGACCGGGCTGTGAGCGCCGGGTACGATCCTCGACTTTTCCCTTGGCGAGCAGCCAAATAGCGACCTCCATCTTGGTCTCATCCAGCTTGTCCAGCCGTTCCTCACGGATCTTGAGCTTGTGTGGCTTGCGCCGTCCCATCACTCACCTCCCTTCACATTTACTATCTGTGTCGTCACGCAACAGAACCGCAGTTAGAGTTTGTGTCGTGACGACACAAACCATCCTGCAACACATTGTGAAATATGTCAACAACATTTTTTTGGAAAACTGTAGGCGCACGGCCATTTACAGGGATTACAGCTGCGTGTACCACCACACCAAACGGACAAGCACGATGATTACGGCCAGGACGATGAGCGGGGTGAGAAGGCGTGGAAGCACACCGGCCAAAACGTTGAGGCTGATGGCCCCAACCACCAGCCCCGCGATGATCCGCTCCCATGACGGCTGATGTCCGCTGGTCATTTGATCATCATGGGAGCGATCACTGGGGAGTTTCGGGTGCTGTACTGGGGGAGTTCATGAGCGCGTCGCCTATAACCGGACCGGCCGACCTGGCTGCCGATCTGAGCGGTCTCCTGCGAACTGGCGTCACGACCGAGAGGCTGAGTGGCTGCTCGTCCATCCTTGGCCTGGCGCTGACCAGAGCCAAGGCCGCGAGCGAGCAGATTGAGGACTTAGCCGTGGCAGCGCAGACCCTCATTACCGAGGCTGCCATCCGGGTCGATGATGGTACGAACGGTGCTGCCGCCACCCTGCTTGCCCTCGCACCGGGCAGCCGTGGCAGTCTGCTCAAGGATCGCCGCCGCTGGGCAGCCGAAGCCCTCCACGTCTCGACGGAGCACTTGCGCAAGGAGCGTGAGCCGCTACTGATGGAAGCCGTCGCCGACGAGCTGTATGCCGCCGACAGTGCCTACCGGCTTCGGCAGGGGCACAGGGAGCAGGCCGAACAACCGCCTGAGCGTTCAGGTCTCCGCGTGGATTGGTTGGCCCAGCACCGCAGCTACCGGCGCATCTGGACCCCGCTCTCGGGGATGCGGAACGACGTGTTCGTGCTCAGACGCTACCTGGCGGCCGAGGACGAGGATCAGCCGGCCATTGCTGACCGGCTCGTGAACATCACCTGGCAGTGGACGAGGTTCCTACTGGCGCTCGAGCGCTTCGTGGCCGAGCAAGGCGGCTTGTGGCTGCTGGCTGATATGGATAGCGAGATCGCGGCGGCTGACGCGATCTACAAGGTGCAGTTCTACGTGCCCTTGGGCGAAACCGACTGCTCGTGGCTACGCACTCTGCTTGTCGAAACACCGCATGGAGAGTTGGATGGCTTCGGCGACCGGCTGGTGGCGGCGGGCGAGCGTCGGCGAGAGCTGATGAGCGGCTGGATCGCCTGGGCAGACTGCGCCAAGCCTGACGACGACCCAGAGTGCAACTGCGCGCTGCACACTTGGTTCCGGTCAGCCGGACAGTTCGTCCGGCTCATCGACGAGGACTGGTACCGGATCGCGGACTACTACCGTCAGAGCGGGGTCGATCCGAGCGGCCTGGACGTGCGGGAGTTGTGGGACTTGTGAAGATCTTGAGACGTTTCGGCTGATTTGACGAGCTCTGAGCGCAGCGCTACGCTCCACTGACGCGCATCCGATCCAGAGAATGAGGTTCGAGACATGAGCAAGGCACGGGCACTTACCTTCGATCTAATCAGGCAAGCACCATCTGAGGACGAGCTGGCGAGGCGACAAGCCGCGGCGGGGCGGCGAACGGGACTCGTTGGAGACCTCGATGGTCACTTGCTTGAACCCGCTCCCGCTCCTTCGCAAGCGCCCCGTGTGACTGTCTGGGCTGAGGAGGCGACTATCGACTGAGCGTGCTTCTCACGGCTGGTCGCCCCAAATGGCATTCGGATCGGCCTGCTCGACCTGC
Source organism: uncultured Solirubrobacterales bacterium (assembly GCA_963817845.1). Classification (GTDB taxonomy): domain Bacteria; phylum Actinomycetota; class Thermoleophilia; order Solirubrobacterales; family Solirubrobacteraceae; genus Palsa-744. Next base: position 458,126 of record CAWFPU010000002.1, read on the forward strand.
GCTCTGGTAAAGGCTGCCTCCTGGGGGGCTAAACGGCCGTCGAGGGGTCTGGTGACTTTAGGAGTGGAGGCGCTATTGAGTTCTTGGCCAGCGAGCTGTAGATAACGATCAACGGAGAGGACCACCGCTCGCGGCGCATCGCTCTCTGTCCGCAGAGCTAATAGACCGTCCCGCTCTCCGACAAGACGCGACAGTGCCTCTACGACAGGCGTTCTGTCATCGACTTCGATCGCGGGAGCGTCGGATCGAAGCCGAAGCTCTGGCAGCACTAAGCCGCGTCTCACGCGCTCGCTTTCCGACATAGGTGTATGCGTTAGCTCATACACGAGTTTCGCCGCCTTACTCCTGGATCGTTCTGACATATATCATTACCTATTTACATCACTAGTATGCCGCTGAATTGCAGAAGGAGTCAATAGGTTGGCTACGCGACGTAGACAGTTCGGGCGCGTCCCAGATGACGTCAACGTCTCTTTGCTTCAGACTGCACTCGTCGTAGTTATTGGCGTCGGTATGGTTGGCTCGCAAATCGCTAGAGGTCTGGCGAGATCCACTGTCGGGCGCCTCCGCTTGATCGACCACGATATGTATGAAATGGAGAACACTCTTCGCCACAGTGCTTCCTAAGTCATATGCGGATGGCACATGGAATAAGGCAGAGGCGATGGCAGACTTCCTCAGGGGAGAGGTCGAAGGTTTGCAAGCTGAGCCAATCCCCCGAAAGATTGATGAGTCGGTTTCACCAGACTTGCTTATAGGTTGGTTGATCGACGCAGATCTGGTTGTAGCCGCTACGGATGATCGCAGCGCACAACGGCGCATTGGGCAATACGCACTAGCCGCCGAGATACCGGCGATCTTTCCTGCGGTCTATCCACGTCGCGGCGGTGGAGAGGTCGTTGTCCAACCTGGCTATGAATTGCCGTGTTTCGGGTGCTGGGACTATTTCCGGCGTGACGCAGAGCAGTTGCGCGGAGTGAACGCACTCGATCTCGATGCGCAGCATGTGGTAGTCATGGCAGAGCAAATCTGCCTGGGTCTACTCGATCCGGGCTCAGGGCGCCGAAACCTGCTTCTCAACCGAAGTGGACCTCCACATCAGGTCATCACGCTCGATCGGGCTGGAACACCAAGCTTTGGGACGATGACCCAGCGACCAGATTGCCCCTCCTGCTCGGTGGACCCTTCATCCCTAAGACTAGAGGCAAGAGAGGCTTGGCAGTCAGCTCGGGAAGCTCGTACAGCGGGTGCCACATCTACAATAGACGGGCCTCAACTATCTAGTCGGCCACCGCCAGCAACTCGACTACCATCAACACTCCCACCAGCCAGAGATCTCATTGATTATGTACTAAACCCATGGGTCGGGCTCGTTGCATCAATTGTCACCCTCGTCATCTTGCTGCTCAGTCTTGATCATGGGCAAAGCCCTGATTTTGTGCAGGTGGTATTCGGCTTTGTTGCATCGTGTGGCTTTTGGATGTGCCTGATTTCGTTGTTTGGTGATGGATAGCGCAGTAATCGTGTTGGAACGGAGTGGCCCTCTATATCCGCAGCATGAGGTTCCCCACGCCTGGCGCTCAGGCCGCTGAGATAGCACGCCTTCGCTGGGAGATCGGCCTCCAACACGGCACCGGACTACGGCTCTTTGAGTAGCTTGGGCACGGCGGCCACGGCGTCGTCCAGCCGCTCAAAGCCGGCCTGCATGTCGCGGCGCAGACGACGCGTCGCGAAAGTGCCAGTGAGCAACGCCAGTCCCCCATGGGAGCCTAGCCGAGCGCGAGGCTACGTCGAAGCGCAGTCGCGAGCACCTCGCTGGCCGCGGTCGTGGCGACCGAGGCTCCAGGCTCCCGCATGCGCCGGATGACTCCGCGGGCCTCCTCCTTGACGGCTTCGGGCGTCTGAACCTCGGCGAGCGAGGCCTCGACGACATCGAGGATGACCGAAATGTTGACATTATGAACGTCCTGTAGCGCAAGCTGTCCGACTGTCGAATTGATGATGTTGACATGGGTGGCTGTCGCACTCGCCTGCCTTCGCGCGTTAACGGCAGCCAAACCCTCTGTGGTCGCAACAATGAGCGAGCTCTGGTCGAGCAACTCAGCCCGCGGCTCTGCCGTCTCTGCTGGCCAAAGCATGTAGCGCCAAGTGACCCAGCCGAGGCTACGCAGTTGACCAGCGGCTCGCACGACTTCTGGGCGCCAACCCTCCCGCGCCAGCCGCAGAATAGTCGAGCGTCCGCCATGCCAGTCTCACCCAAGCAGCGAAAGCGCGAAGCGATAGAGATCGCGCTAGAAGAGGCTCTGATGCAACTCGCGGCCGGTCACTGGCGCGACACGGAGAACCTGCTGCGCGACGGGCTCGCGAAACTGTTGGCGCTGCAAGCCCGGCCTGTCAACGTCGCACCGACAGCCAATGGGGCGCCCGATCGGCAACGTTCACTCGGGTTGCAGCGCGGCCTGCAGTTGCTCGCATTATTTGATGAGAAGCGTCCCGTCTGGCGTCTTTCCGACTTGGCTGATGAGCTGGGATATTCGCGCTCGACTACGCACCGTTACGCGATGTCCCTCGTAGCGCTCGGTCAACTTGAACAGACGACCGGGCACCGGTATAAGCGAGTGAGCTAGGCGGGTGCCTGCTCGTCGGCCAGCTGGCCCCATATGGCGTCGAACGCCTCGCGGCGTTCGCGTTCTTGTCCGGCCGCTATCAGACACGCCGTCGTGTCCCATGCACCTCCGTCGTGCAGTGCCTCATCACAATAGGCCAAGCGGACGGAGTGTGAGCCAAGTCAGTTGACCAGCTCCGTGACGTAAATATCGAGAAGTTCGGGACTCTCACGACGATTGTCGTCCAGCCGCTCAAAGCCGGCGCTTTACTCGGGACAGGGCGCTTCGTTCACGAGTGTTTTGGGCGTATCGTTCGACACGGCGAGATATTCAGAGCGTTCCGACCCAAGCCCAGACCCAGGCGTTTCGCAGGTGACAATCCGAGGGCCGCTGACAGTGACTTTCGGCTGTTCGTTGGCGTTGGCTGTTGAGCCACTGTCCATGATGCTCGCCACAGGAAGTGCCATCAACCATATTTCACCACCAAGCTGCTGTTCCGTAGGCGTAGACCGATCCGGCGTGATTGCGCCGGGAAGTACGACCCACATCGTAAAGTGATCCGTCTGGTCGGGCTGAAGCTGACCGAGCTTGACATTGGCAAGACCGGGCTGCCCGTTATCACAATGTGCGCCTTCACTGTAACCCATGATGAAGTTGACCTTTGGTAGGGTGCGGGCAAGCCCTACCACGTAATTTGTTTTGAGTTCAACTTCAGCAGCGAGGCTCGATTGAACGGTTGTGGCAATATCGAGCTGTGTGACCATTGCCCGGCCATATGGTGCTGGCTGGGGACATTCACTCAGCGCGGTTTGGCTGACACTCGATTGGCTCGCTAGCACCACCGGTCCGAACCAGCCATCGACAGCGACCTTGTCTCCATCCGGTTCGGCCAGATTGATCGTGAAGGAAGGGGCGCCAGACGTATTCGGTTCTGAGCCCGATCTCCTGGACGCAGAAGTTGTTAACGACGCTTCACTCGCGCCTGTCTCAACGCCAGGCAGTGGTGGTTCCTTGGCGTCCTGTAGAGCCGTCGGCGATCCCGAACCGCAGCCGGCGAAACCGATGAGGAGCAGCGGGATCACGCCGTAGAGCCAAACCCTTGGGCGACGCTTGGTCGTTCGCGCTGGCTGCGTCAATCGCACAGCGTCCACCGCACCTACATAGGCGGCGTCGAGCGCGTCGAGCGCAACCTTATCCATCAGCTACGTCTCACCGTGAGCTGGCTTACCGACTCGACAGCGGTTCCGCTGGCCGCGGTGAACGTGCCCTTGGCAGTCAACGTGACTCGCTTCGCCCCTTTGAGCAGCCGCTTCCCGGCGACCGTCAGCCTGACCTTGATCTTACCCACACCGGCTGCTGAGAACGTCGCCTTGCCCGATGCCATAAGCACCGGCTTGGCTTTTATCTTCTTCGCCAGTTTGGCACCGCTCGGCGCCTCATACCACTGCACCATCAAAGTGCCGGCCTCTGGCGCCTTGAAGTTCATGGTCACTCCCCCATGCCTGAGCAGGGACGTGATCTTGTCGGCCTTGCCAGAGGGAACCAACTGCCGTAGCAGCTTTTCGATCACAGTCGGATTAACCCACACTGAGGGCGGGCCGAGATAGTACTCAGGGATCACGCTGCTGCCGGATGCGGCGTTGCCGGGATTGTTTTCGGGCTGGTGGGTTTGTTCTTGGTGGATCGGTTCCCCGGTTTCCACTTCGTGGGTGGTGGCTGTCCCGATCTGGATACTGCCTTCTAGAAAACTCACGCCAATGCACCAGGCGATCGAAGGGCAGGCCACGTTGCCCAGGGCGTTGGTAGTCTCGGCTTGCCATGACGCTGGGTTGGTTGGTTCGCTCGTTTCATAGACCGTGCTTCCGTACTCAGTGGCCACACACCGGCTACTGCCGGCACAGGCAATCTGCGTCAGCCGGCCGGCGTTGCCGAGCGGCGGTGAACTGACCCAGGCACTAGCGCTGCCGGTCGGGTCAGTGGTGGTGATGACGTTGCCGGTTGTGCCCGCTTCATACGACTGGTAGCCATCGGTGGCAGCACAGAAACTGGTGGTCGGACAGGTGATCGCGGTCAATGCCTCTGGCGTGCCGTTATGGCTGGTGGCGATGACTTCTGGTGTACTCCAGGCCGCCGTGCCACCTGTCGGGTCGGTCGAGTGCAGCTCGTAGCCATGCCCATCTATCGCTACACACAGGCTGACAGAAGGACAAGCCACGCCAGTCAGATCGCCGTGACTGTCCACTTCGACGTTATGCCAGGTGCTGGCTCCGCCGGTCGGATCGGTCGAGACGGCGATGTCCGTTCCAGCCGAACTCCACTGGCCGAAGTTGCCGACAGCAATGCACAATGAGGCCGAGGCGCAAGCCATACCCCTCAGCATCGACAGGTTGATGGATGTGCTCGTCCAGGCCGCCTGTCCACCAGTGGGATTAGTGGACATAAGCACTTCGTCTTCACCATTCACCGCGGCGCAGAAGCTATTTGTCGGACATGACAAGCTGAGTGGAGCAAACTGGGGCTTCGAGCTGATCTGAGCCACCGTCCACTGCGAAGGCCCGCCAGTGGGGTCGGTGGAGGTCACCACATGACCGCTGGTATCAGTGGCAACACACAGGCTGGTCGATGGACAAGCTAGGGTCGTGAATAGATTTGCACCGCCAGTGTTCAGGGCAGCTGCCGTCCAGGCACTCGTCCCTCCGGTAGGATTAGTAGAGGTCACCACACCATTCCCACCGTTGTCGTCGTTACCCAGGACGCAGAGACCGCTCGTGGCGCAGCTCACGCGCGTCAGGTAAACGTTATTGAGAGACGTGGTTGTCCAGGCACTGGCTCCACCTGTCGGATTGGTCGAGGTGACGACCGTGTCTCCTGCCGCTATGACGCACAAGCTAATCGACACGCACGAAACGGTTCCACCACTGACGTCACTGGCGATGTGCCAGCTGTGGCCGTTGGCTGGTTCTGTCGAGGTCAATACGTTGCCTTCACGATCCACTGCCACACATAGTGAGGTCGAGGGACAGGCAATGCTGCCGAGTTCATTGGTGCCATCGACGTTCGTTGTCGTCCAGGCACTGGCGCCGCCCGTGGGATCGGTGGAACTCACCACGTCACCGCTGCTATCCACCGCCACGCACAGTGAGGCATTTGGGCAGGCCACACCAGTCAGCCGGACCGAGCCGAGGTTTGTGCTCGTCCAAGCGCTTGCCCCGCCCGTGGGATCGGTCGAGGTCAGCACCGTGCCTTCTTCACTCGTAGCGACACACAGGCTTGTCGATGGACACGAGACACTGCTGGCCAGGCTCCCCACTTCAACGCCATGCCACGTACTGGCGCCGCCAGTCGGATCGGTCGATGTCCAGATGCTGTCATCGAAATCGACAGCGACGCAGAGGCCGGTCGAGGGACAACTGATGCCGAGAAAAAACCCGATGGAGCCCTCGGAGCCGAGGTTCGCGGTCGTCCAGGCACTTGCCCCACCCGTCGGGTCGGTGGAGGTCACGACGTTGCCGAAGCTGTCCACCGCCATGCACAACCCGCTTGACGGACAGGCGATGCCCGTCAGTTCAGCCGGTTTCCCGTAGGGATACTGGTGGTCTACCAGCTGCGGTTCCGACCACGACAGCAGGCCCGTCCCACCAGCACCAAGCGCCGCCGCGGGCAACATGGCGCAGAGGGCAGACAGCAGCAGCACGACGAGCCCTGCCGAGATCGACAGCTGGACATGGCGGCAGGATCGGGATGGGATCAGCACGGTAGGAACCTCCTTGTTGGGGTCGTGACGATCAGCGCAGCGTCGGGACTGTACCAGGACGTGAACACATGGGATATAGCTGCTCTGGACGCAAGCAGTCGGGACGTATGGGGTTGGGGAGACCATGCCTCAGCCCATCTCCCCAGCCACCCAGACCTTCGGCGAACGAGTCCGCACCGAGCGCGAAGCCCAGGGCCTCAGCCAGGAAGCTCTCGCCGCCCGGAGCGGCGTGCACTGGACCTTCGTTGGGCAGGTCGAGCGCGGCCGGCGCAACCTGAATCTGCACAACCTGCTCAAGCTAGCCGCCGGCCTCGGCGTTGACCCCGGCCAGCTCGTCCAGGGTCTCCGACCGCCCGACAACGCCGGCGAGTAGCCGTGTGGTGCCGGCCTCTTGAGCGTCCCGTCGCGTCGTCATGCCTGCCTCTCCCGGGTGAGGGCAGGGGCAGACCGCGAACCAGCCTGCCCCTGCCCCTGCGGGGGTGGCGCAGGATGCTACTTATAAGTATGTAGACCGTCAAGTAGCGGGTCGGAAGTGTTCGCCCTCTTGGAAGGCGATCTACAACGAACCGTCGGGCGCAACCTGCGGTCCTATCGACAGGCCCAGGGCCTCAGCCAAGAGGCCTTCGCCGACGTACTCGGCGTCCACCGCACCTACATGGGCGGCGTCGAGCGTGGCGAGCGCAACCTCACCCTCAAGAGCGTGGAGCGCATCGCCGAGCGGATAGACCTCGACCCCCTGGCGCTGCTTCAGCCTCGAGGCGACGACGCAGGCTGATAGCCCTCCGTCCAGCTGTTGATCCTGTGCGCTGAGCGCGTCTGCCGACACCTTGCGCACTCACGGCCCACGGGCCTACCCTCCGCGGCGTCCACGACCAGGCAGCTCGAGCGACGCTGCGGCGCCGCTCGGGTCAAACACAGGAGGCGTATGCCCATGCACGATCAGAGCACGCAACGCGAAGCACTGCATGATCCCGCCGAAGCCGAGCGCCACACCGACAACACGATCCTCTCGCTCATGCTCGAGGACTCCTCATCCTGGCCGTGGAGCGTCGAGGAGATCGGCCGCGAGCTCACGAACCCCGCCGAGGCTCGCGACGCCATCAGGCGCCTGACCGAGCACGGCCTCGTGCATCGCATCGGCGACTTCATTTTCCCGACACGCACCGCCCGCCGCGCCGCCGAAATAGAGATCGGCACCTGAGCCGCGCACGAATTCGTGTCGCTCCGAAGGCGCGGACTTAGCGTGGCGGCGGACAACCGGACAGCTTGAGTCGGCTGTAGACAATCAGCCGACCCTCTTGTATCGACGGATCTGTGCGACTCATTTCCCTCGCGCTCCGCAGACAAAAATGTCCGTCGTTGCGCACTTATCAGTAGCAGAACTGTTTCGGTGGGTTGACTATCGTCGAGGAGTCTGATCAGACTTGCGCCCGCAATTTGGAACGGTCACGATCAGGAGGCTCCATGAACGGTCTATATCAGCCGCTACGCCAGCGTCGCCTCGGCGCCTGGCTATCGCGAGTGGCCGGGCTAGCGACGCTCGCCGTCTCCGTGCTGCTCGTCGCAGCTCCTCCGGCGTCGGCTGAACTTAGCTCGAAAGAGCTTGAAAAGCTGCCCGAGATCGTTGAATGGTTCTATCGCAATAGCGTTGTCGCCGAATCCGGCGTGCCTTGTCACGAAGCGTGTGCCGATTTGTGGGGTGACGAGCATAACGCAATGCCCAGTGGCACAGCGGCGCAAACATTGTGGGATCAGCTCGGAACGCTGGAGACGCAGGAGGGCCTTTGGCCCAAGGTTCACAGTCTGCTGGCTGCGTTCGATTCGCCGTACCTCCGTGAATCGCCGGTGTCGGTCGGCTGGGAAATGGGCTCATCCGTGCGCAAGTGGCTTGATCTGTGGCAAGCGCGTGCGCCACACACCAAACCGATGTGCCCTGGACCGGTGTACGACGAACTCAAGGAAGCGGGGGCATACGACACGAGTGATAAACCCCCTCTCGAGCTGTCCGGGTTCACCTATCTCGCGCACGCAGGCAGCTGTGGAGGATACGGCATCTCTGAAACCGTCGACCAGGAAACGGTGGGCGGTTATTGTCCGGAAACGTGGATCGGAGCCGGACTTGAGGAAGAATGGGCTATTGAACTACATATCGAAGAAGATAGCACTTGCCTCGATACAACCGAACCGGCCCAAGAGGTTCACCGTGACGTTATTACGGCCGCGCGCCCGTTTCATTTTGCGCGACCAGAAGAAGGCGCGGAGCCAACTGGTGCGACGACCTATCATGTCTACAACAGTCCGGAAGTCAGCAAATCCGAACGGGCAACGCCAAAAGAACTCGAAGAAAATCTGCCGAGCTTTCTGTCAGGTGCCGGTACGCTGAATGAATGGCTTATTTACTATCTTCTTGGCGAAGGCAAAGATCCGACACAGCAGACGGTCGCGCCGACCGAACTGTTTGGTTTCGGCAATCCCGGAGACCTCGGCGCGGGCGGCTGCCACACGGGTGGTCCCGTCAACTGCGCCACTGGCAATCAAGTCGTATCGCAGACCGATCTGACCGTCGGTGGGCGCGGTCCTAGCCTCGAACTGACCCGCACCTACAACTCCCAACTCGCGGCGACGCAGACGACACCCGGACCTTTCGGGTATGGCTGGACCGCCTCCTACAGCGCCCATCTCGTCGTCAACGAAACAAACAAAACCGCAACCGTCTATCAAGGCAACGGCAGCAGCACCGTCTTTACCGAAAACAAAGAAGGCGCATACGTGCCGCCCAATCCGCTGGTCCGATCGACGCTCGCGAAAGAAGGCACCGGCTACATCTACACCCTGCCGAATCAGACCAAGCTGGCGTTCAACAGTACCGGCCAGCTGACGAGCGAAACCGACCGCAATGGCAACGCGCTGACGATGGCCCATAACTCCAAAGGGCAGCTCGAATCCGTCACCGACGCGGCCAGCCGCAAACTGACCTTTGCGTACAACAGCGAAGGCCAGGTCGAAAGCGTGACCGATCCAATGGGCCATACGGTCAAATACACGTATGAAGAAGGCAATCTGGCGACTGTTACCCAACCAGCGGACACGAGTTTGCGCTGGCAGTTCAAATACAACAGTGAACACGAGCTGATATCCGAAACCGACGGTCGCGGCAAGACCGCTACGACCGAATACAACGAATATCACCAGGTCGTCGCGCAGACCGATGCCATGTCGCGTAAACGCACCTGGCGATATGTACAGTACGAAAAGGGCTCGGAAACCATAATCACCGAACCCAACGGATCTCTAACACTCGAGGATTTCAATGAATATGGCCTGCCCACGAGTGTCACGCGGGCGGCCGAAACCTCACTTGCCGCGACGACCACCTACGACTACAACAGTTCGGGAGAGCTAGTGGCCGTCGTGGACCCGAACGATCATGAGACAGAATATGGCTATAACTCAAATGGTGACCGCACCAGCGAGATAAACGCTGACAAAGACGAAACGAAATGGGAATACGACTCAACCCATGACGTGACCGGGATCACGCAGCCAAACGGCGAGAAGACAACGATTGAACGCGACAGTCACGGCAACGCGCTCAAGGTGTCGCGTCCCGCACCCGGCGAAACGACGCAGGTCACGAAATACAAATACAACTCGCACGGCGAGCTGGAAGCCATGACTGACCCGCTCGGCCACGAATGGAAATACGAATACGACAGTTACGGCGACCGTAGCGCCGAAATCGATCCCGAAGGCGACAAGCGCACCTGGGGCTATAACGAAGACTCACAGGAGACGTCCACGGTCAGCCCGCGCGGACATGTCAAAGGCGCGAAAGAAAGCAACTTCACGACCACGATTGAACGCACCGCCAAGGGCCAGGTGAAGACCGTCACCAACCCGCTGAAAGACAAGACGGAATATACCTACGATGCTGACGACGATCTTGAAACGGTCACTGATCCCGAACTCAACAAAACGACCTATACCTACAACGCCGACGACGAACCGACCAAGACCGAAGAACCTAATAAAACGACCACCGAAACAGAATACAACGCCGAAGGCCAGGTCGTCGTGCAGATCGACGGCAACAAACACACCACCAAATACGAACGCAACGCGCTCGGCGAGGTCACCGAAGAAATCAACTCGCTCAGCCAGAAAACGAAAAAGGAATACAACACCGACGGCAGCCTGACCAAGCTAACCGATGCCGAGGGTCGAACCACAACGTACAAGTACGGCCCGGCAAACCGGCTTGTGGAAGTGAGCTACTCGGATGGCAAAACGCCGACCGTCAAATACGAATACAACTCGGACGGCGACCGCACGAAGATTGTAGACGGCACCGGCGAAACGACGAACACGTATGACCAGCTGGATCGATTGACTGAAAGCAAGAACGGACACGGCGAAACGGCCAAGTACGAATACAACCTCGACAACAATCCAACAAAGATCACCTACCCCAACGGCAAAGCCGTCACGCGCAGCTACGACAACGACGACCGGCTGAAAAGCGTCACAGACTGGCTCGAACATACCACCAGCTTCGCGTACGACCCCGACTCCGATCTCGCCAGCGCGACCTTTCCGACCACCACTAGCGATGTTGACGAGTACAGCTATAACGACGCCGACGAGATGAACGAAGTCGAAATGAACAAAGGCAGCGAAGCACTGGCATCGATCGCGTACACGCGCGACAAAGACGGCGGCGCCACGAAAGCCACAGACAAAGGATTGGCCGGCGAAGAAAAAGAGTCGTTCAGTTATGACGAAAACAGTCGGCTCACCAAAGGTGCCGGCGTAGCCTACAAATACGACGGCGCCAACAACCCGACCACGATCGGCAGCGACACCTACGCCTACAACGTTGCTGACGAGCTGGAAACCGCCACGGCCTCCAAAAAAACTGCCGACACCTACACCTACAACGAAGTCGGCGAGCGCACCAAGACCACCCCGGCGACCGGCTCCGCCACGAGCTATGGCTATGACGAGGCCGACAACCTCACCTCGATCACGAGGCCCAAAGAAGGCGAAACGCCGGCCATTGAAGACAGCTACGCCTACAACGGCGAAGGACTCCGCGCCTCAGAAACCGCCAGCGGCACGACAAGCTATCTGACCTGGGACACCGCCGAAGTAGAACTTCCGTTGATCCTCAGCGACGGCACCGACAGCTTCGTGTACGGTCCCGGTGCCGTGCCCGTCGAGCAAATCAACAGCGAAAATCATGCGCTCTACCTCCATCACGACCAGCAGGGCTCGACGCGGCTCGTCACGGGCGAAACCGGCAAAACGGAAGCCACCTTCACGTACGGTGCCTTCGGCGAAACCACCGGCCACACCGGCACGGCCACGACCCCGCTCGGCTACGACGGCCAGTACACAAGTTCCGACACGGGCCTGATCTACCTGCGAGGCCGAGTCTACGACCCGGCCACCGCACAATTCCTCACCGTTGACCCGCTGGAGCCAGTCACGCGAGCACCCTACACGTATGCCAAAGACAACCCCGTCAACCTGCTAGATCGTAGCGGCCTCTCGAGCGAAGGAGAAGGCGCAGTTCCGTGTGCGTGGCCGTTCTGTGGTCCGCCGCCCTCGGCAACAGAAGGTGCCGAACAGATCGGCAAAGGAGTCGTGGAAGGCGGGCGGGAAGCTGCCGAAGGCGTCGCCCACGGTGCCGAAGGTGTTATCAAATGGATATCCGGCGATGAATCAGGCAAGGGAAATGAATCTCAAGGCGAAGAATCAGCGGAAGAACGTGGCGGTGGACTAAGGCGCGAAGGAGAAGAACTGCTAGGCCGCAAGCACTCACCGGCAGCGAGAGAACGATGGCAGGAATGGTACGAAAAACTCAGCAAAGGTGAACGGGGCCTCTATAGGAAATGTGGCGGCCCAACGCCCAGGAGCAGAAATTAGCTGTGCGCAGCCGGGATACTAAGCGTTCGGTGGTCAGATTGCTAAATGCTGCCTGCGGAGTCGTTGATGACATAGCCTACCGGCCCCTCGTCGTCAATCTGACTAAACGCTTGCCTTGGTTTTGGTGTTGTCACCTCACGAAGCTTTCAATGGCGCTTGACGATCGATGGCGAACTGAATACTGGAAGAGTCCGAACGCACCGCCCGCACCTGATGGCCCATGTGACGCGTGCGGAAGACGCGCCGGGTGGCTAGAGGTAGGAGGTCCCGACGGGCCAGACGAGGTAACTAGCTCGGAAAGCGAGGTTGACTATCTCTCTACGCATCCAGTAACACTGTGTGGCTGGTGCCATCTAGATATTGACCGTAGTGGATCACCGCGCAATGCGGCAGACCTTGAAAGGCTTCTCAGCGACGCGGGTGCTCGAAGCATAGGGTGGCGATGGAGATGGCATCCAGGATGACCAAGTGATTCCCTCGAACGGATAGGCGCTACGGCTACAAAAGCTACGCCCGCAACGCGGATGCTCGGCCAGGAGCCCTGAATGGCCTTCCTCTGCCGTACCAGTCGTGCAATGGCACTTGTGCGACGTGACGACTCTGACCCTCCAGACGAGCCAGCTGTGCTGCCTCCACGGCAGCACGACTACAGCGCCGATGCTCTCATTCGGCCTGCCGGCTGACGGGCGACCTCATACCCGATCAATGAGGGGAGCCTGCGGTTCCTGTGCTCGTGCAGGTCGAGGAAGTCGGATCGAGCACGGGTGGAGACGATTGTCTCATAATTTCACTTAGCTTATAATAGGTACATGGCCAGAAGTAATCGCCCTCTACGCATCGCGCACGACCATCCCATCATCTACTTCTATGTTTGCTCATCAATCTTAACCCAAATATTCCTACAGTATTTGACCTCCACCGCCCGCCTGTCGCAGCCGCTTAGCCCTCGCGTAAGCCTCTACCATACTCGAATGGCAGCACTATTCGCTGGATATGCCCTATATCTCGCTACGGGCGGATACCTCTTGATTGCCCGCAACCGCCACGCCGTTATCATCGTTCTAAGGATTCTACTTACACTCCAGCTGCTTAGTGTCTGCCTTTTGCTGGTCACGGCGATCAACACTGTCAATTTCGTCGTTGCACTTGTCCAGGCACCCATTACATATGTGACCTACATAGGTGTTGCACGGAAGAAACCGCTCGGCCTCATTTGACCGGGCTCATCTCAAAAGGTGATCGATGGCTTGGAAGAGCTCTCAGCGTCGTCGCACGCACGCACCGCAGAGGCGAGGATCGGGGATAGCGGTGGAATGATGGAATAGGTATCTCCGCCAGAAGAATACGCAAGTGGTCCTTGGGGCTGGCCAGTTCCCGGCACTGTAAGCGGTAGCGTATCGCAGAAGCCGCGATCGGCAACGAGACAGAATCCGGCGTCGATCAGCAATTCCCCGGTTTGCAACAAGTCGCCTGAAGCCCGAGAGACTGCGTGACTCACTTTGTGGATAGTCCCGGCGCCCCAGCAGCCACCGCTGTCGTTGTGCCAGAGTAGACACAGTCCGCTAGCATCAAGCGCATTTGTCGGATCATTGCCGGCAAACGCATATGCAGCGTGTGTTATGCCGATAGCAGGGTCCCTCGTCAAGAACTGCCCCGTCGCCGGGTCGTAATATCTCGCCCGCAAGTATTGGTATCCGGTCTCCGCGTCGGTGTACTGCCCATCGAACTGCATGGCGCTAGTTGCAGTGCCGTTATGGCTGGTGACCTTGCCCCACGGGTCATATGTGTATGTACCAGTCACCGCGCCAGCAGAGTTCGTGATTAGCCTCGTGCTACCCAGCTGGTCGTGATGGAGCCATTCGGCCTTACTTCCCGTGATCTGCTCGACCGCCAGGTCTTCGGGCCCGTAGATGTAAGACGTCTTGCCGCTTTCCAGCAGCAGCGGCAGTTCGCTGCTGACATCCCAAGTGAAGTTGGTGCTCTTCTTGTTCAACTGTCTTCGACATACGAAGGCCTTCACCGTTGTATGTGTAAGAGGCCGTCGCCTTTCCCTCGGTGAAGCCGATCAGTCGGTTGGCCTGGTCGTAGGTAAGTGCGCTTGCCGGTTCGCTGGCTGGTTTGACGCCTATGCGGTCGCCGCGCGCGTTGTAGCTGTAGGTGGTTGCTCCGGCCGGTGGTGTCGCGCAGCTGGTGCTGCTGGTCGTCCAGGCGCTCCAGCAGAGCTGGTTGGCGGCGTCAAATGCCTGTGTGGTCGCGCCGTCCTCGGTGAGGTTTTCGCTTTCGTCGTACTTGTAGGCGCGGGCCCCGCTCGGTGGACTACCGCACGGTTCGCTGTTGCTGCTGGCGGCGTAGCAGAGCTGGTTGAGCGCCGTGTAGGCGTAGCTGTCCTGCGATGAGGGGGCCGAGCTGTCCGAGGTGAGCTGTCCGTCGGCGTCGCGCGTGTAGTTGGCGGTGAAGATCGGCGTCGTTCCTGCGTCGTCGGCGATGCCCATTGTTTCGTCGGCCTGGTTGAAGCTGAAGTGGTCGGTGACGCCGGGCGCGATCTGTTCGGTGAGGTCGCCGTCGGCGTTGTAGTGGAATGTTGTGAGGTTCTTGTGCCAGTCTTTGACGGCGTTCAGTCGCCCGGCTGCGTCGTAGCTGCGGGTGATGGTCTTGCCGTTCGGGTAAGTTATTTCTGTGGGCAGGCCGCGGAGGTCGTAGGCGTAGCTGACGGTCCCGCCGTTGCCCTCGGTGACGCTGGTGAGGCGGTGCAGGGAGTCCCAGTTCCAGGTCCAGGTGCCGGTTCCGTCGGTCATGCCGGTGCGCTCGCCGTCGGCGTTGTAGGTGATGTTGCTGACGTCGGGGGTCTTACCGTCGCCGTAGGAGATGGAGGTCTCCTCGTTGTCGGCGTCGTAGGTCATGGTCGTGACCTGGCCTTCGGGGTCAGTGCTCGAGAGCTCGTTGCCGACGCTGTCGTAGGTGTAGTGCGTGGTTCTGCCGAGCGGGTCGGTGACGGCAGTTTGCTGACCGAGGGCGTTGTCTTCGTAGCGGGTGGCGTGCCCGGCGGCGTCGATCTGTTCCTTGACGGTTCCGTCCGGCCAGTAGGTGGTGCGTGTCGTTGAGCCGTCTGCCTGCTTCACGGCGATCTGCTCGTCTGCTGTGTCGTAGCTGTAGCGGGTGGTGTTGCCGCTGGGGTCCGTTGTGGCGATGAGGTTCTGGTCGGGGTCGTATTCGTCGGTGGTGGTGTGTCCGAGCGGATTGACTGTCTTGATGACCTGACCAAAGTTGTTGTAGCTGTAGCTGGTGGTGTATTCAGCTGGTTTGCCGCTGGCGTTGCCGCGCGGGCTGACTTCGCTGAGCTTCCAGCCGTCTACGTTGTAGGTGTAACTCGTCCTGTCACCCAGTGGGTTGGTGCTCGAGGCGAGGTCGCCGTACTTGTCGTAGCTGTAGTGCCAGACGTGGCCTTCAGGATCGGTCATGGCGGTGACGTCGCCGGGATCGCTCGGGTCGCCATAGGTGTAGGTCGTGGTTTCGACTTCGGAGGTCCCAACAAGCGGACGGGAGCGCGTCAGCAGGTTGCCGTGGGCGTCGTAGGTCAACGTCGTGGTGACGCCCATCGGGTCGGTGCTGGTGAGCAGATCGTTGAGATCGTCGTAGGTATTGACTGTCTTGCGTGCGAGTGGTTCTTCGGTGGTGAGTGTGTTGCCTTCGCTGTCGTAGGTGTAGCGGGTGGTGTGGCCGTTCGGGTCGGTGACGCTCGCCAGGCCGAGGGTGCTCTGTTCATATTCGAATTTCCAAGTGGCGGCTTCGGGTGTGCCGTACCCCTTGGTTTCGGATGTGAGCTCGCCGAACTGGTAGGTCTGGAGCGTGACGTTGCCCTTGGGGTCGGTGATCGTGACGGTGCCGCCGCCTTCGCCGAGCGGTTCGCCGCTGTAGGCGAACTTGGTGGTGCGGCCGAGCTGGTCGGTCTGTTCGATGACGCGCCCCTGTTCGTCATACACGTTGCTGATGACCGCTCCGGTTGAGCCGGACACGCCGGGCGCCTGGTCGGGTAGCCGCATGGTCAGCATCCGGTGCTGGCTGTCGTAGGTGAAGTGCGTTTCGCCGCCGGCCACGTCGATCACGCTGACGAGATCGCCGGTGCTGTCGTATTCGTACTCGAGCGTGCGCTTCAGCGGGTCGGTGACGGACACGATGTGTTCCTTTTTCCACTTGAACTTGAGCTTGCGTCCGGCGGGATCGGTGACAGTCGTCAGCTGGCCTTTTTCGTTGTACGCCAGGCTCGTGGTGTACCCGTTGAGGTCCGTCTCCGCAGTGAGCTGCCCGTCGCTGTTGAAGGTGAAGGTGTCGCGCCGGTGGCGCACGAACGTCCAGCTGCCGTCGCTGTTGTGGACGAGGGTGGCAGTCACGCGTGGCGGTGCGGTGTAGCTGCCGTCTGGTTCCTCGGTGAACGTGACGGTGGAGCCGTCTTCCTGGTTGACGACGACGTGGCTCGCGTCGGGGAAGCCGAGGTTCATGCCGAAGGTGAAGGACCAGCCGTAGCCGAACGCGCCGTTGGTGCTGGCCGCGCCGGAGTTGTAGGTGCGCGTCAGGTTCAGTGGGATGCCGCGACCGGGGATGCTGAGGTCCGTGAAGCTGTGCCAGAAGTTGCCGGTCGGTGCGTCTACAGGATCGCCGTGCGTGATCCGGTTCATGGCGCACTGCAGACAGAACTCCGACGGGTTGTTGGCGCCGGCGAGCAGTTCGCGCAGCGTCAGCGGGCCGCCGACTGGACCCTGGATCGACGGTTCGCGCACCGGGTGCTCCAGTCGCGGCTGCCCGCCGACGATAGTCGTGACGGCATAGAAGCGCGGCGCTTCGGTGGTACTACCACGGGTGATGTAGGCGTCGGTGGCCGACGCCGGCAGCCGCGTGACGGTGGCTTTGTCGGTCGGGCTGGTCTGCACGTCGTCGGGTTCAGCCGCAAACGGCGCTTCTAGGTCCGGGGTCGAGTAGACCTCGTACCCTTCGGCTCCGGGCGAGGGTTCCCAGTGCAGATGTATCAGCGTGGCGGTTTCCAGCGTGGCCGTCATCGAGTACAACGGTGGCGGGCTGACGGGTTCGATGCCGTTGCCGGGATGGACCGCTTCGCCGACGAAATAGACGCTCGACTTTTCCGGTTCGAAGGCGCCGCTGTTGCCCGCCGGCACCAGGATGTCCTCCGGGGCATAGAGGGTTTCCCCTGGCTTCAGTTCGCCCGTCTGCGCTTCAAACTGCTGGCCGGGCTGGAATATAAACTGGTTGTGCGCCGAGCCGTCGATATCGATCGCGACGTTGTAGAGCGGTATCGGCGCCTTGTCGTAGACACCGATCCGCACGTGGTAGGGGTCTCCTTCCTCCAGCGAGCCTTCGTCGGCCTGGACGTGGAAACCGAGCGCTTCGGCGCCCCACACCTTGAGCGGCTGACTGGTGGCGGCCTGCAGTTCAAATGGAGCTTCGAAGGGTTCCAGTTGCCCGTGGTAGCTGGCGGATAGATAGTATTCGCCGGGCACGTCGCCGCGCATTATCCAGTGGCTTTCTGCGCTGCCGCCGCCCGGAATGTCCGGCACGTTCTGTGTCGCCGATTGCGGCGTGGGTGTCGGTGCCAGGCTCATGCCGTCGGGCACTGTCAAGCTGGCCGTGCCATGAGTGAACGTGAACGCTTCCGCGGAGAGATTGTTTACGACCATGCTGACGGAGAAGAACTGCTTGAGCATTGAAACGGTTCCCTGCAGGACGAGCGTCTCAATGACGGTATGCCCGTCGATGCTAGCGCCCACCACGCTGACGCCGCCGCCGGACCCGCCAGTGCTCGTCCAGCGAAATTCTGATCCCCCAGTACAGCTTCCGAGACCCACAAATTCGCCACGTTCGTTGACGTGACAGATGACGGGACCGAAGGACAGCTGGACTTCGAACTGATACACGAAGCTATTGCCGGGTTCGTTCGGATTGATCCCCGCTTCTTCGATTTCTTCTTTCGTCATTTCTTTGTCGGTGAGCTTGGCTTCGGCCAGCGGACCACTGGTGAGCGTCACCGTTGCTTCGCCAGTTCCACCTGAAACCTCAATCTGGCCGACCGCCGGCTTGTAGCCTTCCTTGTAGACGTACACGGTGTCGCTGCCGTCTGGCAAGTTAGGGAGCTTGGCTTGCCCAGCGGTTTCGGTTGTTGCTCGGATGCTGCCACCGCTTGGCTTTTCGTACAGCACCTCGGCGCCTTCGATCGGATGCTTGCCTTCGTCGACGACCGTCACGGTCGCGGCTTGTGCTGCTGGTGCCACGATGACCTTGATCGATTGCTTGCTGGTTTCGTTGCTGCGTTCGACTGTGAGCGTTGCGGTATAGCTGCCGGCTTCGGTGTAGCTGTGGTGGGCGATGGCTTCTTCTGCGCTGCTGCCATCGCCGAATTCCCATCGATAGCCGGTGATTTCGTCTTCTGGTGTGCTGCCGCTGCCGTCGAGCGTGACCGCCGTACCGACGGTCGTTTCGATGTTTTCGCCGGCGTCAGCGTGAAGCGCCGACGCCGATATAACCGCGGTTGGTTCCGATATGGTCGGTTCGCTGGTGCCGCCACCGTTCGTAGCGGTTTCCTGCACCCGGAGTGTGTGCCCGAGATCTTCCGCAGCCGCGGCGTAGCTCACGTTGATCGCGTCGTGGATCGGCGTGCAGCCTTCGCCACTGGCGTTGCAGCGTAGCCATTGGTCGCGGTATTCGGTCGGGCTGTTCGTCCAGCTGCCGTGGCTGAGCAGCAGCGTCTGTCCGGTTTCCGGCGCGCCGGTGATTTTCGGTAGGCCGGTGTTGACCGGCGGGGGCACCGTCACCGGGCCGATCGGGTTTGACGCCGCGGGGGTACCCGGCCCGGCGCCATTGCTGGCGGTCTCTTTGACGACGAGCGTCGAGCCGAGGTCTGCGGCCGTCGGTTCGTAGGTCTGGTGGGTCGCGCCTTCGATCGGCAGGCAGCCCAAGCCCAGCGCGTTGCATCGTTCCCACTGGTATTCGTAGCTCGACGGTTCGTTGGTCCAGCTGCCGTGTTCCTCGGTCAGCGTCGCACCAACCCGGGCAGTACCGCTGATTTTCGGCGGGCCCGTGTTGACCGGCACCGGCGGGCTGATGACCGCCGTCGGCGTCGACGCCTGCGGCTCGCTCGGGCCGCCGGCATTGTTCGCGGTCTCGACGACCACCAGCGTGTGCCCAACGTCGGCCGAGGTCAGTTCGTAGGTCTGTTCGGTGGCGCCTTCGATCGGGACACACCCGCTGCCCGAGTTTAAGCAGCGTTCCCACTGGTATTCGTAGCTTGACGGTTCGTTGGTCCAGCCGCCGTGTTCCTCCCGCAGCGTTTCTCCCTCGACCGGGCGCCCGGAGATCGTCGGCGGCGTGATGTTGACCGGAACGGCCGAGACCACCCTGGCTGTCGGCGCGCTCGTCGCCGGTTCGCCCGGCCCGCCGGCATTACTGGCCGTCTCCACGACCCGGATGGTGTGGCCGAGGTCTTCGGCGGTCAGCTGGTATTCAACATCTTCGACACCGCCGCTAACCGTCGTGCAGTCTTCACCGGAGGTGTCGCAGCGCTGCCACTCGGCTTCGTAGCTGGTCGGTTCGTTGGTCCAGCTGCCGTGTTCCTCTTTGAGCATTTCTCCTTGGCGGGCCACACCGGAGATCGCTGGCGGGGTGATGTCAACCGGCACTTCGCTGACGATGACCGCCGTCGGCTGCGACACCGCGCCCTTGGCTGCCGGGCCGGTCCCATTGATCGCAACCTCTTCAACGGCCAGCTCATGTCCGGCGTCAATCGCTTCGGGGGCGTAGCTTTGTTCGGTCGCCCCGAGGATCGGCTTGCATTCCTGCCCGGTGCTCGTACACCGCTCCCACTGGTAGGTGTATCCGGTCGGTTCGTTGGTCCAGCCGCCGTGTTCCTCAGTGAGCGTGCCGCCGACGCGCGCCTGGCCGCTTATTCTCGGCGGCGCGATATTGACCGGCACCGCACCGACGACGACCACTGTCAACCCGGACACGGCCGGTTTGCTCGGGCCGCCGGCGTTGCGCGCCGTCTCAGCCACTACCAGCCGGTGACCGACGTCCTCGCTCGTGAGCCGATAGCTCGCCTCCGTCGCTTCGGAAATTGGCACGCAGCCGCTGCCCGCTTCCGAGCAGCGCTCCCACTGGTATTCATAGCTCGTCGGTTCGTTGGTCCATTTGCCGTGCGTCTCGCTGAGCTCTTCGCCCTGCACGACCGAGCCAGAGATCGTCGGCGGCGAGACATTCACCGGCACTTCGGGCACGATCACCGCAGACGCTGCCGACACCGCCGGTTCACTTTCGCCCCCAGCGTTGATCGCCGTCTCGATCACACGGATCCTGTGGCCGACGTCAGCGCTCGTCAGCTTGTACGTCTGTTTGGTCAACTTCGGCGGGAAGATGCAGTCTTCGCCGGCTTCGTCGCACCGCTCCCACTGGTAGGTGTATTCGGTCGGTTCGTTGGTCCAGCCGCCGTGTTCCTCCGTCAGCGTCGCGCCCGCCCGCGCTTCGCCCTTGATTTGGGGAGGGCTGATGTTGACCGGCTTGGCTGGCACGACGACAGCCGTGGGCGCGCTCGTCGCGGGTTCGCTTGCGCCTTCAAGGTTGATGGCGACCTCCTGGACCTCAAGCGTGCTCCCGACATCCTTGGCCACCGGGGTATAGGTTTCACCTTCGGCATCCTTGATCGGCAAGCAGCTCATGCCGAGGCTGTCGCAGCTAAACCACTGGTAGGTGTATTCGGTCGGGCTATTCCTCCAGCTGCCGTGGTGCTCCGTAAGCGGCACACCCTGCTGCGCGATGCCCGTAATGGTTGGTGGCGACACAAGTTCCGGCACCAGGGGATGCGTGCTTTTGAGCGCGGCATTGATACCAGTCGTATCGTGCAGAACTTCTACCGGCACGCCCGTCGCCGCTTCGCGCTGCGAGGTTTCTTTGTAGTACTGCGTGAAATATTCGCCTCCCGAAAACTCGACGTCAACCAAGCCCGGTGGCAAGCCCCGTAGCGTGTATTCGCCGTCGCTGTTCGTGAAGACGCACGGGCCGACATCTTCGTAGCCACCGTATTCGAGCGGACAGACAAATATGTTCTGGAGCGGGGCTTTGGTGCCGATGCGGATCACTTTTCCGGAAATTTCGCCGCCCGGTTCCAGTACCGCGTTGATGTCGCTCGTTGTCATGCCCGCCGTGATAGACAGCTTCTGGCCTTCCGACTCGTGTGCGCGTCCGCTATAGAACTGGCGAATGTAGTTCAGCGAGCTGTCGAAAGGATCGGAGAAGCCCACTCGGAATTCGCTGGTCGGTAGTTTTTCGATGGTGTATTGGCCGGAGGCTTCAGTTGTCGCACATTCGACGGCGACGTAGCCGTTCGCCGGATAGGGACAGACTTCCACGCCCGCTATGTCGTCGCCAGATTTCGAGGCCGTGACGGTGCCGGTAATCTCACCGCCCACGTGCATCGCAGCATTGATATTGCCCGTGACCGTGCCGGCACTAGTGGTCACCGTTTCGCCTTCTTCGTAGCTATTCTTGCCGGGGTAGTACTGCTCGATGTAGTTCACTCCGCGGGGCGCATCGAACTGCACCTTGTAGCCGCCGTTCGCCAGGTCCGGCAACTGGTATTCGCCGTTTGACGCCGTATTGGCGCACCGGTCGGTGAACGGAGACTCGGTACCATAAGCGCAGACCTGTATACCGCTGACGCCGCTGGTGCCATCTTCATTCGTCACTCGTCCGGTGATTTCGCCGGGGGACGCCATCGCCGCATTGATGCCTTCCGTCGTCGCTCCTTCGCCGACTTCGACGGTGTTCGCTTCACTGAGCGACGCCTTGCCGTTGTAGTACTGCGCGTCATAGCTCTGCGAGTTAGACTCGAACTCAACCTTGTGGTTACCCGGCGACACGCCGTACAGGGTGTAGTCACCGTCTTCTTCACTGTAGGCACAGTCTTGGAGCGCTCCTTCTGTGCTGAGCGAACAGACCTCGATGTCGTCGAGCGGTGTGCCAGTCGCCGCGCTCGTAACGGTGCCCGTAATGCGGCCGCTGGCGCGTAGCTGACCGTCGATGCCGCTGGTGGTTGTGCCCGTGCTCACCGCAACCAGCGTCGCTTCGCTCTGGCTGGCGACACCGTTGTAGTACACAACCGAGTATTCGCCTTCGGTCGGGAAGAAATAGACGACGTATTTGCCGCTCGGCAGGCCGGCAATGGTGTATTCGCCTTCGGCGTTGGTGTAGCCGCAGCGATAGGCTTCGCCTTCCGGTAGATAGGCGCAGGCACCGGCGTGACCGAGCGGGGCTTTCCCGTTGACGCTCGTAATGGTCCCTTTGATGTCGCCGCCTTCAGTGAGCGCCGCGTTGATGTCTTCCGTAGTGGCGCCGGCGGTGACCGCCACAGCGTCGGCTTCGGATGCCTTGGTCTTGCCGTCGTAGTACTGGCGGACGTACTTGCTTGATTCACCCGCTTCCGGCGCTAGGAATTCGACACGGAAGCTGCCAGGTTCAAGGTCATCGATGTCGTAGCGACCGCCCGAGCCGGTCGTCGCGCAGCCACCGAAGGAGTCGTTGCCGATCGACTCAGCGCACACCTCGATATTCGCAAGCGGCACACCATTGGTCTTGCTGGTAACTTCGCCAGCGATGTTTCCGGGTGCCTCGAGTTCGGCGTCGATGCCGGTCACCGCCTGTCCCTGGCTCACTCTGATCGGCGTGCCTTCTTCAAAGATAGACTTGGCGTCGTAGCGCTGCTCAATGTATTCGCTGCCGGGATAAAAGTCAACCGTATACGTGCCAGCAGCCACCCCAGTGATCGTGTAATCACCATTTGTCCCGGTAGACGTGCACACTCCGTAGTAGCTTTCGCCTTGCCCGTACGCGCACACCTCAACCCCGCTGATCGTGCTGTGTGTGGATGCAGCGGTGACCGTCCCCGAGATCGAGGCCAGGGACTGCATGGCCGCGTTTATATGTTCCGCCACCGCTCCGGCCGTGACAGTTACCGGATCAGCTTCCGAGAAGTTGCTCCTGCCGCTATAGAACTGGCTTTCAAAGCCGGACTCGAAAAACTCCACCTTGTATGAGCCTTCGGGTAACCCGCTGACCTCATAGTCGCCGCTTTCATCGGTCGCGGCAGAGGCCACACTTTCGCCGGTGGACGACTCGACCGACACGTAGGCAAATGACAGCGGTTCCTTGGTGATCGCATTGGTGACCTGCCCGGTGATCTGCCCACCAGTCTGTAGTTCGGAGCCGATCCCGCTTACCGTGGCCCCCGCGGTCACGGTCACGATCGTCGCTTCACTCAGCGTGCGCTTGTGTTCGTAGTATTCGGCGACAAAGTTCAGGCTGGTGGCGTTGAACCCGACCTTGTAGCTGCCGCCGCTCAGGCGCTCCAGCGTGTATTCGCCTTTGGCGTTCGTCGTGGTGCTCGTTACGTAGTAGTCATCGGACGCCGTGTAGGCGGTGACCTCGGCGCCAGCCACCGGCAGTTTGCTTTTCGCGCTCGTGATCGTCCCTTTGATCTCGCCACCTGGCTGCAACGCCGCATCAATCCCGGACTTCGTTTCTCCCGAGGTCACGGCTACCGGATTGGCTTCAGATAGCGACCCCTTGCCATCGAAGTACTGCGTCAGATAGTTTTCGCTCGAGCTGAACTCGAGCTTGTATTCAGTGGCGGCCAGCCCACTGAACGAGTATTCGCCTTCGGCGCCCGTGAAGGTGCAAGTACCGTAATATTCTTCGTGCACCGCGTACTTACACACGAGTACGTCTGCCAGCGGCGAAGAGGTAGCCGCGGCCGTAACCACCCCGGATATCTTGCCGCCGAGCTGCATTTCAGCATCGATTTCAGCTGCCGTACTCCCCGCCGTCACCGGTACCGGTTCGGCTTCTGAAGCGTACACCTTTGCCTTGTAGTACTGCGGGGCATATTCGCCCGTACCGTAGAACTCGACGGTGTAGCTGCCGCTTGGCAGGGACGTGATGGTGTATTCACCAGACGGCCCCGTCGTCGCGCAGCGGGACCCCGACCCATATGCGCAAACGGAGACCTTTTCGAGTCCGCGTTTCGCCGGCGCGGCAGTGACGGTTCCACTGATCGTGCCGCCCGGCTGCATCGCCGCATCGATAGTCGGCGTCGTCACGCCGACCGTGACCGAGACCGGTTCAGCTTCCGATTCATACCTCTTATCGTTGTAGTACTGCGTCAGGTAGTTGAGTGCGCTGTCATACGGCACAGAGAACGCAATGTGATAGCTGCCGCTCTGCAAGCCGGGGATGGTGTACGCGCCTGAAGCTTCGGTCAACGCACAGTTACCGCCTTCGTTTGCCACCGACCACGCGCACACTTCGAGACCGGCGATCGCCGCGTTCGTGGCGGCCGATGTCGCTCGGCCGGAAATCTGACCACCCGGCGCCAGCGTCGCGTTCACGCCGGTCTTTGTCGTCCCGGCTGTCAGTTCCAGCACATCGGCTTCGGCATATGTCTGCTTATTGTTGTAATACTGGCTGATGTAGTTGAGCCCGCTGCCCAGCGGCGGAAAGAACTGGAGCTTGTATTCACCCGTGGACAGCCCGACGATCGTATATTCGCCACTCGAGTTGGTCCTCACGCACGAACCGAAGAGGCCTTCGAATTCGGAGCCGACAGCATAGGCACAGACTTCGATCCCGCTGATCGGCGCTTTCGTATCTTCGCCGATGACCGTGCCCGTCACCTCGGCTCCCACCGGCAGCGCAGCATCAATGTCCGGCGTGATCACGCCGCTCGCGACGGACACGGCCTCAGAATATGTCTCGCCCACGTAGTTCAGACCGCTGCCGGCTGGCGCGAAGAAGTAGACTTCGTAGCTGCCTGCCGGAAGTTCGTCGATCGCATAGACACCGGTTTCCGACGTCGTCTTGCAGACATCCGTGTAGGGGGGCGCCGTCTCGTAGGCGCAGACTTCGATCCCGGCGATCGGTTCTTTTGTAGTTGCCGAGGTCACCGTCCCCGAGATGCCGCCGCTTTCCGCTGCGCTGGCTGCAGATGCTAAACACAACCAACCGACGACAGCCACCAGCAACGACAGCGTCACGAAGCGAATAGTCGGGTGGCCCAAAGCGCGACGTCTCGGCGCCGGCCGCTTCCTAGGACCACTGGCTCTCCGCAACCATCCTCGTGCCGTGAAGCTCAAGTCCGACCCCTCCTCCATGATATGCTGGCTTGCCGCAGCGCCGAGCCATCGCAGACCCAGGCGGCGGGAACCGTACACCAAAACGGCCGGATACGGCAGCTCGCCTCGGTTCGAGATACGGTATTGCGCCCGTCAGTCGGACTTCCCGACGCCTTGCGCTCGACCCCCACTCTATGCCTCCCCGGTCAAGTGTTCGCTCTGTACTGACTATCGACACGCTTCGCGCGCAGGAACAGCCGTAGCCCCTTGTCTGCGCACCAAGCGAGCCGATGCTACTCATCCGTATGTCGGCTGTCAAGTAGCAGAGCAGATGGCGCGGCGTAGTTTTTCGACCAGCGGCTCGACCGCCCGAGGCGAGCGCGACTGGCCGACCCGGTCACCCGGACCCCTGACGGATCGATCATCGACAACTCCTCGCGCCAGCGGAGCAGCGACCGATCATCGAGCTTCGTTGTCCTACCAGGTGCACGGAAGCGCATGGACGCGGACAGCTCGCAGCCGGTCGCCCAATACCGGGTTGTACGACTCGCTCGCCTGCAAGGTATAGGAACGAGTCGAGTCCGCGCGGCTTAACCTCGGCTAGCATCCCGAAAATGACCCTCCTCTCGGTCGAGGATCTCTTTACCGTAGGTGTTGGTTTCGACCTGTTCGGAGGCGTCTACCTGGGCCGGGGGCTGCTCGCCAAGCCGGATGTGATTGTGGCGCGCTCCGGGTCCTACGTAGGGCACAGTCCGCCCGCAATGGGAGGGCTGATCGAATCGCGCGCAGACGGCGAGATCGGCCTGGGCTCAATCCTTGCCGGTTTTGCGCTGCAAGCAGGTGGCTACATCGCTTTGCTGGGAGGCACTAAAATCGAAACGGGGACAAGTCGTGCGTTATTCGGAGTCGGGCTCCTCGTGCTGGCAATCGGCATCCTTGCCGTGTGCGCGCTACCACTGCGGCGATGGCGAATCAGAAGCCTCGCGGTCAACGTGGCGAGAGTGGGGTTCGGTGGAGAGCGGGTAGACCCCGCCGCACGGCAACTGGCGCTACTCGGTCCGCATCTCGGCTACCCCGAATGTCCTCCGAACGCTCGCTGGGCTGACGTCGACGCATACGCGCGCCAGCACTTCAAGGTCGAGACGACGCGGATGACCAGCGAAGACCAGCGACTAGAGGCGGAGGCTGACGAGCAGCAGCGGCGCGAGAGTCCCACCTCGTCAACGCCGCCGCAGCTGCCAGGTGCGCAGGATGACACAAGCAACAGCTAATGATGGTTCCCAGAACGCCGATTGTGCGACGTTCTCGCTGCCGCTCACTTGTACCTGATTTCCATGACGCTTCTTGGTGCTGCCTATCAGTCATGCGCTAGTCGGTAGCATCTCAATCTCCTCGCGCAGGGCAGAGAGAGCGATGACAGCCATGCGTTGCACGTGCGCCCACGCTTCCCCCCAATCGGCAGGCGGCAAGGTTAGACCTAGCCGCTGCATCCCTTTGTGCGCCCGCGTGTCAGTGCCTTCGTGCTGGCGCCATGCCCGGAGGTCGAACAGCGCGCGGAGATCGTCTGCTGCGTCATCGGTCCGAGCAGCCGCGTCCTCGGGCAGCTTCGATGACAGATAGCTCTTGAGCTCGAACAGCTTGCCTCCTTTGGTCGAGTCAGGCACGTCCATGCCGTCCAGAACGCTCGTTAACGCGCTGAGTCGAGACTCAAACTCGTCAACCGTTGAACAGTCGAGAGCAAGCTTTGCGGCGATCTCAACTCTTCCCAGTCGTACGAGAGGGTTGCCCGAATGATGCACACGCCACACCGTATTGAGATAGTCGATCGCCTCCGGCAAGGACAAGGACGACGGATGCAACGGCTCGGACACCGCGACGGGTGGGACGTGCACTGCGATTAGACGCTCCAGATATTCCGTAGCAGTTGTGATACCGCCGTAGCTTCTCAGGAATCGGCTAAGTTCGATCTGGTCATGAGGCAAGAAACGAGAATGCCAAGTTGCAGGCTCGTGTTCCGTGAGATCGCGTAGCCACGCAAGTGAGCGTGAGCCAAGATCCCATTTTGCTGGCGTAGTACGGAGGATCTGCACGAGCGCGTCGGGAGATAGCGTCACCTGACTGATTCGGTCAGGCAACGGGTCGAAGGCTGCCTCGTTGGCGACGAGGACACTTAGGTAGTCGAGAAAGAGTGCGATGTCCTCGGAACCTTCCGCAACATGGCGTATACCTGCGATCGTGAGAGCAAGTTCATGTTCGGGCATCAGTGATACGGGAGACTGCGCCGCGTGCCACACCCACCCGTAGGCGCCACCTCCGCCTCGGATTACAGGGCAGGTCGAAAGTACCTCCACGACATTCAGCCTATGCTTGCGATACAGCGTATGCTCTACATACTGAAAGAATGGCCACTTCGGGCGATCAGAGTCATTTTCCACACCAAGGTGGTAGTTGGGCGGGTTAAGCCCGGCGCGACCTTCGAAGATGACCTCAAGCAGGTGAGCCTGCTCGGGTGTGGGATCGGCCAAAAGGGGGTGCATTGCGCCGAAGCGTATCAACAGGCTGGCCGAATACTCCTTGACGAGAGACCCGCTCCACATCAATCGAGCCGAGGTCATCTCCGCGCCGCGTTGGCTTGCAGAGTGCCAGGCCCTCGATGTATAATGGGGCCATGAATGGACAGCACGAGTTTGACGTCGTCTTCGAACCCCAGGATGAGGGTGGCTATACCGCCTATGTTCCCGACCTGCCTGGTTGCGTCAGCGAGGGAGACACCCTGGAGGAAGCCACGGCCATGATCCAAGAGGCAATGGCACTCTATCTCGAGGCCCGCCAGGAGCGTGGTTGGTCGCTACCAAAGATCGAGCACCGTAAACTGGTGCCGGCTGCGTGAGCGAGAAGCTCCCTCGGCTCACTGCCAAAGAACTCATCCGGGTCCTAGAACGCAAGGGCTGGGAGCATGATCGGAGTCGTGGCAGCCACCGCATCTACGTTCACGTTGCTACCCGTCGCACGTTGAGCGTTCCGGTAGCCCGCCGGGCAATGTCGATCGGGACATTGTCACGGCTGCTCAAGGATGCAGAGATCAGCCGCGAGGAACTACGCAAGTTACTGTAGTCCCAACGCCGTCCGAGAATGCCGCTTGTACGACGCGCAGCAGCAATCCACTATTCTTCCACAAGGTCAGGCTAGCGGAGAAAGCTGATCCCGATGATAGTGGTTCCAGAATGTCTCGCGGAGAAACTCATCGCTTGTTTGGAGGCGCACAATACTCCCGGTCAGGGCCTCTTTGAGTCGTAGATAACCAGGCTTGGACTGCTCCAACTCATAAACCATTTCGTTGCAAAGCACACGCGCGAGAAGTTGCACGACCTCAGTAGGACTACTTGCGACCATCCAGCCGTTAGCCACACCAGTCCTGAAGTCGATCAGACGTGCAAGCGGATGGACATCTCGGTAGAACTGCTGACGAGCGGGGTCCGAGCAATACAGGATTACGGGCTTCCCTTGACTTAGCGCCATAGCCGCCTCTGCGTCCTTCCCGAAGCTCTCCTTCGCGCCGGCGAAGTAGATGAGCACGCGGGCGGCCTTGACCATTAGGCACTCGATCAAGCCCTTGTCCTCGTGTCCATCCGCCGCACTCATCGTCGGATCGAAGTAGCGAAGATTAAGATCCCTGAGTGCATCATCCGAGAATACGGCGTCACAAAAGGTGGCCATCTCGCGAAAGTCGTCGCGAGTGCGCATACTCGTTGCGACATACACGTCCAAGTCACCCACCATCGACAGGTAGAGCTTCGTATTTTGCAGCGCTGCGCCGCGGGCGACGTTGAATTTGCCGACGACTTGCTCTACGCGCGCCTCAAGCTCCTCCATCGAGGTCAGCTCGTCCGCCAACAGATCGTCGGCGGCAAATGTCAGTTGATCCCGGTCCTTTTCAGGCGCATCATTGAGCAAGTGCCGCACCGACACTGACGCCGTGTTCCCGGCCTCGACGTAGTGCTTATAGGCGCCACGAAGTACATGCCCAAGCTGACTCGGCCCGGAGGTTGCGGCCAACGACTTGCAGGCCATCTCGGAAATCAGATAGCGATCGTCCCGTGTGATCGACTGCAAAGCCAGCGGAGCACCACGACGCATCATGCTATCCGTGTCGTGGAGATGCGATGTAAAGAATGCCGTCAGTTCATCGTTGGTCATCTCGCGTAGGCGGCGGTAGGCTGACCGCACGTTGCCGAAGTAGAGAAGCGCATCTGTGTAAAATCGCCGCAGTCCCCATCGTAGATGCTCAAGCGAACTAATTATGGACTGCTCGGCGTAGCTTGGGTCGTAATCGAGAACCCCCGTAACGTTGTATGGATGCGCAGGCACCGTCAGCCAGTAATAATCGAAGAATCCACGCGACATCCCGGCCTCGTGAGAGAGCACGAGAAGCTGGTTGAGCTGCTCGCGCGTCAGAGGATTCGTTGAGAGCTGATGCAAGCGGTCAATCACTGCCTGAGGCGTACCGTCCCGCAGCCACGAATCGATACCGCCACTGCCGGAGAACAGTGGATGGAACTGTTCGAGCAATGACTGCTCCTGCCCTTCCTGAGGAGCGATCGAAGGAGGACGCGTTGCGGGTCTCGTTATCGATAGGGACGTTGCTGGATCTGCCACGGTGTTCTCCTTGTAGGTGGGTGCTGGCGGTAATTGCTATTGGGCGCTCACGTCTGGGTTCTACCTCAGCGTCCGAGAGCAGCCCGACACTCGTCCGCTACTTGGGATCGAGTATCGGCAGTGCATTCAATGTTCGACTATACGAACTTTCGACGATCCATCAAATGTCCAGCCGCGCGAATCGCTGTCAACCCGGACCGAATCGCAACTAAAGCGCGAGTATCCACGATTAGACGTCGTTTACGTGAGGTCATCTGGGGCGTGGACCGGCCGCACCAAGCTAGGTGATGCCGGCCTGGGAAAGGAGCAAATCCGTCAGCGCTATACGCGCTCTGCTGTGCTTGACAGGCATCGTGATGTCACTCGCGATCATGCCGTGACCCTGGGGAATCTCGGGGTGGACATGCCAAGAATGGAGGTTGCGCCCGGCTAACCTATCTGTTGACAACCCCTGCGTCTTGCCCTTGATCCGGATGACTTGGGCCATCGCAGTCTCGGCGCTGAAGATCATCTCCGAAACATACTGTGGGGTTGCTGTGATACAGCTAATTGGAACCCTTTTTACTGGGTCTGACGGCAACGGATTGTATGGGAAGTTCGTGAGATCGATTGCAACGGCGGGCTCATGAAGGAAATAGCCGCGAAGGATCTCTGAACAAACTGTGCGTGATCGGAATGGCACGGAATCTCGCTCGTAGAGCTCGGCAAACAGCATTGCTCTATAGTGAGACCCGAGTAGCGCGATGAAATGGCGGAACTGAGCGGCAACGTCAAAGTCACCCGAGAGTATCAGCGTCGGCTGGCCCGTTTCGACAGCATGCAGAACCGCATGGTAGACGAGATGCTCATCAGTTAGATCTGGACTGGGCTTCTTATTTTCAAGCAACATACGCTCACGGCTGAACCCACTCTGTATCTTTTTCCGAATATCTGCTGCCTCCGTCGCACTTGGCGCTCGACCGTGCTGCAGTGCAAACCCGCCCTCCAGAGTGCCACGAACCGACCGGCGGCTAGCCAGGAGCGCAAGGTAGTATGCCTGTGCCGTAAAGCCTACGCTGCCTGGCTTTGCATCAGGCCGCACCAACACGGCCTTGCTTCTAGCCATAACTGCCTGACGGAGCGGATGATCTGAGCTTCTAGATAGGAAATCGTCAAGCTCTGCTATAACTCGCGTCGTGATTGCAACGTGACGTGGGTGTTGTAGCAGCTCGGGCCACAGATCGTCAACCCCCATATTGATAACGTTATTGTCCGGAAAGACCATCCAATCTCTACGAGCTGCCAACCGCTCCACCAGTAGCGCTTCCTCGGTTGGCACCCTCGTACTGTAACCCCAACCCAACCTGGCCAAGCGATCCGGCGCGTTGTGAATTGCGTCTTTCAAGCGGACCCAATCCTTCGGTACGCCACGGTAGCTCTCATCGAGAGCTTCGATAGCAGGTACGAGCTTGGCCTTTGCCACGGTCGGCATTATGACACACGGGTCACAATTCTCTAAGGGACTCGACGAGCGCGGACATTTTGCCAGCTACGAGCCCATCACCGTCGCCTACCGCGTCGTGGCGCCGTGGCAGACCTTGACGTTTGTGTACCTCTCGGTGCATAGTAAACATGTGGCCACGCCCACCACCAACATCGCTATCGAGGCCGCCACCGCCAAGATGTTTGCTCTCGCCGCCCGCAACGGCGTCGAGGATCTTCATGTGGCCGGTGCCTTTTCCGATCGGCAGGCACCGTCGCTGAACCGGCGGATTCGGGGACGAATCTACGAACTCCTGATAGCAACTCGGCGCGGCCATTCGATTCCAGGCAATAGCCCGTTTACCAAATATGTGGACGATCTTGCCGAGCACCACAACGGCGGACGAGGTGTCGCTGCCCTCCAAGGTGCAGTCGCGCGAGCCGTGGACGACTTCGCAGCCGCCGAGGCACTCGACGCAGTTACTGCGACCAAACTACGCACAGCCGCAATCAAGGGCGCAGTCGAAGCCTACAAGACGGTCAATCGCCTCAACCTGGGCAGGTCGAAGAACGAGGAACGTGACCGCTTTGCCGTCGAGTTCTGGCTGAGGAGCATCCCCCTGTATTGGGAGAACCCCGAGGTCAGCCCGGAGTTCCAGACGCTGCTCGATGACCCCGAAGGACGCAGCCCATGAGTGTCCTGGCCGACCCCCGCCGAACGGAACGCGCTACGCGAGCATGTATCGCCCTCGGGCGATTCGCACGAAACGCGCCGATGGACCGTCTACGTGCGAGGCCAACGCCTGCTTGACAGAGGACCATCCCACCGGCTCGCCGATCAGGCTTTCTACGGCTGCGTGGATCTCCTTCGCCCGCATAGGCTCCTGTCGATCGGCCAGCACCTTCACAACCGCCTTGACCACCCAGCCCGGCCGTCGAGACCGCTGCCGGCACGAGCGGCACTCTCGAACCTCGCCTTTCGCACGAACATCCGCTAGCTTGCCGACGACGCGGCGCAGGCGCTCCTGTAGATCCTGGTTCGATAGAGCTCCGCTTAGTTCCATCGAAAATGCCTGCAACTTCACGGTCTTCTGGTCTTCCTCGCCCGAGCCGCCTTCCGTACGGTCGGTCTCGGGCATAGTCAACTTTTGGTCAACTTCGGCCAGCGGCGTGAGCTCGACGGTCCGGCTCCGACCATAGGTCGCACCGGGTGCTCGAGCTCGCCCTCCCGAACCACGGCGCCTACCGCCGACGCCAGCAAACTCGCGACCAGCGATCCACAGACACGACCGGCTCGGCGGCCTCATCCACGAGTACCGGATTGCGGCATGATCGGGTTTTCGGCGCTCACAGGCTCGGCCGGGGCAGGATCGAGCGGAGCGGGCCCGACCGACGCGGGCTCGCCGCCGGCGGCCAGGAGCGCTCCGTCGGCAGCGGAGCGGCCATCCTCGAGGCGCGCCTGCTCGCCATCCGGGGACGCGCCCTCCCTCTGCGCCGAGGCGAACAACGGCTGGATCACGTCGATCGGAAGGGGAAACACGATCGTGGAACTTTGACTGTGGCTGACCTCGGCGAGCGTCTGCAGATACCGCAGTTGGATCGTCACCGGGTTGCGACTGATCACCTCGGCGGCGTCAGTCAGGCGCGCCGCCGCTTGGAATTCGCCCTCGGCGTTGATGATCTTTGCGCGCCGCTCCCGCTCGGCCTCCGCCTGGCGCGCCATCGCGTGCTGCATCCGCTCGGGGATCTCGACGTCCTTGATCTCGACCGCCGTGACCTTTACACCCCAAGGCTCGGTCTGATCGTCGACGATCTGCTGCAGGTGCTCGTTCAGCTGCTCGCGGTCTGCGAGCAGCGCGTCCAGCTCCGCCTTGCCGAGCACCGAGCGCAGCGTCGTCTGGGCGATCTGGAGGGTTGCGGCCTGCACGTTCTCGACCTCCACCACCGATTTCGTTGAGTCGATCACGCGGTAATAAGCGACTGCGGTCACGCGGGCGGGCACGTTGTCGCGTGTGATGATCTCCTGCGGGGGGATCTCAAGGGTGATGGTGCGCAGGCTCACGCGCACCATGCGATCGACGACGGGCGTCAGGAAGATCAGCCCCGGGCCACGCTGGCTCGTGACGCGACCGAGGCGGAACACGACCGCACGCTCGTACTCGCGCAGCACGCGCACGGAGCTCGCCACGACCACGACCGCTGTGAGCGCGAGAAAGATGAGTACGAGGACGATGGCGGTGATCAAACGATCAGCTCCCACTCCTCGGCACGGCGGACCGACAATGTCAGCCCATTGACATGCTCGACGACGACGGAGTCGCCCTCCTGGAGGGCCTCCGCCCCATCCTCGCCGCCTTGGTGGCGGGCACGCCACAGCGCCCCGTCAACGAAGACCTGTCCGACGGAGTCGCTCCAGCGCCGCACCACGCCGATACGGCCGTACAGCGACTCGACGCCTGCCTTAACGCGTAGGCGCCGCGCGCCCGCGGCCTTGTGCGTCGTCACGACCGCCCATCCGCCCGCGACCAGCCCCAGCCCGACGCCGACGGGCACCGCAATGGCCGCGCCACCGCCGAGCGAGGCGATAAGGATGATCCCACCGCCGATGAGCGTGGCGGCGGCGCCGGCGCCTAGCACCCCGCCGGGCGCGTGGGCCTCGGCAACGAGCAGCAGTCCACCTGCGAGCAGGAGCGCTATGCCGAGCGCGGTCATGTCAGATCCTCACCCTTGATGATACGCCGCGCCACGGGCGATCGGTATCGGTGTGGGCCCCGGCGAGGCGCGGCTCCTGCTTTCGGCTTGCAGCGCGCCTGCTTTTGACGCGAAGCAGTCTTCCGAGAACCCGATGCTGCGGGCGCTGGCTCAGGGTCCGGCACACTGCGACTGACGCGATCTCGGTCAGGCACTTATCGGCAGAAGTGCCTGAATCGAGCATAATCGCCGATAATCCGCGTGCATCCGCGCCCAGGAACGAGCTGTGACCGCCCCGCAAACTCCCTGCTAATCCGTATCTTCTCGCGCGGAATCTGGCGGGAGAGTCGGCGGATCGCACCCAGGAGGTCGTGGGTTCGAGTCCCCTAGCTCCATCGACGAATTGCTTGCACAGGGGGTGTTTTGGGCGTCCGGCGGAGACGCCCGGTGCGGGCTGTTCCGCTGCTTTTGTCCAGCCCGAGACGCTGCTCGCTTGGCACCGCGCCGCTTGGTACCTGTTGTGTGCCGGCGTCGCCCGTGAGCGCAAGCGGCGGTGGCGCGGAAGGGGCGCGTTCGCCGAGGCTCTCCTCAGCAGCGGTCGTGTGCTATGGATACGTCGTCAAGGGCGGGGCTGGAGGCGTCCGTCTTCCCAGACTCGTAGCACGGGGGGTTCGAATGCGAGTGTTCAGGAGTTGGTACAGGGCTGCTGCCCTGTTGATCGCGATGCTTGCCTGCATGGGAACAATGGCGGCGTCTGCCTATGCGAAAAAAACCGCCGTTTACGGGTGGGGCCTCAATGCCGTGGGCGATCTCGGCAACGGGACGGAGACGCTGTCGGAAGTCCCAGTCAAGGCCGGTGGTGCGGAAGGCCCCGGCGTCGAAGGTGTTGCCCAGCTGTCGGCCGGCACGTATTCCACCTATGCGCGGCTATCTAACGATACCCTCGTCAACTGGGGTGACAACAGCTACGGTGAGCTCGGCAATGGGCTTGGCGAACCGGGTGTCCATGCCCTCCTGCCCGAACCGGTCCCCGGTCTGATGGACGTGACGTCCGTGGCAGCGGGAAGCTCGTTCGCGATAGCACTGCTATCAAACGGAACCGTTGTCGCCTGGGGCAACGGGAACGAGGGGCAGCTCGGCGACGGCAGCGAAAAAAGCAGCAATGTCCCCGTCACGGTCTCGGGCCTGACGAACGTGAAGGCGATCGCCGCCGGCGGCGCGACCGCGCTTGCGCTGCTGAAGAACCACACCGTGATGAGCTGGGGCGACGGCGAACACGGGGAGCTGGGCAACGGTGAAACGGCCGTCAGCTCCGACGTTCCCGTCCAGGTGAAAGGATTGAAAGCGGTCAAAGCGATAGGGATGGGCTACGAGTTCGGCCTCGCAGTAGTGAAAGGCGGCGCCGTCGACACGTGGGGGGAGGGCGGCGCTGGCGAGCTGGGTAACGGCACCCAGGAAGTCAACTCCGATGTCCCTGTTTCAGTCGTCGGGCTCACCAACGTGAAGGCGGTGGCTGGCGGCTCCAACGGTGGCATGGCGCTGCTGAAGAACGGTTCTGTCGAGGACTGGGGCGAGGGCGCCCAGGGACAGCTCGGGAATGGATCTACGGCGAGCTCTGACATCCCCGTCCCCGTCAAAGGCCTCACCGGCGTCAAGGCGATCGCGGAGGGAGCCTCACACAGCATCGCCCTCATGTCCAACAAAACGGTCATGACCTGGGGAGAGGGTGAGTACGGTCAGCTCGGAGACGAATCGACCCTCGACTCGGACACGCCTGTCCCGGTCACCGGGCTGAGCGGTATGAAGGTGATCGGCTCCGGGAGTTCCGCGAACTTCAGTCTCGCCGGCAGCTGAGCGTCACGGGAGCGGCTTGGCAGCCCGCCCAGGCCCCTCCCGTCTGAGCGGCTCGCTAGCGGCCGCTCCTTCTGGGCGATACGAACGGCGCAGGCGTTCCCGCGCGAGGCCGGTCTGCCGGGTGGCACCGGTGGCGTTATCGGGTCGGGGGACAGGTCTTTGCTGTGCGGCCAAGCCGGGGCGACGGTCTAGGCGGCGATAACGCTCGGTTCGGACGCGGCGCTGTTTACGCGGCCAAACTCGAGCGCGGGATCGTCAACGGGTGCGCCCATCACCGACTTTCGGTCGTGGTAGTAGTTCAGCGGTCTGTACCACGGATCGCTCGACCCTTGCCTTGGGAACAGGTCAACCCCTCGGCGCACATAGCCCGCGGACAGCTCGAGGAAGGGTGTCAACGCAGCGACACCAGGCGCCTTGCGTGGTGTGCAGTGGTCGTATCCGCGCTCGTCCATGTAGTTGAGCAATCGGCACACCTGCTGAGCCGTCAGGTCGGCGCCGAGCGTCCAGGATTGGTTGATGTACCCGAAGGCAAACGCTAGGTTGGGCACGTCGCTGATCATCGCCCCGCGGTAGGCCAGCGTCTCGGGCAGCTCGACCTGGTGGCCGTCGACGCTCAGCTCTATCCCGCCTAACGGCTGCAAA
Source organism: uncultured Solirubrobacterales bacterium (assembly GCA_963817845.1). Classification (GTDB taxonomy): domain Bacteria; phylum Actinomycetota; class Thermoleophilia; order Solirubrobacterales; family Solirubrobacteraceae; genus Palsa-744. The sequence goes on from CAWFPU010000002.1 coordinate 494,878, forward strand.
TTGATGCCGGTGGCCGTCACGACCAGATCGGCCTCGAGCTCTCGTCCCGACACGAGCGAAATGCCGCTTTCTGTGAACCTGTCAATCTGGTCGGTGATCACCGAGACCCGGCCTGCGGTGATCGCCTCGAACAGATCGCCGTCGGCCGCGATGCACAACCGCTCATCCCATGGGTCATAACGGGGATTGAAGTGCGTGTCGATGTCGTAGTTCGGCGGCAGCCGGCGCTCAGCGAGCTTGCGGATCAGGCGCCTCATCAGTCCAGGCCAGCGCCGGCTCAGGCCCCAGATCAGGTTCTGGATCTTGACGTTCCGCCAGCGCACGATCGGATAGGTCAGCCGCGACGGCAACACGCGCCCCAGCACCCCGACCAATGGATCCGCGGCTGGGAACGGGAACACATAGCTCGGCGAACGCTGCAGCATCGTCACATGCGCAGCCCGCTCCGCCAGCGCCGGAACCACCGTCACCGCCGTGGCGCCGCTGCCGATCACTACCACCTGCTTACCGGCGTGATCCACGTCGTCGGTCCAGAACTGGGGATGGACCACCCGACCGCCGAAGCGCTCGATGCCTGGAAATTCAGGCGTGTAGCCCTCGTCGTAGCGGTAATAGCCGGTGCACGTGAGCAAGAACCAGCACGTCATTTGGTCCGCCTCGCCGGTGTCACGCCGCTCGACGTCAACGGTCCAGCGCGCGTCGCTCGAGGACCACTCGGCGCGTGTAACCCGCCGGTTGAAGCGGATCCTCTGGTCGATCCCAGATTCGCACGCCGTCGCCTGGACGTACTCCCGGATCGAGGTCCCGTCAACGATCATCTGCGAGCCCGTCCAGGGACGGAACGGGTAGCACAGCGTGAACATGTCCGAGTCGGAGCGGATGCCTGGAAACCGGAACAAGTCCCAGGTGCCGCCGATCGCGCCCCGACCCTCAAGGATCGCAAACGTCTTGCTCGGACATCTCTCCCGGAGCCGATAGGCAGCACCGATTCCGGAGATCCCAGCCCCGACGATCAGAACGTCAACGTGCTCGATAGACATGAAGGAAGCCCCCGTCCGGTTGACTGCGCGTTGGCCCAGCTTACTCCTGGTCGCTACTCAGCGAAGGACCCCGCGAGACGATCTTGACCTCACCGCTGGACTCGAGGCCACCCGGCTGCCGCCTTGACCCGGGTGCGCCAGGTCTCGCCTTGCGCACCCGCCCACACACGAGCGCTCAGACCCAAGGAGGCACGTCGCGGCTCCCGTTCGTGTGGCAGGGCGGCCGCCAGCCGAGCCGCGAGACGAGTGCTTTGTAAGCGTTCAGTAGGTGGCTGTTCAGGCGAGCGATGGCACTGGGTCGCCGCGGGCGTGGGCGCTGAGGAGTTCTGTGAGGTAGTTGAACAGCGAGCGGTGTTGGAGTCGGCAGGTGGTGTGTGCGGAGAGCAGCCTGGCGATGCGCTGCTCGCCGCCGGCGGATTGGGTGCCGAGCGAGAGCTTGCGGTAGATGACGGCGCCGCGTAGTGCGCGCTCGGCGTGGTTGTTGGTAGGTTGTACGCCGTCGTGTGCGGCGAAGTTCCGCAGTGCCGGCCAGGCCTTCAGGAGGTTTCTGGCCATGCCGCGGCAGCGCTTGTTGCGTGCTCGCTTGGTGGCGTAGCCGGCGATGATCGGCTTGTAGGTTCGCTGTAGCTGGGTGATAGTTCGCTTCAGCTCGTGCCGGTCTTCGGTGTCTTGGAAGGTCTGCCAGGCAGCGAAGACCTCGCGGCACAGCTGGAGGCCTTGCTCGCCGAACTCTTTCTCGGCTCCGAGGCCTTCCTCGTGGGCGGCGAAGTCGCGCTTGAGATGTGACCAGCAAAGCTGGCGGCGGCGCAACGGCAGGCTGCGGTATGCCCACCAGCGGTCGGTGCCGACGACCGCGTGGGTGTCGGCGAGCAGACTCTTGGCGTGATCCTCGGGGTATGTCCGGTCATCTGTGTAGGCATGAGCGAAAAGGAGTCTCATGTCTATGAGAATGCAGGGTCACATGGAGTCAGAGCAGGAGCTGGAGTTCCCCGCGGCTGGTGGGGAGCGGAGGGAGCCCGTGGGGCGACCGGAGCGGAGCACCAGCCGCGGCACGCCCGCGGCGCGGGGTCCCCTGTCCGGCGGGCGGACGGGGCGCGAGCGCTCCCGGGAGCTGGTCGGCCAGGCGCTTGAGCGCGCCAGGGCCGGTCTGCCGGTCGGCGATTTGCCCGAGGAGGTTCGTGAGCAGCTGGCCGATGCGATGATCGACGAGCTCTTGGCCGGCAAGAGCGGCGAGGCGGAGATCCTGGGGTCCGGGGGCCTTTTGGGCGATCTGACGCGCCGGCTGGTGGAGCGGGCGTTGGAGAGCGAGCTGAGCGGGCATCTGGGCTACGAGCACGGCCAGGCGCCGCCGGGCGGGACGGGCAACGCGCGCAACGGCGCTCCGGGGAAGACGCTCCTGACCGATCACGGGCCGGTTACGATCGCCGGGCCGCGGGATCGCAACGGCACGTTCGAGCCGCAGATCGTCAAGAAGAACCAGCGGCGCCTGGCCGGCCTGGACGAGAAGATCATCGCGCTCTACGCCGGCGGGATGACCACGCGGGAGATCGAGACCTACATCGCCGATCTCTACGGGCCCGGCGTCGGACGGGATACCGTCAGCCGTGTCACCGCCGCCGTTCTGGAGGACGCCAAGGCTTGGCAGACCAGACCGTTGGAGGCGGTCTATCCGATCCTCTACCTCGACGCGCTCGTGATCAAGATCCGTGACGGGCAAGCCATCAAGAACTTCTCCTGTTACCTGGCGATCGGCGTGAACACCGACGGTGAACGCGACGTTCTCGGGATGTGGTTTCAGCGCTCAGAGGGCGCCAAGTTCTGGCTGCAGGTGCTGACCGAACTCAAGCAGCGCGGCGTGCAGGACGTCCTGGTCTGCTGCGTCGACGGGCTCACGGGCTTCCCCGACGCGATCGAGGCCGTCTACCCCCAGACCTGGGTGCAGACATGCATCGTTCACTATGCCGAGGTCGGGGTTATGCCGAGGTGGGTTGCGGAAGTGGGTGGTGGTGCGCGGATCGGGCTGGTCGGGGTCGGCATAATCAGAGCGTCTCGAGGAAGGCGAGGAGCTTGTCGGGTGGCTGGAAGCGGCCGGGTGGCGTGTCGGGCGGGGTGGTCCTCGCGAGCGCGGCTTCCTTTAGCGCCATGTCGGCATGGAGGTAGACCTGGGTCGTCTCGATGTGCTCGTGGCCGAGCCAGAGTGCGATCACAGAGGTGTCGATCCCGGCGTGCAGTAGCCGCATCGCGGCTGTGTGCCTGAGCACGTGCGGGCTGATCGTCTTGGTCGCCATCGACGGGCACGAGAGCGCGGCGGTGGTTGTGTGTTCGGCGATCCGTCGTTGGAGCGCGTCGCGGCTGAGCGCCCGGCCGGTGCGGGTCGGGAACGCGGGGTCGTCCGGGTTCCCGGCTCGCTCTGAGAGCCAAGCGTGCAGGACCGCGACGGTTTGCTTGGTCAGCGGGGTGATCCGGTGCTTGCGGCCCTTTCCCAGGCAGCTGACGTGCGGGCCGGCGCCGAGGTGGATGTCGCTGCGCTTCAGCGCGGTCAGCTCGGATGCCCTGAGCCCGGTCTGGACTGCCAGCAGTAGCACCGCGTGATCGCGGCGGCCGGTCCAGGTGTCGCGATCAGGCGCGGCGAGCAGCGCGTCGATCTCTGGCTCGATCAAGAACGTAATCAGCGCCCGCTCGAAGCGCTTTGGTGGGATCGCCAGCACGCGGCTGATCGTCTCGGCGTGCTCGGGGTGCTTGAGCGCCGCGTAGTGAAACAGCGAGCGGATCGCGGCGAGGCGCGCGTTGCGGGTGCGGATGCTGTTGTGGCGCTCATGCTCGAGGTGGTCCAGGAACGCGCCGATCAGTGGCGCGTCGAGATCATCGAGATCGAGTTGGCAGGGCTGCTTGCCCGTTCTCTGCTGGGCGAAAGCGAGAAGCAGACGCAGCGTGTCGCGGTAGGCCGCGATCGTGTGTGGGCTGGCGTTGCGTTGCCGTGTCAGCCGGTCGGTGAAGAACGCTTGCAGTGTCGGCGCGAGGGTGCTCATCGCACGGCTCCTTTGAGATGACGCTCGAGCCGGTCGCCTGCGAGCGCGAGCAGCTCCGGCGCGGCCTGCAGATACCAGTAGGTCGATCCGGGGTGAACGTGCCCGAGATAGGTCGAGAGCAGCGGCAGTCTGGCCGCCGGGTTCTCGCTGGTGCGGTAGGCATTGAGCAGGGTGTTGACGGCGAAGGTGTGACGCAGGTCATGCGGCCGTGGCCGGCAGTTGACAGACCGTGGGCGTAGTCCGGCGTGCGCGACGATCCGCTTGAACGCGAGGTGGACGTTGCAGTAGCTCAACCTTGTGCCGGCGGCCGAGGTGAACACTGCGGTGGTCGGCTCGGACGGGACGGGCCGGTCACGGCGAGCGAGATAGGTCTGCAGAGCCACGATCGTGCTGGGGTGAAGCGCGACCTCGCGTGACTTGCCGAACTTGCTGTCGCGCACGATCAGCAGCCTGTTGGCGAGATCGATGTCGCCGCGGTCCAGGCTGATCGCCTCGCCGACTCGCATTCCGGTGACGGCGAGCAGCCCGATCAGCGTGCGCATCGTCGCCGCGCGATGCGGCGTCGGGATCACCCTCGCGCCGTCCATCAGCGTCAGGATCTCCGCGTCGGTATAGAGGTAAGGGACCGTGCGCCGCGGCCGCCACGGCAGCAGATCGGCCGGTGGCACCTCGTGCGCTGGGTCGATCGCGTGCAAATGAGCAGCGAAGCCCCGGACGACCGTCAGCCGATGGCGGTGCCAGTTCGAGCCGGTCGCCGGCGGGCAGGTCGCCCACTCAAGCGCCAACTCGGTGGTGAGTACCTGCTGATCGCGCTCAGCCATCCATGCGGTGAACTGGGGCAGCAGCTTCCCCGCACGCGCGAGCTTGTATCCCATCGCGCGCCGTACCGCCAGATACTCCGTTAGGTGCTGCTCGAGCGAACTCACGAGCCCGCCCCCGGCCACGGCCGCGCGAGTGAACTCAACGCGCCCCGGTCGACCTTGGCGTAGATCGCGGTCGAGAGCTGCTCACGGTGACGAAGAACCTGCCCGATCTCCCGCAGCGGCGCCCCGGCCCTGAGCATCGACGTAGCGGCGGTATGCCGCAGGCGATGTGCATGGATCTGGCCCAGCCCAGCACGCCGTCCGGCAGCAACGACCACTTGGGTGATCCCGCCCGTGGTCAACCGCTGATGAGGAGCCTTAACGCGAATGAAAACCGTCCGGTCCAAAGCGCTATCTGGCCGGCCGTCACGCAGATAGCCAGTGATCGCCTCGCCGACATCGACGGGCAACGGGAGCCGCTCGGAACGGCGGCCCTTGCCGACCACAACCAGCTCCCCCGCACGCCAGTCGAGGTCCTCAAGGCGCAAGCCGGCGACCTCGCCAGCCCGCAGCCCGAGCCGCAGCAACAACGTCAGGATCGCCAGGTCGCGCCGCCCGGTCGCGGTCTGTGGATCGCAAGAGTCCAGCAGCGCCCGAGCCTGCTCAGGCTCAAGGAAGCGCGGCAACCCCGACAGTCGCCACGACGCCGCGGACGGAACAGCGCCGATCAGCGACCCGCCGATCAACCCCTCGACGTGCAAGAACCCCAGCAGCGACCGCAGCGCCGTGACTGTCATCTTCGCCGCCCCGCGCGACTGGCCCGGACAGCGAGCCACGACGAACGCCGTCACCCGACCAGCGGTCAGCTCCCCGAGATCAAGCCCGTCCTCGTCGAGACTGGCCAGGAACGGCTTGACGGCATCGACGTACCCAGTGACAGTCCCTTTGGCGAGGCCGCGCTCGACGGTCAGATAACCACGGAAGCGCTCGCCCAGCAACTCGGCTCTCGTCAACGGCTGCGCCGGCGAGGCCGACGGCACCACCCCGAGCTCGCGCAGATAGGCAAGCAGCGGCGCCATCGCACGCGTACTCACGTAGCCCCGGTGACCAGCCGCGCGGCGCTCCGCCAAGAACCGCTCGACAACCTCGTCGCTCAGCCCCCCAAGCACCAGGCTCTCGGCCTGCATCCAACTGCTAACGCGAGCCATCAGCCGCACCTGCAGCGTCGCGCCTATCGGCGAGTACCCCAGACGCTCAAGCTCGCCCACGAACCCCGGCCCGAACTCCTGCAGCGGCCCAAACAGCCGCACCCTTGACGGATTCTTCATCAGCGCTCTCCCTTTCGAGAATGGAGAGCACAGCCTCCCCCGCCAGGCCGGATTATGCCGACATCAACACCCCCAAACCAACACGATTGCAGGCCCTTCGCGACCACCTCGGCATAACCCCGACCTCGGCATAGTGAACGTTATGCGGACATCTGCATAACGAGCACCAGATCCGCTCGAGCTTGCGGTTCGTGCCCTACAAGGACAAGAAGAAGGTCGCCTCAGACCTCCGCGATCGAGGCGCTCAACCGCCAGATCCGCAAGATCATCAAGACCCGCGGCAGCTTCCCCAACGAGGACTCAGCCCGCAAGCTGCTCTACCTCGCGATCACCAACGCCCAACGCAACTGGCGACACACCTACCACTGGAGCGCGGCGCTCGTCGCCTTCCGAATCCACTTCGGCGACCGCCTACCCGACAGCACAATCTGACAATCACACATATAATTCACCAACACCGCTTACACAGAAAATCTGACGCCCTCGGATCGCGCACAACAAAAGTGGCGACACCTACCACTGGAGCTCAGCGCTCGTCGCATTCCGGATCCACTTCGGCGACCGGCTACCCGACAACACAATCTGAAACGACAACAAACCACTACAGTCCAACCAACCCGCCTACACAGAAAAACGGACGCCCTCTTCGCGCTTGAGGATCCGCCAGATCGTCCCAGCTGTGGGCACAGCCTGCCCCTCCTGTGCGAGGTGATAGGCGATCGTCGCCGACCCGCAATCGTGGCCCTGTGCGGCCAGCTCCCTGCGCAGCTCAAGGATCCGCTCGACCGTCCCTGGCGCTGTTTGATGCGAACAGGAACGCGGCCGGCGGGAGCGCGGCTCCAGCGCCTCATAGCCACCCGCCCGGTAGCGCTCGATCAGCACATAGATCCAGCTCTTGCTGATCCCGTGAGCAGCCGCGACCTCTCTCGCACCCCTCCCCTCCAACAACACCGCGTCCACCACATACCGCGCCAACCCCATGCCAGCCGCCTTTCGTAGGCGTCCAGCATGTCCCGAGACATCAGTCCACTATCTCCTGCAACCACGCACCCCTAGCTCCATGTACACAAGCCGTGCGGCGCGTCACGAATTGCCGCGCCGCAACTCGGTTACGTACCGAGGAACACAAGGACGGCCCGTACGCGGCGATGGTCCTCGGCCGCCGGGGCAAGGTTGAGCTTCGCGAAGATACTCGTGACGTGCCTCTCGACGGCGCGCTCAGTGATCACGAGTATCTCGGCGATTGCCTGGTTGCTGCGACCCTCTGCCATCAGGCCAAGTACGTCGCGCTCCCGCGCGGTCAGCACGTTCAGTGGGTCGTCTGTGCGTTTGCGACCCAGCATCTCTGAGACGACCTCGGGATCGAGCGCGGAGCCTCCCTCGGCGACTCTTCTGATCGCATCGGCGAAGCGCTCTAGGTCCGAGACGCGGTCCTTGAGCAAGTAGCCGACGCCGGCGGCGTCGTCTCCCAGTAGCTCCAGTGCGTAGGCCTCCTCGACGTACTGCGAGAGCACTAGCACACCAGTGTCCGGCATCTCTTCCCGGATCACGAGCGCCGCACGCAGCCCCTCGTCTGTGTGGGTGGGCGGCATGCGGATGTCGATGATTGCGATGTCGGGCTTGTGCGCCCTGGCCTTTCGCAGCAGCTCCTCGGCATCCCCGGCCTGAGCGACTACCTCGAACTTGGCCTCCTCGAGCAGCCGTACCATGCCTTCCCGTAGCAGCAGGGAATCCTCTGCGACGATCACGCGCACGGGATCGTTGCCCTGAGGATGGTGCCCGACCCCTGCGGACTCGTTAGCTCGAGGCGGCCGTCGAGCGCCGCGACCCGATCTTGAAGCCCGCGCAGCCCCGAGCCCTGATCGGCGTCGGCGCCCCCGACGCCGTCGTCGCGCACCTCGACGTCAACATGGCCGTTGTCGCGGACGACCCCGACCGTTACCGTTTGCGCGCGCGCGTACCGGGCCGCGTTCGTAAGGGCCTCGGCGACGACGAAGTAGACCGCCGACTCGACCGACGGCGGGAGCCTGTCGGCCGGCGTTTGGAGCAGTTCCACAGGAACCGGGGAGCGGCTGGCGAGGCCTTTGAGCGCTGCGTGCAGGCCGCGATTCGTGAGCACGGCCGGGTGGATCCCTCGTGCGAGCTCGCGCAGCTCGGCGGTCGCCTCTTTCAACTCGTGGAGTGATTCGTCGAGGAGCTCCGCCGCCCCTTGTGGGTCGTGCTCGATGCGTTCTCTTACCATTCTTAGATCGATGCCGAGGGCCATCAGTCGCTGCTGGGCGCCATCGTGGAGGTCCCGCTCGAGCCGGCGCCTTTGCTCATAGCCGGCCTGCACGATGCGTGAGCGTGAGGCCCGAAGCTCAGCAACCTTCGCCCGTAGTTCGGCGGCCAATCGTTCGTTTCTGAGCGTCAGCCCGGCGGCGGCGCCCGCTGTCTGCACCAGTTCGCCTCCCTCCGCGAGGCCCGGGCTGTGCACGATCGCAGCGATTCGTTCGCCCTCGTGCTCGATGGTGGTGGAGACCTTGCCCTCCGGCGCGGGATCGACCCGAACCGGCTGGCCGGCGGCGTCCACGTAGGCGTCCTGGTCCGGTACCCAATATGCGAGCTCCAAGGTCGGGTCTCCAAGCGCGTCCGCGAGCGCATCGCGCAACGCTCCGCGGCCACCACCCTCACCGAGCTGGGCCAAGAGCTCGCTGATCGCGTCGGCTTCGCTGAACCGGGATCGCAGGAGGCCCACCAAGAACGCAAACGGTAGGCAGGCGATGGACGTGAACAAAGCCAACGTCTGCGCGTCAGAAATGTCGCTCGACAGGCCGGCCTGTTCGACGATGAGGGCGATCATTAACAGCACGAACGTGAGCCCGCCGACGGCGACGATCGGGGCGAACACCCTCGCTCGCCCTGGGGTGCCGCTGCGCCAGCGTCGATAGAGGACCGCGACCACGGCACCCAGCAACGCAATCGAGATGTCTAGTTGCGCCGCTTCGAGTACCTTGGCAGCCTCGGAGTGTCCGATGAACAGCGGGTTACTGGGATTTGCGGTGTCGGTGAATAGGAACACTCCAAGCTGCAGCACCGTCGTGTTGAAGTAGGCGATGGTGACCAGGAGACGGTCCAGCCGGGTTTCGAGCCTCCCCGAGGGAAACGACAGCAGCAGCTGGATGAGCACCGCGTAGATCAGCACCTCCCCGACCGAGGCGATCGCGAACACGACGCTGTCGTTGGAAAAGGCCAACCCCTTCACGAAGGCGCTTAGGCCGACCGCGACCATGAGCGGACCTATGTTGTCGGCAGGCCGCTGCTTCCAAACCCATAGCCCGACTCCCGCGAACCCCCAGCCGGTGGCCAGGAACAAGCCGGCATACGCGCCCCGGTGAACGTTGTGCTCGCCGTTGAGCATGACCACGAACGCGGCGATGCCCATCAGGAACGCCAAGCCGGCGAGCCCGATCAGGGTGCGTCGCGGTGCGGTCATCGGATGAGTAAAGAGATCGCCTCCGCGCTCAGCTCGCTCTTGGCGACGAACCCGCGCGCGCCGCTGGCGCCCACCGCCTCGTCAAGGTCGGTGAAGTCATGGCTCGAGACAAGCACTATCTGCGGGCTAGCGCCGTTCGCATCGAGTAGTCGCCGCGTAACCTCGAAGCCGTCGATATCGGGTAGCTGCACGTCGAGTAGCACAACCTCTGGGTTCAGCTCCTCCACGGCAGCCACCACGCCGTCACCGTTGTCGAGCTCCCCAACGACGGCGTAGCCGTTGGCCTCGAGCATGCGCCTCGCGCTGGCGCGGAAGCTGGGGTGATCATCCACGATCAGGACAGTCTCTCTCATGAGGGCTAATTCTCGCGCAGGGCCGCGATTGGTTCCATACGGCTGGCCGCCCCGGGCTGGCGGCAAACCGACGTATCCCGGGCCGCTACCCGACGTCACAGACGCCTGCCAGGCCCCCTGGTTTCTCTGTCGCTGAACCGAGAGCCTGTCGTCATGTCCGAAGTCAAGCCCGAAGGAGGATGGAGCATGACCACCAAGACCCCCAACGACCTACTCATTCCGAAGAAGTCCGTGCATCCCTCGACCAGGCGCTTCAGTCGCGGCCGGATCATCGGCCTGACCCTGAGCGCCGTCCTCACGCTCGCGCTCGGCTACCTAGCCTTCGCCAGCGGTTCGACGGCCGTCTCCGTGCCTGCCGGCGCGCATGCAGGCCAGCTGACGCAGCTCAAGAGCTGTACCTACAACACCGAGAAGGGCGCCTACGCCGCCGACTGCGGAACTCTCGTGGTGCCCGAGAACCGCGCCGACCCGCACTCGCGGCTGATCGCGCTGCCGGTCATCCGGATCCGTGCGCATTCGGCACACCCGGGCGCCCCGATCTTCCGCCTGGAAGGCGGCCCCGGCGTCACGAACATGAAGTTCGCGGACGCCAGTCGGTTCACCGCCAACCACGACGTCGTCCTCGTCGGCTACCGCGGCGTCAACGGCTCCGTCCGGCTCCAGTGCCCGGAGGTCGAGTCGGCCCTCGAGCACTCCGCCGACTTCCTCGGCCAGAAGTCCCTCGATGCCTACTCGAACGCGCTCCGCTCGTGCGCGAAGCGGCTCGAGGCAAACGGCGTCGATCTCGCCGGCTTCACACTCCCCGAACGGGTCAACGACCTCGAGGCGGCACGGAAAGCCCTCGGCTACCACCAGATCGACCTGTTGAGCGAAAGCGCGGGCACCCGCACCGCGATGATCTACTCCTGGCGCTACCCGACCGCCATCCACCGTTCGGTGATGATCGGCGTCAACCCACCCGGCAACTTCATCTGGTACCCGAAGACGACGGACGAACAGATCGCCCGCTACGCCAGCCTCTGTGCGCAAGACGCGACGTGCCACAAGCGCACCAGCGATCTCGCCGCGTCGCTGGAACGGACCGTCGCGCACATGCCGAACCGCTGGTTGTTCTTTCCGATCAAGAAGGGCAACGCACGGATCGCCAGCTTCTTCGGACTCATGGAGACGACCGAAAATGCCTCGCCGCTCTCCGCACCGATGACCCTGGACGCCTGGCTCTCGGCCGACCACGGTGAATCGAGCGGGCTCTGGTTCGAGTCGCTCCTCGCCCAGATCGCTTTCCCGCAGGCGTTCGTCTGGGGCGACGTCGCAGCTGTCGGAATGGCTGACAACCAAGCTGCCGAGCGTTACTTCTCCTCAAGCGAACACGACGCCAGCTCGATTATCGGCAACCCCGGAACGGAATTCCTCTTCGGCGGCGGAGGCCTCCTGCACGCATGGCCGGCCACCCCTGCCGACAACGAGTACACCCATGTCCAGACATCGAACGTGCAGACGCTCCTGATCGGCGGCAGTCTCGACTTCGCCACCCCGCCCCAGAACGCGACCAAGGAGCTCCTCCCCTACCTGCCCAACGGCCACCAGGTCATCCTCGCTGGCTTCGGCCACACAACCTCCTTCTGGACCGAACAGACCAAGGCAAGCACCCACCTGATTAACACCTACTTCGACACAGGCAAGGTCAACACCTCGCTGTACAAACCTCAAAAGGTCAAACTCACGCCCGACTCCACACAGACCGGACCCGCCAAGGCCATCGCCGGCGCGATGATCGGCTTCGGACTCCTCACGATCCTGTCACTGCTACTGATGTGGCGCCGGAAGCACAAGCGCGGCGACTTCGGGCGCAAGGCGAGCGCGATCCTGCGCTCCGTCTACCTGCTGGTGCTCGGCCTCGGCGGATGGTTCATCGGCCTGATCATCGTGCTGGTGGCTTTCCCGACAGTGCCCCTCAACAACGAGCTCATGGCTGTTCTCTTCATCGGCACACCGATCGGCCTCGGCACCTACTGGGCCTGGGTCAACCGCGACCGGCCGGCCAAGGCCACGAGGATCGGCATCTGGGTCGCACTGACGGGCGCCCTCGTCGGCGCGCTGCTGGGGTTCAACGCAACAGCCGGGCTCATGGCGGTCATCACCACGATCATCGGAGCAGCTGCCGGTGCGAACCTCGGCCTGATCGCCCTCGACGTCGCACGAATCGGCGAGCGGCCGGAGACCGTTCCGCCCATCGCCACCGGTGTCAACAGCGAGCCGACGCCGCAGGCCGAGCCAGCGCCCATCGCCATTCCAGCGGTCGAACACTGACCCCGGAGTCCGTTCGCGCAGAGCATGTGGCGGTGTGCTGGTTGCCGCCACATGCTCTGCTGACGTACGTGCGCGCTCGGTGGTCTGAACGACGTCATCAAGTTACGGTGGATCCGGCGTGACCTACGCTGCCGACCCGCGTGTTGACGCCTACATCGATGCCCTGCCCGATTGGCAGCAAGCCATCTGCCGCGAGGTTCGCGATCTCGTCCACGCGGCCGACCACGAGGTTGCCGAAACGATCAAACGCACCAACCGTCCGTACTTCGTACTGCAGGGCAACATCTGCGCGCTGTTGCCCGCCGAGTGCTTGACGTGGTCCCGCGGGTGCCCACCCTCGGTGTGGGGCCGTGATCGCGCAGGGGAAGCAGGTGCTGCGTCCTGCTTGCCGTGCAACGCAGTGGCTCAATGCGGGATGGCCCGCTCTCGGGCGTCAGGCAAGTTAGCGACGTGACGCTATGCCGTCGAGGTCTCCTGGCCCAGGGATTGCTTTGACGTCTTGGGGGCCGATCGGCTCGCCGCAGGCGGAGCAGGCCATTTGGGGCTCGGAGACCTGACCGCAACTGTCGTGGATCAGCTGCAGCGGCCGGCCATCTGGTGCGGCGTATTTGTCGCCCCACTGGCGCATGGCGGTGACCACGGGCCACAGATCCTTGCCCTTGTCGGTTAGCCGGTAGTCGAACCGCGGCGGGTGCTCGCTGTAGGGAACCTTGGTGAGCACGCCGGCCTCAACGAGGCGAGCCAAGCGCTGGCCCAGCACGTTGCGGGAGATCCCGAGTCGCTCCCGGAACTCGTCGAAGCGGCTCACGCCGAAGAAGGCGTCGCGGACGATCAGCAGCGTCCACCACTCGCCCACGACCTCGAGGCACTGCGCGAGCGAGCAGTGCATGTCGGAAAAGCTCTTGCGCTCCATGGCTTCAGGATAGTGAGTTGCGTCATAGAACTCAACCTGGTAGAGTGCGTCGCGTCAAAGAACTCACTTCGGGAGAGCCCATGTCCTCCATCGCTTCTCGTCGGAACAAAGGTTTTCGTGTCGGGGCCGCCGAGCGGCCCGTGAGTCAGCGGACACGCGCCGGGCTAGCGCTCGGTGACGCCTCGGCCGGGCTCGTGTTGCTGATCGTCTGCGCAGGAGTCGTGCTCGCAAGCCTCGACCTGTTCATCGTCAACGTCGCGCTTCCCCAGATCGGGTACGACTTCCATCTACGCGCGGGGGACCTCGGGGACCTCTCGTGGGTGCTGAACGCCTACGCGATCGTCTATGCCGCCTTCCTCGTACTGTTCGGGCGCCTGGCAGAGCGCTACCGCCGCGAGCGCGCGTTCCTGCTGGGGGTCGCCATCTTCGTCGCCGCATCCGCAGCCTGCGGAGCTGCCACCAGCCTGCCCATGCTGGTGGTCTTCCGCATCATCCAGGCGGCCGGAGCCGCGCTGCTGACCCCCGCGTCACTGGGTCTGATCCTTGCGACCTTCGCGCCCGAGCGCCGTCAGGGAGCCGTGCGGACCTGGACCGCCGCGGGCGGTCTCGCCGCAGCCGCCGGTCCCGTCGTCGGGGGCCTGTTGGTAGCGGCGAGCTGGCGCTGGGTGTTCCTGGTCAACGTGCCGATCGGGCTGCTCGCGCTCGCGGTCGGCTGGCGCCGTCTGCCCCATGTCGCTGGGCAATCCGTGCCCCTGCCGGGCGCCCTCGGCGCCCTCCTGATCACGGGCGGCGTCGGCGCGCTCGTGCTCGGCCTCGTCAAGGGCGGAAGCTGGGGCTGGAGCGACACCAGGACCATTGCCACGCTGGGCGCCGGCGCGGTCGCGCTGGCGCTGTTCGCGCTCGACACCGCACGCAGCCGCAACCCGCTGATCGACCGTGAGCTGTTTCACCTGAAAGCCGTGGTCGGCTCCTCCGCGGTGGCGGTGTTCTTCATGGCCGCCTTCGGAGGCATGCTGCTCTCGCGCGTGCTCTGGGCGCAAGAGGTCTGGCACTTCTCGCCGCTCAGCACCGGGCTCGCCATCGCTCCCGGGCCGATCATGGTCCCGCTGGTCGCCTTGCTGCTCGCGGGCCGCCTCATCGCCCGCTACGGCCCGGGCCCCGTGATCGCCGCGGGCTGCACCATCTTCGCCGCCGGCGTGGCGTGGTGGGCGCTGGCGATCGGGCTCGTGCCGGACTACGCCGGGGAGATGCTCGGCGGGATGCTGCTGACCGGCGTCGGCGTCGGGCTCACGCTGCCGACGTTCACGGCCACGGGCGCCGCCGCGCTGCCCGCTCACTCGTTCGCCACCGGGTCGGGCGTGATCAACATGATGCGCCAGATCGGCCTGGCGATCGGGATTGCCGTCCTGATCGCGGTACTGGGCTCGCCTCACACGCCGCAAGCGACCCTCGACACCTACCAGCGCGCGTCCTACATCATCGCCGGCCTGGCGCTGATCGCAGGATTGATCGGGGTCGTGCTGCTCGCGCGGCCCTCCCCGAAGCGGGAAGCGGCACCGGCTGCCGCGCCCGCCCCGGTCAAGGTGACGTCATGAGCACCGCCATGCAAGCGAGCGCGTTCACGGCCAATGGCTGGGGCGTCCCGCGCACGCGCGAGCGCACCTGGTATGACCCGGCGATCCCGGCGACCGCGGCCGCAAGGCTGCCTGGCCGCGAGTTCCTCCAGGCGATCGCCGACCAACGGCTGCCACCACCGCCGATGGCCAGCCTGCTCGGCGCCGGGCTGGTGGCCAAGAGCTGATTCGACAGCTGGAGAGGAACACTCCCATGAACCGATCAAAGAAAGGAACTCAAACTCATGTACTTGCAAGATTCAGTCGCCGTAGTGACCGGCTCCAACCGCGGGCTCGGCTGTGAGTTCGCCGCGCAGCTGCTCGAGCGCGGCGCCAAGAAGGTGTACGCCACCGCGCGCCACCCCGAGAGCGTTCAGATTCCGGGCGTCACTCCGCTTCGCCTCGACATCACCGATCCGCACTCCATCGAAGGGGCGGCGACGATTGCCGGCGACGCCACGCTGCTCATCAACAACGCTGGCATATCGACCGGCACAGGGCTGATGGAGGGCGACCTGGCCCAGATCGAGCTGGAGATGCAGACGAACTTCTACGGCCCGCTCAGCGTCATGCGCGCCTTCGCTCCGATCCTGGAGTCCAACGGCGGCGGGGCGATCCTCAACGTCCTATCGGTGCTGTCGTGGCTGCACCTCCCGACCGCCGGTGCCTACGGCGCCGCGAAGGCCGCCGCGTGGGCCATGACGGACGCCACGCGCCAGGAGCTCGCGCCCCGCGGCATCCACGTCGCGGCGCTGCACGTTGCCTACATGGACACGGACATGGCAGCCCACATCGATGCCCCCAAGGCCGACCCGGCTGACGTCGCAGCGCTGGCGCTGGACGGCATTGACACCGACCTCACCGAGATCCTGGCTGACGATGTGACCCGCAACGTCAAGCAGGGCCTCTCGGCCCCACCGGCCAGGCCGCCCCTCGTCGTCGCCTGAACGAGGAGCGACAGCTCGTGACCAATAAGCACGCCAACTGGCCAACCCTGCATCCGCGGCCCCACAGGCATCTTGGAGCCGGCACAGACCGTCTCGGAAGCGGGGAGGCCAGGGCAGCGGGCCGCGTTAGCGGACGCGGCCCGCTGAGCCCGCTGTGTGCCCACGGATGAGACCAGCCGTGGCTGAGTAGATTCCGGCAGCTCGCGTCATCCGTCCCGGAAAGGAAACAGCGCATGGCCTCACTGGCCCTAAAGATGTCCGTCTCGCTCGACGGCTACGTCCGATCGGCCGACGGGAGCAGCGACTGGATCGCGGCGGGTCGCTCCGATGACTCCACCAGTTGGGTTCTCGAGACCGTCAGCAACGCCAGCGCGCACCTCGTCGGTGCCACCACCTATACGGAGTGGGCCGCCTTCTGGCCCGCCGCCTCCGGGCCGTTCGCCAAGCCGATGAACGAGATCCCCAAGGTCGTGTTCTCGAACTCGCTCGCGTCCGCCGACTGGGGCGAGACGACGATCGCCACCGGAGACCTGGCCGAAGCCATCACTCGCCTCAAGCACGAGCGCTCCGACGGATACCTGCTCGTCCAGGGCGGCGTACGGTTCGCCCGATCGCTCGTCGAGACCGGCTTGATCGACGAGTACCGCCTTGTCATCCACCCGGTCATCCTGGGTGCGGGCGAGCGGATCTTCCTCGCACCGCTCGCCATCGAGCCGATGAGCACCACCCTGTTCAGCGGCGGAGCCGTCGCGCATGTCTTCGCAGCGCACCCCTGATCGAGCCTGATCGGCAACCGGGGAGCGCCGCCCCGAACTGCACCAGGCCTTCATGCTCCTGGCCTGCGCGTTCATCTGCCAGCGCTTTCCCAGAGCTTTGTGAAACGAGCTCTAGGAAGGTAGGATGCCGCAAGCGCCAAAGCGGGTCACTACGACGTCGACACCACGACCTGAGCCGCTCCAGGCGTGAAGCGGCATGACCGGCCAATCGCGCTGGGACAGCGCGTGATCGGTCACGAGAGACCTGCTCTGCGGATGCCCCCAGCATCTCGGGCGTGACGCCGACCTGCCTGCCTTGCGCGGAAAGCGTCCGCTTGGCGGTGAGCGTCACCGTGTCCCGGCGGCGCGTGGAGCGGTGGGATCTTGCCCAGCCGGATTCTGGTACTCACGCGCGACGAAGTTCTCGATATCGGCTTGGTCCGAGCGCGCGCGCTCGGCGACCCGAAGCAGGTTGCTCATCGTTGCCACCTCCTCGGTCTGCTCGCGGATGAACCACTGCATGAACTGCTCCGAGGTGTAGTCGCCCTCCTCGCGGGCGGTGGCCACGAGGAGATTGATCTGCTCGGACACGCGTCGCTCCTGCTCGAGCGCCAGCGCGATTGGCCCAGCCACATCCTCGAACCGCGTACGTGGCGCCTCAACACTGGGGATCGTGACCTCGCCGTCCGTATCGAGCAGGAACTGGACCATCATCATCGCGTGGTCGCGCTCCTCCAGTGCCTGACGGTAGAAAAAGCCGGCCAGCTGTGGCAGCGCCTCGGAGTCGTAGTAGACGGCGCAAGCGACGTACTGCTGATGGGCGGCGAACTCGTTGGCGATCTGCTGGTTGAGCTTGGCCGCGAAGGCGGGGGCGGGGGGCATGACCGAGATCCTACGAGGATCAACCGACCGCGCGAGCCGGGACTCGGCTGGCGCCGAGCATGAGCATCTCACGCGCCCTCCCGATACTTGAGGTGAATGGACTCGTCTGCGGTCTGCGCCGTGGCCCGCGCCCCGCACTCAAGGCGGGTGAGCGGTCGCAGCCCTGCTTTGCGCGGTGGCTTTCCTTGAAGGCCACCCTGAGACGCGCGAGCGTTACGAGCGCGTCGCGGAGCTCATAGACGGATTCGAGACGCCCTACGGCCGCGAGCTGCTCGCCACCACTCACTGGGTCGTCGTACACGCGAATGGTGGGGACGCGCACGGAGCCGCCAGGCTCGTCCGCGAATGGACAGAGCGCAAGGGGCGTCTCCTCACCGACGAGCACGTCGCCATCGCGTGGAAGCGGCTTGAGGAAGGCTGGGACACGCTCGCCAAAGCGATGGCCGACCACATCGGCTACCGCAACGGACCCCACCGCGACCAACGCCTCATCAAAGCCGAGCGCCGACTACTCATCGCCGCATGAGAAAACCCAGTTTCGAGCACAACATTCATAGACGACCCACTAGTAACGCCGAAATCGCGTGCAGAGCGGGCGGATCGCACCCAGGAGGTCGGGGGTTCGAGTCCCCCTAGCTCCATCGTTGTGATGTACCGAGACATCGGAGACCGATGTCTCGGTACCTGGTAGACATGGTCAGAGGGTTCGCGATCTTCAGCAGCGCCCGTCAAGGAAGGACGAGCTCGAACTCTATTTTCCCGGCGGGCACGGCGTGGCGTAAGCGACGAGCCTCATCAAATGCGATTTGGCCCAGTCCTGTGGCAGGCACTAGAGGATGGTGCCTGTCCCCAGCGAGGTACCTCAGACGGACCTCCCGCTGCAATATACACGTGCCCACAGACATCGCTGCCGCCCGCAGGCTGTCCATTGTCGTCCCGCTTGACTCGCGCGGGAGGGGCCAGGGTCGGCTGGACAGAGGCGGTGCTAGACTCGCTGGGCTCCACCGGGCAACACGGAAGGGGAGACGGTTTCACCCATGAGCGCTCGATCCACAAGCTGCCTTGCGGGGTGCGTCTCGGTGCTGCTCGTTCTCGCCGCCTCGGCGCAGGCGACAGAACCCAAGCCACCCACGTTCGCAGGGCTGAAGTCGGCAACCACCTGCATCCCCGGCCCGGTGCGTATGCACGGGAAGACGAGCTACCACCTCGAATGGGAAGCGGCGACCGACGAAAACACTCCGCCGAGCGAAATCGTCTACAACGTCTACCGCGCTATGAGGCCTGGCGGTGAGCACTTCCGCAAGCCGACGTACACGACCGCTCCGGGGGTTACGTCCTTCGACACGCCGCGACTGCCAGAGATCAAGACCTACTACTTCGTCGTACGGGCCCGCGACAAGGCGGGCAACGAAGACTCGAACACAGTCGAGCGGGAGGGCGAAAATCTCTGCCTGTGAAGCGTCGAGCTGAGCGTTAACGCGAGGCTGGGAAGGCCCCGACCACCTCATCGAGGTCATGGTGGTGCCAGGCGTGACTCTCACCGTCAGGCGGCAAGATCTCTACGGGGGATTTGCTTTACGGGGGATTTCGAGGATTCGCGTGGGCGGCTCTCAGTTGGCGGGTGTTCGGAGGTTGCTCGTCGAACTTGTGAACGCCGGCAACTCGACCGGTCTGCTGAGGGCCATGCGGAAGGACCTGTCGGGGAGAGGCAGCGCTGCGGCCGAAGCGTCCATGCAGGGCGCCGCGCCGGACGGGCGCTGGCCGCTCATGCCGGCGCGGCTTCGGCGTGACGAAGTCGGTCGAGGCCGTCGAGGATGAGATCGAGCCCCCATGCGAACTCGATGGCGTTGTCGTACCCGGACTCGGGGAGCTTCGCAGCGATCTCGAGAAGGTACGGATAGTTCTCGGGCGCGCCGATCGTCTCCGCCCTCTTCTGCGCGGCTTCGCCGGCGCCGTCGGGAGTCTCGAACCCTGTATCCCGTTCCTGTAGGGCAAAGCCGTAGATATATGCGTCCTGGACCGAATAGGCGTGGATCGCCATCTTGAATGAGAAGCCCGCCATGCGCAGGCAGCCCATCACCGCGTTGTGGTTTCGTAGGTTCGCCGGCCCGGGATGGCGCGACTCCATCATCCCTATCGCCCAGCTGTGGCGCTTCAGCGCCTCACGCGTGGAGGTGGCCCGGCGGCGCATGGCCGACCTCCAGTCGAGGTCACCAGCCGGGAGCTCGATTTCGCTGAAGACGATCTCGACCATGCCATCGAGGAGCTTCCTCCTTGTTCGCGACGTGCTTGTAGAGCGCCATCGGCACGACGCCGAGCTCCTGTGCGAGCCCGCGCATGCTGAACGCCTCGAGCCCGGCCTCGTCGGCGAGGGCGACGGCGGCCTGCAGCACACGAGCGCTGCTCAGCGGTTTCCGGGTAGCGATCTTCTGTTTCGTCATTGCTCTTGACAAGTGTACACCGTACACCTATAGTCCCACACATGAGTGTACGCCGTACACCTCACAAGAAAGGCATCTCATGAACCCCGACGCGCCGTACCCCGTCCAGTACTCGGTCAACTACCCGGACCGACCACTCAACCGCCTGACCAGCTTCTTTCGCCTGTTTATGGTGATCCCGATCGCGATCGTGCTCGCCCCCTCTCTGCCAATGTCGTGTGAGACGCTCATGATCAAGGAATTACTGACCCTTGAGGGCGAGAACGGAGCACGACACGATGTTGGAGATGGAGCACGACGGAGCCGGCGACCCCGGAGTGGAGGGAGCCGTAGGCGAGCGGAACGGAGGGGCCGCCGGGCGCGGCGCGCCTGTGGGGGTCCCCGACCCCGAGCTGGTCGAGCAGGCTCGGCGGCGGCGGTTTTCGGCTGAGTACAAGCTGGCGATTTTGCGCGAGGCCGACGGGTGCTCGCAGCCGGGTCAGCTCGGGGCGCTGTTGCGCCGCGAGGGTTTGTATTCCTCGCATCTGGCGACGTGGCGCAAGCAGCGCGACGCCGGGTCGATCAAGGCCCTCTCGCGGCCGCGGGGGCGCAAGCCCGGTGATCCGCGTGACGCGCAGATCGCGGCCCTGGAGCGGCGGGCGCAGCGCGCGGAGGCGGAGCTTGCGAAGGCGCGCAAGGTGATCGAGGTGCAGGGAAACGTCTCCGCGCTCTTGGGGGAGCTGCTCGAGCCCAGGGGCGCGACCGAGCACGGGAGCACCGAGCGATGATCGAGCAGACCGTGCAGGAACTCACCCCGATCGTCGGTACCCGCCCCGCGTGCCGCGCACTCGGCGCGGCACCGGCGACGATCTACCGCCGAAGGCGGCCGCCACAGCCCAGGCCGGCGCGCCCGCGAGCCGTCCCGGCCAGGGCGCTATCAGAGACCGAGCGCCAGGCTGTCCTCGACGAGCTTCACTGCGAGCGGTTCGTCGACTGCTCCCCCGCACAGGTCTGGGCGACCCTGCTGGACGAGGGTCGTTACCTGGCCTCGGAGCGCACGTTCTACCGGTTGCTCGCGGCTGCACATGGCGGGGTGCGGGAGCGACGCGACCAGCGCATGCACCCGGCCTATGCCAAGCCGGAGCTGCTCGCCGAGAACCCGAACGAGATCTGGTCTTGGGACATCACGAAGTTGAAGGGCCCGGCGAAGTGGACGTACTTCTACCTGTATGTGATCCTCGACGTGTTCAGCCGCTACGTCGTCGGCTGGACCATCCAGCACCGCGAGGGCGCACAGCTCGCCAAGGCGCTGATCGCCCAAGCCGCCGCGCAGCAGAAGATCGGGCGCGAGCAGCTGACCGTGCACGCCGACCGCGGCAGCTCGATGACCAGCAAGCCCGTTGCTTTCCTCCTGACCGACCTCGGCGTGATCCGCTCGCACAACCGGCCATACACCTCGACCGACAACCCCTACTCCGAGGCGCACTTCAAGACGCTGAAGTACCGCCCCGAGTTCCCCCGGCGCTTCGAGAACATCCAGCAGGCACGCGCGTTCTGCCGCACGTTCTTCGACTGGTACAACCACCAGCACCGCCACTCCGGGATCGGCCTGATGACCCCCGCCGCCGTCCACCACGGCCGCGCCCAAGAACTCCACGCCGAACGCCAGCGCGTCCTCGCCGCCGCCTACGCCGCGACACCCGAGCGGTTCGTCCGTCGGCCCCCGCGACCACCAGAGCTACCGACTGCCGCCTGGATCAACAAACCCACGACAGAGGAGGCTGCTCACTAAATTCGACGACCAAGTGTCTCATTCGACTTGACAGGCTCCGGCCCTGATCGAGTACGGCGGCTACGCCTACGCTGGCGGGAGGGCCACCGGGGCTGTCGGCGCTGCCGGCCTAGTCGTGCTGCCAACGCTGCTGTTGATCCTGTTCCGGCAGAAGTACCCGCGCTGGTGGTTTGACTGGAACCTCGAGCTGATGCGGTTCTCCGCCCGGGTCGGCGTCTACCTAGCACTGATGGAGGACCGCTATCCCTCCACGGACGAGCATCAGGCGGTGCATCTCGACTTTTCCTATCCGGACGCCCGCAACGACCTCAACCGCTGGCTGCCGCTGGTCAAGTGGCTGCTGGCGATCCCGCACTACGTGGTGCTGTTCTTCCTCTACATCGCCGCATTGTTCGTCGTGATCGCCGCCTGGTTCGCGATCCTGTTCACCGGTCGCTTCCCGCGCGGGATGTTCGAGTTCCTCGTCGGCGTCGGCCGCTGGACCAACCGGGTGATCGCGTACGCCCACGTGCTGGTGACCGATCGCTACCCGCCATTCCGCCTCGCGCCGTAGCGTTCGCGGGCGGGTGCGGAGAGCTTCGTGCTCACGGCGCGGGTCGCCGTCAGGAACCGTCGTTCACGAATGCCTCGTAAGGGCGGCAGGGCTCGTTGCGCAGGCTCGGGCAGGGCGGCAGTCCGGTGGGCACGTTGACGCCGGGCACGATCGGGAGAGTGAGGTTGGCGGGCATGCCCGGGCCGAACGCGATCGACACGTTGGCGGTCGTGCCTTCCGGCTGCGTCTGGCTGAACGACCAGATCGGCTGTGTGCCGTTGGGCGCAGAGATCGTCACCCTGATGCGCGAGCCTGTGCGGTAGACGTGTCCCTCGAAGTACAACGGAATCGTGACCGGAACGAATTCGTCAGCCGGCATCGGCTGCAGATCGGATGCAAGAAAAGTGGGGATCGGCTGGAGCGGCGTCGGGGTCTGCTTGAACATGTTTTCCGAGGTGGTCGCGAGCTTGCGCTCGCTGGCGCGAATCCAGCCGTCCTGGACGAACGTTTCGTTGCCGTCCGGGCGCACCTCGCTGACCGTCGCCTGGAGATCGACGTCCGGTGTGGATGACTCCACCCAGAGGTTGACGGCGCCTGCACCGATCGCGGTTGTGTCGCTGCTGAGCGGTGCTGAGACATAGGCCACCGCGGAGTCCGGTGTGGGCTGCGCCCAGTTCCATTCCCACTGGGACGCGTCGCCCCACAGCCCGCCTGGGCCCGTGTTGGTCGAGTAGTCCGTCAACGGCGTGGCGCTCGCATCCGAGGTGTAGGAGTCGGCCCCCTGGGTCGTCGCCGGCTGTTCGTCGAGTGCGCCTTCCGGCCCGAGATACCACGAGCGAGCCGTCGTGCCGGGGATCGGGAGCGCTGAGAAGGACTGTTCGAACGCGGGATAGGGATTGCCGGGCGTCGTGCTGCCGGTCGGCGAGGCTCCTGCGCCGTTGTCGAACAGCACGCGAACCTCTGGGAGCGCCTTGAAGGCCGCCCGCGCCTGCGCGTATGTCGGCATTTCCTGGATCGGGTCCGGCGGTACCGTCACTGGGTCTTCTTTGGGGAGTCCCAACGCCGTCTGATAGATGACCGGAGCTAGGGCATCCACGAGCGCTCGGTTGTGGATCGGTGCCTTGTGGGCGACGAAAAGCTCCAGGAAGTCGTAGAGCCGGTCGAAGGTGTAGGGATCGAGCGAGTCGGCGTGGGCGCCGTTGGTGAACGTGAACCACTTGCGCTTGGTGCCGGTGAAGTGCTCGGCCAGATCCGCGCAGTGCCCGCCGGTCTGCTCGTCCTCCCACTGGCATGCCATGAACGTCGGAACCTTGATGTTGTGAACGAACGTCACCGGATCCAGCGGGTCGGCCACAGACGGGTCGTAGGTCGCGTTTTGCTTGATTTCTGCCGGCAGGTTCGTCGCCTCTCCGTGCAGGTCCTGGTTGGCCGCGCAAGTCTGGTCGCCGTTCTGTATCTGTTCGTACGCCCAGTGCTCGCCGCTGTCGGGGCCGGCCGGTTCGGCGTCTTGCTGTCGTTCTTCGGCCCAGGGCACCGCGAAACCGGTGTTGAGGATGCCACCCGGATAGAGCGTCGTTGCTGTCGCATCGATCACCGATAGGGGCGCGATCGCCGCGAGGGCGTGCGGTCGAAGCTGAGCTGCGAAGAGTTGGCTGATCCCGCCGTAGGAGATCCCGAGCATGCCGACCTTGTGGTGGAGTACCCATGGCTGTTTGGCGATGGTTTCAATCACGTCATATGCGTCGAGATTCTCGAGCGGTTCGAAATAGTCGAACGCGCCGCCTGAGCAGCCGGTCCCGCGCATGTTCACGTCCACCACTGCGAAACCCATCAGATTGGCGAGCTCGGCGATACCGCTTTCCGGGCCCGCAGGGTTCGCGTAGCCGTATCCCGAGTATTCGATCAGCGTGGGATACCGCGCTGTGTGGCTCGCCGTCGCGAGCGCCGCGAACCGAGAGTTCGAGCCCAAGCCAGCCACGCCCGCCGAAATGCCGGGTAGGTGGACGTCGATCGCCAGCTGCGTGCCGTCGCGCGTCGTCAGGTAGGTGTATCCGCTGTCCGGGATCGACTGGTTGTAGATGCTGGGATCCCACGGCGCCGCGGCTTGCGTGTAGACGGTGATCGGCCCCGATTCTTCGCCTGTGGCGCTCAGCCGGACCCGGTAGCCCGCTTCCGGCGTGACGTCCCGGAACAGCAACCCCCCGAGCGAGTCAGCGGTCTGTGTGGACACCGTTTCGCCGCTCGAGCGCAGCAGCGACATCTGAGTGCTCGGGGCCAAGCCGGTGACGTAGACCTGTTCCACGCTTCCGTGCTCGCTAAAGGCCAACGCGGTCGCGGCCGCCACGAGCCAGACAGCGGTTGCCGCAAGCGTCGCGACGGCGCCGATCCGCGCGCGACGCCGGAGCACAGACGCTGCGACGAAGCGGCTACCGTCTCCCACGCGGCTCAAGGAGCGACGATCGCCGCTCATTGGCTCGGCCTGCGGCGGCGCCCTGCCGTCCTGCGCGTCCCCCGTGCACGCACCCATGTAGTACATGGTAGACACCACCCGAGGGTTGGCGACACGCGCCGGGCTTGGATCCGCGGTCCCAATCCTGCGCGAGCGCTCAGCGTTCGGCGCCGTCCCAGATTTCGTTCAACCACTTACGCTTGCACGTGAAGCTTCTGCCGTGGGCTGGCCGCGGCGCGCTGACCCTGGTCGAGCACCAGGCGCACTGGGGCCCTATCTGGCGAATGGACCAACCGCGCTAGCGGCCTTGCCGGTGCCGGCGCGCCGCGAGCCCGACCATCACGATCCCAACGAGCAGCAGGACTCGTCCGAGCGCCGAGTCGATGGTGCCCCAGGCACTTCCAGCGAGAACTCCGACCAGCACGAAGACGCTCGCCCAGAGCGCGCAACCAAGAGTCGTAAGCAGGATGAATGGAGTCAGCGGGATGCGTTGCCAGCCCGCCGGCAGCGACACGAACGTTCGCGCAAGCGGCAGCAGGCGTGCGAGGAATACGGCGCGCAGGCCGTATCGCTCCAGCAGGGACTCCGACCGTCGCACGGCCGGCCCCAAGGCGCGGAGGCGATCTAGCACGCCACTCGCTCCAAGGCCATAGGCGAGCAGGGACCCCACAAGATTGCCTGCGGTGGCGCCGATCACCGCGAGCGGAAAGGAAATCCAGCCCTGGCGTACTGCGAACCCGGAGAACATCAGGGTCACCTCGCTAGGCACTGGTATACAGGCGCTCTCGGGCACCATCAGCAGGAATATGCCGAGCACCCCAAAGCGCTCGACCACGCCGGTCATGAGTCAGCCGCCCGCCCGATGAGCGAGCAGACCGGGGTCGCTGCGAGACTCTCACTGTCAATAAGCATCCTTAGATGATAAGTCTACTTATCTAGTGCCGCCGCCTCGCCCTCGCACAGACGCGGTCAACTCGCTCATCGCGGTCGCGCCGCTGGCGAGCCGCTGGATCGAGCGGCTTCTCTCCGCACACGATCCGGCGCTGACGGTGGCACAGTTCCTCGCGCTACGCGCGGTCGCGACCGAAGGGGTATCCGGCTCCGAACTCGCACGACGCGCCGGGGTGTCGGGCCCGGCCGTGTCGCAGCTGCTCGCTGCCCTTTCCGATGCCGGGCTGCTCGAGCGTCACGAGGTTGCAGGCGACCGCCGCCGCCTTGCCCTCAAGACATCGCAGAAGGGCGAGCGCGCGCTCGCCTCCGCCGAATCACTGCTACGCGACCGCCTCTCGGTCCTCCTCGCCGATCTACCCCGTCCAGAGGCAGACGCGCTCGCTCGTGCGCTGCCGCGCGTCCAGGCGGCGCTCTCCGGCGCGCCACCCCCGCGGCGACCGCCCCCACCTCGACCTCGAGACGGCCGCGCTCCAACACGCCCGCGGCCGCCCAAGAGCAGCGCTCCCCCCGGGTAGAGATCCCCACTGCCTGCGCTCTCGGTGCTGGTGGTGATCGGCGCCATCAGTAGGCGGCGATGCCACCGATGTCGAGCTTGGCGACCAGCTCGGGGTCGTTGAACACGTCGATAGCCACCGCGCGGTCGCCGATCACCGTGAAGGCGAGCACCGCGAACGGCGAGTCGCCGTCGAAGGCGACGGCGCCGGCGGCGCCGTTGACCAGCGCCGGGCGAACGTACGGCGCAAAACGCCGGGCGCCCATCGCCCCGCGGGCGACCTGCGAGGCGCCGTGCAACACGAGCGGGTCGCCGTCGCGACGGTGAGCGCGGAGGATGACGTCCGGGTCGAGCACCGCCACGAGCGCCTGGAGGTCGCCTTCCCGGGCAGCGGCGAAGTAGGCGTCGATGACGGCCTGCTGGCGGGCCAAGTCGGCGTCCGGTGCGGGCGCCGCGTCGCGTACCCGGCGGCGGGCACGGCTGGCGAGCTGGCGGGTCGCCTGTGGTGAGCGGTCGACCATCGCCGCGATCTCATCAAACGGGACCGCGAACATGTCGTGCAGCACGAACGCGAGCCGTTCGGCCGGGGTGAGCGCGTCGAGCACGACCTGCAGCGCAATCCCGACCGAGTCCGCGAGCAGCGCTTGGTGCTCGGGGTCGGTCCCGACCGCGGGGTCGTCGATGATCGGCTCCGGCAGGAAACCGTCGAGCGGCTGCTCGCCGCGAGTGCGACGGGAGCGGAGCATGTTCAAGCAGATGCGCGCGACGACCGTCGTCAGCCATCGCTCGAGGCTGTCGATCTGCTCGGCGTCGGTCCGCTGGAGCCGTAGCCACGCCTCCTGCACGGCGTCATCGGCGTCGCTCAGCGAGCCGAGGATCCGGTAGGCGACCGCGCGCAGCTGGGGTCGCTGCCGGTCGAACCTGTCGGCCAGCTGAGCTTCGTTCATCGCTGTCACACCGTCCGCGTCTCGCGGGTCATACCGGATAGACCCCCGAACCCCAACCTGTGTGACAGGAGGTGCCCGATGGCACGCATCCAGGGAGTATCGAAGAGCAAGGCCGGGCCGATGGTCAGGCTCGCCTACAGGCTCGGACCGAGGATGATGAAGAAGCTGACGGGACGCGCGCCGCAGACCGGCAGCGGCCTGGAGCCGATGGAGATCTGGGCCTACCAGCCGAAGATGATGATGGGGATGGGCAAGTTCAACCAGGCGGTGCGCAAGGGGAAGTCCGTCGATGAGCGACTGAAGAACCTCCTCGAGCTGAAGGGCGCGCAGATGATCGGATGCGAGTTCTGCGTCAACCTCGGCTCGCAGATCTGCCGCAACCACGGCCTCTCCGACGAGGAGCTGCTCGCGCTGCCACGCTACCCCGAGAGCGACCTGTTCAGTGCACGCGAGAAGCTGGCGCTCGACTACGCGGTCGCCGTGATGCGCACGCCGGTCGAGGTCACCGACGAACTGTTCGCCCGGATGAGGGAGCACTTCAAACAAGAGCAGCTCGTCGAGATCACAGCACTGCTGACGCTCGTCAACCTCGACCGGTTCAACGCCGCCTTCGGGATCGGCTCGGCCGGGTTCAGCGAAGGAATGGTCTGCGTTCCGGCGGACCGCCCCGGCACCAACCCCGCGCTCGCAAGGATCGCCTAGAGACAGCGATCAGGCGCTGGCCGTGATGGCTGCCGACGAGGACTCGTCCGCGCCGCTCACGCAGCGCCGCAGACGGCTTCTACGCGCTCTCACCGTGCACCCCACGGGCGCACTGAAGGCCTCGGATCGCGGATCTAGCGTCCCAGCGTGCGCACAAGCTCTCGGGCTCGGCCGCTCAGCCCGCCGAGGAGCTCGCGAACCTGCTGAAGACCGGCTCGCAGATCCGCGTCGCCAACCTCGACCGGCAGCATCGAATCTTGAAGCGCTGCAAGCGCGCTGTCCGCGCTTGCAACCGCCTCCACGGCGCTGTCGAGAAAGCCCTTCACGCCCCTTGACGGAGCGCCTGGTGACGCCGGCTGAAAGGTGCGGCTCGCCAGTCCCTGGCGCTCGGCGAACTCCAGGTACGTGCGTTGTGCTCGTCCGTAGGCCAATTGAACCGGCCTGAAGAGCTCTCGCTCGAGACGCTCTGCGCTGTGCTCGTCGAGCTGCTCGTAGGCCTCACCCAGGGCGGCGAGAGCGAAGGCGATCTCCTCGGTTGCCGCGGCAACCATGTCGAGCAGTTGCTGCCTTGCCTCGGCCGTCGTATAGCCCATAGGGCTTAGGTTATTCAGAGATCTTCTCGACAACGAGAAGCTCCCGTGTCGGCGTCGCGGTCACAGCTGCGTGAAGGATGCCAAAACCGGCGCGCCGGGCTCGAGGTGCGTCGCGGGCGCTCACTCGAGCTCTACGTCGAGCGCCACAAGATCGAGGTTCGCATCGGTCCTCCGCGACGCATCGTCCTCCTACGCTTGCTGGAGGCGCAGGTCGAATTCCATGGTCGCTTTTTCGGTCACGTTGACAAAGCCGCCTACGCTTGGAGCGGTCATGCCGAATTCACTCCAAGGGAAGGTGAGCGAGCCGGCCGCCTCGAGCGTCGATCCCGTGAGGCTGAATTCGACCGGTAGGGTCTCGTGCTTGGAAGTCCCGTGAATGTTGAACACCCCTGTCACCGGCACACGCATGACGCGACCGGTAACTGCGCTCTTGGAGAGCGTGACGGGACTCGAGAGCACGAACGTGGCCGTCGGATAGCGGTTGCTTTCCAAACCGATTTCGTGGATTTTTTCATCCCGCATCGAACGGTCGCTTTTGAGTGTGTTGACGGCGACGTCGAAGGAGGCGGAGGTGATCGTGATCGTGTCTTTGGACTGACTGAGCATGGCTGTTCCGGTGATCGATGAGGTGCGGCCCACTGCGTCGCTCTCTGCGGGCAGGAACGCAAGCTTCTCGCGCACGCGGTAGCCCGCCTGCGAGCCGGTGGTCACGCTCCAGCGTCCGCCGGCGCTCGAGCTCGAGCCGGTAGCGGAGCTGGTGGCGGCGGGTGCGGAGGCGGTCGATGTGGCGAGCTTGAACGGCTTCGGCGAGGAGGTGGGGAAGATCACGAAATAGACCACAAGGAACACCACGACGACGAGCGCCAAGCCTGTGCCCAGGACGAGGAGGGCCATTCGTTTTCTGCTCGGGCCTCCAGACAGCTTGACCATCGTGCGTCCTTTCCCTCGTTATCGAGCGCGACCATGCGGGGCTTGGCCACCATCACACGGCACAGGCGTGCGCAGGACGTTAGAGCTAGCTGGGAGTTTGCTGGGGACACAGGCCGGCACACCTCCGCTGTCCGGTGACCGGCGCCGCGTTCGAGGATGCCGGGTATCGCGGATTCGTAGGGGCGCAGCCCCAGCTGCAGCGGTGCTGCCCGTCCTGCCCGTCCTGCAAACGCGAAGGGCGTGGTGGTCATGCCATAGAGCTGCGAGTGGTACGGCTCAGAGGCGGTCGCCTAGCCCAGATCTTGCAGTAAGCCTGTTCGTCTGAGCCGGGATTCCGCCGCCTGGGCGGGGAAAATGCGGGTGTCGAGGTCCGCATTCCCCACTCAGGAGGCGTCACCATGAAGGTGAACCGTAGAGGTTGCCGGGAAACCGTAGAGGTCACGGCGGACGGCGAGGGTTTCTGCTCGCACGCCGGCGCGCTTTTGCTGGTCAACCTGGCCGACCGGCTGGGCTTGACCAAGGGGCTCGGCGAGGCACTGGCGGGCACCCGTCAGCGTCGTTCCGTGCACGATGACGGCCAGGTCCTGCGCGATCTGATCGTCACGCTGGTGCAGGGAGGCGAGCACCTCTCGGATCTGGCCGCGCTTCGTGACCAGCCCGACCTGTTCGGTACGGTGGCCTCAGACTCCACCGCGTTTCGGCTACTGGAGCGGATCGGGCCAGGCGAGCTTGAGGGTCTGCGCGGCGCACGCAAGGCGGCGCGCGAGCGCGCGTTTGCGCTCGGTGCCCGGCCCAAGGAGCTGATCCTCGACGTCAACGCGACCCTCGTCGGCTCTCACTCCGATAAGGAGCAGGCTCGAGGCAACTACAAGGGCGGCTACGGCTTTCACCCGATGCTCTGCTACCTGGACGGCTCAGACGGGGCGCTCGACGGCATCCTGCGGCCGGGTAACGCCGGGTCGAACACCGGTGCCGACCAGACCCAGGCGATCGAGCTCGCGCTGGCGCAGCTGCCCGAGGACTGCATGGAGGAGGAGTTGCTCGTGCGCGGGGACTCCGCCGCGTGCGTGCACGAGCTGATCGACTTCTGCCGTGAGGGCCGGATTCGCTTCTCGGTCGGGCACGACTTGAACGCCGAGGTACGCGAAGCGATCGCAAAGCTCCCCGAGGATGCGTGGGTTCCGGCGATCTCACAAGACGGGAAGCCCGTCACCGATCACCCCATCCGTCCGCGCAAGGCGTACGTCGCGGAGCTGACCGGCCTTCTCGACCTCTCTGGCTGGGGGCCGGGATCGCGGCTTCTCTGCCGCCGCGAGCGCGCCCACCCCGGCGCGCAGCTATCCCTGATCGACACCGACGGCTGGCGCCATCAAGCATTCCTCACCGACCAGCAAGACGATGACCTCGCCGAGCTCGATCGCCGCCACCGCGCGCATGCCCACGTCGAGCAGCGCATCGAAGACTCACACGCCCTCGGGCTCTCAAAGCTCCCGTTCCGCGCCTACCAGATGAACGAGGCCTGGATGCAGCTCGTGCTCTGCGCACAAGACCTCCTCGCCTACGCCAAGGCACTGACACTCACCGATGAGCTCGCGCGCTGCAAACCCCACACGCTTCGCTACCGCCTGCTGCACCAAGCCGGACGGCTCACCCGCTCAGGCCGTCACACCAAGCTCCGCCTCGCCCGCCACTGGCCCTGGACGACACACCTCGCCGCCGCCTGCGCTCGCCTCGACGCATTGCCAACCCCCGCGGGGTGAGCCCGCCACCATAGGGGTCCCAGCGCGCCACGATCACCAGCGCGCGACTCCCGCTGCCCGGATCGTCTTCGTGTGACAGAAATCAGCCCCACATGGAGCGTCAAAGCGCTCCCGCCGGGCCCTCGCCCGATCCACACTCGCTCCTGACACCACCAATCATCCCCACGACACCGCGCGACGTCACTCCAGCAGGCTTACTGCAAGATCTGGGCTAGCGGTGTGAACAGGCGCATCGCACCCGCGAGGTGCTCGCGCTCGAGGGGAACTACCAACAGGTCCGCCGAGACGATCCCATCACCCTACCTCGGGAGCAGCGCGCTGTCACTCGGAGGCGTCGGCTCTAGAGGCCCAGTACGAGACCCAATGCAGCGTCGATTGCGCGGACCTCGTCGGGATCGAGCCGTCCAGCGGACCGACCCAGCCGCTGGGGATCGACCACGGTCGTCTGCTCCACCAGCACGCGCGTGGAGATACCGTCCATCGTGATGATGGGACGAAAGCTGGCCGGTCGAGCGCTGGTCGAGGTGGGCGATATGAGCACGGTGCTCAAGGCGAGGAATTCGTCGGCCTGCACCACGACGGCATAACGGGCACCGCGCTGCTCTGCGCCGCTTGTCCCCCGTGGGGCGGGCAGTCGAAATATCTCGCCCCGAACCACCTAGCCGGCATCTTCTGGCGCGAGTTCCGCCATCTGCTCACGGATGGCTCGCATCTCCGCTCTGTCGTCCTGATCATCCGCGAGCTGTCGGACCTCTGAAGAGATCGCGGACCGAGCCCGTCGCCGAGCCGCGCCCTCGCGCAGGGCAGCGCGAACAGCCTCTGAGTCGCTCAGACCCTCGGCCCTGATGACGTTGAGCGCAGCGACCGCGCTGTCGTCGAGGCGCACATGCAGTGAACGTCCCACGAAATCAGCGTAGCACGATACGTGCTACGGGCCGCGCCGGCCGGAACCTCGACCCTACGATCCTCGACGGTCCCCGTCCGGCCGCCCGCGCAGGGCCGCCGCGACCTCAGCCAGCCTCGCGATCACTTGGGGGTTCGAAAGTAGTCCGGCTAGCACGCGAAGTGAGCAGGAATCGAGAAGCGCAGCCCGGTTGCGCGCCTTATCCTGGCCGGTATGGATGTGGCGATTGCCTCGCTCACGCTGGAAGTGTCTGATCCCGCGGCCTCACAGGACTTCTACGAGGCCGCGCTGGGGGTCAGCTCACAGGTGCACGCGCGCACGGCCGACACGCCAGCGACCGGCTTCCGCGGCTTCACGATCTCGCTGGTCGTCGGTCAACCATCGACCGTCGATTCGCTCCTGGAGACGGCGCTCGCCGGCGGGGCCGAAACGCTGAAGCCCGCCAAGAAGGGTCTGTGGGGGTGCGGCGCTGTGGTGCAGGATGCCGACGGCGTGATCTGGAAGCTAGCCACCAGTGCCAAGAGGGACAAAGGCCTCGCCACGCGAAAGATCGACGACCTGGTGCTGCTCATCGGCGCCGCGGATCTGGGCGCGAGCAAGCGCTTCTACGTCGACCGCGGCCTTACAGTCAAGCGCAGCTTCCCGGGCCGCTACGTAGAGTTCGACGCCCCGCAGGGCGGCACCAAGTTGGCGCTCTACCCAGGGCGGGCCGGGCTTGCCAAGGACGCCGGCGTCTCCCCGGACGGCGCCGGGCCTCACGGCATCGCAGTGAACAGCACTGCAGGCCAGTTCACCGACCCTGACGGGTTCAGCTGGGAGGCGGCTTAGCTTCGGGCACCCTACGGCCCGCGGGCCTGCTCCAGGTTCGACTCGTGGGGGCGGGAGAGCCAGTCCGCATCTGTCCGGGTCATCCGCCAGCTGGTTCAGCTCGGAACGATCGATGCCGGGATCGACCAGGATCAACCCATCATCCCCGCGCACCACGATGGAATTGGTCCAGACCCACTCACTCTGCTGGACCCAGACGCCGTCGGCCACTTCAGTCAGCATTGGTTCAGTCTGCCAGGCGACAGGAGGCTCGAGCGGTCAGCGCCGACCGGCTCGATTACGGCAGCGGCCAGGGACTCGGTATCGGTTCCGAGGGCTGCTTGCGCCAGTCGGCGTACGCCCGCTCGGGCTCGTCGGTGGGCTCGGCGACCGAGGCACCGTACTGGGCGGCGACCTCGTTGACCGGGTAGTGCGCCTTACGCTCACGGCGCGAGCCGATCATCAGCACCGCACTCGGGCCGTCGCCCGCGCCGATGAAGACGTGCTCGGTGCCAGCGGGGCAGTGCACGTAGTCCCACTGCTTCAGCGGCCGTTCATCGCCCTCGAGGATGACGATGCACTCGCCGTAGAGCACGAGGAAATCCTCCTGCACGGGCTGGGAGTGGTAGAGGCAGTTCGGCACGCCCGGCTCCATGATCTGAACGTTCACGCCCACTTCGCGAAACGGCGCGTTCTCCGGCTCGAAGCGGATGACCTGCGCCTGACCCGGGCGACTGAAAGCCCGAGCCTCGGACATGTTCGCGATGAATGGCTGCTCGTTGTCCACGGAGCACATGATCGCACCGTCTCGACACCCTGGCCCGGCCCGGCGGCGGACTTCCGAGCAAGAAAGAAAATTCCCGGGCGTGTCGATTTCGGCCGAGCTCGTTCGACGTAGGGGTAGAAACCACTATCGACCACAAGGAGGCACACATGCGTTTCATGGTTCTGGTCCCCGGGAGCCCCGAGTCCGAGGCGGGCGAGATGCCCAGCACCGAGAGCCTGGGGGCGATGACGAAGTACAACGAAGAGCTGGTCAAGTCGGGCGTGATGCTGGCCGGCGAGGGCCTGCACCCGACCGCCAGGGGAGCAAAGGTCCGCTTCAACGGCAACGAGCGCACCGTCATAGACGGTCCCTTCACCGAGGCCAAGGAGCTCGTCGCGGGCTACTGGGTCTGGCAGTGCGCGTCGCGCGAGGAGGCGATCGAGTGGCTCAAGCGAGCGCCGTTCGACGGCGGTGTCGAGATCGAGCTGCGCCAGATCTTCGACGCTGAGGACTTCGGCGAGCAGCTTACGCCTGAGCTGCGCGAGGCCAACAAGCGGCTGCGCGAGCGGGCCGCCCAGAATTAGGCGCATGGCGCCCTCGAACGCCCATCGTGCGATCGACGCCGTCTGGCGCATCGAGTCGGCCCGGTTGATAGCCGGGCTGACTCGCATCGTGCGCGACGTGGCCGTGGCCGAGGACCTGGCCCAGGACGCACTCGTCGCCGCGCTCGAGCAGTGGCCTGAGTCGGGCATCCCGGACAACCCGGGCGCATGGCTGATGGCCACCGCCAAGCGCCGAGGCATCGATGCACTGCGCCGGCGCGCCACACTCGAACGTAAGCACGAGCTGATCGGGCGCGAACTGGAGATTCTCCAGCAGCTCGACCGGCCCGACGTCGCCGCGCCGGTCGAGGACGTTCAGGACGACGTCCTTCGCCTGATCTTCATGACCTGCCATCCGGTCTTGTCCCGGGAGGCACGCGTCGCGCTGACGCTGCGTCTGCTCGGCTGCCTGTCGACGCCAGAGATCGCGCGCGCGCTTCTCGTTTCCGAGGGAACGGTTGCACAGCGCATCGTTCGCGCCAAGCGCACGCTCGCCGAGGCGCGCGTGCCATTTGAGGTCCCCGGTCGCGACGAGCTGGCTGAGCGTCTGTCGGCGGTGCTCGAGGTGATCTACCTGGTGTTCAACGAGGGCTACGCGGCGACCGCCGGCGAGCAATGGATCCGCCCGGCCCTGTGCGACGACGCCCTGCGCCTTGGAAGGATCCTCGCAGCGCTGATGCCCCGCGAGCCCGAGGTCCACGGCCTGCTGGCCCTGATGGAGCTGCAGGCCTCGCGATTGCGCGCGCGGGTCGGGCGACAGGGGGAGCCGGTGCTGCTCGCCGACCAGGACCGCGCGCGTTGGGACCATCTGCTCGTGCAACGCGGCCTTGCCGGGCTGCGGCGTGCCGAGTCGCTCGGCGGCGCACTGGGTCCGTACACGCTGCAGGCCGCAATCGCCGCCTGTCACGCGCGGGCCGCGAGCGTCGAGCAGACCGACTGGCCGAGGATCGTCGCGCTTTATGACGCCCTGGCGGCACTCACCGGCTCCCCCGTGGTGGAGCTCAACCGCGCTGTGGCCGTGACCATGGCCTACGGGCCCGAGGCCGGGCTCGAGCTTGTCGATTCGCTCGCCGACGAGCCTGCGTTGCGTGGCTACCACCTGCTGCCCAGCGTGCGTGGCGACTTCCTCGTACGCCTGGGGCGGCTGGCTGAGGCATGCGAGGAGTTCGAGCGCGCGGCCGACCTCTGCGAGAACAACCGTGAGCGCGAGCTACTGCTCTCACGGGCCGTCGCTTGTGGCGCATAACGCGCGCGCCTGCCGAGCTCGACCAACGGTTTCACACCGGTCGCCCGTCAGGGCCGACCACCGCGGTGTGCGAGCGCGCATCCACACGGAAATCGGAATCCAGTGCGCCGGAGCGAACGCGTCCTCAATCACCAACGACGAGTTCAGGAGGTAGGTGTTTCGTGTCGAGATTTATGACAATCGGATATGGAGATCGCGCAGGGTAGGACCGGGCTGACCCTGCAATCCGGGATGCCGCCCATCAACACGACGATCGCCTTCGCGCCAAGCCGCCTTGACGGGCATCGCCACGCCTTGCTGGCTCGATCGATGGCAAAGCGAGTCCGGGGGTGGTAGCTTCGTTGTGAGAGGAATGGTCGTCCGGCGAGGGCCGGGTATGCACGGGGATTGCTCGGCGCCGGTCACGCGCCAGGGTAAAGGGAGGAAATCATGGTCGCAGCTGCTAGCGGTTTCAGACAACCGGCGGATCTCGCCCTCGCCGGTGAGGCTCGCTCTCGCACCGTCGCGGCGGTCCGCGCGCATCGGCTGTGGGGCGGCGCGACGACGGTGGCCCTCGCGGGGACGCTCGCGGCGGCGCTCGCGCTGATCTTGGCACCGGCTCGGCATGAGGACTCGCGTCCTCGTGCGCTCACAGGGGCGTCGGGTATCGCGGGCCTGCACCGGTTGCAAACGTTGCCGGTGGGCGCGCAGGCGACGATCTCGCGCACGCTGGGCGCCAAACAGGGCGCGTTTCGGGCACGGCGCACCAGCGCGGGCTACAGGCTCGCCGGCGGCGGCGTCGAGGCGCAGTTCACGCGCGCGGGTATCAGCGTGAGCTCCGCCGATGGCAGCGTGAGCTCGGCGGATGGTCCGCTATCGCTGACCCTGGCGGCCGTCGGCCATGGCGGACAGCTGAGCGCGGTGGGATCGGTCCTGCCGCACGCCCGTGGCAACCGCGTGGCCTACGATGATGCGGGCGCCTCAGACGCTGCGGACGTGCAGACGTGGTATGCAGCCGGCCCGCTTGGGATCGAGCAGGGCTTCACGCTGGCCCGCCGTCCCGTCGGCAAGCACGGACCGCTGACCCTCGCGCTCAGCACATCGGGACAGCTCTCGCCGCGACTGGTTGACGGTGGACAGGGGCTGCTGTTCAGCGACGCCGCCGGCCGGGTTGCGCTTCGCTACGGCGGCTTGCAGGCGCGCGACGCCAGGGGGCGCCTGCTGCGCGCTTCGTTCGCGCTTTCGCGGGGGGTGCTGTGGATCCGCGTCGCCGACCGCGGCGCCACCTACCCGCTGCACATCGACCCATTCGTTCAGGCAGCGAAGCTGACCGCGTCCGGTGCGGTCGAAAACGACGCGCTCGGCTACTCCGTGGCGATTTCGGGCACGACGGTTTTCGCTGGAGCTCCCACGGCCACGGTCGGCGCACACGAACAGCAGGGCGCTGTCTATGTCTTCACGCAGCCGGCCGGCGGCTGGTCAAACGAGACCCAAACCGCCGAGCTGACCGCCTCCGACGGCGCCGCGTACGCCCAGCTTGGTGAATCGGTAGCCGTCTCGGGCAATACCGTGCTGGCGGGGGCTCCCCGCGCCACGGTCGGCGCACATGAACAGCAGGGCGCTGTCTATGTCTTCACGCAGCCGGCCGGCGGCTGGTCAAACGAGACCCAAACCGCCAAGCTCACTGCCTCCGACGGCGCCCAGTCGGACACGCTGGGAAGCTCGGTCGCGCTCGCTGGCGCGACCGCGATCGCCGGCGCCCCGGGCGCAAAGATCGGCGCGAACGAACGCCAGGGTGCGGCGTACGTCTTCACGCAGCCGGCGGGGGGCTGGTCGAACGAGACTCAGGCCGCCAAGCTGACCGCCTCCGACGGCGCGGCCCACGACGAACTGGGCTACGCGGTGTCAATTTCGGGCAGCACAGCGATCGCCGGTGCCCCACTGGCGAAGGTCGGCGCGAACGAACGCCAGGGTGCGGCGTACGTTTTCACGCAGCCGGCGGGCGGCTGGTCGAATGAGACCCAGGCCGGCAAGCTGACTGCCTCCGACGGCGCCAAGGGAGCGGTTCTCGGCTACTCGGTGGCGGCATCGGGCGCGACGGTCTTCGCCGGCGCTCCGTACGCGAAGGTCGGCGCGAACGAACATGAGGGTGCGGCCTACGTCTTCACGCAGCCGGCCGGTGGCTGGTCGAACGAGACCCAGGCCGCCGAGCTGACCGCCTCCAATGGCGCCCGGGCAGCATTTCTTGGCGCTTCGCTTGCGGTCTCGGGTACGACGGTCCTGGTCGGGGCCCCGGACGCGGACGTCGATTCCAACGGATACGAGGGTGCGGCGTACGTCTTCACGCAGCCCGGCGGCGGCTGGTCAGGGGCACAGCAGCAGGCCGAAACGCTGACCAACTCGCGGACCGCCGGGTACGGACTGGGCTACTCGGTCGCCGTCTCGGGCACCACGGTGCTGGCCAGCGCCCCGTTCATCTCGGACGGCCCGGGAGAACAGAGCACCGTCTACGTATTCACCGGAGAACCGTCAGCGCCGTCGCCGAGATGGTACAGCGACGGTCAGCTGATCGACGAAGGTCAAAAGGTGAGCGTCGCGACACGGGGCAGCCTCACGTTTCAGCTCATAGGCCAGGCCGGGGAGCCGAAGACCAAATGCAAAGTGAGCGGCACGGAGACAATCGAAAACCCGCCGGGCGGCGGACCCGGTGTCGACGAAATAACCGCGTTCGCGCTCTCGGGCTGCAAGACAAGCCAGACGCTTTGCCCAGGCAAGCTGCTGTTCACCTCGCTGAACCTTCCCTGGCGCACGCACCTGACTGCCGGATCACCGACACGAGATGTAATCGAACACATCAAATTGTCGGGCGTTTGCGAAGTGATGCGCGAAGTCCTGGGACTCGAAGGTACGCTCACGCCGACGGTCGGAACCAGCGTTCTTGACTTCGCCACCGGAGCCGGCGAACTCGGCGGCAACTACGGGCAGGCGATGGTCACGGGCACGGACAAACTGAAAGGTCCCAAAGAGGACGCCACGATCACCGTCAAAGAAGGCTGAACCCTCTGGCAAGGTCTACGGTGACCGGCCCAAGGCGTGTCCATAGCTGACGTCGGTTAACGGCACCGAGATCCCACACCTTGCGCAGCGTGGCGAGCATCGAGGTGTGTCGATGCTCGTCGTTGATGACGATGCCCTCGTCCACCCACGGGGAGACGATGATCGCGGGGACCGGTAGCCCGCCGGCGCGGACAGTTAGAGCGCGGCACCGCTCAGAGCTCGGCACGTGACGCGAGTGTACGAGGTGGGCGCCGAACTTGGCATGATCGAGAGGCGATGAACTACGGGTTGGCAGCAGGAGTGTTCGCAGCCGCGCTGGTGGAGAGCGTAGAGGCCCTGACGATCGTCCTGGCCGTCGGCGCTACGCGCAGCTGGTCCTCGGCGCTGGGCGGTGCCGGCGCGGCGATCCTCGCGCTCGCCGTGCTCGTGCTGCTCACCGGGCGCGCACTGGCTGAAGTACCCGTTAACGCGCTGAGGATCGCGCTCGGGGCGGTGTTGCTCGTGTATGGCGCGCAGTGGCTGCGCAAGGCGGTCCTACGCGCCGCCGGTCGCAAGGAGCTGCATGACGAGCAAGCCATCTTCGACAGCACCGCACGCGCGGCCGGAGCCGCCGAGCGTGGCCCGCACCGGTGGGACGGCAGCGCCTTCGCGATCGCAGCCCAAGGGGTCGGCATCGAGGGCTTGGAGGTCATCGCCATCGTGATCGCCGCCGGCGAGGGACAGCAGCGCCTTGGGACCGCTGCCACCGCGGCCGGCCTCGCCATTCTCACTGTCGCGCTCGCTGGGTTCGCTGTCCGCCGGCCTCTGACGCGGGTTCCCGAGAACGCTCTCAAGATGGCGGTCGCCGTGTTGCTCGTGACGTTCGGCATATTCTGGCTCGGCGAGGCCGCGGGCATCGCCTGGCCCGCGGGAGACGCGAGCGTGATCGCGCTTGCGGCGCTGGTCACGCTCGGCGCTCTCGCGACCGTGCAGCGTCTGCGGCGGGCGCCCGCGGCGTGGCCACTGCGTGTCGCCTACGATCAAGACGCAGCGGGCAGCTCGAGGCTCTTGCACCAGCTGGGGGAGGAGTGAGCGGTGGCCGTGCAGGATCAAGCCGACACCGGCCAGGAGACCGGACCCGATCGACCCGACGGCAGGCAACTCGAGCTGGATACGGACACGAGCGTCGGCGGCCGTAAGCCGGGCGCGGTCATCTACGAGACCTACCGCCTCGTGTGAGCCCGTCTGAGCCGCAGAAGGTTGCGATCATCACAGGCGCCTCGCAGGGGATCGGCGCGGGGCTGGTGGAAGCCTTTCGCGCGACCGGTTACGCCGTGGTGGGAACGGCGCTCTCGATCTCGCCCTCGGACGAGGCCGACTACGTGACCGTGCCGGGCGACATCGCCGACGCCGCCACTACCGAGCGCGTGGTCGGCGAGGCGCTCGATCGGTTCGGTCGGGTCAACACGCTGATCAACAACGCCGGAATCTACATCGGCAAGCCGTTCACTGACTACAGCCTTGACGACTACAACGCGATCACCGCTGTCAACCTGGCTGGGTTCTTTCACATCACGCAGCGCTCGATCCGGCAGATGGTCGAGCAGGGCGTCGGTCACGTCGTCAACATCAGCACGAGCCTCGTCAACTATGCCGATCGCGGGCGCCCGTGTGCGCTTGCGGTTCTCACCAAGGGTGGCCTTGCCGCGGTCGCAAGGTCGCTGGCGATCGAGTATGCCTCACGCGGCGTGCGCGTCAATGCCGTTTCGCTCGGCGTGATCAAGACGCCGATACACGACGAGGCCTCATACGCGGGGATGGCGGCGCTGCATCCGGTCGGCAGGCTCGGAGAGGTGAGCGACGTCGTGGACGGGATCCTCTACCTCGAGCGCGCCACGTTCGTCACCGGCGAGATCCTGCACATCGACGGCGGCCAATCCGCCGGGCACTGATGCTGAGCGCCCAGCGGCCGTTCATGTAGACCGAGCCGCGCGGCCCGCCATCGTGGCCGTCGCCGCTCAAGCAGTGTAAGACGTCGGCATCGACTGAGCGGAGCGTCTGTTCCATCCGTGAAATGACGAATAGTCGCCCGCATCCCACGCTTCGTGCAGTCCGGGCTTGCTCAGATCCCAGTCGGGGCGGATCTCGCTGCTGACCATGCGCAGGTCGTGCCAGAGGTCGACGAACGAGGGGCGGCCCCAGAACCAGTAGCCGTCGTAGATGCTGTGGATCACGAGCCCGGGCTTGAGCACGAACGTGTGGGGGATCATCGGGTCGTGTTCGGGGTCGGTGTACTCCTGGATCTCGAGATCCTTCTGGACGGTACGCTCAGGGTCGGAGAGGAAGGGCCACTCGGCACCGATAGACGCGCGAAACTCCTGGTTGGTGTGATGGGTGTCGGTTGAGATGGTCGCGACCTGCGTGTAGGCCACCGCGATCTTGGGGTAGTTGGCCGCGAGTTCGAGGTGCTGCTGGTGCTCCTTGGGGCAGTAGTGCCCGCGTGCGAGCGTCAGGATCAGGGGGTCCTCGCGTTGGATCTCGCTGAGCTTTCGAGTACGGTTCTCGTGATCGGGCAACTCGTAGTCGGGAAAGGTGCCACCGGGGATGATGTCGCTGCGCATGGTCTGCTCCTATCGACGGTTGAGGAGTGACAAGGACGATGGCTGCCGTCCCGTCCACTAGCGCCCGGTGCACCGGCTGTCCGGACCACCGATCCGCGGCACGGCTGTGGACCGGTGGCAACCCGGGCATCATCGGAGCCAGTCGGGTTCGCAATGAGCCTAGTCCACCGGCGCCGCGGGCGCGAGCAGCGGGGCCATTCCAATGAGTGCTCGCACGCCGGTGTGCGAGCTGCTGGGCATCGATCACCCGATCGTCTGCGCGCCTCTGGCTGCGGATCCCCGGCTGCCCGCCGCGGTCTCAAATGCCGGCGCGCTTGGTACCACGGAGCTGTGGTGGATGGACGACGCCGGAGCTGTGGTCCGTGAAACGGCAGCGCTGACCGATCGTCCGTTTGGCGGCAACTTCGCTCTGAACTCGGATCAACACCGTCGCGTCGATCAGGCTCTTTCGGCTGGCCTGCGGATTGTGTCGCTCTTCGAGGGCGATCCGCAAGGCTACGTCGAGGTGGTGCACGACGCCGGAGGGCTCGTCATGCACACGGTCAGCAGCGCGGAGGAGGCCCGGCGCGCAGTCGGATGTGGGGTGGACGTGGTCGTCGCGCAGGGCTGGGAGGCGGGCGGCCATGTGCCGGGGGGCGTCGCAACTCTTCCATTGGTGCCGGCGGTGGTCGACGCCGTGGCGCCCGTGCCGGTGATCGCGGCCGGTGGAATTGGCGACGCTCGCGGAGTCGCCGCCGTACTCGCCCTCGGCGCTCAGGCCGCTTGGCTCGGCACGCGGTTCCTACTGGCCACCGAGATGCCGATCCACGAGGAGTACCGGCGCCTTCTGATAGCCGCGGCCGAGACCGACGCGGAGTGGTACGCCAATCTCTATGAGGTGGGATGGCCGGACTCCCCCCACCGCGCCCTTCATAACTCCACGGCCGAGAGATGGGAGGAGGCAGGGCGGCCGCCACCTGGTAGCCGACCGGGTGAAGGGGAGGTGATAGCGCACTTCGCTTCGGGCGATTCGATCGTTCGATACTCCCCCGCGGCGCCGCTCGTTGGCACGACCGGCGAGGTCGAGGCACTGTCGCTGTGGGCCGGACAGAGCGTTGCGCTTGCCCGAGAGTCACAGCCCGCTGCGGAGATCGTGGCCGAGCTCGTATCGCGGTTGTAACTCACGCAATGCCTCTCGGAACGGGACGTCATGAGGCAGCGGGGCGAACCCACGGCGGCGTCCGACCAGCGACCGCGCATCGGTGCAGGGCACGCACGGGCGCGATGCGCGGGTTTGGGGTGCGAACCTAGCGTCAAATTCCAAGACCGGAGGACAGCATGGGCACCATCGATAACGGACTCGCCTTGACTCATTTCATCGTTTCAGATGACGTCGAGCGTTCCCGCCACTTCTACACCGACGTACTCGGCGGCAAGGTGGCCTTTTCTGGCCCGGGAGGGCTGACCTATGTCGCGCTAGCCAACAGCTGGATAATCATCAATGTGGGCGGAGGTCCGACCGATGACAAGCCAGCCGTCACGCTAGAGACGCCGCGTGATCTCGACCGGGTCAGCAGCTTTCTCAATATCCGGGTGAAGGACATCGCGGCCGTGTACGCCGAGTGGAGCGCCC
Source organism: uncultured Solirubrobacterales bacterium (assembly GCA_963817845.1). Classification (GTDB taxonomy): domain Bacteria; phylum Actinomycetota; class Thermoleophilia; order Solirubrobacterales; family Solirubrobacteraceae; genus Palsa-744. Next base: position 537,468 of record CAWFPU010000002.1, read on the forward strand.
GGGGTGCTGAATTCTTGACGCCGCCCAAGCAGCACCAGTACGAGATCCGTTGCTACGTCCGCGATCCCGACGGCCATCTGATCGAGGTGGGGCAAACCACGGACCCGGAGGGTGACTGATCTCCACCTCAATGGCTCTCTAGTGCGTCCGGCGGGGAGCCTGAGTGAACGCCGCGATCGCCAGCGAAATCCCTTGCGTTGACGGCGACCAGTCCCCCCGGCCACCGATGTCCGTACCGGTCACTCCCGGCGAGGCCACGAAAGAGAGAGTCATTCTATGCATTCTGGGATGATCAGACCAGGCGGCGTGTTCCCTGACCACGCATTGCCGGAACACACCAGCACGCTCCGCACGAGGAGGTTTCGGTCATGACCACGGCGGGTATCGGCACTGGAGAGATCGGGTCGGTCATCGCACGCCTGCTGGCCTCAGGCGGCGAGGCCCTACGGCTCTCGAGCGCCGACACAGAGTCGGCACGAACGCTCGCTGCGGAGATCGGTCAAGCTGCGGTCGTCGCCGACGACAACCGCGACGCGTTGCAGGGCGCCGATGCGGTTGTCCTCGCGCTGCGGTTTTCCGTGCTGAAGAGCGTCATCGACGAGATCGCCAACCCGTTAGCCAGCAAGCTCGTGGTCGTGCCGAGCAACCCGCTCGCCCTCGACGCACAGGGCAACGTAGTAAGTCTCCTGCCGAAAGGGCAGTCCTCCGGCGAGGTCGTGGCCGAGTGGTTGCCGGCAGAAGCACGCTTTGCGATGGCGTTCGGAACCCTGTCGGCCGATGTCCTCGAGTCCTCTAGCAACCGGTCACCGGAGCTCGCGGTCCTCTTCTATGTGACCGACGATGAGCGTGCTGGCGAGGAGGTCGAACGGCTGATCCGAACAGCCGGCTTTGAGCCGGTGAAGGCCGGCGGGGTCGAACTGTCGGGACGCCTGGAGGTCGGCGGCGACCTTCACGATCTCGTCGTCGGCCCCGCAGAGGCACGGTCATCGACCGGTGGGGCCTGATCTCTTCACGGCCGTGGCCGTGGCACCTCGTTCGGTCGGTGCTCGGCAACGCTCGCGAGGGGAGGTCGAGCGAGGGGAGGTCGATGTACAACTTGGACCTCGGTTGGAATTGGCGTCGCGGCGGTGCCACGAGGCGGTGCCGTACCCGCCGAACCTGAACCCGTTCGCCTACGCGGCATCTGCAGTTTGCCAAAGCTGACTAATACCGATCGATACGCCCAGGGCTCGTTCTCGGCGAGACGGCTCTCGGTAGTCGATGCCGGCACCTTGCCAGCCGCCTGTCTGTGAGGCGCTGGAAAGCGACCTCAGCTCGCCGGCGGTTGCGCCGTCGGTCGGCGCCAGCCTGCTTAGGCCGTGTCGGTAAGATCCGTTGGTCCCGGCACGCGGCGGTTGGCGCGCGACGGGCGAGTGTCGGCCGCGGCCGCGGCGTCAAAGTCCGAAAACGGAGGTCAGCATGAGCGGCATCGAGCACGAGCTGGTCTTGACTCATTTCATCGTTTCGGGTGATGTCGAGCGGTCCCGCCGCTTCTACACCGAGATACTCGGCGGCAGGGTTGTCCGCCCCGGGGAACCAGTGAATGTCGAACTGGCAAACAGCTGGATCGTCATCAATTCCGGCGGAGGGCCAACCGACGACAAGCCGGCGGTCACCCTGGAGACGCCATCGGATCCCGACCGGGTCAGCAGCTTTCTCAATATCCGGGTTAGGGACATCGAGGCCGTGTACGCCGAGTGGAGCGCCCGCGGCGCTCAATTCCTGACGCCGCCGAAGCAGCACCAGTACGAGATCCGTTGCTACATCCGTGATCCCGATGGCCATCTGATCGAGGTGGGGCAAACCACGGACCCAGAGGGGGACTGGGCACCCCCTGGCTGGCTGTCGAGTACGCGCGCCGAGGAGTCCGGATTGGCCAACTCCGGTTCAGCGTAGGCCGGCCGCCCCTCCAGCGCCACGACCGGGCCGACCTAGCGTGTCAGCTGATCTGTTGGGCCAGCTCGCGAGCCGGACGGCAGACGCCGTGGAGGATCAGCTCGAGATGGTGACGCCAGTTCGCGCTTCCCGGCTTGTAGTACATCGTGGATGTAATGCCGCACATCACCATCCCGAAATCGTCAAACGTGAAGTCGTCGCGGACGACACCCGCGGCCACGGCACGGCGAATGATCCGCGTGACCACCTCTTCGAGCGCGGCCTTCTGCTCCTCGATGCCCTCCCACTCGAGCTCGTTCGAGCCCATCATCGCCAGCTGGAATCCCATGTCGCCCTCGACTGCTTGGGCTGACTTGCGCATGGTGCTCTGCAGCGCCTCGAGCGGATCGTCGATGTCCTCGGCGTCGCTCGCGATCTGTGCGAACTCCTGAAAGCGCTCGCGAACCATCGCGGTCAGCAGCGCCTCCTTGGTGGGGAAGTGGCGATAGACCGTGCCGATGCCCACGCCCGCGTGCGCGGCGATCTCGTCCATCTGCACGAGCGGCCCTTGGCCGGCAAACAGCTCGCGGCCCGAGAGCATGATCCGCTCACGGTTGCGCCGAGCGTCGGCTCGCAATGTTCGCTGGTCTGTCTGCATGGACTCTTGGCCTGGGGACATCGACTTGACAAACGGAATCGTAGCTCCGTATGATGCTGAAAGCAACAGGAACCGTAATTCCGCTTCCGCATCATCCCCGCTCGACCCAAGTGAGGCTCAGAATGACCACGGCCAGGACCCAGTACGCCGAGCAGCAAGCGAAGACTCGACGTTCGCGCAGGGCAGCCCCCGACCTCAGCTCCGAGCGCGGCAAGAACCTCGCGCTGCTGCTGTTGGCGATGGCGCAGTTCGTGGTCGTGATCGACGCGTCGATAGTCAACGTCGCCCTCCCTTCCATCGGGTCTCACCTGCACTTCTCGCGAGACGACCTCTCATGGGTCGTGAACGCGTACACGCTCACGTTCGGAGGCTTCCTGCTGCTCGGCGGGCGGCTTGCCGACCTGCTCGGGCGCAGGCGCATGTTCATGATCGGCTTGGTCGTGTTCTCGCTGGCCTCGCTCGCCGGCGGCCTGGCCCAGTCCGAGGCATGGCTGCTCGCCGCGCGCGCTATGCAGGGCCTCGGCGCCGCGATCGTCTCACCGGCCGCGCTGTCGATCATCACCACCACGTTCGCGGAAGGCGCCGAGCGAAACCGCGCACTCGGCGTCTGGGGCGCGGTCGCGGGCGCGGGCGGCGCCGCGGGCGTGCTGCTGGGTGGCATTCTGACGAGCGGACTGAGCTGGCGCTGGGTGCTGTTCGTGAACGTCCCAATCGGTCTCGCCGCCGCGGCGGCGGCTACCCGGCTGCTGCTCGAGAGCCATGCCGAAGACGGCACCGAAGGCTTTGACGTTCCCGGCGCCGTGACGGTCACCGCCGGCCTCGCGTTGCTCGTCTATGCGGTGGTCGATGCTGTCAACATCGGTTGGGGCTCGACGGACACCGTGCTGCGGCTCGCCGGCTCGGGCCTGCTGCTCGCGGCATTCGTCGTGATCGAGCGCCGTCAGCGCCACCCGCTGGTGCCGTTCTCGATCTTCCGGCTGCGAACGCTGCGGGGATCTGACATCGTCGGCCTGCTCATCGGCATGTCGCTGTTCTCGATGTTCTTCTTCATCTCGCTCTACCTGCAGGACGTCCTGCACTTCTCGCCGATCAAGACCGGGATCTCCTACCTGCCGCTGGCCGTCGGCATCATCGTCTCGGCTGGCCTCGCCTCGCAACTCGTAACCCGCATCGGCTTCAAGCCGGTCCTGATCGGAGGCCTGCTGCTGATCGCATTCGCCCTGACGTGGTTCTCGCGTGTCCCGGCCACCGGCGGCTCGTTCGCCGCGGATGTACTGGGACCATCGCTGCTCGCGGCCTTCGGTCTCGGATTCTCCTTCGTTTCTGTGACGATCGGGGCGCTCACGGGGACCAAGCCCCACGAGGCCGGCCTGGCCTCGGGACTGATCAACACCTCCCAGCAGGTGGGCGGCGCGCTCGGCTTGGCGATTCTCGCGACCGTCGCGAACAGCCGCACTCAGAGCCTGCTTGGCGCCGGTGTGCACAGCTCATCCGTCGCCCTCACAAAAGGATTCGACCGCGCGTTTCTCGTCGGCGCCGGCTTTGCGATCGTGGGCGCGATACTGGCCACCGTCCTGATCTCCTCGCGTGACAGTCGCGAGCAGGCCGAGGCTGCGCGGCGAGGCCAGCTCGACGCGGTCGCCGCCTGAAGCGCTGGTATGGCACGTCGTGAGGCCCATCGCCTCGCCGTGAACACGAATGGCACGTCGCAAAACCCATCGCCGTCGCCCCGAGGGGTCACCCTACGTGTCTCCGTGATGCCTTCCGGCTCGACCGCAACCGGCACCGATGCCGGGCCCCCTTACCGGTCGATTCAAGCTCGGTGGCAGCTCGCCCAGCCGGAGCGAGCGTCGTGGCTCAGCCGGCTCGCGCCGCTGCTCGGTCCCGCACCTCCGTCTTTTCATCGAGCGTCATCGCTCCAGGGTGGCCAGGCCCTGGCCACGGAGTGAGCAGCAGGAGAATGCGCGAGTCTGCGAGGGCCGCGACTTCGTGTCGCTCTTGAGGTACGAACTGCACCAGGGTCCCCGGCTGGGCATCGATCGTTAGGCCGGCGTGGTTGGTGATCCTTACCTCACCGTCGACGACGGTGATCCAGGCTGCCTCGTGGACCTGGTGGTCTTGGAGCGTCCCTCCGGCCGGAAGGTCAAGCACGATAGCGCGTCCCTCCTCAGTCGAGGAGAGGATCACCGGGTTGTGTGGCCTCCATGCGAGGGCCTTGAGGTTCCAGTCATCCATCCCAGCTAGCAAGTCTTGCAGCTCAGCGTCTCGGGGGCTGACCCGCGCTCGCATCCGCACACGAAAGCCACCGGCCCGAACTTCGCCAACGCCCCGGGGATGGACAACGTCCCAGGTTGCGGAGATCGACAACTTCGCGTTCCGCAGGTGCGGGGATGGACGACGTGCCGTTCCGGCGGGTTGCGGGGATGGACAACGTCGCGTCCCGGCAAGAACTGCGGGGGCTATGCCGCCGGCACCTCGGAGGGGGTCACAGTCGTCACCGGCAGACCGGTGCCCGACACCTTGCTCGGAAGATCGAGCTTCAACCATCGCGACAGTCGTGTCGGCAGCGTCGAGATGATCACCTCGTCGAAGCCGTACAGGTTGATCGCATCATGCACCGCTGCGACCGGGTCGGGCGCTCCGACGATTCCCTCGACGGTGCTCCCGGCGGCCTCGCTCAGCAGGGGCAGGGCCTGATCTATCACGACATTGGCCTCGCCCGCGTCCTGGTCCTCGGGGTCGACGATCTTGTGCAGGCCGTGCGTTGCGTTTGGGACCAGCAGCGTGAACGTGCATGGCCCGCGTCGCGCCCGCTCGCGCACTGCGTCGAGCAGCGGTTGCGTCGCGGCGGTCTTGTGTGCCACGACAAGCACTCGAATCGGGGTCTCGGGAGACTCCACGGTCGTGAACTCCCTTCTCGGTGTCTGGCTCTAATAATCGCACTTACGTGCTTGCAGCGCCAGTCTCACCTCCCCGGCGCCCCGCCGGGCTTGACGAACACCCCGCGGCGACGCATCTCAGCCAGTCGCGTCGCGTCTGGATAGTCGCTGGCCCGCAGCAGCGCCGCCTCGCGCTCGACGTCGTATGGCACTCGGATGACCTGGGGCTCGCCATCTTCGACGAGTAGATAGGAGGCGCGCGGATCGCCGTCCCATGGCATGCCTACGCTGCCGCTGTTTGCGACTGTCAAACGGCCAAGGGCGCGGGCGTACGGCCGATGGATGTGACCGTAGACCGCGGTGGCCGCATCGAGCGACCCATACGTGGCCGATAGCTCCGCGTCTTCGGCGTCGGGCGACGGCGCGCGCCACAAATCCCCCGGCGACGCATGCACGAGCACCAGCCGCTCACGGCGCAGTCTGCCGGGCAGCCGCTGCAGCCAGGCGACTCGCTCCTCGCCCAGCAACTCCAGTGTCGCCGGCGCGTACTCCCGAAAGATCACGCTCAAAAGAGGCGCCAGCTTTGGAGCTCGCTCCTGCTGTCGTCGTTGCTCCTGCGGTCGCCAGAGGACCTCATCGGTGTTGCCCATGACGCCCGGCCAGCCCAGTTCGCGCACGCGATCGATCACCTCGGCAGGCTGCGCGCCCATCAAGGCGAGGTCACCGCCGTGCAGCACGAGATCGGGCGCTCGTCGCTCGAGGTCCGCCAGGACCGCGTCGAACGCGGTCAGGTTGCCGTGGACGTCAGAGACAATTGCAACCCGCATAGGCTGTACTCCTGATCCCGGGCCGGCCCGATCCTCACCGACGGTCGAGTGACGGATGGGTGGATTGACGGATCGTTGCCCACGGATCGTTGATCGCACCATCTGGGCGCTGGCGGTCGAGCGCTTGGAGGATGCTTTCGGCGGCTCTCATCTCGATGGCCCGTCGGACCTCTGCCACGGCTGACCCGAGGTGAGGTGTGAAGACGCTGCGCGGATGATCGAGGAGCTCCGGCGCTATCGCTGCGGGTGCCTGCTCGCGCCAGTGGTCCTCCATGGCAAAGACGTCGGCGCCATAACCGGCGAGGCGTCCGGAGTCGAGCGCGGAGGCGAGCGCCCGCTCGTCGACCGTCGAGCCGCGCCCCACGTTCACGAGCACCGCCCCAGCTGGCATCAGGGCCAGCCGCTCGGCATCGATCAGCTCGTACGTCGAGCTCGCAAGCGGGACAGCCAGCACAACGATGGTGCTCACGCGCAGCAGCTCCCCCAGGGGCCGTGCGCTGAGGCCCTCGGCCTCGGCCACTCCCGGGTCCGTGTAGGACAGACGGCAGCCGAAGCCCGAGAGGCGGCGCGCGATCGCCCGTCCGAGCGAGCCCATTCCAACGATGCCGACCGCAGTTCCCTGCAGGCTCGTGCCAAAGAAGGCGGGGCGCCAACCGGCGAACTGCCCGCCGCGGACGGCAGCGTCGCCCTCGCGGATCCGGCGCGCGACCGCGATCAGCAGGCCCACGGCGAGCTCTGCCGTGGACGCCGAGAGCAGGTCGGGCACGACGGTCACCCACACGCCCCGCGCGGTACACGCCTCGACGTCTACGTTGTCCGCCCCCTTGAACGCCCCGGCCACGATTCGCAGCTCGGCGCAGGCGTCGAGCAGCGCGGCGTCAACGCGGTCCGGCATGAACACGAGCAGCGCGCTGGCGCGTGCCGCGCGTCCCGCCAACGCCTCCGGGGACGGCGGGCTCTCACACACCTCGACCTCGCACCGCTGGCTGAGCAACGCGACCGTGTCGGCGTGCAAGGCGTGGGTCGCGATGCTCAATAGCCGATTCATCGTCACCTCTGGGCGGTCAACCACGTTGAAAGCTCGACATGCGTGACTCTCTCACGAAGAAGCTATCCCACACGGCTCCACCTCCTCCGAGATCGAGTAGGGCGCGACCGCCCGGTTGGCAGCTCGAGGTAGGACGGTGTGCTCTTGCGTCAGGTCTAGTGGAAAGGGGAGTGGCCGGTGCGAGAGCACCGAGTCATGCGACCGCGCGCAGGCGCTGGTAGGGCGCGCCCCGCAGCTCGCGCACGAGCGCGTCGACGACGCCCTCCTCATCGTCCTCGCGGCCGTCGGTGACCGCTCCGATCACCGCTCGCTTGCGCTCGAGCAGGGTCGCGATGGTCTCGTCGATCGTGCCCGCCGCGAGCATGTACGAGGCGTTCACCGAGTCCTCCTGGCCGATGCGATGGCAGCGGTCCTCGGCTTGGTCGTGCTTGGCTGGCGTCCAATCGAGCTCGAGGAAGGCGACGTTCGAGGAGCGGGTCAGCGTCAGCCCCTGACCGGCCACCTCGATTGAACAGACGATCAGCTGGTTCTCGGGCCCGTCTGGGGCCTGGAACGCGCGTAGCGCGGCATCCCTGGCGGGGTGGCTGTCCTCGCCGAGAATGTGCAGTGCCGAAGGGAAGCGTCCGAGCAGCGCGCGCTGGATCTCGCGGTGGTGGGCGAACACGACGAGCCGCTCGCCCGAAGAGCAGAAGTCGTGGATCCAGGCGAGCGCAGCCGCGAGCTTGCCGCGCGCCGCAAGCAGCTTGAGCGCGTTCAGCCGCACCAGACGCTCGGCGCGCAGCGCTGCCGCGACCTTCGCCCGCAGCTGGCCCAGGTCGAGCGGCTGACTCTGAAGCCACGCGATCAGATCGCGCTCGGCAAGTCGATACTCGGGCTCGTTGTCGAGCTCGACCGGCACGATCGCGCGCCTCTTCGGCGGTAGCTGGGGCAGGACGTCGGCCTTCAGACGACGCACGAAGCAGCGCGAGCGAAGGTGCCAGTGCAGGCGCAGGTGAGCATCGGGGCCGCGGAAGCGCCTGCCGAACTGTGCACCTGAGCCGAAGTCGCCGAGGCGCCCGAGGATTCGCAGCTGCGAGATCAGCTCCGCGGGGCGGTTCATGACAGGCGTCCCGGTGAGGGCAAGGACCAGGCCATCCTGCGGCACGACCGCTGCCAGCCGCTGAACGGCCTGCGTTCGCTTGGCCGCGGCGTTCTTGCAGTAGTGAGACTCGTCGAGCACGAGCGCCCGGGGCTCGAGGCTCCGCAGCTCTCCCAGCCGCGCGGCGACGATGTCGTAGTTCACCACGGTGATCTCCGCGCCCGCGGCCATGCGCGAGGCGCCTGCGGTGAGGAAGGACGGGTCGGCGCTGAGGAGCGAAGGGTCGGTAGCGAGGAGGGACGAGTCGGCGGTGAGGAGGGACGAGTCGGCGGTGAGGAGGGACGAGTCGGTGGTGAGGAGGGAAGGGTCGGTGGTGAGGAGGGACGGGTCGGCGGTGGGGCGGGCGGGGCCGGTACCGACGAGCGCCTGCACGCTGCGATCCGGCAGCCAGCGCTCGAGCTCGCGCAACCAGTTGAGCTTCAGGCTGGCCGGGCACACGACGACCGCCGGATATGCACGGTCGGCCTCGAGCGCTGCAAGGGCCTCGATCGTCTTGCCGAGACCCTGCTCGTCCGCCAGGAACGCGCGCCGCTGCGCGAGCAGGTAGCTCACCCCCGCGCGCTGGAACGGCTTGAGCTCGCCGTCGAGGTCGCAGATGTCCAACTGCGCGTCGGTGGCGCTCGACAGTGCCACGAGTCCGGCGCTCCGGGCGTGCTGCTCACGGACCTCCTGCAGCAGCTCGAGCGCCCCGGGAGCGACCCAGACGTCGCCCGCGGCCAGGAAGTGATCGAGCTCAGGTACGCAGAACGGGTCGGCGCGGATCGCCGAGAGCCGAGCGTGCTCGCGCCGCTCGGCACGCCCAGGGCGGCGCGTCAGCGCTCCCGGCAGGGCGGCGAACGCCTCGAGCAGCGAGCGATCGTGCCCAGGCGCGAGCACGAACGTCGGATCCTCGTGAACCGTGGAGAGCTCGAGGATCGCCGGTGGAGCCGGCCGGCCGTCTGCGATCGCCGCGACGCAGCGACTCGCGGCCCCGCTGAGGCAGCCATCGAGCTGCTCCTCGATCAGCCGCCATGAATCGAGTGTGAGCGGGAGGGTCGCTCCGCCCGGCGCGCTCGCGACCTGCTCGCGCAGCACCTGCGGTAGGCGGGCGACGTCGCCGAGCAACAGGAAGACGGGCTCTTCGCTGGGGCCCTCGACCTCGATGCTTCCGCGCCAAGTGCCCGCGTGCTCGAGCCACGCCACGATCCGCGGGTCGACACTCGCGTCCTCGAGCTGCGCGAGAAGCTCCAGGAGCAGCGTCGCGTCACGCTCGTGGGCGGCGAGCCCGAGCGTCGCTTCAGGGCCGTCGAGCGGGCGCAGGCCGGCCTGACCGGCCAGCCCGCGCGCCAGCGGCGCATGCTCGGAGGCGACAAGAATCCAATGCCCGCCATGACGGTCGCGGCGAAACTCGATGTCGTAGCGCTCATCACGATCGCGCATCGCCGCCGGCTCGCTCTCCACGGCGTGCCCCACCTGGCGCGCGCTCTCGCTGTGGGCGAGCAGAGCGCGACCGGCGGCATCGGTGAGCCGCAGGCTCGTGGTTCGCGCGCGCAACTCTCTGACCATCCGGGCCGCTCGATCGTCGATCGGAACCAGCGCGCGGCCGATCGGTGGCAGGAGGCGGGCCTCTGGGTGCTCGAGCAGCTCAGCTACGACCTCGGGCGACGTATCGGTGGCGAAGCTCAGCCACCAGTCCTCGTCGGGGCGGGCCAGATCGAGCAGGCACTGATCCTGACGACGTCTCGCTCGCCGACGTCGGATGACGCGCGCGAGCCCCTCGCTCACCTCAGGCTCGCCGGGCAGCCCCGCCAGCAGGCGTGCAAGCGCCTCCGCCTGCTCGGGTTCGAGCGGCAGGCACCACACCCGTTGGCCCGGATCCCAGCGTCGTCCCGGGATCGCGCGCAGGAGCTGGCGCAGGCGGTCGTCGTAGGGAAAGCGCAGCACGGCCTCGCCGCGAGCCACCGACGCTGTGAACGGGAACTCAGACATGGCAGGGCACGATAGGCGCCGGCCTGGATGCGTCGTCGCCGAACTCGTGTCGCGGTTGTAGCGAAAGCGACGCGCTGAGAGCCGCTCGCCGGCGCCGTGATGCCAGCAGCGGTGTTTGCCTGAGCCTCGACGCTCGAGCCGACCGCGGTTCCCTCGGTGCGGCGGATCAGCTATCCATCGGTCCGGCCTGTCTTGCGCAGCCACTCGCTCAGCTGCTTGCCGGCATCTTCGATCGACTCCCCGAACTCGTTGAACGTGTCACGGAAGCGCTCTGTGTAGTGAGCGATTGCGTCGCTTGCCTCGGTGCGCGCGCTCTGCGGCTGGTCGCGGGAGATGTAGGAGCCACCCACGATCCGGTCGTAGTCGCCGGACTTGACCCACTCCATCAGCTCGTGCACGCGCTGGACAGACATCGGGTGCGTGAGGTTGAGATCGCTCAACAGCCGCGAGACCCGGTCGAAAGGAGACACCTTCCCGCGGTAGTCCTGTCCCTGCTTCATGAACACGTCGAGATCGAGATTGGGAGCCTCGGCGCCCGCGGCGATCACCATCAACGTGCGGCAGATCGCCTGTGGGTCGCGGGTGACCAGCGCGGCAGCACGGTCACAGCTGAGCTCGGCCGCGCGAAACCACTCCATCAGCGCCGCTCGCAGCGGGAACACCGGTAGCGGGATGCCGGGCAGCACCGACAGTCTCAACAAGATCACCAATGCCGTGCGATAGAGCACGTGGTCGGACAACACGTGCCCGGCCTCGTGGCCGAACACCCCCCGCTGCTGCTCGGTGTCGAGCAGCTGCACCAACTCCGAGTTCACGACGACGATCGGCCGTCCCGCACCGATCGTCATCGCGTTGGCGATCGGGAATTGCGTGAGATAGAGCTCCGGCACCGGCTCGAGGTCGAGCGTCGCGTACGCGCGTGCGTGGGCGTGCCACACGTCGGAGAGCTGATCCTCACCGAGGCGTACCGCCGAGCCAAGGACACCGCGACGCAACGCCCGCTCGTAGCCGAACTCGACGATTTTTCGCACGACCGTATCCAGCCGCGGGATCGCCTTCAGCGCGGCAGTCGCGGCCCGGTCGGCGGGATGCTCATATGCCTTCGACGAGATCCCCTTCAGCTGATAGCCCTCGACGGGAAGCGTCATGTCAACGTAACGCTATCGCTAGATCTCGTTTCTTGGGCCATTCTGGCGCGCTCTTGAGGCGAGCTTGAGAGCGCGCTCAGAAACTTTTGGGTGCCATGCGCTTTGGTGGATAGAGATGACCGTCGTCGAGGGCACGTTGACCCGCAGGCAGCTGCTTCGCCGCGCGGGCGTCGCAGCAGCTGGGCTGACCGTCGCGGGCGGCGTCGGAAAGCTCATCGGCGACGCCTTCGCGTCTCGCAGCGCCGTGGCGCCTGGGGCGCCAGCGTGGCACTCCCGACCCGACCTGCGGATTCCCGCGCTGACCGTCACACGGCGCGAGCAGGGCGTCAGTGCAGATCCGATCTTCCTCGCGCCCTACAACGCGCCGAACGGTCAGGCCGGCGCGGTGATCGTTGACGATCGCGGCGAGCCGATCTGGGAGCACCCGCTGTCAGACAAGGTGACGACGGACTTTCGCGTCCAACGCTATCGCGGCAGCCCAGTGCTCACGTGGTGGGAGGGGAGCATCGAACTCGGACATGGAGTCGGCGAGTACGTGATCGCCGACCCGAGCTATCGCACGGTGCGCCGCGTGCAGGCCGGGCGCGGTCTTCGCGGTGACCTCCACGAGTTCCTGATCACCCCGGACGGCACGGCGCTGCTGACCAGCTATGTCGTCACCCGCGCCGATCTCTCGGCCGTCGCAGGCTCGCGTCAAGGCACGATTCAGGACGCCATCTTCCAGGAGATCGACCTCGCCACCGGCGCGGTCCTGTTCGAGTGGCGCAGCCTCGATCACATACCGATCCAGGAGTCATACGTGCCCGTCGGTGCGGACTGGGACTTCTTTCACATCAACTCCGTCAACCTCGACGACGACGGCAACTTCCTCGTGTCCGCGCGCAGCACGCATACCGTGTACAAGATCGACCGTTCGGGCGCCATCCTCTGGCGGCTCGGCGGTAAGCACAGCAACTTCAGGATGGGCCCTGAAAGCGATTTCGCCTGGCAGCACGATGCGCGCCGCCAGCGCGATGGGACGTTGACGATCTTTGACAACGGCGCGACGCCGGCGGTCGAGCGGCTCTCGCGCGGTCTGATCCTCGATCTGAACGAACAGGCGATGACGGCCACGCTCCTGCGCCAGTACCGGCATCCCCGGATCCTCGCGGGCAGCCAGGGCAGCGTGCAGTTGCTCGCGAACGGGAACGTGTTCGTCGGCTGGGGAGAAGCGCCGCACGTGTCGGAGTTCGATCGCTCAGGCCGGATCGTCTTCGACGCGATCTTGGGCGAGCGCTACGAGTCCTACAGAGCTTTCCGTCTGCCGTGGACGGGCCACCCGGCCGAGAGCCCCGCGCTCGCAGTGGTCCGTCGCGGCCACGAGCTGACCGCTTACGCGAGCTGGAACGGCGCGACCCACGTCAACAGCTGGCAGCTGCTCGCCGGCACGGACGTCAAGGATCTGCGAGCTGTCTCGAGCGTCAGCGCAACCGGTTTCGAGAGCGCCCTACCCATCACGGTGGCTGGGCCCTGCTTCGCGGTCCAGGCGCTCGACGTCACGGGCACGCCCCTGGCTCGATCGAGGATCGTCGCCGCGACGGCCTGAGCGGCCCGGCGCGAGCCTGGACCGCCGGCGTCGGCGATTTCGAGCTTCCGCCTGATTTGATCAAGACGGTGGGCGCCAGCCTCTGGCGAGGGTCGTTTGGCCCACCTCGATTATGTAGCCGTCGGGATCACGGATGTAGCAGCGCAGCTCGGTCGCGTGCTTCTTCGGCGGTGTCAGGAATTGAGCGCCCCGCTCGCTCCACTCGGCGTACACCGCTTGGATGTCCGCTACTCGGATGTTGAGGAAGCTGCTCACCCGATCCGGGTCCGGCGGCGTCTCCAGAGTGACGGTCGGCTTGTCGTCGGTCGGGCCTCCTCCGACGTTGATGATGATCCAGGTGTTCGCCAGCGCCACGTACGTCACCTCGTCGTCGCCCTCGCCCGAGATGACGGTCCTGCCACCCAGCACCTCGGTATAGAAGCGACGGGAACGCTCGACATCGTCTGAAACGATGAAATGGGCCAAGGCCATCTCGTGATCGACGGTGCTCATTGCTCACCTCCGTGGTTGGACCTGATTCGATTCTCGTGCCTTGCGCGGAAAGCCGCAGATCGCGCCCGTGTATGCGGATTCGCCGCTCACAGCGACGTCCGGCCGGGCGCCCACCCGGGCGCCGCCGCCTCGCGCCCGACTGCTGCTCGGGCAGGGGAGGCTTGCTCACCGGGGCCGCTCCCGAACGACCTCGGCCGGACGCTTGTCATCGCGCATGCCGAGAAAGCGCGCCTGCCGCAAACGATCGTCGTTCGTCCACTCGGCGAACCCGATCTGCGCGACCAGCTCGGGCCGGACCCAGTGGGTGCCTCGCGGGATCGGTTGCGCGTCCGCGAACGGCGACTCGTGCGTCTCGAGCTCGCGCAGTCGAGCGCCGAGATCGCTGAGCGTCGTGGCGGTATAGCCCGTCCCGACCTTGCCCGCGTATCTGAGCTGTCCCTGCTCGTAATACCCGACGAGCAGCGCGCCGAAGTCGGTCCGGGTGCCGCTGGGCTCGGTGAAACCGCCGATCACCAGCTCCTGCTCCCACACGCACTTGAGCTTCAGCCAGTCCCTCGATCGACCCGCGACGTACGGCGCCTGCGCGCGCTTGGCGATCAGGCCCTCCCAGCCCGACCGGCACGCCCGCGCGAAGCGCTGCTGCGAGTCATGGCGCCAGGCCTCGCTCAGCTGCAGAGCCGCGCCCGGCCGGATCGCGTCGGTCAGGCGCGCGCGGCGTTCGAGCAGCGGCTGGCCTCGCAGATCGTCGCCGTCGAGCTCGAGCAGGTCAAAGACGCACAAGACGACCGGATACCTAGCCGCCAGCTCCGGCGAGGGGCTCGTGACTCCGAGGCGCTGCTGGAGCCGGCTGAACGACGTCTGCTCCCCATCGAACGCGACCACCTCGCCGTCGAGCACAAGCCCCCGGTCTCGCTGGCCCGCAACCGCCGCGCGGACCTCGGGGTAGGCACCGGTCAGCTCCTTGCCGGTGCGCGACTCTAGCCGCACGTCGCCGCCGTCCTTGCACGCGACGCACCGCTCACCATCGAACTTGCGCTCCAGCAGCCAGTCGTCGTCGAAGTCGCGACGGTCGGTCAGGGTCGCCAGCATCAGCGCGATCGGCACGCTGCAATCGTCCCAGGTCAGCGCCTTGCGGTCCTCAGCCGCGGCGCGCGAGCGACCGGTCCTGCGTCCGGCCACGCACGTTCGTTCGTGGATCGGCCGCCCTGGCGCAATCCGAAGCCGGGCTGGTGCGCTAAAGCGTCATGCGCCGGCTCTGCATCCGGCTACGCTGCCTCCGGCTCGAGTCGGGGTGCCAGGCGAGCGTCCCACAACGCGCGCCGCTCGTCCAAGCCGAGCATCCGCCAGCGCCTGCGGCCCGCGTCCCAGGCGTAGATCTGGACATCGACGATGCTTCGCACGTCGCCGAGCAGCTCCACCGTCGTACGCAGGTCAACGCCCTCAGCCAAGGTCTCGCGCGTCATCAGGTCCAGGACCTTGAAGACGCGAGGTTGGGGCGGGACGGGCTCAGGAGCGGGCTTCGGCCGCGCCGGGCCGCCGAGCTTGACGAGGCTCAGCTCGGGCTCGCGATCTCTGCCCCGCAGGACCTTCTCGAGCGGCACCATGTGCGCGCCCGTGCCCTTCGTCTCGGTGTCGAGAACCCATGTCTTTGCCATTACCCTCAGACTAGCTTGCGCGGGCTCTCTCAGAACCGGAGAAAGGATCGACATGTCCAACGTATTCAGGGCGCGACTGGCCCTGGGGCTGCTGTGCACCCTCGCGCTCGCCCTCGCGGCTGCCCCGGTCCAGGCAACCACCACGCACGCCACGGTCGCGATCGACAACTGTCACGTAAAGCGCGGTGGAAGCTTCACGTGGTTCTACTGCGGCGTAACCAGCGAAGTGCCGACCAACACCAAGATCTCGGTCAGCTACCGCGTGAACCTCGTGACGTTCAAACCGAACACCGGTGGCACGTGGGACAAGCGCTCGGGAACCCTTCACTTCGGCTACGGCCAGTCGCTGCAGAACCTCAAGTTCGCGGTTCGCAACCTCAGCGCGGCGCAGGTCAAAAAGCGTCTTCGCGTGGTGCTAAGCGAAGCCCGCGGCGCGACGATCACCGACGCGACCGCCGTCGCGACCTGACCCGATGACTCGGTTTCAGCGGGCTCTGTGGTTCGAGTCAGTGTGGGCCGCCGGCGTGTGCAAACCGGCGGACCGATCGCGCCGCTTCGTGTTCGACCTGGCGCGTCTCCGAGTCAATGTGGGCCGCCGGCGTGTGCAACCCCGGTTCGGACCCATCGCGCCGCTTCGCGCTCGACCTGGCGCATCATCGCCGGGTATACGATCAGATACCGAAAGGGTCTGATCGCGGCCATATACGCGGTCCCGAAGAGCCCATTTGGCTTGACGAGAACTGCCATCTGGACGCGGTAGCGACCCGTCCCGTCGGGCACCATGCTGAGGTGCATCACCCCGTGCATCGTGCCGTTGGCGATCTCCGCGGCGAACTCGTCGTCGAGCAGGTACAGCGAGGTGAACGGGAGGATCGCGAAGTCGGGACCCGGTGCCCCCAGCAGGTCTTCCGGAAGGCGCTCGCGCAGCGTCGGCACCCTCCGTTCGAGCCCGGACCCCGCATCGTCCCAGCCGAGCAGCCCGCCGATCTTCCAGCGGATCGCCCACAGCGCACGGGCGAGCCGCGAGGGCATCTGCGCAGGGTCGCCATCGGCGAAGCCCTGGACCAGCTCCGGGAAGTCGCTGCGCTCGCCATACGCGGGCAGCGCCCAGACGTCCTCGAGCCGGAAGTCGGGCGTGAGCTCGTGGATGCGCCACGGGCGGGAGGTGTGCGCGCTGTTCGGAAGTCTCCCGTTTCGGTCCGGCATGTGCCGATCCTGGATCTCGCTCACAGCGCTCGGGTGGCGCTGCGCGCCAGGGTGAGCGCCACTTGACGGTGGATCAGAGAGATCGGCGGCCAGACGAACTCCGCGAGCCGCCGGTCGTAGCGGATAAACGACGCAAAAGACAGCTGTCTTTCGTCGATCTGCATGACCACGTGGCCGGTCAGGAACCACGAGGCCGCCTCGATCCTCATCCAGTTCTCGCCGCGATCGGCGATCCTCCATCCGAGCAGGTAATCGGGAGACGGCCGCAGCTTCAGGCGCAGGCCGAGGAAGACGCGCTGGACAAATGGGGTGAAGACGAGCAGGCCACGCGGGACACCCTTCAACGTGGCGTCGATCAGCTCCTCGAGTGTCCGGTCTGGCGTCTCGTCGATCGTCGCGGTGACGATGTCGGCGTAATCGGCATCGGCAAGCGCGCCGAGACAGCGGATCGCCTCGGGCACCTCGCGCCCCCACCGCACGGTGGACGCCGCTGCCTCTCGGTCATGAGCTCGAGCGTTGGGCTTGGAGTGACGGGTCGAGACTGTGGACATCGGCCGGCTCGCGAGACCGTATCATACATGCGTGTATGTATGTGCTCGATCAACCAGGGTTGGCCGGTGCGCCGCCGAACCCCAGCTCGTTCCCGTCGGGGTCGCGATAGACCACCTTGCGTACGCCGTTGGCGTAGGTCTCGCGCTCGTCGGGCTCGAGCCCGCGAGCAGCGATCTCGTTCACGCGCGCGTCGAGATCGCCCAGCAAGATCGTCACGACTGACCCGCCCGCGCCATCGGGCTGCTCGACTACGTACACCGACCGGTCCTCGGCGAGCGTCCACACCGCCTCGGTCGCGTGCGGGAAGAACGTCGGCTCGCCGAGCAGCCGCTCGTACCACACTCGCGCCACCTGGAAGTCCCGCACGCGCACGCCTGCGAAGAGGTGCAACGACATGGCCGCGAGTCTAAGTCAGCTGCGATCAAGCCAGCCGATGCGCTGACATCGCCACCTCGATACTGGTGGACGTCGATGCTGACCAGCCGACCAAGTCAGGCCGCCCCGTCGTACTCGTCGTGCAGGTTCCACCATTTGTAACTCGGCGTCTGCGGATAGCCCTGCGGTGAATCCTCGAACTGCTCCTGGCGCCCGAGCGCCGTTATGTCGAGGTAGCTCCAGGTGCTGCCCATCGCTTCGTCGCCCCGGTTGTTGATGAAGTAGGTGCGAAAGACCTCGTCGCCGTCGCGAAAGAAAACGTTCGTGCCGTGCCACTCGCCCACACCGAAGTCCGCGTCGAAGTCGTCCGTGAGCGTGTACCACGGCATCTCCCAGCCCATCCGCGTCTTCCAGCGACCGATATCGGCCTGTGGCGCGCGTGACACGAACACGAGGGTCGTATCGCGCGCGTTCAGGTGCGCGAGGTGCGCAACCTGGTCGGCCAGGAACGAACATCCGGGGCAGCCGTGCTCGGGCCACCCCGCCACGCCGGGCTCGTAGAAGAAGCGGTACGCGATCAGCTGACGGCGCCCGTCGAACAGATCCAGCAGGCTCGCCGGCCCGTCGGGGCCCTCGAAGCGGTACTCCTTCTCGACGGCCATGCGCGGCATCCGCCGCCGTTCGGCGGCCAGCGCATCGCGCGCACGAGTGAGCTCCTTCTCCTTTACGAGCAGCTTCTCGCGCGCCGCCTGCCACTTCTGTGGCGACACGACTGGTGGCATGTCCATTTCGGCTCCTGTCTGTGTTGGGACCAGCGTGTGGTCGGGTGGTGGTGTCGGACTTCTTCGGGCCTACTGCGCGACGCGCGCGGAGACGCGCCTCGGTCGTCTATCCGCCGGCCCTTCACTGTTTCTCGGCCAGCGCCTTCAGTGCCGCCAGACGCTGATCCCAAGCGGCCGCCACGGCCGCGATCTGGCGCGCCGTCGCGTCGAGCCGCGCCGGCTCCACGCGGTAGTGGACCTCGCGTCCGTTGCGCTCACGCGTCACCAGCCCCGCCCGGTCGAGCACACCCAGGTGCTTGATCACCGCCGGCCGGCTCACCGGCAGCTCCGCCGCCAGCGTCGTCGCCGTACCCGCGCCCTGCTGCCCGAGCATCCCGAGCAGCCGCCAGCGCGTAGGGTCGGCGAGCGCGGCGAACACCGCCGGCTCGGGACCGGCGAGCGCCGCTCCCGGCTCGGGATCGGCCAACGCTGTGCTCATCGGCCTGCCGGAATCCCGGCTGCGTAGCTCAGCAACTCGTCCAACTCCGCCGTCCAGCCGCGCGTATGCGAGGCGAACGTCGCGCTACGGCTTGCGGGATCGACGTCGAGGCCGTCGAAGCCGCTCTCGACGACGGCGACACGTGTGCCGTCGCCCTCGGCCCTGAGCGTGAACTCGGTCAGCGTCGAGTTGGCGGGCGTCGGCTCCTCCTGCGAGTCGATCGCCGCCAGCCAGCGATATGCGAAGCGACGCGGCGGCTCGACCGCCTCGACGCGACCGTAGTGGGTGCCGCGCTCGCGCCAGCTCAGCGATAGCTTGCCGCCTGGGCGCAGCTCGATCTGGGCGCCACCGTCGCCGAGCCAGCGACCCATGTGCTCGGCGCTGGTCACCAGCTCCCATACGCGCTCGACGGGCGCGGCGATCAGGACGTCTCTCTCGATGCGATCGGTCTGCGCTGCCATGATGCCACCTCCGAAGTCGTAGTGTCACCGGCAGGTTACACAAGACCAGCCCAACGTGCAACCTCTAAGTTACGCGTCCTTGGCCACTGCGACGTCGAGGCCCGAGCGGTTCGAGCCGCGTCTGTCGCGGTACGGCTCGAGTCGCGCTTGTCGCGGCACGGCTCGTCTCGCGCCTGTCGCGGAACGCGCGCCTGTCGCGGAACGGCTCCACTCGCGCGTGTCGGGTACGGTGGGCTTTCCGCAGGAGCGCCCGTTCACGCCGGCGCTCAACTGATTTTGAACGAAAGGGAGGTCTGTTCGTGCACCCGTTTCGCGCCGCCGTCGAGGCACAGGACCTTGACTCCATCACCGCACTGCTCTCCGACGAGGTCGTCTTTCGCAGCCCGATCGTCTTCAAGCCCTACCACGGCCGCGCCGCCGTGACCGCTCTGCTCGCCGCCGTCGCCCAGGTGTTCGAGGACTTCTCCTACCTGCGTGAAATCGGTGCCCCCGACGCCCGAGATCACGCCCTCGTGTTTCAGACGCGCGTCGGCGACAAGCAGATCGAGGGCTGCGACTTCATCCACCTCGATGAGCACGGCCTAATCGACGAGCTCGTCGTGATGGTGCGCCCGCTCTCTGGTGCGCTCGCGCTCGCGGAGGCCATGCAGGCGCAGCTCGCGGCCGCCGAGGCCGGTTAGCTCGCCTCTGCGAACATGAGCGACGTGCAGGACGGCACCGCGCGCGCCCGACTCGACCCCGACGCCGCCGAGCGCCTCGTACCGCTGCGCCGCCAGCTCGGCGTCAGCACGTTCGGTATCAACCAGCTCGTGTTCCAACCCGGTCAGCGCGGGCGCATTCATCGCCACCACCGCCAGGAGGAGGTCTATCTCGTCCTCGAGGGAACCCTCACGTTGATCGTCGAAGGCGAGGGGACCGAGCTTGGTGAGGGTGAGGTGATCCGCGTCGCCCCACAGGTCCGCCGGCAACTCGTCAACCGCGGCCCGGGTCGCATGGTGCTGCTCGCGCTCGGCGGTGAGGGCGAGCACGAGGGCCGCGACGGCGAGGCGTTCACCGCCTGGAGCGAAGAGACCGGCGCGCCTCCGCAGGACGTCCCGCTGCCGGCCGATCTGGATCCCGCAGACCTGCGCGAGTAGCGCCGCACTCCGGCTGGTGCCGGCGCTCGCGGCTCGCGGGCTCGGAATACTGAACGTCTATGTCGCGGGCTCCGGATCTCGCTGGACGCGTGCTCGATGACCGCTACGAGCTCCATGAGATGATCGGTGAGGGTGCCTTCGGGCGCGTCTACCGCGGGCTCGA
Organism: uncultured Solirubrobacterales bacterium; assembly: GCA_963817845.1. Taxonomy (GTDB): domain Bacteria; phylum Actinomycetota; class Thermoleophilia; order Solirubrobacterales; family Solirubrobacteraceae; genus Palsa-744. The sequence goes on from CAWFPU010000002.1 coordinate 557,933, forward strand.
CAGGCGCCTCGGGCGCGCAGTCGCCGTCAAGGTGATCAAGCCCTGGTGGGCCGAGGACAGCGCCTGGGTCGAGCGCTTCGAGCGCGAGGCCCAGATGCTCGCGCGCGTCAACGACCCCGGCATCGTGCAGATCTTCGACATCGGCAACGCCCACGAGGGTCCGTACTACGTCGCCGAGCTCGTGGCGGGCGAAAGCCTCGCCGGCCGGCTCTGCCGCGGTCCGCTGCCCGTCGAGCAGGCCCGTAACGTCGCCGAGCAGCTGTGCCGCGCGCTCGCGTGCGCGCACAGGCAGGGCGTCATGCACTGCGACGTCAAGCCCGCCAACGTCCTGCTCGGACCGGGCGGCAGGGTCAAGGTCGGCGACTTCGGCGTCGCCCGTCTGGCCGAGGGCACGTCGCAGGCGCCGTCGATGACGGTCGCCGGCACGCCGCGCTACATGTCCCCCGAGCAGGCCCGTGGGCGAGCCACGACCGCCGCCACCGACGTCTACAGCACCGGCGTCGTGCTCTACGAGATGCTCGCCGGCAAACCGCCGTTCGTGGACGGCTCGGCCGTCGAGCTTGGCCTGCGCCACCTCCAGGACCCGCCGCCACCGCTGCCGGCGCGGGTTCCGCCGGCGCTGCTCCACACGGTCGAGCGCGCGCTGGCGAAGAACCCGGCCGAGCGCTATCCGGACTGCGATGCGATGGCCGCCGCTCTCCGTGACGCCGGCGAAGCTGCTCAGCCATTCGCGCCCAGCGCCGAGCCACTTGCGCCGAGCGCTCTGCCACTTGCGCCGAGCGCTCTGCCACTTGCGCCGAGCGCTCTGCCACTTGCGCCGAGCGCCGAGCCAGTCCCGCCGAGCGCTGAGCCACTCCCGCCGAGCGTAAAGGCGCCGCGCCGGTCGGGCTCCGCCGTAGGGCTTGCGCTGACGGGAGCGCCCGCGCGTACGCGCCCCCTCTCCCGGGCAGGCGCCCTCCGGTCCGATCCGCAGACGATCGACTCTGAAGGACCGAGCAGCCGCGCGCTCAGCCCCGGCCACACCCGTGTGCTCGTGCGCGCTCACGAAGCGCACTCGGCGCGCAGCGGCCGCAAACCTGGCGTCCCATCTCGACGGCGCCGCGCGTTACCTGTGCTCGCGGGCTTGGTGCTGCTCGCGGTCGGCGTCGCCGCGGTCCGCCTGCTCACACAGACCGCAACCACGACGGTGCCCGACCTGCAGCAGCTGCCGCGCGGCGGTGTCGTCGCGCGCGCCAGGCGCCTGCATGTCGAGCCGGTCTTCTCCCGTCGCTACTCCAATGCCGGCACGGGGATCGCAATCGCTCAGATTCCGGCGCCTGGCGCGCGCGTCAGCGATGGCTCGCCGGTGCGCGTCACGCTCAGCGCGGGCCCTGCTCCCGTGTCGGTCCCCGGCGTCGTCGGCGAACCCGCTGAATCCGCCGAGAGCCAGCTCGCGAACGCCGGGTTGCGCTACAGCGTGAACGAAGTCCCGGACCCGGGGTCGAACGCCGGTGTCGTGATGACGCAGGCGCCCGGCCCGACCGCCACGGTCCCACACGGCTCGACGGTTGCGCTGTCGGTCGCGGAGACTCCGCGCTGGCGGCCGCTCACGACGTTCTCAGGCATCAACACCGGCAGGTCCGTCGCCTTTCACATCCTCGGCACCCGCTGGCGAGTGAGCTACCACATGGCCTTCCAGGGACTCTGCCTGCTGATCGTGGTCTGCGAAGGGCCCAGCGCCGAAGCGGTCGATCTGAGCAGCGGCTCGTCCTTCGGCAACTTCGAACTGGAAGAAGGCCAGTCTCAGACCCACACCTTCAACAGCGGTCCCGGCCTCTACAACCTCGTCGTCTCGGGCGGCCGCGACTCGGCGCGCTGGTCGATGACCGTCGAGGACGACTACTGAGCCTGGCCGCTGCTCAGGTCGGGTCCGCTAGGCCGGGCTCGGCGTTCTCGCCGGCACGGGCTGACCCATCAGGCTGCGCGCACATTCGACGATCGACTGCTCGATCGGCCGTGGCTCCCATCCGACGCGCCGCTTTGCGTTCGCGAGCGAGTAGGTCGTCTTCTTCCCGAGGTCGCTCACCACCGAGCGCACGCCCGGGTCGAACAGCGCCATCGCGCGCACCATCACGTCCGGCACTTTGCGGCGCGGCACCTTGTGCGCTTCCGGCCCGAGCTGTTCGCGCAGGATCGCCGCCACATCCGAGAACCACAAGAACGGCCCGGCCGCGATCAGCCGCTGGCCGGCCGCATCCTCGGCGGTCATCGCCTGGACCTCGAGCACCGCCACGTCGCGCACGTCGATGAAGCTGAACCCCAGGCGCGGCAGTCCCGGCATCTTCCCCGTGATCAGGCGGTCGATCGCCTGCAGGGAATACGAGAGGTCCTTGCCGAGCACCGGCCCGATGATCGCTCCCGGCTGCACCGTCACGAGCCGGTCCTCGGCTCCCTGCGACCGCATGAACTCCCATGCTGCCAGCTCGGCGATCGTCTTCGACCTCACATAGGGCGTCAGCGCGGTGTTCTCGGGGTCGCTCCAGTCGGCCTCGGTGAGCTCGCGGCCGCCCGCGCTGGCGCCGGCCTCGCCGTTGCGCACGGCGGCAACCGACGATGTCAGGACGATCCGCTTGACCCCCGCCGCCAGGCTCGCGCGCAGTACGCGCAGCGTGCCGTCTCGCGCGGGCACGATCAGCTCGTCGGGATCCTTCGGTTGCGCCTCCGGGAATGGCGAGGCGACATGCAGCACGAAATCGCAGCCCGCCACCGCCTCAGCCCAGCCCCGATCGTCCCTCAGGTCCGCCGCCACCACGGTCAGCCGGTCGCCCGCGTCAACCTGCGATCCGATGTTGGCACGCACCTCGGGCTCGCGGACGAGGTCGCGCACCGTCGCTCGCGCCCGGTATCCGCGCCTCAACAACTCCACCAGACACCATCCCCCGAGAAAGCCCGAGCCTCCCGTCACCAGCACCGTCTGCTCGCCGTCCATTTCAGATCCCTTCGCTAGCTCTACCCCTCGCCACTCCGCGCGTCTCGCTCCGGCGACCTCCGGTAGGTGATCCTACGCCTCTCTCGAAACCCGGTGCGGGCGTGCGGTGGATGCGTGCTAGCGCGCGATCGCGCCCGCGGCCAGGCGTTCGTGCACCAGGCTCACCACGGTGGCGCCCTCGGCCACGGCGGTCGCGCAGCGCTTCACCGACCCCGCGCGCACGTCGCCGGCTGCGTACACGCCGCGCACGCTCGTCTCGAGCGGGCCCTCGGCGCCCGCGTCCGCCCCCGTGAGGATGAATCCGTGAGCGTCTCGCGCCACCACGTCGCCGAGCCAATCGGTGCAAGGCGACGCACCGAGAAACAGGAACAGGACCGAGAACTCGAGCTTCGTCCCATCGGTCAGCGTCACGGCGTCGAGCTCCCCGGCGCCCGCGTTTCCGTGCAGCTCGGAGATTTCGCTGCGATCGCGCACCGCCACGCCGTAACGCTCGAACTCGTCGATCAAATACTGCGACATCGTCTCGTGCAGGTCCGCGCGACGGTGCAGCAGCGTCACCAGCGCGCCGCCCCGCGCCAGCCAGACGGCGGCCTGACCGGCAGAGTTTCCGCCGCCCACCACTGCCACCCGGCGCGCCGCGCACAGCTGGCCCTCGAGCGGGCCGGCCGCGTAGAAGATGCTGATCCCCTCGTATTTGTCGAGGCCATCGACCGGCAGACGCCGATACTGGGCGCCCGTCGAGAGCAGCACCGCGCTCGCCACCACTTCGTTGCCGTCATCGAGCCGGACGAGATGGCGCTCGACCCCTGGTTCGAGCGTCTCGGCGCGGTAGGGCGTGGCGACGCGAGCGCGGAACTTGCGCGCCTGTGTGATCGCGCGGCTCGTCAGTTCGGTGCCGCTGATCCCGCCGGGGAAGCCGAGGTAGTTCTCGATCCGCCGCGACGTCCCTGCCTGGCCGCCGAGCACCGTGCTCTCGACCACCAGCGTGTCGAGCCCCTCCGAGGCCCCGTACACGGCGGCGCCGAGACCGGCCGGGCCGCCGCCGACGATCACCAGATCGACCTCCTCGCGCGGTTCGAGCTCGAGCCCGACCCCGAGCGCGCGCCACAGCTCGCCGTTGCTCGGATTGCGCAGCTCGGCGCCCCCGGGCAACCGCACGAGTGGCCCGTCGCCGAGGCCCCCCGCGCCGTCCTCGCCCGCAGGGCCAATCCACGAATGGGGCAGCCGCTGCGTGCGCGCGAACTCGAGCAGCCGCCGCGTGTCCGGGTCCTCGCGCGCTCCGATGATCTCAAAGCCGACCCCTTCGCGCTGCTGAAGCAGCTCCCGGCGCTCCACGAACGCGGTCAGCAGCAGCTCCGAGAGGGCGCCGTCCTCGAACAGCAATCCCCGCAGCACTTCCCGATCGACGGCGATATAGCGCATCGGCTGGGTAGCCACAGCGGTGACGTACACGGTCTGCCCAGACAGCAGGTTCACCTCACCGAGAAACCCGGAAGCGCCGTGGCGCACGATCTCGCCGCCCGCGCCGTCGAGCACCGCCGCCTCGCCCGCGATGATCGCGATGAACGGATAGCGCTCGTCGCCGATCTCGTACAGGACCTCGCCGGCATCGGCGCTGCGCTCCTCGCCGTGCTCGCGCAGCATCTCCAGCTGAGAGCTGGACAGCACGCGAGCGCTGATACCGGGCATCGCCATCAGAGCCTCGTTGAGCGGGAGCCGAGCATCATCTGGAGAACTCAGACTAGACGGTCGGTGCGGCTGCTCACGAGGCCCGCTCTTCGAGCAGCCCCTCCAGGCGCTCGAGCGCCGCCGGCGGGCCGATCGCGATCACCACATCGCCCGGTAGCAGGCTGGTCTCGCCAGACGGCTGTGGCTCGAACCTCGTCCCGCGCCGCAGCCCGACGACGATCGAGCCGCCCCGGATGTCGGCGATCGTCTTGCCCACCGCCTCACACGTCTCGGCCACCTCGATCTCCTCCATGCGGTACTGCACGTTGACATCCACCACGCCGCTCAGCTGGCGATGCAGCGCGAGCCGGGCCATCTCGGTGCCACTCGCCTTGTAGGGCGAGATCACGCGGTCGGCGCCCGCGCGCTTGAGCTTCTTCTCGGTGTCCTCGAGCGCGGATCTGGCGACGATCGTGATGTCGGCTCTGAGCTCGCGCGCCGTCAGCGTGATGAACACGTTGTTCGCGTCCGAGTCCGCACAAACGATGATCGAGCGGGCGCGCTCGATGCCGGCCTCGGCCAACACGCCGTCCTCGGCGGCATCTCCTTCGATGAACGAGAAGCCCAGACCCTCGGCCAACAGGCGGTTCTCCGCGTCGGTATCGACGACCACGCACTCCGCGCGCGCGGCGCGCAGGTCGCGGCCAACCTGACGGCCGACGCGGCCGAACCCGCAGATGATGTGGTGGTCGTGCAGTGACTCGATCACTTTCTGCCTGCGCCGCAACGCCAGCAGGTCAGCGAGGTGGCCCGCGACGAACAGCTCGGCGACGGTCGCCAGAGCGTAGAAGAGAGTGCCGACCCCCAGCACGATCAGCCCCACCTGCACGATCTGGCCGAACGTACTGTTCGGCTGTGGGAACCCACCGACCGTCGCAGCGGTGTCGAGCGCCCAGCGAAATGCATACCAGTAGCCCACGCCTTCGCTCAGCGACAGTGCGAGCGCGCCCGCGAGCAGCAGTGCCAGCGCGATCGAGCCGAGCACCGTCACGCGCCGGCCGAACTTCGCCAGCTCGCGCCGCGTCGCCGCGTTGGCGCGCGTGCGGTAGGCCTGTTGGTCCGGGTCGGACAACTCCAGGCGGAGGTTGACGCATCTGACGGCGGCGCCCGTGACCCTGGCGCGTGGCGCGGCGGCCTCACGGGCGGGGCCTCAGCCGGGCAGCCCGCGAAGAGGATCTCGGCAGCCGGCCAGCGAAGAGGGCCTCGGCCGGGCGGCGAGCGGCGGCGCGGACTCTCGATCCGGCGCCCCCGCTCGCTGTCTACTGCGTCTACTTACAGACTTCGCTCGGCGGCGTCGGTTCCGACGCCAGCTTCTTCGAGTCTTCGATCAGCGCATCCGCTTCGGCGGTCAGCGCTTTTGCTTCGGTCGGGGATACCGCCGCGGCGTTGGTCTCGGCGGCCTGCAGGATCGACAGGATCTTCGACACGAGCGCCGAGCGCGACACTTCACAGGTGTGAAGCTGCGAGTCCATTTCTTCGTACGCAGATTCACCAGGAGTTTCGCTCTTGATCGCGTTCGTGTCGGCGTTCAGCGTGTTCATGCCGAATTCGCCGAACGGCGCATCCACCTGCTTGAGCGCCGCAGCGAGTTCTTCGAACGCGGCGCGATCCTTGTGGTTGCGCAACGTCGCCGGCAGCGCATGCATCTTCATCATCTGCACGATCGCGCGGCCGTCCCAGTCGTAGTCGTCGTCGAGCCCGAGCAGCGTCATCAACGTCGGACGCGCGTCCGTGTGGTCGGTCCAGATCGTCGAGTCTTCGCCCAGCTTCTTGATGCCGGGTCCCACCCAGCCCTGCCACGTGTTGGCGATTTCAGGCTGCACGTCGCCGTGGTTCCAGGCATACGCTTCTTCCTGCACCGGGCAGCCGGGACCTTCGCCGTAGGCCGGTTTGCGACCCTCGGCACCGCCGACCTTGGTGCACTTGCCCTCGAAGTAGAACGCCGGGTTGCCGAACAACGTGAACGTCGGTTCGCGGTTCGGGTCGGCGTTGACCATGTGCAGGATGTGCTCCTCGGTCTCGTCCGCCATGTTCACCGAGATCGGTTCACTTTCGTTGTGGATCGGATCGAATGCGCTCGCGTTGCTGATCGCCCGCTCGAGCGCACGCACCGACGGTTCGTCCGGACCCGGGCGGGCACCGGAGGCGCTCGTCTGGTTGGGCACGATGATCGCCGGGGCGTCGTCGTCGTCGAAGCCAAATTTGGTTTTGATGCTGTTCGTCGATTCGACCAACGACGGGAGGCCGAGGTCGATCTCGCCCTCGTTGCGTTTGAAGCCCGAGGTACCGTATTTTGCTTCGCCGGTCTCTTCAGTGTCGTACTTGCACGGTTCGCTGACGCCGTTACAGCCTTCGTTCAGCGGCGGACCACCGTCGTAGTGATCGCCCTCGTCGACTGTGAACAGAAACACCGTGTTGTGCTTGGTGATACCGGCCTGCTTGAGACGGTGGAAGAAGGCTTCAAAGGCCGCGTTGTACTCCCGCAGCTGCGCCTCGTGGCCGGCCTCGCCCGGGCCGAACGCGTTGCCGTGGTTTACGTAGTACTGGTCGTCGTGAACGTCGGAAATGTAGGTGTACGTCACCGGCACGCCGGCTTCCTGGATCGCTGCCGTGTACCCAAGCGCGTTGTTTGCCTCCATGCCGTCAAAGCCCGGGAAGCCCGGATTGCGCGCTTCATCGAGGATCTCGGTGGTAGGCGTCGTCCCTTGCGTATATGTGCTGGGCGGCGGCGTCGTCTCGGCGCCCACGTTGCCGGGGTCGGGCGCCGCGTGGCGCCCGCTGTTGGTCGTGTTCGGGGCGAACACGTCATACACCGGCGGCGCCAGCCAGTTGCCTTCCGGAGGCGGCGTATCGCCCGACGGGGTGTAGCCTTCGGGCTCAGACTGGTCGGGTTTGCCGGTCAACAGCGGGTTGATGTTGAGCGCTCCAAACAGCGCGTTGTAGCCGGTATACCCGTCCGGCTCATCGGGCAGCGAGTCCGACTCGCCGCCGTTGGCCGACGAGCACATCCCGCCCGCTTCACTTTCTGCCTGCGAGCAGTGGATCGCAAGTCCCTCGAAGTCTGCTTCGCCCAAGCTTTCACCGTCTTCGTTGTACTGTTCGTAAGCCGTGTTGTAAGACCAGTTGCCGAGTTCGTACTGCGAGGACGATGGCCCGTACACGTTGCTGATGTCCGAGGTGTCGTTCTCGAACTCCATATCGGCCGAGCCCACGCCCGCGAAGTCGCAGCCCGCGCGGGTGAACGCTGCCCACGGCGCCGGCGTGTTGACGCCATCCGGGTCCGATTCACTCGCCGGCTGGTTGATCAGCGTATACAGCGGATCGCTACCGCCGGTCGGATCGGTCCAGTACTTGAACGCGGAGCTGTCACTCGTGCCCGGCACGTTGGAATAGCTGGCGCTGTTGTGGGTACCGGTCTGTTCTGGATCCAGGAACGGATAGGTGTTGGCGACCCCGAGACCGTTCTCGGAGGGGTACATGCCGGTCTCGGTGCTGACGATCCCGTCCGCCGTGTGCGAGATCAGCACCGTGTGGTCGTTGCTCAGCAGCGTCCCGTTTTCCTTCATGAAGTCATCCAGCGCCGGGATCTGTTCGATGTCCGATGGAACGTTCGGGTTATCGCGCCTGAGGTGAACGTTGTCGAACTGGATGACGACCACGTGCTTGGCGCTCCCGTTCGGCCCGAGCGCACAGCTCGAGACCGGCGCCGCCGACGCGGACCCCGGCGGTATCGCCGCCAATCCGCCGACAGACAGGGCCGCACAGCACGCCAGTGCGACCTTCTTAGAAGATGCCCACCACGCTCCCATCGCACGCTCCTTTTGCTCGTTCGATAAGTAACACCCCCGCACGGGTGAGCCTAAATCGGACGATCGGCGTTCGAAGTGACCGAGCTGTTGGCGAGGCGTGACCAGGTGGTGAACGCGCCTGCTCGCGTCCGGTCGCGTGAAAAACGTGTGACGCGAGCGTGAACGCGGCGAGCGGCCGGCAGTCCGCTCGCCGCGCCTTGGAGGATCTGCGGGAGCGGACTGCCTGTGGGTACTGCTACTTCGTGATCTTGATGATCCGCTCCATGCCGAGTCGTGTGTGGTCACGGCCGTCCTGGGTCTCCATGAAGCACACCTGGACGTAGATGCCCGGTTTCGCGGTGATCGTCTCCTGCTGATAGGCGCCATGTGACAGCGGCCCCGCAAAGCTCGCGGGCGGTCCGCTGATCAGCTTTTCAACGGCCTTTTCCTTGCCCGCCAGCAGATACTTGACGGCCTGCTTGGCGGCCTTCATGTTCTTGACCGGAAGCGCGAAGTCCATGTGGACCAGGAAGCCTTCGTTTTCGAAGCGCACCAGCTCCCCGTCGTGAAGCGTGCTCGGGCCGCGGAAGGCGAACTCGATCGAGCGGATCGTCGCTTCCGGAGTCGGCAGCACAGCGGGAGACTTTGCGGCGGCCACTTTGAAGGTGCTCGCGAGCTTCGGTTCCCCTTCGCCGACACCGACCAGCACCAAATACCTCCCCGGCGTCAGGTTGGTCTGCGTTTCGCCCTGCTGCCCGGACGCGACTTCGGTGTCGAACACGATCGTGCCGAGCCCGGCCGAGTTGTTCGGATCGCCTTTGCCCTTGCCTTCGCGCAGATACGCTTCCGCTTCTGCGACGGTCGCCCCTTCCTTGAGCAGGAACAGGATCAGCGTTCCTTCCTTGACGCCGGTGGCCGAAGAGACGACGTTGGCGCCCCCCGATTCGAGCGATCCGGTCACGGTCGCCGTGGTGGGCGTAACCGCGATCGAGACGGTGGGCAGTGACGCGGCCTGGGCGGCGCCCGCGGAGGCGAAGCCGATCGTCGCCAGGGCGGCGGCTACCAACGCGCCCGACAGCGGAAGACGGCTTTGCCGACGCGACAGAAGACGGCTTTGCCGACGCGACATGCGAGTGTCCTTTCCTCGAGACTTGAAATCCGGGGCGCCAGCCGGCGCCTCGTCGGTGCGACAGCTTAGTCAGCCCCCCGGCCGGTTCGCGCGAGCTGGTCGGCGGCTGACCGCCGGGACATCCGTCGGAGGGGGCGCACGCGCGCGTGTGGGAGGCGGCGAAGTGCGACGGCCATCGCGGACCGAGGGCGCACGCGCGCGCGTGGGAGGCGGCGAAGTGCGACGGCCATCGCGGACCGAGGGCGCACGCGCGCGCGTGGGCTGTGCTTTCGGTGGGGCGGGCCCGCCGGGGCGCACGCGCGCACGCACGCGCGCCTGCGTCGGCGAAAGTGCGACGACCAGCGGGGCCCGCCCGCACGCCCGCGCGTGGGCTAGTGCTTTGGGCGGCCGGTTGGGCGGGCGGGCGCACCCAGGCGCACGGCGCGATGTCGATCGGCGCGAGGGCCCGACCGGCGCGCGATAGTAGGGGCCGCGAGCGAGCCTTTCTCCGTCGGGTCCGCATGCACAATGTCCCGCCTGCCACGTTTCATGCCCACAATTTGCGCCGCCCCGGCGCTCGTTATGGCGCTCGCGGCTGTGCTGGCTCTCCTGAGCGGCTGCGGCGCCACGGGGGATGGAGCAGGCGGGGTTCCGGGGGGGCGCTCGAGCGCCGCGCTCGCGCACGGCTGCGCCGGCGCCGATCCCTGCCCGTACCGCTCGGTGACGATCATCGGCCAGCGTGGCGAAAGCGTGCTGCGCTTTCCCGAGGCGCTCGCGCTCGCTCCGGGAGGCGACGTCTACGTGGCCGACCAGTACAGCTACGTCGTCCAGCGGTTCACCGCCCACGGACGCTTCCTCGGTCAGTGGGGCTCCTACGGCACCGGACCCGGGCAGTTCGGAGCGGTCAGCTCGCTCGCGGTCAGCTCGACCGGCAACGTCTACCTGCTGGACGCAGAACACGACCGTGTCGAGGAGTTCGACGCGGAAGGCACCTTCGTGCGCGCCTGGGGCAGCCCAGGATCCGGCCTCGGGCAGTTCGACTTCGGCTCGGGAGGGCTGGGCGTCCCGCCGGGGGGCGCGATCGCCCTCGCCGGCGACTACGTGTTCGTGTCCGACACGGGCAATGACCGCATCGAGCGTTTCACGCTGGCGGGCACCGAACCGCGCGCCTGGGGCCGCCGCGGTCGCGGCCCGGGCGAGTTCGAGAACCCGCGGGGCCTGGCCGCCCGCGCCCGCGCGCTGTACGTGGCCGACGACGGCGACAACCGCATCGAGGAGTTCGACATCGACGGCCGCTTCATCCGCCAGGAGGGCACGTTCGGCAAGGCAGCCGGGCAGTTCGCCAACCCGTTCGACGTCGCCGTCGGACCGCGCGGCCATGTGTACGTCGCCGATGACAACAACCATCGCGTGGTCCAGCTCACCGCCCGGTTGCAGTACGTGAACTCGCTCGAACTGGAGGCCGCGCAGGCCGAAAGCGCCGGACTGCACCCCAACCTCGGGACACGCCAGGTCAGCTATCCGCGGGCGCTGGTCGTCGCGCCCGGCGACGCCATCTACGTAGCCGAGGCAGCCGGCAACCGCATCTTCGTGTTCGGCGGCAACGATCAGCTGTTTGCCACGTGGGGCATCTCCGGACGTGCCTACGGCCAATTCATGCTGCCGCGTGACGTAACCGGCGGACCGACCGGCGACGCGCTCGTGGCCGACACGCTCGGCGGGCGCATAGAGATCTTCAACGGTCCCTTCGGCGACGCTCCCTTCAGCTACCGCGGCGGCTTTCGTGGCGGTGGGGGGATCGTCGGCGAGCACCTGTTCAAGCCGGTCGCGCTCGCGCGCGCCGCCGATGGCTCGCTGTGGGTGACCGACCAGGAAAACGACCTCGTGCGCCACCTGAGCTCCAACGGCGAACTGATGCGGACGCTCGGCGGGGGCCCGGCAGGCACTCCCGGCAGACTGCGCGACCCCGGCGGCGTCGCGATCGGGCGCGGCGGCGAGCTCTACGTTGCGGACACGGGCGCCGATCACGTCGAGCGCTACTCGCCCAGCGGCGCTTCGCTGGGCTTCTGGGGAGGAGAGGGCTCGGCTCCCGGCCGGTTTCACGGCCCGGTCGCGCTTGCGGCGGCGCGCGGCGGCGACGTCTACGTGGCCGATCGCGGCAACGATCGCATCGAGAAGTTCACCGCGACCGGCCACTTCCTGGGTATGTGGGGAGCGCCCGGCGCGGGGCCGGGCCAGTTCCGCGGGCCCGAAGGCGTCGCCGTGGACGATCACGGAGACGTGTTCGTGTCCGACACGGGCAACGATCGCATCCAGGAGTTCAACGCGCACGGACGCTTCCTGCGCCTGTGGGGCGCCCCCGGCGCCCAGCCCGGCGAGCTCAGCGACCCGGCGGGCATTTCGATCGGTTGCGACGGCGCGCTACTGGTCGCCGACACAGACAACAACCGCGTGCAACGCTTTGGGGGGGTCGCGCGTTCAAACCACTGCGCCCCCTCGCCCAACGAATGAGGTTCCGGTGCAGCTCGACGGCATTCACCACATCACATGCATCACCGCCGACGCGCGCAAGAACGTCGACTTCTACGCACGGGTTCTCGGCCTGCGGCTGGTCAAGAAGACCGTCAACTTCGACGCTCCCGACGTCTACCACCTGTATTTCGGCGACGAGGCCGGCGCGCCGGGATCGATCCTGACCTACTTCGAGTTTCCTGGTGCGGCCCCGGGTCGGGCGGGAGCGGGCATGATCCACACCTTGCGCTGGCGCGTGGCGTCCGAGCAGTCGCTTCAGTTCTGGCGCGAGCGCCTTGCGCGCGAGGGCGTCGAGCTCGCGTCCGGCTCTCGGGAGCGCGCGCTGCGCCTGCGCGACCCCGAGGGGCTGGGACTCGAGCTGGCGATCGACGACAGCGCCGACCGGCCCCTGGCGGCCCGGGCCCGTGACATCCCGGCTGAGCACGCGCTGCTCGGCTTCGATGGCGTGCGCGTATACGGGAACGAGCGCGATCGCGAGCACGAGCTGTTGACGGAGACGATGGGGTTCACCATGACGGAGCCCGGGGCGTACTTGCTGCGCGGCGGACGCCGTCAGGCGAGCTACGTCTACGACGAGCCGCCGCCGACGGAGGGTCTGCAGGGGGCGGGCACCGTCCACCACATCGCCTGGTGCGATCGCGACGACGAGCACGCGCGCTGGCGTCAGCGGCTGATCGACGCGGGCGCGGGCGCCACGGCGATCATCGACCGCCAGTACTTTCTGAGCATCTACTTCCGTGAGCCGCGCGGAGTCCTGTTCGAGCTGGCGACGCCCAGCCCCGGCTTCGCAATCGACGAGGACCCTCAGCATCTCGGCGAGCAGCTGCGCCTGCCGCCGCAGTACGAGCATCTGCGCGAGCACCTCGAACGGTCGCTCGCCCCGCTGGACAACCCCCGTGTCAGCGCCGCCGCTTGAGCGCGCCGAGGACACCGATGTCTGGGAGGCCGGCGGCCGAGGACATCAGGGTGCCAGGCAGGCCAGCGCCCGACGAGACAGGATCCGATGGAGACCAGGACGCCAAGGAGACGAACATGAGCTATGAGACGCTGCTCTACGCCGCCGACGGCGCGATCGCCACGATCACGCTGAACCGCCCCGAGCGGCTCAACTCGATCGTCCCGCCGATGCCCGACGAGCTCGAGGACGCCGTGCACCACGCGATCCGCGATCCGGAGGTGAAGGTGATCGTGCTGCGGGGCGCCGGTCGCTCGTTCTGCGCCGGCTTCGACTTCGCCGGCGGCTTTCACGAGTGGGACGCGGGGCTCACCACCGACGGCGAGTGGGATCCGGGCAAGGACTTCGTGATGACCACAACCCCGGCGATCGGGCCGGTGCCGAAGTTCATGAGCATCTGGCGCTCCCCCAAGCCGGTGATCGCCGAGCTGCACGGCTGGTGCGTGGGCGGCGGCAGCGACATGGCGCTGTGCGCCGACATCGTGATCGCAAGCGAGGACGCCCGCATCGGCACCCCCTACTCGCGCATGTGGGGCAGCTACCTCACCGGCATGTGGATCTACCGGCTCGGTCTCACGCGGGCGAAGGAGCATGCGCTCAGCGGCCGTCCGCTGTCTGGCAGCGAAGCCGCCGACGTGGGCCTGATCAACGCAGCGGTGCCGTTCTCGAGGCTCGAGCGCGAGGTGCACGCCCGCGCGCAGCAGCTCGCTGAGATCCCGCTCTCGCAACTCGCCGCGATGAAGCTGGTGGTCAATCAGACCTTCGAGAACATGGGCCTTGCATCAACGCAGACGCTTGGGTCGATCCTCGACGGACTGATGCGAAACACCCCCGACGCGCGCCACTTCATCGCGCTCGCCGCGGAGAAGGGTGTGTCAGCGGCGGTGGCGGAGCGCGATCGGCCGTTCGCCGACTACAGCCAGGCGCCGGCCGACGCCCAGCCGGACCCCGCGAACGTGTTGGACGCGACTCCTCGCTGGTGATCGGCGCGGCGATGCGCCCCCGCGCGGTCCGCGCCCCGGCCTGGAGGCACGCAGACGAACGCTGCAGGGCTGGCGCGCGGACTCCAGTCATGCTTAGATTACGCAGCAGCACAGTCAGAACGACACACAACGCGCGCCCGTAGCTCAGTGGTCAACGGTTCTCTTCGGGGAGCCAAAGAGCAGCGGTCTTTCAAGCCGCAGGCCGAGGGTTCGATTCCCTCCGGGCGCACTGATCATCCTCGCGGTGTCACGGGCGCTCAGGCTCGTGCCCGCATCGGCTCCATTGGCGGGCCCATGATGAGGTCAACGGCCAACGCGGATCTGCTGGCATCGCGGATCTGCCCCGCCCACAGAGGGCGTACTACATTTCGTCCAATCGGCTACTGGCGAACGGTCCGGCGCGTACGATCTGTCAATCGCCGACGCCGTCAGTTGACAAACCTTCGATGGTCGGTATTGACACGCTGAGTAATGTGTGATTTATATGTCAGTACGGGAATAGCACACTCAGGTGCACGGTCTTGCGCGGGGGCGCGGCTCGGGGCCTGGCGACTCGTGCTGCGGGCCGCCTAGCGGTAGTTGACCGAGCCTCGCGAGAGATCGTCGGAGGACACGCAGTAGAGGAGGAGGGAGAGATGCGCCGCGGCACTGCCGGTGCTGGGCCGTGCTGTCGCGCGATTGTTGGTTGTCGGGGTCGATTTCGTGCGGAGCGTCGTGTGGCGCTCTGAGGCCGGGTCGTAGCCAGCAGGGCCGGGCGTAACCAGCAGGGAGGGTGAATCACAGATGAGGTTCCATATCTGTGTGCAGGAGCGCATGTTGCGTTCCCTGCACGAACGTTGGCCGTACCGCCGTTCGCACTGCAGACACGACCTTCACTGGCTGCTGCAGATCCGCCCAGCCAGGAGATACTGCGCAAGCGCGCGGCGCCATCCGTTGGGTTGCCTGCCCGCTCGGCGACGACGGCCGCAGCTCGGCTAGAGCGGGCGGCCGAGGCGAGCGGGATCAGTTGGGGCTCGCCGTTCGCGAGCAGTGGGTGGGGGCCTGCTGCTCGCGGGCGGTGTGAGGTGGGGGCTCCCCGTTCGCGGGCAGTGGGACCAGGGCCTGCTGCTCGCGAACGGTTTGAGGTGGGCCTCCCATTTGCGAGCCCTGGGACCGGGGCCTGCTGCTCGCGGACGGTTGAGGTGGACTCGCCGCGCGCGAGCAGGCAGCGGCCGCGTCCAGTCTCTAGGATCGAAGCGTGCCCGCGCAGGAGATAGAGCGCCTCTCGATCGACACCATTCGCGGGCTCGCAATGGACGCGGTGCAGAAGGCCAACGCGGGCCATCCGGGTACGGCGATGGCGCTCGCCCCGCTCGGCTATGTGCTGTTCGAGCGCTTCCTGCGGGCCGATCCGCAGGAGCCGGACTGGCCCGCGCGCGATCGCTTCGTGCTGAGCGCCGGCCACGCCTGCATCCTGCAGTACTCGCTGCTGCACCTGTGCGGCTATGACCTGGGCCTGGAGGACCTCCAGCAGTTTCGCCAGTGGGCCTCGCGCACGCCGGGGCACCCGGAGCGCGGGCTCACCCCCGGAATCGAGATCACGACCGGGCCGCTCGGCCAAGGCTTCGCCAACGCGGTCGGCATGGCGCTCGCCGAGCGCTTCCTCGCCGATCGCTTCAACCGGCCCGGCAGCGAGCTGGTCGATCACCACACCTACGCGATCTGCTCGGACGGCGACATGATGGAGGGGATCAGCCAGGAAGCAGCGTCGATCGCCGGCAACTTCGCGCTATCGAAGCTGATCGTCTGCTACGACGACAACCGCATCACGATCGACGGCACGACGGCCTTGTCGTTCGACGGCGAGGACCACAGCGCCCGACTGGCGGCCGACGGCTGGCATGTGCAGCGCGTGGAGGACTCCGAGGATCTCGAGGCGATCACGTCGGCGGTCCGCGACGCCCGCGAGGAACGCGAGCGTCCGTCGTTCATCTCGATTCGCTCGCACATCGCCTATCCGGCGCCGCACGCGACCGACACCGCCAAGGCGCACGGAGCGCCACTTGGCGAGGACGAGGTGCGCGCCACCAAGGAAGTGATGGGCTTCGACCCGGACCGCCACTTCTGGGTCGACGAGAGCGTCTACGGGCACATGTCGCTGCGCCAGCGCGGCGCCGCCCTACGGCAGGAATGGGATCAGCAGAAGCTCACGCCGTGGCGCGAGGGCTTCCCCGAGATGGCCGCCGACTGGGATCGGGCCTGGCGCGGAGAGCTGCGCGACGGCTGGCGCGAGACGCTCCCCAGCTTCGAGGCGGGCACGCAGATCGCCACGCGCTCGGCCGGCCAGAAGACGATGGCCGCGTTCGCGCAGTACGCGCCTACCATGCTCGGTGGCGCCGCCGACCTGGTCGAGTCGACCAAGACGCTGTTCGAGGGTGCCGGCGAGTTCTCGAGCGTCCACGCCGGGCGCAACGTCCCGTTCGGGATCCGCGAGCACGCGATGGGCGCGATCGTCAACGGCGCGGCCGCACACGGCGGAATCGTCAAACCGTACGGATCGACGTTCCTGATCTTCTCCGACTACATGCGCGGAAGCGTGCGGCTGTCCGCGCTGATGGCGCTCCCGGTGGTGTGGGTGTGGACGCACGACTCGATCGGGCTCGGAGAGGACGGTCCGACGCACCAGCCGGTCGAGCACTACGCCGCGCTGCGCGCGATCCCGCGGCTGTGGGTGATCCGCCCGGCCGACGCCGCTGAGACGGCACAGGCGTGGCGGGTCGCGCTCGAGCGCGACGACGGCCCGGTGGCGCTGCTGCTCTCCAGGCAGGCCACGCCCGTATTCGATCGCAGCGGCGAGCAGCTTGGCGCGGCCGGCGAGCTCGAGCGCGGCGGTTACGTACTGTGGGACGCGGCAGGCAACGGCGACGAGCCCGAGCTGGTCCTGATCTCGACCGGGACCGAGGTGGCGCCGACGCTCGAGGCGGCCCGCACGATCGCGGGCGAAGGCACGAAGACACGCGTTGTGTCGATGCCGTGCATCGAACTGTTCGAAGCCCAGACGCGCGAGTACCGCGACCAGGTGCTCCCACCGGGAACGGCGCGCCTGGCCGTCGAGCCGGGGGCGAGCATGAGCTGGTGGCGCTGGGTCGGGGACCACGGCGACGTCCTCGGGCTCGACCGTTTTGGCGCATCCGCGCCCGGTCAGCGGGTGCTGGCCGAGCTTGGCTTCAGCGTCGAGAACATCGCCGCTCGGGCGCGCGCGGTGCTCGCGCGGGCGGGACAGGTCGCGAGCTGAGCGCCCGAGGTTTGAGCTTGGCTGGCGCGGTAAGGCACCAGACCAGTAGGCAGAGACTGGCAGGCAGCGCGAGAAAGAGCCGGCACAGGGCGTTCGTCAGGCGAAAACCAGACGGAAGGAGATGAGTTAGATGGCCACCGAGAAGAAGGCCTCGCCGGGGGCGGGTTCACCGCTTCAGCGCGTATCCGAGCTCGGCCAGAGCGTGTGGATCGACGCGCTCTCGCGCGAATGGACGCGCGGAGGGTTCCTGCGCAAGCTGATCGACGAGGACGCCGTCGTCGGCGCCACCTCGAACCCGACGATCTTCCAGCACGCCATGTCAACGGGAGACTCGTATGACGAGCAGCTTCGCGAACTGGCAGGCATGGACGCGGCCGACGCGTTCTGGGAACTGGCGATCCTCGATATCAAGGAGACCTGCGACGTGTTCGCGCCGGTGTTCGACGCGACCCAGGCGCGCGACGGCTTTGTCTCGCTCGAGGTCGACCCCACGCTCGCGTACGAGACGCTGTCCACCTATCACGAGGCGCTGAGCCTGCACGAGCGCGTCGACCGGCCCAACCTGCTTGTCAAGATCCCGGCCACCAGGCCCGGGCTGGCCGCGATCGAGGACGTGATCGCACACGGACACTCGGTCAACGTGACGCTGATCTTCTCGCTGCGTCGCTACGCCGAGGTCGCCGAGTCCTATATCCGAGGCATCGAGCGACTCGTCGCGGAGGGTGGCGACCCGCGCAAGGTCCACTCGGTCGCGAGCTTCTTCGTCTCGCGCATCGACACCGAGGCCGACCGCCGACTCGACCAGGTTGGCGGCCACGATCAGCTCAAGGGCAAGCTCGCGGTGGCGAACGCGAGGCTCGCCTACGAGCACTACAAGCAGGTCTTCAGCGGCGAACGCTGGGAGCTCCTGGCCGGCAAGGGCGCCACGCCACAACGCGTTCTGTGGGCCTCGACCTCGACCAAGAACCCCGCCTACTCGGACACGCTCTACGTCAACGAGCTGATCGGCCCGGACACCGTCAACACGATGCCGCTCGAGACGCTCACCGACTACCAGGACCACGGCAACCCCGAGCCGCGGCTGGACCAGGGCCTGGAGGAGGCACACGCGCTGCTCGGCCAGCTGGCGGCGGCCGGCATCGACTACGAAGACGTCACCGAGACGCTCGAGCGCGAGGGCGTGGAGAAATTCTCGGCCTCCTTCGAAGAGCTGCTCGAGAGCCTGCGCACCAAGCACGCATCGCTCGCTCCGGCCTGAGCGCTATTCGAAGGGGATCGGGACCAGCTCTGAGATCCGCAGGCGCCCGGCAGGGAACGCTTCGGCGTAGAGCGTGAACACTCGGAATTCGTGCCCGTCGAAGCGCACCGGACCGCTGGCCGGCAGGTCGGCGGGCGGCGAGCTGAAGCTGCTCATCACCAGCTGCGGCCCGCGGTGGATCACCACTTTCACGCCCGCCAGTCGCCGGGCGAGCTTGAGGTAGCCAAGGTCGTCCTGAACGGACAGCACCACCGTTCCGACCTGCTGCCCGTTCCATCGCAGCGGTGCGCGCAACGGCGCGAGCACATGCGGACCGCCGACGTCCTCGAACAGCCCACCACCGGTATCGACGCGAATCCGCACGATGTGTTCGTCGAGCAGCGCATCGATGGCCAGCCGTGCGGCTTCGCGTTGGTGGTCTGCGACCGCTCGCAGCAGCGGCAGGTTGTGCTGGGCGCGGCGGACCTGGACGAGTGCCCGGGGCCCCTGCTCGCCGGTGTAGATCAGCGCCGCGACGTGGCTGATCGTGTTGACCGTGGTCTGCGTCGCGCTGCGCGCACACAGCGGAGTGATCGACGCGGTAGGTCGCAGCAGAAAGGCGCGCGCGTGTCCGGCTGGGTACAGCGCGATCGGGAACGACACGTAGCGGTACGAGACACCCCCGAGCGTCAGCGCCCCGTGTGCGGGCAGCGCCCGGCTGGGCAGCCGCACCGAGCCGGCGATCGTACGGCCGTGCTGACGGATCGCCACCGGACCCTGGGCGAGGCCTTCTGTCTCGTCGACGAACCCGCTGTCCGCCCACACGGTCGTGATCACGCGGGCGATCGACCTGTCCCCGGCGCCGGTGATGCTCCCGTGCAGCGGCGTGATCGCGTGCGCCGCGCCGATCGCGGCCAGCACGCGGCCTTCGCGAGTGACCTCGATGTCGGTCATGTGATGGGTCGCGAGCAGCGCGTGGGCGGCCGCGCGCACGGTCGCGGGATCGCCGCGTTCGACCGCTTTGCGCAGCGCCCGCGAGTGCTCGACCATGTACGTCGCCGAAGCGGTGCGTTCGCTGAACACGCCCTCGTGGTAGACGCGCATCGCCACCTTTTCGAGCACGCTGAGAACCGTGGCTGCGCACGCGCTCGACAGCCGGTTGGTCGCGTCGGCGCCGATCACGGTCCCGGCCGGAGGCGCGGCTTCGGCGTCCAGGCGCGCTTCTTCACTCGTCGTCGCCGTGCCGCCGGTGCTGCCGCATCCGAGCGCCCCGACAGACCCGGCCAGGAGGGCCAAGGCGGAGCAGACGGCCGCCGCGCGGGGCGCGCTCGAACGCATTCCCACACGCCGAAACATCCAGTCACATCCTATGGATTCGGCGATCGGCCGGGGGAGCTTCGAGGCGGTGGATCACCAGCCGGTGGATCACCACGCGCTGGATCACGAGGCGGCGGATCCTCAGCCGGTGGATCACCAGGCGCTGGATCACGAGGCGGCGGATCCTCACGCAGTGGATCACCACGCGGCGGACCTCAGGCGGTGGGTCACCAGGCGGCGGATCCTCAGGCGGCGGATCCTCAGGCTGTGAATCCCGTGCGGGCGGCTCGTCGCCTCCAGCGCAAGGCGGCGCGGGTGCCTGAGTATGTGTTTCGTTTTCAAATCGGCGTGCGCCTACGTATATACAGTGTTACTACCATGGAGCACGCTCGGCGGGAAGCGATACAGATTGCTCACAACACGCGCGCCTTGTTGCCAGCTCCGTATATGCCATAGCGCGCGCTGCACGGAAACTCAAAACACTTTCCGAGCAACACAGCATTCCCCGAGCAACCCAGCATTCGTTAGGGTCCGTCACTGTGCCAACGGCCCTTGTAACCGGCGCCTCGACGGGCATCGGCCGCGCCACGGTCCTGCGCCTGGCTGCCGCCGGCTGGAACGTGCTCGCGGGTGTTCGCGACGGCGCCGCCGGGGACGAGCTCGCGGCGCAGGCCGGCGCCCGGCTGGTTCCGGTCTCACTCGACGTGACCGACGAGGCGCAGGTCGCCGCGGCGGCCGAGCTCGTCAGAGCCCAGACGCAGCCCGCGACCGCCGGATCGACCGGTCCCGGACGGCTCGACGCGCTCGTCAACAACGCCGGCATCGGGCTCGGGGGTCCGCTCGAGCTGGTCTCGGCGCAGGACTGGCGCACCCAGTTCGAGGTCAACGTGTTCGGACAGGCCGCCGTCACCCGCGCGCTGCTCCCGGCGCTGCGCGCCGGCGGCGGGCGGATCGTGTTCGTCTCCTCGGTCGGCGGGCGTGTGTCGGTTCCGTTCAACGGGCCATACGCCGCGTCCAAGCACGCGGTCGAGGCCATCGGCGACGCGCTGCGCGGCGAGCTGCACAGCTCGCGTATCAAGGTTTCGCTGGTCGAGCCGGGAGGAGTGAAAACGCCGATCTGGGACAAGGCGCGCGTCCTCGCCGGCCAGTTCAAGGTTCCGCCGCAGCTGGAGCGCGAGTATGGACGCGTCCCGGCCGCGCTCACGAAGCTGATGAACGACAGCGAGCGACGCGGCGTCACGCCCGAGCGCGTGGCCGCCGCGATCGAGCGCGCGCTGACCGCGCGCCGCCCGCGCGCCCGCTACGTAGTGGGCGGCGAGGCGCAGGGCATGATCGTCGCGCACGCGCTCCTGCCGACCGCCGCGTTCGACCGCCTGCTGCGCCGCGTGATGAACGTTTGACCGATACCGCCGGATCCAGGCAGACCGTGTACGTCGGTGCACGCTCCGGCGCTCGCGCCCACCCCTCTCGCTACGGTAGACCCCATGAAGTTGGGCGAACGGAGCGCGCCCGCGCATGCGCACGTGCCCGCGCCAGCGTCCGAGCGTGGCCACTGGCTGCTGGCGGGCACGATCGCGGCGCTCGGTGTCGCGGTGCTCGTGGCTGTGCTCACGGGACTGGTCGGCGCGAGCACGCAGGCGGGGACGCCGCCCCCGGTAGTGGTGCGCGTCGCCACCCCCGCGGCTGCTTCGACCGGTGCCGCAAGCACGCGCACTGGCGAGCGCGCTGTCGCATCGGCGCGCGCCACGGGGCAACGCGCCGACGCCGTCGGCGGCGCTCGACCGGAAGAGGACGTCGCGACCTACTACGACCCGCTGCAGGTCCACATCCCCAGGCGCTGGATGGAAGGCTTCTACCCGATCTACTCAGTCGCGCAGAGCACGTTCGGCGTCAACTGGCTGCTGATCGCCTCGATCCATCGCCAGGAGACCGCTTTCTCGACCGCCCCGGGCACGTACGAGGGGCTGAACTCGGCCGGCTGCTGCGGTGGACCGATGCAGTTCAACGTGCGCAACGGCCCGGTGACCACCTGGAACCTCGTCAGCGACTCCTACCAGTACGGCGTCAGACCGGCGGTCTACGACCACCACACCGCGAAGCACCCCTCGATCTATGACGACTTCGACGCGATCATGGCCGCCGCGCACTTACTCTCCTCCCAGGGCGCGGGTATGGGCCTCGAAGGCGCTGCCTGGAACGCCGCCTACGACTACAACGGCGGCGGACTCGAAGCCGTCACCTACGCCGACCAAGTCCTCGCGCGCGCGATCGGCTGGTCACAGCACGGATTCTGCATCAACTGCGGGCTGGAACCGGCGATGGTGCAGGCGGTCCATGCCGCCTACGGGGCGCCGGTACAGGCGGCGCTCGAAGCGGCGGCGGCAGCCGAAGCCCGTGCCGCGAAGCGCAAGTCGGCGCGGGCCAAGCACGCCAAGCGCGAGACGCGCCAGCCGGGCAAGGCACAGGTGGGCAAGTCCGGCTAGACGTCGGCAATGACCAATGCGCTGCCGGGCCCGCCGCTCAGGGAGTGACGACCTGGGTCATCAACTCGCGCTCAGGCAGCGGTCGCCCGGGTCATCAGCTCGCCGGCCACGCGGTCACTCGCCAGCGCGGTGCCGCCGAGCAGGCGTCGCGAGAGCTCCGAGCGCCGGAAGTACAGCGGCGCGTCGTGCTCCCAGGTGGCGCCGATGCCGCCGTGCACGGAGATCATCGTGCGCGCGCCATAGTCGAGCGCACGCCCCGCGACCGAGCGTGCGGCGCTGGCGGCGAGCGGAAACTCCGCGGGGGCACCACGGCGCGCCCAGCCGGCGTAGTAGAGCAGCGAGCGCCCGTTCTCGAGCTGTCGCAGGACCTCTGTGAGCGAATGCTTGACGGCCTGGTAGGAGCCGATCGCGCGACCGAACGTGTGGCGCTCCTTGGCGTACGCCACAGACATGTCGAGGGCGGTTTCGACGCTGCCCAACGACTCGGCGGCGATCAGCGCCTGGGCCAAGTGCCAGGCCGCGGCCAGGGACTCCTCAGGCGCATCGAGCAGCACGGCCGGGGCGTCGTTGAAGAAGACGTGTCCCAGCGAGCGGGTCGCGTCGTAGCGGCGCACCGGCTCGACCACGACCCCCGGCGCGTCGCCGAGCACGGCCACTCCGACCGGGCGGCCCTCCAGCAGCGCGACGCCGACCAGCGCGTCGGCGCCGGGGGCGTCCGGCACGAACGCGAACTTGCCGTTCAGGCGTACGCGTCCGGCCTCATCGCCGGCCACAGCGCTCGGCAGCTCAGCTCGCCGCATTCCGTCCTCGGGATCGCCGCTCCACTGCTCGTGCACGTCGTCCGGCGGACAGCTCGGCAGGTAGGCTGCTCGGCGCTCGCCGCTCGCCAGGTCCGCCAAGAACTCGGCCGCGTTCGGCGAGTCGCTGAGGATCGCCGTAGCGGGCAGGTGTCCGAGCAGCGGTATCGCCGCGAGCACGCGGCCGCACTCGCTGAGCACGAGCATCGCGTCGAAGGCATCGAGCCCGGCACCGCCGTGAGCTTCATCGATCAACAGCCCCGGCCAGCCGGCTTCGCGTGCCGCCGGCCACATGTCCGGTAGGGCGTTCTCGCCGCCGTCGAGCGCGTCCCGCGCCGCCTCCAGCGTCTGAAAGCGCGAGAGCGTGCCGCGCGCGGCCTCGCGCAGAAATACCTGCTCGTCGGAGAGTGCAAGATTCATCGTGCGGCTCCGGTCTCGGTTCGTGGGGTGGTTGGGAGGGGGGCCTGCCGTCCTCCCGCGTGAGATACATCCGGCGCGGCCTCGCGCAAGAACACCTGCTCGTCCAACGGCGCCAGGCTCATGCCGGGGCTCCTTCCTTGGCGCGCAGCTCGGAGAAGGGGATGCCCTTGTCCAGGCGCGGCTCCGGCGGGAGCCCGAGGACGCGCTCACCGATCGTGTTGCGCAAGATCTCTTCGGTCCCGCCCGCCGACTTCAGGCCCGGCAGGAACGAGATCATGTAGGCCCACTGGCTGTCGTCAGCGAGCGCGTCGGGGCCGAGCACGTCGGCGATCAGATCGCCGGCTTTGATCGCCCCGTTGACGATCGTGACCTTCGCCAAGCCGGCCTCGGGGCCGGGAATCTGACCGCGCTGGAGCGCGCTCAACGTGCGATACCCGGTGAAGCGCACCGCCAGCAGTTCGCTGGTCACCTCGCCGAGGCGGCGGCGCACCTCTGGATCGCGCCGGCCGTCGGGGTCGCCGGCGATCGCCCCGGCGAAGCGCGCGGAGTTGTAACCGAGGCCCTCGCTGCCGAGGCCGATCGTGACCCGCTCGAACATCAACGTGGTCAGAGCCGTGCCCCAGCCGTTGCCGACCCCGCCGACGACCGCTCCGGCGTCGAGCGCAACGTCATCGAAGAACACCTCGTTGAACTCGGCCTCGCCGGAGATCTGGCGCAGGCCGCGCACGGTCACGCCGGCGGCGTCCATCGGCACGATGAACATCGTCAGACCCTTGTGCTTAGGCACATCGGCGTCCGTACGTGCCAGCAGCAGGCCGAAGGAGGCGAACTGTGCGTTCGTCGTCCACACCTTCTGCCCGGTCAGGCTCCAGCTGCCGTCGTCCTGCAGGCGCGCGCGTGCCTGGACGGCGGCGAGGTCCGAGCCGGCGGCCGGCTCGGAGAACAGCTGGCACCAGACCTCGTCGCCGTGCAACATCGGGCCGAGATAACGGGCCTTCTGCTCGTCGTCGCCGTGGGCGATGATCGTCGGCCCGAGCATGCCGACGCCGATCGCGTCGAGGATGCCGGGGACTTTCGCGCGCGAGATCTCCTGGCCGCAGATCACCTGCTCGATCGGGCCCAGCCCCTGGCCGCCGTACTCCTTCGGCCAGGTCACCCCGGCGAGCCCGCCCTCGGCCAGCTTGCCCTGCCAGACGCGCCTGGCCGCGATGATCTCGTTCTCGTCTTCGAGCGCGCCAGGACCCTCCAGCACGGGCGCTTCGCCGGCGTGCTGATCAAGCCAGGAGCGCACCTGTGCGCGGTATGCGGCCTGCTCGGGTGAGTCGTCGAGGTCCACAGCTGCTCCTTTGCGTCGGCTTGGCTGATTGCCCAGCTTGGTTGACTGACCAGTCAATCGTGCGGAAAGAGACTTTACTCCCTGCGGGGAGTCCGGGCTCAGACATGGCGGCACCGATGCTCAGCCGAGGCTCGGATCGATGCTCGACTGGGGCCGGGATCGAGTGCTCGGCCGGGGGACGCCGCTCGCGATCGGCGCCCGGGTATGTGCTTATTTTTTGATTGGGTGCGCTTACGTATATGCGTGGCCAATACTATGGCGCACCGTCAACAGAACACTCATGCCAATCACGCACATTGTGCGCTGCTTGTCACCAGTCCTGTATATGCCATCGCGCACTGCAACGTGAAATT
Source organism: uncultured Solirubrobacterales bacterium (assembly GCA_963817845.1). GTDB lineage: Bacteria > Actinomycetota > Thermoleophilia > Solirubrobacterales > Solirubrobacteraceae > Palsa-744. The sequence continues at coordinate 583,212 of CAWFPU010000002.1, forward strand.
TCAAACTCCTACTCAGACGCCGCCGGGTATCGGCGGTTCGGTGATCGGTGCGAGGCGGTAGATGCCGTAGAAGCCGCGGTTGAGCAGGTATGCGGCCTGGGTACCGGGGTCGGGCGAATGGAGCAGCACCACCCCGAGGCGCACCCCGTCGCGTTCGGCCGTCGCCACGAGGCACTTGCCGGCTTCGATCGTGTAGCCGGTCTTCAGCCCCGTCGTCCCCGGATAGTGGTAGATCAGCAGGGGGTTGTTGTTTTCGAGATAGAGCCTGCCGCCGTGGATCGGGAAGGGCAGCGCGGCGGTGGCGTCGTGAACGATGCTGGCGATCCGCGGCTGTTGCAGGTCGGCGTGCGCGAGGATCGCGAGGTCGGCGGGGCACGAGAAGTTGCCTTCGTTGTAGTAGCCCGAGGGGGATGAGTAGCGCGTGCAGCCCATCCCGAGCTTGGCAGCCTCGACGTTCATGCGCTTGACGAACTCGTTGACGGTTCCGGCGACGTGCTGGGCGAGAGCGACGGCAGCGTCGTTGCCTGAGGGAAGCAGCAGTCCGTAAAGCATCGTCTCGAGCTCGATGTGCTTTCCGAGCGGCAGCACGCCGACCCGCGAGCCCGGCATGTTCTCGGCGGCCTTCGTCACGAGCACAGGCGCGCGGACCGGTGCCGAGATCACGGTCACGAGCGCTGTCATCATCTTCGTGAGGCTCGCGATGCGCAGCCGCGCGTAGGGGTTCAGCTGCCACAGCACCTGGCCGGTGTCGAGGTTGAACAGCAGTCCAGCACGCGGAGGTTCGGCGAAGCTCGCATGCACGACGTCGTCAGCCGGCGCGCCGACGCCCGGCAGGGCGAAGGCCGGCTTGGCAAGCGGCAGGCCGATAGCCGAGCGCGCGACCACGGTCGCAACGGTCGAGTGTCGATGGCGCTGCCTGCCGGCGGTGGTCGAGCCGTGGGCGTCGCGCGAGTGGGCAAGCGCCATCACCGCGGCGGCGATCACGATCACCAGCGCCAGCACACCGACCGCCGCGACGCGCCAGTGCGATCGCTGCCGTCTGCGGCGGCGCCGCTTCGGGCCTGGGTTCAGGAACGGGGACGTGTCCATCAACGTGGCGGATTGAACAGTGCGCCGATCACCCCGACCGCGAGCAGGATCAGCACGAAGATCGAGATGGCGCTCGCCAGCGTAAACCCTTGTTGGGATATCGCGCTGAGGGTCAGGAAGGCGAAGCCGGTGACGAACAGCAGCGCGACCCCGAGCACGAGCAACCGTCTCATCGCGTCAGTACACCGGCAACTGCGGCGGCATGGGCTTGCGCAGGCGCCGCGCAAACGGCCAGATCAGGGCCAGCCCGAACAGGAAGCCACCGATGTGCGCGAAGTAGGCGACCCCTTCGCTGCCGGAGCCCGCGTGGGTCAGGCCGGCGGCCCCGAGCGCCACCTGCAGCAGGAACCAGAAGCCGAGCAGGATCACGGCTGGGAGCTCGACGATCGTGACGAAGAAGATGATGAACACCAGCGTCAGCACGCGCGCGCGCGGATACAGAACGAGGTACCCAGCCAGCACGGCTGCGATCGCGCCAGAGGCGCCGAGCGTCGGCGCTGTCGAGCTAGGATCGACGAGCACCTGAGCAGCAAGCGCCACGAGGCCGCCGATGAGGTAGAAGGCGAGGTAGCGAAGGCGGCCGATCGTGTCCTCGACGTTCGGTCCGAAGATCCCTAGGAACAGCATGTTCCCGAAGATGTGCAGGAAGCTCGCGTGCAGGAACATCGCCGTGAACGGCGTCACCCAGGTCGCCGGCTGCGCCGGCGCCGCGCCGCTCACACCCGCCTGACCGGTGCACGCCACCGTTTCGACAGGCCCGCCGGCGCTCGGCACGGACACGAGCCCGCAGTGACTGCCCGCGTGCGTCAGCTCGTAGGGGATCGCGCCGTAGCGCACCTCCGTGTCGAACGTCGGCCCATCGAAAAAGCTGCCGCCGTGGCGGATCGCCAGCAGGTACGCCACCACGTTGATGGCGATCAGCGCGACCGTGACGAGCGGGAAGCGCTCCAGCGGGATGTTGTCTTTGACAGGGAACACTTAAGGCCGGCCGGAACACTTAAGGCCGGCCTGGATGGCCGGCCGTGGTAACGGCCGGGGCGGACGGAGCGGTCACAAGTTTCTACTAAGGAGCGGAGTCCGCCCCGGCTTGAAGCCTGGACGGCGGTCTCATTGCCCGGATGGTTGACTGAACGCCCGTGTGGCAGGCATATGCCAAATGGTCTGGCTCGGCGAGCTCATCCCTGGGCGCTGCGCCGCTCGTCGGCGCTAGCAATGCGCGCAAGTAGAGTCCGCCCATGAGCCTGAGGATGGCGATCTCGCTGCTCCTCGCGCTGGCTTCGACAATCCTCACGAACCTCGCCTACTCGCGCCAGCACGACGCCGCGGCGAAGCTGCCCGCGCTCTCGATGCGCCGGCCGGCCCAGTCCCTGAGACTGCTGCTCGCCGACCGCAGCTGGATGTCGGGGTTCATGCTCGAGTGCAGCGGCTTCGCCCTGTATGCGCTGGCACTTGGGCTGGGGTCGCTTGCGCTGGTGCAGAGCGTCGCCGCAGGCGGCATCGGGGTGCTCGCCTTCGTGTCGGCGCGCGCGGCCCATCGTGCGTTGCGCGGGGTCGAGCTCGGAGGGGTCGTCGTGTCGGTCCTCGGTCTGCTCGCACTCGGCGTATCGCTGGCCGGCGGCTCCATCCAGGGGCGGGAAGGATCGATCACGGTATTGCTGGTCTGGCTGGGAGCGACCGCGTTGCTGGCCGGTCTACTGGTGTGCATCGGCCCGTGGATGCTTGGCAAGGCGATCGCGAATGGGGTCGCTGGAGGGCTGATGTTCTCGATCGGGGACATATCCACCAAGCTGGTCACGCAAGGAGGGGTGCGGGTCGGATTCTTGGTGACGCTGGTGGTTGGGTACACGCTCGGCACGGCGCTGCTACAGGCCGGCTATCAGGCGGGCGAGGCGCTGACGGTGGCGGGCGTGGCGACGCTCCTCACGAACGCGCTGCCGATCGCCGCCGGGATGGCCGTATTCGGAGAGTCAGCTCCCGCGGGCGCCCTTGGGGTCTTGCGCGTGTTCGCCTTCGTCGCTGTCATCGTCGGCGCTGTGATGCTCTCGCGACCGCAGCCGAGCCGGGCCGGCGGGAGCGGCCAGATGGGCGAGGTTACAGTGGGAGAGCCGGCTGGCGCCTGAGCATCTCCACGTGCTGGTCGGCGTGGTAGCTGGAGCGCACTAGCGGGCCGGCCGCGACGTGCTCGAATCCGAGCTCATAGGCCGCGGCCTCTAGCGCCGCGAACTCGTCGGGATGCCAGTAGCGGACCACCGGCAGGTGCTCCTCGGACGGGCGCAGATACTGGCCGACGGTGAGCACCTCGACGCCGTTCTGGCGCAGCGCCGCGAAGGCGTCGACCAGCTCATCGTGGGTCTCGCCGAGTCCGACCATCAGGCCGGACTTCGTCACGACCTCGCCTTCGCCCAGCTCGCCGGCGATCCGCAGCACGCGGCAGGAGCGCTCGAAGTCCGAGCCGCGACGCGCGAGCGGGTACAGGCGGCGGACGACCTCGACGTTGTGGTTGAACACGTCGGGACGCTCGGCGATGACCTTCGCGAGCGGCATCTCCTGACCCTGGAAGTCGGGTGTCAGGACCTCGACCTGGCAGCCGGACGCCTGGCGGCGGACCTGGCGGATCACGCCGACGAACGCGCCGGCGCCCTTGTCGGGCAGGTCGTCGCGATCGACCGAGGTGATCACGGCATGACGCAAGCCCATGCGCGCGATCGAGCGCGCCACGCGCGCGGGCTCGAGCGGATCGTTCCACGTGGGCTTGCCGGTCTTGACGTTGCAGAATCCGCACCGGCGGGTGCAGGTGTCACCGAGGATCATGAACGTCGCGGTTCCGCGCTCCCAGCACTCGCCGACGTTCGGGCAGGCCGCCTCCTGGCAGACCGTGTGCAGGTTCTCGGAGCGGATCAACGCCGAAAGCTCGCGATAGCGTGCCCCGCCCGGCGCGGGCACCTTCAGCCACGGCGGCTTGCGCGCACGCAGCGGCCGAACGTCCGGTCCAAGCACGTTCAGGACGTCCATGCCGCCCGGGTTTGATCGTGACCGCGTAGCGCTCATACCGGGACCAATTCCGGCGTCTGCTCGAGGCCGAGTCCTCGCGCCGAGACTGTCTGCACGCGCCGACCGCGCGCATGACTGAACGATCGGGCAACGGTTACGCGGAAAGCCTCGACGCTGGGGACCCGCTGCGGCGCGAGCTCGCGGGCGATCGAGGTCATCTCCACGTCCGGCAGGCCGCAGGGAACGACCCAGGAGAAGGGAGCGAGGTCCATATCGACGTTGATCGCAAAGCCGTGCGTGCTCACACCGTGGGATATGTGCACGCCGATCGATGCGATCTTGCGGGTGCGAGCCGGTTGCGCGCCGACCCACACGCCCGTGTAGTCGATGCCTTCGTCGTGGCGCGAATATGCAGCCACGCCCACCTCCGAGAGCGCGTCGACGATTACGCCTTCGATCGTGCGCAGGTAACGGCCGACGTCGGCGATCGCCATGATCGGGTAACCGACCAACTGGCCGGGGCCGTGATATGTCAGCTTGCCGCCTCGGTCGGTGGCGTGCACCTCGATGCCTCGATCCCGGTAGAAATCCCCGGGCATGGGCAGGTCCTCTGCGCCCGAGCGCCTGCCGCGCGTGTAGGTCGGTGGGTGTTCGAGCAGCAGCAGCGTGTCGGGCATCGCGCCGGCGAGGCGGCGTTCGCGCAAGGTCTCCTGCAGGGCCAGGCCGTCGGAGTAGGGAACCAGGCCCAAGTGGCACACCCAGAGATCGCTCGAGGGCTCGCGCATGTGTCTACTCACAACAGTAGCCGCGCTCGCTAGTCCGCGAGCGCTGCGGGTTTCTCGAGCAGCCGCTTGATCTGCGCCAGCAGCTCGGCGGCTTCGGCTCCGTTCAGCACGCGGCCGTCGCACGCGAGCGTAGCCGTCAAGGCCTTGCGTGCGAGGATTGCGTCGTCGCGTACTGCCGGCCGCAGCTCGACTGCGCCTACCGCCAGAATCGCCACCTGCGGCGGGTTGATGATCGCGGTGAAGCCTTTGACGGGGAACACGCCGAGGCTCGTGACCGTGAAGGTCGCCCCGCTCAGCTCCGGCGGCGCGATCGCGTCCGCGCGGGCACGCTCGGCCAGCGCGCGGGTCTCGCGGGCAATCTGCTCGAGCGGCTTCAGGTCGGCGTCGAACAGCGTCGGCGTGACCGGCTCGGCGCTGCTCGGCGAGCCAGCGCCGACCCACAGCGTCACTCCGACGTTGACGCGACCGTGCAGCTGCAGGCGCCCGTCGCGGTAGCTCGAGTTGGCGCGCGGCTGCTCGCGCAAGGCCAGCGCGCAGGCCTTGACGATCATGTCCTGGTAGGTGGGAACTGCTTCACCAACCGCGGGCGAGCCGGCCGCGAGGTGCTCGCGAAGCGCTGCGCACTCGTGCATGTCGATCTCCGCCTCGAGCACGAGGTGGGGGATCGTTGCCTTCGACTCAGCTGTGCGCCGAGCAGTCGCTTGCTGTGCGCGTGAAAGCTCGATCTCGGTCGTGTCGCCCTTGGCGGTCGCCACATCGCTTGGCGGTTGCCGGGCGCCGGCAAAAGCCTGCCGTTGAGCCATGTGAGCCAGCTTAGAGGGCTACCGACCGGTCCCGCCGGCCTCGAGGCCGCTCAGCTTGGTACGCCCGACGCCTCGACCGGTGTCCAGCGCGCGATGAAGTCCTCGACGTGCAGCTGAGACAGATCGGCGCGCAGCGTTCGTGCAAGGCGTGAGGCGCCCTGCGGCGGGCAGTCCCAGAACAGCACCACTTCGCCGCTCTCCACATCGACCAGCTCGATGTGGTCAACGCGACGCGTGTCGGCGAGCAGCGCGGGAGTGCGCCCGCCGCGCGTGACGATCAGGCGGTAGGCGCGATTTGCCCTCAACTCGCGGCCGCCTGCTCGGGAGCGTTGTCCCCGACAAACACCGTGCTGCCAACCTGCACCGCGGGAACATATCCGACGCCGGCGTCGGCTGCGCGAGTCGTCGCGTCGCGCAGCTGCCGGCGCACCGATTCCATCGCGGCGCCGCGCAGGACCGCGGTCGGGTGCATCTCGCAGGCGGCGGCCGCGATCACAACGTTGTCGATCAGCGCCAGCGAGCGCCCGCCGGCGAACGCCTGACGAAACGCGGCCTGCGCGAACGCCGTGGCGCGCCCGATCGACTTGGCATACGTCGCGACCAGCATCGCCTGCTCGCTGTCGAACGGGAAGTCCGCAGGCCAGCGCAGCGGCAGCGCGCCTTGACGCGCCGCGAGCTGCTCGACCGCCGCGCGCGTCTCGGTGGCGGCTTTCTCGAGGCCGGATGCGTTCGGTATCTCGAGCCCTGACGACTGCAACCCCGACCCCGACGACTGCGACCTGAATGCCGATGTCCCAGGCAGATCGCGCGCGAGCAACGGCTGCCACACGATCGGGCTCGAATCCCGTTCGCCGAGCACCTGCTGGATGCGCTCGGCCGCGAGGTACGCCATCGGACTGGCGAGGTCGAAGTAGAAGATCCGCTCAGCCGTGGACGAGCCTCTGCTCAACCGTGGATGAGCCAGCCTTCGGTGGCACGCCCCGCCTCCATGACCGCCTCAGACAGGGTCGGGTGGCCGTGCACGGTGCGGGCGACCTCGCGGTAGCCGCCCTCGAGCGCCCGCACGTTGACGAGCTCCTGGATCAGCTCGGTGGCGCGCGAGCCGACGATGTGGCCACCGAGCAGCTCTCCGTAGCGGCGCTCGCCGACGAGCTTGACGAGCCCGTTGCGATCGCCGTAGACGGCGCCGCCGCCCACCGCCCCGTACGGGACCTTGCCGACGACTACGTCATAGCCCTGCTCACGCGCCTGGGCCTCGGTCAGCCCGAACGAGCCGACGTTCGGCGTGCAAAAGGTCGCGCGTGGGATGTCGAGGTAGGCCAGCGGATGCGTGGGCAGGCCGGCGGCGTCCTCGACCGCGATGATGCCCTCGTCAGATGCCTTGTGCGCGAGCGCCGGCCCGGGCACGAGGTCGCCGATCGCATACACGCCGGGCGCGCTCGTGCGCATGGCGCCGTCGACGCGCAGCAGCCCGCCGTCGTCGAGCTCGACACTCGCGACGTCGAGACCAAGCGCCGCGATGTCGGGCGCGCGGCCGGCCGCGATCACCAGATAGTCAACCTCGGCAGACTCCGAGCCGTAGGAGAAGCTCACGCCCGTATCCGAGACCTGCACGGACTCGATCGGCGTACTCGTATGCACCTCGATGCCCTGCCGGCGCAAGCCGCGCTCGACCAGGCGCGAGATGTCGGCGTCCTCGGTCGGCAGCACGCGGTCGAGCGCCTCGAGCAGCAGCACCCGCTCGCTGCCCAGACGCACGAACCCCGAGGCGATCTCCGTCCCCGAGGCACCGGCTCCAACCACCGCCAGGCTACGCGGCAGCTCCGCCAGCGCCCACGCCTCCTCGGTGCCGAGCACTCTTCCGCCGAGCTCCACACCCGGGATCGAGCGCGGCACCGACCCGGCGGCGAGGATCACCGTGGGCGCCACGATCCCGCGATCGCCCACGCGCACGCGCATGCCTGCGCCGTTGCTCCCGGCAACCGGTGACAGCGAGGCCTCGCCCTCGATCAAATCGATGCCGTTCTTCTTGAACAGGCCAGCGACCCCCGAGGTGAGCGTGGAGACGACTTTCTCACGGCGCGCCTGCACGGCGGGATAGTCAACCTGCACGCCGTCCACCTTCAGGCCGAAGGTGTCGGCCTCACGGATCTCGCTGAGCAGGTCGGCCGAGCGCAGCAGCGCCTTGGCGGGTATGCACGCGTAGTTGAGGCAGCGTCCGCCGACCTTGTCCTTCTCGACCACCGCGGTCTTCTTGCCGAGCTGGGCGGCGCGGATCGCGGCGACGTATCCGCCCGGCCCGGAGCCGATGACGATGCAGTCGTAGGAGGTGTCAACCATCGCGGCGCGAGCCTATCGCAAGGCCGATCGTTAGCCCTGATCTGGCCTATTGGCGATCTTGCGCCTGCATCCGGCCCATCACGCGCACGAGCTTCCAGAACAACCAGCCAGCCAGGACGATCGATATCAAGCACAGCACTGCCGCCAGCACGGTCGATGCGACCACCAGCGCGAGGGACGTGACGATGATCTGGAACGCGAGCAGCGCCTCGAAGGCAAGCACGGCCCAGTAGCGACAGCGGTACATGTTCACCGCGAGCAGCGCCAGCACGAAGCCGAGAAACAGGCCGCCGGCCAGCGAGCCACCGCGCCGGCTGAGCCCGTGGATCGTGAACGCGCCGACGACCACGGCCACCGCCAGCGCCGCCGCCACGACTACGGCCACGCGCAGAGCCGTCGGCCGCTCGCCGGGCGCCAGCGGCGTGAGCGATGCGCGCAACAGCTCGTCGCGGCCCTCTTTGGCGCGCGCGCTCTCCACCGCTCGGTGCTCCTGAGGCGGCTCACTCATGTCAGCTCGGCCGGCCTGTGCTTGTCCGTGGCGTTCGTGCGGACCTCGTCCAGGCTCGCGCCCAGCTCGCGCGCGGCTCGCTCAGGGTCGGCAGCGTCGCTGACCGCCCGCAGGACGCAGACCCGAGATGCGCCGGCGCCGAGCACGTCGGCGAGATTGCCGGCGTCGATCCCGCCGATCGCAAAGAACGGCACGGGCGCGTTGGCCGCCGCGTAGCGCACGATCTCGAGTCCCACGGCGGCACGGCCCGGCTTGGTCGGGGTCGCGTAGATCGGGCCCACGCCGATGTAGTCCACCAGCGTGCCATCGACCCGGTCGATCTGCGTCGGGGAGTGGGTCAACAGGCCGATCAGCAGCTCGGGGCCGACCAGCTCGCGAACCGCGGCCACCGGCATGTCGTCCTGACCCACGTGCACGCCGTCCGCGCCGGCTGCAAGCGCCAGCTCCGGGTAGTCGTTGACGATCAGCAGCGCACCCAGGCGGCGGCACTGCTCGTATGCGGTGCGTGCAAGCGCCGCGAGCTCGTTCTCGGGCAGGTGCTTCTCGCGCACCTGCACCACGTCCACGCCGCCAGCGATCGCGCTCGCGAGCAGCGTTGAGAGCCGATCCGGGACGGACGAGGCCTCCGGGACAGGCGAGGGCTCCGGGACAGGCGAGGGCTCCGGGACAGGCGAGGACTCCGGGACAGGCGAGGCCTCCGGGACAGGCGAGGCCTCCGAGGCGGATGAGACCTCCAGAGCAGACGAGCACCACGCTCCCAGAGGCGGGCACACCAGGTACAGCTGCGCATCCGCCAGGCGGGCGCGCCGCTCGGCACCAAAAGTCTTGGCGGGGATCGATGGCATAGGGGTTGTGAGCGAAGATCGTTCGTCGCGTAGGACGCTAAGCAACAAATCTAGTCACGTCACCGCAGCAAAACGAGTGACGTCTCCGGCCAAGCCCAGTTTCAAAACCAGTGACGTCACTAGAGTTGATCGAGCACGGTCAGTCATGGTGATCACCAACCGCATGCCAGATCACACCAAGCCGGTCGACGTCGCGATCGTCGGCGGTGGCATCGCGGGGCTGGTGTGCGCTTGGCGAGCCCGCTGCGAGGGCCTGTCGGTCACGGTCCTGGAGCGGGAGAAGCTTGGATCTGCGACCTCGTCGGTGGCGGCGGGCATGCTCGCGCCCGTGACTGAGGCTGAGTTCGGCGAGGCGGGAGGGCGCCTGTTGCAACTGAGCCTGCGCTCGGCGCAGATGTGGCGGCAGTTCGCGGCTGAGCTCGAGGACGTCACCGGCCTGGACGTGGGTCTGCTGCAGACCGGCACGCTGCTCGTGGCGCGAGACGACGACGAGGCGCGCGAGCTGGAGCGTCAGCTCGCGTTCCGCCGCTCGCTGGGTCTGCGCGCCGAACGCCTGCGCGCGAGCGTCGCGCGCGAGCTGGAGCCGGCCCTGGCGCCGACCGTGCGCCTCGGGGTCCAGGCGCCCGAAGACCACGCGGTCGATCCGCGCCTCGTGCTGGCCGCGCTGCGTCACGCGTGCGAGACCTGCGGAGTCGTGCTGCGCGAGGGCACAGCAGTCGACTCGCTCATGTTGGACCCCGCCGGTGAAAGGGTGACCGGTCTGGTGCTGGCTGCCGGCGAGCGGGTGGCGGCCGGCGCGGTGGTGCTCGCGGCAGGCGCCTGGACCGACCAAATAGCCGGACTGCCGGGCGGAGCGCAGGTGCCGGTGCGCCCAGTCAAGGGACAGATCTTGCGCGTACGCGACCCACGTGGTCCGGGCCTCGTCGGTCGTCCCGTCCGGTTCGAGGGCGGCTATGTGGTGCCGCGGGCCCGAGGCGTATACGCCATCGGGGGGACCGTCGAGGAGAAGGGCTTCGACACCGCGCCGACGGTGGGCGGTGTATACGAGGTGCTGCGGGCGGCCGGCGAGCTCGTGCCGGGGATCGATGAGCTGGAGATAGAGGAGCTCTTGGTTGGTCTGCGCCCCGGCACACCCGACAACGCACCGGCGATCGGACCGGGCGCGCTCGAGGGCCTCGTGTGGGCCGCGGGTCACTATCGCAATGGCATTCTGCTCGCGCCGCTGACGGGCGAGCTTGTGGCGGCGACACTGACCGGTGAGACGCAAGGCCTCGGCGAGCTGCTGGCGGCGTGCGCGCCCGAGCGCTTCGGGGCTGCGCGGGAGCGCGATGCCGCATGATCGAGCTCAACGGCGAGCGCACCGAGGTGGAGCCCGACGCGACCGTCGCGAGCGTGCTCGCTCGGCTGGGCGTGAGCGCAGACGGTCGCGGCGTGGCGGTCGCGGTCGACGGCGACGTCGTGCCGCAGGTGCGATGGAACACGTACAAGCTGGCCCCCGACGCGCGCGTCGAGGTGCTCACGGCGATGCAAGGGGGCTGATCCGTGTCCGCGGTATCCGCCACGCGCGAGGAGACGCTGACGATCGCCGGGCGAGCACTGCGCTCGCGCCTGTTGCTCGGCACCGGAGGGTTTCCGTCCTTGCAGCTGATGTCCGCGGCGATCGCGGCGAGCGGCAGCGAGCTGGTCACGGTCGCGCTGCGCCGGGTGGACCCGGCGGCGAAAGGGTCGCTCGTCGATGTGCTCGCGGAGGCCGGGGTTCAGCTGCTGCCGAACACGGCCGGCTGTCGCACCGCACGCGATGCGGTGCTGACCGCAAGGCTCGCGCGCGAGGCGTTCGCGACCGACTGGATCAAGCTCGAGGTGATCGGCGACGAGGACACGCTGATGCCCGACGCGCCGGAGCTGCTGCGAGCGGCCGAGGAGCTAGTCGACGAGGGCTTCGTCGTGCTGCCCTATACGAGCGACGACCCGGTGCTGGCCCGTCGCCTGGCGGACGTCGGCTGCCAGGCGGTGATGCCGCTCGGGTCGCCGATCGGGAGCGGCATGGGCATCCGCAATCCGTACAACATCGGCCTGATCCGTGACGCCGTGGATGTGCCGCTGATCCTCGACGCCGGCGTCGGCACGGCGTCGGACGCGACCATCGCGATGGAGCTCGGCTGCGACGGCGTCATGGCCGCGTCGGCGATCTCGCGCGCCCAGGATCCCGTGCGGATGGCGCGCGCGATGCGAGCGGCGGTACAGGCCGGACGCGATGCGCGTCTTGCGGGACGCATCCCGGAGCGCCGCTACGCAACCGCTTCGACTGCTGAAGCGGGCAGGGCGCACTTCGACTGAACGCCGGGCTGGGGTTGGGCTCGCGAAGACGGCCGACGGTTCGGCCAAGGAGCCCGAGGGGCAGGTTCATCCTGCGCGGATGCCGGCCGCAGGAGGGCCGAGGGTTTGGCCACGGGGGCCTGGATCGCTCTCATGGTCTCCTGGGGGCCGGCCGGATGCCGCCCGAGCGCTATTTGACGACTTCGATCGTTCCGTTCATCGTCGTCGGCTGCAGCGTGTTCTCGTAGTGAATGATCCCGGGCTTGGTCACGGTGAATTCGAATGTGCCGCCTCCGCCGAAGTCCTTGGAGGCGAACTTGGCGACGCCGCCCTCGCTGGTCACGTTGTGCGAGATCGTGTCGTAGTTGGTCCACTTGATCGTGCTGCCGACCTTGACCCTGACCGTGTCGGGCGCGATCGCGATGTTGCGGTAGGCGATGTTCACGACTCCGCTATGCACGGGGCCGGACGCGGGAGCAAATTTGGGCGTCGTGTCAGGTTGCAGGCCTGGGCTCGTGGACGTGCTCGAGGTGCCGGTCGTCTTCGTCGTGCCCGTCGTCCCGGTCGTACCGGCTTCTCCTGCCTGGGAGCCCTCGGGGTTGGGCCCTTCGCTTGGGCTGCCCGTGCTGGTCGTTTCCGCGCCGCCGCTCGCGGTTGGGCTCGAGCTGCTCGATCCGCAGCCGACGACGAGCAGCGCGCTGCACGCGATCGCCACAGCGGTTAGTGATCTGCTCACCAAAGCATCCTAGACTGGCCGCTCCATGCCGCGTCATTTTCTCACCGGCGACGAGCTGTCCGCGCCAGAGCTCGACGGGCTGCTCGATCGTGCGCTGGAGCTGAAGGCCGCGCCGCTGTCCTCGCGGGCGCTCGCCGGCGCCAGCGTCGCGCTGATCTTCCAGAAGCCTTCGACGCGCACGCGCGTCTCATTCGAGGTGGGCGTTCACGAGCTCGGCGGCTGGCCGCTCGTGCTGCGGGCCGACGAGCTGCAGCTGTCGCGCGGCGAGGCCCTGCGCGACACGGCCTACGTGCTCTCGCGTCACGTCGCCGCGATCGGTGTGCGCACCGGCCCGGACGCGATGCTTCGGGAGCTGGCCGAACACAGCGAAGTCCCGGTCGTGAACATGCTCACGGCGCTCCACCACCCGTGCCAGGCGCTGGCCGACCTCGTGACCTTGCGCGAGGCGGTCGGCTCGCTGCAGGGGGTGCGCGTGGCCTACGTCGGCGACGGCAACAATGTCGCACGCTCGCTCGCGCTGCTCGGCCTGATCGCGGGCCTCGATGTGGCGATCGCCTCGCCGCCGGGCTATCAGCTCGACGCCCAAGCTCCCCTGCCCACCCCGGCCGAGGCACGCGGGACGCTCACGCTCTACGGCGACCCGCGCGAGGCGGTGGCGGGTGCCCAGGCGGTGTACGCGGATGTGTGGGTCAGCATGGGCGACGAGCAGACCGCGGCGGCGCGCCGGGCGGCGCTCGCCGGCTACGAGCTCGACGACGCCCTGCTCGATCTCGCGGCGCCGGGCGCATTTGCGATGCACGACCTGCCAGCCCACCCCGGCGAGGAGATCTCGCCCGAGGTGCTCTACGGGCCGCGCCAGCGGATCTGGGATCAAGCCGAGAACCGCCGTCACGCCCAGAAGGCGCTGCTCGAGCTGCTGGTCGCGCCGGTATCCGACGAGCTGGGCTCGGCGTGAGCGCCGGGCCGATCACCGACGCGAGCGCCGGAACGGCTGCTGGCGCCGTGGGCGTGCCAGCGTCGGACGCTGACGGGGCGCGGTCAGCGCCCGCAGGGGATCCTGACGGGGCGCGTTCCGCAGCCGCAGGCGAGCGGGCGGCACGCCCCCGACCGGGAGACGAGCTCGAGCTGGAGGTAGAGTCGCTCGCGTTCGGCGGCGAGGGGGTCGCGCGCCTCGGCGAGGAGGGCTATGTCGTGTTCGTTGCGGGCGGCATGCCCGGCGATCGCGTGCGCGCCACGGTCAGCCGCCGCAAGCGCAGCTATGCGCGCGCCTACGCCACCGACGTTCTGCGCCCGAGCCCCGAACGGATCCCGCCGCGCGCGCAACACCCGGGGGTGCCCTGGCAGGTGCTGCGCTACGAGCGTCAGCTCGAGGTCAAGCAGTCGCAGGTACAGGACGCGCTGCACCGGCTCGGACGGCTCGACGGGTTCGAGCTGCAGGAGATCGTGCCGGCGGTCGAGCAGTGGCGCTATCGCAACAAGCTCGAGTACTCGTTCGGCGCCGATCCGGACGGCGAGCTGGTATGCGGCTTCCACGCCTCTGGAGGCTGGAAGCAGGTCGTGCCGATCGGCGACTGCCTGCTCGCGTCGGAGGTCGGCAATCGCGCGCGCGAGACCGCGCTGCGATGGTGTCGCGAGCAGGGCCTGATCGCGCGCGACCGTTCAGACAGACGCACAGGTCCCGCCGCGGACGGGCGCGCGCGCCTGCGCAACCTGGTCGTGCGCGAAGGCCGGCGCACCGGTCCGAAGCTGCAGGTCAGGCTGGTCAGTACCGACGGTGAGCTGGACGCAGGAGCGTTTGCGCTCGAGCTCAGTCGCGAGCTCGGAGAGCATCTCGGCGGCGTGCTGTGGACTCGCTCGGGCAGCCTTGCCGAGACGACCGCCGGCGGCGAGACGGAGCTTGTGTGGGGCGAGGCCGAGCTCCCAGAGCGCCTGCGTGGTCTCGATCTGAGGATCTCCGCGGAGGCCTTCTTTCAGACCAACACGGAGATGGCGGAGCGTCTGTACGAGCTCGTCGGCGAATACGCGGCGCTGGCCGGCTGGGAGCGCGTGTACGACATCTATTGCGGAATCGGGACGATCGCGCTCAGCCTCGCCGCGCGCGCCGGCGAGCTGTGGGGCATCGAGCTGATCGAGCCCGCAGTGGCCGACGCGATCGCCGCCGCCGAGCGCAACGGTATTACCAACGCTCGCTTCTTCGCGGGCGACGCCCGCACCGCCCTGCCCGAGCTGGCCAGCCGCGCCGGCCGGCCCGACTTGCTCGTGGTCGATCCGCCACGCGCCGGGCTCTCGAAGAAAGTCGTCCAGCGGATCGTCAACGCTTCTCCGCGACGGATCGTGTACGTCTCATGCAACCCCACGACACTCGCTCCCAATGCGGCCGAACTGGGCCAGGCCGGCTGGAGGCTGACGCGCGTGCGTCCGGTCAACATGTTTCCGCAGACTCACCACGTCGAGTGCATCGCGCTCCTCGAGCGCCCGTAGGAATCGAGCGCAGGTAGGCTTCCGGCCCGATGCGCGCCGCCACCATCCGCGACGGACAGCTCGTGCTCGAGGAGCATCCCGATCCGCAGCCGGGTGCGGGCGAGGTGCTGGTGCGCGTGCACGCCGCCGGTCTGAACGGCGCCGACATGATGCAGCTGAGCGGCCGCTACCCGGCGCCTCCGGGCTCCCCGCAGGATATTCCTGGCCTCGAGCTCGCCGGTGAGGTGGCTGCGCTCGGAGCCGGCGCCGAGCGCTTCAGTCAGGGCAAGCGGGTGATGGCGATCGTCGGCGGCGGTGGGCAGGCCGAGTTGGCGGTGGTGCACGAGCGCCAGCTGATGCCGGTGCCGACCGCGCTCGACTGGCGCGACGCCGGCGGAGTCCCCGAGGTCTTCACGACGGCCCACGACGCGCTCTTCACGCAGGCCGAATTGCGCTCGGGCGAACGGCTGCTCGTGCACGGGGGCGCCGGGGGAGTCGGCTCCGCCGCGATCCAGTTGGCGCGCGCCGCCGGCGCGCGCGTCACAACTACCGTCCGCGATCCGCAGCTGCGCGTTTCGGTGTCCGAGCTCGGCGCCGAGGCGATAGCGCCCGACGGCTTCACGGGCCACGGGCCGTTCGACGTGATCCTCGAGCTCGTCGGCGCACCGAACATGCCGGAGAACCTCGACGCCCTCGCGGTCGGCGGGCGCATCGTGGTGATCGGCGTCTCGGCCGGCGCGAAGACGGAGCTGAACCTGCTGGCGCTGATGGGCAAACGCGCGCGCGTGCAGGCTTCGACACTGCGCGTGCGCCCGCTCGAGGAGAAGGCGTTGACGGCGCGCCGCGTCGAGCGCGAGGTGCTGCCGCTGTTCGACACCGGTCAGCTGCGTGTCCCGATCGCCGCGAGCTATGCCCTCGATGACGCCGCCGAAGCGTACGAGCGCTTCGCGCAGGGCGGCAAGCTGGGCAAGATCGTGCTCGAGATCTGACGAGCGCTCAGTACGGCGGCTGTGCCTCGTACCACTCGCCGAGCACGCGAAACGCCGTCCAGAACTCGCGCTTGCTGGCCTGCTCGTCGAGCGAGTCGTCGATGTTGGGCACGTACAGCGCGTCGATCGTTGCGGTCAGCTGCTGGATCTCGCCGTACCGCGGCTGCAGCTCGCGCGCCAGCGGAATGTCCATGTCGCCGAGCGCCACCAGCGCGTCAGCGCCCATCACCACGATTATCTTCGGCTGCACGATCGCCAGCTCCTCGACCACACGAGACATGCAGGCGAAATCGGCGAGCGAAGGGTCGGCCACCGGGCACTTCACGCACAGCGTTCCGTACACGGCGAGCGGGTCGATCGCGAGTCGCTTGAGCGACTTCATCAGCGCCCCGCCGGCGCGACCGTAGAACGCCACGCCCTCCTCGACCTCCGACGGTCTGGGTGCGTACTTGAGCAGCATCACGTCTGCCTGCGGGTGGCCCGAGCCGAGCACCGGCATGACGTGTCCGCGCGGGCAGCGCGGACAGGCCTGCAGCTCGCGCGTCAGCGTGTTGAGCTCGCGGATCGCGCGCTCGAGATACTTCTCGCGAATCTCATCGTCGGTCGCAGGCATCGCCCCCAGAGGTTTTGACGGCTCGCGGGCTTGTCCTTGGCGCTGCACCGCTACTTGCGGCTGGCGCCCAGCGCACGCCTGACACGCCGGGCACGGCTGGCCCGGCGCGCCGCCGGCGGCGTGGCGCGTGTCTGCAGGAACTTGAGGGCCTGCACGTACAGCAGGCTCGTCGGCCGGGTGATGATCTCGGCGTCGCGCAGCGATTGCAGGAACTCCTGCGGCCCTTCGAAGTCGTGCATCCTGATTCGCACCGAACCGAGGCCCTGCGGCACGTGCGAGTCCGAGCCGGCGCCCGCCGCGATCCGGTACTTCGCGGCGAAGCGGCCGGCCTCTTCGTTGAACGCACTGATCGCCACGCGCGCGTTGAACACCTCGAGCGCGTCGACCTCGGCGATGATCTTCAGCAGGTGCTCGTAGTCCGGCACCGAATGCAGACGGTCGAACGGGTGGGGCACATACACGAGCCCTCCCTGTCTGCGGATCTCGGCGATCGTGTCGCGCAGGCTCATGCCCGGCGCGATCTTGTGCTCGATGAACAGGCCGATCACCTCGCCCTCGCGCGCCGTCTTGACCTCCTCGCCGACGATCACCTTCACGGGCGGGTGGGGGCCGAACTGCGCCGCCTGCTCGCGCGCCGCCAGTGCGCCGCTGATCTCGTTGTGGTCGGTCACCGCGATCGCTCCGAGCCCGCGCTCGCGCGCGCTGGCAAGCAGCACCTCGACCGGCGTTTCGCAGTCGTAGGAGTGATCGCTGTGCATGTGCAGATCGACATCGATCCGCGGCCGCTGCCCCAAGCGCGCCCGCATCCGCGCGTCCCCGACGGCGTCGTGTCGACGCGCCGCGAGACCGGCGTAGATCAGCTCGAGCTCATCGATCGCGTTCTCGCCGCCGCCCAACAGGCGATACTCGCCGGGGAAGTGGCGCTGCATCAGCTCCGCGGTCTGCGGCGAGCTCGCCGTGCGCGCGTCCAGACGCCCGAAGAACGTCTCGACGAACCGGCGGGCCATCAGCGCGAGCAGCAGGCGCTCGCTCGGTGAGTGAAACGAGCCGACGTTCAGCGCTCGCGAGTGGCGCAGCGCCGCGTTCGATGCGCTCGGAGCGAACGGTTCGTGCACGTGCACGAAGTCGAGCGGCACGCTGCTCAGCAGTTCCTCGAGCGTGCGCGCCACGTCGATCGGCAGCGCCGGCGTGCGCCGACCGGACGAGCCGGTCGGTACGTCGAGCACCTCGCCGACCGCGATCACAGCCGGCACGCCGGTGTCGGTCCCAGCCAGCAACGAGCCCACGCCGCCCGCGCGCGCGCGCGCCGCGCGCAGCGCCCGTCGCGAGGCGCGCACCCGCTCCTGCGAGCGCGATGGCGCCAGCACCAGCACGCGATGCCCGCGACGCGACAACCCCTCGGCAAGCGCCCGCACTTCGGCGTTGACCTCGTTCTCCTGCGCCTCCCACGGGTACGGGGTCACGTGGGCGATCGCAAACCGCTCGGTGCAGGCCATCACCCCGCCCATTGTCGCGCCCCCCTCAGCGGCGCGAGCGCGCTGCCTGCGAGACGCGTTTGGTTGCGGGCTGGGTACCGGGCTTGCGCGCATAGGTCGTGATGAACTTCTCGGTGTCCGCGCGCGCGATGTCGTCCGGGCGCTGGTCGTGCGGCGACTTCATCAGATAGCTGCTCGGGCCGTCGAGCTGACCGCCGATGCCGTGGTTGAGCGCGAGCTTGCAGCAGCGCACCGCGTCGATCACGATCCCGGCGGAGTTCGGTGAGTCCCAGACCTCGAGCTTCAATTCGAGGTTCAGCGGCACATCCCCGAATGCCTGGCCCTCGACGCGAATATGGGCCCACTTGCGATCGGTCAGCCACGGCACGTAGTCCGAGGGGCCGATGTAGACGTCCTCGGCCGGAAGCTCGTGGTCCATGATCGATGTGACCGCGTTCGTCTTCGAGATCTTCTTGGACTCCAACCGCTCGCGCTCGAGCATGTTGTAGAAGTCCATGTTGCCGCCCACGTTCAGCTGAGAGGTGCGCAGCATCTTCACGCCGCGATCGGCGAACAGGCGCGCGAGCGAACGGTGCACGATCGTCGCGCCCACCTGCGACTTGATGTCGTCGCCGACGATCGGCAGCTTGGCCGCTTTGAAGCGCCGCTCCCAGTAGTCCTCGCGCGCGATGAACACCGGGATGCAGTTGACGAAGCCGCAGCCCGCCTCGAGCACCTGCTCGACGTACCACTTGGTCGCCTGCTCCGAACCGACCGGCAGATAGGAGACGACCACATCGGTGTGTGTGTCCTTCAGGATCCCGACGATGTCCGCAGTCTCGCCGGGCGCCTTGACGATCTTCTCCTTCAGGTACTTGCCGAGGCCATCGTGGGTCATCCCGCGGTGCACGGGCACGCCGATCTTGTTGGGAACCCCATTCGCCCCGGTCGCGAACTTGATCGTGTTGTTCTGCCCGGCCCAGATGGCCTGACCGAGATCCTTGCCGACCTTCTCGCGGTCGATGTCGAACGCGGCCGTGAACTCGATGTCGCGCACGTGGTAGCCGCCGAGGTCGACGTGCATCAGCCCCGGCACCTGCGCGCCGGGCTGGGCGTCGCGGTAATAGTGCACGCCCTGCACGAACGCCGAGGCGCAGTTGCCGACGCCGATGATCGCGACGCGCACCTTGTCGCGCTGGTAGTGCGCCGCGCCGTTGTGCGCTGGGGCGCCGTTGCCGCGAGCCTCTCCGCCCGCGCCGCCGTCGCGGGTCGCGGCGCCCTTGGAGTCGTCGTCGCCTGGGCTGCCGTTGCGGCCCGCGCCGCGCGCACCGCCGTCGCTTTTGGTGGGAGTCAAAGGGCTCTTCCTTCCTGAAGATTGCGGATTGGATTACTACTCCGCTGCCAGCGCGAGGTCACACCGCGGCGGTCAGCGCGCGCCGCACGTGAACGATGCGCTGGATCACCGTCACGATGCTCAGCGCCGCCAGCACGTACACCGCGGGGGCCAGCAGCTGAAAGTCGCCGAGCGACGCTCCGCGCGCGAAGATCAGACCGATCGCGAGTATCACCACGCGCACCGGCCGGGTTGCGATCCCGACCTTGCACTCCACGCCGAGCGCCTCGGCGCGGGCGCGTGTGTAGCTGACCATCAACGACGCCAGCACCGCCACGACCACCGCTGCGGCCGCCACGCGCTTGCCTTCGAGTGCGAACGAGCCCGCAACCGCCGCCAGCACCACGCCCTCCTCGATGCGATCCAGCGTCGAGTCCAGGAACGCGCCGAACGGTGTCCCCTTGCCGGACATGCGCGAGTAGCGCCCGTCGAGCGTATCCATGATCGAGCCGATGATGAACGCGACCCCGCCGAGAAAGAACAGGCGCTCCCACACCAACGCCGCAGCCACCAGGTTCAGCATCAGCCCCGTCAGCGAGATCGCGTTGGGCGTAAGGCGTGACTCGATCAGGGCGTTGCGCATCAGCTCGCGACGTTCGCCCGAGCCGATCGGTGCGCGCGGTCGCGCCCGCCGCGCTCGGAAACCGCCATCGCGCCGGCGCCGCGCCGCATCATGGCGCCGCGAGGCCATGCTCTGACGGCCGTCGGTCTGCTCGCTCATCTGCTCGCCACCCCTGCCGGCGCCGGTGAGAAGCGCCAGACCTCGGGTCGTGCACGCGCAAGCCAGGTGGCAGCGTACGCCGACGCTCCCGCGGTCAGCGCGCCGAGGATCGCATCGGCGATGAAGTGGTTGGCGGTGACGACGATCACGAAAGCCATCAGGAAGGGATACAGCAGCCACAGGGCGCTGACGATGCGATGACGGCAAAGGCGCGCCAGCGGCCAGCCGATCATCAGCGCGAATGCCACGTGCATCGACGGCACGGCCGCATACGGGTTGAACAGCGTGTTCATCGTCGCGCTCGCGTGCGACACATGCACGCCCGTGAAGTCCGAGACCGAGTCGATGAAGCCCCACTCGGGCATGAACCGCGGTGGCGCCGTCGGGAACACCGTGTAGCCGACCAGCGCGATGAACATCGCGACCATGAACATGTTGCGTACGAAGTAGAAGCTGCGGTTGTGCCGCAGGTACAGGTACACGAGCGCCGTGATCGTGACGGTCGTCTGCGCGTTCACGTACATCCAGCTGGAGAAGTCCATCAGCAGGCGGCTGCCCGAGGCCCACGCCTGGATCGAGGGCTCGACGAAAACGTGCAGCGCCAGCTCGATCGAGATCAGATCGCGTGCATGTGCGAACGCCGCTGTTGCGTCGCCCTCCACCAGGCCACGCACGAGCCGATATGCGAGGTACGCCAGCCCGAACAGCGCCACCTGGCGCACCACGTTGACCCATCCGTGCGGCAGGATCCGCCCCTGCAGGATCCGCCCCCGCAGGACGCGCGCGCGCACACGGGCGCGTGCTGAAGCAGACTGTGGTGCTGAGGCGGAGGGGGACAGCGGAGCTACCAGGGCGGACTGAAGACGGGCTGAGGCGGACTGCGAGCGGACTGAAGCAGACTGCGGACGGAAACGGTCGGGCCGTGACCCGGGCATCGGTTCGAAAGCCTAACCCATGACCCGGAACAGGCGCCAGTGCCGTGAGCGCCAGATTTCTCGCAGATAGGGGAGCCCGTGCGTCACCAGGGCCCCCTCGGCCCTGCCTGCGTAGTCCAGCCGCGCGTCAGGCAGCGCCACGTACTGGACCTGATTTTCGGCAAGCCACGCGCGATAAGCCCGCGCGGTCAGCCGGGGACGATAGAAGAGCGCCGCGTAGCGAGTGTCGAGCTGCCGGTCCCAACCGCGCGCCAGCGCGATCTGGTCGTGGCCCGCGACGTAAGCGGCCTCGGCGTGTGTAGCCGTCAGCGGGATCTCGACGATCGTGCGAGCGCCGCCGCTTGTAGATCCTTGGGATCTCCGATCTTCCCGCAGCCGTCCCAGCTCCGAAACCAGCGGTGCGTAGTAGGACGGTTCGGCCGAGGCCTGGCCGGCGACCAGCGAGAGGTCGCCGATCGGGGTGTTCAGCTGCCAGTAGAGCAGGACCGGCGCGAGTAGGCCGAGCACGAGCCGGCGATCGTTCCACAGCACCCCCACGAGCAGCGCCGGTGCCAGCTCGGGGCCGAGGCGGGCCGCGTTGCCGCCCATCGGGGAGGCGATCGCAAACGACGCCGCCAGTGAGAGCGCGTACAGAACCGCGCCGACACGCACGGCGCGATGTGCGCGCGCGGACAACGGGCCGGTCGGCACGAGCACAGCGATCGCCACCACGCCGGCGAACGCCGGCCAGAACGAGGAGGAAGCGAACGGCTCGTAGCCTCCTTCGGGAAACGCCAGCGACAGCACCGCGATCGGCGCCAGTGCGGCGAGCGTGAGCGCGAGCTGCCACGCCCACGGGTGCTGTTTGCCGGCGGCCCACGCGAGCGCGCGTGCGTGGGCCTTGGCGACTTCGTTCGGACCGCTGGCGATTTCGTTCGGACCGACGGGCCGTGCGTAGGCGTCTGCAGCGGCCGCCTCGCTGGTAAGCGCGGGAGCGCTTGAGCGCCCGGCATCGTGCGCGAAACGCTCGGACCAACGGCTGAAACCCCAGGCGAAGAACGCGAGCGCGAGGAAAGCGCCCGCCACCGGGCTGGCCACGCTCGTCAACACCGTGAGCATCAAGGCCAGCTTGGGGCGCTCGCACATCGCGGCCAGCGCCGCGCCCAGGCCGATCGCCATGCCGAGGTCGTACGGCACGCGCCCTGACAGCATCTCCGCGCACGCACCCAGCGCGAACACGACCGCTGCTGGGCGGCCGGCGGCGAGGCCGAAGGCGCGCTCCGCGATCAGCCCGAACAGCACGGTCGAGATCAGCGTCGAGATCACGAGCAGCGGCCGCACACCGAGCAGCGCCCCGAGCGCAGGAGACAGCAGCGAGTAGCCCAGCAGGTAGTGGCCGTGGACCGCGTACCAGCCGTTGTCGCGCAGCGTGTAGCCGACGCGCGCGAACAGGTCGCTGCGATAGATCGCGGCCGACAGGTCCGCTGCCGGCGGCGCCACGATCAGGTAGGCGAGCGCCAGGGGTATCGCCAGCGCGAGCGCCCATGCCCATGGCCGCAAGAACCATCGTCGCGGCGACCGCACCTGCCCCATGCGCGCCGGCGGCTCGGGCGCAGGCGCGATCGGAGCTGGCGCCGCGGCGGTCGTCGCCGGCGCCGTCGGGGTGGCCGGGGTGTTCGGCGTTGCTCCGGCGGTCGGTGTGCCGATGGCGTTCACTGCTGGTCTGGCGGTCGGGGTCGGCATCGTCGTCGGCGTACTCCTGGCGGCCGGAGTGGCAATCGTCTTCCGCGTAGCAGCGGTGGTGCGGGTGGCCATGCTCCTCACTCGGTCTTGCTCGCTTCGAGGAAGTCAGCCACGCGCTCGATCACCTCGGCGCGATCGAGCCACGCCCAGTGACCTGCATCCGGCAGCTCGATCAGCTTGCTCTGCGCCAGCGTGTGCGCGTACGCCTGCGCGAAGCTCGCCGGTATATACGGGTCCTGCAGGCCGGAGATCACCAGCGTCGGCATTTGCAGCCGCGCCAGGCCCGCGCCCGCCCGCGCCAGCTCCTCCGGCGGCGAGCTGCGGTACAGGCGCAGGATCGCGCGCTGGGTGCCCTGGTCGAAATGGTCCAGCACCGTGTCGAGCCACGCCTCCGGCATCGATCCCGGGGAGGCGTCCGCGTCGCGCGTGCTCCAGCGCAAGACGCGGCGCGTGGTCGAGCCCATCACCAGCTCGCCCAACACCGGCGTTCGCCACATCCGCGCGGTGCGATGCCAGCGATAGCCCGGCAGGAACGGAACCGCGTTGATCAGCACCATGCGGCGGACCTGCTCGGGATGACGCTGTGCGTAGGCCAGCCCCACCGCTCCCCAGTCGTGCATCACGAGATTCATCTCGCTCACCCCCACAAGCTCGAAGTAGCGTTCGAGAAAGTCGGCGTATCCATCGATCGTGTAGACGAAGTGCCCCGGCTTGCCCGATCGCCCGAAGCCCGGCAGGTCGGGCGCCAGGCCCCCCGTACGCGCGAGGAACTCCAGCCAGTCGTCGGAGTTGGTCGGTACTCCGTGCAGGTAGACAGGTGGCGCGCCGCCGAATCCGTTGCGCGCCGGCGCCTCGCGCCAGAACACGGGCAGGTCATCGAGCTGGCCCTGGCGATCGCTGACCTCTGGCACCGACCGAGGATATATACCGTCACGCTGATGTCAGCCAAGTCTGCAGCGACCGGCTCCGCGCCGGGCAAGGCCGGAGCAGGCCCGCCTGCTCGGGCCAGTCCCGCAGCGAAGCGGTCCGAGCCGTGGCGCCCGCCTGCGCGCGCGCGTGTCGTACGCGTACGTGAACGGCTGCGGGCCGTATACGGGATTCCCCTGATACGCCCACATCGCCATCCGATCGCCGAGTTGGTGCTGACCGTCCTCTCGCAGAGCACCAACGATCGCAACAGAGACGCCGCCTACTTGAGCCTGCGGGAGCGCTTCGCAAGGTGGGAGGACGTGATGCAGGCGCCCGTGGACGCGATCGAGGAGGCGATCAGGCCGGGCGGCATCTCCAAGGTGAAGTCGCGGCGCATCAAGGCGATCCTGACCGCGATCGCCGAACGCGGGCCGATCGGGTCCGCTGACTTGCAACCAGCAAACTCCGGAAAGCCAGCGCACGCACGCGCACGCACGCGCGCACGTGCGCGTGCGCCTTTGCGGGAGTCCATCTTGGATCGTTCGCAGGAGCCCTCGCTGGATTGTTCGCGGGAGTCCAGCTTGGATCGTTCACAGGAGCTCTCGCTGGATTGGCTGCCGGACGTCCCACTTGTGCAGGCCCGTGACTATCTCGTGGAGCTCCCGGGCGTTGGTCGCAAGACTGCGGCCTGCGTGCTGCTGTTCGCGTTCGGCCTGCGCGAAGTCCCGGTCAACACGCACGTCTCGCGCGTCGGCATGCGCCTGGAACTGCTGCAGCCCGGCGCGCCCTTTCACGAGCTGCACGACCAGATGCTCGCGCTGACGCCGCCGGGTCAGGAGCTGGAGCTGCACGTGAACCTGCTGCGTCACGGCCGGCGCACGTGCCACGCGCGGCGGCCCGTCTGCGCAAGCTGCGCGCTCGCGCGCATGTGCCCGAGCCGAGGCCTGTTCGATTCGAGCCGCTAGCGATCCGCGTCCGAGGCGCGCGATCCATGAGCCAGGGCGGACCGCCCGGCCTCGGCGCCCCGGCCTCGGCGCACGGGCGCGCTCACTAGCCTCGCGGCAGCACGGCAAATGCGATAACCGCGTAGTGCAGCGCTACGGCCGCCAGCACGAGCGCGTGGAACACCTCGTGGTAGCCGAACACTTTCGGCCACGGATTCGGGCGCCCGCTCGCATAAACCACAGCGCCCGCGGTGTACAACGCCCCGCCGGTTACGAGGCCCGCCACGCCGAGCCAGCCGATCGCCGCAGGCAGCTCGCCGACGACAGCCGCCGTCACGAAGCCGAGCGCCACGTACACGGCGGCCAACAGCCACTTCGGCGCGTCGATCCACGCGAGCTTGAACACCACACCGCCGAGCGCCCCCGCCCACAGCACGATCAGGATCGCGTTCGCGAGCGACCCCTTCAACGCGAGCAGCGCCACGGGCGTGTAGGTGCCGGCGATCAGCACGAAGATCATCGAGTGGTCCAGCCGTCTCATCCAGCGCCGCACCTGCGGGCGCCACGTCACGCGGTGATACAGCGCGCTCGTGCCAAGGAGCGCCGACACGGCGGCGGCATAGATGCTTGCCGCGACCCGCGCGCGCCCGCCCGAGGCTGCGAGGATCAGCGCCATGCCGCAGGCGAGCGACACGAAGAACGCGTACTGGTGGGACACCCCGCGCAGGCGGGGCTTCACCGGCGCCGGTGCGTCGACCGTCGCCGCGGTGGCTGCCGGCGTGCTCACAAGCGCAAGGTAGCGCCGCGCCGGGCGGTTGTCACGTGCCGACCTGCGCCGGACCTTGGGCAAGCTGACCAGGCCGACGTTCGTCGGCGCTGCAGCTAGTCGGAAAGGGACGCCTCGGGCGGTCGATGTTCGGATGGGACACCGCCGGCTCTTGGGCAAGCTGACGAGATCGACGTTCGTCGGCGCTGCAGCTAGTCGGAAAGGTACGCCTCGGGCGGTCGATGTTCGGAAGGAGACGCCGCGGATGGTTGTCGGGGAGCCAGCAGATAGGCGATCAGCGCGAGTCCGGCAACCGTTCCGCTGTCTAGCAGGATCGACGTCAAGCCATCGGCAACAACGAGTTCGCTGAACTGTCCACGACTGGTTTCTTCGAGCTGACGAATCGTTAGGTAGACGTGCAGTCCCACCAGGCCGACCGCCGCACCGCTGAGCCCGCAAATCACAAAAAACGCCAGCGTCCCGACGGGGCCGTCAGCCAATTCAGGCAGGTATCGGCTGACCGCGACCACGCCGGCGCCGAAACAAGCGACCGCCACGACGACCATGACCACCACGCTGGATTGTTATTCGGTCATGACACGAGCACTCCTGCATGGGCCGGGTTCGTCGCCTAAGGTGCTCCCGGGGTGTCGTGGGCAATTGAGAGGGATACACTAGCTATGGTCGCCGTGAGTTCCAGGAAGCCGAATCGCCCCGATCGACGAGCAATTCAAAATGATATGGTCTCGAGCGCTATTCGAGAGACGACCTGATGTACATTCCACCGATCCGTGTATGAGCTCGCGACTCCCTAGGGCTAAAGGCCTTTGCCTCACGATGGCTTTCTTGCTGGTCATAGTCACGGGGGGTGTGGCGGGCGTACCGGTCTCGGTCGCCTATACAGCAAAAATCAATGAATTTGACGAATGCCACTCCGCCGGCCAGGCGTCCGTGTCGGTGCTCGAAAACTCACTGCGCCCAGCCAACGGCAACGAAATCGCAGAAGGCTCCCCAATCACGCTCTCTGCTCAGTCCAGGTCGCCGGTGACATTCGCCGTCGCGTCTTCGCAGTCCAAGCTGTCCAGCCCGGACATCGACGACGGTCTGGGCTCGCCGCAGTCAGAACCGGTCGCCCCCGGTTCGACGCCTGTCTACACTTATACGTTCACGTCCCCAAAGGCGACTGCGACGCCAGGTCTAATTCAGTGGGATGCTTCGATCTCGAGCGCCGGCATCCCTGAGTGCGCAGGACAGCCAACGTCAACGTACACAACGGCTCCACATTTCTTCTGGGTAGTGCCTCGAGAACCCGCATCGCCTTCACCCGCACCCGAATCACGCCTCGCGCCGGCAAAGACTCCCGTGCCTCCACCGAGCCCCGTCCGGCGGCCTGTGAAGGTCGCTATCGTATCCCCCCATACTTTCAGCCTTAATCAGCCGACGTTTACGTTCAGGATCGACTGTGCGAGTACCTGCTCTGGCGAGACTTACTACGAGATCGTCTCGGACCATGGCGCAGGGTACAGGCAAACGGGCATGCTCGACTATGGGCCTGCGCGTGTGTCCATCACAGATTCGTCGGGCGGTGATCAGCGGTTTGTCCACCGATATAGCCAGCGCTCGCTCCACATGCTCAGAGGCATCATCCACGAAGGTCGCGCCGTCGAGATCCGGATCTACGTAAAGGTTACGAGTGGCTCAGGCGTGAGCACACGCACCCACGCGGTCGTCCGCGTGCACGTCTGACTCGCACACCGCGAGGCGTCGCCACGATCTCCAAGCGATGCACGGGTGCCGACGCTCGTCAACGCACAGTCGCTCGGCGCGTTGCAAGCAGCAGGTCTTGGCGCGCCCAAAGGCGTAGTGTTGGCCGACAGATGGCGGCTTCTAAGCGTGAGCGAGCCAGCCGGGCGGGCAAACGCGTCGGCAGCACATCTCCCAAGACGGCGGTCGACCAGGGCCTGTTCGGCCCCGGGAGCGCCACCTGGAAGGTGCACTCCAACCCCGTGATGCTCGTCGGCGGGCTGCGGGCGCTGCTGATCCAGGCGCTGCACCCGCTCGCGATGGCCGGAGTCGCACAGTACTCGGACTTCCGCTCCGATCCGCTGCGGCGCCTACGCGGCACCAGCGCGTATGTGCACGCGGTCACCTTTGGCGACATTGCCACCGCTCAGGCCGCGGCCGACCGGGTCAAGCGCCTGCACAAGCGCGTCCGCGGCGTCAACACCGTCACGGGCAAGAGCTTCTCGGCGAGCGACCCCGACACGCTGTTGTGGGTCCACTGCGTTGAGGTCCACTCCTTCCTGGCCGCCTACCGTGCCTACGGTGGCCGGATCAGCGCCGCGGAGCAGGACCGCTACCTGGCCGAGCAGGTCGCCGCCGCCGAACTGATGGAAATACCGCGCGCGATCGTCCCGGCTTCGCGCGCCGCATACCGCGCCTACTTCGCCGAGGTGCTGCCGACGCTCTGCTCCAGCGTCCAGGCCGCCGCGACGATCGCGTTCGTGCGCCGCCCGCAGCTGGCCGGGAGCGTGTGGCTCGCGCCGGTCACGCCGGCTCTGCGCACCCTCGCGCAGGCCGCGACGGCGCTCGTTCCGCGCTCGCTGCGCCCGCTGGCGGGATTGCCCGTATGGGATCCCCGCGCGCTCCCAGCCGCCGCAGCGGTGGTGCTGGCCGCCCGCGCGATGATCTTCAGCCGTCGCGTCCCCTGGCTCGGCGCGCAGATCGAGACGCAGGTCGGCGATGCGCTCGGCGTGGGCTCGCTGCCGGACGCCCTGCAGGAGGCGGCCTGATCGCCGCCCGCGCAGGTTTCGATCCGTGCTGATCCAGGTTTCGACCTGCTTTGGCAGGGTAGGAGCCGGCTGCGAGAACAGTTGAAGTGCCGTAGGAAATCTGCTTCAATAAGACTTAGATTTTTTCCCCTTCGTTTCAAAAGGAGCACAATTCATGGCCAAGACCATAGGCATAGACCTCGGCACGACCAACTCGTGCATGGCCGTGCTCGAGGGGGGCGAGCCGACCGTCGTCGAGAACGCCGAGGGCGGGCGCACGACGCCCTCCGTCGTCGCCTTCACCGCGTCCGGCGAGCGCCTCGTCGGCACCGTCGCCAAGCGCCAGGCGGTGACCAACCCCCAGAACACGATCTTCTCGATCAAGCGCTTCATGGGCCGCAAGGAGGCCGAGGTCCGTGAGGAGGAGTCGATCGTGCCCTACAAGGTCGTCGCCGGCCCCAACGGCGACGCTCGCGTGGAAGCCAACGGCGAGCAGTTCTCGCCGCCCGAGATCTCCGCGATGATCCTGCAGAAGCTGAAGACCGACGCCGAAGCCTACCTCGGCGAGCGCGTCGACTCGGCTGTCATCACCGTCCCGGCATACTTCAACGACGACCAGCGCCAGGCCACGAAGGACGCCGGCAAGATCGCCGGGCTCGACGTCAAGCGCATCATCAACGAGCCCACCGCCGCGTCGCTCGCATACGGTCTGGACAAGGAGTCCGATCAGACGATCCTTGTATTCGACCTCGGCGGCGGCACCTTCGACGTCTCCGTACTCGAGATCGGCGACGGCGTGTTCGAGGTCAAGTCGACCGCGGGCGACAACCACCTAGGCGGTGACAACTTCGACAAGGCGATCGTCAACTGGCTCGTCGCCGAATTCAAGAAGTCTCAGGGCATCGACCTCAGCGCCGACCCGATGGCGCTGCAGCGTCTCTACGAGGCGGCCGAGAAGGCCAAGATCGAGCTCTCCACCACGCAGGAGACGCAGATCAACCTGCCGTTCATCACGGCCGACGCCTCCGGGCCCAAGCACCTCGACACTCGCCTGACGCGCGCCAAGCTCTCCGAACTCACCTCGGATCTGCTCGACCGCGTGGTCGCGCCGGTGCGCCAGGCGCTCGACGACGCCAAAGACAAGGGCGTCAAGGAGATCGAGCACGTCGTCCTGGTCGGCGGCATGACACGCATGCCGGCGGTACAGGAGAAGGTCAAGGAGCTCACAGGCAAGGAGCCCCATCGCGGCGTCAACCCCGATGAGGTCGTGGCCGTCGGCGCCGCGATCCAGGCGGGTGTGCTCGCGGGCGATGTCAAGGACGTGCTGCTGCTCGACGTCACCCCGCTGACCCTCGGCATCGAGACCAAGGGCGGCGTGATGACCAAGCTGATCGAGCGCAACACGACGATCCCGACGCGCAAGGGCGAGGTCTTCTCGACCGCCGAGGACAACCAGCCCTCTGTCGAGATCCACGTCCTGCAGGGCGAGCGCGAGATGGCTCAGTACAACAAGTCGCTCGGCAAGTTCCAGCTGACCGGCATTCCGCCGGCGCCGCGCGGCATTCCTCAGATCGAGGTCGCGTTCGACATCGACGCCAACGGCATCCTCAACGTGTCCGCCAAGGATCTCGGCACCGGCAAGGAGCAGAAGATCGAGATCAAGGCCGGCTCGGGCCTGTCCGAGGAGGAGATCAAGAACATGGTCTCCGACGCGGAGTCCCACGCCGAGGAGGACCGGCGCGCGCGCGAGCTTGCCGAGGCCCGCAACAACGGCGAGAACGCCGCCTACCAGGCCGAGCGCCAGCTGTCCGAACTCGGTGACCAGATCGACGCCGACTCCAAGTCGCGCATCGAAACGGCCATCAAGGAGGTCCGTGACGCGCTCGAGTCCGAGGACCCATCCGCGATCAACGCCAAGGCCGAGGCTCTGCAGGTTGCGTTCCACTCGGTCTCCGAGGCGATGTATCAGCGCGCCCAGCAGCAGGCCGCGGCCGGCAACGGCGCGTCCGCTGACGGCGGCGGCTCCGACGCGTCCTCCGATGAAGAAGATGTGGTCGACGCCGAGGTCGTAGACGAGCCGCAGGCATAACCGAGAGTCCGGCATGAGCGACACGCGCGAGCAGGCCGTGCAGCCTGAGCAAACAGAGCAGAACACCCCCGGCGCCAGTGCGCCGGGGGGCGGCACCGCGTCCCAGGGTGGGCCCGCCAGCGGCGGTGACAGACCGCGGGCGGACGGGCGCGCCGGCAACGGCGCGCCCGGCAAGCATCCAGGCCAGGCTGCCGGCGACGGCGAGCTTGCGGAGATCGAGGGCGATCTCGACGAGCTCGTAAAGGTGGGCGCCCAGCGCGACGAGTACCTAGCGCTGGCGCAGCGCACGCAGGCGGACTTCGAGAACTATCGCAAGCGCATGACCCGCGAGTCCGCGCTCGCCCACGAGCGCGGACTCGCCAAGCTGGTCAAGGAGCTGCTGCCCGCGCTCGACAACCTCGATCGCGCGCTGCAGGAGGCCGGCACCGCCGCGGTCGGCGGCGCGATGCCTGGCGGCGCTGCGGCTGGCGGCCACCCCGAGAATCCGCTGCTCGAGGGCGTGCGTCTGGTGCGCGAGGAGCTGATGGCGGCGCTCGCGCGCGTCGGCGTTGAGTCCTACTCGCCCGTGGGCGAACGGTTCGACCCGGCGTTCCACGAGGCGATGCTCCAGCAGCCGGTGCCGGGCGCTGCCAGCGGCACCGTCGTCGAGGTCTACCAGCCCGGCTACCGGCTCGGCGAGGACATCATTCGCCCCGCGCGGGTCGTGGTCGCGGCCTAGGCTCGAGGTACCACGATGGCATCACGTCCCGACTACTACAAGGCGCTCGGGGTCGACAAGAAGGCCAGCGCGGACGAGATCAAGAAGGCCTACCGGAAACTCGCCCGCCAGTACCACCCCGACCGCAACCCCGACGACAAGAACGCCGAGGAGCGCTTCAAGGAGATCTCCCAAGCCCACGACGTGCTGGGCGATCCCGAGAAGCGCAAGCAGTACGACAGCGGCACCGGCCCGTTCGCGACCGGCGCCGGCCCCGGCGGTGGCTTCGGCGGCTTCCAGGGCTTCGATTTCGACGCCTCGGGAATGGGCGACATCCTCTCCAACCTGTTCGGAGGAGGCGGGCGCGGAAGCGGGCGCCGCGCCAGCAGTCGCGCGCGCCGCGGCGGCGACCTCGAGGCGCAGGTCTCGATCTCCTTCGACCAGGCCATATCCGGTGCGCAGATCCCGCTGTCGGTGCCGATGCACGACACCTGTCCCACCTGCCACGGCACCGGCGCCAAGCCGGGCACCAGCCCGACAGTGTGCCCGCGCTGCGAAGGGCGCGGGATCGAGAGCCAGGGCCAGGGTATGTTCTCCATCTCCCAGCCGTGCTCGCGCTGCGGCGGCTCGGGCACGATCATCGAAGATCCCTGCCCCACCTGCAGGGGGTCCGGCGCCGTCCGTACCGTCAAGCGTATGCGCGTCAACGTCCCCGCCGGCGTGCGCGACGGTAGCCGCATCCGGCTCGCCGGCAAGGGCGAGCCGGGACACGACGGCGGCCCGCCCGGCGACCTCTACCTGGTCACGCACGTCACCTCCTCGCCTGTGTTCAAACGCAAGGGCGACAACCTCGAGGTCGAGGTTCCGCTGACGATCCCCGAGGCGTTGCGCGGGGGGCAGGTGCAGGTGCCGACGCTGGACGGCGCCAAGACGCTGCGCGTCAAACCCGGAACGCGCCACGGCGCGGTCCAGCGCCTGCGCGGCGAGGGGCCGCCGAAGCTCGGCGGCTCTACGCGCGGGGACATCCACTATCGCTTCACGATCGACGTGCCGGAGACGCTAACCGACGAGCAACGCGCCGCCGTCAACGCACTGGCCCAGACGATGAACGGCAACCCCCGCGCTCGCCTGTTCGAGGAGGTGTCCTCGTAATGGCCAGCGCACCGCTGCGCAAGGGGGTGGCGCGGGTCGAGCTCGCGACCGACCGCGGCGTGTTCATGATCTCGGTCGCCGCCGAGCTCGCGGACATGCACCCGCAGACGTTGCGCACCTACGAGGCGCGCGGGCTGATCACGCCCAAGCGCTCGCCCAAGGGCACCCGGCTGTACTCGCAGCAGGACGTCGAGAAGCTCCGCCACATCCAGCGGATGACCGCCGAGCTCGGCCTCAACCTCGCCGGCGTGCAGCGAGTGCTCGACCTAGAGGACGAAGTCCGCGCCATGCATGCGCGCATCGAGCGGCTCGAGACGCAGGCGCTCGAGGCGCAGCTGGAGCTGGCCGAACGCCTCGAGGAGGTACGGCGCTCGTTCCGCGCCGAGCTGGTGGCCTTCCCGAAGGGACGTCCGGGTACTGCCCTCGTGCGTCTTGCCGACGTGCGCCCGCCGTTGCGCGCCGGCGCTCGCAAGCGGAGCCGCCCGTGAGCGCCGGCCGACGCGGCGCCGGTGAGAAGATGGCTGGCGATGGCTCCTAACGGCACCCCCGCCCAGCCTCGATCGCCCGAGCAAGAGCAGAACCCGCTGGAGCGCTTTGGGCGCGATCTCACCGAGGTCGCCGAGCAGGGCAAGCTCGACCCCGTCATCGGCCGCGACGAGGAGATTCGCCGCGTCATCCAGGTACTCTCGCGCCGCACCAAGAACAACCCCGTGCTGATCGGCGAGCCGGGTGTCGGCAAGACGGCGATCGTCGAGGGACTGGCACAGCGCATCGTCTCCAAGGACGTGCCCGAGTCGCTGCGCGAACGGCGCGTCATCGCCCTCGATATGGGCGCCCTGATCGCCGGCGCCGCCTATCGCGGCGAGTTCGAGGAACGCCTCAAGGGCGTGCTCAAAGAGGTGGCCGAGGCGCAGGGGTCGATCATCTTGTTCCTCGACGAGCTCCACACGATCGTCGGCGCCGGCGCCGCCCAGGGATCGGTCAACGCCTCCAACCTGCTCAAGCCGATGCTCGCGCGCGGCGAACTGCGCGCCGTCGGCGCCACCACGCTGGACGAGTACCGTAAGTACATCGAGAAGGACGCCGCGCTCGAGCGCCGCTTTCAGCCGGTCATGGTCGGCGAGCCGACCGTCGCCGATACGATCGCGATACTGCGCGGCCTGAAGGAGCGCTACGAGGTCCATCACGGCGTGCGCATCCAGGACAACGCGCTGATCGCCGCCGCCACGCTCTCGCAGCGCTACATCGCCGACCGCTTCCTGCCCGACAAGGCCATCGACCTGATCGACGAGGCCGCCTCGCGACGCAAGATCGAGATCGACTCGCTGCCGACCGAGATCGACGAGGTCGATCGCCGCGTGATGCAGCTCGAGATCGAGCTGACCTCGCTGCGCAAGGAGAAAGACGAGGGCTCGCGAGCGCGCCGCGAGGCGATCGAGTCCGAGCTCGAGGAGCTGCGGGCGCGCTCGGCCGCGATGAAGGCCGAATGGGAAGCCGAGAAGGCCGCCCTGCAAGGTGTGCGCCAGACCAAGGAACGCCTCGAGCAGGCCCGCGGCGAGGTCGAGCGCGCCGAACGCGAAGCCGACCTGCAGCGCGCCGCCGAGTTGCGCTACGGCGAGATCCCAGAGCTCGAACGCCAGCTCGGCGAGCAGGAAGCCGCCGCCAGCGAGCGGGCGGCCGAACAGGGAACCAGCGGGCACGTGTTCCTGAAGGAGGAGGTCGACGCCGACGATGTCGCCGAGGTCGTGGCCCGCTGGACCGGCATCCCGGTCAGCCGCCTGCTCGAGGGCGAAACCGAGAAGCTGATCCACATGGAGGAGCGCCTGCACGAACGCGTCGTCGGCCAGGACGAGGCGATCGAGGCGGTCGCCACGGCGCTGCGGCGCTCGCGCGCCGGCCTGCAGGACCCCAACCGGCCGATCGGCTCGTTCCTGTTTCTCGGTCCGACCGGCGTCGGCAAGACCGAGCTCGCGCGCGCCCTGGCCGAGTTCATGTTCGACTCGCAGGACGCCATGATTCGCATCGACATGAGCGAGTACATGGAGAAACACTCCGTCTCGCGCCTGGTCGGCGCTCCGCCCGGCTATGTCGGCTACGAAGAGGGCGGCCAGCTGACCGAGGCCGTGCGCCGGCGCCCGTACAGCGTCGTGCTGCTCGACGAGATCGAGAAGGCCCACCCCGACGTGTTCAACACGCTCCTGCAGGTGATGGACGACGGCCGCCTCACCGACGGCCAGGGCAGGACCGTCGATTTCAAGAACACCGTCCTGATCATGACCTCCAACCTGCCCATCGGCGCGGGCGCGGGTGCGGCTGATGGCGGAGGCGCGGCTGACGGTGCGGGCGGCGCGGGTGCGGGAGCTGGGAACGGCGCCGACCGCGCCGCGCAAGCGGGCGCGGCGAGCGACGCTCAGATTCGCACGGAACTGCTCCAGTACTTCAAGCCCGAGTTCGTCAACCGCCTCGACGACATCGTGCGCTTTCACTCCCTCAGCCGCGAGCAGATCTCCGAGATCGTCGAGCTGCAGGTCGCGCAGGTCATCGAGCGCGTACGCGAGCGCGGCGTCGAGGTGAGCCTCACGGAGCAGGCGCGCGAGCTGCTCGCGAACATGGGCTACGACCCCACCTACGGCGCACGTCCGCTGCGCCGCGTGATCCAAAAGCAGCTCACCGATCGTCTTGCGCTGGCGCTGCTCCAGGGCGAGCTGCGCGAAGGCGACTCTGTCACCGTCGACGCGCGCGGCGGCGAGCTCGTGTTGGAGAAGGTGGGGCGGGAGCAGACGGTCGCGGCGTAGCGCCCGTTAGCCGTCACCGCGATCTGTCAGCCGAACGGACGCGATCGATGTCGGATCATTCCGATCGCGTCCGTTCCGCCTCGCGCAGGCTCCGCTAGTTGATCGACATATAGAAGCTGCGATTTTCGAGCGCGCCTTTGTTCAGGCCGCCCACAGTGATCTGGGTGCCAGCTGGGCAACCGGATCCACCGCCCACTCCCAACGTCGCGCTGATGCCAGGTTCGCCGCCGGCGCTGTTCCAATCCAGCGTCACGACCACGTTGTGCGGCGTGAAGCTCAGACCTGAGAAGCAGTAGATGCCGGTGGAGGGATGCGACACCGATCCCATGTTCACGCTGTTCGCTGTTTCGATCGTTCCGCCGGACAGCACGTGCGCATAGGCCAGCGCCGTACCCTGCGGTCCTTCTTCGCCTTCTTTACCTTCTTTGCCTTCTTTGCCTTCTTTCCCCAGCGATCCTTCTTTCCCCTGCGATCCTTCTTTGCCTTGTGGACCTTCCTTGCCGGTAGCGCCCGTGACTCCGGTGGAGCCTGTGGATCCAGTGGCGCCTGTCGCGCCGGGCGGTCCCGCGTTGCCCTTCAGCTTCTTCAGTACCTTCGGGTTTATTTGCTTCGTCGAATTGATCAGGTAGTGGTTCGCGGCCAGCGCCCCACCGCTCATCGCGAACACGAGCGCGAGCGTTGCCGTGATGTTCGCGTAGTTAAGATGCCTCCTAGGTATGTGCATGCAGAGAGCGTACGTTCGGTGGCGGCGGATACCGCATGCTTCGGGACCGAGCACGGCCGCCCCGAGCTAGGCTCTGATCCGCTACAAACCGACCTTGCGTGCGCCATGCCGTACCACTACGCTCGCGCGGCCAATCACCGACGGGAGGAGTCCCACAATGCCCACCTACATCATGCTCTCAACGCTCACCCCCGAGGGTGTGCAGACAGTCAAGAACAACCCTGAGCGGATCAGGGAGGTCAACAAAGAGGTCGAGCAGCTCGGTGCGACCGTCAAGGCGCAGTGGGCGACGCTCGGGCACGTAGACTTCATCTCGGTCGTCGAGGCGCCCGACGAGACCACGATGGCACGCGTATCGCTCGAGCTGGGCTCGCGCGGCACCGGCCGCTACGAGACACTCGCCGCGATACCCGTCGATGACTTCATCGCCTCGCTTTGAGCGGATCGCCTGCTGCGTGATGCCGAGCA
Organism: uncultured Solirubrobacterales bacterium; assembly: GCA_963817845.1. Taxonomy (GTDB): domain Bacteria; phylum Actinomycetota; class Thermoleophilia; order Solirubrobacterales; family Solirubrobacteraceae; genus Palsa-744. The sequence continues at coordinate 619,248 of CAWFPU010000002.1, forward strand.
CGGACGCGGCCGTCGCGTGATGCGCAGGACCGCGAACTGGTGAAGGTCCTGGTCGTAGGGGGTGGAGGACGCGAGCATGCGCTTGTGCGCGCCCTCGCGCGCTCTCCCAACACCAGCGAACTCTTGTGCGCGCCCGGCAACGCTGGCATCGCGCAGGACGCACGCCTGCTCGATATCGCCGCCGACGACGTGCAGGCGATCGTTGCCGCCGTCGAGCACGAGGGGGTGGACCTGACCGTCGTCGGTCCTGAGGCCCCGCTCGTCGCCGGTCTCGTGGACGCGCTCGCGGCGAACGGCCACCTGGCCTTCGGCCCGTCCGCGGCCGCTGCGCGGCTCGAGGGTTCGAAGGCGTTCGCCAAGCAGACGATGAGCGAAGCAGGCGTGCCGACCGCGCGCTGGTGCCACGTCCACTCGTTGCACGAGGGCGCCGAGGCTGTCCGCGAGCTCTGCTCGCCGGGCGTCGTCATCAAGGCCGACGGCCTCGCCGCCGGCAAGGGAGTGACCGTCGCGGACTCGGCCGAGCAGGCCGATCAGGCCCTGCGCGAGATCTTCGTCGAGCACCGCTTCGACGGCAACCGTGCGAGCGCCGTCGTGGAGGAGCGTCTGATCGGCCAAGAGCTCTCGTTGCTGGCGCTGTGCGACGGCGAGCGCGCTCTGGCGCTGGCGCCCGCACGCGACTTCAAGCGCATCTACGACGGCGATCGCGGGCCGAACACCGGCGGTATGGGCGCCTATTCGCCGGTGGCGGGTCTCGACGAGGTGACCGTGGCAGAGCTGGTCAACGCCATCCACAGGCCCGTCGTCGATGTGATGCGCGAACGCGGCACGCCTTTCCACGGCGTTCTGTACGCCGGCCTGATGTTGACCGACAGCGGGCCCCGCGTGCTCGAGTTCAACGTCCGCTTCGGTGACCCCGAGGCACAGACGGTGCTGCCGCGCTTGCGCTCGGACCTGCTCGAGCTGCTGCTCGCAGCCGCCGCCCCCGGCGGTCTGGCCGGAGTCGAGCTGGAGTTCTCGCCCGAGTCGGCCGTCACAGTCGTGCTGGCCAGCGCCGGCTACCCTGCGTCCTCCTCCAGCGGCGATCCGATCGGCGGGCTGGAGCTCGTCTGCGGCGACGTCGAGGTGACACATGCCGGCACGGCCCGCGCGAGCGACGGCACGATCACGACCGCGGGCGGGCGCGTGCTCAACCTGACCGCGCTCGGGCCGGATGTGAAGTCCGCGCGAAAGTCAGCGTATGCTGCGGCCGGGATGGTCTCCTTCGAGGGCATGCAGCTGCGCCGCGACATCGCCGCCGGCGCGGATGACGCCGAGCTCGCCGACGAGCTCGAGCCGGAGGGGCTCGATGGGTGACGTCGCCCCGATCGCGCCGCTGGCCGAGGCGGAGGTTCGCGCGCAGCTCGAGGACATCGACGTCAACGCTCCGCGTGTCGGCATCGTGATGGGCTCCAAGAGCGACATGGACGCGATGGAGACGGCCGCAGCCGAGCTCGAAGAGCGGGGCATCCTGCACGAGATGCGCGTCATGTCGGCTCATCGCGAGCCCGAAGTCGTCGCCGACTACGCGAAAAACGCGCGCATGCGCGGTCTGCGCGTGATCATCGCCGGGGCCGGCATCTCGGCCGCGCTGCCCGGCGCGATCGCCGCCCATACCGAGCTGCCGGTGATCGGCGTGCCCTTGTCGGGGCGGCTGTCCGCGGCGGGCGGGCTCGATGCGATCCTGTCGATCGTGCAGATGCCTCCGGGTGTGCCGGTCGCCTGCGTGGGCCTGGACAACCCGCGCAACGCCGCGATCCTGGCCGCGCAGATCCTCAGCGCGTGACCACGCGTCGCCGGCGCATCACCGATCGGCGCGAGCGCGAAGGTGGCCGCAGGGTGTCCGGCCGCGCGGGGCGCCAAGCCCGGCGAACGCGATAATCGTCAATGTGATCGAGCGCTACACCCGCCCGGAGCTCGGCCGTCTGTGGACCGACGCGGCGCGCATGGAGAGCTGGCGGCGGGTCGAGGTCGCCGCGAGCGAGGAGCTGCCGGGCCTGCTCGGCTCGGACGGCCCCACGCCGGAGGAGCTGCGGGCGATCGCCGGCGCGACGTTCACGGTGGCGGCGGTCGATGAGCGCGAGCGCCTGACCGACCACGATCTCGCGGCGTTCGTGGACGTGCTCGCCGCTTCGGCGGGCGAGGCCGGGCGCTGGATCCATTTCGGCCTGACCAGCTCCGATGTGCTCGACACCGCGCTCGCGCTGCAGCTGAAGGAGGCCGGAGACGTGATTCTGCCCGCGGCCCGCGAGCTGGTCGCAACGCTCAGCGCACGCGCGCGCGAGCACGCGCAGACACTGTGCGTCGGCAGGACCCACGGCATCCACGCCGAGCCCACCACGTTCGGCGTCAAGCTGGCCGGCTTCGCCTTCGAGGCTCACCGCAACGCCGAGCGCCTGCGACGTGCGTTCGCGCAGACTGCGGTCGGGGCGATCTCTGGAGCGGTCGGCACCTATGCCGCAACCAATCCCGACTACGAGACACGTGTGTTGGCGCGGCTGGGACTGGCTCGCGAGGACGTATCGACGCAAGTCGTCGCGCGCGACCGCCACGCCGAGCTGCTACAGGCGATCGCCCTGGCCGGCGCGGGCCTCGAGCGGCTGGCCACCGAGATCCGCCAGCTGCAGCGTACGGAGGTGCGCGAGGTCCAAGAGCCGTTCCGCGCCGGACAGAAGGGCTCGAGCGCGATGCCCCATAAGCGCAATCCGATCAAGAGCGAGCAGCTCGCAGGGCTCGCGCGCGTGCTGCGCGGAAACGCGCAGGCCGCCCTAGAGGATGTCGCGCTCTGGCACGAGCGCGACATCTCGCACTCCTCGGTCGAGCGCATCATCCTCCCGGACTCGACCATCCTGCTCGACTACATGCAGCACCGGGCGATCGCGCTCGTCCACGACATGACCGTCGATGTAGAGCGCATGCGAGCAAACCTCGAGCTCACCAATGGCGCCCTGTTCTCGCAGCGAGTCCTGCTCGCCCTTGTTGCCACCGGCATGACCCGCGACGACGCCTACCGGATTACCCAGGAGCTCGCCCAGCGGGCTTGGCTAGAGGGCATCCCGCTGCGCCAGCTGCTCGAAGCCGACGAGCGCGCCGCCGCGCTCGACCTCGACACGATCTTCGACTATGCCCACTTCATCCGCTTCGCCGACGACATCATCCGGCGACTCGACGGGATATCGTCCCGCGCGTGACTGCTCTCGCCGAGCTGCCCTTGATCGCCAGCGGCAAGGTCCGCGAGATGTACGACCTGAACGGCGCCGGCGGCGGCGACCGGTTGCTGATGGTCGCCAGCGACCGCATCTCCACATACGACGCCGTCCACCCGACCCCGATCCCGGACAAGGGTCGCGTGCTCACAGGCCTGTCGGTCTTCTGGTTCGAGCAGACCGAGCAGATCGTCGCCAACCATCTGGTCTCGGCCACCGACGGCGTGCCCGACGAGGCGCGCGGGCGCGGTCTGGTCGTGCGCAAGCTGCGGATGCTGCCGGTCGAGTGCGTCGTGCGCGGCTACATCACCGGATCGGGTTGGAAGGACTACCAGGCCACCGGCGCCGTCTCGGGGATCGAGCTGCCCGCCGGGCTGCGCGAGTCCGAGCAGCTGCCCGAACCGATCTTCACGCCGTCAACTAAGGCCGACGTCGGCCACGACGAGGCGATCGACTTCGAGCGCGCCTGCGAGCTGGTCGGTGATCGCACACTGATGGACCGCGTGCGCGAGGTCTCGATTTCCCTGTACTCGTTCGCCGCGGCGCACGCGCGCGAGCGCGGCGTGATCCTCGCCGACACCAAGTTCGAGCTGGGCCTGGACGCCTCCGGCGAGCTCGTCATCGGCGACGAGGTGCTCACGCCCGACTCCTCGCGCTACTGGCCGGCCGACTCCTACGAGGTCGGTCGCTCGCAGCCCAGCTTCGACAAGCAGTACGTGCGCGACTGGGCGAGTGCCAGCGGCTGGGACAAGCTCCCGCCCGCCCCGGAGATCCCGAGCGACGTCGTCGCCGGCACACAGGCGCGCTACGTCGAGGCGTACGAGCGCATCGTGGGCGAGCCGTTTGCGGCGTGGCTGGAGCGAACCGGAGCACAGACGTGAAACACGACTGCCCGGTAGGAATGAAGCCCGCGCGCCAGGCGCGCGTGAAGCGCTGCCGCCGGGCGCGCGCGCCGGACCGGCGGTCGTGAGAGCGCGCGTCCTGATCCGCCCGAAGGCCGGCATTCTCGACCCGCAGGGCGCGACCGTCGAACGGGCCCTGCCGACGCTCGGCTTCGGCGGCGTGGCGAACGTGCACATCGGCCGGCTGGTCGAGCTCGATGTCGAGCAGCCGGCTCAGCTCGAGCGAATGTGCGAGCTGCTGCTCTCCAACCCGCTCGTCGAGGACTACGAGGTCGAGCTGCTCGACGAGGCATCCGCCTGACGTGAAGTTCGGCGTTCTTCGCTTTCCCGGCAGCTGTGACGATGTCGATGCGCTCCAGGCCGCCCGGCGCGTCGCCGACGCCGAGCTGATCTGGCACGCGGACCGCGACCTGCGCGGCGCCGAGGCGATCGTCGTGCCCGGCGGCTTCTCCTACGGGGACTACCTGCGCGCCGGAGCCATCGCGCGGTTCGCGCCGGCGATGGCATCGGTGATCGCGTTCGCTCGCGACGGCGGTCTCGTCCTGGGTATCTGCAACGGATTTCAGGTCTTGTGCGAGGCCGGCCTGCTGCCGGGCGCGCTGCTGCCGAACGCCGACCTGCGCTTTACCTTCAGGCAGGTCGAGCTCGCGGTCATCGCTCCGAGCACTTCGTTCACCAGCGCATGTGCGCGGGGAGCGCGCCTGAGCATCCCGGCCAAGCACTCGTGGGGGCGTTACTACGCAGACGAGCCCACTCTGCGCGAGTTGGAAGACGCTGAACAGATCGTGCTGCGCTATGCCCCAGGCGAGAACTTCAACGGCTCGCTGCGTGACATCGCGGGCGTGCGCAACGCCGCCGGCAACGTCTTCGGCATGATGCCCCATCCCGAGCACGCCGTCGACGAGCTCACCGGCGGCTCCAGCGATGGCCTGTGCATCTTCGAGTCGATGCGCCTCGCGGTCGAGGAGGGCCTCGTCAGTGCCTGAAAGCGTGGCGCCCGAGAGCACCGCTGCCGAGGGCGGCCGTCCAGGCGAGCCGACCGCCGCAGGCGGTGAGCACCCCGGGGCCGTCCGGCGCGTGACCCGGATAGTCGCTGACGTTGCCCCCGACCGTGGTCATGGGACCGTGCCGAGCGTGGAGGACGCGCTGACGCTGGGATTGACTCGTGCCGAGTACGACCTGATCTGCGCACACCAGGACGGTCCGCCCAATCAGCTCGAGCTGGCGATGTACTCGCTGCTGTGGAGCGAGCACTGCGCCTACAAGCACTCCAAGAAGCTGCTGCGCACACTGCCCACCGACGGGCCGCACGTGGTGATGGGACCGGGCGAGAACGCCGGCGCGGTCAACGTCGGCTCCGGGCTCGTCTGCGCGTTCAAGGTCGAGTCGCACAATCACCCCTCGGCGGTCGAGCCGTTCCAGGGCGCCGCCACCGGAGTCGGGGGGATTCTGCGCGACATCTTCGCAATCGGGGCCCGCCCGATCGCTGTGCTCGACTCGCTGCGCTTCGGCGAGCCCGGACACCCAGACGTGTATGCCGGCGATCGAGCCCGCTCGGATTCGAGCGGCGAGGCGACCAGGACCGGCGACCGGGCGCGCTACCTGCTCGACGGCGCCGTCAGCGGGATCGGCCACTACGGCAACTCGATCGGCGTTCCCACGGTCGGCGGCGAGGTCTACTTCGAGGCTCCATACGAGCACAATCCGCTCGTCAACGCGATGGCGCTCGGGTTGGCCTCGCGCGAGCGACTCGTGCGCAGCGCCGCCGCCGGGCCCGGGAACGCCGTGATCCTGTTCGGCGCCTCGACCGGGCGAGATGGCATCGGCGGCGCTTCGGTGCTCGCCTCGGCCGAGCTCGGCGGCGAGGGCGCGGGCGAGGATCGCGCAGGCGGCGACCACGACAAGCGTCCGACCGTTCAGGTCGGCGATCCGTTCGAGGAGAAGAAGCTGCTCGAGTGCTCGCTCGAGCTGCTCGACCACGGCCTGCTCGTCTCGCTGCAGGACCTCGGCGCCGCCGGGCTGACCTCCGCGGCCGCCGAGATGGCGTCGAAGGGCGCCGTCGGCATCGACATCGACGTCGCGTCCGTGCCGCTGCGCGAGCCCGGCATGGCCCCGTTCGAGGTCATGATCAGCGAGTCCCAGGAGCGCATGCTGTGCGTCGCCGAACCAGCGCAAGTGCAGGCGGTTCACGCCGTCTGCACTAAGTGGGAGGTCGCGAGCGCCGTGATCGGGACGGTCACCGACAGCTCGCGTGTCCGCGTCTTAGAGGGCGAGCGGCTGCTCGGCGACATGGCCGTCAGCGCGCTCGTCGACGACTGTCCGCTCTACGATCTCGCGCCCGCCAAGCCGGTGCGTCCGATCTACCCGACACCAGCGCGCGCGCTCGACCCGGGCGCGTCGCCGCGTGAGACGCTGCTCGCGCTGATACGCAGCCCGAACATCGCTTCGCGCCGGCCGCTGTTCGAGCGCTACGACGCGATCGTGCAGTCGCGCACCGTACGCCGCCCCGAGCAGGCCGACGCCGCCGTGCTGCGGCTGGCAGACGGCGGCGCCTTGGCGGTGAGCATCGACGGCAACGGCCGACGCGTCGCCGCCGACCCCTACCGCGGCACGATCGAGGCCGCGCTCGAGTGCGCCGCGAATCTCGCCTGCGTCGGCGCCGAGCCGCTCGGCACCACCAACAACCTCAACTTCGGCAACCCCGAGAGGCCCCACGTCGCCTGGCAGCTGACCGAGTCCGTGCGTGGCCTCGGCGAGGCCTGCCGCGCGCTGGAGGCTCCGATCGTCGGCGGCAACGTCTCGCTGTACAACGAGACCCCCGCCGGCCCGATCTACCCGACCCCGGTGATCGGCATGGTCGGCCGTCTTCCCGACGCGCGCCGTGCCGGACGCCTGGGCTTCGCGCGCGGGGGCGATCGGATCGTGCTCGCCGGGCCGTTCGCTCCAGCGCTCCCCGCCAGCGAGCTGGCCAAGCTGCACGGCGAGCCGCTGCCCGACGGGCTGCGCGCGACCGAGCTGGAGGCAGTGCGCCGCGCCCATGCACTCGTCCGCGAGGCCGTTCGCGATGGCCTGGTCTCGAGCGCCCACGATATCGCCGAGGGCGGCCTGGCGGTCGCGCTCGCCGAGTGCTGTCTGGCCGGGGGCATCGGCGCCGACGTCGTGTTGCAGGATTTCCTCGGGGAGAGCGCTCCGCTGGAAGCCCTGTTCGGTGAGGGCCCCGGTGGGTTCGTCGTCAGCGCCGCGGCCGACGCGCTCGACGAGCTGGCCACGCGCGCGCGCGCGCGCGCTGCGTTGATTTCGATCGGCGTCGTCGGGGGCGATGCGCTGACCATCGGCATCGCCGGCGAGAGCCTCAGGACGACTCTTGTCGAGCTTTCCGATGCCCACCGCTCGCTGCAAGAGCTGTTCTAGTCCTCGAGCTGCGGACTCCCGCGCGGCGCGCAATCGGGCTCTCGTCAACGCGCTCCACCCTTTGGCGCGCGCCCGCACCGCGTTCACGGCGGCCGCTGGCGCCGCCAACGAGACTGCTAGCTTGTAAATCATGCGCCGCTCACGGTCGCCGATCAGGCGATCATCGTTCTTGGACAGGGCTGCTGCATGCTCGCCTGGGGATCACGTGCAAGTCGAGGCCGACGATCACGTGCGCGACGAGTGTGGAGTCTTCGGCCTGTACGCGCCAGGCCACGAGGTCTCGCGGCTGTCCTTCTTCGCGCTCTATGCTCTCCAGCACCGCGGCCAGGAGTCGGCCGGCATCGCGGCGGCCGATCGCGGCGGGAACATCGTCACGCGCCGCGAGCTCGGGCTCGTCAGCCAGGTGTTCAGCGAGAACGACCTGCGCACGCTCGCCGGCGAGCTTGCGATCGGCCACGTGCGCTACTCGACCACCGGCTCCAACGCGTGGGAGAACTCGCAGCCGGTGCAACGCTCCGAGGGCACGCAGGGCTCCAACCGCGAGCTCGCGCTGGCCCACAACGGCAACCTGATCAACGCCGTCGAGCTCCACGCCGAGCTGACCGCCCGCGGCGTGACCTTCAGCTCCACCTCCGACTCCGAGATCATCGCCGCGCTGATCGCCACGCACCCAGCCGACTCGATCGAGGACGCGATCGCCGACGTGCTGCCTCGGCTGAAGGGCGCCTTCTCGATCGTCGTCCTGACCCGTGACAGCGTGATCGCGTTCCGCGACCCGCAAGGGCTGCGCCCGCTCGCGCTCGGCACGCTTCCGCCTGCCGGCGTTTCCGACCGAAGCGCTGATCACGGGCTCACCCCGGACCCTCTCACCCGCGACTTTTCCACCGGCGACCCGGCTGAAGCTGGGGCAGGAGCGCACTGGTGCGTCGCCAGCGAGTCCTGTGCCTTCGACATCATCGGCGCGCGCTTCGAGCGCGACGTCGCGCCCGGTGAGATCGTCACGCTCTCCGAGCACGGTCTGCGCAGTCGCCGCGTGCCCACGCGCGCGCGCGAGGCGTTCTGTGTGTTCGAGTACATCTACTTCGCTCGTCCCGACTCGCGCATGAACGGGCACGTCCTGCAGGTCGCACGCGGGCGCATGGGCGAGATCCTCTGGCGCGAGGCGCCCGTCGATGCCGACCTGGTGATCGCGGTCCCGGACTCGGGCAACGCCGCCGCGCGCGGTCTCGCGCGTGCCGCGGGCCTGCCCCAGGACGACGGCTTCGTCAAGAACCGCTACGTCGCGCGCACCTTCATCCAGCCGGGCCAGGAGCTGCGCAAGCACGGTCTGCACCTCAAGTTCAATCCGCTCCCAGAGGTCATCGCCGGCAAGCGGCTGGTCGTCGTCAACGACTCGATCGTGCGCGGCAACACGACGCGTCAGATCGTGCAGATGCTGCGCGATGCCGGCGCCCGCGAGATCCACATGCGCATCTCCTCGCCTCCGATCGTCCATCCCTGCCACTACGGGATCGACATGTCCACGCGTGAGGAGATGATCGCGCACGAACGCACCGTCCCGGAGATTGCCGCCGAGCTGGGCTGCGACTCGCTGCACTATCTCTCGCTCGAGGGTGTCTACGAGGCCGTCCGCGCCGGGCCCGCGACGCACTGCGACGCGTGCTTCAGCGGGCGCTACCCCCTCGACGGCACCCGCGAGGCCAACGGCAAGTACGCGCTCGAGAACGAGCCGGACCAGGACCCGGCGCGCTCGGCGCCGCTGCCGCTGGTCAACGCGTGAGGCGGACGGACGGGCGACCGTCGCCAGCGCGCCAAAGCGTGCCCGGTCCGTAGCTTTGCGCTGCTCGACATGCTCGAGGCCGAGTGTGGCCGCGCCCGCGTAGAGCCGGGTGTAGCTCGCCGGCGTAGCTAGCTGAACGAGTCGTCGCGCGCGCCAGAGGCCGCGTTGTAACGGTTGTTGTAGGGCCGGCGAACGCTCAGCTCGTCATGCCTGTTCGAGTGCAAGGCGATAGCCAGCGCGCCGACGATGATTGCGGTGATGAGGATCGCTGTGATCATTTCTCGTGTCCTGTAGCCAGTTGATAGGACGCATCCGCTCCGCCGTGCTGCGATTGAAGCGCGCCGCGGTGGTGGTCTTCTGTGACGTAGGTCACTCGCCGGTCACATTTGGGGGAAGTTCCCTCTGAACTGTCGGCTATCGTCACTCACCCATGTCGGTGAGCTCGCCAAGCTCCAGCAAGCTTCCTATCGCGGTACTCGTATCGGGCGAGGGCACGAACCTGCAGGCGCTGCTCGACACGGTGCACGGTCGCGAGGCGATGATCGTGGCAGTCGCCTCCAACACAGCGGACGCTCCGGCTGTGCAACGTGCCGTCGCCAAGGGCATTCAAACCGCGGTCTTCCGCCGCTCCGACTACCCGGATCGCAAGTCCCGCGACGAGGCGATGGCCGAGTGGCTGCAGGGGCGGGGCGCGCGTCTCGTCGTGCTCGCCGGGTTCATGGAGCTTCTGAGCGGCCGGTTTCTCGACCGTTTTCCCGAATCGGTGATCAACGTCCATCCCTCGCTGCTCCCGAGCTATCCCGGACTGCACGCGATCGAGCAAGCCCTCGCCGACCATGCCGAGGTGTTCGGCGTAACCGTCCACTACGTCAACGAAGGCGTGGACACGGGTCCAGTCATCCTGCAGGAGTCGCTCAGACTGACGCACGCGAGTAATCCCGCCGAGGTGTTGAAAGCCCTGCGGCCGCTGGAGCACGCTCTGCTGCCGCAGGCAGTCAGACGGATTGCCGCGCAGAGGCCTCTGATTGCCGCTTGAGCGCGCCGCCCCCGGCGACGTGCGGGTGCGCCGCGCGCTGCTGTCGGTCTCGGACAAGACGGGCATCGTCGAGCTGGCGCGCGGCTTGGCCGAGCTCGGTGTCGAGATCGTCTCCACGGGCGGCACCGCTCGCGCGCTGAGCGACGCCGGCGTGCAGGTCAGGGCGATTGAGGACTTCACCGGCTTTCCGGAAATGCTGGACGGCCGCGTCAAGACGCTGCATCCGCGGTTGTACGCGGGCCTGCTCGCGCTGCGCGACAACGGCGGGCACCTGGACGCTGCCGCCAGCCAGCAGATCGAGCCTGTCGATCTCGTCTGCGTGAACCTGTACCCGTTCGAGCAGACCGTCGCCAAGCCCGACGCCGAGTCGCACGAGGTGATCGAGAACATCGACATCGGCGGCCCCACAATGATCCGCGCGGCCGCCAAGAACAGCGACTTCGCCGCCGTGCTCGTCGATCCCGGCGACTATGACGCCGTGCTGGCCGAGCTGCGTGACTCCGCCGGACGGCTGTCGCTCGCCACGCGCGCGAGCCTCGCCGCGAAGGCGTTCGCGCTGACCGCGCGCTACGACGCCGCCATCTCGACCTGGCTGTCGCAGCGCACCTCCGAGGGTCTTCCGCCGAGCCGGCGCGACGCCTACGAGAAGGTCACCGACCTGCGCTACGGCGAGAACCCGCATCAACAGGCAGCCTTCTATGCTCGGGCCGGTTCGCCGACGCATCTGCTCTCCGGCGTGCGGCAACTGCACGGCAAGGAGCTGTCGTTCAACAACCTGCTCGACCTCAGCTCGGCACGCGAGCTGGTAGAGGAGTTTCGTCAGCCCGCGTGCGCGATCGTCAAGCACAACAACCCGTGCGGCTGTGCGGTCGCCGATACCGCCCAGTTGGCCTATGAACGTGCCTTCGCGTGTGACCCCGAAAGTGCGTATGGCGGCGTGATCGCTGTCAACCGCCCGATCGACGGCGCCTTCGCGGAGAAGCTGAACGAGCAGTTCATCGAGGTACTGCTCGCGCCCGAATACGACCCGGCCGCGCTGGAGGCGCTCACGGTCAAGAAGAACGTCCGCCTGCTCGAGCTCGGCGACTGGCCCGCTCCCAGCCGCGAGGTCGAATCCAAGCCCGTGATCGGCGGACAGCTCGTGCAGACGCGCGATCGCGTGGACGAGACGCGCGAGCAGATGCGCGTAATGGGCGCACGCGAGCCCAGCGAGACCGAGTGGGGCGCGCTGCTGTTCGCCTGGGCGGTCTGCCGGCACGTCCGCTCCAACGCGATCGTCATCGCCGCCGCGGACGAGCAGTCGGGAGCGCTCGCCACGATCGGCATCGGCGCCGGCCAGATGAGCCGCGTCAACGCGGTGCGCATCGCGGTTGAGAAGGCGCGCGCGTTCCAGCCGGATCTGCTGCCCGGCTCGGCGCTCGCGTCGGATGCGTTCTTTCCGTTCCCGGACGCGCCGCAACTGGGGATCGACGCGGGCGTGCGCGCGATCATCCAACCGGGTGGCTCCGTGCGTGATGAGCTTTCGGTCGAGGCGGCCGACGCCGCGGGCGTGGCGATGGTCGCCACCGGCATCCGCCACTTCCGGCACTGACCGAGCCGCGAGCGCGCGACGAGGCAGCAAGCGAATCGCTGGCGCGCCTCTCGCGCGAGTCCGCGACCACCTGACTGCCGCCTCCCAGGATCCTCCCAGCTTCGCGCTAGCTCACTCACACAGTCGGCCGGCAAGGTGTGGCCCATGAACGCGACGCCGGCACCCTTCCCGCGACTGGCGCAACTGCGCGCGCGCCCGGCCCCGCCCCCCCACGGACCGTCCGACACCGCGGTCCAGACCGAGGCCGCCTGGGTCCGCCCGGCCCTGATCGCGCTGCTCGTCTGCACCGCGGTTGCCTACCTCTGGGACCTCAGCGCCTCCGGCTACGCCAACAGCTTCTACGCCGCCGCCGTCCAGGCCGGAACGAAAAGCTGGAAGGCCTTTCTGTTCGGCTCGCTCGACTCGTCCAACTTCATCACCGTCGACAAGCCCCCAGCGTCGCTGTGGGTGATGGCGCTGTCCGGGCGCGTCTTCGGGTTCAGCAGCTGGAGCATGCTCGTGCCGCAGGCGCTCGAGGGCGTGCTGGCGGTCGCGCTGCTCTATGCGGCGATCAAGCGTTGGTTCGGCGCCGGAGCCGGGCTGCTCGCGGGCGCGCTGCTGGCGATCACGCCGGTGGCGGCACTGATGTTCCGCTTCAACAACCCCGATGCGCTGCTGGTATGCCTGCTGGTCGCAAGCGCCTACTGCCTGACCCGTGCCCTCGAGCGCGCGGGCAGCGGCTGGGTGATCGCGGCCGGAAGCCTGATCGGCCTCGCCTTCCTGACCAAGATGATGCAGGCCTTCCTGGTACTGCCGGCGTTCGGGGTCGTGTACCTGCTAGCCGCTCCGACGGGGCTGCGGCGCCGGCTGTGGCAGCTGCTCGCCGGCGGGCTCGCGATCGTCGTGAGCGGTGGCTGGTGGGTCGCGATCGTCGCGCTGTGGCCCGCCGGTTCGCGTCCGTTCATCGACGGCTCGCCCGACAACAACATCCTCAACCTGATCACCGGCTACAACGGCCTCGAACGGATCTTCGCGGGCGGCGCCCCAGGCGGCGGCGGAGTCTCGAGTGGCGGAGCGGTCCTCGCTGGCCGCGCGGCCCGAGGCGGTAGTGCTGTCTTGGGCGGTAGTGCCGTCTCGGGTGGCGGCGCAGGCCAGGGTGGCCCCGGCGGCGGGCAGATGTTCAGCGGCCCCACCGGTCTGCTGCGCCTGTTCGACACCGCCATGGGCGGACAGGCGTCGTGGCTGCTGCCGGCAGCGCTGCTCGCGCTCGGGGTGGGCCTGTGGATGCGCCGGCGCACGCCGCGCACCGACCGCGCTCGCGCCGCGCTGCTGCTGTGGGGCGGCTGGCTGATCGTGAGCGGCCTCGTCTTCAGCCTCGCCACGGGCGTCATCCATACCTACTACACGGTCGCGCTCGCGCCCGCGATCGCAGCGCTGATCGCGATTACGGCGTCCCTGCTGTGGCCGGTGCGCCACACGCTGCTCGCGCGCACCGTGACGGCGCTGGCCGTGCTCATGACCGCCGCGTGGTCGTGGGCGCTGCTCGACCGCACGCCCGAGTGGCAGCCGTGGCTGCGCGGTCTGATCGTGGCGAGCGCCTTGATCGCCATCGTCAGCCTGCTCGCGTCGCCGCTCCTGCGGGCCTACACCCGTCCCGCCGTGATCGTCAGCGGTGCGCTCGCGCTGATCGCCTGCCTCGGCGGTCCGGTCGCTTACTCGGCCCAAACCATCACAACCGCGCACACCGGCTCGATCCCGTCCGCGGGTCCGGCAGTCGCAGGGGCCGGTTTCCCGGGTGGCGTGGACTTCGCCCGGGGCGCCGGCCCGCCAACTCGCGGTGCGCCCGGCGTCGCCGGAGTCTCGGGCCTGTTCGGCCCCGGCGCAAGCGGTTCGCTCACTGGCGGCGGTCCGGCTACGGGCGGCTCGCCGGGCGCAGGCCAGACCAACGTCAGTAAGGCGCTCGTGAAAACGCTCGCGGCAGGAGCCAGCCGCTTTCGCTGGGTGGCCGCCACCGACGGCTCGCAGAGCGCCGCCACCCTCGAGCTCGCCACCGGCGGCGAGCCGGTGATGGCGATCGGCGGCTTCAACGGCGAGGGCGGCCACCTCACCCTCGCGCAGTTCAAGCGCTATGTCTCGCGTCGCGAAATCCATTACTACATCGCGTCGGGTGGAGGCCGTCCGGGCAGCGGCGGTCCGGCGAGCGGCGGTGCGGGCAGCGGCGGTCCGGCGAGCGGCGGTGCGGGCAGCGGCGGTCCGGCGAGCGGCGCTCCGGGCAGCGGCGGTGCGGGCAGCGGCCGTGCGGGCAGCGGCGGTCCAGGTCCATCCGGCGGCGCGCGTAGCGGTAGTACTGGTACGGGTACGTCCGGCCGCGGCGCGGATTCGCACGGCGGCGGGCGCGGCGGCCCCGGCGGTTACAGCTCCAGCGAGATCACGGAGTGGCTCGAAGCACACTTCAAGGCAGTCAACGTCGCCGGCCAGACGCTCTACGACCTCGATCAGCCGCGCTCCTCATAGGTGGGTCCGCATAGGTGGGTTCGCCCCGAGGTGGGTTCGCCACAAGGTGGGTTCGCCGCATTTGGGGGTCGCAGCCTGTGGGTCATTTTGCGGCCGGCGCTCGTCACGAATGCGGCCGGCCTGCGGTTGGTCTTCACGGTCTCGAGGGTATGTTCATTTTTTGAGCCAGCGTGCGCTTATGCATATACGAATAAATACTATAGAGCACGGAAAAGCCAAACTGATACGGCTTTCGCACAAAGTGCACCCCTTGTCGCCATCGCCTCGTGATGGCACGGGCCGGCCGTATATGCCATAGCGCGCGCAACGTTGGAATTAAGACGATCTCCGAGCGGCGTAACACGTCTCCGAACGGCGTAACACGTCTCCCGACGGCGTCAGACATCTCCCAACGGCGCAAGACATCTCCAACGGCGTCAGACATCTCCGAGCGCCAGTCACGTACGTCGCGCGCTTGCACGCGGAAACGTGATACGATATATCGTGACACTACTAGATAGCTCACGATAGGACTTCAATATGTTTGCTCAAGCAATTGACATCACGGACACTGGACGTTGCGGGCGCCGTCAAGGCGTCAACCTGCGCGAGCTGTGGCGCGAAATGACCGGCGGCCACGGAGGCCACGGCGGTTCGGGCGAGTACGGCGAGGGCCACCGCGGTTCACGCGGCCGCCATGGCGGTCATCGCCATCGCGGCCGGCCCGGAGGGCGCGGCGGCTTCGAGCGCGAGCTCGCCGGCTTCGGACCCGGCGGCTTCGGACCCGGCGGCTTCGGGCCGGGTGGCTGGCGCGGTCGCGGTCGCGGTCGCAAGGCGCGCCGCGGCGACATTCGCACCGCGGCGCTGCTGCTGCTGGCCGAGGAGCCGCGCAACGGCTATCAGATCATGCAGGAGGTGCAGGAGCGCAGCGGGGACGTGTGGCGCCCGAGCCCCGGCTCGGTGTATCCCGCCCTGCAGCAGCTCGAGGACGAGGGTCTGATCCGTTCCGAGGAGATCGAGGGGCGCAGGCTGTTCAAGCTCACCGACGCCGGCCGTGCGAATCTGGACAAGCGCGATCCCGACGCACGCGCTCCCTGGGAGCAGGCCGAGGGCGACTTCAGCGATCAGGCGTTTGCCGCCAAGTGCATGAAGGAGATCGCTTTCGCGTTCGCACAACTGATGCGCAGCGGCAGCGACGATCAGCTTGCGAGGGCCCGTGACGTCCTGACGGTCACGCGCCGCGACCTCTATCGCATCCTCGCCGATGAAGAGCCCGGCGAGCGCGCTCCGGGCGAGAACGGCGACACGGACAGCGAGGACGGCGACGCTATCGTTGGCGGCGATGCTTGAAGCCACGCCCACGACCGAAGCCATTTCGGTCGAGGGCCTCGTCAAGCGCTACGGCGAGATCGAAGCCGTGCGCGGCATCGATTTCGCTGTCGCCACCGGCGAGACGTTCGGCTTTCTCGGTCCCAACGGCGCAGGCAAGTCGACCACCATCAACATCCTCTGCACGCTCGTGCGCCTGAGCGCGGGGGTCGCGTTCGTGGCCGGACACGATGTCGTGCGCGAACGCGACCAGGTCAGACGCAACATCGGTTTGGTGTTTCAGGACACCACCCTCGATGGCTATCTGACTGCCGAGCAGAACCTGCGCCTGCACGCCGAGCTCTATGGAATGGCGCGCGGCGCGGTCAGCGAGCGTCTGCAGCAGGTGATGGAGATGGTCGGTCTGTGGGAGCGGCGCGCGAGCCTCGTCGGCACCTTCTCCGGAGGCATGAAGCGCCGCCTGGAGATCGCGCGCGGGCTGCTGCACTCCCCGCGCGTGCTGTTCCTCGATGAGCCGACCGTCGGCCTCGATCCGCAGACCCGCAGCTCGATCTGGACGTACATCTCCGAGCTCAAGCGCGACGAGGACATCACGATCTTCCTCACCACCCACTACATGGACGAGGCCGAGTACTGCGATCGCATCGCGATCATGGACCGCGGCACGATCGTCGCGCTCGACACCCCGGAAGCGCTGAAGGCGAGCGTCGGCAAGGACCGCGTCCAGATCCAGACCGGCGACGACGAGGCCGCGATCGCCGCCCTGCGCGAGCGCTTCGACATCGATGCGGTCCTGGCGGAAGGAGCCGTCACCTTTGGCGTACCCAAAGGGGAGGAGTTCGTGCCGCGCCTGTTTGCCGAGCTCGGTCAGCAGATTCGCTCGGTCAACGTCTCGCGGCCATCGCTCGACGACGTGTTCATGTCCTACACCGGCACGACCATCCGCGACGCGGAGGAGTCATCCGGGCTGACCGACATGCGGCGCAACATGGCGCGCATGATGAGCCGATGACGGCCGCGATCGCGCGCGTGCGGTCTATCGTGAGGCGCTGATGGCCACCGAGACCGCCACCAACGCTGCGAGCGTCACGGCACCGCCCGGCGGCGCGCCGCCGCGGGCCCCGAGCCACGTCGCCAGAGTCCACGTCCCCGCGCGCAGCCTGGGCGGCGAGCTGCGCGCGATCCGTGTCGTCTGGAAGCGCGAGCTGATCCGCTTCAGCCGCGATCGCTTGCGGATCCTGACCTCACTGATCCAGCCGTTCCTGTTCCTGTTCGTGCTCGGGACCGGTCTGTCCTCGATCGCCTCGGCGGGCACCCACGGTGTGAACTTCAAGACGTTCATCTACCCGGGCGTGCTGTGCATGGCGGTGATGTTCACCGCGATGTTCTCGGCCGCGTCGATCGTCTGGGACCGCGAGTTCGGCTTCCTTCGCGAGATGATGGTCGCCCCGGTGCGGCGCAGTTCGATCGTGCTCGGCAAGTGCTTTGGCGGCGCCACCGTCGCCACCTTCCAGGGCCTAATCGTAATCGCGATCTCGCCGCTCGTGCACATCCCCTACGAACTGCCGTTGATCCTCGAGCTGTTCGCCCTGACGCTGCTGCTGGCCTTCGCGATCACCGCCTTCGGCGTCATGTTCGCCGCCAGGGTTAATCAGATGCAGTCGTTCATGGCGCTGATGCAGATGGCGATCATGCCGATGTTCTTCCTCTCCGGCGCGCTCTACTCGGTCGCGAGCCTGCCCACCTGGCTGGCGGTTCTCAACCGCCTGGATCCGCTGACCTACGCCGTCTCACCGATGCGCAGCGCGATCTTCAACCACCTGAACATCTCGCCGGAGGCGCGCCACGCGCTCGACCCTGGCGTCACCTGGTGGGGCTGGAAGGTGCCGACACTGCTCGAGGCCGGCGTTATCGCGCTGCTCGGCCTCGTGATGCTGTCTATCGCGATATGGGAGTTCTCTCAGGCGGAGTAGCCCGCGAGCCGTTCAGGTCTTGACAGCCTGAGCGTGGGGCGCCGCTGGCTCGAGCACGTCGGCCGCGACCCCGAGCAGGGGATCATGCTCAGCCGCCGAGGGCTGATCGGCCAGCCGCATCGCCTCGTCGAGAGCCGCCGGGTCGCGCTTGATGCGCAGTTCGGTCAAAGACTGGATCAGGCCTCGCAGCGCAAGGGCCGTGCCGACCCAGCGTGGCGCCCATACACGCGCGGAGCGCCGTTCGATGCCCCGCTCGATCGCGTTGACCGCGCTCGACAGCGGCGCCGGGTTGCGCAGGAACGCCGGCGTCTGGCGGTTGACTGCTTCGGTCGAGGCCTGGGCGTAGGCGGCGCGCACGAGGTCGGTGTCGATGAAGCCGAAGTAGGCGCAGCCCACGCGCGCGCCCGACGGGTGGGTCTCCATGCGCAGGGCGTCGCTGAGTGCCTCGACCCCGGCCTTGGTGGCGGTATACGGACCCATCAGCGGCGCGTGCGCCGCCGCCGCCAACGAGGCGACGTTGAGCAGATAGCCGCGCCGTGCCGTGATCTGCTCGATCACCGCGCGGTCGGTGCGCCAGACGCCGAGCAGGTTGACCGCGAAGGTGCGCTCGACCTGCTCGACCGGGGCGTTCGCGAGCGTCCCCGTGAACGCCAGCCCGGCGTTGGCGATCGCCACGTCGATTCCCCCGAACCGCTCCACCGTCGCGGCAACCGCATCGCGCAGTGCGTCGAGATCGGTGACGTCCGCCTCGAACGCGGCCGCGCGCTCGCCGAGACGATCGGCGAGCTCGTTCAGGCGCTCGGGCTCGAGCCCGACCAGCGCCACATTGGCGCCGCGGGCGTGCAACCGCTCGGCGGTCCCGGCGCCGATACCGCGCGCCGCGCCGGTGATGAACACGGTGCGCCCGCGAACGTCGAACCTCGTGTCGCTCGCAGGACTCATGCGGTCACCAACTCTACGCCTTCACGAGCGGGCGCGGTGTCCAGCTCGTAGTCGGTGGTTTGGAAGTGGCGCGTGCGCCGGCGAAACGGCCACGTGAAGCCCGGCCAGATCGTCGAGTTGCGCCCGTGCTCGTCCAGGTACCAGCTGACGCAGCCGCCCGAGGTCCAGACGGTTCCCTGCAGCTCGCGCTGCAGATCCTCATTGAACCGCCGCTGGACGTCCGGTCGCACATCGAACGTGTACGCGCCGCTTCGATCGAGCTGGCCGATGCAGTCCATCATGTAGTTGAGCTGCGACTCGATCATGAACACGATCGAGTTGTGTCCAAGACCGGTGTTAGGTCCCACGAGCATGAACAGGTTCGGGAAGCCGGCGACCGTCGTGCCGAGGAATGCCTGGGGGCTGCCCTGCCAGACCTCGGCAAGGGTGCGTCCGTCGCGCCCGCGCACCCAATCGGCGACCGGCATGTCGGTGACGTGAAAGCCGGTCCCGAGGACGATCGTGTCGACCTCGTGCTCGCTGCCCTCGGCCGTGATGATCGTGCTCGGGGTGATCGCAGTGATCGCGTCGGTCACGAGCTCCACATTCGGGCGCTGGAGCGCCGGGTAGTAGTCGTTCGAGATCAGCAGTCGCTTGCAGCCGATGCGATAGCGCGGCGTCAGCTTGGCGCGCAGCTGCGGCTCGGGCACCTGGTCGCGCAGGTGCTTGCGCGCCATGCGCTCAAACAACGAGCCGGCGCGCGGGTGCATCAACGTGAACACGAACAACTCGCGCGAGAAATAGGTGAGTCCGCGCACGATTCGCTGTGCCGGTGGGAAGAGCCGATACAGGGCCCGCTCCAGTCGCGTCGTCGGTCGGTCGCGGTGGGGGACGATCCATGGCGGCGTGCGCTGGAAGACGTTCAGCTTGGCGACTTCGGGCTGGATCTGAGGCACGAACTGGATCGACGACGCGCCGGTGCCGACCACCGCCACGCGCTTGCCAAGCAGTGAATGCTCGTGATCCCAGCGCGCGGAGTGAAAGATCTTGCCTTCGAAGGTCTCGATGCCCTCGATCTGCGGCAGCTTCGGATCGCTGAGCGGGCCCGGCCCGACGATCAGCAGGTCGGCCGTCAGCTCGCTGGATTCGGCCGTCAGCTCGCTGGATTCGGCCGTCAGCTGGCTGGATTTTGCAGTCTGCTCGGCGGACTCGACAGCCGGCTCGCCGAGCTCGGCCGGCTCGTGTATGTGTGCCGGCGTGATCGTCTGGATACGCCAAACGCGCGCGTCCTCGTCCCAACTTGCGGACGCGACCTCCCGCCCGAAGCGAACGTGCGGATAGATGCCGTGCTCGCGGCACACGTCGCGCAGGTACTGCAGGATCTCGGGCTGCAGCGAGTAGGTCCGCGTCCAGCGCGGGTTGGGCGCGAACGAGAACGAATACAGGTGCGAGGGGATATCGCACTGGCAGCCGGGATAGGTGTTCGCCCACCAGGTCCCGCCTACCTCGCTGTCGCGCTCGAGCACCACGAAGTCCTCGATTCCAGACCGCTTGAGCTTGATCGCCGCGCCCAGCCCGGCAAAGCCCGAGCCGACGATGACGGCGCGATGGTGCTCACGCGCGCCGCCGCCGGGCCGGCTGGGGGTGATGTCCTCCGGCGCGACGACGGCGCGGTGCTGGCGCCCGCCCGGGACGACGCCGTCCACGTCGTTGCCGCTTCGGGGGCGGGCAGCAGTGCCGTTGTGGCGGTCCATGTCACGCCTCCCTGATCACGCGGGCGCCCCGTGCGGGCACCAGCGTGATGTGATGATTGCGCACCTTCTCGGGGCGCGGGCGGTCGGCGCGCAGGGTCGTGCGCTGCAGGATCGTGCGCAACGTCACACGCATCTCGAAGCTGGCGAACGCGGCGCCCAGACAGCGCCTGCGCCCGCCGCCGAAGGGGATCCACGTGTAGGTCGAGCCCTCGCCGCCGTCCAGGAAGCGCTCGGGCTTGAAGCGTTCGGGTTCGGGAAACAGCTTGGGGTCGGCGTGCATGAGCGTGATCATCGGCATCACGGTCACACCCGCCGGCAGCCGGTAGCCACCGAGCTCGACCGGCGCGCACAGGCTGCGCAGCACCGCCGGGATCACCGGCCGGATTCGCAGCGTCTCTTGGACGACCGCCTCGAGATAGGCGTCGTCGCCCTCGCGCGCCCGAGCGAGCACGTCGGGGTTGCGCAGCAGCCGCTCGAACGCCCAGGCCAGTCCGGTTGTGGTCGTCTCGTGACCGGCCATCAGCAGCGTGATGATCTGATCGCGCAGCTCGTCGTCGTCGATCTCGCCCGCGCGCACCAGCTGAGAGAGGACGTCCTGGCGCTCATCCAGGTCGGGAGCGTGCCGGCGCTCGGCGATCTCGATGCGCAGCAGCCGGTTGGCCTCCGCGACCGTCTGACGGTAACGACGCCAGGGCCCCACCTTCTCGAGACCGGGCACAACCCACATCGCCATGATCACCGGGCCGACCTCGGCGGTCGCTGGCAGCACCTCACGCAGCGCGCGCAGTCGCACCGGGTCGGTGACCCCGATCACCGCCTGCAGGATCGTCTCGAGAGTGATCGCACGCATGCGCGGGTGCAGGGGGAAGGGCTGCCCGAGCGGCCAGCGTTCGATCTCCTCGGCGACGATCTTCTCCACGACGTCGCCATAGCGTCGCACCGACTCGCCGTGAAACGGCGGCAGCAGACGCTTGCGAGCCTGCAGGTGCGGGTCCTCATCGAGCACGAGCACGGAGCGCTCCCCAAGGACCGGTGCGAGCATCGAGTTGCCGTCACCGGCATGGAACACGGCCGGGTCACCGGTGAAGACCTGCTTGACCAACTCGGGCTCGTCGATCACGACGGCGCGACCCCAGGGAAAGGCACGGAGCGTGAAGACCGGGCCGTAGCGGCGCCGGCAGGACGCGAAGAACGGCACCGTTCGGTTCCACGTCAGCATGCTCTGCACGAGGATCGGCAGGCGCGGCCCGGGCGGAAGCGACTCCGCCACAGGTGCGGGCGCTCCCGGCGCAGGGACCGCCGGGAGGTCCGGGGGTGGCGGCGGTTCGGTCCGTTGAGGACGCACGGTCGTCGTCGGCTTGGCGGCGGTGGTCATGCTCGCTCTCCTTCTGCTCAGGTAGAAATGCCTCGGCTCCGGTACTCCCTCCATCGATTGATGTTACATCATTTCGTGTCACGTTGTTCGATGTGTC
The DNA here is from genome assembly GCA_963817845.1 of uncultured Solirubrobacterales bacterium. GTDB lineage: Bacteria > Actinomycetota > Thermoleophilia > Solirubrobacterales > Solirubrobacteraceae > Palsa-744. Next base: position 641,131 of record CAWFPU010000002.1, read on the forward strand.
TTCGTTTGGAGATACTCTGGAGTGCAGACAAGGATGGCAAGAGCGACAACCGATACGAGCGTGAACGGGCAGACGGTCACGGCTGGCAAGCGAGCGCCGGCCAGGGATAAGGACGCGTCCAGGGGGCAGGCTGAGCCCACGGGGCGGGCCGAGTCCAAGGGCCAGGCCGCGCCCCGGGAGCAGGCTGAGCCCGCGGGGCGGGTCGAGTCCAAGGGCCAGGCCGCGCCGAGAGGCCAGGCCGAGCCCAGGAGGCGGGTGGAGTCCAGCGGGCGGGTCGAGTCCAGGGACCAGGCGGAGCCCAGAGCGCGTGGCAAGGAGCTCACGATCGAAGAGCTGGCCGCGCAGAGTGGCATGACGGTGCGCAACATCCGGGCCCACCGTGCGCGCGGCCTGCTGCCCGCGCCGGAGGTGCGCGAGCGCATCGGCTACTACGGACCCGAGCACCTGGCCCGCCTGCGCCTGATCGCCGAGATGCAGGCCGAGGGCTTCAACCTGCGTGCGATCGCGCGCCTGCTCGAAGAGACCCACGGCAGGCCCGAACAGCTGCTCAGCCTGAAAGACGCCGTCAGCGCGCCGTTCGAGACCGAGCAGCCGCGCGTGTTCACGGCCTCCGAGCTGCAGGCGCGGTTCGGCGATCAGGTCGAGCCCAGCGTGCTGGCGCGGGCCGAACAGGTGGGCCTGCTGACCGACCTCGGCGATGGTCGCTACGAGGCGCCGATGCCTTCGCTCTTGGACGCGGCGGAGGAGGTCGTGAGCCGCGGCGTGCCGCTCAAGCACGCGATCACGGTGATCTCGAAGGTACGCGAGCAATGCCGGACGGTTGCGCGCGAGTTCGTGAAGCTGTTCCTGGACGACCTGTGGAAGCCGTTCGCCGACGCCGACTATCCGCAGGAGCGCTGGTCGGAGGTGATCGAATCGATCGATCGCTTGCGCCCGATCTCCTCGAGGGCCCTGCTCGGCGTCTATCAGCTGACGATGTCCCAAGAGGTCGAGGCGGCGTTCGGGCGTGAGACCGAACGGCTGACCAAACGGGGGCGCTGAGCCCTAGACTGGGCCGATGGCGCTCCCACCCGGCCCGCGCGCCCCGGCGATCGTCAACAGCTTGCGCTTCGCGCGCACGCCGCTCGCGTGGCTGCGCGCTTGGCGCCGGCGCTACGGAGACGCCTTCACGATTAGCATCACGGGCTTTGGGACCGGCGTATACCTCGCCGACCCGGACGCGATCCGCACGCTGTTCACGGGCGATCAGTCCGATCTGCGCGCCGGTGAGGCGAACTCGTTCATGGAGCCGGTGCTCGGCCCGCACTCGGTGCTCGTGCTCGACGGCCCCGAGCATCTGCGCCAGCGCAAGCTGTTGCTGCCGCCGTTTCAGGGCTCGCGCGTGGGCGCGATGCGCGAGGTGATCCGCGACGTCGCCGAGCGCGAGCTCGCGAGCTGGCAGACGGGCTCGCGCCTGGTGCTGCGCGAGCGCATGCGCGCGCTCACGTTCGAGGTGATCTGCCGCGCGGTCTTCGGCGTAACGCGGCCCGACCGCGTAGACCGCATGCGCGAGAAGCTCGGGGCCGTGATCGACAGCAGTCCGCTGTACATGCTGAGCCCCGCCCTGCGCGCCGATCTCGGGCCGCTGAGCCCGGGCGGACGCTTCACGAGCCGCCTGCGCGCGGCCGACGAGCTGCTCGTGCAGGAAATCGAACGGCGCCGGGCGGAGCCCGACATCGAGGAGCACTCGGACGTGCTGGCGCTGCTGCTGCGCGCCCGCGACGAGGACGGTCGCGGCATGACCGTCGCAGAGCTGCGCGATGAGCTTTTCACGATGCTCGGCGCCGGACACGAGACGACCGCGACCGGGCTGGCGTTCGCTTTCGATCTGCTGTTGCGCAACCCGCCGGTGCTCGAGCGGCTGCGCGAGGAGATCGCCGCCGGCGAGAGCGACGCATACCTCGACGCTGTGGTCAAGGAGACCCTGCGCCTGCGCCCTGTGATCGACGCCGCCGAGCGCACGCTGACCGTGCCACGCACGGTTGCCGGCTGGGAGCTGCCGGCAGGGGTCAAGGTCTATCCGGGGATCGCGCTCGTGCACATGCGCGAGGACCTCTACCCGGCCGCGCACGAGTTTCGCCCCGAGCGCTTCCTGCACGAGGGAGCCGAGTCCTACTCGTGGCTGCCGTTCGGCGGCGGCATCAGGCGCTGCATCGGCGCGGCGTTGGCGCAGGCAGAGATGGCCGAGGTGCTGCGCGCCGCGGTGCCGGCGCTACGGCTTCGTCCGGTGCGCGATCGTCTGGACCCGGTGGTCTTGCGCGGCATCACGCTCGCGCCGAAATACGGCGTCGAGATCGAAGTGCAGGGGCGTCTGCGAACGACTCGCCCGCAGCTGGCCGCGGCGGCCTGACGCGTCGCAGCTCACGCATTGCGGTGCACGTCGGCGGCGACCTCCTGCAGCACGCTCAGCATCGCCTCCAGGGCAGGCGTCGGGTAACGGGTGCCGAGCCGGGCCGCGTACACGCTGCGCACGGGCGTCGCCTTGCCGAGCGGCGCCACCGCGACGTCGCGGTGGCGGCTTCCGATCGCCAGGCTGGGCAGCAGCGTGACCCCCTTGCCGTGAGCGACGAGCGCCTGGCTGGTGGCGATCTCGTCAACTTCGAACGCCACCTTGGGCTCGAAGCCGGCGGCTCGACAGGCGCCGAGGATTACCTCGTGACAGAGGTCGCGCTCGGTCGTGTTGATCCAGACCTCCCCGGCGAGATCGCCTAGCGCGACCGCTCGCCTGCCCGCCAGCCGGTGCTCCTTTGAGATCACGGCGGTGTAGCGGTCGTCGAACAGATAGGTCAGGGCCAGCTCGTCGCCGAGCGCGCCGGTTGGAGGCTCGAGGTCGTACACGACCGCGAGGTCGAGCTGGCGGCGCTCGAGCCGCGCGCACGCTTCCTCGGGCTCCATCTGAACGACGTTCAGCTCGATGCCGGGGTAGCGCTCGTAGAACGTCTCGACGGCAGCCGGCACCAGCGCGGCGCCGGCGCTCTCAAAGGCTGCTAGGCGCAACCGGCCCGCGCGGGCATGCACGTAGGCCGACAGCTCCTGTTCGGCCGACACGATGCGTCCGAGGATCGCGTCGGCGTGGTCGAGCAGGAGCTCGCCCGCCTGCGTCAGCCGTACGCGCTTGCGGGCCCGTTCGATCAGAGTCGCTCCGGTCTCGCGCTCGAGCACCGAGATCTGCTGGCTCACCGCCGACTGTGTATACGAGAGGGCGTCGGCTGCCGCCGTGAACGAGCCGCGCTCCGCGACCTCACGAAAGACCGCGAGCCGCCGCGGGCTAAGCATCCGTGGACCTACTCGCGCCAAGGTCGGCGAGCGCGCGCGTGCAAAGATCGAGCATTAGCATAACTTATCAATATCAAAATAACTGTACTTGCACTAATGCTGATGTTGATGCAAGCTTCTGGGCATGAACACACCAACAGCTCTCACTCAATCTCAAAGCCAGTCTCCGTTGGATGCGGCGGGCAGCGACACCGAGCGTTCCGCGGTAAGCCACTCGGAGCCCGTTGTCTCACTGCTTCAGACCGGGCCGACGCCCGAGTTCGAGTACGACGTCGCGGATCTCGTCGTGCGCATCGCCGGAAACGACGACCGTGAGGCGATTGCCGAGCTTGCTGCGCGGGCCGGTTCATGTCGCCCGGCCGGTGCGTTGATGGTCGCCGACGCCGGCGACAGGCTGCTGGCCGCGGTCTCGCTCACCAGCGGCGAGACGCTGAGCGAGCCTACTTCCGCTGGCTCAGAAGCACGGGCGGTGGTGTGCTACACGCTCGGGAAGTTGGCTCGGCGCCGTCGCACGCTGCAGCCGATCGCTGCCTGAACTCGGCTGCGTGACCGTCGGCTGGCGCGCTCGCACGCGCGTGCAATACATCTGCATGGTGTACGATACGCACGTATGGCCGGCGTGGCGACCTCCGATCTAAGGCCCGATCTGGCGACCTCCGATCTAAGGCCCGATCTGGCGACCTCCGATCTAAGGCCCGATCAGCTCACGCGATGGAACGCGGCGGGCAACGCGCTGCTCAGGCAAGGGCTCTACCGCGATCCGCCGTGGGGCGCGCGCTCGTGAGCGACAACTTCGACGTGATCGTCGTGGGAGCCCGTTGCGCGGGCGCTCCGCTGGCGGCGCTGCTGGCGCGCGAGGGCGTGTCCGTCGCGCTCGTCGAGCAGGCGCGGTTTCCGAAGGACACGCTGTCCACCCATGCCTTCCAGGCCGACGCGATCGCGTTCCTGGACAGGCTCGGAGTGATCGAGCGCCTCCGTGCAGCGCAGGCCCCGCTGGTGAACCGGGCCGATATCAGGCTCCAGCACACACACTTGCTGACCGAGTGGCCGCGCCGGCCCGACGACCCGGGTGGCTGGATGTCGGTGCGCCGGCACGTGCTCGACCCGGTCCTCGCGCAAGCGGCGGCGCAAGCCGGCGCCGATGTCCGGATGGGCGCGAAGGCCACGAGGTTGCTCGCGCAGCGCGGTAGGGTCGCTGGGGTCGCGGTCGCATCCGATGGCGAGGAGCTCGAGCTGCGAGCTCGCCTGGTGGTCGGCGCCGACGGACGCTATTCGACCGTCGCACGCCTGACGGGCGCGCGCGCGTACCACATCGAGCCCAACCAGCGCGCCCTCTACTGGGGGTACTTCGAGGGCGTCTCGCCTTCGCAGGAGGCGACGCTGCTGATGCATCGCTGGGGAGAGCGCTTCGTGCTCGCGATCCCGACCGACGGCGGCCTCTTCCAGGTCCTGGCGTGGCCGGCGCTCGGGGAGCGGGCAAGACACAATCCCGAGCAGCTCTTCGCCGAGCACGTCGGCAGCTGCGCGCCTCTCGCGCGGCTGCTGGTCGGAGCCGAGCGCGTGGGGAAGCTGCGCACCGCGGCTCGCTGGGAGAGCTACTTTCGCCAGGCCGCAGGGCCGGGCTGGGTGCTGGTCGGTGACGCTGGACATTTCAAGGATCCGGCGATCGGTCGCGGGATCGGCGACGCGTTCGTGCAGGCCGACGCGCTCGCGCCCGCGATCTGCAACGCGCTGAGGGGTCCGCACGCAAACATCGACCGCGCCATGGCTGAATGGGGTGCGTGGCGCGACCGCCAGTTCATCGAGCACCACTGGCTGGCGGTTGACTTCGGCCGAGCCGGACCGTTGCCGGCGCTGCTGCCCGAGGTGGTGCGGCGTATGGCCGAGAACGGGAACGCCGGCGCGGCGCTCGACGTGCTCAACCACCGTGCAAAGCCGTCCGAGGTCTTCACTCCGGCCCGTCTGCTGGGCGCGAGCGGATCGCTCGTCCGCCAGCGGCGACTGCACAGCGAGGATGCGTTTGAGCTGGTGGCCCTGCTGGCTAGGGACACACGCCGACGACATGCCCCGTGCGGGACTCGAACCCGCCCCACCGGATTAAAAGTCCGGGGCTCTACCAGATGAGCTAACGGGGCCAGCGGCGGTCAGTCTGGCACATGGCGGCGCGATCGCGGGGCGGGGATGCATTCCGACGGCCGGTGTGCGCGCGCCCACACGCGCGTGCCTGCGTGCCGGGTTCAGCCAGAGCGCGGTTCAGCCGCCTGCGTGAGGCGGGTTCAGCCGACTGCGCGAAGGGCTCTGCGTCCGACCGGTGCCGAACACATCATTTGGCGGCCGCCGGCTGTTCGGCGGCGGCCGCTTGCAGCAGATCCTCGATCGTCGTGAGCTTGACCCGCGGGCGGCCGGCCGGCTCCCCCAGCGAGCGCTCATGCCGGTCGATCGACTCCCAGCCCGCATAAGTGACGAGGTCGGGCTGGCGCGAGCGCAGCAGCGTCTCGAGCAGATCGGGGTCCGGGGAGTGGGGCACGTGGCTCGAGGGCTGTCGGCCGTTGCCGGTGAGCAGGTCGGCGACGATCGCATCCACCGTCTCCTGGGCGTCCTTCTTGTTGGTGCCGATCACACCGGATGGGCCGCGCTTGACCCAACCGACGACGTACTCGCCGGGCAGCGCGCCGGCGCCGGCGGGATCGAGCACGCGGCCGGCGTCGTTGGGAATCGTGGCGGAATGCTCGTCGAAGGGCACGTCCGGGAGCGGTACGGCGCGATAGCCGATCGCCCGGAACAGGAGCCCGGCCTCGAGGGTCTCGCGCCCGCCGGTGGCTTCGGCACGAAGCCGTCCAGATGCTGGGATGAGGCGGTTGCGCACGAGCTCGACCGACCCCAGGCGTCCGTCGGATCGCGGCTGCAGCGCGGTGGGGGAGAGCAGGAAGCGCAGGACCACGCGCTTGGGCTGTCCGTGCGGCGGGCGCGCGGCATACTCGCGCAGGATCTCGACGTTGCGGCGCGAGATCGTGCCGGCGTCGGGATCGGGGACGGCCAGGCCGCGCTCGAGCTCCTCGGGGTCGACGATCACGTCTGCCTGGGAGAGCTCGCCGAGCTCGAGTAGCTCGGGGTTTGTGAAGGCGGCTTGGGCGGGACCGCGACGGCCGACCAGAACCACCTCGCGGACGCGGCTTGCGGCGAGCACCTCGAGAGCGTGATCGGCGACGTCGGTGCAGGCAAGCTCCGACGGGGCCAGCACCAGCATGCGCGCCACGTCCAATGCGACGTTGCCGTTGCCGATCACGATGGCACGCTCAGCCGAGAGCAGGTCGAACTCGAGGTGCGTGTGGTCGGGGTGGCCGTTGTACCAGCCGACGAACTCGGTGGCGGCATGAGACCCGGGCAGGTCCTCGCCGGGGATGCCGAGCGCGCGGTCGGCCGGAGAGCCGGTGGCGTACACGACCGCGTGGTAGTGGCCGAGCAGGTCATCGCGATAGACGTGCTCGCCGAAGGCGACGTTGCCGAAGAAGCGAAAGCGCGGATGCGAAGCGGTGCGCTCGTAGATACGCGTGACCGACTTGATCTTCGGGTGATCGGGCGCGACGCCGGAGCGCACCAGACCCCAGGGCGTCGGCAGGCGCTCGAGCATATCGACCTCGAAGCGCTCCGACCGATGCCCGAGCAGGTGGCCGGCCGCATAAAAGCCGGCGGGGCCGGATCCGACCACGGCGATACGCAGCGGCGGATGCTCGTGTGCGGAATCGTCGGTCATCGTTTTGGGATGGGCGCGGCCCGACTCGAACGGGCGACCCCCTCGGTGTAAGCGAGGTGCTCTAGCCAGCTGAGCTACGCGCCCCGGGTCGGGATTAAAAGGCTAGCGGAGCGCAAACGGCCTACCGGGCGCACGTGTGACGGCAGCGGCGGGGAACTGCGAAGCTGGCAGGGTGGGCATGCAAGACCGACGCAGGCTGGCGGTGCGTGCAGCGCTGGCGGTGGCGCTGGCCGTCGTCGTCGTCGTGGTGCTCGCACAGCTATTGCTCCCTGGGATCGTGGCCGGCAGGGTGCGCTCGAAGCTCGCGCGTTACGGGACCGTGCAGAGCGTCAGTGTCAGCGCGTCGCCGGCCGTGAAGCTGTTGTGGGGACATGCCGACGAAGTCAGGGTGCGGGCCAGCTGGCTGAAGCTCACGCCCGCGCAGAGCGGCGCGCTGGTCGCCGAAGCGACGTCGACGACGAAGGTGCACGCGACGGTGCAGCGCGCGCAGGAGGGGTCGCTGAAGCTCAGCAACGTGCGCTTTTTCAAGAACGGCTCGAAACTGCGTGGCCAGGCCACGACCAACGAAGCCGACGTCAAGGCGGCGCTGCCGCCTGGCTTCGACGTGTCGCTCGTGGGAAGCTCGGGCGGGACGGTCGTGGTGCGCGCCAGCGGCGGTCTGTTCGGGCTGACGGCCAGCATCGAAGCTGTGGCGGAGGCTCAGGAAGGCAAGCTCGTGGCCCACCCGCGGCTGCTGTTCCTGGAAGGGCTGACGCTGACGCTGTTCGAAAGCTCGAAGGTGTACGTCGAAGGCGTGGAAGCGCGCGAAGTCGAGGGCGCGCCGGGCGCCGGGAACGACTACGTGCTCTCGATGTGGGCCAGCCTCAGGTAGGCGCAGCGGCGGTCGTCAGCTCGGACGGCGCGCCGGCTCGGGCGCGCGCGTGGACCCGCATCGGCAGTCCGTTCCGGGGGCTGATCGTGGGCATCTGGCGGATCGAGAGCTTGAAGTCCTCGGGCAATGTCAGCGTCACGTTGGCGAGGATGAGGGTGGCGATCGTGCGGATCTCGAGCTGCCCGAAGCGCATGCCGATGCACGTGCGCGAACCCCCGCCGAAGGGCACGTAAGCGCCCTTGGGAAGCGCCGCCTTGGCCTCCGGGGCGAAGCGCTCGGGACGAAAGCGCTCGGGCTCGTCGTACACGTCAGGGAGATGGTGCGAGGCCCAGGAGCAGTAGTTGACGAACGTGTTGCCTGGAACACGCCTCCCGCAGACTTCGAACGGCTCGACCGACCGGCGCGGGCCGATCCAGGCCGGCGGATACAGTCGCAGGGTCTCGTCGAGGACCATCTCGAGGTAGGGCAGGCCGTCGCCCATCAGCTGCTCAGGCGTGGGCGGAGCGGTGCCCAGCTGTTCGCGCTGCTCGGCGACCAGGCGCTCGACGACCTTGGGATGGTGGGCGAGCTCATAGAACATGAACGCGACCGTCGAGGTCGTCGTGTCGTGGCCCGCGAACAGCAGCGTCATCACCTCGTCGCGGATCTGTCTGTCGGTCAGCGCCGTGCCGTCCTCGTCGTGCGCATCGAGCAGCAGCGACAGCACGTCCTCGCCGCGCGCTCCGGTTGCGCGCCGGCGCGCGATCTCGCTGTAGATCAGGCGGTTGAGCGCGCGGGTGGCTTTCTGCTGGCGATCCCAGGGAGTGAACGGCCCGCGGAGCATGCGCAGGCTGTAGTCGCGGCCGTAGAACGAGAGCGTCTGCTCGAACAGCTCGGCCGCGTTGACCGCCCGAGCCTCAGGCCCGTCGGGGTCGAGGCCGAACAGCGCGCGCATCGCGATCCGCAGCGCCAGTCGGCGAGTCCATTTGTAGAGGTTGACCGTGGCGCCGGGTGCGAGATGGGGGAGCGCGGCGCGGGTCTCTTCGAGCATCGTGGCGAGCGACGCGACGATGCGCTCGCGGTGGAACGCGGGCAGCATGATGCGGCGCGACGCGCGATGGAAATCGCCGTCGGTCGTCAGCAGGCCGTCGCCGGCGAAGCCGATCAGGTCGCGGAAGTAGGAGGTGCGCCAGAGGAAGTTCTCGGCGTGCGAGACGGTCATGTAGTGGTTGGCCTCGGGACCCAGCGCGAACACGGCGTTGGTGTGGAACAGCCGCAGCGTGAAGACAGGGCCGAAGCGCGCGTAGGCGTCGAGTAGGAGCGACAGCGGGTCATCGGCGAAGCGCTTGGTGCGCGCGAGCGACGGGCGCGTTTCCCCCGGGGGAAAAGGAACGGTGGCGGCGCGCTCTTCGAGCAGGTCGTGGGCGAGCACCACGAAGGGGTTGTACGAGCGCAGTGGGGCGGGGCTCTCGAGCGCCATCGGCTGGAAGCCTAGAGGAAAACTGGCTGACCGGCCAGTTTCGAGGGCGGGTCGCACGGCGCGTCGCTTGGCATACTGAGCGGAGCGTGTAGGCCACCTCGTGCTGCGCGCACGCCTTTGGGGGCGTAGCTCAGCTGGTTAGAGCGCCGGCCTGTCACGCCGGAGGTCGCGGGTTCGAGTCCCGTCGCTCCCGCCTTTGTTGCCTCATCGTCCGCGTCGGCTTTTGGGTGCGTGGCCCGCACCTCCGACGCGGCGGTGAAGTAGTCGGCAAAGGCCGTGTTGGGCTTGACGGCCACGATCTGGTTGTCCTTGGCCCATACCTGGGCGAACAGCGAGAGTAGGAGCTTGCGCCGCTCGGCGGGGTTGGGCTCGGCGTCCCAGAAGCGCGCGAAGTCTTCGAGGATGGTGTGCGCGCGGTCGAGGTCGGGATTGGTGGGCGGCTTGGCGCGTTGTAGCTCCTCCTCGATGATCTGGCGGCGCATGACGTACTGGGGCTTGCTGATGTCGCCCATGAGGTACAGCTCGCGTAGTCGCTCAAGCTGGCCGGTCAGCTCGCGGCGGCGCTCGGCGTCCTCGCCGGGGTGCCCGCCGGTCTCGGCTTGGATCGTGTCGAGGATCAGTCCGCGTAGCTCGGGGTCGGGCTGGAAGTCGTGCAGCCAGTCGATCAGTTGCTCCTCAAGCGGCTGGGCGGGGGTCATCTTCTGCTCGCAGTCGCCGTGGCCGCGTCGGGTGGAGCACTGGTAGCGGCGCATCCCCTCGCGGCCGGTGCGACAGCCGTGCATCCGGGCGCCGCAGCGCTCGCAGCAGAGCAGCTTGCGCAGCAGGTACTCCTCGGAGGGACGGCCGGGCTTGACGACGCGGGTGCGCCATGAGCGGACTTCCTGCACGCGGTCGAACAGCTGGTCGCTGACGATCGGCTCGTGCAGCCCGCGGATGCTGCGGCTCTTGTCGCGCAGCCCGGAGACATAGCCCGCATAGGCGGCGTTCGAGAACATCTCGCGGACGGTGTCCTTGCTGAACAGCCGGCCGCGAGCGCTGCGTGCGCCCTTCGCGTTCAGCCATGCGGCGAGCGTGCGGTCTGACTCTTGGCCGGTGGCGTAGCGCTCGAACAAGGCGAGCGGGAGCGGCGCGCGCTCGGGGTCCGCGACCGCGAGCTTGGTGTCGGTGTCACGGATGTAACCCCACGGGAGGCTGCCGACGAGGTGCCCTTGGCGTGCCTTCTCCTTCAAGCCGCTGCGTGTCCAGAAGGACAGCGAGACGGAGTAATACTCGTCGAACATCTCGTGAATCGACTCGGCGAGGAACGCTGAGGGCTCGGTGTGGTCTTCGCCCATCGGCTGGGTGACGGACACGACCCGGATGCCAAGCCGCTCGCGTAGTAGCTGCTTGTACCGCCGTGCCTCGACTTGGTTTCGCGCGAAGCGGGAGGTGTGGTAGACGAGCACCACGTCGAACTTGCCCGCCGCGGCATCAGCCATCAGCCGCTGGAACTCGGGGCGTGCCTCTGACTTGCGCCAGCCGGAGTGAAAGTCGCAGTACTCGCCGATCAGCTCCAGATCGTTCTCGGGCGCAAAGTTGGCGATCGCTTGACGCTGCGCGTCGGGGGAGAAGCCTTGGCCTTGCTCCTCGGTTGACTCGCGGACGTAGGCGGCGGCGCGCTGCGGGCTATCGGCCATGTTGGGCGGGGTCGGTGAGGTCGCGTCCGCGGCGCAGCCACCAGTCGGCGAACCACCTGGCGAACGCTTGGAGTTCGGGGTCGAGGCTGCTACGGGGGTCATGGCGTGGTCCTCCTTGCGGCGGGGTATCGGTCCCGTCGATCAGATCAGAGCCGGGGCGTGTTCTCAAGGCTCTGACATCGCGCTGCGGCGGGGTGCCTGGATGGCAGACCTCCCGGCCTGCTCGGGCCGTCGTCCGTGTGCTCGGCCGTGCGCTTGGTGCTCGTTTGTGCGCGCTCATGCCGTCTCTCCGGCGTGTGTCTGCGACGCCGCGTCGGCTGCTGGTGGCTTGCGTAGGACGAGCACGTCCTCGTGCGCGGTGACGAGCGTGCGCTCGCCGTGCGCGCGTGCCCGGCGGGTGTGCAGCGTCTGCCAGAACGACGGGCGCATCTCAAGACGCCGGTCGCGTAGCGTGGCGTGTAGAGCGATCACTCGTTGCCAGTAGGACAGGCCAAGCTCCTCGCACAGCGCGATCGTTTGGCCCGAGAGGTTGCGCAGCGCGCCGCCGGAGCGCATGTCCTTGGTGACGATCACCATGTACCCGTCGGGCTTGAGCGCCGCCGCGCAGGCGCGGTAGACATCGCTCATCGCCGTGAGGTAGCCCGTGCCGCGGGCGTGCCCGAGGTTGGCGCGGTCGCGGCTGTAGTTGGTGGTGTCCTCGCGGCGCAGCGACCCGGTGGCGTGCTTCACGTTCTCGGTCGCGAGGTCGGCGACCTGGCACGCATACGGCGGGGAGGTGAGGATCAAGTCCACCGGCCTGTACCCCTCGCCGTCGAGCAGCGCGGCAAGCTCCCGCGCGTCACCGTGGATGACCCGTGCGGTGCTGCTCGCGCCGTGCTGGTAGGCGTGCTGCACGTTCGCGGTGGCGAGCGTCGCCCAGCGGCTCTCAAGCTCGACGCCGACCGCGCGCCGGTCGAGATGGATCGCCTCCACGAGCGTCGTGCCGATCCCGCACATCGGGTCCACGATCAGGTCGCCCGGGTCGCTGTAGGCGTTGATCGCGTGGCGCGCGAGCGCGGGCAGCATCTTGGCGGGGTGGCGGTTTGACTCGGGCAGATAGCGGTGGTAGCGCTGCCACTGGCTCGTGCGCTGCGCGCACGCCCACACCGCCAACGGAAGCTCGCCACCGGCACGCTGACGTTCACACCGCGCGACCGGCCGTTTCACTGGCGCCACGGGCGCCGGGCACTGCACTCGGCGTCGGCTGTGACTCACTGCGCACCTCCTCGCGTGCTCGCGGCGTGACGCCAGCGCCGGCCGAGACAGTCCTCGACACGACGGCCGTCGTGCCTTCCCGCGGCTGGTAGTTCGGTAAAGCTGCGGTGTTGATCGCGGGCGGGCAGCAGCTCGTAGCGCTCGCCGTCGATTGACCCCCACACCCACGGCGGGCCGGGTGGCGCGCAGCGCGCGAGGTTGGCGAGCCGTCGCCTGCCTTCGCAGACGAGCAGGATGTTCCCGCGGTCGCGGTGGGGGTCCCCGGCGAGCGCTTGGCGGTAGGCGTCGAGCTTCGCTTTCACCCGCCGCGTCGGCTCGGTGGAACGGTCGATCTCAAGGTAGAACGTGATCTCCCCGTCCGCGAGCAGATAGCGGCCGTACCCGTCCGGGCGTACGCTCGCGCCTGTGCCCTCCTGTGCTTGCTGCTCGCCGAGCCAGCGATAGACCCCCTCGCCGGGCCGGGTGAGGCTCCGCTCGGTCAGCGCGAGAAAGAAGCTGGCGACCGCGCGGCGGTGCTCAAGGTCTGGGATCGACAGGCCCGGCGGTCGGCGTGCCGGCGCCCCGATCGTGCGCCTGCCGTTGGGCGTGAGGAACCACAGCGCCTCGGAGCGTCCGCCGCGGTGCGAGCGCGCCGGGTAGACCCGCAGCAGGAGGTCTTGTGCCTCCAGCCTCAGAAGCCTGCGACGACAGGTACGAAGACCACTGAAAAAGAGAAGACCAAGCTCAGAGGTAAGAAGGGGCTCAGACTGAGAGAGACGGTCGAGTAGCTCTCGGTCACGAGCAGTTACAGACACGAGGGTCGTTGTCATTGCCGCCCCCCACGAACAGGGAACAGGTGTTCATTGTCGGGGTTCGCGTCCGACCCCGGATCGCTGTGCTGGTGCGGGGTTACGGGCGGCGGGGGTGCTCCGTCGGAGGGAGCGTCGTGCGGAGCACCGAACGGAGCACCCTCAACATCGGCTTGGGCACGTCCTGGCGGCGGCTGCTCGATCCTGCCGTAGCGCTCACGGATCGCCACCTCGACCGCTGCTCGCTGGCTTGCCTTGGCGCGTTCACGTCCACGGATCGACCGGGCAGCGCCCTGCGATGTGGCCGGCGGCGGGAGCGTCGTGGCGGTCGCGGCGGGTAGCTGGTGGGCGTCGTGAAGGACGCGGCAGGCGATCGTGTGCGCCCCCAGGTGCAGGAGGTCGTGCGCGTCCAGGCGCGGCTCGAAATGCACGGCCATGCGTTTCGCGTCGGCGGCGCCGAGCCCGAAGCACAGCTTGGTTTGGCAGTTCGCGTCGATCGCCTCGGCGAGCTCTGAGTCTTTGAGCTGCGCGAGGTTCTGGTGCGCGAGCACCAGCCCGAGACCGTAGCCGCGTGCCTGTGCGAGCGCGGTCGCCATCCCCTGCGGCAGATGACAGAAGCGGTGGCACTCGTCCACCAGGCACAGGAACGGAGGGCGGTCGCTGTGCGCGAGCGGGCCGAGTCGCTGCGCGGCCTGCCACGCGCGATGCAACAGCACCGACCCGATCAGGTCTGCCGCGGTCCTCGCCGAGCGTTTGCGGGAGTGAGACGATCAGCCAGCGGCCCGCGTTGATCCGCTCGGTGAGATCGGGGCCGGCCGGCTGGCAGAGCATGTTGCGAAGCGTGCGGTTGCCGAGCAGCGCCCGCAGCTTGTTCGACAGCGGCGCGAGCGCCTGGACCCGTGCGGCCTCGCTGAGGGTCTGCCACTGGCGCCAGAACACATCCAGCGCCACGGGGTCGCTCGCGCGGTAGCGCGAGCGCTCGCCGGGGTCAGACAGCAGCATCAGCACGTCCGCGAGCGTGGGCGCCGGCCCGGCCGGGTCACGACCACACAAAAGTGTGGTCAAAGCGGAGCGCAGGATGTCCTCGGTGCGTGGACCCCAGAAGCGGGAGAACAGCCGGGCGAAGATGCCGCAGATCGCCTGCGCCTGCGCGTCACGATCGGCGGGTGAGCAGGCGAGCAGGTTCAGCGCGGCTGGCCGGCTGGCTTCGCCGAGGTCGAGCAGGTCCACGTCCGCGACGCGCTCGGTGGGGATGCGCTCGAGGATCAGCCCAGTCAGCTCGCTGGTGGGGTCGAGGACCAGCCCGCCCATCCCCGCACGGGTCGCTTCGACCGTCATGTTCAGCAGCAGGGTGCTCTTGCCGCGGCCGGTCGGCCCGAGAACGTGGGCGTGCTGCAACAACGCCATCGGCTCGACACGGACCTCGCGGTCAAACCCTGCGTGGTCGCTCACGCCGAGCAGCAGCCCGCGCGAAGGGGCGTGCGCGACTGGCGCGATGCTGCGCGATGGCGCCTCGGGGAACGACAGCGGCGCGAATGCGCTCTCCTCCGGGACCGCGATCAACACGGCGGCCTCGCGACTGCTCAAAAGCAGCCGCGGTTTCACAGGCGCCAGGCAGCCGAGCAGCCGCCGCGCACAGAACGGCTCGAAGCCCTTGCGCAGCCCGCCGAGGTCGTAGAACTGGCCGAACGCTGCGAGCAGCCCACCCAGCCGGCCACCCGCGCGACGCCTGCCCTCAGCCCACGCGCCAACCCGGAGCGTGGCAGCGAGCAGCGGGGCGCTGGCCTTCGCGTCGATCGCCCGCGCACGCTCAAGCGAGAACGGGTCAGCCGTCCGCTGTGATCCCTTCTGGTTCATCGGGTGCGGCGAGCCAGGGGTGAACAGGTCGATCAGCTCACCCAGCAGCGACCCGAACGCTTGAAGCGCCGTCAGCCCGAAGCTGGACTGCAACCCCCGCCCGGCGCGTAGCCGCGCTGACTGGCTTCGCGCCCGGCTGGCCGCCGAGCGACCCGGCGCCTGCAACACGAGCTGGATCACGCCGCCCTCGCCAGCCTCCTGCGCGCGCAACGCCGCCAGCAGTTGCCCGGCCGGGTCAACGCGGTGATCCACCCGCAGCGGTAGGAACCGCGAGGCGAGCGGCGCGAGACTCGCCGTCCGCAAACGCGCGTCCTCGCACACGTCATCGAGCGGACCGTTCCCTGCCACCGTCTCGACGGTCACGCCGCCGAGACCCTGCTCGACCGCCGCGCGTACCTGCGCAACGGGCACACCACCCGAGATGAACAGGCCACACTCTGCGCGGTCCTCCTGCGCCGTCACTGATAGCGCGACCCACGGCGCCGGGCCGAACAGCGGACGCGGCAACCCGCCGGCCAGCGTGCTCATCAGCGTCTCAAGCGCCGCGCGCGAGACCTGCTCGCTGAGGCGAAGCTCAAACCAACGACCGGACGCCGCGAGGCGATGCCGGCCCCACACCCGCCACGCCGGGATCAGTGCGAGCGCCGCGAGCACCAACGCCAGCAACGGCGCCAGCGTGCCCGCCAACGCCACTACATGATGGACGAACGACGAGCCGCCCTCGCGCAACGGCCAATCAGGTTCGTGCACGAACCGTTCCGCAGCGTGCGAGGGACGAGAAAGATGCTCTTGTGTGTGATGAGTTCTCATGACGTTTAAACCGAGCTAGCCCTCCTGGGGACAAATCAATTTCCGAGTACGCGGAGCGACAGCCGACCGGCCGGTTGTCACTGGCAAAGAGAAGAAGGTCGATCGCGGCTCTCCCGCGGTACACGGGTCGCGCATTCCGAAGGCGAGCACGTTCGGCCCTTTTCACCACACAAAGGCCGCACAAGCCCCCCTTTGGGGAACAAGCCGAGCCCGACGCGATCCCCGCGGAAACTCGAATCCGGCATGAACAGACGCGATCCGGGCAATACACAGCCATGCAGGTCCATAACCGCAGCGGTACGCAAAAACGCGACCCCGACGGCTGGCCCGCCTCCCCCAAGCTGCCGGCGCTCGACCTCCTCGGCGACGAGCTGCGCCAGCGGATCATGTGGGCGCTCGCGCACGAACCACGCACCCCGACCGCGCTCGCCCACGCCCTCGGCGCAAGCCAGCCGCTCATCAGCAAACACCTGGCGATCCTGCGCGCCGCCGGGCTCGTAGAAGCCCAACGCGACCCGCACGACCGCCGCGCCCGCGTCTACGACATCCGCCGCGACCAGCTCATCCTCCTGCGCGCCTGGATCGACACCCTCCAGCGCAACTGGCGGCGCCGCCACACCGGCCCCGCCGACCCCGACAGCTACTAGACCCGGCGCCTGGACCCCAACTACACCACCCGCGGCACCCCACGCCAACGCATCCCCCGCGCCCTAAAGGAGCCCTGGGAACGCTGAGACGGAGCGGACGGGGAGCATTGCCTGCAGGTGTAGACCTCCTCAGCGCCGGCAACTACTCGTATCCCTGGATACCCGTATACGCGCGAAAATGGGTAGACAAACACGGCGAGAAGTGCTAGCGCGCGGCGCGCCGTGCTGCTAACGCTCCCCGAACTCGATGGGCGGATATGGCGCGGTGTACTCGTTGCCTTCCGCGTCGGATACCGCGACGTGTGTTGGTCGCACCTCGGCGGCGTCGGCCGCTTCGTTGACCTTGAACTCATCCGTGTAGGCGTTGAAGCCCTCCCCGTCGTGGAGCATTGTGGGTAGGTCCTCCGCGAACATATGCGGCCTTACCACGGAGCCGTCGAGGCCGCAGAAGTAGAGCCCTCGCAGTTCGACCGGCCGATGCCCGCGGTTCACGGCGCGCACATGGATCATCGGCTCTCCTCCGCCTCCCGGCTCGATGCGCCAACAACCGACCTCTACCTGGCGTCGTTCTTGCCGTGCCATGCGTCGCTCGGCGTGGACGGCAACCGCGAGACTGAGCACGGCTATGACCACGGCGAAGATCGACAGCACCACGGGGGAAAGTCAATCAGCCGACACCGACAGCCGATCGCTGCGATTCAGCAGTCCTGATCGAGATTGCTCGCGCCGTGATCCTGTGCCCTTATACGCCGTTTGTAGCCAACGCATAGCCTCCGTGAGGCGGTAGATAGGTGCGGCGGAATTGCTCCCACTCATCATCGGTCAGCAGGATGTGAGACTGGCGACGGAGCCGACGAGGATCGAGCCCCATATCGGCAAGGTTCGGTGCTAGATCGAGGTACGGGATCACCAGGCGTGGCCGTACCTGCATGTACCAGGGCCAGCGCTCGGAATGGTCATCCGGGCGCGTGTGGACTTCGTCGGACGTGACTTCAACGACTGCCGGGAACCTTCCGCGCGTCGCCGCGTAGTAAACGAGCAGATCGCCTCGCCGGATCGAGCGTGGGTGCTTTGGGAACCAAACCTGTTCTAGCAATCCCTCGCGCTCACCCAGCCAGTCCTGCGAGAGCGGGTCGTCCACCGATCCCACCGTCTTGACCCAAGTCCAGGGGCCGGTATTCGTGCGGTCATATGCCATTTGTGCCTCCGATAAGAAACTTAGTAAATCCCATTTCACCGCATTCTAGCATAGAATAGCGGGACTAAAGCCAACTAGTCAAGCGTATATCACCGTTTACTGGATGGAGAAAGCCTTGGCGAGCAATCCAAGTCGCTCCTCAATGCGTCAGGTTGCGCCGGACGGAAGACGCTGTTGCCAAGGGGTTCTCGCGCCGCATCCATAGGCTCTTGATATGGGAGAGCACCGCTCGCGGATCGGAGCTGCCTTGCTGGCGTCGGTGGCTGTCTTTGTGGCAGCGGGTGCCACCACGGCCGCGAATAACACCGCCGGCTGGGGCAACCCGATCGTCATTGGGCTTCTTGTCTTCGCGTTGCTTTGCCTCGTCGGCTCGCTGATCGCCTTCCGTCCCGCGCCCTCGGGCAATGCGAAGATGAACCGCTTGATTGCTCGCCAGTACCGAAGCTTCAAGCGACGGCGAGCGATTCAGCGCTTGTTCCACATCCCGAAGGAGCAACCTCTCACGGTCACTGTTGGGCCATCGCCAGCAGCGGAACAGGCAGACATCCGTGCCGGGCGCAGCATTGAGGCTGGGGGGAATATCGAGGCAATCGAAAAGCAGATGGCGATCATGCGTGCTCGGCAGGCGATGAAATGACCCCGCTGTTCCGGGCCGCGTTCCTCGTCGGCGCCGGCGCATCGGTCGAGGCCGGCGGTCCTGCCAGCTTCGAGATGACCGAGAAGTTCAGCCGGCGAGTGCGAGCGCCAGGTCGGCTGCCGGGACACGACTCGGGATCGTCAGCTTGATCTCGCCGTCACGGTCAAGTAGCCACTTGGCGTTCACGATCGTGATGGCGATGACCGCGCCCGTCTCGTCGTAGCGGATGTTGTGGCCCTCCGGTGTTCCGAACGACTCGGCTGGCATCCGGGGCTCGCCGACGCTCAGGTAGAGCACGTCTGCGTCTGCGTCGTACTCGACGTTGTCGAAGGAGAGGGTTCCGATCGTGATCGTCATCGCGGTAGGCCTTCCGGGTCGTTGTCCTGCCCAAAGGCGGTGACGAAGCGGTCGGCGTCTCCTGCAAACTCTACAACCACCCGCATCCACCGGAAAGGGAAGGGCGCTCGGCACCGCAGCCAGTAACGTTCGCGGCCCGGATGCGGATCGGGCTCCTGCAAGTCGGGCTGACTGATCGCCTCAAGCAGCGTGTCCTGCCGCCCAGACATCTCGACGTGGCGCTGGATGTAGCGCCAGCGATCCTCAGTCAGCTCGACGCCGCGGCCTTGCGGCGAGACGGCGCTTGCGATAACGGGGCTCTCGTCCACCGCGCCAGCTTGCCATCCTCGCCGGTCGCACCGCTCTGGGGCACGCTGGCCCGCCAAACTGGCTGAACTCCGAACCCTGGCGGGAGCAGGTGGACATCAGGACGCCGCGCGGCGCGCACGGTCAAGCCGCCGGATCGGACTCCGGGTTGATCGCGTGCAGAAACCGCGGAAGCTCATTCCAACTGAATAGCTCGACAACCGTGACATCGAGCGATTGCAGATATCTCCGCAGTACTGGGTCGACGCGCTCCTGAATGAGATAACTGGTAGGCATCGCATCACCCATGACGGCGCGAGCCTCATCCCTGATGAGGTTGAAGTTCGGGTCGCTCAGGCTGAAACCAATGAAGAGGAAGCTGGAGAAACGCGCAGTTTGTGCGAGATGACGGAACATCTCGGCTCGCTCCATGCGTGATCGCGCATAGTCATCACGAGTCAGGATGATCTCGTCTGGGCGCTCCCAGGTCCCATGAAGCTTGACCAGATGGGTCTCCGGGTGGTCAACAGCAGCGTGCAGGAACTCGGTAGGCGTCGTGGTCACGGTCAGATCGCGCTTCTGGCGCTCGAAGGCCAGCTCGATTAGCGAGTCGTAATTCGTCGTGAATAGCTCTCTGACTGGGAGCGCCACGAGTTCACGGTGCGACGGCGTCAGACGCTCGCTATCAGCAGGTAGGGTGATGAACTGCTCCGTGAGAAAGTCGCGATACCGTCCGACGGTGCTGCGAAGACGAAAGAGTTGCGCAGCATCGAGGGGGCTCTGCTCGCGCATAAAGCGCTCTATCGCGCCAACCTCGTCGTCGCTGGCCGATGCCCGCAGTTCATGCAGCATGCGCTCGATCAGCATGTTCCAAGATGGGAAGCGAGCGTCGTCGGCGAGCGGAGCAGGCATCTCGAAAGTGGCGCGTCCGAGAGGGCGCCCGACGCCGACCGAGAGACCGGCGCCGAGGAAGAGCATGATGGCGCTCGCGTCGTCCGCCACGCGGCCACGCAGCTCGGCGACAGCGGCTTGCCCGCGGCGTTCGGCCTCCTCCCACTCCGACATGCGATCAAGCGTATAGCGACGCGAGCACGCGGGGTTGGGAACTCTCGCTACTTTGTCGCTGCGCCGGTTCCAATGGCAGGGCCGCCCATGCCACAGAATTGTGTCACTGCCTGGGCTAGCTGAGCCATCTCGTCCTCGGCGGGAAGGTGATCAAGGTCGAGTCGCTCGACAAGCTCCACGAGGCTTGCGGTGTTGTTCCGCTGCTTGCTCGTGCCAAGTGCCGACTCGATGTCCTCCGCGAACCGGAACATGCGGCCAGCCGCTGCTTTCTCGACGGCTCCGACCTTCTGTGCGGTGCCATCGTTAGCCGCGGCGATTTTGCTGGCGTCCCCGTCGGTGACGACGAGAAGGCCGATGTGCAGTTGGTCAAGGAGCTGGATGTAGTCGGGGAGGTTCTCGCGACCCCCGCAGTCGACCACGCTGATGCTGCAGCCGGACATCGATGCCAAGGCGATCGAGCAGCGTCCGCGTCATGGCGACGTCGTCCTGGCCCTCGCACAGGATCGCCCTCTGCGCGAACAGCACCTCGGCGGCGCTGCCACGACGGAGCTTCTCGGCGACCCGCTCGTAGGAGAAGTCGAGCTGTGCGGTGCAGCGATAGACCCTGCTGCGGCCGGCTTCCTTCGCGACCCTCAGCACGCTGGGATAGTCAGCGATGGACACGAAGGCCGCGTCGTGGGTCGTGACAAGCACGTCGTTGCCCAGCTCCGCGAGGTTCCTGAGCGTCGCGGCGAAGACTCGGCGGAGATGCGGGTTCAAGTAGGCCTCGGGCTCCTCGATGAGGAACACGGCGGGCCGCGTCTGCTCAGCGAAGTCGGCGTAGGTGCGCAGGATCGCCAGGCGGACCAGGCTCCGGTAACCGTCGCCAAGTCGCTCGACTGCGAGCACCGGGCTAGCCGCGTCATCCTGGACGTGCAGCGCGAGGATGTCGGCGAGTAGCTCCTCCGCCGTCGGCATGGACAGGCTCACCGCGGCCCCGGTTGCCGTCGGCCCGAGCACGGCTCGCAGGTTCTCGCTCAGCGACTCCTCGATGGACGCCAGCTTCGGGGTGCGGAGGATGTCCTCCATGCGGCCGGCGAAGCGCTCGTACGCAACCTCGCGTGCGACCGTGGTGCCGTCGGGCAGCTCGTACGTGTTCGCTGCCGAGCGGAAGTCGTCCCGGTAGAGGTCGAGGAGCTGGGCGAGGACGCCGTATCCACTGGTGCCGAAGGCGCGGTAGAGGTTCGGGGTCAGGTAGTGGACGCGCCCCAGCAACGGGACGATCCGGCCCGCAGGCGTCGGCAGGAAGCGGATCGGGTCGGTGTCGGGATCGACGGGGCCGCTGCCGCGCTTGATCGCCGCTGGCGGCCGGTAAGTGTCACCCGAGGCGTCGAGGCAGTAGTTCTCGAACTTGAGCCGCCCCTTGTCGTCCCCGCGGTCCCCGCGCCACGCGCGGTAGAAGAAGCCGTGGATCTCGTCTGTTTTGTGGAAGATGTTCTCCTTCTTGAGCGGGGCGCGGAGGCGCACGTTGACACGCACCCCCTTCGTAATGTCGAGCTGATGAAAGTCGGCAGGATCAAGGTCGGCGCGGCGCGCGGCGCCGAGCGCTAGGCGGACGGCGGCGATCAGATTGGACTTGCCGGCGTTGTTGGCCCCCACCACCGCGATCAGGTTCCGGTCCGCAGGTAGCTCGATCACGGCCTTCTCCGGTCCGAAGCTGCGGAGGTTGCTGATCTCGATTCGCTCGATCCTCACGGGCACATCTTTACGCCACGCTGTTGCGAGCGCAGGGACACCGGTCTCGATGGAGGGATCAAGTGACTCTAGCTATTCGATCACTCCGAAAGCTGCTGATCGTCCTAAACTCCGGGCCTGTAGCGCATGGCGATCAATGTGCAGTGAGCTTCCGGTGGGTAGAGGTTGTGCGCCTCGGTCTGTCATAGCTGTTCGGCGTAGACGACGACTGTGCCGGGCGTGACGCCTAGCGCGTTGGCAAGAGCGATCATCTCGTCGTAGTGGGGATCGACTTCTCCGGCTTCGATGCGGCCGATGCGCCGGGAGGACATTTTGCGCCCTTTCGGTAGCTTGCTTGCACTGGAGAGGTCATCCAGGTTCATCCCGCGTTGCTCGCGCAACTCGCGGACTGCTTGCCCGAACGCCGCCAGCTCTTGCTCGGGGCTCCTGTCGGTGCTCATGCTGTGGACTCCTTTCGTTCCTGGGTGGTCATGCGCCGTTCGACCCAAGTGCGGCGGTCCGATAGTCCGGCGCGAGGCTGTAGCCGACGCCCCAGACCGAGCACACCCAGCCCTCGGCGCCGGCGCGAGCGAGCTTGCGCCGTAGACGGCAGGCGTGTGAGTCCACGGTGCGCGTCGCGCCTGAGGCGCGATATCCCCAGACCTCCCGCAGTAGCTCTTGCTTTTCGTGGACTCGCAGCGGGTCACGCGCGAGATGCGCGAGCAGCGCGAACTCACGCGGGCGAAGCTCGACACGGACTCCCGCGAAGGTGGCGGTGCGCGCCGCCGTGTCGATCTCGAGCGGACCGCACACGATCACGGGAGGGCCGTCGATCAGGCTGTGGCGGCGCAGCAACGCGCGCACCCGCGCAAGCAGCTCGGCGTAGCCAAGCGGGCTACGGGTCACGTCGTCGGCGCCCGCGCCAAACGCGCGCAGTACCGCTGTGGTCGTCTCGCGGCTCTCGCTCATCCACAGGACACGGACACCGGCTGCGCCCGGCGCAAGCTCGCCAGCGCGTAGAGCGCGCAGCAAGTCAAGGCCACGGTGCGGCGCGTGGCCGAAGATGATCAGATCGACCTCGCCGGGCTTGCAGCGCTCTCTCAGTGTGCCGGGGTGGCTGGCCCGATGAACGCAGTAGCCGTCGAGTGCAAGCTCGCCCGCCAGCGCAGTGTTTGCCCGCTGCTCGCCGTACACGAGCAACACGCCGGGACATCGGCTCGAAAACCCGGGCGAACGCCGGGACTCTGCGGCATCGGGCACCTATCGCTTCCTTCCTGCACCGAGGAAGGGCACACCCGCAAGCACGGTGAGCGACCGACCCGTAGTGAGCAACTACGGTTCTCCGTGGCATCGAAGGTGTGCCCTTCGGTGCTCCGTTCTCGCCCTCAAGGGTCAGTAATTCCTTGATCATGAGCGTCTCACACGACATTGGCAGAGAGGGCGGGCGGTTCGGCCGACGCGTACGCGTACACGTTCGGCGATCCGCTTACCACTGTGGACGCATCAGGGGCCTACACAGCGACACTCGACGAATGCGACCAAGAGGAGTCACAGGAAGAAGCCGACACGGCCATCGACGCAAAGGAAGAAAGAAAACGCCACGAAGAAGAAGTCTGGAGCGCAGCCGTCGATCATGCTCGACGGGCACAGGAACCAATCGCCGGGCGCGGAGCAACCGGCCCCCGCCCAGCGTCACGGCTTGCGCACGCTGCAGATGAAATACAGGTCCGACTGGAACCGCTCGGTCTCGACTGTCGGGCTCAAGCGCCGTAGGTCCTCCCAGGGTCGCGAGTAAGGATCGCCCGGGAAGACGGTCGCGATGACCTCGGCAGCGGGCCCGAGCACGCGTCCCAGCCGACTGTCCGGGATGCCGGCATCCATGATCGCCAGCAGACCTCCTGGTCTCAGCGCCTCCCAGGCGCGGTCGAGGCTCGCGTCGCGGTCCGGCATGACAGAGTAGCTGAGCGAGAAGTAGGCGACATCAACCTGCTCGTCAAGTTTGAGCTGTGCGGCATCGGTCTGCATGAGGCGCACGTTGGTCAAACCGCAGCGTTCGATGAGCTTCCGCGCCTGGGCCAGCATGTTCGGTGTGGCATCGACGCCGATCACCTCGCCGCTGCTCCCCACGCCGTCACTGAGAAGCCGAAGGTTGCGTCCGGTGCCGCAGCCTACTTCGAGCACCCTCTGTCCGGGTCTGAGTTCGAGGCGCTGCACTGCCCGACGGCGAAAGCCCGGCGCGAGCAGGATGGTCCACTCCAGGTGGCGGTACAGTGGCGCGACACGGTTATAACGCGCGATCACCGTGTCCAGGGGCTGGCGTACGAAGCCGGATCGACTCATGACCGCGCGATCTTGCCAGACGGCCGGTCGGGCCTGCCCAGAACGGAAACGTCCAGACCGGCTGGGCGAGCTGCGCCAAGCCGTTCAGTACACCCGCGAGCGTTCGAGACGGGCTGCCGGACGACGGACCCGACCAAACAGCTGCAGGTCACGGCGTGCTGGTGCCCTCCCGCCCGTACTGGTCGCGTAGGCGCACGACATCGTCCAGGTCGGGGGTCGAGACCTCGAGCACGTCGGAGTCCTCGAGCGCCTCGATCGTGTGGAGCTCACCCGGCCGGTTGCGCCAGCTCTCTCCGGGCGCGATCTCACGCATGCTCATCGAATTCTGGGCCGGTCCCTTCGTTAAGACAAGACGACCGGCGAGGAGGTAGCTGGTCTCGTCCTTGCGCTCGTGGTACTGCAGCGACAGGTTCGCCCCGGCGTTTACGTGGAGGATCTTGCCCGCGTAGCGCTTCGTGTGCGCCCACCAGATCTCATAGCCCCACGGCTTCTCGACCCGGCACGGAAGATTCTCGAGGAGGGGCACTCTCTTCACGCCGAGTGCCGCGATCCTCGGTCTGCGTCAGTTTGCCTGCCTATGTCCGCTGAACGCGCGAAGCCGCAAGGATCAGCCTCCCCTTGCGCCCGCCGCGAGCACGAACCAGCTCGCGTACGATGCTCCATCCGGCACGCCGCAGCACCTCATCGAGCTGGCCGGGCTCGAAGTCTGACCGGCGTGGCTCACCGATGATTGCCAGCACGAGCCGCTGGAAGTCAACACGTGCGCCGGCTGCGGCTGGGGCGCCGGCCAGGCACTCGCCGGCGCTGAATGCCAGCCAGCTTTCCGGGCCGGCACACAACCGCAGGTCGCGCAGGAGTTCATCGATCACGGAGAGGGTGAGATACAGCAGCAGGCCCTCACAGATGAACAGGGTTGCGCGCTCACTGTCGTGTCCGGCGGCGCCCAGCTCGTTCGGGAGGTTGCCATGCCTCAGGTCATGCGGGACGTAGGTGATTGCTTCTGATCGCACGCACAGGGCTTCGAGGCGGCGGCGCTTGTCGGACTGGGTCGCTTGATGGTCGACCTCGAGGAACCGGACGCCCGGTGCGGCGAATCGTAGTGCCCGGCCGTCATAGCCAGCGCCCACCACGACCACCTGGGTGACGCCCGCCTCGATCGTCGCTAGGGTGACTGTGTCGAAGAATCGTGTTCGTGCCGCTACGCGGCGCTGCCAGCGCGCCGCCACCGGCCACCACAACGGGCCTCCCAGTTCGCCATACAGCCGCTTCTCGGCCCGCGGATTGCCCGTCGGTGTTTGTGGTCGGATGAGGCGGGAACGTCCCAACGCGACCGCCCTCGCGGTGACCGACGGACCACTGCTCACACCGCCATCCTACGCGGCTGCGAGGTCGATGAGCCGGCGGCGCCCGCAGTCATGCGGCGAAGATGCGCCGGTACTCGATCACCGGCAGACCGATACCAGGGTCAAACGGGTCGCCCGCCACCACGAACCGTTCGCGAGCATAGAATCGGCGGGCGCGCGCCTGGCCGGCCGGAACGAACAGGCGCATTGCGGTGAACCCGCTGGTGGTCGCGGCGCCCGTCGCGTGCGCTAGTAGTTGTGTAGCCGCACCTGTACCCCAGTATCGAGGTGTTACGAACAGGTGGCCAAGGTGGGCGAGCGCGGGCTCGGACGTTGGCCGAAACGAACCACGCGCTGGGATGTACGTTGCGTGCCCGACGAGCGTCGGCCCGTCCAAGGCCAGCTCGCCCCAAAACTCGGGATCCGCGATCCAGCCATCCAGCACCCGGACCTGGTCGCTGACCGTCGGGGACCGCCAGCCGGCCGGCGCGAAGGCCCGATAGTCAGCGAACGCGTCAGCCACCAGCTCTGCGAGCTCATCGATGTCCTCGCCAGCAACCTCGCGGAATGTCAGCGCCTCAGCCATCTCCCGAAACCTAGCCGGGAAGGGCAGCTAGGACGTCCGCGAAGCGATCGACCATGCCCGGCGCGCTTTAGGCCGACGGGCTCAGTCGTCGTCGGACAGGCCAGCCCAGACGTGACCTGCCACGTTATTCCCGGATCTCGATGCGGTGTCCAGTGTGGGTTCGAGTCCCGTCGCTCCCGCTTACACCGCATTTCGGCCTGTATTGACGGGGTGGGGCTGCGGTGCCAAGAGTGGGTTCGACCCGTTTCTACCTCGCTCATGGACACCGCACCTAACGGGCCGTATTCGCGAATCTCGATCTTGCCACCCCACCTGCATGAATGACAAAACCGATTGCGACTGGGGGCGGCAACGGCGAAGCGCAAGTCGGGAGAGTGCGAGCACGCGCACACACCCGGACCTGCCGGTGACCGAAGCGACGGGGGCCCTCCAGTGGTCCCCGTCGGGCCGCGACTGTTCGGTGTTGAGATAGCGAAACGTTTTGCACCCACCTGTCACTGGGTCAGTCGTCCCGAGCTGGGGGACAAGACGCGACGCGACGACAAGCCCGGCCGATACGGCCTCTCGTGAGAACGGATGCCCGACGAAAGCGCGCACTTGGACGTGAATTGCGCGATACCGTGTTCCGTCTTTCCGCAGCGGCAGGAGCCTTCATCGGCTTGCTCTGGGACCTCCACCGCCACAAGCCGGCAACGGCACAGCCGTCGAAGATCGCATGCACCAGCCATCACACGACCAGCGGCGCCGCGCTGGGGCACTGCATCGGGCGCGCGCTCTCAAGCACTCTCGTCTCGTGGCTCGTCCCGATCGGGGTCGGGCTAGTCGTCGGCTCCCTCGTGGGAGTACTCCTCGCCTCGATGATCCGGGTCGGACGGCAACCGAGCCGTCGCCGGTCCCAGTGAGCCAACCGGCGTCGCCGCGCCCGCGCCCCTCAACGCTCATTTGACGCCGCTAACCCAGATCTTGCAGTAAGCCTGCTGGAGTGACGTCGCGCGGTGTCGTGGGGATGATTGGTGGTGTCAGGAGCGAGTGTGGATCGGGCGAGGGCCCGGCGGGAGCGCTTTGACGCTCCATGTGGGGCTGATTTCTGTCACACGAAGACGATCCGGGCAGCGGGAGTCGCGCGCTGGTGATCGTGGCGCGCTGGGACCCCTATGGTGGCGGGCTCACCCCGCGGGGGTTGGCAATGCGTCGAGGCGAGCGCAGGCGGCGGCGAGGTGTGTCGTCCAGGGCCAGTGGCGGGCGAGGCGGAGCTTGGTGTGACGGCCTGAGCGGGTGAGCCGTCCGGCTTGGTGCAGCAGGCGGTAGCGAAGCGTGTGGGGTTTGCAGCGCGCGAGCTCATCGGTGAGTGTCAGTGCCTTGGCGTAGGCGAGGAGGTCTTGTGCGCAGAGCACGAGCTGCATCCAGGCCTCGTTCATCTGGTAGGCGCGGAACGGGAGCTTTGAGAGCCCGAGGGCGTGTGAGTCTTCGATGCGCTGCTCGACGTGGGCATGCGCGCGGTGGCGGCGATCGAGCTCGGCGAGGTCATCGTCTTGCTGGTCGGTGAGGAATGCTTGATGGCGCCAGCCGTCGGTGTCGATCAGGGATAGCTGCGCGCCGGGGTGGGCGCGCTCGCGGCGGCAGAGAAGCCGCGATCCCGGCCCCCAGCCAGAGAGGTCGAGAAGGCCGGTCAGCTCCGCGACGTACGCCTTGCGCGGACGGATGGGGTGATCGGTGACGGGCTTCCCGTCTTGTGAGATCGCCGGAACCCACGCATCCTCGGGGAGCTTTGCGATCGCTTCGCGTACCTCGGCGTTCAAGTCGTGCCCGACCGAGAAGCGAATCCGGCCCTCACGGCAGAAGTCGATCAGCTCGTGCACGCACGCGGCGGAGTCCCCGCGCACGAGCAACTCCTCCTCCATGCAGTCCTCGGGCAGCTGCGCCAGCGCGAGCTCGATCGCCTGGGTCTGGTCGGCACCGGTGTTCGACCCGGCGTTACCCGGCCGCAGGATGCCGTCGAGCGCCCCGTCTGAGCCGTCCAGGTAGCAGAGCATCGGGTGAAAGCCGTAGCCGCCCTTGTAGTTGCCTCGAGCCTGCTCCTTATCGGAGTGAGAGCCGACGAGGGTCGCGTTGACGTCGAGGATCAGCTCCTTGGGCCGGGCACCGAGCGCAAACGCGCGCTCGCGCGCCGCCTTGCGTGCGCCGCGCAGACCCTCAAGCTCGCCTGGCCCGATCCGCTCCAGTAGCCGAAACGCGGTGGAGTCTGAGGCCACCGTACCGAACAGGTCGGGCTGGTCACGAAGCGCGGCCAGATCCGAGAGGTGCTCGCCTCCCTGCACCAGCGTGACGATCAGATCGCGCAGGACCTGGCCGTCATCGTGCACGGAACGACGCTGACGGGTGCCCGCCAGTGCCTCGCCGAGCCCCTTGGTCAAGCCCAGCCGGTCGGCCAGGTTGACCAGCAAAAGCGCGCCGGCGTGCGAGCAGAAACCCTCGCCGTCCGCCGTGACCTCTACGGTTTCCCGGCAACCTCTACGGTTCACCTTCATGGTGACGCCTCCTGAGTGGGGAATGCGGACCTCGACACCCGCATTTTCCCCGCCCAGGCGGCGGAATCCCGGCTCAGACGAACAGGCTTACTGCAAGATCTGGGCTAAGGAGTGTGTCGGTGGTCGGTTTGCGCGCCCGTCACCTCGCCCGAGCTCCACCGCGACAGCGGCGACGCCGGCGCGCTACTCGACCCGCAAGCCAAGGCCGTATATCGCGAGCGCATCACAGAGCTCGAAGGAGAGGCCGAACAGGCCGAGCACTTCAACGATCCCGAACGTGCTGCGAAAGCACGCGCCGAGCTCGACTCCCTCACCCATGAGCTCGCCCGCGCGGTCGGCCTCGGCGGCCGCGACAGGCGCGCCGCATCAAGCTCCGAGCGCGCCCGGGTTAGAATCACGCTCGCCCTGCGCGCGGCCGAGAAGCGAATCGAGCAGGCCGACCCCGAGCTCGGCCGGCATCTCCAAGACACACTCCAGACCGGTAACTACTGCAGCTACCGGCCCGACCGACGCACAGCGATCCCCTGGCGCGTGGACTGACCCCGTAGCTCGTACTCCACCCACCATTCGCAGGGGTTTTGGGAACTCTCCTCGCCCATTTGCCAACCACACCGCGCGCCGCCGCAGGAGCGGCGGACGATCGGCCTCGGCTATACGGCGGCCCGCTCTTGCTGCGCTCGACGTAGGCGTGCGTTCGCACCTTGGTACATCCGTTCTAGCTCCCTGAGTCGAGTTATGGTTGTGGGCCGCAGGCCGTACATCTTGGCGCGGTAGAGGTCATAGCGCTCGCGATGGTAGCGCGCCTCCGCCCGCAGCTCCTCGATTCCCGGTGAACCGCTCATGACGGCCTGCTCTCGCTCGGGGGGTGCCCGCCGCCGCTCATGACGCACGTGGCGCGCGCGTGCGCCAGCGAAGCAGCGCGGTAATGAGGATCCCCAACAGCCATCCGAGGATCGCCGCGAACATGACGAGCCAGACCAGCGACATCAGTGAGCTGCCAAACACCCAGTTGACCTTCACGTGGCGCGTGTTCGAGGCAGCGAGTGCGACCGCGTAGCCGAGGACAGCTACCGCTATGAACGCATAGAGGTGAAGGCGGGTGCGGTGGGCGTTGCGACCCAAGCGAGCGCTGCGCGACTCACGGTCGGGACTCGGGGAAGCAAGCGCCTGCTCCTCCACGGTTTCTTGCTCGGATCGGTCCAGCGCCTGGCCGCGGACGTCTGCCGGCGAAGGGATGACACCGGGTACCGGTGAGTCAAGCCTCTCGGGGACAGAATTGGCGGGCATGAGGACCTCCTTGAGTGCCTTTCACGACCCACTGGGGAGCGGGAACGGCTCTATCGAGTTGGCTCTCTTCAGCTGAGGACGAAACTGCCCGTGAGGTCGCCGAGGGCTCCAGCCGGCGACCCTGCGCGAAACGAATCGCAAGAGCGGCGAGTGACCTTTGTTAGAAGTTTACCAGGGTAAGGACCCGTGAAAGCATTTTCATTCCCCATCCGCGGGGTTGTCCTGCCGGGCTTGGTCAACACGGCTTCCCAGGAGCTTGCCGCGCTCGGCTGCGTGTTCGCGCTACGGGTGCTCGAGGGAGATCGCTACCCGTACCCGCCGCCGCAGTGCCATCAGCGCGAGAGTCGGGCCTGGAGGCGCTGGAGAGCCACCATGCCCCGCTCGGCGCGACTGCCCGGGGCCGGCACGATGCCGAGCTGCCGGGCCACGTCGTTCCGATCTTCATCCGCTGAAGAGGGAGTTCAGAACACGAAATGGCGCTCGAACACCGAAGATGGTGCTCGACCCACCCACACAGATGTCCAAGCCCCGTGCGCCGGCGATCTCGCGCTGCGCTCCCCGTGCGCCGGCGATCTCGCGCTGCGCTTTGAGAAGGACTAGTGTGTGCATCATGGATGATGATGCGATTCGTGCTCTGGTCACGCGCTTGGCGCGACCTCATCCTTCCGGTGGAGACGTCGTTGAGCGCTCGGGGATCCTTGCGGAGGGCGCTGGCTCGACGGAGGTCATCGCGTGGATCACGGCGCACGACGGCATATCCGAGGCGAGCGCCCTCGGCGCATCGAGCCGCGGTCTGCACGGTTCGCGGCTGGCAGCCGGCGGCGGAGCGGCATCCTCCAATCCGTCGCGTTATGTGTTGCCGCCGGGCGTGCTTGCCTGAGCTTTCCTTACTCTTGGCTTAGGGCCGCGCGAGCGCGTCTCCGTCTTCTTGGCGTCTGTGAGCGCCCACGCGATCCGTTCAAGCAGCGGAACCGAGCGGCGGGTGTCGTCGAGATGAACCGGCTCAACGCGCTCGTCGAGTAGAACTGGATGTTTGTTGCCATTCTCGGCAGTGACAATGATCCTTGGCATATGTATCACTCCTTGCTAGGTATTCGACGGATTTCTGCATTCACCGAGCGTCGCTAGTCGCGACAAGGGTGGCTCCCAGGCCATAAGGACTAGAGGTCGTCGTACATGAGTGCGTGCGATGCACACGCGGGGCGCGCCACGGAACCCTGCGGACCTGCGAGCTAACGGAGGTGCCCGCGTCAGCCGACGGCCTCGAGCGACCAGCCTCTCTCCGACCATCTTGGAAGCCCCGACCGGCGATCCCTGTCCTTGCACTGGTGGACTCCTTCGTCCAGAAACGCCAACCGCAACAGACCAGGACATGGCGGCCATCGTGTGACCGTGAGTTCGCTCCGCTTTTGAGTCGCAATCCGAAGCACGACCGATGACCGCGCACATGGGACCGCTGTAACAGTTGACCATAGCGCGGGGCGAGCCAGCGATCCAGAGCTTGCTCTGACTTTTGCCGCTCAGTCCGATAAATCTCGTGGCTCCAGTCCAGCGTCTTGACCGCCCGGCGCGCCTACGCTAGGTTTGCGACGCAGCGAGATCGTCGGGATTCGAGCAATCGACGGACCGAGCCAAGGAACCTGGATAGTGGGGCGTCGCGAGCCCTGACCAACCAGCATGGCCAACGTGGATAACACACCACCCGCCAGCGGGGTCCCGCTCGCTGGCGGACATCTGCTGGCAGCGATCTCGACCAGCATCGTCGGCATCCTTCGCGACCACTACGGGCGTGGCCCGATGAAGGCCAAGACATATGCGCTCGACGACATTATCGTCGTCGTCATGCGCGGGAGCGGCTTCACCGCACTGGAGCAAACGATCATGGACAGTGGCGAGCCCGATCGCGTCATCGCCATGCGTGAGGATTTCCAACGTGTGATGGCCGCACGCTACAAGCGCACGATCGAACATCTCACTGGCCGTAAGGTGCTCGCGTTCCTGAGCCAAGCCCACGTCGAGCCGGACATCACGATGGAGATCTTCTTCGTCGACGGCCCACTGGAAGGCTTCGGCGCAGTCGAGATCACGGAGCCCGGCTAGAGCACATTCCGCCTAGACGGGGCGACGCTCGCTCCCGGTGGACGCCACGCCCATGCTGGGCGCCTCGCCCGCCGGATGAGCGGCCTCGCGATCCTGCCTACAGCACAGCTTTTAGACGTTCGTCTGGGCGGTGATGCGGCCTGATTGGACCGCCGCGAGAAGCTTCTGATAATCGCGCTCGTTCTGCTCGGCGTAAGCGTGGGAGAACTCGACGATCGCGCGGTCGAACGTGGCGCTCTTGCCGAGGTATGCGGCGATCGCTCTGCGGTCGCCGCTGCGGGCATGCGCGCGCGCGAGCGTCCAGCCGCACAGCCGGCCGTAATGGGCCATGACCTTCGGGATCATCTGCTCGATTTCCGCCGAGCCCTTCCAATCCTTGAGCTGGCGGCCATAGAAGTCGCGCTCCTTGCCGTCCAGGGCCGACTCGACATGCAGCCAGCCGAGGAAGATGTCGCTGGTCGCCTGCATCAGACGCTGTCCGGCCACGACCCGCTCGCCGTGGTTCTCGAACTCGCTCGGGCCGAGGAACCCCTCGAGCACAGACGCCTCGGCCTCCTTCATCTGC
This sequence comes from uncultured Solirubrobacterales bacterium, assembly GCA_963817845.1. Lineage (GTDB taxonomy): Bacteria > Actinomycetota > Thermoleophilia > Solirubrobacterales > Solirubrobacteraceae > Palsa-744. Next base: position 673,566 of record CAWFPU010000002.1, read on the forward strand.
AGGAACAGCGGGTCCTGGCCGTCGTTACCTAACATCAGCGCGATCCAGGCGCGGGTACCGACGCTGCCCACCCCAACAACCTTGCGCGCGAAATCGACGAGCCGGAACTGTTCGAGCAGCGCGCGCCGGTCGTGCACGAGCGTTTCCCGATAGGAGCGCAAGAGATTGCGCAGCCAGTTGAACATCTCATCCCGCTCGTCACCCTCCACGAGGTCATCGAGTGGCACGATCAGCGGCGGATCAGCGACGATCCGCGCCTCGCCGTCGACGATACGCGTGAGCTTGGAGAAAGCCGACATGCTGTCACGCGCACGCGCCCTCGCCAGATTCCTCTCGGTGCGCTTGACGGCCTTCGGGGTGAGTTGCGAACCGAGCTCCGCGAGCGCGGCCTCGATGTCCAGACGGGCATACCAGACGTCAAGGTTGTTCATCTCAGCGAAGCTCGCCATCGCCATGCGATATCCAGCGACGGTGTCAAGCACTATCTGATCCTGGTCCTTGACGGCAAAGCCGTTATCGAGCGAGGCGACCAGTATGCTCACCGCCAGGCGCTTCACGTCCCACTCCCAGGGCCCGGGATGCGTCTCGTCGAAGTCGTTTAGATCGAACACCAGCCGCCGCTCGGGCGAAGCGAACACTCCGAAGTTCGACAGGTGCGCATCGCCGCAGCACTGCACGGTGAGCCCTGAGCGCGGCGTCGCCACCAGATCGCTGGCCATGATCAGCGCCGCACCCCGATAGAAAGTAAACGGCGACACCAGCATGCGGCCATAGCGGATCGGCACGAGCTCGGACACACGCGTTCGCGCCTGGCGCTCGAGCAGCTCGATCGGATCGAGGCGGTCCGGCGCAGGCTCAAAGACTGCGTGACGTGAGCGCGGCACCTCCGCACGTGCCGCCTTGCCGCGAGCCACCCGCTCAGCCACCGTCAGGTGCGGCAACGCCGAGCTCGACTTGTTCACGCTCGGCTCGCTCGCAGCCATCTCGAGGCCATGCCTACGCGAAACCCGGACAGTACAGCCGAAGCGGCACACCGAGCAGCACCAGCAGACGGTAAAGAGCGCTCTCGTGCGACCGGCACGTGCATCAGCGTAAGTATCACGGTCCGCGACCGAGGGCCGGGCTCTGAGAACATGGCCAGCGTGCACGCCGGTCCGGCGACTCCGAAGACAGGCCCGGCGGCACGGCGCCCGTGGTTGCGGCGTCTTGCCGCGATCGTCGCGCTGGCCGTCCCGGCCGTCCCGGCCGTAATGATCGTAGTCGCAGCCGTCGCGCTGGCTGGGGATGTCCCGATCGCGGTGCTGGCAATCCTGCTGGTCGTGGCGGCGAACACCGCCGTGTGGTTCGCCTTGACCGAGCGCGGCGCGCGGCGTCTGTTCGGCGTGGTGGGCGCGGTCCTCGCCGGTGGCGGCCTAGTGGCTGTGCTGGCGACCAACTGGCAGGGGCTGGTCGTACTGATCGCCTTGCTCGTGCTGCTCCCCGTGTTCGGACTGGCTGCGCGCTACGCGCTCGAGCGGACCGGAGAGGTGGCGACTGAGCGGACCGGAGAGGTGGCGGCCACAGGGGCTGCCACGCGGGTCGCGCCGGTGGGCATCGCCGACTCCGCGGCGCTCATCATCAACCTGAAGTCGGGGGGTGGGAAGGCGGAGCGCTTCGATCTCGCTGCGCAAGCTCGGCGGCGAGGGATCGAGCCAATCGTCCTGCGCCCGGGCGATGATCTGCTCGAGCTCGCCGAGGGCGCCATCACGCGCGGCGCGCAGGTCATCGGGATGGCTGGGGGTGACGGGTCGCAAGCGCTCGTAGCGACCGTCGCCGCACGGCGTGACATTCCCCACGTCTGCATTCCCGCGGGAACGCGCAACCATTTCGCGCTTGACCTCGGCTTGGATCGCGACGACGTCGTGGGCGCGCTCGACGCGTTCACCGACGGCGTCGAGCGGCGCATCGACCTCGCGCGCGTCAACGGCCGCGTGTTCGTCAACAACGCGTCGCTTGGTGTCTATGCCAAGGTTGTCCAGTCCGACGCCTATCGCGACGCCAAGCTGGAGACCTGGACGCAGATGCTGCCAGACCTGCTCGGCTCCGGTGCCGAGCCGCTCGACCTCGAGTTCACGGCCCCGGACGGAACCAACTGCAACGACGCGGCGCTCGTGCTGGTGTCGAACAACCCGTACGAGCTCACGCATCTGTCCGGCGCCGGCACGCGCGAGCGGATCGACACGGGCATGCTCGGCATCGTGGCCGCGCGGGTGCAGGGCACTGACGTGTCCAAGCTCGTAGCGCTCGAGCTGGTCGGCCAGGCTGGCCGCTACCCAGGCCTGCTGTCGTGGTCTGAGCGGGAGCTCGAGGTTCGCTCGGGCCGCCCCGTGGAGATCGGCCTCGACGGCGAGGCGCTCGTGCTCGACCCGCCGTTGCGCTTCGCGTCGCTGCCCGGCGCCCTGCGTGTGCGGCTCCCCCGTGGCGCGGGTCTCTCGCCTGCGGCCCGTGCGGTGTCGCTCACGCAAGACAACCTCAGCACGCTGCTGAGGGTGGCGGCCGGCCGGTGAGCCAGCGGGCCGCGCGGGCATCTCGCGTCTACCTGGGCGTCCACTATCCAAGCGACGTTCTCGCCGGCATGCTGCTCGGCGCGGGCTGGGCGCTGTACGTGTCGCAGAGCCTGCGTCAACCTAAGGCTGACTGACGATGTGGCGTCGCGTGCAGCAGTTGGACCATCGGTTGATGAGACGCTCGGTTGGAACTCGCTCGCCTGCACTGGATCGCACGCTCGTCGCAATCACAGGGGCGGCGAACTACTCACGACTGTGGCTCATGGTTGCGGGCGCGCTCGCGGCGTTCGGGAGGCGACCGGGGCGAACGGCGGCCTGCCGCGGCCTCCTCGCGATCACGATCGCGGCCGTGGTGGCCAACGGCCCGGCGAAGCTGCTCGTGCGCCGACGTCGGCCCTCCTCGCGCTCGCATCCGCCGCTCATCCGCACCCCGCGGTCAACATCGTTTCCGTCTGGTCACAGCGCGGCGGCGTTCGCGTTCGCCACGGCCGCCAGCACCGAGATGCCTGTACTGATACCGGCGCTGGTGCCGCTGGCGGCGGCTGTTGCGTATTCACGTGTGCATACCGGCGTTCACTACCCGAGCGACGTCGCGGCCGGCGTGGGCATCGGGATCGGAGCGGGTCTGCTGGCTGCGCACTCGCAGTGGGGTGTTCGCTCGCCACAACAACTTGCCGCGGGCGAGTAACAGCCGCTCGAGTGGACGGCGGCCGACCCGCGAGGGCGCTGTAACACCTCGGATGGCCCGAGTGCGCCCCTCGCGCTTTCGACCCCACCATCTCGACCAGTGCCATCGTCACCACTTCAGCTCGATCTCGAGCTCGCGCTCGTCGCTCTCGACCTCGAGCTCGACCTTGAGCTGAAGCTGATCGGGGACGTGAACGGTGAAATGCATGCCGCCTCGATCGAACTCCAAGTCGTTGTGGCGAGCAAGCATGTCCGCGAGCAGGCGCAGGCGCTCGGCGACCTGCTCCCTGCTAACGGTCTCCTTCTGCTTGATCTCAAAGATGTCCATCGCGGTCTCCCCTTCGTTGTCGTGGAGCTTCGGTGGCATGCTAGGTCGGCGAGCTTGGCGCCGCGCAGACGGGTTCGGGAGCGGATGTGCTTGGATCTACCCGGCGGATGCAGCTAGCCGCGGCAAGGACCGAGCCGCGGGAACGGCGAGCTGCCGGTGCCGGCTAAGCTCCGTCCTCCGTAAGCCAAGCCTTCGCCTCCTCGAGGTCCCGGACGCGGAAGCCCCGGGCCTTGCCGGGAAGGAGGAAGGAAAGGGCACGCAGCGCCGGGCGCATCCAGTCCTCGTCGCTCACCACTGCCACGCGCTCGTACGAGGTGGCATGGCGCACGCGGAAGCCCGCGTCGGCCCTCATCGCGTCGCCCTCTAGCTCACGGGCTCCGGCGCCGATCAGGTACAGCAGCCGCACCTCGCGCCCTTCGGCGATCTCTTGGCGCAGCACAGGCTCGACGGTCTCCTCCCAATCGTCATCCTCGACCTCTCCGAGCGCCTCAAAGCCGATCGTCCCAACCGGCATGTCCGTCATCCGTCGCAACATCGCCTAGTCCCTTCTCGTGACCGCCATCGCCGGGCGAGGCGATATCGAAATCGGTCTCACCGCCCTTGCGTCCTTCGAGGGCAACGGTTGCAGCGTCGTGGGTGCAGCGTAGCGCCACCGAACGAGAGCGGCCTGCGCTCGCATTCATCGTCGGATGCGGGCCGCTCGCTCAGCTCCGCGACAGCCAACTGTGTTGGCTCCGCATTTCCCGATCAGCGTGACGTTGTGCTCGACTTGCATTCCAGATCAGCTGTCCGATTCCCGATCAGCTTTCCTGCTCGAACGCCGGCATCACCTCGGCGGCGAAGCGCTGCATGCTCTGTCGGGTTGCGTCTCCGCTGCTCATCAGCACGTACCTGACGCCGACCGCCTGCAGCGCTTTCAGCCCCGCGATGATCTCCGCGGGCGGGCCGAAGAGGGCATGGGCCTCGGTCGCACCGGCCTTGTCCGCGTAGGCCATGATGTGCGAGCGCCTGGACCCGTCCGGGCCGCGCGAGCGCTCGATCATGCGGTCATGCGTGCTTGCCTGCCGGGCGAGCGCCGCGCTCGCGTCGTCTGCGTCGCGAGCGACGTAGAGGTTGCGCGCCACCGCCACGCTCATCGGATCAAAGGCACGGTCGCGAGCCTCACACTCGGTCTTGAACAGGGCGATCCGCTCGCCGATCGCCTCGGTGGAGGCGAACTGGTCGAGCAGCAGGTTGGCACCGAGCGCGGCGACATTACGAACTGACTCGGGCCTACCGGCGGCGATCCACACAGGCGGATGCGGCTTCTGAGCGGTGGGCGGCTCCACCACGATCTCGTGGTAGTGCCAGAACCGACCTTCGTGGGAGAAGGGCTGATCGGAGCTCCACGCCTTCCGGATTACCGCCAGCGACTCGTCGAAGCGCTCCTCTGCCTCCTCGGCGGGCACGCAGAAGCCAGCGAACTCCGAATGCCGGTAGCCCTTTTCCGACGCCGAAGTCGAGACGTCCGCCGGAGAGAAGATCGAGGGTCGCCGCCCGCTCGGCCAGCAGCACCGGGTCACCCCGTCGGAGCCTCTAGCGGTCCCGGCTTCGCTCGCGGTCTCCGTGTGGTCTTGAAGGGGCGGTGAAGTCCGGTCGGTGTGGCGGGTCAGACCGTGGTCCGCCACGTTACGGTGTGGGAGGCTGCGACGACGACTTCCCGCAGCTCGTTGACCTGGTTGCCTGCCCCGAAGCTTCCGCGCGCGCCTGACCAACCGGCCCCTGCGGCCGCTTCCAAAGGCACACGCGCTCGAGATGCTTCGGGCACCCACTGAAGGTTAGCGCCCGCCCGTGCGCTTGAACGTCGAGTTTCGCAGGGCCCGAAGTCGAGGGTGTGTCACCCCGTGCCTCAGGCGCCCGTTCTCGACTGGGAGCTTCCCGACCCCAAGGGCCGCCCGCTCGCAGAGGTCCGCGCGACCCGAGACAACATCAAACGGCGCGTCCAAAGCCTGCTCGAAGGGCTCGACGCCGGTCAGGACGGACCGCTCCGTGCGGCTGTGGAGTCGGGCCGATCATCGGGCCGCCGTTGACGGGGCGGGCGACCAACTCGGCAACCGCGGCGGACCACGGAGCGCGCTCGCCCGGGTGCTCGTTGCTCAAGGGTTTGAATCACTATTCTGCTGGCGTACCGGCAGGCAAGACGACTTGGAAGGGGCCGACATGAGGCGCGTAGATGTTCGCAGGCAGGCGATGTTCGGAGCCGGCGTGTTCGCAATCACGGTCGCGCTTGCGCTCGCCGGTGTCGCACTCGCGTCGAATGCGACGCCGGGGGCCACCTACACGGGTCATTACGTGGGACGTCCCACGGACGAGATCAGCTTCAAGGTCTCCGCCAACGGGAAGAAGGTCATCGACCTCGCCGTCGACACGCCCTTCAAATGCGGTGGGGGCTGCGGCGGTGTCGGCAGTCCCAACGCGGGCTCGGCGAGCATCTCCAAAGGTAAGTTCAAGACCGTGCTGAAGATTCTCGCGCCGGGGCCGGGCGCCACGGCAGAGGGCACGGACACGGTCACGGGAACCTTCGGCAAGCACGGTGAAGCGAGAGGCACCGTCACGTCGCACTTCTACAGGAGCAGCTCCGGTGAGACGGTGAGCTGGACCGCGGTCAGCTGACGCGCGCGCGAGGCTCGGTCGTACGTTACTGCCGTGCTTTCACGCGCACCTACGCGTGCACACGTGGGACGGGTGGCACCTAGCGTTCAGCTCGACCTCGGGGTTTTCGCTGGCGCGTCACGGCGCGTCTTTTGGTCTCGCGGGACAGGATTTCCCGGTCAACTGCGCGTGAACTACGCCGCGAACCGCTGCGCGGAGCGTGCCTTCGCCTTGGCCGCCTCGACCTCGCGGTTCTTCGGTGGGGCGTTCGTGACGAGCTCGTCTAGCAGCTCCGCAGACGCCTTGGCGACCGCGCCGACGGCGCGCTCGAAGGCGGCAGCGTTCGCCTGGGAGGGTTTTGTAAAGCCGCTGATCTTACGCACGTACTGCAGCGCGGCGTCATGGATCTCCTGCTCGTCAGCGGACGGGTCGAAGTTGTAGAGCGTCCGGATGTTTCTGCACATGAGCCGATGCTACATCGCGACCCACCGGCGTGGTCGACAGTCGCCAAGACCGCGCTCATTGCCCGGTGGTTCGAACGGCCGCTCGGTCAAGGCGTCGAGAGCGGCTTCGTTCACTATGCCGAGGTCGGGGTTATGCCGAGGTGGTCGCGAAGGGCCTGCAATCGTGTTGGTTTGGGGGTGTTGATGTCGGCATAATCCGGCCTGGCGGGGGAGGCTGTGCTCTCCATTCTCGAAAGGGAGAGCGCTGATGAAGAATCCGTCAAGGGTGCGGCTGTTTGGGCCGCTGCAGGAGTTCGGGCCGGGGTTCGTGGGCGAGCTTGAGCGTCTGGGGTACTCGCCGATAGGCGCGACGCTGCAGGTGCGGCTGATGGCTCGCGTTAGCAGTTGGATGCAGGCCGAGAGCCTGGTGCTTGGGGGGCTGAGCGACGAGGTTGTCGAGCGGTTCTTGGCGGAGCGCCGCGCGGCTGGTCACCGGGGCTACGTGAGTACGCGTGCGATGGCGCCGCTGCTTGCCTATCTGCGCGAGCTCGGGGTGGTGCCGTCGGCCTCGCCGGCGCAGCCGTTGACGAGAGCCGAGTTGCTGGGCGAGCGCTTCCGTGGTTATCTGACCGTCGAGCGCGGCCTCGCCAAAGGGACTGTCACTGGGTACGTCGATGCCGTCAAGCCGTTCCTGGCCAGTCTCGACGAGGACGGGCTTGATCTCGGGGAGCTGACCGCTGGTCGGGTGACGGCGTTCGTCGTGGCTCGCTGTCCGGGCCAGTCGCGCGGGGCGGCGAAGATGACAGTCACGGCGCTGCGGTCGCTGCTGGGGTTCTTGCACGTCGAGGGGTTGATCGGCGGGTCGCTGATCGGCGCTGTTCCGTCCGCGGCGTCGTGGCGACTGTCGGGGTTGCCGCGCTTCCTTGAGCCTGAGCAGGCTCGGGCGCTGCTGGACTCTTGCGATCCACAGACCGCGACCGGGCGGCGCGACCTGGCGATCCTGACGTTGTTGCTGCGGCTCGGGCTGCGGGCTGGCGAGGTCGCCGGCTTGCGCCTTGAGGACCTCGACTGGCGTGCGGGGGAGCTGGTTGTGGTCGGCAAGGGCCGCCGTTCCGAGCGGCTCCCGTTGCCCGTCGATGTCGGCGAGGCGATCACTGGCTATCTGCGTGACGGCCGGCCAGATAGCGCTTTGGACCGGACGGTTTTCATTCGCGTTAAGGCTCCTCATCAGCGGTTGACCACGGGCGGGATCACCCAAGTGGTCGTTGCTGCCGGACGGCGTGCTGGGCTGGGCCAGATCCATGCACATCGCCTGCGGCATACCGCCGCTACGTCGATGCTCAGGGCCGGGGCGCCGCTGCGGGAGATCGGGCAGGTTCTTCGTCACCGTGAGCAGCTCTCGACCGCGATCTACGCCAAGGTCGACCGGGGCGCGTTGAGTTCACTCGCGCGGCCGTGGCCGGGGGCGGGCTCGTGAGTTCGCTCGAGCAGCACCTAACGGAGTATCTGGCGGTACGGCGCGCGATGGGATACAAGCTCGCGCGTGCGGGGAAGCTGCTGCCCCAGTTCACCGCATGGATGGCTGAGCGCGATCAGCAGGTACTCACCACCGAGTTGGCGCTTGAGTGGGCGACCTGCCCGCCGGCGACCGGCTCGAACTGGCACCGCCATCGGCTGACGGTCGTCCGGGGCTTCGCTGCTCATTTGCACGCGATCGACCCAGCGCACGAGGTGCCACCGGCCGATCTGCTGCCGTGGCGGCCGCGGCGCACGGTCCCTTACCTCTATACCGACGCGGAGATCCTGACGCTGATGGACGGCGCGAGGGTGATCCCGACGCCGCATCGCGCGGCGACGATGCGCACGCTGATCGGGCTGCTCGCCGTCACCGGAATGCGAGTCGGCGAGGCGATCAGCCTGGACCGCGGCGACATCGATCTCGCCAACAGGCTGCTGATCGTGCGCGACAGCAAGTTCGGCAAGTCACGCGAGGTCGCGCTTCACCCCAGCACGATCGTGGCTCTGCAGACCTATCTCGCTCGCCGTGACCGGCCCGTCCCGTCCGAGCCGACCACCGCAGTGTTCACCTCGGCCGCCGGCACAAGGTTGAGCTACTGCAACGTCCACCTCGCGTTCAAGCGGATCGTCGCGCACGCCGGACTACGCCCACGGTCTGTCAACTGCCGGCCACGGCCGCATGACCTGCGTCACACCTTCGCCGTCAACACCCTGCTCAATGCCTACCGCACCAGCGAGAACCCGGCGGCCAGACTGCCGCTGCTCTCGACCTATCTCGGGCACGTTCACCCCGGATCGACCTACTGGTATCTGCAGGCCGCGCCGGAGCTGCTCGCGCTCGCAGGCGACCGGCTCGAGCGTCATCTCAAAGGAGCCGTGCGATGAGCACCCTCGCGCCGACACTGCAAGCGTTCTTCACCGACCGGCTGACACGGCAACGCAACGCCAGCCCACACACGATCGCGGCCTACCGCGACACGCTGCGTCTGCTTCTCGCTTTCGCCCAGCAGAGAACGGGCAAGCAGCCCTGCCAACTCGATCTCGATGATCTCGACGCGCCACTGATCGGCGCGTTCCTGGACCACCTCGAGCATGAGCGCCACAACAGCATCCGCACCCGCAACGCGCGCCTCGCCGCGATCCGCTCGCTGTTTCACTACGCGGCGCTCAAGCACCCCGAGCACGCCGAGACGATCAGCCGCGTGCTGGCGATCCCACCAAAGCGCTTCGAGCGGGCGCTGATTACGTTCTTGATCGAGCCAGAGATCGACGCGCTGCTCGCCGCGCCTGATCGCGACACCTGGACCGGCCGCCGCGATCACGCGGTGCTACTGCTGGCAGTCCAGACCGGGCTCAGGGCATCCGAGCTGACCGCGCTGAAGCGCAGCGACATCCACCTCGGCGCCGGCCCGCACGTCAGCTGCCTGGGAAAGGGCCGCAAGCACCGGATCACCCCGCTGACCAAGCAAACCGTCGCGGTCCTGCACGCTTGGCTCTCAGAGCGAGCCGGGAACCCGGACGACCCCGCGTTCCCGACCCGCACCGGCCGGGCGCTCAGCCGCGACGCGCTCCAACGACGGATCGCCGAACACACAACCACCGCCGCGCTCTCGTGCCCGTCGATGGCGACCAAGACGATCAGCCCGCACGTGCTCAGGCACACAGCCGCGATGCGGCTACTGCACGCCGGGATCGACACCTCTGTGATCGCACTCTGGCTCGGCCACGAGCACATCGAGACGACCCAGGTCTACCTCCATGCCGACATGGCGCTAAAGGAAGCCGCGCTCGCGAGGACCACCCCGCCCGACACGCCACCCGGCCGCTTCCAGCCACCCGACAAGCTCCTCGCCTTCCTCGAGACGCTCTGATTATGCCGACCCCGACCAGCCCGATCCGCGCACCACCACCCACTTCCGCAACCCACCTCGGCATAACCCCGACCTCGGCATAGTGAACGTTATGCAGATGTCCGCATAACGTTCAAAGAACGCGGATCGTGCCGCCGTCCTCGTCAGTCAGCTCGATGTCGGCGTAGCTTCCGCGTGCCTCGCCGCCCGCGGCCAGGCATGTCACGATCAGCCACACGCGGACGACCTCGCGTGGCGTGCTTCCGGCGATCGCCATCGCGCGGTCGCGCGCGAGCGCTCGCTCCTCGGCGTGCCACTCCCCGAGCCCGGCGCTGCCGCTCCGCACGACGAGGTGCCACTCGCGCTCGCGCCAGTGCGGCAGCGGACAGCGGTAGCTGGTCTCTCCCGCTAGCGCGACGCTCCAGTGATAGGAGAGATCGCGGCCGTCGTCGAACTCGACCGCAACCGACATGTAGTCGTGCGTGAGCACGGTGTCCTCCGCGCGTTTCGCTGGGAGCCGGTCCATGCGCCAGCGCCAGCGCAGCCTGAGCGACTCGGTCAGTGGCGCGCGCGCTTCCCGGCAGACGATCTCGACGCGCCCGCGACTGTGGACATTCACCTCCTCGCCGCTCCTGCGATGGACTCCCGCGAGCGGGACGTGAACATGTGGCTCCCATCCCGACGGCGGCGTCACCGGGTCGCGGATTCGTTCGAGCTCGTCACGGCAGAGCCCTGTCGGATCGTCCGTGGCTGCCTGTGCCAGCCGCGCTTGAACGTCCTCGCCTGCGGGCCAAGCCACGACGAGCACGTCAAAGCCGCCGCCGAAAAGCGCGCGCGGCATCGTGCGGTCGTAGACGACGCGCTGCCCATCGTCGCGCAGCTCTCCGGGAAAGAGAGAGCACAGCTCGATCGGACCCGCATGCGGCGCGGCCGCGGTGAACGTCGGGCCGGTCCCGTCGAAAACCGGTCCACGCGCGCCGATCCGCAGCCGCAGCTGCAGCGCCGCGTCGAGGTGCGGCCCTCGCCGCGTGGCGATCCACGAGTCGCCGCCGGAAAGCCACGTCACCGCCGCGCCTTGCTCAACGGAGAGCCCCGTCGGCCTCCACGGATCGCTGCGCGCCCCCACGCGCACCCGCGCGACCTCAGCGCCTGCCCGGCGGAGCGCCGCTGCGGCCCGGGAGAGGTCGAGCTGTGCAGCCCGTGTGGGTGCGGGGGCGCGCATCTGGTCTGCGACCGCGCCGGCGAGCGTACCCGCGCGACGGACCGAGGCACGCGCGTTCATGCGGGCATCTTCCATCAAACCAGTCCGGTGCGCCCAGTGCCCACCGGTTCGCCCGCGTTGCTACGGTGCCCGGAATGCGCGCCGCCATCTTCGATTCCGCCAGTCGCCGGCTCGACGTCCAAGACGTGCCAGATCCCGAGCCGGGCCCGGGCGAGGTGCGCGTGCGCGTTGAGGCTTGCGGGATCTGCCTGTCTGATGTGCACCTGATCGACGGGACGCTCCCGTCGCCGCTGGAGCGGGTCACGCCTGGGCACGAGCCCGCGGGGACCATCGAGCGAGTGGGTGAGGGCGTTCCCGAGCACTGGCGCGCCGGGACCCGTGTTCTGATGGCCGCGGGCAAGCCCTGCGGGAACTGCCCGAACTGCCTCAGGGGGTACCCGCCGAGCGACTGCCTGGCGCCGATGGTCATGGGGTTTGCCTTTGACGGCGCTTGGGCGGAGTACGTCGTCGTTCCCTGGCAGGCGCTCGTCGCGGTGCCCGACCACGTGCCGATCGAGCAGGCGGCGATCCTGGCCGACGCCGTTTCGACCCCGTATGCCGGCCTGACGGACCGTGCGGGCCTGCGCCCCGGAGAATCAGTCGGGATCTGGGGGATCGGCGGGCTCGGCGTGCACGCCGTGATGGTGGCCCGGATGGTCGGCGCGTCGCCGATCATCGCGCTCGACCCGAGCGAAGCCGCGCGGCGGCGCGCGCTTGATCGGGGAGCCGACCACGCGCTCGATCCCACGGCAGATGGTGTCGAGCAGAAGGTCTGGGAGCTCACCGGTGGTCTCGGGCTGGACGTCGCGGCCGACGTCTTCGGGGCCAATCGCGTGCTCGTCCAGGCCGATGCGTGCCTGGGGCGCTTCGGACGACTGCTGATCGTCGGCCTGTCGGCCGAGCCTATATCGCTCGGGCCGAATGTTCTATTCGGCGCTACCTCTCATTCGCTGCTTGGGCATCTCGGATACGACAAGCCGCACCTTGACCAGCTGATCGGCTTCGTCGCGAGCGGTCGACTCGACGTTTCGGGCTCGATCTCAGATGTCATGCCGCTCGAGGACGTGGTCCGCGGCGTGGAGCGGCTTGCCACGAAGGACGGCGATCCGATCCGCCTCGTGGTCGCTCCGTAGGACCCGGTCACCGAGAGCTCACTGCACTCGGCCGTCCGCCCCGAGCGCGAATCCCGGTAAGCCAAAGCGCTCCGCCAACAGCTCCGGGATCGCTTCGCGTGGGCGCTCGGAGAGCTGGGTGTCGCCGGGAGACTGCACCCTCAGCTCGAGCGGTCCGCTCCAGTCGCTGATCGACTCGCGCGTGCCGTCCGCGTGATGTGCGCACGCGATCAGCCCGAACACGAACGGCGACTGCGGGTTGGTGGATGTCCACCAGTTGCTCGTCTCGATGTCGATGCGCGGAACCGGCTGCGGGGGGAACGCGTACACGTCGAACCAGGATCCATCGACGAATTCCTGAAGAACCAGCTCGGAGCCCTCCTCGATCACGCGGAAGCGCCATCCCGACTGCTCGTGGGCGGCGGCGCCGTCCGGTCCAAACGGGATCGGGTCGAGCAGCGTCCCAAGCCCAAAGCCGACGTCGGAGTGCCAGACGCGGTCATTGTGGTCTGTCACTCGCAGCACGAGGTGCGTACGGGGCCGTACGGTATCCGGCGGCGCCCCGCGGCGCACCCGAGCGAGCATCGGCTCGACCGTGAGGCCGAGATGCTCGAGCGCCGAGGTCAGCAGCAGGTTCTGCTCGAAGCAGTAGCCGCCGCGCCGCTCACGCACGAGCTTGCGCTCGAGATCCTCCTCGGCGAGCGACACTGGAATTCCACGGTGGGGATCGAGGTTCTCGAACGGGATCGATGTCGCGTGCGCGCGGTGGATCGCCTGCAGCGTCGGACACCCGTTGCCGCTCAGCCCAATGCGCTCGAGATAAGCCGCGAAATCAAGCATCCCGGCAAGCCTATAGCCAGTGGCCCGAGGCACGAGGGCAAGCGCGCGCCTTCCGTTGCGCCGGGAGCGTTGTTCCGTTGAGGCGGGAGTGTTGGTGAGGGCGATGCCAGATACAGAGATCTTCGGTGCCCGGCTGTCGCTCCTCTACGCGGCGAGCTCGAACTCTTCCTCGATCGCAGACTGAACCGCGGCGATGACCCCCGCGCGAGACTTCAGCTTGGTCGCCTCGTGCGCCTCGGCGTTGAGAGCGGCCAGCTCCCGGGCGGCCTCGAGGGCCGCCCGCGGGAGCTCCTCAGCCGGGACGATACGGTCGAGGAATCCGGCGCCCACCGCCTCGGCGGGTGTGAAAATGACAGCACTGTTCACCGCACGGTCGAACTGTGACGGGGTGAGCCGGGAGCGCGCCAACTCGATCACGAAACGGGGCACGGTCAGGCCGATCTTCACCTCGTTCAGGCCGATCTGGAACGGACCCTCGATGCCGAGGCGCAGATCTGCGGGCAGCTGGATAAAGCAGCCGGCGGCGACGCCGTGGCCCGTGCAGGCCGTGACGACCGGGCGCGGGAAGGTGAGAATGCGCGTGCAGAGGTTCGCGCCGAGCGTGAGCATCTCGGGGAGCTGCTCCGGGGTCTCGCTGAAGACCTTCAGGTCGAAGCCGGCCGAGAAGCGGCCCTCGCGCCCGGTCAGGATGACGATCGCCTCGTCCTGCTCGGCGCGGTCGAAGGCCGCGTGGAGCTCCCTCAGCATGGTGATCCCAAGCGCGTTCACCTTGCCGTCGTCCATCTTGATCGTTGCGATTCCGTCGGCGAGCTCGTAGGTCGTCAGGTCGCTCATAGCGCCTCTTCGGGTGGCGGGCATGAGCTAGGATAACATATTTCGTGACCACGTCACGATATGATTCCGCCGATGCCGCGACCGAAGCTCAGGACGCCGGAGCTCAAGCAGCGGCTACGAGACGCGGCGCTGGAGGTGCTGGCACGTGAGGGACCCGGTGGGCTCACGACGCGCGGCGTCGCGGGCGCAGCCGAGACGTCCACGCCGGCGGTGTACGAGCTGTTCGGGGACAAGGCGGGGCTGGTCCGCGAGGTGTTCTTCGAGGGTTTCCGGGTCCTGCGCGAACTGCTCGCGGCGACGCCGGAGACGGACGACCCGGTCGCAGACCTACGGGCGCTCGGCGTCGCCTATCGCGCGTTCGTCATTGAGAACCCGCAGCTCGCGCGAGTCATGTTCTCGCGGCCCTTCAGTGACTTCGACCCGCAGCCGTCCGAGCTTCGGGCGAGCCGGTCGGTCAGGACGCTGATCGTCGGCCGGGTCCAGCGATGCGTCGACGCCGGGGAGATGGCGGGCGACGCGACCGACGTCGCACACGTGCTGGTCGCGCTGATCCAGGGGCTGGCCGAGGCGGAGATCACGCGGCGGCTCGGCACCAGTCGTGCGTCGGTTGACCGCCGCTGGGAGTTCGCGATCGACGCGCTGCTCGCGGGCCTGCGGCCGCAAGCCCGTCACGGGAAAGAAGAGATGTGCGAGGCGCCTTCAGCCCGAGTGTCGCGACGCTAAGTAGCTGCGGTGGCGCTTCGGCGCGCGGCGATCCAGTCGGACTCGATCGACAGAGCCTCGACTCCGATCGCCGCGGCCACGTTCAGCGACATGCCGTAGCGCAAGAACTCGTCGATGCGCTCGGCGTCCGCTCCCGACAGCAGCTGCGCGCGGAGGATCAGGTCCGCGAACAGATCGCGACGACTCGTCGCCGTTCAGGCTGGGTTGTCTGCCGGCTCGATTGCCAGTCAGACGATTCGTCGCCGTTCAGGCTGGGTTGTCCGCCGGCTCGGTCGCCGGTCGGGCAGACTCGATCGCCAGTCAGGCCGGTTCGACGGCTAGTGGAGTGTCATGCAACGTTTGCCGTGTTGATGAGGCGTTTTAGGCGGGGGTTGTTGGTGTTGTTGGTTGCGCCAGTGGATGTATCGGCGGATGAGGCGGGCTTGGGTGGCGTGGTCGGGGTGGTCGGTGCCGGCGAGCGTGAAGTACCTCAGTGCTCGGAATTGCGCCTCGATGCGGTTCAGCCAGGAGGCGTAGTGCGGGGTGTACGCCAGCTCAACGTTGTTCAGCGCGGCCCATTCGCGCATTTGTTTGCCGTGGTGAGGGCTGAAGTTGTCGAGGATGAAGTGCAGCCGGGTGCCGGGCGGGAACAGAGAGCGGATATACCGGCAGAACTCCAGGAACTCGACGCGGGTCTTGCGCTTCTTGATGTGTCCGTAGAGCCGGTCGGCGCTGACGTCGTAGGCGGAGATCAGGTGCCTGACGCCGTGCGGTCGTTTGTAGGTGGCTCGGATTCGCTTGGGCTTGGCGCGGGGTGCCCAGCCGCGGCCGCCGGTCTGGGGCTGCAGGTTCAGAGGCCCGAACTCATCGAGGCAGATCACGATCGCCTCGCCTGCCTCGGCCAGCTCGTAGAGCTCAACGATCCGGTCGCGCTTGGCCGTGAAAGCCGGGTCGGTGGAGCGCTTCCACGTCCTCACGGCTTGAAACCGGACGTTCTCCTCGCGAAGGAGCTGACGCAGCCCCTCGTGGGAGATGTCCGTGACCACCCCCTCGGCGACCAGGTAGTCCGCGAGCTTGGACAAGCTCCAGGTCGCAAACGGCTGGTCGAGGTCCTGGGGATCGCTCAGCGCGATCCGCTTGATCTCCTGACGCTTGGGCAGCGTGAAGGTCTGCGGCCGCCCGCCCCGGTAGCGCGGATACAGCGAGTCGAACCCGTCGGCGTTGAAGTTGTGGATCACATCCCTGACCGTGTCCGGGTCGGTGAACACGACCTCGCTGATCGCGGGCGGGGACATCCCCTGCGCCGAGAGGAGCACGATCTGCGCGCGGCGCCACGTCACGACCGACCCCGACGCGCGTCGCACGATCCGAAGCAGCCGATTGCCCTCCTCGCTGGTGATCTCCCGCAACTGCACCCTGGCGGCCATAGCCCCTCCCGGTCGAATAGCGCGATCTCGACCCAAGAACTTCGCCGCCAGCACCCCCACCCCCTTGTTACGGAAACCGGCAAACGTTGCCGGGGAACCCACTAGCTCGGCAGGACGAGACCTGGGGGTCGGCTCGGCCACTGCGCGCGTGCTGAACGGCAGCGCGAGCGCGTAGCTGCCCTAGCCGGCCTGCAGCGGCGAGTTGCCGAGCACGTTCTGAAAGAACTGGCTGAGGAAGAAGATCGAGCCGAACATCCCGAAGTACATAGCGGTGCCGAGCTACGTGCCCGCCGTACCGAGGCTCGCCGAGATCTCGTCGATCGCCGCCTGCTCGGCCTCGCTCACGCTCGTGCCACCCTCCCGGTGGGCGTTGGCCACCTTTTCGGCCAGGGTGATCACGAAGCGCCTGTAGCCGTCCACCTCGTCTGGTTTCGCTTTGGCGTCGAGCAGCTCGACCGCTTCGCTTAGGTGCTTGAGCCCGTTCTCCTTGAGCTCCTCCGCCGAGCGGTAGCGGGTGTGGTCGATCTGAGGCTTGGTCGCGACGATCTCGTCGATCAGCTCGCCTCCGCCGTGCTGCTCGCGGGCTTCGACGTAGGCCTTCGCGATCGCGTACGTCTCCCGGATCGTGCCGCCACGTTGTGCGGTGATCACGATCATCCCCGCTGTTGGGGGTCCGTGCAGCACGACCTCCCACTCCTCCGGCGTGAAATCAGCCTTAGCCGTCATCTTGCACCTCGACTAGCCACTTAAATTCGACCGCGAGTCTAACCTCTCGCGTCGCCCGAGCGCGCTTGCCGCCCGAGCAGAATGCGCGCCTCCCGCCCGAGCAGGATGCGCGCCAGCCGCCTCAGCACCCTCAAGCCCGCGACGCCATCCGCCGTCGCAGGCCCGGCACGAGCTCGATCAGCTCCGGCGGGTACGCGTGCGTGACGAGCACCGTGGCGCCGAACAGGGCGGTCGAGATCAGCAGGCGCGCGATCACCGGGATGCCCGTCAGAGCCAGTGGCGCCAAACCGAGCGCTGCCGCCAGCGCCACACCGGGGACGATCCGCAGCGACGGCCGCAGCGGCGGGCGCCGGTGCACCACCGCCAGGCATTGAGCCGTCGCCAGCGCGATCTCCCCGATGGCCGTTCCGATTGCGGCGCCCTGGGCCCCGTCGAGCAGCACCAACGGCGCCACCAGCGCCGCCGCGAATACCAGCCCGCCCAGGTTGATCACCAGGATCACGCGATACGCGCCAAGGCCCAACAGCCCGTTCGCCCACACCTGGCTCACGAACAGCGCACCGAGGGCGATCCCTTGCACGGCCAGGACGGGGGCCGCGGGCGCAAATTTGGGCCCCCCGACGATCGAGATCGCCAGCGGCGCTCCTACGGCGGTCAACACCGCGACCCAGCTGCCGACGATCAGCGCCACCTCGAACACGCGCCCGAGCCCGTAGCCGAGACGGTCGTGATCACGGCCGGCCGCGTGAGCGAAGATCGGCAGGGCCGAACCGACCAGCAGCCCTGGGACGACGACGAGCACTTCGATGATGCGAAACGAAGCGCCGAAATAGCCCAGCTCGTGCGCGCTGCCCAACACCGACACGAGCAGGATCGAGATCCTGAAGTACAGCATCGCTGCAGCCGCGGCGGCCGAGTAGGGCAGCATCGGCCTGATGAAGGCGCGCCAGCTGCTGAAGCTGAACGCGGGCTTCAGCGAGTGGGTGCCGCGCACCAGCACGGCGGTCACAACCAGGATCGCGATGCCAACGGGAATCGAGATGCCGAGGAACGGAACCAGCGTCGCCCCGGCCGCCACCAGGACGATCGTCAGCAGGGTCGTCAACAGCAGGCGCGAGGTTTCGAACGCCGCGATCCAGCCGAGTCGCAGGCCGATCAGCAACGGCAGCGCGAAGTTCTCCTGCGTCACCTGAAGCAGCAGGCCGACCGACGCCAGCGCCACGCCTGCAGCCAGCGTCGGCGAATACACGAGCCACGCCACGATCACGATCACCGCGCCGCCGATGCTCGTCATCGAGATGCGCAGCCCGAGCAGCTGGCGCGCGAGCGGCCAGCGCTCGTCGGGTGGACGCCTGGAGAGCTCGCGCACTCCCACGGCCGTCATGCCCAAATCGGACACCGCGGCAACGATCGCCACGAGCGATAGCGCGGTCGTGTACTGCCCGATCGCGACCACGCCGAGATGCCGGAACAGCAGCGACACCGCGAGCACCCCCACGAGCGTGCCGACGAGATAGCCCCCAACGCGCAGGCCCCCGCCGCGCGCCGCCGCCGGGCCCGCGGCCGTTGTCGCAAGGACGTCTTCCGAGGACTCGGACGATTGGCTGTGGGCGGTCCCGATGGTCTCGGATGCTAGACGCCTGTGCCGCGGTCACGACGCCGGCGGCTTCGCGCTCTAGCTCTGCGCCCGCGAACCGAGCGACGTCCGCAGCAGCGCCACGCTGGTGGCGAATATCCATGCGAAGAACGTCGCCGGAACCAAGACGATGACGCTCCCCTCGAGCCCGAGGAAGCTGCTGTGGCTCAGGAACGACGCGGCGATCAGCAGATGCGCGTCAACCGCCACAAGCGCCAGCCAGGCCGTCCAGGTCGGCAGGCAGCGATGGCGCAGCACGATCGCGGCGTAGGCTCCGAGGCACACCGCCGTCGGCACACCCGACAGCGCGAGTAGACCGAACGTCGTATCGGTGAGCGCCACCGCAAACGCCGGTTGCTGGGCGCGATAGCTCATCACGTCAGCGGTCGCAAACGACGCCAGGATCAGCAGCGTCAGCGCAACGGCGCCGAACGCGAACACCGCGGAGATCGTTTCGGGCGCGGGCTCGATCCGGCGCAGCCACGACCACAGTCCGGCTGTGAAGCACAAGAACAGCCCCATGCCGAGGCTGTAGATGAACTGCGATGCGAGCAATCGTCCGTGGTAGGTCTCGAGGTAGGCCGCCACGTGGGCCGCCGGCGCCGTCTGCGAAGGCGCATTCCAGAGCGGCGGCGCGACGATCAGCGCGGCCACGATGATCAGCGCAAAGCTGGCGAGTCCCGTGATCGCGATCAGGCGCGTCGCACGGGCGCGCAACGGTGTTCTGGTTCGCGCGTCGGTGGTCCCCGGGTCGCGTTCGCGGTTGGCCGGAGATTGCGGCGATATCTCGAGCGCTTCCACTTCGGACTCCTTTGTCGATCCCGTCGATCGGTCGTGGCCAACGATGCCGTCAACCGTGCCTGGCAAAACGATCCCGTCGATCGCTCCCGGCCAACTGTGAAGCAGCCGCGGCGCCTTGTCGATTACCCGCGAGGTAGGCGAGGCAGTTCGTGCAGCATCTGCGCCGTTGCCGCGTCGGCGGGGAACGCCAGCTCGATCGAAAGCTCCGAGGCCGTCACCTCGACCGCCGTTCCGAACGTGGCGACGGTCGCAAAGAACGACAGCTCGAGGCCGCCGGGACCGCGCAGCCGCATCAGCGGCGTGAGGATCTGTCCCGCGAGCGCCTCGGCGGCCGGATCGTGCTCGTAAGGAGCCGCCGGATAGCCGGCCACCTCTCTGAGCAACTTCGTGAGATCGGCATCGCCTGTGACCGCCACCTGGTGCTCGAGCCGAGCCAGGAAGTGCGCCCTGACCTCGCCCAGGTTGACGGTCCACCGCGCCAAACCGCGCGGGTGCAAGCCGATGCGCATCACGTTCACCGGCGGCCTCAGCAACTCGGGATCGACCCACGCCCCGAGCGCCGCCATCGGTGCGTTCGCCGCGATCAGGTTCCAGCCCCGGTTGACGACCACGGCCGGGTTCGGTTCGTGTCCGGTCAGAATCAGATCGAGGGCCTCCTGGACCGGTGCCATCTCTGGATCCTGCAGCGAGCGCTGCGGGAACACGGGGGCGTAACCGGCCGCCAGCAGCAGCTGGTTGCGCTGGCGGAACGGCACGTCCAGATGCTCGGCCAATAACAACACCATCTCCGGGCTCGGCGCTGAACGGCCCGTCTCGACGAAGCTCAGATGCCGCGCGGACACACCCGCATCGAGCGCGAGCTCGAGCTGGCTCAGGCGCCGACGCTTGCGCCAGTCGCGCAGCAACGGACCCACGCGCAAGTTGGGGCTGGCGCTCACCATGCGTGAGCGCCGACTCTACCCGCGGCGCGTCCCTTGTCCACTACCTGGCAGGTAATGGGCGAGACGACCTCAAAATGTTGCTTACGACCTCGGCCCAGCAGCCAGCAGGACAAGCGTTGCGGCGCGCCCGACTGGATAGACGCGCCGCAAGCCTGTCGGTCCTCTCCGGTGCCGGAGGATGCGGGCGCGGCCCGCTCCGCGTTCCATGGCTATCAGAGAGCTTTGTGGGGTCGTCATCGCTCGCCCCCGTCGGCGAATGGAGCGCGATCGACGGCCGCGTCTCGTACCTGCTCTTGACTGGTCGGCGCCGGGTTAGCCGGCGCCGACCCGCGGTGCTGCCGCTCGAGCCTTCGCCTGCGGCCGGGGCGCCCGGCACAGCTGAGCGTCACCGACGCCCACGGCCGGCGAACCCTCTCAGCGCCGCAACCCTCGTTGTGATCACCGCCAGCCAAGGCGCAGGCAACGTGCGCGCGAGCCTTAGCCCTAGCGGACATGACATGCATGGTTCGAGCTCATCCTCGGCAACTGCATCGTCTTGTGTAACGCTCGCGCCCACCGGAAGTTGGACAGAGAGTCAGTGCCTCGCACCGTCCGCAGCCTCTCGCCGCCGCAGGTCGAGGATCGCCTCGCGCGGCGGTGCGCCTGGCGGGTGCGGTGCGGCCCGCGGCGGTGCGCCTGGCGCGTGGCGGTGCGGCTCGCGCGGCGGTGCGGCTCGCGCGTCGTGGACGCGGACCACTGGTCGTTGGGATACGGCCACATGCGCCTCGCCGGCGACCCGCGCATAAGTCGCGCTCTCTCCCCAACCCCTCCGGGGTTCCGACGTTAACAAGGGTGGAGCACCATGTTCAAGCGGTCCATAGGAGATGCCAGGGACACTGCTCAGAGTCGATCATCGCCCTTCGAAGCTCGGCAGTGCCCGGCGAGATTCAGCGCCGGGCAAGGGTGACGTGCAGTCGCGTCAGTCCGTATGCCGGTAGCACCAGCCTCGCCGTCGATCTCTTAGTAATTGTTAGGCGGCGCGTCGCGGTTGGTGCGCGGGACACGGCCGGAAGAGCGATAGAGCGGCGATCCACTACAAGTTCAGCAATGAACCTCTCGGTCAGTGCGGGGAGGAGGCTCAGTGGCACCCGGGCCTCCTCCCTTCACGCCGTACGCACCGCTCGTCCCACCCGCCGTTGCCTCGTGACGCACCGTTCGGCTGCCGTACCGTTCCGCTGCCGCACCGTTCCGCTGCGGTGCAGCTCTTGAATGCCGTCGGCGCCGTCCGCCGTCGAGGGGTTGGCTCGAAGCGCCATTCGTCCTCAGTAAGCAGTGCTACTTCCTACTGCGCTTTTCACAGTTACAGGTAGGTCGCGAAAAGCCGCGAGCGAGCTCCGAGTCAGTGACTCTGGCCGACCGGAGCCGGCCCTTGAAGCGATGCGCAGAGGCGAGTAGCTTAGGAGGGGGCTGGAGATACGAGGATCGAGGCACGACCTAGATGGCCGAGGGAGACGGGCTGATAACGAAGGGTCTACGTGTTCGTCTGCGCTTTGCCACCGACGAGCGGCTCGTAGCGTCGGTTCGCCAAGGCGATTCGGTCGCGTTCGAGGCCCTCTATGAGCGCCACGTCGGCGAGCTGCTCTCGTTCTGCGTCTACATGCTCGGGTCTCGCCAGGACGCGGAGGATGCCGTCCAGGCGACGTTCGCGTCCGCCTACCGTGCCCTGCGCGGGGACCGCCGCAGAATCGCCCTGCGGCCATGGCTGTTCACGATCGCGCGCAACGAGTCGCTGAGCATTCTGCGCAGCCGCCGTCCGACCGTCGAGCTCAACGGCGAGCCCGCGCTCGGCGGCGACCCGCTCAGGGAACTCGAGGTTCGCGAGGAGGTCCGCCACATGCTGGAGGACCTGCGCAAGCTGCCCGAGAGTCAGCGCGCCGCGCTCGTGCTCGCTGAGATGCACGGCCTCAGCCAGGTTGAAATCGGGACGGTGCTGAGCGTGCGCCCCGACCAGGTCAAGGCATTCATCTTCCAGGCGCGATCCAACCTCCTGTCTGAGCGGCACGCGCGCGAGACCGACTGCCGGGAGATCCGTGAAGAGCTCGCGACAGCGCGCGGCGCATCCCTGCTGAGAGGGCGCCTGCGCCGTCACCTGCGCTCCTGTCAGGACTGTCGAGTCTACGCGGACGGGGTGGCGCGCCAGCGCCGACAGCTCGGCGCCATCCTGCCGCTGGCGCCGTCGCTCGTGCTCAAGTACCGCGCCGTCAGGCATGTGCTGGAAAGCGGGATTGGCGACCCCGCGCCCTATGCTGGCGGCGCGGCGATGACCGGATCGGTGGTTGGCGCCGCCGTCGAGCTGGCGGGTGGTGGGGTCAAAGCGATCGCCGTGAAGGTCGCCGCGGGTGTGGCCTGCCTATGCGCCAGCGTCGGCATGGGGGCCTCCGTGCTCGACGGTGGGGGCGGACCGATCGCCAGCGGGTCGCCTCGCTTTACAGCCAGTGCAACGACACAAGTGGCGCCCATCGCCGCCATCGCCGCGACCGAGCTGGTCGGGTGGGCGGGACCGGCGAGCACCGAAGACGTCTCGCGTGGCAGCACGCGACTCGATCAGGCCGCGCTCGGGCTCGACGGGCAAGCTGGCGAACCGCCCGTCGCTGACGCGGAACCACCAAGCGCGGGAGGCGCAGCTTCGGCCGGCAGCGCAGGGGCCGAAGCGAGCGGCAAGAGCGACGAACATCCGTCCCAGACCGCTGCCGAACACCGACGCGAACGCGAAGCCATTCGTCAGAAGCGGGAAGAAAACCAGCGCGAACACGAAGAAGCCCAGCGCCTCCACGAAGAAGCGGTAGCCCGCAAGCAGGAAGCACGTCAGCAGGCACGCGAAGAAAAGGAAAACACCGGCGGCTCGCGTCCGCCGCGCAGCGAAGAAGAACGGCAACGCGACCGCGAAGCGCGCCAGATCGTGCGTGAAGAAAAGGGACGTGTCGGTGACTCGCGTCCGCCCCCCAGCGAAGAAGAATTGCAGCGCAAACACGAAGAACGCCAGCACCTGCGCGAAGAACGCGAACGCGTTGGCAACTCACCTCCTCCGCCTAGTGAAGAAGAATTGCAGCGCAAACACGAAGAACGCAAGCGCCGGCGCGAAGAACGGCAACACAGTGGCAATCCGGGTCTTCCGCCCGGCGCATAGCAAACGGCAACATGAAGACCGCAGCAGCTCGGCGATCGACACCCGGGTGCCTGCCTATCGCGCGTCGCGACGTGTGGTCCATCTCGGCCCGCATGCCGATTGGGGTTATGCCGGTTCGGACATGCAGCCCTTGCGGCGCACGTGTGCAGCACCAACATCGGCGTCGGCCGCGCCGTCTGGCGCGGCTGCCGGCCTCGAGGTCCGGCAACTGCGGCTGCCAGCGGCCTCGGTCACGGGCCGGCTACGTTCGCAGGACGCTCGCGGTCACCGCGATGGCTGCGCTCGCCGGCCGGTCGCTTGCGGATCTGCTCGGCCCCGGCCAACCTTATGGCCCGGGCTGCGTTTAACGGGGCAGAACCAAGGGAGATAAAGAAAAGAGAGAGGGCGCTCGCTCGGCGCAGTGCCAGATCTCCACTCCGAGGCCGCGCGGTGGGCGCCCTCGACGGAGGTCTGCAGAACACGGGCGCCGAGCGAGCTGGGGAGCGCGGCGAGTGCCCTCTGAGGCGGCAGAGAGGCACTCGCCCGCTGATATCGGAGTGGGATCGCCGTGTGCGACGCTCGGGGCAGATCGCTTGGGGTGCTCGTGCTACGGGCCCGCGGCATAGGGAGGCCGCGGGCCCGTGTGCGGGTATCGATGCGCTTCGCTACGAGCGTGGGTTGGGGTTGGTGTCAGCTCGCTAGGAGCGCACCGGTACGGGAAGACTCGTTGCGCCTGCCACGTCTCGGTCCGGGCGCCTGCGCTCGGGGCGGCGTGCAGGCTGAGGTCGCTCGTCGCCGGCGGTCGCGATGTGCGGGGTCAAGCGCCGTGCCTGTGACATCACGAATGCGAGCAGCGCGAGCAGGCTGAGGTCGGCGAGCAGGTTCAAAGAGACAGCGAGGGTGGGGGACATCATTGCTCCTTCGTTTCTTTGTGGACGCGAGCAAGTATCGGTCGATGGCCTGAGATCGCCCTGGACTGTGCCTTACAGCTTGCTGAGAGACCGTTGCTCTTGCTGCTCCACGCGGCCACGACGAAAGTACGCTACCGGCATGTCTGCGCTGACGACCGCAATCACGATCATCTGGGTCGCCTTTTGGATCTACTGGCTGATCTCAGCCGCGGGTGCCAAGAAGGGCTCGCACACGCGGCGAACCAGACCGCCCGGTCTTTTCATCGGCATCCTCGTGTTCCTCGGGCTGCGTGCGTTCAAGCTGGGCAACCTTGCCGTCAACAGTCCAGTGGTACCGATCCTGGGTGCGATTCTGTTTCTGGCCGGCCTCGGCCTGGCCGTCTGGGCGAGAATCTATCTCGGTCGCAACTGGGGGATGCCGATGACACAGAAGGACGAACCCGAGCTCGTCACCTCAGGTCCTTACAGATACGTCCGTCACCCGATCTATTCGGGCATCCTGCTGGCGATGCTCGGGACCGCTCTCGCGACCAGCCTGTACTTGCTGCTTGCCGTCGGCGTTTTGAGCATCTACTTCATCTACAGCGCCACGATCGAGGAAAAGTTGATGACCGCTTCATTTCCGGCCACGTACCCGAGCTACAAGACCAAAACCAAGATGCTGATCCCGTTCGTGCTGTGAGCCGCCCGCCCGCGCGCCAGCGGGCACTATGCGCTGTGCTTGGCTGTGACCAGCACGCGGCCGCCGCGCTGCGGGATCATCGTCACGTTGCGCTGGCGCCCCACCTCCGGCTCCGGCTCCGGCGCCCGCAGGTCGGTGCGCCGCGCGATCGCATCCAGCACGATGCGCTGCTCGGCCATCGCCAGCTCCGCCCCCAGACAGCGGCGGATCCCGCCGCCGAACGGTATCCACGTGTAGGTGCCCGGCTTGCGGTCGAGGAAGCGCTCGGGAACGAACAAATGCGCATCGGGATACACGTCGGAGCGGTGATGCAGCGCCAGGATATTGATCGCGACCGGCGTCCCTGCCGGCAGCACGTACTCGCCGAGCCGCCACGCTCTGGCGACCCGGCGCGCGACGAACGGGATCACGGGCCGGGCGCGCATCCCCTCGTTGATCGTCGCCTCGACATAACGGCCGCTCTCGTCCTCGCCCGAGCGAGCCGCCTCGCGCAGGCGCTCATACGCGGCGGGCGCCCGCAGCAGGCGCTCGAAGGTCCACGCCAGCTGATTGGCCGTGGTCTCATGCCCGGCGAACACCAAGGTCGCGAGCTCGTCGCGCAGCTCGCGATCGGTGAGCGGCCTGCCCTCCTCGTCCCGGGCCGCGAGCAGCAGCGAGAGCACATCAGTCCGATCGGCGCTCGATCCGGCGGCGCGCCGTTTGACGATCATCGCGTAGAGCTGGCGGTTGACCAGCCAATTGACCACGCGCAACGGCCCGCGCGCGTCCTCGCGGCCGGCGTTCACGGCTTCGACCAGCAGCCACAGCGGGTGGGTCGAGACGTGGAGCACCCGGCGCACCGTCTCCTGCAGCCGGTGCTCGGTGCTCCGCGGCGCAGGCCTGCCCTCGACGCCGAAGATGCCCCCCATGATCACCTGAAGCGTCAGCGCCTGCATGCGCGGGGCCAGCGCGAACGGTCTGCCCAGCGGCCAGCCGTCGATCTCGCGCTCGGCTATCTCGCGGATCATCTGCAAGTAGCGCTTGATCGCCTCGCCGTGGAACGGCGGCAGCAGCAGCTTGCGCTGGCGCATGTGCTGATCGCCCGTCAAGGTCAGCACCGAGCTCGGTCCCAGCACCGGGCGAAGCGGCGACTCTCCGGTCAGCGACGGAGCGTCCGCCGGCTTCGCCGTGAACAGCGACTTGGCGTGATCGGGATGGCTGGTCATCACGATCTGGCTCCCCCCGATCCTCAGCTTCAGGCGCCACACGTCGCCTGACCGACGCGCCGCGCCGAGATGAAACGCGAGCGGGTCGCGCAAGAACGACAGTGACTGCCCCGCGTTCGACCCCGGCAGCATTGGTGGCATCCGCGTACCGGCGGGCGATGCGACAGGACCCGCGGCAGAGGACACGGCGCGCCCTTCGGGTGGCGCCTGCACTGCCACCGGCGCGGCCTGCCCGGACGCTCGCGAGCCCGCGGGACGCTCCTCGGTCGCCACGCCGGCGGCAGTCGGCACGACGGGCGATCCGGCGGCCGTGTCTGTCGGGTCGCTCGATGCCATGGGAGGAGTCCGCACGTAATTCACCTTATTCCAGATCAACTGAAGTTGTCAAGCTGCACGCCGAGGATAGCCGTGCTCCGAGAACATTCGCCGCCAGTGGCTTCAGAACATGCGCCGCCCGTGGCTTCGACCTCGGGAACCCTGCGTCACGGCCCCGGCCTTCCGGGATGCGGGCTGCTCAGGCCTTGGCGCAGCGTGCCGCCAGCTCGTCCCAGAGCGCGTCGGGGATAGTGGCGGTGTCATACAAGGCGTCGGCCGCTGCGATCAGCTGCGCGTCCGTGTGCGAGCTGCGCGACGCGAATATCGTCGCGTTCGAGCCCGGTCACGGCTACAGTCTGGGCGAGCAGGGACACACGCTGCTGGACGCGCTCACGCCGCTGCACGGGTGGGCCGAGCGGTGGGACGTCCGCCGAGCCGCGCGCGCCGAGAGCTAAGCCGTGCGCCTCGCGAGCTTCCGCTCAGGAGGCGCTCATCTGCGGCTGGTGCTCCGTGGCCCAATGCGCGATCGCGCCCGAGCCCTTGACGACCTCGCCGTCGTCGAGCACCAGGATCGGTACCGAGCGCTGGCCGCTCAGCCGCTCGATCTCGGCGCGGTCGCGCGCACGTGACGGCCACGTCCAAAACCTCACGCTCCCGCCCTTGACCTGCTTGCACTCGTAAGCGTGGCCCGCATCATCCAGCGCCTTCGCCGCCCGCCCGCAGGGATGTGCAAGCGGCGCCGGCAAACCACCGAATGACCTGCCGGTAGGGCACGTGTAGAGAACCACGGAAAGACCCTACTGAAACCCGATCGTCGCGTCCATCCAGGAGATCGCGGCCGCGGCCGCGGTCTCCCAGCACCGGCGATTGTCGGTAGCCTGCGCTGAGCGTGCCTGATCTCGCTCGATCGAACGGTCGTCCTCAGCGGATCGCGTTGGTGCTCGCCGGCGGAGGCGCGCGAGGCGCCTACGAGGTCGGGGCGCTGTCCGCGCTCGCGCCGGCGCTGGCTGCACGGGGCGAGAGCCCGAATCTCCTGGTCGGAACCAGCATCGGCGCACTCAACAGCGCGTTTTTCGCGGCCCGTGCCCATCAGCCGCTCGAGGACGTCGCGCAGCTGGCCCTCGAGATGTGGCGCGAGCTGCGCTGGGGCGATGCGCTGCGGCCGCTGCTCTCGCCGAGCGAGCTTCGCCGGCTCGTCGGCGCCGGCGCGATGCTCGCGAACCTGCCGGGGCCGCGACTACCGGGCCTACTCGATCCGTCGCCGCTGCGCGACACGCTACGCCGCTTCGTGGCGTTCAAACGGATTGCCCGCAACGTCGAGGATGGCGTGCTGACGGCCGCGGCTGTCGTCGCGACCTCGTACGCGACCACGCGGAGCGTCGTCTTCCATCACGGCGGGCCGGCGCTCGCCATCGACGCGGTGCGCGCGATCGAGTACATGGCGACGCCGCTCGCGCCCGAGCACGTGCTCGCGTCGGCCGCGATCCCGGGCGCGTTCCCGGCCATTGAGGTTCGCCGGCCCCGTTCCGCCTGCGGCTGGTACGGCGACGGCGGAGTGCGCCTCAACGCGCCGCTCGCCCCGGCTCTGGCGCTCGGAGCGGACCGCGTCGTCGTGATCGGCCTGAACTCCTCGGTCACTCCGACCGGTCGATCGATGCGCCCGGACGCGATCGACGGCGTCGCCCAGTTGCTGCAGGTCGTGCTCTCGGACCAGCTCGCCGAAGATGTGGCCACGCTCGCCACCGTCAACGAGACGCTTGCGCCCCCCGGATCTCCGGGCGCCGGGCACGAAGCGGTGCCGGGACGGCGCCGTATCCCGTACATCTTCGTCGCGCCCACCGACCGCCTCGAGATCGGCCGGCTCGCGCGCGAGGTCTATGACCGGCACTATGGCGGCCTCACCAGCCTCGTTCGCGCTCCAAACGTCGCGCTGCTGGGACGGCTCGTCAACGCGCGGCGCGGCGCGGTCCATGGCGAGCTGCTCAGCTACCTGCTGATCGCGCGGGAGTTCATCGACGATTTGATCGCGCTCGGCCAACGTGACGCCGAGCGCTGGCTGCGTGCGCGTCACGACGCGGGCCTATGGCAGGTCGGGCGCCTGCCCGCGCCGCGAATCGCCGGCGCAACGGCCGGGAGTCCCCGGCGCTCCTCCTCGACGCGCCGTCGCCCGGCGCGCCGCGCGAGCGCCTGAGCCGACCAACGGCCTCCGGGGCGTGGGCGTCGGCTGAGCTGCGCGCTGCGCGTGCGCCTGGGCGGCCGCGCACGTTCAGGTGGGGGTATCGGGCGGGCTGTGCCGCACGAGCGCGTGAGCGACGAAGGCCTCGCGCCGAGCCCACCCGAGCCCGAGCGATGGCCTATCGTGGCGGAAAGTTGCCAACGCCCTGACGTGAGGAGGCCGACATGGTCGATGTGATCAGTCAAGACCATCATCCGACATTGCGCCACGAGGACCGTGTGGCGATCGGAGCCGAGCTGCAGGGCGTGCTCGTCGTCCTGATCGACCTTTCGCTCCTCGGCAAGCAGGCCCATTGGAACGTCGTCGGCCGCCATTTTCGCTCGCTGCACCTGCAGCTCGATGAGCTGATCGACGCCTGGCGGCTGGCGGCCGACGCGGTGGCCGAGCGCGCGGTGGCGCTCGGGTACTCGCCCGACGGCCGTTCGGCGACCGTCGCCGAGCGAAGCGCTCTCGCGCCGCTGCCCGAGGGCCAGCTGCCCGACCACGAGGTCATCGCCCAATTCACCCGCCTGCTGACGGACGCGATCGGCTCGGTGCGCGAACGTATGGACCGTCTGGAGGATGTTGACACGGTCACCGCCGACCTGCTCCACGGCGTCGTCGCCGGCCTGGAGGAGAACCTCTGGATGATCCGCGTCCAGGTGGCATAACTCCGATATGCGCGTCCAGGCCGAGTAGCTCTGGACGGTCCGCGTCCAGGTGGCATAACTCCGGTATGCGCGTCCAGACTGAGTAGCTCTGGACGGTCCGCGTCCCGGACGCGTTGCGGCGGAATCATCCGTGTCCCGCGGCCGGGTATCATGCCCGGCGGCTGGCCGCCCGGCCCGCGCTCAACGACAGGGGGTGGAGATTATGTTCAGCACGATCGTGGTGGGCACCGACGGGTCGGACACCGCTACCCAGGCCGTCCGCGAAGCGGTCGATCTCGCGAAGGCGCTCGGCGCGAGACTCGAGCTGGTCAGCGCCTATGCGCCCGTTCCCGAGCAGCGTCTGCGCGCCGAGCGCCGCGAGGCTCCGGAGGACATCCAGTGGGCGATCAACCCGCGCGAGGAGGTTGACGTGTCGCTCGAGCACGCCGCCGACATCGGCCGTGACGCGGGCGTCACGGTCAATTTGCACGCTCGCCAGGGCGACCCGGCCGACGCGATCCTCGACGTGGCCGAGGAGCAGGGCGCAGACCTCGTGATCGTGGGCAACAAGGGCATGACCGGCGCCAAGCGCTTCCTGCTCGGATCGGTGCCGAACAAGGTCTCCCACCACGCCCCCTGTTCGGTCCTGATCGTCCGCACGACCTGAGCCGTTCGGCCTGATCCGCTGTGCAGGCAGTCCAGATCGTTCAACCTCAGCGGCCCCGACACCGCGCTGGCGCTCGGTGAGGTGCCCGATCCCGACGCCCCGCCCGCGCATCCGCTGACGCCGGCCTCGGGGGTGCTCGTCGAGGTCCACGCCGCCGGCGTGTCGTTCCCGGAGGTCCTGCAGACTCGGGGCGAGTACCAGCTCAAGCCGCCGCTGCCGTTCGTTCCCGGCAGCGAGGTCGCGGGCATCGTGCGCGAGGCGCCCCCGGGCTCGACGCTCAGCGCCGGCGATCGGGTGGCCGCCTTCTGCGCGCTCGGCGGGTTCGCCGAGCTGGCGGTTGCACCGGAGTTCCTCACCTTCCCGCTTGCCGATCGGCTCGACTACGCCCAGGGCGCCGGGCTGATCCTCAACTACCACACCGCCTACTTCGCGCTGGTGCTGCGCGGGCGCCTGGTCGAGGGCGAGACCGTGCTCGTCCACGGCGCCGCCGGCGGCGTCGGCACGGCCGCGCTGCAGGTCGCGAAGGGCCTTGGCGCGCGCACGCTCGCGGTCGTCTCCAGCGACGAGAAGCAGCGCGTCGCCGAGCAGGCCGGGGCCGACGCCGTGCTGCGCGCGGACGGTCCGTGGAAGGACGAAGCCCGTGAGCTCTCGGGCGGCGGCGTGCATCTCGTGATCGACCCGGTCGGCGGCGATCGCTTCACCGACAGCCTGCGCTCGCTGCGTCAGGAGGGGCGCGTGGTCGTGGTCGGCTTCACCGGCGGCTCGATCCCCGAGGTCAAGGTCAATCGTCTGCTGCTCGGCAACACCGAGGTGATCGGGGCCGGCTGGGGCGCCTACGCGATGGGCCGCCCCGATGTCTGCCGCGAGATCGACCGGGCGCTCGCGCCACTGATCGACGCCGGCTTCGTGAGCCCGATCGTCGGTGCGCGCTTTCCGATGGCGCGCGCCGCCGACGCGCTGCGCGAGATCGACGAGCGGCGAGCCCTCGGCAAGGTCGTGCTCGACGTGCGCTGAGCGTCGGCTGCCGCTGCTCGACCCGCACTGATGTGCGGCGGCGGCGGCGACTCAGTTGCCGCTCGCCCTGTCGCCTTCGCTCGCCAGCGGCCCTCCCGGGCCGCGGGACGCATTGCTGACGATCACAGCCACGACCGTGACCAGGTAGAGCTGCCCGAACAGCCCCTCGAACACCGCGGTCATGCGCGCGGCGCTGACGATCGGCACGATGTCGCCGTAGCCCACGGTCGCGAGCGTGATGAAGCTGAAATAGACCTGTTCGGCATGCTGATCGGCGCCGAGGTGGCTGAGCACGGGCGAGCCCGAGATCGTGCTCATGAGGCTGTAGACGAACGCGAAGATCAGACCGGCCAGTAGGTAGACGGTCACGACCCCGAGCACCGAATGCAGACTCACCCGCTGCTCGGAGCGGATCCCCGCCACCACGCCCCGCACGACGATAAGTGCGCCCGAAGCCGCCAGTACGCCGCTCAGGCTGTACATCACGCCGCGCTCGGCGCTGCCGCGGCCGGCGATCGAGGCCGCGATCAGCGCCACCATCGCCACCGCGATCACCACGAGCACCCGCCGCCATTGGTGGCGTGTCGCTCCCTCCGCGAACAGGGCCGTCAGCACGGTTGCGGCCATCATCGTCGCCTGCAACAGCAGCGAGGCGGGGGTGTCCGGCAGCGCCATCTGAATCCCCACCGACAAGATCGTCAGCATGAGCACGAGCCCGTAGCGGTAGCTGCCTTTGAGCTCCGCCAGTTCCACGAGTCGCCGGTGCCTCGGCATGCGCCCAGGTTACGGGCCGGTCGGACGGCAACTCTCGCGCGATCCAGCAGCGAGACGGTCTCGGAAGCGACGACCCTCGCTACCCTGCAACCCGTTCGACGCTACCCTCCGACGTCGTCGCAACGTTCCCTCCGATCTGATCGCGACGGCTCCCGCCATTCCCAAGCCACCTGTCCCTCGCAAAATGCCCGGCGATCTGCTGACAACCATCCGTGACGAAATCGACGCGCGCCTGCGCGAGCTGCGGCCGCTGCTCGACGAGTACGAAGAGCTGCTGTCGGTGGACGAGGCGCTTGCGCGCGAGCAGGCGCGGGCGAGCTCTCGTGGGGGCAGGGTCACCGAGGCTGACAGTCATGGACGCAAACCCACGCGCGCCCGCGCGCGCGCGGGTCGGCCCGCGCGTAAAGCCACAAGCCGCGGTCCGCGTGCTGCCAGGGGGGCCGCCGGTCGGGCGATCCTCGCTGCGCTCGAGCACGGCTCGCACTCGGTGCGCGAGCTGGTGGTCGTGACGGCGATGAACGACGCGAACATTCGCGGCAACATGCGCCGGCTGCTCGACGACGGGGCCGTCGTCAAAATCACCCGTGAAGGCAAAGCGGCCTACGCGCTGTCTTCGGCGGCTGAGGCCTGAGCGCGTTGGCTGAGGCCTGAGCGCGTTACTTGCGCGCTGGCGGTTTGCTTTTGCGGGCGACCTTGGCGGCCTCTTTGGAGCCCAGGAACGGCGCCAGCACGAAGAACGTGATCGGGGGCGCCAGGTCGGGCAGCTCGTCGAACATGTCGTGTTCGACGTAGTGATGCAGGATCTGCCAGACGCCGCCGGCGATCGCCTCGGGTGCGATCTTCGGCGCATCGCGTCCGGCCGGGTAGTGAAAGCCCGGCTGCATATAGGAAGCGAACGCCGCCATCGCCGTGTCGCGGATCTCGATCGCCAGCGGGCTCGCGGCGAACGTGTTGACAACCGTCAGGTGGGCGTGCGCGGGCTCAGAGGCGAGATACCCGAGCAGCGCGCGCAATCCGGCGGCCGCGCCGCGCGGCCAGTCGTCGGGAAACGCGTCATAGGCCTCGATCGCGATTCCGAGGGCCTGATGAAGCCCAACCTTCTGAGCGCCCAGAAATGCGTCCTGCTTGGTCGGATACATCTCGTAGAAGGTCTGGTGCGACACGTTCGCACGTCGCGCGATGTCGGGGATCGTCAGCGCCGACAGGCCTTTCTCGGCGACGATTTCAGCGGTGGCGTCAACGATGCGTTCGCGCTGGTTCTTGACGATGAACTGACGCGGCAGATCGTGGCGGCCGCTGGGCAGCCGTCCCTCGGCCTGGCGCGCGCGCTCGGACGAGCGTCCCCGCGTACTGCCGTCATATTCGGGCCTGCCCTTGCGCGCCACGGGCGGAGCTTCGAGACCCGTCGGCAGCTTCGTCGGATAGGTGGCCGCCCACACGAACAATTCCTGGGTGAGCCCGGGCAGCTCGTCGGCGCGGTGTTCGCGCAGGCGCGCCGCGGTCACCTCGCGGATGCCGCCGAGCACCATCCTCACGCTCAGGTCGGTGTCGACATGGCGTTTGCGCGTCGCGCGTCCACGGGCAGCGCCCTTGCGCGCCGAGCCGGCCGAGGTGGCGGGCAGGATGCTGTCGTAGATCGTGCGTTCGAGGGCCTCGAGCGAGCGGTTGCGGTGCTCGAACGCCTTCGGTCCCGCGCCAAAGGCGCCGAGCACCAGCAACGACACCGACTCCGGTTCGGCTGCGGCCAGCTCGGCGAAGGCGAGCATCGCTGCGCTCAAGCGCCGTCCTGGCGTGTCCTGACCCAAATAGGCTTCCCCGACGACTCGCTCGCTGCGCTTGGCGATCTCGTCGAAGGCCGCCAGGAAGAGATCTTCCTTGTCCTTGTAGAGGCTATAGAAGGTCGGGCGCGATACGCGCGCGAGCTTGGTCAGATCGAGGATCCGCACGGCCTGAAAGCCGCGCTCGGCGATCAGCTCGATCAGGGCCAGCTGCAGGCGTTCGCGCTGGTCACGGCGCACCTCCTCGGGATCGAGGCTGTGCGCGCCCGTGGGCAGCCGGCGATAGCGCCCGGAGCGCTCGTCCTTGGCCCCGTGCTTGGCCCGCGGCAGCTCCTGGGGCTGCGCCTCGCGCGCCCCGTCGTTGTCGACCGGCGCACCTGTCGCGGCCGTGCGCGAGCCGCGGCCACGCTTGGGCCGGCCCTCGGCCGGCTTGGCCGCGCCGTTAGTACTTGCGACCGCCGGCTCCCCATCCGAACGGCGCTTGGTGGAAGTGCTGCGCACCTTGCTCCCCGCCTCAAAAACCTCTATTTGACACCGAGCCAAACGAGAGTATCAAAGCCCTTCTCCACAAGTCAAGCCTTGATCCAGCGCTCCCGTCATCGCTTGGCCCGCGCGTTCTCGTCATCGCTAGGCCCGGATCGTTTTCGACGTTCCGAGCACCGACCCTGCTGCGCTCAGCGCCTGGACGGCCACGAAGCGCTCGCTGTGCGGGGTCGTGATCGCCGTCTCGAAGCCGTGCTTGGGGGCGTTCGCGAGCGGCACGAGCTTGCTCGGGGACGATCCGCCATATACGCGCCAGCTGGCGATCTGGGTGGCGCCGTTCCAGCTCCCGTACACGGTCATCTGACCCTTGCTGCTGGTCTCGGCGATCGCCGGCTGCCCCGCCGGCAGCGCAGCCCAGGGGAAGCGGTAGGCCCTGTATGTCTGGTAGGAGCCGTGCATGTGGGCGTCGTACAGCAGCTTGCCGCCCGGCGCGTATTCGGAGAAGTAGGGCTCCGCTCCCCAGCCGACGAACAGGTTGCCGTCGGGCAGCGTCTGCACGCCGCCCTGGCTGCCGGCGCTCAATTTGGGCGAGGAGTGCTCGTACAGGGCCAGCAGCGTGTCGGTCTTGGCCTTGGGTTCGAGCGAGATCACGATCGCGCGCGACTGCGGATGGACCATGGGCACGCCGCCGTTGTCGAACACCGTGATCGTCCCGTTCGCGAGCGCCGTGGCGTCGTGCTGGTAGGCCGTGGTGGCGCCGTTGCCCTTGACCTCGCTGTGCCTTCCGCCCATGCGCAGCTGCACCTGTCCGGTGGTCGTGTTCAGCTCGTACAGAGTCCAGGTGTTGCGTGCGCTGATCAACGTAGTCCCATCGGCCATTTGGTCGATGGAGTTGATATGGAAGTAGTCATACGGCCATTCGGTCGTGGCGCCCTCGGGCGCGCTATAGGATTCGCTCAGCCCGACGTGGTCGAGGCTCGTCCATTCGCGGCGCACCAGGCCGGTGCGCAGGTCGATTTCCTGAAAGATGCTGTCGGTGGCAGCGCCGCCGCCGGGACCGCCGACCGCCGTGAGGTTGCAGGCGATCGGGTTGAACACCGTGATCAGGGCGGTGCCCTGGGGGGTGATGTGGAAGTCGTGCAGGTCGGCGGTGTAGCCGTTGCCCGCGTGCACGCGCCCGATCTGCTGGTAGGAGGTGTTGTCGATGATCTCTTCTCCCTCGCCGAACCCCTGCGGCGGTATGTAGCCCTGCCACCAGGTCAGCACGGGCTTGCCGTTCAGCTGCTGGACCTGCAGGTTGGTCGCGGACGTGTTTCGGGAGAGCGGATCGAACCACACCAGTTCCCCGCTTTCGGTGAAGATCTCGGGACCGCTCGGACCCGGCCCCGAGTAGGGCGCGGCGAAGATGTCGCCTTCCGCATGCCCGCTCCCGTGCGTGGTGACGTCGAGCAACGGCGGCTGCAGGTTCGGCGCGGAACGGAAGTGCTGCATCTCGGGATAATCGCTGGGCGGTATGACGGGCGGCACTTCCTTGATCGGGTCCTCATGCGCGATCGTGAAGTAGAAGGCGAACGAGCTCGTCTTGCCGCCCGTCCTGACGTGCCCGTGCACAGTCACCGTCTCGCCGGGTATGAACGGCTTTGTCGGTACGAAGCTTGCGCCGTCTCCCTGCGAGTAGGCCCGCAGCGAGCCGCGGTGCGTCCCGCTGAGCGAGCCGCGCACGCTGACGTCGCTGAACTCCCACGCCGGGGCTCCGAGCAGGCTTATCTGGGTGCGTGCCGAGGCGTCCAGGGAGTCAGGCAGCGGTGAGACCGCTACGTTCGTGCCGGGCAGCACCGCCGAACGATTCAGCTGCGGGGCCACGCACAAGGGCGCGGTGGGCGCGCCATAAGCCGACTCCTCGGCTTTGATGCGCGCGGAGCCGAACGCGAGCATGCCGGCACTCGACAGCGCCACGAGCGTGGCGGCGACGATCAGGGCTCGGCGCAGGCGCCGGTGGTTGTGGGCTGTGCTCGTCTTCAGGCTGCGCTCGTGTCACTCGCTCGGGCGGTGATCCTACCCGCATGACACGATGCTTTGGCGCGAAGTCGTATTTGGAGCACGGATCCTTACGACTTTCCGACGAGCTCCCTAGAAGACGGGCGTCTCGCGGTAGTCGCCGAAGACCTGCTGCAGGGACTCGATGATCTCGCCCTCGCTGGCGTGCGCGCGTGCGCAGTCCAGCAGCGGATCCATCAGGTTGCGATCCTCGTGGGCGGCGTCCTCGCGCAGGCGCGCCAGCGCACGCTCGACCGCAACCCCGTCGCGTTTGGCACGGGCTCCCTGCAGTCGCTCGATCTGCTTGCGCTCGAGCGCGGGGTCCACGCGCAGGATCGGGATCGGGGGCTCGTCGCTGTCGACGAAGCGGTTGACGCCGACCACGATCCGCTCACCGGCGTCGACCGCGCGCTGGTGCTCGAACGCCGCGTCGGCGATCTCCCGCTGCGGGAAGTTGCGCTTGACCGCCTGCACCATGCCGCCGAGCGCGTCGATCTTGTCGAAGTACTCGTAGCAGCGGCGCTCCATCTCGTCGGTGAGGGACTCGATGAAGTACGAGCCACCCAGTGGATCGGCGGTCGCGGCTGCGCCGGTCTCGTGCGCGATCACCTGCTGGGTGCGCAGGGCCACCTTGACGGCTTCCTCGGTGGGCAGCGCGAGCGCCTCGTCGTAGCTGTTGGTGTGCAGCGACTGCGTCCCGCCGAGCACGCCCGCGAGCGCCTCCACGGCGGTGCGCACGATGTTGTTCAGCGGCTGCTGCGCGGTCAGGCTGACGCCGGCGGTCTGGGCGTGGCAGCGCATCAGCCACGAGCGCTCGTGCTTGGCGCCGAAGGTCTCGCGCAGCTCGCGTGCCCAGATGCGGCGCGCGGCCCGGTACTTGGCGATCTCCTCGAAGAAGTCGATCTGGGCGTTGAAGAAGAAGCTCAGGCGCGGCGCGAACTCGTCGACGTCGAGCCCGCGCGCGATCGCCTGCTCGACGTAGGTGAGGCCGTCCTTGAGCGTGAACGCGAGCTCCTGCTGAGCGGTCGAGCCGGCCTCGCGGATGTGATACCCGGAGATCGAGATCGGGTGCCAGCGGGGCATGCGGCGCGTGCACCACTCGATCATGTCGCCGACCAGCCGCATCGCCGGGTCGATCGGAAAGCACCACTCCTTCTGGGCGATGTACTCCTTGAGGATGTCGGCCTGGATCGTGCCGCTGAGGCGCTCGGCCGGCACGGGCCCGTTCGGCCCCAGCTCGCCGGATTCGGCGGCGGCCACGTAGAAGGCCAGCATGATCGCGGCGGGCGCGTTGATCGTCATCGACACGCTGACCGCGCCGAGGTCGATCCCGCCGAACAGCGTCTGCATGTCGTCGAGCGTGTCGACCGCCACTCCCTCGCGGCCGACCTCGCCGAGGGAGCGCGGATGATCGGAGTCGTGGCCCATCAGGCTCGGCATGTCGAACGCGGTCGACAGCCCGGTCTGGCCGTGATCGAGCAGGTAGCGGAAGCGCTCGTTGGTCTCCTCGCTGGTGCCGAAGCCGGCGAACTGGCGCATCGTCCACAGGCGCCCGCGGTACATCGACTCGTATACGCCGCGCGTGAACGGGTAGTGGCCGGGCCGCCCGATCGGGTCATCGTCCGAGCCGATGCCTGGGGGCAGGTCGGCCTCGGTGTAGAGCTCCCTGACTGGCTCCCCCGATAGGGTCACGCCTGCCGCGCGCTCCGGTGCAGGTGCGCCTGAACCCTCGCGGGCGCCGGGACGCGAGCTCGCATCAATCGCCATGTCTTCAGATCGTACCGGCCACAATCATTCGCCCGCGGTCGATATCGCCTTCGACGGCGCACGCGCACACACGCGCGCGCGCGTGCGCCGGTCTTTCGCGAGTGGTTCGCGCGGCCGTGCTCGTGCTGCGGCGTTGCTGGCGGCATGCGTCATGGTCGCGGCCGCAGCCGGGGTGCTGGGCTGCGGGAGCTCGAGCTCGAAGACGCATCTGACCGCGGCGACGCTGATCCTCGACTTCACGCCCAACGCGGTGCATGCCGGGATCTATCGCGCGCTCGCGGCGGGGTACTACCGCGACGAGGGAATCGAACTGCGCGTCGTCAGCCCGACCGCCACGACCGACACGCTCAAGCTGATCGACGCCGGCAGCGCCCAGTTCGGCCTCGCCGACGGCAGCGACGTCGCCAACCTGATCGCGAACGGAGGCGAAGCACGCGCCGTGATGGCGATCGCGCAGCGCCCGCTCGGAGGCTTGATCGCGCTGGCGTCCGAGCACCTGCACACGCCCGCCGACCTGCAGGGCAAGACGGTCGGGATCACGGGAGTGCCTTCCGATCGCGCGGTGCTCGACACCGAGGTGGCTCACGCGGGCGGGGACCCCGGCAAGGTGCATGTCGTGAACGTCGGCCTGAACGGCCCGCAGGCGCTGCTCGCCAGCAAGATCGCCGCGTTCACCGGCTTCATCCCGGACGAAGGCGTCGGGTTGAAGGTGAGCGGTCACCCGATCACGGCGTTCCCGCTCGACTCCTACGGTGGACCCGCGTACCCCGGTCTGGTGGCGTTCACCACACGCAAGGAGATCTCGTCGGACCCGGCGCTCGTGCGGGGTTTCGTGGTGGCGACGGTGCACGGCTACGAAGACACGCTGTCCGACCCGCAGCGCAGCCTCGAAGAGCTGCTGCGCGCCAACCCCACGTTGCAGCCGGCGCTCACCAAGGCCTCGCTGTATGCATACCTGTCGCTGTTCCAGGGCCGGACGGCAACCGGACGCAAGGTTCCGTTCGGGAGGCTGCAGCCGCGCAACGTACGCGCGATGTCGCGCTGGATGCTGAAGAACGGTCTGATCACCAAACGCGTGAGCGCCGCGCGCTACGGCACGAACCGGTTCCTGCCGGGGCGCGGGCGGGTGTGAAACGCTCGGCCCGGCCTCGGCTCGGGCCCGGCCTGGGCCCGGGCCCGAGTGCCCGCGAGCGCGGCCGGCCGTCGCCGCGCACACCGCAAGTCGATCTGATCGCCCGTCGAGCTCCATCGTCTATTCGGCTCGTAGAGCCATGTTTCGCGCGCTAGCGCTAGGCTGCGCTGCGCGGGTGAACGGCAATTGACTAACCGAAAGGAAGCTTCAATGAACAAGTCCCAGCTGGTCGACGCAGTCGCCTCCGACAGCGGTCTCTCGAAAGCCGACGCCGGACGGGCGCTCGAGTCGTTCGTGGACACGGTTTCAAAGACGCTGAAGAAAGGCGACGAGGTGAACATCACGGGCTTCGGCAAGTTCTCCGTCGTCAAGCGCGCGGCGCGCCAGGGCGTCAACCCCCGCACGGGCGAGCGAGTCAAAATCAAGGCCTCGAAGGCCCCGAAGTTCAGCGCTGGAGCGTCGCTCAAGCAGGTCGTCCACCCGAAGAAATAAGGCGGCTGCAGCGGTCGGACGGCGCGGCGGCGGCGGCGGTGATGACGTTCGTGAGCGAGCTCGAACTGCCCGAGCTCGACTACACCGACGCTTCGCTGCGGGGAGATCGCTCTCACCAAACCATGCGCGAGCTCAGCGCCCACGGCTGGCTCGCGTCGGGTCCATACGGGTACGTGGCGCTCGACCGCGAAGCGGGCGAGTTCTTCCTGCGCACGCGCGACGCGATCTTCCCGGGCATGACGATCGCCGAGATCTTCGAGGTGCGCGAGGGTCCGCTGTTCGAGCAGTTCAAGCGCAACATCCTGCATCTGAACGGACCCGACCACGCCCGCCTGCGCGGTCTGCTGAACCCCGCGCTGAGCGCGCGCGCCGTCGAGCGCTACCGCCCGGCGATGCGCGAGTTCCTGGGCGAGCTGCTGGCCGACGCGCGTGGGGCGGGGAACGCGCTGCGGTGCGAGTTCGTCGAGGCGTTCGCGAAGCCCTACCCGTCGCGAACGATCGCGCTGGTGATGGGTGCGCCGCTCGCCGACGCACCGCGCCTGCACCACTGGTCGAACTGGATCCAGCGCCAGTTCGACGCCGCCTCGATGGCGACCGAGCG
Organism: uncultured Solirubrobacterales bacterium; assembly: GCA_963817845.1. Taxonomy (GTDB): domain Bacteria; phylum Actinomycetota; class Thermoleophilia; order Solirubrobacterales; family Solirubrobacteraceae; genus Palsa-744. The sequence goes on from CAWFPU010000002.1 coordinate 713,717, forward strand.
AGAGCTGATCGAGCAGGCTGTCCGGGAGTTCTACGAGTACGCCGAAGCGCTGCTGCGGGCGCGTCGCGAGGACCCGGGGGACGATCTCATCTCGAAGCTGATCGCGGCCGAGCGGGAGGGCGAGCGGCTCAGCGACGTCGAGTGCATCAACCTCGTGTTCAACGTGCTCGCGGGCGGCGTCGACACCACCCAGAGCCAGCTCGCGCACACGATCAGGCTGCTGGCGGAACATCCGCAGCAGTGGCAGCTCTTGCGAGGCGCGCCCGACCTGGCTGAGCGGGCCGTCGAAGAGGCGCTCAGGTACGAGCCGATCACTCCGTTCACCGCTCGCATCACAACGGCCGAGGTGAGCTTCCGCGACGTCACGTTCCCCGCCGGGACGGTCGTGATGGTGTCCGCGTTCACGGGCAACCGCGACCTCGGGCCGGAAGGGGACGACGCGGACGACGCCGACCCGTGGGAGTTCGACGTCGCGGCGCCACGCGCACGCGCACGCGCGCGTGCGCTCACGTTCGGCGCCGGCGTCCACTACTGCGTCGGGGCCAACCTCGCCCGGCTCGAGCTGCAGGAGGCTCTCCGGTTTCTCGCCGAGCACGTGCGCGAGCTGTCGCTCGACGGCCAGCCGGAGTACGAGACGATCACCGGCATCTACGGGCTCGCCAGGCTGCCGGTCAGCTTGTCGCTGTAGGACGCCGGCGGGTGCGCGTCCACGGTCCCCGGGTGGGGCCGGTTCGCGTCTTTTGGGGGCGGCTCGGGTGAGCGTCACCGACCGGCGCCGCGAGCGCCACCGCCGGGGCGGAGCGCATCGCAAGCGCAATCAGTGGAATAATTCGGCTAAGGGGATCAGCGAGGATCGCGACGACAGGAGGTCGCGTGGTTGGCGTATCGATCGAGAGATGCTGGTCGAAGGCGCGCACGGCGGGCCGCGGCGTCGGGGCCGGGACGGCTGGCACGGCCGGCGGCGGTGTCGCGGCTGGAACGGCGGGTCCGGCTGGCACGGCCGGCGGGGGCGTCGGGACTCGCGCGGCTGGCGGGAGCGTCGGAGCTGGCGCGAGCGGGGGCGACGAGTTCGCCCAAATGAGACGTGTCATCTTCGTGAGCCGCTCTGTTGACGCCAGGCGTCTGCGACCTCTTGTACTCGCGGTGTGCGCTGCCGGCCTGGTGGCGCTGGCGTCAGCCCGACCGGCGTCAGCGGGCCAATATCACCTGTACTCCTGTCGCACCCCGTCGGGAGCTCCCGCCCCGGTTGATGGGTGGAATGGCTCAAAGACCGGCGGTTACGCGTTCATCCGGGAATCCTGCTCACAGCCCGGAGGTGCTTTGGTCGCGGCGCTTGGAGATGAGGCGGCTCGCGAAGCCAACACCGAAATCGCCACCTGGACGTTCTCTGCACCGCCTGGCGAGCAGATCGCGTCGGCCGAGCTCTGGCGCGCAGGGGACACCGACGGTGGTACCGCTCTCGAGACCACATACGATTTCTGGTTCGGAGAGTCGCCTGGGGCAGTCATCTTTGGACAGTGTGCGAATCTCGCTGGCTGCACGAGCGCGGGGGAGGCGATGGAACCGCTGTCTGCGCAGAATTTGGTCGTTGCGCCAGGCGTTAGCGGTGGACAATCTCTGACGATGAACGCGTCTTGTCAGGGATCTGAGGAATTCACCTGTCCAGGGGAGCAGGGCGACGCGAACGGCTACGCCGCAGCCGTATACCTCTACGCCGCCGACATCGTCCTAGAACAGAACGAAGGGCCCACCGTCACCAACGCCGCCGGCGAACTCACAAGTGCGCCGACGGTCACCGGCACCAGCGACCTCGAGTTCGACGCCAGCGATCCCGGCTCAGGCGTTTACGAGGCCGTTTTCAGCGTTGACGGGCAGGTCGTACAACGCACTGCGGTCGACGAAAACGGAGGTCGCTGCGTCAACGTCGGCGGTACCGGCGATGGGCTGCCTGCGTTTCTGTACGTCCAGCCGTGTGCTCAGAAAGTCAGCGTCAACATCCCGTTCGACAGCTCCCAGGTCAGCAACGGAACTCATCATCTCGTGGTCAGCGTGATCGACGCCGCGGGCAACTCCGCGCCGGTGCTCGACCGCCAGGTGACGATCTCGAACCCGTCACTCGCCAGCAGCCCCGGCCCGCCGAACGGCACCAACGCCTCGACCCAGGCCACGCTCACCGCCGCCTGGGCGCAGACCAAGAGCGCCCGCCTGACGACCCCGTACGGGTACGAGCACGTGGTCGATGGACGGCTTGCGGGCCCGACGGGAGTGCCGATCGGGAACGCTCAGATCGACTGCACCGCGACGCCCGCCTACGCGGGGGCGAGAGCGGCGACGATCGCCTGCCCCAAGACGGGCCCGAACGGACGCTTCTCGCTGCGCCTCCCCGACGGCGTCGGCTCGCGCACGCTGAAGTTCGCCTACCGTGCTCAGCTCGGCAGCCCGCCCGTGGCCACGCGCACGCTTGCGCTCACCGTCCGAGCCGGCGTCCGCCTGCACGTTCGCCCTCACGCCACCAGCGTCGGCGACAGGATCGTCTTCACGGGTCGGCTGCTGGGTGGACCGATCCCATCCGGAGGCAAGGTGGTCGTGCTCGAGGCCCGCTCCCCCGGTGGCCCGTGGATCGAGTTCGACGTCGTCCACAGCGATCGTCGCGGCGCCTTCCGCGCCTCATACCGCTTCAAGCTCCCCGGTCCCGCCAGCTACCGCTTCCGCGTCCTCAGTGAACCCGAAGCCGACTATCCGTTCGCTGCTGGCGCGTCGAATCAGGTGGGCGTCTACGAGCGCTGAACCACGTCCGGCCACGTCGCCGGTCCGCAATATCCAGCGTTATGCCTGCATATGCGCCTAATCGGACAACTGTCCATATCGTGCGCGTGGGCCAACCTCGTTGCCCGTGTCGTCCGAAAAGAACGACAAGCAATTGCCCGATCCGGGCAGAGTCGGGGGTGACACCCATGAACGGCCAGCTTGCATCCGCAACAGCGCTCAGCAGTGAACCGGCGATAACGCACCGCGCCGGCGAGTGCATCCCGTTCCCGGGTCCGCCGTCCGGGTCCGATCTCGCCTCGCAACCCGAGCCGGCATCGGTGCGCTGCGTGTGGACGCCCCACCTCGACGAGGGCTCGTGCGCCCGGCAGGTGCCCCGCGCGGTCATGCAGGAGGCGTGGCGGCGCGAGCTCGAGCGCGCGCACGGGCACGCGGGCTTCTTCCAGTTCCGCTGGCAGGACGAGGTGTGGCTCGGCTACGGCCTGGCCGACGGCCAGGTGCGCGGCGCCTTCTGCCCCGCGCATCGCGCCGAGCGCGAACAACGGCTCGGGTACGATCCTGAGCTTGCAGTCTGAAGCGGAGTCGAGCGACGCCCCCAGGGTTCCCGAGCGCCCCAGCCTCGACGGGCTGGAGCAGAAGTGGTGCGCGATCTGGGAGCGCGACGGGGTCTACCGCTTCGACCGCGACGCACCGCGCGAGCGCATCTTCGCGATTGACACGCCACCGCCGACGGTCAGTGGATCGCTGCACGTCGGGCACGTCTTCTCCTACACGCACACCGATCTGATCGCCCGCTACCAGCGCATGCAGGGCAAGGCCGTCTTCTATCCGATGGGATGGGACGACAACGGCCTGCCGACCGAGCGCCGCGTCCAGAACTACTACGGCGTTCGCTGCGACCCGTCGGTCGCCTACGACCCTGACTTCGTGCCGCCCCCCGAGCCGCCGGCCGAGCAGATCTCGATCTCGCGCCCCAACTTCGTCGAGCTCTGCCTGCGGCTGACCGAGTCCGACGAGCGCGCCTTCGAGCAGCTATGGCGCGGGCTCAGCCTGTCGGTCAACTGGTCGCTCGCCTACACGACGATCGGGGAGCTCGCGCAACGGGTCTCGCAGCGCTCCTTCCTGGGCCTGCTCGCGAGAGGTCAGGCCTACCAGCTGCAGGCGCCGACGCTGTGGGACGTCAACTTTCGCACCGCCGTCGCCCAGGCCGAGCTCGAGGACCGCGAGCGCCCGGGCGCCATGCACCGTGTCGCGTTCGCGCGCGCGTCCGCCGACGGCGCGCTCGCCGCAGGTGAGGGCGGCGAGATCGAAACCACCCGCCCGGAGCTGATCCCGGCGTGCGTGGCCGTGCTCGCGCACCCCGACGACGCTCGCTGGCGCCACCTCGCCGGCAGCGAGCTGCTGACACCGCTGTTCGGCGTGCGCGTCCCGGTGCTCACACACCCGCTCGTCGAGCCGGAAAAGGGCACCGGCCTGGTGATGGTCTGCACGTTCGGCGATCTCACCGATGTCACCTGGTGGCGTGAGCTGGGGCTGCCCGTGCGCGCAGTCCTCGGTGATGATGGACGCCTCGTCAACGTGCCCTGGGGCGAACCGGGCTGGGAGAGCGTCAACGCCGAGCGCGCCCGCGCCAGCTATGCGGAGCTGCGCGGACGCAGCGTCAATCAGGCGCGACGCGCGATCGTCGGAGAGCTCGAGGCATCCGGCGATCTGATCGGCGAGCCCAAGCCGGTCACGCACGCAGTCAAGTTCTTCGAGAAGGGCGAGCGCCCGGTGGAGATCATCACGAGCCGTCAGTGGTTCTTCAAGACGGTCGAGCACCGCGAGGCGCTGATCGCGCGCGGCCGCGAGCTCGAATGGCACCCGCCCTACATGCGCGCTCGCTACGAGGACTGGGTCAATGGCCTCAGCGGTGACTGGTGCATCAGCCGCCAGCGCTTCTTCGGCGTGCCGTTTCCGCTCTGGTACCGAGTTCGACGAGCACGGCGCCGTCGTCTACGACGATCCGCTGGTGCCGGCGCCCGAGCGCGTGCCGATCGACCCGTTAACCGACGTCCCCGACGGCTACACGCCCGAGCAGCGCGGTCGTCCCGGCGGCTTCGTCGCCGACCCGGACGTGATGGACACGTGGGCCACCTCGTCGCTGACGCCGCAGATCGCCGCGCTCACCACCGGGCCGGACGGAGATGCCACCGGGCAGGACGCAGCTGCCACCGGGCAGGACGGAGATGCCATCGGGCAGGACGGAGATGCCATCGGGCAGGACGGAGATGCCATCGGGCAGGACGGAGATGCCATCGGGCAGGACGCAGCTGCCATCGGGCAGGACGCAGCTGCCACGGGGCAGGGCGCAGACGATCGCGACAACGGCTCCCGCCTCTGGCAGGTCTTTCCGATGGACCTGCGCCCGCAGGCCCACGACATCATTCGCACGTGGCTCTTCACCACGGTCCTGCGCTCGCACCTGGACTACGACGTGCTGCCCTGGCGCGGCGCCGCCATCTCGGGCTGGGTGCTCGATCCCGACCGCAAGAAGATGTCGAAGTCCAAGGGCAACGTCGTGACGCCGATACATCTGCTCGAGGAGCACGGTGCCGACGGCGTGCGCTACTGGGCCGCGAACGGGCGGCCAGGGACCGACACGGCCTTCGACACGAAGCAGATGCGGATCGGGCGCAAGCTGGCGGTGAAGCTGCTGAACGCGTCGAAGTTCGCGCTGGCCGAGCTGCCGCCGGCCGGTGAGCTGCTCTCGCATCCGCTCGATCGCGCGGCCGTCGCTCGCCTCGCCGATGTGGTCGACGAGGCCACCGCCAGCTTCGAGGCCTACGACTACGCGCGCGCCCTGCAGCGCACCGAGCAGTTCTTCTGGTGGTTCTGCGACTACTACCTGGAGCTGATCAAGGGCCGGCGCTACGACAGCGATCGGGACGTCGTGGGCTCGGTCAGCCTGGCGCTGCGCGTATCGCTGTCAACCTTCCAGCGCCTGTTCGCGCCGTTCCTACCGTTCGTCAGCGAGGAGGTGTGGTCGTGGTGGCAGCATGGCTCCGTGCATCGCGCGAGCTGGCCGAGCGCCGCCGAGCTGCACGCCCATATGACCTCCAACGGTCGCGCCCACGTCGAGCAGCAGGCGATCGACGTCACGGCCGATGTCCTGCGGGAGGTGCGCACAGCCAAGTCGCAGGCCCAGGCCCCGATGCGCGCACCGGTGCGCAGGGTCCAGGTCAGCGACACGCAGGATCGCCTCGAAGCGCTGCAGCTGGGGCTCGACGACCTCGTCAGCGCGGGCGCGATCGAGCAGATCGAGCTCGCCGAGTCCGACGAGTTCGCCGTCGAACGTCGAGCTCGCGTAGCGGACCCAAGCGCCGCCCGGCCTGGGATCATTCGGGCATGCGACTACCAACTCGACTCTCCCTCTTGAGCGCGACGCTTGTCGCGATCGTGCTCTCGCTCGCGATCAGCGCTTCGGCCGCTGCATCGGCGATCAAGGTCCCCAATTGCACCAAGGCCAGCATCCGTCCGAAGACGGTCACGCTGACCTGTGCGGATGCCAACACCCTCGTCAGTGGCCTCACCTGGTCGACCTTCGGCGGGCCGACGGCCAAGGCCAAAGGCACGTTCCAGATAAACAAATGCCAACCCAACTGCGCGGCCGGCAAATTCTCGAAATATTCCGTCAAGGTCACGGTTTCGGGGACACGCAAATGCACGGGCAACATGCGCATCTACAGCAAGCTCACCCTGCAGTTCACGGGCAAAGCGCCCGCCAAGGCAAACAGCCTGAAGAGCTGGACGCTCAGCTGTCCGACTTGACATCCGGTCCGCCCGCGCGAGATCCCGCTTAGGGGTCTCGCGCGCCGGACTCAGACAGCCTTTTACGCCCCGGCTCGGATAGGGTGCGCCCACCGATGCCCCGGACACTGACTGTCGATCTGAAAAGCAAGGTGGGGGAGCGCGCGACCGTGCGCGGCTGGGTGCAGGCCGTGCGCGACCAGAAGCGCGTGCAGTTCATCGTCGTCCGCGACGAGTCCGGCGCGGTGCAGGTGGTGACCGGCAAGGACGAGCCGCCGAGCGCGCTCAACGAGCAGATCTCGGCGCTCACCCCGGAGTCGGCCGTCACCGTCACCGGCCAGATCGTCGCCGATGAGCGCGTGAACCTCGGCGGCCTCGAGCTGCAGCTCGAGCAGCTCGAGATCGACTCGCTGGCTGAGCCCGAGCTGCCAGTTGCACCCGACTCCGCCCTGGACAAGCGCATCGACTGGCGCTACCTGGACCTGCGCCGGCCCGACCGCAGGCTGATCTTCGAGGTGCAGACGACGATCGAGCAGGCGATGCGCGAGTACTGGCGCGAGCAGCGCTTCATCGAGATCCACACGCCCAAGCTGATGGGCTCAGCCAGCGAGTCCGGCGCCGAGCTGTTCAAGGTCGAGTACTTCGACACCACCGCCTACCTCGCCCAGTCGCCGCAGTTCTACAAGCAGATGGCGATGGCCGGCGGCTTTGAACGGGTCTTCGAGATCGGCCCCGTGTTCCGCGCCAACCCCTCGTTCACCTCGCGCCACGACACCGAGTTCACCAGCGTCAACGTCGAGATCGCCTGGATCGACTCCCACGAGGACGTGATCGCCTTCGAGGAGCGCTGGCTGGCGCACGTGCTCGGGGAGGTCAAGGCGCGCCGCGGCGAGGAGATCGCGGCGGCCTTCGGCGCAGAGCTGATCGTGCCGACCGTCCCATTCCCGCGCGTCACGCTGGCGGCGGCCAAGGAGCTGCTGCGCGAGCACGGACACGATCCGGTCCCCGGCCCCGATCACGACCTCGACCCCGCCGGCGAGCGCGCTCTGTCGGCGCTGATCGCGGCCGAGCACGGCCACGAGTTCGCGTTCGTGACCGACTATCCCACCACGGTGCGGCCCTTCTACCACATGCGCCACCCCGAGGATCCGACACTCACCCGCAGCTTCGATCTGCTCTGGCGTGGAATCGAGCTGACCACCGGCGCCCAGCGCGAGCACCGCCACGACGTGCTGCTCGCGCAGGCAGAGGACAAGGGCGTCGACCCCGGCCCGATCTCTTACTACCTGGACTTCTTTCGCTATGGAGCTCCGCCCCACGGCGGCTTCGGCTTCGGGCTGACGCGCCTTTTGATGCAGATGCTCGGTCAGGACAACGTCCGCGAGGTCACCTTCCTGTACCGCGGCCCGCACCGGCTGACGCCCTGAGCGGCGCCGGCGCGCTGGGTAGCCGCATATAGGCTCTCGTTGCCCGGACCGGCTGACGCCCTGAGCGGCGCTGGCGCTGGGCAGCTGAATGCGTTCTTCGTCGCCCGAACCGGCCGACGCCTAGACACGCCGGCGCTCACGCCGAGCGGTGGAGCACGCGGGCGACCAGTGGCGCCAGCGCCACGCGCCGCAGGCTGCGCACGCCGTGCCAGCCGCGCATCACGAACGCCGCGAACAGGGCCACGTACAGGCCGCCCCAGTAGACGAACGGGACCAGGATCGCCGCTGAGGGCAGCGTCTGATGGACGATCGCGTACACCGCCGTGGCGGCCACGGTCATCAGCACGACCGTCTGCGGGAGCGTGTGCGCCCAGTGCCAGCGCGGATCGTCGTGCTTGCGCGTCACCTTGTAAATCGGCTTTCGATGCGGCCCGCCGAGGATCGCCTGGATCGATGCCTTGATGAAAACCGGCGCCAGCCCGCTCCAGATGATCCGCACGCGCCAAAGTTCCCGCACCGGTTCGCGCTGGTGTTTGCGCCGGTCGTTATACGGACGGTTCACCGCCAGCAGCCACGCCTCGTTCGCCAGGATCAGCGGCAGCATGTTGACGAGCACACCGCGCTCGCTGGCAGTGAAGGGAACGTAGCCGAGCAGCGCTCCGATGATGCACGGCACGTACACGAGCACCGTGAACGCCTGCAGGTAGTAGAACAGCAGCTCGCCAAACAGCGCCCGCTGACGCAGATTCAGCCCCTTGAGGTTGCCCCACACCATCAGCCGCACCGTGTCGATCGCCCAGGTCCCGCGCTGCTTGTACACATTCGGCACGTCCTCCGGCGAATGCTGGCCGACGGCGCCGACGATCGGCAGATAGCAGCTGCGCCAGCCGCGTCGCAGGGCCTCGACGCCCGACTGCAGGTCCTCGACGAGGTTCCAGGTGGGGAAGCCGCCGATGTCTTCGAGCGCCGTGCGCCTCCACACCAGTCCGGAGCCGCACGGGAACACCGCGTTGCGCGCGTGACGCCCGAGCATCTGGCCGCGATAGAACATCGACTCGCGGTTGTTGAACGGATCGCCGCCGCTCACCTGCGATTCCTTGATCGTCTGGACGTACGCGAGCTTTGGGTCGTGCTCGAGCTGCCCGACCGTCTGGCGCAGGAAGCTGAGCGACCCGAGCTCGTCGTCGCAGTCGCGCGTCTCCACGTACTGCACGTCCGGGCGCTCGGCCAGCAGTCGCTCCAGCGCCGAGTTGAGATTGCCGGCCTTGGCCGCGCCGTCGCGTCCGGGCGCATAACGATCGGGCGGCGAGTGATAGATCACCGGCATCCGACGCAGCGCCCGCTCGAGCCCGGGGTCGTGACCGTCGTCGCTGACCACCACCACCATTCGCTGCCGCGGCCAGTCCTGTTCGAGCACCGACACGACCGTGCGCATGATCATCCCCCGCGACTCACCACAAGACGGGATCAGGATCCCGACGGTCGGCTCTGCGCCCGCCGGCAGCGGGCGCTGTGCGGGCACCGCGCGCCGCCAGTTGTTGAAGATGCTGAGCCCTGTGGCAAACAGCGTCAGGCAGTTCGCGGCCAGAAACGGCCACGCCAGCCACGGCAGGCTCTGGTTCAGCGAGCCCAGCAGCCACGTCAGGTAGATCGCCGCGGCGACCACGTACAGCACGCCGGCCGCGCGCAGCAGCGTCTGGCCGGTTACGGGCGGGTAGTAGTCGCCGAAGCGCCGCGCCGCTTGCGCCATCGGCGCCGACGGCGCAGGCTTGACCCGCCCGCGCGGCGCGGGCGGGCGCGTGCCACGCCACGCGCGACGTCGCTCCTTGACGATCTCCGGCACATGCTCAACATCGGCGCCCCGTGCCCCCCGGTTGAGCGCTCCCAGGCCTCGCGAGTCCTAAATTCGGCGGCCATGCCTCGGGCGCATTACCCGTGCAGATCTCTCCTCGCGACGCGCTCAGGCGCGCTCAGCCGCGCAGCGCCCGCACGACGACGCCCAGATGCGCACCGAGCTTTGGCGGCAGCACAAGGGCGAGCAAGGTCAGCGCGAACCACGGGCGCAGATGCGGTCGAATGCGCTTGATCATCCCGTCAGGCGCGAGCTCGAAGAGCATCGCATCGTCCAGCCGCACGCCCAAGACGCGCGACTCGGCGATCGCAAAACGAACGTCACCGTCGCCCATCGGCGGTCCCCAGCGCAGACTCCGCAGGCTGCCGTAGATCGCCCCCAGCAGGATCTCGAGGTCGGCCCGCCCCCGAAACACCATGTGGCCCGAGATCGGCGACACCAGCTCGGCGTCGGGCGCCAGCGTCGCGAGCAGCCCGTCGATGTCGTTCGCTTCGGACGCCGACAGATAGCGCGCCACCGCGTCGCCGGTGACCACGCCTGCGCTCATGTGATCGCGCCCGTGCTCATCAAACGCCTGCTGCCATGAGATGTGATCGCGCCCGTGCTCATCAAACGCCTGCTACCACGGGATCGCGCGACCGGCGCGACCGGCGCCCGCGTCCTGAGCGCCCGCCGTAGGAGCGGATCAGGCGCGCCACGGTCTCGCGCACGGCCTTGCGCGCGTCGGCCGGCTCGAGCACGGCGGCGTCGCCGGCTTCCTTGAGGATCTCGCGCGCCAGCCACTCGATGCCGGCAAAGCTGAGCTCCACCACGACCGCGTCGTCCGCGCGCTCCTGCACGACGTTGCGCGCCTCGCGCGCCCAGCGCGCGCGCTCTGGCGAGACCCACACGCGCGCCGTGCGCGAGGCCTCGACCTCGCCGGTGCGCAGCCAGCCATCGACCTCGGCGGCCGGATCGACCTCCGGGCGCGGCGTGAACTTGCGATCGGAGATCTCGACGTGCTTGATGCGGTCGAGGCGAAAGTGGCGCACGCCGCCCCGCTCGGGGTCGAACGAGGCGACGTACCAGCCCTCGCGGCCGTTCGTCAGCGCATAGGGCTCGACCGTGCGCGGCGACAGCTCGTCCTCGTTCTCCTTGTAGTACTCGAGCTCGATCAGGCGGTGGCGCACGATCGCCGTGGAGATCTTGCGGGCGATGTCCGAGTCGTCGCCCGCGTCGTGGGCCACCTGCAGACCCTGCTCCATCGGGTCCTCGCCGAGAGCCACGACGATCTTCTCGCGCGCGCTGGCAAGCGAGCCCTCGGGTATGTGCTCGCCGATCAGGTCGATCGCCGCGATCAGCGCCTTGGCCTCCACCGGGAGCAGGCGTGCGGGCCTGTCGAAGTTGTCGCTGTAGGGCTCGGGGTCGACTTCGATCATCTCGCCCTCTGGGGTCTGCACGATCTCCGCGTACAGCACATATGAGCCGCCGCCGAAGTTGACCACGTTGAGCACCCCGAGGTCCTCGTGCAGCTCTTCGGCGCTGAGCTGCAGCCGCTCGCACACCTCGGCCACCGCGACCGGCTCCCCGGCGCGGCCGGCGTGGATCAGGATGCTCGCGAGCGTCACCAGGCGCGCGAAGCGCTCAGGCCTGATCGTGGCGTCGCCGCCGCGCGCTCCCGCCGTTGACGCCTCGTCCTCGCGGGCCCGCGCGCTCTGACGTGTCGGGCGGCCCTTGGAGGTCCGGCGCTGGCTGGCCGCGCGCGTGCGAGCGCTCGCCGAACCGCCGCTGAGCTGCTCGTGAAAGGCCTCGCTGTGGCGCTCGCGCAGCAACTGCAGCCGCCGCGACAGCTCGCTCACCAGCTCTGGCGGACCAAGCAGGCGCGCGTTCGCCCCCAGCCCGAGCACCCACGCCACGAGCGTGCGCGGGCTCGAGTAGCCGGTCTGAAACACGATGTCGCCCGCGTCGGCGTCAACCTCCTCGCCGGGCGCCCCGATCTCGCCGTATCGTCCGAAGTGGCGTTCGATCTGCCAGGCGATCCGCTCGCTGATGAGGATCTCGGCAACGCCCTCCTGCTCGCCGAGCTGCCAATCCGCGCGCCGCGCGTACGCGCGCGGATCGAAGTCCTCGGGCCGGCGGAAGTCGTGCTCGGCCTTGGTCGCATACGAGACCTTGCCGCGGATCCGCGACAGGCGAAACACCCTGATCGCCTTGCGCTCGTGCGCGTACCCGAGCAGGTAGAACTCGCCGCCCTGGAACAGCAGGTGATACGGATCCACGCGTCGCGGTCCCGTCTCGTCACGCTGCATCGTGTAGTACTCGAAGGTGATCGTCTTGTTGCGAAAGATCGCCGTCTCGATCTTCGCCAGGCGCGCCGACAGCTCGTGCCCGCCGGCCGAGGCCGTGATGCCGAGCCCCACGGAGCGCTGCTCGGGGGCGCGCAGCGGACTGGGCCGCCCCCAGGTGATCTGCTGCAGCGCCAGCCGCAGCGGCTCCGCATAGGCGAATTCCCCGTCGAGCAGGCTCAGCGCCGTCTGCAGCGCGGCGTGCTCCTTGTCGGAGAACGCGATCGGCGGTAGGTGGAAGTTCTCGGGGCGCAGCGAGTAGTTCTCCTGCTCGGCCGCGCCGTCGGTGGGACGCTCGACGGTCAGCTGGATGCGCAGCGACTCGAGCTCGGAGCGGTCGGCATAGAAGCGCCGCGCGAACGCGTCCTCGTTCATGCCGCTGTAGCCCTCGACGTCGCGCCTGATCTCCAAAGCCGTGACGGGCCGGCGCTCGGCCATCAGGTAGGAGATCAGCGACAGCTGGCGGATCAGCTTCTCGGTGTCCTTGGCCATCGACTAGAACCATAGAACCCGACGGTGGGAACGCTCTCGCGCCTCGGCCCGGCCGACCCGCTATTTGCGTGCTTTCAGGCCGCTCGCCGCTGTCGCGTGGGCTCGGCGCGGTCCAGCCGCTCCGCAGAACCCTCCGCGAGACCGGCCGCGGCGGGCTGCGTAAAGAGGGTGTCCTCCGCGCTTTCGGCCGGGTCCGCACCCCGGTTCAGGCTGCGCTCGCCGAGGCCGTCATCGCATGCCGGCGCTGAAAAGAAGGCGCTCGTCTCCAGCGCGCGGTCAAAGCTGGACCAGCGCTTGCCGGGCGCAAGCGACTTCTCGAGACGGTCGAAACTACCCAAGCGCCCGCCGAGGTTGTCGATCATGTGCACGAGCGTCGCCTCGCGCGTGCAGGGGACGACCGGGCTGCCGTGCTCGAGCGAGCCGTGGTGCGAAAGCACGATGTGCAGCACCGCCTGCTCCAGCTCGGGGGGAAAGCTCGGATCGGCCTGGTCGATCAGCCGGCGGACGCAGTGGTACCCGAGCGCGATCTCGCCCTGCAGACGACCGGCGTCGGTGAGCTCGATCACGCCCGTCGCGTTGCTGTAGGCCTCCAGCTTGCCGATGTCGTGCAGCAGCGCGCCGGTCACCGCGACGTCGCGGTCGATCCCGGGAAACGTGGCGCTGATCGCGCTGACGCCCTGCGCGACGCTCAGCGAGTGCTCGAGCAGACCGTGGGGGTAGGCCTGGTGGTAATGCTTGGCCGCCGGCGCGACACGGTATGCGCCCCACAGCTCCGAGTCCGCCGCAAACGCCCGCTCGAGCAGCTCGCGCAGGTGGGGCTCGCGCACGGTCTGCAACAGCTCGCGCAGCTCCGATTCCATCTGCCCGACTGCGCGTCCCGGCCCGTCACGCAGGTCCTCCAGCGCGTAGCTGCCCGGCTCCGGTGCCTCCAGGCCGCGCAGGTTGATCTGCGGCCCGAAGCGTGGATGCACCGTATAGCGGCCGCTCACGTGCACCGGCGCGCCCGCCCGTGCCAGCTGCTCGATCTCGCCGAGCTCCTCCCAGACCATGCAAACGACGGCGCCCGAGCGATCGCCGAGCGCCAAGCGCAGGTAGTCACCGCCGTCGCGCCGCTGGCGGCGCTCGATTTCGCGCACCAGCAGGACCTGGTCGAGCTCCGCGCCGTCCTGCATCTCGTTCACGAACACCAAGCTGACGTTAGGCGCCGCCCCGGACGGTTCGCCTCGGCGATGTTGCGCTCCGCCGCTGGAAATCGTGCCCGGACACCGGCTCGCACTGTTGCTCCCGTGGCTGGCCGCAGCGCACCTGACGGTAGTCTCTCGCGCGTGAGCCGACGCGACCAGATCAAGATGAGCGCTGAGCAGGTCGCCGCGTTTCTGGCCGACGAGCGCACGGTCACCTGCGCGACCGCCGGTCCTCGCGGATGGCCCCATCTGATGCCGCTCTGGTACGTGCTGCGCTGGCCGACCTCCGATCGGTCGCCCGACGGTGAGCCCGCGCCGCGAATCTGGTCCTGGACCTATGCCGCCTCGCAGAAGGTCCGCAACCTCGAACGCGATCCCCGCGCCACGCTGCAGGTCGAGGCCGGCGAGGCCTACGCCGAGCTGCGTGGCGTGGTGCTCGAGTGTGACGTCACGATCCATCGCGAGCTGGAGACGGTTGCCCCGCTTGGTGGCGCAATCCTGCTGCGCAACTCGGTCCCGCGCGGCACCTCGGCACCTACCGAGATGCCGCCCGAGGCGCGTTCCGCCGTCGAGGCGCAGGCGCCCAAGCGCGTTGCCCTCGAGTTCGTCGAGCGCCGGCGCACGAGCTGGGACCACCGCAAGCTCGGAGGAATCTACTAGCCGATGGCGGAGCTGAAGGGGCTGATCCTGTCGGGCGGCAAGGGCACGCGCCTGCGCCCGATCACCCACACGAGCGCCAAGCAGCTCGTGCCGGTCGCCAACAAGCCCGTGCTGTTCTATGGCATCGAGGCGATGGCCGACGCCGGGATCGAGCGCGTCGGCATCGTGATCGCCCCGGAGACCGGCGCCGAGATCGAAGCCGCCGCCGGCGACGGCTCGCGCTTCGGATTGCGGATCGACTACATACCCCAGGCCGAGCCGCTCGGCCTTGCGCACGCCGTGCTCACGGCCGAGCCCTTTCTGGGGAGCGACCCGTTCGTGATGTACCTCGGGGACAACCTGCTGCAGGGCGGGATCGCCGACCTGGTGGCCGCCTTTCGCGAGCACCGGCCCGACGCGCTGATTCTGCTGACGCCCGTCCCGGACCCGCAGAACTATGGAGTCGCCGAGCTCGAGCCCGCGGCCGCCGGCCAGGTCGGCAGGGTCGTGCAGCTGGTCGAGAAGCCCAGCGAGCCGAAGACCGACCTGGCGCTCGTCGGCGTCTACATGTTCACGCCCGCGATTCACGACGCCGCGCGCGCGATCGCGCCATCGCAGCGCGGCGAGCTCGAGATCACCGACGCGATCCAGCACCTGGTCGATGGGGGCTTGCGCGTGGAGCCGCACATCGTGCGCGGCTGGTGGAAGGACACCGGCAGGCTCGAGGACATGCTCGAGGCCAACCGGCTGATCCTCGACAACCTCGTCGGGCGCATCGAAGGCGAGCTGATCGACTCCAATGTCGACGGACGCGTCGTCGTGGAAACCGGCGCGCGGCTCGAGCGCACCACCGTGCGCGGACCCGCGATCGTCGGCCCCGACGCGCGCCTGCGTGACTGCTACGTGGGCCCGTACACCGCGATCGGACAGGGCTGCACCGTGGCTGGCGCCGAGGTCGAGCATTCGATCCTGCTTGCCGGCTCCTCGGTCTGCGACCTCGACGGTCGCATGGAGTCCTCGCTGCTCGGACGCAACGTCACCGTGCGCCGCTCCGACGGCCAGCCGAAGGCCTACCGCTTCATGGTCGGCGACAACTCCGACATCTCGATTCTGTGATGCGGATCCTTGTCAGCGGCGCGGCGGGGATGCTCGGCCACGACGTGCTGCGCGCGGGCGCGCGCGCGGGCCACGAGCTCGTCGGCGTCGACCTGCCGCAGATCGACATCACCGATCCCGCGTCCGTCGAGCAGATGATGCGCAGCTTGCGAGGCGAGCCGGGCTCGCTGGACGCGCTCATCAACTGCGCGGCCTGGACCGACGTCGACGGCGCCGAGACCCATCCGCGCGAGGCGCACGCCGTCAACGCCGGTGGCGCCGGCAACCTCGCGCGAGCCGCAGCCGAGATCGACATCCCGCTGGTGCACGTGAGCACCGACTACGTCTTCGACGGCCGCGCTCCGCGCGGCTCGGATGGCCAGGAGCGCGCCTACGTCGAGTCCGACCCGACCGGGCCGAGCTCGGTCTATGGCCAGACCAAGCTCGCGGGCGAGCAGCGGGTGCTGGGCGCCTCGGTGCGCCACGCGGTCGTGCGCAGCGCGTGGCTGTTCGGGACGGATGGACACAACTTCGCGCAAACGATGCTCAGGCTCGCGGGGGAGCGCGACGCCGTGCAGGTCGTCGACGACCAGATCGGCTGCCCCACCTGGACCGGCCATCTCGCGCCGGCGCTCGTCGGACTGCTCGAGCGCGAGGTCAGCGGCCTCGTGCACCTCGCCGGCGCCGGACGCGTCTCCTGGAACGGCTTCGCGCGCGAGATCTTTCGCCAGGCCGAGGTCGAGTGCGAGGTGCAGGCGATCAGCACCGCGCAGATGCCCCGCCCGGCTCCGCGACCGGCGTGGTCGGCGCTCGAGTCCGAACGCAACGACGTCCTACCGCTGCCGCCGTGGCAGGATGGCCTCGCCGGCTACCTGGCGGCCCGGGCTGGGATGATCAGGCCATGAGGCTATTGGTGTGCGGTGGAGCGGGCTTCATCGGCTCGACGTTCGTGCGCCAGCGCCTGCGCGAGCACGGCGACGAGGTGACCGTGCTCGACAAGCTCACCTACGCCGGGCGTGAGGAGAACTTCCACGACTTGCGCGACGGGCCCGGCTTTCGGTTTGTGCGCGGAGCGATCGAGGATCCCGATGCTGTGACGGGAGCGCTCGACGCGAGCGATGCCGACGCGATCGTCAACTTCGCCGCCGAGACCCACGTCAACCGCTCGATCGCCGACCCCGACGCCTTCGTGCGCACGCACGCGCTTGGCACCTTTGTGCTGCTCGAGGCGGCGCGCGAGCGCGAGCTGCGCTACCTGCAAGTGTCCACCGACGAGGTCTACGGATCGATCGAGACGGGAACCTTCACCGAGGACTCTCCGCTGCAACCGTCCTCGCCCTACTCGGCGACGAAGGCCGGCGCCGACCTGCTGACGCAGAGCTACTTTCACACCTACGGCCTGCCGGCGACGATCGTGCGCGGCTCGAACAACTACGGGCCCTACCAGTATCCGGAGAAGCTGATCCCGCTGATGGTGCTCAACGCGCTGCACGGCGACGCCCTGCCCGTCTACGGGGACGGCATGCAGGTGCGCAACTGGATCCATGCCGGCGACTTTTCGCGCGCGATCGGGCACGTGCTCGAGCACGGACGGCCTGGCGAGGTCTACAACGCGGGCGGGCCCGACGAGCAGGCCAACATCGAGGTGGTGCGCCGTATCGTGGCCCTCACCGACGCCGCCGAGTCGCAGATCGAGCACGTCGCCGACCGGCCCGGGCACGACCGCCGCTACTCGCTGTCATCGCAGAAGGTGCGGGCGCTGGGCTGGACGCCGCGCGTGCGCTTCGAGGATGGCTTGGCCCAGACGGTCGCGTGGTATCGCGAGAACAGCTGGTGGTGGGAGCCGATTCGCTCGGGCGAGTACCGCGCCTACTACGAGCGCCAGTACGGACGTGCGCTCGGAGTCCGCACGCGCCCGTGACCCGATGCCCGACCAGCTCCTAGCCGACGCCTGAGATCCGCCACTTGCCGCCCTCCTTGACGAGCGTGAGCGTTTCGATGTGCTGCTTGCCTTCGCGAATGCTCTTTACGTGTGCCGTCGCGCTGCGGCCGTTGATCTTCACCGCTTCGACCGTCGCTTCGAAGCTGTCGATCTGTTTCAGCTGGCTTTCGAGCGCCTTTTCGCAGCCTCCCGGCGCGCGGTCCAGGCGCGTCACGACCGAGCTCGCCAGATCTTCGTGGCAGACCTTCTTGTGTTCCAGCGCCGTCGCGTTGCTCTGCAGGTTGGCGATCGCCTGCGCGACGGCATGTTCTTCGCCCTTGAAGCTGCTCGTCGAGGTCGTCGTTCCGCACGCCGCCAGCCCAAGCGCGAGCAGCGCCAGGAGCAGCGTCGAAAGCGGGCGGGCGGGCATCCGCCCGAAGGCTACGCGATCAGTCGCCTCGCTCGTCGTCGCGGCGATAGCCGAGCCGCGCGGAGATGCGGTCGGCGGTCGAGATCAGGTGCGGACCGAGCGCGTCAACCAGCTCGTCGAGGGAGATCATCGAGCTGTGGGCTGCCAGGTTCACGGCGGCCACGACCTGGGACTCGTCGCGCACGGGCGCAGAGATCGCATAGAGCTCTGGCGCCAGCTCTTCGTCGTTGACCGCGAACCCTGCCTCGCGCACCTCCTCGAGCTCCTCGCGAAGCGCCCGCTTGCTGGTGATCGTGTTGGGAGCGCGTTTGGCCAGCTTCATCTCGCCGAACACCTCGCGCTGCTCGGGCTCGGGCAGGAACGCGACCAGCAGCTTGCCCATCGCGGTGCAGTAAGCCGGCAGCCGCGAGCCGGGGTGCAGGCCCAGGTCGATTTTGCTCTGGCCGCGGCGATAGCTGCGGGCGCGGTCCACGTAGATGATTTCGGCGCCGTCGAGCACCGACAGGTTGACCGTGTAGCTCGTACGCTGGCGCAGCTCCTCGAGGTAGGGATGAGCGTGCTCGCGCAGCCCGGTGGCGTTCAGCGCCGACATGCCCAGGTCGGTGACGCGCAGGCCGAGGCGATACTTGCGCGAGGCCCCCTGCTCGAGGTAGCCGAGCGCCACCAGCGTGATCACGTAGCGGTGAGTGGTCGAGCGGCTCATACCGAGCTCGTCGGCGATGTCGGCTATCCCGAGCACCGGTCGCTCCGGCGTAAAGCAGCCGAGGATCGCCAGCCCGCGCTCGAGAGACTGCGAGTATCGCGGCTCGCGAAGGCTGGGAATGGACCAGGCGGGTTCGTCGTCCGCCTTGGAGTTTTTGGAGTTGTTCACGGTATATCGGGCCATTTTCTACGCTGTTCCTATTCGTGTATCTAGAAGATTTTCGCTATAGGGAATCTCTCGCTCGAGGCAGCCGGCAGCCCCGAGACGGTCGGTCACGCCGGGACACCTCGCCGCCTCGGCACTGCCCGCATGGCAGGCCCGGCGGATTATAAACAGATTGTTTATGATTGCCAGGCGACTGAGGATTGTCGGCTGTCTGATGATGACCGTAATCCTAGTGGCGTTGGGCGCCACAGGTTGCGGATCTTCGAATTCGGCCAACTCCGGCCTTGCGCCCGGAGCGCCGCTCGAGATCGGCTATCTGGCGTCTCTGACGGGGTACTGCGACGAATATGCCCGTGACTACGTGCGGGGAGCGCGGCTGGCCGTACGACAGATCAACGCTCGTGGCGGCGCGCTCGGACACCGGCTGCAGCTGGTGGTCCGCGACGACCGCGCGAACGCCCATACGGCCATCGGCCGCGCGCGCGAACTGGTTGTGAACGACCACGTCAAATACCTCGCCGGCACGTGCAGCAGCGAAGTCGCCAAGAGCGTCGCCCAGCTCGTGGCCAACCCGGATCACGTCCTCTACGTGGTCGGTGCGGCGGATCCCAGCATCTTCGAAGGTGGCCCGACGATCTTCGTGTTCGGCACGATCCCGACGGCGCAGATCGAGGCGCGTAATGCCGCAGCATACATGCGCGCGCACCCGCAGTGGAAGCGCGTGGGTCTGATCGCCGATGACTACAGCTACGGCTACCAGGTCACCACGGCGTTCAGGCGTGCGATGCGGGGAAGCGGCCAGACCGTGCTGCCAACGGTGTTCGTTCCGAGCGGCGGCGCCGACTTCACCCCCTACATCCAACGGCTGCTTGCGCAGCATCCGCAGGCGGTGTATTCGACTGTCATCACCGCCGACGCTGCAACGCTGGTCGCACAGGGCCTGCCGCTGGGACTGTTCAAAGAGGATCACTTCTTCGGAGTCATGGACTACGGAACGATGGCCGCGATGCCGAATCCGCCGCTCGGCGTCGAGGGCTACACCAACTACCCGTCCGCCGCGATCTACCAAACGCCGTTTGCAGCTGCGCTGCACTCGCTCGGCACGGCCGTCGCCAACAGCGGGGCCGCCGGCGACGCCTTCAACCAGATCGAGCTGATCGCGCAGGGGATCGAAAGAGCCGGTTCGACCGACCCAGCCAAGGTTCGCGACGCGCTCGCCGGCGCGACCGTCCAGGCCGTCCAGGGGACCGTGCACGTCCAATGCAACCACGTGCTCGCGGTCCCGATCGCGATGGGCACGGTCGCCGGACCCAGCGCGGCGCAACCGTTCGCGCACTTCGAACCCCTGACGCTCGTGTCCACAGGCCGCTACTTCGACTGCTGAGCACAGGCCGCTTCTTCGACCGCCGGGCATTGCTCACGCGGCACCGCCAAGTGCTGCTCACGGGGCAGTGCCAAGCGCTGCTCACGCGGCGAGCGGCTCGGGCTCACGCAGTGGCTCTCGCCCGCCCGTGAACAGCCACGGCGCGCGCTGCCCGATCACGGCGCCGCGAAAGCGCTTGCGCGCTCCGTAAACGACCCAGGTCGTGTCCACCGCGCCGTAACGCTCCAGCAGGCGCAGGCGCTCGGGATGTTCGTCCACGTAGTGCAGGTGCGTCAGACCTGCGTCGTAGCCGCCTGCCAGCAGGTGGCGCGCCACCACGGGCTTGGAGGGCTCGTCGACGATCCGCCGCCAGCGCGTAAGGTCGGTGTAGCCGCGCGTCGCCGAGACGATGCCGAGGCTCTGGGGCTCGGCCACATCCCTGCGCACCAGCAGCGCCAGCTCCTTGGTCGGGTAGATGAACGTGTTGACCACGAAGACCTCCGTGTAGAAGCGCTCGGTCACGAGGTGCACCTGCACGTGTGCGCTGCACTGCACCAGGAACGTGTCTGGCGCGCCGCGCACCCTCTGGATCGCCTCCAGCAGGTCTTCGACGAGTACGATCTCGAACGAGTCCACGCCCTGAAACTCGAGATAGTGCAGCAGCGCGTTCTCGTGGCAGGTCCCCGACGGGCCAAGCGTGATGAACTTGGGCCGCATCATTGCCAAGGCGCCTTCGCCAGCGACATTCGCAGGATGATGAGCGTGGACTGCTTCATCGCCGCTGCCTGCTCGATTGGGAGGTATGGCGGGACTCCGGCGAATCGACGTCGCGAATGTCCGGCGCCAGCTCGAGGTCATCGGCAAGCGCGGCCATCAGCTCGTCCTCCATCCGGCAGGTCGTCCCGATCAACAGCTCGAACAACTCGACGCTGAACTCGCTCGGCACGTTCAGCACGGCGCCGCGCTCGAGATAACGCCCGCGCACCTCGGCGACGCGCTCCGGCGCCATCATCGGGACGCCGTGCGCGAGCTTGTAGCGGGCGATCTCTCGGCAGATCTGAAAGCGCTCGCCGAACAGCCGCGTGATCTGCTCGTCGAGCTCGTCCAGGCGCTCTCTATATGGCGTCAGGCCGGTCATGGCGTGCTCCGAGCGAGCAGGCCGGACGCGAGCGCATGGCTGCATCGCGCGAGCGTGTGCAGCGCGTAGCCGCCCTCTTGCACGATGCAGATCGGCAGCCCGGACGCCGCCAGCAGGCGGCCGATGCGCGCGAACATCGCCGGCGCAAAGGCCCAGCCTCCGTGAGGATCGCCCGCGACCGTGTCGTATCCAAGCGACAGCACCAGCGCCGTCGAGCCCGCCAGCGCCTGCAACGAGTCGCGCACCGCCGCGAGATAGGCCGCGACGCTCGGCGCTCCGGCGAACTGCACCACTCGCTCGCGTTCGGTGTGCGGGAGCGCGGTCCGGCCGGCCACGTTCGGAACGGGCCAGGCGTGCAATGAGTGGATGCTGACCCGCGGCATCGCGGTCGCGATCGCGGCGGTCCCGTTCGGGTAGTGCAGATCGAGATCCAGGATCCCGACCGTTCGGCGGCCACCTTGTTCGAGTGCCCTGGCAGCCGCGGCAGCGTTGTTCAGATAGCAGTAGCCGGCCATCCAGCGCGGGCCCGCATGGTGGCCTGGGGGACGGCACAACGCGTAGGTGAAGCGCGCGCCCGTCCGCGTTAGGCGTGCAGCCGCGATTGCCGTGCGCGCCGCCTCGCGGGCAGCCGCCACGAGGCCCGCGCAAACCGGGATGTCGGGCGCCAGACCAGGAGGCGCCAGCTCGGGCAGCACTACTGGCTCATCGCCGCGAACCCGTGCGAGCGCGTCCAAGTACGACGGATCGTGCAGCGTGCTGAGCACCTCTTCGAGATGCTCGTCGCGCACGTCCGTCGGGGCTGCACGCACGTGCGGGTGACGCTCGAGCCCGCGCCGCAGCTCGGTGAGGCGACGGTTGTCGTCGTACCCGCCCACGACGCGCCGTCCTTCTCGGATCCACGGGGCGCCGTCGCCCTCGCCGCGGCGCTGCTCGATCATCAGCAGCTCGCTCATCGCGCGCCGCCCGCGGCAGTCGTTGTGATCCCAGCGTGCCCATCGCTCACCGACTCGGGTGCGAGCATCCGACGCATGCGGACGCCCAGCTCGGTGAAGCCGCGCTCGCGGTAGAACGCCTCGGTCGCGCGAATCCCGGCGAAGTCCGCGCGCGGCAGGCCGACCTCGACACGCTCGATACATCGCTCGCGCGCCAGTTCGACGAACGCCTGCACCAGCTCATGGGCCACCGCGCGCCGGCGCCAGGCGGGATCGACCCACAGCTCCTGGATCAGCCCGTACCTGCCGGCCACATGCAGGGCCGTCAGCCAGCTCGCGCCCAGCATGCCGACGATCGCCCCACCGGCCTCGGCCACCAGCAGGACGCCGGCGTCGGTATCGCGCAGCAGGGCTTGCGCTGTATCGCGCAGGCCAGCCGGCGACGGTGGCTCGCTGCCCAGCTCCACCAGGAGATCGCAAACCGCCGCGGCCAGCGCGGGGGCGTCGGTAGCGCCAGCCCGGCGTACGCGCCTCATGCCGCCTGCGCCAGCCTTCCCGCGCCCATCACGGAGCGTGCAGGCTCGAGCTCCACGTGCAGTGCCTGCGCCCCGTCGTTGCCGGTAACCGCCTGCGCTATCGCGCGCATCGGCGCGCCGGCCTTGAGCAGCAGCTCGTCGAACTCCTGCTCGGCGTCCGACTGCATCACGATCGCGCCACCCGCGCCGATCGTGGTGGCGCCCGGGCGCATCACGATCGTGCGGATCACGATGCTCAGATCGACGCTCCCGTCGATTCCGAAATAGCCGATCGCGCCCGAGTACACGCCACGAGCGACGCGCTCGACGTCGTCGATGATCTCCATCGTGCGCAGCTTCGGCGCGCCGGTCATCGAGCCGCCGGGAAAGCAGGCCCGCACGCACTGCACCGGGCTTCGCTGCCGTTCGAGCACCCCGCTGATCGTCGAGACGAGCTGGTGCACCGAAGCGTAGGGCTCGACCACCATCAGCTCCGGAACGCTCACGCTCCCGGGCTCGCAGACCCGCCCCAGGTCGTTGCGCAGCAGGTTGACGATCATCAGGTGCTCGGCGTAGGTCTTTTCATCGCGCGCCAGCTCGGTGGCGAGCCGTTCGTCCTCGATCGGGTCCGGCGAGCGATGCGTCGTGCCCTTGATCGGCCGCGCCTGCACGCGCCGGTCGCCATCGATCGCGAGAAAGCGCTCGGGAGAGGAGCTCAACACCGTCAGCGCACCGAGCTTCAGATACGCTGCGAACGGCGCCGGATTGACGCGGCGCAGCAGCCGGTACAGCGGCCACGGCTCGGGACTCGCGTTCGTCGAAATCTGGTCGGTCAGGCAGACCTCGTAAGACTCGCCCGCCGCGAGCGCCGCCTGTGCACGGGCGATGTCGGCGAGGTACTGCTCGCGCCCGCGCCCGCAGCGAAACACCACGGGCTCGGACGGCGTTCGCGCGCCCGAGCATCCGCTTCCAGTGGGGGCCGTCAGATCGCGCGCGACGCGAGCCGTCAACGCCGGCGACGGGCTGCACGCGCCGGCGTCCGCGAGCAGCTTGCGCACCACCTGCTCGGCATGCTCGAGCCAGCGCGCAGCGTCGTCGTTCGGCCTCGCGGTCCTCGCGTCGCTCAAGGTCAACAGATGGACACGGCGTTGCACGTGGTCAACTGCGACGACGCGGTTCGCGAACATCAGCACCGCGTCCGGCACATCTGAGCGATGCACGTTGGGCGATCCACAATCGGCCTTGCACTCGTAGCCGAGATAGCCCACGAAGCCGCCGAGCAGGCCGCACACGCCCGCTGCGTCCGTGACCAGCCGGCGCTTGGCGAGCTCGCGCTCGAGCACGGCGAAGATCGATCCGCGCTCGGTCCTGCTCGTGCGTGTGCCCCGTTTGGTCACGCTCCCGGCCGGCACGTCGTACTCGAGCACGCACCGGCCGGGCCCGGCGCTTGTGCCGAGATACGAGCAGCGTGCGAGCGCTGTCGGCGCGTCCGCGCTGTCCAGCCAGAAGGCATACTCGGCCTCGCCGAACAGGCGCTCGAACAGGAGCTCCGTCGAGGGCTCTCCCGGCAGCGAGCGCACCGTCAGTGCAAGCGCTCGTGAGCCCGACGCACGCGCGTGTGCGCGCGCGCGTGCGCTTGCAGCGTGGCGCGCGGTCCCTGCAGCGGGTGCGACTGCGCGGCCAGACGGGCCAGACGATGATGAGGTCGGTCGGCTTTCGCTCGCGCGGCGTGACGGGGCAGCGGATGGTGAGGTCGGTCGGCTTTCGCTTGACGTCCCACGCGCATGCGCGCGCGTGCGCGTCGGCTCTGCGCTCGAGCCGCCATGTCGCGTCTCGGTGCCACCGGCCGGCCTGCTCGCCGGAGCGGTCGCCGATGACGCCCCGGCGGATCTGTGCGCGTGCGCAAGCGCGTAGAAGTTCTCGACGAGCCGGCGCCCGTGTTCGGTCGCGACCGACTCGGGATGAAACTGCACGCCCCACAACGGGCGGCGCTGATGTTCGATCCCCATCAAGACGCCCTCGTCGGTCCAGGCGATCACGCGACCGTCGGGACCGAGCGGTCCTGTGACGGCCAGCGAGTGGTAGCGCACGACCGAGAAGTCCTGCGGAATACCCGCGAACAGGCCGCCGCCGGTGTGCCGCACGCGGCTCAGCCGCCCGTGCATGACCGTCGGCGCATTCCTCACGGCTCCGTCGAGCACGTGCCCGAGACCCTGGTGACCCAAGCAGATCCCAAGCACCGGGATCGCGCTGCAACGAAGGATGTCGCTGCACACGCCGAAGTCATGCCAGCGCTCAGGACGCCCTGGACCGGGCGAGAGCACGATCGCCTCGAAGTCCCAGCGCGACAGCGCCGTCCAGGAGACGGCGTCATTGTGGATCACGATCGGCTCCTGCCCGCGGGCGGTCGCGAGCAGTTGGAACACGTTGTACGTGTAGGAGTCGTAGTTGTCGATCAGCAACGTCGGTCTCATCGCGCGTCCTGGAGCCCAAGTCCGCGAGCGCTGCGCTCCAGCAGCGTCTGCACCACGTGCTCGACTCGCTCGCTGCGATCGCGCTCGAGATACCAGCGGGCGAGATGCTTCAAGTAGTGAGCCAACGGGCGAACATCCAGACGCTGCATCGCCAGGCGCAGGTAACGGCGGTACAGCTCCGCCTGCACCACCGCGAAGCGGTAGTCGAGATCGCGCACCGGGCTCGTGCCGTGCGATCCGTTCACGCCGCGCCCAGATCGATCCAGGCCGCGCCCAACCTGATCCCCACCGGCGACAGCTCGATCCACGCCGCGCCGGGCTCGATCCAGGCCGCGCCCAGCTCGCGCGCGGACCAGGTCCCAGCCGAGGCTCTCGTTGTCGATCAGCAGCCTGGCGGGCTCGAAGTCGATGCGCGGAGCGACCGGGTGAGGCAGGAAGTAACCGAGCGCGATCTGTGCCGCCACGCGTTCGGGACACGGGTGCCCACGTCGCACGGCGCGCATCCGCGGATCGGAGTCCAGTTGCGTCTCGATCCATTCGCTGAGCTCGTCGATCAGCAGCGCCCCCTCGCTCGACGCGAGTGCCCGCTTCTGACGCGCCACCATGCCGTTGAAGATGTCGTGCGTCGGATGAAGCGGCTGGCCGGCGCCCGCGCCGGCGGCGCCGTTCGCCGGAAAGCCGGGGTCATCGCCGGCGGCCGTGTGGGCCGGACCGTTCGCGGGCAACGGCGGGTGATCGGCGCCGGCGACGCCGGCAGCTCGGCTCGCAGGGAAGCTCGCAATCTCGTGACCATTCCCGTCGCCCTTGCGAGCCAGGAGCTCGTCCATCAGCTTGCGCCGGCACGTGACGTGCGAGACCCACTCGGTTCCGCACACCTGCATCGAGGTCACCTGGTCGAGCTCGGGCGCCGCCATCCAGTACGCCAGCGCGCGCATGTGCTGCGTGGGCACGCCGTCTGCGCGCACCAGCGGAAACTCCTCGAAATCCGCCAGGCCCGTCGCGTAGGCGATGACGCCGTCTTCGCGCCGGTAGAGCCGTCCGTCGCGCAGGCCTGACGCCGTCAGCTCTGCGGCCTGTCCGAGGAAGTCGGACTCGAAAAAGACACGGTCAAAGGCGATTCCGAGCCGCGCCAGCGTTCTGCGCTGGCCGGCAATCACCCACGCACGCGTCTTCGACCACAGCTCCAATGCATCGCGTTCCCCCGCCAGCACCCGGCGCAGCAGCTCGTCGGCGGCGTCGTCGCGCGGCGTCAGCTCGCGGGTCAGCGAGTCTTCGGGGTGCTCGATCTGCGATCCCTCGAACGGCACCGCCGCGGCGACGTAGTCTGCGTAGCAGAGGCCGACGAAGTGGTCGCTCTTCTCATCGCCGTCGGGCCACGAGTCCGCGTGACGCCCGCTGTTCATCACGCCCGCCATCGCCTCGCCCATGCTGCGCCCGGCGTCTGAGATGAGGCTGCGGCGCTCGACCTGCGCCCCCGCCTGGGCCAGCGTTGCGGCGAGCGCATTGCCGATCGCGAGGTTGCGCAGGTGCCCGACGTGCAGGGCCTTGGTCGCGTTCGCGTCCCAGAACTGCACCGAGTAGCGCCGGCCCTGGGCGAGGTCCATCAGCGTTGCCTCGGCGCTGCCCCCCGCCTCGAGCGCCGCTCCCTCGGTCGCGATCCATTCGTCGTCGAGGCGCACCGCGACGCCGTCGCAGTTGGGCGTCAGGCGCTGTACCCACGGCTGGCCCTCGATCTCGGCGAGCGCCGCGAGCGACTCGGCATCCTTGCGCCATGCCGGCGTGCGGGGCACCAGCTTGAGGTCGAACGGCCCGCGCGGGCGCCGCGGCGCTCGCGCGGCCCACGGTGCAGCTGCCCCGTCCGCAGCCGTCAGCGTCTCGAAATAGTCAAACAAATTCGCGGGCATCGAGTAACGGGCTTGGCGAGTCACGATCGGCGCGCGGGCGTAGAGTTGTCATAGCCATGCACCAGCCGGGGCTCGAACCCGGATCAACGGCGTTTAAGGCCGGTCCTTTAACCGATTAAGGCACTGGTGCGAGCAGCGGCGGTGCTTATCGAGTCAATCAAACGAGTGTCAGTGATAGTGATTTCCAGTTATCATAACTAGGCGACTTGGCGTGACAAGTGCGCGGAGGACGGCGAGTAGTCGTAAGCGTCGATAAATGCCCGCAAAACCGCGTTATTGGCGCCGTAGCCCAAACGGAAACAATCGAGCCGTTATTGCCGTGGATCAGAAACAGACACAGGAAAGTCGCGAGAAAGAAACGGAAGCGCCAAAATATGAGTGAAAAACATGTCAGATATCCTCTACGCAAGCTCGGGCGCCCACACCGCCGCTCTTGAGCGCACGCCTACGCGAGGCACACATGTGCGGCTGCCGCCAGGCCCGCGCCTGCCGAGCACGTTGCAGGCAATCGCCTGGACGTGGCGCTCGCTGCCGTACATGGAGCGCTGCCACGAACGGTACGGCGACATCTTCACTTTGCGCGTGCGGCACGGCGGCACGTGGGTGCTGCTGTCCGCCCCGGAGGACATCAAGCGCGTCTTCACCGCCGATCCCAACCGGCTCGGCGTGGGTGAAGCGAACACGCTGCTTGGCCCCGTGCTCGGACCCCGCTCGGTGATGCTGCTCGAGGAGCCCCAGCACATGACGCGCCGCCGGCTGATGCTGCCGCCGTTTCACGGCCGCTTGGCAATGGACGGATACGGTGAGATGATCTCCGACGTCACGCGCGAGGCCGTCGCTACGTGGCCGCGCGGTCGCCCCTTCGAGTTGTGGCCGCGAATGCAGGAGATCACGCTGGAGGCGATCATGCGCGTGGTCTTCGGCTCGCTGCGCTCGGGTTCGCTGCTGCGCCTGCGCGGGCTGTTGCGCGAGCTGACCGAGCGCATGAACACGCCGCGACGTCTGGCCCTGCTGGCCGTTCTCGGGCCGCGCTCGATGGTCGGCGACCCGGGCTTCCGGCGCACCCTGCGAGGAGTGGAAGCGGTTGTGCTCGAGGAGATCCGCAAACGCCGAGCGCAGCCGACGCCCGGCGGCAACTCGGACATCGCGTCGATGCTGGCCCGCGCGCGCTACGAGGACGGCGCGCCGATGAGCGCTCAGGACCTGCGCGACGAACTGGTGACGCTTCTGCTCGACGGACCGACGTCAACCTCGCTGGCCTGGGTTTTCGAGCGGCTGCTCCGCCACCCCGACAAGCTCGCGCGCGTGCGCGAGGAGGTCGCGCGCGGCGAGACCGACGCCTACCTGGACGCGGTCATGCGCGAGACCTTGAGGCTGTGCCCGCCGGTGCCGATAGTCGTCCGCAAGCTGCTCACCCCCATGCAGCTCGGCGGCTACACGGTTCCGGCGGGCACGATGGTGGCACCCTGCATCCATCTCGTGCACCGCCGCGAGGACGTCTACCCGCGGCCTCGCAGCTTTCTGCCCGAGCGCTTTCTGCAGCGGCCCGCAGGCACCTACACGTGGATCCCGTTCGGCGGCGGCGCCAGGCGCTGCCTGGCCGCGAGCTTCGCGCTGTTCGAGATGAAGCGCGTCACCACGGCCGTGCTCGAGGAGGTAGAGCTGCGCGCCGTGCAATCGCGCTCCGAGCAGGTGAAAAAGAGCGCAATCTCCTATAGCCCCGGGCGCAGGGGGCTGGTGATCGTCGCCGACGCCGGCTCCTGTACGCGCCGGCAAGCGCCCACGTCCCCGACCCACGCCCGCGAGGCGGCCGTGGCGTGAGCGGCGCGCCGAACCCGCCCGCGCCCGAAGCCGATCTGATCGTCGTCGGCGCCGGCGCCAAGGCGACCGCGATCGCCGCAAAAGTGCACGTTCTCAACAGCCTCGGCCTCGGGCCGATCGCGCTGACGATCGTCGAGGCGACCGAACCGGCAGCATCGTGGTCGGGGCGCAACGGCATGACTTCGGGCGAGGAGCCACTGGCGATCCCGCCGATCAAGGACGTCGGGTTCCCATATCAGAGCCATCAGAGCTTCGGTGAGGTTCACGGAGCCGCGATCGACCGGGCGATGCTCCTGTTCACTTGGCAGCGGCACATGATCGAGCAGCACCGCTACGTTCGCTGGGTCAACGCCGGCTCGCCCCCAATCCAGCATCGCACGTATGGGCGTTACCTGGCGTGGGTGCTCGCGCGTGCCACCGAAGGGGTCACACTCATACACGGACGCGTCACCCGCGTTCTGCTCGACAGCGAGCGACGATGGAGGGTAGACGTCGCCGAGTCCGGCGGTGCCCCTCACGGCGGTGCCCCTCACGGTGGTGCCCCTCACCGTGGTGCCCGTCACAGAAGTGCCCCTCGTTATTTCGGCAGGTCACTAGTGCTCACGGGGCCCGGCGTACACCGCCGTTTTCCCCACGATCCCGACGCCGCGGACCGCATCTTTCACTGCGACTCCAGGCGTGATGAGCTCGCGCGCATCACCGCCGATCACAGCGCCGAGATAGCGATCGTCGGCGGCGGCGAGAGCGCGCTCAGCTGCGTGGCGTTCCTGCGCGCCTTCCGACCGCGTGCACAGCTGACGATCTACACGCCGACGCTACCGCTCAGCCGCGGCGAGAGCTTTCTGGAGAACCGTGTCTTCGGCGACCCCGACGAGGTGTCGTGGGAGTCCCTGGACGAGCGAACCCGCAAGGACTTCGTCAGGCATTGTGACCGTGGCGTGTTCGATCCGCAGACGCTCGCGACGATCGCCTACGACGAGCGCTGTCGATTCGTCACTGGCAGAGTCACCTACGTGGCTCCGATGCGAGCGCACACGGGCGTCTATCTCGATTACGTCGGCGCAGACGGTACGGGCGTCCGTCGCGAGTATGACTACGTGGTCAACTGCACCGGGTTTGACCTGCTCGAGCAACTGCGCGGACTGTTCGAGCCGGCCGTGCGGGCAGACATCGAGGAGCGCGTGGGAACGCTCTGGGACCGCCCGCCCGGAAGCGAGGTCTCGATCGGGCGCAACCTCGAGCTGGTCAACATGCGTCCGCGACTCTACATCCCGGGTCTGGGTGCCCTCAGCCAGGGCCCGGGCTTCGCGAACCTGGGCTGCCTCGGACTGCTCGCGAATCGCGTGCTCGAGCCGCTCGTGCTCGAGTCTCAGATCGCGAGCGCCCCGGTGGCGAGCGCCGACGCAGTCACCGACGGAGTTGCGGACACGATGACCGACGGAGTTGCGGACACGGCGACCGATGGCGTTGCGGACACGACGACCACCGGAGTTATCGACACGGTGACCGACGGACCTGCCGACACATTTACCGACAGAGTCGGAGACAAAAGGTCATTTCATTTGACATAGCCGATTTCCGTCATTTAGGTTCACCTCGTGCGACCGCATCGAGCAAACGCCGCGCGAGTGCTGCATGTGAGCCCGCGCGCGCGCGCGACCTTTCACCCGCGGTGACCGATGCCCTCCCCGTCGCGCCAGGTCCGCCGTGCACAGGAACGCCGCAAAACCAGCTCCGGTGGTCGGGGCACGCGTCGCGGGGCGAGCCTTCGGGAGCGGTCCGCCGACGCGGGATTTCGCGAGGTCCTTTCATCGGCTGCGCGCAGGATCCCACGCGTCGGATGGTTCGCCGCGGCGGCGCTCGCGGTGCTGGTCGTGGCCGGCATCATGATCGCGTCGCTCGGATCATCTTCCTCGCCCTACGGCTCGCTGCTCACCGGCTCGGGCTACCCCAACGTGAACACCGCGAATACGCGCTACGTCGGCGGGCCGATCGACAGCTCGACGGTGTCGAAGCTCGAAGTCGCATGGTCGCTGCCGCTCACCGCGAAAAGCGAGTACGGCAGCTACTCCTCGACGCCGATCATCTCCGATGGAGTCATCTACTCGCAGGACCTCGCCTCAAACGTACAGGCCGTCGATCTGAAGACCGGCAAGGTGATCTGGAGCAAAGCGTACGAATCGCCCGACCAAGGCCCGAACGGGCTGGTGGTTCAGGGCGGAATCGTGTTCGGGGCCACCGCCACGGCGGCGTTCGCGCTCGATCAGGAGACGGGGGCCCAGATCTGGTCGACGACGCTCGCGCGCAATGAACACGAAGGCATCGACATGGCTCCCGGCTACCACGAAGGCATCGTCTACGTCTCGACGGTCCCTGGCAACAACAGACAGTTCTACGGCGGCGAAGCCGTCGGGGTCTTGTGGGCCCTGGACGGCAAGACCGGCGCACGGCTGTGGCACTTCGACACCGCCCCGGAAAACCTCTGGTCCAGTGAAAACGCCGCCATCAACTCCGGTGGCGGACTGTGGTACTCGCCGGCGTTCGACCAGCACGGAAACATGTACATCGGCACCGGCAACCCGGCGCCGTTCCCCGGCACCAGCCAGTACCCGTGGGGCTCGAGCAGGCCCGGTCCGAACCTGTACACCGACTCGATCGTCAAGCTCGACGCCCGCACCGGCCAGATCGAGTGGTACTACCAGCTGACACCCCACGACCTCTACGACCACGACCTGCAGGACCCGCCGATCCTCGCGAACGTCGCAGGCAGACAGGTGGTCCTCGCCGCCGGCAAGGGCGGCGTGGTGATCTGCCTCGACGCCCAGAGCGGAAAGCTCTTGTGGAAGCACTCGGTCGGGATCCACAACGGTCACGACCAGGACGGCCTGTACGCGATGCGCCATGAATATTCAAAGCTCCATCTGCCCGAGACCGTCTATCCGGGCCTGCTGGGAGGCGTGATCGCGCCGATGGCGACCAACGGAGCGAGCGTGTTCGTGCCCGTCGTCAACCACTCCGTCACCTACGAAAACCAAAGCGAACCGCGCGAAACCGGTCCGGCCACCGGTGAAATCGTCGCGCTGAACGCGACCACGGGGGCCGTAGAGTGGGATCACAAGCTGCCCGCCGCGGCGTACGGAGCGACCACGGCCGTCAACGACCTCGTGTTCGCCACCGACTTCGAAGGCAAGTTGTTTGCGTTCGACGCCCGCAACGGAGAAGTCGCCTGGGAAACGCAACTGCCGGCCGGCACCAACACCGGGATCGCAGTCGAAGGCGACACGCTGATCGCTCCCGCCGGCATCGCGATCGCGAGCGGCCAGGCGCCTGAAATCACCGCCTACCGTCTGCCTGCCGGCTGATCGGCGCGACATGCCCGCAGCGGGCACAACATGCCGGACCGCGGGCCGCAGCGATATGCCGGCGCGATTGCGCACTCGGTCTTTGCAGCCATATGCCGGTGGGATTGCGCATTCGGTTGACGCAGCGATATGCCGGCGCAATAGTGCACTCGGTCACGAGCGCGGCACAGCGTCGGTTGACCGTCGACAATCGCCAAGTTTCGCCGTCAATAGGCAAGCCCTGGCCCGGTGGCGGTCTCACTCGGGCCGTGAGATGTGAAATGAGAAACGCCTCTGGCAATGGTTCGATAGTTGGAACTACAGTCTGTATGGGCAGCACAGGCTTGAGCGTCGTCCTTACCCTCTCCGACGGCGCTCGGGCGAGATCGAGGCGTCCCCCGACGTGCCTTGGTCTCGGCGGGCGCCGTAGCCACGGGAAGGCTGCGGCGCCCATCAAAGCATCGGGCGCGGCCGGGCTTCTGCTCCGCGCTAGCCTGACCGGCAGTGGCCGTGGCCAGCCCCCTCTCGTGTTTCTCCCCGCGTGTGCGAACCTGGTTCAGCGAGGCGTTCGCCGCTCCGACGCCCGCTCAGGCCCAGGCCTGGCCAGCGATCGCCCGGGGCGAGAACGTGCTGCTGTCGGCCCCGACGGGCTCGGGCAAGACGCTCGCCGCGTTCCTGTACGCGCTCGATCGCCTCGGTGCCGGCTGCGAGCACGCTGCGGCGGCCGACGGCGCCGATGAGTCTCGACCTGGCGCGATTCGGGTCGTCTACGTCTCGCCGCTCAAGGCGCTCGCCTATGACATCGAGCGCAACCTGCGCGCCCCGCTGCGCGGCATCGGCGCCGGCGAGCTGCGTGTCGGCCTGCGCACCGGCGATACCCCCCAGCGTGAGCGCGCCGCGATGCTGCGCAAGCCACCCGACATCCTGATCACGACCCCCGAGTCGCTCTACCTGATGCTCACCTCGCAGGCCGCCACGCTGCTCGGTGCCGTCGAGCTCGCGATCGTGGACGAGATCCACGCGGTCGCCCATTCCAAGCGCGGCTCGCACCTGGCGCTCACGCTCGAGCGGCTGCAAGCGCTCTCGCCGGGCATGCAACGCGTCGGCCTCAGCGCCACCCAGCGCCCGCTC
The DNA here is from genome assembly GCA_963817845.1 of uncultured Solirubrobacterales bacterium. Lineage (GTDB taxonomy): Bacteria > Actinomycetota > Thermoleophilia > Solirubrobacterales > Solirubrobacteraceae > Palsa-744. Next base: position 747,123 of record CAWFPU010000002.1, read on the forward strand.
GATGAGATCGGCCGCTTTCTGGCCGGGACCGGACGCGAGGTGACGATCGTCAACGCATCCGCGCCCAAGCAGCTCGACCTTCGCATCGAAGTCCCGGTCGAGTCGATGGCCGACCTCGGATCGGCCGCTCCGAGCGACTCGCGGGATCCGCTGGAGCCGCTTGCCGGCGGCGAGTCCACGCGCTGGCCGATCTCCGATCGGTCGATCTGGCCGGCGATCTACCCGGAGCTGCTTCGATCGGTGCGCGAGCACAGCTCGACGATCGTGTTCGTCAACAATCGCCGCGCCGCCGAGCGCGTCGCGTTGCGCCTGAACGAGCTGGCGGGAGATGAGATTGCACGCGCCCACCACGGCTCGCTGTCGCGCGAGGAGCGCACCCGCGTCGAGGAGCTGCTGAAGGCCGGCGAATTGCCCTGCCTGGTCGCCACCAGCTCGCTCGAGCTCGGAATCGACATGGGCGCCGTCGATCTCGTCCTGCAGGTCGAGTCGCCGAAGTCGGTCGCGCGCGGCCTGCAGCGCGTCGGACGCGCGGGCCACGGCGTCAACCGCGTCAGCCGCGGCCGCATCTTCCCCAAGTACCGCGGTGACCTGCTGGAGTGCGCCGTCGTCTGCCGTCTGATGCGCGCCGGCGAGATCGAGCCGACCAGCATCCCGCGCAACGCGCTCGACGTGCTCGCGCAGCAGATCGTCGCGATCGCCGCGTCGAGCGAAACAGCGACACTCGACGACTCGACGAGGTCATCGCCCCAGCCAGATGCCCAGACGGGGTCCGCGGCGGATCGGGTAGGGCCAGGCCGGCGCAAAAGCGAAGGGTCGATCGAGTCCGGCGGGATCGCGGTCGACGACCTCTACGAGCTGGTGAGGCGGGCCCACCCGTACAGCTCGCTCTCGCGCGAGCTGTACGAGCGGCTGCTCGACATGCTCGACGGGCGCTATCCGTCCACGGAGTTCGGCGAGCTGCGAGCTCGCATCGTGTGGGACCGCGTCGCCGGCGTGATCCGGCCGCGCCGCGGCGCTCGCCAGCTGGCCATCGCCAACGCCGGCACGATCCCCGACCGCGGCCTTTACGCCGTCACGCTGCCCGACGGCCGTCGTGTCGGCGAGCTCGACGAGGAGATGGTCTACGAGGCCCGGCCCGGCCAGGCGTTCTTCCTGGGCGCCTCGACCTGGCGGATCGAGGAGATCGGCCGCGATCGCGTGATCGTGACGCCGGCGCCTGGCGCGGCCGCGGCCGTGCCCTTCTGGAAGGGCGACACGCTGGGCCGACCGGTCGAGCTCGGCCGGGCGATCGGCGCGTTCGCGCGCTGGGCCGTCGAGCAGGACGAGGCGACGCTGCAGCGCGAATACGATCTCGACGAGCGCGCGGCGCGCAATCTGCTCGAGTATCTGCGCTCGCAGCTCGCCGCCACGCACGTGCTGCCCAGCGATCACACGATCGTGCTCGAGCGCTTCCGCGACGAGATCGGCGACTGGCGTGTATGCGTGCTCTCTCCGTTCGGCGCCCGCGTGCACGCGGCGTGGGGCCTGGCAATCGCTGCGCGCGTGCGTGAGCGTTTTGGGCTGGAGGCCGAGGCGCTGTGGTCCGACGACGGCATCGTGCTGCGCCTGCCCGACCTCGACGCCGCGGAAGGAGAGGCGCTGACGCTGGCCGAGCTCGTCGCGATCGAGCCCGACGAGCTCGAGGCGATCGTCACCTCGGAGCTCGGCTCGAGCGCGCTGTTCGGAGCGCGCTTTCGCGAGAACGCTGCGCGCGCGCTGCTGATCCCGCGCGCCTGGCCCGGTCGTCGCACGCCGCTCTGGCAGCAGCGCCTGAAGGCCCAGACCCTGCTCGAGGTGGCCCGCCGCTACGAGGACTTCCCGATCGTGCTCGAGACCTACCGCGAGTGCCTGCAGGACGTGCTCGACCTGCCGGCCGCGCGCGAGCTGCTGTGTGACCTGCATACGCGCGAGCTGGGACTCGTCGAGGTCGAGACCCAGACCGCCTCGCCGTTTGCCGGCGCGCTGCTGTTCGACTACATCGCCACCTACATGTACGAGGGCGACACGCCCGCCGCGGAGCGCCGTGCCGCAGCGCTGTCGCTGGACCGCGAGCTGCTGCGCGAGCTGCTTGGCTCCGAGGAGCTGCGCGAGCTGATCGATGCGGGCGCCCTGACGCGCGTCGAAGAAGACCTGCAGCGACGTTCCCCCCACACGGCCGCCACCGGACGCGATGAGCTGCACGACGTCCTGCGCATGCTCGGCGACCTCACGGCAGAGGAGATCCGTGAACGCGTGCTCGAGGGGATCGACGCGGATCAGCTGCTCGGACGCCTGCTGCGCGAGCGCCGCGCGATCGCGCTGCGCTTGGGCGGCGAGCAGCGCTACGTGGCGGCCGAGGAGGCCGGGCTGTGGCGCGACGCGCTCGCCGCCGTACCGCCCGCAGGACTGCCGGCGGCGTTCCTGGAGGACGTCGAGAACCCGGTCGAGCAGATCGTGGCGCGCTACGCGCGCACGCACGGCCCGTTCAGCACAGGAGCCCTGCGCTCCCGCTACGGCCTCGACGCGAGCGCCGCGCTGCGTGAGCTCGAGCATGCTGGCGGGATTGCGCGCGGTGCGATCAGGCCGGGCGGAGTCGATCGAGAATGGTGCGACGTCGAGGTCTTGCGCCGCGTCCGCCGCGCCTCACTGGCGGCGCTGCGCAAAGAGATCGAGCCCGCGGCTCAGAATGCGCTGGCCACCTTCATGCCCGCCTGGCAGGGAATCGATCGCCACACCGCGCAAGGTGCCGGGATCGAGCGGCTGCGCGAGATCCTCGTGCCGCTGCAGGGTCTCGCGCTACCGGTCGCGGCGTGGGAGAGCGATGTCCTGCCGCGCCGACTGGGCGCCTACTCGCCCAGCTGGCTCGACTCGCTGTGCGCCTCCGGCGAGCTCGTCTGGGTCGGAGCGGGCCCGCTCGGGCGAGCCGGCCGCGTCGCCCTCTACTTCCGCGAAGACGCCCCGCTGCTCGGACCGCCCCAGCCGTCCGAGGCCACGTTGACGGCCGACTCGCCCACGCGCGAGCTCATCCGCGCGCGCCTGCGCACGGGTCCGTGCTTCTTCGTGGACCTGCTCGCCGAGCTCGACCTGCCAGCCGAGGAGCTGCGCGACGGCCTGTTCGACCTCGTCTGGTCGGGCTCGGTCACGAACGACGCCTGGGCGCCGCTGCGCGAGCTCTCGGGTGGAGGATCGCGCGCGCGTGGCCGGCAGCGGCTGCATCTGGCGGGAGCTGCCGGCCGCCCGGCCCCAGGGCGCTCGCGCTTTGCCGCACGCCGCCTGGCCCCGCGCGCGAGCGCGCCCGCTCATCCGCCGGGGCGCTGGTCGCTGAGCGAGCCGCTGTTTGCCGGCGGCGTCGCGGCGACTGCCGGCGCCGCGGCGCCGGGCGATCGCGCACGCGCTGAGCAAGCGCGTGCGATCGCCGAGCTGCTGCTCGAGCGCTACGGGATCGTCACGCGCGAGCACGTTCTCGCTGAGGGCCTTCCCGGCGGGTTCGCGGGTCTGTACGGCGCCCTGTGCGAGCTCGAGACGCTCGGCGCCTGTCGCCGCGGATATTTCGTCGAGGGTCTCGGCGGCGCGCAGTTCGCGCTGCCCGGCGCGGTCGAGCGGCTCCGTACCGGTGGTGCCGCGACGGCCGCGGGCTCGCGTGCGCTCGTGCTGTCGGCCTGTGACCCTGCTCAGCCGTTCGGGGCGGCGCTGGCCTGGCCGCGCCGTGCGCAGAGCGACCGCCGTCCTGCACGGGTGGCCGGCGCCTACGTCGTGCTCGTCGCGGGCACACCTGCGCTGTATGTCGAGCGCGGGGGTCGCAGCTTGCTGACCCTGCACGAGGCACGCGCCGCCGAAGAGCCGCTGCGCGCGGCGCTCGCGGCGCTCGCGGATGCAGTCCGGGACGGCCGGGTCGGGCGGCTGGCACTCGAGCGGATCGACGGTGCGCCTGCGATCGGCTCCAAGTGGGAGACGCTGGTAACCGAATCCGGCTTTCGCTCGGGTCCGCGCCGGCTTACGCTCAGCGCCTGAGCCCGGACCCCGGCGGCCTCAACTCCGGAGCGCACGAAGCCGTCGCTCCCAGGGAGCGAGTTATCCCTGCTCGGGCCCTGAAATCCGAGGAATCCGTACACTAGCGTTTATCCGCCAGTCAGAATGCCCTTGTCTGTCGGACACGTACTAGGGCCAGAAGGGTGGGCCGAAAGGCTCCAATACAGCAAATAAGAAAGATTTGCATCGGCTCTTGTTTTTGCCTATCTTCTCGAATTGTGGGGATGGACGGAATGCAAGGGGGAGCCGGACCTTTGTACCGCAGGCTCCCGCACGGTCCGCATGGCATGGGTCGCGAGGAAGTCGCCCGCAACCAGCGCGCCCGCCTCTACGGCGCAATGATCGAGTCGATCGCCGCCCACGGATACCGCGGCACCACCGTCGCCAACGTGATTGGCCTCGCCGGCGTTTCGCGCCGGGCCTTCTACGAGCTGTTCTGCAACAAGAAGGCCTGCTTCGTCGCCACCTACGACATCGTGGTCGCACGCTCGCGCAAGCGCGTCCTCGAAGCATGGGGCCGAGAGCGCGGCTGGGCCAATCGCATGCACGCCTCGTACAAAGCATTCCTCGAGGACATCGCCGGCGAACCGAAGGGCGCCCATCTGGTGCTGATCGATTCGCTCGGCCTCGGTGCCACCGCCCGCGAGCGCATGCATCTCGCCGGCGCCTGCTATGAGCGTCTGATGCTCGCAGCCTTCCGCGCCGGCCCTGGGAGCGAGCAGCTGCCGACGATCGCCGCCCGCGCCACGGTTGGCGGAGTTCGCCAGGTGGTCTTCAATCGCGTGCGCGAAGGTCGCGTCGGCGAACTGCGCACGCTCGCCGACGAAATCCTCGACTGGATCGAGGCGTATCGCTCTCCCGCGAGCGGTCGCCTGCGCGTGTTCCCGCTGGACGGTCCCACGTACGTCCCGATCGAGCCGGCCGCCTTCCTGACGGGCGAGGACCGTCGCACGCGCGCACTTGGCGCAATCGTGCACCTGACGCTCGACGTGGGCTACGCGACGACGACCGACGCCCAGCTGGCGCAATTCGCCTGCATGTCCACCGAGGCCTTTCACAAGCAGTTCTCCGGCAAGGAGAGCTGCTTCATAGCGCTGATCGAAGAGATCGCGCGCGAAGCCATCGAAGCCGTCGAAATGCAGGCCGTGGACGCCGAGGACTGGGCCGAATATGCCTATCTCGCGGTCGTTGCCTTCATCGAACACTTCGTCGCGCACCCGGCTCTCTTGCGGGTCGCGTTCGTGGACCTGTTCGAGGTCGGCCCGGGAGTGATCGATTGCATGACCAGCCCGATCGAACAGTTGATCGCGCTGATCACCGAGACCGCTCCCGAACCGCGTCGCGCGCCCGCGGTGATGGTCGAGCTGCTCACCGGCGCGGTCTGGGGCATCATCAGCGCATACGCATCGAGCGACCGCCTGCGCTCCCTGCTGCGCATGGCCGACACGATCGCCTTCCTGACGCTCGCCCCCTACGTCGGGCCGCGCGAAGCGATCGACACGATCGAGCAGTCGCGCCTCGGCTCGCAGCGCTACCGGCGCGTCGCGTAGCGCGACGCCTTCGACGGCGCTGTCCGCCCGCCCGCCGGCCGCGCGCTCCGGATCGCGCTCCGGCGCCGGGGCGCTACGACAGATCGCGCCGGCCGATGGCCCACTTGGCCGCCGTCAGTCGATGGTGCATTCGGCCGCGCTGTACCCCGGCGGATCGGCGTCCGCGACCCCCTGATGGCCTGCCGAGGTCGGGCGCGTCACTTCGTGCACCACCTTGCCGTTTCGCCGCCACTCGAATGTGACGAATCCTCGCATCGTGTACCCGGGCTTGCCCTTGGCGGGCATCAATTGAAAGCTCGTTCCGCCCTGGCGCACTGTCTTGGCTGGGCCGACCGCGATCAGACCGGAGCTCCCTCCGTGGGCAAGGTCCACCCACGTGTGCTTGCCCTCCAGGTACTGGAGCTGAAACTCCATGTACATCGTGTCTTGCGCGTTGCCGTCGCCCGGCATCGAGCCGCGAATGCCAATCGTGTCCCGCTGGTCCGCCGGGTTGCAGACGTCAACCGTCGCCCACAGTTCGCGCGAGTGCGCCAGCGAGCTCGTGGACGTCGCCGTTCGCGCGATCGCCGCTCTCGTGCTGTTACTCGCACTCGCCACCGTCGTCTGAGCCGCCAGCAGAACACCGCCGGCGCACGCCGCGACGCACGCGGACGCGATTGCGATCTGATCGACCTTGCAAAGTCGGCGGGTCATCGGAGTTGGCATGTCAAGTGCGCGTTGTCGCAAAGGTGAAGATAGCGCCGTCGCGAGCCAGCGCGGGCCGGTTGGCCGCGTGCCCCGATCCTCCACATTCGCGCACGGTGCCGGCAAAGGTGGGGTGTGATATCCCTGCCGCGTGGCGTCCATGCGCTCAACAGAGGTCGTGGAGCTGCTCGGGCGGGTCCCGGTCTTCTCGACGCTCGTACCCGACGACGTCCAGCGGATCGCCGAGCTGGCCGTGCCGCGGCGATTCGAGCCGGGTGAGGTCGTGTTCCGCGAGGGGGACGCCAGTGACACCTGCTACGTCGTGCGCGCCGGACGCGCGCGCGCGGTTCGCGAGCATTCCGACGGCCGCGTCATCACACTGGCCACGTTCGGCTCCGGCGACATCTTCGGCGAGCTGGCCCTGTTCGAGGACGAGCGCCGCTCGGCCACGGTCGAAGCGATCGAGCGAACCACCGCGGTGGCCGTGCTGGGACCAGACATGCGCAGGCTGATGGCCGAACACCCCGAGATCTCGACCCGGCTCGTGATCGCCCTCGGACGCCGCCTTCGTGAGACCAACGAGCGTCTTGCCCGCCAGTCCTTTCAAACGGTCCAGAGCCGCGTGGCCGCGGTGCTGCTCGAGCTGGTCGAACAAGAACTTGCAGGCAAGGACAAGAGCCAGAACACAGCCGTCCCGGGAGCCGGCGTCGACGGGTACGAACGTCCGGGGCAACCCGCCGGCGACGTGCTCGTCACTGCGACCCAGGCCGATCTTGCACAGCTCGCCGGGTCCTCACGCGAGTCGGCCAGCCGCTTTCTCGCCGTGCTCGAGCGCGCCCACGTGATCTCGCAGGGACGGGGACGTCTGGTCGTGCACGACGTCAAGGCGCTCGAGCGCTATGTCTTCTGAGGAGGGCCTCGAGCCGGGTAACGATCGCGCAGGCGAGTTCCGCGGCGGAGATGGGAGTGCGCGTCATGGCGACGGTGGCGGGCGCGATACCGGACGCCCGCATCCCGAACGTCGGCCCGGCAAGCGAGCACGCGCGCGCGAGACCTCTGCCGGCGGCGTCGTGCTTCGCGGCGATCCCGGGCGCGAGCAGGTGGCGGCGATCGTGCCCAAGCGGCGCGCCGCTGACGGCTCGTCCGTGCTGGGCCTGCCGAAGGGACACGTCGATCCGGGTGAGACCGCGCTGCAGGCCGCCACGCGCGAGGTGCGCGAGGAGACCGGACTCGTCGCCGAGTCGCTCGGCGAGCTCGGCGAGGTCCGTTACTTCTACCGGCGCGATGGGCGCACCGTCGGCAAGTCGGTTCGGTTCTTTCTGTTCCGATACGTCTCGGGCAAGACCTCCGATCACGATCACGAGATCGAGGAGGTCCGCTGGATCGACCTGCGCGAGGCCCGGACGATGCTCACCTACGACGGAGAACGGGAGATGATCGAGCGCGCGCTCGCGCGCCTGTCGGCGACTCCGCACGGCCGCGACGCCTGAGGGCGCGAGCCGCAGAGCGCCGGTCAGGTAGCCTGCCGTCCGTGCAGGTACTCAACTTCTACTCGACCATCTTTGCGGACGAGCTCAAGCGGGGCCGCAAGACCGCGACGATCCGTCTCGGCGACAAGTCCGGCAAGTACCGCAAGAACCAAGCCGTGCTCGTGACGATCGGATACCAGTACTCGCCCCGCGAACGCATCTTCGAGGCCGTGATCGACCAGGTCGAGGTGATGAAGGTCGCCGACCTCTCGCCGCGCGACATCAAGCACGATAACCCCGAGTTCCGCCGCCACGAGGAGCTGATCCACTTCCTCGAACAGATCTACGGCCGCGCCGTCTCGATGGACGACACGGTCACGGTCGTGCGCTTCTCCCAGATCGTCGAGAACCCCTCGGGCATCACCGAAGCGATCAAGGGCTTCGGCGGCGCCCAGAACTAGGCGCGGCGTTCTCAAAAGAGGACGCGTTCACGGGAGAGGGGGCTTCTCGGGAGAGCCGCGGCTGTTCTCAGGAACAGGCGCGGCGTTCTCGGGAGAGGGGGCGTTCTCGGGAGAGCCGCGGCGTTCTCAGGAGAGGCGCGGCGTTCTCGGGAGAGGCGGGGCGTTCTCAGGAGAGGCGGGGCGTTCTCGGGAGAGGCGGGGCGTTCTCGGGAGAGGCGGGGCGTTCTCAGGAGAGGCGGGGCGTTCTCGGGAGAGGCGGGGCGTTCTCGGGAGAGGCGGGGCGTTCTCAGGAGAGGCGGGGCGTTCTCAGGAGAGGCGGGGCGTTCTCAGGAGAGGCACGGCGCTCAGAGACAGTGTTTTGAATCCCGTCCCAGCGTGCGCTATGGCATATATGCGCATGCCGTAAGGCGGGCATGTTGTGGCGAATCTGGATCGCTTTCCAGCCCAGCGTGCTCCATAGTAGTAACAACGTATATACGTAAGCTAACGCCGGGCGAAAATAACGCATCCTCAGAGCGTAAACACCGGAGTCCCCCGATGGCCCTTGCCTCGTGCAGGGTGCCTTGCGCCATATTTGGAAACGAGCCTTCGGTGCGGCTCAAAAACTGGCTATATTGATGCTTCTTGGCACTCGTCCATCCAGAGTGCCAACGGCGCAGAGGTGCTTTCGGCAGCTCATCGCACCGCAATCCCGACACGTTCCCCCCAACTAGTGGAGGTTGTTCCGATATGAAGCTCAAGCCCCTGGGCGATCGCTTGATCGTGCGGGCGATCGAGGAGGAGGCCACGACGGCCAGCGGCCTCGTCCTGCCCGACACCGCCAAGGAGAAGCCCCAGAGAGGAAAGGTCCTCGCGGTCGGCGACGGCCGTCTCGACGACGACGGCAAGCGCGTACCGCTCGACATCTCCAAGGACGACGAGGTCTATTACTCGAAGTACGGTGGCAGCGAGCTCCCCTGGGACGGGGAGGACCTGCTCGTGCTGCGCGAGTCCGACGTCCTCGCCAAGGTCGTGTAGCGACGGGTCCACGGCCCGAATGGGCCGCAGGCCGGCGGGCAGAGGCCGGACGGCCAGGGCCCGAGAACAAACTTACAAGCGCGGGAGCCCTGCTCTCGCGAAGGAGACAGGAGAATATGGCACACAAGGAGCTCAAGTACGACGCTGAAGCGCGCAAGGCGCTCGAGGCGGGCGTCGACGCGGTCGCGAACGCGGTCAAGGTCACGCTCGGTCCGAAGGGCCGCTACGTAGTGCTCGACAAGAAGTTCGGTGCACCCACCATCACCAACGACGGCGTCACGATCGCGCGCGAGATCGAGGTCGAGGACGTCTTCGAGAATCAGGGCGCCCAGCTGGTGCGTGAGGTGGCCACGGCCACCAACGACGTCGCCGGCGACGGCACCACAACGGCCACGGTCCTGGCTCAGGCGATCGTCCGTCAGGGCCTGAAGAACGTTGCCGCCGGGGCCAATCCGCTCGCGCTCAAGCGCGGCATCGAGAAGGCCGTCGAGGAGGTCGTCAAGAACATCGCCACGCAGTCCAAGGCGGTTTCGGGCAAGGACCAGATCGCTCGCGTCGCGACGATCTCGGCCGGCGATGACGAGATCGGCGATGTGATCGCCGACGCGATCGAGAAGGTCGGCAAGGACGGCGTCGTCAACGTCGAGGAGGGTCAGACGTTCGGCATGGACCTCGAGTTCACCGAGGGCATGCAGTTCGACAAGGGCTACATCTCCCCGTACATGGTCACCGACCAGGACCGCATGGAGGCCGTGCTCGAGGATCCCTACATCCTGATCGCCAACCAGAAGATCGGCTCCGTGCGCGATGTGCTGCCGGTGCTCGAGCAGGTGATCCAGAGCGGCAAGCCGCTTTTGATCATCGCCGAGGACGTCGAGGGCGAGTCGCTCGCGACGCTCGTCGTCAACAAGCTGCGCGGCACCTTCACCGGGGTCGCCGTCAAGGCCCCGGGCTTTGGCGACCGCCGCAAGCGCATGCTCGAGGACATCGCGATTCTCACCAAGGCCGAGGTGATCACCGAGGAGATGGGCCTGAAGCTCGAGAACACCCAGGTCTCTCAGCTGGGGCGGGCAAGGCGCGTCGTGGTCGCCAAGGACACCACCACGATCGTCAACGGCGCCGGCGAAGCGGCGGCGATCAAAGGCCGTATCAACCAGATCAAAGGCGAAATCGAGAACACCGATTCGGACTTCGACCGTGAAAAGCTCCAGGAAAGGCTCGCCAAGCTCTCGGGCGGAGTTGCCGTGGTGAAGGTCGGCGCCGCGACCGAGACCGAGATGAAGGAGAAGAAGCACCGCGTCGAGGACGCGCTGCAGGCCACGCGCGCCGCCCTCGAGGAGGGCATCGTGCCCGGCGGCGGCGTCGCGCTGCTGCAGGCCTCATCGGCGGTCAGCGTCAACGGCGACGCTGGTGAGGACGATGAGCGCACGGGGGCACGCATCGTGTTGCGGGCCCTCGAGGAGCCGCTTCGCCAGCTCGCCGAGAACGCCGGCCTGGAGGGCTCGGTCGTCGTCAACGACGTGCGCAAGGCCAAGAAAGGCCAGGGCCTGAACGCCGCCACCAACGAGATCGTCGATCTCGTCGCCGCCGGCATCATCGACCCGGCGATGGTCACGCGCTCGGCGCTTCAGAACGCCGCCTCGATCGCCAAGAACATCCTCACCACCGAGGCGATCGTCGCCGAGGCTCCCGAAAAGGAATCCGGCGGACCGGGTGGCGGAATGCCCGACATGGGCGGGATGATGTAAGGACCTGCGCCACTGGCGAAGGTCAACGACGTGGCCAAACGTCCTGCGCGGCGCTTGAAAGGGCGCCCGCGGCGGCCGATAGAGACTCGCGGAGGACTCGGCACGGAAGCCGGGTCCTCTTGCTTACGTCACGAGCCGGCGCGGGTCGGTTGGCCGCGTGCCGCGATCCTGCACGTTCGTGCACCGTGCCAGCGAAGGTGGAGTGTCATATCCCTGCCGCGTGGCGTCCATGCGCTCAACAGAGGTCGTGGAGCTGCTCGTGCGGGTTCCGCTCTTCTCGACGCCCCCGCGCGCTCACGCGCGCCAGTAGGCTGCAGGCATATCTCCGTACGGTGGTCTGATTTGCCTGAGCTTGGCCCACACAGAAGCATCGGTGAACCCGGCGTTGTGCTCGAGCCTTCGGGGCGAAGCAAACACGGCCATCAGGTAGGAAGCATGTGCTCCCCTCGCTGGGCAGATCGAATAGCGCGACTGACCGGCCGCGTCACGCCCGACGAACGCTCCCGGAGGTAGTTTGCCCGCGGCTAGCTGGTGAACGCTGGGTGGCACTCCAGCGACGACCCACTGCACCGTCTGTCTCGTGCGTTCCTGGTTGACGGGCGTGACAGAGAACAAGACAAGCAGGACTTCCCGGGTCGTAAGTGGCACCGCGCCCCATCGCAGCGGAAGTGATACGTCTGCTCCGTCGCACGTGTAGCGGGCGGGGATCGCGATGCTATTGCTCGCGAGCGCGGGACTCGCGAGCACGATCTGGTGCAGCCTGGCGCTCGAAGCCGTGTTGGACGCCGAGCTTGTGGCGCCCGCTCCGCACCCGGCCACCAGGAGCACGGCGAGCAAGCAGAATCCTACCGTCGCGTTCGAGACTATCCGCATCAACGCTCCTTGTTCGCACGCTCACCCGGCTCGGCCCGCAGTGACACTGCAGCAACGGCGAAGCTACCTGGCAGCGATCCCACCGCCAAGCGATTGGCGAAACCGTCTCCGACCCGGCTCAGCCCACCTCCTCGGTCTGACGCTGGTCGATCGTCCCGGTTTGAGCTCCGATCGCCCGGCACGAGTCGATCCGGAGTCGGAGTCGATCTGGAGTCGGAGTCGGAGTCGAGTCGGAGTCGGAGTCGATCCGGAGTCGGAGTTATTCCACCGCCGACACCGGTCGCGGGCCCTCACCGACGTACTTGGCGGTCGGCCGGATCAGCTTGCCCTCGCGCTTCTGCTCGAGCACGTGCGCCGACCAGCCCGCCACGCGCGCGCACGTGAACATCGGCGTGAACAGATCCGGCGGCACTTCAGCCAGGTCGAGCACCACGGCAGACCAGAACTCGACGTTAGTCGCCAAGACCCGGTCGGGGCGGCGTGCGTGGAGTTCGGCCAGGGCGGCGCGCTCGAGCGCCTCCGCGGCCTCGAAGCGCGGCGAGCCCAGTTCCCGGCAAGTCCGGCGCAGCACGCGCGCCCGCGGATCTTCGGCACGGTAGATGCGATGCCCGAAGCCCATCAGCCGGTCGCCGCGATCGAGCGCGTCGGACACCCAGCGCTCGGCGTCGCCGGTCTGTTCGACCTCTTCGAGCATCTTCAGCACGCGCGAAGGCGCGCCGCCGTGCAGCGGACCCGACAGCGCTCCCACCGCTGATGAAAGCGCCGCGGCACAGTCCGCTCCGGTCAACGCCACGACCCGAGCCGTGAACGTCAACGCGTTCATGCCGTGCTCGGCCGCCGAGATCCAGTACGCATCGATCGCCTTGACGTGATCGGGGTTGGCCTCGCCGCGCCAGCGGATCAGAAAGCGCTCGGGAATCGAGCGCCCGAGGTCGACCTCCTCCTGTGACACCGGCGGCTGGCCGGCGCCGCGCGCCGATTGGGCCACGAACGAGAGCGCCATCACCGATGCGCGCGCGAGATTGTCACGCGCCTCCTCGTCGGTGATGTCGATCAGCTGCCCGAAGCCCCACTCAGGCGCCAGCATCGCGAGCGCCGACTGCACGTCCACGCGATGGTCGCCCGATCGCACCGTCAGTGGGTGCGGTTCCGCGGGAGGCAGCCCCGGTTTGAACTTCCCGTCCACCAGCAGGCCCCAGACCTGCTCGTAAGGGACCGCTCCGACCAGTTCCTCGATGTCCACGCCTCGGTAGCGCAGCGCGCCACCCTCTTTGTCCGGCTCTGCGATCTCGGTGGCAAAGGCGACGACGCCTTCAAGGCCCGACTGTACTTCTGGTGCTGTCTGTACCGCGCTCATGGCACTCGCTTTCTGAGCTTGATGCTTGACGGGGTGGCTGCCTTGTGGGCAGGCGTACATGGTCGCAGGATTGCCCACACGGGCAGGTCTCGGCGACGTCGGCGCCAGGAGCCTGACGGCGCCTGCCGACGGACTCAGCCCACACCCAAAACCGCGTGCATCTCCTTCGGCTCGACGCCCAGGCGCCGGGCGTCGGCCGGTCCCTCGGCCGCGAGCGACGAGCACTGCATCAGCTCGACTTCGTCCCAGGTGGCAAACACGCGCTCGCTCCCGAGCGCTCCCTCGAGCAGGCGCAGCGTTCGCGAAAGCACCGGCGTCGGCACCGGCAGCAGCGGTCGCGGGCGGCCGATCGAGTCGAGCACCAGCCGCACGATCGCGGCCTGCGTAAGCGTCTGCGGGCCGGCGAGCTCGTAGCGCCGGCGCCCACTGCCGGGATCGTGCAGCGCCGCCATCACGCACGCGGCGGCATCCTCGGCCCAGATCGGCTGGTAGCGCGCCCGCCCCGTCCCGGCCAGCGGCATCAGCGGCGCCAACGCCAGGCGCTCGAGCTGCGTCAGCCAACGATCGCCCGGCGCATAGATGACCGAGGGAGCAAACACGGTCCAGTCGAGGTCTGTCTCGCGCACGGCCTGCTCGGCAAGGGCCTTCGCGCGATGAAAGCGCGTGCGGTGGTGCGTACTGGCGTCGAGCGTCGAGAAGAACACGAACCGCTCCGCTCCCGCGCGCTGCGCCGCGCGGACCACGCGCCAGGTCGCGATCCCGTTGAGCTCCTCGATCGAGCCGCGCGGCTGGTCGCGGATCGTGGCCGCCAGGTGTACCACCGTATCGACACCCCGCAGTGCGTTGCGGAACGACGGCGGATCTGTGAGGTCCCCGAGTGCGATCTGCACGCGCACCCGCCAGCTGCCCAGCCGGCGTGGATCGCGCACCAGACAGCGCACCGGCGTGCCGTCGTCGACGAGCATGCGCAGCAGCGCCGAGCCCACCTGGCCCGTCGCGCCGGTCAGCAGCAGCATGCTTCGTACAATAGGCTCTCCGACCCGAGGGACGGCCGGACAGAACCGTGGCGCCCTGGCAACCCGGCACGTGCGCCCGCGGGGCGGTCCAGACGATCGCGGCACCCCCCGAGCTGGCCCAGACTCCCGCGACAGCTCTCCAGACAACCACCCAACAGCGCCAAACACGACCCAGAGAGAAGCGAATGGCCTACGTGATCGCCGAGCCGTGCATCGGCACCAAGGACAACTCCTGCGTCGAGGTATGCCCCGTCAACTGCATCCATCCGACGCCCGACGAGCCCGGATACGACGCCGCCGAGATGCTCTACATCGACCCCGAGGAGTGCATCGACTGCGACGCCTGCGTCGAGGCCTGTCCCGTCAACGCCTGCTTCGCTGAGGACCAGCTTCCCGAGGAGTGGCACAAGTACACGCAGATCAACGCCGACTACTACGCCAAAGCGCAGTAGACGGATCGTCCCGCGCGGCCGTCAGGTCGGTGGCGGCCGATCTGTGCAGTAGTCGGGACCGAGCACGTCGAGCACGGCCACGTCGCCGAGCGCCGCGCGCAGCAGCGCGCGCAGGCGCTCCGAGTCAAACCTGTGTGACTGCGGCGCCACCGGATTGACGGTGATCGCGCGCAGCTCGATCGCGCGCAGCGCCTCGATCGCCAGCCCCTGGCGGCGGTACCAACCGGGCCCGTGTCGCGACAGAAACACCTTTGTCGGATCCTGAACTACCAGGCGCAGCTCGCGCCCATCGCGCTCGCGCCGCGCCCCGAGCAGCCCCTCGAGAAAGCGCTCGCCCAGGGCCCCGTTGACGAGCAACGTATGCGCGCGCGCGTGCGCTGACAGCAGCGCAGCGATCTCGGCGGGCTCCGCGCGCAGCACCAGCCCGCGCGACAGGCGCACGTGGTCTTGGCCGGCCGCCTGGCGCGGCGTCTCGCCGTTGGCCGACTCGGGGACGTCTTCCGCGAGTGGCAACCGCACGAGCTCGACCGCGTCGAAGGTAATCGCCACCACGCGCTCGATGTCCTCGTCGAGGATCGCGCCGGTCGCGATCACCAGGCCATCGGACACGCCCGGCGAGGACGCCGCGCGTCGGTCGATCGCGCCATCGATCAGCACTCGCTCGGCCCCGTACTCGGCCATCGCCTCGCTCACAGCGCGAACGTCCGAGGCGGCGCTCGGGCCGGCGATTTCAAGCGGGCCTTCCTGCTCGAGCCGCGCCACGAGCACCTCCCCGACGGGCGTCCGCATGCCGGTCTCGAGCAGTCGCTCGTGCGCCAGCCCGCTCGCGCGCAGCATCGCTCCGGTGGTCGCCACGAGGCTTCCGGGCGCGAGCCGCACGCGCGGCTTTGCGATGCGCCCATCGAGCACGTCGCGCGCCTCGCCGTCGCGGCCGATCGAGGTCACGCCCACGCGCGTCTGCGCCTGATCCAGCTCGCGCAGCAGCGCGGCAAGCGTCTCGGTCTTGCCCGTGTTCTTGGCCAGCCCCACCAACGCCACCCGTCGCGACGGGCCGAGCAGCTCGGTCAGGCGCGACTCGCCGTCAGCCATCGCCTGGCGCCGGCGCCCCGCCGTCAGCCATCGGCCAGGCGAGCCGCCAGCTCGCGCACGATGAAGCTGGCCACGTGATTGGGATAGGTGCCCTTCGAGAACCCCGCGTCATAGCCGAGCTCCTTGGCCAGTTCGTTGGACACGCGCGGTCCGCCACAGGTGAGGATCAGCTGCTTGCGCGCCCCTTCGGCCTCGACGATCTCGACCAGTTCCGTGAGGTTGCTGATGTGCAAGTTCTGCTGTGTCACGGTCTGCGACACCAGCACCGCATCGGCACCGAGATCGAGCGCCTTGGCGACCAGCACGCTGTTGGGCACCTGGCTGCCGAGATTGTGCGTCTGAAACGACTTGTACCCCTCGAGACCGTGGTGGCCGTGAAAGCCCTTCAGGTTCAGCATCGCGTCGATGCCCACGCTGTGCGTGTCGGTGCCGGTCGCGGCGCCCACCACGACCACCGGCCTGCCGATCCGCTCCTGCGCGAACCGTTCGATCTCATCCTCGCTCATGTACTCGATCTCGAAGCCTTCGCCGCTCAGCGACGAGTAGTCGACCGTGACCGTGCACTCGCCGAACATCACGAAATATGTGTACCCCTCGGTCAGACGCTGATAATGGACGACCTCGGGGTGCTCGAGGCCCATCTTCCCGGCCAGCTCCTGGGCGGCCTTACGCGCCGCCAGGCCATATGGGACGGGCAGAGTGAAGCTGAGCTGGATGATCCCGTCGCCGTACCGATCGGCGTAGGGCTTCACCGGCGCGAGATCGACCGCGGGCCGCGACGCTACGGGCGTCCGCTCGGAATCCGCCGGCGCGGTCTCAGGGGTTAACGGCAAGGCTTCGTGGGTGGCCCGCACGGTTTCAGGAGGGCCCGGCGCGGTCTCAGGGGTCGGCGGCACCGCCTCGAGGGTTCCGGGCAACTCGAGCGCGCGGTCCGAGGCGCTCGGCACGGCCTCCGATGTCTCGGGCACGGCGTCAGGCACGACTGGGCGCTCCACGCATCAGCTCGGTCAGAGGGTTCATGTAGCCCTCGCCCGTTTGCACGATCCCCTCGATTCCACGCCCTTCGTCGATGTTGCGCTCGACATCGCCGAACACGCCTCGGCCGAGCGATCCGAACAGACCCTCGGACGCGATCTGCTCGAGGATCGCGTGTGCGCCGCTCAGCACCTGCTGGGCTCTCGTCTGGATGATGCCGCCGGGCTTGAACTCGATCTCGTCGCGCAGCGCACGCGCGGCATTGAAGGTGTAGTTGACGTTTTCGAGTCCGATCACGCGATCGTGGATATGCGGTGTGAAGATCCCCTCGGTCGGCACGCCGATCGTCTGGATGCCCTGGCCGGTGGCGATCGTGACGAGGTTGAACAGCGAATCGCTCGCGTGGGTGCGGAACAGGTTGCCGTCCATGTGCCTGGTCGGAGGCATGTACTTGACCGGGCAGTCGGGGAACAGCTCGCGCGTCAGCTCGGCCTGTGCCCACTCATACAGCAGCCCGTTTTCGACCGGTGGATCGATCTCGAACGCGTCGCCAAGCGCGATCTGCCCGTCAGGCACGCCGGAGTCCAGTGCCAGCTGGCGATTGATGAACTGCGACGCCGTCACCGACGGCGCGGCCGTGATCGCCTCTGCCGTGCGCAGGTAGTTGTCCTCGCCGGTATTGATCACAACGCCGAAATAACCGTTGACCATGCGTGACACGCGCTGATCGATCAGGCCGCGCACGGGGTTGATGTCGCGATAGAGGATCCCGTAGAGCGCGTCGTTGACCATGTTGTCGAAACCCTCGATCGCTCCCATCGCCGCGATCTCTGGCATGCACAGGCCCGAGCAGAAGCTCGACAAGCGCACGTAGCGGCCGTGCTTCAGCGAGAACTCGTCGAGCGCCTCCCGCATGATGCGGAAGTTGGCCTGGGTCGCGAACGTCCCGCCGTATCCCTCGGTCGTGGGCCCGTAGGGGACGTAGTCGAGCAGGCTCTGCGCCGTCGACCGGATCACCGCGACGATGTCCCCGCCGGCCTCCGCCACGGCGAGACCGTGCACCACGTCCTCGTACACGTTGCCGGTCGCGGTCAGCACGTAGCGCAGCGGGGGCGGGCTCTCGCCGAGACGCTCGCGCAGCGCACGGCGTTCGTCCATGCGCGTGCGAATCTCGTTGAGGCGCCGCTCGCACTCGCGGACGATCCGCGCGTGGATCGCCTCACAGTCGGCCGCCGGAAGCGCGCACAGGTCGAGCTCGCCTGCGTCCACGTCCTCTGCGATCTGCTGCGCCGTGCGCGTCTCGTCGGACAGCATCGCGTTGCCGAGCCAGTACGCTACGCCACGCGGGAGCTGGCCCTGATCGCGCACGTGGTCGACGAGCACGTTCGGCAGCGGCACGTCGAGTTCGTTCGCCTCGTCCACGCCGAGCAGGCGCGCCACCGTGCGCTCGACCGAGACCGTTGTCTTGCCGGCGATCTCGTCGGCGACCTGGGCAGCGATCTGCGCGGCCGCCTGATGGCAGGACGCGACGATGCCAGCGTCGAGCTCGAGCTTAGACATGGCGGTCCTGCTCGATCCGCTTCTCAGATGGGCCCGGGCGGACCGCCGGTGCTCGCGTGGCGCTCGGCTCGCGCCCGGTCGGCGCTGACGGCGGGCGCGGGTGGCCGGACGGTGCTCGCGCACAGATCCGCCGAGCCTTCATCGCAGCTCCCGCACGATCGGGAACGGAATCACCTCACGCAGCGTGTCGCGTTCGGTGAGGATCATCACCAGCCGGTTGACGCCCATGCCGCCTCCCGCGGTCGGCGAGTATCCGTACTCGAGCGCGCGCGTGTACTCCTCGTCATTGGGATGCGGCAGATCGCCGTCATCTACGGCACGGCGCTTGCGCTGATCGACGAACCGCTGCCACTCGTCAATCGGATCGTTGAGCTCGGTGTCGCCGCTGACGAGCTCGATGCCGCCGATCACCGCGTCGAAGTGCTCGGCCAGCTCAGGATGCTCGGGGTGGCGCTTGGTGATCGGGAACGGCTCGAGCGGAAAGTCGAACACGTGCGTCGGCTGATTGATCGTGTGCTCGATCTTCGCCGCATAGATGTCGGCAACCACGTCCGCCCAGCTGGCGTCCGGGTCGAGCGGCTCATCGAGCACCTCGGCGAGCTGCTCGCGCGTGGACTCCATGAAGTCCACGCCGCAGCGTTCGAGCATCAGCTCGCGCATCGTCACACGCCGCCACGGCTTGGCCAGGTCGATCTCTTCGCCGTTTCGCCTGATCACGGTGCGCCCGAGTGCCGCCTGCGCGACGTCACGAAACATTTCTTCGGTCACGGTCGCCACGTCGTTGTAATCGGAGTACGCGCACATGAACTCGATGATCGTGAACTCCGGCGAGTGCTTGGGAGAGATGCCCTCGTTGCGGAACACCTTGCCCATGTCGTACACGTTCTCCATCCCACCGACGATGCAGCGATTCAGGAACAGCTCGACCGAGATACGCAGGTACAGATCGCGGTCGAGCGCGTTGTGATGGGTGACGAACGGCCGCGATCCCGCGCCCCCGGCCAGCGATTGCAGCGCCGGCGTTTCGACCTCGATGAAATTACGCTCGTTCAGCCACTTGCGGATCTCGAACACGATCTTGTGGCGTTTGATGAACAGGTCGCGTGTCTCTTCGTTGGCGAGCAGGTCGAGCTCGCGGTAGCGGTAGCGCGTACCGGTGTCGCCAAGCCCGTGATGCTTGTCCGGCGGGGGTCGCAGCGCCTTCGTCAACAGCGTGCACTCGTCGATCGCCAGCGCCAGCTGGCCTCGCTGGGTCACGTACACGTAACCGTCGATCGCGACGATGTCCCCGACGTCGAGGCTGAGGATGCGGTCGTAGGTCTCCTGTCCGAGTGCCTCCACGCGCGCGACCGCCTGGATCGTGCCCGACAGGTCCCGGATGTCCAGGAATGCTGTCTTGCCGTGTCCGCGCCGCGCGATGATCCGGCCTGCTATCTGGTGGCGCAGCTCGCGATGTTCGCCGGCGCCCAACGCCGCCGGATCGTGCGCGGCCAGCACGTCCGCGATCTGCTCGCGGGTCTGCCACAGCGTGATCGGCGGATAGGGATCGATCCCCTGCGCCCGCAACCGCTCGACCTTCGCCCGGCGCTCGTTGAATTCCGCTGCGCCGTCGGGCGACTGCCCGTTGAGCGGCTCGTCCGCGGGCGGCAGCGGCGAAGCCTCCGCGACCGGTGTCCCGGACCCGTGCTCCTCTTGCTCCCCTTGTTGCTCAGGTGTTGGCATATCGGTCAGCTCTCGCGATGCGATCCTCTCAGGCGCAACGTCCGCGTTCAAGCGCTCGCCGTGGGCAGGGCAGCGCTCATCGCGCTGCTGGAGACACGTTAGCGGCGGTTTGGCCGGTATGGCGCTGGCGCGGGACCTATTCGGGGCCGCTGCGTGCGCTCAGCTGGTGCGCCCGCAGTAGGTAAAGCCCTCGTGCGTCGCCAGCGTCGTCAGTTCCCGGTGGACACGCTGGCTGTTCACCAGCAGCGCCTCGCCTCCCTCGACGTTCTTGGACTTCGCGTCCGTGCCGAGGCGCGTCGTGTCGCTCGCCAGCTGATCCATGCCGGTGAGCATCCGCTGCCATTCCTGCGTCATCGACGCCGGCGCCTTCAAGGTGCTCAGCCGGAGCACCGCGTCGTGCTCGTACGCTCCTACGCCGGGCGCGATCTCGGCGAGCGCGTCCAGCGCGTTCGCGCTCGACCTCTTCCCGGCTTTGCTCAGCGCGGCATTCGCCGCCAGGCGCCTGGCCGCCACCTGCTTGCAGATCGCATCGGCCTGATCGACGAACCGGCCGCGCGCGGTCACACCGCCGCAGCCGGCGATCGCCAGGACCGCGCATAGCAAGAGCAACACAGCGAAGCGAGGCCCGGGTCGCGCGACCGTAAGCCCGTGGCGCGCCAGCTGCCGAGCCCGCTGTCTCGGGCGACAGCGAGTCTCGGGCGTACGTCGGCGATCTGGGGAGACGCTCGGCATAGCGGTGAAACGCAAGGACTTGGCGATCCAGCGGAATCACTCTATATGTCGGAATCACACAGACGCCAGCGTTTTCGCCGTTTGTCTCCGATTCGAGATCCCTGGGAGGCCGCCGTCTGCGTCAGGCCATCGGCAGCGACATGCCGACGGGCTTCGGGGCGTCGGCCGGTGCCTCACTGTCAGAGGCTGCCGGCGCCGGTGCCGGCGCGGGGTCTGCGTCTGCGGCCGGCGCGCCCACCTGCACGAGGGGCAGAACGGGCAGCTCGCGAGCAGGCTGCGCCGCAGCGATCGCGATCAGGCCGCGCGCAGCTTGACGGATCGCCTGCGCGGCGGGATCGTCGGGATTGTCGACCACGAGCGGCAGGCCGCCGTCGGCGTGCTCGCGCAGCGGCATCGTCAATGGGACCTTGCCGAGCAACGGGACGTCGAGCTCGTCGGCCAGCTCCTGCCCGCCCCCCTCGCCGAAGATCTGGAAGCGTTCGCCTGCGGGCGTCGTGAAGCCCGACATGTTCTCGATCACGCCGCAGATCTCGAGCGACACCTTGTGCGCCATCTCGGCAGCGCGCCGCGCCACTCTCTGGGCCGTCGGCTGTGGGGTCGTGACGATCGCGAACTTGGCCTGTGGCAGCAGTTGCGCCAGCGTCATCGAGACGTCGCCGGTGCCCGGCGGCAGATCGATCAGCAAATAGTCGAGATCGCCCCAGTCAACGTCCTGGAGGAACTGCGTCAGCGCCTTGTGCAGCATCGGCCCGCGCCACACCACGGCCGCGTCCTCGGCCACGAAGAATCCGATCGACATCACCTTCACGCCGTGGGCCACGCGCGGCACGATCTTGCGCTCGGGCGACAGCGGCGGCCTGGACGCATCGAGGCCGTACATGCGCGGGATCGAGTAGCCCCATACGTCGGCGTCGAGCACGCCCACGCGCTTGCCTTCGCCGGCCAGCGCCGCTGCAAGGTTCGCCGTCAGCGTGGACTTCCCGACGCCTCCCTTGCCCGAACCGACACACACGACGTTCGCGACCCGCGCGAGACCACCGTCCGGCAGGCTGGCGCGGCCGAGCGCCTGCTTGAGTGCCGCCTTCTGGGCATCGGTCATGACGTCGAAGTACACGTTCACGTGCGTCACGCCCCGCAACGCGCCGACGGCTTGCGCCACCGCCGTCTGGAAGTGGCCCTTGATCGGGCACCCGGGCGTGGTCAGCGAGACGGTCACGTCGATCACGCCGTTGGCCGAGATCTCGATCGAGCGCACCATGTCCAGCTCGACGATCGAGCGGCGCAACTCCGGATCGATCACGCCCTCAAGCGCCTTGGTGATCTGTTCGCGATCTATCACGAGCCCCATTCTGGCAAACCCACGGGCCTCGTCCGGGGCCAATGCGAGCGCGCCGCCGTGGTTGGGCCAAAAAAAGCGCCCTCGGGGCGGCGGGGAACCGCCCCGAGGGCGAGGGAGGAGAGGGTCCTACTTCTACCGGCGAATATGTGGGCCGGCAGATCGTCCGCGACCATCGTCTCCGATGGCGGCGCTCCACTTGCGGGGGCGCCCCCGGCTCTCCTTGATCCGGGGCGGGAGAAGCTCGTTTCTTTCGGTTCAGACGAGGGTTTCGATGCGCCCCTGCAGCCTGTCTGCCAGCTCGACGCTGTCACGCCGACGCTTGCGCAGCTCGCGTTCAACGCTCACGCGAGTTTTGCGAATCTCGCGCTCGAAGCGCCTGCGCGCGGTATTTCCACGGCGCTCGAACCTGCGCAGCTGAGCCTGGGTCTTGGAGGTGCTCGAGTAGGTCGAGATCGTGTCGTTGACGCTCGAGAACACCCGCTCGCGCGCGATCAGGGCTGCGCCGACCGGGATCAGGACGGCGCGCTCGGCGTATGAGCTGCCGTTGGCGCTCCGCGAGCCATTCGCGCCGGCGCTGGGTGAGCTAGTGGCGGTGCGGCCGGCGGCGGCGCCTTTGGCCGCCGGTTTGCGGGCTTTGCCGGGACGTTGAGAGGTGGTGGCGGCTGGCATCTAAAGCGAGTCTCCTTGTCGTGTGCGCCTCGTGGCGAGGACGATTACGTGAAGATGATTACGTGGTGTGGCGACGTTGCTCGGGGATCTGACGAGGCACTGGGACCTCGATCAAGAACCGTCCCTCCGAGAAGGGTGGTCGGCGGTCTGGCGTCTCGGGATGTTCCTCCGGTCGTCGTGGGGCTCGCGACCGAGCTGGACAGCGAGCTTAGCACGAACAAGTGTTTGTAACCCGACGCTCCGGATTAGTTACGCCGAGACAGCGGACTTTCCCCGAAAAGCCCGGTTGGCATTGGTCTACCCGGTAGCTGGAGTTTGTAACGACCGGAACGTGCGTTCGCGCGCGATGCGCTCAGGCGGGAACCTGGATGCGCTCGAGCCACAGCGCGGGCGTGGCCAGCTCTGCGGTGGTCGGCAGCTCGGCGGGCGAGCTCCACGCGATCGCCAGCGTCTCCGTGCCCGCGCTCTCGACGACCGCATCGCAGAAGCGCCGGCCGACCTCGTACTGGCGCAGCTTCAGCTCGAGACCCAACAGGCGCTCGAGCACGCGCCAGGGCAGGCCGCTGGCCGATCGCCGATAGCTGTCGCGCCGGCGGTTCATGGCGCTCCGCAGTCGCGGCAGCGACGGCAGGAACTCGGCCCCCACCGCGTCCATCGTGTGCTCGGCGTGCCCCTCGATCAGGGACATCGTCGCCTGCATACGCTCGACCAGCAGCCAGCGGTCCTCGCCGAGCGTGAGCCGCAGCAGTTCGCCGCGACGGGCGCGCTCGAGCAGCTCTCGCAGCTCGCCGCTGCGGGCGCGCGAGAGCAGCTCGCGTGGATCGGGCAGGCGCGCGCCTCCGGCCTGCCGACGTGAGCCCGCGCTCGCCTGGTGCGAGCCCGCAGCCTCCTGAGGTGAGCCTGCAGCCTCATCGTGTGAGCTCTCGTGGTCGCGACCTGAATCGCCGTTCGCGAGCGAGACCTGCAAGCCGGCCAGCAGCTCGCGCAGCATTCCGCCGAGATGCTCGCGCAGCCAGGGCGCTCCAGAGAACTGCACGGCGTGGGTGATCTCGTGGATCGCCACCCACGCGGTCAGCTCGTCGCGATCGACGCCCAGATTGCGAGCCGCCGCCGCGAGATTGGGCGCAAGCAGCAGCAGTCGCGGCGGCACGGCCGGGTCCAGCAGGGAGATGTCGTACTGGCCCAGCACGCGCTGGGAGAGCAGGCCCGTCACCGCGCCGAGCTGAGCGCCGAGCAGATGGCCGGCAGCGGAGTGCAGCGAACCCGTGAGCCGGCTCTCGACCGCGTCGGCGAGGCCGCGGGGTTCGAACGTGTTCGCCGAGCCCTGGCTTTCGTCGTTGGGAGATTCGGTCAGGGAGTCGAGCAGCGGGCGCATCGTCTTGAGGTTGGCGGCGATCCAGCCCGGCCGGTCGAGCGTTTCCAGCGGTGGCAGCTCGGGAGGGAGCTGCAGGCCGGTGTACTCGCCGACGCGTCGCGCAAAGTCGTGCGCCAGCGGCTGGACCGAGCGGGCCAGAACACCACCGTATGGAGGAGACCCGGCCACGAGCTCGCCGACGCGCTGGGCGGTACCCCAGTCGATGGCGGGTTTGACGCCCATGCACATATCCTAGGAGGGTGCCGCCGCCACTCGACAAGGATGCCCTTGCGCCGCCCGGCGTCGAGGTGATCACGCCCGCCGATCAGGGAGCGATTGCACCCCCGGACCGCGATCTGCCGGTCGCGGACTGCGATCAGCCAGCGGTCAAGGACGATCTACCAGCGCACCACGATCAGCCGGTGGTGAAGGACATGAGGTCTCCCGCCTCGATGAGCGGGGACGTCGAAGCCCCGCTGGACAAGGACGTCGTGGCCTGGACGCGGTTGCTGACCGATCCGAGCGACGCCTCGGCGGTCGTGCGGGCGCTGGCGCGGCCGCCGATCGAGCTGCGCCAGGTTGATCTGGCGCGCGTGATCCAGATCGCGAGGCGGCGCAAGCTCGACATGGTCTCCGCGCTCGCCGCCGCGATCGAGTCGCCCCACGTTCCCCCCGAGGCGCGCGCGCGCATGCAGCGATTCCTCGAGCTGCACAGCGCGGCTGCGGCGGCGCTCGACGCCTCCCGGCCAGATCTGCTCGCGCGGGCGGCGCTCGGCGCCGAGCGCGAGGCCGGAGCGGATGACCCGGAATCACGCCAAGAGCTGGCGCAGGCCCTGCGAGACATGCAGCAGATCGTCGGCGAAGAGGTTCTCGCCGACGTAACTCGTATCGGGGCGCGCATGGGCGAGCTGCGCCTGGACACCGACGTCGACATTTCCCACGGCGTCGCCCGCTACCTCGAGCTCCTAAAGCTCTCGGCGCTGGCCCAGCGCCCCGCGCAACAGAGCGTGGGGGATGCTCTGGAGGACATCAACGCGAGGCTGCTCGTGGCCGCCACGGCGCTGCAGCGCGAGATTCTCGAGAGCTCTCCGCTCGACGCCACGCTGCTCGCCGCCGCAGCGTCATCGCTCACAGCGGCCGACGGCCAAGCCGGCGCGCGCCAGGGTGAACGGCGGCAGGCTCGCTATGACCAGCAGGCCGCCCGCACACAGGCCACGGCTCCGCGCGGAGAGCCCTCGCTCAGTCCATTCCTGCCGCGCAGAGGTGTCGGCCTCGCGCTGTCGGCCTCGGACATCGAGACCTACCGGAGCTGTCCGCTGAGATACAAGTTCGCGCGCGTCCTGCGCATCCCGACTGCCCCCACAGTCGGCCAGCGCTTCGGGATCGTCATGCATCAGGTGCTCGAGCGCTACCACTCCGCCGACGGCCAGACGCTCGCCCAGCTGTTGGAGCTGCTCGATGTCTGCTGGCGGCGCGCAGGCTTCGGCGGGGGCTCGGATGAGCGCGAGCTGCACGCAAAGGCCCGCACGGCGCTCGCGCGCTACCACGAGCAACTGCACGGACAGGATTCCGAGCCGGTGTGGTTCGAGCGCCAGTTCTCGCTGCGGGTCGGCCCGCATCATCTGCGCGGGCGCGTCGATCGCGTCGATCGCCTGAAATCGCAACCCGACGCATACGAGCTGATCGACTACAAGACCTCGCGACCGAGCGACGCCCGTGACGCTCAGGACGACATCCAGCTCTCGCTCTACGCGCTCGCGGCGCGCGAGTCATGGGGGCTGCAGACTGCCAGCAGGGCCTACTACTACATCCTCGACGATCTCAAGGTGACGCTTGCCGGAGAGACCGATTTCGAGCGAGTGAAAGACGTGGTCGAGGAGATCGGCGAGGGCATCCTCGGCCAGCGCTTCGAGCCGACCCCGTCGAAGCGGGCCTGCGGGCTCTGCGACTTTCGCATCGTCTGCCCGGCGGCCGAGCGCTAGCCCGTGATGCGGCGCCGGCGCCGGCGCGGGGCGCGGGCCTGGGACGGCGCCCGACGCTCAGCGAATCCCGCGCTGCTTGAGAAAACGCTGAAATTCGCGCTCGAGCATGTCGCCGGAGGGCACCGGCTTGGGTGACAGCTCCTGTTCGCTGTCGGCTTCCCGCTCGAGGCGTTCCACGAACGCCTGAACGTCGGGGTCGCCCTGCACGGCCAGCGTAACCTGGCGCTCGTACTCTTCCGCGGCTTCTTCCAGCTCGGTCACGTCGATCGAGACGCCCACCAGGCTTTCGACATGACGTACGAGCGCAAGCGCCGCCTTGGGGTTGGACGCGGCGGCCACGTAGTGCGGGACCGCCGCCCACATGCTCACGGCGGGAAGGCGAGCCTCCATGCAGCTTGCGTGCAACACCCCGACGATGCCGGTCGGGCCTTCGTAGCGCGACGCCGCCATGCCGATGCGCTCGATCAGCGTCGGCTCCGACGCGAACCCGCTGATCGTGACCGGACGCGAGTGTGCCACGTCGCCGAGGTGGCCCCCGAGCGAGACGATCACCTGCACGCCGAGCGCCTCCGCGAGGTCGATCAAATGCGAGCTGAATGCGCGCCAGCGCATCGATGGCTCGGCTCCCTGGACCAGGACGAGGTCACGGCCCGCCCGTGGCGCATGCGCTTCGAAGACCTCGACCGTAGGCCACACCAGCTCGCGCGCCCCCTGCTCATCGATACGGATGCAGGGCCGGTTTGACTGGAAGTCGAAGAACTCCTCAGAGTCCAAATAGGCAAAGCGTCGCGAGTCGAGCGCCGAGCGCAGAAACGCCAGGGCGCCCGAGGCGCAGTCGCCCGCGTCGTTCCAACCCTGGAACGCGCAGATCATCGCCGGCGCGCGCAAGCCGCTCGGGCGGTGATCCCAGATCAGCGGCGTCATTGTTCAAGCACGGTAGCTCATGGCGGGTGGCCCCACTCGCATCTGACGCGGGCCGCGGCGCGATCTGGACTTGGGTCAGCTCGGCCTTCAAGTACGGCTGACCACTGCCCGCAGCGCCGGCTCGACCAGGTCGGCTCAGTTGTGCATGCGAGGCCTGCACAACGTGGACGCGCGATGTGCGGGTTTGCGGCTATCTGTCAAGACATAGCCGCGCAATGCCGATGGGAAACGGTGATGGGCACAAGCACCTTCGAGACGGTCGCCCAAAGCGCCGACGGCGAGGCTGAGGATGCCGCGAGCGAGCACGCAGGCGCCGATCTCCAAAGGGCGAGCGCGGCCGTCGGGCAGGCGGATCCGGAAAGCTCGACCAGCGAACCGCAACACCACGCCGGTGCCGAGCGCCCCGGTCGCGCCGTAGCGATGGAACCCGCCGCAGCGGCGAGCGAGCCAACCGCAGCGGCGATCGAGCCAGCCGCAGCCGTGAGCGAGCCAGCCGCAGCAGTGAGCGAGCCAGCCGCAGCAGTGAGCGAGCCAGCCGCAGCAGTGAGCGAGCCAACCGCAGCAGTGAGCGAGCCAACCGCAGCAGTGAGCGAGCCAACCGCAGCAGTGAGCGCGCGCTTCGGCGCGGGTGAGCCTCAGCGCGAAGCCGGCGCGAACGCGCCCAAGGGCCTGTACCCGGCGCGCACGACCGGGCGCTCGAGCCGGATGATCGGCGAAGTCGTCGTCAACCTTGGGTTTGCCGACCGCGACACCGTCGAGCGCGCGGTCGCGACCGCGCGCGAGCGGCGCAAACCGACCGGCGAGGTGCTGGTCGAGCAGGGCGTGCTGCGCCAGGATCAGTTGGCGCGCGTGGTGGCCGAGCGCTTCGGGCTCGACTACATCGACCTTGCGGTCTTCGAGCTCGATCTCGGCGCCGTGCAGATGATCGGAGCGACCGCCGCGAAACGCTACAAAGCCGTGCCCGTCGGCTTCTGTCAGGACGGCGCGCTGTTGCTCGCGACGGCCGACCCCACGAACGTCCTGACGATCGACGATGTCGCCGTCATAACCGGCCGCAAGGTCCGAGTGGCGGTCGCCTCGGCGGAGGATCTCAATCTGCTGATGACGCGGCTCGCCGGCATGGACGAATCGATCGAAGACATCGTCGACGAGCAGCACGAGGCCGAAGCCGAGGCGCAGGCCGAGCAGGAAGGGTTCGTCGAGGAAGCCGACCGCGACGCCCCGGTCATCAGGCTCGTGCACTCCGTCGTCGCACAAGCCGTGCAGCAGGGCGCCTCCGATATCCACATCAACCCCGAAGAGGGCGACACCAAGGTCCTGTTCCGCATCGACGGCGTACTGGCCCCGGCCGCGACCATCAAACGCCGCATGGCCACCGGGGTCGTCTCGCGGATCAAGATCATGGCCGACCTCGACATCGCCGAGCGACGCCTCCCGCAGGACGGTCGCTTCGCGCTCAGCGTCGAGGGCCGGCGCGTTGACATCCGCGTGGTGACGCTGCCGCTCGTGCACGGCGAGGGCGTCGTGATGCGCATCCTCGACAAAGGCGTCAGTGTCCAGAGCCTGCAATCGCTTGGGATCGCGCCCAATCAGCTCTCCCAATTGGAGCATGCGATCGCCAAACCGAGCGGCGCCGTGCTGGTGACCGGGCCGACCGGCTCGGGCAAGTTGACAACCCTCTACGGCGCCCTGCACGCGCTCAACGACGGCGAGCACAGCATCTTTACGATCGAGGACCCGGTCGAGCAGCGAATTGCCGGTATTCAGCAGATGCAGATCGCGCCCAAGGCCGGAGTGACCTTCGAGGTGGGCCTGCGCTCGATGCTGCGCGCCGACCCAGACGTGATCATGGTCGGCGAGATCCGCGATCGCGAGACCGCCCACATCGCTGTCGAGGCCGCCCTCACGGGCCACCTCGTCCTCTCGACGCTGCACACGCGCGACGCGCCGAGCGCGCTCAGCCGGCTGATCGACATGGGCATCGAGCCGTTCCTGGTGTCCTCGGCGATCGATTGCGTCGTCGCCCAGCGGCTCGCACGAACTCTCTGCGAGCACTGCAAGCGCCCGCAGCAGCTGGCCGACGCGGTGCTCGCCGACTACGGGCTCGAGGGCTCACAGCCGCTCGAAGCGGTCGGCTGCTCACGCTGCGGAGGGATGGGCTACCGCGGTCGCCTGGGACTGTATGAGGTGATGACCGTTGACGAGCGCATCCGCGCGCTCGTGCTCGAACGCGCCTCCGTCGACGACATCGCCGCCGCGGCCGAACAGGGCGGGATGTCGCGCCTGCGCGAGGACGGGCTGGCGAAGGTGCGTGCCGGGCTCACCACGATCGCCGAGATCGAGCGCATGACCAGCAGCCTGCTGTCCTGAGCCTCGGGGTTCGATCTCCAGCCCGCAGTGCCGGCGCGTGTGCGCGCGCGGGCGCGTGTGCGCGCGTGGCCGTGCGCGGATCAGGCGCGTTCACGTGCCGGTTGGCGTGTTGCGGATTGTTGGGCCTGTGCGTGCGACACATGCGCGCGTGCGTGGCCTGGCGTAGATCAGCTCGTCGGCGTGCCGGATCGTTGGCCCGCGCACGTCAATGCACGATCGCGTGAGCCCACGCGCGCGCGCGGGCTCACGACGGCCTGCGCGCCAGCTGGCACGCTACTTCTTCTTGGCGGAGCCCTTGCTGGCCCCCGACTTTCCCTTGCTCTTGTGCTTGTGCTTTCCCTTGTGCTTCTGGTCCACTGAGACCGGCTTCGGGTTCAGGCGGGTATAGCCCGAGTTGGCGTCTGCCGGGCAACCCTGTGGGCGACCGAGATCGAACGGTCCGGCGATCGCCTGGGTTACAGCGCCCTTTTCCAGGTACGCATATGTCACGGTCAACAGCGGATCGACGCGCGGCTCGGCGCACAACTTGCTTCCGATCGCGAACTGACCCGTGACCGTCTCATAGCCTTCCTTGGCGAGACCGACGCAGTTCAGCGCGTAACCGGGCACTTCACCCGAGCAGGAGAACGTGTCGCTCACGGCCTTCCCGGTCGCGTTGTTCGTCAGCGTCGGCTGGCCCGCGAGTCCCGTCAGCGGTATCTGCGCCTGCAGTTGATACCCAGTGATCGGACCGTCGCAATAGAACTTGTACTGAACCTGCTGTTCTTCACTGCCTTCTTCGGCGCTTCCGGCGCCGATGCTGCCGAGGCAGCTGTAGTTGTTGGGATTGCTTTCTTCGGCATGGCCGATTGCCGGAATCGCGAGCAGCAGGGCCACAGCCCCCACGATCGCGGCAAGCCACCATGTCGCTTTGCGGTGGGCTGGCTTGGGTGCGTACAACGGGAATCTCCGTTCGTTGGTTGGTTGGTCTGTCATCGCCGCAAGAGCTTTTCCAGGCTCTGCTTCGGTGAAGCTGGGTCGTACGCGACGGACGACTTGGCGCCCCCCGTCGCGAAGGGGGAGATCACCAGCACGCCCGCCGGCGGCTGGGAGGTGAACGTGGCCGTGGCCGCGCCGCTGGGCAGGCCGGTCGCGCTGGCCAGGCCGACCGACGCGAATGTGATCACGACCAGGCCGTTTTCCCGATAGGCCGCGCTCGAGGTGATCGTCGGAAGCGTCGCCTGCAGGAATTCGTCCGCAGCCATCAGGGCGCCGGGCGTGCCGGGCTGGCACTGCGCGCCGGCGGCGCCTTCGGGACAGGGCGGCTGCACGATCGTGTCCAGCAGCTGCGGAGCAGGTTCGGCGAGCCGCGCAGCCTCGCTGGCGATTGAGCTCCCGTCGAGCGCCGACCAGCCGTTCAACAGCGTGCCGCTATGGAGTGCCTGACCGTCGATGAACGGAGCGCCGCTTGCGTTTGCCATGGCTTCTTCAAAGCCGCCGCCGTCGAGAGCAATCAGCCAGACCTTCGTCACAGGCGCGAGCGTCGCGGCCTTCGTCTTGCCGCCGCTCGACGGCTCGGTCGAGCTCGGCGTGGAGGCTTCGGTGGGCGCCTGCGTTTCCGCGGGAGTCGTGGCGACGAGACCGGCGCCGCGCAAACGCCGCCTGCGCCTGCGTCGCGTGGCAGGACTCGTTTTCGCCGAGGGCGTTGCCTGCGCCGCTGTCGCCGGCGGGCTCGTGCTGCTCGCTTTGCTCTGTGATCCCAGCAGCGACGGCAGCAACGGCAGCAACCGGTTGATGGCCAGGGAAGGGCTCGGGGCCGGGCCGATCGCGGCGCCCACGACGACACCGATCGCCAGCATCGCGGCGGCCAGCGCGGCCACCGCCCGCGGCGAGGGGCGCAGCGGAGCGCCCGGGCCGTCGGCGGCAGAGCCGTGGCGCCGGCCTGTCGAGCCTGCAGGGTGGGGCGCCGCCCGGTCCGCGGGTTCGTTCGCAGGCGCCGGATCGTGCAGGGGGGAGCTTGTTCCTTGCTTGGTAGATCCCGGGCTGCCCAGCGGGCCGGGACGGCCCGCGCCCGCAGGCTTCGGGCCGAGTGAGGCGCCGGCCTCGGCGGGGTCCGACGAGGGATGCTCTGCGGACGAGCGCGACTCGTGCTTCTCGGGCGGGGTGTTCGGCGTGTTGTTCATTGAGTAAAGCGAAATCCTCGGGAATCGGCGAGAGGCTCGCCCTGCCTGGCCGAGCCTCTGACGGGAGCAGGCGCTACTGCAGCAGGTTCCGGACTATGCCAATAAAATAACTAATCTCGATCAGTTCTGTGTGGATATGCTATGGTCGGCACCCCACGCTGTCAACTTTTTGTCAAAGCGAATCGAAACGGAGCTTCCTTTCAATGCATCGAATCCGCCGTCTCTCCCTCGCCCTCGCGGTGGCTGGCGTGCTCGGGGTTGCGGCGCCTGCAGCCGCCAGCGCCACCTCCCTGGTCACCATCAGCGGGGCGACGTCTTCGTATCCACTCGTGTCCCTGCTGGCGGCGAGGTACGTCAAGCTGCACCCCGGCAAGGTCAGGTTCAAGATCGCCCAGGGCGGCACCACCGTCGGTCTGAACGACGTCAAAAACGGCAGCGTCACGATCGCCGATGTCGCCCAGGAACCGAGCAGCGCCGATGCCGGCTTGGACTTCTACCCGATCGCGAAGTACGCGATCTGCGTGGTCACGAACAAATCAAACCCCGTCACGAACCTCACCGCCGCGCAGGTGAAATCGATCTTCACGGGCAAGACGAAGAGCTGGAGCGGCCTCCCTGGCGCCACCGCCACGGGCCCGATCGAAGTGTTCACGCGAACGTCGGTGGCCGGGGTGTTGACGAGCTTCAAGTCGCTCCTGCTCGAAGGCAAGAGCGTCGTATCGAGCGCCACCGAAGAGGCGACCGAGGGACTCATGCGCCAGGCCGTCGAAAGCGCGTCGAGCGGAATCGGCTTCCTGTCCAACTACCAGGCGGACAAAGGCGGCCTGAACCCGGTCGAGGTGAATGGCGTGGCCTGCAACAAGACGACTGCCGCATCGGCCCAGTATCCGGGCGTGGCGGTCTTCTTCGAGGTCACCAAAGGCGCGGCGACGGGCGCCGCGGCGTCGTTCATCACCTGGGTCGACCACTCCGCGGCGGCAAAGAAGATCATCGCCAGCCAGTGGGTCCCGATCGGCTGACGGCGACGGATACCGAGTAGCCCTGGAGCCGCAAGGAAGGCCACGAGTCGGCGAGACAGATGCTGGAACGGCTGAAAAAGCCCTGGCCCGATCACCGCGCCGAGCGCACGCTCGGCGCGGTGTCTTTGCTGATCGGTGTGGGCGTCGCCGCGATGATCGTCTTCGTCGCGGTTCGCGCCTGGCCGATCTTTCAGCACGACGGCTTCAGCTGGCTGCTCGGCGGCGGCGATTTCGAATCCGAGATCGCCAGGATGAACGCCGCCACCGTGCATCCGACGGCGGCCGACTACCAGCTGCGGGCATGGCCGCTGATCTACGGGACGCTGCTGACCAGCACGATCGCGGTCGTGCTGGGGATGGTGATCGGCATACTCTCGTCGGTCTTCATCGTCGAGCTCGCACCCGCGCGGGTGCGAGGCGTGGTCATCCCGGTCGTGCGACTGCTGGCGTCGGTCCCGTCGGTCATCTACGGACTGATCGGGATCCTCGTGCTCGTGCCGTTCGTCGGCAACCACGTCGTCACCGAAAACGAGCGCCATTCGGTCCAGGGCGTCGTGCAGCTGACCGGAGCCGGACTGGCCGTGACCGTCGTGATCCTGACGATCATGATCACGCCGATCATGATCGCGCTGATCTGCGAGGCGCTCGTCGCCGTGCCCTCGTCTTGGCGCGAAGGCGCCGTCGCGCTCGGGCTCAACCCACTGCGTGCCGTCCGCGCGGTGACGCTGCGCGCCGTTCGACCGGCGATCGTCGCGGCGGCAGTGCTGGCGGCCGCCCGGGCGATCGGCGAGGCCGTGATGATCCAGATGGTTTCCGGCGGCAAGACCTTCGCGCCCAACCTCGAGCATGGCGTCCCCGTGTTTTTTCTCGAGCCGCTGCGCACGCTCGCTTCGGCGATCCTCGACTTCCGCGAAGGCATCGGCTCGCCTTCGCTCAACGCCGCCGTCTACTCGTTCGCGCTGCTGCTCCTGTTCTCGGCCTTCTTCCTGTCCGTAGCCGGTTACCTAGTCAAGCTGCCGCTGCGCAAGTACCAGACGCTCGGATAATGCCGCCGCGCAAGACCAAACTCGGATGAGCACGTTCTCTTCACAGTCATCGGGTGCGGGGGAAGGGTCCGCGGGCGCGGGCGCCACGCTGGGTCGCTGGCCTGCGCCGCATCCGCAGCGACGCTCCGGCCGGCGGCCGGGTTCGGGCAGCGGCGACGGAGGCAGACGCGGGCGGCGCTCCTCGCCGCTCACCTGGCGCTGGAGCGACCGCCTGGTGCTCGCAGCGGCGTGGGCAGCCGGCTTGTTGCTGTGCCTGATCGCCGGCGCGATCGTCGTGTACATGGGGGTTCGCGGGATCCAATACCTGCGCCCAGGTCTGATCTTCGGCCGCCCGCAGGCCAGCACCACGCAGGCCGGATCCGGCGGCTTTCTGGATCCGCTGATCGGCACGATCGTGCTGACCGTGATCGGGATCGCGATCGCCTTGCCGCTTGCGCTGTGCAGCGCGGTGTGGGTCGTCGAGTACGGCCAGGGTGGGCGGGGTCGTCAATCCCTCGCGCGTGTGGTCGAGTCGAGCATCGAGATCGTCGCGGGCACACCCGACATCGTGATCGCGATCTTCGGACTCGCCGTCTTTCAGCTGTCGATCATGGCGCCCTTCTCGTTCACCTCGGAAAGCGGCGGCGTATACGGCCGCTCGTTCATCGCGGCCGGAGCGATGATGTCGCTGCTGGCGCTGCCGCCGTTGTATGCGGCCACACGCGATGGCCTGCAGGCCGTGCCCTCGCATATACGCGAGGCGGCGTTCGCCCTGGGCAAGACACGTATCACGACGATCCGGCGGGTGCTGCTACCGAGCGTGCGCTCGAACATCGCGACCGGGACCACGCTCGGCATCAGCCGGATCATCGGTTCGACCGCGATCGTGCTGATCCTGCTCGGGAGCACGCTGCGCATCGAAACGCAGGGATCGGTGCCCGTGATCAACCTGCTGCGTGGCACCGGCTCCTCGCTGACCAGCTACGTCTATGAAAACTCGCCGGCCGGGGAAGGCGGCGCGCCGGAAAAGGCCTATGCCGCGGCCTTCATCCTGCTGATCTTCGTGCTGCTGCTCAACCTGCTCGTCGAAAGGATCGGTCGCGCACACGCCAGCTCGCAGGGTCTGACGGTGGCTGGCGGGGTCGTGTAGCCGCCGCCCAGCACGTTCTCTTGGGGGTGACCCAGGGCCTCGGCGTACAGGAGCCCAGCCGTGACGCTCGTATCGGCTGCCAGGAATCTCTCGCAAACCGCTCGAGAACGCGCTAACCTCAGTGAGCTGGTTGTCAAAGTCAAACCGATGGAGATAGTGCTCGATGTGTCCTGACGAGATGGTTCTCGACCGTTGGAGCGAGGTGATGGAGCACCCACAAGAGCTGGCGCGCGTGTCCCCCAGCGCCGAGGGCAGCCCGCACGAGGGCAGCCCGCACGAGGGCAGCCCGCCTGAGGGCAGCCCGGCGGTGGGCGGCCTGGCGGTGGGCGGCCTGGCGAACAGGCTTGACGAGCCCGCGGCTGGCGGGACGCAGGTCCCGCCGGTGCGCACGATCGTCCTCGACCGCGCGCCCTCCCCGGCGCGCCCGCTGCCTCAGCGCGAAACGATCCGCAGCACCTCCTCCACGACCGGACCTGAGCGCCTGAGCCTGCGCGATGTCGGCGTGTCGTATGCGGGCAAAGAGGCTGTCCGGTCGGTTTCGCTGTCGATCCATCAAGGCGAGGTGCTCGCGCTGATCGGCCCGTCCGGCTGCGGCAAGACGACGCTGCTGCGCACGCTCAACCGCCTGACCGAGCTGACCCCGAGCGCCCGGCGCACGGGTGAGGTGCTGCTCGATGGCGAGGACATCCACGATCTCGTGGACACGACGCTGCGCTCGCGCGTGGCAATGGTCTTTCAGCAGCCCAACCCCTTCCCGATGTCGATCTTCGACAACGTCGCGTTCGCGCTGCGCGAGCAGGGACGCAAGCGTCCTGGGCGCCGCGAGCTGGAGCCGCTTGTCGTCAACGCCCTGTGTCGGGCCGGACTCTACGACGAGGTCCGCGGTGACCTCGACCGGCCGGCGCTGCGCCTGTCGGGCGGGCAGCAGCAGCGACTGTGCATCGCCCGTGCGATCGCGCTGCGGCCCGAGGTGCTGCTGATGGATGAGCCGTGCAGCGCGCTCGACCCGATCTCGACCGGCGTGATCGAGGATCTGATCGGCGAACTGCGGCGCGACCTCGCTGTCGTGATCGTCACCCACAACCTCGCACAGGCTCACAGGGTCGCCGACAAGGTGGCGTTCATGTACCTGGGAGACCTCGTTGAGTACGGCTCCGTCGAGGATGTCTTCGAGGACCCGCGCGCCAAGCGCACGCGCGAATACGTTCAGGGCGCCTTCGGATGATCGGCCTGCACGAGGCGGCAGCATGACGAACCTCGCCCCGGTGCCCACCGAAAGCGCCGTCTGCGCCAACTGTTCGGCTCCGCTGGCGCCAGACCAGCGCTATTGCCTGTCCTGCGGCCAACCGGTCTCGCCGGTGCGGCTCGCGTTTCTAGACGTGCTCGAGAGCGAGCGCCAGCCCCAGCTCGGCTCGCCGGGCGTGAGCGTGATGCCGGCGAACTACGCGCCTTATGCCGAGCCGCCCGCCGGACCGGCCTGGCTGCGTCGCTACGCGCCGCTGTTTGCCGTCGCCGCGGTGCTCCTGCTCGCGCTGATCGTCGGTCTGCTCGTCGGCCATTGGGTCACGCAGAGCAAAGCTCCGGCCGGTCCGCAGGTCGTCAAAATCGAAGGTCTCACGAGCGCGCCTGCAGCAGCGGCCAGCACCACGCCGACGGCCGGCACGCCAGCTGCCCCAACGACCAAAGCCAAACCCGCGGCGTCCGCCAAAAGCGAAGAAGCCAAGGAACTGGCCGAAGCCAAGGCGGAAGAAAAAGCCGAAGAAAAAGCGGCAGCGAAACCGCCTCCCGCCAAGAAACTCAGCCCCAAAGCCGTCACCAAACTCGAAAAAAGCACCGGCCGCACACACGAGGAAGAACTGAACAAAATCACGACCGCGCCGATCGAAGTGAAATGAGCGCAACCTCGGGGAACGGATCCCGGCCAGCCGCGCCATTCGAGCGCGACGGCGCCGACCGGTCGGGCAGATCAATGCGATCGGACGCGCCCGTGTCGTCCGCAGGCTCGCCCTCCGGGTCGGCCGGAGCGAGCGGGGCGCCGTCCAATACGGACCGGACACAAGCCGGCGCCGCGGGCCCAGCGCCGGGCGGGGTCGTGCTTCCCGCGGGCGGGCTCAAGGTGTCCGCCGGCTCGATGTCGGAGCTGCGGCGCCGGCGCCTCGAGCTGGCCGAGCGCGTCGCGGCGCTGACCTGGGATCTTGGCGGGCTCGCCTACGAGATGGCCATCCGCGATCACTACCGGCTGGATGTGCTCGCGCGCAAAGCGGCGGAGCTGCAGGAAGCCGACGCCGAGCTCGGGGAGTTGCAGCGCCTGCTCGCCACCGCTGAGGCCGGAGTCGATGGACAGTGCCGCTCCTGCGGCGCCGTCCACAGCCGCGGAGCGGCCTACTGCTGGCATTGCGGCGCGCCGCTCCTACACGAGGCGCGTCCGTCCGTGCTCTCCGCGGACCACGCTTAGCGGCCGGTCCCGGATGACGGCTGCTTCGCTGCTCGACCGGCCGTCTGGCCGCTTGACGGCCGTCCCGGTTGACGGCTGCTTCGCCGCTTGACGGCTGCTCTCGCGCGCTAACCGGCGGGGGTCTCGTCCGCTGGCGACGCGGCCTGCACGGGCTGGGCTGCCCCGACGGGCTGGGGCACCGCGACAGGGGCGGGCTGAGCCGCGGCCACCGGCTGCGCCGCCTGGACCGGCTGCGCCGGTGCAGGGGCCTGCTGGGGCTGCTGAGGTTGCCCCGCCGTAAGGGTGGGCTGTCCCTGCTGGGCCTCGCCGGTGATCGACGACTTGAATTCCCGCATTCCGCTGCCGAGCGAACGCCCGATCTCCGGCAGCCGCCTGGCCCCGAAGATCAACAGCAGGATCACCACCAGGAACGCGATGTGAAGAGGATTGTCTAGTCCCATCGCACGCTTCAGTCTAGAGCATCGCGGCCGTCGCTCGACGAACGCTTCGGGATCGGCGGCGGGGCGTCGCCCGCGCGTAGTGTGCGGTACGCGAGCTGAGCCGCGATCAGCACCATCAGCGCCGCGAAGGCATCGCGCAGCACGCTCCCGGACAGCACGTTCGCAAGCGCAACGCCCCCGGCCGCGCCCGCCACTGAGAGCAGCCCGAGTACCAGAGCATCGTGGCGCTCGACGTGACCGTAGCGGTCCTGTCTGTAGGTGCCGACCAGCGCCACGGGAATGATCGCCAGCAGCGAGGTCGCCTCGGCCTGATGCTGACCCAGACCGACGAAGATCACGAGCCCGGGAACGAACAGCACGCCCCCGCCCACGCCGAGCAGGCCTGCCACGACGCCTCCAGCGAGACCGATTGCGACTGCTCCGATCATCGCACCACCAGCTCGACCGCGCTCGCCACGAGCAGCGCCGAGAACAGTAGGGCGATCGAACGTGTACGCAGACGCTGCTGCAGCTGCGTGCCAAGCAGTACACCGGCGATGGCGGGCACGGCAATCAGCGCCGCGTAGCCGACGTCAACGTTGCCGTATAGCGCCTGCACGGCTGCCGCGAAGCCCGCGATGAACACGATCGCCGCCAGCGACGTCGCGGTCGCCTCGCGCTCGCCGTAAGCCAGCCACAGCACTAGCAGCGGCACGATCACGCTGCCGCCGCCGACGCCGAACAGGCCGCTAAACAGGCCCGCCAGCGTGCCGATCACCATCAGCTTGAGCGACCGTGCAGAGCTCGCGCCGGCCGTGCCCTCAGGGCTCATCCCGACGACGCGCCGTCGCCGCAGGGCGCCGGGCGTAGGCAACCGGAAAGCGCCGCGGGCTCATCGCCGGGCGCCACGGTCGCGAGCGCGGGCGTGAAGATAGATCCTTTGCACACGATCCCGCGGGCCACGGTGCGCGCCATACTAGTGTCCGTGTCCCCCGCTGCGACGCTCGTGGAGGCGCTCGAGCCCCTCCGCTCCGACCCGAGCCACGCCGCGGTCCTGCTCGACATCGACGGCACGCTCGCGCCGATCGTGCGCCACGCCGCCGACGCGCACGTCCCGGAGGCCACGCGCATGCTGCTGATCGAGATCTCGCGCCGCTACCGCGTCGTCGGCTGCGTCAGCGGTCGTCGCGCCAGCACCGCCCGTCAGATCGTCGCGATCGGCACGATTGCCTACGTCGGCAACCACGGCAGCGAGCTGCTGCTGCCCGGCGCCACGCGCCCCCAGCTCGACCCCGACACCGCTGCCTGGGCCACGCGCGTGCGCGCCTTCGCCGCAGCCGCCTACACGCCGGAGCATCAGCGCCTGCGCATCCGCCACGAGGACAAGGACGCGATTGCCGCCTTTCATTGGCGAGGCGCCCCCGACGAGCAGGCCGCCCATGCTGCCGTGGCGGAGATCGCCCGCCGGGCCCAGGAGGAGGGCCTAGTCGTGCACTGGGGTCGCAAGGTGCTCGAGATACGGCCCCCGGTCGAGCTCGACAAGGGACTCGGCGTGGCCGCGCTGTTGCGCGGCCAGCCCGTCTCAGTCGCCGTCTACGTCGGCGACGACACCACGGATCTCGACGCCTTCCGCTGTCTGCGCGAGCGCGTCCAGACGGGCGAGCTTGCCCGCGCCGTCTGTGTCGCCGTCGGCTCGGACGAAACCCCGCCCGAGCTGGCCCTCGAGGCCGACCTGCTGCTCGACGGAGCGGGCGGCGTGCGCGAACTGCTCGAGGCGCTGCTGTAAGCGTGGGCCGGTCCAGCACCCGCTGGCCGAGCTCCTCTGCGAACACTCCACTACTGTGCGCTGCCGCTCTGGCGGGGACGGGTCGAGGGTTGCCATGCTGGCATCGTATGGTCTTCCCAAGTGCGTTTCGTCGAGTTCCTGAAAACGACCGTGATGCTCAGCGCCGGTGCCGCCACGGCGCTCGCGACGGTCACCGTGCTCGCAGCCGCGACGCCCGGGGTCGGCTCAGAGCGGCGCCTGCTCGAGATCGCCGTCGGCTGGTGGATTCTCTCGGCTCTGATCGGAGTGCGCCTGGGCCGGCGCAATGAGACCAGCCCGCCGATCGCCCGTCTGCTCGCGAGCGCACGTACGAGCACCGCACTGCCCGAGCAGCATCCGCGCGCGATCCTACTCAACCGCTTGTGGCCGCTGCTCGTGTTCACGCTGATCGCCGGGGCGCTGGCGTTCCTGGCACCCCAGATCCCCGGCATCGCCGCTGGGTTCGCGATCATTTGGGCGCTCGCCTGGCGTCGCCAGCATGCGGCCGTCGCCGCGATCGAGGAACGCGACGGCGTCTGCTTCTACGTGCGTCGCACCTCGCCGCTGCGTCCGATCGTGCTCGACCGCACGCCGGGCTTCAAGGCGCTGCGCCCTCAAGCCACCAACGGCGCCCTCGGTTGAGCGGTGGTCAACGTCCTCGTCGTCTCGCTCGGCTCGACCGGGGGGCTGCGGGCGGTCGATGCTGAGCTTGCCGGCGCGCTAGGTCGCGCAGGCGCCTCGGTAGCGCTGGCATCCGCCACGCCTCCGCGCAGGCGGCTGCGCACGCTCGCCGTCACCGATCTCGCGTGGGCGCTTGCGGCCCGCCGGGCCGCAAGCGCGGCCCTCGCCGAGCACGAACCCGGCGCCGTCATCTACTCGACCACCACGGCGGCGCTGCTCTGGCCCCGTCCCGGCGCGATCCGTTTCGACGCCCTCAGCGCCGCCAACCGACCCGGCCGTCACGGCCTCTGGCAGCGCCCGCTCGAGCGCCGGCGTCTCGGTCAGGCATCGTTGCTGCTGCCGCAGAGTCAGGGAGCGCTTGACGAGGCGCAGACTCACGGAGTGCTTGACGAGGAGCAGGGTCAGGGAGCGCTTGACGAGGAGCAACGTCAGGGGACGCTCGGCGAGGAGCCCACGCATGCGCGCGCGCGCGCGCGCGGCGTCTCGCTCGTGTTGCCCGTGCCGGTCGAGCCTTCCGGCCCGTCGCGCGACCCCGACGAGCGCGACATCGCGGCGATCACATACGCCGCCAATCCGCTGAAGAAGGGGCTCGATCGCGTGCTCCGCGGTTGGGCGAACGCGCGCCGTCCGGGCGAGGAGCTGCTGGTTGCAGGGGTCTCGGCCCGGGCGCTAGACACGGCGCGTGTCGCGCTGCCAAGCGAGGGCGTACACCTCACCGGCCTGCTGGCGCCCGCCGAGTACCGTGCGCTGCTGCGTCGCGCACGCGTATTCGTCTGCGCCCCCCGCCGGGAGGACTACGGCATTGCTCAGCTCGAGGCGCTCGCCGACGGCTGCCAGCTGGTCACCGCCCCGGCCCCCGGGCCCTACGTCGCGCTGCCGATTGCCCGCACGCTCGATGCTCGGCTCGTGTCAGACGACCTCGCCGGCGCGCTGCGCGTCGCGCTCGATCAGCCGGCGCCCGGCTACTGCGAACGGGCCGCGCGCGCGCTCGAGCCGTTCACTCGCGCCGCGATCGATCGCCTGGTCCGCGACGAGCTGCTCCCGCAGCTGCTGGCGCAGGCCGCCGAAAGGAAGTCACAGGCGGCGGCCGACAGATAGCGAGTCCCGAAGCCCGAAACCGGCGGATCGCGACTCGTGGAGGTCAGCCCGCGCGTGCGTGCGCACGCGCGCGATTGCGTTTCCGCGAGCGCTCCAGCTCATTCCAGGGCCGGGTGTTCGCCACGTCCTTCTTCTCGAGCCACCCGCGTCTGGCCGTCGCGATCCCCCAGCGCATGTTCGCGAGCGTCTGGGTGCGGTGCGCATCCGAGTCGATCACGATGCCCACGCCCGCCTGCACGGCGTTGCGGGCGTGTATGTCGGACAGGTCGCGCCGTCTAGGGTTGCCGTTGATCTCCAACAGCGTGCCCGCGCGCGCGGCCGCCTCGAAGACCGCGCCGAGGTCGATCGCGTAAGGCTCGCGCCGCTCGATCAACCGACCTGTTGGATGTCCGATCGCGTCCACCAGCGGATGCTCGACCGCCGCGACCACCCGTTCGGTCATCGCCTGTTCTGCCATTCCGAACGCGGTGTGCACGCTCGCCACCACCCAGTCGAGCTCTTGCAGCAGCTCGTGCTCGTAGTCGAGCTCGCCGTCGGGGAGGACGTTCACCTCGCTGCCCGCCAGCACCCTGATCCCCTCGAGCGTCGCGTCGGCCCGGCGGACGCGTTCGATCTGGCGGCGCAGCTCGTCGGCCGAGACGTCGTTGCCGAAGCCGTGCGTCGCCGAGTGATCGGTTATCGCGAGATATTCATAGCCGCGCTCGCGCGCAGCGAGCGCCATCTCCTCGATCGTGTTGTGTCCATCGGAGGCAACCGTGTGGCAGTGCAGATCGCCTCTGATGTCTGCCAGCTCGATCAACCGCGGCAGCCGGGAGCCCTCGCCGGCGGACGCGCTCCGCGCCGCCTGCAGCTCGCCCCTGTCCTCGCGCAGCTCAGGCTCGATGTACTCGTAGCCGAGCGCCTCGTACACCTCGGCCTCGGTCGTGCAGCCCTTGACCTTGGCGCTGTGATCGCTGCTGATCCCGTGCTCTGAGACGTGCAGACCGTCGCGGACCGCCTGCTCGCGCAGCGCCGCGTTGTGCCTGCCCGATCCCGTGAAGTGCTGCCACAGGTTTCCCAGCTGCGCGCGTGCGGCGATGCGCAGGTCAACCACAACACCGGCGTGCGTCACCGCTCGCGCGCCGGTGGCGCTCGCCGAGCTGACCCGCTCGATCACAGCCAGCTCGGAAACGCTGCGCGCCAGCGACGCGCGCCCGCGCGCGACGGCGACCAGATCGATGTCCTTGACGCTGTCCGCCTGCCTGCGCGCCGAGCCCGCCACCATCACAGTCGCCCCGGTGCCGGCGCCGCCCTGTTCGAGCTCGCGCGCGAGCGTCTCGCCCAGCTCGAGCGCCTGCGGCAGCAGCAGCCGCGCCCGGCCGCGATCCCCCTCCGCGGCCGCCTGCTCGATCGCGCTCAGCGCGTTTTCCTCGAACTTCGGCCCGAGGCCCTTGACCTTCCGCACGCGCTGAGCCAGCGCTGCCTCGCGCAGGCCCTCGATCGAGTCGATCCCCAGCTCGGAGTGCAGCAGCCGCGCCCGCTTTGGGCCGATTCCGCGCAGGCGCATGATCGCGATCAGCCCCGGTGGGAACTTCGCGCGCAGCTTCTCCGCCGCCGGGATCGTCCCGGTCTCGATCAGCGCCTGGATCTTTTCCTGCAGGATCTTGCCGATGCCCGCCAGCTCGGTGGCGCGCCCTTCGCGGGCGAGCGCCGCGACCGACACCGGTGCTTCGCGCACCGCCCTCGCTGCGGTCCTATACGCCAACACGCGATGAACGATCGCCCCGTCGAGCTCGTATAGATCGCCGAGTTCTTCCAGCGCGTCGGCGATCGCGCCGTTCGAGAGGTCCACTGCTCTAGGGTACGCCGACGGATGTCCGGAGTTCCCTGGCTGATTCTGCCGACATACAACGAGGCGCAGAACATCGAGGCGATTGTCGCCGCCGCCGGCGATGTGCTGGCCGACACCGCGCCTGAGGGCTTTCGCATCCTGATTGTCAACGACGGGTCGCCGGACGGCACCGGCCAGATCGCCGACCGGCTGGCGGGCGAAGACGACAATGTGCGTGTATTGCACCGGACCGAGAAGAACGGCATCGGTCCGGCCTATCTCGCAGGCTTCCGCTACGCGCTCGAGCACGATGCCGGCTTCGTCTTCGAGATGGACTCCGACTTCTCGCACGATCCCCGCGATCTCGCCCGCCTGCTCGACGCTGTGCGCGCAGGCGCCGACCTCGCGCTCGGCTCGCGCTACGTCCCCGGCGGAGGCACCGCCGACTGGGGCCTGTTGCGCCGCTTCATCTCACAGGGCGGCTCGACCTACGCGCGTCTCGTATTGGGCCTGCAGGTGCGTGACCTGACCGGCGGGTTCAAGTGCTTTCGCCGTGAGGTCCTCGAAGCGATCCACTTCGACTCGGTGCGTTCTCAGGGCTACGCCTTCCAGGTCGAGCTCACCTATCGCGCCCTGCGCGCCGGCTTTTGCGTCGTCGAGGTGCCGATCGTGTTCCGGGACCGTCAACGGGGAACCAGCAAGATGTCCTGGCGCATCGCCGCCGAGGCGATGTGGCTGGTACCGCTCCTGCGCCTCGGCCGCCAGCCGCCTGCGCCGGGTCCCGTCGCGGGGGCGCGCGCGCGGGTCGCGGAGTAGGAGCGTCGCCGCCCAGCCGCCGGCGGCTTCTCCGTTTGCGGGCACACACGCGCCAGTCCTGGAGGAGAGCGTCGGCAGCCGCTCAGGCTGCCCTGCTCGTTTGTTCAGATCTCGACCTCGAAGCCGATCTCGGCTTGATCTGCAGGCGTACCGCCGTCCAGGGCCCAGTTGTGCATGGGCGGCTCGTGCAGCACGATCAGAATGTCATCGGCGGGAACGCCGGCGGCGCCGAGGCGGCTAACCACCGCCTCATACAGCCGACGCTTGGCCTCCATCGACCTGCCCGCGAACATGGTGATCTCGACGAGCGCGAAGCGATCGGAGTGACGATCGGGATAGGGCAGCGCGTACTGCGCGGAGGGATACTCCGCCAGGCGCACGAGTGGATCGTCCTCGGGCGCCCGCAGCGCGTCGCTGAGCGCACCACGCACGGCATCGACCATCGCGCGCTTGTCAGCCATGGTTCGACCCTCGAGGATCTCGATGCGCGCCAGGGCCACGATCGGAGGCTACTGGCTCGCGCTCAGTCGAGACACTGGCTGATCGACGTGACCGGGAGACCTTGCTTCATTTTGTATAGTGATGATCGAAGTCCGCGTGAGAGATCGGCCAATCGGATCAGCACGCGCAGGCCCTAGAGACAGACCGCGATCTTTGAAGGAGACGACATGGCAGGCCTCGTAGAAGTCACCGACAACA
The DNA here is from genome assembly GCA_963817845.1 of uncultured Solirubrobacterales bacterium. GTDB lineage: Bacteria > Actinomycetota > Thermoleophilia > Solirubrobacterales > Solirubrobacteraceae > Palsa-744. The sequence continues at coordinate 791,651 of CAWFPU010000002.1, forward strand.
ACTTCGATGCCGAGGTGCTCGAATCTTCGAGCCCGGTGCTCGTGGACTTCTGGGCTCCGTGGTGCGGCCCTTGCCGCGTGGTCGCTCCCGTCCTCGAGGAGATCGCCGGCGAGCGTCCCGATCTACGGATCGTGAAGCTGAACGTCAACGACAACCAGCAGACGGCCGCCCGTTATCAGGTGCTCTCGATCCCGACGATGATCCTGTTCAAGAGCGGCTCCCCGATCAAGACCGTCGTGGGGGCCTACCCGAAGAAGAAGCTCGAGCAAGAGCTCGAGCCGGCGCTAGCTGCCTGAGGCGGCCGGTCAGGCGGCGCGCGACGGCCTCAGCTGGTCTCGGCTCTTCTCAGCGCGATCGACAGGTTCAAGCCCTCGATCTGGGCTTCTTCGCGAAAGCACTGACCCGGCGCGCCGTCGGTGAGCGACAGCGCCAGCGTCTCGCCGGTCAAATAGTCGCGGTGGGCCGCCGCCGCTTCGATCAGCTCCGGATCGCCCTCGAGCGACAGCTCGATGCGATCCTCGACCTGTAGACCCGCGTGCTTACGCGCATTCTGCACCGCGTGCACGATCTCGCGCGCGCGGCCCTCGCGACGCAGGTCATCGTCCAGCGTCAGATCGAGCGCGACCGCGTGCGAGCCCTCGCGCTCGACCGAATAGCCCTCCGGCGCCTTCATCGTCAGGATGACGTCCTGCGCGCTCAGCGTGTGCTCGCGGCCAGCCACAGAGATGCCGATCTCGCCCGTGCCGTCGCGAAGCGCGACCGCCACGCGCGCCGGGTCGAGCGCCGCCACCGCCTCGGCAACTTGGGGCATGTCACGCCCGAACAGCGGACCCAACGTCCGGTAGTTGGCCTTGAGCTCGTACCGTCCGAGCTCCTCCGCGGCTGCCACGAACCTAACGCGGCGAACGTTAAGCTCCTCGCGCACCACCTCGGCGAGCCGTTCGATCGCCGCCCGCTCGTGCCCGTCCGCGACCACGACGGCCTCGTGCAACGGCTGGCGCACCTTCCGCTTTGCCTTGCCGCGCGCCCCAAGACCCAGTCGCACGGTCTCGCGCGCGAGCGCCATCGCCTGCTCGAGCTCGACGTCTCGCTCACCCAACGCGGGGCCCGCCGGGAACTCACACAGGTGCACGCTTGCCCGCGCGCCGTCGAGGTTGTCGTAGATCTCGTCCGCGATGAACGGACACAGCGGCGCGAGCAGCTTGGACACCGTCAGCAGGCACTCGCGCAGCGTCGCGAACGCGCTCGCCTCGCCGTCCCAGAAGCGCCTGCGCGAGCGCCGCACATACCAGTTGGACAGCTCATCGACGAGCTCAGCAATCGCCCTGCCGGCGCTCGTCGCGTCATAGGCCTCGAGCCGCTCGGCCACCGCCGCGGCCGTGGCCGCGGTCCGCGATCGCGCCCAACGATCGAGGTCCTCGTCGGACTCGGCCGCGCGGCCGTCCGGCGACCCGACGGCCGACGCGCCGGCGGTCAGCGCATCCGCGCCGGCGCGCGCGTACAGCACGTAGAAGTAATAGGTCGACCACAGCTGCTTGAGGAACAGCCGCACCCCCTTGGCGATCGCCTCCTCCGAGAAGCGATATCCGTCCCAGGGCTGTTTGGAAGTGAAGAAGTACCAGCGAAACGCATCCGCGCCATAGGCGTCGAGCACCTGCCACGGCTCGACCGCGTTGCCCTTGGACTTCGACATCTTCTGGCCCTCGCCGTCGAGAATCAGCCCGAGACAGACGACGTTGCGATACGGCGCGTCACGCCCGAGCAGCACCGAGATCGCTAGCAGCGAATAGAACCAGCCGCGCGTCTGATCCTGGGCCTCGCAGATGAAATCGGCGGGGAATTGCTCGGCGAACGTCTCGCGGTTCTCGAACGGATCGTGGTACTGGGCAAAGGGCATCGAGCCCGAGTCGAACCACACGTCGATCACCTCGCTCACGCGCCTCATCGGCCGCTCGCACTCGGAACAGGGGAACTCCAGCTCGTCGACGAACGGGCGGTGGTGGTCATCGAGCGCGACGCCTGAGCGTTCATCGAGCTCCGCGAACGAGCCGATCGTGTGCGTGTGCCCATCAGGGCAGCGCCACACCGGCAGCGGCGTGCCCCAATAGCGCTCGCGCGACAGCGCCCAGTCGACGTTGTTCGCCAGCCAGTCGCCAAAGCGCCCGTGCTTGACGTGCTCTGGATGCCAAGTGACCGTCTCGTTCGCCGCCAGCATCTGGTCGCGCATTCTGGTCGTGCGGATGTACCAGGCGCTCTTCGCGTAATAGATCAACGGCGTCCCGCAGCGCCAGCAGTGCGGGTACGAGTGCTCGTAGGGCTGCTCGACGAACAGCAGCCCGCGCGCGCGCAGGTCCTCGATCAGGTCGCTCGTCAGCTGCGGGTCCTTGACGTGGCGGCCCTCGTACGAATCGCCGTCGTGGCTGCGCACGCGCCCGTCGTAGGTGCCGTCGGGCCTGACCGGGTTGAAAAGAGAGTTGGGATCGGTTGGCTCGAACGGGACCGCGCGGGCCGCCGCCGCGACGTTGAAGTCGTCCTCGCCGAACGCCGGCGCGATGTGCACCAGCCCGGTGCCGTCATCGGTCGTGACGAACTCGCCGGCTACGACCGGAAAGGTGCCGGCCCCGACGGGCCCGAACGGTCCCTCGGGGAAGATCGGGCCCTGGTAGTGGACACCGACGAGGCGTGAGCCGGGGAAGCGCTCGAGGATCTCCGCGTGCTCTCCGAGCACGCGCTCGACCAGCGCCGCCGCCAGCACCAACGTGGCTCCGTCGGACCGCGCCCTCACGTACTCGATCTCGGGGCCGACCGCGACCGCGACGTTGCCCGGCAGCGTCCACGGCGTCGTCGTCCAGATCAACAGCTCATCGCCCTCTTTCAGCGGCGGCCTCGGGGAGCTCAACGGCAAGCGCACGTACACCGAGCGGTCGACCACGTCCTGGTATCCGAGCGCCACCTCGTGCGAGGACAGCGCGGTGCCGCAGCGGTAGCAGTAGGGCACGACCTTGTGGCCCTCGTACAGCAGCCCGCGCTGCTCGATCTCCGCCAGCGCCCACCAGACCGACTCGATGTAGGACTCATCGAGCGTGCGATAGGCGTCGTCGAGGTCGATCCAGAAGCCGATCCGTTCGGTCAGGCGATCCCACTCCTGCAGATATGCGAATACGGACTCGCGGCACTTGGCGTTGAACTTGGCGATCCCGTAGCGCTCGATGTCGGCCTTGCTGGTGAACCCGAGCTCCTGTTCGACGGCGATCTCAACCGGCAGCCCGTGACAGTCCCAGCCGCCCTTGCGCTCAACCAGACGGCCGCGCATCGTCTGAAAGCGGGGATAGATGTCCTTGAACACGCGGGCCAGCACGTGATGCGCGCCCGGCGGTCCGTTCGCCGTCGGAGGTCCCTCGTAGAAGACCCAGCGCGGCGCACCTGCGCGCGCGCGCAGCGACTCCTTGAACACGTCGCGCTCGCGCCAGCGCTCCAGCACCTCCAGCTCGAGCGCCGGCAGATCCCGCGCCGGGTCGACCGCGCGGGCGGGGATCAGCGGGTGCCGTGAAGGGCCGTCCGACATGGGCGGCCCATTCTAGGTTGACGCTCGGGGACGGCTCGTCTCAGGAGGCCGATGCGGCGGGACCTGACAGCACGACGCCTGTCAGGCGCTCGCGCAGCTGCTCGGCCGCGTCCAGCGCCCCGGGCCCGATGCGCGCGATCGTGGATGCGGCTCCTTCTGCGTGCGCGAGCCGGTAGTCGAAGATCGCGATCCCTGGCTCGGCGCGGCGCGTGGCGTACACCAGGCGGCTCAGCTGTTGCGGTGTCGCCTCCGCGCCCGCGCCGGCAAGCACCAGCGCGCCCGGACGCAGCGCGCGCAGAGCCGCGCCGATGCGTCCCGGCTGCAGCTCGAGCGTCAGCGTCAGCACGCGCAGCCCGCGGCGGCGCAGGAACAGCTCGAGCGCCTGCACATACAGCCCGTCGGCACCGGCCGGTGCCGACGCGTCGAGGATCATCGTGCCCTCCTCGCGCGAGGCGCATGGCGCGACGCGCGTGGCCGCTGCCAGCCAGCCGGCGGCGTAACGGCGAGCAAAAGCCCGCTCGGGCGAACCCGGCTCGAGCAGCTCGACCGCGCTCAGGAGCACCGACTCCACGGTGCGCTCGACAGAGCGCACCGCCAGGCTCTCTTCCAGCACGCGGTCCGCGACGTCCTCGCGAAACTCGCTGAAGGCCGCCTGCAACCGCATCGGCGAGGATGGTCCCTCGCCACGCTCGCGCGCGATCGACACCGCCGAGATGACGTCGCCCGTCTCGGTGAACGCCTGGCGCAGCGTCTCGATCTCCGCAAGCTCGAACTGACGGTGTCCGCCCTCGGTGCGCTGGGGCCTGGGGTAGCCGAATCGTCGCTCCCAGCTGCGCAGGGTATTGGGACTCACCCCCAGCATCGCCGCAGCGGCATTTGTGCGGATCGCGGTCATCCCAGAGATAGTCAGGTTTGGACAGCTTTTCGGCAACCGTCGCAACCGCGGCTGCAGCGCGGAAAGCTGATTGCAGGCGCAGGAATTTGGCGGGCCGCGGCGAGGGTCTGGCGCGACGCGAGCAGGGGCGGGCCGAGGAGTCGAGGCGCGCGAGGAGTGTCGGGGGCGACGACGAGTCGGATCTGCCCGCCAACAAACCGAGCCGGAGACGGTGAGCTCAAGTCGGACACGACCGAACGTCGGACACGACTATGAACCCTGGGATCATCGGGCGATGAAGCTGCGCCTCTACCACCACTCGGACGGCACGCGCGTGGCCTATCGCCAGCTCGGCACCGGCCGGCCGCTCGCCCTGCTTCACTCGGCGCTGCTCTCGCACAGGGAGTGGGAGCCATCGGTCGAGCAGCTCGCCAGCCGCTACCGCGTGGTGCTGCCCGACCTTCCGCTGCACGGCGACTCGGAGGACGATCCTCGCCACCCGTACACGATCGACTGGTACGCGCGCGTGATCGCCGGGTTCGCCGCCGACGTGCTCGGGCCGAACGCGGCGATCGGCGCGCATGGCATGGGGGCCGATATCGCGCTGCGCGCCGTGCAGATCGGGCACTTGCGACCGCGCCGGCTCGTGCTGATGTCGAGCAGCCTGCACGGCCAGCCGGAGCATCGGCTCGTGCGTGCGGCCTGGCGCGCCGGCTTCATGGCCGGCGCCGTTCCCGGACTCGACCGTGTCGTCGGGCGCGCAACGCGCACCCTGTTTACGCGCCCCGGCAGCGCCGATCGCCTGACCGTGCGCGCGAACCCGGCCGCGCGCGATCTCCTGCGGCACGCCTTCGCCGACGCGCCGGGCAATCGCAGCCTCGCCCGCTCGTGGGCCAAGTGCGCGCGTTGCTGGCCGCGCGGCGCCCGCACCGAGCTGCTCGACCTGTACCCCCGGCTCGACCGTCCGGTACTGCTGCTGTGGGCCGATCACGATCCTCTTCACCCGATCGCCCCGGCGGAGGACGCTCTGGGCCGGCTTCCGCACGGCGAGCTGCGGGTGCTGCCGAGCACCGGCTTTCTGATGGCCTACGACGATCCGGTCGGGCTCGCGCGCGAGCTTGCGGCGTTCTGCGGGTAGGCGCCGCACGCGCGCGTGGGCAGGCGCACCCGCGCGTGGGCTGGTCGCACGGGACGCGGCGGAGCGGGCCGGTGCACGGGTCGCACCGGATCGGGCGCGCGGGCGGGCGGGCGATACGGATAACGGACGGGCGATAGGGATAGGGTTCGCGCGAGCTGGGCCGCGATTGCGCCCGAAAAAAGGAGACGTGAATGCCAGAGAAGCAGCTGTGGGGCGGCGAGACCGCCAAGGCCGTCGAGAACTTCCCGATCTCCGGCGAGACCGTGCCGGTCGCGGTGGTGCACTGGCTGGCGCGCATCAAGGGCGCGGCCGCGGCTGTCAACGCCGAACTTGGGCTGCTGCCGCGCACCAAGGCTCGGCGCATCGAGAAGGCGGCGCGCGAGGTCGCCGAGGGCCTGCACGACCGACAGTTCCCGATCGACGTCTTCCAGACGGGCTCGGGGACCTCGACGAACATGAACGCCAACGAGGTGATCGCCGCACTCGCGGGCGACGGAGCGCACCCCAACGACCACGTCAACATGGGGCAGAGCTCCAATGACGTGTTCCCCTCCGCGGTCCATCTCGCCGCCCTCGACGCCGCGCAGAACGAGCTGCTGCCGGCGCTCAAAGAGCTCGAGCGCTCGCTCGCGCGCAAGGCGAAAAGCTTTCGCAACGTCGTCAAGTCCGGGCGCACCCATCTGATGGACGCGGTCCCGGTCACGCTCGGTCAGGAGTTTGCCGGCTATGCCGCCCAGATCGCGCTGGCCCAGGAGCGCGTGCGCTCGGCGCTCGTGCACGTCGGCCAGATCCCCCTCGGCGGCACCGCCACCGGCACGGGCCTGAACACGCACGAGCGCTTCGCCGAGAAGGTCCGCGCGCGCCTGCGCAAAGAGTCGGGGCTGCGCCAGATCGCGCCGCCGGCCGATCCGTTCGAGGCGCAGGCCAACCGCGACGCGCTTGTCGAGCTGTCCGGCGCGCTGAAGGTGCTGGCCGTCTCGCTGACGAAGATCGCCGGCGACATCGCGCTGATGGGCTCGGGTCCGCGCGCCGGCATCGGCGAGATCCTGCTGCCCGAGCTGCAAAAGGGTTCGTCGATCATGCCTGGCAAGGTCAACCCCGTGATCCCGGAGGTCGTGCTCCAGGTCGCCGGACAGGTGATCGGCAACGACGCCGCGATCACGGTGGGGGGGATGCAGGGCCAGTTCGAGCTGAACGTGCGGATCCCGCTGATCGCCCGCAACCTGCTGCAATCGCTGCAGCTGCTCAGCTCCAGCTCGCGCGTGTTCGCGCAGAAGTGTGTCGACGGTATCGAGGTCAACCGGGCGGGCACCGACGCCTCGGCCGGCGCGACGCTGGCCGTCGCCACCGCTCTCAACGGCGCGATCGGCTACGATCGGGCGACTGCGATCGTCAAGAAGGCCACCGCGAGCGGACGCCCGCTGCGCGAGGTCGCGATCGAGGAGGGCGTCGAGGCCAAGCTGTATGACGGCACGATCGACCTGCGCCGGATCGCGCGCGGCAATCTCGGCTGATCCGGCTGGCGCCACCCGATCGCGCCAGCGCCGCGCGCTCTCGGACTTGCCGCGGCGGGACTGGCCACCGGTCGCACGGGCCAGGTCATGCGAGCCAACGCACGCGTGCGTGCGCGCACACACGCGCGATCACACCTGCGGCAGGGCCTTGTAGAGGCGGGCCACGGCGCTGACGGCCGGCTTGGGGGCGCCGTCGTACATGAACAGTCCCTTCTGGTCGAGCCCCTCGATCAGCTTGATGTGCGGCAGCACCTCGTGGATCGACCCGCCCGAGAAGGTCGGGTTCAGCGGGTAGTCGCGCAACAGGTAGACGAACATGCCGCTCAGCTGCTGGTCGGCCGAGTAGATGCGGATGTGGCGCGCGAGCAGCTGCGCCTGATACCCGTATCCGCCCGGGCTCGAGCTCGGGTTCAGTCCGTTCGATTCGGCCCCGAACTCGCTCACCACCAGCACCTTGCCGGCAAAGGTGCGCTGCATCGCCGCGAGGCGCTTGGAGATTTCGGCGCTCACCCCGGCGGGCGAGTTGTGCGGATGGTCATACCAGCCCGAGTAGTCGGTCTCGGCGACGGCGTTGACTTCGCGGTAGACCGTGCCCGGGTGAGTAGGTGGGTGATCTCCCCAGACATCGACCGCCACCATGCGCCCCGGGTCGTGGGCGTGCAGCCAGCGCGCCATAGTTTCGATGTACGTGTCCTCGGCGCCGTCGCGACCGTTGCCCGCCATCTCGTTGACGAGATTCCAAGCGAAGATCGACGGGTGCAACTGCTCGGCGATCGCAGCGGTGCGCGCTTGGTTCTCGGCGGCGGCGGTCAGTGCCGGTGTGGTCGAGTACCAGTTGCCGGCGCCTTCGACGGGACCGATGCCCTGCCACACGAGGATCCCGGCGGCGTCGAACCGTTCCAGCAGACCTGGGTACAGCGGATGCTGGGTGCGCACCGCGTTCGCGCCGATCGCCTTCAGCTCGCTGACGATCGTGTTCTCGTCCGCCGGTGTGAGCGCGTCGCCGCGGCCCTGGGCGTCCTCCTGGACGGTCGCGCCGTGCAGCACGAGGCGCGCGCCGTTGAGGTAGACGCGCCCGCCGTGCCAGCTGATCTGGCGAAGCCCCACGCGCGCCGAGTAGCCGGCTTCCGAACCGTTGTCGAGGGTGAGCTGGTAGAGGTTGGGGCTGGCGGGGGACCACAGGGCCGGTTCGGGGACGGTGACGGTCGTGCTCACGGTCGCGGTCTGGCCGTGGGGCAAGCGCTGTTCGGGGAAGTGCAGCGCGATCGACTGGCTCCCGTGCGCGAGCGTCCCTTCGGGGTCGATCGGGTGCCCGGAGGCGCCGTCGTTGCGCACTTCCACGCCGACCGTTACGGTCGCGCTGGCGGCCGTCGTGACCGCACCCGCCGGCAGGGTCGTCTGGATCGACGGATTCTGCAGCTCGCTTTCGCCGATCGGACGCACGTTGACCTCGCCGTCGATCCCGCCCCAGTTGAACCAGGTGCGGTGAAAGCCGAGCTTCTCCTGCCCGTCGGGATTCTGCCAGTTGACGCGCACCACGAGTGTGTGTGCGCCCGCCGCCAGTGTGGCGCGCAGTTCGAACGGCAGGTACGAGCCCTTGTGGGATCCCAGTTCGTGGCCGTTGACCCACACGGTCGCCTGCCAGTTGGCCGACTCGAACGTGAGCGCGTACGTGCCGGCGGCGGGGGCGTTGAACGTCGTGCGGTACCAGGCGATGGAGCCTTCGTAGTTGGACACCGCGACCCGGCCGGAGTAGAGCAGCGGATCGATCACGTTGGGAACGCTCACGCTCTTGCCGGCGAAGCCCCCCTTCTGCCAGCCTGACGAGAGGCCGTGGTTGGCGGGATCCTGGCGCATCGTCCAGGTCGTGAGCTCGGCGCGTCCGCTCGGCCCTTCGCCCGGCAGCGACGAGCTCGAGGGCGCCTGCGCCTGGCTGGCGCTCGCGCCCAGCGCGCAGGCGGCGAACAGCGCCGGCAGCAGGTATCGGAACGGGCGGATCATCGCGTCAGGCGGGATGCGCGAAGGACGATGGCGTCGATCTGATTTCGAGGACGAGCATGGTGGTCACGGCGCGGCGCTGCTTGGCGGTTCATCGTTCCTGAACAGCCGCGGAGGGCGATCGGTGCGGCGTCAGCATACGCTCGAGCAGCAGCCGAGCGCCGGCCTTGGACAGCGGTTCGTTGAGGTTGCCGCACTTCGGTGACTGCACGCACGATGGGCAGCCCTCGGCGCAACCGCAGCCGCGGATCAGCGCGAGGGCGTCGCGGCAGAGCTCGTCGAAGCGCGCGAACGCCATGCGGGTGATGCCGATGCCTCCGGGGTGTCCGTCGTAGATGAAGATCGTCGGCTGGCCGGTCTGGGGGTGCAGGTTGGTGGACAGACCGCCGATGTCCCAGCGGTCGCACATCGCCAGCAGGGGCAGCACCGCGATCTGCGTGTGCTCGGTGGCGTGCAGCGCACCCAGCAGCGACTCGAGCGGGATCGTATCGGCGAGCTCGGCGCTGTCGAGCTCATACCACAGCGCCTGCGTGGCGAAGCTCGTTTCGGGTAGGTCCAGGCCGACGAGGTCGATCGCGCTGTGGTCGGCCAGGCGCTTGCGCTGGTAGGCGAGCACGGTCTCGGTGACCGAGACGTTGCCGAAGCTGAGCGTCACGCCGAGTATCTCGCGGCGGTCGAGCAGGCGCTCGATTGTGGTTTCGGTCTCGCGCTTGGGCTGCGTGTACCAGTCGCCGTCGAACGGAGCCACGAGCGCGCGCCGGTGGCTGAGGTCCAGCTCGCGCACCTCATACGAGCGCCCCTGGTGCAGGTAGACGGCGCCGTCGTGCACGGTTGCGTGGGCGCGCGCGGCCTCCGTGTCGCCGAGCAGCTCGCCGCTGGCGACGTCCACGATCGCGAACCGCTCGGACCCGGCCGAGCGCAACGAGACTTCCGCGGCGGGATAGCGGTCGGCGCGGCGCGGCACGAAGGTGTCGCCGCTGACGCGCACGGCCGTGTCGCCGCGAGTGGCGCGGGGTGTGCGCCTGCGCAGTAGCCCGGCGCCGAGCAGCTGCTCGGCGTAGGCCAGCAGGCGGGGGCCGAAGAACTCTTCGTCGCCCTGCTCGAGCGGACCCTCGTGGGCGGCGCAGAGCAGGTGGGCGCGAAAGATCAGCGGGCTCTCGTGGTCGAGAATCGCCGCCTCGACGGGGCGGTCCAGGAACTCGTCGGGATGGCCGCAAAAGAACTGGTCGAGCGCGTCTTCGCCGGCGACATAGAGCGCCAGTCCGCGCCCGCGCCGGCCGGCGCGACCCCACATCTGGCGCAGCGACGCCACCGTGCCGGGGAAGGTCACGACGAGGGCCGCGTCGAGCTCGCCGATGTCGATGCCGAGCTCGAGCGCGTCGGTCGCGATCACCGCGCGCAGCTCTCCGCTAGTGAGGCGGCGCTCGAGCTCGCGGCGCTGCTGCGCGGTGTAGCCGGCGCGGTAGGGCGCCACCAGCTCGCTGAGCTCGGGATGCTCGCCCGCGGCCAGCTCCTGCGCCACCAACCTGCTGAGCAGCTCCACGCCCTTGCGCGACTTCATGAAGCAGATCGAGCGCGCCCCGGCGCACAACAAACGTGCCAGCAGCTCGGCGGCCTCGACCAGCGCCGAGCGCCGCGTCCCGAGCGCCTCGTCGGTGAGCGGCGGGTTCCACATCGCAATCCGCCGCCCCGGCGCAGGCGAGTCGTCGTCGTCGATCAAGGCGAAGTCCTCCAGCCCGGTCAGTCGCTCGGCGAGCTCGCCCGGATTGGCGATCGTCGCGGATGTCAACAGCAGCCGCGGCCCGGTCCCGTAGGCGGCCGCGATCCGGCGCAGCCGGCGCAGCACGCAAGCCACGTGCGAGCCGAACACGCCGCGGTAGACGTGCGCCTCGTCGATCGCGACCACCGCGAGGTTGGCGAACAGCTCCGCCCAGGCCGCGTGGTTGGGCAGGATGCCGACGTGCAGCATGTCGGGGTTCGTGAGCACGACGTTGGCGTTGCGGCGGATGTCGGCGCGCGCGGCACGCGGGGTGTCGCCGTCGTAGATCGCCGGGCGCAGCCGCTTGGGCAGCCCGAACCTGCCCAGCGCGCGCGCCTGGTCCTGGGCGAGCGCCTTGGTGGGGTACAGGTAGAGGGCGCGGGCGCGGGGGTCCTGGCAGAGGATCTGGAGCGTCGGCAGCTGAAAGCACAACGACTTGCCCGAGGCGGTGCCGGTGGTGACGATCGTCGGTCCGCGCGAGGCCGCTTGCAGCGCCCGCTCCTGGTGGCCATACAGGCGCTCGATGCCGGCGCGTCGCAGTGCGGCGAGCACCTCCGGATGAAGCTCGTCGGGCAGATCGGTGAGCTGCGGCTCGCGCGGTCCCTCGCGCGCCTCGCGCACGAGCCGCCCGTCGGCGCTTCCCTCGTCGAGCAGCGTGCTCCACGGCTCGAGCTTGCGCTCTTTTCCGCCGGACCGCGCGCGCGTGCGCGTACGTGCGCGCTCCGCCGCGGATGTCTGTGCGGAGCCTCTCGTCGGCATCTGGGCTATCGAGACATCCGCGTTACCGCCATGGCTTGCGATAGTAGAGCCGTGTCCCCGGCGCCTGCCGCAGAGCGATGGCTGCAAGTGCGCAGCTTCCACCATTCGCGTTACTCAGCCACTGCGATCGCCGCGGCCCGCACGGAGCAAGACCTGACGGTGTCCGTGTGCCTGCCCGCGCGCGAATGCGGCGAGACGGTCGGCGCGATCGTGAAGACGCTCGCCGAGCTGCGCGAGCAGGGCGCGATCGACGAGATCGTGGTGGTGGATGCTGCCTCGGCTGATGGCACGGCCGCGGTCGCCGAGCGGGCCGGCGCGGTCGTCCGCCAAGAGGCCGAGCTGGTGCCGGCGTTCGGAGCGGTACTCGGCAAGGGCGATGCGATGTGGCGCGCGCTGCCGCTGCTGGGCGGCGAGCTGATCTGCTTCCTGGACGCCGACACGAACGACTTCCAGGCCCACTATGTCACCGGCCTGCTCGGCCCGCTGCTGTGTGAGCCGGAGGCGATCGCGTTCGTGAAGGCCTTCTATCGCCGGCCGTTCGAGCAGGCGGGCGTCTCGCTGGCGGAGGGCGGCGGGCGGGTGAACCATCTGCTCGCGCGACCGGCGCTCGAGCTGTTCTATCCGGAGCTGGCCGGCGTGCGACAGCCGCTCGCGGGCGAGGTCGCCGCACGACGCGACCTGCTCGAACGGCTCCCGTTTGCGACCGGCTACGGGGTCGAGATCGGGATGCTGATCGATGCCTGGCGGGCCGTCGGCCTGGACGGCATGGCGCAGGTCAACCTGGACGAGCATCGCAACCGCCATCAGTCGCTGACGGCGCTGAGCAAGATGGCGCTGACGGTGCTCGCGACGATCTCACGCCGGCTCGTCCAGGATGGCCGGCTGACGGACGCCGAGCTCGTCAACTCGCTCGTCGAGCGCCCGGCGCTGGCCGATATCTCGGCGCTGCGATGACAGGGCAGGTTAACGCTGGTCGAGGAGCCGGTCCTTCGGTGAGGTTCCGGGCAGACGGCGCCTCACCACCAAGATGGACCACCGCGCTACGAGGACGGCGCTCGGACGCGCCTGGGTCTGATCCGGGGAGCAGATTGGCCCGATGAGCATCAGATGTCTGTACCTGGACCTCGATGGGACCCTGCTAGGCCGGGGCGCCTCGTTGCTGCACGACGGCGAGGGCGCCGTGTCGATCGAGGGCGTGCGCGCGGTGCAGGCGTGCCTGCGCGCGAACGTCGAGGTCGTGCTGATGTCGGGGCGCAGGCGTGCGCAGGTCCACGAGGACGCGCGACTGCTCGGCCAGGACTCGTTCATCTTCGAGGCGGGGGCGTGCGTGGTGCTCGACGGAGGGGCACAGTTCGGCGGGGAGGACCATTGGCTGACGGGCGCCCTGGTCCCGGGCGAGGTGACGATCGCCGAGCAGATCGAACGCTCCGGAGCGCCACAGCTGCTGCTCGATCGCTACCAGGGGCGGCTCGAGTACCACGAGCCGTGGCACGTGGCGCGCGAAGTCTCGCACCTGTTTCGCGGCCTTGTGGACGTAGCCGAGGTCGATGCGCTGTTGGTCGAGCAGGGCCACGAGGACCTGCGCCTGGTCGACAACGGGGTCGTCAGCCGGCGCTCGCCGGCGTTGGCGGACCTCCCGCACGTGCGCGGATACCACCTCGTGCCGGCGGTCGCGTCGAAGGCCGCGGCGGTCGCGTTTCACAGCCGCGCGCGCGGTTACGAGCGCGAGGAGACCTTCGCGATCGGCGACTCCCGCGAGGATCTGGCCTGCGCCGAGCACGTCAGCACGTGCTGGCTGGTCGCGAACGCGCTCGCGCGCGATCCATCGATCGGCGGACCCCTGTCGGCGCAGCCGAACGCGCGCGCCACCCAGGCGTCCTACGGCGCGGGCGTATATGAGGCGGTAGTGAGCACGCTGATGGGTGGTTGATTGGTTGGGCCGCGTCCGCGCGGGTAAGCGGCCGCCCCGACGGGGTGGTGCGGGGCCTCGTGCCCCGCACCGAGGGGTCGGTTGGTCGCGAGTCAGCTGGTCGCTACTACTTATCGATGATTCCTGCGCGCTTCTCCTCCTCGTACAGGCGCTCGATCACGAACTCCTTGAGCAGCGTCTGGTAGCCGGTGTTGCGCTGGGCCGCGAGTGCCTTCAGGCGCGTGAGCGTGAACTGATCGAAGCGAATCGCGATCGGGGTAGTGCGCCCGGGCCGGATCAGGTCCTGCATGCGCAGGATCTTCTCGCGCCTCGCCTGTGCGGCAAGGAACTCATCCGGGTCGAGCGACAGGCCTTTGCTGGGGTCAACTTCTGGGGCGCGTCGCTGTGGTGCTTTGGGAGGGGGCATGGGTGTTGTGTTCCTTTCCCGGATCTCGATATCAATGGTATTTACAAGCGAGCGGGGCCTGGCCGGAAGCGAGGAGCACATGGAGGGAAGGCGTCAACTCGGAAGGTGCGGCTTACCCGTAACGCTTCGAGCATATACCATTGATATACGAACTGCCCGGCTTGCTCAAGGGAGCTCAACAGCTCAGATGGACACCGAAGCCGCGGCGCTCGGACTACTCGCTTCTCGATACTCGAGTCCTGCTCATCAGCTCGCTCTTTGTGAGCGAGCCCAGATGTCGTCGCAAGTCATCCGGAGTCCAATCAGCGAGGACGTCATCCACTCGCTCCCGTGGCAGGCGGAGCCGGTCGGCGATGTCGTTCATTGCGGCGACACTGGGTTGCCTACGGTGCGTGTCTACTTGTAGCGTGACGGCGACTGGGTGTCCGTCCGCAGAGTCCACTTTGACGCGATACATCACGCCATGAGTGACCTTTCTCGGAGCGTCGCCTGTCAGGCGTTTGACAGCCGCGGAGAGCCGCTTACTGGAGTCCCGCGGTGTCGCCAATGCCCTGACCCCGATCCTCGTCGCCCAGAAGGCCGTTGGCGTCGGGTCCGATTCCGTTCTTGCTGCATGGCTTGGACGAGAGGAAAAAACCGTGTCGCGAGCTCGGCAAATGCTCTGCTCTCATCGGGCGTCGCCTGTTTGGCTTCGACTTGTTCATGCAGTAGCGCCGTGTAGTCAAGCAGCCGGCAGATGAACATGTCGAGCGCCGCGCTGAAATCCTCGGCCTCAGCGAGCAGATCGAACTCGCTGCTGCGGATGACGTAGGTTGTCCCTTCGCGCCACGCGACCGCGTCCGAGAGTCGGTAGTCGCGGTGTGGCCCGTGGACCACCACGCAGCCCTCGTCTGCGGTGTCCTCGCTGGTGGCTGTCGGCAACTCCTCAGGCATTCTGGGCCAGTCTCAGGATCCATCGGCAGATAGGCTGCTCGCGCTTGAGGCTTAGGCCCTCGGTGACAAGCGTATCGAACGTGGTCGTCGCATTGCCGCGTTCATCGTGCATTGAGCCGTTGCCACACCCGTCGCCAGAAACCTGGCTGGGGTCGCCTGCGCCAGCGTGCCGGTGGCGGGACGGTCGTGCGCACCAGCGCCACCCACTCGGCCAGTGGCAGCTCGCCCGATATCAGCCTCGCAAGCGCTCCCGTCACCGGCGCGTCCACGCCGGCCTGCTCGACCGCTCTGGCCAGCAGCGGCACCGACTCGAGCGCCTCGACGGCCTGGCCGATCCGTCCCGGGATCTCCTGGGCCGGAACGCCCGCGGCCAGCAGTTCGCCGGCGCGCCGGTTGCGGCTTTCGCGCGCCAGCGCGGTCGCTACGAGGTCGCCCGCGCCCGCGAGCCCGATCAGCGACTCGGGACGGCCGCCGAGTCCCTCCGCCAGGCGCCAGACCTCGGCGAAGATGTGGCCCGCCGCGGCCCCCGCCGCGTTCATGCCCTGCGCCTCGGTCGCGCCCGCCGCGAGCGCCGCGGCGTTCTTCGCGGCTCCTGCCAGCTCGACGCCGAGCGGGTCGTTCGAGCGCTCGCAAACCACGCCCGCGCGTGTAAACGTCTGCGCCAGCGTGCTCGCGAGCTCCTCTGAGTGTGACGCGGCGACCAGCGCCGCCCCGGCGCTCACCATCTCCTGCGCGTGCGCCGGCCCGCCGAGGCAGGCTACGCGCTCAACCCCGAAGCGCTTGATCAGCACCGACGTGGGCGGCAACCCCTGCGGGGGCACCAACCCCTTCGCGACCGACACGACGGCTGCGCGGCGGCCGAGGCCCGCCGAGTCGAGACCTGCGATCACCTCGCCCATTCCGTTGGACGGCACGGCGAGGAACACGAAGTCTGCGCGCGCGAGCCCGGCCTGCAGCGGTTCGATGCGCAGCTCCGGTGGGAGCTCCACGCCGGGCAGATACGTCCCGTTCTCGCGGCTGGCCTGCAGCCGCTCGGCCTGCTCGGCCGTGCGGGCCAGCAGCGTCGTGCGCAGCCCGGCCCGCGTCAGCAGCACCGCCAGCGCCGTCCCGAACGAGCCCGCGCCGATCACGCTCGCGCGCCTGGGGCCGGGCGTTGGCAGGCGCGGCGCGCGTGATGTTCGGGCGATCGGGCTCGGAGTAGGCTCCGGCTCGGTCATCTGATGGGCGAGCCTACTGGCGACACGGGTATCAGCGCGAGCTGGCGCAACTGGGCGGGCGACCAGGTGTGCGTTCCCACGGGCGTCGAGACGCCCGGTTCGATTGCGGACATCTGCGACGCAATCAGACGGGCCGCAGCGGGCGGGCACCGGGTCCGTGTCGCCGGGTCGGGACACTCGTTCAGCGACATCGCCCTGACCGACGGCATGCAGCTGCGCTTGGACCGTTTCAAGCGCGTCCTCGACATCGATCACTCCGCCGGCCTCGTGCGCGTCCAGGCCGGCATCACGATCCGCGAGCTCAACGGTCTGCTCGCTCGCCACGGGCTCGCGATGGAGAACCTCGGCGACGTCGACGCTCAGACGATCTCCGGCGCCATTTCCACCGCCACGCATGGAACCGGCGCGCGCCTGCGCAACATCTCGGCTCAGGTCGCCGAGCTGACGCTCGTCCTCGCCGATGGCAGCACCCTGCACTGCTCCGAGCAGCTCGACGCCGACATCTTTCGCGCCGCCCGCGTCTCGCTCGGTGCGCTCGGCGTGATCGCCGAGGTAACCCTGCGCTGCATCCCCGCCTTCACGCTGGGCGGCGTTGATCAGCCGCGGCCGCTCGAGGAAACGCTCGCGCGCTTCGAGGAGCTCGCGCTCGGCAACGACCACTTCGAGCTGTTCGTGTTTCCCCACGCTGAGGTTGCGCTGACCCGCACCAACAACCGCGTCGACACACCACCCCGGCCGCGCGGCCGGATCTCGGCCTACGCCGACGACATCCTGCTCACGAACCACGCCTTCGCGCTCGCCTGCCTGATTGGCCGCCGCTTCCCGATTGCCATCCCGCAGATCAATCGGATCGTGACGCGTCTCGCCGGCTCGGGCGCGCGCGTCGATCGCTCCGATCGCATCTTCGCCAGCCCGCGCCTCGTCCGCTTCACCGAGATGGAGTACGCGCTCCCGCGCGCCGCCACGCCCGAGGCGGTCCGCCGCGTGATGGCGCTCGTTCCCGCCCGCGGCTTTCACGTGCCGTTCCCGATCGAGGTGCGCACCGTCGCGGCCGACGACGCGCTGCTGAGTACCGCCTTTGGCCGCGATAGCGGCTTCGTGGCCGTGCACATGTTCGAGGGTATGGCCTGGGAGCCGTACTTCCGCGCCGTCGAGGCGATCATGCGGGAGCTCGGCGGCCGTCCTCACTGGGGCAAGCGCCACTTTCAAACGGCGGCCACGCTGCGCCCCCGCTATCCCGAGTGGGACCGCTTTCAGGCGGTGCGCGGGCGTCTCGATCCCCACGGACGTTTCGCGAACGACTTCACCGATCGTGTGCTCGGGCCCGTACACGGCGATCGCGCGTTCGACACCTGCGATGTCTGATCCGCTGGCGCGCCTTGAACAGGCAACCGCCCAGCTCGAGCCGCCGTTCGCGCTCGTCGACCTCGACGCCTTCTGGGCCAACGCGGCCGATCTCGAACACCGTGCCTTCCCCAAGCCGATTCGGCTCGCCAGCAAGTCGGTGCGCTGTCGCGGGCTGCAGCAGCGGGTGCTCGCCCGTCCCGGCTTCAGCGGCACGCTCGCCTACACGCTGCCCGAGGCGCTGTGGCTCGCCGATCGTGGCTTCGAGGATCTGCTCGTCGCCTACCCGACCGCCGATCGCCGTGCCCTGGACGAGCTCGCCCGGCTCTCGGCCGAGCGCCCGCAGGCGCGCGTCACGGTCATGGTCGATGCCGTCGCCCAGCTCGACCAGATCGAGGCCGCACGCGCGCGCGTGGGCGCCCAGGCGCCGATCCGCGTCTGCATCGACCTCGACGCCGGCCTGCACCTGCTCGGCGGGCGCATACGCATCGGCGTCAAGCGCTCGCCCGTGCACACGCCTGCGCAGGCACTCGCGCTCGCGCGGGCGATCCTGGCGCGCGACGGGCTCGCGCTCGCCGGGATCATGGCCTACGAGGCCCAGACCGCCGGCCTCGGCGACGCCCCTCCCGGCCGTCCCGCCCGTGCGCTCGCGCTTCGTGCGATCCAGGCGCTGTCGGCGCGCGAGCTTGCTGCCCGTCGAGCCGAGGCGGCTGCCGCCGTCAGCACCCTCGCCTCGCTTCAGATCATCAACGCCGGCGGCACCGGAAGCCTGCAGCTCACCGCGCGCGAGCCCACCGTCACTGAGGCCACCGCCGGTTCCGGGCTCTACGGCCCCACCCTGTTCGACGCCTACCGCGCGTTTCGGCCCCGCCCGGCGGCCCTGTTCGCGCTGCCGGTCGTCCGGCGGCCCGGTCCCGACGTCGCCACCGTGCTCGGCGGCGGCTACATCGCATCGGGGCCCGCCGGAGCCGATCGTCTGCCCCGGCCCCACCTGCCCGCCGGCCTGCGCCTGGACCGCCAGGAGGGAGCCGGCGAGGTCCAGACGCCGCTGCTCGGGACCACCGCCGCCCGCCTGCGCGTTGGCGACCGCGTCTGGTTTCGCCACGCCAAGGCCGGCGAGCTGTGCGAGCACTTCAACACGCTCCACCTGCTCGCCGGCGACCGCATCGTGGAGGAGCTCCCGACCTACCGCGGTGAGGGACAATGCTTTTTGTGAGATCTGCTCGAGCCCGGACATCGCTTCTTGTATACGCCGCCCGACACTGGGCATCGCTCCCGGCATGCGCCGCCCGACACTAGACATCGCTTCTGGCATGCGCCGCCCGACACCGGACATCGCTTCCGGGCATACGCCTGCGTCACGTGAGCCCGCGTCGATGCCCACGTTGACCCCTCGTTTCCCGCCCGCCCGTACGGGACGGTGTCTTCCATGAGCGACCAAGCGACCGCCGCCCGGACCGCCGGCATCGAGCAGACGTTGCACGACGTCGTCGAGACGCTCGCCCCGATCGAGCGCACCCCTTGCTCGCCCGGAGAGCGCGCCGCGGCCGAGTGGCTGGCCGCACGCCTGCGCGCTGTCCCGGGCGTCGAGGCCGAGCTCGAGGACGAGCCCTCGTGGGGGACCTTCCCGCCGACCGCCACCGGGCTCGGACTGGCCGGCGTGCTCGCGGCCGTGTTCAGCCTGCGCCGCCACCGCGCCTTCGGCCGGCTGCTCGCGGCCGCGACGCTGGCCGGCATCGTCGACGAGGCCGACAACGGACCACGACTCGTGCGCCGCCTGGCCCGCCGGCGGCGCACGACGGTGAATCTGGTGGCGCGCGCAGGCGACGCCCGCGCGCCGATCACGATCGTCGTGCTCGCCCATCACGACGCCCCGCAGACGGGCATCGTCTTCGACCAGACGCTCCAGCGCAAGGTCTACGAACGCGCCCCGCACCTGATCGAATCGATCAAGACCCCGCTACCTCAATGGTGGTTCGGCCTCGCCGGACCGCTCGCAACGTTGATCGGCGCCCCCCCGCCCGGCATACGTCGGCTGGACCTGGGCCGACGCCTGCGGCGTGCGCACGGCCCGGGCGCGTGCGGGAGGGCTGCAGGCGCGACGCGCGCGCGCCGCAGGGCTGAGCGTCCCACAAGTTTCGGACCGCGCGTCGGCCTGGTCCTCGGCCTGGTCGGCACCGCGCTCGTCGCCGATATGTGGCGCAGCGAAACAGTGCAGGGCGCCAACGACAACCTGTCGGGCGTCGCCTGCCTGGTGGCCCTGGCCGAGCTCCTCCACGAGCGCCCGATCCGCGGCTTGCGGGTCCTGCTCGTCTCCTGCGGCGCCGAGGAGACGCTCCAGGACGGCATCCGCGCGTTCATCCGCCGCCATCGCCACGAGCTCGATCCCGCCTCCACGCGCTTCATCAACCTCGACGCCGTCGGCTCACCGCACCTCGTCATGCTGGAGGCCGAGGGCCCAATCCGGATGGAGGAGTATCGCGGCCCCTGGCTGCGTGACCTCGTCGCCGAGCGCGCCGCGTCGCTTGCCATCCCGCTGCACCGCGGCTACCGCGCCCGCGCCTCGACCGACAGCGTCATCCCGAGCCGCGCCGGCTATCCGATCGCCACGCTCGTCTCGATGACCGACTGGCGCGCCCCCGCCAACTATCACCTGCCCAGCGACATCCCCGCCAACCTCGACTACGCCACCGTCGCCGACACCACGCGCCTCGTCTACGACGTCGCGCTCGCATTGGCGCCTGGGTCAGGCGACTAGCGCCAGCTCGCGGCCGGCGTCGCTCAGCGTCGGCTCATCGCGTGCCCCCACGATCAGCTGGAGGTCGAGCATGCGCCCGTCGAACTCGTCCAGCCGGTTCTCGCGCGCGACCGCATAAGCCGGGACCCCTGCCTGGCGCGCGCGCGTGGCGATCTCGAACGCCACGCTCGCGCGCAGCGTCTCGCGTCTCAGGCTCCGCGCCGCCACCACCACCGCGCGGGCGCGCCCCATGCGCGCGTCGAAATCCGCTGCCAGCAGCGCGCTCGTCAGCTCGACACCCGCCAGCTTCCCCTGGAGCGGACACACGTCCGGTACGGGCCCGCCGGCGGCTCTCACCCCGCGCGCCAGCGCCCGACCCACTCGCTCGGCGGGCAGCCCGGGCCCAAAGGAAACGGGCGCTATCAGCAGCGTGTCTGGTATTCGCATCGCCACGACACAGGACCTCCGATCTCGATCGGGCATGCTTTCAGGAATGAACGCCGCTCGAGCCGATCGCGTCGAGATCGAGGTGTGCGGGCGCGAGCTCGCGGTCAGCAACCCCTCGAAGCTCTTCTTCCCGGACCCCGGGCTTACCAAGCTGGACCTGGTGCGCTACTACCTGGACTGCGAACAGGCAGTCGTGCGCCATCTGCGCGAGCGTCCGACAGTGCTCAAGCGCTGGGTCGACGGAGTCGCCGGCGAGCCGTTCTTTCAGAAGCGCGTCCCACAGAGCGCTCCGGCGTGGCTGCAGACAGCGACCGTCAGCTTCGCCAGCGGACGCCATGCCCGCGAGCTCGTCGTCACCGACGGCGCCCATCTGATCTGGGGCGTCAACCTCGGCGTCATCGACTGGAACCCGTGGCCCGTCCGCCGTGATGACCTCGATCACCCCGACGAGCTGCGCGTCAACCTCGACCCGGGGCCCGGTGTCCCATTCAGCGAGGTCCGCGCCGTCGCGCTCGTGGTCCGCGAGGTGCTCGCCGAGCACTCCCTGCGCGGCTATCCGAAGACATCGGGCTCGCGCGGCATGCACATCTACGTGCGCATCGTCGCCGAGTGGGGCTTCTCTGAGGTCCGCCGCGCGGCGCTTGCGCTCGCGCGCGAGGTCGAGCGCCGCATGCCCGGTCGCGCCACCAGCCGCTGGTGGAAGGAGGAACGCACCGGCGTCTTCATCGACTACAACCAGAACGCGCGCGACCGCACGATCGCCTCGGCCTATTCCGTCCGCGCCGTCCCCGACGCCCGCGTCTCGTGTCCGCTCGAGTGGGACGAGGTCGCCGACGTCGACCCCGGCGAGCTTCGCCTCGACACCGTGCCCGAGCGCCTGCGCCAGCGCGGCGACCCTGCCGCCACAATCGACGACGCCCCCGCCCGCCTGGACTCGCTGCTCGAGCTCGCCGCCCGCGACGAGCGCGAGGGGCTCGGCGACGCCCCCTGGCCGCCGCACTTTCGAAAGCAACCCTCCGAGCCCGCGCGCGTCCAGCCCAGCCGCGCCCGGCGCAAGGCGGGCTGATGGCGCTACCGCTGGCGCCGCCGATCGCGCCCGCGCTCGCGCTCTCTCGCCGCGAGCTCCCGGTCGGCGACGATCTCTGTTACGAGATCAAGCTCGACGGCTTTCGCTGCCTGGCCTTCGTCGACGGTGACGACGTCTATCTCCAGTCGCGCGGCTCCAAGCCGCTGGCGCGCTACTTCCCCGAGCTCGTCTTTCCGCCTGCGCGCTACATCCTCGACGGCGAGATCGTGATTCGCGACTCCCGCGGGCGCGAGAGCTTCGACCAGCTGCAACAGCGCATCCATCCGGCCGCCTCGCGCATCGAGCTGCTCTCGCGCGAGATCCCGGCCACCTATGTGGCCTTCGATCTGCTCGCGCAGGACGATCGCTCGCTGCTCGACGCCCCTTTCGGCGAGCGCCGCGCCGCGCTCGAGCGTCTGCTCGCCGCCGCCCCGTTCGCCGCCGCCCCGATCGAGCTGATGCCCGCCGCCGGCGACCCGGACAGCGCGCGCCGCTGGCTCGCCGAGGCCGAGGGCGCGATCGCCAAGCTGCGCTCCGCTCCTTACACACCGGGCAAGCGCACAGGCATGTTCAAGGTCAAGCGCGTCCGCACGATCGACGCCGTCGTCGTCGGCTGGCGGCCGGGCAAGGAGCCGGACACCGTTGGCGCGCTGATCCTCGGCCTCTACGACGGCCCTGACCTGCGCGTCGTCGGGCACTGCTCGGGTCTCAGCGCCGCCGAGAAGCGCCGGCTCGTCGGCTTCTTCGCCCCCTACCAGACGGGCGAGCGCGGCAGCGCCGATCCGAGCCGCTGGACCTCGGGACGCGAGCTCGAGTGGGTCGCCCTGCGGCCCGAGCTGGTCGTCGAGATCGACTTCGACCACGTCTCCGCCGGGCGCATCCGCCATGGCGCGAAGCTGCGTCGCTGGCGCGACGACAAGCCGCCGAGCCAGTGCACCTATGATCAGCTACAGCGATGAGCGCAGACGAAATGACCGGGAGATGAGCGCTTTCGGCGACCTGTGGCGACACGACGGCGGACATCTGATCGCCGCTAGGGCGAACGAGCGATGAGCAGCGACACCGCCACCGTCGCTGAGGAGGAGTACCTGCAGATCCTGTTCTGGCTGCAGGAGGCCGGCCTGCCGATGACCGGCGCCAACGTCGCCCGCGCGATGCAGCTGTCCGCGCCGACCGTTCACGAGATGGTCGGGCGTCTCGAACGCGACGGCTACATTACACGCGCCCAAGACCGCGTGATCTCGTTCACGGCCGATGGCGCCGGCCACGCAGAAGAGATCGTCCGTCGCCACCGCCTGATCGAGCGCTTTCTGACCGACATCCTCGGCGTCCCCTGGGACGAGGTCCACGAGGAGGCCGAGCGGCTCGAGCACGCGATGTCGCCGGTGCTCGAGCAGCGCATGCTCGCCGCGATCGGCGACGCCAAGACGTGCCCTCACGGCCATCCGATCGTGGCGGGCGAGCGCCTCGCGGGAGTTCCGCTGGCCGACGTCGCCGTCGGTGCCTCGGTGCGCGTGCTGCGCTTCGAGAACGAGGCCGAGGATCTCCTGCAGTACCTCAAGGCCTCAGGCCTCGAGCCGGGCCTGGACGGCACCCTCGCGTCGCGTGACGACGCCGAGGTCGTGCTCGAGACAGCCGATGGACGCCGCTGCGCCGTCACGCCGTCCGTGGCCGAGACCGTCTCGGTGATCGCCGATCCCTCACCGCCGCCGCGCACCGCCCTGCCCGAGCAGCTGGTCCTAGGCCAGAAGTACGGCCGCTGAGCGCCCGGCAGCCGGCGCTGGGCCTGCCTCCTGGCAGCAGCTACGCCGTCGATGCCGGCTTCGCTCTCGAACGCGACAGGAGCCGCGTCAGGCCGCGAGCGATCTGTATGCGGCAGCCAGCCGTTCGATACCCTGCTCGATCTGCTCCGGCGTCACGCCGGAGTAAGCCAGCCGCAACGTGTTGCTGGCGCCCTCGAGTACGAAGTCGCTGCCCTTCACGAACGCCACGCCGCGGTCTTTCGCGGCGCTGTGCAGTGCGCTCACGTCGCTGCCCTGTGGCAGCGTCACCCACATGAAGTAGCCGCCCTCGGGTGGGACGAACTCGGCCTCCGGCAGCTCCCGGCGCAGGGATTCCGCGAGCGTCCGTGCGCGCTGCGCCAGCGCGTGCTTGACCGTCTCGATCGATCGCTCGATCGCGCCCGACGCACAGAACTCGTACACGATCGCCTGGGACACCATGTTCGGCGAGATGTAAGTGTTGGTCGCGAGCTCCGCCACGCCCGCGATCAGCTCCCTGGGACCGACCAGGTATCCGACCCTGATCCCGGGACAGACCGTCTTCGAGAACGACGACGCATACACCACGCGCTCGGGATCGATCGAGACCATCGTTGCCAGCGGTTCGCCGGTGAACCGCAGCTCGACGTACGGATCGTCCTCGAACACGACGAACCCGTACTCGGCCGCCAACCCCAGCAGCGCCTGGCGCTTGCTCGCCGACAGCGTGTACCCGGCGGGGTTCTGGAAGTTCGGGATCACGTGAGCCAGCTTCGGCCTCGCCCCGGATTCGCCTCCGAGAAGGCGTGCCAGCGCGTCGGTATCGATGCCGTCGTGCTCCAGCTCGACCGCGTGCACGAGTGTTCCGCGTTTACGCAACGACAGCAGTGTGCGGTCGTATGTCGGTCGCTCGACCACCACCTCGTCGCCGGGGCCCAGCAGCTGGTCGAACAGAAAGGCGTCCGCCTGCAGCGACCCGTTCGTGACCAGCACATTCTCCAGCTCGACCCCGTGCTTGTCCGCGATCCAAGCTCTCAGCTTCGGGTAGCCCACGGCTGTGCCGTACGCCGTCGCGCCTGCTGGGTCGTTCTCCAACGCCCGCGCGGCGGCGTCGCTCAGCCCGTTCACGTCGACGATGTCCAGCGACGGCGCCCCGCGTGCGAACGAGATCGTCTGTACCGGTTGACTCGTGGAGGTGGCCATCGCGGGCGCGAAGCTTATGCGTCCGAGCAAGCGGTCGTATTCCCGCGTCAGTTCGGCCGTGCTCTGCTCCAGGCGCTCGCGGAACTGCAGCAGCTCCTGCGCGCCCACGGCGGCTCCTGCCCCTGCGCTTGCGCCGGCAGGCGCCGCCGCCGGCGGCTCGGTGCGGGGCGACGGGCGTGAGTTCGGTGTCGGCGGCGGTGGCAGCGGCGGATTCTGCCGTGGTGGGGGCGTCCGCGCTGATGGCGGAAATCTGTCCGGCGGTGGCCGGAAGCCTTGCGGCGTTGAGGAGCTGTGCGGCGCCGAGGCGGAGGTCTGCGCCGGGGGTCGGAAGCCTTGCCGCGGTGGCGGGAAGCCTGGCTGTGGCGGCGGCGCGCTGTGCGAGGCCGATGCGGAGATCTGCTCTGCCGGCGCTGAGCCTGGCGGTGGCGGCGGCGCGCTGTGCGACGCCGTTGCGGAGATCTGCTCTGCTGGCGCTGAGCCTTGCGGCGGCGACGTCGCTGCCTGCGTCCCTGGCGGCGACGGTTCGTACGCAAAGTTGAGATACGCCGAGCTCTCCCTCTGAGCCGTCACCGGGTCCGGCTCCTCGGCCGCCTCGTCCACCACCCGGCCGGTTCCAACGGCCGCCAGCTCGCGCTCGAGCTCGCCGAGCTTGCGCTCCAGCTCACCCAGTGCCTGTGCCATCTCGTTGTCCACGATGAGCCAAGCGTAGCGGGCCAGACGCGGCGCCTATGCGTGGACGCGAGCTAGGAAGCGCCGGCTGGCGGCCCATCACGGGGACGTCGTGCATCGGGCTGCGCGGACAACGTCCGCCGGTCACGACGGACGTTCTCGTCTACGGCGTCACACCGCTGGGCTCGAGGCCCCGCTGCGCAACACCTCGACGGCCAACCGTGCCACCTCGGTGGGCGTACGCGCGACGCGCACACCGTGAGCTTCGAGTGCCTCCGCCTTGGCGCGGGCCGTGCCCGACGAGCCCGACACGATCGCGCCCGCATGGCCCATCTGCTTGCCTTCCGGCGCCGTGAATCCGGCGATATACGCGATCACGGGCTTGCTCATGCTGGCGGTGATGTATTGCGCCGCCTCCTCCTCCGCGGAGCCTCCGATCTCGCCCGAGAGCACGATCAGCTCGGTCTGCTCGTCGCTCTGGAACAGCTCGAGCACGTCGACGAACGAGCTGCCCGGCACCGGATCGCCACCGATCCCGACGATCGTGCTGCAACCGAACCCAGCCTGGGCGATCTCGTTGCCGATCTGGTAGGTGAGGGTGCCCGAGCGCGAGACGACACCCACATTCCCCTCCTTGAAGAACGATGCGGGGATGATGCCGACGTTGGCCTTGCCGGGGGAGAGGATCCCTGGGCAGTTCGGGCCGATCAGGCGTGTGCCGGGGTAGTCGCGACGCAGTGTGTTGTAGACGCGAAGCTCGTCGTGCGCGGGGATGCCCTCGGTGATCGCCACCACGAGCTCGACACCCTCCTGTGCCGCCTCGAGGATCGATGCCGCCGCGAAGCGCGGGGGGACGAAGATCATCGCGGTATTCGGTTGTGTCTCCTGCACTACCTCGTACCAGCTGTCGAACACGGGGACCCCCTCCACGTCCTGGCCCCCCTTGCCGGGCGTGACGCCGCCGACGACGTTCGTGCCGTAGCGCCTGTTGTTGAGCGCGTGGAAGGCGCCCTCTTTGCCCGTGATCCCGGCCACTGCCAGTCGCGTGTCGCTGCCCACCAGGATGCTCATGGGGCAACCTTTGCGAACGACGCGACCTTCGGGAGGAAGCCCACGCGCGCATGCGCGCGCGTGCGTCCCGTGCCGCGACACTTACGGTCGCCGTGGTGGGCTCGAGCGGTCCCGGAGCAGGTCGGTGTCGATGTGTTCTCGCGTTGAGCCCATGCGCGCGAGCATGCGCGCGCATGCGTGCGTGCGTGGGCTGCCGCGCGTGAATGTCCACGTCGGGTGCGCTGCGACATCAGCTGCTCACCTCTGCCGGCTCGGGGGCCCGACCGGCCGCCAGGGCCACAACCATCTCGGCCGCCTCGTTCATCGTCTTGGCGGCGTGTACGTTCGGCAGCGCCGCCTCGCTCAGCAGCCGGCGGCCCTCGAGGTCGTTGGTTCCGTCGAGACGCACCACGAACGGCACCGTCGGTTTGATCTCGGCGAACGCCTCGATCAGCCCGCGCGCCACTTCGTCGCAGCGCGTGATGCCTCCGAAGATGTTGAACAGAACGGCCTTTACCGCTTCGTTGGAGAGGATCAGCTCCACCGCCTGCTTGATCTTCGCGGCGTCCGAGCCCCCGCCCGCATCGAGGAAGTTCGCCGGCCGCCCGCCGGCCTGCGCCACCACATCGAGGGTCAACATCACCAAGCCCGCGCCATTGCCGAGGATGCCGATGTCGCCGTCGAGCGCCACATACTGCACGCCCTCTTCTTTGGCCTTGCGTTCGATCGGGTCCTGGTTCTCGGTGTCCGACAGCCCCTGGTTCTCGGGGTGGCGGAACAGCGCATTGTCGTCCAGAGTGACCTTCGCATCGAGCGCCTTGACCTCGCGCTCGGGCGTGACGATCAGCGGATTGATCTCGGCCAGCATCGCGTCCTCCTGGCTCCACACCTCGTACAGGGTCACCAATGCGTCGGCCACGCCCTCGACCACGTCCTCGTCGGCGTGCCCCTCGGTTGCCATCTCGATCGCTTCGGCCCGCGTCAGCCCGTCCAAGGCGTCAGGGTGGCGGCGAATCAGCTTCTCCGGGCTCTTCTCGGCCACCTGCTCGATCTCGACCCCGCCCTCGACGCTGAAGATCACGAGCGGCTTCTTGGCCGAGCGGTCGAGCAACACCGACGCGTAGTACTCGCTGGCGATGTCACTCGCGTGCTCGATCCACAGCGTGCCGACCGTATGCCCGCGGATGTCCATGCCGAGGATGTTCTGTGCGTGCTCGCGCGCCTGGGCCTCGTCGTCGGCGAGCTTCACGCCACCCGCCTTCCCGCGCCCGCCGATCAGCACCTGTGCCTTGACCACGATCGGATAGCCGACCTCGTTGGCGGCCTCAACCGCTTCCTCCACGGTTCTCGCCGCCCTGCCCGGGGACTCCGCGAGCCCGTGCCTGGCGAAAAGCTCCTTGCCCTGGTACTCGAGTAGGTCCATCGCGGCGCGAGACTCTAGCCGAAACCGGTCTCGCCGCGTGCCATCACGCCGCGGCAGCGCGCGCTCCGGTGGGCCCTCAGGGCATAATGCGCCGTCGATGCCGATCCCCAAAAACGTTACATTTGTCACATTCGATGTCTACGGAACGCTGATCGACCGGGATACCGGTGTCTACGAAGCGTTCGCCAAAGAGGCCGCGCGCGACGGCGTCGAGCTCGACCGCGCCGAGCTGCTGGCGAACTTTCGCGAGGTCAGCCGCGAGATCGAGGGCGGCTCCTACGAGCTCTACGCGGAGGTCCTGCGGCGCACCGCGATCGCGGTCGCCGAGCGCATGAACTGGCGCCTCGAGCCCTCGCGCTCCGGCTTTCTGCCCGACTCCGTGCAGAAATGGAAACCGTTTCGCGAGACCAACACCCAGCTCGCCAAGCTCGCCAAGAAATACAAGCTCGGCCTGCTCTCGAACATCGACGACAAGCTGCTCGGCCAGACTCGCCGGCACATCCCGATCGACTTCGACCTCGTCGTAACCGCCCAACAGGTCCGCTCGTACAAGCCTGATCCCGCGCACTTCACCGAGTGCGCCCGGCGTATGGGCGGTAAGCGCGGTTGGGTCCATGTGGCCGCCAGCCACTACCACGACGTCGTGCCCTGCGTGAAACTGCGCGTCCCCGTGATCTGGGTCAACCGCACGAAAGAGACGCTCGACTCCTCTCAGCGCAAGCCCACCGCCGAGGTCCCCAACCTGCGCGAGGCCGCCAAGCTGCTCGGCGCCCCCTGAGTGCGCGCCGTAGCGCTCCATGCCGACGTGCTGGTCGCGACCAGTGCTGTGCTAGGCGCCAACTGCGTGATCGTTCGCGGCGGCAACGCCGCTGACGGAGCCGCGCGAGGTGGGGGCGAGCAGGGCGCCGCGAGTCGAGGGGTCGCGGCGAGTGGAGAAGTGGCCGCGAGTGGGGACGCCGCGAGTGGGGGGGTGGGTGCCGAAAGCGCGCCCGGCGAGACGTTCGTGATCGACTCGCCGATCCTGCCCGACGAGCTGGAAGCGCTGCCGGCCCTCGTAGAGCAGGCCCGGTTCCCGGCGCCGGCGGCCCTACTGGCAACGCACGGAGACTGGGATCACCTACTTGGGCGCCTCGCCTTTCCTGGCCTGGCGCTGGGCTCTGCGCCGAGCACTCTCGAGCGGCTACAGAGCTCACCCGGCGCTGTCCAGCGTGAGCTGCGGGCTTTCGACGAAAAGCTCCTGATCGAGCGTCAGCATCCCCTTGCGCTCGGCTCGCTGCAGCCGCTGCCCGTCCCGGGTCGCTGCGCGCTCGGCGACCATGAGCTCGAGCTGCACCCTGCCGTCGGTCACACCGGCGATGGCATGGCCGTGCTCGCATCCTGGGCCGGCGTACTCGTGGCGGGCGACTACCTGTCGGCCGTGACGCTGCCTGACCTGCGCGACGGAGGCTCGCTGGCGGAGTACCTGGCCACGCTCGAGCGCCTGCGCGGGCTGCTCGCGGCGTGCGAGCACGTGGTACCGGGCCACGGGCCGGTGCTGGATGCCGCTCGCGCCTCGGTGATCCTCGCCGAGGACATCGAGTACCTGCAGGCGCTCAGCCAGCAGGGTGAGCGCGCGCAGCTACCGGCGGGTCAACGCGGTCAGGCGCAGCGGCTGGTGCACGAGCAAAACGTTGCCCACGTGATCCGCGAAGCCTGTGTGAAGGACGTGTGAAGGTCCTTCGGAGGATCTTAATTTTTCCAGCCGGCGTGCTCTTTGGTATATACGACAGTCCGTGAAGATTCGAGCGGGCTGTTCAGGACCCGTTCGCCGACGTGATCGTGGCGATCGGGTCGCCGGCGGCGATCGGCGCGCCCTCGGTGATCGGCAGCGTGGCGATCGTGCCGTCCTTGTGGGCGACGATCTCGTTCTCCATCTTCATCGCCTCGATGATGCACAGCAGCTGGCCCTCCTGGACCGAGTCGCCCTGCTTCACGAGCACCTTCCACATGTTGCCCTGCAGCGGCGAGGTGATCGTGTCCGGCCCGCCGCCACCCGAGCTCTCACGCCGCGAGCGCCGAGGGGCCTTGCGCGCGAGAGCGGCGGCACCGTTCATCGCGGGTGCACCCGCGAGCGCCTCGCCGAGCACGCGCACGTCAAAGCGCTGGCCGGACACCTCGACCTCGTAGGTGCGCTCGACCTTCTCGCCGGCCGCCTCCGTCTCAGCGCCGTCCGCCTGTGCGACTCTCGGCTCAGCCGGCGCGAATGCCAGTGTCTTCAGCCACTTGCGATCCTCGATCAGGTCTCTACAGGTCTCGCCACGAGCCCATTGACCGGTCCGCAAGAGAGCCTTGTGGAACGGAATCAGCGTCCTCAGCTCACCGAGCTCCAGTTCGTCGAGCGCCCGCAGCATGCGGGCGGTTGCCTGCGCGCGATCGGCGTCCCAGACGATCAGCTTCGCCACCATCGGGTCGTACATCGGCGAGACTTCCATGCCCGCGCGAATCCCCGAATCCATGCGCACGCCCGGGCCTGAAGGCTCGGTGTACGAATCCACCTTGCCGGGCGCGGGCGCGAAGTTCTTGGACGCGTCCTCGGCGTTGATGCGGCACTCGATCGCGTGCCCGCGCAACTGCACGTCGGCCTGGGCGTAGCCGAGCGGCTCGCCCGCGGCGGCTTTGATGCCCTCCTTGACGATGTCCACGCCCGTTGTCATCTCGGTCACGCAGTGCTCGACCTGCACGCGCGTGTTCATCTCGAGGAAGTAGTACTCGCCGCTGCCGCCGGACCGGCTGCCGTCGCCGGCCAGCAGCCCCTCGATCGTCCCGGCTCCCACGTAGTCAACCGCGCGCGCGGCCTCGACGCCGATCTGGCCGATGCGCTCGCGCAGCTCCGGGCTGACGATCCATTCGGGTGCGGGACTCTCCTCGATCAGCTTCTGGTGGCGCCGCTGGATCGAGCAATCGCGCTCGCCGAGGTGGATCACGTTGCCGTGCCGGTCCGCCAGAACTTGAACCTCCACATGGCGCGGATCGGGCAGGTAGCGCTCGAGATAGACGGTCCCGTCTGAAAAGAACTTCTCGCCCTCCCTACTCGCGCCCTCGAACGCGGCCTCCAGCTTGTCCTCGGCCAGCGCCACCCGAAAGCCCTTGCCGCCGCCGCCCCCGGCCGCCTTCACCGCCACCGGAAACCCGATCTCCTCGCGGGCCAGCTTCAGGGCGTCCGCGACAGTGGCCACCGGCTCGGTCGTCCCGGGCACGATCGGCACGCCGGCCGCCTGCATCAGCTCGCGTGCCCTGGTCTTGGACCCCATCGCTTCGATCGCGCTCGCAGGCGGCCCGATGAACACGACGCCCGCCCGCTCGCACGCCTCGGCGAACGGCGCATTCTCCGCAAGAAACCCATACCCGGGATGGATCGCCTCGGCGCCTGCCCGCGCGGCCGCGTCGAGGATCTTCTCGACGTTCAGGTAGTTCTCGCTGGCCGGTCCGTCGCCGAGGTTGAACGCCTCGTCGGCGCGCTCCACGTGCGGGGCGTTTCGATCGAGCTCCGAATACACCGCCACCGCCCCCACGCGCAGCTCGTGCAGCGCGCGCATGATGCGCACAGCGATCTCGCCACGATTTGCAACCAGGACCTTTGTGAACACGGGCCGCGCAAGCTTAGCGATGCGGCGGCTCAGCGCCGAGACCAGCTGGAAGGGACCGAAGGTCCCGGTTGAGGCGACAGGAGGTCGCCGACCAAGTCAAAAAGATGCGGCCCGGAGGGGCCGAAGGCCCCGGTCAAGCACGCCCGGAAGGCGTCCGTCCAAATCAAAGGAGCCGGCTGGATGCCGGCTCGAGCCGACCCTCAGAAGTAACCCGCCTTCTTGCGGTCCTCCATCGCAGCCTCGGTCACGCGGTCGTCCGCACGGGTCTCGCCGCGCTCGGTCAGGCTCGTGGCGGCGATCTCGGTCACCACTTCCGCGAGCGTCGTAGCCTGGGAGCGCACTCCGCCGGTGCAGCTCATGTCGCCGACCGTGCGATAGCGAACCGTCTCGGAGAACACCGTCTCCCCGTCGAGCAGCTCGACGTCCTCGCGCCACGCATAAAGCATGCCGTCGCGCTTGAACACCTGGCGCTCGTGAGCGAAGTAGATCGAGGGCACCTCCAGCTGCTCTTGGTCGATGTACTCCCACACGTCCAGCTCGGTCCAGTTCGAGAGCGGGAACACGCGCACGTGCTCACCCTTGTGGATGCGTCCGTTGTACAGGTTCCACAGCTCTGGCCGCTGGCTCTTCGGGTCCCACTGCCCGAACTGGTCACGGAACGAGAACACGCGCTCCTTGGCGCGCGCGCGCTCCTCGTCGCGGCGGGCGCCGCCGAAGGCGGCGTCAAACTCGTGCTCGGCGATCGCGTCCAGCAGCGTCACGGTCTGCAGGCGATTGCGCGAGGCACGCGGCCCGGTCTCCTCGACGACGCGACCTTTGTCGATCGAGTCCTGGACGCTCGCGACGATCAGCCGCTCGCCCATGTCGGCCACGCGCCGGTCGCGGAACTCGATCACCTCGGGGAAGTTGTGGCCCGTGTTGACGTGCATCAGCGGGAACGGGAACGGCGCCGGACGAAACGCCTTCTCGGCCAGACGCAGCAGCACGATCGAGTCCTTGCCGCCACTGAACAGCAGCACCGGACGCTCGAATTCGGCCGCCACCTCGCGCATCACGTAGATCGCCTCGCTCTCGAGCGCGCGCACATGGCTCAGCTGGGGGCGCATCGTGGCGCTCATCGCGTGCTCCTGTGACCGCTGTGGCTACTCGTGCTCATGGCCGCTGTCCGTGCTGGTTGCTTATCCGTGCCGGTTGGTCTCGTGCGGCTAAGCGTGCTCGTGGATCCCGCACTCGGTCTTGTCGGTGCCGGCCCAGCGCCCTTCGCGGCCAGAACCTGGCCGCGTGCAAGGTGCGCAGCCGATCGACTCATAGCCCTGGTCGTGCAACGGATGGTAAGGCAGCTCGCGCTCGTGGATGCGCCGCCAGAGGTCCTTGTCGGTCCAGTGAGCCAGCGGGTTGTACTTCAAGATTCCCCGTGTCTCGTCACGTTCGACCAGCTGGGCTCCAGCTCGTGTCGGTCCCTGCTCGCGGCGAATCCCGGTGATCCAGGCCTGCGCGCCGCTCAGCGCA
Organism: uncultured Solirubrobacterales bacterium; assembly: GCA_963817845.1. Classification (GTDB taxonomy): domain Bacteria; phylum Actinomycetota; class Thermoleophilia; order Solirubrobacterales; family Solirubrobacteraceae; genus Palsa-744. The sequence continues at coordinate 824,578 of CAWFPU010000002.1, forward strand.
CACTCCAACGCCGCCACCTTCGCGGCCGAGCAGCAGTTCTCGGGCCCGCTCCAGGGGTTGGCCGGGTTGCTCGCGTCGATCACCTCGACCTTGATCCCGAAGCGCTGCTCGAACGCGCGCCACGTCTGCAACGTCTCCTCGAACAGCACACCCGTGTCGATGGTCACGATCCGCACCGGCCCCGCGGTCCCCTGATCCAGCCGAACGAGCTCGTCGATCAACACGGACTCCTCCTTCTGGAACGAACACAGCAGCACGGTCCCTTCGCCGTGACGCGCCGCCTCGCGCAGCGTGTGCGTGAGGCCCGGCGCGGGGTCGAACGCCGACGGCGCCACATGGTCGTCGGTGTCCACGTTGCCCTCTGGTAACGCAATGTTGATCTGGAACGGGTTCATGTCTGTCGCTTTCGTCGCGTTTGTCTTGCGCGGTTACCTGCGGCTCTCGCCTAGACCGCGCACTCTCCCTCGCCGCGAATCACTTCAAAGGGCACGTTGCGGTTCCAGTCGATGAACTGGTTCATCGTCTCCAGACTGAAATCGACAGGCATCGATAGTTCCTTGACCAGTGCCTCGAGCTCGCCCGTGCCGACGCGCTCGCAGAACGCGCCCCAGGCCTCGCCCTCGTGGCGGTTGGCCTCGTAGTGGCGAATCCAGCGCTCGATCGCCTCGGGCACGCGCTTGGCCGGCAGGCGTAGCTTCAAGCGCTGACCGAAGGCGACCTCGCCGCCTTCGTACACGCCGCCGACGTGAGGTATGTAGGCCGGGATCGTGTGCTCGCCGACTTTGATCGACGCGCCGTAGAAACCGATGTCGGCGATGTGGTGCTGGGCACAGCCGTTCGGGCAGCCGCTCATCTTGACGTGGATCTGGCGAGTCAGCGGATCCGTGACGTCCATCGCTTCGACCCGCTCCTGCACCGCCTGGTTCAGGCCCATCGAGCTGGTGATTCCGAGCTTGCACGAGTCTGTCCCCGGGCAGGACACCACGTCGCTTATCTCGCGCGAGCCCGTGTCGCCGAAGCCCAGCTCCGACAGCTCCCGCCACACGTCGTACACGCTCTCCTCGCGCACCCAGCGCAACACGAGGTTCTGCTGCACGGTCGTCCGCGCGTATCCGCCTGCGTACTTGCGCATGATCTGCGCCAACGCCCTGAACTGGTCGGGCGTCAGATCGCCGCGCGTGATCTTGACCTCGACGGTGACAAACCCCTGCTGCTTCTGCTCGGCCACGTTGGCGGAGCGGAAGCGCTCGAACTCGGACAGGTCCCCGTTGGGACTGCCGTAGCTCTGAGGCGGCGCGGGCGCGGACTCGCGCTCGTCGTCGACGAACAGCCGCTCCCCGATCGAGAAGTCGCGTTCGGCGACCCAGTCGCCCTGCAGTTCCTCCTCGACCTGCCTGCGCAGCTCGTCGATCCCGTACTTGTCGACGAACACCTTGATGCGTGCGCGTGCGCGGTTCACGCGCAGCCACTCCTGACGGTCGAAGATCCGCATGACCGCCTCGGTGATCTTCAGGTACTCGCCGTTGTCGAGCTCGAGGAACTCGTAGAGCACCTGGGCTTTGCGGGGCATGATCGAGGTGCCGCCGCCGACCAGCATCTGCACGCCGCGCACCTCGCCGGGGCGGGCGGGATCGTCAGACTCGCGCACGCGCGCCCGAAACGCGACGTCGTGGATCTCGGAGATCGCGCGATCGGCGGGCGAGGCATCGAACGAGGTCTTGACCTTGCGCGGCATCGCCTGCGTGGTCGGGTGGCGCACGAAGTAGCGCACGTACGCGCCGACATAAGGCGTGAGGTCGAACAGCTCGTCCTTGGCCACGCCGGCCCAGGGGTCGCCCGTCACGTTGCGCATCGTGTTACCGCAGCCCTCGCGGCTGGACAGTCCCGCCTCGCCGAGCTCGCGGATCGCCTTCTCGGCGTCGACCAGCGGCATGTGGTGCATCTGGATGTTCTGGCGGGTCGTGATGTGGCCCTTGTTCAGCGGCGCATACTTTTCGATCACGTCGGCGAACTTGTCCATCTGCTCGGGTGTGATCCCGCCGAACGGCAGCTTCGTGCGGATCATCTGAACGTCCGGCTGGCGCTGGCCGTAGACGCCCTGCTTGAGGCGGAACTTGATGAACTCGTCCTCGGGCATCTCGCCGCCCAGGAACTTGGTGGCCTCGGTCTTGAAGTCGTCGTACTCGCGCTGCAGGATCGGGATGATGTGCCCGGGGACGTTCTGGAGGACCTCGGGGTCCTCGAGCGTGCCTCGCTGCGCGGTCATCGAAGCTGGCTCCATATGCTGTTCTCCTGATCCGGGTCCTGCCGATCCGGGTCCTGCCCGGGCCGCTTGCGGTGCTGCTTGCGCCGACAATACTATTGGCACTAAAGCCTAGCGGCTTTCAGGTATTTATCCAAGGGTCAGGAACGCCGCCTTGGATGGCCTGTCCGGCGCGTGCCACGCCTTCGAGCATCGCCGCGCGCGTCCAGGCGTCGTATGGCCCCGAGCCTGCCTGCTCTGCGCCGGGGCCAGGGCTCGCGGTGTCGTGCGTGAAGGAGGCGATCGCGGCCGCGATCGCCGCAGCCTGCGCTGGTGAGGCCGAGCCTGCGATTGCGAGTCGGGGGGTGGTTGACGCGGGCACCTGATGGAGTCTGGCGTGCGGCCTTGCGCTGGGCGCCGATCAGAGGGGGATGTTGCCGTGCTTTCGCTGCGGTCCCGGTTCGCGCTTGGTCTGGAGCGTCTGCAGCGCGGCGATCAGGCGCGGGCGGGTTTCGTGGGGGATCAGGACATCGTCTATGTAGCCGCGTTCGGCGGCCGTATAGGGATTTGCAAAGCGCGCCTTGTAGTCCTCCATCAGCTTCTTGCGCCGCTCCTCGGGCGTCGGGCTCGAGGCGATGTCGCGCCGGTAGATGATGTTGACCGCGCCCTCAGGCCCCATCACCGCGACCTCGGCCGTCGGCCACGCGAAGTTGAAGTCCGCCAGCATGTGCTTTGACGCCATCACGTCGTAGGCGCCGCCGTAGGCCTTGCGCGTGATCACCGTGAGCTTCGGGACCGTCGCCTCGGTGAACGCGTAAAGGAGCTTGGCGCCGTGGCGAATGATCCCGCCCCACTCCTGGCTCGTGCCGGGCAGGAAGCCGGGAACGTCGACGAACGTCAGCAGCGGGATGTTGAAGGCGTCGCACGTGCGCACGAAGCGCGCCCCCTTTGCCGAGGCGTCGATGTCGAGCACCCCGGCCAGCTGGTTCGGCTGATTGCCGACCACGCCGATCGCGTAGCCGTCGAGACGGCCAAAGCCGCACACGATGTTGCGCGCGAAGTGCTCGTGGACCTCGAAGAAGTCGCCGTCGTCAACGATCAGCCGGATCGCATCGCGCATGTCATAGGGCTTGTTGGGATTGTCGGGCACCACCTGGTCCAGCTCGGGATCCATCCGCTGCGGGTCGTCGCCGCTCTGCAGCCGCGGCGTGCGCTGGAGGTTGTTCTGCGGCAGGAAGCTGAGCAGGTAGCGGCAGTCCTCGAGGCAGGCGTCCTCGTCCTCGGAGGCGAAATGGGCCACGCCGGACTTGGTGTTGTGCGACATCGCGCCACCGAGCTCCTCGAACCCGACCTCCTCGCCGGTGACCGTCTTGATCACGTCGGGCCCCGTGATGAACATGTGCGAGGTCTCCTTGACCATGAAGACGAAGTCCGTGATCGCCGGCGAGTACACGGCGCCGCCCGCGCACGGTCCCATGATCAGGCTGATCTGCGGGATCACGCCCGAGCACTTGACGTTGCGCACGAACACGTCGCCGTACGCACCCAGCGAGACCACGCCCTCCTGAATGCGCGCCCCGCCGGAGTCGTTGATGCCGATCACCGGGCACCCGATCTTCGCGGCGAGGTCCATCAGCTTGACCATCTTCTCGCCCATCACCTCGCCGAGCGAGCCGCCGAAGACGGTGAAGTCCTGGCTGAACACGCACACCTGCCGACCTTCGATCGTGCCGTGTCCGGTCACCACGGCATCGCCCCAGGGTCGGTTTTTCTGCATGTCGAACTCGTACGTCCGATGGCGCACGAACGTGTCGAGCTCGTGGAACGACCCCGGGTCCAGCAGCTTCTCGACCCGCTCGCGCGCCGTGTACTTGCCGCGGGCATGCTGCTTCTCCTCAGCCTCCGGAGCCGAGTGCAGCGCCGCCTCGCGCAGCTCCTGCAGCTGCGCCAGCTTCTCCTCGTAGGTTTCGGGCGCCTTCTGGCGCGGCTCGCGCCGGTGCCCGCCCCGCGAAGCGAGCAGCGCGGCGTCGGTCTGGCGGTTGTGGGAGCTGGTTGCCATCGGCCGCGGCATCTTATGACGCTCCGGCCGCTGACGGGGAGTCACGCGCCGTGTCGCAGGCCCTCGGGGTCCGCACGAAAACGTACGGCGCGCGCGGCCACGGAGGCATCCGCGGCGGGCTCAGGCCCGCGAATGCGGCGGGCGGCAATTCGTGCTGGACAGGCCAAAACGACCGTTCCGCCGGGCTTGGAAGGCTTTGTGCGGAGGGCTTACGCCCGAGAGAACGGTCGATGGTGGGCCGCCCCCAGGCGGTCGAGCACCGATGTCAGCACTGCGGTCACATCCTCGGTGTCGGTCTCCTCAGCGTCCGCCAACTGCTCCACCTCGGCCAGCTCCGCCGAGATGTCGGGCGGCTCTGCCGGCTCTGCCATGTCGGTCGAAGCCTCGACGTCGGGCTCGGTAGAGGCGTCGGGCAGGTCCGTCGCGCCAATCGGGACCTGTCCAGTGGGTTCCGCGCAGACGGCAGGCGCGCCCGTGCCCTCCGATGGCGCCTCCCGGCCGGGCTCGGCGGGCTCGACTGCAAATTCCACATTCGGTGACGGCGCATCCGGCGTCGCCAGATTCGGCTGTTCGTCTGTCGGCTCCTCTGGCGAGGCCTGCTCGACGGCCGGCGACGCGGCTTGGACAAGGGCCTCGAGTTCGCGCGGCGGCTCGTCCGCGCGGCGGCTCTTGCGGCGGCGGAACAGGCGCGCGAAAAACCCGAGCCGTGGCTCGGGTGCGATCTCGATCGCGTCGGGCTGGAGCTCCTGCATCGGCTCGGCCCCGGGCTCAATCACGTTGAGCGCTTCCAGCTCGCCCTGTGGCGCAGCCGCATGCTCCGGCTCGGCCACGATCTCGATCGTCTCGACTCCGGCAACGATCTCGATCGTCTCGACTTCGGCCACCGGCGTCGGGTCTCCAGGCCCCGTGATCTCGACCGGCTCGGGCTGGAGGTCTGGCGTGGGCTCAGGCAGCTCAGGCTGTGCGACTTCGACTGCGTCGGGCTCGAGCGTCTGCGTGATGTCAGGCACCTGCTCGGGTATCAGCGTGGGCTGCGATATGGACGCCGGCTCGGACGCGATCTCCGGCGGGTCAGCTTGGGCCTCCGAGCCGGCCAAGTCTCTTCGGGTCGCGGTCAGCGTCACCTTCGTGCCCCAGCCCGAGGGCTCGATCAGCACGCTACCCGAGATCTGCGCCGCCTCCCATTCGACGCTTCTCTCGGGCTCGGTGCTCACGATCCGAATCTCGCCGAGCTCGCCGAGGTGGCGGGCAAGCGCGGTCGGATCACTGAGCTCGGCCCAGAGCTCGGGCGGAGACTTGACGAGGGTCCTCTTGGCCTGCATGCAGACGCTCATCAAGTCGGGATTCGTGCGCGACTCCAGGACTCCTGCTGGTGTGGCTTGGGGGTCGCGATGCAGCTGCGCTCTCGGCCGGGGCGCGATCAGGGGTCGCTACGCAGCCGCGCGCTCGGCCCGGGGGGCGATCAGCTCGCGCTCGTGCAAAAGCTCGGCAATCTGAACCGCGTTCAGGGCGGCGCCCTTGCGCAGGTTGTCGGCGACGATCCACAGATCGAGCGTCCGCTCGTGCCCGGGGTCGCGACGAACGCGTCCGACGAACACGTCGTCCTGGCCGGACGCATCGATCGCGAGCGGATACAGCGCTGTGGCCGGGTCGTCGAGCACCGTCACACCCGGCGCCGCGTCGAGCAGTGCGCGCGCCCGCTCGGGCGAAAGCTGGCGCGTCGTCTGCACGTTGACCGCCTCGGAATGGCCATTGACGACCGGCACGCGCACGCACGTTGCCGACACGCGAATCGCGGGCGCGCCGAGGATCTTGCGCGTCTCGTTGATCAGCTTGCGCTCCTCGTCGGTGTGATCGTCGCCGGACGCAAAGCTGCCGGCGTGCGGCAGAACATTGAAGGCGATCTGACGGGGGTAGGCGGTCGGCGGATCGATCTGGCGGTCGTGCAGCAGGGCGTGCGACTGGTCGAGGAGCTCGTCAACAGCGCGCTTGCCCGTTCCGGACACCGCCTGATAGGTGCTGATCACGAGGCGCTCGATCTGCCCCTCGCGGTGCAGCGGCGCGAGCGCCACGACCATCTGCATGGTCGAGCAGTTCGGGTTGGCGATGATCCCGCGATGATCCGCCAGCGCATCGGGATTGACCTCGCTCACCACCAGCGGCACGTCGTCGTGCATGCGCCAGCGCGAGGAGTTGTCGACCACGACCGCGCCGGCCTGGGCGAATCTGGGCGCCCACTCGCCGGACGTCGAGCCACCGGCCGAGAACAGCGCCAGGTCGAAGCCCTGGATCGACTCATCGCTCAGACCCTGCACCACGAGCCCGCCCGGCAGCTCGCGCCCGCGCGAACGCTCCGACGCGAACGCCACGATCTCGCGCGCCGGAAACCCGCGCTCGCGCAGCAGCGCAAGCATCAGCGTGCCGACCTGCCCGGTCGCGCCCACGACGGCCACGCGGTAGCTACCGCTCATCCTGGTGCCTTTCCGGGGTGGCGGGATGCTTGTGCCTTTCCGGGGTGGCGGGTTGCTTTTGCCTTTCACGGGTGGCGGTGCGTCCGCGTCCTTCACGGGCGGCAGGATGCCGGCCCCATTCACTGATGGTTGGACGCGAACGGACTTCACTGATCGTGGGGCCCACATGCGCAGGGTACCGCGGGCGATCGAGAGTAGTGTGAACGGCGGTGGAGCATCGCCATCGGCACGAGACGGGTTGGGCTCGCGCAGGCGCTGAGACCGATCGGCGCCGGCTCGGCTTCGCACTGGCACTGCTGCTGTCACTGCTCGTGGCCGAGGTGATCGTGGGAATCCTCGCCAACTCACTGGCGCTGCTCTCGGACGCCGGTCACATGCTCACCGACGTGGCAGCGCTCGCGCTTTCACTGTTCGCGATCAGACTGGCGGCCACGCCGGCGCAGGGAGCTATGACCTACGGGTTCAAGCGCGTCGAGATACTCGCCGCGCAGGCGAACGGGATCACGCTGTTGGTGCTAGCGCTGCTGATCCTCTACGAGGCGATCGGGCGACTGGTCACACCCCCGCACGTCGCGGCCGGATGGATGCTGGCAGTGGCGTTGGCAGGCATCGTCGTGAACGTCGCCGCCGCTCGCACGCTCGCCGGCGCCAGTCGTGAAAGCTTGAACATCGAGGGCTCGTTCCGACACATCGTGACCGACCTGTACGCCTTCATCGGCACCGCCATCGCCGCGATCGTGATCCTGACGACCGGCTACGCGCGCGCCGACGCGATCGCCTCGCTGCTCGTCGCGGCGCTGATGTTGCGCTCCGCATACATACTGCTGCGAGAGTCGGGCCGCGTGTTCCTGGAGGCGGCTCCGGCCGCGCTCGATCCCGAGCAGATCGGGCAGGCGATGGCACGGCTCCCCGGCGTAGTCGAGATCCACGATCTCCACGTCTGGGAGGTCACCTCGGGGTTTCCCGCGCTCTCGGCCCACGTGATCGTCGGCGCCCACAACGACTGCCACGACGTGCGTGAGCGGCTGGCGGCGATGCTGCGCGAGCGCTTCGCGATCGAGCACACCACGCTGCAGACCGAGCATGAGGGCGGACGGCTCTTGAGCATCGAGCGCCGGGCCTGACGCCGGCGCGCCGGGTCCCGACGTCGCGCGCCGGTGTGGTCGCCAGGCGCCTGTCGGGGTTTTGTGGGGGCCGCGGTCGACCAGCGTCGCGCGCCGGTGTGCCTCGGGCGGTCGGGGCTGGTTTCGTGGGCCTGCGGTCGGCTGGCGTCACGCGCCGGTGTGCGTGACCATGAAGTAGATCGTCACCAGCACGAGCAGGCTCAGCAGCGACCCCACCGTTGACAGGCGCCGCGTGAGCGTCCGGTACTCCTCGCTCAACGCGACCTCGCCTCCTGCCGTCGCGGCCAGATCGCGCGCGGCAGTCTGCTCGGCGCGTTTGGCCGTCGGGATCATCACCGCGCCGACCAGGGCCCCGATCACGATCGCGACCGCCAGCCCCCATTGCACGAAGAAATCGCTCCAGAAGTGGCCCTTGCTCGCCAGGTAGATCCCGGCGATCAGCACGAGCAGCAGCGCGGGGTTGATCAGCATGCGCTCGATCGTGTATTCGACGCGATGCAGAAGCGGCAGGCCGCGCGGATCGTGCCGCGCCGCGACCGCGAACATGATCGGAAAGGCGAACGTCACCCCGAATGCCACGACCGCGGCCATGATGTGGATCGCCAGGACGATTTCGTAGAACGCCACCGCCAGGAGCACAGCGGGCATCCTATTGCGTGCCGGGACGCCCGACTCGGGCGCTCAGAACGTGGGCGCGTATTTGCCGAACACTTCCTGCATGGCGCCGCACACCTCGCCGAGCGAGCAGCGGTCCTTCAGCGCCTGCCTGATGGCGGGCAGCAGGTTGCCCGAGCCTTCCGCGACGCCTCGCAGCTCCTGCAGGCGACGCTCCACGAGCTGCTGATCGCGCTCCGCCTTGAACCGCGCCAGGCGCTCCAGCTGTTCGCGCTCTGACTCCGGGTCCACCCGCAGCAGTTCCGGGACCTCGACGTCGTCCTCCTCGAACGCGTTCACGCCCACCACGACGTCCTGACCGATGCGATAGCGCTCCTGGTACCCCCACGCCGACTCGTCGATCTCGCCGGTGATGAACTCGATTGCGTTCACCGACCCGCCCAGCGAATCGACCTTCTCGATCAGCTCGCGCGCGCGCGCTTCGATCTCGTCGGTGAGCGTCTCGACGAAGTACGAGCCGGCGAACGGGTCGACCGTGTCGGCCGCGCCCGACTCGTGCGCCAGGATCTGCTGCGTGCGCACCGCGATTTTCGCGGCGCGCTCGGTGGGCAGGGCGAGCGCCTCGTCGAAGCCGTTCGTGTGCAGCGACTGCGTGCCTCCGCACACCGCGGCGAAGCCCTGCAGCGCGACGCGCACGATGTTGTTCTCGGGCTGCTGCGCGGTCAGCGTGACACCGCCCGTCTGTGTATGGAAGCGCAGCATCGTCGCCTTCGGGTTGGTGGCGCCGAAGCGCTCGCGCATGATGTGTGCCCACATCCGCCGCGCCGCGCGGAACTTCCCCACCTCCTGGAACACGTTGTTGTGGCCGTTGAAGAAGAACGCCAGGCGTGGCGCGAACTCATCGACGTCCAGGCCCTTGTCGATTGCGGCCTGCACATAGGCGATCCCAGAGCAGAGCGTGAACGCGACCTCCTGCACGGCCGAGCAGCCCTTCTCGCGAAAGTGGTAGCCGGAGATCGAGATCGTGTTCCATTTCGGCACGCGCTCGTGGCAGTACTGGAACAGATCGGTCGTCAGTCGCATCGTCGGCTCGGGCGGGTAGATGTAATTGCCGCGCGCGATGTACTCCTTGAGCACATCGTTCTGCGTCGTGCCGCGCAACTGCTCGCTCGGCACGCCCTGCTCCTCACCGACGAGCTCGTATAGCACCAGCAGACACGCCGCGGGGGCGTTGATCGTCATCGATGTCGACACCTGGTCGAGCGGGATCCCGTCGAAAGCCGTTCGCATGTCGTCGATCGTGTCGATCGCCACGCCTGTGCGCCCGACCTCGCCGAGGCAGCGAGGATTGTCCGAGTCGAGCCCCAGCTGAGTGGGCAGGTCGAACGCCATCGACAGACCGGTCGTCCCCTTCGAGAGCAGATAGCGGTAGCGCTCGTTGGACTCCTTGGCCGAGGCATACCCGGCGTACTGGCGCATCGTCCAGGTCTGCTTGCGGTACATCTCACGATGCACGCCGCGCGTATACGGAAACGCCCCCGGCTCGCCGAGGTCGAGCTCGTTCGGCAGGTCCCGCTCGGTGTACAGCTCGGCGATCTCGATGCCCGAGTCCGTGAAGCGGCGCGGATCGTCCGGTCCGACGATCGGCGCGACCGTCAGACGCTCCTCCGTGGTGGCCATGATCAGATGATATGGCTCGCCGTGGCAAGGTCGGTGATAGATCGCTCGCGGCGGCCCGCGACCCGCGCCGCTATGCTCGCGCCGTGGCTACATGTGTGGTGACCGGCGGTGCCGGCTTTCTCGGATCGCACCTGTGCGACGAGCTCCTAGGGCGCGGACACCGGGTGATCTGCGTTGACAACCTCGAGACCGGCTCGCTGGTGAACATCGAGCACATCCGCACGCCGCAGTTCCTGCACGTCAACACGGACATCATCGATCCCTACTTCATCGACGAGGACGTGGACTTCGTCTATCACCTCGCTTCCCCCGCCTCGCCGATCGACTACCTCAGGCTGCCGCTGCACACCCTGAAGGTCGGCTCCTACGGCACGCACCACACGCTCGGCCTCGCGAAGGCCAAGCGCGCCCGTTTTCTGCTGGCATCGACGAGCGAGGTCTATGGCGATCCGCAGGAACACCCGCAGTCGGAGACCTACTGGGGCCACGTCAACCCGATCGGTCCGCGCGGCGTCTACGACGAGGCCAAGCGCTACGCGGAGGCGCTGACGATGGCCTACCACCGCCAGCAGGGGGTTGACACGGCGATCGTGCGGATCTTCAACACCTACGGCAGCCGCATGCGTCCACACGACGGCCGCGCCATCCCCACGTTCCTGCGCCAGGCGCTCGCCGACCGACCGATCACCGTATTCGGCGACGGCGGCCAGACGCGATCGTTCTGCTACGTCAGCGATCTGATCGCGGGCATCATCGCGCTGGCCGAGTCCGGCTGTCATTCACCCGTGAACATCGGCAATCCCGACGAGTTCACGCTGCTCGAGCTCGCCGAGACCGTCAAGGCCGTGACCGGCTCCGGCTCGGAAATCGTCTACGAGGCCCTGCCCGTCGACGATCCCAAGCAGCGCCGGCCCAACATCGCGCTGGCGCGCGAGCTGCTGGGATGGTCACCGGAGGTCTCGCTGCGCGACGGGCTGCAGCGCACGATCGAGCAATCCGGTGTCGAGGTGCTCGTCGGCGGGCCCAACTGAGTGCCTTCGGCGGCCGCCGCGGCGGCGGGCGCGCGCCGGGGCCAGTCGGATGACCGCTCTATCTGCGAGTCTGCCGGGTTGTGAGCAGAGAGATGGGACCACGTTCTTCGGGAACGTCCACTCCGCCCACCCCGCCCAGATCCGAGCGGACCGCGCCGCGTTCCGCTCGCTCGCAGCGGTCCTCGACGCCTGCCCGGCCCTCGCAGCGGGTGCGCAGCGCGCAGTCCGTCACGCCGATCCCGCCTCTGTCTTGGTCGGCGGAGTCAACCGTCCCCCTTGCACAGTCAGACCGCGACGTGCGCAGCAAGCGCCCGCCGCTGATCTCGTTCGTGCTCCGAGCCGACACGCTCAGGCGCGCGCTGGCCGTGATCTCGTTGCTGGCACTCGATTTCGCCGGCGTCGCGCTGGCGATCTTCACGGCGCTCGCGCTCAAGGAAGCCGTCCTGGACGACGTCAACCTCAAGGCCGTCTACGAAGAGACCCGGCACTTCGTCCCGTTCGCCTATCTGCTGACCGCATTGCTGTTCGCCCGCTCTGGCCTGTACGCCACGCGCGCACAGCGGCCGGGCCTGTCGCGCATCGTGGGATCGCTGTTCGAGGTGGCGGTCGTCGCCTTGATCTTCGCCGTCATCAGCGGCGAACGGTTCTCGAGCTTCTACATCTTCTATGGCTCGCTTGCATTCGCTGTGGTGTACGTCTCGACGCTCCGCGCCAGCTACGAATGGGTCACGGGCGCGATGCTGCGAGTCGCCGGATATCGACGACGCGCCGCGATCGTCGGCACCGGCAAGCACATCGCTGACGTCGCTCGAGCCCTTAGCGGCGAACCGCACCACACGCCGCTCGAGGTCGTCGGATATCTGTCTCCGAGGTCGCTGCCGACGAGCGAGCTGCGCGAGCTCGGCCGGCTCCACAGCCTCGACAGCGTGCTCAGCGCTGAGCGCATCGACGAGGTGATCATCGCTGACCCCGACTTCCCGCAGGTCGAGGCCGTCGAGCTGGTCGATCGCTGTCATCGGCGCGGCGTGCGCGTACGCATCGCACCTTCGACGATGGAGATCCTGATTCACCGCGCCGAATTCGTCCCGGGTCAGGCCGTGCCCCTGTTCGAGTTGGGCCCGCCCGTGTTCGAGGGCGTGGACTTCGCGCTCAAGCGCACCTTCGACCTCGTTGGCGCGATGCTGCTGTTGTTGCTGCTCAGCCCGCTTTTGCTCGCGATCGTGATCATGGTGCGACTCACCTCGCGCGGACCGATCGTCTACCGCTCGACGCGACGCGGTATCGGCCAGCGGCCGTTCGCGTGCCTGAAGTTCAGGACCATGCACACCGACGCGGAGGAGCGCCAGGCGGACCTCGAAGCCCAGAACGAGGCTTCGGGCGCGCTCTTCAAGATCCGCGACGATCCGCGGCTGACGCCGGTCGGCCGCGTGCTGCGGCGCTTCTCTCTCGACGAGCTGCCGCAGCTGGTCAACGTGATCCGCGGCGAGATGTCACTGGTGGGGCCGAGGCCGCTTCCCGAGCGCGACTACGAGATGCTCGAGGAGTGGCACCGCAAGCGCTATCTGGTACTGCCGGGCATCACCGGGCTGTGGCAGGTCTCCGGTCGCTCCGAGCTCGACTTCGACGATCTCGTCAACCTCGACTTCATCTACCTCGAGCGCTGGTCGCTGGCGCTCGATCTGACGATCCTCCTGAAGACGATCCCTGCTGTGATCTCGCGGCGCGGGGCTTACTGATCGTTCTTGGTTTGTTTTTGGGGGTGGTCGGGAGGGGGGCCTGACCCTCTCCCGCTTATGGATCCCTGCTGTGATCTCGCGGCGGGGTGCTTACTGACAGGCGGCGATCGCCTGCTCGTACACGTTCCAGGTCGCGCGCCCGGCATCCTCCCAGCTCCACGACGGCGGCGCCGGCGCCGGACGCTTGGTCCCTTCGGCGGCTTCGATCAGCCCGGGTAGATCGCCGGGCTCCACGAACGTCGCCCGGTCGCCGAGGGCCTCGCGCAGCGGTGGGATCCCGTACGCAGTCACGGGCGTCCCGCACGCCAGAGCCTCGACCGCCGGTAGGCCGAAGCCCTCATCCCGCGAGGGCAGCACGAGCGCGTGGGCTCCGCTGTAGATGGCGGCGAGATCGTCATCGGGCACCTGCCCGGTGAGCGTCACGTTCGGCAGCTCGTGGGCCCATTGGCGGGTCGGGCCGGCCAGCACGAGCGGCAGCCTGCGCGGCGCCAGCGCCAGCTTGTCCACGTGCTTGCGCGGATCGGGGTGGCGCAGGCAGCCGACCCACAGCAGATAGCGCTCCGGCAGGCGATAGCGCTCGCGCACACCCTCGATCTCGCGCGCCTGGCGCCGGTACATCGCCGCGTCCGGTGCCTCGGGGATCACCGCCACGCGCTCGCGGTCAACGTCGAGGCGTGCGACTGCGTCGTCGGCGACGGCCTTCGTCGGCACGATCACCCCCATCGCACGCTGTACCGCCAGGTGGCGAAGGCGCGAGCGCATGCCCACGCGCAGCTGCTCGCTGCGCCGCTTCAGCGGCGCGAGGTCGTGCAGCGTCACGACCATCGGACAGGGGCTGCGCAGCATCGCCCCCTGCATCCAGGGCGCGTGAAAGACGTCATAGGCCTCGCGCGGGCGGTGAGTCTCCACGATCTCCCCGCGCCCGGCGTCGCGCAGCGCACGCAACAGGCAGCGCGCATAGCGGCCGACGCCGCGCGGATCGGCCGACGGGCGGCTGTCGAACGCCACCTTCATGCTCGACCACGCTCGCGATGCTCGCTGCGCTGCGCCGGGTGGACGCCTCGCCGCGCCGTCCACCTCTTCTCCCTCGCATGCACGCAGGCAACATAAACTGTTTGCGCAGGTCTGTGCAGTGTTGAGAGGCTCGATGCAGGATTTTCGAGCATTGCCGCGACGCCGCCCGATCGAACGGGCGGACGCTCGGTGGGTCCGGCCGCACGTCGTAGCCTTTGCGGCCGATGCCCTCGCGCGCGTATCACGAGGCGCTCTGGGAGGGCGTGCCGGAGGGGCTCGATCCGCCCGACTTCGAGCTTCGCCGGCGCTTTCTGCTGGAGCGCGTTCGCGCCGGCGAGCGCGTGCTGGACGTCGGCTGCGGAGAGGGCGCCTTCGCCGCTGCGCTTGCGGCCGCCGGCACGCGGGTGGTGGCCATCGACGTCGCCGGTGAGCCGCTGCGACGCGCGGGTGCCCGCGAGGCCACACTCGAGCTGCGCCTCGTCGAGGCCGACGGGCCCTGGGGGCTGCCCGACGAGAGCTTCGACGCCGTCTGGGCCGGCGAGACGATCGAGCATGTCGCCGACACCGGCGCGTGGCTGTCAGAGGCGCATCGGGTGCTGCGGCCGGGCGGCCGCCTGCTGCTCAGCACACCCAACCACGGGCGACTGCGACTGCTGTCCTTGGCCCTGTCTCAGCGAGCCTTCGCCGAGCACTTCCACCCGCTTGCCGACCATCTGCGCTTCTACACTCGTGGCTCGCTCACGGAGCTGCTGCAGGCGAGCGGGTTTCGGGCTGTGACAGTGACGCGTGCCGGCGGGCCGCCCGGCGCGCGGCGCGTTCTGCTCGCCGACGCGCAGCGCGAGCCCGCCTGCGAGCGGACGCCGCGCTGAATGGCCCGACAGCGGCGCTTGCTGCGGCGGCGCGCGCCGAGCCGGCGATGCGTCCGGCCTGAGCCGTGTGCCTGACTCGGCCCGCGCTTCCCGCCACGCCGTCCGAGCGCCGTTCGAGCGCGCGCAGCGCTTCGATGTAGTTGTTCTGAATCGCGATCGCTTCCCGATTGCCGTCGGCGATCGCTTCTGGCGCGATCGACTCGGGATTCAGATAGATGGCCGCCTGGAAGTCCTCGAGGGCGTTGGCCGGGGCGCGCACGAGCTCGTAGCGGCCGAGCTCCAGCCAGGTCTGGGGGTTGGAGGGCTGCTTGCGCACGGCCCGCTCCAACGTCGCCCGCGCCTGGGCACTTTCACCGCGCGCCTGCTGGACGGTCGCGAGCGTGAACAGCGCCTGCGCCGAGAGCGGGTCGCGCGACACCGCCGCGTTGGCCTGTGCCAGCGCCTGCTGCGGATCGCTCGCCAGCAGCGCCAGCGCCCGCTGCGAGGCGTTCACGGAGCGCTGCGGCTGCCACTGCGACCAGGCCGCCAGCAGCGCTGCGATGATCACCGCCGCGGCAACGCCGACGCGCATCGGACTGAGCTGCTCGCGCAGGTAGGCCCGCGTGCCGCGGGGTGAACGGCCGGGGTGCTCCAGCCCGTTGCTCGCACCTCGCGCGGCGTGCGCGCTCAACGGACGCACGGCTGGCCACACGCGCGTGAGCGACCAGTCAGGCGAGTCCAGGCTGGGGGGGCCGTGTCCGGCAAGCCAGCCGGCGCACAGCAGCGCCACGAGCGCGTCTCCCGGTACGTACCACGTCCAGTCCACGAACGAGTGCACGCCAAACACGACCACCAGGCAGAGCATCGTGAGCAGCCCGATCCGCTCCGGTGTGTAGCGAGTCAGCTGGTCTCCGCGCAGACGCCGCCAGCCCGGCCGGCGCCCCGAGCGCAGTTCACGCCAAGCTCCCCAACTGGTCCAGCGGCGGTTGAAGGGGTGCGCGGCGCGCCCGGCGGCGGCGACCCAGGTAAACAGCAGCGCCAGCGCCAGCAACAGGCCGAGCGTGCCGAGGTCGGCCAGCGTCTGCACCGCGAAGCCGTGGGCGTGTTTGACTTCGAGTGTCGCCGTGCGGTAGCGCAGCCGCGCCGTTTCATACCCGTCCGCTCCCGCCCCGAGCACCGGATGCGCGGCGAACACTTCGAGCGCCTCCTTCCAATAGCGCGCGCGCACGCTCGCCACGGCGGTCAGGCGCCTAGGCGTGTTCGGAGGGGGTTTCGCATTGGGATTCGTCAGCGTGCTGACGGCGTGCGAGATGCTGCCCGTGAAACCGCGTTGGCTACCGGCGAGCGCGCCGGCAGCCCCGATCACGGCGATGACCATCAACGCCACGAGCAGCGCGCCCGCGCGCCGGCGCGACACCACGGCCGGCGCCCGCCGGGCGGTCCAGAAGCCGATAGCGATCCCCACGAGCGCCAGCACGATGACCATCACCACGAGCAGCGCCCCGAGCTGGTGGCCCGCGCTGGCGCGTTCGCCGAGCGCTACGCCGTCGGTCGTGAGGGCATGCCGGGAGAAGTCCCATGCCACGACCGCGCTCGCTCCGAGCCCCGCGACGATCAGCAGCGCCGCTCCACGCAGGCGCAATGGCACGATGCAGAACCACAGCGCCAGTCCGATCAGCAGCGCCACCAGCGCTCCGCGCGAGTACGCCAGCATCAGCGTCACGAGCATCACCCCGAGGGCCGGATACGCGAGCGCGCTCAGCAGCCCGTGTCCGGACCGCCGCGCCCCCAACCACATGCAGCTGATCGATCCGAGCGCGGCGGTGAGCCCGATCGCGTTCCAGTAGCCGAACGGTTCCTCGAGGCGCGCATACGTTACGAGCGGGGCGAGTTCGCCCGGGAACACCTTGGTGGCAAGCGCATAGGCGCACACCACGAATGTGCCCAGCGTCACGCCGCCGAGGATCGCCGGCCAGCGGTCGGGCGCCAGCCGCACCAGTGCCACCGACGCTCCGAACACGGCGCTGTAGGCCAGCAGCCGACAGGCATCCTGATAGGAGGCGTCGGGCTGCACCGACCACACGACCGACACGGCGCTCAACGCCGTGAAGCCGATGAGCAGGCCGAGCGGCCACAGGCCATAGCGCCGGGCAGAAAGCAGCGAACGGACCGCGGGCGTGACGAGGATCGCGCCCGCTGCGACCAGACCGGCCACCAGCGTGACGACGATCTCGGTCGTCGTCATCGATTCGAGGTTCAGCCCGCCTTTGGGGACGAACGTGACGAAGCAGATGAATCCCGCCGTCAGCAGCGTCACCCACCACTGCGCCTTCACCCGCAGCAGCTTGCTCAGCGGCTCGGGCATTCGCGCTCCGCGCGGATCGCGTGGCGAAGGCGTGAGCCGCTCCGAGCTGGCTCGTTGCTCAGTGGAGATCGTCGGCGTAGACATGCTCGTTACTGGCTGCGCCGCGAGCGCAGGCGTCCGCGCAGCGCGCTGCCCGCCACCACGAGCAGGCAGATGACCAGGAACAGGACGGTCGCCAGCAGCGGCGTCGGCAAGGTGCTGAAGGCCGAGGCGACGTCCGCGTGCACAACGCCCGGATGAATCGTCTGCCCTCCGACCTGGACGGGCGCTGCGTCGAGATGACGGGCGCGCGCGATCGCGCGTCGCTCGGCAGGCGTCGGCGTCAGCGCGACCGCGCCGGTGCTCGTCGGCGTACCCGGCCCGACTCCGGCGCGCCCGCCTGCCGCCGCGAGCTGGGCTTCGCGAATCTGCGCCGCGCAGTTCGAATACTCTTCGGTGCCGGCGCTGATGTCTTTGAGTGCCTGTTCGTACGCGTGCTGGCTGAAGCCGCTCAGCGATTCCCCGTGCGTGCAGCGGTCGATGATCGTTTCGCCGACGTCCGCTCGGGCCGGCGCCGTCATCGTCACGAGCGTCAGGAGGGTGGCGGCCAGCGCCAGCACACGCCGGCGGCCCTGCGAAAGCTGCAAGTCCATAGCTGGACTCGCAAACCTAGCAATGCTGCCGGGAGAGCCCGACACTCACCAGCGCCTCCGAGAATCCTTGCGCCCACGCCTCGTACGTGTACGCCTTTACGTCTTCAGCGCCAGCGGCGCCCAGGCGCGCACGCAGGCTCGCGTCGCCGGCCAGGCGACCCAGGGCGTCGGCCAGCGCGTCGTAGTCGCCGGCAGGAACGATCACGGCGTTGCGCTCCGGACGCGCCAGCCCGCCCGCGACTGCGCCAACGGCGTCACTGCAAATCACAGCCACCTCCTGGTTCATCGCCTCGTTGATCACGAGACCCCACGGCTCGCGAAAGGTTGCGGTCGCGAGCGACGGCACGACCAGCACGTCCGCTGCGGCGTAGATCTCGCGCAGTCGCTCCGGCTCCACCGGATCCATGCAGTGCACCCCGGCGAGCGCATCTGCGTGGCCGCGCCCGGCTGCCGCGCGCGCCCCCACGCCGACCAGGGCGAGAGCCGCGTGTGGCGGCTGCAGGCGTGAGCGTCCCCACGCCTCGAGCAGCGTGGCTGACCCCTTCTCACGCGCCGCCCGGCCCGCGAACAGGAACCTCGCCTCGATCCCCACCGGCCATGCAGGGTCCGGAGTGACCAGGAGGTCCGGAGTGCTCAGGCCGGCGGGGGCACCCCAGAAGTCGTTGTCCACCGCCTGGGGCGCCACGTACAGGTTGCGTGCGCCTCGCGCAGCCACGTAGGCGGAGACGTGCGGCCCGT
This sequence comes from uncultured Solirubrobacterales bacterium, assembly GCA_963817845.1. GTDB lineage: Bacteria > Actinomycetota > Thermoleophilia > Solirubrobacterales > Solirubrobacteraceae > Palsa-744. The sequence goes on from CAWFPU010000002.1 coordinate 843,133, forward strand.
ATGTGACCACTGCGTCTGCGCTGCGGTAGAGCCGGCGCAGAGCTGGGTAGCCCAGCACCTGCATCGGGCTGCGCGGATGTGCCCACAACGACGCCCACAGGATCAACGGAACACGCGCGCGGCGAGCCCCGGCCCACGTCGCGAGCGGGGCGACGCGCCCGGCGGTCGAGCACACGACCGCGCGGTAGCGCCCGCTCGCTGCCAGCCGGCCGGTGTCACGCTGGCGAACGCGACGGTGGGGAACCGGCGGCACGGTCTGGGGCTGTGTCCCGAGGGCCGTGGGACCGTGTTTGGAGCGGCCGCCGAACAGCGCCAGCTCGATGTCCTCGCGTTCGTGCAGCCGCGCGAACGCGCCGATCCGGTCAGGGGGTGCGTGTCCGGTCACGAACAGGACGGGCTTCATCGCGCGCGAAACGGGTCTGGCTTTGATCGTGCGAACGGAACGGAGTTCATCGCGCAACGGGGACGGGCATCGTCATGCGGCGTGCAGCACGTGCTCGTAAGCCGCGACGGTCTGCTCACCACAGCGCTCCCAAGTGAAGTGCGCCGCCACGCTCTCTCGTGCTCGCTGGCCGGCCTCACGCAGGCGATGGGGATCGGACAGCAGCTCATCGATCCGCTGCGTGAGCCGCTCGATGTCTCCGGGTGGCACCAGCACGAAACCGTCGCCGGCGGCCGCGATCTCCTCGGGTCCCGGCTCGCCGCGACAGCCGATCGCGGGCACGCCGCCGGCCATCGCCTCGATGTAGGCCACGCCGAACGCCTCCTCGGTCGAAGGCATCGCGAACAGGGTGCACCGTCGCGCCTGCTCGACGGCACGCTCGTGCGGGAGTTGGCCCAACAGCTCGACCCGGTCGGCAACGCCCAGTCGAGCCGCGAGACCTTCGATCGGTCCCCGCTCAGGTCCCTCGCCGATGATCAGGTAGCGCAGCGTCGGATACCTGCGCCCCAGCACGGCGAGCGCACGCAGCACGTCGGCATGGCGCTTGCGCGCCACCAGATGGCCGACCGTCACCAGCGTCGGCGGCCCGTCGCGCCGGCGCGCCCGCCCGCCCGCTGGCAGGTCGGTGCCGAGGTGCACCACCCGCACCTCGCCGGCCCCGTGCTCGCGGCACAGCTTGGCGATGCCGTGGCTGTTGGCAAGCGTAAGCCGCGCGGCTCCCAGGCCGCGCGCCACCGCCTTGACGCCCGCGACACTGCCGCCCGCCGACGCGGCGGCCGTGTGGAGCACATCTCCGCCGTGGACCGAGACGACCAGGGGCACCTCGACGGTCCCTGCCCGGACCGCTCGCAGGCCCAGGCCGGAGCCCGCCAGTGCTCTGCGCGCGGCGTCGCCGGCCGGGACCGCGTTGTGCGCATGCACCAGCTCGAACTCGAACGTGCGTCTGAGCCTTCGCAGCGCGTGCCCCAGGGCGGGCGCCGCCCACGCTCCCCACGCTGGATAGGAGTGCGAGCGCGGCGGCGAGAAGTACGACACGTACCTCACTGCCAATCCGTCGAGCGTCTGGCGGCGCGGCTCGCCCACGCGCGCCGCGAGCTCGCGCGTGAGCGTCCGCGGCCCGCGCGTCACCGCTGCCCGTGGAGGCACCAGGCGGTTGAGCACCAGAACCTGCACCTCGGCACCCGCCTCGCGGGCGGCCAGCGCCTGGCGGTGGGCCCAGATGCCGAGCACCGGATCGCGGCGCGAGGGATAGAACTCCGCGACGACTGCGACCTTCACGTCAGAAGCGCCGATGCGTGGACAGGGTTCGCTGCGTCTCGGTCACGCTCAGATGAGGACGCTGCGCGAGCAGCTCGCGGGCCTCGGCGACGGCGGCCTCGCGCGAATAGGTCTCGCCCGCCGGCGCGGCGATGTGGCTGATCGCCACCGCGTCGATCACGCCGCAGCGCCAGCCATGCTCGCGCGCGAGCGCCGCCCAGTGCGCATCCAGGCCCCAGCCCATGCGCAGCGGCGGGAACGGCAGCAACGTCGCGAAGGTCGCGCTGGCGAAGGCGGTCACCGGACCGATCTCCACGAACGCCGTCTCGCGCGCAACGGCCCCCGGGTGGCGCCGTGTGACCGGCCAGGCGGCGTGCGAGCGTAGCCTGTGCGCCGGTTGCGCCAGCTGCAGCGAGAAGCGCTCGCACAGGAACAGCAGGCGGTCGAGGAACCCGCGCGGCAGCCGGACGTCGTCGTTGACGATCAACAGCCAGTCGTGCTCCGCTGCCGCGTGCTCGGACAGCAGGCGGTTCAAGTTCTCGAACCTTCCGCGCTCGCCGGGCGCACACGTGAACAGCTCGACCTCGTGCCGGGAGCGCAGCAGCTCGGCTCGCACCCGAGCAGCCAGACGCTCGTGCTCAGGGCGTACCACGCCGAGCGCCAGCACACGGCGTACTCTCGGTTCGTGGCGGGCCGCGAGCGCGAGGCGAAGGCGCCTGCCGCTCGCGATCTCCCAGGCATCGAGCGCGTCGTCGTGCAATCCGCGCAACAGCGCGTCGGCGCCGCCGACGGTGCCGCTGTGCCCGGATAGGAAGTCATCGGCGCCCCCGTTGCGGGTGGGGTCGCCGGGTCGCTCAGGTGCAAGCGCATCGGCGCCCTCGTGTGCGACGAGGTCCGCGGGCAAAGGCGCCTTGATGCTCTCGCGCACTCGGCCGGCGCTGTGAGCCACCATCGTCAGGCCGGCCGGACAGCGGCGTCGAATGACATGCCACGCACAACCGGCGAGCGTCGCGAGCTCCCGCCCCCGCGAGGGCGCCCGTCCGCTTCGCTCGTCGAATCGCCGTGCCGCGCGCCCGCGCACGTGCGCGGTTCGCGCGAGCGCGCTCAGTCGCGAGTCCCTGCCGGCGCGGCGGTGATCCACCGCGGCGGCGGCCAGGTAGCGGACCCTCGCGCCCGGTTGCGCCGCCCGCAGGCGATCCTGCCACTCCTGCTCGTCGCCGCCATGTTGCAGCGACTCGTCGAACGGGCCGACGCGCTCGAACGCGGCGCGACGGATAGCCATGTTGGCGCCCCAGGCGTAGCGGGTGTCGCGGTCATCATTGCCGAGCTCGAGTGTGGTGATCGGTGCTCGCTCACGTCCGCAGCCGCGCGGCGGCGAGCCCTCCAGCCGCGCCCTGATCGGCCCGGTGAACACGGCGACGTCGAGATTCTCGGCGGCGCCGCGCAGCAGCGCCTGCAGCCATCCCGGACTGGCCTGAATGTCGTCGTCGACAAACACCACCAGTCCCGCGCGCGAGCGCTCGACGCCGGTGTTGCGCGCGATGTTCAGCCCGCGCGGACGCTCGTGCGGCTCGTAGCGCGCGCCAAAGCGCTCTGCCTGGGTGCGCGCGCTGCTCGACGGGCCGGCGTCGTCGATCACCAGCACCTCGGTGCCGGCCGCGGCGGCCTGCGGCGCGATCGAGGCAAGCGCCACCTCCAGATACTCGGGACGCGCGCGCGTCGGGATCACAATCGAAGCGGTGGGCAAGAGCAGGGGCGAGATGTGGTGCAACGCGATGGATTGACGGGACGACGAGCCGGGCGCCTGCCCGAATGGCTGTGGCTGGCAGAGAGAGTCTAGGTTTGACGGCACGATGATCCTGTTCTTGCACAGCCGCTACAGGACGACGGGCGGGGAGGAGCGCACCGTCGAGGACCTGATGTGGGTCGTGCGTGAGCATCTCGGCGAGCGCGCCGACCTGCTGGCGCGCAACTCGGCAGAGCTCCGGCGCGGCCGCGCGGCGGTCGGCCTGCTCTGGGGCGGGCTCGACCACGATGACGTCTTCCGGGCCGTTCGCCTCACAGGAGCGCGCATCGTGCACGCGCACAACCTGCATCCGACGCTGGGTTGGCGAGCGCTTGCCGCGGCGCGCGCCGCCGGGGCGCGCGTGGTCCTGCACCTGCACCAGTATCGCCTCGTGTGTGCGATCGGGGTCTGTTACACGCGCGGCGCCGAGTGCACGCGCTGTCATGCGCGCAACACGCTTCCCGGCGTGCGTCTGAACTGCCGCGCGAGCTTGCCCGAGGCGGCGGCCTACGGGCTGGCGCTGTCGCTGTGGCAGCGGCGCCTGGTGGCCCAGGCCGACGCGATCGTCGTTCCGAGCGTGTTCGCGCGTGAGCGCCTGAGCGCGCTTGGAGCGCCGCTGCCGCCCGACCGCGTCCATGTGCTCGCTCCGCCGGTCCCGGCACTCGCCCGGGAAAGTCCACGCTCAGAAGCCGAGGCCCCGCGGTCCGGCTCCGCCTATGCCCTGGTCGCGTCACGGCTTGCACCAGAGAAGGGGGTCAACGTGGCGATCGACGCGTGCAGGTTGGCGCGGCTGCCGCTGGTGGTGGCGGGAGATGGTCCTGAACGCGAAGCGCTGCAACGTCTCGCGGGGGATGGCGATGTCCGCTTCGCAGGCCGTGTTGACGACACCGAGCTGCGGCGGCTGCGCGCGGGGGCGCGCGTGGCGGTCGTGCCGTCGCGCTCGGGCGAGACGTTCGGCCTGGCAGCTGCCGAGGCGATGGCTGCGCGACTGCCCGTCGCCGCCAGCCGCATTGGGGCTTTGCCCGAGCTTGTCGAGGAGGCCGGGCTGGCGGCTCCCGGCGATGCCCGGGAGCTGGCGGCGGCGATCGCGCGCGTGAGCGCAGATCCGAGCGCCGGCGCACGCGCGCACGCCCGCGCGCGTGGGCTGTGCTCCCCGCAAGTGGTCGCGCGCGGTCTCGCCCACATCTACGAGCGCGCTGCGGCATAGCAAGTGGTCGCGCGCGGTCTCGCCGACATCTACGAGCGCGCTGCCGCATAGCAGCGCGCCGCTGCGCAGCGCAGCCCCATAGGGTTGTCGGTCGTGTCCGACGCTGGCCATCATCCTCGGCGCGCGCTGATCACCGGCATCACCGGACAGGATGGCTCGTTCCTGGCCGAGCTGCTGCTCGGCAACGGCTATCAGGTCGCCGCGATCGCGCGCGATCCGGGGGGAGTGCTCGGCTGTTCCGAGCATCTTCGGGATCGGCTCGAGCTCCTTCCCGGCGACCTTCGCGCACCGGCGACGCTGCGCGACGCGATCGAGCGGGTGCACCCACACGAGCTCTACCACCTCGCCGCCCCCTCGTTCGTGCCCGCCTCATGGGAGCGGCCGGCCGAGACGCTGCAGCTCATCGCGGGCGCAACCGCAGCGCTGCTGCAATGCGTCCGCGAGCTCGATCGCGGCCTGCGCGTGTTCGTGCCCGCGTCCGGCGCGATCTTCGGCGACGCCGAGCACAGTCCACAGCGCGAGGACACCCCCTGCCGGCCACAGACGCCTTACGCGGTCGCGAAGCTGGCTGCGCACCAGCTCGTCGGGTTGATGCGTGCGCGCGAAGGGCTGCACGCGAGCTCGGGGATCGTCTACAACCACGAGTCAGAGCGCCGCCCCGAGCGTTTTGTCACGCGTCGCATTACGCGCGGCGCGGCGGAAATCTCACTGGGGCGCAAAAGCGAGCTCGCGCTCGGCGACGTGCATGCCGTGCGCGATTGGTCGTTCGCTGGAGACATCGTCCGCGGCGCGTGGTTGATGCTCCAGCAAGAGCAGCCCGACGACTACATCCTCGCGTCCGGCGTCGGGCACACGGTCGGAGAGTTCGCGGCCACAGCGTTTGCCTGCGTCGGGCTCGAGTCCGAGCGCTACCTGCGTGTCGATCCTGCGCTCGTGCGTCCACCGGAGCGCACGCCCAGCGTCGGCGATCCGAGCAAGGCGCGCGCGCGTCTGGGCTGGGAGCCCCGGGTCGGCTTCGAGCAGCTCGTCCAGCGCATGGTCGACGCCGACCTGCACGAGCTCCAACTGGACCGTCGCGGGTAGCGCCTAGACTGGCTGGCCTATGAGCACCGACGGTGCGGTTACGGCCCGAGCCAAGAAGAGGGCCGCAGGCCTGTTCACGGGCGGCCCAGCTGGTGCGCGTTCGTCTCAGACGGCCGACGGGCACCGCCGGCGGTCGGAGGCCGGAGCATGAGCCCCACCACCGTGGGCGTGGTCGGCCTCGGCTATGTCGGGCTGCCACTGGCGGTCGCCTTCGCCCGGGAGGGATGCGAGGTCATCGCCGTCAACGTCGATCCACGCAAGATCGAGGCAATCGAGGCGGGGCGCTCCTACATAGAGGACGTTCCCTCCGATGAACTCGCCGCCGTGGCTGTCCGTATCCAGGCCTCAACGCGCTACGCGCGCCTGGCCAAGGCCGACGCCGTGCTCGTGTGCGTCCCGACTCCCTTGACCGACAATCGCGAGCCCGATCTCGGCCCGCTGATCGAATGCGCCCGCGGCCTGTCGGAGGTGCTCCAGCAGGACCAGCTGGTGGTGCTCGAGTCGACCACCTATCCCGGCACGACGCGCGAGCGCTTCGCGCCGCTGCTGGAGGAGTCCGGCCTCGCGGCGGGCCGCGACTTCCATCTCGCCTTCTCGCCCGAGCGCGTCGATCCGGGACGCACCGACTACACGCTGCGCAACACCCCAAAGGTGCTCGGCGGGCTGACCGACGCATGTGCCGAGCGCGCCGAAGCGCTCTACGGCGTGGTCTGCGAAGAGATCGTGCGGGTCTCCAATCCGGAGACGGCTGAGCTCTCGAAGCTGCTCGAGAACATCTTCAGATCGGTCAACATCGCGCTCGTCAACGAGCTCGCGATGCTCACCGACCGCATGGGCATCGACATCTGGGAGGTCGTGGAAGCAGCCGCGACCAAGCCCTATGGGTTCATGCGCTTCGAGCCTGGTCCGGGCATGGGCGGCCACTGCCTGCCCGTCGACCCGTTCTATCTGAGCTGGCGCGCCCGCGAGTTCGACATGTCCACTGAGTTCATCGAGCTGGCGGGCAAGGTCAACCAGCAGATGCCCTACCACTGCGTGACCAAGGCCCAGCGCACGCTCAACGACGCCGGCCTGCCCGTCAAGGGCGCGCGAGTGGCCGTGCTCGGGGTCAGCTACAAGGCCGGCGTCGGCGACGTCCGCGAGTCGCCCGCGCTGAAGATCCTGAAGCTGCTGCGCGACCTCGGCGCCGAGCTCTCCTACCACGACCCGCACGTGCCGGTGCTGGCGGAGCTCGACCTGCGCAGCGTCCCGCTCGACGACGCGCTCGCGAATGCCGACCTCGTCGTGATCGTCACCGCGCATCCGAGCGTCGATCACGAGCTGGTCGCGCGGCGCGCACGCCTGCTGCTCGACCTGCGCGGCGTCACGCGCACCCGCAGCGCATCTGCGAGCGCCAACGTCGTGCGCCTGTGACCGCAGTGGCAAACGTGCCCGGCAGATCTGTGCCCAGACCGCTCAGCAGATCCGCTCCAAGACCATCTGGCAGATGCTGAGCCCCGATTCACGCGCTCCGGGCCTCCTGCTGGGCGAAAGTGTCAGAGTCGGCGAGGGTGTCGCGTTCGGTGCTCATATCGTGGTCCACGACGGCGCCGTTATCGGCGATGGCGTCGTGTTCGGCGCGCACGTGGTCGTTCATGACGGCGTCAGCATCGGCGACGGCTGCGTCGTGGAAGACCACGCGATCCTCGGAAAGCGCCCGCGGCTCGCGGCCCGATCCTCAGCGCGCGGCGAGCTGGGACGGCTGACGCTCGGCGAGCGGGTCACCGTCTGCGCGGGCGCTGTCGTGCTGGCGGGCGCCGAGGTCGCCGGCGGCGCGATCCTCGGCGACCAGTCGTTCGTGCGCGAGCGCTCGACCGTGGGAGCCGAATCGGTCATCGGCCGTGGCAGCGTGGTCGACAACGACGTCTCGATCGGCGCGCGCGTGCGCGTCCAGACCAACGTCTACCTGACGGCGCACACGCTCGTCGAGGACGATGTGTTCGTCGGTCCGTGTGCAAGCACCACCAACGACGACACGATGGCCCGTCACGGAACCGAGCGAGACGTGCTGCGCGGCGCCACGCTGCGGCGCGCGTGCCGTATCGGCGGCAGCGTCGTCCTGACGCCGGGAGTCGAGGTCGGCGAGGAGGCGTTCGTCGCGGCGGGTGCAGTCGTCACCCGCGACGTGCCTGCGCGGGCGGTGGCGATGGGCGTGCCCGCGCGGGTCGTACGCCAGGTCCCCAACGAGGATCTGCTCGAGCACCACCGGTAGGCGCTGCACCAAGCGATACCGACGTAAGCCGGCACAACCCGCGCGGATTGAGCCCGTGATTGGCGTGCTGAGAGGCGCGATCGCTCTCGGTGCGTTGGCCCCTTCGGTCGGCGCGCTAAGACGCCCGCACGGCCGCCACGACCTCCTCGGCCTGCTCGCCCGTGAACAGTGGGCTCATCGGAATCGCGAGATGGGTCGCGGCCGCCGCTTCGGTGGCGAGCAGCTCGACACCGGCCGGCCACGCCTGCATCGCCGCCTGTCGATGCACGGGCGTGCGGTAGTAGGGCCTGCAGCCGATCTCGCGCGCCTGTAGCCCCTCGCGCAGGCGTTCGGGCTCGGAATGGCGCACCACGTAAAGGTGCCAGGCCGGCGCCGTCCCGGCCGTCGGTCGGGGCAGCGCGACGAGCTCGCCCAGGCCGGCCTGCTGATAGTTGTCACCGGCACTGCGGCGCCCGTCGGCCCAGGCGTCGAGGTGGGGGAGCTGCACGCGCAGCACTGCGGCCTGCAACTCATCGAGGCGCGAGTTGTACCCGACCTGCTCGTAGGTGACCTTGTCCCGCGAGCCGTGGAAGCGAAGCGTGCGCGCCCGTTCGGCGATCTGCGGATCAGAGGTGGTGATCATGCCGCCATCGCCGAAGCAGCCGAGGTTCTTGGCCGGGAAGAACGAGAACGTTGCCACTGTGCCGAGCGCGCCTGGGCGCCCATGCGGACCGCGCGAGCCCGCTGCCTGGGCGGCGTCCTCGAGCACCGGTACGCCGAGCGCTTCGATCTCGGCGATCGGGGCGACGTTGCCGAACAGGTCCACGGCGACCACCGCCTTCGTGCGCGCAGTCAACGCTGCCTTCACGGTGTCGGCGGTGACGCAGAAGGTGTCGGGGTCGATGTCGCAGAACACCGGGCGCGCCCCTGTGTGCGGAATCGCCTCGACCGAGGCGTAGAACGTGAACGACGGCACGACGACATCGTCGCCCGGCCCCACGCCCAGCGCGCGCAGGGCGATCGTGATCGCCTCGGTGCCGTTCGCGACGCCGACGCCGTATGAGGCGCCGCAATATGCCGCGAACTCGCGCTCGAACGCATCGACCTCAGGTCCGAGGATGTAGCGGCCCGAAGCGACCACGCGCTCGATCGCCGCGTCCAGTTCCGGCCTCAGCGGCTGTAGCGGGCCGGAGGTATCGAAGAGCGGGATCAACGCTGCTTCAGGGCAGTCAACGCGGCTTCAACAGTTCGAGATCCGCCCGCGTCATCAGCCTGATCAGCTCCTCGAAAGAGGTCTCAGGCTTCCAGCCGAGCTCGCGCTCGGCCTTGCCGGCATCGCCGATCAGGTGATCGACCTCGGCGGGCCTGACGAACGCTGGATCGATCTCGACGTACTGGCTGAAGTCGCCGAGCCCGGCCTCGTCGAAGGCGACCTCGCAGCACTCCCTGACCGAATGCGACTCACCGGTAGCGATCACGTAGTCCTGCGGATCATCACGCTGCAGCATCAGCCACATCGCGAGCACGTAGTCCTTGGCGTAACCCCAGTCGCGTTCGGCGTCGAGGTTCCCGAGCCGCAGCTCGCGCTCGAGACCGTGCTTGATCGCGGCCGCGTGCCAGGTGATCTTGCGGGTGACGAACTCCAGGCCGCGACGGGGGGAGTTATGTGTGATGAGCCGCCCGACGCCGGCGCAAAAGACACCGTTATCGGTCTCCAAATCAAACACCCACTCGTCGTTGGGAACCGTCGCCGGCTCGATCCGGCGTATCTCTGATGGGCTTCGCAGCAGATGCTGGCCCTTTGCGCCAACCCTTGCGGCAGATCGGAGATTCAGTTGGTAGTAGGTGTGTCCTTGGCGCTGCTCGACGTAGACAGAAGCAGGTTGGCGCTGGTTGAAGTACATCAGGCAAAGGCCCTGCGCTAGCACCGCGCTGTTGGTCTTGATCGAGTCTCCATTGCCCTTCTTGAGCCCGTCGCCCGCGTAATAGCCGGCCAAGAATGAGCTGTAGATCTCGGAGTCGCCGTTCAGCACGACGGGCGGCACCTGCTTGAAGCCGTCTCGCGTGTAGAGCTGCTCGCGTAGCCATGGCCCGATGCTCGATGCTCCGGACAGGTTGACGGCCTCGACTTGGGCGTCTGCGTCAAAGCCCGATGTGCCGGTCCACTCGTGTGCTTGACCCAGGAAAGACCGCGACCAGAGCTCCATCACACGACTGCGAATCAGGAAGTCGTTGTTCGTGAGCCGCACTTTGCCTCCGTCTCGCGAAACGTGCCCGTCGGCAGCAAGCAGACCGAGCAGCTCGGAGAGCTCGGGCGCGACCGCAGTCCAGCCAGGGGGAGCCGGCATCCACCGCGCAATAGCCAGATCATCGCCCTCGCGAAGATCGCTAGCATGGCGAGTTGCCTGATCGTCGTCCAGCATGTGGTGGTGAGCCGTCACGTTGACCACGCCCGCGCGTGCTTGGATGCTGAGAAGCCGGTGCTGGGGATCGGTGCGCCGGCGACGGGTTGCGGTGATAGACCGTACGTACGTCCAGTCTTCGCCGTCCCAGATCTCGACGAGGTTATCGGGGGTAAAGGTCTGGACGCTGGGTCCCTTGCGGCGGATTGGAACCAGTTCTGCTGGAGTCCTGATCGCGAGATTGCCGAGCTGGCGGACGATCAGCGGCGTGTTCTCGGCGATGCACTCGTGATTGAACAGTATCCCCGAGGTCGCGTGAAGGTCATAGCTCTCGCGGTAGTTGACGGTGATGAAATGACCGTATGCCTTGGCGACTCCGTATGGAGAGCGGGGGTAGAAGGGCGTCGTCTCGCTCTGGGGCACCTCGCGGACCTTGCCGAACATCTCACTGGAGCTGGCCTGGTAGAAGCGGGCCTCCGGGCAGACTTCGCGCATCGACTCGAGCATCCGTGTGACGCCTACGCCGGTGAACTCGGCCGTTAGCGTCGGCTGTGTCCACGATACCGCCACGAACGACATCGCCGCCAGGTTGTAGATCTCCATCGGCCGGGACGCGCGCAGCGTATCCACGAGCGAGCGCTGGTCCAGCAGGTCGCCCTGGTGCAACGTGATGCGGTCGCGCAGATGCTCGATGCGATCGAACTTCTCCGTCAACGCCCGCCTGACCATGCCGTGTACCTCGTAGCCCTTCTCGAGCAGGAGCTCTGCCAGGTAGGACCCATCCTGGCCGGTGATGCCGGTGATGAGGGCGGAACGCCGGTCGGTCATGGCCGGCACCCTATCGGCCGGACCCGCTCCCTCTCGTGTGGGTCCACGCGCTAGCCGTTCGAGTCCGCGCGCGAGTCGCTTGGATCGACGCTCTTGCGATTCGAGCTGCGGCGCTCGCGCGCGTACTGGCGGGCGAACGCCGCCATGAATCGAGGGTTGTAGCGGGCATAGCGCCGCCACAGTCGGCGCGGCTCGCGCATCAGACGGTAGGACCACTCCAGCCCGCTGCGCATCATCCAGCGCGGCGCCTGCTTGACCAGTCCGGCGTGAAAGTCAAACGCCGCGCCGACGCCGACGAGCAGCGGCGCCTGCATGCGCGGACGCATCCGGTGCATCCACTGCTCCTGGCGCGGCTGTCCGGTGCCCACCCACACGACCTGGGCGCCTGAGGCCTCGATGTCGGCAAGCAGCCGTTCGTCCTCCTCGAGGCTGAGCGGCCTGAACGGCGGGCTGGCCCCACCAACGATTTGCAGGCCAGGATGGCGCTCGCGCAATCTGCGCGCCAGCAGCTCCCGCGCAGCGTCACCGCGGCCTCCATACAGGTACATCGTTGTGCCGTCGCGCGCCGCGCGCGCGCAGTACTTGTCCATCAGGTCTGGTCCGTAGACCCTGCTCGCGCCACGGTGCCCAAGCGATTTGAGCGCCCATGCGAGCGGCTGCCCATCGGGCACCGCCAGCGTCGCCGCGATCACGGCGTCCATCGTCGCGGCGTTCTCCTGCGCGTTCATCACGAGGTTGACAGCGGCCGCGGTCACGTACCCGCGCGCCCCTGCGGCGATCATCGCATCCATCCAGTCCATCACCTGCTCGTAGTCGCTCACCGCGAGCGGGATGCCCAGGATCTCTGCGCGCGCCGGCCGCGGGGGGATCGCGGGGGCTGCCGTCGGCGCGCCGGCGGTTTGTGGTCCGAACGAAATGGTGGTGGCAGGTTCGCTTGCGTCTGTGGTGCATCGCTCGAGGGTCCTCGCGGATGCGGGCTCTGGGACGTCCGGGGTTTGTGGTGTCGGGGAAATGGTGGTGGCTGGTTCGGAAAGGTGGCGGGAGGTCGCACGACGGCGGGCGATCGCACGACGGAGGGCGCTGAGCCAGGTCGGGAGGCTCGGGGCGCTGCGATTCGTGCGTCAAGATACCGATGCTTCGGTGCCCATCGCCTCGATCGAGACAGCGACACACGGCGTGTCGCGCTCGAGCAGGTAACCCGCTGCCGCGTCTGTTGACGCGCTCAGCCGAGCGAGTTGTCCTCAGCCGAGCGAGTTGTGCTCAGCCGAGCGAGTCGGCACCCAGCCGAGCGAGCTCGCCCTCAGCCGAGCGAGTTGTGAGGATGGCGCTTGACTTGAGCCAGCTGTCTGAGCGCGCTGCGCAGGTCTCGCTCGGCGGCCTCCACATGCGGTGACGCCTCTCCGCCGCTGCGGATGTTGTCCATTACCACCTTCGTGAGCTGCACCAGCGCCGCCTCGGTCGCCTGCAAAGCCAGATCGATCGGCGTGCCGATCCCGTCTGTCGGCTCGTTGCCCAAATGCACCGTCAGCTGCTCTGAGATTCGAGTATCACGAGCATCCGATGCCATGTTGCAAATGATACACAATTGCGGGCACAGAACCGTCCAATTGGGGAGGCGAACCCCCGGCTCGTCGGCGACGGGCTTTCCGGGGACGACGTCTTCGATCGTGCCGATGCGGGCTGGGATCAGGCCCTGCGCCCTGCGCGGCCGGGCGCAATAGTTCGGGCAAATAGCGTAGTTCCGATGAATCGTAGTTCCGATAATTCGTCATCTTCTGTAGATGAGCCCGCTGTCAGTGCGTCGCTACCGCGCCGAGAGATTGCTGCGCCGGGAGTTCGACGCGACGCGGGGCTCCGTGCTCGCCGCCGTCAAGCGGCGACTGCGCAGCGTCGGAGTGAAGCTCGACGATGGCGATCTGGAAGCGTGCTACGCGCAGGCGTGGCACGGCCTCTACACGACGATGCTCGCGGGCGAGCCTGAAGTCGCCAACACGGCAGGATGGCTGACGCTGGTGACGTATCGACGAGCACTCGACGAGCACCGCGCACGCACGCGCGCGTGCGGAGCCGGCAGGCTCGATCCATCTGAACACCGCCCCGTAGGCGACGCCGGCTCGGCAGACGACCCAGTCGACGTGCTCGACCAGCGCGCGCGCCTGCGCCAGCTGCTCGTGGGGCTGCGAGGCAGGCTGGGGCCCCGCGAGCGCCAGGCGGCCGCGCTCTGTTACCTGCAGGGTCTGTCACGCGCGGAGGCGGCCGCGCAGATGGGCATCAGCCAGGCGCGCATGCGCAAGCTGATGGATGGCTCGCGGGCGGGCTCCCCGGGCGTGGCGGCGAAGGTGGGAGGGCTGCTACAGGCGATCCGCGCAGGATCCTTCTGCGCCGAGCAGGCCTCATTGATGCGCGGTCTCGCGTTCGGCATCCTCGATCCCGAGGGCGAGCGCTACATGCTCGCCCTCGCACACAGTCGCGCATGCTTGGCATGTCGCAACTATGTGCTTGCACTACGCGGGCTCGCCGCAGCGCTGCCGCCGCTGCCGCTGCCGCTCGTGCTCGGGGCAGGCGCCGCCGCCGGCGCCGCCTCGGGCGCCGGTGCGGGCTCCGTCGCGACCGGGAGCAGTGCGGCTTCCGCTGGTGGTGCCGCCGCTGGCGGCGGAGGAGTGACGGCCACTGGGGGCGCAACGGCCGCGGCAGGCGGCTCGGCCGGCGGATTTGGTGCGGCGGGTGGAGCCGCAGGAGCCGGGGTCACGGGCGGAGGCTGGTTGCTGGCGGGCGGAGGTCTCGGCGCCAAGCTGGCCGCGGGCTGCCTTGTCGCTGTGACCGTCGGCTTCGGCTGTGCGCTTACGATCGGGCGGCCGGCGCCGGCACGCGCGATTCGTCGCGGGCACACGTATCGCGCGAGGCGCTCCACCGCGGCCACGGGCGGGCTACAGGCCCTCGGCCCGACAGTTGCGCCTGCGAGCGCAACCGCAGCGTCCCGTTCGGCTCCGGGCTCGGCTTCGTCCCCGGCGCCGTCGAGCGCGACGGCCGAGGCGCCGAGCCCCGTCGTGCAGGCCACTCGCGAGTTCGGCGTCGAGCAGCCGGCCAGCGCCGGGTTCGTACAGGCGCCCGAATCAGCTGGCGCGCCACAAACAGGCCGACCGGCCGACGCTCAGTCCGCAAGCGCCTTCCGTGCGAGCCCGGGGCGATCGGGCCAGCGCCCGCGGCGCCGACGCGCAACCAGCGGCCATCGGGCCGGCGCGGCGTCGCCGTCCGCCGGTCCGGACGCGATCTCTGCGGATTCAGGCTCCTCGCCGGAAGCGGGCGAACCAGCCGTCGCGGGCGCGAGCTCGTCGCGCGGCTCGAGCTCCGCCGCAGGACAGACCGCCGGATCAGAAACAGCAGCAACCAAGGACGGCCCGCCGTCCTCGGCCGAACGCGAGTTCGGGATCTGAAAGGTCGGGTCCGAGCCAGGCGACTCCAGTGGCTCACGCTCAGCCGGCGGGGAACACTTTCATCAGCTTCGTGAGCGCCAGCGGGTTGCCGAGCGGCCGCAATCTCCCGCTCACCAGCGCGCGCCGCGGGTCCAAGCGCTCGCCGACGATGTCCACCCAGTCTTGGTAGGCGATCCGCATTCGCAGGTCCGGATCTGGCGAGGGCCCTTCACCGACGCTGCTCGAGCCGTTTTCGACCGTCAAGTGCCAGGTCGGGACATCTGGATCGCTGAACTCCCACTGGAACGTCGTCGCCCGCTTGAGGCCGTGGTCGGGGTTGACCTGCCGGCGGATCGTGTCGAACATCAGCGCAAGCGTCTCGGGATCGCGCTGGGTCGGTCCCTCGCGGACTCCGATCACGCCCGCTTTGGCGAGCGTGCGACCACGCTGAGCGAGCTCGAGCGGCGACAGGCCCGGCGGCAGCAGCGGCGGTCCGGGAAGCGTCTCCATCGGCAGGCCCGCCGAGCGAAGCTTCGTCGTGATCGATGTGAGGCCCTCGACGCCGACCTCGTCATAGCTCGAGCCGAAAACGGTGATGTAGCGTTCGTCCCAGCCGGGCGGCATCAGGACCTGTGCCGTGTACCGGGTCACGTCGCGCAGGATGCGCGCGACCGCCTTGGGGACGCGCACCGGGTCTTCGCGAGCCAGGTCCGACAGCAGCTTGACGCCGAAGCCGATGTGGCGCTGCTCGTCGGCCGCGATGTTCTGCATGCCCTGCCTGAACGCCGGCAGCGAATCGCGCGCTTCCAGGTAGCTGCAGATGAAGTGCTGTCCGGGCTGTGCCAGGGCCGCCTCGATCACGATGTGGTACAGCGTCACCGCGGCTGCCAGCTGCGCCGGGGAGCGGTCGGCGCGCAGCTCGTCGGCCATGCGGTCGAGCCGGTCGAAGATCTTGCGAAAGCCCGGCGTCAGCTGCGGCTTGATCGCCTGCAGGCCGCTCGACATCGAGCCGTCGCCGATGCCGCAGACCTCGTTCATGAAGCGCTTGAACAGGACTGCGTGGCGGGCCTCATCGACCTGCTGGGTGGCCAGGAAATACTTCTGCTCCTCTTTGGGCGCTGCGTCGATGTACGGCGACAGGTTGTCCGCCACGGCGTCCTCGCCCCAGAAGAACAGGCAGTAGTTCCACAGCGCCGCCGTGCGCTCGAACTCGGTGAAGTCCTCGCGCCATTGGCGCGCGTCCTCGCTGAAGTCGAGCTCTGTCGCCTGCCAGTTGCCGCGCTCCCAGCGCGCGTACAGATCCTGGTAGGAGATGGCATCCGCGGGCAGGCTCGCGGGGTTCGTGCTCGGGCTGCTCGGTGTCGTGCTGGGGCTGCTCGGTGTCGCAATCGCCATAGTCGCTCCCTCTACGTTTGGATAACGCACGCTATCGAAATAACGACCGCTCTGTCAAGTAAGCTGTAGCGCGATGGAGAGCATGCGCCTGACACGCGAGCAGCGCAAGGCCAATACGCGCGAGCGCCTGCTGGTCGCGGCTCGCAGCGTGTTCGCCCGCAACGGCTTCCACGGCGCGTCCGTCGACGAAGTCGCCTCGGAGGCGGGATTCTCGACGGGGGCGCTCTACTCGAACTTCGGCGGCAAGGAGGATCTCTTCCTGGCGCTGATGGAACGCGAGATCGAGGCCCACGCGCGCGAGATCTCCGCGGCCGTGCAGGCGCGCGACTCGGTGGCCGAGCGCGCCACCGGCGGGGCGAGACAGTGGATGACGATGATCGAACGCGAGCCGGAGCTGTTGCTGTTGTTCATGGAGTTCTGGGCCTACGGCGTGCGCGACGCCGACATGCGCCCGCGCGTGGCCGAGCAGTTCGGCCAGATGCGCCAGTTGCTGACGCGTCTGATCGCCGATGGAATGCGCGATTTCGAACTCGAGCTCGAGCTGCCGGCCGAGCAGCTCGCCGTCGCGATCGACGCGCTCGCCGACGGCATCGCCCGTCAGAAGCTGACCGACCCCGACGCGGTCCCCGACGACCTGATGGGCCGCGTCCTGTCGCTGCTGTTCGCCGCGGTCACACGTCCGGCGTCCTGATCGGGGTTCGGGTCACGATCCCGCCAGGCTCGAGCTAGGCAGGCACAGGCACGCGTAGTGCACCGTGAACAGGCGCCGTGCCAGCGGCGGGGCGATCGCGTGCAGGCCTCGGCGCAGCGACCACTTGGCCATCGCCCGCACGCGCGTGCGGGCGTCCGTGGCGAAGAATGTGTGGGCCGTCAGCGCAAGTGGGTCCTCGAGCTCGTATGCCATTCGTAGCCCGGCGCCGACGACGATCTCGCGCGCTTGGGCTCGCGAGAGACGACGCAGGTGCCCGATCTCGGCGCCGTGAGCGAGCTTGGAGGGGCGGCCGGCGGACAGGTTGGCCTCGAGCGGGACCTCCACTAGCACAGCGCTGCAGGCGCGCCCGACCTCCGCGAGTAGCGCCTCGGGATCCGGCACGTGCTCGAGCACGTGCGAGAGAACACCCAGCTCATAGGCCCTCTCCTCGCACGGTAGGCGCGCTCCGTCATACAGCTCGACCGCGTCGATCTCGGGGCGCGCACGCGCGATCTGGACTGCGGCTTGGGCGATCTCGACGCCGGCGAGCCGTCCGCCGAAGCCGCGCCGGCGCAGCTCGCACAGCAGCGCGCCGTCGCCGCAGCCGACCTCGAGCGTGCTCCGCGGACGCAATCGTGCACGGGCGCACAGGGTGAGCACGTGGTCGGCCTTGGCCGTCGCTCCCAGCGCGCGCCAGCGCGCGTACAGCTCGCCGTCCTCGGAATCCGCCCGCGTGTAGGCGTGCTCGTAGAAACGCGCCAGCTCATCCCGGTTGTGAACGCCCGTGTCCGCGCCCATGCTCACGCTGTGTCCGCGCCCATGCTCACGCTGTGTCCGCGCCCATGCTCACGCTGTGTCCGCGCCCATGCTCACCACTCGAGACTCAACGCTGCAGCATGATTTCAGCCGTAGTCGCCCCGATCCTTGGGTTCGCGCTCAGCCTGATCAGCGCGGCACGCGCGGGCACGGTCGGTCGCGCGGCCACGAACCGCGAGATCGCGAACGTTTCCCGGCGGGTCACGCTGGCACGGCGAAAGCCAGGCGGCGGGCTCGTCGGTACGACGCCGGCTTCCGGCGGCCCGACCGTGCGCAGGTGGCGAAACGCAAAGAAGTCAACTTCCCGGACAGGCGGCACGCGCCCCGGGATGCTACTGACGGGACCCATGTAGATCGAGAGCGGCCCGGCGGCGTGCAGTTCACCGACTATCACGCGCGGGCCGTTCGTCGGGCCCAGGGCGTCCCCAACGCCTCGCCAGTCGTTGCGTTGGTAGTCGCCGATCAGGTTGGCCGCCGCGACCATCGCTATCGAGATCGCGCACAGCGCGCCGCCCAGCAAGACGCCCGGGCGGGGCGCGCGCGCCGTCCCGAGGCCGGCCGCCACGAGCACCGCGAACGGAACCCAGGCGGCGATCACGTTGCGGCCGTCGTACACGTCGATCAGATGCGTAACGGCGAGCACGAGCGGCAGGCCTGCCGCGCAGACCGCCACGATCGCCGCATCGGCTGCGCCCGCACGCTCGCGCCGGTCTCCGCGGCGCCACAGGAGCACCAGCGCGCTCGCAACGATCAGCACCGCGAGCACGAGCGCGTACAGAACCAGCGGCCCATACACGCCAACCGTGAACATCTTGACGCTTTCGCCGATCCGCCCGGACAGCGAAAGGCCTTCGATCCAATTCGTCTTCCCTTCCGCGCGCTGGGCGGCGGCGAGCGGAACCAGTGCAAGCCCGGCCAGCATGACGGCACCGGCGGCCACCCAGATGCGTCGCCACCCCAACCGCGCCGCGAGCACCAAGCCCTCGGGTATGAACAGGAACACGGCGAAGTAGTGCGACAGCAGCGCCAGGATCGACATGCCCGACCAGAGCGTCAAGTGCCGTCGGCTCGGATCCTCGAGCGCGCGCTGCCAGTAGACGAACGCCGCCGCGCTGAAAAGCAGCAACAGCGCATAGCACCGGGCCTCCTGCGAGAAGAAGTACATCGAGGGGCTGACGGTGGTGAGGATCGCCGCCCAAACGCCGATACGTACAGAGATGTGCCGTCCCGCCAGATACATGACGGGGATCGTCAGCGTTCCCACGAGCGCCGAGAACGATCGAAACCCGACCGCTCCGGCGCCAAACACCTTGGTCCAGGCCCATACCAGGATGTAATACAGCGGCGGCGCCGACTCGCTGGAGACCAAATGCGACAACATCCCGGTGAACCCGCGGTGAACGAGGATCACCGTCGCCGACTCGTCGAGGTCGAGGCTCGAGACGTTCAATGTCGCAAGCCTCAGCACCCCGCCGAGCAGCGTGAGCGCGATTACGACTTCCGTGTGGCCCGGTCGCGTCCGGCTGAAGCGCCGCGCCGCTCCCCCCGCCGGCGCCGCCCCGACGCCGGAAGAGGACAGCCGCGCCGAAGCCCTCGCGCCCACGTCGAGAATTATGTCAACCCGGAGCGTAAGTCTCCATACCTCACCTCATGGTCCTCTCACCGGCAACGCGGACGAGCAAGCTGACGGCGCCGCTGCGCGATGCGCCGGCCACGGTGCCGGCGCTGGCGGCGCTCGTGGTGCTTGTTGCGTGGGCGACCAGTCAGGGCGGCTATCCCCTGACGCACTGGGCCCCCGGCGCGCTGGTGCTGCTTGCACTGCTGGGTATCACGTTGCTGGTATTGCCGCTGCGCGCCCGTGCGATCCCCCTGCCCGTCAAGGTCGCGGTCGCCTGTCTGGTGGCGTACACCGCGCTCAGCTTCTGCTCGATCGCGTGGGCCGCGGTCCCGGCAAATGCCTGGGAAGGAGCCAACAGGACGCTGGTGTACCTGCTGGTGTTCGCGCTGTTCGCGCTCTGGCCCCAGAACGGGCGCAGCGCCGCGCTGCTGTTGTGCGTGTGGACCCTGGCGATGATCGCGATGGCCATCTTCGTGGCGCTACGCATCAACGCGGCCGCCGCGAGTCAGGCGCGACTGCAAGATCTGCTCCCGGGAGGTCGTCTCGCCTACCCGACGGGCTATACGAACGCGAATGCGGCGCAGTGGCTCATGGCGTTCTGGCCCGCGCTCCTGCTCGCTCGTGAGGCGCGCCTGCACTGGCTGCTGCGAGGAGCGCTTGCGGGCGGCGCGGTGGTACTGGCCGAGGTGGCCCTGCTGAGCGTCAGCCGGGGAGCGCTCTACTCGACGCCCGTGATGCTCGTGCTCGTGTTCGCACTGCTACCTGGCCGCACGCGCACGTTCGCCGTGCTGATCCCGGTCGGCGCCGCGTTCGCGGCCGCCGTCCCGGCTGTTCTGCACATGGGCGATCGCATCGGCAACTCCCAGCAGTCGACCGCGGCTGTGCACACCGCGACGGCTGCCATGTTCGGTGCCGCACTGGCGGCGGGCGTGGTCGTCGCGATCGGCGCCGCGATCGAGAGCAGGCGGACGCTCAAACCGGCGCCGGCTAGGCGCCTTCACCGCGCGGTGGGCGCGATCGCGCTCGTCGCGCTCTTCGCCATCCTGCTGGGCGGCTGGGTCGCGGCCGGCGACCCGGTTACGCGCGCGCGCCACGCCTGGGACACGTTCAAGAGCGAAAAGGGCTACGCCGCGAACAGCTCGGGCAACCGGCTGATCAGCGGGCTCGGCAGCTCGCGCTACGACTTCTACCGGGTGGCACTCGATGAATTCGCCGCGCATCCGCTGCTCGGGATCGGCGTTGACAACTTCCAGCAGCAATACTTGGTCCACGGGCGCAGCGAAGAGACCCCTCGCTATCCGCACAGCGTCGAGCTGCGCACGCTCGCCGAGACCGGTCTGGTTGGCGCGCTGTTGGCTCTCCTCGGCCTGGGCGGGGCGCTACTCGCGGGCGCGCGCGCGGTTCGGTCGCGGGACAGGCCGTCTCGGTCGGGGGACGGCCAGCTGACTCGCGCCGCCGCCGCGGCGGCGCTCGGCGGATTCGGCTATTGGGTCGTGCACGGCTCGTTCGACTGGTTCTGGGAATTCGCCGGCCTCGGAGCCGCTGCGTTCGCGCTGCTCGGACTTGCCTGCGCGCTGGCTCCGCGCGGGCGCCCGGTGGCGAGCGCGGTGCCCGCCCCGCGCCGCGAGCGGGCCTGGATCGCCGCGGGGATTGTCGGCGGCGCCTGTGCCGCCGCATCTTTGATCCCGCCCTGGTTGAGCGACCTGCAGGTCCAGAGCGCGGCGCACGCGTGGACGCGTGAGCCATCGGTCGCCTACGACCGCCTCGATGAAGCAGCTCGCCTGAATCCGCTCAGCGACGAACCGTATCTGGTGGCTGGAAACATCGCGGTGCGTCTCGGCGAACTGGCGCATGCCGAACGCGAGTTCTCGCTGGCGCTCGCGCGCGTGCCCAACGAAGCGTACGCGTTGCTCCAGCTCGGGGCGCTCGCATCGAGCAATGGCGAACGTGCCCGCGCGCTCGGTCTGCTCGAGCGCGCGCACAGCCGGAACCCCCGCGATCCGCTGACTCGCGAAGCCCTCGAGCTGGCTCGGCGCGGACAGCGGGTCGAGGTCGAGAAGCTCGATCGGTCAATCCTGCAAAAAGCGCAACGTTTCGTGTAATCGAGCGTCAAAAGAACGTGGCATTACCGCTTTTCCTGTCGATTTACGCCGGTGGCCTTGCTAGCGTATGGGTATGTGGTCGAGCGGCCCTGGCGGGTTCGGCGCGGCCGGGGCATGAGGCCTGACACAGGGGGATTCGACTAGCGGGTGCGCCATGGCACGGACAGCAGATGCCGAGGTTTCGTCGGACGGTAGAGCCGAAAGAGCCGAATTTCGACTCTCGGACGTTTGAAACGAAGATGCAAGGATGCTCAATGCGACATCTACTCAGCGGCCGCCGCGATAGCGGCCATCCGACAAGCTCAGATCGCCTAGCGCCGCGACACGTGGGTGCCGGGCGCGGACACGGTGCCGGGCCCCGACAAATCGATCGCAGGCTCGGATACGTGGACCGCCGGCGCGCGATCGGCAAGGTCGCGAGCCTCGCGGCGGTGCTCGTGTTCGCGGTCGCCGGCTCGCCGGGCGCTGCGCTCGCGAGCTCGCTGCTGAGCGGATACGGCGGTCCTGGCGAAGGCAGCGAGGCGATTCTGGGCTCGACGCTCGTCAACGGCCCGTCCGGCGGCGCTGGTGCTGGCCCGTCCGGCGGCGCGGGCGCGGGAGCGGCTGGCGCCGCGGGCTCGGCGTCCGCGAGCGCGCTGTCCGGCACAGCGCGCTCGGGTCGGGGCTCCGCGGGAGCATCTCACGACGAACGAACGGGCCTGTCCTCAGCGGGATCCACCGCCGCCCGAGGAACCGGAGGGCCTGCGGGGCGTGCGAACGGCCCCGGCGACGCTGCGTCCGTCACGCGAACGGGGTCAGCGGGAACGGCCTTCGCAGTGCAGGCCGCGGACCGAGGCAGCATCGAATCAGAGGACCTCGGCCTGACGGCGAAATACCTCGTCTACGTGCTGCTCGTGCTGGCGGGGCTGGCTGCAGTTTGGGCCCTGACCATCCGTTTCGCGCGCACCGGCGTCGGCGGGGCGTTCCCAGACGCTAAAGGGACGGCCCAAGGGACCCGACTAAAGCCGTAGTGACGGCTACACCCCCAATGGAAAAACCACAGTTCACCCAGCAGACATCGGTCACGCTCCCGGTGCGTGCCCCTGCGCGCGACGCGCCAGGGCCCGAAGCGCTGGGCCGGCACAAGTTCGACGGGGCACTGCAGTGGGCGCTCGAGGGGCCCGGCTGGACGGTGCTGCGCCCGAGCGTTGACTTCGTGCTCCTGTGCGTCGCCGTCCTGGCTGCGCTCGGGGGTGTCCGTGAAACCATGCACGTCAACTCGATCCGGGCTCCGCTGCTACTGCTGCCGGTGCTGGTAATGCTGCTGCTGTACCTGCGTGGGCTGTATCGCACGCGGCTGCGGGCGCTCGTGCTCGACGGCTTCGTGCCCGTGCTGAGCGCCGTGTCGGTCGGCGCGATGGGGGTCGCGACGATCGGCCTGTTCGCCAATGGTCGCGACCCTGGCCAGTCCACCGAGGTGCGTGCATGGCTGTTCGCGCTGCTGGCGGTCGGCGCCGGCCGGCTCGGCCTCTCGCTCGCGCAGCGCATGGCACGCAGAGGCCGCCTGGTGGGCCAGCCGGTGCTGATCCTCGGGGCGGGGATGGTCGGCTCGCAGGTGGCCCGCCGGTTGGAGAGCCATCCCGAGTACGGGCTTGTACCGATCGGCTTCGTCAACGACGATCCGCGCTCGGTGGCCGAGGTCGGAGGCCGTGAGGTGCCGGTGCTCGGCAGCATCGAAAACGTCGATGAGATGGTGCGCAGCACGGGCGTGCGCAAAGTGATCGTCGCCTTTTCGCCAGTAACCGACGCGCGCGTCAGCCGCACGATCCAGCGCGTCCAGGAGCTGGGGATCGACGTCGCCGTGGTGCCGCGCATGTTCGACGCCATGAACAACCGCGCCTGGTACGACACGGTCGGCGCCATGCCGCTGTTGACGTTCTCGGCGGTCGATCCCAAGGGCAAGCAGTTCGCCCTCAAGCACGCCTTCGATTTCGTGTTCGCGTCGTGCCTGGTGGTGATGCTATCGCCGGTGCTGCTGGTCGCGGCGCTGGCGGTGCGCCTCAGCTCACCGGGCCTCGTGCTGTTCCGCCAGCGTCGCGTCGGACGCGACGGACGCGTCTTTGACCTGTACAAGTTTCGCTCGATGCGAATCGTCCCTGACGCGGGCGCCTCGAGCCAGAACGGGTTCGCGCCGGGCGACACCGGCCTGCCGGTCGAGCTGCTGCTGGGCGGCGACACCGCCCCCGGAGGGGTCGAGGGAGACGACCGCAGAACGTTCGTCGGGCGGATCCTGCGACGCACCTCGATCGACGAGCTGCCCCAGCTGCTGAACGTCCTGCGCGGCGAGATGAGCATCATCGGCCCGCGCCCCGAGCGTCCCGAGTTCGTCGAGCTGTTCGAGAACGACGTCGTGCGCTACGGCGATCGCCATCGCGTCAAGTCGGGCATCACCGGGTGGGCACAGGTGCACGGGCTGCGCGGCCAGACCTCGCTGGCCGAGCGCGTCGAGTGGGACAACTACTACATCGCCCACTGGTCGCTCGGCCTGGACCTGAAGATCTTGCTGCTGACGTTCGCGGCGCTCTTCCGTCACGCCGAATAGCAATCGGTCAGATGCTCTTTTGCGCCGCCCGGCGCGGGCCCTGCCATTCCTGGTAGACGCGCACCCGCAGGCCGCTCGTGCCGAGCACCGACGGCAGCGCCAGCGAGTAGCGGTCGAAGCGGTTGAGCGTGAACTGGGCGCGAAAGCGCAGCGTGGCGCCCTGGAAGGCTTCTAGGCGCATGTAGTCGCCGACGGGCCCCGAGCCGCTCGCGACGACGCGGTTTGCGCGCCGGCGCAGGCTCAGCGTTACGGGTGACGGGGCACCGAACGGGGATTCGAGGGCGCGCGCGAGCGCTGTGAAGGCAGGCTTGGGTGTTCCCTTGTCGTTCAGAACGCCAAAGCTTTCGGTGGGCGTGCTATCGAGCTTGTAGAGCACGTCGGCGGCCACGTACGGGGTGCGGGCGAGCGTGCGAAACATGTCGGTGATGTTGCGCCCCTGGATCTTGGGGGTCACGCAGGCCTGTTCGGCCTCGATCCGATGTCTCGGCCAGCAGCTGCTCCAGCCGAACTCGTCGAGCCACAGTGGCTTGGTGTCGCCGCTGGCGACCTGGACCGCGCGAAACGAGCGAAGCGAGGCGAGCGTGAGGCTGTAGAAGTGCACGGCGATGCCGTCGTAGTAGCCCTTGATGCCGGCGGCATAGAGCGCACGCAGGAACACCCCGTCGTAGCCGACGAGCGAGCCCGCCAGCACTGGCACGTTCGGATCGGCCTGCTTGATCGCCGGATATGCCGCTCGCAGGATCGCGGCGTAACGGCGCGCCTTGTCGGGGCCGGCGAAATAGTCTTCGTTTCTCTGGTCTGGCTCGTTCCAGATTTCGATCGCCGCCAGCTCGGGGCCATAGCGTCGCGCCAGGTAGGACACCGCGCTCGCGTAGTACGCCGGGCTGCTCGGGGGCCATGCGTTCGCCTTGCTGTCTACGCCCGGGGCGCAGCCGCGCAGCAGCGAAGTGGGTGCTGAAGAGGCCCAGCAGGGCGTGCTGTCAACGAACACGATCACGTGGATTCCGTCGGCCGCAGCGTCGCTCATCAGCCGATCGAGCGAGCTCAGCGCGGCCTGACTGATCTGTCCGGGACCGGTCGGTTCGAGCGCCGACCACGGCACGCCGGCCCGCACCACGGCTGCGTGCAGCGAATGCGCGAGCGCAACCTCGCGATCGATCGACGCCGTGGCGCCGCTTCCGAGGATGTTCGCGACGATGTTCACGCCGCCCAGTGTTGCGTTGGACGCGTCGGACTGCCGGCCGACCATCCGAGCCCGCGTGCGCCCACCAGCCGTGCGCTGGGCGCCGGAAGGGCGGCTGCTCGCCCGCGCGGCGACATAGCTCGCGGATCTCGCCTGAGCTGCCGGCACGAACAGCGCGCCGATGCCGAGCGCGATCGCTCCTGCGCAGGCGAACCCCCCGATGCGTCCGTGCATTCTCGAGACCACGTTCCCGAAACACGCGCCGAACCGGTGAGATGCGCCCGCGCTAGGCTTCATCGGCCGTGCCCCCTACTTGGTTCTGGACGCAGGTCGCGATCGTCGTGGTGGTGCTGATCGGCATGATCGTGGCGATCACGAAGCTCGTGTAAGCCCGGTCGAGCGCCGCCACCAGGGCCGGCGAACGTCGCGCGGCGTTTGCATTGTCACCGCGGGGCGCCGCGGGATCGCATCCTCGCCGGCCAGGATCGCCATGGGGACCTGCTCGGTCAGCCACTCCTGCAACGGTCCCAGACCGACGTGCTCGAGCTGTGCGCTCACGCCGGGTGGGCGCTTGACGTCGTCGTGGGCGTCGGACACCACGTTGTGGATCAGCTCGTCACGTGCCAGCTGCAGCGCAAAGCGGCGCACCGACTCGCCGAACTGGCCGACCAGGGAGCCGGCCGTGATCGAAATGATCGCGCCGTCACGCACCAATCCAGCGAGCATCCCAGGGTCCGCGTGAAAGGTCTGACAACGCTCCGGATGGGCCAGCACGATGCGATGGCCCTGCCGTTGAAGGTCGGTCACGATCTCAGTCAGGCTCGTCGTCACTCCCGCGAACGGCGGCTCGATCAACAGCCAGGGCCCGCCGCCGAGCCCGAGCCGTGAGAGCTCGGGCGGCTCGATGTCGAGCACGCGCGTGATCGCGATCTCGGCACCGGGACGGACCTCGAGCGCAATCGCCTCGTCCGCGAGCCGCGCGTTGATCTCCTTCACGAGTCGGGCGATCGTATCGGCGTCGTTCGGGTAGCCCCAGCTGACGTGGGGCGTGGCCACGAGCGTGCGCGCTCCTGCGGTCGCCGCTGCACGCGCGAGCGCGAGCGAGCCCGCGGTCGTCGGCGGGCCATCGTCGATGCCGGGCAGCACGTGGCAGTGGAGATCGATCACCGGTTCGAACGATAGGCAAGCCCACGCGACACCGGCGCCGCGTCGAGCTCGTTCACGGCCGCGTGCGCGCGGCCAGCGCCTGGTCGATCACCTGAGCCATCTGAGCACGAAAGCGCTGGCGCCCGAACCGCTTTGCGTTCTCGCGGATGCGCTCGCCGTCGAGGCTCACGCGCTCGAAGCGCTCGATCGCGTCGGCCAGCGCCTCGGCGTCTTGCTCCGCGAACAGGACACCGGTCTTGCCATCGACCACGGACTCGCTCGCCCCTCCGACACGGTAGGCGATCACCGGCACGCCCGCGGCCTGCGCCTCGACGGGCACGATCCCGAAGTCCTCCTCGCCGGGAAACAGCAAGGCTCGCGCCCGGCTGAGCAGGCGGTCGCGCTCGGCGTCATCGACGCGACCGAGGAACTCGACATCCGCGTCAACGCCGGCTCCGGCGCGGACGGCGGCAAGCGCTCTGCCGTCGCCCGCCACCTGCAAGTGGCGACCGAGGCGCTCGCAGGCCGCGACGGCGAGATCGACTCGCTTGTAGGGAACCACCCGCCCGAACACGAGATAGGCCTCACCGCCGGTGCGCTCCAGCGCGAGGTAGTGCTCGATGTCCACCGGCGGATGGACGATCGCTGCCTGGCGGCCGTAGTAGCGCGCAATCCGCTCGGCCACGTGGCGCGAGTTGGCCACGAACACGTCGGGCGAGGCCGCGCCGGCGAGATCGCGCCTGCGCAGGTGGCTCAGCAGACGCGGCAACGCCAGCCTTGCAACCCGCCCGAGCTCCTCGCCTTCCATGAAGCTCTGGTCCCATGCGTAGCGCATCGGCGTGTGGCAGTAGCACACGTGCAGGGCCCCCTTCGGGGTGCGCACGTTCTTGGCGCACGCATGGTTGCTCGACACCACGAGGTCGAAGCCCGATAGGTCGAACGAGCGAAAGGCCCTGTCCATCAAGGGCAGGAGCTTTGGATAGTGGCGTGCGGCCCCCGGGATGCGATTGAGCGCAGAGGTGTGCACCGGGCGCTCGGTGATCGCGCGCGGCCACGGCTTCGGGTCGTAGATAGAGGTGAACAGCTCGGCGCCCGGGAACATCTCGACCAGCTCCAGCACCACCTGCTCCGAGCCTCCGGGGACCGTCAGCCACTCGTGCACGATCGCAACACGCGGCAAACGTGACCGCAGCTCTTCGAGCAGCGGGCTCTCGTCGGCGCTCTGCACACCGCTCGCGGGAGCGGCTGCGGAGACTGTCATGCCGAGCTCTCCGCCGTTGAGATCTCGCTAGTCGTACGGGAATCGGGCCCGCGCGCAAGCAGCGCCAACAGGCCGAGCTGGGCAGCCAGGACGACTGTGAAGCGAGCTTCCACACCGGTGAAGCTCGCGGTCGTGTCCATCGCGATCAGGCCGGCGATCCCGCACACCGACGCGAGCGCGAACGACCGCAGCCAGGGGTCCAGCGACCGTCGCCATGCCTGCCAGGCGAGCACGATGCTGCCGATCATGATCGCCACGTAGGCAGCCAAGCCGAGCACGCCAAGCTTGAGCCAGTACCACAGTGCGGCGAAGTGAACGTAGTCACGGCCTTCTTCGTGTTCGACCGACAGCGGCGCCGCGGTTGCCTGCCAGGGGATGCCCACCCCCAGTCCCACGATCGGGTGTTGTTTGATCTCGGCGAGCACGTTCGTGCGCTCGTCGATCCGGTAGCGATCCTCGCGGTTGGCTTCGAGTCTGCTCAGTGACAGCGAGTCGACCCGTTTGACGAGCGGAAGGTTGGACTGGAAGTTGAGCGAGCCGAGCAACCAGATCGCGACGGCGACGGCAAGGCTCGCTGGCACCAGCAGCCGCCTACCGATCGGCGAGGTGCCGAGCAGGATCACCAGCAGCAGGCCGAGCACCGCCGCGATCCAGAAGGACCGCCGGTAGGAAAACAGCAGGCAGATGATCAACAGCGGGCTCGACAGCAAGATCCAGCGTGGACTCGTGACTCTCGCCAGCAACGCAGCGACGATTGCGAGCAGGGCGATCATGATCACCCAGTTGGCCGTCGGTTCGTAATAGGTGAGCTTCGCCGAGCCTTCGATCGGCTGGCCCAGACGCAGCGTTATCTCGATGAGCCCGATGATTGCCTTGACCACGGCGAGGGCCATCGCCCCCGCGAGCAACCGCTTGATCTGGTGCATGTCGAGGTCGAGGTTGGCGACAGCCACCGGTATCAGCAGCAGGTAGAACAGGATGTGCTCCGAAAACACCGAAAAGCGCAAGCTGGTGCCGGACTTGTGTCCGACGTATGCGCCCGCCAGCATCGCCAGCGCCAGCGTCACCAGGCCAATCGCGAGCGGCCGTGGGACTCGCAGCGGCCGCTCGTTGCGCAGCATGTCCAGGAACGCCGCTATCACCACCAGCGCCACGAGCACGTCGAGCATCGACAGGCCTTTGTAGAGCACCAGGTAGAGATTTGAGGTGAAGCTGAACACCCCAAAATTCGGGCCCTCGCAAAAAATCGTCAGACCCACCACGAGCGTCAGCGTCAGCACGGGTCGCGTCACCAGAACCGCCGCGATCACGAGAACCATCGGCAAAAGCAGCCCGACGGGGCCGAGCTCGCGAACACCGATGGCAACCAACAGCGCGAGCATCCCGGCGCCGGCCGCGACGAGCACCGCCTCTCTTCGAGGTACCGCGAACAATCTCAGCGATCGGCCCACCACCGGACCCCGTGATCAGCTGGGCGCGTGCTTGGGCGCCGCGCCGTTGCTGGTCTCAGCTACGGGCTGCGTCTTGGGCTGCCCGTTGGACTGTCCGTTGGCTTGCGCATTGGCGTGTGTAGCGGGCGTTGCGACTTGCACGGCCGGCTGCGCCCCTGATTGAGCAGCGGAGTTCGCATTGGCTTGTACGGCTGGATGCGCGTCCGGCTGCGCTGCTGCCGGTGTGGGGCCGGAGTCCTGCGCAGAGCCGGCGGGTGGCCCTGTCTGCTTGGACGGCGAGTCACCTGCACGTCTGCTCTGCGCGGGCTTGCCGGGACCGGTGTGCTGCCCTGATGGCGCTGAGCTCTGGTTAGGGCGATCCTCGGTGCGCCTTCCAGGGGCGCCGCCGGACTTGGCGTCGTCTTTGCGGCGGCCTCGCGTGGAGCCCCGTCTCGGCTTCGAGCCGTCGGTACGTTTTGACCGCGTCGCGGTGCCGCCGTTGGTGTATTCGTCCACGATCTTCGACTCTTTGCGACCAGACCTGTGGGTCGGGACCTTGATCTTGATCTCGCTGCGCAGCGTCGGCGACTCGTAGGAGCTGTAGCCGTAGCGGCTCGCTTCGCGCACTCCGGTCACGATGATGCCGACCGGTTGCACCCGATGGCGGTCGAGGATCGCGCGAGCGTGACGCACGTCCTCACGAGTCGTGCGATCGACACGCGCCACCACGACCGCGCCGTCGATCGCCGGATTATCGAGCAGCACCTGAGCGTCGGCCACTGGATTGAGCGGAGGCGAATCGATGATCACCATGCTGTCCTCGACCGCGAGTTCCATCAGCATCTCGGTGACCCGTTCGGAGCCGAGCAGCTCCGAGGGATTGTGCGGCAGCGCCCCGGACGGCAGCACCATCAGGTTCGGCAACTCCGGCACTGGTCTCACGAGCAGCGAGCGCGCCTCGGCGGCTCCCGCGATGGCCGTCGTGGCGCCTCCCTTGGCGGCCAGGTCGATGGCCCCGAACGTCGCCGGGCGGCGCAGATCGAGCTCGACGAGCACCGTCCTGCGTCCGCTCAGGGCCACCACACGGGCGAGATTGACGGCGACCGTCGTCTTTCCCTCAGCGGCAACGGCACTGGTCACCAGCAGCGTGTTGAGCTGACGGGTCACCGCACTGAAGCCGAGCGCTGTTCGCAGAATCCGGTAGGGCTCGAGCAGCGGGGAATCCTCGTCGTCGATCGGAGGGGAGCTGGTCCGCGGAATTCCTGCGAGGGCTGGCAGCCCGTAGCCGCGCTCGAAGTCGGCCACGGTCTTTACGCGCCGGTCAAGCGACTCGATCAGGAAAACCAGCGAGAACGCGATCGCCGCGCCAACCAGGATGCCAATCACGATCGCCTCCGACAGACCGGCCCCGTTGGGGCTCGTCGGAGGCGTGGCGCGGCCGATGATGTTGGTCCCGCTTGCGGCGGCGGCCTGCAGCGAGCCGAGCCGCACGAGCGACTGTTCGAGCGTTGCCCTTTCGGGCGAGGTCGGAGGAAGCGCCTTGATCTGTTCGCGCAGCTTTTCCTGTGCCGTCGAGATGCCGGCGAGCTGCGCCTTCGTGCGAAACGCGATGTACTGCAAAGCGAACGCATTCGCGAGAGCCGCCGAGGTATTCGGGTCGGGCGTGGTGGCGAGCATGTTCAGAACGTCCGCAGTCGGCGCGGCTTCGACCTTTACCTCGGCCAGCAATTCGTCGGACGTATTCGAGAGCTTCAGCTGTTCGCGCACGCTGTGTGCCACTTCGGCCGAGTGCGCGATCAACACCTCAGTATCAGCTTCACGCTGAGGTTCACTGCTCGTCACCGTCGCGATATTGAGCGCCGCATCGGTCAGCGTGTTGCTCTGAAACGCAACGCTCGCGGTGGCGGTGTAGGTCTTGGCTGAGCGCTCGTGGGCGATCGCGAACACGATCACCGAAGCAACGATCACCCCGGCGATCAGCCGCCAATGGCGGCGAGCGATCTCGAGGTCGGCGCGCAGGCCCTCCTGTTTTCCGCCCCCGAGGGAACGCGCGGATTGGCGCCGTTCAGGAGCGTCGGCCATGTCGATCGAGTCGATCGATGGGAGGCATCGAGGCGAGCATCAAAGCCAGTCGTCTCATCGTAAGGCTCCTATCGTCGGCTCGGCTCGGGGACTTGAAATGAGGTGCCTCATGAGGGCTTATGCGGCGCCACCACCAACGATCACAGGGGCAACCGCGGCGTCGCCGATGATACCGCCCGGATGTGGCGCGCTCGCCGGGATGCGCGCAGTTTGCGCGCTCGGATATGCGTCCAGCTCCGTCCTGACATACGTCCACACTCTGCGGCCGAGCGGCAGATCGCTTGCGCCGGCCCCGTTAGGATCGACAGCAGCCCTACGGCATCGCGCTCGTGGCTCTGAAGCGTGCGACGCGACATCCGTCTCGACCCATCACCGAAAAGGCAAACCCGTCGCGAGGCGGGGGCGCAAAGCCAGGGGTCTCTCGCAGACAGCCCGGCCACCGAAGGAGCAATGATCGATGACGAACCTCGCTCGCCGTGTCCGAGCTTCAGCGCTGCCACTGCGCCAGCTGTTGCTGGCCGCGTGCCTGGTTGCTCTGTCAGGAGGCGCTCTCGGGGCGAGCGCCAGGGCTGACGGACACCAGCCGGGCGGCGGCGCCACACACGACGGCAGCGGTGCGACGGGCGGCGGGGCTGCGCGCCAAGCGCCGGTTCACCTTGCAGTTGAGGGTCACACCTTGGTCTGGGCTCCGGTCAGAGGTATAAAAACCTATTTCTTCACCCGCAAAGCTCGCGGCCTCCGTAATCTCTCGCGGATGCTCGCAGCCACCTCTGTGCAACTCACGCCGGTCCCAGACGCCACAGTTCAGTACAGCGTCCGGACGGACTCGCCTGGGAGCGCCTGGGCAGAGCCGATAACTGTGATCTTCGACCGCTCGGGACGCATCGTCCGAGTGCTGGGCGCAAGCTATACCCGTTCGGAGCACAAATCGGCACACGCATCCGCGCACAAGCACCACAAGCGCCGCCACCACAAACACGGCGGCCACAAGGGCTCAGGATCGGGAACCAAAAAACGCGGGTCGGGCAAGCATGGATCGGGCCATTCGGGCGGCACCGGCGGTTCGGGCGCAGGCTCCGGGGGAGGCTCAGGCTCTGGTGGAGGCTCGGGCAGTGGAGGCTCGGGCAGTGGCGGCTCGGGCAGTGGAGGCTCGGGCAGTGGAGGCTCGGGCAGTGGTGGATCGGGCAGTGGTGGATCGGGCAGTGGCGGCTCAGGTACGGGCGGCTCAGGTACGGGCGGCTCAGGTACGGGCGGCTCGGGTACGGGCGGCTCGGGCAAAGGCGGCGGCAGCCATGGCCGATCGGGCGGCGGCTCCCACCTCGGCGGCCGTGGTTCCGGTTCTGGGTCGGGGTCCGGCTCCGGTGGCTCAGAAGAAGAATCGGGCGGCTCGGGGGAAGAAGGGACGCCTGATCCGAGCGGTCTGAAGGTCGGTCTGATCGGGGGGATCTTTGGCTGGGGTCAGTCGGCCGGCGAAACGATCCGTAACGCCACCGGCGTCAAATACACGCGAGGCGCTCTCGGCCCCGAAGGCTGGGCGCAGACGCGCGAAGAGGTCGACGACGGGATCACGCCACTGATCCTCTACGACCCGTCAACTGCGCTTGCGGAAATGTCGCCGGCGCAAGTCGCCGAAGGCGTCAAGAGCTACCTGCCGCATCTGCAGGAACTGGGCCTCACCGAACTCGAGCTGGGCAACGAGGTCTACTACCACGGCTCAGATCCTGAAAGCTACGCCGCCGACTATCGCGCCGCCCACGAAGCACTGGCGGGGACCGGCATCACGCTGATCGCCGACGCGTGGACCGATTCGTATCAGCATGGCGAATGGTCACAGTGGGAATCGGGCGGCGGCTGGTGCGTGCTGTTCGTAAGAGCCCTTGGGTATGCGCCGGACGCGTGGAGCTTCCACCCCTATGGACCGATGAACGCCGATGGCTTCGGCTCTGGCGAACATCGGCCCGGCTGGGCGACCGTACCGCGAATGATCAGCTACATGAAGGCGGATCATGTCTACGCTCCGCTCAACATCACCGAGGTCGGCCAGCCGACCTATCAGGGCACCGACGGCAATACCCCGGTCACGGAAGCCGAACAGGCGCGCGACGTAAAGCAGTACATCGACCAGGCAGCCGAATGGGGACTTGCCAGCGTTTACCTGTATGAGGGCATCGACACGGGTGAAGGCGGCTACGGTCTGTACAAATGGCCACTCCAGGCCAAGCCCTCGGCGGCGGCGTTCGCCGAAGCGCGTGCGGAAGTCGAAGGCGATGCTGACACAGCCGATCAGCTCGCGACGCCTGCGCCTGGTGCCGGCGGCTCGCTGGCGGGGTGACTAGCCCAGATCTTGCAGTAAGCCTGCTGGAGTGACGTCGCGCGGTGTCGTGGGGATGATTGGTGGTGTCAGGAGCGAGTGTGGATCGGGCGAGGGCCCGGCGGGAGCGCTTTGACGCTCCATGTGGGGCTGATTTCTGTCACACGAAGACGATCCGGGCAGCGGGAGTCGCGCGCTGGTGATCGTGGCGCGCTGGGACCCCTATGGTGGCGGGCTCACCCCGCGGGGGTTGGCAATGCGTCGAGGCGAGCGCAGGCGGCGGCGAGGTGTGTCGTCCAGGGCCAGTGGCGGGCGAGGCGGAGCTTGGTGTGACGGCCTGAGCGGGTGAGCCGTCCGGCTTGGTGCAGCAGGCGGTAGCGAAGCGTGTGGGGTTTGCAGCGCGCGAGCTCATCGGTGAGTGTCAGTGCCTTGGCGTAGGCGAGGAGGTCTTGTGCGCAGAGCACGAGCTGCATCCAGGCCTCGTTCATCTGGTAGGCGCGGAACGGGAGCTTTGAGAGCCCGAGGGCGTGTGAGTCTTCGATGCGCTGCTCGACGTGGGCATGCGCGCGGTGGCGGCGATCGAGCTCGGCGAGGTCATCGTCTTGCTGGTCGGTGAGGAATGCTTGATGGCGCCAGCCGTCGGTGTCGATCAGGGATAGCTGCGCGCCGGGGTGGGCGCGCTCGCGGCGGCAGAGAAGCCGCGATCCCGGCCCCCAGCCAGAGAGGTCGAGAAGGCCGGTCAGCTCCGCGACGTACGCCTTGCGCGGACGGATGGGGTGATCGGTGACGGGCTTCCCGTCTTGTGAGATCGCCGGAACCCACGCATCCTCGGGGAGCTTTGCGATCGCTTCGCGTACCTCGGCGTTCAAGTCGTGCCCGACCGAGAAGCGAATCCGGCCCTCACGGCAGAAGTCGATCAGCTCGTGCACGCACGCGGCGGAGTCCCCGCGCACGAGCAACTCCTCCTCCATGCAGTCCTCGGGCAGCTGCGCCAGCGCGAGCTCGATCGCCTGGGTCTGGTCGGCACCGGTGTTCGACCCGGCGTTACCCGGCCGCAGGATGCCGTCGAGCGCCCCGTCTGAGCCGTCCAGGTAGCAGAGCATCGGGTGAAAGCCGTAGCCGCCCTTGTAGTTGCCTCGAGCCTGCTCCTTATCGGAGTGAGAGCCGACGAGGGTCGCGTTAACGTCGAGGATCAGCTCCTTGGGCCGGGCACCGAGCGCAAACGCGCGCTCGCGCGCCGCCTTGCGTGCGCCGCGCAGACCCTCAAGCTCGCCTGGCCCGATCCGCTCCAGTAGCCGAAACGCGGTGGAGTCTGAGGCCACCGTACCGAACAGGTCGGGCTGGTCACGAAGCGCGGCCAGATCCGAGAGGTGCTCGCCTCCCTGCACCAGCGTGACGATCAGATCGCGCAGGACCTGGCCGTCATCGTGCACGGAACGACGCTGACGGGTGCCCGCCAGTGCCTCGCCGAGCCCCTTGGTCAAGCCCAGCCGGTCGGCCAGGTTGACCAGCAAAAGCGCGCCGGCGTGCGAGCAGAAACCCTCGCCGTCCGCCGTGACCTCTACGGTTTCCCGGCAACCTCTACGGTTCACCTTCATGGTGACGCCTCCTGAGTGGGGAATGCGGACCTCGACACCCGCATTTTCCCCGCCCAGGCGGCGGAATCCCGGCTCAGACGAACAGGCTTACTGCAAGATCTGGGCTAGAGAGCGGGTCGGGCCGGCGTCTGGTGGCGGCGGCTCGCTGGCGGGCTGATCCCCAGAGCCGCTCCGCACGCACGGGGTGCGCCGCTATGGCGCGATCCGCGCGACGTGTCATGGCGCGACCCGCGACCTGCGATGGCGCGACCCGCGACCTGCGATGGCGCGACCCGCGCGAGGTGTCATCGCGTCGCCCGCGACCTCTCATGGCGCGACGACTGTGACCTCTGTGCCGCGACTCGGCGTGATATCCGTGGCGTGACAGGCGACTGGTAGAGTCCGGCGCGATGCCGCAGACGAACCCGGTGACGTTGCAGATCAACGTTGCACCGGTGGACCTGCCGTACGCCAGCCATACCCTCCCTCACCAGATGCGCGCGTGGGCAGGGCAGGTAGAGGAGATCCTGTTCACTTTCGATCTGCACCGCACCCCCCGCGGCGGCCATTTTGGCGAGGGCTGGCACGAGCGCCGCACGCCGATGCGCGAGCTGCTCGAGCAACTCTGCCGCGAGCATCCGGGAGCGCGCATCGCGGAGGTCAACTACACGCCCGATCGCATGCAGAGGCTCGCGGACGACTTCACCGCGGGATCGCCGATTCCCGCAAAGGACACGAAGGGGGCACCGTTTTACCCATACCTGTACGGGCTGCACGAGGCACGCAACGATCTCGTCTTTCACCTCGATTCCGATCTCATGTTCGGCGGAGCCAGCCAGAGCTGGATCGAGGAGGCTCGCAGACTCCTGGCGGATAACCCCGATGTCCTCGCCTGCAATCCGCTGGCGGGACCGCCCACCGCCGATGGCAGCTTGCACCGCGAGCCGGCTCTCCGATTCGAATTCAGCTCGCCCGCATATGTGTTCAAGACGCTCACCACGCGCCTGTTCCTGATCGATCGCCAGCGCCTGCACGAGCGCGTCCTGCCGCTGCCTCTGCTCGGCCCGATACGCCCGATCAGCGGCGCCAAGGCTCGCCTGCACGGTAATCCGCCGTACCGGGCCGCGGAGCTGTCGATAAGTGAGGCCATGGCCACCGCCGGCCTCTACAGGGTCGACCTGCTCGGAGTCGCCCCCGGCATGTGGTCCCTGCATCCGCCCTACCGGTCGGAGGAGTTCTATCGCGCCCTTCCGGACCTGATCGAGCGGATCGAGAACGACGACATCCCCGAGGACCAGCGCGGGGACTACGAACTGAACGACAGCATGTTCGACTGGTCGCGCGCGCGGCGTCGCAGCATGGTGCGCCGGCTGTGGGCCTGACCTGGAGCGACGGACTCGCGACGGGCGTGATCGTGACTCCGAGCGGCTGACGCTCGATCCCGATCGACCCGATCGATACACCGTTCAGGCAGGCGGTTGCCGCTCGACGCTCGCTGGTTCAGGCGGGCGGTTGGCGCTCGGCGCTCGCTGGTTCGGGCAGGTGGTTGCCGCTCGACGCGCGCTTGTTCAGACAGGCCGTTGCCGCTCGACGCGCGCTTGTTCACGCGGGCGGTTGCCGCTCGACACGCGCTCGTTCACGGCTCGGAAGATGATCCCCGTCGCGCAGGGCACTGAGTGCGTCCAGCACGAAGCGTTCCTGACCGTCGAGATACGGTCCGAGGCGAAACGACTGGGCGCGGTCATACGCTCGCGCAACACGTGCCGCGGTCTGCTCGGTCTCGCTCAGGACCCTCGCCAGCGCCCTCGCCGCCGCCGGGGCGTCGTTGCGAGGAAACAGCAACGCCTGCTGCTCATCGGCCATACCCTCGCTGATGCCCCCCACGTCCGACGCGACGATCGGAACCCGGGCCAGCGCCGCCTCGATCGTCACCAGCGGAAAGGGCTCGTCCCAGGTGGAAGGCACGATCATCACGCTCGCGTGTGCCAGCAACGCAGCGATCGACTCGGGCGGGAGCGATCCCGGCCAGCGCAGCGCCTCGGCCACGCCGAGACGCGAGGCGAGCTCGCGCAGCTGCGCTCCATAGTGGCCGTCCGCGGGGCCGGCGACAGTGAGCGTCACCGGAATCTGGTAGTCGCTGCGCAGCAGGGCGAGCGCCTCGATTGCGACATCCACGCCCTTGTGCGGGGTGACGCGACCCACGAATGCGATCTCGGGCTGCTCGTCGGGCTCGCGAGTGACGGCGGCGTAGATGTCGCCGAAGCGCGGCACCGAGTGGCCCACCCGCTCGAACACGATCTCGATGAACGGCGGCAGCTCGATCATGCGTTTGATCGCCTGCGAGTTCCAAGAGACGGCCGTGCGAACCGGCGCCGTGACACTCAGGCGCAGCGCCGGCAGCCTGTTCAGCAGGCGACAGCCCGCCGCCCAGCCGCCCCGTGCGATGCCCCGCGGCGCAGGCAGCAGCTCGCGCATGAACTGGTCGCGACGAAACAGCCCGCCAAACCAGTGCTCGCAAACGCGAAACGCAAGCGGGACTCCGCTGTCGGCGAACACACGCAGCGACGCCTGCGGGATCGACGCGCCGTTCCACATGTAGATCAGATCGGGCGCCCACTCGAGCGCCCGGCGCGCGCTGCCGACGGCCCGCAGCGACGCGAGCGGCGCCCGCAGCGCACCGGACTCATCGGGTGTCAGTGACGCCAGCTCGCGGCGCACCTCGAGCTGCCGGTTTGCCGCGTCGGCGGACATCGCCGACGAGCGCTCCCTGTCGCCGGTGAGCACCAGCACTTCGTGCTGCTCAGCCAGCCGGTCGGCCACCGCCGAGCACTCGACCTCGTATCCGCCAAAGGCCACCGGCGGATAGAGCGCTGACACGACCAGGACGCGCACGTATAAACACACTATCCGCAGCCGCGGCGCGCGCCTATCTGTGGCCCCGGACCCATGCGCTACGGTGACCGCTCGATGCGCGTGCTCTTCTTCAACGAGGGCAACTCCGGCAGCTACATCATGGGACTGGCTCAAGGAGAGGCGGCGATGCGCGTCGGACTTGAAACGGTCCCCGAGATCGAGTCCCGCTTCACTCAGCTGACGCCGATGGGCCGCTGGGCGACCGCGCTGGCGGCGCGCCGGATTCCCGTGCTGACCAGCCGGAAGCTCGACTTCCACACATTTCGCTGGCACATGGTCCAGTCCTTGCGAGCGCGCTCGCAGCTCGAACGCGAGCTCGAACGCTGGCCGCCGGACGTCGTGTACGTCAAGACGCAGTCGATCGCTCTGACGATGAACGCGCTGATGCGCAAGGTCCCGATCGTGCTCTCGATCGACTCCACAGTCCGCCAGTGGTGGGCGATGCCCTCGTGGTCGTCTGCCAACGGCGATGCAGCGGTGACGATCGCTCCGAGCGAAGCCTTCGAGCGCCGCGCCATGGGCCGGGCCGCGCTCGTTCTGGCCTGGACGCCGTGGGCGCGCCGTGCCGCCGAAGCCACCGCGCCGGGGGCGCGAGTCATCGAGCACCATCCCGGCATCGACCTGCAGCGCTACGCACCCGCCGCCAAGCAGTCGCGCAACCGAGCGCGCGTGCTGTTCGTGGGGGGTCGGTTCGTACAGAAGGGGGGTGAGGACCTCATCGCCGCTCTGGGCGAGAAGATCGGGCGCGACGTTGACCTCGACGTCGTCACCCCGAGTCCGGTTGACGAGCGCCCAGGCGTGCGCGTCCACCGTTTGGAAGCGTCAGATCCCAGGCTGCTCGCCCTCTACCAGCAGGCCGACCTGATGGTTCTGCCGACCTATGGAGACACCAACCCGTGGGTGCTGCTCGAGGCGATGGCGTGTGGCACGCCGGTCGTCTCGACGCCGGTCGGCGGGATCCCGGACATGCTCGAAGGGGGCCGAGCGGGTGTGCTCGTGCCATACGGCGACCGCGGCGCTCTCGCGCAAGCCCTCGACGGGCTGATCGCGGATCCGGCCCACCGGGCCCAGCTGGGGCAGCGCGCTCGACAGCGCTGCGAGGAGCACTACGACGTTCGCAAGCAGATCGTCCGCTTCGAGGGCTATCTGCGCGAAGCCGGCGAGACCGGCTCACGTCGAGCGTGAACGGCTCAGCTCTCGTCGGCTAGGAACTGCGCAAGCCCGTCCAAGTCCACGCCGGCGGGCGCCAGCGCTCGCAGCAGGCGTTCGGCGACCGCCTGCCAGGTGAAGCGCGGGGCGCGCGCGAGCGCCAGTGCGCCCATGCGCGCCGCGGTCGCGGGCTCGGCGAGCTCGAGCATCGCCGCCGCGATCGCGTCTTCGTCGCGGGGGTCCAGGACGATGCCCGCGTCGCCGACGATCGTTCGTGACCCTCCTGAAGTCGTCGCGATCGATGCCAGACCGGCTGCCTGGGCCTCGGCGTACACGATCCCGGCGGGCTCGTACAGCGACGGCATCACGAAAAACGTCGCCTGCGCAAACAGCTCCTCGACCTGCTCGCGCTCTGCCGGACGGGCCAGCGAAAGCGCTCCGTGGGCACGCACCCCCGCGAGGCTGTCCAGCGGTGGATGGCCGCCCACCACGTCGAGCCGCGCCTCGGGCCAGCGCTCGCGCACCCGCGCGAACCCACGCAACACGGCCGGCCCGTTCTTGCGCTCCCAGTCGCCCCCTACGAACAGCGCCCGCGGGCGCGACCAATCGCGCTCGCGACACGGTGGCTCGTGATTGCGCCCGGCGCCCACCACGTGCACCTTGCTCGCCGGCACGCGGTAGTCCTCGATCGCCGACCGGGCGGCCCAATGACTCATGAACGTGCACGCGCTGGCGCGCTCGTAGCGGCGTCGTATCTGCTCTTGCTGTCTTCTGAGCAGGCCGGGGCTCGGATTCCCGATCCAGCGCCACGGGAAATC
The DNA here is from genome assembly GCA_963817845.1 of uncultured Solirubrobacterales bacterium. Taxonomy (GTDB): domain Bacteria; phylum Actinomycetota; class Thermoleophilia; order Solirubrobacterales; family Solirubrobacteraceae; genus Palsa-744. The sequence continues at coordinate 882,854 of CAWFPU010000002.1, forward strand.
CTCGACCACCTGCTTGAAGGTGGCGTCCTCGACGGTGACAAATGAGAGCCCCCGCGGCAGGTCGAAACCGGCGCCGTACTGGACGATCGCGTCAACCGGCGCGAGGCGCGCAAGCCCGCGGCGCACCCCCCACGCACGCACGATCGGGGTTGCCCGCGTCATGTCTCGCGTAGCGCCCAGCTCGCGCCCGCGTGCGTGCAGGCGCTCGGGATGGACCAGATCGCGCGGACGCAGCGCGACCGCGATCTGCAGCCGGTCAAACCACGCGTGGGCGCTCGGCCCGAGGTCTCCCCGCAACGCCAGCGACTCCACACCCGCCTGGCGCAGCCCCGCCAGCAGCGCCGCCGGCGTGCCCGAGTACGCGGCGACGTCGCTTGGATCGCCGCCACAGGTGACGGCGACTCGCATCGCGCCGCGCTCAGAAGGCATTCATCGGATCACGTCGCAGGATCGCTCGCAACTCGGCCGGACGCAGCGCCCGCAAGGCGAACAGGGCGGCCAGCTGGGCGAGGGCGGCGGCGACCAGCAGGACGATCACGTTGGCTCCCAGCTCGCGCAGCGCCAGCGTCACCCCCGCGGACACCGCGGCGGCCAGCGCAACCCGCAGCAGACGCCCAAACTGCAGGCGCTGCGCAAGCCGGCCCAGCACCGCCCGGCCCGTGAGCGTCATGATGAACGCCTCGGTCACGAGCGTCACCCACGCCGCCGCCATGTACCCGTATGGAGGCACGAACACCAGGTTGAGGGCGACGTTCACGACCAACGCCGCCAGCGCATACCGCGCGAACCGGCCCTGCAGGCCGAGAATGAGCGTGAACACGCCAAGCGCGTACCCGAAGCAGATCAACACGAACGCCCCCATCAAGATCGGCAGGGCGGGGCTCGCCGCGACGAAGTGCGAGCCGTAGACCAGTTCCATCAGCGGGCGCGAAGCGACCAGCGTGAAGCCCAGCGCCGGCAGCGAGAACATCGCGAGCACGTCCAGCGCGAACTGCAGCAGCCGCCGCGCGTCGCCGATCCGGCTGGGATACAGGCGCGAGACGATCGGCATCAACGTAACCACCAGCGAAAGCGGGAAGAACCCGGCCTGTTCGACGATCCGGTAGACCGAGCTGTACAGGCCCGCTGCGCTCGAGCCCGAGATCGTGTACACGATCAGGCCGTCGATCTTCGCGTAGGCGACGATCAGCAGGCTGCCGATGCTCAACGGCACCGCCGTGCGCACGAGCCCGCTCCAGAGCCTGCGCGTGCCGCGAATCGGGATCCTGACGCGCCGCAACGCGATCAGCGCTTCGATCGCGGTCGTAAGCGTCGCGATCGCCGTCAGCGCCACCGCGTAGACGACGAGATCGCTTCCCGAGCTCGCCACGAGGATCACCGCAGTCGTCCACAGCACGCTGTTGAGCGTCATCGTCAGCATCGGCAGGTCGTTTCGAACCTGAAGCTGAAACACGCTGCTCAAGGCCGATGCGCCCGCCAGCAGACCCTGCAGCGCGACGATAATGCCGGCCACGAGCATGTCTGTGCCGTGTGCCACGAGCGCCACGACCGCGATGCTCCCCAGCGTCGTCGGCACCGACAGGGCGATGCGGATGCTCACGAGCGCCCCCAGCCAGCGCGAATCCTGGTCGGCGGCCGCCCGTCTCACCGCCACCTGCAGGAATCCCAGGTTGTTGAGGTTGCCGAGCAGGCCGGGAATCAGCAGGATCGTGCTCCACTCGCCGAAACCGGCGGTCCCCAGCTTGCGAGCCAGCACCGCCGTCGCCACCACGCCGAGCAGCAGGTTCAGCAGTCGCGCCACCACCTGAACGAGCACGTCCGCCGTGGCCCGCCGCGCATGCACCGGCGCCGCGATCACCGTGTCCGACGCCGCAGCCGAGACCGTCGTGCCCGACGCCGGCGCCTGCAGGCTCGCGTCAGTGGACTCGCTGTCGCTGCTCATGGTGTCTGTGTCGGCCATCGGGCATCATGACATCAGTGCCGACGGTCGCCACGGACATCGAGTCGCGCGCGACCGTATCCGCGTGCATCATCGCCCGCGACGAGGCGCTCAGGCTGCCCGACTGCCTTGCGAGCGTGGCCTTCTGCGACGAGGTCGTGCTCGTGGACTCCGGCTCAACCGACGCCACGACGGCGATCGCGCGCGCGGCCGGCGCACACGTCATCGAGCAGCCCTGGCTTGGCTTTGCCGCCCAACGCAACGTCGCGCTCGACCACGCCACCGGGACCTGGGTGCTCGAGATCGATGCGGACGAGCGTGTCACCCCACAGCTGCGCGCCGAGATCGAGCGGTTCCTCGCGGCGTCGCGAAACGGCGGCAGCGACGCCGTGAACCTCGCGGGCCTACCGCTGCGCGAGATCTTCCTCGGCCGTCCGCTCGGGCCATCCGCCAAGTACCCCAAGTACCGTCATCGGCTGCTCCGTCGTGGTGCCTACCGCCACGACGAGGCCCGCACCGTGCACGAGGGCTTCATTCCCGACGGAGCCGTGCAGCCGCTCGAGGGCGACCTCACCCATCTACTCGCGTCGAGCTGGCGAGAGGCGCTCGACGACGCCTGGCGCTATGCGCGCCTGGAGGCCGGACAGCTACAGGGGCGCTGTACGCCGGTGGGGTGGCTCAAGGGCGCGCTACTGCGGCCGATCGCCAAGCTGCTCTACCGGCTGGCGATCGATGGCGGCTGGCGCGACGGGTGGCCGGGGCTCGCCAGGATTTCACTGGACTGCGCCACCGACACGATGGTCTGGACCCGTCATCTGCTGGGACGCCGAGGCGCCGAGCGCGGCGCCTCGGGCGTCGGCGACGAGACCCATTACGGCTCGCGCAGGATGCGCAGCGGCGCGCTGCGCGTGCTGGGAGTAGCGACCGATGCCGGCTCGGCCGAGCAGGCCGAGCGCTGGCTTGCAGATGCGCACGCCGCCGGCGCCGACGTGGCGCTGATAGCACCCGGCAGCCGCGAGACGATAGCGCGCGCCGCACGCGATCGTGTCCCGGCTCGTGACCGTGCCCTCGAACTGGTCGATCCGCACGTGCCGGCGGGAAGCCGCGGCGCTGATCGCGACATCCCGGTGCGTCTCCATACGCTCGCCAGAGTCGGACCGGTGGCGCTGATCCGCGCGCTCGATGCCGAGGACCAGTTGAGGCCCGTCAACGCCGTCGTAGCATTTGGCCGCAAGGCCCGGCTACTGGTGCGCCGCGTCCCCTCGGGGCTACGCGGCGAGATGCCGCAGATCACGCAGGAAACGGACCCCGTGACGGTGAACTGGAGAGTTCGCGAGACGTCCCCCGCCGATCCGCCATGAGCCAGCTGCGCGACCTGTACATCACCACGAGCGCTCCCGCGCTCAGCACCGGGCGCGACATGCGCACCTACACCTGCATACGCGCGCTCGCTATGTTCAGAGGAGTCGATCTCCTGTACGTGCCTCACGACACCGACGAGCCCGACGACGCGTACCTGGCGATCGGGAACGTCGAGTTTCACAAGATCCAGCCCTCGCGCGGGTGGCGCCGGGCCGCGGTCTATGCGAGCAAGCGCGCCCGCGGCATACCGGTGCGCTGCTGCCGGGGCACGAGTCCCGAGCTGATCGCAGCCGGGCGCGAGCTCGCGCAGCGCCGCGACCGCGGCCGTGTGATCGTCGGCGACGCGAACTCGGCCACGGCGATGATGCCGATCGCCAAGCGCCGCCCAATCATCTACAACGCACACAACTTCGAGCCCGACTACGTGCGCAGCCCGATTCTGGGAAATCACGGGCTGGCGCGCGCAATGCGACGCCGGTATGAGCGAAAACTGATCGCCCTGGCAGCAGAAACCTGGATGGTGAGTGAGCTCGACGTCGAATCCGCCCGCGAGCTGGTGCCCACGGCGAAGGTCCGTTACGTGCCAAATGTGGTCAACGTGGCCGCGATCCTCGCCACTCGGACGGACCCCAGCGCCGAGCATCGCACAGTTCCACGTGAGGGTGGACAGATCCTGATGGTCGGTGACTTCACCTATCCACCCAACCGCAACGGCCGCGAGCTGCTCGTCGGCTCCGTGCTCCCGCTCGTGTGGCAATCGCTGCCGGGGGCGCACCTGAAAATCGCCGGGCGCGACGCAGAAGCGTGGGAGCCTTCGGACCCGCGCATCGAAGTCACGGGATGGGTTGACAGCCTCGCGGAGCTGTATGCCCAGGCGGACTGTGTCGTCGTACCGATCACCGAGGGCGCCGGCAGCTCGTTCAAGTTCATCGAAGCGCTCGCCTACGGCGTCCCGATCGTGGCGACGCCCCAGGCGGCTCGTGGCTTGGGGGTCGTCGCGGGCGTCCATTACCTCGAGGGACACGACGCCTCGACGCTCGCCCAGGCGATCGTCGAGGTGCTGCGCGGCGGTGCTACCGAGATCGCCCACGAGGGGCGGCGCCTGGCCGAACGCGAACACTCGATCGAGTCTCTGGCCGAGCGGATCGCGGCATGACACCTCCACGGCGCTGGCTTGCTCGCGCGGCAGGCACCCTGCTCGGCAGGCGCTACCCCTTCGTGCTCTGCTACCACGGCGTCGGCCCCGTGCCGGCCGCCGGCGACCCGTTTCGCCTGTTCGTCAGCCGCGAGCTGTTCAGCGACCACCTCGACCTGATCGAGGAGCACGGCTACAGGCTGTTGACGGTCGCGGAGCTATGGCGGCTGATGCAGGACCGCTCGCACGTCACACACACCGCCTCGATCACGTTTGACGACGGCCTCGTCAGCACCGCCCGGGAGGGCATACCGTTGCTGCTCGAACGCGGGCTCTCCTGTTCGATGTTCGTCAGCACCGGCTTGATGGGCAAGCCTCATCCCGAAGCCGGTGGCGCAATGATCATGACCGCCCCCGAGGTTGTCGAGCTCGCCCGCGCCGGCGTCGAGATCGGATCGCACTCGGCCGACCACGTGCGCCTGGACGAGCTCGACTACGACCAGGCGCTAGAGCAGCTGCGGCGCAGCAAAGCCGAGCTCGAGGACCTGCTCGGGCAGGCCGTCGATTCGATGGCCTACCCGTACGGGAGAACCAGCGAGCAGACCGTGCGCGCGACGCGCGAGGCCGGCTACCGGCTGGCGTGCGTGTGCACCGGTCCGGGCCCGTGGCAAGCCCTGAGGATCCCGCGCGAGCCGGTTTACTCCTCGGTCACGCCGCTGCGCCTGCGTCTGAAGATGGCCGGACTCTACGGTCCCGTCTATGCGATCAACGACGTGCATGGGTCGATGTCGGCCCAGCGCAACTGAAAGGTGGGGATGACGCCGTGGCGGCGACGCTGAGTGGTCGTGACATCGTGTGCGTCGGCTTCTCCGACTGGCACACCGACCTCCTAACCAACCAGCAGCACCTGCTCGTACGAGCTGCTCGCGAGAACCGGATCCTGTTCGTCGAGTCGCTTGGCCTGCGCAAACCCCAGCTCGCCTCGCGCGACCTGCGGCGCATCGGCCGGCGCCTGCGCAGCGCGCTGGACCCGCTGCGGGAGGTCAACGGCCTGCACGTGCTGTCGCCGCTCGTGTTGCCGCTTCACTCCAATGAGCTGCTGCGCGCGACGAACGCGATGCTCCTGCGCAGGTACGTCATGCGGGCAGTCCGCAAGCTGCAACTGCGCGAGCCGCTGCTGTGGTCGTTCGTTCCACAGGCCGAGGCGCTCGTCAACGTGCTCTCGCCCTCGCAGACGATGTACTACATCGATGACGACCACGCCGCGAAGGCCGGCATCGACGCCGACAGCTTCCTCGCCGCCGAGGGCCGTTTCGCGCGGCGTGCCGACGCCGTCCTGGCCAGCGCGCCCGAGCTGGTCACGCGAATGCGCGCCTTCAACTCCAACGTCCACTATGCGCCGAACGTAGCCGACACGCAGTTGTTCGCCACCGCGCTCGAGCCCGGCCCCGTCGATCCGGACATCGCCTCCCTACCGGAGCCGAGGATCGTCTTCGTGGGAGCGATCATCGCGGCGAAGATCGACATCCCCCTCGTCGTCGCGCTGGCGCGCTCGAAGCCCGACTGGACCTTCGCATTCGTAGGTCCCGTAGGCCCGGGAGATCCACGCACCGACGTCCATGGCCTGACGGGGCTGCCCAACGTGCGCATGCTCGGCTACCGGCCGTATGAGCAGCTTCCAAACGTCCTGCGCGGCGCCGACGCGGCGATCGTCCCCTACCTCCTCGACGGAGAGATGCGCAGCGTCTTTCCGATGAAGATCTACGAGTACCTGGCGGCTGGCCGGCCGGTCATATCGACGCCGTTGGACACGCTCGCGGACACGCCCGACGTGCTCAAGGCTGCCACCGCCGCGGAGTTCGCCGAGCAGGTGCAACGAGCGATCGAACACGACACGCCCGGGGCGCGCGAGGAACGCTCGCAACGCGCGCAGGCTCACTCGTGGGAGTCGCGCCTCGAACAGATCGCACAGGCGCTCGCCTAGCGCGTGCGGGGCCTGTTCAGAGCGCGGTCATCAGTCGGACGTACCGGCACCCCGAGCGCCGGCGCGACGGACCGACGCGAGGTCGCGGAAGGGCGCCAGCGCCGCTCCGCGTCCATACAACTGCGCCTGGCGGCTGATCGCCCGGTATCCGCGATCGAGCGTCACGCATGTCGCGATCACACAGCGCGCCAGCTCGGCGTACCAGCGAGGGCTGTGCTTGCGGTAGTACCAGTACAGGCTGTGGGTGAAAAACGGCGCCATGTCCGGCTGGCCGAAGTCCTCGCTCGACCCGCGCTGCTCGTGCGTTACGGCGGCAGACGGCACCAGCAGCGTCTGCCAGCCGCGCTCACAGAGGCGGCGGGATAGGTCCTCCTCCTCGAAATACAGAAAGAAGTGCTGGTCAAACCCGTCCAGCGAGCGCAGCGGGGCCACCCGGCAGAGAAGGAATGCGCCCTCGGCGTAGTTGACGACGATGTGCCCGGTGTCTGGATCGCTACGAACGCCTGCCGCGTGGCGATCGGCTCGCGCGTCTGCGGTCCTTCGATCGAAGCCCGCGCCCGCCGGTTGCAAGCGCCGCAGCCGGACCAGCAGGTCACTTGGCAGGAAACCCGCCACGTTCGTGGAGATTCGTGAAAACCGCCGTGGCCGCTGGTTGCCGTCCAAGGAAGCCGCTGCGATCGCCGCGTTCGTCGCTCCTGCAAGGGCGGCCAGCAACCTCGCCAGCGCCTCGCGCGAGGGCCGTACGTCGGGGTTGCAGAACAGCACGAACTCGGTGCGCGCTGCCTGCAGCCCCACATTGCAGCCTGCTCCGAAGCCGTTGTTTGCGCCGGTCTCGATCACCTCGAAGCCCGCCGCCCGAGCCTGTTCGACCGTGCCATCCCGTGACAGGTTGTCCACCGCGAGCATTCGGGTGGGCGCGAGCGAGCCGCTCGATAGAGCCCGCCCCAGCGGCTCGAGGTGCCGCGCGCTGTTGTGAGTGACGACAACCGCCGTCACGCCGGCCTCGCTGGCGGCTTGCACCTCAGACTCCCCCTTCGACGAGCTCGCGCAGACGCCGGGCGATGCTGCTCCACATCGTCTCGGCGTTGAACACGCTGGTCACATCGCGGCGCCCGCCGTCGGCCACTTTCGCCGCGAGCGACTCGTCGCCAAGAACCTGCTCGATCCCCGCACGCAGAGCCTCGGGATCTTCGCCGGCAACCGACCACGTGTTCTCTCCGTGCCTGATGTAGTCGGCCATGGCATCCGTCGCCGTGACCACCGTCGGTCGCTGGCACGACATCGCGTTCAAGAGCACCGTCTGCCCGGTCGGATAGGCGGCCGCCGGCTGGGTGGGCACGACCACGACCGCGGCTCCGTACAGCAGCTCCCGGTAGCGGACGTGATCGACCTCGCCGAGCACCTCCATGTTGCTCGGCACGTCGACCCCGGCCAGTCGCTCTGGCCGGCAGGCGATCTTGACGGGACAGTCGATCGCGGCGACGGCGGCCGCGAAGGTCCGGAAATCGCGCCCCGGGTCGTTGCCCACCGCCAGGATGTAGTCCCCGGGTCCCGGGCGCGGCCGCCAGAACTCGGTCTCGATGCCAAACGGTACGAAGTACATACGCTCGTCGGGCACCTCGAGCCGTTCCTCGAAGATCTGACGCTGGTTGCTCGACCAGAAGATCAACAGGTCCGCCGCTCCGGCGATGAACCGCAAGGCTTCGAGCTTTGCCCTGCCCGCGGTGCGCGCCGAGTCCACCAGCCAGCAGGACAGCAAGGCAAGGGGCGTCGCCGACCAGGGGCGTATGCGCTGCCGCTTGAGCAGCGCGTGTGTATAGCCTTCCTGCTCGAGAATCGCCAGCGCCAGGTCGGCTCTGCGAACCGATCTGCACGAGCACGCGGCGCGGACGAGCTGAAGTCGCGTGCGCTGCTCCAGCCTTCGGTACTCCCGGACACCCGGCAGCTGCGTCCAGCCTGGCTCGCTCCAGTGAGTCAGCGTCATGCCCGCTCGCGCGAGGTGCTCCACCCCGTAAGGCCCGAGCCCAGGGCGCACACCCCGCCTTCCGTCCCGCTCCCAATGCGACAGATCGCGGCCGACGTACAGGTGGGTGATCATCGCCCGGGCCGCCTCAGCTCGCGCTGGAGCGGCGCAGGCCGGCAGCTGCCCCGTTGCGGTTCACGGTCGTCTTGCCGAGCTGCCGCTCGCCGCTGCCCGCCTCGAGCCCCGGCGGGCGCGCGAGCTCCTGCTCGAGCGCCCGATCGACGACGTCGTGCACCTGTCGCTGCAGCCACAGCGGCGTCAGCGTATGCGTGTCCGCGGAGGTCCCGCGGATCGCGATCTCGATGTTCGGCCAGCCCGCCATGCGCTCGAGCAGGCCTCGTGCCGCCAATTCCCTATGCAGAGGCTCGCGGCCGGTGAACAGCAGCAGGGCATGCTGATCGCGCTCCTGCAGGCGTTCGAACATTGTCGCCAGCGCGGCGGTCCGATCGAGACTGTGCGCCCTCTCTGCGCCCTGGGTGCCGGCGCCGAGCCGCGCGCGCAGGCGCCGCGGGGCGCGCGTGGCTCGCAGGGCGAACGCGCGGGCGGTTTCGAGGTGTCGCGCCAGGTCCAGGTCTCCATGCAGCGCCTTGCGCCAGGTCGAGCCGAGCAGCACCCGTTCTCTGAGCTCGCGCGCGCGTCGCACGCCGTACACCTCTTCGTCCCAGATCAGCGAGCGCGTGTTGAGCAGGATCGCCAGCCGCACGCGCTCGTCCTCGAGCGCCGTGTGGATCGACCAGTAGCCGCCGGCGCACAGGCCGAGCACGACGAAGCGCTCGGGTAGTCCGTGGGCGCCAAACACTTCGAGGGCAGCGCGCATCTGCGGCCCGTACGCCGGTTTGTAAATCCCGGCCACGTGCGCAAGCACCGCGGCGTCGCCGTCGGAGTCGCCGATCCCGCCGAGGTCGAAGCGCAGCGTCGGCACGCCCCGCGCCGCCCAGCGGCGTGCGATCTGCACCCACATGCGGTTCGGCCCGATATGACGCTGGGCACCCGCGTTGACCAGCACCGCACCGAGCTCGGTGCGCTCGCCGAGCGGCTCGGTGAGGATCCCGAACAGGGGACCCTCGGGAGCCTGCACCGTGATCGGACGCTCGCGCAGCTCGACGCCCGCGTGGCTCAAATGCAGCTGCGCTTCCGTGCTCACATGACTCGGGGGAACGATGGTGACGGCAGAGCTCTTCGAGGTGGGGTAGGGGGCGCGCCTGGTGGTGTTGGGCTTGTTCGAGGTGGTCGTGGTGGCGTCCGCGGTGCTCGAAGCGGCTTTGGATTCGCTCGAGTCCGCGTCCGCTCCGGCCGACGCGCTTGCAGCCGCGAACGCGTCTCCGTCCTTCAGCCAGGAGTCGACCAACTCGAAGACCTCGGTAGGAGGACGAGCTTCCTGGGGCTCGACCGTCATCGCCCCAAAGCCCGGACCGTCCGCCACTGTGACGGCCGTGCCCGCCCCTTCCAGGGCGGCGCTCAGGCGCTCGTCAACCTTCAGCCCGTCCCGGCCCAGCAGCAGCGCGCGTCGTGGGCCACGTCTGCGCTGTGCCGCGCTTGCGAGATCGAGACCCTGCAGATCGGCAACCGTCGCGGCGCTGAGCAGATAGCCGTTCGCGACCAAGGCGCCGTCCTCGAGTTGCGGCGGCTCTGTTGCGGTCTCGACACGGTCGGGGTCGGGGATGTACGCCACCTCCAGCGCCGCGAACGCGCGCAGCTCGCGCACCAGCGCGCGCCCGCGCGCCGGCACCTGCCACAACACCAGCTCATCGATCGGCGCGCCCTGCAGCGCCGCGCGGCAGGCGACCATGCCGCCGAGGCCGATTCCGATGGCTACCACCTCCCCGGCGTTGCTCGCCTGCCGCAGCCACTGCGCGCCGGCGGCAACCGCCTGCGCCCAGGCCTCGAGCCGGCGCGAATCGCCGGGATCGCCGGCGCTGTCGCCGCTACCCGGCAGGTCGAGGCGCAGCGCCGAGTATCCGGCCTGCGCCAGGTGCTCGGCCCAATCGCGGCGACTTCGATACGAGCACATGTCCTCCCAGCCGAACGGCGGACAGATCAGCACCGCTCGCTGCTCGTGCGGCTCCGCTCCCGCGTGAAAGGCCGCGAACACAGGCTCCCCGCCTGTCTGCAGGTATAGAAACCTCGGTGCGGGCGCCGCGAGCGATCGCGGCACGGGGGAAGCGCTCATTCCTGTCCGATCGCGCTCATCGGTGCCGATCCCGGATCATTGCTGGCCGATCCTGATCATCCCGTTCATGTTCACCGCGCCGATCCGGGCGTCCTGCAGCGACGGCTCGGCCGTCACCGGGCGCAACGTCACGACGCGCTCTCCGCCCGGCTCGATCGAGAAGCCGTCATCGCTCGGCGCGTATCCCGGCGCGTGCACGCGCACGCCGTACGCCAGGCGCCCGCTCGAGACCGCGAGGTCGATCGGTCCGTCGGCGTCAATCGTTCCAGCGGGGAACCCATGCGCGCGCGCGCGTGCGTGCGCCGCCAATCCGAGGCGTTCTGGCGTCTCGCGCTCGAGCGGCCAGCCGGCCGGGAAGCGCATCGCCTGGGACAGGACCCGTGCGCGCTCTCGCCCGCTGCCGTCTCCGCCGCGTTCGCGCTCGTCCTGCTCGAGCGTCACCACGATCGCGTCGTTGACACATGGCCCGAACCGATACGACCAACCGGCGTCCACGAAGTGGCCGATCACGGTCTCCACGTTCCAATCGCCGTGGCCGTGCGCTCCCAGCTGCACCGGCACGCGCGCCTGCTCGGTCACGTGCTCGCGTTCGCGATACAGCGCCACGCGCAGGAACGCGCTGAGCGGCTCGGGCCGATCGTTGGCGACGTGCGCCACCACGCCTCCGAGCTGCTCGTCGGTCGTCCAGACGGCCACCGGCGCAAGCAGCCGTTTGAGGTGGTGATAGGCGACCTTCGCGCGGCCGCAACTGTCGAGCAGACCCCAGCCCGCCCCCGGCAGCAGGTCGTGCAGCCACAGCACCAGCGCGCCTCTGCAGGGGGAGGCCGCACGACGCCACTCGCCGAACACCTCGGCCAGGATCTCGCCGGTGAGCATGCGCGAAAGCTCGATGTAGCGCGCATGGTCGAACGCGCGCAGCTCGGCGGCCTCGATGCCGAACAGCCGCCGCAGATAGTGATCGCGGATGTCCTCGAAATCCCAGTCGGCGCCGTTCTCGCGCGGGATGCCCGCCTTCCAAGCCGGGTGGTGTCCGACCAGCCGCTCGGGCGCGTCGGGCGACATCTGCTCGATGCTCGTCTCCCCCGGCACGTGTGAGAAGGCAAGGCACTCGGCCGCGAAGCGCACCTCCGCGCGCCTCGCGTCCTGGAGCGGCAGCCGGTAGCAGCCGACGCCGTAATAGGTCCCGATGCCCTGGCCCGGTCGGAACGGCAGATCGCCGCCGCACGGAGCCGTCGGAATGTAGGCGCCGTCCACGCCGCTATCGCCGACCAGCTCCGGCAACAGCTCACCGAACAGCTCGCCGCGGCCCAGCGCAGGGTCCAGCCCGGTCATCGCCACCTGCTGCTCGACCTCGCTGTTGCCACACAGCACCGTCAGGCTCGGGCGCCCGCCGAGGGCGTCGAGGACGGTCCGGGCCTCGCGCGTCACCGTCGCCCGAAAGCCCTCGTTGGTGATCGGATAGTCGAGGTTCGCGAACATGAAGTCCTGCCACACCAGAATGCCCAGCTCGTCGCAGAGATCGTGGAAGGTGGCGCTCTCATACGCTCCGGTGCCAGGCACGCGCAGCATGTTCATGCCGGCGTCGCGAACAAGGATCAGCGCCGCGCGGAGAGCCTCCGCCGGCGGCGCGAGCCCGACTGGATCAGCCGTAGTCCAGACAGCGCCTCGTGCGAACACCGCCACGCCGTTGACATGCAGATCGAGCCCGGCCTGCTCGACATCGTGCTCGGTTCGCGCCCCAAAAGACAGCTCCCGAAAGCCCACTCTGCCCGCGTCCGTGGAGCTCGTCCAGCCCTCACCGCTCACCAACAGCCGTACGTCGTGAAGCGCGGGCTCGCCGTGCGTATGTGGCCACCAGCGCGCCACCCCGGGCACGTACAGCTCGCCCACGGCGGTAACGACCTCTGCTTCGGGCGCCTTGGGACCGTCCGCGTCACGCTCGCCGAAAGCGCGAGCGGCGCCTGCGGCATCGCTGCCATGTCGCGCATCGCGAGCGTCGTCGGCCCTTTCGGCGACGTTCACGCTGAGCCGAGCTCGGTGTGTCCCGGACGCGCCGCTCAGCTCGACCTCCACCGTCTCGACGCTCCGTCCGCCGAGTCCACGCAGCCGCGCCTGCACCGCCAGCACCCCGTCGTTGCCCTGCAGCCGTGATCGCATCCTCAGCTGCTCCACGCCCACATCGCGCGTGCGCTCCAACCACACCGCCCGCCACGGGCCCACCGCCGCGGGCCCCGGCGCAATCCCCGGACAGCGCCCCAGCAGCATCGTGCGAAAGAAGCGCAGGTTCCCCTCGGCCACGAGCCGCGTGCGCCAGCGTGCGCGCGGGCGCCGGCGCACGCGCAGCAGGGGCGCGAGCGCCCGGCAGCGGATCGCCAGCTCGTTGCTCGCGCTCAACCGCCCGCCGACGTCAACCCTATGCGTCGCGAACATCGACTCGCTCTCGAGCACCGGCTCGCCATTGAGAAAGACCTCCGCGACCGTGGCAATCCCGTCCAGGCGCAGGCACACTCGCTCGCCGTCGCGCTCCGGCTCGGCCTCGAAGCTCGTGCGAAACCACCAGTCCTCGCCGTCGAAGTCGTAAGACTCGCCCGGACGCCAGAGCCCGGCGTCCCGCAGAACGAGGGCCGCCGTCCCCGGCACACGCGCAGGCATCCAGTCCAGCCCGTCGGCCGTTGCGGAATCGGCATGTAGGTCCGGAGCGCAGCGCGCCGCCTGCCAGCCCTCCGACAGGTCGTGCGGGTCGTGGTCAGGCGAGCGACGCATCGAGCTGATCCATGGCCTGCGCCCAGGCCGCCGCCAGCGCCTGCAGCGTCTCCTCGGGATCGAAGGCCCTGCGGCGCGCGAGCCTGAACGAGAGGATCTTGCAGCCCTCGACGATCCGCTGCAGCGCCGCACACGCGCCGGCGGCCTCCTCGCCCAGCAGCCACCGGGCTTGCGTGCCCGCGACCTCGAACGCCGACCCCACCATCCTCACGGTCGCAAACGCGTACGCGTGGTACTCCTCGGCGTCGCCCTCGAGCAGCCGCGGCAGGTCGCGCTCGAGCTGTGCCCCGAAGCGCACGAACGGGTTGGAAGGCGGGCGGCGCGCAAGGTGGCCGCGAACCAGCGCACGCGCGCGCGTGCGCAGCTCCTCGCCGCGCAGGGGCTTGCCGGCGTCGAACCGCACGAGCTCGGTATACGGCGGCAGCACGTCCGCCAAGAGCTCTCGACCGATGCGAAACACGCCGCGATAGTCCTCGCCGGCGAGCTCGTACAGACCGGCCGCGTGGAAATACCGCAGCCGCTCGGCGGACAGATCGATCGCCTCCACCGCCACCGAGGTCTTGACGTGTTCGCGGCGATAGCTCGTCGCCGCCGTGTCGGGCAGATACCACGAGTCCAGCTCGACGATCAGCGTCCGCCCGGCCGCGAGTTGCTCGGCCGCCTGCTCGGGCAGCGGCCGGTAAGGCTGCATCTCGTGGATGTCCACCCCGAACAACTCCTCCAGGTCCTCGACGTACGGCTTGAAGAACGTCCACTGGTCGCCCTCGAAGTCCATCCGCAGGGTGCACCCCATTGCCGCCAGGGGCTCCTCGCCGCGGGCGTGCAGAAGCTCGATGATCACGTCCGTATAGCAGTTGGTTTCGATATAGCTCCGCTCGGGTGAGTGGAGCGGATGAGGGCTATAGCTCGCCGGGTCGAGCCCGAGCAGGCTCGCGAGCCCTGTCGCCGTGGCGCTCACTGCTCATCCTCGGGCTGCCTCGGCCCGCGACGCGCGAGACCCCCCGTTCTCGGAAGGATGGCGCTCATCACCTGCCGCTTCCCACAACCGCTCGCGAACCTCGGCCGGCCAACCTGCGGGCTCGAATCCGTGCGTCCGCAGCAGCGCGATCGTGACCCGCTCGAGACCGAACCCCAGACAGGCGGTGTGTGCGACTCCGCCGCCGGCGAGCTCGATTCCGTAAGCCGACGTGAAGTGATCCTGGTGATAATTGAACGACGCTACCGCCGTTGGCTCGGTTCCGGCGATCTGCGTCAGCACCTCGAACTTCAGCTGCTGCTCGCGCTGGCTGGCGGCGAGCATACGCCCGCTGCGCCCGAAGAACGGGTCGCTCGCCACCTCGAGCTCGACCTCCAGGCCGAGCCCGCCGAGCAGCTCCAGGGCGCGCCGGCGCCACCGCTCGCGCCAGGACTGCACCGTCTCGGGCGCGCCGATCCGGACCATCTCACGTTGGTGGAACATCTGCAGGCGCGCCGGATCTCCGGAGGGCTCGTGTCGAAACACGTACGAGCCGCCGGCGTCGATCGTGATGCCGCCCGCCGCCAGCGCCCCGCGCGCGGCGATCGCGGGATACACCGGGTAACAGGCCGCGGGCGTCAGCACCAGCTCGGTCATGGCCTGGAACTCGCTCCAATCCTCGTGGCGGCTGGCCCGCTCGTACTGCTCGAGCGCATCGTCCTCGCTGCCGGCGAACGAGAAGATGCTGCCCGCCAGATGCGGAAACGATTTCAGGTACCCGACCGTCTCCAGATCGTGGCGCGGCATCACCGGCGGAAAGCGCAGCTGCTCGGGCGCTTCGCCCGCGGCCGCCCGCGTCACCAGTGCGCCGATGGCCTCGCGCACGTCCTCGAAGGCGCCGCTGCGACCGTACACGCCGGGCACACCCGTCTCGATCAGCAAACCGTGCTCGATCAGCGCCCTCAGCAGCTCCGCCTGATCTGCGCTGGCCGCGCGCGGCTCGCGCATCAGACGTCCTTGGCGATCAGCAGCAAGCTCGCGTTCGTATGGTGGATGCGCTCGTTCGCGACCATCAAACAGGCCGACATCGTGTCGCGCAGGTGCCGTCCCACGCTGAACGGCGTGTCGTTCTTGAAGCCCATGATCCCGCACACGCCGAGCGCGCCCTGGCAGACCCGCGGAGCCTGCTCGGACGCGGCGATCTTGAGGTTGTTGAAGCGCAACGCGCAGGCCATCGTCCCCAGCCGCTCGCGCCCCGGCTCGTCGGACGCCTCGACGAATTCCGCCAGGCCCGAGAAGACCTCGGCACGCAGCAGCGACAGTTCGCTCATCAGATGCGACAGCCTGAGCGCGGACGGCGGAGTCTCGCCCGGACTGCGCTTGGCGGCGGCGCGCACGAACGCGCGCGCCCGCTCGAACGCGTCGGTCGCGATCCCCAGCCACAGGTGCGACCAGAGGATGTGCGACACGGGCACCATCGACTCGGCCGACACACGCGGAAACGGCGTCGGCAACACCTGCTCGGGCGCGATCCGCGCGCTCACCACGTACCCCGGCGAGCAGGTCCCACGCATCCCCAGCGGGTCCCAGCTGCTGTTCTGCTCGAGCTGCAGCTGGTCCTTGCGCGCCAGCGCCGCCACCTGGTCGGTGGCCTCGGCGTCTGGGTCGCGCCGCAGCGTCACGAACAGATCGTCGGCATACGCGCCGTAGCTGACGGTCGGCGCCTGCTTCTGAAAGGTGCGCATCCCGTCCTCGCCGGGTGTCACAGCCGCCACCGAGCGCCCCATGTCCCCGCCGGTGCCCACCTCGGAGGTGACGGACGCAACCAGCCGCTGCTCGCGCGCCACTGCCTGCAGGTACTCCTCGAACCAGTCTGCGTCCTCGAGATGGCGGGCGATCGTGACCACCTGGATCTGGTGCATCGCGAACACCATCGCGCTCGCGCCGCAACGACGCCCGAGCTCGAAACAGGCCTCGGCGATCGTCTCGAACGCCACGCCCCCGCCGCCCAGCTCCGTTGGGATGAACGCCGACAGCGCCTGCGCCTCGCGCAGGGCCTCGATCGTCTCGATCGGAAAGCGCGCCTCGCGGTCAACCGAGTCGGCGTTCGGCGCAGCCACCTCGTCAGCCACTCGGATCACGGCGCTCATGAACGCCTGATCGCGAGTCTGGTCACGATCGAGCGAGACGCTCATGACACCGCGGGCTCGGCGCGAAGCTCGTTCAGCGCTGCCTCGATCGCCGAGATGCTTTCGAACACGCTGCGCTTGAGCATGCGGTCGGGGAACTCGACATCGAAATGATCCTCGAGCGCCAGCATCACGTTCACGCTCGCATGGGAAGTCATGCCCGCGTGGTAGAGGTCGGCGTCGGGCATCAGCTCGTCGGCGTCCATCGAAAGACGCCCGTGTTCAGCGATGATCTGGCGGATCTCCTCAGTCATGCGCTCATTATCGGATCGCTGCCTCGAAGACTGAAGTGTAGTCCTGTGCTGCCGCAATCACTCCTGCACGCATCGCCTAGCTGCCGGATTGCGCCACCACCACGGCGGCCGCATACTCCCCCTCGTGGCAGATGCTCAGCTCGAAGTCGCTCAACGCCGCCTCCGCCGCCAGCTCGGCCGCGCGTCCGTTGAGCGCGAGCGTCACCCATCCCGCACCGTGGCGCACCACCTCGATCGTCCGCCACGGAACCGCCTCGTCAACCGGCCGCAGCACCTTCAGCACCGCCTCCTTGGCCGCGAACCGCGCCGCCAATCGCTCGGCGATCAGGCCCTCGGCCGTATCGCAGTCGCCCAGCTCGCCGTCTGTGTAGAAACGTTTCAGATAGCGATCCCCGTGGTCGCGAATCGACTCGCGCACCGCGTCCACAGACACCATGTCTATACCAACGCGCATCGACACAACTTCGGGATCCTCCCATGCAGCGGGCCACGTGTCCATCGTCTGCAGCGAGCCGGTGCGTGAGCGCTGGCCGGAATGCGCGGACGGGCGCTCGCTGGAATGCGCGGACGGGCGCTGGCCGGAATGGGCGGACGGGCGCTGGCCGGAATGCGCGGACGGGCGCTGGCCGGTCCCGACCTCGCGCTGCTACTCGAGGACGATCGTCGTCGTGCGGGCGTAGCGCCCGAGGGACGGATACCGCGCCAGCAGGCGATCGTCGAACGCGCCGGCGCGGTCGGCCAGGCCGCGCTGCCATGCTCGCGGCAGCACGAAGCTCAGCGGCATCAGGGGAATGCTCGTCAGCTCCGCCTCCTTGTGCCAGAAGCCCGGGAAAGCGTCAGCGCAGAGCTGCCAGTCCTCAACCGTGAACGGGTGCTCGTCGTCCGTGCGGGCGCTCGGCGTCAACTTCCGTCCCACTCGCAGGATCGGGTTGTGCGCGAGAGGCTCGAGAAACACCGCGCGCCCGTTCGGCGCCAGCAGCCTGCGCAGCTCCTCGAGGGCCAGGCGAACATCGAGGTGGTGCAAAATCGCCGTTCCCATGATCAGGTCGAACGACTGGTCGGGCAGGCCGGTGTCGTGGGCGTCGGCCACTTTGAGGTCAACCAGGTCGGCGTACCCCTGTTCCTCGGCCACCTTCTGCCCCTGCTCGATCTCGGCAGCAGAGATGTCGATCCCGACGATCTTCGCCGCACCGGCCTCGACAAAGCCCCCTGCTCCGAGCGCCGGACCGCAACCGTAGAGCAGGACGCGCTTACCGCGCGGATCGTAGAGCTGCGCGATCTCCTCGTTGCGATTGAACTCGCCGATCGCCCGCCAGATCAGCGCTCGCAGGCGGTCGAACCTGTCGCTTTTGGTGTCGTAGAAGAGGCGCTCGCGATCAACGCGATCGTCCATGTCCGACATCGGCCGAGCTTAGCATCGGGTCTCCGGCACCCGGCGGGTGCACGCTGCGTTTCAGAGCACTGCTCTGTTTGCCCCGCTCGTTGACCCGGACCCCGCTCCCCGCGGCATCCGGGTGTACCCTTTCGCGCCCGCTCGTACCCTTCCGACTTCGCTCTGTGCGGCCTTTACGTCCGCAGTTTCGACCCGTGTGCAGGTCGTTCGCTAGGTTACGCACAGGCGGAGTGTGTACGCGTCGAGCGCGCTCGACGTGCCGAAAAACGACCTTGAAGTGAGTGGGCGTCGATGTTCGAGCATGAAACGCAGGGGGGTCCCGGCGCGTGAGCCTTCGTGCTGGCGCAGTAGCCGCGCGCGCGTTCGCCCGCGCCGCCGCCGTGAGACCCGAAGCACCCGCGGTGCTCGCCTGTGCGGTCTCCGGAGGGGTCGTCACGGGCAATCCCAATCAGCCGATTCGCCGCGATGAGGTGGTCGCGGCAGCCGTCGAGGCGGCTCGAGCCGGTGCGAGCATCGTGCACGTGCACGCGCGCTCCACGGGCGGGGAGATCAGCCAGGCGCGGGAGGACTACCTGGCGATCAAGCAGGCGATCCGTGACCAGGTGCAGGACGTGCTGCTGAGCTTCACCACCGGCGGGCAGCTCGGCGCGCCCGTCGAGGAGACCCGTCGCTCGCTCCAGGCCGAGCCCGACCTCGCCACCGTCACGTGCGGCAGCATGAACTTCGGTCCCGGCGGCGATCTGCTGATCAGCTCACCGGCACTGATGGACGAACTGCTCGAGCAGATGACTGCCGCGCGGGTGCTGCCCGAGTACGAGTGCTTCGATCTCGGCATGGCGCTCACCGCCGGCAAGCTCGCGAGCTCGGCCAGCGGCGCGCCCGGCATCATGCACATGCTGCTCGGCATCGTCGGTGGCGCGCCCGCCAACGCGGCCACGATCTCCATGTTCTCGGAGCTCGTTCCCAGCGGTGTGCCCTGGATGGTCACAGCGATCGCCAGACACTTCCCGCTGATGGCCATCACACTCGCCCTCGGCGGTCACGTTCGCACCGGCCTCGAGGATGTCGTATACGTCGCTCCAGGCGAGTACGCGGATTCGAACGCCCAGCTCGTGACGCGCGCCGTATCGCTGTGCGACGCGATCGGGCGCCCGGTCGCGACCGTCGCGCAGGCCCGCGAGATTCTTGGGATCGGCGCACGTGAGGGGCCCTCAGCGGGCTAGGTCGAACGCCCGCCCGGCCTCGTTGGCCAGGTGGCGGGCGATCGCAAGCGAGGACGTTGCCGCGGGCGACGGCGCGTTGCGCACGTGCAGCGCGCGCTCCGTCCGGGAGAACGCGAAGTCGTCGAGCAGCCTGCCGTCGCGGGCGAGCGCCTGGGCGCGGATCCCGGCGAAGGCCGGTTCGACGTCGCTGCCGTCGAGCTCGGGCACGTACCGTGCCGCTGCACGGACAAGCGCCTGCGGCTGCAGTGCTCCGTGCAGCTCCGTCGCTCCCGCGCGCCAGTGGCGCGCCAGCAGCCTCCAGGTACCCGGCCAGCCGACCGTGTCGAGCGCGTCGCGCGCTCGCACCCGTCTCAGCGCATACGCGTCGCGAGCGGACGCGATCAGCGCCGTCGGGCCGATCAGCACCTCGCCGTCGATACGGCGCGTCAGATGCACGCCAAGGAACGGCAGCGCCGGATTGGGTACCGGATAGATCAGCGCCCGCACGAGCTCGCGCCGTTGCGCGCGCAGGCGCAGGTATGCGCCGCGGAACGGGACGATGCGCGGGTCTGCTCCTGCGCCGCACGCCACCGCCAAACGGTCAGACCATGCCCCCGCGCAGAAGATCGCATGGCCTGCCTCGATCGTCCCGCCGGTGTGGCGCACCTGCAGCCACCGACCGCGCGGTCTGGCATCGTGCGCCGCGCAGCTCGTGACGATCGCCACTCCTGCGCCGAGTGCGTCGCGAGCGTAGGAGCGTGCCACGGCGCCGAAATCGACCACCCCGCTGCGCGGTGAGTGCAATCCTGCGAGCCCGCGCGCGTGCGGCTCGATCGCCTCGATCTGATTCCGCTCCAGCCAGTGCAGGCCGGGCACGCCATTCGCCGTTCCTCTCCGGCAAAGCTCCCGCAGGCGGGGCATCTCTGCCTCCCGCGTCGCAAGCACGAGCTTCCCGCAGGGCCTATGAGGAATCTCGTTCTCGGCGCAGTACTCGTAGAGCTCGCTCGCCCCCTGCACGCACAGGCGGGCCTTCAGTGAACCGGGCGCGTAGTACAGCCCGGCGTGAATCACGCCCGAGTTGTGACCCGTCTGATGTGCTCCCAGCCGCGCCTCACGCTCGAGCAGGCACACCGACAGGCGTCCGTGTCGACGGCTCAGCTCGCGCGCGAGCGCCAAGCCGAGAATCCCACCGCCGACGATCGCCAGATCGCAGCGCGCCGGCGGCTCGCCTGCCGTCAAGGGCTCGGCGCCGTTGCGGCGGCTCCGGGGCCGCCCGGGGCGGTCGCTGCCGCGGCGTCAACCAGGCCCGCCCCATACAGAACGCTGTCCGTCGGCCCGCCCAGCTTGCGTGCCGTCGCCCTCAGCCTCGCGGTCACCTGCGCCGGCGTCGCGCGCGCCCCCAGCACGTGGCTGGCGATGATCAGCGCGGCCGTCGCGGTCACGTGCGGCGCCGCCATCGAGGTGCCTTCGTATCCGTTCGGGAACCCGAACCTGCGTGGCGAGCTGCCCGTGAACGTCATCTGGAACACGTCGCGGCCCGGTGGCAGTTCTGGGTGGCAGTTGGGGTCGCCCGGCAGGTTCGCGTCCGCGCCCCCGCCCGGCGCCACCAGCGTCAGGCCAGTGCCGTAGTTGGAGTAGCCGGCCAGGCAGCCATGTTCGGTGGTGGCCCCCACCGCGATCACGTGCGGCGCGCGCGCCGGATATGCGATCGCCTCATGCCCCTCGTTTCCGGCCGCGGCCACCACCACCACGCCCCGCCGGTATGCATACTGCAGCGCGTTGATCAGCTCCGGGATGTCGTGCCCCGTGACTTCGGTACCGAACTCGAGGCTCATGTTGATCACCTTGGCCCCGTGTTTGACGGCGTAATACACACCTTCGGCGATCGTCGAAGCGTACCCTTCGCCTTCGTTGTTGAGCACCTTCACGGGCATGATCCGCACCCCGAACGCCAGCCCCGTGAGGCCGAGCCCGTTGTTCGTCCGCTCGGCGATCGTTCCCGCCACGAACGTTCCGTGACCGTTGGCGTCGTTGGGATAGGGGGTGTGGTTTACGAAGTTGTAGCCTTTCACGAACTCGTACCTGCCGAAATCCGGCGAGCGGCGAAACGGACCCCGGTTCGCGTACGCCACGCCGGTGTCGAGCACCGCCACGACCACGCCCGCCCCGCCCGGCGCCCCGTCGGCGGCGACGTTCGCCCACGCTTCCGGCGCCTCCACACCGAAGCGCCCGGCGAAGTTCCACTGCAGCTCCTGCCAGTCACCGGCGTCCTTGCCCTCGCCGCGATCGTCGGGGATCCAGCCGCTTTCCGCGATATGGGCGATGTAGTCCGGCCTGCCCCCCACCAGGCGTCGAGCGCTGAGGGCATATCGACGCTGCGCCGTCCGTGGGGCGCGCGCCGCGGCTGCGGTTGCGCTCGCGGGCTGGCCGGCGCCGCGCAGGGCGAGGACGGCGACCACTATGGCTGCGAACGCCGGCGCACGCGCGCGCGCGCGTGCGCTGCCCGAAAGCCAAGCGCCCGCAGTCGTCCGATGACCTTTTGTGGGCGACATAGCTCTATTGCGTAATGATCTCGCGCATGAGCCCGCTCCGCGGCACCTCGGCTGAGATGTCCGTGCGTGGCGCCTGCCCGCGCCGCGCGTGCGCCTCGCCGGCTCGCCAGGGCGCTTGCGCAGAGGTCTGATCCAAGGCGACGCGACGATGAGCGAGCTGCCCGATATCTCAGATCAGGATATCTACTTCATGCGCCTCGCCCTCCGCGAAGCCGAACGCGCGCCAGCGCACGAGGACGTGCCGATCGGGGCGGTCCTGGTCTCCAACGGCGAGGTCGCGGCGGCGGCCCGCAACGAGCGCGAGCTGCGCCAGGACCCGACGGCCCACGCCGAGATCATCGTCCTGCGCGAAGCCGCGCGCCGCGCGGGCACCTGGCGCCTGCTCGAGACCGTCCTGTATGTCACGCTCGAGCCGTGCGCCATGTGCGCCGGCGCGATCGTGCTTGCGCGTGTGCCCCGCGTCGTGTTCGCCGCCACCGACCCCAAGGCCGGCGCCGCCGGCAGCGTCCTCGACGTCCTCGGTGAGCCGCGCCTCAACCACCGTCCGGACGTGACCGCCGGCGTGCTCGCGCCGGAGAGCGGGCAGCTGCTGAGCGGCTTCTTTGCTTCGCGGCGATAGGGCTCGGCAACAGCGCGGGCGCCGGCGGCAACGGCGCGTTAACGTCCGTACTGCGTGATCGCGCTAGAGTCGAGGCCGAGCTGGATGCGCTTCGGACTGGGGAGAGGGATCCGGCTCGGACCGGTCGATCTCCTAGGGAGGGCATCATGCTTGGTATCGAGAAGGTCCGCTTCCGCGCAGCGGGAGCGCTTACGGCAATTATCGCGATCGTGCCTGTCGCGGTCGCACAGGCCGCGCCGGGGACGGAGAAGCTGATGATGGCGCACCCCAAGAGCGTCATGATCAACACCGACACGACCATCGCCGGTAAGGGGTTTCCCGCGAACACGATGGTCACGCTCACGGAGTGCGGCGCCACCTTCTGGATTGTCCCCAACGAAGTCTGCAACACGGAAAACGTGACAACGGTCGAAACGAACAAGAAAGGTCGCTTCAAGACCCCGTTCGAGATGAAGCTCTGTCCAGAAGGTCAGCACGCACGCCAGCCGACAACGGTCATCTGCTACGTAGGCGTGCAGTCCTTCGTCGAAGACACGGGCAAGCTCGAACCTGCTGACAAGGTGAAGGTCACCTACCCGTGATTGCCGCGGTTGGGCTAAAGGCCAATCGCCAGAATTGAACCGACATCTGAACTCGACAAAGACTGATAGATTCCGCCGAAAGGGAGGAGGATCTGCGCGCGCCGGGAGCCGATGGCGTCAACCGGGGCGGGCCGACTGCCGCCGACCTGCCACGTCTATCGCGACGACGTCGAGGAGGACCCATGTTCAGGAAGCGGATTGCCCTAGTCGCCCTCACGCTCTCGGTTGCCGTCACTGCCGCCGTCGCCGGACCGGCCGAGGCGCTCCGCGGGTGCGTGCGAGCCCCGTCACCGGCTGTCACGACCGGACAGCGAGGCGCAAAGATACCTCTGCGGCTCGAACCGGGCAGCAGGAAGCGCGTCTTGAGGTCGCTGAGGCCCGGAAAACTCGTTTGGATCGGGACGACTCCACAGCTCCGGCGCATTTGCCCCATGCACGGCTTCTACCCGGTGATGTTTGAAAACCCGAAAACCTACGAACAGACCTGGGGATGGATCGCGGGCAAGCAGCTGAGACTGTAACCATTGGCGACCAGGCCTCAGGCCGTTGGCTGCGCGCGGCCCGTCCGGCCGCGCGCAGGCCGACGGGCGTTGCGCGGGCCGACGGGCGTTGCGCGGGCCGACGGGCGTTGCGCAGGCCGACGGGCGTTGCGCGGGGCGACGTGCATTGCGCGGGGCGGGCCCGTGTCGGGTGAAGGTGGCGGGTGAGCCCGACCGGTGTCGCCTGAGCCAGCGGGCGTCGCGCGAGGCTACGGAGGGGGAGGGATTCGAACCCTCGTCAGAGGTTTAAACCCCTGAAACGGTTTTCGAGACCGCCGCATTCAACCGCTCTGCCACCCCTCCTGGGGGACTGGCGGACAGGCTAGTACATGGGCGCGGGGTGCTGGTGGAACGGGGACGGCCGTCGCCGAGCGCCTAGCGGGGGCGGCGTGCGTGGACGGTGTCCGGCCGCGGCCCCTGGCGGCGCCGCGAGCGCCGCGACTCGCCGGACGACCGGCTCGGGGGCCTCGTCCACGAGTACAGCGTCGCCGCTTGAAGTCCTCTCCGATCGAAAACAGGCACCCAACACGCAGCGATGACGAACCTGAGAGTGGCACTCTTCTCGCATTTTTGGCCCTGCCCTTCTGGACGCTCACACCGGTATCTCACACCCTCGGCGGGTCGCGACGCGCGACGGCACCCCGATCGAGTGGGCCCGCGTTCGTCAGGCATCCCACAATCAAGTGGCGCTAGGATCGTCACGGTCAATTGGCGCTAGGATTGGTTGGCGATGCTCCGCGCTGAAGACTGGCAAAAGCTCGCGGCTCCTGCCAGCGCGGCGTCGGCGCGGTGGCTTGCGGTCTGGGTGCTGGCGCTCACAGCGATGCTCGGGGCGTGTTGGGCTTCGCCCCCGGTCGCGGCCGGTGAAGAACCGCCGGCGCTGCAGGTCGTCTACGAAGGGTCTTTCAAGAACGAATACGAAACTGACATTCCCTCCGAAGGTGGCAAGGGCTACGCGGACGTCAGCTTCAACTGGTCAGCCACCGGGCTGCTCAACAGCAACTCGGGGAGACTGCAGCCGCTGGCCTTCACCCAGATCACGGGCGAACGCGACAGCGACAACGCCGGAGGCTGCAACGGCAGCGGTCGATCGATCGACACGGGAGCGGCGTCGATCGCCAAGAGCCCCGTCGCCGAAGACTGGGCGGTGGAAGAGATCGGCGGATATCCGTCCCCCGGCTGGCAGTATGAAATCTCAGACACGGCGTTCGTGCTGCCGCTCCTGTGGAGGACGACGCAGCTCGTTGACACCCCTTGCGAAGAGGAATTCACGGAAGAACCCCACACCCAGGTCAATGAGCTTCCCGAGGGCTACGAATCCGCCTGTCCGGTGAATGCCGAGGAAGAGCAGCAGCTGCTGGCGAGCCTCGACGTCACGCCCGGCGGCACCGCTTCGCAACGCCGCGAATACCATCAGACATGCGAAGGCAGCTTTCCGCAGGGAGGCACATGGAACAACACGATCACGATCGTCCTGATGGCCACGGCCACCAGTCCCTCGGCGAACAACACGATACCGCCGTCCACGCCGATCTCCACACCCCCTACCAGTGAGCCTGCCCCGCCGAGCGGAGTCAGCCAGGCGCGGCGCGAGCAGCTCAAGCAACAGGCGGGCGCCGACCTTCAACCCGCGCTGGAAGAAGCGGTCGCCGTGCACGGACTGGTAGACGCGGCCTCCGGCGTGGGCTACGGCGTGGGCCTGTCAGTGGTCGCCAAGCAACTGGGCCAGACGAGCTCGCAGCTCCAGGGCAACAACACGATCGTCCGCGTGATCAACGACTTTCGCATCCTGCAGGACCCGCCGGACCCCGAATACGAAACGCTCGCGCCGGTACCGGCGGTCAAGCCGAAAGCGCTTCCTTCCTGTCACAGCCTGCACGGAAATGCGGAGCGCTACTGCAAGAAGCTGCGGGCCGTCGAGACCTCGCTGCTCGCGCGCAGTGACGAGAGCGCAGCGATCGACGAAGCGATGTACACCACGATCAGCCGTGACACGGCGGCGATCGACGCGGACGACTACACCGCCGCTGAAACGCAGGCAAGCCACTTCGGGGCGCTGCATGCGCAGTTCGAGTCCACCCTCGCCGCCCAGGGCAGCGACGGCGCGAAGCTCGCCGCACTGCTGAAAGAGGCGCACGTAAAAGGCACCCTCACCAAGCCAAAGGCCGCAGTCGCGATCAAATGGCTCGACAGCCAGCTCGCCAAGCACGCCATCACCACAGCCGAGCTGAGCCCGCTCGCCGGCACCACGCTGACCCCCAAACCGCTCAACATCTTCAACGTGCTCGCACATCCAGCGGGCTGAGATCGGGTAGCTGGCGCAACCCAATGCACGTGCGTAATTCGATGCTGCCGTCGGCCAGACCCACTGGCTGATCAGCTCAAACGACCGCCGCATGACGCGAGTGCGTGGCGGTGACGAGAAGTAGACCGCCGATGGCGAGTGCCCGAAAGCAGTGCCAGGGCAACATCCAGCCGAGCGTACGCCGCGCTCGCGCAGCGTATGGCTGACGAGAAGATGGCTGCAACCCTCCGGTCCGCGCGCTGCCATCCGTCCTGAAGCAGTCACGTCGCCAGCCCTAGCCCTACGCGGACGTGGTGCCGGCCTCTGCGCGGCACTCCTCGTGCTCGCGAGTCTTGATAGCCTTCTCCGTGACGCTTTTCGGTCTAAACGGCTCGGAGCCTGCTTTGGGCCTCACAGGGGGAGGGGTCCTCATGGGAGTTCGGAGTGGTTGCTTGCGATTCGGCGTTGGGCTGGTGCTGGTGGCAGCGGGGGTGCTCGGCACGGCGGGGAGTGCGTCCGCGGAAACCGTGTCCTTCACCGGACAGGAATGCAGGACCTGGGAAGTGCCGGTGGGGGTGAGCGGCGTCGGCATTCGTGCGGTCGGCCAGGTTGGACAGCCGGGGGAGGGCGCCCCAGAATTCGGAGTCAGAACGACGCACGGTGGTGCCGGGGACGCGGTGTCCGCGACGCTGTCGGTGTCAGCCAAAGAGCTGCTCGATGTATGTGTCGATGAAGGCGCTGGCGCGGGTGCCACGGCGGGCCCCTCCAACGAATACAGTGGTAGCGGCGGCGGCGCCTCCGGGGTTGGAGTGGGCAGCGGCTTTTCCGCACCGGCGTTGATCGCGGGCGGTGGTGGTGGCGGCGGCGCCTGCTTCTGCTACACCGTCCCTGGAGGCAACGGGGGTGCCGCCGGTCACGGAGGGGAAGCGGGCGTGAACCACGAAGCACTCGAACCCGGTGTGAATGGGGAAGGAGGCGGCATCGAAGGAGGGGCGCTCTTCACATCCTCAGGCCCGGGTAAGGGCCAGAACGGAAAATTTGAATCGCGCGTAGCCCCAGGAGGTGGCGGTGGCGGTGGCTATGTAGGTGGTGGTGGCGGCTTGGGAGGGTCACCGGAAGGAGTTTTGGGCGGTCCGGGCC
This sequence comes from uncultured Solirubrobacterales bacterium, assembly GCA_963817845.1. GTDB lineage: Bacteria > Actinomycetota > Thermoleophilia > Solirubrobacterales > Solirubrobacteraceae > Palsa-744. The sequence continues at coordinate 909,938 of CAWFPU010000002.1, forward strand.
AGGGGGGATTCCATCGAGGCGGTGGTGGTGGCGCTGGCGGCACCGACTACTGTGACGAAGCGCTCGTCACATGCACGACCGAAAAAGCGGTGAGCAAAGGCGCCGGCAGCGTGACGCTCACGTATACGGCTATCCCCGCGCCGACGGCGAAGATCGAATCGCCGGCGGGCGACAAGACGTACACCGTCGGCAAGGTCGTCAAGACGAAGTTCTCGTGTGCGGATGGAGCAGGTGCTCCAGGCATCGAATCGTGCACCGACTCCAACGGCGGGTCCGGGACCTCGGGTCGGCTGTACACCGCGTTGGCCGGAATAAACACCTATACGGTTACCGCGAAAAGCAAAGACGGCGAGGTCGCCACAGCGCAGATCACATACGCGGTCGCACCGAAAGGCTCAAAGGTCTATCAGTTCTGCGGGTCCTTCGTTGGCTGCTCCAACTATGCGTTCATCGTCAACGCCAGCAAGAAGACATGGGAAATCCCGACGTTCGGGGAATATGGCGTGATCGAAACGGTCAAAGTTGCCAAAAAGCCTACGAAAACCGAGTTCCGGGCGACTTCGGAAGAAGACCTAGGCTGCATTTACATCGCGGTGAAAACGAAAACGGGATACAACACGGAAGCCGAGCCGGGGAACTGGGAATGCAGCGGCGTCACAGAGGAAACCTGGTTCGCGTTCAAGCTGTGAGCGCTCAGCTCAGGGCCTCGCCGCGCGCTCGGTGCCGCGCTGGGAGCGCGTAGCTCGAGCGCGCGAGGTCCAGGGTTCGCCGAAGCCCACGCCAACGTGCCTCTATCTGCTCTCGGCACCCTCGATCACCCGCCGAGAGGTCGAATCGGAGAGCCGTGAGCCAGACAGGCTCGCCGCAGCCACGATGCGCTGGCGGGGCGGTGCGCATATGGTTGCAGCATGAGCCACGCCACCGACGCGAGCATCGATCACGGCGAGCGCGCTGTCGCCGGCGTGCCGGTCCTGTCGCAGCTCGAGATCTCCCATTACAACGAGAAGGTGCGCTGGGCGCTGGACTACAAGCGGATCCCTCACATCCGCCGCTCGCTGCGGCCAGGGCTCCACATCTCTGAGGCCAGGCGCCTGACTGGTGACACCGCGACGACACCCGTGCTCACGATCGACGAGCGCTCGATCGGCGATTCGACGCGAATCATCGCTGCAATCGAGGAGCGTTGGCAACAGCCACCGCTGTATCCCGAGGATGAGAAGCAGCGGCATCGCGCTCTCGAGCTGGAGGAGTTCTTCGACGAGGAGCTCGGACCGCACGTCCGCCGTGCGTTCTATCAAGAGCTGCTCCCCCATCCGGAGCTGGTCGTGCCGCTGTTCACGCACGGTGATCCGGTCGCGGCGCGGACGCTGCTCCGGGGATTCCCCGCCCTGCGTACCGGCATCCAGCGGGTGTTCGAGATCACGAACGAGACAGCCGCGGAAAGCCGTGCCAAGACGGTTGCCGCGGTGGACCGGCTCGAGCGTGAAGTCTCCCCAAGCGGGTTTCTCGTCGGTGGCTCATTCACAGTTGCCGACCTCACGGCCGCGGCGCTGTTCTACGCGGTAGCCCGTCCTCCTCAGTTCCCGTACCAGATGGTTGCCGATGATGACCTCCCGGATTCGTGGCGCGCGTTCGTCGATTGCTTGGCCCAGCGGCCCGGCGGTCAATGGGTGGCCGAGATCTACCGTCGGCACCGCGGCCGGTCGTACGAGCTCACGCCCGGCGAAGCGGCGACGCTGCCCGCCGATTCTGGCGCTTGACCGAAGCGCGGTCGGACCGGTGAAGTTAGAGCAGGCGTCTGCTCCGGTGGCAGGTGAAATGACCGAAGAGCCCAGATCGAGGCGTATGTGATGCTTCAGTCCGCGACCCCGACCTGGTGGAGCTTTGACGACGGTCAGTCGGGAGGATCTATCGCGGCGATGTCGCCGCGCGCGGGCTCAGGCTTGGGCGGCTGCGGAGCCGGCGATAGTGATCTCCCAGTAGCCAGCCGCGAGATTCGCTGCCCCAACAACCAGGAAGAAGGCTGCCCATCCGTAAGCCCCGTACGAGAGTATGAATGCGCCAATGCCGGCCGCGACGATGCCACCGGTGATACGCATGACCCCAAAGACGCGGAGGTGGCGGTACTCCCATGGGATGATCAGGCGTTGCAAGCCGGATCGCGGGGGAGATGCCCACCACTCGCGCAGACGTTTCGCGCCGGTGTCGTGGTTCGGTGCGTTCATCGGGGCCGTCCCGCTCATGCTCGCTTCAGGAACCTCAAACCGAACGCGGCGAACACCAGGACAATCCCGACGTTTACCATCAGGCGCTCCCAGAACCGATGCCTGAAGAACAAGACGTCCACGCCGACCACGACGGTTACCAGCGCGAGCACGTAAAGCACGACGCCTGCCTGCCTTCCCATCGTTCCACCCTACCGCTCGAGGACGCCGTCGCGGCCACGGATGACCGCGCCGGTCGGCAGCGTGTCGGGCGCTCCCCACACAACGTCATCGGCGAGATACCTCCCGACCCCGGCAAATCGCCGCTCCTGAGAGCTTCATGGGGCGCGTGGGGCCGCTCCGTTCTCGGCTGATGGCTAGCGCTGCATGCACAGTTAGCGAGCGCCTGAGCGACAGGCGAGCAGACGATTCTCGGCAGCGCCGGCCGACCATCGATTCATGCGTGCTTGGGGGCCGGAAGCAGGTGCGAGGGCAACATCCACGACCCACGCCCGATGCGACGGCCACGTCACGAGTGGCTGGTCACAGGGTCTCCCTTGCTCCCGCGCCGACAGAAAGTTACAGGAAGTTACAGAAGTCTGTGATGTTTGCTAACTTCTTGTGGTGGCGCGTAACCCATACAGCCCTGGCGTAGGGACGAGACCGCCGTACCTGGCGGGCCGCGAGCAGCAGATCCATCGGTTTCAGCGTCTGCTCGAGGACTATCCCGAGAAGCGGCGCAACCTTCGCGTCACGGGGCTGCGAGGTGTCGGCAAGACAGTACTGCTCAAGGAGTACGAGCGGATCGCCAGGCGCCACGACTGGGTGGTCGTGCGCCGCGACTGGAGCACGCGCCTCTGCGACGAGGCTGACTTCGCGACCGCGCTCGCCGGCTACCTCACGGAGGCGGTGGAGGCACTGAGCGTCAAGGCGAAGATCCAGAAGCGCGCGGCGGTTGCGATGAAGGCGATCGGCCAGGTGCAGCTGCAGATCGCCGACGGGGTGAGCGTGGCGGTGCGCGCAGGCTCCGGGCAGGCTGCGCCTTTCCTGCTCGAGGACAGGCTGCGAGAGGCGCTGACGCGCGTCGGTGAGGTTGCCCGGGCACGGGGACGGGGGGTGGTGCTTCTGTTCGACGAGGCCCATAGCGTTTACGACCGCCCGGCCAGGCGCCAGTTCCCTCTCGGAGCGCTTCTGTCGGCGCTCGTGGCCGTCCAGGACGACGACGAGCACCCGCTGCCCATCATGCTGGTCCTGTGCGGCCTGCCGCCGCTGGTCGGCAACATCCACGCCGCACGCAGCAATGCCGAGCGCCTATTTCGGGCCGAGACGATCAACAATCTCTCGCTCACCCCCGAGCCACCCGATGAGCTCAGCGCGGCCACCGCGGCACTCGTGCGGCCGGCCACCGACATCACCTATGCGCGTGGTGTTGCCGATCGGGTCGCACGCGACGTCGATGGTTACCCCTATTTCATCCAGTGGTATGGCGAGGCGCTATGGGAAGCGGCCGACCTAGAGGGGACGGCCGCGATCACCGAAAAGCTTTACGAGCGAGAGCGCGTCGCGATCCAGGGCAGCCTCGACGAAGAGTTCTTCGAGCCGCGCTACCGGGACGCCCGACAGGCCGACCAGGGCACTTTGCGAGTCGCGGCGTCGCTCGGTGGTGAGCGTTTCACCAAGGCCGAGCTCGACGCAGCCACCGGCCGCTCGACGGGCGCGCTCTCACAAAGCCTAATTCGACTCATAGCCGACAACATCGTTTACCGAGACGATCACGGCGTGTACGCCTATACCGCACCGATGTTCGGCGATTTCATGCGTCGCAGACATTCACGGCTCCCGGACGACGAGTGACGGGCAGGCACAACTAGGTCAGAGGGGAGACGCCAGACCTCGAGAAAGCCCCATGCCCTGGCAGATGCGCTCGGGGTTCCTGTCGCGGTCCTCGCACGGAGCGCCGAAATCGAGGTGCAGACAGCCATGCCGACACGGCAGGCTCGCTCGCACGGAGGTCGGGATGGCGGAGCCAGCGGCGGGGCTCGAGACGCCAGCCGAGCGCCCCGGGGCGCCGCGCCTACCCTCATCGTCAGCGGGACGGTCGCGCTGCGCGACCGCGCCCGGCTTGTGGGAAGCACGTGGGACGCCTGCGAAAACCCCAGTTCTGATGCGGGATTACGGCAGGGCCCGCGACTTCATCAGACGGGGGTCGCCGCCCTCAGCGACCACCTCGACGAGCGCCTCGATCAGCCTCTCGCGCAGAGCCTTCTTGTCGCCAGGGGCTCTGCGGCCACGGGGACTTGAGTGCATCTGGGTGTGGCTGGAAAACCGCTCAGCCACGCGGTTGATTTGGATCCCGTGCCCCATGATGCTGCCCTCGTTTCCCTCCGTTGTCCCTCTCGCTAATCCCTCTCGCGCCGCTTCCCCAAGACCTCGTGTGCTGTGGGCGGCGTGTGGGAAAAGGAGAACAGATGGGGGCAGATTTGTCAAGGGGTCCTGAAAAATAGGGCTTTGACGGACGAGTGACCCCCGTCTGATGAATACGGTGGCCACGCGCGCGGGGGTCTCGGAGGCCGTATTCCACGAGGTTTTTCCGGTCGTAGATGAGTGTTATCGGACGGCGTTTGAGGAGGGTCTTGCGCGGCTGTCGCGAACGGTAGTCCACTCCACGGCGTCAGAGCAGGCGTGGCTGGAGCGAGTCCGCTCCGGACTTGTCGCGCTGTTGGGGTTCTTCGACGACGAGCCCTTGTGGGCCCGCCTACTCGTACTCGAGTTGCCGCTGGGTGTAGCGCTGACATTCGAATGCAGGCAACGGCTGCACGAAATCCTCGCTCGGTTGATCGAGCGCGACGCTGATGTGAGCGGTTATTGCCTAGCGAGCCGTACAGCCGGGTCGCCGGTCCTGCTCGCGACGCTGACAGGCGAGCTAGTCGTTGGTGGGGTTTTCTCGGTCATCCGTACGTGCATGCTCGAAGGTGACGGCGGCAAGGTGGTGGAGCTGGCGCCGTCGCTGATGGCGTTCATCGTCGCGCCGTATCTCGGTCAAGCTGCTGCACAGGCGGAGCTGGAGGGCAAGCCCTTCCACCTGGCCGATAAGTCGGCAGATGAGCCTGGCGTTGCACGGCCGCGAGCGATATCCCGTGCGGCTGAGCTTCCGATTCGCGCGACGCATCGCACGACGCTGGTGCTGCGCGCCATCGCGCGCGCGCCGTACTCGAACAACCGCGAGGTCGCGCAGGCGGCGGGGCTTACCGATGAGGGGCAGACCTCGAAGCTGCTGGCGCGCCTGGAGCGCCAGGGCGTGATCGGGAACGTGGGAGTCGGCGCGGCGCGCGGAGAACCGAACGCGTGGCTGTTGACCACATCGGGACAGCGCGCCCTCGAGCTTCTGGGCGCGAGCTCCACCTCGAGAGCGCGTGCAAGGAGTACGCGTGCGGGAGGTCCGGCGTGAGACCAGCACGTACGTGGAAGAGCTTTTCGACGCGGCGTCGCGCGTGGTGTGCGGCGAGTGTCGTTGAGAGGACAGCTGAGCGAAACAAGGGCCGTCGAGAGGGCGTGTCTCGTGGACGCTCGGTTGTGATTGTGAACGATCGGTTGCAGGGTACTGCCGAAAGCGATGGGTGGTGCCGGCCGGTCAATCGTTACTCGAGAGGAAAAGGAGCAGTGGAACAGTGAGACACGTAAGGATGCTGGGGCTCTGTCTGGTCGCGGTGCTCGCGGTCTGCGCGTATGCCGTGTCGAGTGCCTCGGCGCTACCAGAATTCGGCAAGTGCGAAGCAAAGGCGGGCGGCAAATACAAGGATGCGAACTGCACCGAAAAAGCCAAAAAAGGCGAAGGTGCATACGAATGGAAGAAGGGCAGCACCCTCAAACCGGTCAAGTTCAGCGGCCACAACGTCGGCAGCGGCGGCGTGTTGGTCTCAGGGATTAGAAGCTGTGTAGTCGAATCAGGTGCTCATCAATCTACGCGTAAAAAGTGCGAAGAACTCGGCGGAGAAGAAGTCGAAACGTCGCCGTCCGAAGCGCAGCGAATTGAATGCACCTCTGAGAACAACCGCGGGGAAATCAGCGGTAAGAAGTCGTTGAAGAACATCGACGTCGAATTCAATGGCTGTGCGCTGTTTGGTACCGCGCCTTGCTCGAACGGACCGAACAGCGGCCAGATCAACGTCAATCCGCTCGTCGGCGAAATCGGCTACATCAGCAAATCCGAAAAAAACGTGGGCGTGAAGCTAACGCCCGCCGCCAAACACGGTGAGTTCGCGAAATTCGACTGTGCGGGCATCCTGGAGATCGTCGTCGGCGTCGGCAACTCCAAACAGGGCGCCTACTACGAACCGGAAAGCAAGGGTGGCAACGACGGCATCATCTCGCCGATCACGCCGGTCAACACGATGACCACCAAATACACACAGGTTTACACCGTGAACCCTGAAACCGAGTCGAACGTGCCGAGCAGCTTCCAAGGCAAGCCCATCGATCTGCTCGAAACCTATCTCTACAACCCCGAAGAACCCGAAACCCAGACCGACTGGGCTCCGGCGGGTGAGGAAATCACGAACACCAACACCTCAGAAGAAGCAGGCGAGATCAAGGCGTAGTCGCGCCTGAACAGCTCGTGGGCGGCGTGCGTGGGCCCCAGTCCCGCGCACGCCCTCCGGGCTGGACGAGCGATCGGGGAAGAGCGCAACTCATGGCTGTCGGGCAGACGCACACACAAGCGCCTGGCGCGCGCCGGCGCCGCACACGAGCGCGGGCCCGCCGTCGCCTCGCTGGCGTTCTCGTTGGCGCCAGCGTGCTCGCGGCGACGGCCGTTCTTCAGGCGCTCGCCTGTGCGCCCGCGCTGGGTGCCACGGGCCACGGTTTCCTGTCGAGTATCGGCGAAGCGCCGCTCGGCGAACCGCTTCGCGAACCGGGCGCAATCGCCGTGGACCACGTCACGGGGGATGTGTTCGTGGCCGATCCCGGCGCTGGCGTCGTGGACGTCTTCAGCTCGTCGGGTGCTTTCTTGACGCAATTCGGTGGCGGGGAACTGCAGGCGACGGGCATAGCCGTCGCGGAAGCGAGCGAACTGGTCTACGTCGCGGAACCATACGAAAACGCGGTGTTCGTGTACAAGCCGACGGGCACAGAGGGCTACACGCTGCTCTCGCAGTGGTCGGGAGCCTCGGTTCCGGGAGAGGAATTCGGGGAAGTAACCGGCGTGGCCGTCGACAATTCGACGAGCGCCTCGGCCGGCGAGGTGTACGTCGTGGATGGGGAAAACAGCGAACTTGGTGTGGGTGCGGTCTATGCGTTTCAGCCGCATCCGGCGGGTCCTGGGGAAACGGAAGAAGGAACGCTCGTCCGTGTGCTGTCGAAGGGGAAGATGGAAGAACCCAACGGCATCGCGGTGAGCAACAGCTCGGGAGAGGTGTTCGTGACGGACAGCGAGAGCGGCGAAGTGCTCGAGTTCTCGCCCACGGGCGCGCTGGAAGGCCGGCTGACGGGCGCCGGCTCGCCGCAGGGCTCGTTCTCCGGTCCCGAAGAAGAAGAAGGCAACGTCAGCGCCGTCGCCGTCGACGACGCCAACGGCGATCTGCTGGTCGCCGAGGGGGAGCGCCACGTCGTCAGCGAGTTCGACGCCGCCGGCGAATGGGTCGGGTGGATCACCAACACCCCGAACGGATCCCTCGGTGAACCGCGTGGCGTGGCGGTCGGCGCCAACGGAGATGTCTACGTCGCCGACGCGGCAGCGCACCTCGTCGATCTGTATGGCCCGGCCGTCGTGGTCCCGAGCGTGGCGACCAAGCCCGTGTCGAAGCTGACGCGCACAACGGTCACGCTGAACGGCACGATCGACGGCGAGGGCGGCGCGGCCGCCTACCGCTTCGAATGGGGTACCAGCGAAACGCTTGGGTCGAGCACCGCCGAGACGGACGCCGGTGGCGGGGAAGAAAAGGCGAGCGTCGCGCTCGCCGACCTACACGCCGGCACGACCTACTACTTCCGGATCGTGGGCGAAGACGCCAACGGCGCGAACATGGGCGCCATTCGCCAGTTCACGACGCCGACCGCCGTCGAAGGGCTGAGCACGGGTCCCTCGACCGAAGTCACGCCCGACAGCGCGACGTTGACGGGCACGCTCTCACCCAACGGCCTGGACGCGCACTACGAGTTCGAATACGGGCGCACAAACGCATACGGATACGCGAGCCCCGAACCGCCAGCCGACGCCGGCGAAGCCAGCGAAGCGGTCGCAGTGAAAACGACCCTCAGCGGGCTCGCGGCGAACACGACATATCATTATCGACTTCTCGCCAGCAACAGCCTGGGTACCACCGACGGCAAGGACACGACCTTCACCACCTCGGGTCCGCCGCGGATCGCCACCGAAGCAGCGACCGGCGTGGGCCACGAAACGGCGACGCTGAACGCCAAGGTATACCCCGGCAAGCTCGCCACAACCTATCGCTTCGAATACGGCGAAACAAAGGCCTACGGGAACGAAGCGCCGCTCGGCGGAGGGAGCATTCCGGCGGGCGAAGCGCCGGTGCCCGTAGCCGCCCCACTCAGCGACCTGAAGCTCGGCGTGACCTATCACTACCGGGTGCTGGCCGACAACGAAGCGGGCACCACGACGGGGCCCGACGAGACGTTCACCACGATCGCTCCCGCGCCGATCGATGCCGAGTACGTCACCGAAGTCACGAACAGCACGGCGACGCTCCAAGTCGAGGTCGATCCGCTGGGACACGACACGACGTACTACTTCCAATACGGCACCGAAGGCTGCAGCAGCGATCCGGCGGACTGCACGAGCGTCCCGGCGCCGCCGGGCACCGACATCGGCGCGGGCGAAGCAGACGTGCCCGGCAGCCAGCGGCTCGAAGGCCTGCTGCCAGCCACTAAATACCACTACCGCGTGCTCGCACACAACGAACTGGGCACCAGCGAAGGGGCAGAACGCATCTTCACCACCCAGCCGACAACCATGCCGTTGACGCTCGCCGACAACCGCGCGTGGGAAATGGTCACGCCGCCGCACAAGCAGGCGCCACTCGAAGCGCTGCCTCGCGAAAGCGGCCTGATCGCGGCCTCCGAAGACGGTGACGCCCTCACCTACATCGCCAATGGGACGCTCGGCGAAGAAGTCCAAGGCAACCGCAGCCCCGAATGGCAGCAGGTGCTCGCGCGACGCACTGCAAGCGGTTGGGGCTCGCAGGACATCGCCACGCCCAGCACCCGCGCCAAGGGCATCGTCACGGGCGCGGCGCCCGAATACCAGGCGTTTACCCCCGATCTCGAAACGGCGCTCGTGGTGCCCCCAACGGCCACGAGCGAGTTCGCCGAACCGCCGCTCGCGCCCGGGGTGGTGCAGGCGACGATGTACTTGCGCGACGACGCGGTGGGCACCTACCTACCGCTCGTCACCGAAGCGAACGTGGCCGCGGGCACGGTGTTCGGCAATCAGCTTCGCTTCCTGGACGCAACGCCCGACCTGAGCCACGTCGTGATGAGCTCGAGCGTCGCCCTGCTCGGCGCCTCCTCGGCGCCCGGCCTGTACGAGTGGGCGGCGGGCGCGCTGCAGCCAGTAAGCGTGCTGCCGAGCGGCGTACCTGCCGGGGGCGAGCTCGAACTGGGGTACGCGAACACGCAGGCCAACGCGATCTCAAGCGACGGCACGCGCGTGATCTGGACGAAAGCCGAATCCGCGCGCGCCGGACATCTGTACATGCGCGACACCGCCGACGACACCACGATCCAACTCGACGCGGCTCAAGGCGTCGCCGAACCGAGCGGCGTCGGCACGGCCGAGTTCCGGACGGCCAGCGCCGACGGATCGAAGGTGTTCTTCACCGACAGCAAGCAGCTTACCCCCGACGCGACAGCCGAACCGCTAGCCGGCAAGCCCGACCTGTACGAGTGCGAAATCCGCGAAGAAGCAGGCAGGCAGACATGCATCCTGGACGATCTCACAGTCGACGCAAACTCCGGCGAAAGCGCGAACGTACAGGGGCTGGTGCTCGGGGTGAGCGCCGACGGCTCGACCCTTTATCTGGTCGCTGAGGGAGCTCTCGCCAGCAATGAAAACGGCAACGGCGAAACGGCGGTGCCGGGGAAGAACAACCTCTATGAGCTGCACGACACCGGCGCAGGCTGGGTGAGCACATTCATCGCCCAGCTCTCCTCGGAAGACAGCCCCGAGTGGGAAGGCGCCCGCGTCGCCAACAGCGGCTTTCTCACCGCGCGCGTCTCACCGAGCGGACGCTACCTGGCGTTCATGTCCGCGGCGAGCCTCACCGGCTATGACAACCACGACCAAAACAGCGGCCAGCCCGACGAGGAGGTCTATCTCTACGACTCCCAGACCTCGAGCCTGCGCTGTGTGTCCTGCAACCCGAGCGGGGGCAGGCCGGTCGGCGTGCTGGACACCGAAAGCGGCGGCGAAGGCATCGGCCTGCTGGTCGATCGGCGCAAGGTGTGGCTCGGCCACTGGCTCGCAGGCAGCATCCCCGGCTGGACGCCGGTGAGCCTCACCAACGCGCTGATCCAGCCGCGCTACCTCGCCGATGACGGCCGGCTGTTCTTCGACAGCCCCGACGACCTGGTGGCCCAGGCCACCAACCACAAGGAGGACGTCTACGAGTACGAGCCCTCCGGGGTGGGAAGCTGCGAAAGCGCCTCCGGCGGGTGCCTGTCGCTGCTCTCCTCGGGCGACTCGACCAGAGAATCGGCCTTCCTCGAAGCCACGCCGAATGGCAGCGACGTGTTCTTCCTCACCCAAGCCCAGCTCCTGCCCCAGGACACCGACACCGCCTTCGACATCTACGACGCCCGTGAATGCACTCAAGCCTCTCCCTGCCTCGCGCCGCCCGGAGCCCCACCACCCCAGTGCGAAGCCACCGCGGCCTGCAGTCCCGCGCTCCCCAGCGAGCCGGCGTCGATCCCCGCCTCGGGCACCGCCACGTTCAGCGGCCCGGGCAACCAGGCCCAGGCTCCCACCGCGCCGAAGAGCAAGCTCGAAGTCAAAGGCGTCAAGAAGAGCGCCAAGCCGACCACACGCGCTCAACGCCTCGCTGCGGCGCTGAACCTCTGCAAGAAGCGCTACCCCCACGCACGGCGCAGACGGATCGCCTGCGAAGCCCACGCGCGCAAGCTCTACGGACCGCGGCCCCGCAGCAAGAAGCGACACGCGGGCGCGCACCGGCCCGTCGTGGGCGCCCGTGCCCGAGCCCGGAGCACACGATGAGCGCCACCACACGGCCAGGCCGCGCTGCGCGCGCGTCGAGCATCGCCGGCCGGCTGCTGCTGGCGATCGTGCTGGCGGCCGGGACGCTGCTCGTCGCGCTGGCCGCCGCGCCGGCCGCGCTGGCCGCCTCGGCCTGGTGGCAGATCGGCGCCGAAGCGGCCCCGACGAACCTGCCCCCCGAAGGCCGCGGACTGGTCGTGGTCAACGCGAGCGATCTCGGCGATGCCCCGATCGAAGGCGCCAGGGAAGCCGTCACGATCACGGTGAAGCTCCCCGCGGGCATCGTCGCCAGCTCGGTCGAAACATTCGTCGTGCACGGCGTGCCGGTGCAGTGCACGGTAGCCACGGTCGTGAGCTGCAGGTTCACCGGCGTCCTCTATCCCTACGAACGGCTCGAGGTGCCCATCCGCGTGCAGGTCCAGGCGCCCGAAGGCACCGAAGCGTCGCTGGCACAGGAAGTGGCGATCGAAGGCGGGGGCGCGACCCGGGCCGCGGCGAGCTTGCCGCTGAAGGTCAGTCCCAAGCCGGCCGGCTTCGGCGTGGCGAGCTACCAGCTCGGGCCGGTCAACGAAGACGGCTCTCCCGCCGTGCAGGCGGGCAGCCATCCGTTCCAGCTCACCACCGCCTTCACCCTCAACCAGAACCCGGAACGTATGCCCGTCGCGCTGCCCAAGGACCTCAGCTTCACGCTCCCACCCGGCATGATCGGCGACCCCAACGGCGCGAGCCAGTGCTCGATGGCCGACTTCATCTCCCTCGTTCACCAGACGAACATCTGCCCCGCGAGCTCCGTCGTGGGGGTGGCGAACGTAGTCGCGAACGAACCCAAAGCGGCGCACGTCTTCACCCGGACCGTGCCCGTCTTCAACCTCGTGCCCTCGCAGGGAGAGCCCGCGCGGCTCGGCTTCGAGGTGATCGGCAAGGTTCCGATCGTCATCGACACCTCCGTGCGCACCGGACGCGGCTATGAAGTGATCGCCAGCGTCAGGGACGCCACCGAGACCGCCGGCCTGCTCAGCAGCCAGGTCACGCTGTGGGGCGTACCAGGCGCTGACAGCCACGACGCCTCCCGCGGCTGGGAATGCGTCGCCGGCGGCGAATACGCGGGCGAAGTGGACAGGCCGTGTCCGGCGCAAAGCGAAGTGCCCGAACAGGCGTTTCTCACACTGCCCACTGCATGTGCCGCCGATCCCACGAACGAACCGGTGAGCTACTCCGTGGAAGCAGACTCGTGGGCCACGCCCGGGAGCTTCCTCTCCGCCGAATACGCCTGGTTGAACGGCGCCGGCGAAGCGCTCGGCTTCGAAGGCTGTGCAGGCCTGCCGTTCACCCCATCGATCACCATGCAGGCGGACGAACATCTGGCGAGCACGCCCACGGGCCTCACGGTCAGCGCCCAGCTGCCGCAGGGCACTACCCTGCAAGCAGGCGCGCTCGGCGAGGCCGACGTCCGCGACACGACGGTCACACTGCCGGAAGGAGTGTGGCTGAACCCCTCCGCGGCGACCGGACTGGAAGCATGCAGCGAGGCTCAGGCGGGGTTCGAAGGGATCGACCCGACGACGGGAGCGCAGGACTTCGCAGGTGCCCCCGCGGCGTGTCCGGAAGGCTCGAAGGTCGGCGTCGTACACATCAGGACCCCGCTCCTAAGCCACGAACTGGAAGGAGCCGTCTACCTGGCCAGTCCGGCGCCGGGCGGCGAAGGCGCGAAGAACCCCTTCAACTCGCTCGTGGCGCTGTACCTCGTGGCCGAAGATCCCGTCTCCGGCGTGCTCGTGAAGCTCGCCGGCGAAGGCCACCTGGACGAAGCCACCGGCAGGGTCAGCACGACGTTTCGCAACACCCCCGAGGTGCCGTTCGAAGAACTCCAGGTGCAGCTCTTCGGGGGTCCCCGTGCGTCCGTGAGCACTGCCCCCTTCTGCGGAGCTCATGCCGGCGAGGGGATCTTCACGCCCTGGTCGGGCACCGAAGCGGTTGCGGTGAGCTCGCCGGCCAACGGGATCGAAGTGCAGGCGGGCCCCGGCGGCTCGTCCTGCCCCGGCTCGCAGCTCGACTTCACGCCGGCGTTCGCCGCCCACGCCACCAACACCAACGCGGGTGCGTTCACCGCCTTCACGGTGGCGATCGAACGCCCCGACGGAAACCAGCAGCTCTCCGGCCTCGCGATGCACCTACCCGCGGGAATCGCCGCGAAGCTCGCGAGCGTGACACCCTGCCAGGAACCACCCGCGGGGGTGGAATGGACGTGCGGGGCGGACAGCCTGATCGGTCAATCGAGCGCCGTCTCTGGCCTCGGGGAATATCCGGTGAGGTTGCCCGGCAACGTCTTCCTGACCACTGGCTATGACGGCGCCCCGTTCGGGCTGCTGGTGCAAACGCACGCCAAGGCGGGTCCCTTCGACCTCGGGAACGTGAACGTACGCTCGCGCATCGACGTCGATCCGAACACCGCGGCGGTCTCGATTGTCACCGATCCCGGTCCACGTCACGAATCGTTCCCCACCATGATTCGCGGAATACCCGCCCAGATCAAACAGATCGTCGTCAACGTCGATCGTCCCGAATTCGAGTTCAACCCCACCAACTGCACTCCCGCCACGATCAAGGGCACGCTCAGCGGCGCTGAAGGAGCCAGCCGGGAACTGTCTTCCGCGTTCGCCGTCGGCAACTGTCAGAACCTCCCGTTCGCCCCGATCCTCGCCGCTGCGACGAACGGGCACGCCAGCAAAGCCGATGGCGCGAGCTTCGTCGTGAAGGTGACCTCCGGCGGGATCGGAGCTAGCGGCGTAGCGGAGGCGGGGATCGCCAAAGTCGATCTGCAGCTGCCGGTGGCGTTGCCGGCCCGCCTAAGCACATTGCAGAAAGCGTGCACCGAAAAGGCGTTCAACGCAAACCCGGCGTCGTGTCCGGAAGGCTCTGTTATTGGGGCGGCGACGATCGACACGCCGGTGTTGAAGAACCCGCTCGCCGGCCCGGCGTACCTTGTCTCCCACGGCAACGCCGCGTTCCCCGACGTCGAGTTCGTGCTCCAGGGTGAAGGAATCACTCTTGTGCTGGACGGTAAGACGCAGATCAAGGGCGGGGTGACCTACTCGAAGTTCGAATCTGCTCCCGACGCGCCGTTTACGACATTTGAAACGGTGCTTCCGGCGGGCCCCCACTCGGCGTTGACAGCGAACGTGCCCGCCAAGGACCGGTTCAGCCTGTGCGGGCAGAGCCTGCGGATGCCGACCATGATCACCGGTCAGAACGGCAGCGTGATCGAACGGGACACCAAGATCGACGTGCAGGGGTGCGCTGCCGTGAAGGCCGCCAAAGCAAGGAGGCTCACCAATGCGCAGAAGCGCGCCAAAGCGCTCGCCGCATGCGCCAAGAAGTACAGACACGCCAACGCCAGGCGCATCCGCTGCGAACGGCAGGCCCGCAGGCGCTACCCGCTGGTCAAGCATCCGCACAAGCGCCGGCGCTCCCGTAAGGGCACCGCCGAGCGGCGATCCAGCGCGAACAGCGAAAACGGCAGGCTGGGGAGCTGAGCGTCGGTGTCTTCGCGGGCAGCTGGTGCGAATACGGGGCGTGTGCCCGTGGGCTCGCGCTGTTCGCGCTCTGGCCGGCTCCCGCCACGAGGGCGGCTCGTTCAGCTCGTCCTGCCAGTGTTCACGCTGCTGACGCTAGCGCTGGTCTCGGGCTGTGGTTCGCAGAGCAACGGGGTCTCCTCGAAAACTCCGGGGGCGATCGTCGCCGCGGCCACCGCCGCCGCGGCCGAAGCCAGCTCGGTACGTGTGCAAACGAGCGCCGCCACGGGGTCGCTGAGCTCGATCCTGGACATGCGCTACGCGACCGACGGCGCTCAAGGACACCTCTCGCTGCTGGGACTGAGCCTCGGTATGGTCCGCATCGGCGACACGCTCTACGTCAGTGGGAACGGGCGGTTCTACAGACAGCTCGGGCGGTCGCTTGCCGGCGCGACCGGCGCTGGCGTCGCCAAGCTCCCGGCCGGCACATGGCTGAAGGCGCCGGCCAACAGCGGCCCGCTCGCGCAACTCGGCGCGATCGCCGAGAAAGACACAGAGCTCCCCTTGATCCTCGGCCGCGGCACCCCCGTCACAAAGGGCAGCAAAACCAGCGTAGCCGGCAGGCAGGCAATCGAACTCAGGGAGGCCGCAAAACTCTATACCGGCGCACTGTACGTCGCCACCACCGGCAAGCCGTACCCGATCCTGCAGCGCAAGACCGGACGCGAACACGGCCAAACCACTTTCACCGGGTGGAACCGGCACGCTACGTTAACCGCTCCAGCAGGCGCGATCGACCTCACCCAGCTTGAACATGACGGCCGCTGACGAATAGGGCTCGGCTCGAACAAGCTCGAGCGTCGGCCATCCCAGTCCGACACTCGGGACCCTCGGCACACGGAATCCCTCTCCGAACAAGCGCTGAGGACACACCCGCAACACAGGGCGTGGCCCCACCTGATGGGGGCCACGCCCTCAAACCGTCGGCGGGTCGCGCTCGGTCATTTGGTCAGGCGCTGTGGCTGTGGACGGTGGGTGTCGCACAAAGTTGCTGCGGGCGCCGCCCCGTGGCCCGCGGCGCTGGCCGCGGGTGTCGGAGAGGTCGGGCTTCCGCACGCGCCAGCTCGAGTGTCCTTGCAGCGCAGAGGTTCTCTCGGGCCGCCTGGACGGCCAGGTGGTGCTTGTGGGGTTCATCAGGTTGTGACTCGCGGTGATCAGCCGCCACTCCGAGCGTGTGGCGGATCTGCCTTGGTCTCGCGCCAAATCCGCGCCACTCGACGTGCGGATCGTGCGGTCTCAGGCGGTTTCCAGCGGTTTCGCGGCGCGTCGGTAGTTGGTCGAGCCTCGGCAAGCATTCCGCTCAGCCATGCCGAATTTTGCTTACCAGAGCCAAAAAGAGGAGACGGCCCGGAGTCGAGAAATGCCCCCGGGTCGGTCTTCGAGACCGCCGCATTCAACCGCTCTGCCACCCCTCCTGGGCGCACGGCGCGTCCTGAAGGCTAGCGACCCGCGTCTCGCTGCACACCGCGCGGCGAGCCCGGCGGAGATAGCCTCTGCCAGAGGCACGTTCATGAGCTCGGACCTCCTCCGTAATGCAGGCGACGCCCGCGTCCAGCCGGGACGCGACGGCGACGCCTCGCTTCGCAAGCGCCACGCACTAGAGCTCTTCAGCGGCCTTCCGCGTCGCTATGACCTGCTCTCGGCGCTGCTCAGCTTCGGACAGGACCCGCGCTGGCGCCGGGCGCTCGTCGACGCCATCGCCCCCGCCGCCGGTGAGCATGTCCTGGACGTCGCGACCGGAACTGGCATGGTCGCGGCAGAGCTGCTCGGGCGCAGCGACTGCCTGGTCACCGGTCTTGACCAGAGTCCGGAGATGCTGGCCGGTGCGCGCGCCCGCTTTGCCGAGCGCGATCTGCGCGAGCGCGTGCGGCTGATCGAAGGTGAGGCGGAGCGCCTGCCGTTTCCCGACGCGAGCTTCGACGCACTCACGTTCACCTATCTGCTGCGCTACGTTAACGACGCCGCCCGCACCCTGCGCGAGCTTGCGCGTGTGGTTCGTCCCGGCGGGCGCATCGCCTCGCTCGAGTTCGGCGTACCGCCGCGCCGTCGCGCCCGCGCGGCATGGAATCTGTACACGAGCGTCGGACTTCCGGTGCTCGGTCGCATGTGCTCACGCGAGTGGGGTCGCGTCGGTCGCTTCCTAGGGCCGAGCATCACGGGCTTCTACGAAGCCCACCCGCTCCCCGAGCTGGTCCAAAGCTGGCGCGAGGCCGGCCTCGAGGGCGTCCGTGTGCGCCGGATGAGCCTCGGCGGCGGCGTCATCATCTCCGCGCATGTCCGCCAGGCCTGAGCGCCCGGCTTTCTACGCGCTCGGCCGGGGTCTGCCCGGCGAAATCGTCACGCTGCTGCACCCGCCGTACACCGCGTGGCATCTGAGCTACTTCGCGATCGGCGCGGCGATCGCGCCCCACCTCTACATAGACCGCCTGCTCTGGGGCCTGGCGGCGTTCGCGCTCGCCGTCGGCGTCGCCGCGCACGCGCTCGACGAGCTCCACGACCGCCCGCTGCGCACGCGCCTGTCCGATCGCACGCTCATCACCCTCGCCGGCGCGAGCCTGATCGGCGCGCTGGCGATCGGCGTCGCCGGCATCCTGCGCGTCTCGGCCGGGCTGGCCCCGTTCGTGCTCGCGGGGGCACTAGTCGTTCCCGCCTACAACCTCGAGCTGGCCGGCGGGCGCTTTCATTCGGATCTCTGGTTTGCGCTCGCCTGGGGCGCCTTCCCCGCGCTCGTCGGCTACTTCGTCGAGGCCGAGCGGATCACCGTCGCGGGACTGCTCGTGGCCGCCGGATGCTGCGCCACCAGCGTCGCCCAGCGGCGCCTGAGCACGCCCGCCCGCGAGCTGCGCCGCGCCACGCGCTCGCTGGAGGGGGCCCGCACGCGCGCCGACGGCAGCAGCGAGCCGCTCACCCGCGCGGCCCTGCTCGCGCCCCTCGACGGCGCGCTCGCGGCCCTGTCGGCCGCGATGGTCCTGCTCGCCTGTGCACTCGTGCTCGCGCGCGTCTCGTGAGCCGTGGTGCGTTAGGCTTGCTCGCACATGGGTGAGCGCAGCGA
This sequence comes from uncultured Solirubrobacterales bacterium, assembly GCA_963817845.1. GTDB lineage: Bacteria > Actinomycetota > Thermoleophilia > Solirubrobacterales > Solirubrobacteraceae > Palsa-744. The sequence continues at coordinate 927,995 of CAWFPU010000002.1, forward strand.
GTACACGCCCGGCACGTTCTGTTGGGCCGACCTCACGACCACCGACCAGGAGGCCGCCAAGAGCTTCTACGGCGAGCTGCTCGGGTGGAGCGCTCAGGACAACCCGGTCGGCGAGGGCACCTACTACTCGATCATGAGCCGCGACGGCAAAAACGTCGCAGCCATCGCCCCACAGCCCGACGCCCAGCGCGAGGCCGGCGTTCCGCCCGTGTGGAACTCCTACGTGACCGTCACCGATGCCGATGCCGTCGCGAACCGCGCGAAAGAGCTGGGCGCAAACGTCCACGCCCCGCCGTTCGACGTGATGCAGGCTGGGCGCATGGCCGTGATCCAAGACCCGCAGGGAGCGTTCTTCATGATCTGGCAGCCGCGCCAGATGCCCGGCGCGGCGCTCGTCAACGCCCCTGGCGCGGTCGTCTGGAACGAGCTCGGCAGCCCCGACCTCGACGCCTCGAGCGCGTTCTACAGTGACCTGTTCGGTTGGACCGTAGCCCCCTTCGAGGGTAGTCCCGAACCGTATCTGTCGATCAAGAACGGGGAGGCCAACAACGGCGGCATGCGTACGCTCCCTTCACCCGGGCCGCCGCCTCACTGGCTCGTCTACTTCGGCACCGACGATCTCGACGCCGCGATCTCCAAGCTCGCAGAGCTGGGAGGCACCATGCACGCCGGTCCGATCGACATCCAGATCGCCAGGATCGCGGTCGTCGCCGATCCGCAGGGCGCGATGTTCGCGCTCTACGACGGCCAGCTCGAGCCGTAGGCACGCCTGCGCCGGGCCCTCGCCGGTTCTACTCGGGCTGTGCGGCGCCCGTTTGGCGGTCGGCGAGGTCGGCGCCGGTGGTGGTCGTCATCACCACCGCGCTGTTTCCGGCGAGCACCCGGCGCACGAGGGGCGGTATGAGGATTCGTGCCGCCGCCGTCAGCCAGTACGGTCGCGGCACGTAGCGTTCGGCCCGGCGCCCGATCCCCGCCTGGAAGATCGCCTCGGCGGCCTTCTCGGGGGTCGACACGGCCCAGCGCGTCAGGGCGCTCGCCGTCAGCTCGGCCTGGGGAAAGCCCTCGGTCGAGATGAACCCGGGAAGCACCAACCCGACATGCACGCCGTTCGCGCGCTCCTCCGCCCACAGCGCATCCGACCAGCTCGCGAGCGCCGCCTTCGATGCGCTATAGGCCCCGGTCCCCGAGCGGGTCACGCGCGCGGCGGTGCTCGCGACGTTGACGATCGCGCTCGGCGCCGATGCCCGCAGCAACGGCAGCAGCGACTCGGTGAGCCGCACCTGCGCGTCGAAGTTGATCGCCATCGTGCGCCTGACGTTCTCGTAGCCGCCATCGGCAAAGCGCTTGCGCCACGCCGCACCCGCGTTGTTCACCAGCAGGTCCAGGCGCCCGTATCGCTCTGCCACGTGCGCACGGATGCGCTCGGGCGCATCGTCGGCGACGAGATCGACCGCCACCCAGCTCGTGCGCCTCGATCCCAGCGCCTCTGCCAGAGCGCGCAGCCGCTCCTCGCGCCTCGCCACCAGCACGAGCGAGATGCCTGGCTCGCGCGCCAGCCGCTTGGCGGCCGCCTCGCCGAGCCCGCTCGAGGCGCCGGTCACGATCGCCGTCAGCGTCGGACCTGTCGCGCTTGCGCCGTTCTCGCTCATCGATGAGCAGAGCTTACGCCTCAGACAGTGTTTCGAAATTTTCGCGCTGCGCGCTATGGCATATACGACGGTCGCAGCCAGGGCGCGAGCGCGCTCCTGGGTCTACGCCGCGAGTATTCGTGCACCTGCGCACGGAGCCACCTCGCGTGCTCCGTCGGGTGCCGCTGCACGTGGCGGGAGCAGGCCCAGGACGCTGCCACCAAAGCCGCCGCCAACCATGCGCGCCCCCGCTGCCCCCGCCTGCAGCATCGTTGCCACGGTCGTCTCCACCGCCGGCGTCGACGCATCGAAATCGTCCCGCATACTGCGATGCGACGCGTTGAGAAGCTCCCCGAGCGCTGGCATGTCCTGAGCGCGCAGCGCCGCCGCCGCCGCCAGCACGCGTTCGTTGTCGCCCAGCACGTGTCGCGCGCGTTCGCGCAGCGGCGTCGGCAGGCGTTCGACCGCGGCGCGATCGGCGTCGCGCAGCGAGGCGACACCGAGGAGCTCACACGCCTGCGCGCATTCGGCGCGGCGCCGGTTGTAGCCCGAGCTGGCGTTATCACGCCGCTCCCCGGAGTCCAGCGTCGCAAGCCTCCAGCCGTTCAGCTCCAGCGGCTCCTGCTCGACGGCGAGCGTGCGAAAGTCGAGCACCATCGCTCTGTCACGCTCCCCGTACAGCGAGCTCATCTGATCGAGCAGCCCGGTCTGCGCGCCCGCCCAGACGTTCTCGACCCTCGAGCACAGCTGCGCCAGCTCGGTACGCCCGATCTGCGCCTGTGCGCCGCCGAGCGCCAGCAGCGCGAGCGCGAGCGACACCTCCAGGGCCGCGGATGACGAAACGCCCGAGCCGCGCGGTATGTCTCCGCCGATCTCGAGGCTCGCTCCCGGCGGGCCCAGCCCGACGCTCGTCAGCTCGGCCACCATGCCGCGCACGAACGCGCGCCAGCCGGGCGTCCGCTCAGGGTCGCGGAGCGGGAAGTCGTCGCATTCGCCGAAGTCCAGCGCACGAGCGCGCATGCGCTCTGCTTCGTCCGAGCCGGGCAGCGCCAACCGCGCGCGCACGGTCACGCCCTCGGCGATCGCGAACGCGAGCGCCAGTCCTTCGTTGTAGTCGGTGTGCTCGCCGATCAGGCTCACCCGTCCGGGCGCGAACGCCCGCACGGGCCAGTCGGCGTCTCCCGCGGGCCAGCCCGGGTCTCTCGCGGGCCAGCCCGGGTCTTTCGCGGACCGGCCGGCGTCCCCCACGGGCCAGTCGGCGTCTTCACTGCGCTCCATCGATCGCCTCGCGCAGCGTCCGCGCCGACTCCTCCGGCACCATGTCAGAGATGAACGTGCCAGCTCCCTGCTCAGAGCCCGCCAGATACTTGAGCTTCGTCGCGCTTCGCAGCGGCGGATAGAACTCGACGTGAACGTGTCCTTCGCGGACGCCGCCGGTGGGCGCCTGATGCACGGCCATGACGTACGGGAAGGGGCGGGCGAACAGCGCGTCGAAGCCTGCCACCAGCGCCTGCAGCCCAGTCCCCAAACCGTCGAGCTCGAACGGCTCGCACTCCAGCAGGCTCGGTCGGTGCGCCCGCATCACCACGTGCGCTTCATAGGCCCAGCGCGCGGCGTAGGGGACGTACACGACCACCGCCTCGTTCTCGAACAGCACGCGCCGGCCGTCCACCAGCTCGCGCTCCAGCAGCTCGCACTGCGCGCATCCGCCGAGGCGACCGTCGGCCTGCTGCTCGTGCGCCGGGACCGGCGGCAGGAACGGATAGGCGTAGATCTGCCCGTGGGGATGATGCAGCGTGACGCCGACCTCTACCCCCCGGTTTTCGAACGCGAACACGTATTCGACCTCGTTCTGTGCTCCGAGCTCGAGGTAGCGATGGCGCCACACCCACATCAGCGCGCGTGCGCGCGCGCGCGCGAGCGTCGCCAGCGAACCTTCGTGGGTCGCCGTATAGACGACCACCTCGGCCGCGCCCCGCGGCGCGCGCAAGGCAGGGAAGCGGTTGTCGAACACGGCTAGCTCGAAATCCGCGAACGGGATCTCGGTGGGCGCCCCGCCCGGCCGCGTCGGACACAGCGGGCAGTGATCGGCCGGGGGCAGGAACGTGCGCTCCTGGCGGTCGATCGCGTACACGACCTGCTCGCCCCTGAGCTCGTCGAAACGGAGCTCACTGAGGCCCGCCTCGACGCTGCCTGCTCTCTCAGCGCCTGGCCTGAGAGAGGTCGGTTGGTTTCGGCTTTTGGCGCTCGGGCTGGCGGGGCGCGTTTGGTTTGGGCTCTCGGCGCGTGGGCGGGCTGTGCTCGCTTCGCCCGGGTTGACGGTGGCGGGACCGGTCGGTGTCGCATGGCCTGGGCTGGACACCGACTCGGTTCGCTCTGGGGCCGACTCCGCCAGCGAGTACAGGATCAGCGCCCGCCCGTCGTCTTTCACGTACCGCTCGAGCTCGAGCACGCCGTAGCGCTCGCGCGGCTGCTCGGACGGTCGGCTCGAGGGCTCCCGCGCCATCCACGCACCGTATACCCCGTCGCCGGCCACACGCATCTCGCGGTCGGCGCTGCACTCCTATGTGCGCCGGTCGCGAGTCGGGCGGGGCGTGCTCCCCGTTGCGGCGCGCGAAGCCCCGGGCCGTCGGCTCGGGCCGCGAACCTGCACTCGCCGCAGCGTTTTGCGGCTTTGCCCAAGCCCGACTACTTGACTAGAACGCCGGTAAGCGGGAAGGTAGGTATCGGGCGCCCGGGTCGGCGCTGGAGAGGCCATAACTCGTCTGAGGAGGCGAAGATGTCCGAGACAGATCTGGTCCACGAAGCGGTCGAGCGGCTCGACCACGGCGATCGGTCGCTGTTCGACCGGATGACGTTCGACCGGCGTGCGTTTGTGCGCCGCGCAGCGCTCACGGGCGTCGCCGCCGGCTCCGTGAGCACCCTGCTGAGCGCCTGCGGATCGAGCGCGTCGAGCAGCAGCGGCTCGAGCTCGATCTTCGGATCGCACCCCGAATACAAATTCGTCGTCGTCAACCACGTCACGACCAACTCGTTCTTCGTCCCCACCCAGTACGGCATCCAGGACGCCAGCAAACTGCTCGGCTCCAGCTATGAGTGGACCGGCTCCGAAAGCGAAAACATCAGCCAGATGGTCAACGCCATCAACACCGCCGTCTCATCGGGCGCCCACGGGATCGCCGTGTCGCTGATCAGCAAGACCGCCTTCAACGTTCCGATCGAAAACGCGCTGAAGGCGGGCATCCCGGTCGTCGCCTACAACGCCGACGCCCCGTCGCCCCCGAACAAGCGCCTGGCCTACATCGGCCAGGACCTGAAACTGGCCGGGGAACTCATGGGCAAGCGAATCGTCGCCGCCGTGGGCTCGGGCGACGTGGTCATCTTCACCGCCAGTGCGGGCTCGGCGAACCTGCAGCCGCGACTGGAAGGCGCGGAAAAGGCGATCAAGGATTCGGGTGCGCCGATCAACCTGACCACCCTCGTCACCGGCTCACTGGAATCGGGCGAGAAAACCGCGATCGAAGCCTACTGGACCAGCCATCCGACCACGAAGGGCATGTACGCCGTTGACGGCGGCGACACTGCCGAACTGGCGGGCGTGATGCAGAAGCTCGGACTCGCCGCGAAAGGCGTCAAGGCGGGGGGCTTCGACCTGACCGAAAAAACCCAGAAACTGCTCCACGAAGGCTACATCGAATTCACGATCGACCAGCAGCCCTACCTGCAGGGCTTCCTGCCGATCCTGCAGCTCTTCCTGTGGCAGGTCTCCGGTTCCCTGACGGGTCCGGCGGAAGTCGACACGGGCCTGAAATTCATCAACAAAGAAACCGTCACTCCGTACGTCAACTCCAAGAGCCGCTTCGAGGGCACCTCCTCCGAACCCAAGGTGGTGCCGATCGCGGCGGGCACCCCGGCCTAGGCGATGGCGCACCGGAGGGGGGCCCCGCCCGCCCCCGGGGAGCCGGCCTCGCCCGGAACGCCCACCACACCGGCGGGAGACCCGGCGCGCTCGCGTCGGGTCTCCATGCCCGGTCGCAACGAGCTACTCGAACGCGTGCTCTCGCTGCGCGAGGGCAGCATCATCATCGTCACGCTGCTCGTTGCGATCTACTTCTCGCTGACCACCAGCACCTTCCTCACCACCGCCAGCTTCAAGACGCTGCTGCCGTTCTTCGCCCCGTTCGCGATCCTCGGCGCGGGCGAGGTGTTCGTGATGATCCTGGGCGAGATCGACCTGTCGATCGGGGCTACATACCTGCTCGCGCCGTTCATCTACTACAAGCTGGCGGTCGCCGGGATCCCGCACGTGCCGTGCGTGCTGATCGCGTTGGCATGCTGCATGGCGGTCGGCTTCATCAACGGGTTCTTCACGGCGATCGTCGGCATCAGCTCGTTCGTGACCACGCTCGGCATGCTGTTCACGCTGGAGGGGCTGACGCTGATCATCTCGCATGGCGAGCCGGTCGCGATGCCGGGCGCCGAAGTGACGAGCACGACCGTCAGCGTCCACCGCGTGATCAACGGGGCGCACATCGTGCTCACGGAAACGGTCAATCACGTTTCGACGTTCGCCAAAATCCTCGGCGAGGGCACCTACTCGGAGCTGATCTGGGCGATCGTGATCGTGGTCGTGGGGCAGATCGTGCTGACGTTCACCCGCTGGGGCCTGTACACGGTCGCGGTCGGCTCGAACAAGCTGGCCGCCGCCGAGGCAGGGGTGCTGGTGCGCCTGGTGATGATCCGCAACTTCATCCTTTGCAGTACCGCCGGCGGCTTCGTGGGGATCCTCGATGCCGTGCGGGTCTCCTCGGTCGAGCCGGACGTCGCCGGGGCGAACGAAATCCTGTTCAAGGCGATCTCGGCGGCGGTGATCGGCGGCACGCTCCTGGCCGGAGGGTCGGGGACCGTCGTGGGCGCGCTGATCGGAGCGCTGTTCCTGGGCATCCTCAACGACGGGCTGATCCTCAAGGGCGTCAACGCCGACTACCAGCTCTTTTATCTGGGCCTGGCCATCATCCTGGCGATGACCATCAACGTGTACGTTCAGCGCGTGCGCAGGGGCTCCCGAATTGGCTGACCAGCCCGTACCGGCGGAGACGATCGTCGGGCCGGTGTCGGCTCCGGATGACGTGCTTCGCGTCGAGCACATCGCCAAGCACTTCGGGCCGGTCACGGCGCTGCGCGACGTCAACCTGCACCTGCGCAAGGGCGAGGTGCTCGGCCTGCTCGGCGACAACGGCGCCGGCAAGTGAACGCTGATCAAGATCATCTGCGGCTTTCAGAAGCAGGACGCCGGCCAGATGTTCCTGCACGGCCAGCCCTACCAACCCAAAAGCGTCGACGACGCGCGCGCGAAAGGCATCGATACCGTCTATCAGGATCTCGCGCTGATCGACGAACTGTCCGTCTATCACAACCTCGCGCTGCGCCGTGAGAAGGTGCACCGTCCGATCCCGTTCCTGGCCAACCGCGAGATGAAGCGCGACGCGCGCCGCGCGCTCGATGAGATCGGCATCAACATTCCCCGCATCGACGTCTCGGTCGCGCGCCTGTCCGGCGGACAGCGCCAGGCGATCGCCGTCGCCCGCACGGTCAACTCCGACGCCGACATCATCCTGCTCGACGAGCCGCTCGCCGCGATGGGCGCCAAAGAGGGCGCCCAGATCCTCGACCTGGTTGCCCGCCTCAAGCAGGAAGGCCGCGTCTCGATCATCATGATCCTGCACAACTACGTCCACGTGCTCGAGGCCTGCGACCGCGTCAGCATGATCCAGGACGGTGTCATCGCCCTCGACAAGCCCACCAGCGAGACCTCGGTCGACGAGCTCACCGAGATCGTCGTCAACGAGTACCGGCGC